>OZ244731.1:0-3967032 GCA_965219295.1 Pedobacter sp. | reverse complement strand
CCGCCCGGGGGCGGGATACCCCTCGACTTGCATGTATTAGGCCTGCCGCTAGCGTTCATCCTGAGCCAGGATCAAACTCTCCATTGTAAAATGTGATCGTAAGATGCCGGCCTTTTCTGACCATGTCAAAATGGCCTCTCTTTTTTTGTTTTGTCCGTCGGTTGCCCGACCCTAAAACCGGACGGGCGGCCATGTACTGCGGCCGCCGCCCCGTTATACCTCGCTTGCGCTACTTTGACATCTCTTGTAAGAACTCCATCGGGCGTCGCCTCGCGGCGGCCCTCATCTGTTGTGTATCTCTAAGCTCCCATCCATCCCGGGGTCTTCTCCCCCCCCGTCCAGAATAAGCTTATTTCAATCTATTTTCCGTTTTCCCGACATCCGCCGGTCCAACCTTCCCACTTCCCTCTCGGTTGGGAGTGCAAAGGTAGGGAAGTTTTCCTATTCCGCAAATAAAAGTTCGCTTTTTTTTGGGCGGGGCGGGGGGGTGGGCTGGGGGTGGGGGGTTGGGGGTTGGGGGTTGGGGGGGCGGGGCGGCGGCAACTCCAAAAAAAGGGCATGTGGCACGACAAAAATGGAATCCCCTTTATTTGCCCCTTTTCTGCGATGGAAAGATTTAGTCCCGCAAGTGCGGGATTCAAGGCGCGCAGGTCATTCTTCGGGCGGAAAAGAAACGGTACCCTTCGGAAGAAGCAAACTGGCCGAAGGAAAAAAATTCGCAACACACCTTATATATAGCTGCTGCTATCTAATTTATAAAACTATCAAACAGATTTATGTTATGTTAAAACTTGTTAATTATAAAGCTAAACTTCCTTGCAATATCTAATTTAGCGGTCTGTTGTTTTTATTGTTGGTATGGTAATATTATTTTATCTTTGCGGAATGTTTAAAGCTAAGCGCTTAATCTTATTGATATTTATTGCTTCTTTAGGGACGGCGGGTTGTAAAAGCCGCTTTGAGAAATTGAAGGAAAGCAATGATGTTGCTAAAAAGTATCAAGAAGGTATCCGCTTATATAATGATAAGAATTATAGTAAGGCTTTAATTTTGTTTGAGGATTTATCCCAAAAGTACAGGGGACGCGCACAGGCAGAAGATTTGAATTACTATTATGCCTACACCTTATATAGGTTGAAGGATTATACTACGGCAAGGTACCAGTTTAAGAGTTTCGCAGAGACTTATCCCTCTAGCAGAAATGCGGAGGAAGCTAGATTTATGGGCGCCTATTGTTATTATCTGGAATCGCCAATATTTTCTTTAGATCAAATAAATACTTATAAAGCAATAGATGCTTTACAGTTGTTTATAAATCTATACCCAACAAGCGAGCGCGCAACAACTGCGGCAAAATATATTGCCGATTTGAGGGGTAAGCTTGAAGAGAAGGCCTTTGAAAATGCGAAACTTTATTTGACCACAGGGCCTGCAAATCCAGATAATTATCGGGCGGCAGTTATTGCTTTTAAAAATGCGCAGCGCGATTTTCCTGATATAAGGTACGCAGAACAGATGGATTATTTAATTATTGAAGCGCAATACCTTTATGCCAAAAATAGCATCGTTTACAAACAGAGCGACCGGTTTAACGAAGCACTCGGTTTTTATGATGAGTTTGCGGAAAACTATCCAAATAGTAAATTTACCAAAGACGCGAATGGATTGAAGCAAGATATTAACGATGGCATAGTGTCTGCAAAAGCAGAAATGGCCGATTATGCCGCCCAAGACGCTAAATATAAAAAAATGCTTATTAAAGCGGGTAAGCTAGCCGATACAACGATTACCGAAATTAAAAACAATTAATAGATGACTACAAATAAGCATGTTGTGCCGAATACTACGGTAACCAGAAATGTACGCGAATTAGATAAAACTACGGGTAATATTTACGAAAGTTTGGTTGTTATCGCTAAAAGGGCAAATCAGATCTCTAACAATGTTAAGGAAGAGTTGCACGGAAAGCTTGCCGAATTTGCATCTAGCAACGATAATTTGGAAGAAATTTTTGAGAATAGAGAGCAGATTGAGATAAGCAAGCATTATGAGCGTATGCCGAAACCGGTTTTGGTAGCTATCGATGAGTTTTTGAATGACAATATTTACTACAGGAATCCTGTAAAAGAGCAGAAGTAACGTTGTAGCGTGCCGCGCTTAGCTTAATCCTCCGCTTCTTTACGCTGTGGCAGAATCGCCTTTGTTTTATGCTGAAAAATAAAAAGATTATACTTGGCGTTTGCGGAAGCATAGCTGCTTTTAAGTCAGTCTTTTTAGTAAGGCTACTTGTTAAAGCGGGCGCCAACGTTAAGGTAATTCTTACAAGTGGAGGAGCCGATTTTATAACTCCGCTTACTTTTGCAACCCTGTCTAAAAATCCTGTATTAAGTGATTATTTTGAAAAAGATAGCGGCGTATGGCACAACCATGTGGCGCTTGCTGAGTGGGCAGATGCGATTGTTCTTGCGCCCGCCACTGCGAACACATTGGCAAAGTTAGCCAATGGAATCTGCGACAATTTGCTGGCGGCGGTCTATCTCTCGGCAAAGAGCAAGATTTATTTCGCTCCCGCAATGGATTTGGATATGTGGAAACATGGGGCCACCCAAAAAAACATTACGATTTTATCGGCTTTTGGGAACAAAATAATCTTTCCTGCGGTGGGAGAACTTGCCAGTGGGTTAGTCGGAGAAGGTCGGATGGCTGAGCCCGAAGAAATTCTCACCATTTTAGAGCAGGATTTTTCTGCACATTTGCCCTTACAAGGTAAAAAAGCATTGGTTTCTGCAGGTCCAACTTACGAGGCTATCGATCCAGTTCGGTTTATTGGAAACCATTCGTCCGGAAAAATGGGATTTGCGTTGGCTGAGGAGTTGTGCGTACTTGGCGCAGACGTAACTCTGATTACCGGGCCGACCGGCATGCTTACAGATTTGTCAATTAAGCGAATTGATGTGGTAACAGCCAAAGAAATGTTGGATGCCTGCCTGGCCAATTTTCCTGACAATGAAATCACCATTATGAGTGCAGCCGTAGCGGATTATCGGCCGAAAGACATTGGTGATAAAAAGATTAAAAAGGGACAAGGTGAACTAACTTTAGAACTGGAAAAGACTGTTGACATATTAGAAATGCTCGGAAAACAAAAAAGTGCAAGCCAGATTTTAGTCGGTTTTGCGCTTGAAACACATGATGAAGAAGTTTATGCAAAGCAAAAATTAGAACAAAAAAACTTAGATTTTGTGGTGTTAAATTCTTTAAATGAATCTGGCGCAGGCTTCAAAGCAGACACTAATAAAGTTATCATTTTCGACAAAAAATTGAACAAGTTTGTTTTTGATCTAAAATCTAAAAAAGAGGTTGCCAAAGATATTTGCAAAATTGTTTTAGATTACGAGCGATGAAATTAGCATTAACGCTTTTAACATTTTTTTTGCTTGGTTATGGAGTTTCTGCACAAGAACTAAATGCAAGCGTGCAGATTCTGGCGCCGAGGGTATCAAACATAAATAAGGCTGGAATTGAGCAGTTGCAAACTACCATCCGTAATTTCTTAAATAACAACAAGTTTAGCAATGAGGTTTATTTGCCGCAAGAGCGGATTAGTTGCAGTTTGGTAATTACCATAAATGGTTGGGATGGCGGCTCATCCTATTCCGCGGAAGCGCAAATACAGAGCAGCAGGCCTGTTTTTAATACTTCATATAATACGACTCTATTGAATATTAGCGATAAGAATTTCGATTTTAGTTACAATGATGGCGCAACGATCGACTTTTCTGATCAGACCTACACCTCGAACTTAGGTGCGCTTTTAACATATTATGCATATACAATTATCGGCTTGGATAAGGATAGCTTTTCTAATTTGGGTGGAAATTCCTATTTTAAAAAAGCACAGCGCATTATTAACTTGGCTCAGGTTTCTGGAAGTTCTGGCTGGAAAGCATCTGACGGTTTAAGAAATAGATTTTGGTTTAATGAAAATGTGCTGAATCCAACTTTTGAAGGCTTAAGGAATTTTGTCTATGTGTATCATTTACAGGGATTAGACCATTTAGCTGATGGAAGTGAAGGATTGAAGCACATTAAAGACGCGCTGCTAGATTTAGAAAAGTTGGACAAGCAGAAACTGGGCGCTATTTTTCCAAATGTTTACCTATCGGGCAAAGCCGACGAAATTGTAAACGTGCTGTCGAAACTTGATCAGCAGCAAAGATTAAAATCATATAATATGCTAATGGAGATAGATCCTGCTAATGTGGGCAAATATGAGGCGCTAAAAAGCGGTCATTGAGCGGCGTAATATCAAATTTAGGAGTCGAATAGGAATTTATAGAATCGGTTGCTTAATTTTAGGGTTTTTATCAAATGATTAAAAAAAGGTCGCATGGTTTAGTTTTATAAATCTGCATACCAGTATCCCGAAGACTTTGCAATATGTTTTGTGTTTTAAAATAAAACGTGTAGCAGTCCGAAACGCGGACGATAGTCTGGGTCTAATAGCTTTTTAGGAGATAAATATTTTCCCGCTATCCAAAAAAGATACGGATTTATTATTTTCAGCCACGCCTTGTTATTAGAACTCGGGTTATTAAATTTTGGAAAGAAAAATTACAAAGACGATGTCAGTCCTTTAGTTCAAACCGATAACACTCCACACATTTTTGTAATTTTAAGAAATAATCCTCCACTAATATTAATAAACTATCCGGATGTAGCCAGTTCGAGATATGAGACTAGAGATTTGAGTTTGCCTCCCGCGCCGTAATGGTTAAAAAATCTCTCTCTCTTTATTGTATGTGATGATTCTCTTAATTACCCAGTCAACGCGGCTGCTCCACTCACAATCTCGGTCAACTCAGTCGTAATTGCAGCTTGACGGGCTTGATTGTACGCCAACTTTAACGATTTCAACAAATCTCCAGCGTTCTCTGTTGCCTTGTCCATTGCCGTCATTCTTGCGCCATGTTCTGCCGCATGAGAATCCAACACGGCCTTGTATAATTGAATTTTAACAGATTTAGGAATTAATTCCTCTACAATTTCATCTTGTGAAGGCTCTAAAATGTAATCTACCACTTTGCTCGTGTTTTCCATCGAATTTGTTTTTGGCAAAGGAAGCAACTGTTCTGTAGTAATTATTTGGACAGCTGCATTTTTAAAAGCATTGTAAACCAAATCTACCCTGTCAAACTTGCCTTTTGCATAATCTGCCAAGATATTCTCGGTAATGGCTGTTACGTTTTCGAAACTTAAATCGGTATAAACTTCGTTATTATTGCCAATGACGTTAAATTTTCGTTTTTGAAAAAAATCTTGTGTTTTTTTGCCAATGGATACAATGCTTACATCGCCACGCTGCAATTGCTCGCTATATTTCTCGTTAATAAGTAAATTAGTTGCTTTGATAACATTCATGTTAAAAGCGCCTGCCAAACCTCTGTTAGATGAAACCGCTACGATAAGTACCTTATTTGGCACACGTTCTTGTATAAACGGAGATTCAAAATCTTCTAAGGTAACAGAAAGATTGGCTAAAATCTCTTTAAGTTTATTTGCGTAAGGTCGCAACGCGATAATGGCATTAGTTGCACGCTTAAGCTTTGCAGCCGAAACCATTTTCATAGCTTTGGTAATCTGCTGAGTCGATTGCACCGATCCGATACGGTTTCTTACTTCTTTTAAGTTGGCCATGTTTTCTAGTTGCGAGTTGCGAGTTATGGGTTATGAGCCAAAACTCGTAACCCATAACTCGTAACCAATAACACTTTAATACTTCTCCGACACTTCTCTCGCTACATTTTCCATCACGCCGGTAATCTCGTCGTCCAACTTACCAGCTTTAAGGGCTTTCAAGGTTTCTGGATGGCGCATTTCAAGTTGCGTTAAATATTCGCTTTCAAATTCTTTCACCTTATCTACAGGTACTGCACGCATCAAGTTCTTTGTTCCAGCATAAACAATTGCAACTTGTTTTTCTACGGTCATAGGAGAAAACTGCGCTTGCTTAAGAATTTGAACGTTACGTGCACCTTTATCTAACACAGATTTTGTTGCCGCATCTAAATCAGACCCAAATTTGGAGAATGCCTCCAACTCGCGATATTGTGCTTGATCTAATTTTAAAGTACCAGCGACTTTCTTCATCGATTTAATTTGTGCATTACCACCCACTCGAGATACCGAAATACCGACATTAATGGCCGGGCGAACACCTGCATTAAACAAGTTCGATTCCAGGAAGATTTGTCCATCAGTAATAGAAATTACGTTGGTCGGAATGTAGGCAGAAACATCTCCTGCCTGAGTTTCTATAATAGGTAAAGCAGTTAAAGATCCTCCTCCTTTAACAATCCCTTTTAACGACGGCGGCAAATCGTTCATCGCTTGTGCAATCTCATCGTTTTGGTTAATTTTTGCTGCTCGCTCCAATAAACGGCTGTGAAGGTAAAATACATCACCAGGATATGCCTCACGCCCTGGAGGACGACGCAATAACAGGGAAACCTCTCTATAGGCAACTGCTTGTTTAGATAAATCATCAAAAACAATTAACGCAGGCCTTCCTGTATCTCTAAAAAATTCACCGATGGCAGCACCCGCAAATGGCGCATAGAACTGCAATGGCGCCGGATCTGCAGCCGATGCAGCAACGACAACAGTATACGGCATCGCACCGTTTTCTTCTAAAGTACGAACCACGTTGGCAACAGTAGAGTTTTTCTGTCCGATAGCCACGTAAATACAAAATACAGGTTGCCCAGCTTCGTAAAATTCCTTTTGGTTGATAATGGTATCGATACAAACCGCCGATTTACCGATCTGCCTATCGCCAATAACCAATTCGCGTTGGCCGCGGCCAATAGGAATCATCGCATCAATTGCCTTGATACCAGTTTGCAAAGGCTCCGTAACCGGCTGACGATAGATTACGCCAGGTGCTTTACGCTCTAAAGGCATCTCGTAAGTTTTGCCTAAAATCGGTCCTTTACCATCCATTGGTTGGCCAAGCGTATTTACTACCCTCCCCAACATGCCTTCGCCCACGTTGATGGAAGCGATTTTTTTGGTACGTTTAACAGTATCACCTTCCTTAATCTCGTTTGATGGACCTAGCAAAACTACCCCAACGTTGTCTTCTTCGAGGTTAAGTACAATACCTTCCAAGCCGTCCCCAAATTCTACCAACTCTCCAGATTGCACCGCCGACAAACCGAAAACCCGCGCGATACCATCGCCAATTTGCAACACGGTACCCACTTCTTCTAGTTCGGCTTCTGATTTGAAGCCCGCCAATTGCTGTCTTATAATGGCCGATACTTCGTCTGGTCTTACCTCTACCATAGTTATTTTGTCTATCTTTTTGTAATTGTTTATCCCGTACTTTTATCTTACTGTTATAACGTGTGATAGGCATGCCCTATACAACATTTTTATGCGAATATTAATACCTATTGTACGGCAAATTCTTTTCGCAACTTATCTAAACCATGGCTAATGCTGCCATCAAACTGCCTGTCTCCAACCCTCAATATAAACCCGCCAATTAAATTTGCCTTTACTTTTTCTTCTATAACAACCCGCTTAGCGCCAAAATCTTTTTTAACCAAACTTACAATTTCTTGTTTTGCATTCTCACTCATCGAAACTGCAGATGTAACATGCGCGGTAATTATCCCTTTAATTTTGTTGTACTGTTTTACAAACTGTTTAGAAGTTTCAAACAATATAGCCGAGCGTCCTTTATTTATCACGATGTCTAAAAAAGAACTGCTTACTTTACTCAGCTTGCTTTTCAATATCTCTCTTACAATACCCTTCTTTTTATCCAATGGAATAATGGGGTTTTTTAAAATTGCTTCCAACACAGGATTATCATCAACCAATTGTTCAAACGCAACCATGTCTGCATAGGTAGCTTCTAAAGAGTTGTTCTCTTGGGCTAAATCAATTAATGCTTTGGCGTATCTGGTTGCTACTGTAATTTCTGACATTCTTTGAGTTGTAGGTTTTAAGTTGTAAGTAGTAAGTTTTCTCCTACCGTTCTAAACATAATAAGAAACTTTAATCTTAAAACTTTAAACGTTTGCTATAACTTATTACTTAAAACGTATCACGTAAAACTAACATTGTTAGTTCATTTTAACATCCTTCAATAAGCTCTCTACAAGGCTTTCTTGTTTTTGTTTATCGTCTAACTGCCGGCGCAATACCCGCTCGGCAATTTCTAGAGATAAAGAAGAAACCTGATTTTTTACATCTATCAAAGCTGCCTTCTTTTGGTTTTCTATCTCTATTTTGGCTTTAGCTATCATCTTCGCCCCCTCATCTTGGGCCTGCTTTTTGGCTTCTTGCAAAATGCCGTCTTTTAAAATTTTCGCTTCCTTCAAAATCTCATCTCGTTCGGCACGAGTTTGAAGCATCAACTCTTGGTTCTGTGTAGTCAACTTTGCCATTTGCAATTTGGCTAACTCTGCTTTATTCAACGCCTCGTCTATACTTTGCTCACGGTCGTGTATGGCGCCCATAATAGGCTTCCACGCGAACTTGCGCAACAAAATTAGCAAACAAATAAAAGAGACTGTGGTCCAAAAAACCAAACCAATGCTTGGGGTAACTAATTCCATTTTATATATTCTTACTAAACAATCTTTAAATAAGGCAGGATAATTAACCAATCGTTAAATATCCTACCTAACTTTTCAGTTTGAATTATTGAGGATTATTGCCCAATAATGCAACTACAACACCAAATAAAGCAACACCCTCAATTAGGGCAGCTGCAATAATCATGTTAGTTTGAATTTTCGATGTAGCCTCTGGCTGACGGGCAATACCCTCCATTGCCTTGCCACCTACTTGGCCGATACCTATACCTGCGCCAATTACTGATAAACCAGCACCAATTGCTGCGATTGAACCTACCATAACTAATTTAATTTATATAATTTGTAAAAAATAGTTTAAAAATTAATGATGCTCCTCCACCGCCATCCCAATAAATAGTGCGGTAAGTAAAGTAAATATAAATGCCTGTAAAAACGCTACAAGCACTTCGAGTATATCCATAAAAATAACGAACGCAACTGAAACGGGCGCCATAGCCAATGTTTCAAAAATGAAAATTAACGAAATTAAGCTAAGCACAACAATATGTCCAGCGGTCATGTTTGCAAACAAACGAATCATCAACGCAAATGGCTTCGAAATTACCCCAACAAGTTCTACAATAAGCATTATGGGGTACAACCAAAAAGGTACATCTGGCAAAAGAATGTGTTTCCAATAATATTTGTTACCGTTAAGATTTACCAACAAGAGTGTGCCAAAAGCCAACACAAATGTAAGGGCAATGTTACCAGTTACATTAGCGCTGCCCGGAAAGATTGGTACCAACCCCATAATGTTATTTATCAAAATAAAGAAAAACACTGTTAGCAAGTAAGGCAAAAACTTGGCAAAGTTATGTCCAATGTTTGGCTTGGCAATATCATCTCTCACAAAAACAATAATTGGTTCAAAGAAAGATTGTATGCCTCTTGGCGATTTGCCTTCGCGTTTTTTATACGCCCCGGCAATAGATGTAAAAATCAGCACCAATACCATCATTGATAAAAACATCGAGGCAACATTTTTGGTAATAGAAAAATCAATTACAGAATCTGAAGCGGTTTCATCTATTTTGCCATCTGCGCCAACCACTTTAATATTCTTATTGAACATATTTTTAAATATGCTTTGCTCTAAACCGGTAACTAATCGGTATTTATTGTATTTGCCTTGATAATCTTCCTCTCCATGGTGAAAGTTACCGGAAGAAAAAAGTTCTAAGCCTCCGGCTGTGTATAAAATCACTGGCAATGGTAACGTAGTAGTGCCCCAAAGATGCCAACCATGTGAATCGGCAATGTGCTCCATAACTACCCTAGTTGCATCAAACTTTTCTTCGCCATGATCATCTGCCTTTTTTTCCCCGGCGTATGCAACGCTCGTTTCGGCAATTGTACTATCAACAGGCTTTTGGGTAACTTCAACTTGCGAAAATGCTGCAAACTGAAAAGATAAAAGCGCAATAAAAAGCGTAAACACGACCGTTTGTCTTTTAACTTTAGAAACAAAAACTTGGTTACAATCCATCTATTGGCAGTTTTTACTTTTATTTTTGGTGGCGCAAGTTAAACAACAAACAGTAAATTTCAAAGGCTGAAAACAATAAATATAGAGAAAAAAAGTCTATAAGAAAAATTGTGGTGTCGCTATGCACTTTTTGCGAATAGACAAGTACAAAAACCATGGAAAAAAGCAATTTAACTGTAATTGCGCCCATAATTGCAGACACACCCATTTGCGGATCGCGTTTTATCCCGACAGCCACTAATGCGTAAGCGCTGTAAGTGATGCTTGCCAAAAACCCAAAGATGAGCCAAAATTTAGGCACAAACAGTTGATTGCCGGAAAAATAATGACTAAGTGCCACTACAACTCCAATTAAAATGCTGACAAAGACGAAATAGTAAATGGTGAATTTTTGAAGAGACATTGAGAAATAGGATTTAGAAAAATTAGTATTTGGCATTTAGGTAGCTTTTCGCTTATTTAGTGGCGAGCAAATTCTTAACTGCTTAGCGGTTTTATTGGTTTAGGTACCTAGTAAATAGTTTTTTAAAATTATTTGCTTAGAGTATCTTGTTTTCTGTTCCTTATTTATTATTTATATATCATGTTTTCAAATCTTAAACCTAATGTATCGAGCCACGTTGGTTCTTCGCTATCTAAATACTATCATCTAATACTAACTACTCCCTTATAGCCTGCTTAATTGCTTGATAAAGTGCAATTGCAACACCGACCAAGGCGAACACCGCTGTGATAATTGGCGTTTTGCTTTTCCGGTGTTCATCGATTTTATAGCCAATGAAAGCAAATAGCCCTATGGTGGCAACCATTTGAAAACCTATGGCAGAAAATTTTGCCAAGTTGCTCATATTTTTGCCTCCGTCTTTGTCCTTTTTGTTTTCCATTTATAAATGCAATAATTAATTTAACTTTGGCTTTTTACATTTTCGACTGAAACATCGCAAAAATATAAAACTTCTGCCTAAAGGCTTTAAACTTTAACTGATACTCTTGAGAAACAAAACCCTCGTAAACATTAAAGCGTTTCTGTGTATGGTTTGCCTTATATTTTTTTGGGCATGCATTACGCCCAAAGATACCCTAGTAAGCCGGAGGTTACAAAATTTAACTGCAAGATATAATTACATTTACAATGCCCAGGTTTTATTGGATGATTATTATACGGAGTTGCGGCAAAGCCATCGCGATGATTATCAAAACATTTTACCTGTTTTTTTAGACCCGCCGCCGCAAAAAGAATTGGTTCTTCTCCCCGATGTGCCCAACAAACAATTAGATGAAATTGTTACCAAAGCGCAAGCCATTATAAGCGATAAAAGCTTTAGCAATTATGTAGATGATGCGTATTTACTTCAAGCAAAGGCAAGTTATTTAAAAGGGAACTACTTTTCTGCATCTGCCTTTTTTGGATATGCAGCAAAAGCATTTGAATCCAACCAAAAAACTGTTATAACAGCGTTATGTTGGAAAGCGCGGAGCGAAATGGAGTTGAACAACTTGGGCAAGGCCGATAAAATTTTGGACACCTTGTTTCTCATCGCAAAAGACTATAAAAAAAACTTGGCTGAGCCACAGGCCACTACGGCACAACTTCGTATTTATCAACATAGGTATAATGAAGCAGAAGTGTTGTTGCAACAAGCGATAAAAAAAGGGGAAGACAGACTTTTAAAAATTAGATGGCAGTTTATTTTGGCACAATTGCAACAGAAACAAAACAACTTGCAGGTCGCCTTTAAGAATTTTACCAAGGTAGTTCATAGCAATGGGCCTTTCGAAATGTATTTCCAGGCGAACTTGCAGCGGATAAAAATTGAGGCGCAACTTAGCGGTAAACAAATTGACGAAGAGAAAGAATTGCTTCGTCTGGCTAAAGACGATAAAAACATCGATTATATCGACCAAATTTATGGACAAATTGGCGAATTTTTTGCCCAGAAAGGAAATTCTGCAAAAGCTGAGTTGTACTTCAAAAAATCAGCGCAGAGTAGTACAAGCAACCTTAACCAAAAAGCTTTGTCTTATTTAAACATTGCAAATTTGAATTTTTCAGAATACAAAAATTACCGCACAGCAAAATTATATTACGACAGTACCTTAAACATCTTACCAAAAACTTTTCCTGATTACAATAACATCGCAAAGAAAGCAACAAATCTGCAGTATTTAACAGATAGATATACTGCAATCGACTTGCAAGATACTCTACAAGCTATTGCAAAGTTACCTTTAAACGATAGGAAACCGCGTATCCATCTCTTTACTCAAAAAAACATCGATTCGTTGAGCGACACCTCTGTTACTCGCTCAGCAATAAATCAACAAGCGAACAACACCTTATTACTATCAAATAATAACCTTCCAAATGCTGCCAATACTTTCAGCCCTTCTAATGCAACCGTTGGAAACGGAAATACGTTTTATTTTAACAATCAGGCGGCTGTTAGCAAAGGCTTGACCGATTTTAAGATAAGGTGGGGAAACAGAACTTTGCAAGACAATTGGCGACAAAGTGCACAATCTTCTGCGCAACAAAACAACCAAATTTTGGCAGGGGGAAATTTGGCCACGGCGGCGAAACCAATAAATGATTCCATAAGCTTATCCTCGAGAACGGCAACCGATTTGGAAAAAGAGTATTTATCGGCCTTGCCGACAACAGACAGTTTGATAGATGTGTCGAACCAAAAAATAATTGATGCGTTTTATGAAATTGCAAGTTTTTATCAACGAGAGCTAAACGATAGCAAGGAAGCCGAAAAAATCTACCGCATATTGTTAACCAGATTTCCAAAAAACAACCATCTGCCAGCTATTTTGTACAGCTTATTTTTAAACAGTAATAGCAACGAACAAATGGCAAATGCGTATAAGGAAGAAATCCTAAAAACTTTTCCCACGTCAGAATATGCAAAAATTATTAACGATCCGCAATACTCAAGTAAACAAGACGTATTGTTAGATTCTGCAAATAAAAACTATGAAAGGCTTTATGACAAGTTCTTGCATAGAGATTATGCTGCTACAATGAGCATGGCAAATGATTTTTTAACTGCAAACCCGGATGGAGCAATAGACCCTCAATTTGCTTATTTGAGGGCGCTTGCAATTGGACGAACATCAAAAGTTTCTTTGTTGATTGAAGCGTTTACGACCATTATTAAAAATTATCCAGATGATAAAGTTGTGGTTCCGTTGGTTAGCTCGCAACTCGGATATATAAATAACCATTTGGCAGATTTTGAACAACGGCCAGTTGCTTTGGTAAATTTTGATGAGACCGGGCTAAATCCGTTGGCAAACGTTGTTGAAAAAAATCTTAAATCCATAAACGCAGTAAAGTCGACAAAAATAGCGCAGTCAACCACTACAATAGACGCTGCTCAAGCGGTAATTTCTCCTAACAAATCAGCGCCCCTTGCAAAAGAAGATTCTGTCGCTACGGCCTTGTCGATAAGGAAAGCAAGCATATTTAGCATCGCAGTTTCGGATGAATACTACTACGTAATAGACGTTAAAGACGCTTCGATCACTTTGAGCTCATCACGGTTTGGCATTGGGCAATTTAATCGGGGCAACTATCCTGATAATGATTTGGTGCATAAATTGATAGAGTTGAAAGACGACCAATTAATCTATATAAATAGTTTTGTAGATTTGGAGGACGCAAAAATTTACGAAAACAGCATCAAAAATTTGCTGAATAAGATAATGAAAGTGCCTGATAATAAATATGAAACATTCATCATCAGCAAAGAAAATTTTGAAAAATTGATAGATCGAAAACGCATCGTTGATTATTTGGAGTTTTACAGAGAGAATTACTAAGGCACGTTTTCCGCAACCCATAAAATTCATCGCCGTTTGGCAGAGTATCTCAAACAATGATCAATAGAAAAAACAGCAGCACCGTTAACTCTTCAGATATAAAGCGATACAATCTCAGGATTTGGAAGTTTCTGTTTGGTTGTATTTGCCTTTTTGCACTCTTTATAATATTGGTAGGTTTTGGAATTTTTGGAGAATTGCCATCCTTTAGAGATATAGAACACCCAAAAAGCAATCAAGCCTCAGAAATTTTTGCCGAAAATGATAAGACCATCGGCACTTATTTTTTGCAAAATAGATCTAATGTTTCCTATAAAGACATTTCCCCAAACGTAATCAATGCGCTAATTGCTACCGAAGACACGCGTTTTAAAGAACATAGTGGAATTGATTTCAAACGGACTTTTACCATTCTTTTCTATAATCTTATAGGTAAAAAACAGGGTGCAAGTACAATAACCCAACAATTGGCATTAAACTTATTCTCTGAAGAAGGCAGGCAAAGAAATTTCTTTAAGCGTTTAATGCAAAAATTTAAGGAATGGATTGTAGCAGTCAAGTTAGAACGAAACTACACCAAAGAAGAAATCATAACCATGTATTTAAATACGGTAGATTTTGGAAATCAAGCATATGGCATAAAATCGGCTGCAAGAGTATATTTTAATACTACAACAGATAAATTAACCGTGCCACAAGCTGCAGTATTGGTCGGTATGCAAAAAGGAATAACTATGTATTCTCCAACCAGACATCCAGAAAGATCTTTAGCCAGAAGGAATACTGTAATGGCACTAATGGTTAAAAACGGCACTTTAACACAGCAAGATTTTGACAAGAAAAAAGACCTCGCATTAAACTTAAATTTTAACGCTGCAACCGTAAATGATGGCATAGCGCCATACTTTCGAACTGTGTTAAAAGCCGATATTAAGCAGATCTTTAAAGATCAATCCATTAACAAACCAGACGGAAGTGCTTACGATTTAGATAGAGATGGTTTGAAAATTTACACAACGCTCAACTATGACATGCAGGTATATGCAGAAGAAGCTCAAAGAGAGTACATGAAATTACTTCAAAAAGAGTTTATAACAAGTTGGAAAGGTAGAAATCCCTTTAAAGACAAAGCGCTTCAAATTAACCAAGGCATCCAACGTTCTGATCGTTACAAAGAAGCAAAGCTGAACGGGAAAACTGACGATGAGATAAAAGAAGATTTCAACACGCCGCAAGAGCTGAGCATTTTTACCTGGAAAGGTAACGTTGACACCACGATGAAGCCAATCGATTCGGTGCGCTATTATAAAATGTTACTGCGCAACGCAATGATGTCAATGGACCCAGAGAATGGTCACGTAAAAGCTTGGGTGGGCGGGATAAACTTTGAGCATTTTAAATATGATCAAGTACAAATGGGAACGCGTCAAGTGGGGTCTACCGCTAAACCATTTACTTATGCTGTTGCGATAGAAAATGGTTTTTCTCCTTGTTATACCGTGCCAAACGTTCCTGTAACTATTGATGGTTATGGCGAGCCTTGGACCCCAAGATCTTCTGGAACCATCCAAGGAACCTTGACCTTGCAAAAGGCATTGGCTTTTTCGCAGAATTACATTACGGCCTATTTAATGAAGCAAGTTGGTCCAGTTGCCGTTGCTAATTTGGCAACAAAAATGGGTATTCAAGATGTTCCTGCTTATCCATCTATTTGTTTAGGGTCTTTTGATGCCTCTGTATTTAACATGGTTGGGGCTTATGGTACCTTCGCAAACAAGGGTTACTACACTAAACCAATTTATCTTTTAAAAATAGAAGATAAAAACGGCGTGGTACTTTTTTCTCAAAAGGAAATACCAAAACCTGTAATGAGTGAAGAAGTTGCTTATGTAATGACTCGAATGTTACGCGGAGTGGTGACTAACGGAACAGGTTCTAGATTAAGTTATAAATATAAAGTAAACACTCCAATTGGAGCCAAAACTGGTACCACCCAAAATAACTCAGACGGATGGTTTATGGCAATAACGCCACAATTGGTTACAGGTATTTGGACAGGTTGCGAAGATCGGGCCTTCCATTTTATAAGTACCAGACAGGGTGAAGGAGCAAATACTGCGCTCCCGATATTTGCAGGATTTATAAAACGCGTTTATGCAGATCCAAAATTGAAAATTAGCAAAGCAGATTTTGAACCACCAAAAAGTGGCGTTTCCATCATTTATGATTGCAGCGTTTACCAAAAACAAGAGGAAGCACCAACGAGCGATTTGGATGAGAGGTTGGGATTTTGAGAGTTGTAAAGGGCAGAGGTGCTGAAGGCGGAAGGTAAAAACTTCAATAAAAATCTTTGTGAATTAGAAATCATGTTGAGGAGGGCTTTATCAATTTTGTATCTTGTTTGTAAATTAAAACACCCATTCGCATAATATGATTCAGTAACTCTTGATTTTTAATGTGAGACAGTAAACTTATATCAAAAATGTACGGAAGATACAAATCATCTAACAACAGCGCAAGTTGGTTTTGAGTTGTTAAATCTAGATTGAGGCCTTTTAAAGTGATGTCAATATCAGAATATGGCTGGAAATTTCCCTTCGCCCTAGACCCATATAGCCAAACCTCGGTTAGCGCAGAAATTTTGCAGAACGCATCAATAATCTTGTTAAAATCTTCAATAGTTAAACCGAATTCGGATGGCATTGATATAACGGCTTCATTCTCCATGTCTTAGACTACTAAGCTTTTCTTCAAATTTAGAAAGTATCGGGAGGTAAACTTCTATAATCTTTAAAAAAATTTCGTTTGCCGTATCTTCATTATAAGAGTGGGAAGCTTGGTTTCTACTCAGTAGCATATCCATCCATGCATGCGCATCTTCTATTAAATTTACTTGGGCCGCCCAACGCGTTGCGTCTTTGCTACCTCTAATTTCTAAATTTCCTTGTTCTTTAGCAAAATCTTGAATCACTTTCCAAGCCAACTCATGAGTGAACTCAAAGCTTTGTATCAAACCTTGTTTTAGAATGTCGGCAACTAAATATAAATCTAAATTATTTTTACGAGTATTAAGCCCTGAATGGCCACTAATTTTAAGAAACTCAATGTTGTCTTTAAGTTTGTTAAGCGCTTTACTATAGCTAGAAAAACGTTGTTGCCGTCTGATGTCTTCTACCATTGTATATAATTCACTTAGCCAAAAAACAGTAAAAACTTAAATAAAAGATATCTGTGGGTTCTTCAATTTCAATCTTTCACCCTCCCACCTTCAACCTTCCTACCGTCAGCCTTAAACCACTACAGCATGCCGCCGCAAACAGAAATTGTTTGTCCGGTAACGTAGGCACTCATGTCTGAAGCCAGGAAAACACAAACATTTGCTACATCTTCGGTTTCCCCTGCTCTTTTTAAGGGAATATCCTTTTCCCAACCTTCTACAACCTTTGGATCCAAAACCTCTGTCATTTCTGTACGGATAAAGCCTGGCGCAACCACATTTGCGCGGATATTTCTAGAACCTAGTTCTTTTGCAACCGATTTAGTGAAGCCAATAATACCTGCCTTCGATGCAGCGTAATTTGCCTGGCCCGCGTTTCCAGTTACACCGACAATCGAACTCATATTAATAAAAACACCTTTACGGGCTTTCATCATTATTTTAGATGCTGCTTTAGTAATGTTGAAGACAGATTTAAGATTTACGTTAATTACATCATCCCATTGCTCCTCGCCCATGCGCATCAATAATCCGTCTTTGGTGATGCCTGCATTATTTACGATAATGTCTATCGAGCCAAAATCAGTGACAATATCAGTAATCAACTTTTCTGCTTCTTCTAATTTAGATGCATCAGAACGATAACCTTTTACCTTAACATCCTCACCTTGCAGTTCTTTCTCCAAAGCTTCGCCTTTTTCCACAGATGATAGATAGGTAAATGCGACATTTGCGCCGTGTTCTACAAATTTTTCTGCAATCTTTCGTCCGATGCCTTTAGACGCGCCGGTTATTAACGCTGTTTTTCCTTCTAGTAATTTCATATGTTTAATTGTGTTGCAGGTTCGAGCTTATTTGATTGCTTGGACAATGCGGCATAAACCCAAGTACAAACCCTTTCTCCTGCTTATTCTTCAGTCAGTATCTGTATCTCTTCTTATAGTTTTTCCAAATGACGTTTTATAATAACCCAAACTATTGAGTTGTCTATGCTGTCATACGCATGAATCAACCTATTTCTAAATCCGATAATTTGTTTAGCATTCTTAATGTCTAGACCAGGCTCAAATTTATTGATTCGAGTTAAAACTTCTCCAATAATTGCTAATTGCCTTTCAACCGCGCTTTGAGTTTTTAAATCTGTTTGATAACTATTAAAATCCACGGTTTCGATTGTGAACTTTTCTATCAAATTTATTGCCATTAAAATATCAAATAAGTATTTTTTGCGATTTTCCGTCATAGACTAAAATTTTTGTCGAATCTATCGTTTTCCTAAGAATGGGATTTTTAATAGATGTGTTTGTCGTCAAATCGATGTTTCGTTGAAAAAACAGTTCAAACCTATCCCAAATGCCAATTAAGTTTTCGCCGCGTTCGATAGGATCATCATTGCCAATTTCAATCAACAAGTCTATATCGCTAAAATTCTCATCAAAGCGATCAGTAATCGAAGAGCCAAAAGCGTATAAATTCTTTACGTTATAAAATTTACATATCGCCAAGAAATCAGCCATTCTAAGTTTAATAGAATCTTTTAAATTCATAATGCTAATATACGGTATTCTTTTGAATCTGTAATTTGCGTCCGGCTACGTCCAACACACTAGTTGATTTCTTCGCTCGATTTGATAATGTTGACCTCACAACTTTTAACTCAAACAGCCGGTTCTTGCTGGCTTAAACAGTGAAAACTGCCTAAACCCCAAATAATATCGATAGAATTTATTCCAATAACTTTCCGATCTGGAAAACAACCTTGGATGATTTCCAAAGCCTTCTCGTCATTTACATCATTGAAAATTGGCACAATTACCGCTGCATTGCAGATGTAAAAATTAGCATAAGAAGCAGGTAATCGGGAGTCTTCATAGATAACGGGAGACGGCATTGGCAACTCGATAATATTTAGAGATTTGCCATCCTTCAACTTCATACCCTTTAAAGCTTCTAAATTTTGTTGCAGGAGCACATAATTTTCGTCAAGCGGATTACTTTCTACAACCGTTAATACGGTGTCTTCCTTTACAAAACGAGTGATATCGTCTATGTGTCCGTCGGTATCATCGCCAACAATGCCATCGCCCAGCCAGAGCACTTCCTCTTGGCCATAAAACTCTAATAAATATTTTTCAATTTTGAGTTTACTAAACTGCGGATTTCTATTTTCATTCAACAAACAAGCGGTTGTCGTTAAAATGGTACCAGCCCCATTAAATTCTACCGAGCCGCCTTCCATCACAATATCAGGCAGAAATAAGGGCAAATCAAATTCCTTTGCAATTTTTGTGGGGATAACATCATCGAGATCGAATGGTGGGTATTTGTTTCCCCATGCGTTATAACCCCAATCCACTACCGCTTTTTGGCCTTCTTTTATTAGAAAAGCAGGTCCGTGATCTCGGCACCACGCATCGTTGGTCTCATTAAAATAAAATTCTATTTGCGATAAATCAGCGTCCGCCTTTTTCAACTCCGAAATGGCAAAAGCTTTCATTGCCCCATCTTTCAAGTTGATGCGAACTTTTTCTCCTTTGGCAACAATTTTAATAAACTCGCAATAAGGTTTGTAAACTCTTTCTATTTTTCCCGGCCAACTTGCCTCTTTATGCGGCCAACTCAACCAGGTTGCCTCGTGCCTTTCCCATTCGGCAGGAAAACGATATCCTTGTTGCTTTGGCGAAAAGTCAAACAGGTTCGGTTTAAAAGTGAATTTATTGGGTGGGAAGATTGACATGGCGTTGAGTAGTCAGGAGTCAGAAGACCGAAGGCCGAAGATACAAATTTGTATGAAAGTTGGAAGACTGAAAGTCCGAAGATATTGTTCGTATCTAAAAGTCCGAGAGACAGATGACCCAAGTTCGAAGATAAAGTGTGTAAAATTTAATTTAAGGATCTTATTAAAGCAGAAATCATAATTAAAATTTCTTCGCAGGATTGATAATGTATATTAAAAACTTCTTCTGAAATGTAGCCTCGTTTTTTTGCAAGATACAAACAGTTAACTACCTCTATATCTGACCTCAATGCATATCCCAAAAACCTTTTAAATTCTGGATTACTTTGCCCAGTACTTCCTTCTGCAATATTCATCGAAACAGAATCTGCAGCTCGCTTAGCTTGCGACGTCAAAACATAAACCTCTTCTCTTGGAAAAGTTCTCGTCATTTTATCCATCTCGTCTGCAAGGTCTAAAGCCTTTTGCCAAACCTTAAGTTTTTCAAATTTAAAAGCCAATTTTAGTCCGGAGTTAGAAGACCGAAGTCTAATGATATAATTTAGTATCTAGGTTACTCAGTAATACATATCACTTCAAAATTAAACAATAAAACTAAAGAACTGCTTTTTATCTCTCTCGACCTCCGACTTTCCGACCCCGGACTTTCCGACTTCTTCAACCCTCATCCAAATACCGCTTCGTAATTGGCTGGTAGGAATCTATGCGTCTATCGCGCAGAAAAGGCCAATGTTTTCTAAAATAATCAGACTGTGTCAAATCTAAATCTACCACTTCTGTTTCCTCCTTATCGTGTGAAGCCAGATAAAGCAATTTGCCCTGGGCATTGGTTGCAAAACTTCCGCCCCAGAATTTCATTGCGCCATTTTGCTCTAAACCAACCCTATTTACCGCAATAACGGGTACGCCGTTAGCCACTGCATGCGATCGTTGGATTGTTTGCCAAGCGTTGTATTGGTCTTTATTGGTTTCCTCATCTTGTTTTGTATCCCAACCAATCGCTGTTGGATAAACCAATAAATCTGCACCCATTAAAGCGGTTATTCTTGCCGCTTCCGGATACCATTGATCCCAACAAATTAGCACCCCAATTTTTGCAAATTTGGTTTCGAAGACTTTATAACCTAAATCTCCGGGTGTAAAATAAAATTTTTCATAAAAAGCAGGGTCATCGGGAATGTGCATTTTACGGTATTTGCCCAAATATTTTCCATCGGCATCCAAAACTGCAGTCGTATTGTGGTACAAACCTTCTGCTCGTTTTTCAAAAAGAGAAGCCACAATTACCACATTAAGCTCCGCAGCAACTTTAGAAAGCGCATCGGTTGATGGGCCGGGAATGGCTTCAGCCAAATCAAAATTATCGTAATCTTCTACATCACAAAAGTAAAGCGAAGTGAAAAGCTCTTGCAGGCACACGACATGTGCTCCTTTTGCGGCAGCATCCCGTATTCTTAAAATCGCTTTGTCTAAATTTTTCTGCTTGTCTTTGGTACAACTCATCTGCACCAAACCCACTTTAACGTTTTTCATTTATTGTTATTAACCTTCATGCAAAGTTAAAAAAAGAAGTTGAGGGAGTAGTTAGTATTTAGACATTAGTACTTAGACAGCGAGAGGGGAATGTCGAGGCGGGAAGTTGTTTAGTTGGTAGTGTGTTGAGGTGGGAGGCGACGTAGAACGTAAAACTTAAAACATACACCTTTATAGCAAAACCTTCTCCGCCATTTCTCTTCAATGTTGCTCGGGCTATCCATTATAGCCAAGCAAAAAAAGCTTGGGCTGCCATTTCTATCCCGTTTAGGTACTCTGGCTCATGCTAAAAACGTGGGTCGCATTGCGCCAAACCCGCACGAGCCTCAAAAAACAAAAGGAATTATCGCCGATGTTTGTTTTTTGTAAGACTCATAATCAGACCCAAAATGTGCTGTCAAAACTTTCTCTTCAATTCTAATTCGATAAATAGATACACCTAAAATACCGATAAAAATAATAGCAAGCGCATACCAATTATTTAGGGTAATGCCCATCCCTATAAAAGAAAGCAACGAAGCAGCATAACTCGGGTGTCGAAGATATTTGTAAAATCCATCTGTTTTTAAACGGTGTTCCTCCCGTATGGTAACATCAACGGTAAAAAATTTGCCTAAAGATAGCACAGCCCAATAGCGAAGGCCAATGCCCAAGAGTATCGCAGCAACGCCAATCCAAACGCCATTAAGTGTGTGATAGATTTGGAATTTAAATAGCTTTTCTACAAAAATTGCTACAGTAATGGTTACTGCAATTACTATCCAAATTAACCTTAACGAGTTTTTGTCTTGATCTTTTTTATCGGATGCCTTAGAATGCAATCGTCTATTTAAAAAGATTTCTGAGGCAACCCAAAAAACATAAACTACGTTCACCAATGTTTGAGACATATTCGTTTTAATTAGATTTTAAAGCTGTTCTTGGTATTCGGCTTTCAATTCTTGCAGACAGTTCGCGCACAAGCAACCATCAAAAGTTTCGCTAATGTACTGCATTTCATTAATGGTTAATTGCACAGTGCTACATTGGCATTTCGAATAGGCATTTGCCTTACATTCCAACGACGTTCTGCACCGCTCGCAGGAAATGATTTCGTGTTTGGTGAGGGAGGTTTGAGGCATGAGGTTTGAGTGGAGGGTGGAAATTGCCAAAAAAAAAATTTTACTCTGGTTTTATCCTCACAATTTTTTTATCTCGCATAATTACGATTTCGGTACCCTTTAGCTTTTTAAAAGCGACGACCTTATCGTACACCTTGTCCAACCCTTTGAGGATTTTTTCTACATTTTCAGTTCTCATCTGCATTTACAAATTCTTTACAGTTTAAAATTTCGGGCAGAATTGTAAACGATACGGTTGTCTTTCCAGCACCATTACAACCTTCAATGAAGTAAAGATTTTTGTTGGACATTGACGTAAAACTACGAAACTAAGGGCGAAAAGCTTTCACTTTAAATTACTCAAATTATTGATGCCCGGTTGACACCCCTACAAAGCTTATAGATAACTTTTGCATTTTTCCTTCCATCAACAAACATCGAAGGCAACCGCAACGGGCGATTTGATGTCGCTAAAGAGTTGGTTATTTTTAAAGTAGATGGTTATGGAAGATCTGTGAGGTATCTGTTGAATTTTGGTAAACTAAAGGTTTTTTTATAAAAAAATCAGGTGCAATAGTCTGCCTTCAATAAATATTTTATTAACAATCACTAAGTTGTGAAAAATGGTTAAAACTCTAAACCGCATATTTGATGAATAACTCATCCTCAAATCCAAAAATTGTTAACGCGTGTTTTATCCTATCAAACTTTCCCATGCTATCTATATTAGATTCTATAAAGTAATTCTCATTTATTGAAACTGCTTGCCTCAATCCAAAACTTTCTGGAGTTTTAGTCAAACTTATTTTTTCACCAAGATCTGAGGTAAAAAAAGTTTCTGGGTGCAAGTCGAAGAGTTGCTTAAAAATTTCTATATAAAGTTTTGTAACTTGATTAACATCAACACGTTGATTGAAAAAAACTGCATACTGTAGTTTTTTATGTTTTGGATCTTCGGCGTCAAAAATATTAATCTCATCATTGACGGTGGAGATTTCATCATCTATTTCAGGAATTTCCCAAATCTTTATGCAACGTTCGGATATAGCAGTTGATCTTTCCTCAACTGCAATTTTATCCCATTTTGGTAAAGTCCTCAGATCTCTATTAAGCCAAAGTCTACTGAAAATATATCCCTGTTCCCTACCTTCAACGTTCATTGATTGTTTTTCAATAAAAGACTTGTTTCCCAGTTTACCATTATTTCCTGATAAAGTGAGATTTCCAATAGTATTTAAATAATTCTCTTTAATAAAATTATACTCTTCAATTCCTAACTCAATCTTCCATTTTGGGTCGGGATTCTGAGGAAAAATATGCTCAATGGTGATTTCCGAATTTCCCTCTATTTCTACTTTTTCCACATTGTTGTAGTACTCCAACCTCTCAAACAGGTAAGTTCTATTTTTTGGTTTTATGTTGTAAACATCTTTCTCTCTTAAAGCGTTAATTGTCTCACTATTTCTTGGAAAGCGCTGAACGCCAGATCTTTGAAGTAATGCTTTTTGAATGGAAAACAAATATTTATCCTTATCAACTTTCTCATATAAACCCATGAAGATTTTGTTTAGAGCATTAGTGGGTAAGCTCAAAATAAAGCGACGGAAAGTAAATGATTGAATGGTCTGAAGGACTGAGATAAAAGTCAACTTGTCTATAAGCTCATTTGAATAGTCTTCATATACTTTCATCAGAAACGGAAATGCAACATTGATTTCCAACCTATTTATATATTCAAGTTGCACGCGAATCAACCTATCAATTTCGTTTTTTGGATTTATAAGTTTGTTGTAATATTTAACTAAAGATTTCAGCTCAATGAGCACCGCTTCCAAATCCTCAATTGTTCCTGTCGGATATTTTTCTTTGAACTTTGAATAAACATCTCCCTTATTTGGAATTTCTTTATTTTTAAGTGTTAAATAGTCACGTATGAATTCTGAAACTCTAGTTTTATTTAACGTTTCGTCTTTAGCATTTTTTTCAATTACTTCCCAATAACTCTTGTATATCATATCTTGGTTTGCTCTCGTCAGACCCATCAAAATAAAATTTCTAATGAGATCAGCTTGCGAAAGTTCCAAACCGGTCGAATTTAAACTTTCAAAAATTCTTTGTGGATTATCTTTTTGACGATCTAGTGCAATGTCTACAAAAATTAATTTTGAGAGTCCCCGTTGAATAATTTCAAAATTCTCTAGACTAACTATAGATCGAAAATATTCAAAATTTTCAATAATTTTAGAATATCCTTTAAATTCCTTTCCCTCGAATGAATTTAAAATGTGTTGAAGAGCTTCCTTATTATTTTCAGTAGGCTTTAACTTCAATTTTTCCTCTTCAGATGCAAACTCATTTATTAGATATGTTTTCTGAATTCGGTTGACGAGGGTATGATTATTTGATTCCTTTGCAAGTCTATAAAGAGCTATGTAAAGTAAGGTAATTGTTGTTAACCTTTGTTGACCATCTATGATTGTTAGCTCAGTTAGCCCAGAAGCAGTGTAGACGTCATCGTGAACGTAAACTATGCTTCCGATAAAATGAGCATTTGCCTTTTCATCTTTACCTGTTTCAATTATGTCGTGAAATAGCTGCTTACATTGTGAAAGAGTCCAGTCATAATTTCTTTGGTAAACTGGAATTGCAAAAGTAGTTTCATTTGTCGCTAAAAATTTATCTACTTTAGTTTCGTTGGCTTTCATAAATATTTTTTGCGTTAAAAAGGTTCTGAACCTGACGCCCAGAACCTAACCAATTTTACTTGTTTTGAGACAGTTAGACATTCATGGAGATTGCTTCGTGCCTCGAAGTGCCTAAACTTTGGTAACGCCTAGCCGCCCAACCTTTGTTCTTTGCTCACGATTCTTTGCTCAACATTATCTCAAATCTAATTTCTCAAATCTAATTTCTTCCCTACCCCGAGCAACTAATGCAACCTTCTTCCATGCTGCAAACTGGGCCATCTACAATTTCTTCTGCTACTTGGTCTTGGGTCATCTCGGCAGGAATGACTGCTTCTATCGCTTTGCCTGCTTGACTTTCTACTGTAAACTTAACTGCTTGAGATGCTGCTTGCGTGCGTAAATAATACATACCTGTTTTTAAACCTTTCTCCCATGCGTAAAAATGCATCGAAGTAAGTTTTGAAGTGTTTGGAGCATTTATAAACAGGTTTAGCGATTGGCTCTGGCAAATATAAGCGCCGCGATCTGCAGCCATGTCTATAATGTTGCGCATCTTAATTTCCCAAACAGTTTTGTACAACTCTTTAATGTAATCTGGGATAGATGTGATGGCTTGGATAGATCCATTTGCCAAAATGATTTGGTTTTTCATGTCGTTGTTCCAAAGACCCAACGCTACCAGATCTTTTAACAGATGTTTGTTTACCACCACAAACTCGCCGCTTAATACTCTACGTGTATAAATGTTAGAAGTATAGGGTTCGAAACATTCGTTGTTACCCAAAATTTGCGAAGTAGATGCAGTTGGCATTGGCGCAACCAATAAGGAGTTGTATACACCTTCTTCGATTACTTTTTTGCGTAATGCATCCCAATTCCAACGGTTGCTATCTGGCATTACATTCCAAAGATCGAATTGAAATTTCCCCTTAGACAATGGCGAGCCTTTAAAGCTTTTGTATGGTCCGTGTTCTCTTGCTAAATCATTAGAGGCGGTCATCGAAGCAAAATAAATCGTTTCGAAGATTTCCTTGTTCAATCTCTTTGCTTCATCGCTTTCGAAAGGTAACCGCAATAAAATAAAGGTATCCGCCAATCCTTGCACCCCTAGTCCAACTGGGCGATGGCGCATATTAGAGTTTTCTGCTTCTGGTACTGGATAATAGTTATGATCTATAATCTTATTCAAGTTTAACGTAGCTTGATAAGTTACCTCATATAATTTTTGATGATCGAATTGACCGTTAATTACAAATCGCGGTAACGCCAAAGAAGCTAAATTACAAACTGCAACTTCATCTTTTGCGGTATATTCGATAATTTCTGTACACAGGTTTGAGCTTTTTATCGTACCCAAATTCTGCTGATTAGATTTCGCATTTGCCGCATCTTTAAACAACATATAAGGCGTACCAGTTTCTATCTGAGAATCTAGAATTGCAAACCAAAGTTCTTGCGCTTTAATGGTTTTACGTCCACGTTTTTCTACTTCGTATTTAGTGTAAAGCGCTTCAAATTCTTTTCCATGGCAATCTGCCAAACCTGGTGCTTCATGTGGACAAAACAATGTCCATTCGCCATTGTCTTTTACACGTTGCATAAATAAATCGTTTATCCAAAGGGCGTAAAATAAATCGCGGGCACGCATTTCTTCTTTACCATGATTTTTACGGAGGTCTAAAAACTGAAAAACATCTGCATGCCAAGGCTCTAAATAAATGGCGAAAGCCCCTTTACGTTTACCACCGCCTTGATCTACATATCTCGCCGTGTCATTAAATACGCGCAACATCGGAATAATTCCGTTACTTGTTCCATTCGTACCGCCAATATAAGAACCGGTTGCACGGATGTTGTGGATGCTTAAACCTATGCCGCCGGCGCTTTGAGAAATTTTTGCTGTTTGCTTTAAGGTATCGTAAATCCCCTCGATGCTATCATCTTGCATGGTTAACAAGAAACAGGAAGACATTTGAGGTTTTGGCGTAGCTGCATTAAAAAGGGTTGGCGTTGCATGTGTAAACCAACGCTCGCTCATCAAATGGTAGGTTTTGATAGCACTATCTATATCGGCTTTGTGAATTCCAAGGGCAACCCGCATAAACAAATGTTGCGGACGCTCTACAATTTCGCCATTAACTTTTAAGAGGTAGGATTTCTCCAAGGTTTTAAATCCGAAATAATCAAAACCAAAATCTCTATCATAAATAATCGTACTGTCTAATAGGTCGCTATTTTTGCGGATTATTTCATACACATCATCCGCAATAAGTGGCGCGGCTTTTTGGGCCTTCGGATCAATGTATTCGTACAACGCCTTCATCGTACCCGAAAAAGACTTATTTGTATTTTTATGTAAATTGGAGACTGCAATACGAGAGGCTAACTGCGCATAATCTGGGTGTTTAGTGGTCAGTGACGCTGCCGTTTCTGCTGCCAAATTATCGAGTTCTGAGGTTGTTACACCATCATATAAGCCTTCGATTACCTTTTTAGCAACATCGATAGCATCTACCAGATCTGCGTTAAGACCATAACACAATTTTTGAATCCGAGCAGTGATTTTATCGAATTTTACCGCTTCACTGCGGCCATCTCTTTTTAGTACGAACATATTTTTTGTATTTTTAGTAGCCCCGCCAACCTCCCAAAAGGGAGGGCTTTGAAGAAGGTGTATTCTTATTTTAGTATCGAGTAGCGAGTATCAAGACCAACTCCGCAACTCACCTATCTTTAGTATTCAGTTTGGATCGCTCGTTCAGCATCCAAGTTCTGACATCCGAATTCTGACATTCGACTTCAAACCTTAAAAGTCTTCATCTAAAGAAAACGCCTGCACTTTATTATCAGCTGAGGTTAACACGCCACTTTTTTGGTAGTCGCCTACGCGTTTCTCGAAGAAGTTTGTTTTGCCTTGGAGCGAAATCATCTCCATAAAATCAAAAGGATTGGTAGCGTTGTATATTTTTTTATATCCCAATTCTTGCAACCATCTATCAGCCACGAATTCGATATATTGGCTCATTAGCTTTGCATTCATACCGATTAAAGCAACGGGCAAGGCATCAGTAACAAATTCCTTTTCTATTTCTACCGCGTCTGCTATGATTCCATGGACTTGCTCTTCGCTTAATTTATTGCTCAACATACTATATAGCAAGCATGCAAACTCACAATGTGAACCTTCGTCTCTAGATATTAGTTCGTTACTAAATGTTAAACCCGGCATTAAACCGCGTTTTTTCAACCAGAAGAGAGAGCAGAAACTCCCGCTAAAAAATATACCTTCTACCGCCGCGAAAGCAACTAACCGCTCTGAAAAATTTCCATTTTCTATCCATCGCAGGGCCCATTCTGCTTTTTTCTTTACTGCGGGAACCGTGTCTATCGCATGGAAAAGTCTATCTTTCTCTTCTGGATCTTTAATGTAGGTATCGATTAACAGCGCATAAGTTTCTGCATGTATGTTTTCCATCATAATTTGGAAACCATAAAAACAGCGCGCTTCTGGCAATTGCACTTCGCTCATAAAGTTTACGGCAAGGTTTTCATTTACAATGCCATCACTGGCAGAAAAGAAAGCCAAAATATGCGAGATAAAATGTCTTTCTCCATCGTTCAGATTATCCCAATGCTTTTGGTCATCAGAAAGATCTATTTCTTCAGCAGTCCAAAAGCTGGCTTCGGTTTTTTTATACATTTCCCATATTGCCGGATATTTAATTGGCAATAACACAAATCTGTCCTTGTTTTCTCGTAATAATAATTCCTCTTCCATTAACTGATGTTTTATTTTGTAATCTATTTAAAGTCGACAAAATTTTGCACCCGTCGTTTTGTATCGACGATGAACATTTCTTTTTAATGAAAAATGTGTAGTGCAAGTATTAACTCTTGATTTTACAGGACAACTTAACCTTTGGCTTGAATTTGATATATTCTGACTGGGGAAACCAATCGTCATATCACTAAAGGTTAAGCATTTGCAACGGTTGTAAAACCCATTTCGTTAAAGAACTTTGTTAAAACAAATATATACGAACGAAGCCCTTTTTTGTAGTTAAAGTTGTTAACACAGGTGGGCTGTTGGTGGATAAGGGAGACGTGAAAATTGATTTCGGTAAGAAAATAAAGCTAAAGACTTCTTTTTTAGCACTTATGAAATCGGGATTTATGTGGATAAGTTAAATACTTAGAAGAGAAATTAGGGGCGCACATATTGTAAAGTAACTCGCGCTATTCCCTTGCTAAATATACCTATCAATTTGGCAGCTCGTTCTGAAAGATCTATCGAAAATCTTTTCACAAATGGCCCTCTATCTGTTATTTTCACATCTACTGATTTTCCATTTTTGGGATTTGTAACCGTTACTATGGTTCCAAATGGTAAAGTGCGGTGCGCAGCCGTAAGTTTAGATGCTCGGTACTTCGCGCCGCTTGAGGTTCTGCGACCTTCGAATTTTGGGTGATAATAGGTTGCCATCACAGATTTGTTGATCGAATCTGGCTCACTTTCCAACTCGGAATCCTGCGCGAAGCCGTGCAGAAAACAAAAACAACAAATCAACAACAAAACAAATTTCATAAGCTTAAAATTTTGTAGAGCGCTCGCAAAGATAACAAACTTTTATTTATCGATTTTCGCATCCCAAACCCAAGCAGCAGGTGGATCGCTAACTATTTGCAAAACAGCATGTTAATCAATTTAGAATCGAAATAATGACTAAAAAAAAAGTGCGCTATCTTAAACCGCGCACTTCTAAACTCTGTATTACTTACTTAAACTATTTTTCATCCGGCACAAAACTCATAGAAATAGAGTTGACGCAATGCCTTGTGTTTTTTGCTGTTAATCTTTCTCCTGTAAAAACATGGCCTAAGTGTGCGCCACAGTTGGCACAAACAATTTCTGTACGTCTTCCATCGGCATCCGGAATTTTCGTTACCGCACCTTTTATCTCGTCATCAAAGGCCGGCCAACCACAATGCGCATCAAATTTGCTAACAGATTCATATAACGGAGCGTCGCATCGTCTGCAAACGAAGGTTCCTTTTTCGTCGAACTTATCGTATTTTCCCGTACCGGGATATTCGGTTCCCTTACCTACAATAACACGTTCTTCTTCGGGATTTAATGTATTCCAATTCATATTCTTGTTTGCTATAGTCCTATCCTTGAATTAGTAGTCTCTACTTTGTCTTCTTCCAAGCAAATTAAAGGAAAGGAAATTGCTAATAAACCAAAGAAATTTCTTATAAATAACTTCGAAGATCAATCTCAAAACCTTTTAAATTTTATTTATCTGCTACAAAATTTAAAGCAACAGAATTAATACAGTTTCTAGTATTTTTTGCTGTGAAATGTTCGCCGTAAAAAACATGACCAATATGAGCTCCACAATTTGCACAAACCTCTTCCTCTCTTTGTCCGTCAGCGTCTTTGTTATATTTTACGCCACCTTTAATTTCATCATCGAAACTCGGCCATCCGGTATGTGATTCAAATTTTGCTTCTGACCGAAAAAGTGGTTGGTTGCATTGTTTGCAGAGGTAAGTTCCCTTTTCCTTATTGTGCAACAAGCTTCCACTTCCCGGCGTTTCTGTTCCTTCATGCAACATAACCTGAGCCGAAGCCGCATTTAATTTATTATAATTTGCTTTATTCTTTATTACCGCAGGCAATTTACCACTTGATTTTTGCGCACAAGCTGCGAAGCTGCCGACTAGCACAAATGCTGCAATAAGACCGAATTTGTTTATTATCGTTTTCATAACTAACATACGTTTCGGATAGGGATTTGGTTTAAGCGATGCCTCGAAATCCGCAGTGTTTACAAAATAATGAGAAATGAAAACTAAGTGATTTATGATTTTTATTTTACGAATTAGATGTCTTAAACTAAATGAGGGCTTTTTGTCGTTCGGTCTGAACCAAAACCAAAGTCTCGACCTAAAGGCTTGAGCATTTGTAAAATAAACCCGACTGAAGCGAACACGAGCCCGATTTTTTATCGGGCGAGTAAAGCGGAAGGCGGGACAGAAATTGCCGACGAACTACCGAACCCCTCGTTTTCTGATAAAAACCAAACATAAAGAAAGAAATGTGCTTTAGACACATTTCCTTCTTAAATATTAAATGTCAGACTTCCCAACTTCGGACATCCAACTTTCTTTAGTAACGATATTCGTCTGACTTATACGGACCACCAACCGTAACGCCAATATAATCCGCTTGATGTTGGTCTAAAACTTCTAACTCTACACCTATTTTTTCTAAGTGTAAACGGGCAACTTTCTCATCTAGCACTTTTGGCAATACATAAACCTTATTTTCGTAAGTCTCGGTATTTTGCCACAATTCTAGCTGCGCCAATACTTGGTTGCTGAACGAGTTGCTCATTACAAAACTCGGGTGACCGGTAGCACAACCAAGGTTAACCAAACGACCCTCTGCAAGTACAATTACGTCTTTCCCATCAATAGTATATTTATCTACTTGAGGTTTGATTTCTATTTTGGTGTTGCCATAGTTTTTGTTTAACCAAGCCATGTCTATTTCGTTATCGAAGTGACCAATGTTGCAAATGATGGCTTTGTCCTTTATCGCACGGAAGTGTTTTTCTCTAACAATATCGCGGTTACCTGTTGTGGTCACTACAATATCTGCTTCTTTAATTGCGGTATCTAAACGCTTAACTTCGTAACCCTCCATTGCTGCCTGTAGCGCACAAATTGGATCAATTTCTGTAACAATTACACGAACGCCTTGCGAGCTTAGCGATTCTGCAGAACCTTTGCCCACATCGCCAAAGCCACAAACCACTGCAATTTTTCCAGCCAACATTACATCTGTAGCGCGGCGTATGGCATCTACCAAAGATTCGCGACAGCCATATTTATTATCAAATTTTGATTTTGTAACCGAATCGTTTACATTAATGGCCGGTAAATGCAAAGTGCCATTTTTCATACGTTCGTATAAGCGATGCACACCAGTTGTAGTTTCTTCTGATAAACCTTTGATACCTGCGATTAATTCTGGGAATTTATCAAAAACCATATTGGTTAAATCGCCGCCGTCATCTAAAATGAGATTTAATGGTTTTTGCTCTTCGCCAAAATGTAGGGTTTGTTCTATGCACCAATCAAAATCTTCTTCAGATAAGCCTTTCCAGGCGTAAACTTGTATACCTGCAGCAGCTATTGCAGCAGCGGCGTGATCTTGTGTGGAGAAAATATTGCAAGAAGACCAAGTCACTTCTGCGCCAAGGGCAACCAACGTTTCGATTAACACCGCCGTTTGGATGGTCATGTGCAGGCAACCTGCAATGCGCGCGCCCTTAAGCGGCTGCGACGGGCCGAACTCTTCGCGTAAGCTCATTAAACCGGGCATTTCTGCTTCGGCCAACTCAATTTCTTTCCTACCCCAATCGGCCAAGGAAATGTCTTTAACTTTGTAAGGAAGGTATTTCGTCTCTACTGATGACATAGTCGTTTTGTTTATTTTTTAGTGAATGTTACTGTTTCGAGCGCCAAATGCTTCGCGGTAGTTAAGCAGCCTGTTTAGAACACAAAAGTATGGATTTTGTTGCAACTTTTGGAGACTTTGAATATTGAAGTCGATTCGGATAACAGAATTAGACAAATTTTTTACTTTTGAACTAATTTACCCTTGGATAAATTTTCTGAGCTAAACCTAACTATTTAAAAAGCTTTTAGCTAGCTTTGATTTGACATCTTTGATTGGAAACCAAAATCTAAAATTATGAAAATTACAAGGCTAAACACTTTTGGACTTTTACTATTTCTATCTATGTCGATTTTTGCCTGTAAAAAAGAACAAGAATCTGTTGAACCTAAAAATGCGCTTTCTGGCGGCTGGCAAGAAATTTCACAAAATAATTACGCAAGACGAATACTTTTTGGAACGGAGGGAAATTTTGTTATGGAAATCTTAGATTCGACCAAAACATATTGGGGCACGGCTGTTATTGGTAAATATTCTATTGATAACGACTCCTTGAAGGTTAACATAACCAGCGAGGTTGAAAAATCGTCGGAAGGAAAAGTGACCAAAACAACTCCAAGAAATTATATACTTTTTGATAAAGGAGTGTTTTCCATAGAAAACTCTATTTTAACCATTAATTGTGTTACTTACCCGGCAGATGGCCCTGTGCCTACCACATTTAAATATGGTAAAATAATAGCAATTGATTGAGGATAAATAATATCTGAAAATAAATATGAAAATCAAATATCAATTTAGTTTTGCATTGATAGTGCTTACATCGATAACATTAGGCGGTTGTAAAAGAGACGTTGTCGCCTTAGAAAATAGAAAGTCGTTGGTTGGCGCTTGGCTCAAAATTGTAGATTTGCCAGAAATTAACATCTTAAGGTTTGATGCGCGAGGTAATGTTTCAATGCGTATAGAAGATGCTACAAAACCCGGTAAAGCAAGTACATTGGTAGGAAAATACACTATTATAGAAAACAAATTAATAGTCGATATTACTCGTGAAGAAGAAAATTATTACGATGACGTTTTAAGCACAATAGTTAAGAAATATAATTTGTTCGATGACGGTATATTCTCTACCGAGCTTGACGATAAAGTACTTAGCTATACATCAAAACTTGCCTCTACTACTACTACTACTACTACTCCAAGTATTGTAAAATACCATAAATTGTATGACTACTAAAAGCAATTTTTTTCTAAATTAAGTTTTACGCTATTTTACAGATTATTTAAATATCAAAGCTTCTTAGTGTTCCTAACTTTGCCATAAATACATAGACACTAAAAATTCTTTGATTTTTAAAAAATTATTCACTAATTTGGTGCTAGCCAAAATAGCCTTAACTATGAAGACAGTAAAACAACTTTTCGACACTAAAAAAGCTGCAATCTTTTCCGTAACCGAGCAAACTTCGGTATATGATTCTTTAGAAATAATGACAGAGAAGAACATTTCTGCATTGCTGATTATGGACGGAGATAAACTTTTAGGCATTTTCACCGAAAGGGATTACGCCAGAAAAATTGTGCTTCAAGGAAAATCCTCTAAAGAAACGATGATTAAAGAGGTAATGACGGCTGATCCGTTTGGCGTAAGTTTAAGCGACTCAATAGACAAATGTATGGCGATGATGACCGAAAAACACATCAGGCACTTGCCAATTATCGATGGTGGAGAGGTTAAAGGCATGGTTTCTATCGGAGATGTTGTAAAATACATCATCGCAGATCAAAAAGAAACCATCAGTCAGTTAGAAAGTTATATTAATGGCTAGTGGTTAGCTGTTAAAATGTTTAGATTCCACATCTTAATGCAGTCAAACTTTGCTTATTGCATTTTTTAACCGTTCTCAATCTCAAATCTAAATAGTTTCCAACAAGATTATTGTTAATAATAGCGACGCGCTGCTTCACATTAAAGTTGGGAATAGCTATACTCAGAAACAGGCTTTCATTGAAAACATCTGTAAATCACGCAAAAATTTAAGAAATAAAGACGACATGCAAATTCTCAAATCTCTTGTCTAATGCCTCATATCAGTCCTTTCAACTGCGCTAAATACTTCCCTATTGTTTGCTCCAAACCAAAATAGAGTGTATCGCTAATTAAGGCGTGGCCGATGGATACTTCTAAAAGCCCTGGAATGCTCTGAGCAAAATAACGAAGGTTATGCAAATCTAAATCGTGACCAGCGTTTATACCCAAGCCCAATGCATTTGCCTTATGCGCCGCAGCAATATAATTTACGATGCTTTTTTCCCTGTCGGCAAAATAATTATGGGCATAGGCCTCGGTATATAGCTCAATTCTATCGGTGCCAGTATCTGCTGCTGCTGCTACCATATCTACCACAGCATCTACAAAAATAGAAACCCTAATGCCTCCTTGCTGAAAAATCGAAACTATCTCTTTTAAATAAGCTGCGTGTTTAATGGTATCCCACCCATGGTTAGAAGTAATTTGACCTTCGACATCGGGAACCAAAGTAACCTGAGCAGGTTTATTTGCCAGCACTAAATCTACAAATTTACTTTCCTTACAATTTCCCTCAATGTTAAATTCAGTAGCAATGACGGCTTTAAGATCATAAACATCTTGGTAACGAATGTGGCGCTCATCAGGTCTTGGATGTACAGTAATCCCTTGAGCACCAAACCTTTCGCAATCTAGCGCCACTTTAACCAAATTTGGATTGTCTCCGCCCCTACTGTTTCTAAGCGTCGCAATTTTGTTAATGTTAACCGATAATTTCGTCATAAAACAAAGTTAAAAGTAATTTGAAATAACTGAATAAACTGACTCGGCTAAATTTTTAAAGTTTTTACATTATAACGTCAGGAAATTTACAAGACAAACTTCCAAAAAAAACATCTAATATTCTGAAGAATTAGGGCGCTTTTACACGCTCTACACTAAATCTTTTTTTGCCCAAAGCAAAAAAAGGATACCGTTTCGATCGTTAGCGCTAGCAAAGGGTAAGAAAAATCAGCATAGAAAATCTGACTGAATTATTACTACCTATTAAAATTTTTGCTTTTTAACCTATACCCTTTAACTTGCGCAAGGAATTTTAAATTAACAATGCAGCGAGAAGAAAAAAGAACCTACCTTTTCCTTATTTTCCTTTTGGCTGCTTTCGGACTTCCGGCGCTTTTCACCAATATTATAGAACCAGATGGTGCGCTTTATGCAACCATTTCTAAAACTATGGTGCTCCATGGCGATTGGCTGAACCTTTACAGCCGCGGTGCAGATTGGTTGGATAAACCTCATTTGCCTTTTTGGCTGGCAGCGGCTTCGTTCAAAGTCTTTGGGATAAATAGTTTTGCTTATAAACTCCCGTCTTATCTAGCAGGATTAACGGCCGCCTGGTTTGTTTTTAAGTTTGCAAAAAAAAATTATACAGAAAACATCGCCTATTTGTCTACAGTGATCTTTTTGAGCTCACTACATCTAATTATATCTACGTTTGACGTCAGAGCAGAAATTTATATCACTTGTTTTGCTTTTGGATCAATCTACTTTTTTAGTTGCGCGTGTACTAAAGAAAGAGAAAGTTGGCAACTAATTTTGGGCGCTACTTTTGCTGCATTCGCCGTAATGACCAAAGGTGTTTTTGTGCTAATTACCGTTTTGGGTGGATTTGTAATTTACTGGTTAGTCACCAAACAACACAAAGAGCTTCTAAAATGGAAATGGTATTTGGCCGTTTTGTTGATTTTTGTTTTTATTACTCCAGAGCTTTATGCATTATATAGTCAATTTGATGTGCATCCAGATGTATTTGCGCAAGGGCAACGCGGCGTTTCGGGTATAAAATTCTTTTTTTGGGATAGTCAGTTTGGTCGGTTTTTTAATACTGGTCCAATACGCGGAAAAGGCGACCCGTCTTTTTTTCTGCACACTACATTATGGGCATTTTTACCTTGGTCGGCATTATTATATGTGACATTTTTTGATCTCTTTAAGAAAAAAGAACGGTCAAAAATGCCAAAAGAAACCATTATTCTTTGGGCAAGTGCAGGAATTACTTTTCTTATTTTTTCCCTTTCGAAATTTCAGTTGCCGCATTATATTTTGCTTCTGTTTCCTCAATTTGCAATTATTACAGCCCTTTACATTTGCGATAAAAGCGAGAGGTCGCTAAAAGCGTTAATTATTATACAATCCATTATTGTGGGGCTAATTACGGCGGTGCTTTTGCCTTTAACTATATACTTTGAGTTTGAGCAACCCATCTTAATTGTGGTTTTACTTATTGGATTTTTAGCAGCCGCATTTATTGTTTTTAGAGGATCTAGTTTAAAAACGCTGATCGGGAGAAGCGTAACGGTTTCGCTGAGTGTAATGGTCTTCCTTTACTTTTTCTTCTATCCCGCACTATTAAAATATCAATCGGGCAGCATAGCTGGTCAATGGGTTAGTGAATTTAGGCCAAATGCAGAACCCGCAGTATTTATGTACAATGATGCTTTTTCATTTGACTTTTATGCCAAAGGCGATGTAAAATACTTTTATAGCCTTGACGAATTACGCCGCTTTAAAAACAAAAATTCTTTGGTATTGTATGTTCCTGAGACTGAACTCAGTGTGCTAAAAAAAGTATATGATTTGAGAATTCTAAAAGGATTTGATTATTTTCACGCCACCAAATTGACATTAAAGTTTTTAAACGCTGAAACCCGAGCCGCAACTTTAGAACGCTTCTATTTGGTTACGCTTAACTGATTATGGAAATTTTCTACAGGATCATAAAATTCGGGTTGACAGGTTTTCTTGGTATGTCGATAGACTTTGGTGCTACCTGGCTGTTTAAAGAGACAATCAAGATTAATAAATACATCGCTAATGCCATTGGTTTTAGTTTGGCCGTAACCAACAATTACTACATCAATAGAATTTGGACTTTCCGCAGCACCAACCCGCATTTGGGCACAGAGTTTACCAAGTTTGTCATTGTAAGTTTAATCGGACTTGGATTAAATACCTTTATTATTTACCTTTTTCACCAACGTAAAAATGGAATAAACTTTTATTTGGCGAAGTTTTTTGCCATTGTAATTGTTTTCATCTGGAACTTCTTGGCGAATTGGCTTTTTACTTTTAGGTAAGGGTTTTGGTTTGCGCACAAAATAAAAATAGATTGGCTAATGATGCCATTGGAAGAGGAAAGCAGAAACAAAAAAAACCAAACCATTTAAAACAAAGTATGAACTATTTTGAGTTTACATTAATCATAAATCAATGAAAAAATACTCAAGAATTTCTTGCGGATTTACGCTTACGGGAGCTGTTTCTGGTTTAAACGAAGATGTGGTTGTTAATGAAGATTTGAATAAGAAGCTACAGTCTTTTCTCAAACAGGAAAAAATAAAAGATTTTAGAATTATAAATACAGAAACCATCATTTCTGCTGGCGATAAATATTCTCCGCCCTACAATAGGGTTTGTCTGCACATAGAATATGAGGTTTAGTTATTTTTATTATTGATGGCCTAAATATTTAAAGATAAGGTACCACCCGATAAATAAAGTACCTCTAAGTCAATGAGCGAATTAGAAACCGCATTTATCTATTTAGCGGCCTTGGCGCCGATGAAAGGGCTTTTGCTTTTATAATGCTTGGTCTATTTCTTAACATATTTTCTAAGCCGGCTTTCCAGAAAAGTCAGGACAGGCTGTTCTTAAGAAAAGATATTAGCACCTTTTGGTCAAAGGAGATTATTCTACTATAAAATCTCGGACTTACCCACTACATAAAACGTTTAGTTTTTTTAGGTTTGTTCTTCTTCTCAGCCTCAATCTCAAGAGTAGCCTTAATCTCGGTCTCAACCTTAGCCTTAACTCTGATCTCAACCTCAGCCTCGATCTGATTTCAACCTCAGCCTTCTTTCCACAAAAAAAGCGGTCTAATTAAGGAAACCGCTTTTTAAAATCTTATTAAAATCAGGCTATTTTGCCAATTCCTCTGCCATGGCAACACCAATCTCAGCCGGACTTTCAACTACTCTAATTCCACATTCCTTCATAATTTTCATTTTAGCCGCAGCGGTATCATCTGCACCGCCAACTATTGCACCTGCATGTCCCATTCGTCGGCCCGGAGGCGCTGTTTGCCCGGCTATGAAACCAACCACCGGTTTTGTGCCATTTTCTTTAATCCAACGGGCTGCGTCAGCTTCCATACCGCCACCAATTTCACCAATCATAACGATGCCATGAGTTTCAGGATCGTTCATCAATAATTTTACGGCTTCTAAGGTCGGCGTTCCGATAATCGGGTCGCCACCAATACCAATGGCAGTGGTAATTCCCATACCAGCTTTAACCACTTGATCTACGGCTTCGTAGGTTAACGTTCCAGATTTTGAAGCCACGCCGACATGTCCTTTTTTAAATATAAAGCCAGGCATAATTCCAATCTTAGCCTCATCGGCAGTAATAATACCCGGACAGTTTGGCCCGATAAGCGTAACATCACGACCTACCAAATATTCCTTTACCAAAATCATATCCTTAGTTGGTATGCCTTCGGTAATGCAAACAATAACTTTAATTCCGCCTTCGGCGGCTTCCATAATGGCATCTGCAGCAAATGCAGGTGGCACAAAAATGATTGATACATTGGCACCGGTTTTTTCAACCGCCTCTGTAACTGTGTTAAAAACCGGTTTGTCTAAATGCGATTGGCCGCCTTTGCCCGGGGTTACGCCACCAACTACGTTTGTACCGTAATCCAGCATCTGCTCGGCATGGTAAGTCCCTTCGTTTCCGGTAAACCCTTGTACGATAACTTTAGAATCTTTATTTACTAAAACGCTCATCTTTCAATGTTTTTATGCAAATCTAGTATTATTGCAGGGTAAATCAAACGTTATACGTTTTATTTGTGCAGGCAGAATATTCAAAAGTTTACGGAATAAACCATATAAATCTTCCTCGATTGAATGCCCTTAACCAACTTGGAATAACCAAAAAAACGAAAGGAACAAGAGAAAGCCGACTCTAAAGCCCAATCATAACGAATTGAACATTTACTAGAATCGGCTGTATACAGTCTTTAAACTGCAGTCTTTGAGATGCGACTAATTTAATACGCCTTCTTCTTCGAGCATCACTTCTTGCACTACAATGTCTGTGGTATATCTTTTAGTGCCGTCTTTGGCGGTGTAGTTGCCCGTTTGTAATTTACCCTCTATAGTCAATCTGGTTCCTTTCTTAATCTGCGCTTCAGCAATATCTGCTTTTGCGCCCCAAAAAGTAAGGTTAAACCAATGTGTTTTTTTTACTTCCTCACCGGCTGCGTTTTTAAAGTTTTCGTTTACGGCAAGATTTACCTTTGCCAATTTTTGGTTGCCCGAAAGAAATTTCATTTCAGCATCTGCTCCTGCAAATCCTGTTAATACTACTTTGTTTACTGTACTTTCCATGATAATAAAAATTAGGTATAAATTAGTTAACGAACAGTAACCACCATGGCTACCGACAGAACAAAGGTGCATCAATCAGAAAACGCTAGTCGGATGTTAAACGGATATAGTCGATTATATACGGATATACACGGTTAGATCGCCATAATTGGTATCGAAGCTCTTTTGTTTCGAATTTACCCTTCGGTTTTTTTGTAGATTTATTTTGTCGGCATTTTTAAATTGATTGGGAATGATGAATCGCTAGAAAAAGTAGAATAGACCGGTAAAAAATACGACGCATAAATTAAACGAAACACCTAGATAGACCTATGCTTAAGAGAGACATTAAATGGGAAGCGAAACTTATTAGACACCACAATTTAAATAGAATTGCTGTTTATTTTGAAAAGGACACGGCGTTAATTGCCCGTTTTAAACAAATTAATGGAGCTAAGTGGAGCAAAAGTTTGGCTGCTTGGCATTTGCTGGCTTCGAAAGAAAACCGAAAACGCTTTAAAATAGGAGAAAACACATCAAAAACTTTTTCTGTAGAAGTTGCGTTGCAGATTACAACTTTTAAAAATTATTTACTATTAAACGTTACAGTGCCAATACGATTAAAACGTATAGCGAGGCATTACAAAGTTTTTTAATGTTTTTTAGCTCAAAATCGGCGTGTGAATTAACCAATGCTGATGTGATAAGATACATAGACCAAGACCTGAGCATAAATTGCCGAATGTATTGAGCAGGAAAGAAGTAAAACTAATTCTAGAAGCACACCGCAATATTAAACACAAAACTATGCTGAGTTTAATTTACAGTTGTGGTTTGCGCAGAAGTGAGTTGCTACATCTTAAACCTGGTGATATTGATTCTAAACGTAATCTCATTGTTATCAGACAATCGAAGGGAAAGAAAGACAGGATTGTTCCTCTCTCACTAAAAATTTTAGAAATGCTAAGAGCATATTATCAACAATATAGACCCAAAAAATATCTATTTGAGGGGCAACAAGCTGGAACTATTTATTCTGAACAAAGTTTGCAGAGCGTTTTAAAACAAGCTTTACAAAAAGCCAACATCAAAAAGCCTATAACGCTGCATTGGCTGCGCCATAGCTACGCAACCCATTTACTTGAAGCCGGAACCGATTTAAGGTATATACAAGAGCTGCTTGGCCATAACAGTTCTAAAACAACTGAAATTTACACCCATGTTAGCACCAAGAGTATTCAGCATATAAAAAGTCCGTTTGATGATTTATAATGATTTTTTTGATAATTTTAGAAAAATAAAGTACGACAACAGTCATACATATACGCCCAAACTTGGGTATATATGTATAGTTTTGTCATACATATATACAAGTTACGTGTCATTTAAAAAAAACCGACCTACGACAATGAATAAACTATTACTATTGACTTTTACTTGTCTAAGCTTTAGCGGATGCTCTTCAGCACAAGATTGCAAAGACGGCATCAATCTGCTACCGATGTACGGTAACGTAGTTAAGTGCGAACAGCAGTTGAAGGCGGACAATGATTTTTTTGCTCTTGTTGACACGAAATTTAAAGACAGAAAAACAGCTTCACCATCTTACACTCAATTAGGTTGGGACTATTTTTATAAGAACGACTTAGAAACCTCGATGAAACGTTTCAATCAAGCTTGGTTGTTGGACAGTTTAAATGCAGATGTCTATTGGGGTTTTGGTAATCTCTTAGGCAGACAGAATAAACTTCAAGCTTCAATTCCTTACTTTGAGAAATCTCTGAAACTTAAACCTAACAATTCTAAAGTGTACGAATCACTTGCTACTAGTTATGGTCAATTATTTGTTTCAAACCAAAAATCTGAAACGCTTGATAAAGCTGTTGAAGCTTTGAAAAAGGCCAATACTTTAGACAAAAACAATCCTCGAATTCTATCGCAGTTAACATCGGCGTATTGTTATTTTACGCAAAAAGATAGTGCAATAAAGTATTTGAAACTTACAGACAAAATTGACTCGAAGGCTATTAACCCAGAAGTTAGAACATTACTAAAACAAAAATAAACGTCAGGTAACAGCAAATTTGCGCAAAAATGGCTGACGGTGGTTTACGTTAAGTCATCAGTTATTTACTTAATTTAGTGCGGGCTGACAATGGTTCTGCAAGTAATGCCATGTCTGCACAAATTTTCAAAACGTTATGGGTAAGCTTAAAGACCGACATGAATGACATTTACAGGAATAGACAATCAGACCGTTGAACTTAAAATCATCAACTACCAATATCCGAAAATTATAGACGGGGATTGGGATAGTAATTGGTTGAATATTTATATTAAAGTAAATAGTAAGCTTGGACATTGGGAAACAGTTGACCCTTCTTTGACGACCTGGGACTTTAAAAGACTAATTCAGTGGTTCGATAATCTTTCTAATAATACACGACCAGAATGTTTAGACATTTGCTTCTTAGAACCAAATATATCATTTGAACTAACGAACAATTTTGATTCCGAAATAAAAGCAATTAAAATAAAGTTTGACCTTGAATTCCGACCACAATCTGCAATCGAAGACATAGAATATTTTGTTGAATTTATTGCCGACAATAATATTATAAAAAACATAGTAAGCGACTTAAAGAAGGAACTTGAAAAATATCCAGAAAGAAAGCCAACCCATAACAACAGGTTTAAAAAATTGCGGGCGAAGTGCTTAAACTTCTTTCACCAATTTTAATTAATTTTAGTGCGGGCAGACAAGTTTTTGCAAGTAAAACCGCAAATTCTTAAACCTGCCAACCGTTATAGGTAACCGTAAAAGACGACACAACGACAAATGAGTATAGACTTTGACAACATATTTCAACACGTAATTCCGATGGAAGACTTTCGAATGAAATGGCGTTTTACAGAAGAGAAATATGACAAATTACCCGACCAACATCTTGACCAGTTAAAGCCATTGGACAAAGAAGCCTCTAAATTTTTGTGGGACTATATTGCAAAGAAAAATTTGCACAATGACACACCATTTAAAAAGGACTTCTTTCGGACAATTGATAAAGCAAGAATTTTAGATGGTAACGAAAATGAAATTAAAAAGTGGCTTTACCATCGTGGACTTCCTTTTGACAAGCCAGTTTTTCTATCTTGGGACGAGACAGACGCAATGATTGTTCCTTGGAAACTTTTAATAAAATACTTCGACAGTTTTTATTATGGTGGGTCAGACGACTTGACTATTATTGACCAAAGTTTGAATTGGGCATTATTATTTTTCCACGAAGACGAAATTTATTTTGGGACAAACACAGACTTTAAACCAAGTGAAACATTTGCAGACATTGACTTTATCTATTAACCATAACGATACGGTGGAAAAAACGCCTACCTATAACACGGGTTTGGCAAAAGTGGCGGTTCAGTGCTCCGCAGACACATTTGTGGTTAATCAAAGTTTGGTTCTCCGCATCAACATTTGTGGTGAAAATCGCCACCTTCGCCAAGCCCGAAAACGTTAGGGGCAAGCAAACAAAGACCGACTATGAAACTCATTTCCGACGGAGCATTTTCTGTTTATTGCACAGATAACCTGATGTATTTCATACGAAGAAATCCTGAAAATTACCAAGATGAATTCTACAAGACCGACCTAAGTGCCATATACAGAATTGAACTTGAAGAATATATGTTGGCCAAATTTGGGAATGCTTGGAAAACAATCAAATCGCCTTACACAAACTGCATTAAGCTTTCAGACGGGAAATTCATTACCTGTCATTTTGAAACATCAATTCTTTATCTCCACGACCAAGATGGCAAAAAAATCAAAGAGTTTAACATCGGGCAATTTAATAATGGTTTTGACACTATCTATAGCATCGCTTTGGATGAAAATAAGCTACTTTGGCTGACCCAACCGAGTTCTCATTATATTGGAAAATTTTCGCTTGAAACCCAAGAAGAATTATTTAGCATCGGTGGAGATTTTGAAATTGCAGAAACATTCGACCATCCTGAAGAAGTGATAATATACGACGGTTTTGCTTACATCTGTGACATGGGAAATAACAGAATTTGTAGAATAAATACAGATGATAATGAACTTACTGAATATATGCAATTTGAAGAACCGACTTGGGAGTATAGACAGTTTAAGGGGAAAGAAATTGTTCATTTATTATCCGGACTTTATGTACTTTAAAAAATTGCCAGCCCCTAACAGCGAATTTGTTCAAAAATGGCTGACGGTGGTTTACGTGAATTCATCAGTTATTTACTTAATTTAGTGCGGTGCGACAATGGTTCTGCAAGCAATGCCATTTCTGCACAAATTTTTAAACCGTTAGCGGTAAGTTTAAAAAACCCCTAACAACGACTATGACATCCTAAAACCATGACTTTACTATACACTGATCCTTCCGCAATAATTTTTTTGATTTTTGTAGGGATTATTGTTTTGATATTTATTTCTCTACCAGTGACAATCATCTATTTTGTTTATCGTTGGTTAACAAAAAAAGGATATAAATTTATTGGGTTATTTATGATTTTAATAGTTTCCCTTGGAACTATTTATTCAGTTTATACTGCAATTTATCCAACGGACTCTTTTTACTTTGACGAATTTACCGAAGTTACTTTACGACAACCACCTAAGACTGCTAAGATAATTCGTAAATCAGCTTCCTATCCTGACTTTCACGGGGACTATTGCTCTACTTCATTAATGAAACTTTCGAAGCAGGAATACAACGCATTACTTAAAGCGTTGCAAATAGACAAACGACTTATTAAAAAAGTAGAACTAATCCGCTCGTCAGAACTTTCTGAAGTAATGGGGGACTTGCGTGCGGAACAAATTAAATTCAATTTTACTAGAAAGATAAAAGGAGAAGAAGATCATTATTTATATATTGGTTTCGTAAATCAGCTTCCTATCCTGACTTTCACGGGGACTATTGCTCTACTTCATTAATGAAACTTTCGAAGCAGGAATACAACGCATTACTTAAAGCGTTGCAAATAGACAAACGACTTATTAAAAAAGTAGAACTAATCCGCTCGTCAGAACTTTCTGAAGTAATGGGGGACTTGCGTGCGGAACAAATTAAATTCAATTTTACTAGAAAGATAAAAGGAGAAGAAGATCATTATTTATATATTGGTTTCTTCGACGACCTTCAATCAATAATAGTTTATGTCTCCGTAACGTGACAGAAAGAAACCAACCGCTAACATCAGGTTTACATTATGCCCGGGTGACGTGGTTCTTGTTCTGTTCTGCTTTTAATTACTTTAGTGCTCGGGCGACAGTGAAGTGCTTTTTATTCGGGCACAACGCAAACCTGTAAACGTTAGCGGCAAGCAAATACAGACATCGTGAAACTGACAAAAATTACAGACATAGGCGGAACAGGAAACTTTGACGTTGGACAAAGAGAAATATTAATTTGCAGTTGGAATTGTTGTAAGCTCCCCCGAAAAGAGTACGTTTTAAAAGTAGACAAAATGTTTAACTTTAAAATGAATCAATATGAGAAAGAGCACTTTTAGTCCCGATCAGATTTCGAAGATCCTCAAAGAGTTCGAAATGGGCAAATCTGTCGAAGAGATCAGTAGATCGCATGGCGTCAGCCGGCCGACTTTTTACAAATGGCGCCAACGTTACGGCGGTCTGGAATCCAGCGAGCTCAAAAAGCTGAAGAGCCTGGAGGATGAAAATGCAAGGCTCAAGAAGATGTATGCAAACCTTGCCCTAGACCTGGAGGCTGCAAAGTACATCATCGAAAAAAAGCTCTGACACCCTGCCAGAAACGGACGATGGTATCCGAGATAGTGCTTTTGAAGCTCTTCTGCATCAGTAGGGTATGCAGGGTAATCAACATGAGCCGAAGCAGCTACCGTTATAGATCTATACAGGATGACACCTCTGTTTGCCTTATGCTGGAGGATCTGGCGCAGAGCCATCCCCGCGAGGGCTTCTGGAAGGCATATGGCCGTATCCGTAACCGGGGGACTGTTGTAAACCATAAAAAGCTCCATAGAATTTATAAGAATATGGGGCTGGCACTTCGCAGGAAGATAAAAAAACGCCTGCCGGCAAGGAAAAAAGAGACCCTGGCACAGCCAAATACGATGAACGATACCTGGAGCATAGATTTTGTTACCGATGCGCTATCGAACGGGCGCAAGTTCAGATCATTCAACGTGATCGATGACTGCAACAGAGAGATACTGTTCATAGAAACCGACTATTCCCTCAAAAGTAGCCGCGTGATGTGGGTGTTGGGCCATCTGGTACAGCGCCTGGGCAGACCGAGAAGGATACGGATGGATAATGGCCCAGAGTTCATAGCAGGTATCGCAAAGAAATGGAGCGAGATGCATGCCATAGAATTTAAGTACATACAGCCGGGCAAGCCCACCCAGAATGCATATGTGGAAAGGTTCAACAGAACCTACCGGGAAGGTGTGCCGGACAGCTATCTGTTCGACAGCCTGGAAGAGGTGAGAACGATAAATACCGAATGGATGGAGGACTACAACCGGTTCAGGCCACACGATGCGTTGGGCGGGCTGTCGCCCATGATGTGGAAATGTGGACAGCAGGCAGCCGCACCAGCCAGCCCTGATCCTGACCACATTCCAACATCTAATTCCAACAACAACAACAAAATTGAAAAATCAATAGAAAAATCTACTTTTGAACTGTACTAAAAATGGGGAGCTTATAGCATAACCGCAAATTTGTTCAAAAATGGCTGACGGTGGTTCACTTTAATTCATCGGTTATTTACTTAATTTAGTGCGGGCTGAAAAAGGTTCTGCAAGTAATGCCATTTCTGCACAAATTTCCAAAACGTTATGGCGTAATGCTACCCGACCAAATCTAATTTAATGGAAACGAAGAAATCTAAAATCTACTTAACAATAATTAGCGTTTCAATTTATTTATTCTCACTGACCCAAACCGCTATTTCATCCAATGCCCTTGAAGACAAAACATTATCTGGACTTGCGACGCTTTTTATTGGCGGAACAGTGATTTTAGGTGGTGGTTTATTAGAATGGCTTATTTGGCTTGCAAATCCTCTTTATTTCTTGGGAATTTATCATTTTTTCAGACAGAATAAAAAAGCAAAATTATTTTCAATTTCTGCATCTATAATTGCTTTATCTTTTTCGACTTGGAACGAAATACTGGTTTCTGAAAGTGGTAGAATGGGGAAAATTGACAATTTAAATATTGGCTATTGGTTGTGGGTTTTAAGTCTGTCAATTATGGCTATTGGAATATTCTATTTATCATTCAAAGAAATTAAAATTGAAAAAAAGCACTACGCATAACCGCAAATTTGTTCAAAAATGGCTGACAGTGGTTTACGTTAATCCATCAGTTATTTACTTAATTTAATACGGTACGAAAATGGTTCTGCAAGCAATGCCATTTCTGCACAAATTAGCCAACCGTTATAAGCCATTTAACCTGACCGACGTACACAATGAAAAATACGCTTCTAATTTTACTTTTTTTTACATTTAATCAGGTTGTGTTCGGACAAAATCGAATATTGACTGACGAAGACTTCAATAATAGCGGTCCGGCCAAAATGACATTTATTGAAAAGTGCGACGAGGTAGAAAATTTGTTTAAAGCTGACCTGAAAAAACAAACTATATTTTTGCTACTTCAAGGCGGAATTGCGCCATTTGTAATTACGACAGATAAGGCTTTCGAAAATAAATATCAGGTGTATTATTATGACTTTGGTTGCAATGCACCGAACTCAGAATGTGTAAAAACTTACAACGAACTTGTTTTTAGACATCTGACAAAGCTGTATGGAAATAAATGGAAAAAAGAAGTCAGGAAAGATGTTATCGGACTGAAACAATGGAAACAAAAATAAACGGCTTATAACAGAAAATTTGTTCAAAAATGGCTGACGGTGGTTTACGTTAATTCATCGTTATTTACTTAATTTGGTGCTGGCTGAAAATGGTTCTGCAAGTAATGCCATTTGTGCGCAAATTTTCAAAACGTTGTGTGCAAGCATAACACAAGATGGTCAGTTGAGGCACAGTGAATGTGAGAGTAAATAAAACTTAATATGGTTTTCAAAATGAAATACATTTTTCTTTTTACATTTTTTTTGTGCGTAAAATATTGTTCAGCGCAAGTAAATAGGAGCGACACACAAAGGCTCATTGTTACTACTGACCTTGGTGGCACAGACCCCGATGATATCCAATCCATGATTCATCTTTTAGTCTGTTCCAATGCAATAGACATCGAAGGGCTTGTAAGTTCACAGGTTTGGATGGACAACCCTGACAAAACCACTAAGATAATTGAGGTTATCAATTGGTATGAAGAAGTATTGCCCCGTTTGAAAAAGCAGGCAGTCGGTTATCCGGATGCCAACTATTTAAGGTCAATAACAATGCAAGGGCAGGTAAAATCGAATATGTCCGGTGTGGGAGCTGGCAAAGACTCGCCAGGGTCAGAACTGATTATTTCGGCAGTAGATAAGAAAGGAGAAAATCGACCTGTATGGATTGCTGGATGGGGAGGCATGAATACTTTAGCACAAGCTCTGTGGAAAGTAAAGAATACGCGAAGCAAAAAAGCATTAAGCGCATTCGTTAATAAAATACGAATTTATGACGTTCTTGGGCAAGATGATGCGGGTGCATGGATTGCGAAAAACTTTCCTGACGTTATATATATACGCAATAAAGAAATCTATGGATGGGCACCATCTGATAATTGGACGAAGAACAACGTACAGAACCGCCTGCCTTTGGGGAAACATTACCCAAATAGGGTTTGGGCAACGGAAGGCGACACTCCCTCTTTTCTTTATGTTTATGCCAATGGTTTAAACTTACCCGAACACATAGACTTTGGTGGCTGGGGCGGTCGATTCTCAATCAAAAAAGTAAGTGGAATACGCGGTATGGATTTCATTATCAAGAGCGGCAAAGATGAAACTCAATATGACCCTTATTATATGTACGGCAGTACAAAAGAGGGTATTGCAGCCATAAAGAAATGGGAACAACAAATCTGGAATAATTTTGCAGCTCGAATGTTATGGACAATTACAGATAATTATTCTGCTGTTAACCATCACCCTGTAGCCGTTGTAGATGGTGATAGTTCATTAAAATGTTTATACAAAAGAGCTAAAGCTGGAGATGCCATGATTTTTGATGCCACTGAATCAAAAGATCCTGATGAAAATCAATTAGATTATAAATGGTTTGTTTATAATGAACCAAGTACATATAAAGGTGCAATAACTATAGAAGAGAATTCTTCCTCTAAATGTAAAATACTTGTACCCTCTGATGCTTCAGGAAAGACAATTCATCTTATTTTAGAAATAACAGCCAAAGGTATTCCGGCTTTAACTGTGTATAGAAGAATTGTAATAAATGTAAACAAAGTAGAATAAAAAAATGCCAGCACACAACATGCGGTATAGCCAATAAGGGTTTCAGAGGTAGTAAAATTAAAAGTTGGCTCTTTCAAGTTGACTCTGAAAGTTCAGCAGTAAAGGAAATAATGACCTCTCTGTGCAACGAAATTGCATCAAACAGAAAGAATAGCTTTTATAAAAGCGAAAACTCTGTTGTTTGGTCTGACAATAATGGAAAATATTTATGGCTTCAAAATAAAGGCTTTACTTCCCTACCAGAAGGGCTTGGAAAACTTAATATATATCTTGATGACGATTTCTTAACGCAAGCAGACAAATACAAATTAAAAAAGTGGTTACCAAACTGTAAAATTAACTATCAGACAAGAAGTGAAAAAAAAAACGCCCTGTAACAGAGCCTACCCAAAAGTGGCGGTTCAGTGGTTAAATCAAGATTTGTGCTCATATCAAAGCTTGTGCTTAACCGAAAGTGAATGTGCTTCGAAATCCGCTTCGCCGTACCCGTTAGCAATAACCATACTCGACCGAACGCAGAGAAAAAAGTACAAAAACGGAATTATTTTTAACTATCTCGGAACGTTTATAAGTGACATTGAGCAATTCCCCGAAATTGGCTATAACAATCTTGATGCTTTTTTAAACAGACTTCTATCTTTCTAAGCCGATGAAAGAAGAAGAAACGGAAATGTGTTCTATCAAAAAACGTTATAAACTGTATTTTAGAAGCCATCAAGTAACAGACCGCTCTGCCAGTAGAAAATTACACTGGGTATGCCCCTTCTGTTGTCAGTAGTCAATTTATTTGTTTGATTTCGAACAAATAAATTCACAATACATTTATTTGTTCTTGGCAATCGGATCGATATTTAGACTTATCAACTTATTAAACAGAAAAAATCTATGGCGAAAACTTTGCTACTTAGATGATAAAACGAAACAGCAAAGCTGATTCACTAAACCATTAAAACGAATTAAAAATTGCCTTAGTCACTGTTTTGCGCAGAAAACACGATAATTTATAATGCAAGCATTATAAATACTATATACCGTTTCGATATTTGGTATAAATTGATAGGAATAAAAAACTTTGAAATAATAACAATAAAAAATAAAAATTACATTTTTAATCAATTCACAAAATAAAATTCTAAATTCACTTTTTTTTTATTTTATTTGCGTGTTTCCTGAGCATCATCTAAATTGGTTTTTGTAATTATTGATGTAATGGGTTCAAATTTAAGCGACGTAATTTTCAGTTATAACCGCAAAGTCAATTCTACTTTGGTCGGACTGCTGGTGCATTTAAATATAATACACAAAAAATAGACGCGAGATTAATATTTTTAGAAATTAAGATAATTGAGAGCGTCCCCAAATAGGACGCTTTTTTTTAAATATGGAAATGTAATGGATTATTACAACGATAACACAATTATTTATATAGACGGAAAGTTTGAGAAGGCTGTGAACTCTAGTGCAAGTCTTTATGGTCAATCGCTGCATTACGGTTTTGGTGCTTTTGAAGGAATTCGTTCGTACAAAACACATAATGGCAACAGAATTTTTAAGGCCGCAGCCCATTTCGATCGCTTAGAACTTTCTTGCAAATTGGCAAACATTCCATTTCCATGGGATAAAAAAGAATTGATTGATGCGTGTTATCAAGTCCTTAAAGTAAATAAATTAAGAGATGCCTATATCCGGCCATTGGTTTTTTGCCATCCGAACATGAAATTAGATGAGCCTACCGGCAGTTCGATATTTATTTGCGCGTGGCATTGGGATGCGTATTCCGGCAGCAAACTGTTAAAGATGGGCATTTCTGATTATGAAAGACCAAATCCTAAATCGGTGCCAATGCAAGCAAAGTTGTCTGGCAATTATGTCAACTCCATTTTGGCAACTACAGCTGCAAACAAACAAGGTTTTGATGAAGCGCTGCTGCTAGATATGCACGGTTTTGTGGCAGAAGCATCTGGCGCCAATATTTTTTTAGAGAAAGATGGCAGATTGATAACTCCTTCTTTAGGAAATATTTTGCCGGGCATTACGCGGGCAACAGTAATAGAATTATGTTCGGTTTTGGACATCGCCTACGAAGAACGAAAAATAACAGCCAAAGAATTGAAAGAGGCAAGTAGCGCTTTTTTATGCGGAACGGCAACAGAAATTGCCGGAATAAAATCAATCGATGACTACATTTTTCCACAAAAATGGACGGACAGCTTGGGATATACCGTTCAGAAAGCATACAAAAATCTTGTTTTAGAAAAGGTGAATTATGAGGTTATTATATGATGGTAATTAGTATAAAGTATTTAGTATTTAGATAGCATCAACGAGAAGAATAGACACATAACTCGCAGCAACTTGTAAATAATAACCCGTAACTGATAACTCACAACTCGTAACACCTCCATGACCGAAATTAACAAATACAGTAAAACTTTTACCCAAGACCCAACACAACCTGCGGCACAAGCGATGCTTTACGGAATTGGCTTAACCGATGCAGATATGAAGAAAGCCCAAGTGGGCATCTGCAGTATGGGTTACGATGGCAATACCTGCAATATGCACCTAAATGACCTTGCAAAAGATGTAAAAATAGGGGTTTGGGAAAATGACATGGTCGGTCTGGTTTTTAATACGATAGGGGTAAGCGATGGCATGAGCAACGGCACCGACGGTATGCGTTATTCTTTGGTAAGCAGAGACGTCATTGCCGACAGCATCGAAACCATTTGCGGTGGCCAGTATTATGATGGAGTAATCGCAATACCTGGTTGCGATAAGAATATGCCCGGAGCCATTATGGCGATGGCGCGCCTAGATAGACCGTCTATTATGGTTTATGGAGGCACAATTGCGCCCGGACATTATAAAGGAGAAGAACTAAATATTGTTTCCGCATTTGAGGCACTCGGCCAGAAAATAGCAGGCGACCTTTCTGAGGAAGATTATCAGGGAATTATACGTCATACTTGTCCGGGGGCAGGTGCTTGCGGGGGCATGTACACTGCAAATACCATGGCGGCAGCAATTGAGGCACTTGGAATGAGTCTACCCTTCTCCTCTTCTAACCCTGCAATTAGCGAGGACAAGAAGAAAGAATGTATTGATGCCGGCAAATCAATAAAGATTTTACTGGAGAAAGACATTAAGCCATCTGATATTATGACGCGCAAGGCGTTTGAAAATGCCATTCGTGCCATCATCATTTTGGGAGGAAGTACAAATGCTGTGTTGCATTTAATTGCGATGGGAAAGTCGATAGGTGTTGAAGTTACTCAAGATGATTTCCAGCGTATGAGCGATGAAACACCAGTATTGGCCGATTTTAAGCCAAGCGGAAAGTATTTGATGCAAGATTTGCACCAATATGGCGGCATGCCTGCCGTTTTAAAATATTTGTTAAATGAAGGTTTATTGCATGGCGACTGTTTAACAGTTACAGGTAAAACAATGGCAGAAAATTTAGCTGCTGTAAAATCTGTGATAGATTATGATCAAAAAATTATTCACCCGTTAAGCGACCCAATAAAAGTTACCGGACACTTGCAAATTCTCTATGGAAACTTGGCAGAAAAAGGTTCTGTGGCAAAAATTAGTGGTAAAGAAGGTGAAAAATTCGAAGGGCCGGCAAGGGTTTTTGATGGCGAGCATGATTTAATTGCTGGTATATCCAACGGTCGTGTTCAGCCTGGAGATGTGATTGTGATAAAAAACTCAGGCCCGATTGGAGCTCCAGGAATGCCAGAGATGTTAAAACCAACTTCGGCAATTATCGGTGCGGGTTTAGGCAAATCTGTTGCATTAATTACTGATGGCCGTTTCTCTGGAGGTACGCATGGTTTCGTAGTTGGGCATATCACGCCAGAGTCCTATAGAGGTGGTTTAATTGGCTTGGTTGAGGATGAAGATCGGATTTTGATTGATGCAGTAAACAACATAATCAAGTTAGAAGTAAGTGATGAGATCATTGCCGAGCGAAGAAAAAAATACGTTCAGCCTGAATTGAAAGTTACAAAAGGCGTTTTATATAAATACGCTAAAACAGTATCAGACGCTGCAAGTGGTTGTGTAACTGATGAATTTCAGTTTTCCTAACTCAAAAAACGTGAATAAAAGTTGATGATATGCAGATAATCAAAAGCATTGAAAGTAGAATTTACGAATTGCATGGCGAACGGGTGATGCTCGATTTCGATTTAGCAAATTTATATGAGGTGGAGACTAGAGTTCTGAATCAAGCGGTTAAGCGTAATATTGACCGCTTCCCCGAAGACTTTATGTTTCAATTAATTTCGTCCGAATGGAAAGAAATTTCTGTTCAAGCCGAAAACATAAAGAATTCATTTATTGATGACTCAAACCCATCACAAATTGTGATGGGTTCGCAAAAACATAGAGGAAACCTACCCTACGCATTTACAGAGCAAGGTGTAGCGATGTTGAGCGGTGTTTTAAAAAGTGACAAGGCGATAACCATGAACATTGCCATCATGCGGGCTTTTGTTGCGGTGCGCAAAATATTTCTTCAACCACATGATGAAGTAGATAGGCTTAAAGAAATAAAAGAACGAATTGAAGAGCATGATATTCAATTAAATCAATTGTACGACGCGATGGACAATCTTTTAGATGAGAAATTAGCCCAGAAAAAATGGAGCGAAAGAGAAAAAATAGGATTTAAAATAGGTAAGAAATAAAAATGTATGCGGTCACAAATTGTGACCAGTTGAAGAAAGACATAGAAACATCGTTAAATCTCTAATGATTGTTAACGAAAAAAGATTAAAAATAGCGGAAATATGGAAACTGCAGAAGAAATAAAATTGCAAAAGCAGGTCGAGGATAAAAGCCCCCTTCAAGAAACTGGGTGCTTTAAAGGCTCCGGCTCTCAAGCGTTATTAAATGGTTTAATCGCAGAAGGTGTTACCACCATTTTCGGTTATCCAGGTGGCGCAATTATGCCAATTTACGATGCGCTGTACGATTATGCCGATAGATTAGAGCATATTTTAGTTCGGCATGAGCAAGGGGGAATACATGCTGCGCAAGGTTTTGCGCGTTCTAGCGGGAGAGTCGGGGTGGTTTTTGCAACCAGCGGACCAGGTGCTACCAATTTGGTAACTGGTTTGGCAGATGCACAGATTGATAGTACGCCTTTAGTTTGTATAACCGGACAAGTTTTTGCGCATTTGTTAGGTACAGATGCTTTCCAAGAAACGGACGTAATAAATATTACGACGCCGGTTACCAAGTGGAATTATCAAGTTACCGATGCAAAAGAAATTCCAGAGGTTTTGGCAAAGGCATTTTACATCGCGAAAAGCGGAAGACCAGGCCCAGTATTGGTGGATATCACCAAGAATGCACAAATCCAGATTGAGGAATTTGCGCCGTATGAAAAATGTACACATATTCGCAGTTATCGGCCAAAGCCAAAAATCAGAGAAGAATTTATACAAAAGGCAGCAAAGCTGATTAACGAAGCTAAAAAACCTTTTGTTTTATGGGGTCAAGGGGTGATTTTAGGAGGCGCCGAAGAAGAATTTAGAGCATTTATAGAAAAGAGTGGTATTCCGGCAGCTTGGACTATATTAGGAGAAAGTGCTATAAAGACAAGTCATCCCTTAAATGTTGGCATGTTAGGCATGCATGGAAACTACGGCCCAAATGTACTCACTAATGAATGCGATGTATTGGTTGCCATCGGGATGCGTTTTGACGATCGGGTTACCGGCAGGTTAGATAAATATGCCAAACAGGCAAAAATTGTTCATTTAGATATTGATCCTGCAGAAATAGACAAAAATGTTAAAGCAGATGTTGGCGTTTGGGGAGATTGCAAAGAAACACTCCCGCTGTTAACTGAACTTATCGAAAAGAAAAATCACGAGGAATGGTTGGCTAAATTCAGAGATTACAATCAACAAGAAATAGACCAAGTAATTACGCCAGAACTTTATCCAGATGGAGATGAAATGACCATGGGTGAAGTATTACGCAACATAAATGAAATTACGGGCGGCAATGCAATTATAGTAACTGACGTTGGTCAGCACCAGATGGTTGCTTGCCGATACGCAAATTTTAATCAAACGCGAAGCAATATCACTTCTGGCGGATTAGGAACCATGGGTTTTGGTTTGCCTGCTGCGATAGGAGCAAAATATGGCGCACCAGAAAGAACAGTAATTGCAATTATTGGCGATGGGGGTTTCCAAATGACGCCCCAAGAATTGGGTACTATTATGCAATATGGCGCGGAGGTGAAGATCCTGATTCTAAACAACCAATTTCTGGGGATGGTTCGTCAATGGCAACAGCTCTTCAACGATAAACGTTATTCCTTTGTGAACATTACGAGTCCAGACTTTGTCGCTTTGGCAAAAGCATATCATATAGATGCGCAGTTGGTTGAGAAACGAACAGAGTTACGTGCGGCTTTAGAATCGATGATCAATCACAAAGGCTCTTATTTATTGGAAGTTATGGTCGGAAAAGAAAACAATGTTTTCCCAATGGTACCACAGGGAATGAGTGTTAGTGAGATACGTTTAAAGTAGATTTGAGAAGTGAGATATGAGATTTGAGACGGTACGCCCAAAAATTTTATCTATTAAAGAACTGGTCTTACAGTATGAAGCTTAAGAACGGATTAACAACTAACGAAAAACGAACAAAATAAAATGGAAGACACCATTAAACATACGCCCGCTAATAAAAATCTAGAAGAAAAGCAGGATTATAACATCATTGTTTATGCAGAAAATCGCATTGGATTGCTAAATCGTATTGCGATTATATTTTCGAAAAGAAAGATAAATATCGAAAGCTTAAATACCTCTCCGTCTGAAATTGATGGAATACACCGTTTCAATATTGTAATACAAGAAAGTTATGAGGTGGTACGGAAGCTTGCCCGGCAAATTGAGAAACAGATCGAAGTATTGAAAGTCTATTTTAATACCAACGGTGAAATTATTTGGCAAGAGCTTGCATTGTATAAAGTGCCCACCGAAGAAATTACCGAAAAGGTAACTGTGGAGCGATTACTAAGACAATATGGCGCCACGGCGGTAGTCATTAGAAAAGATTATACCGTTTTCTCAGTTACCGGGCATAAAGAAGAAACCGATGCCTTGGTAGCAGCTTTGAGCCCTTATAAATTGATAGAATTTGTAAGAAGTGCACGGGTTGCTATTATAAAAGATAGCGCTGGTTTCCATGAGAAGCTAAAAGAATTTGAGGCAGATGAGCCTGGGGAGGAATTAGTTGAGAACGAATTTTTAGAAAAAGGGGGCAAGATATTTACGATGTGAGTTTTGAGCTTAAACCGGAAAGCTTAAAGACTAAATTGGCTAGTGGTCTCACAAAAACGATACATTTATGAAATGCAATAAAGTTGTACCTATTTTAAGGATGTTCGATTATAATAAAGTGATAGAATTTTATGTGGATTGGCTTGGCTTTAAAATAGATTGGGAACATACATTTGATAAAAACATGCCGGTTTACATGCAGGTTTCATTAGCAGGAATAGAATTGCAGTTAAGTGAACACCATGGTGATTGTTCCCCAGGCGCGCATATTCACATAAGTTGCACAGGCATAAAGGCGTATCATAAACAGTTGTTGGAGAAGGCATACAAGTATAACAAGCCTGGTTTGGAAAAAACTTTTTACGGTACCTGGGCAATTACTGTTAACGATCCTTTTTTCAATAAAATTACCTTTGATGAAGAAATTGCTAGCGAGGAACATACAAACTCTTTAAATTAAATAATGTCAATTATAAGATACAAAAAAGCGAGTATCAGTTAACAAAAAAGAGCTAAGACACAAAAAAGGTAAACCAACCTATGAAACACAAAACGCTGTACCTAAACCCGATTGAAATGGAAATACTTTTTGTTCGCAAAGCCACTTTCGGGGTTTTGGGACAAAAAGATTGGAGTGAAAAGCGGGGCTGCCCTTACCTAAGAAATGGTTGCTTTCGTTTTCAAATAATTTAAATTAGTGAAATCATATTAGTCAGTGAAATCACCCAAAAGGAAATAAAATAAATATAATCAGTGAAATCACTTTCATCCGTGAAATCACATCAAAGAAAAAAAAGATGTCGAATTACTTTAACACGTTACCACTTAGAGACCAATTAAATCAATTAGGGGTATGCGAATTTATGAGCAATGATGAGTTTTTGGATGGCGTAAATACGCTAAAAGGAAAGAAATTGGTAATTGTAGGTTGTGGCGCGCAAGGCTTAAACCAAGGTTTAAACCTCAGAGATAGCGGTTTAGATGTTTCTTACGCTCTGCGAAAAGAAGCCATAGAAGCAAAACGCGACTCGTGGAAAAACGCTACCGAAAATAATTTTAAGGTTGGCAGTTTTGAGGAATTAATTCCAGATGCTGACGTTGTGATAAACCTTACGCCAGATAAGCAGCACACGCAGGTTATTAAAACCATTATGCCGTTGATGAAAAGAGGCGCAACGCTTTCATATTCTCACGGTTTTAACATTGTAGAAGAGGGAATGCAAATTCGGGAAGATATTACCGTAATTATGGTTGCGCCAAAATGCCCAGGTAGCGAGGTTCGCGCAGAGTATGTGCGTGGTTTCGGGGTACCAACTTTAATTGCCGTTCATCCAGAGAACGATCCAGAAATGAAAGGTTTCGAGCAGGCAAAAGCGTATGCAGTTGGCACCGGCGGGCATAAAGCCGGGGTTTTAAATTCTTCTTTCGTTGCCGAAGTTAAATCTGATTTAATGGGCGAACAAACCATCCTATGTGGCTTGCTTCAAACGGGTTCCATTCTTTCTTTCGACAAAATGATAGAAAAAGGGATTGATGCTGGCTACGCTTCGAAATTGGTTCAATATGGTGTCGAAGTTATTACAGAAGCATTAAAACAAGGTGGCATTACTGCGATGATGGATCGATTGAGTAATCCTGCGAAGATAAAAGCTTTCGAGATTTCTGAAGAATTGAAAGATATTATGCGTCCGTTGTTCCAAAAACACCAAGATGACATAATGAGCGGCGAATTTAGCAAAACCATGATGGAAGATTGGGCCAACGGCGATAAAAATCTTTTAAAATGGCGTGCAGAAACCGGCGAAACCGCTTTTGAAAAAACTCCTGCTGGAGTTGTAAAAATTAGCGAACAAGAATATTTTGATAACTATACGTTAATGGTCGCCTTTATTAGAGCCGGAGTAGAATTGGCGTTCGAAACGATGGTTCAAGCAGGTATTAAGCCAGAATCTGCTTACTATGAGTCATTGCATGAAACACCGTTGATTGCAAATACGATTGCTCGGAAAAAACTGTTCGAGATGAACCGTGTAATTTCTGATACAGCAGAATATGGTTGTTACCTATTCGACCAAGCTTGTAAACCGCTTTTGGCAGATTTTATGAAAAAGGTAGATACAGATTTAGTTGGCAAAAACTTTAACGAAGGAAAGGACAATTGTGTAGATAACAGAAAATTAATTGAAGTGAACGATGCCATCCGTGGGCATCAGGTAGAAAAGGTTGGGGCTAAATTACGCAAAGCAATGACTGCGATGAAGTCGATAAAGACGGCATAAAGCCCCTCCCGCCCTCCCCAGAGGGGAGGAGACTGTATGGGCAAAAAACATAAGGTCCTCGCTTCTCCCTCCCTTCTGGGGAGGGTTGGGGTGGGGCTTAACGTCCTCGCTTCTCCCTCCCTTCTGGGGGGGCCGGGGTGGGGCTTAACACGCACGCTTCCCCCTCCCCTCTGGGGAGGGTTGGGGTGGGGCTAATTAGAAAAAAGATGTTAACAAAAACAAACGATACCCAAGCTTCCCCCTCCCCTCGGGGGAGGGCCAGGGTGGGGCTTGGGAAGAGAACCTTAGTAGAAAAAATTTGGGACGCCCATGTGGTTAAGAGCCAAGAAGGTTTCCCTGATATTTTGTATATAGATACACATTTGATACATGAGGTAACCTCGCCCCAGGCTTTTGATGGCTTGCGTAAAAGAGGTCTGCCCGTTTTCCGTCCAAAGCAAACGGTTGCAACGGCAGATCATAACGTACCTACGCTAGACCAATTATTGCCGATTAAAGAAGAACTTTCTAGGTATCAAGTAGATATGTTGACTAAAAATTGTGCAGAATTTGGCATTGAACTTTATGGTCTTGGACATCCTTTTCAAGGGATTGTGCATGTGATTGGGCCCGAGTTGGGTATTACGTTACCTGGAAAAACGATGGTTTGCGGCGATAGCCATACATCTACGCACGGAGCATTCGGTGCCATTGCTTTTGGTATTGGCACCTCCCAAGTTGAGCAGGTTTTTGCTACGCAATGTTTGTTGCAGCAAAAGCCCAAAACCATGAAAATTGAAGTAAATGGAAAATTGAGCAAAGGCGTTTCTGCAAAAGACATCATTCTTTACATTATTGCAAAAATATCTGCAGCTGGCGGCACAGGTTATTTTATAGAATACGCCGGCGAAGCCATAGAGGCATTGAGCATGGAAGCTCGGATGACCATTTGCAATATGAGCATAGAAATGGGTGCACGCGGCGGATTAATCGCGCCAGACCAAATCACTTTCTCTTATATTAAAGGTAGAGAATTTGCCCCAACGGGTGAGGAATGGGATAAAAGCTTAACCTATTGGAAGACTTTATTTAGTGATGAAAATGCAAAATTTGATAAAGTATTAACTTTTGATGCAGCAGATATTACCCCAATGATTACTTACGGAACAAATCCTGGTATGGGCATGGGAGTAGGCGAAAAAATCCCATCTACCGCCTCGCAACCAGAAAAAGAGAAAATTTCCTATCAAAAAGCTCTGAATTATATGGGTTTTGAAGACGGTTCGGCTTTGATTGGCAAACCAGTAGATTATGTTTTTATTGGAAGTTGCACAAATTCTCGTATAGAAGATTTAAGAGAGGTTGCTGCATTTGTAACAGGAAAGCACAAGGCAGATAATGTAACTGTTTGGGTTGTACCTGGCTCTAAACAAGTAGAACAACAGGCAAAAAAAGAAGGCTTAGATAAAATTTTCGAAGCTGCAGGTTTTCAATTACGTGAACCAGGTTGTAGCGCATGTTTGGGGATGAATGAAGACAAAATCCCCGCAGGAAAATATTGCGTTTCCACATCGAACAGAAATTTTGAGGGAAGACAGGGGCAGAATGCGAGGACGCTTTTGGCGAGTCCGCTAACCGCTGCAGCAGCTGCCGTTACCGGTGTGATTACGGATGGAAGGGAGTTTTTGATTGACCTGCAAGCGGGATAAATAGTTAAAAAAAAATTAGAATTTCAAGCCCCCTCTGGGGGATCGGGGGACCAAATGCCAGAAATAACTTGGGATAGTAAACTTTACGACAAGCAACATCATTTTGTTTCTGATTATGGAGCAGATGTATTGCAATGGCTTGCGCCAAAACCCGGCGAAGCTATTTTAGATGTAGGGTGTGGTACGGGTAAACTGGCTGCACAAATTGCAGAAAGCGGTGCAGTTGTAACAGGCACTGACGCATCGGCAGATATGATTGAAGGGGCAAAAGAGGCTTATCCAAATCTAAACTTCGAGATAGTCGATGCAACAAAGCTCAATTATTCAGAAGACTTCAATGCTATTTTTAGCAATGCTACCTTCCATTGGATAGAAGATCAAGAAGCGTTGATTGCGGGTTTATATAAAAGTTTAAAATCTGGCGGCAGATTGGTTGCAGAGTTTGGTGGCAGGGGAAATGTGAAAAGCATTACCGATGCTATTATGAAAGCGGCAGAGCAATTGAAAGTTGCAGATAAGATAACAGCTGATTTTTGGTTTTTCCCTTCAATTAGCAAATACGCCTCGCTATTAGAATCGAAAGGATTAGAAATAGAGCAAATGTGGTTGTTTGATAGACCAACAAAGTTAATTGGCAAAGACGGAATGTACAATTGGATAAATCAATTTGCGCAACACGCATTTAAAAACCTAGCAGAACAAGAGGCTGAATCTATTAAAAATTTGGCTGTGGATATATTAAGACCAAACTATCTTATAGACGGAGAATGGGTTGCAGATTATAAAAGACTAAGGCTAAAGGCTTGGAGGAGAGGTTAAAGCGTTTAAAAGGCGATTGATTTAGGGATTAGAGTAAAATATATTATTAATCATTAAAAGTTTCCCCGTTGGGGATTAAGGGGTATGAAAAAATTCACCACACTAACATCGGCCGTCGTTCCGCTAAATATCGAGAACATAGATACTGACCAGATTATTCCGGCGCGGTTTTTAAAAGCAACAACGCGAGAGGGTTTTGGCGAAAATCTGTTTCGCGATTGGCGATATAACAACGACAATTCGCCGAAGGCAGATTTTGTGTTAAATAACACAACTTATGGCGGAAAAATACTGGTAGCGGGAAAAAACTTCGGTTGCGGCAGCAGTAGAGAACACGCGGCTTGGGCAATACAAGATGGCGGTTTTGATGTCGTAATAAGTAGTTTTTTTGCCGATATTTTTAAAGGAAATGCACTAAATAACGGTTTGCTACCAATACAGGTCACGGAAGATTTTCTTTTAGAAATTTTCAATGCGGTAGAAAAAGATGCAACTACCACGTTAACAGTAGATTTAGAAAGCCAAACCGTTAAAATTAATAAAGTCCTCCCAACTGGGGAGGATTTAGGTCGGGCGGAGTGGTTCGAGATTAATGCTTACAAAAAATCTTGTTTGATAAATGGATATGACGATATCGATTTTATATTAAATCAAAAAGAATTGATAGAGTCGTATGAATCTCAGCATTAACGTTATCGTCCAACACATAGTTAAAAAATGAATAATATTTTCCTCGAGATCTGCCACCTAAACCTAAGTTACCAGCAACAGCAGGTGCTCAGGGATTTGAGTTGGCAAATAAATCGGGGAGAAAATTGGTTATTGACAGGCATCAGCGGAAGCGGAAAAACAACTTTAGCGAAAATAATTGTTACCAAGGCGAACCAATGCGAGGAAATTAAGATTAATTTCGATTTAGCCTCCAAGCATCCCGCGAAAGCGGTCTTTGTAGAAAGCCGGTATCAATTTAAAAATCTAGAAGGAGTTGCCAATTTTTATTATCAACAGCGCTATAATAGCAAACAAACTAAAGACGTTTCTACCGTTCATGCAGACTTACTAAGCTACGGAAAAGAAAACGGATTGCATTTTAGAGATGTGGAACCGATTTTGGAAGCCCTGAGTTTCTCTACATTCTCGGGTTCTCAATTAATAGAACTATCTAGTGGAGAGCATAAAAAATTACAGTTAATAAAAGCATTGTGGCTAAAACCTCAATTGCTTATAATAGACCAGCCTTACACGGGTTTGGATGCTGCAAGCAGAAAAAACCTTAATAGTTTACTTGATGAAATTACGAAGTACGGTGTACAGCTTATATTAATTAGCAACGATTCTAATTTACCGATTTCCATGACTCATTTCGCCGAGATTATAGATGGACAATTGGTGGAGATAAGTGGGGTTCGAGATTTGTGTGAGGTAAATGAAAAAAGGTTTCGAGAAGTTCCCTCATTTTTGAAACAACCAGCCTTGTCCATTTCGAACACGATCGTAAAAATGGTTGATGTAAATATCAAATATGGCGAAAAACAAGTTTTAAAGAATATTTCTTGGGAAGTCCAAGCAGGTGAGAAATGGTTGTTGCAAGGACATAACGGTTCTGGAAAATCTACTTTGTTGAGTTTGATAAATGGCGATCATCCGCAATCTTATGCCAAGGACCTTTCATTATTTGGTAGCAAAAGGGGAAGCGGCGAAAGCATTTGGGACATCAAACGACATGTTGGATTAATCTCTCCAGAATTTCATTGGTATTTTGATGTGAGCCAAACGGTTTACCAAAGCATTGCCTCTGGCTTTTATGATAGCGTTGGCTTATTTAAACAACTTCCATACTCCAAGAAGAAGCAAGTTGAAGATTTAATCCATTATCTAGACCTTCAAGAATATAAAAATCAACCACTAAGCTCGCTTCCGTTAGGTAAACAGCGAATGGTTTTATTGGCCAGAACCATAATAAAAAATCCGAAGTTGCTCATTTTAGATGAGCCTTGTCAAGGTTTGGATTTGCAACAGACAAAAGATTTTAACCATTTGGTTGACGAATTGAGCGGCAATGGAATGACCATAATTTATGTCGGACATTTCGAATCTCAGTTACCAAACTGCTTAGAAAAAAGAATAGTATTAAAAAACGGTGAAGTTTCACTCATCGAAGACATAACAAAAATTAAGCGCGTTGAGACTGTTGAAACTTTTGAGAGCGTTGAAACCTTTGAGAGCGTTGAGAAAGTTGAGACCTCGACCGTATAAGCATTTAGAATCATGAAGAAAAACATATTAATTATTCCGGGAGATGGAATTGGACCCGAAGTAACCACTTGGGGAAAAGCCGCTTTGGAGCACATTGCAGAAGCATTCGATCACCAGTTTACGTTTGATGAAGCGCTGATGGGCCATGTTGCGATAAAAGAAACTGGAAATCCCCTGCCTGATGAAACCTTGAAAAAGGCTAAAAAAACTGATGCCATTTTATTTGGAGCCGTTGGCCATGCAAAGTATGATAACGACCCAAGTTTAAAAGTTAGGCCAGAACAAGGATTACTAAGAATCAGAAAGGAATTAGGCTTGTTCGCCAACCTGCGCCCTATTTTGCTTTTTGATGAACTGTTACAAGCATCCAGCATTAAACCTGCAATTTTAAAAGGAACCGATATTCTGTTTTTTAGAGAATTAACAGGCGATGTTTATTTTGGCGAAAAGAACCGGGAAGACGAGGGCAAAACTGCATCTGACCTAATGATCTATCATAAATACGAAATTGAACGAATTGCACATAAAGCTTACAAAGCTGCGCAACAGCGAAGTAAAAAACTTTGTTCGGTAGATAAGGCAAATGTATTGGAAAGTTCTAGATTGTGGCGAGAAACTGTGCAAGAAATTTCTACACAATACCCAGAAGTGGCTACTGAACACATTTTCGTAGACAATATGGCCATGCAATTAATTAAAAATCCAAACCGATTTGATGTGGTGCTTACTTCAAATCTGTTCGGAGATATTTTAACAGATGAGGCGTCGCAAATTGCTGGTTCAATGGGCATGCTCGCTTCGGCATCCGTTGGAGAAAACATCGGATTTTTTGAACCTATCCATGGCTCTGCGCATGATATTGCAGGTAAAGATTTAGCAAATCCATTAGCATCTATACTGTCTGCGGCGCTGATGTTAGATATTGGTTTTGGTTTAAAAGAAGAATCTAAGCTGCTTGTAGATGCCATAAATGATGTGCTCGAAGATGGCTTTAGAACCAACGATATTGCCGATCAGCACACAAATCGTTACAAAGTTTTAGGCACCGCAGAAATGGGCAAAACTGTCGTTAAATTTTTATCAGAAAGAATAGCCAATACCGAAAAATTATGATGCACGATCAAAACAGAGTTTATATTTTCGACACCACTTTAAGAGATGGAGAGCAAGTGCCGGGTTGCCAGTTAGACACCAACCAAAAAATAGAAATAGCTAAAGAGCTTGAACTTTTAGGTGTTGATGTTATCGAAGCAGGTTTTCCAATTTCTAGTCCTGGTGATTTTCAAAGCGTGGTAGAATTATCGAAAGCCATAAAAGAACCCACCATTTGTGCGCTTACCCGTGCCATAAAAGGCGATATTGATGTAGCCGCCGACTCGCTTAAATTCGCAAAAAATCCTCGGATTCATACAGGAATCGGCTCATCTGACATGCACATTAAATACAAATTTAACAGCACCAGGGAGAAGATTTTGGAACGCGCTGTCGATGCAGTTAAATATGCCAAAACCTTTGTAGAAGATATTGAATTTTATGCAGAAGATGCAGGCAGAGCCAATAATGCCTACTTGGCTCAAATGATAGAAGCGGTGATCGCTGCGGGAGCAACGGTAGTAAATATTCCAGATACAAATGGTTATTGCTTACCTGAAGAATATGGTGCAAAGATAAAGTATCTTAAAGAACACGTTTCAAATATTGATAAGGCCATTATCTCTGTGCACTGCCACAATGATTTGGGTTTGGCAACAGCAAACAGCATTGCCGGTGTTATGAATGGCGCGCGACAAATAGAATGTACTATAAACGGTATTGGCGAACGTGCAGGGAATACTGCATTAGAAGAAGTAGCCATGGTAATTAAGACGCATCAACTTGGTTTGCACACAAATATTAACAACAAGCAATTTACTTACATAAGCGGAATGGTAAGCCGAATGATGCGGATGCCAGTACAACCAAACAAGGCCATAATTGGTAAAAATGCGTTTGCGCATAGCTCCGGAATTCATCAAGACGGCTTTTTAAAACACAGGGAAAATTATGAGATTATCAATCCTGAAGATGTTGGGTTGGATAGCGCAGATATTATTTTAACTGCACGTAGTGGCAGGCATGCCTTGAAACACCATTTACAAAGACTTGGATACGATAATGATAAAATCCATATTGATGAAGTTTACGAAAGGTTTTTGGTTTTGGCCGATGAAAAGCTAGATATAACAGATGATGATTTGCTCTCTTTGATGAGCGATGGAGAAGCATCATCTATTAAAAATGGTTACAATTTAAGCTCTTTAAAGGTTATCTGTGGCGATGAAAATACCGCGAGTGCTGTTGTAAAATTACAGGTCGACGGAAAAGTAAGCGAGGCTACAGGCAAGGGGAATGGCCCGGTAGATGCGACGGTAAATGCAATAAAGACACTAACAAATCAAGATGTTAAGCTTACAGAATTTTCCATACAGGCAATGCATAAAGGTAGCGATGACATTAGTAAGGTAAACATGAGGGTAGATTATGAAGGTAAATCTTTTATTGGTTACGGGTTTAGTACAGACATCGTAAAAGCCTCTGCAAATGCCTACTTAGATGCAATTAACAAATTTCTGTAAGAATTAAGTCGAAAATTAGCGTGGAAAAGATAAAAAACATCACTTACGAAACATATAGAAAGATTGAGGGAATAGACCAAGATGTCGGCTCCACCGTGCCTCATAAACTTCAATTTGAGGAAGCTTACAAAAGGTTAAAAAATATTGTAAAACGCACTCCGTTAGAATTTAATGCGGTATTATCTGCAGAATATAATGCCAATATTTACATCAAAAGAGAGGATTTGCAGATTGTGCGTTCATATAAATTACGCGGGGCTTATAATAAAATTAGCACCCTTTCTGCAGAACAAATAAAGAATGGTGTGGTATGCGCAAGTGCCGGAAACCATGCGCAAGGATTTGCTTTTTCTTGCAAAAAACTTAACATAAAAGGCGTAATCTATATGCCCGAAATTACGCCGAAGCAAAAGGTTAAGCAAACCTATATGTTTGGTGGTGATAATGTTGAGGTTATTTTGATTGGCGATACCTTTGATGATTGTTTGAAAGAAGCTTTAGCTTACAGCAAAAAAAATTCAGTTACTTTTATCCCTCCTTTTGATGACGAAAAAATTATTGAGGGTCAAGGAACAGTTGGGGTTGAGATATTTCAGGATTTACCAGAAGTAGACGTTGTTATTCTTCCTGTCGGCGGCGGTGGCTTAGCTTCTGGCGTTGGTGCTTATTTGAAAACAATTAAGCCAGAAATCTTAATGGTTGGTGTAGAACCTATGGGCGCTCCATCTATGCTTACTGCCATGGAAAAAGGTGGCCCGTACACATTAGAAGAAATCGATAGGTTTGTGGATGGCGCAGCGGTAAAACGTATTGGGCAGCTCACCTACCAATATTGTAGAGATTATTTAGATCAAATGCACCTTATCCCCGAAGGGAAAATTTGCACAACTATCCTTAAATTGTACAACGAAGATGCCATTGTGGTAGAGCCGGCGGGTGCATTAGCGGTGGCGGCATTAGACCAATTAAGGGAAAGTATTATCGGTAAAACGGTCGTATGTATTGTTAGCGGTGGCAACAATGATATTGAGCGGATGCAAGAGATTAAAGAAAAATCTCTACTTTTTGAGGGCTTGAAGCATTATTTTATTGTCCGATTTCCGCAACGTCCGGGAGCCTTAAAACTGTTCGTAAATGAAGTTCTCGGGCCAAAAGACGATATTACCCGTTTCGAATTTATTAAAAAAACCAATAAAGAAAATGGCCCTGCATTGGTAGGAATCGAACTTGCAAACAAAGAAGATTTTGGAAGCTTGGTGCAGCGTATGAAAGATTTTAAATTTGAGGCGATAGATTTGAATGAAGATCAAACGTTGTTTGAATATTTGGTGTAATTGCAGCATCTTTCAAACGGAACGCTGATGACGCAGATTGGGCAGATTAATTGCCGATAAAAAGATTAATGCAAATTATCAAAATTAGCGGGCGATGATTGGAACGCTAGCAAGCGATTATTAGAACGCTGATGACACAGATTGAAAAGATTATTCGCTGATAGAAAGATTAATGCAAATTATTGAAATTAACGGGCGATAGTTGGAACGCTGATGACGCAGATTGAGAGAATTGACGCTAATATTGAAAGCTGTTCAGCTTTGAATTAACCTAATTTCAGAAATCCAGTTGCTTCATCTTTGAAAATTTGGTTTTTTGCTCAGGTATCAGCATTTTACCTTGGCTAACCGCCGACCTTATTTGAAAACAACAACCTGGTATTTTGGCACCAATGCTTTCATAACTACCCAACCTATTAGGTAACATACAGAACAGATAGAAAATAAGATGAAATAACCTGCAGCTTCATCTTTAAAACCCATAAATACAACGTGGTTCTGTCCGGTATAATCAAACAACATCCCCGATCCTTTATTGATTAAAAAGCCGCCTATTCCGCCTGCCATACCGCCGATTCCAGTTATCGTTGCTATGGCTTTTTTAGGAAACATATCTCCTACCGTCGAGAAAATATTCGCCGACCAAGCCTGATGCGCAGCTGCAGCTATGCCAATTATAATAACCGGAAGCCAAAACGTAACATTCCCCAACGGTTGAGCCAACAGCGCAAGCAGTGGAAAAAAGGCAAAAATCAACATGGCACGCATTTTTCCCTCGTACGGATTCATACCCTTTTTATCTACAAAATAACTAGGCAACCAGCCGCCAATTATAGAGAGCAAGGTAAGCGAATAAAGCACAAAAAGTGGAAATGCACTTTGCGTAGAATCCATACCGTAAACATCGCTCAGATAGGCAGGAGTCCAGAAAAGAAAGAACCACCAAACGCCATCTGTCATAAATTTACCAAACGCGAAAGCCCAGGTTTGGCGGTGCTTAAAACACTCAGCAAAAGACACTTTTTCATCTGTCGGCTCCACATAACCTATCAATTCCTTATCGTGTATTAAGTCTTGCTGAATGTAATCTAACTCTGCCGCATTTACCTTTGGATGTACCTGGGGTTTTTTATAAATAAATACCCAAAATCCCATCCAAACGAAACCAAGTGCGCCAATGATGATGAAAGACATTTCCCACCCGTAAGCTTTTGCAATAAACGGAATAGAAATGGGCGCAGCCAACGCACCTACCGTTGCCCCGGCATTAAAAATACTTGTAGAAAAAGCCCTGTCTTTTTTTGGAAAATATTCTGCCGTGGTTTTAATGGCAGCCGGAAAGTTTCCTGCTTCGCCTAAAGCTAGCACAAGGCGGGCAAAAATGAATAGGGCAACGCTTACATTAATTACCAAACCGGTATTGTTAAGGGCTCTAATGGTTTCTTTTGCCATTTCGAAACTACCAAACCAATTGCCGGTAATGTACCCGGCGGTAGCTATGCCGCAAAAAGCGTGAAGACAGGCACCTACCGACCATACGCCGATAGCCCATAAAAAGCCTTTTTTCGTGTCTAACTTATCTACCAATCTACCGGCAAATAACAGAGATATTGCATAAAAAATAGAAAACAAAGCGGTGATATTACCGTAGTCGTTATTATCCCAATGAAACTCCGGCGCAATAAAATCTTTCCAGGTAAGAGAAAGCACTTGCCTATCCAGATAATTTATGGTAGTCGCCGCAAAAAGAATAAAACAGATGGTCCACCTGTAATTGGTCATTTTAGTTTGTTTCATTTGGTTAGGTTTTTTTAAAGATACTATTTACTTTCTTTAATAAGCGCTAAAGCAAGTTTGGTGTTTTCGGCAAGCTTCTCATAAAGCTCGTTTTCCATTATTTCTTTACTTACTAATTTACTGCCCATGCCCACGGCGCACACGCCTGCCTTAAACCATGTTTTAAGATTATCGGCATCAATTTCTACCCCCCCTGTTGGCATAAAAAGTTGGCCGGCAAACAACTCTTTAATTGATGTTAAAAACTCTGCACCTAAAATATTGGCAGGAAATATTTTGATTAACATAGCCTTATTTTCTTGGGCGATACTAATTTCCGTCGGGGTCATACAGCCCGGAATCCACAACATGCCTTTTTCGTTTGCAATTTCTGCTACCGAAGGATTTACGATTGGCGCCACAATAAAGTCTGTGCCTGCAGCGATGAAGGCATTGGCATCTGTAGTTGTTTTTATCGTTCCAATGCCCAGGTACAAATCTGGCATCTCTGCGTTTTTAACCTCCACCAATTTTTTAAAGTTTGGCAATGCCGATTTACCACGATTCGTAAACTCAAATATGCGAATTCCTGCTTTGTAAAGCGTGCGCATTAACTCTACGCAAATCTTTTCGCTATCTTGATAAAAAAGCGGCAACATGCCTTGTACCAAAATGGCATCTAATACTTTATGTTTGTTACTCATCATCTCTCAATCTTTTTTTAATGTTGGCAACGGAACTTGTTGTAGCATCGCTGGGGATAAATAATTTATCAATAGCTGCCGCCGTAGCAAAAGATAGTATTTTTTTCGGTGATAATTGATTGTAAAAACCATAAATTAGACCTGCCATAAAGCAATCTCCACTACCTACTTTATCTAAAATCTGGTCTGCAACATATTCAGAACTTACCGTTAATTGGTCGTCAACATACAGCGTTGTATAATAATTAATTCCGTTCCCCTTATCGAACCTAAAAGTGTTTGCAACTGCTTTGCATTTGGCGAATTTTTCTGTAATTGATTTAGAGGTATCTAAAGCCTGTTTCAGCAAGATTTCCTTTTCATATTCCCCATCCTTTTGCACATTTGGATGAAGCGGAATACCGAGCATATTTTGGGCCGCCCAAATGTTTCCCATAATTAGATCGCAATATTTTGCAAGCTCTGGCATAACATCAATGGGCTCTTTTCCGTATTTCCAAAGTTTGCTCCTAAAATTCAAATCGAGCGAAACGATGATATTTCTGGCTGCTGCTTTTTTAACTGCTTCTAAGCAAATTTCTGCTACCGATTGGCTTATTGCAGGACAAATGGCGCTGAAATGGAACCAAGTTACTCCTTCAAAAACCTTATCCCAATCTATTTGGCCAACAGAAAGGGTTGCGTAAGAAGAATTCGCACGATCGTAAATTACGCCGGCGTGCTTTAAATCTCTTCCTTTCGGGAGGTAGTACAAACCTAACCGCTCACCTTGAAAAAGCATTTTAGAAACATCAATGTTCTTGTTCTGTAATTCTTGCTCAATCTCTCGGGTAATAGAATTATCTGGCATAGCCGATAGATACGCGGAGGGAAGCCCCCAAAGTGCCAACGCCGTAGCAACGTTTAGTTCTGCGCCACCAATGTAGAAAGGCAACTTATTTTCTCTCAACCAACCGCCTTCCAAATCAGGGCAAATCCGAAAAAGTATTTCCCCAAAACTTAAAACTTTTTTACCTTGGTTTATTGTGATGGATATTTGGTCGCTCATTTTGGGTTTTAATTGGCACTCAAATAAAACTATTAAAACTTGAAATAATTTTTTGCATTAAAGTAAGAAATATCCTGCACTATTTTGCCTACCCACTCTATGCTGTCTGGCAATTCGCCTTTTTCTATATCTTCGCCAAATAGATTACAAACAATTCGTCTAAAATATTCGTGTCGCGGAAAAGATAGAAAACTTCTAGAATCGGTTAACATACCCACCATCTTGCTCAACAAACCCATGTTAGACAATGCGTTGAGCTGTTTGATAATGCCATCTTTTTGATCTAAAAACCACCAAGATGCTCCATATTGCACTTTTCCGGCAACAGTTCCATCATTGTAGTTTCCTATCATAGTTGCAATCATTTCGTTGTCAGCCGGATTTAAGTTATAGATAATCGTCTTTGCCAACTTGTTTTCATTATCGAGTTTATTTAAAAATTTCGAGAGCATTTTTGCTTGGCTAAAATCGCCGATGGAATCCCAACCCGTATCTGGCCCCAACAGCCGCAACATTCTAGCATTGTTGTTTCGCAATGCGCCAAGGTGATATTGCTGCACCCAGCCTTTTTCGTGGTCCCACTGCGCAAAGTGAATTAACATAGCCGACTTAAATTTTAAATTCTCGACTTGAGAAATTTCTTTCTTACTTCTAATTTTATCAAAAATGGCAGCTATTTCTTGCTCTGTGTAATCCTCAGCATAAATCTGCTCTAAACCATGATCGGAAATTGAACAGCTGTTATCGGCAAAATAATTATGTCTTGATTTTAACGCCTCTAAATAATCTGTAAAAGAGTTGATGCTTTGATTTACAACGCCCTCTAATTTATCGATATAGTCATTCAACCCATTTATATCATCGCTATTCATGGCTTTGTCTGGCCTAAAAGCAGGCAACATTTTTAAATCTATATTTTCCTGTTTGAGTTGTTGATGAAAGTTTAAAGAATCTAACGGGTCGTCTGTAGTGCAAACTGCTTCTACATTCATTTTGGAAAGCAATCCTCTAACCGAAAATTCCTTAGTCTGCAATTTTGATGAACATTCATCGTAAATTTTCTGAGCGGTCTTTTTAGACAGCAACTCAGTTATCCCAAAATAACGCTGTAGCTCCAAATGAGTCCAGTGATAAAGCGGATTTCTCAACGTGTATGGAACAGTTTCTGCCCATTTCATAAATTTTTCTTCATCACTTGCATTGCCGGTAATATATTTTTCATTTACGCCGTTTGCACGCATAGCTCGCCATTTGTAATGGTCGCCGTAGAGCCAAACTTGCGTAAGGTTATCAAATTGGGTATCAGCTGCAATTTGCTCTGGGATTAAATGGTTGTGATAATCTATAATGGGCAAAGACTTTGCACAATTGTGGTAAAGCTTTTCAGCCGTTTTAGTTTGCAATAAGAAGTTTTCGTCTAAAAAAGGTTTCATGTGGTTATGTAAAATTGGTTAGTCAATCTTATTGGCTTTTACTTTGACGGCTACATTTAAGGTTCGATTTTGAGAGCTGTCACTTTAAGAAAGCTCCCATCAAATCGATATTTTGATAAATTTGTTAAAGACTTACGCCTCGTTTCCAAGGTATAAAATCATCTTGATTTAACAAAACTGCCTTTGGTATTGCTTCTCCACTTGCTGCTTTGATACAATAGTCCAAAATATCCTCTCCCATTTCTTCAATGGTTTTTCTGCCTTCTATAACTGGCCCACAATTTATGTCGATAATGTCACTCATTCGCGTTGCTAAAACATTGTTTGTAGCTACTTTAATTGTCGGGCAGATTGGGTTTCCAGTTGGCGTTCCTAAACCTGTGGTAAATAAAATTAGGGTAGCACCGGCAGCTGCTTTTCCTGTAGTCGCCTCTACATCGTTGCCGGGTGTGCAGACTAAGTTCAAACCGTTTTTAGTAGCCAGTTCGGTATAATCCAAAACATCTTCTATTGGCGATGTTCCGCCTTTCTTAGCAGCGCCATTGCTTTTTATCGCATCGGTAATTAAACCGTCCTTAATGTTTCCAGGTGATGGATTCATATAAAATCCAGAACCTGCGTTTTCTGCAGCTTGGCTATAAGCGGTCATCAATTTGATGAATTTTTTTGCGGAGTCTGGATTTTTCGTTCGATCAATCAATTGTTGTTCTGCCCCACACAATTCCGGAAATTCTGCCAGTAAAACTTTTCCACCCAAAGCAACAAGTAAATCAGAAGTATAACCAACCGCAGGGTTTGCGCTTATCCCGCTGAAGCCATCGCTTCCACCACACTTTACACCTAAAACCAACTTGCTGAGCGGTGCGGGTTTACGCTCGAGCTTGTTAATCTCTACCAATCCTAAAAACGTTTTGGTTATCGCTTCTTTTATAAGTTGTTCTTCGCTTTGCGATTGTTGTTGCTCAAAAATGTACAATGGCTTTTCGAAACTCGGATTTCGAATTTTTAAATCGTTTACAAAATCTTGAACTTGTAAATTTTGACAACCCAAACTCAAAATGGTAATGCCCGCCACGTTCGGGTGATCTGCATAAGCCACCAACAGTTTACTTAAAATAGCAGCATCTTGCCTTGTGCCGCCGCAGCCACCCTGATGGTTTAAAAACTTGATGCCATCTACATTTTTAAAAACACGATTTGCAACGGGGTTTGGACTGCCGATATTCATAGCTGCATCCATTAAACTTCCGCCCTTTTCATAAGCTTCGACCAATTTGTGGGTAAAGGTTTTGTATTTATCGGTTACAGCATAACCCAACTCATTGCACAGTGCCTCTTTAATTACATCTAAATTTCGGTTTTCGCAAAAAACAGTAGGGATGAATAACCAGTAATTAGCAGTGCCAACCCTTCCATCGCCGCGTAGATAACCGTTAAAAGTTCTACCTTGAAATTTGGAAATATCGGGCGGATTCCAGCTGTAATGATAAGGCCTAAACTCGTAAGGCTCGGCTGCGTGCTTGGTGTTTTCGGTATCCATTAAGCCACCTTTCGGGATAAAATGCTGGGCTTTTCCCACCAATACGCCATACATTAAAATTGGGTCGCCCGGTAGCATATCCTGCATAAAAAACTTATGTTTCGAGGGGATGTTGTTTTGCATAATGTATTCTTCCCCCTCATGAATAATAGCATCGCCCATAGCCAAGTTTTGTAGCGCTACTAGAACATTGTCTTTTGGATGGATTTTTAAGGTCTTGTTTTCCATTTAATCCTTTGCTAGATTTTGTAAAACCAAACTCGCGCCTTTGGTTTGCAGTAACAACACATATTTATCGACCGCCTGAAAAAAACCGGGATATTTGGTTAAATCCTCATCCCATAAATCAGTATCTGCCAAAACGTTTTTTACTACCGTTTCGGGATTTTTCCAATAGTCGAAAAAGACTCTTGCAGATTCATCTTGCAATTTAAAAGCCTCTCCATTTGCCAAAGCTGTGTAATAACTGTCTTCTTTTTTAACATCCATAAATAAAATAAAAGCGGCCATTCCCAAAGCGGTATGCTCGGGCGCTTTATTCTCTTTAGCAAAATATTGTTTGAGGATCGGCAAATTGCGCATTTTAAGTTTTGAGGTATAATTTAAGGTAATGGCTTGCCATTTATGATCTAAAAATGGGTTGCTAAAACGATCTATTACATTGTTGGCAAAATCTTGAGCTTCGATATGAGAGATTTCTTTACCTTCAATTAAAGGTGCAATTTCCTCTTGCATCAGCGTTAAAACAAACTTACGAAAAGCGTTATCTTTCATCGCATCTTTAACGGTTTCGAAGCCCGCCAAAATCGCCAACGCACAGCTAAGTGTGTGCGTTCCATTTAACAACCTTAATTTTAACTCTTTGAATTTATCGATGGAGGGAACTATAAACACGCCCTTATCCGCAGAAGCGAAAGACAATTGCTCTATAACCTGCTGATTAGACGATTCAATTGCCCACAACCTAAACGGTTCTGCCATGATAGCAAGTTCATCTTCATATCCAAATTCTTCCTCCAATTTTTGTTGGTCGGCAAGGGGTAAACTTCCAGGCACAATTCTATCTACCAAGGTATTGCAAAAATAATTGTGGTTTTTTAGCCATTCTTTAAATTCATTTCCGAGATTGTTTTTATCGGAAAGACTTATCAAAATCTCTTTCAGCAAACCGGCATTGTTGCTTATTAGTTCGGTTGGCAAAACAATCATCCCGCTTTGCGCCGAACCATCAAAAGCCTTAAAACGCTGGTGTAAGAAAGCAAGCAACTTGCCCGGATACGTTTTTGGCGGAGAGTCTTTTATCTTATCTTCGCTATCTGCAATGCCCACCTCGGTGGTGTTGGAAATTACGATTTTCATTTCTGGCTTGTGTGCCGCTCTCAGAATTTCTTCCCAATCTTGGCGGGCAGAAAGCACTCTGCTGATGGAGGCGTTTATTATATTTTCTTCTACAGTCTTTCCACCTTCAATTCCTTTAATGCACAATGTATAAAGCCCATCCTGTTCTCCAAAAGCATCTGTATCGCCCCTGTTTGTAGATTTTACCACCAACACTCGCCCATTAAATATGCCCAGCCCGTTAGCCTTATGGATAAAAAAATCTGGCAATCCTCTTAATAAAACGCCAGTGCCAAACTGTATAACTTTTTCTGGCAAATCAAAAAAAGATAATGATGGCTTGCCAATCTCGTTACTTGATATTTTAGATAGATTTTTTTTGTTTAAAACAAAAGGCATAACTGTTTTTGGATTAGACAGGCAATTTAAGTTTTATTTTTTTAAAACGGTTTAAATCGAGAGTCCTTCGCAAATTATTGGTTTCGTAGGGCTTGCTTAGGCAAACCGTCGGCAAATTACGCCCTTCATCTTATAGAATTGATGATGAAAATAGACGGGTTAAAAAAAATCGATCGACGTTGAGCTTGTCGAAAAAGAACTGATTTTATTACTTTAAACTCTTTATCTGTTCTTTATCGTACGCTATCCAATCGATGATGTCTTTTCTCATTGGCTGCATGGTAAGCAATTTTTGAAAATCGGCAATTGAGTTGTTAAGCAGGGCGATACAAACCGTCTTTTCTGCCTTTTTCTTAGCACTAAAAGACTTAAAAATTCCGTAATCTTTATAAGCCAAACCTCTATTCTGGTACATTTGAATGTCTGATTCGCTCATGGTAATCGCTTTAGAAAAATCTTCTATTGCTGCTAAATAGAAACTTTCTCTAAGCGAACTTTGGGCTTCTTTGGGGTCGTTTGCTATTTTTAACCTCGCTTTGCCCCGATAGTAATAAGCAGAAACATCATTTGTTTGTAGGCTTGCTAGGCGCGTATAGGTTTCAATACACTTTGCATTATCGCCATTTTGGAAATAGGAATATCCAAGCATTTTTAAAACTTTTGCATTGTTGGGATCTTTGGTATCGGCCTTCTCCAACTGTGCAATCGCAGTTTTATAGTCTGACCTCACGATTGCCTGTACACTTCTATCGAAATTATTTTGGGCGAGGCAATTGCCAGAATAAAAAACAATTAGACCGATGCAGATCTTTTTTAATAAATTCATTTACTAGTAGTTAGTTCTATACTGAGGATTGCCGTTCACTCGTTAAATTCGCAGTCCAATAATTTTGTTAAAATAAGCGAAAAAATCGCCTATTATAGCCATAATCATTTCTTAAACGGAAAAAAAGTTACATTATGATTGGATACGAATAAAAACTGCCTTTTTAGCATATCAAACGCTTAAGCAATATATTGGCACAGGAGTTGAAAACTTAAGGCGCAAACAATAAACAGAGAGAACGATGCTACGGTTATGCCAATGTGTCGCGAAAAGGATATAAAGATGAGTAAAGAAAATAGTTTCGATTTTAACAATTCAATGCCTCTTATTAACGAAGACACAGAGTTTTTCCCACTCATGTCTCCGCAAGATGAAGAGGAGATGAACAATGAAGAGCCTCCAGAAACGCTTGCAATATTGCCATTGCGAAACACGGTGTTATTTCCGGGGGTTGTAATTCCCATCACGGTTGGCAGAGATAAGTCTATAAAATTAGTAAAAGAAGCATATAAAGGAAACAAAATTATTGGTGTAGTCGCGCAAAAAGATGTTTCTATTGAAGACCCTACTTTCGATCAATTAAACAGCGTTGGTACAGTTGCAAACGTAATTAAGCTTTTGCAGATGCCCGATGGAAATACCACTGTTATTATTCAAGGTAAACAACGGTTCAGTCTTGTAGAAGAAGTGCAGGGGGCGCCATATATAAAGGCCGTTGTGCAAAAATTTGAGGATGCAAAAGTTAAACCTAACAAAGAGTTTAAAACGCTTATTGCTTCTATAAGAGAGGTTTCTACCCAAATTATTCAACTTTCTCCAAATATTCCGGGTGAGGCAGGCATTGCGTTAAAAAATATTGAAAGCAATTCTTTCTTGATCAATTTTATATCATCAAACATGAATGCCGAAATGGCCGAGAAGCAGAATATTCTCGAGATGGATAATTTGCAAGATCGGGCCAAGCGGGTAATGGATTTATTGATGGTTGAGCTGCAGGTTCTCGAACTTAGAAACCAGATACAATTTAAGGTTCGCACAGATTTAGACAAGCAACAGCGCGATTACTTTTTAAACCAGCAGTTAAAAACCATCCAAGAAGAACTCGGGGGCAATACTACAGATCTAGAAATAGAGGCTTTAGAAAAACGCTCGGCGAAAAAGAAATGGCCACAAACAGTAGCAGATCATTTTAAGAAAGAGATGGATAAGATGGGAAGGATGAATCCGGCAGCGCCCGATTACTCTATCCAATTAAATTATTTAGAACTTTTGATCGACCTGCCTTGGCGGGAATTTACCAAAGATAACTTCGATTTGAAACGGGCTCAGCGCATATTAGACAAAGATCATTTTGGGTTAGAAAAAGTTAAAAAACGTATAATAGAATACCTAGCCGTTATCAAGTTAAAAAGAGATATGAAGGCTCCGATTTTGTGCTTGGTCGGCCCTCCGGGAGTTGGAAAAACGTCGCTCGGCAAATCTATCGCAAAAGCATTAGGCAGAAAATACGTTCGGATGGCTTTAGGAGGCATTAGAGATGAAGCCGAGATACGCGGACATCGAAAAACATATATTGGTGCAATGCCAGGTAGAATTATTTCCTCCATTAAAAAAGCTGGTTCTGATAATCCAATTTTTGTTTTGGATGAAATTGATAAGGTGGGTTCTGATCATCGTGGCGATCCATCCTCGGCTTTGCTAGAAGTATTAGATCCCGAACAGAACAGCGCTTTTTATGATCATTATGTAGAAGCCGATTATGATCTTTCCAGCGTATTGTTCATCGCGACAGCAAACTCTTTAAATAACATTCAGCCTGCATTGTTAGATAGGATGGAAATTATAGAGGTTAACGGTTACACCATCGAAGAAAAAATAGAGATCGCACGCAAATTTTTACTTCCAAAGCAAAAAGAAAACCATGGGTTGGGCATTAAAGATATCGCGATAAAACCAGCGATTATTGAGCGTGTCATCGAAGATTACACAAGGGAATCTGGTGTGCGCGGGCTTGAGAAAAAAATAGGTTCATTGGTTCGAGGGGTTGCGACAAAAATTGCAATGGAAGAGGAATACGAAGCAAATTTAGGCATAGCCGATGTTGAGCGTATTTTGGGCGCTCCTATTTTTGATAAAGATTATTATGAGGGAAATGATGTTGCCGGCGTTGTAACAGGTTTGGCTTGGACGAGCGTGGGTGGCGACATACTTTTTATAGAATCTAGTTTAAGTCCTGGAAAAGGTAAACTTACGTTGACAGGAAACTTGGGCGATGTGATGAAAGAATCTGCAGTGATTGCGCTTGCTTATTTAAGGGCTCATGCTGCAGAATTCGGAATAGATTCTGCGCTGTTTGATAATTGGGATGTACATGTGCATGTTCCGGCAGGTGCAACACCAAAAGATGGTCCTTCTGCCGGCATTACGTTACTTACGGCATTAACTTCCGCGTTTACACAAAGAAAAGTTAAGCCAAATTTGGCCATGACTGGCGAGATTACCCTGAGAGGCAAAGTGTTGCCAGTCGGTGGAATTAAAGAAAAAATCTTGGCTGCCAAACGGGCAAACATTAAAGAGATTATCTTATGTAAAGCTAACAGAAAAGATATTTTAGAGATTAAAGAGAGTTATGTCAAAGACTTAACTTTTTATTACGTTTCTGAAATGAGCGAAGTAATCGATCTTGCGTTAACAAAAAACAAGGTTAAAAAACCGGTTGATTTTAGCATAGCAAAGGCGGCAATTGTTAACTAATTTGGTTGGTTAAGCTAGAAAATATCCTAAAGATGTTAGACAACTGCTACTTTTACCTATTGGCCAGATGCCCTGCTTCTTTATGAGATATTTTTTTGTTTGCTTCGTTCTATCCTTGTTATGTTTTTCTTCCTCTGCACAAATTTATAAAAGTGAATTTGGCTTTACTACCGAAAACGACGCTTATTTAGCCACGCTAAATGATCGTTATTATTCGAATGGCTTATTTATCTATTATCGCAGGGCGATTAATCCAGCAAATTTTAAGGCAAGCATCGCAAAAAAAACCTACGAAATATCTGTAAGCCAAAAAATCTTTACACCATATTGGGGAGATGTTCCAAGAAAAGAGGATCAAGACAGACCTTTTGCGGGATATCTCGATGCAGGGGCAAGCTACTCTGTGTTTTCCAAAAAAGAAGGACTGCTAAAAATCACAGCACAGTTAGGTACTGTTGGTCCCAACTCGTTGGCAGAGAAGGGGCAAAAATTCTTGCACAAAACCGTTGGTTTTTACACGCCCGAGGGTTGGGAATATCAAATTAAAAATGAGTTTGCGATAAATTTATCGGCCAATGCCGCAAAGTTATTTTATAGAACAAGTGACAAGATTTTTGATGTTACCGGCGAAGCCTATGCAAATTTAGGTAGCACTTTCTCTGGAGCAGGAATTGCTGCTTTATTGAGGGTTGGTAAGTTAAACCAATTGTATAACAGCTTTAGCTATAATGCCACCATTGGCGAAACGGCTGAAAAGCGGTTTAACGATACCGAATTATTTTTCTATGTGAGGCCCAAATTAAACTACGTTGCCTACGACGCCACCATCCAAGGTAGCCTTTTTAACAGTGATAGCCCGGTAACGTTTGGAGTAAAGCCTATCGTTTTTGAACAACAAGCAGGTGTAAACTATACCATTAGAAGACTTAGCTTCGATTTTAGCGTAATTTTCAAAACCAAAGAAGTAAAAAGCACTGCTGATGCCCAAAATTATGGCAGCTTTAGTATGGTATATATGTTTAATTAGGTTGAGGAAAAAAGCGAAAAGCCAAATGCTAAAATCCAAATGCTGAAATTAGTGATGAAAAATCTATCCGACCAAATTAGAATTTCTCCTCCTCAATACAAAAACACCTAAACCTGCAGAAGCTAAAACAGCAAAAGGAATGTAATCGTCAATGGGGCAATTCATCGGATCTATACTTGCATAAACACCAGTTTTATATACCCTTATACCTACAGTGACGCCATCTGTCATTAAATAATTTTGATATACCGTGCAACTTCCGCCGATATTTTTGATGCATCCATAGGTTGCAGAGCCGTTATTTCGAAAGCCCCCTTCTGCACCACTCATGTCGATTACGCCATTGGTAATCCATTCATTTGGACTTCCCAAACCATAGGGAATATAATATATAACCTCTGACCCGTTCCTTTGGACATGACAACCGTAAATTTGTGCTAAACCGATTAAAGGCAATAAGCCAAGCAATAACGAGCAAATAGACTTCCACATAAATTATAAAAATTAAGGGACGAAGAAGCCACTCGACTAGTGCTATTTGCCTAATATACAAATAGTTTTGACATAAACAAGAAAAAAGTTGAAAGTTGAAAGTTGAAAGTAAAAAATCGAACTACTAAAGCCACCGCTATCGTTTGAACACGGAAGAACGGATTTACAGATTACAGGATTACCTTTTTTAGTAGCAAAAAGATTAAAGACTAAAGCTGAAACAAACGAATAAACGCCAAGGCTAAACAAACATCGCCCTTCTCCTTAAAATGAAAAAGCCAAAAACGCCAGAGGCGAACAAAAGGAATGGGAGGTAATCATCGAGAGGACATGTATTTACTGATATCCTATGTGCCATACCACCCGTATTCACTCCGTTAACCGTACAGCCACCACCGTAAGGAGGAGGAGTCACATAATCAACTAAGATACCGCAATGAGGATCCAGCGAACCATAGCGGATATAATAGTTTTTTGACGGACTATTTTTATAATGCCTAGAACCTGTATTATCAGTGGTGACGTAATCCGTGAATAAAGTAGTCGCGCCATTGTAGTAAACTACACAACCATATGGATCTTGTGCTTTCAACGAGTTAATTATCATAAAAGAAACAAATAAGAAAAATAAAATCTTCTTCATTGATAATCTAATTTACTGTACCAGCGCTTTTAATAAAAAAACTACACCAATAACAAACAGTATAAGCTGAATCACACTACCCAAAACTTTACCCTGCGAGTTTTGTAAAGTTATCATAAATAGCTAAACATAAAAAAAGCTAGTCTTAGAATATTCTAACGTAGCCGATAGATTGTACCGCGGCCACACAATCTGTCGGGAAATTTTAGTAAAAGAACAAAAAAGGAAATAAAAAAATTGTAGAATTGAAAAAAGAAAAGCTAAGGAATATCATACAAGTTTCTCCGCCTCATAAAGAAAAATCCAAAACCACCAGAGACTAAAAAAAGAAACGATCCAAAGTCGTCGATTGGACAATTATAAACTGTATAGAAGTTTACTGCTTTTCCTGCATTTACGTTTATTCCGTCAGTAGTATAGCACTTCCTATTAGGAAAACTATTTGGTCTATTTGTGATTTCTCCAGTCTTAACGTATTGCACTAGAGGACTGTTGTAGGGTGAACTGTTACACTGACTTCCTTGATCGTCAAATACGATGTAATTGCTGCCATTAGTCCAGTATTCTCCGTCGGTTGGACATCCGAAACATCTAACCGCAACGTTATAAAATACTCGAGAACCAACTCCAGTGCCAATCCGACAACCCTGGTGTAGCGTAGCAAAATGAAGAAAAAGTCAAAAATAGAAGCGCTATTAAAAATAAATTAGGTTTCATAAAATCAAATGGCACGGGACGATTTTCTAATGCCAAAAATAAGGATTCTATCCAAAAAAGTTGAAAGTTTGATCCACCAAAAATTTTATTCTCTTGTAAACCCTTTAAAAGAGCGTAGATTAAAACTTAAGAAAAACCCAGCAAATTGTTCCTTTTTAAAAAGAAAAAACCAAACCCGCCAGCGGCAAGTATTAAAAGGGGCATATAATCATCAAGGGGGCAGGGTAATGGTCCGTAAGTAACTTCTTCACCTAAAGCATACGTGCAACCGAAAAAACCACAATTATATCTTACATAACAATTTTTGGCGGGACTAAATGATCTTAAGCAATAGACCCCCGCAGCGTTGCTTATACGATTCGGATCGTTACCACTTCCATTCCAATCATATTGATTTACACCGTTATGAGTACCACTTAAAGAGATATAAAGATTTCCGGTTGAAGATAAGCACCCCTTCTGAGCAGACGAACTCGCAGATATCAAGCCTAAAAAACAGAAAATAAAAAATCTAATTCTAGACATAAGCCTTGCTAATTCGTCCTTCTAAAAAGCAACCCGGCTTTTAGTTTAGTATCCCTAAGCAGCCTTTGGTCACGATCAAACGCGCTATACTGTCTAATAGCTTTTAAGTACTATGAAACACATCGACACGTATTTTGCACAAAGCTACGCGTAAATAAGCAATAAAAAAATTTACGTCGGTTTTTGGCAGACTTGCAAAGACTCGACAGAGTGAGCAGTGATAGAAGGTTTTAAGTTCAAAAAAAATCAATAGCTATAAAAAATGGAATTTATTTTGTAATATGTGCTATATGCTAAAATGTTATGTTAATCGTTTACTAAACTTAAAAAAAAGGTGGTTAATTAAGTTTCATGGATTTTTCATGCTAGTTTTGGCTTCCAATAATTAGAAATTTAAATGAAATTTAATCGAGTTAAGCTTTCTGTCTTCAGCCTGATAATTTTTCTATGGCTTTTTCACACAGTTGCCAAAGCCGAAGTAGGTTGTAACACCAGTAGTGGAAATCCATTCTATACTGCTAACATTGGTTCGTATATGGGTGAAACACTCTATGATAAGACGCTCGGGCCCCAAGATATAAATAGGGCCTACTGCTCAGTTGCGACAGGTAATCGATGTCACATCAGATTAACAGATCCTAATCAGTGCAATGGAAGTTGTGATCCAGCCCCTCCGTCAATCCCGCCGTATCCAAGTTATTATTATAAGCGCGGGCTTGAATACAACTTCCAAACAAATATAAACTGCCCTTTAGATGATTACGTTTGGGTTTTAATGCCGATAATTGGAATGGTTGCTGTTGTTAAGTTGAGAAGCACCTCAACAAACCTATTTTAAATTTTATGCTGTTTGTCTTCTATTTTCGCTAAACAAAGTGGAAAGCTTCTTTACGAACTATAATTACGCTTGTTATCAATACTCAACTAAAATTTGCTCATTTGGCCCAGGTGATGCAGGTCAGGGGTACAATGGAACTATTAGACCTGGTAGGCTTGGATATTTTTGTCCAGTTTACGATTAGCTATTTCTAATGCGGCGTAGGTCGCTTTGGGATAAAAAAGAGCCAAATCTTAATGTCTATATCCCCCATGTCTTTCAATTATTTTTTGCGAGGTTAGCACGAATATTTTAAAAATACTCCAAAGTACGATATGATACTAAATATCACCCATTCTTAACTTTTTATTACTAAAACTTTTTTATGTTTGTAGCAGTATCATTACACAGAAATAGTCTATGCCCCAAAAATACCGTCTCGCATCATTTTTTATGCTGCTGTTTGTCCTTGTGGTATGCAGTTGTTCGGTTAGAAACAGACACAGTCTATTCAACGCACCGAGTGATATTGTTACGGATACCATTAAGCAGGTTTATGTAGTAAATGATAAAGGCCTTGGCGATTTATACTACAAGATAAAACCAAACGATTTATTGGCCATTCGCAATGTGCAAAACCCCGAGTTTGGCGCTACGCAGAATGGTGCGTCTGCTTCTGTTGGGGCAAATTATAGCTCACCAACCGGCGGGGCTTCAACCGTACTTTCCTACCCCGTAGAGCCAGATGGAATGGTAAACCTCCCTGCAATTGGCAAAGTTGCTTTGGCTGGTTTAACGCGAAAAGAAGCCGCCTTCAAGGTGCAAGAGATTTATAGTCAAAAGTTGCTGAAAGACCCGATTATAGAATTATCTATTGTCAATTTAAAAGTAACCTTAATTGGCGAATTTGGCAAACAAGGCAACTATTTCCTCGAAAAAGACAATACCAGCTTAATTGATATTATTGGCGAAGCAGGTGGAATTACCAAAACCGCCGACCCAAAAACTTTGAAAATTATCCGAGGTGACAGAAGTAGTCCGGAGATTATTTACGTAAATTTAACTGACATAAATAGCTTGGCAAGCAAAAAACTTATTCTCCAAAACAATGATATTGTTGTATTGCAGCAAACAAAAAATGCCGCAGCAACAGAGCGTTTACAAAGTTTTAACAACATTTTGCAACCTTTATTGGTGGTGGTAAATTTAGCGGTTTTGATATTTACGGTAACGAGGCGATAGGAAATTTAATTGTTGATGGATTATTATTAATGGTTAGTGATCGCAAATTATGGGTTATAAGTTGAGGGTGGATGTCTAGGGTTAAGTTGGTTTAGGATTCGAGTCCTTGAGTTATCTTGATACTAAATACTAGATCCTTTATACTAAATACTAGAAAAGATTGAACGAAACGGAAGAAAAAAAAGGCGTAAGCCAGAGTATAGATTTTTATAAAATTTTTAGGGTTTTTCTCAGCCGTTGGTATTGGATAGCCGCTACCACCGCTATTGCGCTATTAATTGCATATATTTATTTGTGGTACACGCCGCCCATTTACCAAACCAGTGCATCGCTTAAATTAGAAGACAGCAACCCTAGCGTTGGCAGCAGCGGAGCTAGCCAAATGGCAGCTGCTAATTACAATTATACCGATAAAATACAGGCAGAAAGTTTTACCATTCGCAGCAACGATGTAATTGCCAATGCCGTAGCTACCCTCCATTACAAAATAAGCTACTATTTAAAGGGGAGAATTCGCACTACAGAATTGTACCCAAATATTCCTTTCGAGATTCAAATACTTAAACAAGACAGCACGAACTTCGATAGGTCTTTATATGAAGTGACTGCCGCAGATAAAAATCATTTTAACATCGCTTACGCGGATGGAAATGGCAAAGAAAAAAAATACGGTTATAACCAACCGGTCCAGATGGGCAACATGGTTTTTGCCATTAGGTCACCCGTCAACGGAAACTCGCATTATCTAGTCAAATTTAATAGCAAAGAAGATTTCATTGGTCGCGCGATGGGTGGCCTTTACATCGGCGAAGCAGCAAGATTTACCAATGTGATGAGTTTGAGTCAAACTGATGTAAACCCAATTTTTGCTGCCGATGTACTTAACGCCATTATGAAATCTTATGTGGCGTATGATATTGTACAGAGACGGAGATCTGCAAGGCAAACGGTAGAGTTTATTGACAGTCAACTCGGGTTTATAGACACCGCAGCAGGTAAATCTGGCAGCAAGTTGGCAAACTACAAAACGCAAAATAATATGGTAGATGTATCTTCATCTGCCAGCATGACGATGGGCAAGCTTTCTGATTTCGAAAAACAAAAAACCGAACTAAAGCTAAAACAATTGGGCATTGATAAACTAGCCGAACAAATTAACAACAACAAAAGTAAAATAGAAATTGGTATTGATCTTTCTGGAGATTTAACAACTGGGCTTGGCCCTTTGGTAACACAACTTAACACGTTGCTTGCCAATAGAGAACTAAAACTGAATCAATTTAACGAAGAATCTTCACCCGTAAAACAGATAGAACAGCAAATTGCCAGTGTACAGCGCAATATAAAAAACAGCATAAATGCAATGAGCTTGCGCAACAGGCAAACGGCTAATTTCATCGATAATCAAATTGCAGAAGTCACCCGAAACATGAACACGTTGCCTGCCAAAGAGCAAAACTTTGTTAAGCTGCAAACTAATTTTGAGGTAAATAATAGGGTACGATCTTTTCTAGCAGAAAAAAAATTAGATGCAGAGATGACGGCGGCAGCTATAGTACCAGGTGCTTCCATTGTAAACTTGGCTTACCAAAATAGTTACCCCATATCGCCAAATAGCAGCAAAATATACAGCATGGCGCTTAGTTTAGGCGTGGCTGCAGGCTTCGGGTTAATATTGTTAGCACGTTTTTTAAACCCTTACATTTACGATAAAGAAACAGTAGAAGGCTTAACCAATACCCCTATTATTGGGGTTATTAGAAAGTTTCCGGGCGCAATAGATCCAAGTAGCAAACAAGCGTTATCACTTTCAAAACCAAAATCTGTCTTTGCAGAATCGGTCAGGTCAGTGCGTACCAACCTCAGCTTTTTGGCGGGACATAAACAAAGCAAGATTATTTGCATTACTTCCGAAATTAGCGGCGAAGGCAAATCCTTTGTCACCGTTAATTTGGCCAACACGTTGGCGCTGATTGAAAAGAAAGTCGTTCTAATTGCAGCCGATTTAAGAAAATCTAAATTGCACAAGGCTTTCGGCGTAGAAAACGATAAGGGGTTGAGCACATTATTATCCGGACAGGGAACTTTGAAAGATGTACTGATTAAAAGCGAAGATCAAATTATCGATTTTATACCTTCAGGGCCCGTTCCACCAAACCCATCAGAACTGTTGCATACCGAGGCAATGCGTAGTTTGTTGGCAGAGCTTACGCCGATGTATGATTATGTACTGCTAGATACCGCGCCAATTGGTTTGGTAAGCGATGCGATTCCATTGATTAGAGCATCAGACATTAATTTGTTTGTGATAAGATCTGGCATTTCCCAACAACGCGCTGCCGCAATACCAGAGCGTTTAAGCAGAGAATATGGCTTAAGCAATTTAGCCATTATTTTAAATGCCTTTGGCGATGATGCATTGTACAGCAACTATTATACAACAGATTACGCTCGCAGCGGCGGTAATGGCACTTATTATTATTCCGATTACTCGGGATATAACGGCTCGGGCTATTATGAAGACGAAAACAGAAAATGGTGGATGTTTTGGAAGAAAAAGTAAAGAGGCGGATTCTTGGCCGGGCGGTTGGTTAGGTGCTTAGCGGTTAAGACTTAAAAAGATAGACGGCTACTCTAATAAACATCCAATTAACTAATAAACCAAACAACTAAAAAAACGCAGTGAGCGACTACAAGTGGTATCCAATTTATACGCGTTCTCGGATGGAAAAAAAGGTTCATCAAGAGCTTCAAGAAAAGGGAATTGTTTCGTATTTGCCCTTAAAAAAAACCGTAAAACAATGGAGCGATAGAAAAAAAATGGTCGAAGAGCCATTGCTAAAATCCTATTTGTTTGTTTATATTACTGTTGGCCAACAGACAGAAGTTTTGCAGATGCCTGGCGTAGTGAGATATATATATTTCTCGGGCAAGATTGCCTCAATGCCAGATAGACAAATAGAAGATTTAAAGTTGTTGCTGGCAACCGATGATGAATTGGAAACATTCGATTTTGAAATAGGAAAAGGCGAGAAGGTGCTAATTAAGGCCGGGCCATTTAAAGACATTATTGGCGAAGTAGTTTCTATAAAAAACAAAAAACGCTTGGTATTGAGATTAAAAAATTTGGGCTACGCGATAAACATAAATACGTCGATGGCTTTCGTAGAGCCGTTTAATAGTTAAGTTTAAGTAGTGGTTAACTGTTGAGGAGACATAAATTTCCTCCTATTTTGGGGAGAAAAATTTTAAACGGTTTACTTTTTTTTAAAAGAAATTGTGACTGAAAGGGCGAAGCTGTGTTTGGGGCTGAGGTTTAGACTGAGGTTAGGGGTTAGGGGTTAGGGGTTAGAGGTTATGGGTTATGGGTTAAAGGTCAGAAAACAGCTAACAAATAAATATCATGCACATTTATAAATATCATGCACATTTATTCATTTGAGAAACTAGAAGTTTGGAAATTATCTATGGCTTTGAGAAAGGAAATCTATCAACTAACAAAAAATTTCCCCAAAGATGAGACCTTCGGTCTCATCAGCCAAATTAAAAGATCTTCAAGCAGCATTGGCGCTTGCCTTGCAGAAGGATCTGGTAAAGCAACTTTTAAAGATAAAGCGCACTACACCAATTTAGCTTATGCTACAACCTTAGAGACATTGAATCATTTAATAGGTGCATTAGATTTAGCGTACATCAATGAACAAGATTATTTAACCCTAAGACAAAAAATCGAGGAAATTACAACAAAATTAACCGACCTCAGAAATTCCCAACTCAAAAATATTACACGCAACCCCTTTCCTAACGCCTAACCTTTATCTAACCCCTAACCCTTTTCCTAACCTCCTCACTTCCTTGTGCCGCATAGCAGGAATTATTAACATCAGCGAAAGCGAAGAAAATTTATTTCAGCGCGTAAAAAGCATGTGTGATGTGATGAAGCATGGCGGCCCAGATGATGAAGGTATTTTTGTGGATCAAGAACATAATCTAGCATTTGGGCATAGGAGATTGGCGCTGATAGATCTTTCTGACACCGGGCATCAACCTATGTTTTATAATAACGAACAACTTTGCATCACTTTTAACGGGGAAATTTACAACTATAAAGAACTTAAAAAAGAATTGGCAGGCTTGGGCTGCGCTTTCATCAGCGATAGCGATACCGAAGTTATTTTGGCAGCATATAAAACCTGGGGAACAAACGCCTTCGGAAAACTGAATGGCATGTTTGCGTTTGCTTTATTTGATAAAGAACTGCAAAAAACCTTTTTAGTGAGAGATTTTTATGGGATAAAGCCTTTATACTATAGCAACGAATATAAAAGTTTAGTTTTTGCATCAGAGATGAGGGCTTTCAAAATCTTGCCTTATAACTATTCCGAGAACGTAAATTGGCGCACTTATCTTCTGGCTTTTGGTCATATACCAGAACCATACACAACTTTTGTTGAGGTAAAGATGTTACCCAAAGCCCATACATTAATTTGGGATCATAAAAAAAATACGTCAGAAATTTTAAAATATACACCACAGCAGATGGCAATTGACGAGAAAATGAGTGTTAGGCAGGCGATTAAAGAATCTGTGAAATCTCACTTAATTTCTGATGCACCAATCGGTGTATTTTTAAGTGGCGGTATAGACAGCAGCATCGTTGCGATAGAAGCCTGTTCTGCTTTAGGAAAAAAGCAACGTTTAAAAACGCTTTCAGTTAATTTTAACGAAGGGGAATTTTCAGAAAAAATATATCAGGATTTGGTTGCGCAGCAAGGAAGAAGTAGCCATAGCACATACAAATTAGATGAAAAAATCTTTACCCAACATTTAGATGAGGCACTCTGCGCCATCGATCAACCAAGTAATGACGGAATAAATTCCTGGTTCATTTCTCGCTTTGCCAAAGAAAAAGGATTAAAAGCAGTTTTATCTGGCATAGGTGCCGATGAACTTTTTGGAGGCTATCCTTCTTTTAAGCGTATGGCAATCATCAATGCGCTAGCCATCTTGCCAAAGTTTGTACTGAAAGGGTTTTTAAAAATCAACCAACAAAGATTTAAACGCATCTACTATTTAAGCTACGGCAATACAGTAGGAAAATATTTGGCATTGCGAGGGTTTTTCTGTCCGGATGAGATTGCAGAACTTTTAGGTAGTACAGTCGGCGAGGTAGATGAAACTCTCAAATCTATGGAGATTGAAGAAATGCCAAAAAATCTAAGAGCAAAGGAACAAGCAAGCTGGTTAGAAAGCAATATGTACATGCAAAACCAACTGCTAAAAGATACCGATGCCATGAGCATGCAACATGGTGTAGAAGTTAGAGTGCCATTTTTGGAAAAAAATATTATTAGCGCGATTAACCAGATTCCTTATGTCAAAAGGTTCGACAAAAAGCAGCCTAAATCTTTGTTGATTGAAGCTTTCAAAAATGAACTTCCGCGCGAAGTTTGGGATAGAAAAAAAATGGGCTTTACCTTTCCGTTTGGCAAATGGTTACAAAACGATGAGGCGTTTACGGAAAAACTAAACGCTGTAAATAATAAGAAAGCAAAAGCGCTTGCCGCCGATTTTAAAATCAACAAACTGCATTGGAGCAAAGCTTTAACAATCTATCAATGCTTTGTTGAAAGTTAGAGGTTGTGGGTTAGGCATTAATTGTTGGTGTTTAATTATTAAAAAATAAGTTCTTCAAACACTCAAATAGGATAAAACCCCTTTTTTTTAAAGGAGGGGGCTATGGGGTGGTTCTTAACCAAACACCTAACAAACCAAACACCCAACAAACCAACAAACCAACAAACCAACAAACTAGCCAATTGAAAAAAAAAATTCTTTTCCTAACCCTCTACACCTTTAGCTTAACTGGCGGAATAGAAAAAGTGTGCAGGGCACTGTGTAAAGCTATTAGCGATTTCTTAGGAGAAGGAAAATTGGCAACTTTTAAAACGCTAAGTCTGCACGATGAAAACCTTCCAGACGAAAAATACATCGACAATAAAAATTTCAAAGGGTTCAACAAATCTAAATTTGGCTTCGCGGCTGCGGCTATAGCTAAAGGATTTAACACTGATGTAATTGTGTTAAGCCACATTAATTTATTGCTTATCGCGAAGATTATAAAAACGCTTTCGCCGAAAACAAGGATTATTTTAATAGCGCACGGGATAGAAGTTTGGAAGAAACTCCAACCATGGAAAGCCAAGTTTCTACAGAAGCATGTCGACATTTGGGCAGTCAGCTCATTTACGGCAAATAAATTAAAAGAAGTAAATGCCGTTCCAAAACATCGCATTAGCATACTGAACAATTGTCTTGATCCATTTTTCGATCTTCCAAAAACTTTCGCTAAACCGCAGCACCTAATGATTAGGTACAGATTAAACGAAACCGATAAAGTGGTTTATAGTTTAGCTAGGTTATCATCTGCAGAGCAGTACAAAGGTTATGATAAAGTCATCGCAGCAATGCAAAATCTGCCGAAAAATATTAAATATATCTTAGCAGGCAAAGCCGATGAAAAAGAGCAAAGTCGGGTTAAGACTTTAATTAAAAAATTTAACTTAAAAGACAGAGTTTTTTTTGCGGGTTTCGTGTTGGAGAGCGAACTTTCTGATTATTACCTTTTGGCCGACGTTTTTGCCTTGCCAAGCAGTGGAGAGGGTTTTGGCATTAGCTTTATAGAAGCCGCAGCCTGCGGTTGCCCAAGTATTGCCGGAAATTTGGATGGAAGCAGAGATGCCCTGTTAAATGGCAAACTCGGGACATTGGTAAATCCAGGCAATGTTGAAGAAATTAAAGGCGCTATTAAAAAAATGCTAATTTCAAAGACATTTTCATCGCCATTTACGCTTCAAGAAATGTGCCTGGAAAACTTCGGTTTCGAAAGATACAAAGAAAAGATTTTTGGATTCCTCGAACCAAACGAGGCAGCCAAACTTACGGTAAAACCAGCTATTTACTAAATTGGAAAACACAGATCACAATTACGAATGGACCATCGAAGCTAAAGCTTCTTTGTTTGATTTAAAACTTAATGAAATTTGGGCCTACCGAGATTTGTTATGGCTACTTGTGCGTCGCGATTTTGTGTCCTTTTACAAACAGACCATTTTAGGGCCGTTATGGTTTTTTATCCAACCGCTCTTCACGACCATAATTTTTACCTTCATCTTTGGCAACCTAGCCGGAATCTCTACCGATGGACTTCCAAAGCCGCTTTTTTATCTGGCTGGTATTACCGCTTGGAACTATTTTGCCGATTGTTTAGTTAAAACTTCTACCGTTTTTAGAGACAACGCAGGCATTTTTGGTAAGGTGTATTTCCCACGTCTAATTGTTCCGTTAAGCATTGTGCTTAGTAATTTGGTTCGGTTTGGCGTTCAAATGATTTTGTTTTTGGTATTGATGGCATACTATTATTTTTCGGGTGCAAGCTTTCAACCTTCTTGGGCTATTGCGTTATTTCCACTGCTAGTTTTGCTTATGGCACTTCTAGGCCTGGGCGCCGGAATGGTTATTTCTGCCATGACCACCAAATACCGCGACCTCGCATTTTTGGTTGGTTTTGGTGTACAGTTATTAATGTATGCAACAACAGTAATTTATCCGCTCTCAACCGCTATCGAAAAATACCCCAAATATGCGTGGATCATAAAATACAACCCCATGACGCCCATTTTAGAAACTTTCAAATATGGATTTTTGGGCGAAGGCACATTTAGTTGGGGAAGTATTGGTTACGTGACTGGTATTACGCTCGGTATTTTAGCTTGCGGAGTTGTTATCTTTAATAAGGTGGAGAGGAATTTTGTCGATACGGTCTAAAAAATGCACAGCGTTTTTTTGAGGTTGGGGGTTAGATGATTAGGGGTTAGGCTTAGAAATTAAATCAACTCATTATGCATAAATATTCTTTCGAGAAGCTTGATGTTTGGAAATTGTCCATGACACTTAGAAAATACATCTTCCTTTTGACTGCAAAATTTCCGAAAGAGGAGACGTTTGGTCTAACATCCCAAATAAAGAGATCATCAAGCAGCATTGGTGCTTGCTTGGCAGAAGGATCTGGAAAGATTACTGCAAAAACAAAGCGCATTATACAAACATGGCTTACACAACTAAACTTGAAACATTAAGCCACCTAATCGCTGCCTTAGACTTTAATTATATTACAGAAGAAGATTATATTTTCCACAGAGCACAGGTAGAAATAATAACAATTAAATTGAGCGGTTTAAGAAATTCCCAGCTCAATACCTAACCCACTCTCTAAGCCGCCAGCTTTTTTCTAACCCCTAAGCAATAACCCCCAACCCCTCTTGAAAGCCATCAAAGTTCGAAACCTCTCCAAAGCTTACCAACTCGGCCAGATAGGCACGGGCACCATAAGCCGAGATATGGAGCGTTGGTTTGCTCGTGTGCGTGGAAAAGAAGATCCGTTTTTACGCATCGGCGAAAGTAATGTGCAAAACGCTACGAGCAAAAGTGATGTTGTTTGGAGTTTAAAGGATGTAAATTTTGAGATTGAACAGGGCGAAGCAGTTGGTATTATCGGTAGAAACGGCGCCGGCAAAAGCACCTTATTAAAAATACTAAGCAAAGTTACTGCACCAACCACTGGAAAAATAATTGGAAAAGGCCGAATTGCAAGTTTGTTGGAAGTCGGTACAGGTTTTCACCCGGAACTGAGCGGACGCGAAAACATTTTTTTAAACGGCGCCATTTTGGGCATGCGCAAAAAAGAAATCGCCAGAAAGCTAGATGAAATTGTAGATTTTGCCGGCGTAGAACGTTATTTAGACACACCTGTAAAGCGCTATTCATCGGGCATGTACGTTCGGCTTGCTTTTGCCGTTGCGGCTCATCTAGAATCTGAAATTTTAATTGTAGATGAGGTTTTGGCCGTTGGCGATGCAGAGTTCCAAAAAAAATGTTTGGGCAAAATGAGCCAAGTAAGCAAAGGCGAAGGTAGAACCGTGCTTTTTGTGAGTCATAATATGGGGAGTATTCAAAAGCTTTGCAATCATGCCATTTTTTTAAGTAACTGGCAAATTAATTATTCTGGATCAGTTGAGCAGGCTATTGAAAAATATGTAGATCAAGACACGTCTGTAGAATCTATTTACAATCTGCCCATTCCGGAAAACTCAGATAATTTAGAAGGGTTTGGAAATCAAATTAGAATTGAAGATATTAATGGAAATCTGGCAGGCGAAATAAAAGTGGCATCGCATTGGCAAATAGCGGTCGATTTACCATTAACAAACCAATCGACCATTTTATAATAGCTATTGGAATTGTAAATAACTTGGGTATGAACATTCGCACATCTTGGAGCCCAGCACAGTTTGTGAAACCAGGCAAATACACGGCGATTTTTAAAGAAGAACATTTAATATTCGCAACCGGCACTTATTACCTTACGCTCGGCTTGTCAACTTACGAAAGACCAATTCACTATCTAGAAAACGCTGCATCATTTCGTATTTCAAACGCATTAAATCCTGAAGTAAAAAAGACCATCCTGCGTACCAGTGGCGTTGGCTTGCTTTTAAACCCAATGGGAATAGAAATAAATTTACGAGATTGATGAAGAAATTTTTAAGCAAGATTTAAAAAAAATAAAAGTGTTTTTTACCATTCGATTGCTCACAGCAAATTAAATTTTCACTGCGGCATATATCAAAAACTTGCTGATAATAGATACGCTGAAATATGAAGAATTCACTTCAAAAAATCTATAACAAATCGAGGCTTAAAAATTTGTTTTTTTCTAAACAAAACCTCGCATATAAACAATGGTTAAAAAACGGCAAATCCGTGCCGCCTCTCCATTTGGTAAAACAATATGTGATAAAAAAAATCCAAAAAAAAACAAATTACGGTCTGCTTGTAGAGACCGGAACATTTTATGGCGACATGATTGCAAGTCAGCTTCCTAATTTCGAAAAAATAATTTCTGTGGAGCTAAGCGAAGAGCTTTTTCTTAAAGCCAAAAAGCGATTTAAACATGAACCAAAAATTACTCTTTTTCAAGGCGACAGCAGTAATGTCTTAAAAGAAATAATGAAAAAAATAGACCAGCCCGCTATTTTCTGGCTGGACGGACATTATTCTGCAGGCGAAACCGCAAAAGGCGAAAAAGAGTGTCCTGTATTGGAAGAGCTTTCAGCTATTCTAGATGCAAAAAAACAAAATCACGTAATTTTGATAGATGATGCAAGATTATTTATCGGTGAAAATGACTACCCCACGATACAAGAATTGGAAAAATACATTAGCGCAACTGGAGTTGGTTTTAAGCTAAGTGTTGAAGAGGATATGATAAAACTATACATAAATAAAGTAGACTAAAGCTTTATAAACCTCCAAATGATCATTTACCGGATATACAAAAAAATCTATAATTTTTTCTTTAAAAAAAACGCTGACTTGAAGTCATTTCGGAAGCAGTTTGAGCAGTTTGTTGCATTAGACAAGAACCATCGACTATCAACAAAAGAAGAAGATTGGTATCCTTGCTTAAACGATAAGACCGAAACTACCGGATTTGATGCACATTACATTTATCACCCAGCTTGGGCGGCAAGAATTGTAAGAGACCTACAGCCTAAGAAACACATCGACATTTCTTCGACTTTAACTTTTTGCTCCATCCTCTCTGCTTTTACTAAAACAGAATTTTACGATTATCGCCCCGCCGCATTAAAACTAGATAATCTGTTAACAGCAAAAGCAGATTTAACCAATCTCCATTTCGAAACCAATAGCATAGAATCGGTATCCTGCATGCATACCGTAGAGCATATAGGCCTAGGAAGGTATGGAGATCCGCTAGATCCCGAAGGCGATTTGAAAGCGATTGCCGAACTAAAACGGGTAGTAAAACCTGGGGGCACTCTTTTATTTGTAATACCAGTTGGCAAGCCAAAAGTAATGTTTAACGCCCATAGAATTTACGACGCAAAAAATACCGTTAAATTATTTGATGGATTTACACTGAAAAATTTTGCGCTAATACAAGACGATGGTAGTTTTGAGAACGAAGCTTCAATACACCAATCCTCAGATCAAACTTATGGATGCGGTTGTTTCTGGTTTGTGAAAAATGTAAACTTACAGAGCACTAATTTATAGACTTGTATTGGATGAATCTGAATTTCAGAATCCAATCTTAACCTTAACCTTCCCCTTGTCCTCAATAGCCATTAAAGTAGAAAATCTCTCAAAAGCTTACCAACTCGGCCAAATAGGCACGGGCACCATAAGTAGAGATATGGAACGTTGGTATGCGCGTGTCCGAGGAAAAGATGATCCTTTTTTGCGCATCGGCGAAAGCAACGCTTCGACAAGCTCAGCACAGGTTCTCCGAAAAAACGAAATGGTTTGGAGCTTAAAAGACGTAAATTTCGAAATTGAGCAAGGCGAAGCAGTTGGCATTATCGGCAGAAACGGTGCAGGGAAAAGCACGTTGTTAAAAATTTTAAGTAAAGTTACCGCACCCACAACCGGAAAAATATCTGGTAAAGGCAGAATTGCAAGTTTGTTAGAAGTTGGCACAGGCTTTCATCCCGAACTTAGCGGAAGGGAAAACATTTTTTTGAACGGCGCCATTTTAGGCATGCGTAAAAAAGAAATTGCTAGAAAATTAGATGAAATTGTAGATTTCGCAGGTGTAGAACGTTATTTAGATACGCCGGTAAAACGCTACTCGTCTGGCATGTACGTTCGGCTAGCTTTTGCCGTTGCCGCACATCTAGAATCTGAGATTTTAATTGTTGATGAAGTGTTGGCCGTTGGCGATGCAGAATTCCAAAAAAAATGCCTCGGCAAAATGAGCGAAGTGAGTAAGGGCGAAGGTAGAACAGTGCTGTTTGTAAGCCATAATATGGGGATGATATCTAATTTATGCGAAACCTCTATCGTTCTGGAAAATGGCTCAATAAGTCGTTTCGCTAAATCATCATCTGCGATAAAAAAATATTTAGAAAAAACTACTGTCGCAAATAGTAATCAAACTAAGCTTCAATTACAAACATGTGGCAAAGATCACGAAGTGCAACTTTATGATGCGGAAATTTTACAACATTTTGCAAACTCAAATAATTTTTTATCAACCAAAAACATCGAAATTGCGATTGACTTGGAGATAAAAAAAGAAATCTTGGGACTAAGAATAGGGTTTGAAATTTATACTGCTACAACAGATATTTGTGTTTTTAGAACCTACCATGATGATATGGATTTGGAAACAAAAGCAATCGCCGCAGGAAAGTTCAAATTTCAGTCAGTCATTCCTGCGAACTTGCTTTCAACCGGAGAATACGTGTTTTATCCCGCAATTGGATTACATAATGTTGGGTGGATAAACCATCGACTTCAACAAATTAATTTTAATATTTTAAATATCGAGGGAGTAAATGCACTGTACTCTGACGATAGACCTGGAATTATAGCGCCAAAAATAGATTGGAAAAAATATGAAATTTGACATCTACTTAGTTCAAAAGATGGCGAATATGCTGAACAAATACATCAACTTTAGAACAAAAACTGTTGATGATAAATGGGAAGAATTATTTGAAAATAACGGTAGCATTGCAGAAATAAAGTTAGAGGGAGATATAAAATTTAATTTATACAAAGACAGCATTTTATGTAAGCTAATTTTTGATGGATTTGAAGAAAGTGAACAGCTCTTTATAACGAGGTTTCTAAAACCAGGAGATATTTTCTTAGACATTGGGGCCAATATCGGTCTTCACTCCGTTTTCGCTGCAAAAATCCTTCAAGATAATGGCCATGTTTATGCTTTCGAGCCTTCTAAAAAAACCTTTGAGCGGCTGCAAAAAAGCATCGCAATTAATAATTTTGCAGATTCGATTTCGGCATTTAACGCCGGAATTTCTGATAAAAAAGAGAAATTAATGCTAAATGAATCTGCCGACGGACACGACGCTTGGAATTCTTTTGCAGCACTTAACCACGTGAATCTGTCAAACAAATACGAGGTACAAACCTATCGAATTGATGAATTTATTACCGAAAATAATATTTTTAGCAACAAAATATCACTAATAAAAATAGATGTAGAAGGCTGGGAACTAATGGTTTTAAAAGGCTTTGGAAATATGTTGATCGACGCCAATTTTAACGCTTGTTTTCTCGTAGAATTTACGGAACAAAATACGTTTAGTGCAGGCTACTCCAGTAGAGAACTTTATGGGTATTTAACCGCTTTAGGCTATGCTTGGATGAGTTATAATGAAACACTAAACACAGTTGAGGAAGCACCTCTAAAAGCCTACTATCCTTATGAGAACCTAATTGCTGTAAAAACTGCCAACTTACCACACTTAAAGAATAGGCTAAATAAATGCAGTTAAAATAAATACAACTAGCCTGAAGTTGAAGTTACCTTTTAATTAAAAATATCTTTTGAAATTTTCAATAATCACAGTAAATCTAAATAATTTACACGGTCTAAAAAAAACCGTAGAAAGCGTTATTTATCAAACTTACAAGGAGTTCGAATTTCTAATTATCGACGGCGACTCAAATGATGGGAGCAAAGAGTTTATAACGAACCAATCGCAACAATTAAGTTATTGGCAATCAAAACCAGATAAAGGGATATATGATGCTATGAATATCGGCATTAAAAATGCCACGGGAGATTATATAATATTTCTAAATTCTGGTGATACTTTTTATAATGATGACGTACTAAACAAAATCAAAAATCAATTTAACCAAGATATTGTTTATGGAGATATTGAAGTAGTTGGCCAGCATAAAACATTAATCCAATACACACCGGAAAAACTTACTTTTGGCTATTTTGTTAGAAACACGCTTCCACATCAATCGGCCTTCATTAAAAGAAGCCTATTTTACACTTATGGTTTCTACAATATCGATTTAAAAATCTGTGCAGATTGGACATTTTTCTTGGATGCGGTATTCGCCCACAATATTTCATACCAGCATATTTCTCTAATTATTTCTTCTTTTACAAGCGATGGGATAAGTTCCCTACCCGAAAATGGAGAAATTATTGCGTTGGAAAGAAGTTCACATTTAGAAGAAAAGTATAAAGCATTTTTAGATGATTACCTAGAAAATGAACAAATGATAGCCAAGTACAAAGTTTTGAAATTCTCAAGATTGAGAAAAATATTGTCTGTAATTTTCAAACAATTAAAATGCTGAGTTGCTCACGTTGTTAAATAAATTTAAAAACACCAACCGTTGAATGGTTATCATTAAATTAAAAGGCGGGTTAGGAAACCAAATGTTTCAATATGCGGCTGCAAGAGGTTTGACTAACGAAACCGTCTATATTGATCAGTCATTTTTTAAACAAAACGGTAAAACTACTGATTCATTTACCGCCAGAAAATACGCGCTGGAGATATTCAAAAACCTTAAAGCAAAAAAATTAAACGACACTTTTGCCAGAGTATTAAGCCACAGTGGCCGATTTAGCCTTCTGAAAAACCTATTTCCTAAAAGATGGAAAAATTTTACGATTATTACCGGCAACGAATCGTTTGAACTAAACTATCTAAAGAACTATCTTATTGATGGCTACTTTCAAAGAGAAGATTATTTCGAAAAAATACAATCAAATATAAGAGCTGAGTTTTCATTCCCAAAGCTTACAGCTCAAACACATAAAATTTCTGAGGAGATTAAAAATAAACCAAATGCCGTGTCCATCCATGTTAGACGAGGAGACTACCTAAAACCATCGATAGCAAAACACCATCCTGTATTAGATTTATTCTATTACAAAAAAGCAATTGAATGCTTAGAAAAAAAAATAGACCATCCTTTCTTCTATATAATTTCGGATGACTTAGATTGGTGTGAATCAAATTTTGGTTTTTTAGGCGAAAATTTCTGTGTTTTAAGGGAAACAGAACAAGATTGGGAAGCGATGTACCTTATGTCGATTTGCAAACACAACATTATAGCAAACAGTAGTTTTAGTTGGTGGGGAGCCTGGTTAAATAAAAACCCACAAAAAACAGTTTTCGCTCCGCAAAAGTGGTTTCCAACTTTACCAAACCCTGCTTCAAAAACTTGGATTAAAATTTAAATTGGAAGCTTTAGATACATACTTTGACGAAATTTATTGCATCAATCTGGAGAGAAGACCAGATAGAAAGAAAAATTTCAAAAGAAATTACAAAAACTTAGGCACAAATAAAATAACGTTTTTTAGTGCAATTGATGGCGGCGATATCAAAGATGCCGATTGGCAATTTTCTAAAGGCGCTTTAGGCTGCAGACTAAGCCATTTAGAAATTTACAAAGCAGCACTACATAAAAATCAAAATAGAATTTTGGTGTTAGAAGACGATGTAATCACCAAAAAAACTTTTATTGAAAGTTTAGAATTGCTTATCAAAACCGTAGGCGATGATTATGACATGATTTATTTTGGTGGTTACCATTTTATAGAACCCAAACTGATTCATAAAAATATCTTACGCTTAGAAAATACCCTCGCATTACACGCTATTGCGATCAATACAAGGTGTTTAAATCAATTGATACAAAAAATAGAAACTGACAAAAGGTCAATTGATTCTGTGATTGCTGATTTACATCCATCTTTGAAAGTTTATGGATTTAGTAGAGAAACTGCAATTCAAAGAAAAGGTTATAGTGATATTTTAGATAGCAATGTAAACTATTCGGGCTCCTATTTGGGAAAGATGTACCTTAAATGTTATCGACTTTTTAAAAAAATATTTTGAAAATCCTCTTTGTACTTCCAGAATATTACCCTCACTCTGGTGGTGGCATTTCCACTTATTATTTGGAGTATATTAATGCTTTAAAAAACGAGGTAGACGAAGTTGAAGTGTTGGTTGGTAGCGGTCATACACAAAGTGATGAAGAATATAAACTTGACGGAATTAAAATAGAATACCTTAAAACAGAAATTTTTAACCGCTATTTATCGAAATTTAGCAAATTCGATTTGCAGCCAGAGTACAGGAACAATATTGCTGCAAGTTGGGCAATGTGGGAACAATGCGAGCAAGGCAAAGGATACGATATTATAGAATGTACCGATTTTGGATTGGGTTTTATTCCGTGGTTGGTAAACCACAATTTACCAGTGGTGGTTCGTTTGCATGGCAGCAGCGGCCAAATAGATTTATTCGAAACTTATAAAAAAGGTTTAAGTGCTGATTTACATCGCCAAGCAGAGTTTACTTTACTAAAACACGCAGACCTTATTGTCAGCCACAGCACAGCAAATAAAATATATTGGGAAAACATTTTTGAGCGGCAAGATATTGAAGTAGTCTACCCCATTTACGAAAGCACCAAGGTTTCAAGTTCATTTCTCGAAAAAGAAAATTATGGAATTGTTTGCGGGCGTGTACAAGAATGGAAAGGCCCCGATGTTTTGTGCGAAGCGCTATCATTAATAGACACGACGAACGTAATCATAAAATGGTTTGGCAGAGATACCCCTTTTAACGAAACTATTGGAAAGAATGAACAACTAAAAAAAACCTATCCTGCAATTTGGGGCAATGTAGTTTTGCCGCAAAAGCCTTTGCCACAATTAGAAATTGCTAAGGTACAAGCAAAAGCAAAATATGCCATCATTCCATCAACTTGGGATATGTTCAACTTTACAGGTTTAGAATACTTAAATGCTGGAACCTTGTTGATCTGTTCTGATGGCGCAGGCGTTTCAGAATTAATTGAAGATGGCGTAAATGGATTTATTTACCCGAAAGATAATGCCAAGGAACTTGGGAGATTGATAGAAAAAGTGTTACAAATTGATCAGCAGGAGTATGAGGTGATTGTTACAAATGCAAAAAAGACTTTGGTCGAAAAATTAAATGCTTACAGCCTCGTAAACGCTAACCTATGCCTCTATCGAAGAATTTCAAGTAAAGGCATTAGCGCACAGTCTAATGTTTTTATTGAAGAATTATTTAAACCAAATCAATTTAAGAATTCAATCGATACTAGCCTAAACCAACTCAGCATAAAAAGATTAATCAATTACCTATTTAAAAGAATAAAGAAAAAACTTTGAGTAAAACGATTGCCTTATGTATTCCCGCTTATAATGCAGCTTGGTGTTTACCTCGTTTACTTCAATCAGCATTAAACCAAGAAATTCCTTTTAATGAGATTTTGGTATATAACGATTGTAGTACGGATGAAACAGAATTTACAGCGTTAAATTATGGTGCAAAGGTTATTAACGGAAAAACCAATCAGGGCTGTTCGATTGGAAAAAATGAGCTATCCAAAATTGCAACATCCACTTGGTTGCATTTTCATGATGCCGATGACGACTTGCTTCCAAACTTTTCTACAAAAGCTGTAAACTGGATAAAAAGTCATGGTAACGACTTCGATGTTCTGATGCTCAATTACAACTATGTGGATGTAGAAAATAACGTATTGTTAGGCACTTCAACAATAAACAAAGAAGAGTTAAGAGCAGATGCCATTCGCTACACCATTCTTAATAAACTCGTTAATTTTGGCATATACAAAAAAAGCGCTTTTCTAAAAGTCGGTGGTTTCGATATCGATAGAAATGTACTCTTTAATGAAGATAATGCGCTGCATCAAAAACTTGCTATTGTAGGCTTAAAATTTGATTTTTTGGAAAATGTGACTTGCATAAATTATAAGTTCGATGTAAGCATGTCGAAATCTAACGGCCTAAAATGTGCAAAAGCAAATTTTCATGTTTTAGAAAAAACTTCGAAAAGTGTGGGTAAGCAATATCCAAAAGAAATAGTTACTCAATTGTATGCTTGTATCGCTGCACTATCAATTTATCAAGATTGGGCATACATTAAAAAAGCTTTAAAGCTTTCCAAAGAATTGGGGCAACCCTACTCTACTAGTGGAAATAAACTATTCAATCTGTTGACTAGAATTAATCCGTTTGCAGCGGTTTGGTTAAGAGAGAAATTGATAAGAGTTTTTAAACCTCAACTAAGGATAGTATAAATGAAAATATTTATTGATGTTGGCGGACATACTGGCGAAACATTGCAAGCGGTTATTGACCCAATTTATGGATTCGACAAAATTTATTGCTTTGAACCGGTAAAATCTTGTTTTGAACAAATTTTATTGATCAAAGACAAGCGCATTAAGGCACTTAACGCGGGGTTATTAGACGAAAACAAAAATATTTATATTAACTTCCCGGGTTCTGAAGCGGCCAGTATTTATGGAGATCATGAAGCATATAAAAACCCATTATATACCAAAAACTATAAAGATAAAGAGCTATGCAACTTCTTAGCTGTTTCAGATTTTTTTGAAAACAACATTGATAGTAACGATCATGTTGTAATGAAGTTGAACTGCGAAGGTAGTGAATGTGCTATAATAGAGTCGCTAATCAAACAAAATCAATATAAAAAATTAGATAATGTTTTGATTGACTTTGATGTGGAAAAAATCCCATCAAAAAAACATTTAAAAGATAAGATTTTAACGCTTTTGAATACAGAAAACAAAATACACCATTTTCCTGTAGATGTTCAATATGGAGGAGGTAGTCATTTTGGTGGAATAAAAAAGTGGCTTAATTTAACAGGCGAACGAAAAAAAGACATTGCTAACTATTTAAAAAGCTATATGTGGGACATAAGAAATATAATAGGCAACAAGCACCTAAACTTTTACAAATTTGCCGTTAAAAAAGTTTTTTTAGGAAAACGTCAGCATCCACAGCAGCAAACAAACCAATGCAAAATAATGCTTTAATTTCTGTAATAATCCCGGCTTTTAATAGTGCCAAATACTTGGCAAGAACAATCGACTCTATTAAAAATCAAACTTATAAAAATATAGAAATTATTATTGTTGATGATTGTTCGACAGATAACTCTTTCGAAATTGCCAAAGGTTACGCTGCAAAAAACATTTTTGCATTTAAATTGCAGCATAATTCTGGTCAGTGCGCAGCAAGTAATTTCGGCGTACAAAAAAGCAGCGGTAACTTTATAAAATTATTTGATGCAGACGATCTTCTAAATAAACAACACCTCGAAATTCAATATTTAGCCATAAAAGACAATCCAGATTACATTGCCTCTGGCCAACTATCTAGATTTTTTAATAATAACGTGTCTAACGCTTTGCATGAGCCGGTAGAAAATTGGCGAGATTTAACTCCAATAGATTGGCTACTTATTAATAATGGAAAAGGCTTGGGTATGATGCAGTGTGGCATGTTTCTGTTTCCAAGAGAAATACTAGATAAATCGGGTTTATGGGATGAAAGATTATCATTAATAAACGATTTTGAGTTCTTTCCAAGAGTTCTTCTACTAGCGAGCAAAATTAGATTTTGCGAAAATGCAATTGTTTATTACAGAAGCGGAATGAACAATTCTCTGTCTAATATTCTAAGCAATAAAGCTTTAACGTCGGCTCATTTAGCATTAACACTAACTACCAAAAAAATTCTAAGTGTAGAGAATTCTGCCCGATCTAAAAATGTGATGGCAAATTACTGGGCATTATGGGCCTATCATTTTTATCCAACAGCGCCAGATTTATTTAGAAATGCGGAAGCAATGGTTTTAAAATTAAGCGGAAATAAATACAAACCAAATTTAAGCGGCTCAACTAAAATAGTTTCATCCATCTTAGGGTGGAAATTAACAAAACGGTTAAAGATGTTTGTAAACAGGCCATGAACGAGCATCCTTTAATTTCCATTTGTATGCCTTGTTATAATGGAGCACTGTTTATAGAAGAAACTTTTTTCTCTTTCATTAAGCAAACCTATAAAAATTTCGAAATTATTGTGGTGGATGATGGTTCTACCGACAATAGCCTTAAAATAATAAACGATTTTTCAGAAAAAGACCAGCGAATAAAAGTAATCTCACAGAAAAAAAACAAAGGAGCTGCAGCTGCGAGAAATTTAGCTTTCAAAAATAGTAAAGGCGATTTTATTGTGTTTTTTGACAGTGATGATTTAGTTAATGAAGGCTATTTAGAAGCCCAAATTAAACTAGCAAAAGCAAACCCAGAAAGTGTAATTGCTTGTAAACTTTTAAAATTTTTTAATGGGGATTTAACATCTACCGAAGAAAATCTATTAACAGTAAAAGAAAATTTACGTCCCATAGATTGGTTATTAAACGACAATGCAAAAGGACTTAACCTCACCCAATGCGGCATGTTTTTTATTCCACGCCATTTAGTAGATAAAGCTGGCTTATGGGATGAAAAATTAAGCTTGATAGACGATTTTGAATTTTTCCCAAGACTATTGTTGAGTGCTAAGACGATTGTTTACAACAATTTATCTATCGTCTATTACAGGCAATCTACATCTACTTCTCTATCGCTATCAGCAGGTAAAAAAGTATTAACGTCGGCATTTAATGCAACAATGGCAACAAGCAAACTACTTCTTAAACGAGAGTACAGCCAACGTACCAAAAATGCCTTAGCTAGTTATTGGCGCGGATGGATTTACCACGCCTATTCATCCGATAAAGAACTTTATCAAATTGGAACAGCGTATTATCAAGAACTTACAGGGAAAGCCTATAAACCTCAAAACAGTGGTATTACAGGCATCATTGATTTTCTGATTGGCTGGAAACTTACCAAAAAGATCAAAAATCTTGTTGCCAAATTCTAAGTTGCGCATCGCTATTATTGCAGACCCTTTTATCCCTGTACCACCCGTGGGTTACGGCGGTATAGAGCGAATTATAGACTTATTAATTAACTATTTTGTAGCACAAGGGCATGAGGTAACTCTTGTTGCGCACAAAGACTCGAAGGTTAGCATTCCGTTAATTCCTTTCCCAAAACAAAAAGGAAATCTAAAGCATTTGAATAATATTTTATCGGTAAATAAGATTAGGAAATTCGAACCAGATATTATCCATAGTTTCGGTCGCCTCGCTTACTTGCTCCCCTTTTTACGGTCAGATATTCCTAAAATAATGTCTTATCAAAGAGAGCCTACTCTAGCGCAAATAAGCAAAGCGATTAGACTTGCTAAAAGCAAGACCTTAAGCTTTACGGGTTGTAGCAATTACATTAGCGATAAAATAAAAACTATCGCAAACGCAACAACAGTTTATAATGGTTTTCCCATTGATGCGTACGTACCAAATTTTACTTGCGCAAGTGATGCTCCCCTAGTTTTTTTAGGTCGGATAGAAGAAATAAAAGGCGCGCATCTTGCCATAGAGGTTGCACAGAAAACAAGTAGAAAACTAATTATTGCGGGTAACGTTCCGCCTGAGGGGATGGATTATTTCGAAACCACTATAAGGCCACATTTAGATGAGCAAATTACCTACATTGGCATAGTAAACGATGAACAGAAGAATGAAATGCTAAGAAATGGAGCAGCGTTATTAATGCCTATACTTTGGGAAGAGCCCTTTGGAATCGTTATGGTAGAAGCCATGGCCTGTGGCACTCCGGTAATTGCGCTAAATAGAGGCTCGGTGCCTGAAGTAGTTACGGAAAATGTAACAGGCTTTATTTGCAAAAACGTAGATGAAATGATAACAGCCGTAAGCCAGATAAAAAATCTTGATAGAGCCGAGGTTTATGAAGAAGCCTCAAAACGATTTAATAATAAAGCTATAGGCGAAAACTATTTAACTTTATACCGCAGAAAACTTTCAGTTTGATGCGAATTGTATTAATTACCTCTGGTCAACCAAGTACCAACCCTAGGTTGGTTAAAGAGGCAGATGCATTAGCAGAAGCGGGCTACGTCGTAACCGTAATTTATCAATATGTAAACCGTTGGGCAACCGAGGCAGATAAATCTTTATTAAAAAAAAAACCTTGGAAAGCCATAGAAGTTGGGGGAAATCCAATAACGAACAAACTGCTGTATAATGTTAGTCGGTTATTACATAAAGCTGTTGCCTTTATTGCCAGAAAACTGACCCTAAAGTTCGGCATAGCAGAGTTAGCGATTGCAAGAGGAACCTTTTGGTTAAGTAAAGAAGCCAAACGCTGTAAAGCAGACTTTTACATTGCGCACAATTTAGCGGCACTGCCTTCGGCCGCCAAGGCAGCCCAAATGCACCATGCGAAATTAGGCTTTGATGCCGAAGATTTTCATCGGCAAGAAACAACCAACGATCAAACAAGCTTCGATTATAAACTAAAAGCCTACCTAGAGGACATATATATACCGCAAGCAAACTATGTTACCGCAGCAAGTCCACTAATTGCGCTTGCATATGGGAATATTTTTCAGCGTGATTTCACTACCATTTTAAATGCATTTGAAAAAAAATTCATTGTTTGCCAAAAGCCAGAGACGTATAAGGAGTTAAAGCTTTTTTGGTTTTCTCAAACCATAGGAAAGAATCGAGGATTGGAAGATGTTATTGCGGCATTAGGTATTTTACAGAATCGCCTCATAACGATAACTCTTCTCGGGAATTTAAGCGCAGATGATAAAAACTATTTGGAACAACTTGCGCAAAGCAATAAGGTGTCAAATGCTCAATTAATTTTCGTTCCTCCTATAGATCTAATCGAAATTTTTGCCTTAGCGGCGGAGTTCGATGTTGGTTTGGCCTTAGAACCTAATTTTTCGCTCAACAATAATTTCGCCCTTTCTAATAAAATTCTCACCTATTTGACAACAGGTCTAGCAATAATTGCATCAGAAACCGACGCTCAAAAAGAATTTATGAACGCTTATCCTTCAATTGGCAAAACGTATCCAATCGGAGATGTCGCCCAACTTGCAGCGGTTATCAAGTTTTATTTTGATGATAGAACTGCTTTGAACCAAGCCAAGGAAGCAGCAAATAATCTTGCCGAAGAAGAAATGAATTGGGAATTGGAAAGCAAAAAATTCTTGGCAATCGTAGAGCGAACTCTAGCAACTTGAACAACAGATGGATTTTTGGCAGCCAATGCTTTTGGATTAGCCTTTTTTGACAGCCCGTCATGTCGAGGAACGAGACATCACAAATGTAGTAACACGGCCTATAGTGTGTGACATCTCATAGCATCGATCTGACGAAAACATTAAAGAAGATCTCTTAAATTGGATAGCCTCATAAGAAAGAGGTATTAAAAATCAACAAAAAACAAGTTAAGTTTGAATAAACGTGTTCTCGTTATCTCCCCACACTTCCCCCCCGTTAACGCTGCAGATATGCATCGGGTGCGTTTAAGTTTGCCCTACTTTAAAAATTTTGGTTGGGATGCAGAAGTTGTAATTGTTGATGATAATTATGTGGATTTGGCAAAGGATGCCATGTTATTAGAGAGTATTCCGCAAGATATTAAAATTCACAGAGTACGTGCATTTTCGAAAAGGATTACATCGAAGTTTGGCCTTGGTAGTTTGGCATTAAGAAGCATGTATTTTTATAGAAGGTATGTGAACTACTTACTGAAGAAAGAAAAATTCGATTTAATCTATTTTTCTACCACAGAATTTCCTTTGTGTATACTTGGGTCCTATTGGAAAAAAAGATTTAATATTCTTTTTGTAATTGACATGCAAGACCCCTGGCATAGCGAGTACTACGAGGATAAACCAAAAAGCCAACGACCACCAAAATACTGGTTTTCATATAATTTGCATAAATATCTGGAACCCATAGCCATGACAAACGTTGATGGAATCATCAGTGTATCGGAAAATTACATCGATACTTTAGAGCGTCGATATCCACACATTAAACACATTCCAACGGCAACCATTACCTTTCCTGCTTCTGATATAGATTTAAAAATTGCCGAAAAGCACAGTCAACAATTTGAAACCAAACTTTTGCAAGAGGGATTTATAAATCTAGTTTACATTGGTAGAGGTGGATATGATATGCAATCTGCTGTTAAATTTTTGTTCGAAGTTTTTCGTGATAATTTGAAAGAAAAAGATTTTGCCAAAATGCGTTTTTGCTTTATCGGGACGAGCTACGCATCTGCAGGAAATGGCATAAAAACGATTTTACCTGTCGCTACAACAATGGGTGTCCAAGAACATGTAATAGAAGAAACGGATCGAATTTCATATTATGAAACTCTGGCATACTTAAAAAAAGCGACCGGTTTAATTGTTTTAGGATCTGATGATCCATCTTACACTGCAAGTAAAGTTTTTAATTACATCTTGGCTAAAAAACCTTTACTGGCCATATTTAATATAAAAAGTAGTGCTGCAAAAATTATTTTAGAAACCGAAGCGGGTATTGTTGCAGACATTACAAATGAGCAGAATGCAAGGAACTCAATTAACAATTTTTTAGGTCAATTTGTGGGGCAAAACGGAAATGAGCATAGTACAAAAATTGAGCTTTTAGCCCGATATGAAGCAAAGAACCTTACTAAAAAACAAGTGGATATTTTTGATAAGATAATGGCAAATGCAAATCTTTGAAAGCATTTTTAAGATATATATATATATATTTATTTGAAAGCTTACACGTGTTTTTCAAAACGCCTTAATTACGACTTTATTACGCATTGAAAAAACTAGCGCTAATAACTACCCATCCCATCCAATACCATGCACCAATGTTTAAGCTATTGGCTTTGCAATGTAATTTGAAGGTTTTTTACACGGAAGGGGAAACTGGCAATCGTGGTAAATTCGATCCAGATTTCAATACAACCATTAATTGGGATATTCCATTGCTCGAGGGATATCAATACGAGTTTATGGAAAACGTTTCTAAAAAACCAGGGAGTCATCACTTTAAGGGTATTGGAAATCCGTCCATGATTAACAAAGTTGAGGAATTTAATCCGGATGTTGTATTGGTTTACGGTTGGGCCTACAAAAGCCATCTAAAAGTGTTGCGCCATTTCAAGGGAAAGGTTCCTATATGGTTTCGTGGAGATTCTACACTATTGGATAAACAAGGGACACTAAAAAAGATACTGCGCAACGTCTTTCTGCGCTGGGTTTATACACATGTGGATAAAGCATTATACGTTGGCACACAAAATAAATTCTATTTTAAAGCCTTCGGATTAAAGGAAAGTCAACTCGTATTTGTTCCACATGCTGTTGACAATGAACGATTTCAGCAGGATCATTCCGCGGAAGCGAGTGAATTACGAAATTCTTTTAATATTAAAGAAGAAGATATTTTAATACTATTTGCTGGAAAGTTTGAAGAAAAAAAAGATCCGTTTTTATTGTTGGATGCATTTATTGAGTTGCAAGTTGCGAATTATGAGTTACAGGAACATAAGTTGCCAGTTAAGAGTTACGAGTTACCGGAACGAAAGTTGCCAGTTAAGAGTTATGAGTTACGGGAAAGGCCGTTACAAATTAACGGCGAGGTGTTACGGGATACGGAGACTGACAGGCCACCCACAACCCATAACCCACAACCCATAACCGAAGGCTCACAACCCATAACCCAAAACTCGCAACCAACAATACACCTCCTATTCGTCGGCAACGGAGCACTGGAAGAAAGTTTAAAGTTGAAAGTAGAAAGTATAGAGCAAAAAGCTGAAAGCTTAAAGCTGAATGCGGACAACGACAAACGACCAATAACAAACGACCTACGACAAACGAATAACGAAAAACAAACAACAAACATCCACTTGCTTTTCGTAGGCAATTGTGTTTTGGAATCAAGTCTCAAATCTCAAGTCTCAAACCTCAAATCTAATCACATTCATTTTTTAGATTTTCAAAATCAAAGCAAGATGCCAGCGATTTATCAAGCATGTGATCTATTTTGTTTACCCTCAAAAAGTGAAACTTGGGGATTGGCGGTAAACGAAGCAATGGCAGCCGGAGGAGCTATTTTAGTTTCTGATAAAGTGGGTTGTGCAGTGGAATTAGTAAATGAGATAAATGGAGCCATATTTAAACATGGAGATATTGAATCGCTAATTGAAAGACTTGAATTATTAACTGAAAATAAAAAATCCCTACAAGAAAGAGGATTAAAATCTACCATTAAGGTTAAAGATTGTAGTTTTGAGAAACAAATTGAAGCGATCTTAACCGAACTATCTAAGTTGGAGAATGAGTAATAGATTGCTTGTTTTCTGCGGTGGCCACCTAATGGGAGGACAGGAAACTGTAACCTTAAATTATTTAATAGAACTAAGAAAACTTGGAGTTGAAATCTACTGTATTACGAATGCTTGGAGTAATGGAGTATTCGAAAAGGAGCTAAAAACCTTGACAATTCCGTTTTCAAGTGTGAAATTAGGTTTTATTTATCCTCGCAACTTACTGTGGACGTTAGACTCTCTTTTAAATTTTCCTAAAGCGCTTAAGGAAATTAAAAAAGTGATTAGTTACTTCAAACCAAATGCATATTACCACACGTCTTTTCGGACAATTTACATGCTTCAAGCTTTCCTTAGGACAAACCATTTTCTGCATGTACATGAGGTCATCGAAAACACTATGTTCAATAGGCACATTTTAAAAAGAATCTCTAAAAAAACCGACAAATTATTTGCAGTTTCCAACACAGCTATAGAAGCCCTAATTTCTTGCGGTGTAAATCATTTAAAAATCGAACTTCTCTACAATGGAACTCACATCATTCCACAAAAAAAGCAATTAAAAAAAAATAACTTAACACTAGGGATAGTTGGCCAAATTGCAACACATAAAGGCCACGATCTGTTACTCAAAGCGCTATATCTGTTAAAGAAAAGAAACATCTCATTTTATTTAAAAATATATGGCACGGGTACACAGCTTTATATAAAATATCTAAAGGATAATATTGTATCAAATGGTTTAAATGGCACGATAATGTGGATGGGTTTTAAAGATAACCTAGATGCGATTTATAGCCATATAGATGTTTTACTGCTACCAACAGTGGTGGAAGAATCGTTCGGCATGGTAATTATCGAAGCCGCTGTAAGAAATGTTCTAGTAATAGCCAGCGACTCGGGCGGGCCCGCAGAAATTATTAAAAACCGCTATAATGGGCTTCTATTTGAAAGAGGAAATGTTAATGATTTGGCCTTAAAGTTAGAGGAGATTTGCGAGACGAACTTTGAATTTAATAAATTAGTCAACAATAGTTACGATAAAATTTCTGCGGAGTTTGATATTCGCAAGCAAACAGAAAAACTAAAATATATGCTATTTGGATGACGGTATTCAAAAATCCAATTAAATCTAGGAGGCTATTAGGTGTTTAAAAACTCTATAAAACTAGGTAGCTTTAAGATTGGCATCGGAATTATTTTGGCACTTTCGCTATTAACGATAAATCCGATCGCTACTTTTTTAGCTATTTCATTTGTTCCATTTGCTGCAAAATTGGTATGGAGAAAAGATGAACCACCTGTTTTATTTTTTGCCATGGTAATGCAATGGACGCAGGTTTGTTTAAAAATTTTCTATGCCGATTTTCTTTATATAGATTTTAGCGAACTTTTTGAAAACTATCAGAATATTAATAACGCCTACTATTATAGTTTGGCATCACTCTATGTTATTACGACAGGAATTTTTTTAATAACAAACGATGTTCCTCAGCTAAAATATGAAAACTTTAAGGAACAATTTGCAAAGTATAGTCAGCCTAAAATAAATACACTATATGTTGCCGCAATTTTATTTATACCTTTTCTAGTTGTGTTTAACAGAATTCTTCCTGGTCTACAGCAAGTTTTTGTTAAAATTCAAGATTTAAAATGGGCAATTTTCTTCTTCTTTTTTTGTTTCTATTTTATCTTTGATAAAAACAAACGGTTTTTTTTCATCGTAGTAATTGCAGAAATTGTAATTAGTTTAACAGGTTATTTTAGTTCGTTCAAAGAATATTTTATTGTCGGGATTGTACTCTATTTATTTGTTAAAAAATCATATAGCTATTTAAATTACGTTGCGTTCGCTGCCATCATTGTTTTACTATTCAATTTATTAATTGTTTGGCAATATGTTAAACCCGAATATAGGTCTTACTTATCTGGAGGGGAAACTGCCCAAACGGTAACGGTTTCTAAAACCGACGCCCTAGGTAAATTATATGATTTGACTAGTAATACAGAAGGATTGAGATACCAAGACGGGGTTACCAATTTTTTAGATCGAATAACATATATAGATATCTTTTCTGCATCCATTGCCTACGTCCCGCTTAACCGCCCTCATGAACATGGCAGGTTATGGTTGGATGCAATTAAAAGGGTATTTATGCCCCGCATATTTTTCCCAGAAAAAACTGCCATAGACGACTCCGAAAAAACCATAGCCTATACAGGTATTGCATTTGCCGGCGCAAGTTCTGGAACTTCCGTTAGCCTAGGTTATGTTACAGAAAGTTATATAGATTTCGGTTTCCCCGGACTGTTGGTACCATTATTTGCATGGGGAATTTTGATCGGGTTAACGCATAAATACATCATAACAAATTCTTATAACGCCGTTTGGGGTTTGGCATTTGCAGTACCATTTTTATTCCAGATCAATTTATTTGAAACAGCGTTAGATAAAATGGTCGGTAGTTTTGTAGCTTTTTTTATCATTTACCTACTTCTGAATAAATTCGTACTGCCTCGATTGGATACCTATTTAAAAAATTGAAAATCATTCACATTACGCCTTCTTACAAACCTGCATATCTTTATGGCGGCCCTACATATAGCGTTGCAAAACTTTGCGAAGCGTTAGCACAACAAAAGGGCATGGAGGGCAATCAACAACAAACTAGAGACGACAAAAGCAACACGACACATGCAGATTTCGACATTCAGGTATTGACGACGACCGCAAACGGATCCCGAGAATTAGATGTTCCAACTAAAATTCCCCAAACGATCGATGGTGTTTCCGTGACATACTTTAAAAGGCTGACAAAAGACCACACACATTTCTCGCCGAGTTTGTTAATACATCTCCGTAAGATGCTTAACGAGGCTAAACAGAACAATTTAAAAGTTGTTATCCACATCCATGCCTGGTGGAATTTGGTTTCGGTATTATCTTGTCTCGTCGCCAAACGATATAAAACACCAATAGTTCTTTCGCCGCGAGGAATGGTGAATGTGTATAGTAACACGCATAAAAACTCAAAAATGAAAACCCTTTTGAATTTTCTCTTAGCAAACAAACTATTGAAATACTGCCTGCTTCATTTGACCAGTGAAAAGGAAAGAACAGAATTGCCAAAATTCATTGATTTGAATAAAACTACCTTAATTCCTAACCTAGCAAATTTAAGACGACCCGCACTAAAAAATTTGGCTTTCGCCGAGGCTTATAAAACTTCATCAAATGGTCTGCCATTAAAATTGATATTCCTTTCGCGTATAGATAAAATTAAAGGTTTAGATATTCTATTTCTAGCCTTAACACATCTTAAATTAGATTGGCAATTGACGATTGCCGGTACCGGCGAGGAGAAATATGTTGATTCCTTGAAAGAGCTTGCAACCAAACTGGAAATAGATAACAATATTTCTTGGCTTGGTCAAGTTGGCGATGAAAAATTTGATTTACTTGCCATCCATGATGTGCTTGTACTCACCTCCTATACAGAAAATTTTGCAAATGTCGTTGTCGAAAGTTTAAGCGTTGGTACGCCGGTTTTAATTTCCGAGCACGTTGGACTTGCCGATTATGTAAATGAAAATGGTTTTGGTTGGATAACAAACTTACAACCAGAAAAAATTACCAAAACGTTGATGGAGGCGGCAAAAGATTTGAAAAAGAGGCAGCATATTAGAATTTCGGCACCACAAAAAATAACAGAAGATTTTGATGACGGCACTTTGGCAAAGCGATATTTAAGAATGTATGAAGATGTGCTAAACTTTGGGCAACGATAGTATGTTCAATCCCAATTTCTCCTTCCTAATTATAACTTTTAATGAAGAAATCCATCTTCCACGTTTATTAAAATCTATTCGAGGATTAAATGCGGAGACGTTTGTTTTAGATAGCGGAAGCACAGATAACACTTTAAAAATCGCAAAAAAGTACGGCATCGAAGTAAAAACCAACCCATTTATCAACCATCCCAAACAATGGGATTATGCCATAAAAACTTTCCCGGTCAAAACACCCTGGACAATCGGTTTGGATGCAGACCAAACCCTATCAATAGAGTTGTTCCACCTGTTAGAAACTTTTGACGAGCATGCCTACGCAGGTGTAAACGGAATTTACTTTAATAGAAAAAATATTTTTCAGGGCCAATGGATAAAACATGGAGGTTACTTTCCGTTTTACATGCTAAAAATGTTTAGAAGCAAAGTCGGTTTTTCAGATTTGACCGAAAATATGGATCATCGTTTTATAGTATCTGGCAAAACTGAAATTTGGAAAAATGGCTATTTAATAGAAGAAAACCTTAAAGAAAACAACATAGACTTTTGGCTAGCCAAACATGAGCGTTACAGTTTTTTAGTGGCCGAACAAGAGATGGTGGCTCAAAATCGTCCAACCCATTATCAATCGAATCTATTCGGAAATCCAGATGAAAAACGTGTATGGCTAAAAAGGCTCTGGCAAAAACTGCCACTTGGTGTTAGACCTGCATTGTATTTTCTAAATCGCTATTTGTTTAAACTGGGTTTTTTAGATGGGGAAACTGGACGGAAATTCCACTATCTTCACAGTTTTTGGTTTCGTAGCCTTGTTGATAAGAAACTGCGTGGACTGAGAAAAATTAATAAAATATAAGCAAAAATGTCAAAAGAGATTGAACAGGCACAGTTTACCAAGCAAACTAAAGAGCAATTGGATGCAAAGGCAATTAAATTTGTGTTAATTCTGTTTGTACTTTATATCGTGTTTAGTCAAGGTAACTTGTTCATGAATAGTGTAATGAGCCCAGACGCAAGGTTTTACAACGCGAATATTACAGACCATTTTAATTACATCCAGGGATTAAAAACCGCCATAATTGTTCCGGCGACGTGGCTAATCCATTTGTTTGGATTTTATACCGTTCATAACGAGATGGATATTATGGTGGTAAATGGCCCCTATTTAAGGGTAAACTATTCTTGTTTAGGTTTGGGTGTGATGAGCTTTCTTGCGGCATTCGTTTTTGCGTTCCCCATAAAATGGAAAGCCACCTGGCCAATGCTAATATTTGGTATTTTAAGTATTTATTTTTTAAATGTAATACGTATTGCTGCTTTGGGATTAGTATTTGGTATAGCACATTCCGGACGAAATTATTTCAAATACCATCACGAAATTTACAACGTACTCGTTTATCTTATTGTCTTTTTTATGCTTTATATCTGGATAAAAAGAAACACCAAAAAGATTAACGATAAATTAGAACATCCAAAAACCTAAAACCAAAGGTTTAGTCGAAGCCTCATCCATTCTCTTAGCCTCTATCTGAACCTCAACTCAACATGCACATTCTAGGTCTAAATGCATATCATGGCGATTCTTCTGCCTGTATTTATAAAGATGGAGAACTTATCGCTGCAGCAGAGGAAGAACGCTTTAGACGCATAAAACATTGGGCGGGTTTGCCGACCATGGCCATTGATTTTTGTTTAAGAGAGGCAGAAGTAAAAATCTCAGAAGTCGATTACATCGCCGTATCTAGAGATCCAAACGCCAATTTTTATAAGAAAGCTTTAACAGCAATCAAAAACAGATTAAGTGTTTCAAATATAGCTAACCGACTTAAAAATTTAAAGAAAGCTGGACGAATTGCTGCAGAACTTGCTGTCTATTTCGAAATTGATAAAGGCATTTTGCAAAAAAAAATAGTCAATGTAGAACATCACCGAAGCCATTTGGCAAGCGCCTTTTTTGCATCTTCGCATAAGGAATCGGCCATTTTATCTATTGATGGTTTCGGCGATTTTACAAGCACTATGACGGCTATTGGAAGCGATAATAAAATAAAAATTTTAAAGAGCGTTTCCTATCCACATTCTCTCGGAATTTTTTATACCACCTTAACCCAGTTTTTGGGTTTTCCTAATTATGGGGATGAATACAAGGTTATGGGTTTGGCACCTTATGGAGAGCCTAAATATGCTGAAAAACTTAAACAGCTTATCATCTTGAATTCTAATGGATTGTTCGAATTGAACCTACAATATTTTAATCATCAAAAAAACGGGGTAAAAATGGTTTGGGAGAACGGCATCCCAAGCATGGAAAATCTTTTTAGCGAAAAATTAATTGAACTACTAGGGGAGCCACGGGATTACAGAAACGGCCTAAATCAATACCATAAAGATTTGGCATCTTCCGTGCAATCCGTAACCGAGGAAGTGATTTTTCACCTATTAAATTACCTTCATAAAGAAACAAAATTAGACAGTGTTTGCATTGCTGGTGGCGTTGCCCAAAACTCGGTAGCAAATGGCAAAATAAAACTAAATACACCTTTTAAAAATGTGTATTTTCCGCCAGCCGGGCACGATGCCGGTACTGCAGTTGGAGCTGCACTTTGGGTCTATAATCAGCTAGAAAACAAACCTAGAACTGCGCCAATGAGCCATGCTTATTTTGGAAGTAAGTTTGGTAATGATTACATCGAAAATCTTTTGAACAACAAAAATATCCAATATAAAAAACCAACAAAAAATGATTTTTTTGCAGAAATTGTTTCTTGCTTAACTGATAATGGCGTTGTCGGCTGGTTTCAAGGACGGGCAGAATTTGGTCCGCGGGCTTTGGGTAATCGCTCTATTTTAGCCGACCCGAGAAATGCACATGCGAAAGAACTCCTAAACAAAAAGATAAAGATGAGAGAATCTTTTAGACCCTTCGCTCCCTCTATTTTATCAGATCATGTTTCAGACTATTTTGAACAAATCGATGATGTGCCGTTTATGGAAAAGGTTTTTAAAATTAAAAAAGCTAAAAGAAACGAAATTCCCGCTGTAACGCACACAGATGGCACGGGCAGATTGCAGACCGTGCATAAAGATACTAATGAAAAATACTACGAATTGATTGAAAAATTCCATCAAAAAACCGGCACTCCAATTTTACTAAATACTTCTTTTAATGAAAACGAACCAATTGTGAATACGCCCGAAGAAGCATTAAACTGTTTTTTAAGAACAGAAATGGATATGTTAGTTTTAGGGGATTTTATTTTGGTGAAGTAAAGACCAAAGCCTAAAGCATCCGTAGAGCCCAATAAATTCCTCGCGTAATTTTAATCTTGTATTTGTTTCTGCAAGTAAGATTTAGCGAACTGGTTTAGTAGAGATTGTCAATTAAGAATGTGGTCGTCTTAGCCCTGCAACTTACAATTACAACTTGTAGCACAGTTTACCCAAAAGTATTTACATACAAGTCTTCTACCTTTTTCCGAGCCCATGGCATTCGTCGCAAAAATTTTAAACTAGATTTTATATTAGGGTTATTGTTAAAACAATCTATTTTTATTTTCGCCCCCAAACTTTCCCATCCAAAATGCACCTGCAAATCGCTCACTATTTTTTCCAAAGTAATTCCATGCAGCGGATTATTCTTTTGAGTTTCGGGCATAATTTGGTACGATGTCTATCTGCTAATTTAAAGGGTTTTCAAAAAAGTATGGTTATGGATAAGAAAAAAGAATCCCGGTTTTTTAGACTTTATGGCTTCGGGCAATTAGAAAGCATCATATGCTGGTTCGCTCCTAGTAGCTAAATACAACGCGGCCCTGATGAATACAATCTGACGAGATGAAAATTAAAGTTTTAAATCTTTTATCTAAAAGCAAAAAATATACAATGAAAAAAGCCCTCAAAATTGGGGGGCTTTTTAATTAAATAGTTTTATTTCTATTCTTTTTCTACTTGCATATAATTAAGCTCTAACGGAGATTTACGCCCGAAGATTTTAACCATAACCTTAAGTTTTTTCTTCTCTTCATTTACTTCCTCTATCACTCCCGTAAACCCGTTGAATGGACCATCCATTACCTTTACGTTTTCGCCGACAAAGTAAGGAACGCTCATCATCTCGCCCTGCTCGCTCATCTCATCAACCTTACCCAAAATTCGGTTAACTTCTGCTTGGCGCATCGGTATAGGGTTACCTTCTTTATCTCCCAAAAAACCGATTACACTATTAATTCCTTTAATAGTGTGTTCTAATTCGCCTTCTAAAGTAGTTTCTATCAACACATAACCCGGATAAAAATTTCGCTCTTTGGCAATTTTTTTCCCATCTTTCATCTGGTAATACTTCTCCATCGGAATTAATACCTGAGGCACCAAATGCGAAAATCCTAACCTGCTAATTTCTGCATCGATATATTGTTTTACCTTTTTTTCTTTACCACTAACGGCTCTGACCACGTACCATTTCAACTCGCTCATCAGTAAGATTATTTTAGGGATTTATAATAAGTATCTAAGACGAAGGTAGATCCTTTGTCCATGGCAAAAATTACCAAAGCAATAATTAACGATGCGATCAATACCACAACCGCAGAATTCTGCAAATCGCCCCAAGTAGGCCAAGTTACCTTCTGGGTCATCTCTTCATACGATTCTTTTATAAATTCTACTACTTTAGCCATCTGTATTATTTGGATAATGTTTTTTGGTGATGTTATTATTAAACAGAAGAGTGAAGCTTATCTACCTACTTGCCATTTCGTAACACACCGCATTTTGGCACGGGAACAAGGATTCGAACCCTGATCAAAGGTTTTGGAGACCTCTATTCTACCATTGAACTATTCCCGTATTTTAGTAGTTAGTATATAGTATTTAGTAGTTAGACGACCGTACATAACACAAGTTGCGCAGTACACAAACCAAATAGTTTATTAAAACTTATTTAGTACTTAGGTTTCGGTTGATTGTTAACCTCATCCAAGTACTAAATAAGTTATCTATATACTGAGTACTAAATACTCTGTACTACTTAATAATCTCAGTTACCTGTCCGGCACCAACAGTTCTACCACCTTCACGGATAGCGAAACGTAAACCCTTTTCCATCGCAATCGCATTAATCAACTTTACAGTGATCGTAACGTTATCGCCAGGCATAACCATTTCGGTACCTTCTGCCAACGAGATTTCTCCTGTTACATCTGTCGTACGGAAATAGAATTGTGGACGGTATTTATTGAAGAATGGCGTGTGACGACCACCTTCTGCTTTAGACAAAACGTAAATCTCACCTTTAAAATCTGTGTGTGGAGTTACCGAACCTGGCTTACAGATTACCATACCTCTACGGATATCAACTTTCTCTATACCACGTAATAATAAACCCACATTATCTCCAGCTTCGCCATAATCTAAAATTTTGCGAAACATCTCTACACCTGTAACGGTAGATTTAAGATTTTCTGCACCCATTCCCAATATTTCCACAGGATCGCCAGAGTTAATTACACCACGTTCTATACGACCAGTTGCAACTGTACCACGACCTGTTATAGAAAATACATCTTCTACAGGCATTAAGAATGGAAGTTCAGTTAAACGTGGAGGGATTGGAATATATGAATCTACTGCATCCATCAACTCCATAATTTTAGGAACCCATTTTGAATCGCCGTTAAGACCACCCAAAGCAGAGCCTTGAATTACAGGAATATCATCACCTGGGAATTCGTAGAACGATAACAATTCGCGAATTTCCATTTCAACTAATTCCAACAATTCAGGATCGTCTACCATATCCACTTTGTTCATAAAAACAACTAAAGATGGTACACCAACCTGACGAGCCAAAAGAATGTGCTCGCGAGTTTGAGGCATTGGGCCATCTGTAGCTGCAACAACGATAATTGCACCGTCCATTTGAGCCGCACCAGTAACCATGTTCTTAACATAATCTGCGTGACCAGGACAATCCACATGCGCGTAATGACGCAGTGCAGTAGAATATTCTACGTGCGCCGTGTTAATTGTAATACCTCTTTCCTTCTCTTCAGGAGCTGAATCGATAGAGTCGAATGAACGTGCCACAGATAAACCAGCATCAGATAAAACTTTCGTAATAGCTGCTGTTAAAGTTGTTTTACCGTGATCTACGTGACCGATGGTACCGATGTTTAAGTGCGGTTTGCTGCGGTCAAATTTTTCTTTTGCCATTTTATTTTTAACTAATTATTAGGTTAAACTGTATTATTACTTTATTTTTAATTCTATTTAAACGCAAAAAACCTTGCCCGGTCTGTACATTTAAACAGAGTTAGCAAAGTACTTTTTTGAGCCAACTATGGGAATTGAACCCATGACCTCTTCCTTACCAAGGAAGTGCTCTACCGCTGAGCTAAGTCGGCTTTTAACCGGCAGTTTTAAGTTGTCAGTTAGGTGAAACTGCAAACTGAAAATTGCTAACTGCTCAACTTTAATGAGCGGAAGACGAGGTTCGAACTCGCGACCTATAGCTTGGAAGGCTATCGCTCTACCAACTGAGCTACTTCCGCTTTTTTTACGATTTTTTTGATTTAAGATTTACGAATAAAATCGTCAATCTCAGCTCCTCCATCGAGTTATTTAAGATTCCGTAGTGCCAATTTGGGAAAAGAGAACGACTCTCTCATCTCAAACCTCACCTCTCAAATCTGCCTGTGGGGAGAGAAGGATTCGAACCTTCGAAATCTTGCGATAACAGAGTTACAGTCTGTCCCATTTGGCCGCTCTGGAATCTCCCCAAACTAATTTTAGATTCATGAGTTACGATTTTAGATAGAAATCAATCGTCAATCCTAATTCTAAAATCTTAAATAACCTGAGCCTCCTATCGGGATCGAACCAATGACCTACTGATTACAAGTCAGTTGCTCTACCAGCTGAGCTAAGGAGGCTTTAATCAACGTTAAATAAAAATCTAAAACGTTTATTTTCTTATTATCTGATCCAAATTTTTTAAAGAACAATCCATTTCTTCTAGCTCTAAAGCCGTTTCTAAAATGGAATGCAAATCTACACATTTTAATTTCTATTCAAAATAATATCCAAAAAAAATAGCGGGCTTTTCTACCCGCCATTTTCTGCTTGTTTTAAGTTACAATCTCTAATTAATATTCAGTTGTTTCGCTCTCAACGCTCTCAAGATTTTCAATGTTTTCAATGTTTTCAATGTTTTCAATGTTTTCAACTAACATGGCTTTATGCTCACTAAGTTTCGTTCTTGTTTTTGCTTTATGTTTGGTAATCTGCTTTTTTAGAGATTCTATAGCTAAATCTGTTGCCTCTTCAAAAGACTTGCATTGCTCTTTTGCAAAAAACGTTCCTCCCGGCACAGTAAGTTTAATTTCACTAATCTTATTAGCCTCATCCTCTACATTTTCTAGTTTTAGATACACTTCTCCGCTAATAATCTGATCATAGAACTGGTCTAGCTTGTTGGCTTTCTTCTGCACAAAATCCAACAATTTTGCATCTGCATTAAAGTGAATCGATTGAACTCCAATTTTCATGTTTCCTCCTTTTTTATGCCTTTGGGTGGGCTTGTTTATAAATAGATTTTAATTTTTCTATTGAATTATGGGTGTAAACCTGGGTTGCCGCCAAACTTGCGTGGCCTAAAAGCTCTTTTATGGCATTTAGGTCTGCACCGTTATTTAGCAAACTTGTGGCGTAGCTATGGCGCAATACGTGCGGACTTTTTTTATCATTCGTGGTCACTAAGCTTAAGTAGGCGGTTACAATACGATATATTAATTTGGGGTAGGCAGGCAATCCCTTCTCTGTAACGATGAGCGCCTCAGAATTGTTGTAGAAATTTTGTATCTTCTTAGTTGCAATAAAATCTTGTATCTCTTGGCTTAGCATCTTCGTTACCGGTATAATCCGCTCCTTGTTTCCTTTTCCCAGTACCTTTATAGTATGTTCATAAATGTTAAGGTCGCGGTCGCGTATCGCCAACAATTCAGCTAACCTTATCCCGGTTCCAAACAAAAACTCTATAACCAGATGGTCTCTTTTTTGATTGAAATCTTCGCCGAAAACTTCGGTAGAATCCAATAATTTATTCATTTTTATGGCGTCGACAAATACAGGAAGCCGTTTTGGTATTTTTGGCGCCTTTATCAATGCGGCTGGATTTTTGTCTGCTTTTTCCTCCCTCACAAGAAATTTATAGAAACTCCGTAAAGTAGAAATTTTACGATTTATAGATTTTTCAGCAAAATCTTCCTCCATCATCTGCATCATGTAGCTTCTAATGTGTGTTGGTTTTACCTCTAAAAACTCCAGTTCGAAAGTTGCCTTAATAAAAATCTCAAATTCTTTTAAGTCGGTGGAATAAGAGCTTATCGTATGTGGCGAATATCGTTTTTCATGAGATAGATAAGTAATAAAACTTTGTAACAGCATGAAGTTGGCTTACCGGTTGATTAAGATGATTTGAAGTTAGGTATTTTTAAGCTAATCAAAAACCAAATTTTTTTTCACCTAAAATTTGTTTTCAAGAAACTAAATTGCCGAAACATCTTCTAAAGTATGTAGTTCAAAGCCCACAGTTACCAATTCGGACGAAGCTACGTATCTATTTAACAAATTTTTATTCATCCCGAAGTGTTGATACATCATTATTTAATCCTGTGGCCATCTTTCCGGCCTCTGCCTTTCTGACTTTTTAAAACAAAAATGCCCCCAAAATATTTTGGAGGCACCTAAAAGTATGGAGAAAAACAGGGAACTATATCCCTGCTTCTTGATTCATATTTTGAACGTAAATAGCGTGTTTCACTTCAGTACGACGAGCTACAGATTTTTTCTCGTAAGCTTGGCGGCTGCGTAATTCTCTCAACACGCCCGTTTTTTCGAATTTCTTCTTAAAACGTTTCAAGGCTCTATCTAAAGATTCACCATCTTTAATGTTAATCATAATCATAACGTTGAAATACCTCCTCTCGTGGTTTTTATATTTATCCCGTTACCGGGGATGCAAATATAGAAAAATTTGAATGATTTATGCCCTAATTTTTCACTCGTTCATTTAATTAATATTTTATGCAGAACTCAAACACTATAAAAAAATTTCTGTTATCTTTAGTTAATCAATAAATCGCTTTAGAATGACCTCAGGAAAAAAAATAGTTTCAATTATCGTAGTGGTAGCCATCGTGGTATTAGCAGCCATTGCTTATTACAGTTATTTCTTTGTTTTTGGCGAGGGAGTTAAAGCAGGCGAATTAAACTATGTAGTAAAAAAGGGCTATATGTTCAAAACTTATGAAGGAAAGCTTATCCAAAGTGGGCTAAGTTCTAAAGCTGCGGGAAACATCCAAAATAACGAATTTGAGTTTTCTATCGCCAACAAATCAGTTGCCGAAAGTATGATGGAACATAGCGGAAAATTCTACGAGTTGCATTATAAAGAATATAATAACAGCTTGCCTTGGCGAGGTTTTAGTGTTTTTGTGGTGGATAGTATTATATCGGTACGAGATTTACCGGGAGCCGTTGCAAGGTAAGGTTTAGGGTTTAGGGTTTAGGGTTTAGGGTTTAGGGTTTAGGGCAAAATTGAGAAACCAATAAGCTGTTTAAATAAATCTAAAAATCCAATATTTCTCCATTCCAGGCCCTGTTTATTATATCTCAAGTTTCCAATTTACGCCAAAATTTCTCTAGATATTACAATTTTCTGAATCTCGGAAGTTCCCTCTCCTATCGTACACAGCTTGCTGTCGCGATAAAATTTCTCAACAGGAAAATCTTTTGTGTAACCGTAACCTCCAAAAATCTGTACGGCATCGGTTGCAACTCTTACACAGACTTCTGACGCAAAATATTTCGCCATGGCAGATTGTTTGGTCACTGGTTTATGCCTGTTTTTTAAATCTGCGGCTTGTCTTATCAATAATTCTGCGGCTTCTATCTCTGTCGCCATATCGGCAAGTTTAAAGCTAATCCCTTGGAAGCTTGCGATTGGCTTTCCAAATTGCTGGCGTTCTTTTGCGTAGTTTACAGCAGCATCAAAAGCGCCTTTCGCAATGCCAAGCGCCAAAGCAGCTATAGAAATACGACCTCCATCTAATACTTTCATTGCTTGTTTAAATCCGTCGCCGACATCTCCCAAAAGGTTTGCTTTTGGCACTCTACAATTATCAAAAATCATCTCTGTGGTTTCTGATGCACGCATGCCCAATTTATTTTCTTTTTTTCCCGCTGTAAAACCTAGCGTTCCGCGTTCAACGACTAATGCAGAAACGCCGCTAGCTTTTCCCTGTTCGCCGGTTCTTACCATCACTACAGCAATGTCTCCGCTTTTACCATGGGTAATCCAATTTTTTGCGCCGTTGATTATGTAATCTTCCCCATCCTCTACCGCTGTTGTCATCATCCGCAACGCATCAGAACCTGTATTTGCTTCTGTTAAACCCCATGCACCAAGCCATTCTGCAGTGGCTAATCTGGGCAACCACCTCCGTTTTTGTTCTTCAGTACCAAACGCTAAAATATGGCCGGTGCAGAGAGAATTGTGCGCAGCTAAAGACAAACCTATAGAACCACAAACCCTAGAAATGCCAACAATAACGTCTACATATTCTTGATAGCCCAAACCAGAACCGCCATATTCTTGTGGAACCAAAACGCCCATTAAGCCCAATTTGCCCAATTCTTTGAATAAGTCTTTAGGAAAAATCTGCGATTCATCCCATTCCATAATGTTTGGCAGGATGTTTTTCTCGGCGAAATTCATAACCATCCCCCTAATATCTAATTGTGTTTCGCTTTCAGAAAAATTATAGCTTTCGCTCATATCTATATCCTTGATTCTATTTGATTCTCAGCAAAAATAAACAATTTAAAAACGAAATGTGTGCCTGCGTTGCGCGGGAAAAGGTAGAACGAAACGGTATTGGGTTCAATTGACGGGTTGTTTTATCGCTAAATGCATTAGTTGCAATCGTATTGTGTTTATTAATTTTTTCAAAACAACCGTCGAAAATTTTAGAAGCTTAAATAAGGTTCTATTTTATCAATTGTTGCTTGATTAATAATCGCGATTTTTTTTAGATCGTCTACATCGTTAAAATTGCCATGCTGCTTTCTGTATTGGATAATTGCGTTCATTTGTTTATAAGTCAAATACGGAAAGCGCTTTAGGGTTTCAAAATCGGCAACATTGATACTGATATGGTTTATTGCTGCGAGGTTTATGGAAACTTGGTCTTTAATTTCCTCAAACTTTGTAGAGTCTAATCCATAAACTTCTTTCAACTGCTCCTTTTTTATAAAGCCGCCCAATTTATCTCTGTAAGCTAAAATCCGCCTTGCGAATGCCGGACCCACGCCTCTAATTTGCTGCATCTGCAAAGAATCGGCACTATTTAATTCTATGATTACCGCGGCCTTTTTTGAAAACGTATTTGCACCAAAAACTTTTGCGTTAGGCATTTCTGTTCTCGGTTGAGCCTCAATTCTTATAAATGGAAAAAGCTTTTTATACATCTCCGGAGAAATGGTGTACATTTTTTGCAAATCTTCGGGCTTGTAAAATTTACCACCTTTCGAGGTGTAGTTTATTATCGCCTGTCCCTGTTTTGGCGACAAACCCAACTGTTGCCATCCATCAAGGCCAATGGTGTTTGGATCAAATAAGAATGGCTTTCCTTCTTTTTTAGTGCCGAAAGATTTTGGCTGAAACTTGCTAAATGGCTCTCTATTTTTTGAAAACCTTGGTTGATCGGCTATTTCTAGTTTTTGAATCTTAGCCATCAAAGCAGGATTGTCTGCAACATCTCCTCGGAAAAAATCGTAGAAATAAGGAATGGACTTCAATATAATTATCAGAAAAATAAGCGCTAGCAACCCGTTGAACTCTGCCTTGCTAAACCCAAAATTCTTGTTAAGCCAAGTTCTCATAATTTGTTATGACACATGAATTATAAATATAAATCATATTTTTGATTTTGCAAGAATCCAACCAAGTCTATCGCGACAACCTTTTATATGGAACCGAAGAAAATTATCACTACCGAAGAATTTGCTAAAGCCACCAAAATAGATAAGTTGCGTGTGCCAGGCCTAGCCGGTTTGATAATGGAGTTGATGAAACTTAACGACATTAACGAGGTTTTTTCTAAAAATGCAGGTTTTGCGGGGCTAGAGTTTGTCGATAAAATTTTAGAGACCATTGGCGTTTCTATAGATTTTGATGAGGATGATTTGAAAAACATTCCGAAAACAGGCGCCTTTATTGCCATTGCAAATCATCCATATGGTGGCGTGGAGGGCTTAGCTCTGGTAAAACTTTTGTGCATGGCAAGGCCCGATGCCAAAGTGATGGTAAATTTTATATTAAAGAAGATACCAAATTTAGATGAGTTTTTTGTAGCTGTAAATCCATTTGAAAATGTGCAACATTCATCGAGTATTAGCGGCATAAAAACAACTTTAGAAATGCTTAAATCGGGAGTTCCGATTGGTATTTTCCCTGCTGGCGAGGTTTCTACCTTTAAAATAGATGCCCAACAGGTAACAGATAGGATGTGGCAGCCTATTGTTGGCAAACTTATTGCAAAAGCAAAAGTACCAGTAGTACCCATTTATTTTCACGGCAATAATGGGGTGTTTTTTAACATACTCAGCTTTATCCATCCATCGTTGCGTACGGCGAAACTGCCATCAGAATTTTTAAATAAACAAGGTAGAACAATAAAAGTGCGGGTAGGAAAAGTTATTGGCAGCGACGAAGTTGCCAATATGAACACGGGCTCTAAATTGATGGATTTTTTGAGGGCGCGTACTTACGCTTTGGGCATTGGAATGGACAGAGAGAAAAAAATTTTCAATCCGCTAAATTTGTTCAAAATAAACAAAAATCCAGATGAGATTATAGAGGAAACCCCGAGAATAGCTATAAAGGAAGAGGTTGCTACTTTGATTGATTTTAAGGTTTGGGAAGAAAAAAATTACGAGGTTTATATTGTACCTACTTTAAAAATTCCAAATATTTTAAGGGAAATAGGCAGGTTAAGGGAAATAACTTTTAGGCGCGTTGGCGAAGGAACAAATAAGAAAATAGACCTAGATAATTACGACATTTATTACAGTCATTTATTTATATGGGACAAGGATCTGGAAAATATTGTTGGCGCATATAGAATTGGCAAGGGCGATGAAATTTTGGATAACATGGGCAGAAAAGGCTTCTATCTGTCTGAACTTTTCAAAATACAAGATCAGTTTTTGCCTGTTTTACGACAAGGGATTGAGTTAGGTCGATCTTGGATTAGGCAAGAGTACCAGGGCAAACCATTGCCCTTATTTCTGCTGTGGAAGGGTATTTTAAAATATCTAATGGACAACAATCAATATAGATACATGTTTGGGCCGGTAAGTATCAGCAATACATTTTCTAAGTTTAGCAAAGCGCTGATTGTTGATTATATTATAAAAAACCACTTCGATTACGAATACGCAAAATATATTAGACCAAAAAATAAGTTTAAGGCAGATTTGTTACCAATTTCTACCGACACTCTGGTTGATAGTAGCGGATCTTTTAAAGATTTAGACAGCCTAATTGGCGAGATAGAAAACGCTCAGCTTAAAGTTCCTGTATTGTTAAGGCAATACATGAATCTAAATGCCAAGATTATTTCTTTTAATACAGACCCGAAATTTGCAGACTGTTTAGATGGATTTTTGTTGGTAGATACACACAACATACCAGCAGAAATTTTGGAAAAAGTCGGAAAAAACCTTTAATTCCGTTATAGAAATTTCATTAACTTATTTTAAGGTAATTTTAACGAAGTCGTTGCTGTCTTCGTTTCTCAAAAAAAGGTCATAAGTATAATCTAAATTTACAAATCGGCCTTCTAATATTTTTGCAAATTTGTTCACATCTGTGTCTTTAAATAGGATAACGGTAAGCGCCTCTGCGTTACCGCGAACCTCGATAATGTCTTTCGGGAAGATTTCTTTTAGCTCGTGGGGAAACGTCATAAGTGATAAACGACAAAAGGTAGATTAAGTTTTTTTCTTGCGGAAATTTGTTTTTCAAGATCCAGATGGCAAAAACTCAGTTGGCATCTGTTTGGCATTTACCTTTCGAGAGATTTAATCTCGCACCTAAGAAATTAAAGCGTCCGAATCATTTTTATTGCAATTGCAAACCATCCTTACGGAAGAATAGAATCTTTAACTATTTTGAGCACGCTGGGAAAACAACGACCAGAAACGATCTTTATGGAAAATTTTCTCATTAAGAAAATTCCCAATCTGAAAAAATGTGCCATTGCTGTTAATGCGTTTAAAAACGTTATCGAAGCTTCTACCATCAGCAAATTAAAGACAACGTTTTGCTTAAACATTTAAGAAGCTTACTGTACAATTTAAGAACTACCGCAAAGAAAATGGTTAGCTAAAGTAGTTTCCAAGTCTATTTTAGTGCTCTTCATTTTTAAAGGTTTGCCTTAGCAGAAAACCAATTTTACGGTGGACTAACCCGCGCTCTTGATTGCAGCGGCATCCTTTTATCCCGCCTTTTTAGCGGGGGTAAAAGATACAGCGGAAAGCAAGAAATAGCGCCCAAATAATCACCTTAAAAAATATCAGCGTATTAGTCTCTATGTATATCCGGCTTTATTTCTTCCTCTTTTATGGTTTCCTCCAGTTTTTTTTCCTCCTTACTATTCTTACGAATGGTAAAAATAATTACGAGGAGTGCAAGCATACCCACAATCGCAACAATGATATAATCGATTTCCATAGCCTAGCTTTTTACACCTTAAAAATACCTGTACTATGTTAATTTAGAGTGAGGTTTATATTAATAAAAAGTTATCAAGCGAAATACTGCATAGCTGTAATAGAGATCTTTAGAGTAGCGCTTGTTTTTTAATGTTAATTTTCTGTATCTTTAATGTTAAATTAAAGTTAACAAATTGAGCAAATTAGAACGTTGTACATTTCAGGCGATCATTTTTTTAATGACGGTTTTTTGCTTCAAAGCACATGCCCAACTTTACAGTGTCGATTTTTATGACGGTACTTTAAATTTTCAAGCCGATTCAACGTTTAATTGCCAATTTACCGACTCGCTTTCCAACCAAACTGTTTTGCAGTTTTACAATAAACTCCAAACCAGCAACTACCAAACCGCATTAACTCAATTGCTGGCATACCAAGAAAAACACAAATTAAACGATTGGCTCTATTATCAATTAATAAGAAAAACAGTAGAGCAAATTAGTCCTAAAAAAGATAACTATGCCCGTTACACGTTATACAAGTGGTTTTTAATGTGCAAATCTGGCTACGATGCAAGAATTGCGATAGGCAATGACCAAATTATTTTTTACATTAGAAACGAAGAGGACATTTCTGACATCCCATTTTTTGAGATTGAAAATAGGAAGTACACCTGTTTAAATTATCATGATTATGGAAGACTATTTAAAAAAGAGAAAACTTATGTTCCAGTAAACATTAGCGTGCCCGAAGCAATACGTTCATTTAGTTATAAGGTAACTAACATGCCAGAATTTAAGCCAGAAGACTACGTAGCCAAGCAACTTACCTTCGATTATAAAAATAAAGTTTATCACTTCGAGATAAAATTGAACGACGAAGTAGAAAAGATTTTCGCCAACTACCCGGGCGTAGATTTTGAGACGTATTTTAACATTCCGTTGAGCAAAGAAACGTATCAATCGCTAATTCCTATTTTAAAACAAAACTTGAAGGGAATGAACGATAAAAAGGGTGTAGACTATCTGATGCGTTTTACCCGATACGGTTTTTTATATGAGAACGACGAAGAAAATTTTGGCAGGGAAAGACATTTGTCGCCAGAACAAACCTTATTTGCAGCGCACAGCGATTGCGATGACAGGGTTGCCTTATTCTTTTATTTGGTAAAAGAAATTTATAACCTACCGATGATTGCCATGCTTTACCCAACACACATCACCATGGCGGTACAATTTAAAAAACCTATCGGCAATGCCATTTACTATAATGGAAAAATATATAGCGTTTGCGAGCCTACCCCGCAAAAAGAAAACCTAAAAATCGGGGAGCTCTCCACAGCGCTCAAACATCAAAAATATAAGGTAGTTTACGCTTATCAGCCTAGAAACTAAACTTTTTATCTTCAATGCAATTGATGCTATTTTAAACAGCGGTGTTAACATAAAGATAATATGGGATAATTCTTTTAGCGATTATCTTTGACGTTATTTAAAAATTACCTCGAATGAAGAAAAAAGCACCAAAATTAAAAGAAGCAGTAGGAGCTAAAAAACTAAAGAAAGAATTGGAACTTAAGTTGAAAACCGCGTTCTCTCAAACGATATTGGATTATGGAAAAAGGGGAAAAACGACTTCGATCATCGAGAAGTTTGCAAAAAAACTTGCCAAAAAAGTTGATTTAAAAGCAGAAATACCTGTGCCGGCGGTTGAAGATTCAAAACATGTTTCAACTACACCAAAAAAAACCACTAAAGCTAAACCAAAAACAGCAAAAAAGTAGGCCAAAAAAAAAGCCGAACGGACGTTCGGCTTTTTTTTGCTATTATTTTCAATCAACCTATCTTACAGCACCAGGAGTTGTATAAGCTAATGCTTGTGCATCTACCTCTGCCCAGCCTGCCGCCCAGTTTGTGGTACCAAAAGCACCTCTATAAGCTACAGGCGTAAAAAATGCATCTTTAACTTTATTATTTGTAAATGCTGCACCAGTTGCCGCGTCAGAATTTGTAGCTAAGGTAAAGTTAGCCGTACCTAAAGTTGCACCAGAACCAAAATCGCTTGCGTATAAATAAGCGTTGGTATAAAGAGACGTTGCGAACATGGTTTGTGCAAAGGTATTATCCAAACGTAATTTTGCTTCTATAGCTGCTGCCGCAGCAGTATTGCTAACTAAAACCTCGGTATTTTTTGTACCATAAATTAGGTTGTTGGCTATCACCATATCTCCAGAAATAAAATTTGTTGAGGTGGAATTTGCTGTAACCACTTTGGTATCATCAATATATATCCCGATAGGAAAACCAGAAATAACGGAGTTTAAAATGCTGATGGAAGAATTACGACGAATTTGCGCCCCATGATAAAAGTTCGCATTATAAGAATCACCCGCCTTTTTGATTGGCCCTAAAATAGTTACGTTCGAAAAAACTGCCGAGGTTTTAGGAGTTTGGTCTGTACCAGTTCCGTTATTATCCGATTCAAAACCATTTGATTGAGATTGATCTGCAACCGTTTTAACTCGTTGCGCCAAGGCAAACTGCACGTTACCAGCATATCCAAAATCTGTATCAAAATCATCATCCCAAGTACCAATAGCTAACAAATGTTTAGCATTCACTGTACCACCAAACCATTCGTAAGCATCATCGCCAGAGCGATAAACTTGTATGTAATCTAGTGTTGTACCGTTACCTACACCGCCCATGGTTAAACCGTTAATTTCGTTATCGACAGAAAAAGGAATACCACCAAATTCTATGCGCACATATTTTAATGTACCTGAATTATCTGCCACATCTTTGCCTCCGTAATAGATATAGGCCTTTTCGTCTTTCCCAGCAGGTTGTGTTAAACCGCCTTCAATTTTAACATCATCACCTTGGTTTACCGGCGCTCTACCTAACAAAATAACTCCTCCCCAATCACCTTCTCTACGTGCACCAGCAGCAGCGGCAGATGTAAAGACAATAGGTTTATCTACTGTTCCAATTGCACTAATTTTTGCGCCTCTGGTTACAACCAATGTACCCTTACTTGCCTTATCACCTTTTACTATTGTTCCCGGTTCGATAGTTAGCGTAGCGCCGTTGCTTACAAAAACGAAGCCCTTTAATAAATAAATTTTATCTGCAGACCAAGTGGTGTTTGCAGAAATCTCTCCCGAGATTTCAACAACGTTTGTTGTAATTTCGCCTCCCCCAGGATTGTTTATAGAGGGATCTTCTACAATTATAGTTTTCTTGCAAGAAGTTGTAAATAACACAATTGAAAACGCCAGTAATAGAAATTGTTTTTTCATTTTTTTTTGCTTTAATTTTTTTTACAAAGAGACACTCTTAATTTTTCTTAAACATTAAGCGTCTGTTAAGTTTTTGTTAAAGATTAAAAGGAGTAATTAAAAGAAAGTGAAATATTTCTTCCAGGCGTGTAAGATTGGGCAGTTTCATCTCCACCATTGCCCACACTTCCGTTGTATTTTTTATCGCCGTTATAATCAAAATAGATGATGTTCCGTTGGTTTAGGATGTCTCCGATGTTTAATTTAAGTTCGCCCCTAGATTTTATTACTTTATAGCTCGTTTGAAAATCTATCACATCTCTAGGGTTTTCCCAAGTGCTAGGAAACCTGATGCCACTTGCCTGTATAATCCTTCTTCCAATTCGGTTATACAACACATTAAAATTTAATTTATTGGCAAGCGCACTGTGCTGCAAACCGGCATTAATTACATAGGGAGATTGCCCAACCATTGGCCTAACTTTGTCTATATAATTTTGGTCGTCAGGATTGGTTACCCTCGACTTAATCAATGCCAAATTAAAGTAGGCCGTGGTATTTTTAAAGAATTCGCTTTCGCCGATGAAACCTAAAGTTTTCCTCGCCTCAAATTCTAAACCATAAGAATAGGCATCTTTTGTATTGAAATAAGAAATATCTGGGGTAGATAAAACATCGTACCGATAGGACTCTATTGCATTGGTAAACTTTTTATAAAAAGCAGATACCGATAAAATTTCCCCGGCATTTGGATAAACCTCGTAGCGTAAATCTGCGTTGTCAATAGAAGTACGCTTTAAGTTTGGATTACCTTGCTGATTTGCCAACAACTCATAATCATAGTATGAAGATAAAGAAAGCTCTCTAAATTCGGGTCTGGCAAGTGTGCGGTAATAAGATGCCCGCAAATTGCTTTTTGCATTTAAACCATAAGTTAAATTAACTGATGGCAGAAAATCTAACTTCGAATTATCTACATAGGTTTTAGATACGTTTGATAAGTTTACCTTATAGTTTTCTACACGTAACCCGTAAACAGCCCTAAAATGTTCGGTTAAATTCTGATCTAACATGGCATAACCATAGTTTGTAAGCGAGTTGGCTTTGTAACTATCCAATTCGCTGCCAATTTCTTGCAGTTTATAAACGCCAGAATTAATCAATGCAGTGCTAAAAATTTCTGTAATAGGTAACGCTCTAATTCTAATCTGCTCATCAATATCGTTTACATTAAGCTGTGCGCCTAAAAAACGGGCATTGTATTTTCTTTCCCTATAATTTGCGCCAAGCCCAACTTTAAAGTTTGCAGACGTAGTAAATAACTTAATAGGTGTAGAAAAATTAACGTCTCCAGAATATACGTTTTCATTTAAATCTGAAAATAACCTGGTATTGTCTTTACCCAGCGAGGTAATATTTGCTTGATATAAAATACCTGGATCATTTTGAGAAGCCAGCGGTTTGGTATAATTTATCTTTAGCTGGTTTGGCTGATTGTTGCCTACATTACTAAAAGATGTTGTCCATTTTAATTTGCTATTTCCGTTTCTAATTTGATGGTCTCCTTCTAGGGTTGTTTTAAAAAGAGTTTTCTGCATTACATCATAAGCGTAAAATTGATTTAATGAGTTGCCGTCTTTAATACCGGTACGGGTGGTGTAATTGTCATCATAATTTCTGTTGTAAATATTTTTAAAACTAATTTTATTGTTGCCAAAACTGTATGCAAAATTAGCTAGCGCGCCCAAATTTGTAGAAAATTTATTCTGGTTGTCGCTAAAATTATATACGTAAAAATTACGCTGAACATTTTGGTTTACCTGTTGCGAATTTCTGTGGGTAACCGAAAACAAAGCGCCAAACGTATTACTGTTCTCAAAATGTTTTACCTTCCCTAAACTTATTTGATAATTTTGGTTCGGCAATGCCTGCGTATTTCTGGTTGCAAAATTGTTTGGCAACGATTTTAACGACGCTATATTTTTCGATTTTGTTAAATCGCCAGCAACTTGAGGAGCGGTTGGGAAATTTATAGCGAGTTGTTTCGAACCATCTTCGTAACCTAAATAGTCCAACGCATTTTTGCTTGTTGTAGCAAATGGTTTAAAAGTAGACTCACTATTATAGCTGTAACCTATTCCAAAAGATAAAAAGTCTCGATCGGGAATATCTTTAGTAACAATTTGTACCGCTCCGCCGGCAAAATCGGCGGGTAAATCTGGCGTAGCAGTTTTACTAATTGTAATTTTATCAACCAAGTTAGATGGCACAATATCAAAAGAGAAGGCTTTTCTATTTGGCTCTGTACTTGGCAAAGTAGAATTGTCTAGGGTTGCCGTATTATATCTATCACTCAATCCCCTCACAACTACAAACTTATTGTCTTGAATAGTTGCGCCACTTACCCGTTTCAAAACGTCAGAAGTATTTTTATCTGGAGATTTCGTTATTTGATCGCTAGAAATACCATCAGAAATTAAAGCGCTGTTCTTTTGTTGCGCGTAGAGCGCATTAACACTCTCTTGCTTAAAACTGCCTTTAATTACAACCTCGGCAAGGTTTTGTCCTGCAGATTCGGCAAGCACTACATTTAACGTAGTGGTTTTTCCATCAGTCACCTCAACATCGCTAATTTCTTTACCGGTATAGCCAATGTATTGGAACGTTAGCGTATATTTTCCATTAGCCAGTTTGTTAAAAAGATACTTTCCGTTAATGTTAGTGGCAATAGCTTTAGCAGTTCCTTTAATTTTCACAGTAACCGCTATAAGGGTTTCGCCGTTTTTTTTGTCAGATACGGTTCCTGCAATGATGCCGTTTTGAGCAAAGGTTTTCGTTCCGAATGCAAGCAATATTAAACAGAAGACAAAAATTTGCAAAGTTATTTTCGATCTCAATTTGTGTGGTTTTTAGTTTTCCGCACAAAAGTAGCAAGCCAATGTTAGGTGTATGTTACCCAAATATTAATTTTAGTTTACCGCAATGTTAATTTAAAATTAACACTTGTTTAAAAAGGGTGTTAGCAAAATTTAATATCTATCATAGCTACTTGGGCGTGCCCCAAGCTGCGCAAGGGTCGGGCTAATCCGCTGCAAATCCTCGCTCGTGCCTCGCTGTGGGTTTTCCGCTTCTATCCCTCACGCGAAGAACCAAAGCGATAAATTAAGAGTTCAACTTTTGCTAAGCCGTAGGTCTATTTATTCGAGAAAGCGAAAAACAAACAGATTTAATAAATTAAAAGACTCGCAACCATTTTCTTTTTTAAGGGTTAATATTATTTACGAAAATATCATCTAATGGAAAAGACAAATTTAAGCACAGAAAAAACTTTTAAGGTAAATGTTAAGGATCTATATTACGCGTGGACAAACGAAAAGGCGTTAAAACAGTGGTGGAAACCTGGCGGCAGAATTCTGAACTCGGTTGAGGCAGAAGTGAAAGAAAGCGGCATCATTAAATATATTTTCGAAGAAGTTAATGACAGTTCTCTTATTGTGGAGGGTGTTTACAAAGAAGTTAAACCAGAAGAAAAATTAGTGTATACCTGGAATTGGAACTTAAACAACGCCGCCGTAAAAAATGGCGAATATACTTTAACTGTCGAGTTTTCCGAGGCCGAAGACGAAAGCAAAATCATTGTTCATCAAGATGAAAATATTGACGAAGAAGGCATACATCCCAATAAAGATGGCTGGAAAAAAGCGTTAGAAGATTTAGAAGTCTATTTAAATAATGCCAGTTAAAGCAACTTTTGCCTCAAAGTAGGATGCCTAAAAAATTATTTTGGCTGCTGATTTTTTTCGGCGGCCTTAAAATATTAATACATTTTTTAGCCAACTCTAATTATGGTCTCCATGCAGACGAGCTATATTACATTGCGCTAAGCAAACATTTACAATGGGGGTTTTTAGATAATGGGCCGTTTATCGCTGTTATTACAAAAATTTCTTCCCTATTTTTTGGCGAAAGTACATTCTCATACCGCATAACTCCGACGTTTTTTTCTGGAGCAACTGTTTGCATTACAGGCTATATTGCTTATCGGTTGGGTGGCAAGACGACAGCTATAACCATCGCTTGTCTTGCCGTAATTTTTTCGCCAGCCTATTTAGCAACGTCCTATTTTTTACAGCCGATCGTTTTCGAACAGTTCTTTTGGACATTAGCTGCGCTTCTATTTTTAATCTTTATGCAAACAAAAAACCAGTACTGTCTCTATGGTTTTGCTACAACGGCAGGTATTGGATTTCTGAATAAATATACCATACTCTTACTGCTATTTGCATTTTTTATAGGATTGGTCGTTACAAAAAACCTTTATCGATTAAAATGGAAAGTCGTATCTATTTGCATACTAATTTTCGTTGTAATAATTTCGCCAAACCTAATATGGCAACTAAAGCATGGATTTCCCATTTTCAATTATTTAGGTGTAGTTAAATCAAACACAAAGTTTCTTGGCTTTGGGGAGTATATTTTTCAATTTACTTTTTTTCATGCGGCTGGTATAGCCGTGTGGCTTGCAGGTTTCCTTTTCTTGGTTTTAAGCAAAAGCCATCGAAAATACGCATTGTTTTCGATAGCATTCCTAGTAGTATTAATCGCGCTGCTCATTTTAAAGGGTAAAATTTACTACGGTTTGGGAGCCTTTCCAATCTTGTTTGCCGCGGGCGGCGTGTGTTGGGAAACAATGTTGAAGAAAGTTGCGAGATTATGGAAAGTTGTTTTCTATTCTGTTTTAATTGTGCCAAGCATCAATGCATTGCCCATCGTGGTGCCAATTTTACCATTCAATTTAACAATTAAATATTTGGCATTGATGACAACATATACCAACATTTACCAGCCATTAATTTGGGAAGACGGCCGCGTGCACAGCTTACCTCAAACTTATGCTGACATGTTGGGTTGGGAACAACTATCTAATAAAGTGGACAAAATGTATCAACATATACCAATTGCGGAGCGGAATGATGTGCTAATTTTAACAGACAAATACTTCATCACCGGAGCGCTGTATCACTATTTAAAAGCGGGGCAAGAAAAAATCATCGCACCAAACAACAGTTTTGCATTATGGTCGCCAAAAAAGCTAAATGCTCGAAAAATTATTTTAGTCAAAAAATCTGCTGACAATATTGTTGGCAGATATGCCGAGAAAATAATTGCAATAGATAGTGTAGATTATTCAAACTCTCGCATCAATGGAACCCACATCTATTTACTAGATAGGCCATCTGCAATTTTAAAAAATTTGTATAAGGAAGAGCTGGAAAATTTTTTCAAACGAGTCTTTTAATAGCTCCCGCCCTATCTTCTGCCTAATACCTCAATCCGAACTTTAAGCAAATAAAGTGAAGCAGCCAAATGGGGCCAATCAGCAGAAATCTTAGATCATCTAAAAAAGATGGCTTTTTGCCCTCTATTTTATGACCGATAAATTGCCCAATCCAGGCCGTTACGAAAATTACGGCATAAATGATATAAGCTATACTACTTCCCAAACCGGTAAAAAGCTCAATCTGCACAATTATATATGCCATAATTGCAAGTACCCAGACCATCAGAAATGCCAATAGCGGTGAAAGAGTGAAGTAATAATAAAGTACAAATGCAATAAGAATTGATGCCCAGTTAAAAAATCCGTTGTAGTGACCAAGAAATTCTAAGTGTGGGAAAGGGATGTTCCAAATTAGCCCTAAAAGACTAAAAATAATCAGCGGTACACAGATCCAATGAATAATCTCGTTAATTTGGTTGTTGTGGCTTTCTTGATATTTATCAAAATAAATATCAACCGGGCGTTTGGATTGGACAATTTTAGGCTGTTTTTTCATAGTTAGAAAATGAAAAATATCAAGTTGAAAATACGTTTGACAGTTTAAAAGTTTAGGAAGTAAAAACTCTGCAAAGACTTTTTAACTCTGTTTTTTTTAAACTTTACACAGCGACATCCCAGAAGATGCGCTGTGTTTAAAGTGTACGTTTCTATATATTGCTCTAGCCGGCCTGACCTCTTATTTAGCAAAAGCCACAGATCTCGTTTCTCTAATTACGGTTACTTTAATTTGGCCAGGATAAGTCATCTCCGTTTGTATTCTGGTAGAAATATCTGCCGCTAAAAGTTCTGCTTGCGCATCTGTAATGCGTTCACTTTCTACGATTACGCGCAATTCTCTACCTGCTTGTATAGCAAAGGTTTTTTCTACGCCCGGATAAGAAAGCGCCAGTGCTTCGAGGTCCTTTAATCGCTTGATATAACTTTCTACCACCTCTCTACGGGCGCCGGGTCTTGCGCCAGAAATGGCATCGCAAGCTTGTATAATTGGCGAAATTATAGAGGTCATTTCTACTTCATCATGGTGAGCTCCAATGGCGTTGCAAATCTCTGGGTGTTCTTTATACTTTTCTGCAAGTTGCATTCCCAAAATTGCATGCGGTAATTCAGGGTTATCATCTGGCACTTTGCCAATATCATGTAACAAGCCTGCGCGTTTGGCCATTTTTGCATTTAGGCCTAGCTCTGACGCCATGGTTGCACAAAAATTAGCAACCTCTCTGCTATGCTGTAAAAGATTTTGTCCATAAGATGAACGATAGCGCATTCTGCCCACCATCCTTATTAGTTCTGGATGTAGGCCATGAATACCTAAATCTATAACGGTACGTTCGCCAATCTCTACAATTTCATCATCTATTTGCTTCTTGGTTTTCGCAACAACTTCTTCAATCCTTGCGGGATGAATTCTGCCATCGGTTACTAAACGGTGCAGAGCGAGTCTCGCAATTTCTCTCCTAACGGGGTCGAAACCTGATAAAATTATGGCTTCTGGTGTATCATCAACAATAATTTCTATGCCTGTAGCTGCCTCTAATGCACGAATATTTCTGCCCTCTCTTCCAATTACTCGCCCTTTAATCTCGTCACTTTCGATGTGAAAAACCGACACCGAATTTTCTATAGCCACTTCAGTCGCCGTGCGTTGTATGCTTTGGATAACCACTTTTTTAGCTTCCTTGGTAGCAGTCAACTTTGCCTCATCTATAATGTCTTTTATCTGCATCATAGCCTGGGTGCGTGCTTCTTGCTTTAAATTCTCTACTAATTGCTCCTTAGCTTCCTCTGTAGAAAGTCCGGCGATACTTTCCAACTGTTTCAAATGTTGATCCTTTAGAACATCTACTTCTTGCTGTTTTTTCAGTGCGATATCAGTTTGTCTTTCTAAATTGGTCTTGGATTTTTCTAACTCTTGTTCTTTTTTGTTAAAGTTCTCCATCCGCTGGTTTACCGATTGCTCCTTTTGCTTTATGGTATTTTCACGTTGGTTTATTGTGTTATTTTTAGCATTTACCTCTTTTTCATGTTCCTGCTTTAATTGCAAAAAGTTTTCTTTTGCTTCTAATAGTTTGTTCTTCTTTAAGATTTCTGCATTATTTTCTGCGTCTTTTAAAATCTTTTTTACTTTACTCTGAGCAGCTATTTCTTTCTTTTTAAACAACCCTCTAAGCAGGAATCTTCCCGCTAAAATGCCGACAACTAGGCCGGCAAGCACGTATGCTACTATTTCCATTTTTTAATTTTAAATAAAAAAACCGCAGATAATCCTTAAAGCTTCAGCATTCTAAACCTCAACTATACATAGTTAGGATTTAAGCCATTTCCAGGTGCCAAAGCAGATGGAATACGCCCTCTTAACCCTATAAATATTGAAGTGTTAAGTTTAAAAAATTTGAAACTCAAAAACTAGCTACGGCTATATTTTTGTACCAATTAAACATGTATGCGTAATCAAAAAGCCCCGGACCCTAAGTCTAGCTTAATTTAACACAAACTATAAAGAACGAACCTTATCTCGAAAAAAAATCATTTAATAAAACATCCAGCTCCTCTACCTTATCGGCTACCGCAGTATCTTGGTTGTGCACCTTGTTTTCTGTTCTTAATACAGCAGTTGCATAATGCAACAAAGCCATACTAAGCAGATCCTGCTTATCTCTAACCGCATAATTTTCTTGATATTCTTTTATGCGCTCATTGATCATCTTTGCCGCCCGCCTCACAATTTCTTCCTCTTCCATGTTTACCTTTAATGGATAAATACGGTCAGAAATGGTTATTTTAATAGAGATTTCTCCCATTTATTAGCTTAGTTTCTGTTTGCATTTGCTAAACTTACCGTTTAAGTAAAGCAATACTCCTATCAATCTCTCGCACAAAATCGTTAATTTTTTGCTTAATATCAAGAGATTTCTCGTTGTTTCCCTCAATACTCTTCGCCAATTTTAAAACCCTCATTTTCTCATCTAAATCTTTGGTTTTATCTTTGGATGTAATTAGTGCAACACTTAACGATTGGTTTTCCAACTTCAATAAATCATTTTCCTCTTGCAACGCCGCACACAACTCTATAACCCGAGCTGTCTTATCCAAAATGCCTTCCAACTGTGTTGCAACCGAATCCATTAATTTCTTGATAAAAATACGAATTAAAATCTTATTTCCTAATCTCAGCACTAGCTTCGTGCACCAAATTCTTTATCAATTTTTGCATTACCTGCTCTATTTGCGTATCGCTTAGCGTTCGCTCTTCATCCCCAAGAAGAAATTTTAGCGCGTAAGATTTTTTCCCTTCGGGCAGTTTATCCCCTTCGTACACATCAAAAACGCCTACTTCTTTAATTAACTTTTTTTCTGTTCTAAACGCGATGGTTTTTAAACGCTCAAAAGTTACGTCTTTATCTATCAACAAAGACAAATCTCTGCGTACCTGCGGGTATTTTGAAACCTCTCTATTTACGATCTTATTTTTCTTAACGATATTCAAAACTACATCCCAATCTAAGTCTGCATAAAAGACATTTGCATTAACACCTGTCAATTTTTTATCTCTTTGCGTAACAGCCCCAAATTTTACCAAAACCTGCTCGCCCCTAAAATATTTTATGCCGTAAGCAAACGCATCATCTTCTAATGAATCGGTTTGATAACTTAAGATACCTAGTCTAGATAGAACTCCCTCGGCAGCCGCTTTTAAATTGTAAAATGAAGTAGGTTGGTTGTTTTGATTCCATTGCTCGCTTTCCCTACTTCCGGTAATTAATAACAGCAACCGTTGCTTTTCTACATACTTTTCGTTAATGAACTGATACGTTTTACCAAACTCGAAAAACTTTAAATTCGGGTTTTTTCTATTTTGATTATAGGCCACACTTTCCAAGGCGGGCATTAACAAACTTTGGCGCATCACACTCAAATCATTGCTTAGTGGATTTAAAATATGCACCGCAGTATTTAAGTTTCTATAGTAAGCAGGTTTGGTTATGGAGTTGCACATAATCTCTGCAAATCCAGTCGCGCTTAATAAATCGGCAACAGTATTATTAGTATTCTCTTTATCTGGCTTGCTGCCATAACCTAACGAAGCATTGATTTTGGTTGGGATGGCAATTTTGTTGTAACCGTAAATCCGCAAAAATTCTTCGGTAATATCGCACTCCCGGGTAACATCTACCTTGTACGGAGGTACGCTCAATGCAAGTCTTTCTTCATCTATTTCATCTGCACCAATGTTAAGTGCAAGAATTATTTCTTTTATCTCTTCTTTTGAGATGTCTGCGCCAATTAATTTATTGATGTTTTTATAGCTAACATTAAATTGAAAATCTTGGATGGGATTTGGATAAATGTCTGATATCTCCGAGGAAATTTCGCCGCCTGCCAATTCGTTTATCAACATTGCTGCAATTTTTAAAGCATCTATGGTGATGTTTGGATCGGTACCACGCTCATATCTAAAAGAAGCATCTGTTTTTAAACTATGTCGTTTTGCAGTTTTACGAATGGAAACCGAGTTAAAGTACGCACTTTCTAAAAAAACACTTGTCGTTGCCGCATCTACGCCAGATGTTTTCCCACCAAAAACACCAGCTATGCACATAGGTTTGTCGCCATTGCAAATCATCAAATCATCTCCGCTAAGTGTTCGCTCTACGCCATCAAGGGTTGTAAATTTAGTTCCATCTGCAACTTTTTTAACCACTACTTTCCCGCTTGTAATCTTTGCGGCATCAAAGGCATGTAAAGGCTGCCCAAAACCGTGAAGCACATAATTTGTAACATCGACAATGTTATTTATTGGGCGCATGCCAATTATTTTAAGTTTATCTTGCAACCAAGCAGGAGAGTCTTGAACCTCTACGCCGGATATTGTTAAGCTGGTGTATCGCGGACAAGCATCTAAATCTTCTACAGTAACAGGAATTATAAGCGAATTGCTACCAGTTTTAAAGGTAGATAAATCGGGCATTTTAATAGCGCTGCGAAAATAAGCGCCTAAATCTCGGGCAACGCCCAAATGCGAAGCGGCATCTGCCCTATTTGGTGTTAGGCCAATTTCGAAAATAAAATCATCTTCCAGCTTGAAAAAGTCTTTTGCCAGAACCCCTACTTTTGCTTCTGCCGGCAAAACCATAATCCCATCGTGACTTTTGCCAAGGCCAATTTCATCTTCGGCACATATCATTCCTTGAGACACTTCGCCTCTTATCTTCGCTTCTTTTATTTTAAAAGGTTCGCCAGAAAGCGGATATACGGTACAGCCAACCGGGGCGACAACTACTTTTTGCCCGGCAGCAACATTTGGCGCGCCGCAAACAATTTGGTAAGTATTGCTATCGCCCAAATTAACGGTGGTGAGTTTTATTTTATCTGCATTTGGATGAGATACACAAGTTAAAACTTCGCCAATTAATAATCCATCTAAACCGCCAATTATGGCTTGAACTTTTTCTAAACTTTCTACTTCCAAGCCAACGTTGGTTAGAATAAGCGATAACTCATCGGGTGTTTGATTAATGTTAACGAATTGTTTGAGCCAGTTGTATGATATTTTCATTTATTCTAAGAGTAGTTGGTATAAAGTAGTAAGTAGTTAGAAGCGCTATACTTTGGCGAACCATTACTACAAAAAACAAAGATATTGTTTATCGCGCAAAGCGGAAAACATACACCTCATATAAGGTGCCCATGGTGCTGACCAATAATAGCCCTCAAACTTTAGATCGGAGGCTGTACTTGACGATTTTTCTATTTAAGAAACAGCTCTGCGAAAACAGGTAAATGGTCTGAAAAGTAGCGTTGGTCTATGCTATCAGAAAGAACCGCATATTTTAATACTTTAAATCCTTTATTTACAAAAACGTAATCTATTCTATCCTTTAATGCACTATCCCACTTGAAGCCATTAAAAGTTCCATCGGGTCCGTATGGCGCCTCATCGGAAATTTCTTTTGCGTCTTGTAGAAAAGATTTTATGGTTGCTATGGCTTCTGTTTCTGGCGTTACGTTCAAATCACCAGTAAAAACAACAGGCAGCGTTGGAGCAATATCTTGTATTTTCTGCTTTATGAGCTTGGCAGATTCTATGCGCGCCTGCACCCCTATATGATCGTAATGCGTATTAAAAACCAAAAATTCTTTTTTGTTAAGCTTATCGTACAATTTTACCCAAGTGCAAATTCTTTCTAGCGCAGCATCCCATCCTACAGATGGTACGGTAGGCGTAAGCGATAACCAAAAATGACCGCCATCTTTTTTAATAAACCTATCTTTATCAAAGTAAATGGCAGAAAATTCTCCTTTGCGCTTACCATCATCGCGGCCAACACCTTCTGCCGTAAAATTAGAATTTTCTAAGATTTGATCAAATTGCAATGCCAATGCCTCTTGCACGCACAATATATCCGCCTCGTGAAATTTTACGAGCGCTTTTACATTGTCTTTTCTGTTTGGCCAAGCGTTTATCCCATCACCAGGATTGTTGTATCTAATATTATAGGTGATGATCTTGATTGGGTTTTGCGCTAAGCCGGAGTATGTAATAGAAAGGAACGCGAAAATGCTTAGGATATACTTCATGGCTTTTTATGGGTTTGTTATTAAATTAAATCTTCGTCTTTATAACTGTAATATTTATTGCCTGCAAAAATTAGGTGATCTACAATGTACAAACTAAGCAATTTGCCTGCGTCTGTTAAGTTTTTTGTCAACCTGTTATCTGCATCGCTCGGCGTTAGGTTGCCCGATGGATGGTTGTGTGCTAGTACGATGCCTGCTGCATTTTTTTCTAGCGCCATTCCAAATATAATTTTGGGATCGGCGATGGTGCCGGCCTGCCCTCCCTTGCTAATTAAATATTTGCCCAATATATGGTTAGATCGGTTTAAAAAAATCACCCAAAACTCTTCATGGTTTAAATCGGCAAAAATATGGTTTAGATGGTTAAAGGTATCGGTAGAATCAGAAATCTTCACAATAGTTTCGGCATCGGTTTCCTTTCTGCGTAAACCCAACTCTAGGCCTGCAATTATAGCAATTGCCTTCGCCTCGCCAATACCTTTAAAGTTAGACAAATCTGCTATGCTGGCTTTACCAAGCTTGGTTAAGTTATTATCGTAAAATGCTAAAATTCTTTTGCTTAAATCTACCGCAGATTCTGTTAGGTTGCCAGAACCAATTAAAATGGCCACAAGTTCTGCATTTGTTAAGTGCCTGCGGCCATGCTGCAATAGCTTTTCTCTGGGGCGGTCTTCTTCTGCCCAAGATTTAATGCCCAATCTTTGCGCGTAATCTTCCATTTTATAATAATAAAATTAGGTGCAAGTTCATAAATGTATAACGCATCTAATATCGATAAAAAAATTTTATCGCAACCTAGCATATGTGTTTGTTATTTATTCGGGCTTATTTTGCAAACGTTTCAAATAGAACTCATTTTATAAAAAATTGGGCCAAAAAAAACGCCGCAAAGAACATCTGCAGCGTTACAAATATGTTAAGTTAAAACCTAGCTTAAACCATTCACAAATTTTGTCAATTTCGATTTGTTGTTTGAAGCTTTATTCTTGTGTATTACATTTTTCTTCGCCAAGCGATCTAACATCGAAATAACCTTTGGCAAAAGCTCCGACGCAGTTTTTTTATCTTCTGAAGCACGCAACCTTTTTATAAAAGTACGGGTAGTTTTTGCCTGATATCTATTGCGTAAACGTTTTGTTGCGTTAGCTCTAATTCTTTTTAGTGACGATTTATGGTTTGCCATGCTCTTTAACCTATTATTTTGTGTTGATGCTGCGTTTTTATTCGGGTTGCAAATATATGCTTTATGTTTTTAATTTACAAAACAGTTTTTTATTTTTTTGGTTCCAAAAATCACCCAACCACCCAAATGAAATGCAAGCTTTAAAAATCAAGGAGAACATTGGTAATGTTTTGTTTTTAAGTTTAAACTTGATTTAAAATATTACTTTTGAAACAAACGTCCCATACAGTGAAAAAAAAAATAGCCATTTTTGCATCGGGTTCTGGCTCCAATGCCCAAAAATTAATGGAGCATTTTAAGCCCAGCGACGACGCCGAAGTTGCGCTGTTGCTTACCAACAACGCCGATGCCTACGTACTTCAGCGAGCGGATAACTTTGAGATTCCAAGTCATATTTTCGATAAACACGAACTCTATAACACAGAAAATATTTTGTTGCTGCTGAAAAACCTAGATATTGACTTTATTGTGCTTGCCGGCTTTTTATGTCTTCTTCCAGATAACATTATCAATACTTATCCCGGTAGGATAATAAATATTCACCCAGCCATTTTACCAAAATTTGGCGGAAAAGGGATGTACGGCGATAAAGTGCACCTTGCTGTTTTGGCCAACAAGGAAAGCGAAGGAGGAATTACCATCCACTATGTTAACAGTAAATACGATGAGGGCGAATATATTTACCAGGCAAAATACAAAATAGATGCCGCCGATACGTTAGAGATGGTGAAGTTTAAAGGCCAGCAGTTGGAGCATCTCCATTATCCGCGGGTTGTGGAAAGCTTGGTTAAAAAATTGAAGAAGTAAAGCTGTCAGTAGCTCCGAATTGGATATTTTCGGTTTTAGAAAAATTTAACCTAAGGCGTAACTTTTTAGAATTCAATATTTTTGTGGGTTGTTTGCTTTCTTAAATCGGTTTGCCAGATTTGCCAAAAAAAATCTGTCAACAATTTCATGTTTTGTTCCTAAATCGGCCCAAAAAAAACAATCTAATTCCCTACCTTTGCAGCTCAAAAATTTTCGGCATAATGAGTGAAATGATTAAAATTAAAAATGCTTTAATTTCAGTTTATTACAAAGATGGATTAGCTTCCTTAGTAGAGTTTTTGGCCAAAAATGGAGTACAATTATTTTCGACAGGCGGTACTGAACAATTTATAAAAGATTTAAATTTACCTGTAACTGCGGTAGAAGATTTGACCGGATATCCGTCTATTTTAGGCGGCCGAGTTAAAACCTTACATCCAAAGGTGTTTGGTGGGATTCTAAATCGTCGTTCATTGGCTTCAGATCAGTCGCAAATTGCCGAATATGAAATACCTGAAATCGACCTCGTTATTGTAGATTTATATCCTTTTGAGGAAACCGTAGCATCAGGCTGCGCAGAAGGAGACGTAATAGAAAAGATAGACATTGGCGGCATCTCTTTAATTCGTGCAGCAGCAAAAAACTTTAATGATGTCGTTATACTTGCATCAAAAGACGACTATAGCATTTTGCTTTCGCAGTTAGAAGCACAAGATTGCAAAACATCTCTCGCGCAGCGCAAAGCGTTTGCAAAAAAAGCTTTTCATATTTCCTCACATTATGATACTGCAATTTTTAATTATTTCAATACAGAAGAGCCATTAAACGTTTTTAAACAAAGTCTAGCGGACGCTAAAACATTGCGATATGGAGAAAATCCGCATCAGCAGGGTTATTTTTATGGAGATTTAGATGCCATGTTTACCAAGTTGAACGGCAAAGAACTTTCTTACAATAATTTGGTAGATGTTGATGCGGCCGTGGCTTTGATAGATGAGTTTGATGAATCAACAGTCGTTATTTTGAAACATACCAATGCTTGTGGAGTTGCTTCTAGAAGTTCGTTGCTCGAAGCTTGGACAGACGCCCTAGCTTGCGATCCAGTTTCGGCATTTGGCGGTGTAATCATTACCAATCAAACCGTAGATTTGGCAACTGCCGAAGAAATTAACAATCTATTTTTTGAAGTTTTGATTGCTCCAGATTATCAACCAGAGGCGATAGCATTATTTGCGAGGAAGAAAAACAGAGTCATCTTAAAAAGGAACAATGTTGAGTTGAGCAACAAGCAGTTTAAAACACTTTTAAATGGAGTAATAGAGCAAGACAAGGATTTAGTTATAGAAGGCGAAGATCAAATGACATCGGTGACCGATAAGAAACCAGCATCGCAAGAATTAGAAGATTTGTTTTTTGCAAACAAGTTGGTAAAGCACACAAAATCAAACACCATAGTGCTGGTTAAAAACAAGGTATTATTAGCAAGCGGCGTCGGACAAACTTCTCGTGTAGATGCTTTAAGGCAAGCCATAGATAAAGCTGCCTCTTTCGGGTTTAGCATTAAAGGGGCGTCGATGGCGTCTGATGCTTTTTTTCCTTTTCCAGATTGCGTAGAGATTGCTGCCGATGCTGGCATAACCGCCATTTTACAACCTGGGGGTTCAATTAAGGATGCAGATTCCATCGCCATGGCAAATGAAAAAGGAATTGCTATGGTTACCACAGGCGTAAGACATTTTAAACACTAAAAGAAGTCGGTTTCGGTTGACTTGACGCAAAACATTTAACACAATAAAAAGTCTAATTTTACATTAGCTTTTATATAAATTATAAAACATGGGATTATTTAATTGGTTTACGCAAGAAGTTGCCATTGATTTGGGCACGGCGAACACCTTAATTATACATAACGACAAAGTTGTGGTAGATGAACCATCTATTGTTGCTTTTGATCGAACAACAAATAAAGTAATTGCCATTGGCAGGCAAGCCATGCAGATGGAGGGTAAAACGCACGACAACATTAAGACCGTTAGACCTTTAAAGGACGGTGTTATCGCAGATTTTAACGCAGCCGAAGCGATGATAAAAGGAATGATCCGCATGTTAAACGGAGGTAAAGGTTGGATGTTTCCGTCACTGCGGATGGTTATCTGCATTCCATCTGGCATTACCGAGGTAGAAAAACGTGCTGTAAGAGATTCGGCAGAAATTGCCGGCGCAAAAGAGGTTTACCTAATCCATGAACCGATGGCTGCTGCCGTTGGAATTGGAATTGATGTGGAAGAGCCGATGGGAAACATGATCATCGATATTGGCGGTGGAACTACGGAAATTGCGGTAATTGCGCTATCGGGCATCGTTTGCGATCAATCTATCCGCGTTGCGGGAGATAATTTCGATTCGGACATTGTAAATTACATTCGCCGTCAGCATAACATTATGATTGGTGATCGTACCGCAGAAAAAATTAAGATAGAAGTTGGTGCTGCCTTACCCGAGCTGCAAGACCCACCTGCCGATTTTGCTGTACAGGGTAGAGATTTAATGACAGGCGTGCCCAAACAGATTACCGTTTCTTATACAGAAATTGCGCATTGTTTGGATAAATCCATCTCTAAAATAGAGGAAGCAATTTTGAAAGCTTTGGAGATTACGCCTCCAGAGCTTTCTGCAGATATTTACCAAACCGGCATCTATTTAACTGGTGGCGGTGCCTTACTCCGCGGACTAGATAAAAGAGTAGCTTCTAAAACAAAGCTGCCAGTACATGTGGCAGAAGATCCACTTCGTGCCGTAGTTCGTGGTACGGGCATAGCGCTAAAAAATATTGGAGGTTATAAGTTTTTAATGCAGTGATAGGAGTTACGGGTTGTGAGTTATTTGTTGCAAGTCTAATACACCTAACTTGAAAATAACTATTATTCTACACATTTATACTATTGGCTGATGGGCCTTAAAATCATAAATTACAAAGCGTCTTGACATTTAACAGGTAACTTGTAACTCACAACAAGCATGCGTAACCTTTGGATTTTTGTTAACAAGTATAACGCATTCTTTCTATTTATTTTTTTCTTTACGTTTGGGATTTTCTGTGTCGTAAAAAACAACGCCTATCAACGTTCTGTTACCTTTAATTCTACAAACGAGTTGGTTGGTAGCGCCTACGAAAAATTTAACGTCTTAAAAAGATACATTAATCTCGGTAAAGTTAATGACAGTTTAGCCGTAGAAAATGCAAAACTTAAAACCAAACTGTTGGCGTTAACTAGTGTAGATAGCGCAAAAGATACAACGATAAAAGACACGTTAACCCATCAGCAATATACTTTTCTTGCCGCCAGAGTTGTTAAAAATTCGGTAACTCTGCGCAACAACATCATGACCATCAATAGAGGTACCAATGATGGAATTGCCATTGGGATGTCGGTAATTTCTCCCTATGCAGGCGTGGTCGGTTTTATTAGAGATGTTTCTGCGCACTTGGCAACCATACAATCGTTATTGCACAAAGACACCCGAATTAGTGTAGTGCTTAAAAAAAACAATGCCCTTGGCTCTTTAGTGTGGGGCGATGGAAATTTTGATATCAAAAAAGCCTACATTAAGGAAGTGCCAAACCATATAAAAATGAAAGTCGGCGATACCGTTGTAACATCAGGTTTTGGTTCTTTTCCCGCAGGGATATTGGTTGGCAAAATAAGCAGGACAAATGTTTCTACCAACGACAACTTTCTTTCGGCAGAACTTATTTTATTTAACGATTTTAGCACCTTGCAATATGTTTATGTGGTAAAAGATAAAACTGCAGAAGAGCAAAATACTTTAGAAAGCGGAGAGAACAGCAATGAACAGTAAAGTATTAATTATAAATATTTTAAGATGGCTCATATTGCTTTGCGTGCAAATATTTTTGCTCAAAAACATGGGTTTTTATGATTTATCTACGCCCTTTATTTATGTGCTTTTTCTGCTGTTGCTTCCATTTAAAATACCAAACTTGCTGCTGTATGTTTTAGCTTTTGGTACCGGTTTTACCCTAGATTCTTTTTACGACACTATGGGCGTACATGCCACATCCTGTACCGTTTTGGCATTTGTGCGTATATCATTTATAAGTATAAGTACAAATAAAGACACACTAGATGAGCCAGAGCCGTCATTAAGATACATGGGTTTTCAGTGGTTTTCTTTATATGCCTTTTTATGCGTTACTGCACATCATTTAGTGTTATTTTTTCTAGAAAGTTTCAGGTTGACAGAACTTACTTATACGCTTGTAAGAGCTGCGCTCAGCATAGCTTTTACCTTACTCCTTATTTTATTGATAGAATTTATCTTTTATAGAAGGAAGGCGCGTTGATGGAACAGTTATTTACCAGAAAATACGTTGTGCAGGGGCTGTTTATCGTGGTGGTTATTGCATTGTTGGCTAAATTATTCTATATCCAGATAGCTACCGATAAATACTTTCTCTCTGCGGAAAGCAATGTCTTGCGAAAGATTTACAAATATCCCGCCCGTGGTGCAATCTTAGATCGACATGGAAAAGTTATCGTACAAAACGAGCCGGTGTACGATTTAATGGTTTTACCGAATGATGTTAAAGCTTTTGATACCGTTGCGTTAGCCAGAGCTTTAGGCATTAGCACAGCGAGCGTAAAATCTCGCTTAAGAAAAGCAAAGGTTCAATCGAACTATCGATATACTCCTTTTGATAGGCAAATAAGCGTGCAAAGCTATGCTAAATTGCAAGAAATCATTTACCGTTTCCCCGGATTTAATACTCAAGATAGAACAGTCAGGCAATATCCAGACAGTATTGCCGGGCAGTTATTTGGCTATGTAAAGGAAGTTGATTCTGCAGATATTGCCAATTCTGACAGCTATTACAGCCTGGGTGATTTTATTGGCAAAAGTGGTTTGGAACGATCTTATGAAGATCAATTGCGCGGGGAAAAAGGTGTTACTAGAATGGTGTACGATGTGCATAATACGCCCCAAGGTAGTTACGCAAACGGAAAGTATGATGTCAAAGCAGCATCTGGCGAACGCCTAATAACAGGACTAGACATGCGCATACAGCGCATGGGCGAAGAATTAATGCAAAATAAGGTTGGTGCGATAGTAGCTATAGAACCTACAACAGGCGAAATTTTAGCTTATATAAGTAGTCCAAGCTATGATCCAAATAAACTTGTTGGGAAAGATTGGGGCAACAATTACATGGATTTGTTGCGAAATCCATATCGTCCATCCGTAATCAGACCTATTATGGGTTATTATCCACCTGGCTCTTCCTTTAAACCAGTTGACGCCTTAGTCGCACTTCAAGAAGGTGTAATTGATAGCAATACCTATTTCTACTGCCCAGGCTATTTCCAAGCAGGAAACCACCGTGTAAAATGTGAACACGTGGATGGAAGCATTGGCTTGGAGCGAGGAATTGCCCGCAGCTGTAATACTTATTTTTGCCACGTTTTTCAAAAGTTGATTACTAAAAATGGCATGAAAAACCAGCGTAAAACCTATCAAGATTGGCACGATAAGGTGGCTAAATTTGGTTTTGGGGAAGAGCTAGGTGTTGATGTTCCTTTTGAAAGACCTGGCTATTTTTATAATGCATCTCATTACAATAAAATTTACGGAAAATATTGGGGTTATAGTACACTCATTTCTCAAGCAATTGGGCAAGGAGAAATTACCTCTACCCCAATACAAATGGCAAACGTCATGGCAGCTATCGCCAATAGAGGCTTTTACATTACCCCGCATTTTATTAAAACCATTGGCGATGAAAATTTGGTTCCTAAAAGATATGTAACTAAAAATTATGTTGGGGTTGATGAAAAAAACTTCGAACCTGTAATTCAGGGTATGCAAGATGCCGTAAACAGCGCTTGGGGAACGGCCACACTCTCTAGGATTCCGAACATTCTTATGTGCGGCAAAACTGGTACGGTACAAAATCCGCATGGCAAAAATCATTCTGTATTTGTTGGCTTTGCTCCCAAAGTTAATCCAAAAATCGCCATTGCGGTTATTGTAGAAAATGCAGGGTACGGAAGTACCTATGCAGCGCCAATTGCAAGTTACTTGGTTGAAAAATATTTAACAGGCGATGTTAGCGGCGCTAGAAAACAGCAAGTAGAATGGATGAAAAATCAAAACCTATTACCATCGTTGCAGGCAAAAAAATTAAGTAACGCAGACAGTTTAGCTATAGTTAAGGCTAAAGAAATTAAACGCGCCAAAGACAGTTTAAAAATTGTCAAAGCAAATGCTGCCGTAGATTCTGCCATGCAAAAAGCGGCAAGGGCTTTTAAGTTTAAAGAAAAGTAGATCATGCAACAGGTAAAGAATCGCTTCTTTTTAAATGTAGATTGGATTACCGTTCTAATCTATTTGGCGCTTTGCGCAATAGGTTTTATTAATATTTATGCATCTATACCTGAAAAAACGGTAGCGTTTAATTTTTCTGCACTCTACGGTAAACAACTTATTTACATACTTACCGGCCTTATTTTGGGCTTAGCTATTTTGTTGTTCGATGCCCGCGTTTTTAGCGTGTTTTCACCAATTATTTATGGAGTAACCATTGTATTATTAATTGCCGTTTTATTTATAGGTAGAAATGTGGGCGGTAACCAGGCTTGGATTCCTCTTGGCTCCTTTAGGCTCCAACCCTCAGAATTTGCAAAATTTGGAACCTCCTTATTACTTGCAAGGTATGTGGCATCGTTTAATCCGAAATTTAACAACTTCAAAACAATTTTTTTTGCAGGGCTGATTGTTTTTATCCCATTACTGTTAATCCAATTACAGCCAGATACCGGATCTGCTTTGGTGTTTTTGGCATTTATGTTTCCTTTGTATCGAGAAGGTTTGTCTGGCTATTTTCTTCTTATTTTTCTGGGAATGATTGTTCTGTTTATTGCAGATTTTTTGGTCCCAATCGGCGTTTTGATTGCAGTTATTTGTATTGTTGCGGCGCTTTTCGTTTATGCTAATAAACGCCGCCGACAAACACTTGTGGTTACCGTATTGGTTGCACTTTTGGCTATTGGTTACTTGTTTTTGGTAAAATTTGCCTATACGACTGTATTAGAACCTCACCAGCGGAGTCGTATTGAATTAATGCTCGGACTAAAAACCGATAATAAAGGTGCGGGTTATAATGTAATCCAATCTCAAATTGCCATTGGTTCTGGCCAACTTACCGGACGCGGATTTTTACAAGGTACGCAGACAAAGTATGGCTATGTGCCAGAGCAGAGCACAGATTTTATCTTTTCTACTATCGGAGAAGAATGGGGATTTGTTGGTTGCTTGGTGGTTATAGGCCTATATCTGTTTTTACTTTTGCGGATTGTAAATATGGCGGAACGCCAACGGTCGGTATTTTCTAGGGTTTACGGATATTGCGTAGCAAGTATTTTATTCTTCCACGTATTTATAAATATTGGGATGACCGTTGGGATTATTCCTGTAATTGGCATTCCGCTACCGCTAATTAGTTATGGCGGATCTTCGCTTTGGAGTTTTACCATTCTGATTTTTATTTTTTTAAAGTTAGATTCTAATAGGATGGGATATATTTAGGTATCAGCGGTCAAGCATCATTGGTCAGAAATCAATCGTCAAAGATAAAAACCTATTCCGAGAGCCCTGTCTTGATACTTGGTTCTTCTAAGAGAAATTAGCAGTCAGAAGTTGGAGATAAAGGAGCTAGGAACAAAGACAAAAAGGAACTCAGAGGTCGGAAGTTAAACCTTCTTGAAAACTTGTTACTGCCGCGTACACCCGTAACTCATAACCCGTAAACCGTAACCTTTAACCCCTAACCTACTTATCGAACCTCTTATGCAAAATCTCGTAAAACTGATCTACCGTATTTTGCTTACTTGCCCAATTATTTTTCGCTGCATAATTATTTCGAAGAAACTTCTCTGCATTATCGAACGTGGTCATTTTGTTCACTAATTCTATTGCTTCGCTATAAGCCATGTTGTAGCCGCCGAACAAGTCTTTTATAAAAAGCATTTTTTCGTTTAGGTTTATGGCCTGCTTTAAATCTGAGATGGGCGCTTTTAAATTTGGCTCGGCCTTAGTTGCTTTTTTGCCTAACATGTCATTTAATGTGGTTCCTTCTTTTGATGTGCCTTCCTCCTTTGAAAACGAGTCATTTTGAAAAGCTGAAGGGAGCGATTCTGTGCGCACCACTTCTGGACTAAAACTTGCAATACCGCCAACTGATGACGATGACGAGCCACTATCTAGGTTTATGCCGTTTCTTTCGTTCCGTTCTGCAGTTGTAGGCGGCACATAAGCTTTTTTGGTCACTTCTTGCGGCTTATCTTTACTGGGTTCGGCTTTAGATGGCACCTCTTGTTCTTCATCCGGTTGACTTTCTTGTGCTGCGGATATTAAAAATGGCTCCGGACCAATCTCATCGTCCTCAAAATTCGAGTTATCCATTCCTTTTATTGATTTGGATTCATCTTGCAATTCCTTTTCTTCAAAGCTAAACTCATCCTCTTCGTTCGCCGCAGCCAATTCATGATCTTCAACGTCTCCCCTAGCCTCTACCATTTTTTCTAACTCAAATTCGAAAGAACGTTCCTCTAAATCGGGCTTAAAAAAATCATTGTTTCTATTTTGCGCTATTTCCGTATGCACGATCTCATCTTCTCGAAGTTCCTCTTTTGATTTCAAATCAACTCGCTCCTCCGCTTGCTCTTGCGCAACTATTTCTTCAACCGCGTGCCTTTCTGTTTCGTTGTCAGTTTCAGACGAAAGCGAATCTGGTTCTACGTCTTCGATAATATGGGTAAAGCCTTTCTCGGGTTTTATCTCCGTTTTTGAGTGATTTAACTTTTCGATAATTTTTACATGGTCGGCAAGAAAGTCGGCGTTTGCCAAAAAAAGCTCCACCTCTAATTCGTTTAGTTCGCTAATATTGGTTGATAAGTAGTTATATTGTTGATTTAGATCGGCTAAAATATTGCCTACCTTTTTAAAAATCTCTTCCTGAGTCATCATTTTTTAAATCTTTCTTTTGATGCTATATGTTGATAAGTAGCTGTTCAAAAATAACACATTATAATGATATTTGTTGTCTTGGCATCTTTGTTTAAAATTTCATGCGATGCCATCTTGTGGAATTTACAACTTAAAATTGTCTTGAGTAGCGTTTATTAAAAAATTAGATTTTCGAACTTTTATGTTATTCAGTGAACAGAATTTTAGGAGAAGAGGCGAGTTTTCGGGCAGCGTAGAAGTTATTTGCGGCTCTATGTTTTCTGGCAAAACGGAGGAGCTGATACGCCGATTAAAAAGGGCACAAATTGCTAAGCTAAACGTAGAAATATTTAAGCCGAGAACTGATAACCGCTATCACGATACAAACATAGTTTCACACGATTCGAACTCTATCACTTCCACTCCAGTAAGTAATTCTTCCTCGATATTGCTTTTGGGAGCCAACACACAAGTTGTTGGCATTGACGAGGCGCAATTTTTTGACGATCAATTGCCCGAAATTTGCAATAAACTAGCGGTAAAAGGTGTGCGGGTAATTGTTGCCGGTTTAGATATGGATTTTGCCGGAAAACCTTTTGGACCACTTCCTGCCTTAATGGCAATTGCAGAGCATGTAACCAAAATACACGCCGTTTGCGTTTGCTGCGGCAATCCGGCCTTGTATAGCTATCGAACCGTCTTAAATGACAGCACCATTTTAGTTGGCGAAAAAGAAAGTTATGAACCACGGTGTAGAGCATGTTATTCTTTGGGCGATAACGGTGATAAAATTGAAAGATTTTAGAAATGGCAAAGCCGATAAAAAAATATAAAACCATCTCTATTTTAGGCTGTGGTTGGTTTGGATTTGCCTTCGCCGAAGAACTAATCAAGAGAGGTTATTCTGTTAAGGGGTCGACCACTTCAAAAGAAAAAATTCCAGAGCTTTTGGCAGCTGGAATAGACCCGTTTTTGATAAATTTTTCCGCCGAAAAGCAGCTAAGTAATAAAGCATTTTTTGATTCGGATGTTTTATTCATTTGCATCCCACCAAAAAGAAAATCTTTAGAGTTGGGAGATTATCCAAAAAAAATCGACTCTATCGTACAATCAACAAAAGAGGATACAAAAATAGTTTTAATAAGTTCTACCAGTGTTTACGGAGATCAAAACAAAGCTGTTAATGAATTTAGCGAAACAATTCCAGACACAAATTCTGGGAAGATAATCTTAGAATCAGAGCAGATTATAAAAAGACTAAGGCCTAATAATTTTACCATCATCCGCTTTGCGGGATTATTTGGACCACGCCGAGAACCTGCACGTTTTTTCGCCGGCAAAACTAATATTCCAAATGGCTTAGCGCCTGTAAATATGATTCATCAAAAAGATGCCATCGGCGTTGCTTGCGCCACTATAGAAAACGATGCCTTTGGAGAAACTTATAATGCCTGCGCACCAAATCATCCCACAAAAGGGGATTTCTACACCGCAGCCGCATTAAACTCGGGTTTGGATGCGCCAACATTTATCAAAGAAAAAGCTTCCTATAAAATTGTTGAAAGCCTAAACGTACCTAAGTTTCTGAACTATAAATTTAACATAACTCTACGATGAGTTGGATAAGTTAGGATTAACAATGATGTATCAGATTTAAGGCATAATTCTTTTTAAACAAGAATATTTAAGATTTAAATTTAAAGAAAAACTCGCAGGCGGAAAATAGACGAAAAGGAATTCAGAAGTCAGAAGCCAGACATTTTCGAAAACTTGTTATTATTGCCTAGACCCGTAACTCATAACCCGTAACTCACAACTTATAAACTATAACGTATAACCTATAACCTATAACCTATAACCTATAACCCAAAACTCTCAACCCTCAACCGCATCTGCCGCTTTATCTATCATAATCCCCTGCGCTTGTCCTGTTGTAAAGTATGCGTTCGCCCAATTAGACATTGTTCTCAACCTGTTTCTATAGCTAATTAGCAAGAAAAGATGTACAAATAACCAAGACATCCAAGCAAACCAACCTGTAAGTGTCTTGTTACCAATTGGCAAATCTGCAACTGCTTTGCTCCTACCGATAATGGCCATAGTGCCTTTATCAAAATATCTAAATTCTTCTGGTTGCTTATTTCTAACCATGTCTATAAAAACTTTCGCCATGGCCTTTCCTTGTTGTTTTGCAACACTGCCCAACTGTGGATGCCCTTTTGGATATTTTGGATCAGTCTTTTGGATACACGCATCGCCGATGGCATAAATATTTCGCGTTCCGTTTATCTTGCTGAAATTATCTACAGATAATCTATTTCCTTTTTCGTAACTTTCTTCTGGAAGACCTTTAAATTTAGGCGCTATAACTCCCGCCGCCCAAATTAATGTTTTAGTTTCTATGGTATCTCCCCCTTTAAAATGCACCACATCATCCTTATAATCTGACACCATCGCGTTAAGTTTCACCTCAACACCTAACTTTTTTAAGCTTTTGAGTGCGTATTTTTGCGAGTCTGTTCTCATAGAACTAAGCACTGCATCTGTACCATCTACCAAATAAATTTTAATCTTCGATTGGTCTAATTCAGGATAGATTGATTTTAGCGTATTTTCTCGCAAGTTTGCAATCATGCCGGCAAGTTCTACCCCAGAAGGACCTGCGCCAGAAATCACAATATTCCGCATTTTTCGCTTTTCGGTCTCATCTTCTACTTGGCTAAATCGCTCTGCTTCGCTTATAAGATAGTTTCTAAGGGCAAGCGCATCGTTTACTGTCTTCATAGGCAACGAATTTTTCTGAATGTTATCCATCCCGAAAAAATTGCTTTTTGTTCCCGTTGAGATTACTAAGTAATCATAGTTAAGTTCTCCCGAGGATAAGATTAGTTTATTCTCGGCGCTAACGATTTCCTTCAACTCCCCAAGCCTAAAATGAAGATTTTTCTTCCCTTCAAACAAGGTGCGGAACGGAATACAAATGCTTGCGGTATCTAAAACACCGGTTGCAACTTGGTAGAGTAAAGGAGGGAAAAAATTATAATTGTTTCGATCTACCAAAGTAACTTCTATACCCTGTTCGCCACCTAGGTGTTTCGCTAAATTAATACCGGCAAAACCGCCACCCACAATAACTATATGTTTCTTTTCCATGCTTTTAACGGTAAAACTACTAACCTTTTGAATGCATAAACCAACTTTTTAATTAGAAAGGTTTTGCAAGAAAAAAATGGGCAATTTCTTAAATAGCTAACACAAACTTTTACACAAAGTTTTTAGATGCTTCAATGGCGATAACCTTATTGCATCCACATTTTTTAATTTGTCCGATTTATAAAAAAATTAGAATGTGGTCGTTGCGAATTTTATTATTAAAAAATATAGAGACCTTTTTTAGCCCAAAAGTTTCATCAGTTCTTGCTTGTTTAAATTTTTAAAAAAGCCTCCCTCGCCTTCCAACAAATTATTTACCAAATGTTTCTTTTTCTCTTGCAATCGCATTATTTTTTCTTCGATGGTATCGGGGCAGATCAACCTAACGGCCATTACGTTTTTCTTTTGTCCAATTCGGTAAGCCCGATCTATGGCTTGGTTTTCTACCGCGGGGTTCCACCACGGATCGACCAAATAAACATAATCTGCCTCTGTTAAATTTAATCCTGTTCCACCAGCTTTTAAACTGATTAAAAATACAGAAGTTTTTTTGTTCCTTTTGAAATCATTAACTATTTCTGCCCTATTTCGTGTCTGCCCGGTTAGCATTTCGAAACTTATATTCCGCATTGCCAACTGCTTTTTTATTAGATCCAACATGCCCACAAATTGAGAGAATACTAAAATTTTATGTTGGCTGGCTTTTGCTTCAATCTGTTCTAACAGCACTTCTATTTTAGCGGAAGCCTGAATGTAACTCTTGCCTTCGCCCAATAATTCCGCAGAATTGCAAATTTGCCTTAGTTTGGTAATGCTCTTTAAAACGTGAATGGTGCTTCTTTGCAAGCTATCATCATCTTTACCGAGTAAATAATCTTGTATTTCTTTTTTATTTGCCTCATAAATTTCTCGTTGCTCCACTCCCATTTCGCAATACAAGACTATTTCTGTTTTTTCTGGAAGTTCTTTGGCAACTTGCGCTTTGGTTCGGCGCAGAATAAAAGGCTTGATTACTTTTTGTAATTCGGCAGCGCGTTTTCCATCGCTAAACTGATCTATCGGAGTGGAATATAAATCGGCGAAATGTTGTTTGCTGCCAAATAAACCCGGACAGGCAAAAGACAATTGTCCATATAGATCGAAAGTGTTATTTTCCACTGGCGTACCGCTCAACACAATTCTATTGCGTGCTTGCAATAATTTTACTGCTTTATAACGTTGCGATGATGGGTTTTTTATGTTTTGAGATTCATCCAACACCACATAATTAAATTTGAAATTCTTTAGAAAATTTATGTCAGTAAGCAAAGTTCCGTACGACGTAAGAACGACTTCGTAATTAGCAAGCTTTGCGCTGTCAATCTTTCGTTCGCTGCCATGCAATACTTTTACTTTGAGCGAAGGAGCAAACTTTGCAATTTCTTCTTTCCAATTAAAAATCAGCGAAGCCGGCACCACTACCAAATTGGTAACCTGTCCAAGCTTTTCTCGTTGCAATAAGAAGAAAGCAAGGATTTGGATGGTTTTGCCAAGTCCCATATCATCGGCTAAACAACCGCCAAAGTTTAAATCGTCGAGAAAGTTTAACCAGTTTAAACCGTAGTGCTGATAATCTCTAAGCGTTGCCGTTAAGGTTTTTGGTACGCTTACCTCGGATAAATCTTCAATAGCGGTTAGCTTTTTTTTATAGTAATTTACTTCATTTTTTAGCGCTTCATCCAACAAAAAGCCATCATATAAGTCTTCAATAGCATTATACTTAATTTTCGGAATAAGTAACAAATCTTCAACCACATCGCCCGCGGCAAAATATCTTGAAAATTTTTCTATCCAAGCCTCAGGCAGAATGCCATGCGTGCCATCATCTAGCGTTACAAATTTACTTTTGTTTTGTATAGATTTATGCAAATGTTTAAGGGCAACTTGTTGTTTGCCAAACTTAACCTGCATTTTAGTTTCAAACCAATCTGTACCGCTTAAAACCTCTATGTTGATATCTGCTTTATGAGCATTTAATTTATTGTTTTTTAATTGATTGAAACCCAATATTTGAGTGTTCTTGTTGCGCCAAGTTTCAAAAGCATTTAAAAACCAATCGATTTCTAAAAAACGTTTGCGATGCAGGTAAAAAGAATCTTCTACGTCTTCCTGTTGTTCGTAAAAAAAAGGATGTTGCTTTAACACCTCTGCAATAAATTGAAGTTCCTTTTTTTCGTTTCGTCCAAGTGTGAAAATATTACCCAATTTATCTTTAGCTTGGATTTGCTTTTGCGATAAAACCGGCACTTCAATGTCGCCATATTTCATTACAGGCGTTATCAAAATAAACTCTTCAGACTCGGACAAATAAATACAACGTTCCTCTTCCAAATCAAATCCTTTCTCTTCTATTTGAGCTTTGGTTGCTGGTTTTAAAAAAGCATAATTCACTTTTATGCTTGCTTCTAGCGGGATTAGGATTTTTTTTTGAAAATCGTGGTATTTAGATTTATGCAACACCAAGCGGTTTCCTTGCTTTCTAAAATAATCTATCACAGGCAAAAAATCTAGCCGTGGAACTAAAAATAAGGTTTGCGCAATACTGATAAAGTATTGAAGCTTCAAAAAAATTTTATCGAAATCGTGCGCTTTACCATCTACAATTAAGCTTCCGGTAATTTCGAAAAAATCGTCTTTTGTTTTACCAATAAACTTAAATTTAAGGGCTGCACTTTTATATCGACTGACCTAAAATCGCTTATCTTTAAAGTCGCCGAAGTTTCATCGACTTGCAGGTAAGTAGCTAATTGGAGCGGGTTTTTCAAGATTGCCTTTAGCGCTGTAAGTTCCTGTCCGCTTTCTGTCTGATCAAAATTGTTTTTAAAACTTGCGGCAGCAATAAAAAATTTGATGTATTCCTTTTCTTCTGCATCTAACGCGAGAGATGATGCAGAAATGCTTTTTATAGGTTGTTTTAAACGACCACTTTTTGTTTTTTTAGCCTCGAGAATAGAAACCGTTAAATTTCTGAAATGCTTATGCTCGCCAAACACCAACACCAAATCATCAATATCCAGCCGTTCGCGTTTAATTTTTTTTGCGATGTTTGGCAAAAGCTTCGATTTTAATTGTTCCTGTTCTTCTGTGCCGAAGGCGATAAGTTCTGCCGTTTTTGGTTTGATAAGATAATCGGACTCACTCAAAAAAACCTCAAAAAAATCATCAAGTCTTGCTTCATTTTCCAGACCATAGGCAAAAGCCACACTCTTAATTTTCTGATTTCTAAACCTATCATCAAAAAATATTCGGAACTCTTCTCGCTTTAAAATATTATACAAAACTCTGGCTTGATGCGTGCATAACCATTTTTTGGATTGCCCACATCTGCAAGAAAGCGTTACTCCTATCGGCAACTGTCTTATTAATACAGGTGGGAAATAGCCGTCGGTATTTTCATCAACGAACGCGGCAAAATCTACCTCAATTTGTGCAATACCTAGCTTTAAATAGTTTCTTTCATCAATGTTAATTTGTTGGTTTACTCGACCCAAAATGACAACCTCGCTTAAATCCCTCATATTAAAGTCTTTAAACGTAAAGTCGAATGGATGAACCTCGTGTTCTCCGCTTTCTTTTTTATGCATTGCTTCGAAGATAAGCGAAATTAAAAACAGCAAAAAATAAAACCTATAATAACAACATATTTTGTAAAAAAGGCAATCGTTAGTGTAGATGTCAGGTGAAAGAGACAACAATTTGAGGTTTAGTTTTTTTGCCCTATATTTGCGCAATCCTTCTCCAATGCAACAAAAAACACTTCTCGACAGTAGGAAAATAGAGATTACCATCAAGCGTTTGTGTCGGCAATTGATAGAAAATCACGATGATTTTGCGAATAGTGCTTTAGTTGGAATCCAGCCTCGTGGCATATTTTTGGCAAACCGCATCCAAACAGAACTAAAGCAAATTCTTGGAACAAAAAAAATCTTAAAAGGAAATCTCGACATCACTTTTTACCGCGATGATTTTAGGCGAAAAGATTCACCCCTAAACGCGAGCGCTAATTCGATAGACTTTTTAGTGGAGGGCAAAAAAGTGCTGCTTATAGACGATGTGCTTTGGACAGGCAGGACCATAAGGGCTGCTATGGATGCGTTGCTGGCTTACGGTCGCCCAGAAAAAGTAGAACTTTTGGTTTTAATAGATAGAAGGTTTAGCAGGCACTTGCCAATTGAAGCTGATTATATCGGCCACCAAGTAGATAGTTTAGCCTCGCAACATGTAAAAGTTAGTTGGGTTGAGCAAGACGGCGAAGACAAGGTTTTACTATTATCAGACGAGAAATAATGGCATTAGAAAAGTTATCTAGCAGACATTTATTAGGAATCAAAGACATTAACCGAGATGATATTGAACTAATTTTCGAAACTGCAGATAATTTTAAAGAAGTAATTAACAGGCCAATCAAAAAAGTGCCGTCATTAAGAGACATTACCATTGCCAACATATTTTTTGAGAATTCCACCCGCACTAAACTTTCCTTTGAACTCGCAGAAAAGCGGCTTTCTGCCGATGTGATTAATTTTGCGGCTTCTTCCTCTTCTGTTAGTAAGGGCGAAACGCTGATAGATACGGTGAACAATATTTTATCTATGAAGGTAGATATGGTGGTAATGCGCCATCCTTATGCAGGCGCCGGACAGTTTTTAAGTAAACATGTAAACGCCCAAATTGTAAACGCCGGCGATGGCGCACATGAACACCCAACGCAAGCTTTATTAGACGCCTTTTCCATCCGGCAAAAACTAGGCGATGTTGCAGGGAAAAAAGTGGTGATTGTAGGTGATATTTTACATTCGCGCGTGGCAATTTCAAACATCCTCTGTTTACAACGCTTAGGCGCCGATGTTATGGTTTGCGGCCCGACAACTTTAATACCTAAATACATAAATGAACTGGGCGTAAAGGTTGAGCACAATCTGATCAAAGCATTAAATTGGTGCGATGTAGCGAACATGCTTCGCATACAATTAGAGCGCCAGGATATAAAATATTTTCCATCCTTGCGGGAATATGCAATGATGTACGGCCTGAATAAACAGATTTTAGACAACCTCGACAAAGAGATTGTGGTTATGCATCCGGGGCCGATAAATCGCGGAGTGGAGATTACCAGCGATGTTGCTGATAGCAAACAATCTATTATTTTAGAGCAGGTAGAAAACGGTGTTGCCATTAGAATGGCCGTGCTATACTTATTGGCGAGCCAAAGGTAAAGCAACACAAAATTTATCGATCGATTGGGATATATACAGGCAAGAAAATACTAACTGTAGTTATTAGCTTGGAAGTTATTCTTTAAGCCTAGGCGCTGTTGAGACCGCCGCCGAATTACTTTTAATTTCTCCCGTCATATATAAAGGTTTTTAAAGGTTATTTAACAACTTTCATTATTCCGTTCATTATTCTCCAATGGCCCGGAAAAGAACAGATGAATGGGTAATCTCCTGTTTCAGTCGGCACTTTAAACTTCAATTTATAAGTTTCTTGCGGATTGATAAGCTTAGTAGCAAACAGTACCTCAGGAATTTTTGGGATATAATTCTGCTCAATACCCTTTGTATCTTGTGCAAGTTTATCCGCGGCCGCGCCGACTTTATCCATAGTGCCTTTTTGAAGTATCAATAAATTATGTTGCATAAAATCTGGGTTGGAAAACACAATTTCTACCGTACTCCCTGCTTTTACGGTAAAGGCTTGCAGATCATATTTCATAGCATTTTTTACCACGGCAAGGTTAATTGTCTGATCTACTCTGGCGCGTAACAAATTCGCGCTATCTATGGCAGCTGTATTGGCAGCTTTTAACTTTTCTCCAAAGCCTTTTACGTGAGTGGCAATTGCAATAGGTATGGCTCGGGATATCCAATAATCGTTGCCGTTTTCGGGATTTTTTCTGGCGGCTGATAATAACTCACCCATATCGGCAGATGCTGGCATATCTGCAATTTTTAAAAACGCAGCCAACCTTGTATTTAGATTTCTATCGTTTAATAAGCCCGCCTTTTGGATTGCAGTCATTGAGCGGACCGTAAGTGGTAAAACTTGTAAAGCCGCTTTGCGCACGCCGGCAGAAGGGTGAGTTAATGCATCTTCGGCCACAGCCAAAGCTTCCGTATTTGAATCGCTTAATAAGCCTAAGCCATTTAAGGTCCAAAGTGCATGTATGGCCGGTGCATTTATACCTATTGCATCAACTGTCTTATTTTTGATAAGCTCAAATAATTTTGGCGCCAATTGTTTATATCCTCCTTCCACTATTAAGCGTTGGGCAGTTATACGCCAAAACATATTATCGCTTTGAAGGCCCAATAATAACTGCTCAGGGTTGTTTTTATCCAATTTTTTGATGGGTGATGCGTTGGCTCCATCGTACACAATCCGATAGATGCGCCCATGCGTACGGTCGCGTAACGGATTTATATAGGCATTGCCTTTACCATTTTCGAAGCCTACTGGCGTAGGATTATGCTGAACAATAAAATTATACCAATCGCTCACCCAAACTGCACCATCTGGTCCTACCTCAGCTTGCACGGGAGCCAACCATTCATCTGCACTTGCCAGAAAGTTCCAACCATCTTTTTCTTTGAAACCGGAACCATCTTGCTCTAAAATAGCGCGATGAATAACACGACCTGTTGGCTCATTAACAAAACCTATCCTATTCCAATATTCTTGCGGGAAGTTTCTTGCAGTGTATAAATTATGTCCTGCAGCTGCAGTAAAGCCATTAAAAACATCTACCTGGCGCAGATTTTTAGTTACTACATGCATACCATAATGGCCATCTATCTTTCTTACAGACTCCATGCCTGGCATCGCCAATCTTTGTAAATAAGGCAGCGGTATTCCTAAATAATCACTATGCGAATTATTCGCGGTTGAAACAAAAACATCGAAATTCTCAGAAAAACCAAGACCCCAAGTATTGTTACTGGTCGATCCCAAATGTTCTAGTTTTTTGCCATCGGGCGTGAATCGATAAACAGCTTGGCTAAAGTTGAATTTTTCGCCTCCAACTGCACCCTCGAAACCGGAGTAACCTACGGTTCCCCATATTCTATTATCTAAACCATATTTTAAATTTGATGGACCAGCATGAGTATCACTTTTTCCCCAACCAGAGACTAGAATTTCGCGTACGTCTGCCTTGTCATCGCCATCGGTGTCCTTCAGAAAGAGGAAGTCTGGCGCCTGCGAAATAATTACGCCACCACACGCAAATACGATACTTGTAGGAATATTCAGCTTATCGGCAAAAATGGTAAACTTATCAGCCTTTCCATCGCCGTTGGTGTCTTCACAAATCTTAATGCGGTCGTTTCCTTCGCCGGTAGTTTCTCTTACCGTATTTGGATAGTCTATGGTTTCTAATATCCATAACCTTCCGCGTTCATCCCAATTCATGGCGATAGGTTTCTCAATATCAGGCTCTGAAGCAAACAATTGCATTTTAAAACCTACGGGAATCTGTGTAAGTAATTGCGATTCGGCAGGTGAGAGCGCAGCTTGTAACTTTGGCTCCGGATCGCGTTTCTCATAATTCGGAATATCTGCGATGGTGTAAGCAGGATTGGGCTTTTGCAATTTTTCAAGGTTACTTTCAGCCATTTTACCAACGGCCCAAATCACCCCGTTTTTTAATAATTGTAAGAATCCAGGCTGTTTCCAAGTGCGTTCATCGTGTCCATAAGCGGTATAGAACACGCGACCCTTCCCATAAGTATTTGTCCAAGTGTAAGGTTCATGATGGTCGCCTTGCACACGTTCGGTCAATACGTGAATATCTTTGTTTATTTTGGTATGCACATAAGTTTCATCCCAAGTAGTAAATGGCTCAACACCTTTCATAATTATATGTTTTTTATCAACAATAACCATTTTAAAGGTACCCGTGTCGTGGGAGTTAAATTGCCCGCCAATCATTTTTACAACCTCATCTGAATTTCGGAAACAGTAAGAAGCGCAATGCACCGGGATAAATCCTTTACCACTTTTTACAAATTGTAATAAGGCACTCTCTTGCGATTTAGATATAGTATCATAATTGGCATATAGCAAAAGGCCGTCATACCTTGATAGCGTGCTATCGTTTAAATCATCAGGATTGGTTGTATAAGTAAAGTTTATGCCATCCTTAAATAAAGATTGCTGAACGATTTCGGCCAATTTATCAGACTCGTGGTGGGTGGCGATATGCCCTAAAAATAAGATTTCTAATCTACGCGGCGGTTCTTTTTTTAGAGATGTGCCTTTAAAACTAATTACAGCCAATAAACAAAGGGCGGCTAGAAAGATATTTTTTTTCATCAATGCAATAATAGTGAAATAGACTTTTAAATCAGCAGCCTTTTAAAGGCTAAACTGTTTTCTTTCCGTGGGCTAGTCGTATCTCAAAGAAACAAAATTACCACTGGTCCTTGGCGACGCGAGCCATGCAAAGAGAGGTATAAAAACCACGAAAGACCTTTCGGCTTAATCAAAATCTACTAAATGTCGCTCGGCAAAAATTTTTAATTAAATACGCTCTTAAACACGGTGCAGACGAAAGCTTTTGACGGCCATAAGATCGTGCTTCAACTGTAATATTCTTAATTTCTTAGAAATTGGTTTATTTTCATATGAAATCAAAACCCACAACATTTTTAAAATTAGCCCGTTAAAATGCGCAAGCTACCCTTTGTTAACAGTTGTTAATTACTTCTGTTGATAAATTTGCTTTCTATTTATAATTTAGTAGCCACCATATTTGAAACCAATGCAGAAAAAACACTTACTCATTCCGCTATTTTTAGCCGGGAGTTTTACTACATATGCACAAGTAAGCGCTGTGCAAACCTTAGATAAGAATTACCAAGATGGGCTAGAACTATTACAAAAAGAAAAATATACTGCCGCTTCAGAACAATTTAAATTAGTACAACAAAAGACATATAGGCCTTCTACCCAACTTGAAAATAGCGCGGAACTTTCTCTAATAAAAGAAAATTCCAAATTTTACGCTGCCGTTTGCGCCTTGCAGCTTACCAATAGCGATGCAGAACAATTATTTAGAGATTTTATTAGAGATTATCCTTTAAATCCAAACACAAAACTCGCCTTTTTCTATGTAGGGAAATCTTATTTCGACCAAAAGAATTACACAAAAGCACTGGAATGGTTCGAGAAAGCAGACCCTTCTACCCTTTCTGGCAGCCAAAGGTTAGAATATCAGTTTAAGGAAGGCTATGCTTACTTCCAGCAGCAAAATTATGAGAAAGCCGAGCCGCTTTTTGAAAGTGTTAAAAAAGAAAAAGGGGAGTTCCAAGAAGGTGCCACCTATTATTTTGCCTACATCAATTATTTAAATAAAGAATATAAAACAGCTCTTGCGAATTTCGAAAAATTAAAAGGTTCGCCAACTTACGAGGCGAGTTATCCATACTACATCACTTCTATGTATTATTTGGATGAGCGTTATGACGATGTAATTGATTACGGTTTGTCTTCGATAAACAAAACCAAGCAACAATTTGAGCCAGAAATTTACAGTTTGGTTGCGGCATCGTACTTTGCAAAGAGTGAGTTTAAAAATGCAGAAAAATATTTCAGGGAGTTTTACGCTGCGGATAAAGGTAACGCCAAAAACAACCTTTTTATCTATCAGTATGGTTACGCGTTAGACCAAAATAAAAAGCCAAAAGAGGCTGTTGCCATATTAGAAAAACTCAGTGCAGATGATGTTTATTTACAAAGCGGAATGTACACTTTGGGGAAAATCTATTTGGAGTTGGGAGATAAAGAAAAAGCTCAAAGTGCGTTTTTTAGATCGTCTAGGTTAGATCTTGATAAAAACATTAAAGAAGAAGCTTGGTTAGCTTATGCAAAACTAAGCTATGAGTTAAATTATTCTCAACAAGCCTTAGATGCAACCCAGAGTTTTTTAAAGCAGTTTCCAAACTCGCGCAAATTGAGTGAAGCAAAAACACTCTTGGGAGAGGTTTTATTGACTACCAAAAACTATCAAGCGGCAGTAGATATTTTAGAGCCTATTGTAGAAAAAACGCCAGAAGCAGAAAGTGCGTATCAAAAAGTAACTTATTTTAGAGGGCTGGAATTTTACAACGAAAGGGCATTCCCAAATGCGTTGTCTATGTTTCTACGCTCCCAAAAGTATCCAAACGACAATGAGATTTTTGCTCTAGCTACTTATTGGAAAGCAGAATCTATGTACGAACTACGAAAGTTTAGCGAGTCTGTTCAAACTTTTCAAACGTTTTTAAAAATGCCCGACGCAGATAAAACGGGCGTATATAATTTTGCCAATTACGCGTTGGCTTATGCTGCTTTCGAAGGCGAGAAATACGGAACCGCAGCCAGTTACTTCGAAAAGTTTTTAGCGGGCGATGATAAGGATCAAAAAACCATAGATGATGCAACCATCCGCTTGGCCGACTCGTACTTTGTAGAAAAGAAGTATGATGCTGCTATGGCAGATTACAACACAATAATTAGCCGAAAAACCGATGCTGCAGATTACGCCCTTTTTCAAAAAGGAATGATACAAGGTTTGGAAACACAGTATGATGCAAAAATCGCAACGATGCAAAGTCTGTTAAATCAGTATCCAAAATCCAATTATGCCGACGATGCGGGTTTTGAAACTGCATACACGTATTTTAATAAAGGAGATTTTGATAAATCAAAAAGCGATTTAACGGACTTAATTGTTAAGTATCCGAGAAGCAGTTATGTAGCCAAAGCTTTGGTTACTATTGGCTTAGTGCAGTACAATCAAAACGAAGACGATGCTGCCTTGGTTACTTTTAAAAAGGTAATTGCCGATTATCCAAGTGCAGACGAAGCAAAGCAGGCGATGGAGTCCATTAAAAATATTTATGTTGATAGAGGTGATGCAAATGGATTTATCGCCTATGCAGAAACTACGCCTTTGGGCAATTATAGCAATTCAGAGCAAGACAACATTGTATTTAGTGCTGCAAATAATCTTTATCTCCAAGGCAAGTTTCCTGCAGCGTATTTGGCCGTAAACGCTTATTTTGATAAATATCCAAAATCTATTCATGAGAAACAGGCAAAATTTATCCGTGCAGAAAGTTTGGTTAAAATGGATCGAGCCGATGAGGCTATTCCTGATTACGAATTTATTTTAAACGATTGGACGAGCGACTATACCGAGCAAAGTTTGGTAAGCATCTCTCAATTGTTTTTAGATCAAAAGAAGTACAACGAAGCAATTGTATATCTCAAAAGGCTAGAAACTACCACCGACTATAAATCGCATTATAGTTTTGCAATTAATAACTTATTAAAAGCCTACACCGCGCTGAACATGCCAGACGATATGCTTAAATATGCAAAATTGGTTAAGGAGTCGGGAAAAGCATCAGAAGAAGAAAAATATAGCGCCGGTTTGTATGAAGGAAAAGCATATTTAATCAAAGGCGACACCACTAATGCAACCACCGCTTTTAAGAGCGTAGTAGATAGCACAAAAACCATTGCAGCGGCCGAATCTCAATATAATTTAGCCCTCTTAGAATACAATAAAGGCCGATATAAAACATCAACAACAAGTTGTTTCAAAATCATAAACGACATGGCGTCTTATGATTACTGGGTTGCAAAAGCCTTTCTTTTATTATCTGACAATTATGCTGCCCAAGGCGATGTACTTCAAGCAAAAAGCACTTTATTGAGTATTATCGACAATTACGAGACGAAGGATGACATTATTCCTGCGGCTAAAGAAAAATTAGAAAAACTAAACAAGAAGAAGTAAGAAGATGAAGTTATTGCAAAATATAAGTGGATTGATGTTTTTCTGCGCGATTGGATTAAGCGTTTCGGCACAAGTAAAAAAGCCAGACACCACAAACAATAATGCTCTAAACGAAGAGATAGAGGTAATTCGTCCTTATAAACCTATCCTTGCAGAAGCTGTAAAGCTTCGTCGCAGCCCCGATTTAGACGCTGTTAAAACCTATAAAGCCAAGTTAACTTATAGCTTAACGGATAGAAAATTGGAACTAAATAGCGATATTCAAAAATTGCAGGCACAACAGTTGGCAGATGAAAAATCTACAGAGTTGATTAATAATTATGTAAAGGGCGGCATTGGTTCACTCTCTACTTTTTTGGGCGAAGTGTATGTAAACAATGGAAAAGACGAAGGTTTACAAGTTGGTGCTTATTTGAAACATTTTAACCAGAGCGGAAAACTCAACGAGCAAAAGAGCAGCAACACCACTTTAAGTGTTTTCGGACGAAGTATATTAGATGAAAATACAGTGAGCGGTCGGGTAACTTACAAACGCAACGGTCTAAATTTTTATGGGATTAATCCCGATAGTGCGTCGCTAAATCCAAACCCAGAAAAACAAGCCTTATCTTTTATAGAAGCAGAGGGAGAATTGGTTAAAAACTACGACGAGAACAACAGCGATTTTAGCTATGCAGCAAAAGCAAATGCCTCTTTGTGGAGCGATAAATTTAATGCAAAAGAAAGCTATTTTACATTAAATGGATATGTAAATCAGCGCATTAGCTCCCTAAATCTGGGTGCTGCCGCTGCTGTAGAGTTTGGCAAAACTAAAGATGATTTAACAAACTTCGGCAATAATCTGTTGCGATTGAATCCATACATCAGACTACTGGTGCGAGGGGCAACTGTTACCGCTGGAATTAATATTGTGCAAGAGTTTGGTGCATATAGTAGCACTAGAATTTTCCCGGCGATAACTGCAGATTTTACTTTGATTCCCGATTTCCTTCAAGTTTTTGCAGAGGTTAAAGGTGATGTAACTCGCAACTCGCTTAAAGAATTTACCGATCTAAATCCATGGTTAAATAGCAACATCAACATTAAAAATTCTGTTGAAAAACTAAACATCAGTGGCGGAATTAAAGGAACTGGCGGCCCGGGTTTTGGCTACCAAGCGCGGTTTTACATTAAGCAAATAGACGATATGCCATTATTTGTAAATAATTACAACGCGTTTAACAAGTTCGACGTTATTTACGATTTTGGAAAAACAAAGAATACCGGTTTAGAAGGCGAGCTATCTGTACAGGTAAGCGACGCCCTAAAATGGACGGGCAAACTAAACATAGACGATTATAAATCTGCCTCAGAAACCTACAGTTGGTTTAAACCCGGGCTTAAAGTAAGCTCAAATCTATTATATAATATAGACAAAAAAATTACGCTAAATGCTGCTGTTGCAATTCAAGACGGAATGAAAGCAAAAATATACGTTGCGCAACCGGTAGATGCACTGATTTATACTGTTCCAGATCCGTCTATAGAATCTATTGTAGATGTAAAAGGCTTTGTAGATTTAGGGGTTGGAGCAGATTATCGCATAAACAACAAATTTTCAGTCTTCGCAAAGGCTAACAATTTACTCAACAGCACCTACAGTAGGTATCTTTATTATCAGGTAAATGGATTTAACATTTTTGGAGGTCTGACATATTCTTTTTAAAAAAACGCGAAAAATCAAAAATTAGAAAGGTTTAGAAAAAACACTTAGTTTTGCCAAAATGAATATTCCATCAAGTTTATTAAAGTTTTTGCAATCAAACGTCGAAGCGGATTTGGGTACACTTGGTGTATTCAAAAAAAAAAGAATAACTGGTCGTTTCGACAAAACCAAAAAAGCATTCATCCCGCCAAGGTTTGAGCTAAATTTTCACAATTCCGGTTTCGGAAAGAACGAGGCATTTTTTGATTTCGTGGCCAAGGAAAATGACGTTTCGATAGATGAAAGCAAACAAAACATTAAAGATTTCTTTGCAAACATAGAATCAGATCTGGCGAAAAACAAGGAAGTTAAAATAAGTGGATTGGGAAAATTTTCGTCCGGCAAGGACGGAAATATAAATTTTGAAGCAGATAAGAACTTAGTTATAGATGCAAGCTATTTTGGCCTGCCGAATGTAAATGATGAGGAACAGATACCCTCTGAAAGCAAAGAAGACCTAAATATGAAGGAAAATTCGCCAAAAAATCTTCCGATCGTAGAGAACATAGAATTAGATGAAGTAAAAACCGACCTAGCAAATACCCTTTCACATGTACAAAATGCAGATGAAAATCAAGTTGAAGTTCCTGAATCTATAAAAGAACAACATGAAGAGCATCCGGGCAAATTTGGCAGCACTCCACATGGCATCGAAAACGTAGAATTGGATGAAGTAACAACCGACTTTGCAAACACATTATCTCATTTAAAGAATGTCGAAGGGCAGGAGACAGAGGTTGAGGACGAAAGACGGAAGACGAAAGACGAAAGTACGGTTGAAACTGACGACGAAAGACGAAGGACGAAAGATGAAAATACGGTTGATACAAATCAAGACAAACCAAAAGAACCGGTTGTAGCAATAGAATCTAGTGCTGAAAAGGCCCATGCCATCGAACAGACAAATGTTGACGAGGAAAAAGCAACTCCAATTGTAGAGCCACCACTCAGCGAAGAAGAAAAAACGGCCGTTTTTACCGATGTTCCGGTTGATGAAAATGAACATCTCCCAAGACATAACGCTAAAATAGATGAGACTGTAAATGTTCCCCGCGTTCAAGAGGAAATTATAGCTGTTCCAGAAGCAGTGTTAGAGCAACACGAGGAATATCCAAATCGGTTTGGTACCGATCCAATGGAATATCCGACAGAAAAAAGCATTTGGCCAAAAGTATTTGTTGCCTTTATAGTTCTTTTAATTATTGGCGGCTTAGTTTATTTTTTCCAACCCAATTTATTTAACCGCACCACAGACCCAATTGCTAAAACTGTTCTTCCCACAGATTCTACAAAAACGCAACTAACGGCAATAGACACTGCAAAATTTAAGCAAGATTCTACTGCAAAAGCAGACAGCGTTTTAAAAGCAAATATGGTACAAACGGGTGCCAACGACACATTAACGGGGTCAAACGGAGCAAAAAATAATCCGATCACTACGTTCGATGTGATTGTGGCCTCTTATAAATATGAGAAAGATGCAAATGCCTATGTTGCCTTGATGAAGAGTAAAGGCTACGATGCTAAAATTGCGCACATGGTCGGCACAAGAAAAAAAATTAGTGTTGCTTCGTTCCAAACAGAACAAGAAGCAAAAAAACAACTTATTATCTTACAACGGAAATTAAGAGGAAAAGGCTTTTACGTACAAAAAATCAAAACCCCATAAATGACACCACTATTAGTTATTCAAGATACTGCCCGCGTTCTACAAGATTCGCTCAACGCTGCAAATTCAAATCTAAGTCAGCCGACACCAGAATTACATTTTATAGATTTGCTATTTAAAGGAGGTTGGGTAATGTTGCCGCTCGGTCTTTTGGCTTTTTTAGGTTTGGTAATTTTTGTAGAACGTTACCTGAGCATTAAAAAAGCGACAAAAGAAGAGGGCAATTTAACCGGACAGGTAAAGCAATATATTCTATCGGGCAATTTAGAGGGTGCGCAAGCCATGTTGAGGAATAACAATTCGCCGCTTTCGCGGATGTTGCAAAAAGGGTTAAAGCGCATTGGCAGACCTATCAAAGATATTGAAGCAGCCATTGAAAATGTGGGCAGATTAGAAGTATCCAAACTGGAAAAAAACATTGGCATTTTAGGAATTATTGCTGGTATTGCGCCTATGCTTGGTTTCGTGGGAACAATTATTGGAGTAATTACCATTTTTCATGATGTTTCTATAAAAGGCGCAATTGAAATTGGAACCATCTCTGGCGGTCTGTACATCAAAATGATTTCTTCTGCAACGGGCTTAATCATCGGTATTATCGCTTACGTTCTCTATCACATTCTAAATGTCATGGTAGAGCGTATTGTGTTAAGAATGGAAACAGACTCGATAGATTTTATTGATTTATTAGAAGAACCAAGTAAATAATGAATTTAAGAAAGAGAAATAAACCTCATGTAGAGGTGCATACATCGGCATTGAACGATATTATGTTTTTCTTGCTGTTGTTCTTTTTATTGGCATCTGCAGTCATCAATCCAAACGTGGTTAAGTTATTGTTACCACGATCAGAAAGTGGACAACAATCTACTGCAAAAAAAGCAATAACAGTAACCATTGACGAAAACTTGAAGTATTCATTGGATAAAAAACCAATGACGCTCGAGGAGTTGCAACCTGCAATAGAAAAATACAAAGCGCTAGAACCCGATTTAACCATAATATTATATGTTGCAAGGGGCATCTCTATTGAGAATACGATGCAAATTTTTGATATTGCAAATAAATTAAAGCTTAAAGTTGTACTGGCTGTTGAGCCCAAAAAACAATGATGCAGCACGAAGAAAATAACTATCCAAAAGCATTTGCCATTTCCGCAGGGATTATGGCTTTTCTGCTTGTGATAAGCTTTTTTATCGTCATCGGTAGATTTCAACCACCAGAGGATGTTGGCATGGGAGGCATGGTTGTAAATTATGGGACTTCCGTAGAAGGTATGGGCGATGACTATACCAGCATTGAAGAACCATCTGCAGACCCAAACGCAAATCAGAAGGCTCCAGATAAAGTTACACCAGAGCAAAAGGTAACGCCAGAGTCTAAATCTGAAGTAAATGCAAAAGACATTCAAACGCAAAATACCGAGGATGCTGTTTCCATAAATACGAAAAAGGCAAAGGTAAATACTACCGCACCGACAACAGCCACAGAAGAAAAACCTGCAAAAGAGGTAATCAACCAGAACGCATTATATAAGGGCAAAAAAAATACCGGTACTGGACAAGGCGATGGAACGGGCACCACCGCCGGCAACCAAGGCTCAGTTAATGGTGATCCATTAGCAAACAATTATGGCGAGGGAGGTTCTGGAAACGGGAATGTACAATTATCGTTAGCAAGTAGAAGATTTGTAGATATTCCTCGCATCCAAGATGATGGACAAAGTGCCGGTAAAATTGCAGTGCAAATTAGGGTTGATAAAAACGGGAAGGTTATGTTCGCTCGTGCAGGCGCAAAAGGTACTACCCTATCAGATTTGACTTTGTGGCGTAAATGCGAGGCCGCAGTGCAAGGGGCAAGTTTAAATAAATTAGAATCTGCCCCCGATGTTCAGATTGGTGTAGTTGTGTTTAATTTTAAGGTGAAGTAATTATTTTTTAACACCTATCCCACTTTAGCAACCATCAAATCTAAATTTCATTTTCTTTTTGTTAAATTTGATCTATGAATACAGTAAAAGTAGATATCTTAAACCCTAAAGCTGCCAAAATATTAAAAAATCTCGCAGACTTAAATCTTATTAAAATTCAAGGTGTGTCTACGAATGGCTTTGCGGATTTACTTAAAAAACTTAGATCTCAATCAGCATCAGCACCATCATTAGAAGAGATAACGCAAGAAGTTGAAATGGTTAGGATGAACCATTATGCAAAAAGTTAAACGGGTTATTATTGACACAAACCTGTGGATCAGTTTTCTAATCACCAAAAATTACGCTCAATTCGATCAGATAATCTACTCTGGAAATAATATCTTAGTCTTCAGTAAAGAGTTTCTAGATGAATTTGTAGAAGTAGCAAATCGACCAAAATTTAGACGGTTTTTTTCTAAAACCGACTTAGAAAGTCTTCTTGAAACCATCGATGAATTTGCAGAATTTACATTGGTAGAAAAAGTTCTAGATATTTGTAGAGACCCAAAAGATAATTTTTTACTCGCTCTTTCTGTGGATGCAGAAGCCGATTTCTTAATAACTGGAGATAAAGATCTATTGGACCTAAATACTATTGGAAAAACAAGAATTTTAACAATTCTTTCTTTTATGGCAATTCATAGAAAAAAATAAAACCCCAGCTATATATCTTGAACTACCAACAAACGCTAAACTTTCTCTACGGTAAACTCCCCATATTTACCAGAATTGGCGCAGCAGCTTTAAAAAAAGACTTAACTAACACCTTAAAACTTTGTGCCGCCCTGGGCAATCCCGAGCGAGAATTTAAGACGATACATGTTGCTGGCACAAATGGCAAAGGTTCTACAAGTCACATGCTTGCAGCCATTTTACAGTCTCAAGGATATAAGACGGGATTGTACACTTCTCCTCACTTAAAAGATTTTAGGGAACGGATTCTGATCAACGGAAAAAAAATATCGAAAAAACAGGTTACAAGTTTTATCAAAAATCAAAAGCTTTTAATTGAAAAGTTGCAACCCTCTTTCTTCGAAGTCACGGTTGCAATGGCATTCGATTATTTTGCACAAGAGGCTGTAGATATTGCAGTGATAGAGGTCGGCCTTGGCGGCCGATTAGATTCTACCAACATCATCACACCGGAGGTCTCCGTAATTACCAACATCAGTTTAGACCATACCAATCTGTTGGGTAATACTTTGCCAGAAATTGCCGCAGAAAAAGCGGGAATTATAAAAACAGGTATTCCTGTAGTTATTGGCGAAAGCCAAGAAAGCGTAAAAAAAGTTTTTGAGGAAAAGGCAAATTTGCTCAATGCGCCAATTTTTTGGGCAGATCAAAGTCTGTCTATAGACAATAAAAAAAACATAAAAGGCAAATTGCAATGGTCCGTTTTTAAAAATGGCGAGGCTTTATTTGAAAATTTAGTTTGCGATTTGACCGGAAGTTATCAAGAAAAAAACGTCCTAACGGTGCTCAAAACCATACAGGTTTTAAATGAGGAAAAAGCTTTTCTTATCCAGCCAATGGCAATTTACGATGGTCTAGCAAACGTTAAAAAACTGACCCATTTGCAGGGAAGATGGCAAACCATCCAAAAAAACCCGTTGGTAATTTGCGATACGGGGCATAACCTCGCAGGAATTGAAGAGGTATTGAAAAACATCAACCAAACTGCATTTTACAAACTCCACATCGTGTTCGGTATGGTAAAAGATAAAGCTATTGATGATGTTCTTTCGATTATGCCGAAGCATGCAATCTATTATTATTGCAGTCCAAATATAGAACGCGGTTTAAGCGCAACAGAATTAAAACGTCAAGCCCGTAATTACCAGCTTTTCGGAAAAGCGTTTCCATCTGTAATCGACGCAAAAATGGCGGCAATTGCCAATGCTGAAAAAAATGACCTTGTTTTTATCGGTGGAAGCACCTTTGTTGTAGCAGAGGCTTTACCTTAAGTTAACATTGCGTTTAGTTGGGTTTTACAAAAAAAGGCTACTTTTGAAATAAAAAAATGAGAAAAATTGCCTTCGTAGTCACGCTGATCTTTGTTTGTTCAATTGGAATAACATTTGCCCAACGAAATAAAAATCAAATTACCACCAATGGTCCGATTTCTAAAAAAATCTCAAGGCCAAAATTAATTGTAGGCATTGTTGTAGATCAAATGCGTTGGGATTACCTTTATCGCTACTTCTCAAGATATGGCGAAGGCGGTTTTAAAAGGTTACTTAAAGAAGGTTTTAGCTGTGAAAACACGATGATAAATTACCTGCCGAGCTATACAGCGGTAGGTCATTCTACGATTTTTACAGGCTCTGTACCAAGCATAGATGGTATAGCTGGCAATGACTGGATTGAGCAATTAACTGGAAAGGGCATGTATTGCACCTCAGACAGCACTGTTAAAACTGTTGGGGCAGATTCTAAAGATGGACAGATGTCGCCACGCAACTTGTTGGTTTCTACCATTACAGACGAACTCCGCTTGGCAACCAATTTCAAATCCAAAGTAATTGGTGTTTCTTTAAAAGATCGAGCATCTATATTGCCTGCTGGCCATTTAGGTTCTGCCTTTTGGTTAGATGATGCAAGCGGAAACTTTATAACTAGTACTTATTATAGCAAGGAATTACCTAGCTGGGTTACAAAATTTAACTATGAAAATAATGCAGAAAGACTGCTTGCTAATGGTTGGAACACACTTTATCCAATTAAAAGCTATGTAGAAAGCTCTGCTGATGATGAACCCTGGGAAGGTAGATATTCCGGAGAAAAAACGGCGACTTTTCCCCACGATTTAAAAACCGTTTATGCAAAAAATAAAAGCGTAATTCGTACTTCTCCTTTCGGAAACACGCTTACGCTAGCATTGGCGACAGAAGCTGTAAAAGCAAACAGCATGGGCAAAGGCGAGGAGACAGATTTTTTAACCATTAACTGCGCATCTACAGATTATGTTGGTCATCAATTTGGCCCAAATTCTATAGAAATTGAAGATACCTATTTACGGTTGGATAAAGATTTGGCAGACTTTTTTAATATGTTAGATGCAAACGTTGGGGCTGGGAATTACACGTTATTTTTGACCGCCGATCACGGCGCGGCCCATGCAATTAATTTTATGAAAAATCATAATCTGCCTGCAGATGGGTGGAATTCTAGTGTGTTACAGAAAAACCTAAACAAAATATTGGATGATAGGTATGGAAAAGGCGATCTTATACGCGATATTAAAAACTATCAAATATGCTTTGATTTGACTAAAATCGACCAAAATCAGTTAGATTTTGATGCAATTAAAAAACTAACTTGCGATTATTTAAGGAGGCAGCCAGACATAACTTTTGCCATTGATATAGATAAAATTGGTTCTTTGCCAATTCCAGAGCCGATTAAAGCTATGGTTACAAATGGCTATTATTTTAAACGTAGCGGCCAAATTCAAGTAATTTTAAACACAGGCGATTTTGAGGGAACCGGCCAAACAGGAACCACCCATGGAACTTGGAGCCCTTACGATGCACACATTCCGTTGGTTTGGTACGGTTGGGGAATAAAACGAGGAAATTCTAACGCAGTAGTTGAAATGACAGACATTTCTGCAACTTTAGCAGCGTTGTTGCACATCCAAATGCCGAACGGTTGTATTGGAAAACCTATTGTAGATTTACTTTCGAAATAAAATTTCAAGAAATCAAGAAAGGGCTAACAGAAATGTTGGCTTTTTTTATTTCCAATCGGTTTTGAAAACATGAAAAACGCCTCGTGCAGATTTCTTATCTTTGAGCTAAACGGGTGTGGATCTCTGAGAACATGCTCACCAAATGACTAACCTTTAGCATGCAGGAACTAGAAAAATATATTCCAAAAAATAAAATACGTTTTGTTACGGCGGCTTCTTTGTTTGATGGGCACGACGCAACAATAAACATTATGCGGCGAATTTTGCAATCTTCTGGTGCGGAGGTTATTCATTTGGGCCATAATAGGTCAGTTGATGAGGTGGTTAATTGTGCCATACAAGAAGATGTGCAGGGAATTGCCATGACCTCCTACCAAGGTGGGCATATAGAATATTTTAAATACATGTTCGATCTTTTGGCGGAGAAAGGTGCTAGCCACATTAAAATTTTCGCGGGCGGCGGAGGTGTCTTTCTGCCCTCAGAGATTGACGAATTACAAGCGTATGGTATCATAAAAATCTACTCGCCAGATGATGGCAGAAAGATGGGTTTACAGGGAATGATAAATGACATGCTTAGAAAAACAGATTTTGTTACCATAGAGAAAATCGAAAACGAATTCGGAAACATCACCCAAAAGAAACCAAATAACATTGCGAGGCTTATATCTTTTGCAGAAAATAACCCTGCAAAATTCTATAAGGAGTTTAATAAAGCCGGATTAATCTTTTCAAAAAACAGCGTTGTTTTAGGAATTACCGGTACAGGCGGCTCCGGCAAATCTTCTCTAGTCGATGAGATTTTGAGGAGATTTTTGATGTATACGAAAGATAGAACCATTGCCATAATTTCAGTAGATCCATCGAAAAGAAAAACGGGCGGTGCACTTTTGGGTGACAGAATTAGGATGAATGCGATTAATAATCCGCGGGTTTACATGCGTTCTTTAGCAACTAGACAGGCAAATCTTGCACTTTCTAAAAACGTGCAAGAGAGCTTAGATATCTGTAAGGCAGCAGGATACGATTTAATTATTGTGGAAACCTCGGGCATCGGTCAGTCAGATACTGAAATTACAGACCATTGCGATGTTTCTTTATATGTGATGACTCCAGAATTTGGCGCGGCGACCCAATTGGAAAAAATTGATATGCTGGATTTTGCGGATTTTGTTGCCATTAACAAATTCGATAAGCGCGGAGCTTTGGATGCTGTCCGCGATGTTCGGAAACAATACAAACGCAACCACCAAAAATTTGATGTGCCAGATGAAGAAATTCCTGTTTATGGTACGATGGCATCTCAGTTTAATGATCCAGGGATGAACGAGCTTTTTATTGCCTTGTTCGATAAAATAAAAACAAAGACCAATATAGATTTTGAGATTGATGCTGCAGAAATAGCAAAAAATTTAGAGAAAGCGTACATCATCCCACCAAATAGAATTAGATATTTGGCAGAAATTACCGAGGCAAGCGATGCCTATAATCAATGGGTGGAACAGCAGTCAGAAATCGCTAGAAAAATGTGTCAGCTAGACGGTGTAATTTCACTTTTGGAAAACGATAACGAAACCAAGCCAGAAAAAAGCCAATGCGTAGAAAATCTAAAGGGGCTTCTAACCGAATTCGAAGACAATATGGATGGACAGGCGAAAAAGCTGCTTCGCAGTTGGCCGTCGGTAAAAGAAGCATACACACGAGAAAATTTCGCTTTTAAGGTCAGAAATAAAGAGATTAAGCTACCGCTTTTCTATGAGTCGCTGTCGAAGTTAAAAATACCGAAAGTTACGTTGCCAAAATATAAAGACTGGGGCGATTTATTAAAATGGTTGTTGACTGAAAACCTGCCGGGAGAGTTTCCGTATGCTGCCGGTGTTTTTCCGCTAAAGCGCGAGGGCGAAGATCCAACGAGAATGTTTGCCGGAGAGGGCGGCCCTGAAAGGACAAACAAGCGTTTTCACTATGTTTCTTTAGGACAAAGATTTAACCGACTTTCAACCGCATTTGATTCGGTGACGCTTTACGGAGAAGATCCGCACATTAGGCCGGATATTTATGGAAAGATTGGAAATTCAGGAGTAAGTATCGCTACGCTTGATGATGCCAAAAAACTATATTCAGGTTTTGATCTTTGTGCACCGAACACATCCGTCTCAATGACAATCAATGGTCCGGCGCCGATGTTGCTTGGGTTTTTTATGAATGTAGCCATTGATCAACAATGTGAAAAATACATCAACGAACACAACCTCCACAAAGAGATTAATGAAAAAATTGAAAAAGTCTACACGCACAAAAATCAAATACGTCCGGTTTACAACGGTAAATTACCTAAAGGAAATGATGGTTTAGGTTTACTGCTTTTAGGCGTAACTGGAGATGAGGTGCTTCCCGCAGATGTTTATGCAAAGATAAAATCGGAAGCGTTGAGTGCCGTGCGGGGTACTGTCCAGGCTGATATTTTAAAAGAAGATCAGGCGCAAAACACATGTATTTTTTCTACCGAGTTCGCTTTGCGGATGATGGGCGACATTCAAAAGTTCTTCATCGAAGAAAATATAAAGAACTTTTACTCGGTTTCTGTATCTGGATATCACATTGCAGAGGCGGGCGCAAATCCAATTTCTCAATTGGCATTTACCTTAAGCAACGGTTTTACTTTTGTAGAGTACTATCTAAACCGTGGCATGCACATAGATGATTTTGCGCCAAACCTATCTTTCTTTTTTTCTAACGGGATAGATCCGGAATATGCGGTTATTGGACGCGTAGCGCGTAGAATATGGGCGAAGGCAATTAAAAATAAGTACAAAGGAAATGATAGGTCGCAGAAGTTAAAATACCACATTCAAACTTCGGGTCGTTCTTTGCACGCGCAAGAAATCGATTTTAACGATATAAGAACCACGCTCCAAGCGCTTTACGCCATTTACGATAATTGTAATTCGCTGCATACTAACGCATACGATGAAGCCATTACTACCCCGACCGAAGATTCTGTTCGCAGAGCGATGGCGATTCAGCTCATCATAAACAGAGAACTTGGCCTGGCCAAAAACGAAAATCCACTGCAGGGTGCGTTTATTATAGAAGAATTAACAGATTTGGTTGAAGAAGCCGTGTTGACGGAATTTAAAAGTATAAATGACCGTGGCGGAGTTTTAGGTGCGATGGAAACGATGTATCAACGTGGAAAAATACAAGAGGAAAGCCTGTATTACGAAACACTAAAACACAGTGGTGAGTTTCCGATTGTTGGAGTAAATACCTTTTTAAACAAAAATGGTTCGCCAACTATTGTGCCGACGGAGGTAATTAGAGCAACCGAGGCTGAAAAGCAATATCAAATTAGAGCGTTAAAAGATTTTCAAGAGAGAAATAAGACTGTTGCCGCTAAAAATTTATTAAAACTTAGGGCTACAGCAACAGCAGGCGAGAATATTTTTAAAGACTTGATGGAAGTATGCAAGACCTGTTCTCTAGGGCAAATTAGTAATGCGCTTTATGAGGTCGGTGGACAATATAGACGAAATATGTAATCGAGCAACAGAGCAATAAACTAAAAAACTCTAATTCCAGGCTTTGTTAATTGGTAGTTGGTTAGACGATTAACAAATTTGACATGCCAGCTTACTATAATCCTATTTGCACATCTGTTTTTTTTGCGCTAACGACAGGAATGGCATCCTTTCATTGGCTTTTTTTGCCAATGGAAGATATAATGGATGGCGTGTAAAAGCGCCCAAAATATCTGTATTTTTAAAATTTTATAATTTAAAAAATCCTAAAAAATCGCTCTGCAAAAAAACCGGTTTCAAATATTTTTCTTTTAAATTTTATCCTGCAATCCAGCTAAATTTATAATCCAGTGTTGGATTTTTCATTCTTTCTGCAACTCGGAGTAAACGCTCTGGTAACGCGATTAGATAATCTCTCGCCTTTTCTCCTGCTGCATCTAAATCTCTTAAACCTTCAATCTTCCACTCTCCAAGCAATTGTTGCATAATCTCAACATAATCAATAGCGGTATAAACGCCAAGCCGTTGCGCTGCATCTGTAAAATGACCGAAAGTCTGACCAATCTTTAGTCCAACTTCGCGGAGAAAATGCGCAGGCATAACAATTTTTTTCCTCATCATATCTTCAAAGGCTAGTATTGCTTCATTTGGATCGACTTCAAAAATCTTATTCATAAAATCTTTATAAGCCTTTGCATGCCTAGCCTCATCAGATGCAATAACGCCGCACATTTTGGACAAAAGAGTATCGCCTTCCTTTTTGGCCAAAGAAGCTACGCGCCTGTGCGAAACATTTGTAGCCATTTCTTGAAAACTCGTATAGATAAAATTCCGATATGGGTCGTGACCTGTGCCAATATCAAAACCATCAGCAATTAAGTACTGCGTAGAGATTTCCATTTGGCGCATATCTACACGACCTGATAAATATAAATACTTATTTAACACGTCTCCATGTCTATTTTCCTCTGCGGTCCAAAAACGAACCCATTTCATCCATCCACCTTCCTCGTCTTTACTTTGCCCATCCACCATTGCCAGCCAACTCTCGTAAGTTGGTAAAGCCTCTTCGGTTATGGTGTCGCCGATGAGTACAGCAACCAAATCGTAGGATAAATCTTTTGCAGTTTCTCTCAACGTCCGCACCTCTTCAAAAAAAGTCTCTTTGGTAGAATCGGGCAAAAAATCAGAGGGTTGCCAGTTGGTATCAATTGGCTTTAAGTAAGTGCTCATCATCTCTAGCATATACTTTTCTATATGCACCATTACTTCTCTTCTCTTATCTGCAAAAAAACTCATCTACAATATCAAATTTTCTGAACAAATATAACCAAAGTTTAGCTCAAAGAAGATATTTTATCTACCTTAGTACATAACATTTAGGTCTTTTTATCAATAATCATAACATCATGGAAATTATCAAAGCTTTGCAAAAAGAACTAGAAGACGAGTTTTCCACTACCAAAAAATTCCTAAACCTTATTCCCGCTGACAAATTTGATTGGGCTCCACACGAGAAAAGTATGAAGATGAAAGCGCTTGCCACACATATTGCGGAGTTACCGGGCTGGGTAAGCATGGCACTTACTACTGAAGGTTTAGATTTCGCTGCAGCTCCCTACGAGCCTGCCCAAATAGATAGTGCCACTGATTTAATTGAACTTTTAGAAAAAAATTATCGAAGTGGGAAAGCGGAACTAGAAAAAGCCACCGAGAAGGATTTAGAAGGAAAATGGCAGTTGCGCAACGGCGAACAAATTCTAGCTGACCTAACCAAATATGAAACCATTCGGCACTCCCTTAACCAAACAACACACCATAGAGCTCAACTTGGCGTTTATTTAAGACTTTTAGACGTTCCAATCCCGGGCAGTTACGGTCCGAGTGCCGATGATCAAAGTTTTTAAAAACATTTATGTGATAAAAGAATAATAGGTTTAATATTATTCTAAGCATATTGGTTTGCCGTAGGTGCGCATTAGCTTAGAGCAGGCAGATCTGCTCTTATTTGGAATGTAGTGGATATCTTTTCTTCGGGATGGGGACTGAGGGACAAGCTGGTGAGCGTCCATTACAATAAGGCAATTTCTTTTTATTTTTAAATGAGGTAAGAAACTTCCCCTTCCCACTTCCACAATTTTCTCACCGCATCTTCCCGTGTGTTATCTGCCTGAAGCTAGGAATTTCAAAGCTTTAAAAGTTCCTTATACATCCCTGTCCCTTTCTTTCGGTTGGCCGGGAACAAAGAAGCCCCCGTAGCTGTCGCTACGGGGGCTTGACTTATAAGATCCGGCACCGACCTACTCTCCCACGTGTTACCGCAGTACCATCGGCTCTGGCGGGCTTAACTTCTCTGTTCGGAATGGGAAGAGGTGGACACCGCCGATATAGGCACCTGAATGTTTTAAGATAAGGTGTGGGGTTTTGGGTTATAGGGTATAGGGTATATTCTACCTTACACCTCAAGCCTTTTGCCTTTCGCCCTAAATGACATATTTATCGGAAGAAACCGAATATACCGTGACATACGACAACTTGTTGCCCTTGAAAGCCTCGGGTGATTAGTACCGCTCGACTGTGCCGTTGCCGGCCTTGCATCTGCGGCCTATCGACGTGGTAGTCTCCCACGGCCCTATATGGAACTCTCATCTCGTGGCTAGTTTCGCACTTAGATGCCTTCAGCGCTTATCTATCCCCAGCGTAGCTACCCTGCGGTGCACCTGGCGGTACAACAGGTTCACCAGAGGCTGGTCCAACCCGGTCCTCTCGTACTAAGGTCAGCCCCACTCAAAGTTCCAACGCCCACAACAGATAGGGACCGAACTGTCTCGCGACGTTCTGAACCCAGCTCGCGTGCCACTTTAATCGGCGAACAGCCGAACCCTTGGGACCTTCTCCAGCCCCAGGATGTGACGAGCCGACATCGAGGTGCCAAACCTCCCCGTCGATATGAGCTCTTGGGGGAGATCAGCCTGTTATCCCCAGCGTACCTTTTATCCTTTGAGCGACGGCCCTTCCATGCAGAACCGCCGGATCACTATATCCGTCTTTCGACCCTGGTCGACCTGTATGTCCCACAGTCAAGCAAGCTTATGCTATTGCACTCCGCGTACGGTTACCAAGCGTACTGAGCTTACCTTTGAAAGCCTCCGTTACCTTTTTGGAGGCGACCACCCCAGTCAAACTACCCATCAAACAATGTCTCCCGAACAATCGGGATTAGACACCGGACACGGAAAGGGTGGTATTTCAACGGCGGCTAACCTACGCCTAGCGACGCAGGATCGAAGCCTCCCACCTATCCTACACATCCCGTGCCCAATATCAATGTTAAACTATAGTGAAGGTGCATGGGGTCTTTCCGTCCCGTTGCGGGTACCCGGCGTCTTCACCGGGACCACAATTTCACCGAGCTCATGGCCGAGACAGCGCCCAGATCGTTACACCATTCGTGCAGGTCGGAACTTACCCGACAAGGAATTTCGCTACCTTAGGACCGTTATAGTTACGGCCGCCGTTTACCGGGGCTTCGATTCAATGCTTCCCATTGCTGGTGACATCCCCTCTTAACCTTCCGGCACCGGGCAGGTGTCAGGCCTTATACCTCATCTCTCGATTTCGCAAAGCCATGTGTTTTTGTTAAACAGTCGCCTGGGCCTTTTCACTGCGGCCCCGCGTCTTACCGCGGGGCGCCCCTTCTCCCGAAGTTACAGGGCCATTTTGCCGAGTTCCTTGGCCATGATTCACTCGAGCACCTTAGAATCCTCTTCCCGGATACCTGTGTCGGTTTGCGGTACGGGTATTCATAGCCTGGAGCTTAGCGGTTTTTCTCGGGAGTCTGATTACCTGCGCTATCCGCTCGCCCGGGGGCTAACGGTACTATCGGCGTTCGGCTAAGGGGGCGGATTTGCCTGCCCCCCCAATACCTACGGCCTTCAACGATCTATTCCGTCAGATCGCGGCAGTTCCACTACTCCGTCCCCACATCGCAGCTATGAATAGTACGGTAATATTGAACCGTTGTCCATCGGATGTCCCCTTCGGGTTCTCCTTAGGTCCCGACTGACCCTGATCCGATTAGCGTTGATCAGGAAACCTTATCCTTTCGGTGGCGGTGTTTCTCGCACCGCTTATCGTTACTCATGCCTACATTTGCTTTTCCATGCGCTCCAATGCCCATTGCCAGGCACCTTCGCCGCTGCATGGAATGCTCCCCTACCGATATTGCGCCTAGCGCATATCCCATGGCTTCGGTGTACCGTTTATGCCCGTTTATTATCCATGCCCGACCGCTCGACTAGTGAGCTGTTACGCACTCTTTAAATGGATGGCTGCTTCCAAGCCAACATCCTAGCTGTCTGTGCAGTCGGACCTCGTTAGTTCAACTTAACCGTAACTTGGGGACCTTAGCCGATGGTCTGGGTTCTTTCCCTCTCGGCCCGGGACCTTAGCACCCCGGGCCTCACTGCGGCGCATGTCGCACAGCATTCGGAGTTCGTCTGGATTTGGTAGGATATGACTCCCCCGCACCCAATCGGTAGCTCTACCTCTGTGTGACTCGATCGCCACGCTGTTCCTAAAAACATTTCGGGGAGTACGAGCTATTTCCCAGTTTGATTGGCCTTTCACCCCTACCCACAGATCATCCGGAAACTTTTCAACGTTTATCGGTTCGGTCCTCCAGTACGTGTTACCGCACCTTCAACCTGTCCATGGGTAGATCACAAGGTTTCGCGTCTACCCCCACTGACTCTGCGCCCTGTTCAGACTCGCTTTCGCTTCGGATCCGTGCCTGAGGCACTTAACCTTGCCAGTGAGGAGTAACTCGTAGGCTCATTATGCAAAAGGCACGCCGTCATCCCACCATGGGGACTCCGACCGCTTGTAAGTGCACGGTTTCAGGTTCTATTTCACTCCCCTGTTCGGGGTTCTTTTCACCTTTCCCTCACGGTACTGGTCCACTATCGGTCTCTCGGGAGTATTTAGCCTTACCGGATGGTGCCGGCAGATTCCCACAAGGCGTCTCCGACCTCGCGGTACTCAGGGTACCACTGGGCCAATGGTGCTTGCGTGTACGGGGCTATCACCCTGTGCCGCCGGGATTCCCATCCCGTTCCACTTCGCACACATTGTAACCGTATCGTGGCCCTACAACCCCCACCTTGCCGTGACAAAATGGGTTTGGGCTCTTTCCCGTTCGCTCGCCACTACTTGGGAAATCATTGTTATTTTCTCTTCCTCTGCTTACTTAGATGTTTCAGTTCGGCAGGTTCGCCTCCCGCACAAGGCGGGATCGCATGTCTCCGACATGCGGGGTTGCCCCATTCGGAAACCCCCGGATATGGCTCGTATTTGCAGATCCCCGGGGCTTATCGCAGCTTATCGCGTCCTTCGTCGCCTCCGAGAGCCAAGGCATCCCCCGTGCACTCTTTCTTACTTTCTTCTCCCCATGGCCTTTTGCGCCCATGGAAATGCTTTTTGTATGCACCGCCAGATTGGACAAGGATCAATGAACAAGGATCAACGACTCGCGTCTTTGCTCTTTGCTCCTTTACCTCTTACCCAAAAAAACGGCCCATCTGTTGTTGTATGTCCTCGTTTTCTTCAATTTCTTCCAATATGTCAAAGAACTTTGTCCCCAGGCCCCCAAGGGGGCCTTTCCATATCCCGCCAGTGGCGGGGGGGAGTGGCGAAATATAAGGACTCGAACCTCTTTATATGCCCCGACGGCAATCCCTTTCAGGTATCAGGTATCGGGATATGGGCCTTTATACTCCATACTTTTTACCTGTTACTTTATACTTGTTACTTCTCTATGTCAATGTAGCGCGCCCATCCGGGCGTTGTTGGTTGTTGGTTGTTCGTTGTTGGTTGTTGGTTGTTCGTTGTTGGTTTCTTTCCACCTTTCGCCCCTCTCCCCCTAACCTTCCACCTTAAAAAAGTGGAGGATAACGGAGTCGAACCGTTGACCTCCTGCGTGCAAGGCAGGCGCTCTAGCCAGCTGAGCTAATCCCCCGTTTAGAGTATAAAGTATCTGGTATCAAGTATCAAGACTTTGAGCCCTAAACCATCAACCCCTAAACCCTTCACCTTTTGTAGTAGTCCCGTCCAGATTTGAACTGGAGACCCCTACATTATCAGTGTAGTGCTCTAACCGGGCTGAGCTACGGGACTGTGTTTAGATGTGAGACTTTAGACATTAGATGTGAGACAAGGTGCGTGTGCAACTTGTCAAATACAATATCTGATGCCTCAGACCTCAGTCCGGATCTCGTTTCCTTATTCTTGTGACGTGAAACAATCCATGTGGGACAATAAGCTCATCGCCCGGTCCCATATCCCGGATCTCACCCCCCAAATCTTTTTCAATAAGAGTATCATCGTAGCGCTGCGGGGCGGTCGGGACCGCTCCAGAAAGGAGGTATTCCAGCCGCACCTTCCGGTACGGCTACCTTGTTACGACTTAGCCCCAGTTATCGGTCTTACCCTAGGGCGCTCCTCGCGGTCACGCACTTTAGGTACCCCCAACTTCCATGGCTTGACGGGCGGTGTGTACAAGGCCCGGGAACGTATTCACCGCGTCATTGCTGATACGCGATTACTAGCGAATCCAACTTCACGGGGCCGAGTTGCAGGCCCCGATCCGAACTGTGAGCGGCTTTGAGGGATTCGCTCCACGTTGCCGTGTGGCTGCCCTCTGTACCGCCCATTGTAGCACGTGTGTAGCCCCGGACGTAAGGGCCATGATGACTTGACGTCGTCCCCTCCTTCCTCGCTGTTTGCACAGGCAGTCTGTCCAGAGTCCCCACCATAACGTGCTGGCAACTGGACACAGGGGTTGCGCTCGTTGCGGGACTTAACCCAACACCTCACGGCACGAGCTGACGACAGCCATGCAGCACCTAGTTTCGCGTCCTTGCGGACTCCCGCGTCTCTGCGGGACTCGCTAACTTTCAAGCCCGGGTAAGGTTCCTCGCGTATCATCGAATTAAACCACATGCTCCTCCGCTTGTGCGGGCCCCCGTCAATTCCTTTGAGTTTCACCCTTGCGGGCGTACTCCCCAGGTGGAACACTTAACGCTTTCGCTTAGCCGCCGACAGTGTATCGCCGACAGCGAGTGTTCATCGTTTAGGGCGTGGACTACCAGGGTATCTAATCCTGTTCGATCCCCACGCTTTCGTGCCTCAGCGTCGATGTGGCCATAGTGAGCTGCCTTCGCAATCGGTGTTCTGAGACATATCTATGCATTTCACCGCTACTTGTCTCATTCCGCCCACCTCTAGCCAATCCAAGCCCGACAGTATCAAGGGCACTGCGATGGTTGAGCCACCGTCTTTCACCCCTGACTTAACGGGCCGCCTACGCACCCTTTAAACCCAATAAATCCGGATAACGCTCGGATCCTCCGTATTACCGCGGCTGCTGGCACGGAGTTAGCCGATCCTTATTCTCACGGTACCCTCAGCCCGCCACGCGTGGCGGGGTTTGTTCCCGTGCAAAAGCAGTTTACGACCCGTAGGGCCTTCTTCCTGCACGCGGCATGGCTGGTTCAGGGTTGCCCCCATTGACCAATATTCCTTACTGCTGCCTCCCGTAGGAGTCTGGTCCGTGTCTCAGTACCAGTGTGGGGGGCCATCCTCTCAGATCCCCTAGCCATCGCGGCCTTGGTGGGCCGTTACCCCGCCAACTAGCTAATGGCACGCATGCCCGTCCCCGTCCCATAAATGTTTGACCACAATATAATGCTATAAGGTGGTGTCATGCGGTGTTAATCCGGATTTCTCCGGGCTATACCCCTGACGGGGGTAGGTTGCATACGCGTTACGCACCCGTGCGCCGGTCTCTCCCGCCCGGAGGCGGGATACCCCTCGACTTGCATGTATTAGGCCTGCCGCTAGCGTTCATCCTGAGCCAGGATCAAACTCTCCATTGTAAAATGTGATCGTAAGATGCCGGCCTTTTCTGACCATGTCAAAATGGCCTCTCTTTTTTTGTTTTGTCCGTCGGTTGCCCGACCCTAAAACCGGACGGGCGGCCATGTACTGCGGCCGCCGCCCCGTTATACCTCGCTTGCGCTACTTTGACATCTCTTGTAAGAACTCCATCGGGCGTCGCCTCGCGGCGGCCCTCATCTGTTGTGTATCTCTAAGCTCCCATCCATCCCGGGGTCTTCTCCCCCCCCGTCCAGAATAAGCTTATTTCAATCTATTTTCCGTTTTCCCGACATCCGCCGGTCCAACCTTCCCACTTCCCTCTCGGTTGGGAGTGCAAAGGTAGGGAAGTTTTCCTATTCCGCAAATAAAAGTTCGCTTTTTTTTGGGCGGGGCGGGGGGGTGGGCTGGGGGTGGGGGGTTGGGGGTTGGGGGTTGGGGGGGCGGGGCGGCGGCAACTCCAAAAAAAGGGCATGTGGCACGACAAAAATGGAATCCCCTTTATTTGCCCCTTTTCTGCGATGGAAAGATTTAGTCCCGCAAGTGCGGGATTCAAGGCGCGCAGGTCATTCTTCGGGGGAAAAGAAACGGTTGAAGGAAAGAAACTTTATTTATCAAAGGAGGCTAAACAGTATAGAAAGGATACTAACTTAAATTTATTAATGTATAGATAGAATAGCTAGGCCAAGATTTCTTTCTAAAGAATTTATTGGTTAGCCTTTAGCCGAGTAAACATACAAACATATCTAACTCTAATAATTCTCAATAGAATGAAGATTGACCTTTTTATAATTCTGCTTTTAGAACTTTCAAAAGTCTTATAACCTATTTCTTTTTAAATTAATATCAAGCCGACTTCTAAAAATTAAAAATTTGGTTAGCTTTGCCGAATTGTTCAAAACCAAAAAAGAAATTATTTATTACATACAATGCAAGGAAAAGGTTTTATTAAGTTTATAGCGATAGTATTGGCTATTGTTTGTGCCTATGCACTGTCATTTACTCTTGTTTCTCAGAGCGTAGAAAAAGATGCCAAGAATTTATCGAAGGGTGATTTAGCGAAAGAAAAAGCTTATTTAGATTCTATGAGTGGTGAAAAAGTCTATCCACTATTGGGTTTTACCTACCAAGATGTAAAAGCTAAAGAAATTAATTTAGGGCTTGATTTAAAGGGAGGGATGAATGTTACAATGGAGATTTCGTTAGCAGAACTTGTGAAATCTCTGGCTGATAACCCTACAGACGCAAATTTTAACAAGGCAATACAAGAGGCACAGGTGCAGCTAAATGCCGGTGGAAAAGACTACATAAAATTGTTTGTTGATGATTTTGAAAGATTAAGCCCAAGCGTAAAGCTTGCAGAATTTTTCTCAAATCAAGACAATGCTACTCGATTAAAACTTAATGCAAGCAATGCCGATGTACAGAAGTTTCTGTCGGAGGAGGCGAAAAGCGCTATTGATAGATCATTTGTTATTTTAAGGTCTAGAATAGACGGTTTTGGTGTTGTTAGTCCAAATATGCAGAAGCAAGAGGGCAGCAATAGAATTTTGATTGAAATGCCAGGTGTGCAAGACAAGGAACGTGTTTATAAACTTTTGCAAGGGTCTGCCGAACTTCAATTTTGGCAAGTATTTCAAATACAAGAAGTTGTTCCTTTGTTAGAGAACATTAATAAAATTCTTGCCGCTAACAAAGTAGCTGCTACAGATTCTACTGTAAATAAACAAGATACAGCTGCCGCGGTAGCCTCAACTGGTGGTAAACTGGCAGGTTTGGAGAAGGCTAGCAAAGACACCACTAAAAATGAAAGCAAAATTTCTGGGCTGGGCAAAAAAGATTCTACCACTTTAAAAGCTGAACAAGCCAAATCCAACCCCCTGTTCGCTGTGTTAAGCGTTCCTACTTATCAAACAGAGACAGGGCAACAGCAGTTAAGACCTGGGCCTATTGTAGGCTGGGTACAGCAAAAAGATACAGCAAAAGTTAACGCATATTTTAAAATGCCATTGGTTGCAGCTGCCGTTCCGTCTAACATGAAGTTTATGTGGAGTGTTAAGCCAATGGAAAAAAGCAAAGTATTTGAGCTTTACGCCATCAAGGTAACGAATGCAGACGGCCAACCAGATTTGAGCGGCGACGCCGTTAGTGACTCTAGAGCAGATTTTGGCCAGAACAACCAGCCAGAAGTAACCATGTACATGACCAGCGAAGGTTCTGCAAAATGGAAAAAAATTACTGCGGAAGCGTCTGCAGATGCGCAAAACAAGAAGGCAATTGCTATTGTGTTGGATAATGCGGTTTACTCTGCCCCTACGGTTCAAAATGAAATTCCAAATGGCGTTTCTTCTATTACCGGAAACTTTACCCAAGACGATACTAAAGATTTAGCGAACATATTGAAGGCCGGAAAACTTCCTGCCCCGGCACGTATTGCCGGAAGCTTTATTGTTGGGCCAACTCTGGGCGCGCAGGCCATTCACGACGGTTTGATTTCTTTTATCATAGCCTTTATTGTGATCTTGGTTTTTATGGCCTTATACTATCATAGAGCTGGTTGGGTAGCAAATTTTGCTTTGTTGATAAACTTATTTTTCATAATGGGTATTTTGGTGTCGCTTGGTGCGGTACTTACCTTGCCTGGTATCGCAGGTATCGTACTGGTAATTGGTTTATCTGTAGATGCGAACATTTTAATATTTGAGCGGGTTAGAGAAGAACTTGCGCACGGAAAGACGACAGCAATTGCTATAAAAGAAGGTTTTAAGCACGCAATGCCCTCGATAATCGATAGTAATGCAACGCTTTTTATATTAGGTGCAATTTTGTATTCGTTTGGTAGCGGGCCAGTTCAGGGTTTTGCAACCACTTTATGTATTGGTATTTTATCATCTCTTTTTGCAGCTGTTGCAATCTCTAGAGTGATTTTTGATTCATTGATAAATCGTAAGATTGATGTAACTTTTGACAACAAGTATACGCACAACGCTTTTAAAAATATTGCCTTTAACTTTGTTGGCCGTCGTAAGCTTTATTATATTATTTCTACCATAATAATTATTGCCGGAACGATATTCTATCTTAAAAATGGTGGATTGAACCTTGGCGTAGATTTTAAAGGAGGCAGAACTTATCTTGTTCATTTTGATAAAAACGTAAATACCGAAGATATTAAAGCAAAATTAACTCCGGTTTTTGAGAACGAAACGCCTGAGGTTAAAACTGCAGGAGGTGATGATCAGGTTAAGATTACAACCACATACCACATAGCAGATCAAAGTACCAAAACAGATAAATTGGTAGAAGATGCCTTGAAGAGTGGCTTAGCCGGTTTAAGGTACGAGATAGTAAGCTCGCAAAAGGTTACGCCGATAATAGCAAGCGATATTGTAAATGGAGCATTTTACGCTGTTTTGATTTCTGCACTATTTATGTTCTTATATATTGTGGTGCGTTTTAAGAAGTGGCAGTACGGTCTTGGTGCCGTAATTGCACTCTTTCACGACGTGTTGCTAGTGTTATCATTTTATACCATTTTGGATGGCGTTATGCCATTTTCGTTAGAAATTGGGCAAGATTTTATTGCTGCAATTTTGACTGTCATGGGTTACACCATGACAGAAACTGTAGTTGTATTCGATAGGATTAGGGAGAAACTTAAAGAAGCTGGTAAGATTGATTTACATGGCAAAGAGCGGGAAAACCTAATTAACTTTGCACTAAATAGTACACTTAGTCGAACTATTCTTACCTCTTTAACTGTATTCTTCGTATTGTTGGTGATCTTTATTTTTGGCGGAGATAGCATCCGCGGATTTATTTTTGCTCTACTAATTGGAAGGATTATCGGTACCTATTCTTCACTTTGCATCTCTACTCCAATTGTAATAGATTTAGGGAGTTCAGCAGAAAAGCGAGAATAATCCGATAACACAAAATATTTAAGGCATCCTAACGGGATGCCTTTTTTTTGGTTAAAACAGCAGCAGCAAATGGTAAATAATTTATTTGCGTGTTTATGGAAGTCGATAATTATCGTGGTGGCAAAATGGTTTCAGACGGTTGACAAAGCTTTAGGCTGAGTCTTTTCTTGGCAGATAACTCCAAAGAAGACCGTCACAAATAACCACGCAATGGCGAGGCTTCTATCTCGCTTGAGGGTACGATAATGCTTCCCGAACGGACTAGCAAAGCTTCAGATTTCTAGAATTGAGATTGACAGAAAAGTGAACGGCAAAAAAAATTGGCAAGTCAATCTTTAAAATCAACTTGCCAATTCAAAAAAAATTCTTTCTTTTAACAGTATTCCTCAAAAGCGCCAATTAAGTTATCGGCAATCATTTGTGCCGGGCGACCTTCTATTTGATGGCGCTCTATCATGTGCACCAATTTACCATCCTTAAAAAGTGCCATCGCAGGCGATGAGGGAGGAAAAGGAATCATATAACTTCTAGCTTGATCTACGGCATCTTTCTCCATGCCAGCAAAAACAGTTACCAATTTATCAGGATGTTTTTCATTTGCAGCGGCAACTTTTACCGCAGGTCTCGCATTTGCCGCAGCGCAACCACAAACAGAATTTACGACTACAAAAACAGTCCCATCACTTTTAATTGCAGCATCTACTTCTGCAGCGGTCTTTAACTGTTCGAAACCAACGTTTGTTAATTCTGCACGCATTGGTTCCACTAAATATTCTGGATACATAACTTTTTCATTTAAATATACTATCGGCAAAAATAAGAAAATCGGATGGTATCAGCCATCCGATTTATATTTTGAAGGTAAAATAAAAATTGTAATGGAATGTTAAAATCTTCCGTAATTACCAAACATTGCCGGGTAACTTACCAGCCCGATAATCAGCAATATCCAAAAAATAACGTGCAAAACACTAAGTGAAATTCCTACAATCCCACAAATTTTTCCCGTTTTTATGTTTTTAAAAGATGCAACTGTGTATTGGTTGGGATTAAGATTATACTTTTTTATATCGCCATTCGCTAAAACAATGGCAATTATACCAAATACGACTCCAAACACACCATAAAAACAGCAAGCAGGGATAGACAGAATTCCTAAAATCAACGTTGCTGTTGCATTCGGCAAATTCTGTTGGCCGCCAAAATTACCTCCAAACTGATTAAATGGCGGAGGATTTTGAAAAGGCGGAGGCGTTGGAGGCACATTATAATTTGGAGGATTTAAATTTTCAGGATGATTTTCTGAACTGCCGGGATGGCTTTGCATTGGATTTTCTGGTTCTAGAGGCATTTGCTTATATATTAAATAGTTGCTGGTTAAAAATTTTATAAATGTAATTTAATGTGATTATGCACGCAATAAAAATAAATAAAACTTTGATAACCAAAGCACCTACTTTAAATTCCAACTTGACGTGAAGAGAAGTATAAATGGCTAGCATCAACAGAGGAACAGTAGCCGGATAAAACCTAAACGAGGAAATAAAATCGCCGTCGATTAAAGCCAGAAACGATCGTTGAAAACCACAACCTGGACAATCAATTCCAAAATTGTGCTTAAAGGGACAGCTAAATAAATGGTCATTTAGCCAATGTAAACTCTCATGGTAAAAATTCGACATCTACATCTTCGGTTCGGGTTTGCCCATCTTTCCATATTTTGTATTTTTCTACATCTTTAATTACCTGCCTGTAAACGAGATTTAATATAAAAATATCGTCAGCAAAACCTAAAAAAGGTACAAAATCTGGTATAACATCTATTGGAGATAAAAAATAAATAAGTCCGCCTATTATTGCCACAATAGATCGAATAGGAACATTTGGGTAGCTCCCATTTAAATAATCTTTAGAAATGCCAAATAACAATTGCATTTTTTCCCACACCTCATTTAAATTTCCCTTATTGTTTAGTGCTTTTCCAAATGCTTGCCTAACGGTATCTTGAGCTCTTTTTTTGTCGTTTAGAATAACCCTTGCCCTATTTTTAGAACCCATAAAAAAGGCTAATATTTTTCTTACGTTTAATTTCATAGTTTTATTGTTACTAATTAGTTGCAAAACAACATACGTATTTTTAAATAGTTTTTCCCGCGTTAACCATTTTTAATATCTCATTAACATAGGTTCGTTCATTCGCAAGCCTAGGAACTTTGTGCTGTCCGCCCAACTTACCTTTAAATTTTAACCAATTATAGAAAGTTCCATTAGGTAAATTGCGAATTATAGGCGGTTTTAAGGCTAAATTTTTAAACCGCTTTGCATCATAATCAGAATTTACTTCTCTAAGTGTATTGTCCAATTCTTGACCAAATCGCTCAATGTCGTTTGGTTGTTTTTCAAATTCGATTAACCATTCATGGCCTCCAACTTCTTCACCCTCAAAATAAATCGGACAAGCAGTATAATCTTTAACCTTAGCGCCTGTTTTTAAACACGCGGCAGTGAGTGCTTTTTCGGCGTTATCTATAATTACCTCTTCGCCGAATGCATTTATGAAGTGCTTCGTACGCCCGGTAATTTTTATGCGATAAGGAGATATTGAGGTAAATTGAACAGTGTCGCCAATCATGTATCGCCACAAACCACCATTAGTTGAAATCACGAGGGCGTAGCTTTTCCCCGGCTCCACTTCACCAAGCAAAAATGTTCTGGGGTTCTCATCGCAAAAATTTTCCATGGCGATAAACTCGTAAAAAATTCCATAATCCAACATCAGCAGCAACTCTTCAGAGTTTTCTTGATCTTGCAAGCCAAAAAAACCTTCTGATGCATTGTAAGTTTCGAGATAATACATCTCATTATTTGGAATGAGGTGTTTAAATTGCGCTCGATATGGATTAAAATTTACAGCGCCGTGAACGTAAAGCTCTAGATTTGGCCAAACTTCCATTAAATCTTTCTTGCCCGTCATTTCCAAAACTTTTTTGGCCAGTAGTATGGTCCATGTTGGAACACCAGAAATGCTTGTAACGTCTTCTTTGATAGTCGCTTCAGCCATTTTATCCAGCTTAAGTTCGTAATCTTCCATTAAAGCAATCGACATATCTGGCGTGCGGAGGTATTCTGCCCAAATGGGTAAATTCTTTATTAATACCGCAGATAAATCTCCATAAAAACAATCGTGGTTTAGTTGATTTACCTGATGACTTCCCCCTAGCACCAAACCTTTACCTGTAAACATTTGATTATTAGGTCGGTTATTGCAATAGATAGACAACATATCTTTCCCACCTTTAAAATGGCACTCTTCTAAAGACTCTTCAGATACTGGGATGAATTTACTCCGATCACTGGTTGTGCCGGATGATTTTGCAAACCACTTTATCTCCGAAGGCCACAAAATATTTTGCTCGCCATTTAACATCCGCTCTATAAAAGGTTTTAAAGTGTCGTAGTTTTGGATGGGAATCCGATCTTGAAATTGCTGTATAGTAAGGATAGATTTATAATCGTAAAACTTTCCCCACTCTGTATTTTGCGCACTGTCTATCAATGCATGAAACCATTCTTGTTGAACATCATGCGGATATTTCATGAAAAGCTCTATCTGGTGGATACGCTTTTTCATAAACCAGCTAAAGAGTGAATTGACAAACATTATGGTTTGGCCAAAAAAGTTTTACGCTTCAACACAAAATTTGCTCCTAGGTACACTTTTCGTACCAACTCGTTCTCTGCCAATACTTCTGGCACGCCTTGCTCTAATATTCTTCCTTCAAATAATAAATAAGCCCTATCGGTGATTGACAATGTTTCTTGCACATTATGATCGGTAATTAAAATCCCAATATTTTTGTGCTTTAATTGCGCCACAATACTTTGTATTTCTTCTACAGCGATTGGATCAACTCCTGCGAAAGGCTCATCTAATAAAATAAAATTAGGACTAGCAGCTAATGCACGCGCAATTTCAGTTCTTCGTCGCTCGCCGCCAGATAATAAATCGCCATTGTTTTTACGTACTTTCTGAAGGGAAAATTCATCAATCAATTCCTCTAACCTATCCCTCTGCTCTTCCTTGCTCAATGGGCCCATTTGCAGAATGGCCAAAATGTTGTCTTCTACCGTGAGCTTTCTAAAAACAGATGCTTCTTGTGCTAGATAACCGATTCCTTTTTGCGCACGACGATACATCGCATCGGTAGTGATGTCTTGGTCATCTAAAAAAATGCGTCCTTCGTTTGGCCTAACCAAACCAACAATCATATAAAAGGACGTTGTTTTGCCGGCACCATTTGGACCAAGTAAACCTACAATTTCCCCTTGACTTACCTCAAAAGAAACATCACTAACTACAGTTCTTTGCTTGTATTTTTTTATAAGATGCTCAGCTCTTAATATCATATATTTGATTTCACTCTTGCCCTGACCAAGATCAGGATTGTTTTAATAAAAAAGTTCAGCTTCCGTTTTAAGTTCAACTGTTCGGTAGCTAATTTACCTTCAGTCCCTTTAAATTCATCTGTAGCCTCTTTTTGTCTTTCCAAACAGTTTCTGTTAAAGTGTAACATATTGAGAATGGAACGTTCGGCATTAGCATTTGGTCAAACATACCCAGTCCAAAACCAATGGCTTCAAAAATAGCCGAATTTTCTTGTTTAACACTAATTTTTAAATGATTTGAGCCAACAACCTGCGGAGTATTTGCCAACACAACCCCCTCGGTTCTAAATACTGGAGCCATATTTTCCGGACCAAACGGCCCCATTTGCGTCATAACTCGATAAAATTTCCCATCGATTTGAGAAAGCATTACATCGGCATCAATCGCTATCATTGGCGTTAAAAGTTCCTCTGTGATGGTTGCTGAAACAATTTCTTCAAATTTATCGGCGAAAGCCTCCAAATTTTGATGTTGCATAGTTAGCCCGGCGGCAAACTTATGTCCGCCATACTGTTCTAGCAAGTGTGCGCAACCACTTAGCGCTTCATATAAATCGAAACCAGCTACCGAGCGACACGAACCTGCGATTTGATCGTTTGATTTTGTGAGTACAATGGTTGGGCGATAATAGGTTTCTGTCAACCGGGAGGCAACAATTCCAATTACTCCCTTGTGCCAATCCTCGTTATAAACAACGGTGGTTTTTTTGTTAATTAGTGCTTCGTCGTCGCCAATCAACGCCAATGCTTCACGGGTAATCAATTGATCATAGCCCTTACGTTCTGTGTTTTTTAGGTTGATATGTACGCTTTTTTCAAATGCGTCAGCCGCATTGGCCTCGCAAAGCAACATGGCTACGGCCTGTTTGGCATGATCTATCCGCCCGGCAGCATTAATTCTGGGTGCAAGCATAAAAACCACATCAGTAATGGAATATTCATCTGTTTTTCCAGAAACTTCCATTAAAGCTTTTAAGCCTTCGCATGGCGATAAGTTTAACTTCTTTAAGCCATGATAGGCCAAAATTCTATTTTCATCAACAATAGGTACAATATCTGCTCCGATACTAACCATTACCAAATCTAAATATTGCAGATAGCTTTCTTCAGGAAGATTGTGTTTTTGCGCATAGGCTTGGGCGAGCTTGAAACCGATGCCGCAACCCGCCAACTCTTTAAAAGGATACTTGCAATCGCTGCGTTTTGGATCTAAAACCGCTATGGCTTTTGGCAATTCATCGCCGGGCAAATGGTGATCGCAAATAATAAAATCGACACCTAAACTATTGGCGTAATCTATTTTGTCAACAGATTTTATACCGCAATCTAGTGCGATGATTAACGAAAAACCGTTTGCTTTTGCATAGTCTATGCCCTCGGTAGAAATTCCGTAACCTTCTAAATACCTATCGGGAATGTAATATTCTATCTGATCTGAGAGTTTAGAAAAGAAGGAATATATTAGCGCTACTGATGTTGTTCCATCCACATCGTAATCTCCATAAATAAGAATTTTCTCCTGATTATCAATTGCTTGTTCAATCCTCGCAATGGCTAAATCCATATCCTTTATTAAAAATGGATCATGAAGTTTGGCTAGATCTGGTCTAAAAAAATTCTTTGCCTCGTTAAAATTACAGATGTTTCGCTGAACTAAAATTTTTGCCAGCACCAAACTAATGTTCAATTCGGCTGCTAAACTTGCTACAGAATCTTCATTACACTTTGTTGCCTGCACCCACCTTTTTTCCATTATATTTGTTTCAGAACCGTAAATATACATTTTAATTAAAGGAAATAAATTGCAAATCCACACTTTATACGAAGGCACTTATTCTGTCGATGCTAGTAAGAAATTCATTCCTTTCGATCCAACCATCCATCATTTCAAGGATAGACCAGCTTCTCTGTTCATCAATATACAACCCTTCTTGGTTGAGCTAAGAGACGATTTAATTTTGTTTGATTCAGGCCTTGGCTTTAGCGATGAGCAAGGAGAATTAATTTTTCATAAGAATATTCGAAATGCAGGTTTTGATCCGGATGATGTTACTAAAGTTTTAATGTCTCATTTGCATTACGATCATGCCGGCGGAATGGTGCATCATACAGAAAATAATATGGAATTGAGCTTTCCGGATGCCACTTATTATATCAATCGCGGTGAATGGGAGGCAGCATTTTCTGATACTTCAAGCTCTTATCATACCGATATTTTCGATTTTCTGCAGCGCAACGCTCAAATAGAATTTATCGAAGGAAGCGGAAAAATTACAGATTCAATCGCTTACGAGTTTACCGGTGCACATACGCCAAATCATCAAGTTTTTCTGTTGGCAGAAAGCAATCAAAAACTGTTCTTCGGCGGAGATGTTTTGCCCGAGCCGGAGGAATTAATTAAAAACTTTATCGCTAAATATGATTTTGATGGACGTAAAGCGATGGAGCAGCGTAAAGACTTTGGCAAGCGCGCCGCTGCGGAAAATTGGAATTGCCTGTTTTATCACGGTAAAAGCGCAGCAACAGGTTTTGTGCAACTGGTAGATGGCGGATTTAAAGTCATCAGCGAAAGCGAATAGAAAAATATTATTTGCAATCTTTAAACCTCGCCACTAGCGCCCTAAGCTTTGGAGCTAAATCCTTTAACACTTGAGGAATTTTTTGGCTATCGTATTTTCTAACATAGGTTCTGCCATTGATAACCAACGATATCGATTCAACTCCGCCATCTGCGCAACCTCCACAACCGCTCTGCTCCTGTAATTTTATAAGTGCATCTTTGTTAATTAATGATATCAATTCCTTCTTTTCTGCGGCAGTTAAAATGCCAGTACAGGTTTTGGTTTTTCTATCAGGAAAATTAGAAAAAGAACTTTCTGTATATATTAGGTCTGACTTGTTTAATGAAAGTTTACCATCTACCCCTAAATCGTTTTGAAAACTGTATGTTAAATCTACATCTGCTACTTGCTCTTCTTGTCCTTCTTTCTTTTTGCAAGACGAGAATGCAAAAACTAAACACAAGATTGCTAAAATTGAATTTTTCATTTGGTTACAGGTTAAATTGTTGAACGAATATAAGTGAAATAAATCATATATCTCAATCTCTACAATTATTTTACTACGCTTGCAATAGAAATTCTACCATAGAGGGCACTCTGAAAGGTGAGAGACCAGTCCGCATAAATGGCAGAACCGTCGGTGCTTCGAAGTAACGGCGGACAATAAAAATTATCGAATTATTAACGGGAAACACAAAATGCTGGTTTTTGCCAAGTTTTAAAATCTGCCAAAAAAAGACCCGCGTTAAAGCAGGCGTCTAGAACAATATGTTTTTAAACTATTTTGTGGCAACCAACTTAACGCCAATTTCAAATAGATCATCAATCGCTTTATCGCCAATGCTTCCAAGAAAAGATTTTGAGCCGTATCTAACGTCGTATTTTGTGCGATCTACCATAATTTTTCCTGCCAATGCAGAAACCGTTCCATCGCTGTTTACCGCAACAGTTGCAGGGAATACCACCACTTCCTTAATTCCTTTAATTGTTAAATCGCCCATAACTTTTAAGTTATTTCCAGACCCTCCAACTTTAGTAATTACAAAAGTAGAGGTGGGAAATTTTTCCGTGCTGAAAAAATCTTCAGAGTTTAAATGCTTTTCTAACTTCGCGCTTCCGCCATTATCTTTAATGGTGGTCATATCCATTATAAATTTACCACCAACTAGCTTGTTGCCGTTCAATAGTAAATTACCAGATTTTAGCATTATCGTTCCGTTATGCGATCCTGTAATTTTTCTTCCAATCCAAGTGATTGAAGATTTAGATGTGTCCACCTTGTAATCGGTAGATTCTGATTTAAAAGTAAATGCAGATATGGCAGCTAATGCCCATACAGATATCGCTAAACTTATTTTTAATTTCATATCCTGTGTTTTTCCAAAGGTAGATTTAAACGCTTATCACAACCTTGATATATGGTAAGATTTTATCGCCTATGGCACAATCTCTTCTAAATAACTTTCCATCGGCGGGCACGCACAAATCAAAGATCTATCGCCATGGCTGTCATTAACCCTACCAACAGAAGGCCAAAATTTTCGCTCGGCAATATATTTAAGTGGAAAAGCCGCAGCTTGGCGCGAATAATTATGATTCCACTCATTTGCTGTAATCACAGCAGCGGTATGAGGAGCATTTTTTAATGGATTGTCTAACTTATCAAAAGAACCATCTTCAACAGCTAAAATTTCGTGCTTAATCGAAATCATCGCATCACAAAATCTGTCCATTTCGTGTTTTGGTTCAGATTCTGTCGGCTCTACCATCAGCGTGCCAGATACAGGGAATGAAACCGTTGGCGCATGAAAACCATAGTCCATCAATCGCTTTGCAATATCTGTAACCTCTATTCCGAAAGCCTTAAATGCCCTACAATCTAGAATCATTTCGTGAGCGCAACGGCTATTGGCACCAGAATACAATACAGGATAATATTTTTCTAACCTCGCCTTAATGTAATTTGCATTTAAAATGGCGTATTTGGTTGCGTTTGTTAAGCCTTTATTGCCCATCATCGCGATGTACGCATGGGAAATAATCAGAATAGAAGCAGAACCCCAAGGTGCAGAAGAAACCGCCGAAATAGACTTTTCATTCGCAATATCTACCACAATATGTTTAGGTAAGAATGGAACTAAATGAGCCGCAACACCAATTGGGCCCATGCCTGGGCCACCGCCTCCATGAGGAATGCAAAACGTTTTGTGTAAGTTTAGGTGGCAAACATCTGCCCCAATATTCGCCGGACTTGTTAAGCCAACTTGAGCGTTCATATTGGCGCCATCCATATAGACTTGTCCGCCATTTTGGTGAATCGTCCCGCAAATTTCTACAATACTTTCTTCGAAAACGCCATGTGTGGATGGATAGGTAACCATCAAGCAGGCAAGATTTTCTTTGTATAGTGCAGCTTTCGCCTTCAAATCATCCACATCAATATTGCCATTCTCTAACGATTTCACCACTACAATTTTCATCTCGGCCATGGCAGCAGAAGCCGGATTGGTGCCATGTGCTGAAGCCGGAATCAACGCTACATTTCTATGAAAATCTCCCCGATCTTGGTGATAAGCCCTGATAACCATCAAGCCTGTGTACTCGCCCTGGGCGCCAGAATTTGGTTGAAAACTCATCGCAGCAAAGCCGGTAATCTCGCTTAACCACTGGTTCAACTCGTGAAAGACAGAATAGTAACCGCCAACTTGATCTGCGGGTGCAAATGGATGTATTTTGCCAAAATGAGACCAGGTAACTGGAATCATTTCTGCTGTTGCATTTAATTTCATCGTACAACTGCCCAAAGGGATCATCGATTGGCAAAGCGAAAGATCTTTTGCTTCTAAAGATTTTATGTAGCGCAACATTTCATGCTCAGAATGGTGCGAGTTAAAAATCTTATGCTGTAAAAACTTCGTTGTTCGCTGCAAATTCACTGGAATTACTGTATCAACTTCCTCTACAACATTAACTTCATTTGCGGCGACCGCTTTAACCCGAGCAAATATTTTAGCCAAAGCTTCTACATCGGCAAAAGTGCTGGTTTCGTCAAAAGAAATAGTTACCGTGTTAGCTTTAAAATTTAGGTTGATCTCGTTATCTATACAAGCTGCATGAATGGATTGAACTAAATCGCCCAAATCAAACCTAATCGTATCAAAATAGGCACTATTTAATTGTTTGAACCCTAAATCATTTAACGTTTCGGCGAGACTGATTGCAAGACCATGAGTTCTTGACGCTATCTTTTCCAGCCCTTTTGGGCCATGATATGCCGCATAAAAACTTGCCATGATAGCAAGCAATGCTTGCGCGGTGCAAATGTTAGAAGTCGCTTTATCTCTACGGATGTGTTGTTCACGTGTCTGTAGCGCCATCCGCAACGCATAATTATTTGCGCTATCTACCGTAACGCCAATTATTCTGCCCGGAAGATTGCGTTTATATTCTGCCTTGGTGGCGAAAAATGCAGCATGCGGTCCACCAAAACCCATCGGCACGCCAAAACGTTGGGTATTTCCAATTACGATATCAGCGCCCCATTCTCCGGGAGGAGTTAACAATGTCAAACTTAAGATATCGGCGGCAACGGTAAGTTTGATATTTTTTTCGTGCAAATTGGAGGCAAATTCTTTAAAATCAAATACCTCTCCGTTACCAGCTGGATATTGAACAATCGTGCCGAAAAACTCATCAGTTGGCGAAAAGTTTTGATGATCGCCAAGAACCAATTCTATCGCGTAAGGATTGGCGCGAGTTTTTAACACGTCTATTGTTTGAGGAAAAACCAATTCTGAAACAAAATACTTTTTTGCAGCCAAATTTTTCCGCAAGCTATATTGCATAAACATTGCCTCGGCGGCAGCCGTGGCTTCGTCTAATAAAGAAGCGTTTGCAATCTCCATTCCGGTTAAATCTATAACCATGGTTTGAAAATTTAACAATGCCTGCAATCTGCCTTGGGCTATTTCTGCTTGGTAGGGTGTGTATTGTGTGTACCAACCAGGATTTTCGAACACATTGCGAAGGATTACGCCAGGCGTAACGGTATCGTAATAACCCTGACCGATAAAACTTTTAAAAACTTTATTTAATAGAGAGGTTTGTTTTAACTTGGTTAAATATTCAGTTTCTGATTTGGCTTTAGGAAGATTTAGAGGCTTTTTAAGTCTGATATTTGCCGGCACGGTTTCATCAATCAATTGATCGATAGAATCTACGCCAACGATTGCTAACATCGCTTCGGTCTCCGCGTTATTGGGCGCAATATGTCTATTTTGAAAATCTTCTTGATAGTGGATGTCTAAGCCCATAAAATCTGAATACTAAGTTGCGGCAAAGGTAGGAAAAAGGCAATAGATATGAGATATGAGAAGTTAGATTTGAGATATTTGACTTTAGATTTTACGGAATGAAGATAATCCCCCCTAACCGCCGAAGGAGAAAGCAAAGTGGGAAAAAAGTTATGTGTTTTCGGTTGCTAGTTATGAGGTTTAGCGTCCATGCATATTGTTCAGGTCCAAGACCAAACCAACTTAACGCACAAATACCCAAACAAATAACCAACTAAAAACAATCAACTATTCTGCCACTTTCCAACCCTCATCCTTATCAAACTTAAGTTTATAAGCTTTGGTGATGAAATTGCTGTTGTCGTATTTATCTGGATCAAAGGGAGAAAAATCGGTATTTTCTTTTTTGAGTGAAACCGTTACTTTGGCGGTATTCGAATTTACCATAGAAAAGTCTACTGGTTTGCTGTCTGCCAAAATATAGTTTACAGTTTTTACAGTTGCCTTATCATTGCTTTGTTTTAGAACAATTGGACTCGCCTTTTCGGTCAGTTTAATTTGGTAAACGAAACTGCTGTCTTTTGATAAAAATTTCTTTTTCGCGGATAATAAACTCAACGTAACCATTCCTTTGGCAGCCAAAGATTTATATTTTAACAAGTTCAGCATATCACTTTCGCTGTTAAACTTTACTTCGCCAAATTCGAATTTTGTGGTTTTATATTCTGGATTTGCGGTTAGATAATCGGTGATTACCTTGCCCGCTTCCTCTTTATTTATGGAGGTTTTTGGAGCACATCCGACAAAGCCGATGATGAAAATAAATATGATTGCCGTGTTAATTTTTTTCATTTCTTATAAACGTTGATGGTATCAAATTTAAACAATATTACAACAACACTTCAGTCTCTAAGTTTTCTGAACCTTTTTCTGCCAAGTAATAGTTGCCTCAAATTAAAAACCGACTTCTACTAAGAGAATATCTGCAATCCCAAGCCTGCTTAAATAGACAAACTTGTTAAACGCCTTTTTTACAACACCTAAGTTGAAATTACAACTGTAGCAATTTTTCCAAGTGATGATAACCAATCCCGAAGTATTCTTTAGAAGCTTTAATTTTTTGTAAAACCTGCGCCTGCCTTTCGCTTTCGGCTTTTTGCATCATGCTTTTAGCTCCATTATCTTTATTCCTAGCTCCTTTATCCTTACCCCTAACCCCCACTACCATCACGTTTTTTGGAGTATGCGCATTAGAAATAAACTCGACCACTTTGGTTTTGTATCCAAAATATTCTAAAATTAACACCCGAATTCCGTCGGTAACCATTTCTGCCTGCCGTTCTAAAAAGATGCCGTGCTTAGTTAAAAAGGACACATCATTTTTAATTTTATGTTGCTCAATCTCCTTTCGGATTTGCTTATGGCAACATGGTGCAACCACAATTAAATCTGCATTTGCTTCAATTCCTTTATAAATTGCATCATCAGTCGCGGTATCGCAAGCATGAAGTGCAATTAAGAGATTAACATCGCTTGCATCGGAATCTCCGATTGTTCCCTGGATGAATTTAAGTTTTTCGAAAGACGATTTTTCAGCAACATCATTACACAAATCAACCATGTCTTGCCGATATTCTACGCCCACAACCTCACTATCCAATTTTAAAACTGAATGTAAATAATCATATAAGGCGAAGGTTAGGTATCCCTTTCCCGAACCCATATCAATAACTCTTTTTATTGTTCCCTTTGGTAATTCCTTAATCAAGGAACTTAAAATCTCGATGTAATGATTAATCTGCCGAAATTTATCTTGTGCATTTTTATACACTTTTCCTTCTGCATCAGTAATCTTCAATCCGGTCAAATACCGTTTTGAAGCAGACTGAATTATCCTATTTTTTTCCTTATCATGTTTGATAGAAGGTATCTCCTTGGTAGAAGGCGCTAAAGTTCTAAAAATGATTTTGCTATTATTAAGCTCCTCCAAAATGAAATCGTTCTCTCTAGTAAAAAGTGTGCAGATTTTGAAGCCTTCATTTAGATATTGGGAAATTAAATCAACGCCATCGCCAACAGCATAGTTTTTACTTACATCTCGGGTTTTATACCTAAAAGTAAATGCAAGTTTATCTTCATTTTTTATCCGGATACTTCTGACAAAAATTTGCTTTAGTGCTGCTTCGTCGCCCTTGTAATTTCCCAACGAAATTTTAACGAAAGTTTCGCTTTTTAAACTTCGATTGAGTACTGAAATAAGTTCTTCTAAGTGACCTTCAAACGGCATGGGAATATTTATACAGGCAAAGATAGCTAAGAATTTTTTGGACTTATGAATGAAGTTTATTCGCCAAGCTGCCTTTTGTTCTAAAACAAACTTTCTCTTATAGCTTATTGCATTCGGATTTAGCTTTAATATTTTTGGAGATAGAATACACCCTCATTTGCAAATCACTCGTGAAAACTCTACCTATCAATTTTAACAAAAAGCCCTATTTCAACATCGCTGAAAGGGGCTTCTTCTATTACCGCATTACTTCGTAATTTTCACCCAATCCACCAAAACCTTGGCTTTTCCGGCTTTTATGAGATCAACAGCAGATTGTGGCAGTCCGTTATATGGAGACTTAACGCCGTTGGTTTTGGCAGGATAAGCTCCGCCTAGAGCAAAATTAACGATCAGGTATTTAGGGTTGTCGAAAGCCCATTTACCATAAGCTTCAATCATGGGGCGGGTAACCCGATAAAAGGTTTCGCCATCTACTTTAAAAATCAGCGAATTTTCAGTCCAATCAACCGAATACACATGCCATTGGGTAATATCCTTTTTCATAAAAATTTTATTTACGATAGGAGTTTCGCCGAAATAACCTGGGCCGTGTAATGCTGCGCTAACCCAATCTGGTTCGCCCACATTTTCCATAATATCAATTTCGCCACAATCGGGCCATTTACCATCGCCTAAAGCCCAAAATGCAGGCCAAAACCCTGGTCCGTCGGGTAATTTCATTCTTGCAGAAATACTTCCGTACGTAAATTTAACTTTGTCCCGAGAGTCTATCCGCCCAGATATAAAGTCAAAAGAATTTCCCTCTGGGTTTTTAAAACCGGGGCTAAATTTAGGTTTAAGCACCAACACGCCATAGCTTGCGCCTGCAGCTTCAATGCCATGAGCAATGTATATAGTAGATGCAGAATCTACGTATGCTTGCTGTTCGTTATTAACTATGCCATGTGTAACGCTTACATTCCACTTAGTTCGGTCAAGGGCTCTGCCTGAAAAATCATCAAAAAACAACACTTTTTCATTTGTTATTGAAGCCGCTTTCTTCTTTTCAGTAGTTTGTGAAAATGTAGATCCAGCTGTTAGAAAGGTTATCAAGGTGGCCAACTTTATTATGTTTAATTTCATTATTTTTTTATGTTTAAATAATTTGTTAATATATGTATTTGTTGTTTAATCTGGATGCTGTAAACTAAAATTCGAGCAGTTATAGATAGTGCTTTGCATTCAGTTCCGCAAAATGCACTGGTTGCAGATTGCTTCCGCAGGTCAATTTTCAATAATGTTTTCCCATTTTTTCGCACAGATATAGCCCGTCAGGAATATATACATTGCTGTTGTACGCAATCGCTGAATGAAGTATAGATAACCTGGATTTCCGAATCCGAAATACAAAACTTTACGGCTGTTTTTCTATCGAGATTAAAATCCCTTTTTATCAATAGTTTGACCGCACCCTGCGGAAGATGGGGAAGAGCGAGGTTGTGTGGTTATGAGTGAAAGCAACTATTCTGATGCTTTCATGTTTCCCTATGCCTACAACAACGAGCAACAGCGGGCACATTAATCGTAATGATATCTACATTTCGCAATCAAAATTTGATCTTCTTGAAATTTGTATATCAGTCTATGTTCATCATCAATTCTTCTTGACCAATATCCGGCATATTTATACTTTAAAGGTTCGGGTTTTCCCAGTCCTTCAAATGGAGTTCTTGAAATGTCTTTTAGCAACTCATTAATTTTCTTAACTTTTTTATTATCAACTTTTTGCCAGTAAAGATAATCTTCCCAAGATTCATCAACAAATACATATTTCATTAAACATCAATTAAATCTCTTGAAAATGAACTTCCTGTTTTAAGCTTTTCAATTGCGTTGTCTAATCTTTTTTCGTTTGATCGTGATGACATTTCGTAGTTTGTGGCGATTAGAGAATTATATTCTTCCAAAGACATCACAACAATGCCCGAGTCTTTTCCACGATTGATAATAAGCGTTTCGAAATTTTTTGAAACGCGATCAAAATAAGATTTTATATCTTTCCTGAAATCTGAAATATTTGCGACTACCATTGTTCTATTATTTGTACAAATATATGTACAATATTTAATAAATCACGTTGTCAAACTCTAGATTGAAGCGGCAATTCCCCTAAGTGATATCGCGCATCGAGAAGTATAGATAACCCGGATTTCCGAATCCGAAACACAAAACTTTATGGCTGATCTTCTATCGGGATTAAAAATCCCTTTCTATCAACAGTGCGACATCACCCTGCGGAAGATGGCGAACAGAGAGAGGATATTTCGGTTCTTTTTGTCAACATGCAGGATTATAAAGTTTTAGTCTAATCAAATATGGTCGCAAGTATTTAAAAACTTTGTCTTTGCCCAAAAATTCTGATACAGGCTTTTTGTCAAGTCGTTGGTAAATCATTTTGCTCATAAAAAACCAAAGATATAATGAAGTTATTGCAACCGAACCCGCAAAAGTTAACGCTCCAATAATTACCAAAATTATACCTGGTGTCCTTGAAATATAACCGCCATTAGCCAACCAAAAGAAAACAATAGCAGGTATTACGAAAATGACTACACATAAAAGTCCCATAGCAAGTAAACAAGGGAATGAAATTATAACTGTCGCAATAACTTTTTTTGCTAATAACTTTTTAGAGTCAATGAGTAACATTGGAGCAAACACAACCAATGTTAACACCGTCAAACCGATATAAACAATAAGTCCAAGAAATATGAGAAAGGTCGGTGGCATTTGTCTAAAAAGTCATGGTTATTAATCGTCTATTATATAATTATTTGTCGTCTGCTAATGTTAGCACAGAAAGTCTTTAACCTAACCGCCAATGTTTGAAAATTTGTGCAGAAATGCCGTTGCTTGCAGAGCCATTGTGGTACCGCACTAAATTAAATAAATAACTGGTGAATTGACGTAACGCACTGGCGGCCATTTTTCTGCAAATTTCCTGCTATGTATAGTGCCTTGTATTATACTTGTCCCACGATTTTGGTTTTGCTTTCGGTCAACTTTTTCTTAATGTAGTCCTTCAATTCCTCAAACGTCATATTTTGGGTTTCAGAACTAATTTTGTCCCTAATTTCCCTCATCATTTTAACTGAGTCGAATGTTTCTTCTTTTTTAATCGTTTCCATATTTAACAAGGTCTCTAGGGCTACGGATTTCAATTGTTGGAAAGCCAAGTCGCATATTAACAGAATTGTAGCCTCTTATTCTGTCAAGGTTTACGATGTGTTTAAAGTTCCAACTGGCAATAACGTCAACTTTATTTATTGTCGCCAACGCAATATGTCTGCAATCTTCTAAACTTGTTATGCCTACCACTTTTTCAAATATGTAGGTGTCAGCAAGTTTTATGGCATCTTCGCTCAGTTCTACGCGTTCAAATTTGTCGGCCGAAAATTGTAAAATATAATTTTTCACATGTGCTGGAGCATTGATTAATTCAAGGTCAAGAAGGTCGGAGACAACAAAAATAACTTCGTCTCTTGCAAGTCGGCCAACAGCATAATAGTAGTTTCTTTGAATTCTTCGTCAAAATAACCACCTACAACTGATGTATCTATGTAGATTCTCTGCTTCATCTGTGTAAATATAGCGAAAATTTGTTTTCACAGATGCCTTTGTGCAAGTTCTAGAAATTGTACTTAACGGTTACAGGTTTATATTGTGCCCGAATAGAAAGCACTTTTTTGTCGCCCGAGCACTAAAGTAAATAAAAAGCACAGCAGAACAAGAACCACGTCACCGGGCATAATTTAAACCTGGTGTTATGTTTTGCCATTTTTATTCTATCATGTAAGTTAATTGGTCAATTTCTTTTTTCCTGTTTTAAAGTCTTACTGCACAATATTAAGTATTAAAGTGTCTAATGGTTTTTTTTACGGAGTAGAATGTAGAACCATTTTGCGTTTTTGTCGGCTAGCAACAGACTTCTTTTATTTTTGAAATACATAGATGTCGTCTTTGTTCTTTTTTATCGCAATATTCTTGTTGTATTTTATGCTTCGGAGTTGTCCAAAACCTTTAGGAGAATTGCAGCAATCCCCTTCGATATACTTATAGCTTAAAAACAATGTATCGGTATCTGTAGATGTCAATCTTAGAAAAAGTGTATCAATAGGCTCAATTAACTCCCAGCTTAAGTAATTACTCCGTATTCCTAAAGTGCTCCCATTCCCATGCCCAGAAGGTTTATTTAAAAAATATATTGAGTCTGGGTTATAAAGTGGCGAAGTCCCAAAAATTAAGTCTTTTCCAGTAGATTTATCAACGATATTAAAAGCAAAAGGATCGGCACATGACTGATGTAGACAGGGGTCGCACGCAATAAATAACAATGCGGGTAAAAGGAAACAGATTGTTTTTAAAATTCTAAGCATTTGATGTATTTTTTATTGTCGTCATTATCGTCTTAGGGTTACACATAACTTGTATATACTTCTGACGCTATCATAAGAAGCCACCCAAATTTAGGCGTATTGGTCTAACAACGATCATCCATTAGTTTTTCAAAAATATAGAAAAATCGTCACAAATCCCCTACCCAAATATCACCACCACCTGCTTTACCACCAAATATCCCGCAAGGCAAAAAAGAAAAATGGCGATAGATTTATTGATTACGATGCTGCTCAGCGTAAACTTTTCTTGAATGAAAGTGGCAAAGTGGCCATAGCTGTAAAGCGCAAGCGCAGAGCCGAAACCCGAGCCGATGCTAAATAAAACCAATGACAGATAATCGGTTTCTATCCAATTGTGTAGAATAACGTAGTTGCCAAAGAACAACCAAAAAGGAATTTGCACAGGATTTAAAACACCCAAAATCATCCCGTACCAAACGCTGTCGCTTCCTTTGCTTTTGCCTTTGGTTGCAACTTGCTTTTTCCGGTTTATCCAAGTGATAGTTCCCATTACGCTTAGCAGCACAATCATAAAACAATCTACTAAAGTGCCAAGCTTCACTTCACTAATCGACGAGTTTGGGTTGATATCGCTCATTGCCCATCGCGCAAAGCGCATCATTCCAAAAGTAAAACAGATTTCTACGCAAGAAAACGAAAGGATAAAATGCCAAACTTGGCGCATCCCCTTATTGATGGAGATTTGCGCAACTGCTAAGTTGATATTCCCAGGAGGAATATAACCCATAGCGTTTAAGCTGACCCCGAGAAAGAACGTTAGGAAAAGCATTGCCTAAATTAAGATTTTATTTTAAATGCCCAGCCAAATACTGACCTGTATGAGACTTTTTAACTTTTGTCAAATCTTCTGGAGTACCTTCAAATACTAATTGACCACCATTATCGCCACCTTCTGGCCCAATATCAATTACCCAATCGGCACTTTTAATCATGTCCATATTATGCTCGATAACCAAAATGCTATTGCCCTGTTCTATTAACGTATTTAAGGCGATAAGTAGCTTTTTAATGTCGTGAAAATGCAGACCGGTGGTTGGTTCATCAAAAATAAAAAGCGTTTTACTAGAGCTATTGCCTTTAATTAAAAACGAAGCCAACTTTATACGCTGGGCCTCGCCACCAGATAAGGTGTTACTCGATTGACCTAAATGCACGTATCCAAGGCCAACATCGGCCAAGGGCTGTAACTTATTAAGAATTTTTTGCTCTTTGGCGAAAAACAAAACCGCATCATCTATGGTCATTTCCAACACGTCTGCGACATTTTTATCTCTATAGGTAACTTCTAAAACTTGTTGCTTAAAACGCTTTCCGTTGCAGGCTTCGCAAGTCAAATAGATATCTGCCATAAACTGCATTTCTATTTTTACTTCGCCTTCGCCTTGGCAAACTTCGCACCTGCCGCCCTCCACATTAAAAGAAAACGCCGATGGTTTTAAACCCGCTGCCTTTGCCGCTGGCTGTGTGGCGTATAAAGTTCGGATATCATCCCAAGCTTTAACATAAGTTACCGGGTTAGAACGGCTGCTGCGCCCAATAGGGTTTTGATCTACCATTTCTACCTGGCTCAATAAATTTATGCTTCCGCTGATGCCGTTGAATGCGCCAGTTTGCTCGCCGGCATAATTTCCGATTGCTTTTTGCAGCGCAGGATAAAGAATTTTCTTAACCAAGCTTGTCTTTCCCGAACCAGAAACTCCAGTTATTGCTGTGAAAATCCCGAGAGGAAACTTTACATCAATATTTTTAAGATTATTCTCCCGAGCGCCTTCAATCAAAATAAAATCTTTCCATTTTCTACGATGTTTGGGAACATCTATTTGCTCTCGGCCAGATAGATATCTTCCCGTAAGGCTATGCCTATCCTTTAAAATCTCTTTATAATCGCCGCTGAAAACTAGATTTCCGCCATGCGTGCCGGCTTCTGGACCAATGTCTATAATATGGTCGGCAGCACGCATCATTTCTTCTTCATGCTCTACCACCAAAACCGTATTGCCCACATTGCGTAGATTCAACAGCACTTCTATCAATTTATTGGTATCTCTTGGATGAAGACCAATGCTTGGCTCATCAAGCACATAAATAGATCCTACCAAACTGCTGCCTAAAGATGTCGCTAGATTTATGCGCTGAGATTCACCTCCAGATAAGGTGTTTGATAAACGATTAAGTGTTAAATAACCCAACCCAACGTTGTTTAAATATAAAAGTCTGCTTTGAATTTCGGCAAGCAATCTTTTGGCAATTTTAGCCTGATTTGCCTCCAGCTTTAAGTCATCGAAAAAAATGTAGGATTTATCTAAGGGCATCAAAACTACATCTATAATAGATTTTCCATCAACCTTAACATAAGAGGCATCTTTGCGCAAGCGAGAACCTTTACAATCTGGGCAAATTGTTTTTCCGCGGTAACGCGATAACATTACCCGATATTGTATTTTATAAGTTTGCGCTTCCAACTCTTTAAAGAAAGCATTTAAACCCTCAAAATATTTATTCCCAGACCATAAAAGCGCTTGTTCTTTTTCGGTAAGATGAACATAAGATCTATGGATTGGAAAATCAAATTTTGGTGCGACCCTTATAAATTTTTGAAGCCAGGTGCCCATCTTTTCGCCGCGCCACGGCGCTATTGCGCTATCGTAAACGCTTTTGCTTTTATCGGGAATAACCAAATCTTCGTCAATCCCAATCACATTTCCATAGCCTTCGCAGCGTTTACAAGCTCCATAGGGATTGTTGAAAGAAAAAAAGTTTGGCGTTGGCTCTTCGAAAGTAATCCCATCTAACTCAAATCTATCGCTAAAATGTTTTATCGTTCCATTCGCATCCACAAAGCAATCGCCTTTTCCCTCAAAAAAAGCCGTTTGAATACTGTCTGCTAATCTGTTTTGCGTTTCTTCCTCTGTATTAACTAGAATTCTATCAATTAAAATTTGAACATTTTTAGCATCTGTAAGTTTTTTATCCTTAAAATTCTCATCATCTAAAATACTTTCTATTTTCAATATCTCATCGGCAATCAATACCCTCAAAAATCCTTTTTGAAGCAAGATGGCAAGTTCTTCTTTTATCGTACGTTCATTATGCGGAAATAATGGGCAAAAAATAGTGGCAGAAACTCCCTCTTCTAAACTTGATATGTAGTTTACAACCGTTGTTACCGTATCTTTCCTAACAACCTTGCCGCTAACCGGCGAAATGGTTTGGCCAATGCGGGAAAATAGAAGTTTTAAATAATCGTAAATTTCTGTTGAAGTACCAACGGTAGAACGCGGATTGCTAGTAATAACTTTTTGTTCGATGGCGATTGCTGGCGCAATACCTTTAATGTAATCTACGTCGGGCTTATTCATCCTGCCCATAAATTGGCGTGCATAGGCAGATAAACTTTCCACATATCGCCGCTGACCCTCAGCATATAACGTATCAAAAGCTAACGAAGACTTGCCAGAACCAGACATTCCCGTTATCACCACCAATTTATTTTTAGGAATGGCAACATCTATATTTTTTAAATTGTGCATCCGCGCACCCTTTATAATAATGTTTTTTTGTGGGTCTTTCTCGGCTTCACTTTTACTCATAAATATCTGTCTAAATTGTCCTTCTCTCAACCAAAAGGTGTAAAAGGCACAAAAATAAGGTACTTGCGTCGGTTTTTTGTTTTTAAAATTTTATTTTTCGTTTTTTGATAAAAAAAACACTTTCTTTGGCAATTGATCAATCGAACACCATCTACTCAACAAACATAGGAGACACGTTATAGAAATTAAACCTCTACCAAATTAATTTTTAGAAACATTTACTGCATTAAGCTGCTAGGTAAAACCTATGAATTTACAACCATACACCGAGCAAGATTTGGTACGTCTTTACGTTACCGGAAATGAGCTTGCGCTTGAAGAACTAATAACTAGACACAAAACAAAAATTTTTACTTCCATTTATTTGATGGTAAAAGACCAATATTTGGCCGAAGATATTTTTCAAGATGCATTTATAAAGGTTATAAAAACATTACGGTCAGGAAAATATAACGAAGAGGGAAAATTTTTACCATGGGTAATGCGTATAGCTCATAATTTAGTTATAGATTATTTTAGAAAAGAAAAACGCACGCCGGTAATTACAAGTTCTGATAGCGTAGATGTGCTTAACACCTTGCTCTTCTATGATGAAAATATAGAAGATAAAATGTTGAAGGAGCAAAGCCACAAAGAGTTAAAAATGTTGATCCGTAATTTGCCCGAAGAGCAGAAAGAAGTGCTATTAATGCGCCATTATGCCGATTTATCTTTTAAAGACATCGCCTACGTAACCGATGTAAGTATTAACACTGCACTTGGCCGCATGCGTTACGCGCTAAGCAACTTGCGCAAAATGTTAAACGCTAAAGAGATTAGTTATAAAGGCTAATTATTTTTGAAAATTTATAAAATAAAGCATTAGGTCAAGCGTTTAAATAGGAAGTTTAAAACTATTTATTGCGTATGATTAAAACCACTACTTTAAAGAAGAATGTAAATTTAAACCAAAGCTATACAGATCTCTTCCAAGACAAGACATTGCATATAGACTTAGAAGCTTTTTACAGGCACATTAAGCCAAAATTGAATCAGCTTAAACGAAACCCCTCAGCAGAAACAATTCAAGGGATTTTGGATTACAGTAGAAGCAAGTAATTTACAAAAGGATTCAAGCCGCCCAAATGGGCGGCTTTTTTATGTGCAAAAATTAATTTTCAATTATCTAACGTTAGTTTTTTATAAGATTTAATACGCTATTAGAGTTTGCGCGTTATATTTATCCATGCTAAAAAAAGAGCGCTATAAGCATTTTGTAAAATATTTCTCTTCCCACCTGCCAGATGCAGAGACCGAGTTACATTATCAAAATCCTTTTCAACTTTTGGTATCAGTAATACTGTCTGCACAATGCACAGATAAAAGAGTAAATATGGTTACGCCTGCACTTTTTCAGCGGTTTCCAGATGCCAAAACCTTGGCCAACGCCACGCCAGATAGTGTTTTCGATTACATTAAAAGTATAAGTTATCCAAATAACAAATCAAAACATTTAGTTGGCATGGCGATTATGTTGGTTAATGAGTTTAACAGCGTAGTGCCGAGTGACATCAGCGAACTGCAAAAAATGCCTGGCGTTGGGCGGAAAACGGCAAACGTAATTGCATCCGTTGTGTATAACGCACCCGCCATGGCGGTTGATACGCACGTGTTTCGGGTAGCAAAACGATTAGGATTAAGTATGGGCAAAACAGTTTTGGCCGTTGAAAAAGACTTGGTGAAAAACTTACCGAAAGATACAATTTACATTGCACACCATTGGCTAATTTTGCATGGGAGATATATCTGCGTTGCCAGAAATCCAAAATGTAACGTTTGCCCAATCTCGGGGTTCTGTAAATACTATGACCGATTGCAAAGGAGCAAGCTAGCGGTTGTTTTACTAATCGAATAGTTTTTTTAAAACTTCTCAACTTTCTTTTTTATTAAATAACTGAACAAAAATTTGTGAAACCGAATAGTTGCGTATATATTTGCAACTAATTAGTTTCATATTGTAGATTTAAAAAATGAGAAGAGATATCTTTCAAGCCATTGCAGACCCAACTCGTAGAGCCATAATCACCTTAATTGCTTTACAGGCAATGACACCAAATGCTATTGCTGAAAATTTTAACAGCACAAGACAAGCTGTTTCTAAACACCTTCGCATTTTAGCTGAATGCGAATTGGTTAAACAGGAATACAATGGACGTGAAATTTACTATTCGCTCGAAATAAATAAAATGAAAGAGATTGATAAATGGATAGCGCAATTCAGGAAAATTTGGGAAAATCGATTTAATCAACTCGACAAAGTGTTATCAACCATTAAAACAGAAAAAAAATGAAAAACAAAGAGCAAACTCAAAAAGAGGGAAACATTAATCTATTATTTGATTTTAGTGTTGACAAATCAACTCGCACGGTATTGGTAAACAGAGAATTTGCTGCCGAACATTCTTTAGTTTGGGACGCATTTACAAGACAAGAAATTCTAGACCAATGGTGGGCTCCCGAACCTTGGAAGGCAAAAACAAAATACATGAACTTTGAGGTGGGCGGAAGAAGATTTTATGCTATGGTGGGACCCGAGGGACAAGAGCATTGGTCACTTCAGGAATTTATCTCTATTAGTCCAAAAACAAATTTCAAAATGACCAATACTTTTGCCGACAAAGATGAAAAACCAGATTTGCCAGGTTCTGATTGGGATTTAAATTTCAGCGAACAAAGTGGAATAACAAAAGTTAGCATTACTATTTATAATGAATCGCTAGCCCGAATGGAGCAAATGATTGAAATGGGTTTTCAGGGTGGATTTACGATGGGGCTAAATCAATTGGAAAAATTGTTGATAAACAAAAAAAATTCATAATTAAAATGGAAAAACAAATTTATTCTTGTCTTTGGTTTGTAGGACAAGCTAAAGAAGCGGCCAATTATTATTGTTCAATTTTCAAGAACGCAAAAATCATTTCAGAAAACCCAATGGTGGTAATTTTCGAGTTGAATAACACAAAGTTTATGGCGTTGAACGGAGGGCCATTATTTAAATTTTCGCCAGCAACTTCGCACGTTGTAGAGTGCGAAACACAAGCAGAAATAGACCATTATTGGGAACAATTAGGCAAAGGCGGCAAGCATAGTCAATGTGGTTGGCTAGATGATAAGTATGGCGTTTCATGGCAAATTGTTCCTTCGATTTTGGGAGAACTTGTAGCAGATAAAGAAAAAGGACAACGCGTAATTCAAGCATTTATGAAGATGAAAAAATTCGACATCGAAGCCTTAAAAAACGCATAAACAATTTAAAGAATTGCAGCAATTTTACAAACAGCACAGGAATATCCTGTGCTTTTCTTTTGCCTACTTTTGTCTTGTATCTTATTACTCAAACGGGACGGGGAGTACAGACATTAGTGATAGCTTTTCAAAGCCAAAAGAAAACTTCAAAACACCACAATGTTTAGCCAAATAAAATGTATTTTCGCTAAATTTATTAGCAATTCAAAGTTGCGTTACCTAAAAAAAAATAAGTACATTTACCCTATAACGTTTCGATAAAATACAAAAAATGAGTAGCAATTCAAATCCAGACAAATTAAAAGCTTTACAATTAACGCTTGATAAATTAGAAAAATCTTATGGCAAAGGGGCAGTCATGAAATTAGGTGATAGTCCTGTAGAAACTTTAGAAACCATTTCTACCGGTTCAATCAGTTTAGACATCGCTTTGGGCGTTGGCGGCATTCCCAAAGGCCGCGTGATAGAAATTTACGGTCCGGAGTCTTCTGGTAAAACCACCTTAGCTACACATATAATAGCCGAGGCTCAGAAAAGAGGTGGTATTGCAGCTTTTATAGATGCAGAACATGCTTTCGATCAGTTTTATGCTAAAAAACTTGGTGTAGATACTGACAATCTTTTAATCTCTCAACCAGATAATGGTGAACAAGCTTTGGAGATTGCTGACAATTTAATTCGCTCTGGCGCAATAGATGTTATCGTAATTGACTCTGTGGCGGCATTAGTTCCCAAAAGCGAAATTGAAGGCGAAATGGGCGACAGCAAAATGGGTTTACATGCCCGTTTAATGAGCCAAGCATTGCGTAAACTAACGGGAACAATTTCCAAAACTGGATGTAGTTGTATTTTCATCAATCAGCTACGCGATAAAATTGGCGTGATGTTCGGCAATCCGGAGACGACTACCGGTGGAAACGCTTTAAAGTTTTATGCCTCAGTACGTCTAGATATTCGCCGGATTTCGCAGATTAAAGATACTGATGAAGTATCTGGAAACAGGGTAAAAGTAAAAGTTGTAAAAAATAAGGTTGCACCACCATTTAGAATTGCCGAATTCGACATTATGTTTGGCGAAGGGATTTCAAAAAATGGCGAGATTGTCGATTTAGGTGTAGATTACGGTATTGTTAAAAAAGCTGGGTCTTGGTACTCTTATGGCGATACAAAACTTGGCCAAGGTAGAGATGCAGTAAAACAATTGTTAAATGACAACCCGGAGTTGGCCGATGAATTAGAAACTAAAATCAAAGATGCTGTATTGGGCGAAAAAGCAACCGCGAAGTAAGAAGTAATTATTTTGAAGGAAAAGGCTGTCGAATAAAATAGATAGCCTTTTTTTGTGCGGTATTTTTAAAGCATCAATAATATAGAAGGCCTATTTTGGTTTTTAACTTTCTATTTCTACTTTGGTCTTTCGGCTTTAATCTTTACGCTTATTTCAGCCTATCCTCAGAAAAAACAGCATTAAAGTCGTTTGTTTTATATAAGATCATCAACACTCCCGCCACAATCAGCAAAAAAAGAATAATCATACCGATGCTTCCGGCAAATTTGTTTTTGTCTTTCCTTATCAACCAATAGATTAAGCCGATTAAAGGTAGTCCACACAAAATCCAAAAAACTAAAGATGCCCCTGCCATAATAAATATTTTAAAGCCAATTTTAATGTTAAAATAAATAAAACGAGTTCTATTCTTGTAAAATTTTTTATTTGTTAAAATTCCAATCTTGCCATAGGCGATACATCCTGTTGAACAAAATCTTCCGCCAAAAATTTATAATGTCCTGCAATGGCAATCATCGCCGCATTATCTGTACAATACTCAAACGGCGGAATATATGTCTGCCAGCCTAGTTTTGTTTGGTTAGCCAGAAGCGCTTGTCGCAAGCCGGAGTTGGCAGAAACTCCACCTGCTATAGCAACCTGTTTTACATTAAACTTCGTAGCCGCAGCCTCTAACTTCCTCATCAAAATTTGCACAATGCTACTTTGTACAGATGCACAAATATCATCCAAATTTTGCTCGATAAAGTTTGGGTTTTCTATTACCTGTTTTCTCAAAAAATATAAAATGGATGTCTTAAAACCGCTAAAGCTAAAATCCAGATCGGGAATTTGAGGTTTAGCAAAGGGGAATGCATGCGAATTACCGTTCTGCGCATGTTTATCAATAAGTGGCCCGCCGGGATATGGCAAGTTTAAAAGCTTAGCTGTTTTATCAAATGCCTCGCCTGCCGCATCATCTAACGTTTGTCCTACAATCTCCATATTAAAATAATCCTTAACCAATACAATTTGTGTGTGCCCACCAGAAACGGTCAAACATAAGAAAGGAAAAGTAGGAATTTGTTTATCACTGGGAATAAAATGGGCGAGAATGTGGGCATGCATGTGGTTAACCGAAATTAACGGAATATTAAGCGCCAAGGCAAAAGATTTAGCAAAGGATACGCCGACAAGCAGCGACCCCAACAAGCCCGGTCCTCTAGTAAATGCCACAGCATCAATGTCTCTTTTATCAACACCAGCAATTTTTAGTGCTTCATGCACTGTAGGGACTATATTTTGCTGATGAACCCTTGATGCAAGCTCCGGAATTACCCCGCCATAATTCTGATGAATTGTTTGGTTTGCAATAACATTGGACGTAATTTTGCCGTTGTTAGAGATTGCGACCGATGTGTCGTCGCAAGAAGATTCTATAGCGAGTATAATTGACAAATTATTTTAATATTTAAGCTGCAAAACTATTAAAAAACTACTTAAAATATTTATTTGGGTAATTGCGTCGATAATATTATTGCTCTCGCTCATAATTTTGTCTTTGCAGGTAAAATCTGTTCAAACTTATGTGGCACAAAAAGCTGCCGTTTACTTATCGAAGGAACTAAATACTAAGATTTCTATAAAAAGTCTTTATATCAAACCCTTCAAATCTATCGTACTAGAAGGTTTATTAGTGTTGGATCTACAAAAGGACACGCTACTAAGCGCACCAAAGTTTCTAGTAGACGTTAGTCGGTTTTCGCTAAAAAAACGGATTATCGATATCAATACGGTGCAGCTTAATCGTGCTCACTTCTTTTTAAAACAATATAAAGACACAACTACCAATTTAGACTTTATAATAAATTACTTTGATAGTGGTAAAGCAACGCCCGTTAAAAAAGACACCACTACAAAGCCATTTAACATAAACTTTGGCAAGTTGATTTTAAACGATGTTGCCTTTAAATACAAAAATTATTTGGCAAAAGATACCTCTCAGGGCAAAACCATTAATTTTGATAATGTTGCTTTACATAATTTTAGCGGTGTTTTAGAAGGTGTAGATTTTAAGGACCATTTGTTTAAGGCAAATATTAAAAACCTTACTTTTAAAGAACGAAGTGGCTTTTATTTAAAAAACCTTACCGCCCAAACAACAATAGATACCAACGCGATAGAGTTAAAGAATATGCTTCTGGTAACCAATCGAAGTAGATTGTCTGACTACTACCAAATGCGCTTTAAAAACTTTAACGACTTTAACGACTATGTAAATCAAGTTCGAATGAAGGCTAATTTCAGGAATAGCCATCTTAGTAGCCGAGATGTTGCCTACTTTGCGCCTGAACTAAAAACCATGAAGTTGGATGTTGATGTAGACGGACAGATTACGGGTTTGATAAATAATCTGCACGCAAAAAAGTTAATGGTAAAAGCTGGCAAAGCTACTTACGTAAAGGGGGATTTTAGCTTGAAAGGTTTACCGGATTTGAAAACAACTTTTATGGATTTAGACATTGAAGTTGCGGGTACAAACAAAAAAGATTTGGATGAAATTCTGCAAGGAATTACGGGCAACAAAACCAGCGCAACCCCAGTAATTATTCAAAAATTGGGAAATGTAAATTTCAATGGAACTTTCACAGGCTTTCCAAACGATTTTATTGCCTTTGGTGAATTTAAAACCAAGCTTGGCAGAGTGGTTTCTGATATTAACATGAAAATAGACGATTACAATGTGCCCTCCTATTCTGGGAATGTTAAAGCTTACGATTTCGATATTGGGAATATTATTGACGAAAAGTCTTTAGGGAAAATATCATCATCATTGTATGTTCAAGGTCGTGGAACAGAGGTTAAAACCCTTAAGGAAAAAATACGCGGCAAGATAGACTATCTCGATTTTAATGGATACAGGTATAGCAACATAAAAATTGATGGTAGTTTTGATAAACGGCTGTTCGATGGGAAATTGAGCATTAATGATAAAAATGTAAAACTTGCTTTTGATGGCACCGTAAACTTAAACCCGAAACTTCCCGTTTTTAACTTCAATGCCAATATCCAAAATGCCAACCTCCACAATCTTAAACTTTTAAAAGACTCTATTTCCATAAGCGCAGCTTTTAAAACGAATTTTTCTGGCACTGATTTAAATAACATTGAAGGCAACCTGCTGGTAAACAACATAACCATGCGAAACCCAAAAGGCGTTTACGCTGTAGATTCTGTTCGCGTAATGGCCGAGGGAATCGGTCAAAATAGAAATTTGTCTATCAATTCTGATATTTTAGACGCCAGCATTAGCGGGGAATATGATTTGAATTCGATTGGTTCTTATTACAGGGCAATAGCAAAAACATACATACCATCGCTTAACACACAAGTATTCAAATATAACGATCAGCTGTTTACATTTGACCTTCAAATTAAAAATTTCGAACCTCTGGCCCAAATTATTGCCCCCGGCCTGATATTGGCTGAGGGAGCTTCTTTTGTCGGCGATTTCGATTCAAAAACCAACCGAGCATCACTTTCTGGTTCTGTAAAAAGCTTAAATTACAAAGGCATTCTAGTAGATAACATTATATTAGATGAAAGCACTTCTGCAAGACAATTACAGGTAATTGTAACCTCAGATAAAGTTCAGCTAAATGATAGCCTATACATTAAAGACGTAAACATTAGTAATATTTTACGAAACGATAGCTTAGCTTTTAACGTAAAGATGTCTAACGCAAATGAGGCTAATCAGCTAGATTTAAACGGATTAGTAGAATTTACTAAAAATACGGACACCACCGCCAGACTAAGCGTATTGCCATCCATTTTAAAAATCAACGACGAAGAATGGCGAATAGAAGATAAAGTGCGGATTGTCTTAAACAACGGTAAAACGGAAATTTCTAACTTTGATTTAACCAATGGACAGCAGATCATTACCGCAAATGGTTTTATATCCGATGACCAAAACGATGTTTTAAAGTTAGGTTTTGAAAACTTTAACCTGCGCACAATCAACCCTTTTACAAAAGGCTTTGGAGTAAAACTTAGTGGCAGGGTAAATGGCAAGACAGACCTATTTGGTATTTTAAGCAAACCAAAAATAAACAACGATATAAAGGTAGACTCTCTAAATTTCAACGATATTTATTTAGGCACACTTACCGATACCTCATCGTACAATCAAGATACCGACCAAATAAATGTGTTTACAAAAATTGTTAGTAACGATACCGAAAATCTTAAGGTAACCGGCAAATTAGATATTAAAGCAAACATCATCGATCTCGGGATAAAGATGCAAGATAGCAAACTCACGATCTTAGAGCCTTTTGTAAAAGAGCTGGTTTCTAATTTGAGCGGCAATATTTCTTCTAATTTAACAGTAACAGGAAGTTTAGACAATCCAGAAATTAATGGTCGGGTAATTCTCGATCAAAGCAGGCTTACAGTAAACTACTTAAAAACTACCTATATTATTACTGATGAAGTAGAGGTGAACAACAGTAGTATAGCGCTTAACGATTTTAAGCTGAATGATGTTGAAGGGCATGAGGGCATTGCAAATGGAACAGTAGATCTGAAAAACTTAAATGACCCAACGATTAATGTAACGCTTAGAGCTGAAAATTTTATGGCCCTAAACACGACCTCTAAAGACAATTCGGTTTATTTTGGTAGAGCCTATGGAACGGGTGTTTTTAAATTTAATGGGCCAACTTCTAAAATGAAGATAAACATCGATGCGAAAACAGAAAAAGGAACCGTGTTCAATCTTCCTTTAAACGGGTCTGAAACGGTCTCTGACAATGATTTTATAAATTTTATAAGCAGCGATACAAGCAAGGTTGTTAAAAAGAAAACCAATTTTGACGGTTTAACTCTGACATTTAAATTAAAAATAGATCCAAACACGACAGCAAACATTTATACGGTTTTGGGCAATTTGAGCGGTAAAGGTAACGCAGATTTAAACCTCAATATAAATAGTTTGGGTGATTTTGAGATGAGTGGCGATTACATTATCGAGACAGGAAGTTTCGATTTTACTGCACAAGAAGTGATAAACAAAAAGTTTGACATTAGGCAGGGCGGCACAATACGTTGGACGGGAAACCCAACGGCAGCACAGATAAATCTAAAAGCCATTTATTCAGTTAGGGCAGATTTAAGTGTGCTGTACAGAGCAGCGAATAGAGACATAAGTTCTGAGGCAAATCAACGCGTAGATACGGAAGTTGAGATGGGGTTGACCGGGCTTTTGTTGCAGCCTACTATAAAATTGGATATAAATTTCCCATCCCAGCCTTCAGTAAAGGAGCGCTTGCAAACTTATCTAAGCGATGTAAACAACGTTAATCTTCAGGCTTTCAGCTTGATTATCCGCAGAAGTTTTGCGCCCGGAAATGGTGGCGAATCTTTTGGAAATCAAATTGGATCTACGGTAACTAAAACAGCTACCGAATTGGTATTTAATCAATTTAATAATGTGTTGTCTTCATTAAATTTAAACTTTGTGGATTTAAACGTAAGGTCTTTGAGCGAGGCAAACGCGTCGTTTAAACTGTTTAACAATAGATTGATAATTAATGCTGGTATTGTTGACAGGAATAGCGTAAACGATCTCTCATTGATAGATTTCTCTAAAAACAACGTTGGTAGCGAAGTAGAAGCACTCTTTCTAATTAGAAAAGACGGAAGTTTGGTTGGCAAACTTTCCAATAAACCGCCAACGCAGCAAAGTATTTTTCTAAATAGCGGCCTCAATCCGAATGCAAACGTAACATCGTTTGGCCTGGTGTACGCACAGCAATTTGATACATTCAAAGAATTTATCCAAAAAATATCTGGTGCTTACCGTAAAAACCTGAAACGGAAACAAGCCGAGCAACCTGTAAAAATCAAAAAAGCTTTGGATAAGGAAACAGTTGCGCCCGGTAAAAACCAGCCGAAAAGATAGGAGCAAATCGTTTTTTTTAAACGTTGGATTTCAAGAAGTTTTTTCGGCCGGGGATAGATGCACTAACGACTGCAACGACACCCTTTTATTTCGGCTTTTTAAAGGCATATAAGATATAGTCTTGCACCTGCCGACGTAAGTTTCAATTTTGATTTGAGATAAAAGCGTCCAAATCATTTCGTTAAATTTCGATTAATTCTTTTGACTTGCCAAATTGGCGAAAAGGAAAATGCTTGAGTTGAAGTTTTTAACCCTTCATTATGGAATGGCCCATTTTATCTCGTTTGGTAGAAAGGTATTTTTCGTTATGAATGTTGCTTTGAATCTCGATAGGAATGTTCTCTACCGCTTCCAGGCCGTAGCCAATTAAACCGGCACGTTTGGTAGGATTGTTGGTCATAAGCTTCATTTTCGAAACCCCTTGCGATCTTAAAATCTGCGCCCCAACGCCATAATCTCTCTCATCGCCCTTAAAACCCAGCTTTATGTTTGCCTCCAAGGTGTCAAAACCTTCGTCCTGTAGATTGTATGATCGCAATTTGTTTATAAGCCCTATCCCCCGGCCCTCTTGATTCATATACACCACAATGCCTTTACCTGCTTGCTCTATCATTTCCAACGCCTTATGTAACTGTGGACCGCAGTCGCAACGGCAACTTCCAAAAATATCGCCAGTGACGCAAGAGCTGTGCACCCGAACTAAAATAGGTTCATCTTGGCCCCACTCGCCCTTTGTTATAGCCAAATGCGTGGCTCCTGTGTTTATCTGCGTGTAGGCAGTCATCCTAAAAGTGCCCCAATCAGTTGGCAAATCAACTGTAACTTCTTGTTTAATTAGACTTTCTATTTGTAAACGGTAGGCGATTAAATCTTCGATAGAAATTATTTTTAGCTTATGTTGCTCGGCAATCTTAAAAAGATCGGGGAGGCGCGCCATCTCGCCATCTTCTTTTAAAATTTCTACCAGCACTCCGGCAGGTTTCATACCAGCTAAACGCGCTAAATCTACCGCCGCCTCGGTATGACCTGCCCTACGTAAAACTCCTCCATCTTTGGCAATAAGCGGAAATATATGCCCAGGCCTGCCCAATTCTTCTGGATTGGTTTTCTCATTTATCAGTGCAAAAACGGTTTTAGATCTATCACTTGCAGAAATTCCAGTGGAGCAACCATGGCCGTTGAGATCTACTGAAACTGTAAAGTTCGTTTCGTAAGCAGCGGTATTTTTACCCACCATTAGGTGCAAATCTAAAGCCTTGCAACGATCTTCGGTTAATGGCGCACAAATTAACCCGCGACCATAAGTAGCCATAAAATTTATAACTTCGGGCGTCGCATTTTCTGCGGCTGTTAAAAAGTCTCCTTCGTTTTCTCGCCCCTCATCATCTACTACAATAATAACCTTACCTGCCTTAATATCGGCTATTGCCTCTTCTATGGTGTTTAACGTATTTTGCATGTGCCTTTTACTAAAATTAAATTCTTATCGAAACCATTAAAAAATGGTGAAGACATTTGTGCCTTCGAGGCTTGATAGGCGCCAAATAAGCTTTACAAAGGTACAACCTAAACTAACAATAAACCTCAGATTGTATCATCTGGAAGTAAATGCTAAATCTGTTTTTTTGCCTTCGCTTTCTTAAACACTTTTGAGACTAATTCCCTATAATAGTTGATATCGAACAACGCAGAATCTCTGGAAGCTTTATAGGTTAGAAAAATTGCCAAAGGCGATAGAACAATCACCGCTATCCACATGGCAATAACCGGGTTAAGGTCTCCTTGTTTTGCCGCCTTTTCTGCCACTGTAGTTAAAATATGGTAGATTAGAAAAAAAGACACGGCCATAACTACAGGCAAACCCATACCGCCCTTGCGTATAATTGCGCCCAACGGCGCACCAATGAAAAACAGCAAAATGCAAGATGCAGCAAGCGTAAATTTTCGTTGATATTCTACCCGTGTAATGATGATTTCGTTTGCCAATTCTGTTTGTCTCTCGCCACCGGTTGCTAAGCCCTCAATAATCCCAGCCACCATGTTTGATGCGTTTTCTACGCTTTGTTTCCTAAATCCATTTGGAATATCGGCAAGAATATTTCCGCCTATTTTTTTCGGCATCGGTCGTAATTTGGTGTAACCATTAAAGGTTTTAAATAGCCTAAAGCTATTGTGCAAGGTGAGTTGCTGATTTTTATTTAAAGTATCGAGCTGCTTTTTTAACGAGTCTGATTTATGCTTGATGCCTTTTAAATTAAGCATAATGGTGTTTTGACCAAAGGCATTTGGGTCGGTATTCTGCATTTGAAAAGACGAAAGATCAAAAGTCGGCTGGGCTTCTTTAAAGCGCCCACGGGTAAACACCTGCCGCGGATTGTAGGCGCCGGATTTGCCGGCTTGTTCTTCATATTGCACTCCATCCCGAAGCTTAAAAATCAAGAATTTTCCATCGCTCGTCTTCTCCATAATGCCCTCTTTAGCCATTACTATCTTCGGAATGCCAGCTGTTACATCTGTTTTATACATTAAAATACCGAACAATTTATCGCCATCCTTACGATCTACCCTAATGGAATAATTTGGAATGCTGTTGTTAAAAACCCCAGGTTTAATTAAAAATGCAAGCTTCTTATTAGTAACATCCCACAACAACGAATTAAATTTCAAATTCGCTTTTGGCAGGATATAATTTGAGAAAAGCAACGAACTTGCACTTAGCAAGATGATTACAAAAAGTAGCGGCCGCATGGCCTTTTGCAATGAAATACCAGCAGCTTTAATGGCTACCAACTCAAAGTTTTCGCCAAGATTTCCAAATGTCATAATAGAAGAAAGCAGCACCGAAAGTGGTAATGCCATAGAAATTTGAACCAAGCCTTGGTAATACATCAGCTCTAAAATGGTGTACCATTCAAAGCCCTTTCCTATTAGATCATCTACATATTTAAACAAAAAGAACATAATTAAAATAAACATCACCACAAAAAAAGTGGCCATGAATGGCTTTAAAAACGACTTTAAAATTAGAATGTATAGTTTTTTCACTTTACAAAGATACGCAAAGCGATAAAAGTTTAAGCACCGAGCACGCCAACCAAATAATCTATTTGATTATCCCAGATTGATTTTTTCTCCTCGAGAGTTTCGTCTGTGGCAAAATCGGTTATAGAAAGGGCAACATCATTGGTGAGTTCGTCTTGTACAATTTCCATCTCAAAATAGCATTGAGGATCATCCTCTAGCCATTTAAACTTAACAAGCCTATTTTCTTTAAGAGAAACCAGTTTTGCTTTTTGTTCCTCATCATCCCAAGTAAATGTATATACATGGTCTCTAAAGTTAACATCGTCTGCGAACCATTGCGATAAACCATTTGGTTCACTTATAAAAGTGTACAATATTCTGGGTGATGATTTTACTTCGTATTCAAGCGTAAATTTCTTTTTGTCTGCCATGCCAATTTAGTCACGAGGTCGATATCTGATTATTTTTCCCTTTATCTTTCTGAACAGGGTTATTTATTCTATATTTGCAACTCCAAAAAATTGGCTACAAACAAGTTTTTGTAAGATAGTTATTTTTTTGAGATTGTTAGAAATAAATGCTTTAAGTACGTTTTCTACTTTTGCAAAGACCAACCCTTGGCGGGGTAGCTCAGATGGTTAGAGCGCAGGATTCATAACCCTGAGGTCGGCAGTTCGATCCTGCTCCCCGCTACAATTGTAAAGCAGACCCTAATAAAATTTAAGGGTTCTTTATTTTTATCTAGGGCTTAAATTTCTAATCGGGCTTCCTGAACAGTTTTAGCGGCCGGTTTGTGAAAATGATCTTAACAGCGTTAACAGCTAATCCTCAGCTAATCTTGATGCGAACCGCCCTTTAATATGATTTAGGTCGATGGGGTTCCCCTTTTGCGATATTAATACTTACCCTGGTTATGAAACTCAATGGCCACATCAACTATTTCTTTCATGTGCGAACGCCAATCATCAGGAAACAGCATGCGGGCAATCTCAGAAGGGCAGGTACTTTTTTCAAAGCCGCGGTCTTTAGCGGCAGACAAACCAGTTTCCCTTATAAATTCCGCGCATTTACAGTTAATAGGAAAATGCTTTGTTAGCGCCAACTAGTGTTGGTTGCCGGTGCCATCAATCTGGAAGGCGCCGATGTCGTTTCCGGGTGGCGTTATGTTTGCCCCAAACTGGCCGGTTACTTTTACCACGGCCAACGGATTGAAATTAGTCTTGCCCTTATTTTTAGCAGGAGATGTGGGTTGAATATTAAAATTCGATTCTCCTACGGTGGTAATATAGCCCGGCATTATAGACGCCGTTAACGGACCGGGATTGGTTGCGTAATCAAACCTATTAACATCATAATTAAAAAACAGTGGATCTTTGTCTTTAGCTGTCGCGCTTTTAACATCGCTACTTTGCAGTTTAGCAACGCCGTCTGCTGCAACAAACTGTGCAATAATTTGTGGGGTGCTTCCATAAAAAAACTGGTTATTGTAGGCAATGTTCAACAGGTCTGCATCTGCAGTGGTTCTTAACCCAAAACGACAATTTACAAACATGTTGTTATAAGCAACTCCTCTTGCACCCTGTTCGTAATTTATAGAACCGCCCCTCCCGGCTTTGGTTTGCCGAAATCCGCAGTTAACCATAGTATTGTTATAGATGTTTACGTTACACTGCACTGTGGTGCCGCCAGAATTAGATGCCTTTATTGCATTTGTAGCAGACCCGACCAATAGATTAAAAGCTACATCACCTACGGTTCCGCTTTTCATGTTAACACATTCCCCACCTGCTTTACCGCAAAGCTCAAATGTGTTCCTCATGACAGAAATTTTTCCTCCAACTGTTCTCACGCCATCATCTGGCGTTCCAAAAATCCAACTATCTTCTAAAATAAAATCTTTTTCTATGTTGGCGAAATATATTCCGTAACGTGCATCTCCATCTTTGTAAATCGCAGGATTATTGCCATAACTGGCTGCGCCGGGAAATTCCAGATGTGTCCACTTTAAAATGAGGTCGCCGCCTTTGGGATTTGGGTTGTCTGCTGTAATCGGGGCGGGTGTAGCAATAATACCGCCCCAGCTACCCTTAAAAACGTTGTCGTAGTTACCACTTATAGCTTCTGTATGATATTTTGCAGCATCGGTCACCGTAATATAGTTCGGGCTTTCCTTGGTGCCCAAACTTATAAACGTGCCATGCACATTAATTTGAGGTGCTTTATCCTTACTACCATCACCCAAGGCTACTAATGTAACGCCGCTTTGCATCAATAGCGTATCTCCATCGTTAATGGTAATGTCCTTATCAAAATAATAAGTTTTTTTACTTTGCAAGGTTCCTTTTAAACTTCCCCCAGGCAGATTTTCTGAGCTGATTAACGCACCGGTTTGCACTACAGGAACAGATAACTTTAATTCCTCCTCTTTATGGCAGCTGCCTAAAAGAACTAGACTCATAAAAAATAAAACTACACTGCTTATATTTTTCATCATATTATAATTTATAGCGTAAGCCAAGCAAATAAAATTGTTTATAACTGTCTTTGCGTACAAAAACGTTCTTGCCTACCGTTTGATCTTCAGCTTCTTGATTTGATGTTGCAGCCGTAATTTGGTAAGGTCTTCTAATTTCCAACTCTGATGGGGTGTTTAATAGATTATTTGCCTTGAGGTAAATCGAACAATTTCTGGTTATTCTTTTTTCTGCAGATAGATCAAGCGTAATGGTTCCCTTTTGCCAAATATCATTATCTAAATATGGCGATACCGTAAAAATTCTTGGACCAGTATAAACTGAAGCAAGCTGTGCATCTACACCACTTTTGGGATCTTTAAATAGCACGGAAAGATTGCCAATATTTTTAGATTGCCCCTGTAGCGGTCGGGTTTGTTGCTCTGTACGTTGAGTTAATGAGGTAGTTTGCGGATCTCTAAACAAGACCGTTTTAATTGTAGTTATTTTAGAATCGACGTAGGTGTAATTTGCCCTAAAACCGAATTTAGAAATGTATTTGGTAAAATCTAATTCCAATCCATAATTGCTTGCATCGCCGAAATTGGCAGCTGTATAAAAAACGCTGGTCGCTTGATTTACCAATGCAAATTCGATTGGGTTTTTTATATTTTTGTAGAATATGCCCACAAGTAACTGGTCTAACTGTTTAGGAAAAAAGCCATACCGCAAATCAAAATTATCTGAGGTAATCCGTTTTAAACCCGGATTGCCAAGCTCTTGGTAATCTGCATCAGGATCTCCGCCTGTATGCGGAATTAGCTCGTAAAAACCAGGTCTGCTTATGGCAGAATAGTAAGAGAGACGCAGATTTTGATTTGCAGCAAGTGCGTATTTAAAATTGATGCTAGGCAACAAGTCTGCATATTTTTTTGAACCCACTGCGCCTATTGTTTGGTTAACATTTGCAGCCGTTACCCAATTTTGCCTCGTATTTTCATATCTAAAACCACCTAATGTTTGTAGTTTGCCAATGGTAAATTTAAATTGTGCATAACCCGCCGCTATCTTTTCGTTAAAGGTATAATTTAAGGGGTTACCGGGAGAACCTGCTACAGTCTGCACCAAAAAGGTATTGTCATTAATATCGCCATCGTAAGTTTGAGTAGTGCTGCCGGATAACTTTAGCGTGTAGTCATCGTAGAAACTATTTCGTCTCTTATCTCTATACATGCCCCCGACAGAAAATTCTACCTTTGTATTGGCTATTTCTGGCTCGTAAATAAAGTTTAAATATCCTGTTTTATCTTCATCAGCATTTTTAGACCAAATGCGAGATTGTGCTGCTCCGGTAGAGTTAAATAGCGCAGGCTGTTTGGTTACTCCTATCTTATTTCCCGCAGAATCTAAAATAACGGTGTTGCCTGTTACAATATTTATGTTAGAAAGATCGGGCTGATTGGCTGTAGCTTTTGCATAAACCAATGACCAATTTACGTTTAAGTTTGGTGCAATTTGGTTCTCTCCATGCAAGTTGGTGCTGAATATTTGCTGTACCGTTTTTTGGCTACGATAATTATTACTTACCCGACCGGTACCAATGCCAACTCTACCTAAATTTAAGGTTGTATCGCTCTGAAAGCGAAATTGATTTTGACCTAAATTTGTATAGGTAGCATAAAAATCCAATTTTTGATTTTGATTAAATCTATAATCTAGCTTTAAATGTGTTCCGACCCGCTCCTGTTGGATGCTGTAATTTCGGGTTTGCACACTTTTTAAGGCAGGTTCATTTGTAGATCGATCTACATCGGTATCATAAAAAACTGTATTTGTAGATTTATTGGTATTTTGATAACTTATCGCGCCAAGCGCACCAAACTTTTTATTATTAGAGCGGCCGCCGAGGGTTAAACCTACTATAGAAGATAGCGGAGCGCTTTTATTAGAATAAACTAAAGGATTGTTTGGAAAATCTGCTATTGATCCAAGATAGTTGTTGCCATTTGCTACCCGAGGGGATGTTTTCGCAGTTGCCGAACCATCAAATTTTGTGAAATCGCTATTCAATAGCGCACCTGCTACTCCTGTGGCAGCATTTGCCCGAATGGTAAACCTATCTGGCGCATCTTTTAAAACTAAATTTATTCCTCCACCAATTGCATCTCCCTCTAAACTTGGCGTTAGCGATTTGTAAACCTCCATCCTATCAACAATATCTGCTGGGAAAATATCTAGTGGAACGTATCGGTTCTTATTATCAGGACTTGGAATTTTTACACCATTTACCAGCGTGTAGTTGTAACGTTTGTCCATCCCACGAATTATAGCGTATTGACCTTCGCCATTATTACTTCGCTCAACAGAAACCCCAGAAACTCTTTGTGTCACGTTAGCAATGGTTAAATCTGGTGATATTTCTATTGCTCTTGCAGAGATTGCGTTCAAAACCTGGTCGCTTTTGCGTTCTAGAGATCGTGCTTTCAAATCGCTACCGCCATCGACATTGCCAGAGATAACCACATCTGCCAAGTCTTGGGTGTTGGATATTAATTGGAGCGATACTTTTTTTATTTCTCCGGCCGATAAGACAACATTTTCAGTAAATTCTTTGTAAGCGATATACTTTGCTTCTATCTCGTACTTCCCAGAAACTAAATTCCGGAAAATGTAGCTCCCGTCTAGCCCAGTAGCTACAGAAGTTTTTAAGCTTGTCTTTTCATTTTTTAGGGTAACGGTTGCTCCGATTATCATTTCACCCGAGTTTCTATCCGCTACTATTCCTCTAATTTCTCCATTATTTTGCGCGAAAACAGAAAGCGAAAACACTAAGCCAAGCGTTAAAAAGAAGAGCCTCTTCATTTGCATTTAATTTTATGCAAAGAAAATATTGGGACTTTAACTTAAGTACACGATTAGATTAAATTAATGTTAATTAGCAAAAAGTTATAAACATTTGTTTTATCTAACTTCAGATAGAAATTTAATTATATCCGTCTTTTCATCTACGCCAAGATCTTTAAGTTTTTTCGCATAAAAATTCCTTACATCTTGCCAGTCGTAGTAAGGCAGAGCTTTTGTCTGCAGCCCTTTTATAGTGGCTTCTTTTTCATTTAAAAGAATTTTAACTAGAAAATTAGGATTATCTTTTTTCTTATAAAAAATCCACTGAATGTTCGCACTGAACGGAATGATTTTTTGGGCCTCCCACACCTTGGTAAAATTAAAAACATCTTTGGTTGGTTCGGAAGCACCATCTAGATCAAGTATAGCGGCAAAAGGCGCAATGGTTTCTGCGTGGGCAAACCTTAAATTTAGTCGGGGCTGATGGTTTACAAGTGCAGAATCTGCCGAGGTAATAAAATCTAGTAAAAGGGGCGCTGCAATTTTAACCTGGATTCCATTCTTATCCGTTCCCGGGCCTTTTTTCAAGAAGTCTTCCAAATCACTTAGCGAGCTTAACGATTTTAGCTCCGCTAGCGTGAAATACTTTTTAAAATTAGTTTCGCCTGCAGCAAAATGGAAATCTTCTACTTCATTTTCTATTGCTGCGCCAATGGTATAAAAACCATACAAATCATCTACTAATTCAAGAGCTTCTCCACTCGAAATTTTTAGACTGGGCTTAAACAATGGTTTTAAAACCCTTTTGGCGATAGCGCCTAGATCTTCTTTTCTCGCTAATTCTGTATAATATTTTTGCCAGCTTCCCTCGTCTTCAAAATCTAAATAGGCTTTCGGGAAATCATAAAAACGCAGTCTAACATCATCTGCGTAGTTATAGGAAATGTTACTGTCTAAAATTAAGGAGTCTACAGCTTTCAAGCCACTTAAAAATGCCTCCGCGCTTTCTTTCGTTCGTCCTTTTTTTGTTGTTGCGACGCTTATTTTGACTGGTTTGGAAGAAAAAACATTTTTTTGATTTTCATACATTCTTTCTGCGATACCTTCTAGTTCGCTAACTCCTATTTTAGAGATAGAACCAAAATTACTTTCCTCAACCTTTGCCAAATTTTGCACATTGGCTTTTAATCTCAACCCTGCTTCGGTTAACATGTGTAAGCTATCAGCACTCCGTAAAAACCCGTACGTAAAAGTAGATTTAACATCTTTTGTTAAGTGACGCGCGCCATGTCTGCCGACAAAATTTACAAATATGGGCTTGTAACCTGCGGGAACTGGGCAGAAATTTTGTTGGAGCGGTTGATATAATGTTTTTGTTCCAATAGATGGAGCAGCGGATGTTTGAGCCATAGACCCACCAGATACCGCGACCAAAAAGAAAAATATTAGCGCTTTCATAAGTGTATTATGCCGCCAAAGATATTGCTTCTTATATTAAGAAATTATTAAATAAGTGGGAGTTTTACAATGATCTCAAGATAATCCTCTTACAAATACTTCTAGAATTTGCCCATCAGTTCTTCAGCGGCAGCGTAGTTGTTATCGCTTTTTGGAATTTTTTGAAGCCAGCCTTTGGCCGAACCAAAATTCTGTTCCCTTACATAGCTTAAAGCCATAGAATAATATGCGGCAAATTTTAGGTCGGAATTTGAGGTAACAACTTCTTTTAATACTGCACGCCCCTCATCTAACTGATCTTTTTCTAGCAACGTATTGGCATAAGCATAAGCAAGTTCGATATTATTGGGGTTTTGCGCATACCTGGCCGCTAAGAGATGGCTTGCCAAAAGATAACTCCCGTTGTTATAAAGATAAATGGAATTGTGCATTTTTACGCTGTCGCCAACAAATTTTTGCGGTACGGGAATTTTTTGAAAAAATGCATAAGTTCGGTACAGATTCACATTCCAAGGCGCCCAAATCAAAAAAACAACAACGATGCCGCCAGATATGGCTAAAAACCACCTTAATATTGGCTTTAACAATAAGCTAATCGGCTCGTCAGGATTGTAGCGCCCGCTGTGATTTTGATTGTGAGGAAAGAAAGATTGCTGGGTTTTGCCAAGAGCTAGATGCAAATGGAAATTTTTATGTATTTCTTGATAATCCTTTAAGTGTTCGTTTAGATCTAATTCCCTTTCTAAGCGAAGCTCATATTCGTACCGCTCGAGAGAGTCCATATCTCCTTCGACGTAGCGCGCAGTAAGTAATACTTTATCGTCTTTTGTCATTTATGGAAGAAAAACAAAAACCTAATTTCAGCTAAAAAGTTTTGATGTATCTTATAATTTTTCTCCGCTACAATACCAATAAAATGCAACAAAGCGGTTGGTTAGGTTACACCCAACTTTATATACTCTTAAAGATTGCAACACCTAACGGTGGTAAGGTTACCGAAATAGAAAATTCTTGGTTGTTGTAGTTTTCCACTGTTGTGTTCAAATCGGCCGCATTTGTTTTACCGCTTCCGTAAAATTTTTCATCATCGGTATTTAGCAATTCCTTCCATTTATTTTTATACGGAACACCAATTTTATAGTTTTCTCTTACCACTGGAGTAAAATTACAGGCAACGACCAAAATGTCATTTGGCTTTTTTCCTTTGCGCAAGTAAACAAAAACAGAATCGCTTTCGTTGCCAAAATCTAACCACTCGAAACCTTCCTGAGAGAAATTTAGCTCATATAAAGCAGGTTCTTTTCTATATAGAAAATTCAATGCCTTTACAGTTTCCTGAATTCCTTTATGAGGCTTATATTGTAATAAATCCCAATTAAGTGATTTCCATAGGTTCCACTCGCTGGTATCGCCAAACTCGTTACCCATAAACAACAGTTTTGCGCCAGGGTGTGTAAACATGTAACCATATAGCGCCCTTACGTTGGCGGCCTTTTGCCATTCATCGCCAGGCATTTTAAAAAGCATTGGCGATTTGCCGTGTACAACTTCATCATGCGAAAACGGCAACATAAAGTTTTCTGAAAACGCGTAGCCTATACTAAAAGCTAAGCTATAATGGTGTTGCTTCCGCGCTATTGGATCTAACTTGAAATATTTGAGCGTATCGTTCATCCATCCCATCATCCACTTCATTCCAAACCCTAAACCACCTGCATACACTGGAAGTGTAACACCCGGATAGGTACTGCTTTCTTCTGCGATAGTTTGTACGCCTTCAAAGTTTCCATAAACAGACTCATTTAAATCTTGCAAAAACTTGATCGCACCTAAATTTTCACAACCACCAAATTCGTTCGTGCCAAAATCTCCATCTTCTCTAGAAAAATTGAAATAAAGCATAGAAGCAACTGCATCTACACGCAAACCATCGGCATGGAACTGATCCATCCAAAACATGGCATTGCTAATTAAAAAGCACCTAACCTCATTTCTATCGTAATTAAAAATATACGATTTCCAATCAGGATGAAAGCCCTTTCGCATGTCAGCATGCTCGTATAAATGGGTGCCATCAAATTCGAAGAGACCATGCCTATCGCCCGGAAAGTGCGATGGTACCCAATCTAGAATAACAGCAATATCTGCTTTATGTAACTCATCAATTAAAAACTTCAAATCATCAGGGCTGCCATAACGAGAACTTGCGCCAAAATACCCAGTAATTTGATAGCCCCAACTTGGATAGTATGGGTATTCCATAACAGGCATGAGTTCTACGTGGGTAAAACCCATTTCTTTAACGTACGGTACCAAGGTCTTGGCAATCTCTCTACAATTTAAAACAAGCTCTGGATTTTCTGGACTCCGCTGCCATGATCCTAGATGAATTTCGTAAACAGAAATTGGCTGATCTAAAGCGTTTAACTTTGGGCGTCTTTTTAACCAAGCGGCGTCTTTCCAAGTATAATTGCTTTCTGAAACAATAGAAGCTGTTTGCGGGGGATGTTCCCATCTGCGTGCATAGGGATCTCCTTTTTCATATTCAGATTCATCAAATCCCTTTACAAAATATTTGTAAATTTCGCCCTTACCTACATTTGGGATAAAACCTTCCCAAATGCCAGATTTGTCCCATCGCTTGTATAGATTGTGTGATTCTTTATCCCAACCATTAAAATCACCAACAACAGAGAGCCTAGTCGCATTTGGAGCCCAAACCGAAAAATAAGTTCCTTTAGTAGATTCAATGGTTATTAAATGCGAACCCATCTTCTCATATAACCGAAAATGTTTGCCCATTAAAAATAGGTCTATATCAAAGTCTGTAAACAGACTAAAAATCCAAACGGGATTGCTTTTATCTATAGCCGAAGACGTATCCTTTTTTTTAGAGACGCTTTTCGGACTTGTCTTTTTTGCCACAGACGCCTTAAGTTTTGAATCTTTCTTTACGCCAACATTTTCTTGCCCTTCGGCAAGTGAAGTCATTTTTTTTGCGGCCATGGTTATAGGTTAAAAGGAATAATGGGGTTATAATCTCATTCTATACTTAACTGAAAGCTGTTAGTTAATTAAAATTTCAGAAAAATTCTTATTGCATTCGAAATGCAATCTTTTCTTATTATCAACAGTAAACTTCAATATCTCTTTATTGTCTACGGTAATTTTGTTAATCGTAAAGTCTATACCAACTACATGACATATATAACCCTCGTAGTTTGGAGTAAAAAGTCCTTCTAAGCTTTGTTTTATATTTAAAGTAGATTGGGTTCCTTTAACGGTGAATTTTTTTTCCATGTAAATGTCTTGCTCATACGCAAATGTATCGCCGTGGTCTTCAAACAAGAAAGAATTTACCTCGTAACTGCTGTTGTAGATGTAAAGTTCTAACTCTTTAATAGTAACTTCATTTACATATTGCATTACCGGATATTCTGGAAGCACCGTACCAGCCCTCACAAAAATTGGCATGCTGTCTATTTGTGCATCTACGGTATATTCGGCTCCTCCTTCTAACACCTCGTGGGTCCAAAAGTTATACCAAGTTCCTTTAGGAAGGTAAACTCTTCTGGAAGTTGCTCCTTGCTCTAAAACCGGGCAAATCAACAACTTATCGCCATAGCAAAACTCGTCTTGCCTGTAATAATTGTTTACATTGTCTTGCTCTAGCATTACCAAAGGGCGTAATATTGGAAATCCATAACGATGGTGTTCCCAAAAAACAGAATATAGATAAGGCATTAGCGTGTAGCGCAACTCAATAAACTTTCGGTTAATGTCTTCATAGTATTTTCCGAAACTCCAAGGTTCTCTTTCTGCGGTGTCGCCAGCCGAGTGTGCCCGCATAAATGGAGAAAATACGCCGAGTTGAATCCACCTAGTAAACAACTCGCCATCAGGCTCGCCACTAAACCCGCCAATATCTGTTCCGCAAAATGAAACCCCAGATACCGACAGTCTTTGGCACTGAATATTTCCCATTTTTAAATGCTCCCAGGTGGCCAAGTTATCTCCAGTCCACACGCTCGCAAACCGTTGCATGCCCGAATAACCTGCCCTTGTAATGGTAAAAGGCCTTTTATTGCGCATTAATTTTTTTAAACCTTCGTATGTTGCACGCACCATTTGCATACCATAAACATTATGCGCTTTGCGATGAGATCCCCGGTAGCCATCGTAATTGTGTCTTACATCATTTGGAAAAGTACCAGATCCAAAAACCGCCGGTTCGTTCATATCATTCCAAAAACCCGCTACTCCCATTTCTACCAAGTCTTTGTATAGATTTCCCCACCAACCGCGCACTTCTGGGTTTGTGAAATCGGGAAATTGGCATCGTCCGGGCCATACATGGCCTTCCATAAAATAGTCATCGCTTCTACGGCAGAAATATTTATTTTCTTTCCCTTCTTTAAATACCCAGTAATCATCATCTACCTTTATGCCAGGATCAATCATTACCACGGTTTTAAACCCATTGTCGGCAAGATCTTTGATCATTCGTTTTGGGTCTGGAAAATATTTTTTGTTCCAAGTAAAGCAACGGTATCCATCCATATAATCTATGTCTAGATAGATGGCATCGCAGGGAATTTTTCTTTCTCTAAACTGTTTTGCTAAGTCCTTTATTTTTGCTTCAGGATAGTAACTCCAACGACATTGTTGATAGCCTAGAGTCCATTTTGGTGGCATTGGATGTGTACCTGTAAGAGATGCGTATCTTTTAACAACATCCATCATGTGCGGGCCGTGAATGTAATAATACTGCAATTCGCCTCCATCAGACCAAAAGCTGGTTTTGGTAAAATCTTCACCTCCGAAATCAAAATAAGATTTAAATGAGTTATCGAAAAAAATGCCGTAAGCGGCTTCGTGGTGCACGCCAATGTAAAATGGAATAGTACGGTAAAGTGGGTCTTGATCCCACCCGAAAGAATAGGCATCTGTATTCCAATTCTCGAATCTACGGCCTCGTAAATTAAAGTTTCCCGATTTGTCACCTAGGCCAAAAAAGTTCTCTGCGGGGTTGCATTTTTTGGTTGCATATACATAATAGCCACCAAAATCTACGTTTTCTTCCCAGTGCATGGAATTAACCTCATCAACCATGACCAAATTTGTTAGGTTGTCTATAAAGGAAATCTGGAAAGTGGCTTTTTCTATCCTACAAGTAACTGCGTGTGTAGACACCACAAAACAGTCATCATATTCTTCCATTTTGAAAACAGATACTTTTTGATCTATTTCTGGTACGGCATAAGAAAAATCATCGAGAAAGACACTGTGGGGTGCTAACCTAACCCTTATTATTTCATCGCTAACTACCCTAATTTCTACGGTCGCATTACCATCAGAGAAGAAGAACTTATTGTTTTGCTTCTTAACCTCTACCACTGCACCTAGATATTGTTTTACTATGGGCTTAACAGATATATCTACTGGGTTGTTTAAGTGTTGAATTGCCTGCTCTTTCTCAATTAAATCATCTACGTCTTCAGATTTGTCGTCTTCTAATCTCATTTACTATATTGTAATAATTTTCCGGGTTATAATTGTATTCTGCTTTTGTACAAATATGCTATAAAAAGCAGTATAAATCTAAAAAACACCTTCTTTGTTTGAAAAAAAAGTGAACAGATTATTTAAGATACAACAGTAATGAAAAAAAATTTGTTATGGATTAAAAGTTACCGATACATAATAAACTGCTCCAGCGTCTGGATTTCCGTAAGAAGTAATGTAGTATTTGTTTAAGATGTTTGATCCTCCGAGTTTAAAAACAGAGTTGACAGATGGAACTTTTAGATTTATCTGTGCATCTACGGTAGAAAAAGCCGGAACCTCGCCAGAAACAAATGTAGAATTCCAATAGAATTTATCTTGCCAACGGTATTGTACGTTAAAGCCCACATTCTTTATTATTTCCTTACTTCCTAAGCCAAGGTTATATCTAATTTCTGGGGTATTGAAGGTGTTTATAATGTTGGTCGGCAATTCGCTTAACTTATTATAGGATACATTTCCACTTAAATTTAGATTTCGCACTAAATATTCTAAACCAAAGGCCCCACCATAACTTTTTACATCTCCGGGCGTGTTGGTTGCGACACTAAATTTTACAGCAGTAGAGGTCGGATTTTGATATAAATCTACCCCACCAATAAAATCTTTATAGATATTATAGTAACCATAGGTATCTATCAGCAGGTTTTTTGTGAGCAAGCCTTTATATCCAAGCTCAAACGCTTGTACACTTTCCGGCTTTAATGCTTGTGTAGAAAACGTATATTCCTCTAAAACGGAAGGATCTGGAGTGCCGGAAGCTATAGAAGCTAAAAATGCCCTGTAACTTTGGGCGGTAACTCCTTTGTTATTGTATAAATCATATTTTGTAAGCAACTCCGGCAAGCCGCCAATCAGCCTCGTAGAACCACCGCCCACTGCCAAATCTATATACTGATCTTGCGTGGTAGGATTTCTGAATGCTGTTTGATAAGAAAGACGTATGTTATTATTTTTAGCCACTGTAAAAACACCGGTTATTCTTGGCGTAAAACGTCCCTCAAAGTTTTTGCTTTTATCATATCTTCCAGAAACCGTAAGTTTAAACAAATCGCTAAACTTACGCCCAAGTTGAGCAAACGCACCATATTCTGAAATCACGATTGACCTCGTTGCATCGTCGAAGATAGTTCCGTCAGAGTGTAAAAAATAATCCCGATAGGAAGCACCAACCTGAAAATCTACTACATTGTTAAGTAGACTCGTAAAATTATACAAACCCTCATAATGATAGAGATTTGTTTTATCTGTAAACTTTGCGCCGTTTTGCGGGCCAATTGGTTTACTTGTAATGGCATCTTTTGCGGTTTCGAAACCTGGGCTTCCAGGCAAGAATCGCCCATTGTCTGCTGCTGCACGTGCCGTAGCATAAGAACCCGTAGCTAAGAAAGTTCCTATATATTGCGGGAACCAGGTGGTAGAAGGTTTCCATGCTTCGTTAATAAAGGTTCCTAGAATGGTAGCGTTGTAAGCCTTTCCCGAACGCTCTTGAGTAGTATATGCACGCAAGAAAAAATCATCGCCGCGAAGCTCTAGCTTATATTGCCCAATATTGAAATCTTTTAAAGAATACCTATCTGTACCCGTGTAAACCGAAGTTCCTGTACCCCAATTTGCCTGCGCTATCGCTTGGATAGTAGGCGTAAATTTGTAGTAAACAGCACTAGAAGTTTTTAAAGATTTTGCGTCATAATTTACCAAATCTTTCTCTGCATAACCAGTTCTAGATACAAATTGGTTTGGTATCAAGTTATTTTTCAAACCATAATAAAATGGAAGATAACCGTTTAATACCGTAGGCTTTAGCTGAGCGGGAATATTTGCATTTATAAACCCAACATAACTTGCATACGGAGCGTTTGCAGGCAAAAGGTTAAGTGTGTTTTGAATATTTAACGCACCACCGGTTGCAGCCAAAATACCTGCGCGCGTTTTGGCCTCTACGCTCTGCGATACGTTAATCATGTTTTGGCTAATTTCATCTCCATATACATTCACGCCATCATAATTCGGATCAGAACTTCTATCACCCGCTTTTCCCTCCCTAGCAATCCGATCGAAGTTATTGGCGTTGCTCCCAGACCAGTCTCTGGCTTGTAAGAAGGAAAAAGATGTTTTAACGCCAAATTTATTGTTCCAAGCTTTTGCCAAACGCACATCTAATTGGTTGTATGGCTTGGTGCTAGGGTTGTCGTCGTTTACGTGATTGATACCTGTTTTGTATTGAAAACTCGCTCCTTGATAACGAAATGGATCTTTAGAAGTCATTAATAGAGTTCCACTGATACCGCCTGCTCCGTACAGGGCAGAAGATGCACCTGGCAAAAGCTCTACATTATCTACATCTAATTCTGTCATCCCAACAATGTTTCCAACCGAAAAATTTAACCCGGGTGCTTGGTTATCCATTCCATCTACGTATTGATTAAAACGCGTGTTTCCATTGCTGTTAAAGCCACGTGTATTTATAGATTTAAAGGTTAAACTCTGCGTGCTTACTTCTACACCCTTTAAATTAGCGAGGCCATCATAAAACGACGGTGCAGGAATTTCTTTTAACGCTTGAGAATTAATACGTTCTATCGTAACAGGAGATTCTAATATTCTCTCGGGCGTTCTCGAGGCAGATATTACTACGTCTCCTCCTAGGGTAACGGCCGCGCCGAGTTCAAACAAAATCCCTGTGGTGCTTCCTGTTATCTGCTTTTCTTCTCTGCCATAACCAACGCTACTTGCAGCCAACGTAAATGGTTTCTTTGCAGATGTGGTGAATATAAATAAGCCAGCGCTATTCGTTGCCGTGCCACTCGATTGTCCAACAACAACTACGGTAGCGCCCACTATAGGCTCTCTTGTCTGCTTATCCACCACTGTGCCACTTAAAGTGAAAGTCTGCGCTTTTATTGTAGATGTAAGTCCCAATTGAACAAATGCAGAAAGGATAATTAGAGTAAAAACTTTTCTCATAGGATGATTATTTTTAGGTTAGAAATTATTTGGTATGATAAATTTAGTAGCTTTAAATTGATAAAACAAATTATGCCTGCATAATAGTTCCTAAATATAATTTAATTTTGATGGCATTTGCTATTATAGTAATTTGCACTTTAAAGCAGTGTCAAGCTTCTGAGATAATTATAATTCTCTTTCGCATAACTAAATGAATAAAGTCAAAGCCGTTTTCTGTATTTTGATACCTGTTGCGCTGGTATTTCTATTTAACACGGGTTTGGATCCGTTGCCACCATTGCTAAAATTCTTAAATCCTTTTATGGGTTTTTGGCAAAATGCGGAGAACAATCACTTTACTTTTAACCACACCGTAAAAATTAGAGGGGCGAGAGCAGATGTCAGAATCGCTTTTGACGATAGAATGATTCCACATATCTTTGCAAAGAACGATCACGATCTTTATTTGGCTCAAGGCTACGTAACCGCCATGCATCGCCTATGGCAAATGGATTTTCAAACGATGTACGCTGCTGGGCGTCTCTCAGAAATTGTTGGGAAAAAAGCAATAGAGGTAGATCGATATCAGCGGCGAATGGGTATGGTTTACGGTGCAGAAAATACCCTAAAAGGAATGATGGCTGATCCGAAATCTAAAGAAATGGTTTTGGCATATACGGATGGTATTAATGCTTATATACAAAAACTATCAAAGGCAAACTATCCAATTGAATACAAAATACTAGATTATAAGCCAGAAGCTTGGACTCCAATAAAATGCGCATTGTTGCTCAAACAAATGTCGTCTGTATTGGCTATGGGTTCTGATGAATTTTATATGACCAATATTTTAAAACGATATGGACCAGAGGTGGTTAATGATCTCTTCCCAGATTACCCGTATAAAGAAGATCCGATTATCCCGGTAGGTACGCCGTGGAATTTTAATCCCTTACCAATTCCAAAAACGCCAAAATCATTTACAGATGCCACCACAGGTGATGTGCATACCAAACAGAAAGTTGATGGAATTGGGAGTAATAATTGGGCATTAGCGGGCTCTAAAACCGCATCAGGATATCCCATCTTAGCAAATGATCCACATCTTGATCTTTCTTTGCCATCCATCTGGTATCAAATTCAGTTATCTGCGCCAGGAATAAATACGTATGGGGTTTCCTTGCCGGGTGCACCTGGAGTTGTTATTGGGTTTAATAACGATATTGCTTGGGCTGTTACCAATGTTGCAGCAGATGTATTAGATTTTTATCAAACCATATTTAAAGACTCCACCCACCAGCAATATTGGTACAACAAACAATGGCGTAATAGTAAAAAGCGCTTTGAAAAGATAAAAATTAGAGGTGCGAAAGACGAAATAGATACGGTTATTTACACCAATCAAGGGCCCGTGGTTTACTTCCATAAACCAGATTTTGTGCGCGCCAACAATGTGCCTGTCGGCGATGCCTTACGCTGGATAGCCCACGACGAATCGGATGAATTGATGACCTTTTATTACCTTAACCGGGGGAAGAATTACAATGACTATCGAAAAGCTTTGACCTATTACACCGCACCTGCACAGAATTTTGCTTTTGCGAGTGTTGGAGGAGATATTGCGATTACACCAAACGGCAAATTTCCGTTAAAATGGCCAGACCAAGGAAAATTTATTTTGGATGGCAGCGATCCTGCTTACGCCTGGCATGGCTGGATACCTGCAGACCAAAACCCGACGGTAAAAAATCCAGCCCGTGGTTTTGTAAGTTCAGCAAATCAATCATCCACAGATAAAACATATCCCTATTTTATTAATTGGGAGTTTGGAAGTTATGAACGCGGAAAACGAATAAATGATAAGCTAACAGCAATGAAAAACGCCACGTTAGATAGCATTAGGCTGATGCAAACAGACAGTTACAGTATTTTAGCACAAAATTTATTGCCAAAACTTTTGAGTTTGGTTAATACCGAGAAATTAAATGGCACACAACGTGAAGCCTACACAGATTTAACAAAATGGAACAAGCGATATAATGCCGATGAAATAGCGGCAAGCGTTTTCGATATCTGGAACCAACGCCTCCAGTTCGATATTTGGAACGATGATTTTACGATAGCAGGCATCCCCATGCGCTATCCATCTAGGGATAGGACGGTAGAGATGATATTAAACGAACCGAATTCTAAGTGGTTCGACAATGTGAACACACCCCAGAAAGAAAAACTTGAAGATTTGGTAAACGAATCTTTAAAATACGCATGTGATAGTTTAGAAAGAAAATTTGGCCCAATAGGCAAAAAATGGAGTTGGGCAAACTTAAAGGAAACTCACGTTCCTCACCTAGCCAAAATACCTGGCTTTGGATCTAAAACGTTGTACATTGGTGGGGCCAAAAGCACCATCAATGCAATAAGCGAAACCAATGGCCCGTCTTGGCGCATGATTGTAGAATTGGGAAAAACACCAAAAGGACATGGGGTTTTCCCTGGAGGGCAATCTGGAAATCCTGGCAGCAAATTTTACGACAACATGGTAGATACTTGGGCCAATGGACAACTTTACGACCTTTATCTCATGAAATCTGCTGATGATAAATCGGCAAAGATTATTACCAAATTAACCATCTTAACTAAATAGCCCATGGTATTTTTAGCAATTATCATTTTATGTTTCTTTCTTCAAATGATCTTGCCTTGGTATATTATTATAATCATTTCTTTTGCCACCTGCGGCATTGTTGGTAAAACAGGAAAAATAGCTTTTTGGCAATCATTTTTCGCAATCTTTCTTTTATGGATTGGCTATGCCCTTTTTAAAACCTTACCAAATGATAACCTATTGGCAAGTAGAGTCGCAGTAATGTTAAAAGTAAACATTTGGTGGATTCTTTTGCTCGTAACCGGCCTTTTAGCCGGCTTAGTTGCTGGAGTAAGTGGTTTCTGCGGTTATCATTTCAGGATAGCAATGCTCACTAAAAAAAATCAAAAAACTTAAATTAAGGCATTGTAGTTTTGCAGAGTGAATTTAGGAAACGATATTTTTGGCATCAAGAATGCCGCAGATTTTGAGAAATATGCTTTGCAGATATTCCGGAATCAAGCAACTTTTTGCAGGCCTTACGCCGAATATTTAAAGTTTTTACAGGTTGACATCTTTGCAGTTACGTCATTAGATCAAATTCCTTTTCTCCCAATAGATTTTTTTAAAAGCCAACGCGTAGTATGTTCCACCGGACAAAATGAGATTGTTTTTACCAGTTCTGGAACCACCGGAGCACCCCAAAGCAAGCATGAGGTTGCAGATGTTAGATTATATAAACAGAGTTACCTGACAGCTTTCGAGCAGTTCTACGGTAAAGTGAGCGATTTTTGCATTTTAGCGCTACTTCCATCCTACCAAGAAAGAACCGGATCTTCTCTTATCTATATGGTTGACGATCTAATCACCAAAAGCAAAAATCCGCAAAGTGGATACTTTCTAAAGGACGATGATTACTTGTTTAGAGTATTATCTGAGCTGAAGAATGTAAGACAGAAAACGGTGCTGATTGGGATTACTTATGCGTTGCTTGATTTTATCGAAAAGTATGTAATTGATTTTCCTGAATTGATTGTAATGGAAACAGGGGGAATGAAAGGCAAACGAAGGGAAATGGTAAGGGAAGAGTTGCACCAAACACTGGCAAACGGTTTCGGCGTAACGAAAATCCATAGCGAATACGGAATGACGGAACTGTTATCACAAGCATATTCTTTGGGAGATGGACTATTCTTCTGTCCGCCTTGGATGAAAATATCAATTAGAGATGTAAACGACCCTTTGAGTTTGGCAAAAGAAGGCAAAACAGGCGGGATAAACATTATCGATTTGGCAAATGCAAACAGTTGCTCATTTATTGCTACACAAGATTTAGGCAGGCTAAACGGAAATGGCAGTTTTGAAGTCCTCGGCAGATTTGATAATTCTGATATTCGAGGTTGCAATTTATTGGTGCAATAAATAGATTAATCTTTAAAACGTCTATCAAAAACAAATGGACGGCAATCAACCATCTTAACATCTTTGGCCAACGGATGAGCAGGGTTTAATAGAATATTGTATTCTTCTTCTAAAATTGTAGATGGTGCACACATTATCAGATATTTTTTATCTTTTATAAACCTACTGCCAATCTTTTTTAGCTCGTCTACATACTCCAAGCTTTTCCAATCTGAAGGAAGGTCTTTAGTGGCGATGGTGAGCGCATCAGTATCTGGCAGCTCAAAAACTCCCAAAGCAAACTTGCTTTCAACTTGATCTGGCCTTACATGAACCAAAACCTCCATTACTGCCATTGCCCTGCTAGCCGCAAAATATACAATGGCAATGCCTTTTTCATTCCATCTACCACCATATAGCTTAGAACCATTTCCGCTTAAATCCCCAATATAATTAGGCGAAGAAATTCGATAAGCAATCATCTAGCTAAAAATACCATGTTCTATACGGCCAAGAATATCAAAAACCATTGTAAAGCCAATATGTGTATCTAATAAATGTAGTGGAGTTTCGTTGCCTAGCGCATAATTAGGCGTTTTTAACCAGCTGTTAAAAGCTTTTTGGCTACCCAACACAGCAATGCCGCGCTCGTAGAGCCGCGCAAGCTCTATTGCCCTATCAGAATATTCTGTTCTTACCAACGTAGATGGCTCGTAACGTTGAAGCGTACGCTCTGAAATATGCAAAACCTTCGCAATTTCTTCTAAGGTTAGCGCAACTTGTTTGGCCAACGTGGTAAGCGTTTTTTTTGGTATGCCTTTTCGAGCCAGTTTTAATAAATCAAAATCTGTAGGGTTGGCATAGCTAGAACCAAATATTACCGCCATTGGGTTATAAACCAAGTTTGCATAGGCAACTGCCGGTTCTTCTAATATAGGTATTTTTGAATCCTTAGTTTTCATATCAGACAATTATACACAAATATAATCTTTTTGTCTGATTAAAAAATTTCCACAGCATTTTTTTTAAAAAACATTTAGTGCGCTATTAGCAAGAAATAGTTTTTTTTCCCTTTTTGTACAATTAAAAATTTTTCGTTCAATAGGTTTGAGATGCCAACCAAATAGGCAACATCGGTTACCTTTTCTTTGTTTAAAGAAAGGCCACCACTCTGAATAAGTTTTTTTGCCTCTCCTTTTGATGCGAAAACTGAAGATTTTTCTGCTAGCAGTGTTGCGATGTCAGTTCCTTCATTTAACTCGTTTTTAGAAATATCAAAGTGAGGCACACCTTCAAAAATCTCCATTACCCTACCGGCGCTTAATGAAGCCAAAAAAGTTAAAGGCTCGTTTCCGAATAAAAAATTGGAAGTTTTTAAAGCTGTTTCCAATGCCTGTTTTGAGTGAACGCTAATGGTGATATCTTCTGCAAGCGCCTTTTGTAGAATTCTAAAATGAGGCGCTTCTGCATGTGCAACTTCTAAAGCTTCGATCTCTTGCTGAGTTTTGAGCGTAAAAATTCTTATCCATTTTTTTACGTCATCATCTGAAGCGTTTAGCCAAAATTGATAGAATTTATAAGGAGATGTTTTTTCGGGATCCAACCACACGGCGCCGCTTTCGGTTTTGCCAAACTTTGTTCCGTCGGCCTTCTTAATCAGTTGCGTTGTTAATGCATATGCAGTGCCGGCGTCTTTTCTACGTATTAATTCTGTACCGGTAACAATGTTTCCCCATTGGTCTGAGCCGCCCATCTGTAAGCTACAATTATAGTGCTTCCACAAATAATAAAAATCGTAACCCTGTACTAATTGGTAACTAAATTCGGTAAAAGACATTCCGGTATCGCCTTCCAAGCGCTTCTTTACACTATCTTTTGCCATCATGTAATTAACAGTAATATGCTTGCCCACGTCCCTCACAAAGTCTAAAAAACTAAAGTTCTTAAACCAATCGGCATTATTAACCATTACTGCCCCATTGCCTCCATCCTCAAACTTTAAAAATTTAGATAATTGTTTTTTCAGTTGTGCTAAATTGTAGTTTAGCGTGTCGTCGTTGAGTAAATTCCGTTCCGTAGATTTTCCAGAAGGATCTCCGACCATGCCAGTAGCGCCGCCAACAAGTGCAAAAGGTTTGTGCCCAGCCCGTTGGAAATGAATTAAAGTCATTATTTGGGTTAGATGGCCAACATGTAAAGAGTCTGCAGTTGGATCGAAACCAATGTAACCAGAAGCCATTCCCTGCTTCAATTTGTCTTCAGTACCCGGCATAATGTCGTGCAACATTCCACGCCACCTTAATTCTTCAACAAAATTCATCATTACAAAAACCTACTAAAAATTAGGGAGCAAAGATAAAATTTTGTTAGTGTTTATGGTAAGATTTTAGGGCTATTCGAAAACCACGATTTAAAATCGGCTGCCGCTAGGCTAAAATTGGCATGCCCAATTAAGGTATTCAGCTTCGAGTCGCTTCTTACCGATTGATTCGGAACAAGATCATTCAGCCAGTTATCACACAAACCTTTAATTAAACCAACTTCCGCATCTTCTACAGCGTCCATATCCATACTGTTCAGTTTCACGTAATCATCTTTAGATATGCCGACTGGCAAATCCCAAATTTGTTGGTTCGAATTTTCAGTCCACACAGGTCGAAGGTTCGGATTCATTCTTATGAAATCGACTGGTTTTGCAGGCATTTCCGGATTTAAAAAAGTGTATGCCACGAAAGTTGCCATATCCGGCGGGTCGTTTAAAATACTTGTCCCCATTTTTTGTATATCGTTAATCAAACCCGGATCTTCGTGTTTCGCCTTCAATTCAGCATATTTCACAGGGCTTTCTTCGTCGTTGGCCAATTGAGAAACTGTTCCAGTTCCGATTGATAATACCTGAATTTTATCGAAGTTGAATTTGCTACGGTTTGCTTTCGCCTCCACAACTCCGGTTAAAACCGGATTGTTGTTTCCTGTAACCGCACCGTCCCAATAATATTTGTTTTTTCCATTTACAGGAAAAATGGCCGGCTGATTAAAGTAATTTACCGGCGCAGTACTAGAAGCGTGAATGGCCTCAACCAAACTAACTTTGCAGTCGTTGGGGCTTTGCTCTTTTGCCGGAAGGCCTTTCAGTTTTCTTTCTATATTTGATGTGGAAGCAAGACTATTGCAATCGGTTCTAAACATCTCTGCCCGGTTTTTATAGTAATCGTAACCAACGATTAAAAGATGCGTTTTCCCAATACCATCCAAAGAGATATATTTAGAAACGTCTTGTAGATCAACGCCGGCAACTTTCGGTAAAATATCCTTTAGTGCACTGTGCTTGCGTGTTGTTGCATATTTGGCTCCAATTTTAAAAATACGGGCTGTACTAGAAAGCAGACTTTTTTCGAAAAAGCCGAGTTTAGAAAACACCTTACTACGGATATTCCTATCGTCAAAAATCTTCTCAATCTCAGAAAGCCTCATGTTTTCTGCCATTGCGGCGGTTACCAAACTGCCCCCACTATTTGCGGCAACCAAGTCAAAAAGAGCAAGTACTTCATGTCCAGACGGATCTGTGTTTCCAAAAATATTGGCGTAAAGTTTTCGCAAACACTTTACTTGGATGATTGCCCAAGATCCGCCACCATCAAGTGATAGAATTTTGTAAGTTTTATTTTCTGGCATGGCCGATTATTTTGATTTAAATTTATACTACTTTAAATTCTAAAACAATAGCTAAGAATAGCTACTCGAATTGGCTATATCTTAACATACTCGGCAAGAAAATATTATCTTGCAATATGAATTTTCTATCACATTATTACTTTGATAGAGCCAGCAACAACAATTTTCAAATTATTGGCTCCGTACTGCCAGACTTGGTTAGAAATGCGGTGCCGAATGCAAATTTGTTTCCTGATAAAATAAAATCATCGCTTAGCTTAAATGAGAAATGTATCCTATTTGGTTGGAACAAACATTTGCTTGTTGATAAACATTTTCATTCCTCCCATTTTTTTTCGGAGCAGACCGCTAAATTAAAACCGCTACTCATCCCCATCGTACATGAAACCCAAATTCGCCCGTCCTTTTTGGCTCACATTGCTTTAGAGTTATTGTTAGATCACTTGCTGTTGGAAGAGCAGATTATAAGCGCGAAAAAATTTTACGAAACGCTAAAAAATGTTGATCGAGCTGAACTTGAATCTTTTTTATTTAAAGCCAAGCTGCAACAAATAGAACTTTTCTTTTCATCTTTCGACAAATTTATTGCTAGCGAATACCTTTTCAGTTACAAAAAATTGGAAAGTATTAGCTATGCGCTAAATCAAATCTGCTTGCGTCTTTGGCCAGAAGGCTTAGACCAAACACAGCGAAGCACGCTTACAGAAGCTTTAGCAGTGTTTAAAAAAAATATAAACAATACCTTTCTGCAAATCTTTAATGAGATTACCGAGAAACTTGAAGACCCCAACTAGCGAGTTGCCTTAAAAATTTATAAAACCAAATATGAGCGCATCTTATTGCAATATTTCGCCAATTGGTTAAGTTTGTGCCATGTCTTCCCACACGATAAAAGAGCAAATGGACGCTCTCGTTTCCGAGCTAAATCAGCACAATTACAACTATTATGTTTTAGCGATGCCAAGTATTTCTGATTTTGAGTTCGATCGGAAACTAGCACTCTTGTTAAAACTGGAGCAAGCAAACCCAAACCTGGTTGCATCTAACTCACCCACTTTACATGTCGGCGGAGAAATTACCAAAAATTTCGAAACGGTAAAACATAAATATCCTATGCTTTCGTTGGGAAATACCTATAACGAGCAAGATTTACGCGATTTTGATGAGCGTGTTAGAAAAATGGTTGGCGACGATTTTGAATATGTTTGCGAACTTAAGTTTGATGGACTGTCAATAAGCCTCACTTATGAAAACGGAAAATTAGCTCGCGGCGTCACTCGGGGAGATGGTACGCAAGGTGATATCGTAACAGCAAACGTAAAGACAATCCGAACTATACCGCATACGGTAAAAGGCAAAAACTTGCCAACACATTTTGAAATTAGAGGCGAGATTTTTATGCACAAGGCTGCTTTTTTACGATTAAACGCACAAAGAGAAGAAATCGGTGAAGTGGCCTATGCAAATCCAAGAAATTTCGCATCTGGTACAATAAAAATGCAAGACAGTGGCGAGGTTGCTAAGCGTCCTCTAGATGGATTTATTTATTTTTTATATACTGATGACCATGAGTTTAAAACCCATTGGGAAAGCTTAACAGCGGTAAAATCGTGGGGATTTCATGTCTGTGAACATACCATATTGGCAAGTAATATAGATGACGTTTTGGATTTTATCCATCTTTGGGAAACCGAGCGCCATAAATTGAGTTATGATATCGATGGTATTGTCCTTAAAGTTAACAGTTTCGCGCAGCAACAAGAACTAGGGTTCACGGCTAAATCGCCCCGATGGGCAATAAGTTATAAGTACAAGGCGGCTGAAGTAGAAACAATTTTAGAAAAAGTAACCTATCAAGTTGGGCGGACTGGCGCGGTAACTCCTGTGGCAAATTTAAAACCTGTGCAATTGGCAGGCACAACTGTAAAACGGGCAACTTTGCACAATGCAAACGAAATAGAACGTTTAGGCCTACATGAGCATGATACAGTTTTGGTAGAGAAAGGTGGAGAAATAATTCCGAAAATCATCAGCGTAAATTTTGATAAAAGAAAACCAGGTTCGCCTGCAATAATTTATCCAACGCGCTGCCCCGAGTGCGGCACAGAATTAGTTAGGGCAGAAGGAGAAGCTGTACATTATTGTCCCAACGATGAAGGCTGTCCACCACAAATTGTAGGAAAAATACAACATTTTATATCGCGCAAAGCGATGAATATAGATGGCCTTGGAGACGAAACCATCGAAACCTTTTATAAAAACGGGCTTGTAAATCACATCAGCGATCTTTACATTCTACATGAAAAAGCATTAGAGTTAAAAAAACTCAATAGGTTTGGTGAAAAATCAATCGAAAATATGCTGCTCGGGATAGAGAAATCAAAAGAAATGCCTTTCCAAAAAGTTCTTTTTGGTTTAGGAATTAGATATGTGGGAGAAACGGTTGCAAAAAAAATAGCCGCAGGCGTAAAAAATATTGCCAGTCTAGCATCGGCTACCGCCGAAGACTTAATTGTTATTGATGAAATTGGTGAACGAATTGCAGAGAGCGTTGTGCTTTATTTTGGAAATGCAGAACACTTGCAACAAATAGAACTGTTAAAAAATGCCGGCCTGCAATTTGAGGTTCTGGAAAAAGCAACTTCGCTGGCAAGTGAGAAATTAATTGGAAAAACATTTGTAATTTCGGGAGTTTTCGAAAATTTTAGTCGCGACGAGTTGAAAGATATCATCGAGTCAAATAGCGGAAAAATTTTAAGCGGAATTTCGGGCAAATTAGACTTTTTAGTTGCAGGAGCCAACATGGGACCTTCTAAATTAGACAAAGCCACCAAATTAAAAATTCCGATAATTACAGAAATGGAATTAATAAAAATGATTGAATAAAAAGCCTCGCAAAAGGAAATGAACAAATTTGAAGGAACTGGCGTTGCTTTGGTTACGCCTTTTAATCAAGAAGGAAGCGTAGATTACCAGGCTTTGAAAGCGCTTGTCGATTACGTTATAGATGGTGGTGTAAACTATTTGGTGGTGTTGGGCACTACTGGAGAAACCGCATCAATGACGCTGGACGAAAAGACAAAGGTTCTTGCATCGGTTGCAGAATTTAACAAAAATCGAGTGTTGTTGGTGGCAGGAATTGGGGGTAACGATACCTTGGCAGTTGCAGAAACTATTAAAAATTTTAACGTTACTGGGTATAGCGCCATTCTATCTGTTAGTCCATATTATAACAAGCCAACCCAAGAAGGCATCTATCAGCATTATAAAATGCTTGCCGAGATTTCTCCGCTAGACTTAATTTTATACAATGTTCCAGGCCGCACAGCGAGTAACGTCAGTGCAGAAACCATTTGTAGGCTTGCAAACGACTTTAAAAATATAATTGGGGTAAAAGACGCTTGCGGCAATTTTGATCAGTTTAACCAGATTATGAGAGATAAGCCAAAAGACTTTATGTTAATTTCTGGCGATGACCCAATTACCTTGCCCATGATGGCATTAGGAGCTTCGGGAATAATATCTGTTATCGGCAACGCACTACCTAAGCAGGTATCGACTATGGCAAATCTCTGCCTAAATGGCGATTTTAAAAATGCTACCGAAATACATCTATCGCTTATAGAGTTTACAAGGCTCGCTTTCGCGGAAGGAAACCCAGCAGGAGTAAAATCAGCTTTAAAACGTCTTAAAGTTTGCGAAAATTTTGTTAGGCTCCCTTTGGTTAAAGCATCTGCAATTTTAGATGAAGCTATTGGTGAGCAACTCGTTAAATTAGAAGCTTAAATTTAGAAAGCTTTAAAGTGTTTACGGTCGATATTCATACGGTAGTTGGTCTGCAACACGAAGCATGGCAAACGCACCCCGTATGTAAAGGCTGCTGTGGTCAGAATAATCTCCTCTCCCATCAATAACTAAATTAGGTTTAAGAAGGTAAACAATCGAATCATCACCGCCCACAATAATCTCCTTTCGCGCATTTTTGCGTTCCCCGTTTATTGTAGTCGATAAGTTTTTGTTGCGATGAGACACTAGTATTTTTACAAACTTTAGATTTAAAATACCAGCTGACCTTTCCTCGTTGAAATTAAGCTTATTTGGATTTATCTCAACTACGTATCTTCCGAACCCCCAACCACTGTCTTTATAAATATCTTTGAAAGCCTGGTTGATGGAAAAACCATTAGCTGCTAGGCTATCTGAATAAACAGCCCTAAAAAAGTGCATCAACGAATTTTGGTAAGCCTTTATCCTCGCAGACTTCCAAAGTTCTTTTTGTTTCTGACTACCAATTAAATCCTCAAAAATAATATCGCCATCGTACAGCACAACCTCCTTAGAATAACTAAAACTAAATTGTTTTAAAGAATATTTAATCAAATAGCCTAGGGCATTATTTTCAATCAAAATAAAATTGTCACTAGTTGCACTAAGTACAGCCTTGTCTTTATCGAATGCAAATACAATAGTTTCTGGGTTAAGTATTTTGCATTTTTTGGCATTTTTGGATTGACCTATAAAAAGGCTCTCGAAAAATTTAAGGTTTTTCGCTCTATCACCAGGGCTGGTTATCACAACCTCATTTAATGCAACATTTTGAGATTTTAAGTTGATTTTTGTAAAAACCGAACTATCTGCAACCAGCACCGTTTGGCTAAATTTTTCATAGCCCAACATAGATACAGATATTTGAAACGTACCTCTGCTTTCCGGATAGAGAACAAAACGCCCTGAAGAATCAGCGCTTGTTGCCTTTTTGCTTCCAGCGATAAAAACCGTAGCATTTGCGACCGGTTTATCCTGTTCATCAACAACAATCCCTTTGATTAAAACTTGATGTTGGGCAAACGAAGCGATGCAGATTGTGCAAAAACCGATAATCAATAAGATAATTTTAAAAAATTTTCTACATAAATTATTGGTGTGTACCATCTTACAGGGCTTTAAGGTCCTCAACTACATCACCTCAAAAGAATACCAACTTCAAAAGAAATGGCTTGTGCAAGGTTTCGCAAATCCTGCATTTGCTTTCTTAATCTAGTGCCGGCGGCAATGTTATCTTTGCCGTAAAATTTTTCGGCATTAAACTGAGCATCAACCAACAAATTTTTCAGCCTTATAAATTTTTCCATTTCTAAAACTGCTTGATCTATTTACATAATTCCGCTCAGAAAAAATTGCAGTTTCCACTGAAACCAAAAAAGCCCTTCGAAAAATCGAAAGTCTTTGCAATTATATTTTTTCCAGTCTATGCCGGCTGAAAAAGATTTTCTGCATAGTAGCCTTCTTTAAGTTTTGCGGCAACCTCACCAAACGCCTCCAATGTTCGCTGTACATCTTCCATACTGTGCATGGCTGTTGGTATTAAGCGTAACATAATGGTTCCTTTTGGAATTACAGGATAGATTACAATTGAACAAAAAAGACCGTAGTTTTTTCTCAAATCATACGTGATGGCCGTAGCATCTGATAGTTCTCCCTTAAGGAAAACGGGAGTAACTACCGAGTTTGTTATGCCGATATCCAGTCCACGTTCACGCAAGCCTTTTTGTAATGCAGTTGCTATTTCCCACAGTTTTGCTTTCAATTCTGGATGCGCCTTTAGCAATTCCAAACGCTTTAAAAGTCCAATAACCATAGGCATTGGCAACGCTTTCGCAAAAGTTTGCGATCGCATATTGTATCTTAAAAAGTTAGTAATTTCATCTGTCGATGCAACAAAAGCACCAATGCCAGCCATAGATTTGGCAAAGGTTCCGAAATAAACATCAACGCCATCAATGCAATTTTGCTCCTCGTGGGTTCCGGCACCTGTTTTTCCCATCGTACCGAAACCATGGGCATCGTCAACCAAAATTCTAAAATTAAATTTAGTTTTCATGGCTATCAATTCCTTCAACTTACCTTGTGCACCGCTCATGCCAAAAACTCCTTCGGTAATTAGCAAAATCCCACCACCTGTGTTCTCTACCAATTTGGTTGCGCGTTCCAACTGCTTTTCGGCGCTTTCCATATCATTGTGTTTATAAACAAAACGCTTGCCTATATGTAAGCGCAAACCATCCAATATACAAGCATGCGATTCTGCATCGTAAACGATTACATCATTTCTATCAACTAAAGCATCAATTATAGATACCATTCCTTGATAACCGTAATTCAAAAGAAACGCATCTGGCTTGCCCACAAATTGCGCCAATTCTTGCTCTAACTGCTCGTGGTATTTAGAGTTGCCACTCATCATTCTGGCGCCCATTGGGTAAGCCATACCGAATTTGGCTGCAGCTTCTTCGTCTGTCCTTCTAACCTCTGGATGATTTGCCAAACCTAAATAGTTGTTTAAGCTCCAAACCAAATGTTCTTTGCCTTTAAACTGCATGTGCGGCGCTATTTCTCCCTCCAACTTTGGAAAAGAAAAATACCCGTGCGACCATTTTTGATGTTGCCCGAGCGGGCCCATGTGTTTTGCTATTTTATCAAATATATCCAATGTACAATGTTATTTATGAGGTTAAAAATTGCTGCAAATTTACTTTTTATTTTTTCTAAAATCAATAGCCTTAATCGTAGGTGTGTAAAATATAGCGTTGAAACACAATCAATTGATTGATTTAGCTATTGCTGACTAGTCTGAATACCGCAATCTTCCTAAAATTTAGCTTTACAAAAAAGCCTCAAGAAATGAGGCTTAAAATTTATCTTTTAATTTTGTTAATCTACATTGTCATGCAAAAAAGAATTATTTGGTCTAATTTCTGTAGTGCCATCTTTATCGTTACTCAGCGTAAAACGACTCACTTGAGATTCTGAAGAATGCTGAACTTCTTGTAATTGCATTTGCTTGCGCCGATAGGCAGGTTCGTTCTCTAACTCTTGCAAACCATTTGTCGTTCTAAGTTTCATGCTCAAATCTTTAAGGCGCATAATACGTTCTTTAGATTTACGAAGCTGCTCTTCCATAGATGCATCGTCTTTATCGTCATCTAAACCAACAACAGGTTCTTCAACAACCGCAACTTCTGCAACTGATTCTGGCACTTCTTCTTTAACCGGTGTATCAAACACATATTCTGTTTCTGCAAGTTTCAACTCAAACTCAAATTCATCTTTTACTTCCTCAACCTCTTCTTGCTTTTCTTCTTCTTGCAGCACATGCCGTATTTCTTTATTGCTAATTGCTTCAGCTTCCTTTTTCTTTGAAAACAATCCGCCAAACAAATCTGCTTGAGCAGTTTCTTCTTTAGCTTTTAAAACCGGCTCGTAAATAGTTTCCTCTTTTGGCAAAATAAAAGAGTTAACTGGTTCCACCGGCCTAACTAACGGTTCTTCTGGAGCCAAAAGCGTTATTTTCTTTTTGCTATTTTCCTCTTTAATCCGCTGCTCTGAGGTTTGGAATCCTGTTGCAATAATGGTAACGGAAAGATTGTCTCCCAGAGATTCATCAGAGCAATTACCCCAAATTAAATCGGCAGATAAGCCAGCTTTGTCTTGAATAAAATCTGTGATGATAGAAACTTCATCCATAGTCACTTCGCGCAAACCAGAACTGATATTTAAAAGAATGTACCGCGCACCTTCTATTTCGCTGTCTTTTAAAAGTGGCGAAGCTAAAGCGCCTTCTACTGCCGTTAGCGCTCTATTTTCCCCATCCGAAGCAAAACTGCCCATTATGGCTACACCACTGTCTTTCATAACGGTGCGAACATCCTTAAAATCTACGTTTATATAACCTGGAACGGTTATGATTTCTGCAATACCTTTTGCGGCAGTAGTTAAAATATCGTCTGCCTGCCCAAATGCCGAACCTAAAGTAAGATTGCCAAAAATTTCTCTCAATCTATCATTTGAGATAACCAAGTAGGAATCTACATATTTTTTAAGTTCTTCCATGCCATCTTCTGCCTGTTGCCTCCGTCTTTTTCCTTCAAAAGAAAACGGTGTCGTTATGATAGCAACGGTCAAAATGTCTAATTCTTTTGCCGCCTTCGCGATGATGGGACTAGCGCCTGTACCGGTTCCACCGCCCATTCCCGCCGTTATAAACAGCATTTTGGTGGTGCTGCCCAGCATCTCTTTGATATCTTCTATATTTTCTATCGCAGAATTTTTTCCCACTTCGGGGATGGAACCCGCACCCATACCTTCGGTTAAACTTGCACCCAATTGTACCTTGTTTGGTATCGGGCTACTTTCCAACGCTTGTGCATCGGTATTGCAGATTATAAAATCTACACCATTTATACCCGATAGATACATGTGATTAACTGCGTTGCCGCCACCGCCCCCAACACCAATAACTTTGATGATTGACGACTTATCTTTTAACATTTCGAATTGCATAATACTATGAATCAGTTATTTAAAAATTTCGATTCCGGTTTATTTACTCCTTGTAATATTAACATATTTTCAACAGACGTTTTCCACATTTGTTAATATTGTGGAAAAATCGGTTTTTGTTGAAAAACTTTTAGCTTTTAAGATAGTCTTCATTGCTTACATCCATACCATCACCGATAAAGACCTTAGTTTTTGCCAACAATTTTTCGAATAAACCACCTGTTTTCGCCTTTTCAACTGGTTTTGTTTTACCGTGATCAGAATTGGCGTTCGGTTTAGCCAGCTCTGCTAAGCGTTCTTCCTCCCGTTGAATTCCTTTAATCAACAATCCCACACTCGTAGCATACATTGGGCTTTTTAAATCCTCATAAATCGCCTTTGGCATTTCTTCATATTTTGATAAATGTTCGTTAGGGTAACCAATGCGGCAATCCAAACCGGTAACAAATTCTACCGCCTGACTTAGATGTTTTAGCAATGCACCACCACCAGTTATTACCACACCACCAATCAGTTTTTTTTCGTATCCGGATGATTTTATTTCGTAATAAACGTGCTCAATAATTTCTTCCATCCTCGCCTGGATTACATAAGCGAGGTTTTTTACAGAAATTTCTTTTGGTTCGCGGCCACGCAAACCAGGTACGCAGATTATTTCATTGTCTTTATTCTCTTCGGCCAAAGCAGAACCAAAACGGGTTTTTAGCAACTCTGCCTGGTTGCGCATTACCGAGCAGCCCTCTCTAATATCTTCAGTTACACTGTTTCCACCAAAAGGAATTACTGCGGTATGCCTGATAATTCCCTCATGAAAAATTGCGATATCTGTTGTACCACCACCAATATCAACTAGTGCAATGCCCGCCTCTTTTTCTTCATCGCTTAACACCGACTCTGATGACGCTAATGGCTCCAAAATTAAATCTTGGGTTTGTAAACCGGCGTTGGTTACACATTTCATTATGTTTTTCACCGCGGTAACCTGTCCAGAAATGATGTGGAAATTTGCTTCTAAACGCACGCCAGCCATGCCTATTGGATCCTTAATTCCCGGCTCGTTGTCGATAGTAAATTCCTGCGGCAACACATGGATAATTTCCTCGCCCGGTGGCATAACTAACTTAAACATATCATCAATAAGCTTATCAATATCTTTTTTACTTATTTCGTTGGTTAGTTCCCTACGTGTTAAAATGCCTCGATGTTGCAAACTTTTAATATGCTGACCTGCAATACCAACGTTGACCACTTGAATCTCTACATTAGATTGCCCGCTAGCAACTTCTACCGCTTGTGCAATGCCTTGCACGGTTTTCTGGATATTGCTTACAACGCCCCGGGTTACACCCGCAGACTCCGCCTTACCAATTCCTAAAATTTCTATTTTACCATGATGTGTTCTGCGGCCTACAATTACGCAAATTTTTGTAGTACCGATGTCTAATCCTACTACAATGGGCGACTGGCTGGAGGTTACTTTTGTCTTATCCATATTATTTTTTTTGAGTTTTGGCAGGCTTTGAACCTTTCAAATTGATTATTTTGCTTTGGTGTTCTTTTTTTTTATCTATTCCGTTGCTTCGACGGTTTGCTTTCTCCACCCATTTTAACTTCCATCCTTACAGTGCCTAATTTCACCGAAGTAGCAGAAACTTTTGGCATCTGCACCTCTTTTTCTTTCTGCAGCGTAATTTTTGGTTTTTGCAACTCGTTTTTTTCTGGCGGCGGAGCAACCTTTTGCTCCGCTGCGTTATTTTTTATTGCATCGGCAATAACGCGTTGAACCAAAGAATCGGCTACCTTATTCTTAACGATAAGGCTGTCTGTCTCTTTAACTATTTCTTCTCTTTTCGCAATTCTATCAGTAGAATCTCTTTTTACGCAAACTATTTGGTTGCTGTATTGAACGTTAATGGTTTTATAGGTATCCCAACCAACCTGCGGCATCGCCTTTTTATAGAAAAGAAGCAGATTGTTCATCTTCTTTTCTAATGAATCTGCATTTCCTAAGATGATGCGTTGGTTCCCAACCCTCGGCACCAACTCTATATCGCGTTTGGCATCTACAAAAATTTGCTCCATTTGTGCGCTCCACAGCGTATCTTTTTGAATGTACAAGGCAATTTTATATAAGTCCTTCGCAAGTTGTGTTCTGAGTGTATCTATTTTGCTGCCAAAAAATTCTTTAATGGTTCCAGTAGCTACTAAAACATCCGCCGTAAAGTTGGACGAAATGGGCATTTTCAAACCCTTATTGTCTATGTAAAAATCTTGCCCAATATCATTTATAACGCGCAATACGGGCTGACGTTGGCTCACCTCTATATGCAACGTGCCATCCATATCTACATAAACCTTTGCAAAAGCGATGTATGGATTTGCCTTTAATCTTTTTTCTATTTTATGGATGTTGATCTGCTCGAGGTTTCTACCAACCAACATTCCCTCACTTTGGCGCAGAATGGCATCTATTTCCTCGCGTTCTATAAAATTGTCTACCCCCGGAATTAAAATTTTAACATTGTTGCATTTTACGGTTTGCTTTTTTATGTTGATAAAACTTAGCAAAACCACCACACCCGCAAGACTTAAAAGCCAAGCAAAGCCGATAAATATTGCGCCAAAGTTTATCTTTTTAAGCATGTGATAGTAGGTTTTTTAATGGTTCTCTGAGTACATCAATATCGCCTGCACCAACCGTTAAAAGTAGCTCGGGCTTTTCCTTTTTTATGTAATCCAACACAAAATCTTTTCCACAGATTTTCTTGTCTTCTAAAGTAATTTTCTCCAACAAAAATGCGGAATCAATTCCCTCAATAGGTTTTTCTCTTGCCGGATAAATTTCCAGCAACAACAACTCATCTACCGTGCTTAAAACTTTTGCAAAATCATCTGCAAAATCCCTTGTTCTCGAGAACAAATGCGGCTGAAAAACGACGGTTAGTTTTTTTGCTGGATACAATCGACGAACTGCTGCAAAACAAGCTCTTAACTCTTCTGGATGATGTGCGTAATCATCAATGTAGATATGCTTTTCGTTATTTACCAAATACTCAAATCGTCTCTTTACACCCTTAAAACTCGCAATCGCTTCTTTAACCTTTTCACTATCGATGTCCAACTTTATTGCAATAGCAATAGCCACAGTGGCATTTTCTACGTTGTGTTTTCCCGGCAACATAAGCGGAATGTCTTTCATCGAAACATCATTACTACTATAATCAAAGACAAATTTGCTTCCGCTAACCCTAATATTTTGTGTGCAAACGTCTGCGATTTCTTCGGCAGCGTAAGTAATACCATTTCCGAGTGGTAAACCTTTATGGAAAAACAGCGTACCATCGCTTTTAATCTGCGCAGCAAATAAATTAAATGACTCGTCGAGATGGCTTTTGTCGCCATAAATATCCAAATGATCTGCATCCATGGAAGTGATTACCGCAATGTTTGGGTGAAGCGTTAAAAAGGAACGATCAAATTCATCTGCCTCAACAACCATTACATTATTCTCTCCATAAACTACGTTGCTATTGTAGTTGGTTGCAATTCCACCAAGAAAAGCGGTACAATCGTAACCCGTCGCTTTCAATACATGAGCAACCATAGCCGAAGTGGTGGTTTTGCCATGCGTACCAGCAATCGCTATACAAAACATGCTTTCGCTGATGATGCCTAAAACCTCTGAGCGTTTCTTTAAAGTAAATTCGTTGTTTCGAAAAAAATTTAAGATCTCTGAATCTTTCGGTACTGCAGGCGTGTAGACCACTAAAGTATTCTCTTTCGGTTTGGCAAAAATACCGTGTATCAGATTCTTATCATCAACATAATCGATATGAATTCCTTCTTGCTCTAACGCTTCTGTAAGTTTCGTGCGCGTTTTATCGTAACCGGCAACAAGACATGCATTTTTAGCAAAATAACGGGCAAGCGCACTCATACCGATACCACCGATGCCAATAAAATACACTTGTTTTATGTTGCTTAATTTCATTTATTTTTACGTTTTTCGTTTAGCCTTTTGTCGTCTCGCTGAGCCTTCACGCCTGAACGCCTCCGCCGTTAACCTTTAACTTTTATGCGAGTTTCAATACTTGCTTTGCAATAATTTCATCGGCGTTTGGCAATGCCATTTTACCAATGTTTATTGAAAGCTCTTCTAACTTGCTTTTATTATTTATCAATTTTATTGCTTCTGCAATCAAAGTGTCTTCTGCAGAGCGATCTGCAATTACCATTGCCGCATTATTTTTGGCCAATGCCATTGCGTTCTTGGTTTGATGATCTTCTGCCACGTTTGGCGATGGAACTAAAATAACAGGCTTTTTTACCAAGCAAAGCTCGGCGATTGTCCCCGCGCCCGCCCTGCTAATTATTAAATCTGCCGCCGCATAAGGCAAATCCATCCGATTTAAAAACTCGAACACGCGGAGATTTGGGTGAATTGGATTTCCCAAACGCTCGCTAATTCCTTTAAAATAGAATTTGCCCGTTTGCCAAATGATTTGAATGTCTTCGCGCAGCAACTCCTCTAAATGCTTTTCCACGCTGTCGTTTAAAGTCCGTGCGCCCAAACTCCCACCTATTATCAAAATGGTTTTTTTTTGTGGATCCAGTTTTAACAATTCTGCGCCTGCAAAGTGCTTTCCTTTTATATCAACGGCTTCCTTTCTAACTGGATTACCTGTAACTAGTATTTTATCGGCCGGAAAAAATTGCTCCATCCCATCAAACGCAACGCAAATTTTTTGGGCATTTTTCCCTAAATATTTATTGGTAATGCCCGCGTAAGAGTTTTGTTCTTGGATGAGGTAAGGCACTTTCTTCAGCGATGCCGCATAAAGTAAGGGCGCCGAGGCATAGCCGCCAACGCCTACTGCAACATTTGGTTTAAAATCAGAGATAATTTTTACGGCCTTGCGCACACTACGCACAATTTTAAACGGCAAACCCAAGTTCTTTATCACCGAACCTCGTTGAATTCCGCTAATATCCAACCCTATAATTTTATATCCAGCTGCCGGAACTTTTTCCATTTCCATGCGGCCATTAGCTCCCACAAATAAAATATCACACCCAGGCATTAGCTGCTTAAGTGCATTGGCTATGGCTATGGCGGGAAAAATATGCCCGCCTGTGCCACCGCCTGATATGATAATTTTTGGGAAATTATTCATGTTTTAAATGTTCTGCATTCTTTATAGATTAATTGTGTCTTAAATTTTTAAGCCATCGCAGGGATTTCTCCTACAATCACCTTGCTATTTTTTATTTTGTCTTCTGTTTCTTTGCCAACTGTATTCTCTTCTATGTCTTTGCTTACGCTTAAAATAATGCCGAATGCAACGCTCGTAAAAATCATAGAGGTTCCACCCATGCTGACCAACGGCAATGGCACGCCAGTAACTGGGCCTAAACCAACAGCAACCGCCATATTTGCAAATGCCTGTATCGTTAAGCTAAAGCTCAAGCCGGCGGCAAGCAATGCGCCAAAAGCTTTTGGCGCCTTCGTGACTATCTTTATGCATCGATACAGGAGAACGAGGTAGAGCATCATCACAACAATACCTCCCAGTGTGCCCCACTCTTCTATAATTATCGCAAAAATAAAATCAGAATATGGATGTGGAAGAAAATTTCTCTGTGTGCTATTTCCGGGTCCTTTCCCAAAAAAGCCACCGGTTGCTAGGGCAATTTTAGATTGATCTGCCTGAAAAGTCTTATCTGAATTTTGAAGTTCTGGGTGTAGAAATGCATTTACCCGCGATGCATAGGTAATCCGTCTGGGACCAAATAGTACCACAAAAAGTAAAAGAATGGCTCCACCTGCGCAAACAATCGAAATTTGCTTAATACTAATCCTTCCAATAATCAACAGCAAAATACTTACGCCAAATAACATTAATGCGGTTGATAAATTTGCCAAAGCAATCAACACAAAAACCAAACAAACTGAACCCATAATTGGGATAAAAGACTCCTTAACATTCTTAATATTTTCTTGCTTTCTAGTGAGCATTCTAGCTAAAAAAGTAATAAGCGCAAGCTTAGCTAAATCTGAAGTTTGAAAGGTTAACCCAATAACTGGAATTTTTACCCAGCGAGATGCATCGTTTAGGTTTGCGCCAAAAATGAGCGTATAAACCAGCAATGGAATGGTTACAAACATCAGTATTTTGGAAATACCCGCATAGTATCGATAGTCTAACAAATGCGCTATGTAAATCATTGCAATACCTAGCAACACGAAAATGAGATGCTTGGTGATCAAAAGTTTTTCCACAGCTTCACCCTTTCTATAAGCCAAAGCTCCAGTTGCGCTGTAAACTGCCATTACAGATATCAGCGAAAGCAAAATGATGATGAGCCAAATCCATCTATCGCCTTTTGTTCTATTTAAAAATGCCTGTAACATATTTATGTTTCTATAGTTCTCTAACTGCAGCCTTAAACTGATCTCCCCGATCCTCGTAATTCTTAAACAAGTCGAAACTTGCACAAGCCGGAGATAAAATTACCGTGTCTCCTCGTTTTGCAATGTGATAAGCAATTTGGGCGGCCTCTGATGCCGAAAAAGTATTTACAATAATTTCTACATCGTCCTCAAAAGCATCGTGAATACGCCTATTGTCTTTGCCGAGGCATATAATTGCTTTTACTTTGCTTTTTACCATTTCGCGAAGTTGTTCGTAATCATTTCCCTTATCAACTCCACCCATAATCAGAACAATATCAGTATGGATGCTTTCTAACGCATACCAAACAGAATTTACGTTGGTCGCCTTGCTGTCGTTGATAAAATCAATGCCAGATATTTTTGCGACATGTTCCAGTCGATGCGGTACGTTTTTAAAGGTTTCCATGCTTTCGCGGATGGATTGCTTTCTAATTTCTACCACTCTACCAACAATGCCACCGGCCATTGAATTAGAAATGTTGTGTTTTCCTTGAAGAGCTAATTCGGTTATAGACATGGTAAATTGATTGGTTGAAGATAATTGTATGTGGATGTTTTCGTTTTCTAGGTAAGCGCCTTCTTCAACCTTATGTTCAATCGAAAAAGGGAGCGTTTTAGCCAATGGCTTAATTTTTTTGAGTGCGTTTCTAGTTTCTGCATCATCTGCGGAATAAATAAAATAATCTGCGCTTGTTTGATTTTGAATGATGCGCATTTTCGACGCAGCGTAATTCTCTATTTTGTAATCGTATCTGTCAAGGTGATCTGGAGTGATATTTAGAAGCACTGCGATGTCTGCCTTGAATTCATACATATCATCCAACATAAAACTAGAAAGTTCTAATACATACCAATCGAAATTTTCTGTTGCAACTTGCTCGGCGAAACTGGTACCGATGTTTCCGGCAAGGCCAACGTTTAAACCGCCATTTTTTAAAATGTGATACGTTAGTAGCGTTGTTGTGGTCTTTCCATTAGAGCCAGTTATGCAAACGGTTTTAGCGTTTGTATATCTTTTGGCAAATTCAATCTCAGAAATAACCGATATTTTCTTTTCAACCAATTTTTTAACAATTGGAACGCTAGGTGGAATTCCCGGACTTTTAATAACCTCATTCGCATTTAAGATAAGCGATTCAGTATGTTTTTCAGCCTCGAAAGGAATGGATAAGTCAGTTAATTTCTTGGCATATTTGTCTATGATTTTTCCGAAGTCTGATACAAAAACATCAAACCCTTTCTGTTGAGCCAATATTGCTGCGCCAACACCGCTTTCTCCGGCGCCCAAAATAACAACGCGCGCTTTCCCAGCCGGTGCCGACGTTAGGTTGCTTGCTGATATGTTATCTTGATCTTTCATGCGTATATTTTTGCTATTTCGGTTGTTAATTTTATCTCAACTTTAACGTTACTACCGTGATGATGGCCAACATAATCCCGATAATCCAAAACCTGGTTACTATTTTTGCTTCGTGATATCCTTTCTTTTGATAGTGATGATGCAAGGGCGACATTAAAAAAATTCTCCTCCCTTCGCCCCATTTCTTTCTGGAATATTTAAAGTAGGAGACTTGCACAATTACCGACACAAGCTCTATCAAAAACACGCCACATAATATTGGGATGAGCAATTCTTTCCTTGTCATAATGGCGAAGGATGCAATAATTCCGCCGATGGCGAGGCTACCTGTATCGCCCATAAAAACTTGAGCGGGATAAGAGTTGTACCACAAAAATCCTACGCAAGCACCGATAAAAGCTCCTGCAAAAACTACCAATTCCCCCGAATTGGGGATGTACATGATATTTAAATAATCAGCGATAACCGTATTACCAGATACGTAGGCCAAAATCCCGAGCGTTGTGCCGATTATTGCAGAAGTTCCGGTTGCCAAGCCATCAATTCCGTCGGTAATGTTTGCGCCGTTCGAAACCGCCGTGATGATAAAGACGGAGAATAAAATAAAAACCAAAAAGCCATACTTTTGATAATCGCCACCCAAAAAACTGAGAACTTTGGCGTAATCAAATTCGTTGTTTTTGTAAAATGGCATGTTGGTTTTTGTCGATTTTACATCTTGCGTATAATAGAAAACCGAACCTTTTTGACGCAAAACCATTGGCACATCAGAGGTTACTTTTGCATTTTCTGGTACTGTTTCCCTTACAACAATATTTGGGTTAGAATACATGGTATAACCTATAATTAGGCCTAAACCAATCTGACCAACCACTTTAAATTTGCCAGCTAAACCTTCTTTATTTTTTCTAAAAACCTTGATGTAATCATCTAAAAATCCAATGGCTCCCATCCAAACAGTGGTAACTAGCATTAGAATTACATAGATGTTGCCGATGTTGGCAAAAAGTAAAGTTGGAATTAGAATGCCGAGCAAAATCATTATTCCGCCCATTGTAGGCGTACCTTGCTTTTGCATTTGACCTTCTAAACCTAAATTTCTAACCGTTTCGCCAACCTGCATTTTTTGCAGGAAATTGATAATGCTTCGTCCAAAAACGGTGGTAATTATCAACGACAAAATAATAGACATTGCGGCGCGAAACGTAATGTATTGGAACAACCGCAACCCAGGTACGTCATAATGCTTATGTAGATATTCGAATAATAAGTATAACATTAGCTGCGCGGATTTAATTGTTCCACTAAAATTTCCTTATCGTCGAAGTGGCTCTTTACTCCTTTTATCTCCTGATATTTCTCGTGCCCTTTTCCGGCCACTAAGATAATGTCGCCAGAATCCGCCAACATGCAAGCAGTTTTAATCGCTTCTTTTCTATCTAAAACGGATATGGTTTTCCTTTGATTTGTCGGGGAAACACCAACCTGCATTTCTTCTAAAATCGTTTGTGGGTTTTCGCCTCGCGGATTATCAGATGTTAAAATTACCTTGTCGCTCCAATCACAGGCCACTTGTGCCATAATTGGGCGTTTGGTTTTATCTCTATCGCCGCCACAGCCAACCACTGTAATGATTTTCTCAGTTCCCTTGCGGATGTTTTGCACGGTGCTTAAAACATTTTGTAATGCATCTGGCGTGTGCGCATAATCTACAATCGCCACGATTTTATCTGCCGAAGTAAAATAATCAAACCTGCCTTCTGCACCCGTTAGCCGACTAAGCAAAGTCAATACGCGCAACCGATCTTGTTCTAACAACATCGCCGTGCCATAAACCGCCAAAATGTTGTACGCGTTGAAAGTGCCAACCAATTTAAAGAAGACTTCTTCACTATCGATATCCAAATACAGACCGGAAAACTGGTTTTCTATTATTTTCGCTTTAAAGTCTGCCAATTGCTTTAATGCATACGTTTTTTTATGGGCTTTTGTGTTCTGCAACATTACCATTCCATTTTTATCGTCGAGGTTGGTAAGGGCAAAAGCGTTTCTGGGTAAATTATCAAAAAAGCCTTTTTTGGCCTTGATGTATTCGGCAAATGTTTTATGAAAATCTAAATGATCATGACTAATATTAGAAAACACGCCTCCAGAAAAATTAAGTCCGGCAGTGCGATTCTGAACTATTGCGTGCGAACTTACTTCCATAAAGCAAAATTCGCAGCCGGTATCGACCATATCACTTAACAACGCATTCAGCGCCAACGGATTTGGAGTTGTATGCGTTGCGGCAACTTTCGTGGTGTGCACAAAATTTTCTACGGTAGAAATTAAACCAGTTTTAAATCCTAAATCATTAAATAATTTATAAAGTAAGGTAGCGATGGTTGTTTTGCCATTGGTGCCAGTGATGCCAATTAGCTTTAAGTTTGAAGAAGGGTTTTTGTAAAAGTTTGCCGCGATTATCGCCAAGGCAAAAGAAGCATCTTCTACTTTTATGTAAGTTATATTTGTTTTCGGTTCTGGCAAATCCTCGCAAACAATTACCGTTGCTCCTTTTTCTAAAACCTGCGCTATAAAATCATGTCCATCGCTTTGCGTACCCTTAATCGCAACAAAAAAATCATTTGTATTAACAGCGCGAGAATCGAAATTTACCGCATTAACAACTATATCGGTGCTTCCAACCAACTGTAGTATTTTAACGCCATAAAGTAACTCTTGCAACTGCATCTATATAATTGTTCTTGTGTGATAGTTAATCTATTGAAGTTGAATTTGCACGCCCAAACCTTTTCCTATTCTAGTTCCGGGCGCAATAGACTGCGCTATCACTTTTCCAAAACCATCAATTTTAGCTTTTAAGCCAGCATTACCCAGCAAGTAAAGTGCGTCTTTTAAACCCATGCCTTCCACATTTGGCATTACGCCTTTTTGTTCTTTATTTTCTTGAAAAACAGGTCCGGCACTTGTATCTATAAAATTGTAATATTCTGATTTTGATGCGAACAGAGGCTTAAAGCCGAAAGCTTGGTAAACCTCTTGAGTTGCTCTGCTTTGCCCGGATTTCGTTGGCGGATTGATGGTGTTTCCAACCAACCTAACAGGAACATCGTCGTACATTTTGATATCGCTTGCATAAATCCTATCGGCAACCTCTCTAAATACCGGGCCCGAAACCAATGCACCATAATAAGCCCCCTTGGGATCGTTGATTACCACAATCATAGAATATTTCGGCTTGTCTGCAGGAAAATATCCCACAAAAGAAGCTTGGTATTGTTTGTTTGCCTTGTATCCTCTATTTCCATCTGCAACTTGCGCTGTACCTGTCTTGCCTGCGATTTTATAGAGCGGATTGTACACCACACCTTTTCCACTACCCTCAGTAACCACTCCCTCTAACATCTTTTTCATTTTACCAAGAGTTGCATCAGAACACACTTTATCATCTATAACTCTTGCTGTAAACTGCTCAATAGGATTGCCCAATCTCCTAATTTCTTTTACAAAAAGAGGAGCAATCATTTTTCCATTATTTGCAATTGCATTATAAAGCGTCAGGATTTTTAATGGCGTTAACTGCATTTCATAGCCGTAAGCCATTTGTGGCAGCGTCATATTCTTGTTCCAACTTCTAAAACTTGGGTTTTTAACCACAGGTTTTGCCTCACCCGGTATTTGAAGACCTAGCTTTTTGTTTAATTCCCACTTATATAAATGATCTGTAAACTTAGCAGGATCTTCACCATACCTAGTGTTTATCAACTTTGCAACAGCAGCGTTTGATGATTCCTCAAAAGCCTTTTTTACAGTTACCGTTTCTATTTTTGGGTGCGAATCTTTAATCATGTGCCCGGGAATTTGATAGTATCCAGTTCCGATCAAAGTATTAGTATCTACCAAATTATCTTCTAAAAGCGACATGTAAGAGGCTAGCTTGAAAGTAGAACCCGGATCTTGATTTCCGGCAATGGCATAATTGAATTTTTCTGTATAATTACCCTCGCTCACTTTAGAGAAATTTGCAATGGCACGTATCTCGCCCGTGGCAACCTCCATAATAATAACCGTACCATGATCGGCCTGAGATTTTATAAGCTGTTTCTCTAAAGCGCTTTGCGCCAAGTCTTGCATATTCACATCGATGGTAGAGATGATATCTGCCCCATCTTTTGGCGCAATCTCTGCCTCTTCGTTTACGGGAATATAGACTCCGCCCGCTATTCTCTGCATCAATCTTTTGCCAATTTCTCCGTTAATGTATTGGGTATATGCACCTTCTAATCCTACTCCATTTGCTACATTTTCATTTTTGTAACCGATGGTTCTGGCCGCAAGTCTTTTAAATGGCAAAATGCGCTTGTTCTGCTCTACAGCAATTAAGCCGCCAGTATATTTTCCAACATTAAATAACGGGAATGTGCGCACTGTTTTAAGTTCTGAATAACCTACGCGACGCTGAATGAGCAAATACCGCTTATTTTCTGCCCTGGCTTTGCGCAAATAGCGAGAATATTCTTTTGGCGTTTTATCTTTAAAAAAGGAAGCCAATTTCATTCCAAGGGAATCTACCTTTTCGTAAAATAGCTCCTTATCTGCAATCCCGCCTGCCTTGGTGTCCATGTGTAGTTCGTATTCAGGCACAGAAGTTGCAAGCAAACTACCATCATTACTGTAAATATTTCCGCGTACAGCATCTACCGCAAAATATTTGGTAGATAAACTATCAGCCATCGCCTTCCATTTTTTCCCTTGACTGTACTGCACTTGGCTTAAACGTAAAAAAACGGCCAAAGCAAAAAGCACAATAAGGCCAAAGGCCAAATAAACACGAAGAAGGATTACTGCCCTAATATTCATCGCTCTTTACAATTATCTTTTTTGGTGGTTCTATCAATTCTTTAATTCCGAGTGTATCTACCCGTTTAGCCACTTCGGTCATTTTGCTTTTAAACATTAAATCTGCTTTTAGCGATTTATATTCCCAACGTAACTCCTTTACTTCTGTGTTTAACTTGTTAATTGTACGCAAGTTGTTCATTGCGAAGTGGCTGTTGCCGATGTATATCATACCCAATAAGGCTAAATAACATAGAAAAGGCAGTGCTTTTGATGCCTGCTCTTTGCTTACAAGTCCATCATTAAACAACCTACTAACGAACGAGTTACTGTCCATTTTTTCTTCAGCAGTCTTCGACTTTTTAGGTGCAGGTTTAAGCACGGGTTCTGGACCTATTTCCTCTTCTTCTATATCTTCCCTAAATCTGTTCATAGTTTTTCTGCAATTCTAAGTTTCGCACTACGCGCTCTATTGTTTTGTGCAATCTCGCCCTCACTTGCTACAATCGCCTTTCTGGTTATCACATTGAAAGGCTTTTGCTGATTGCCGAAAAAATCTTTTTCTACATCGCCAAAGAACTTGCCTTTTGCCATAAAATTCTTAACCGGCCTGTCTTCTAAGCTGTGGTAAGACATTATTACCAACCGACCGCCAGGTTTTAATACCTCGGTAGTTTGCAATAAAAAATCTTCCAGCGCCGCTAATTCTGCGTTAACTTCTATTCGTAGCGCTTGAAAAACCTGCGCCAAATATTTATTTTCTTTTCCTTTGGGGATGAGTGATGCGATAGCTTCCTTTAAATCGGCGGTAGTTTGAAGTGGCTTTTCTAACCTCGCGGTTGCGATGGTACGCGCCAAAGATTTTGCGTTTTTTACTTCACCATAAATTCCAAAAATTTTATGCAGCTTTTCTTCGGGATAGGTGTTTAGCACCTTGCCGGCAGTTAGGTTTGCTCCTGTGTCCATCCGCATATCTAAATGTGCATCAAAGCGGGTTGAGAATCCACGTTCAGGCACGTCAAATTGATGGGATGAAACTCCAAGGTCTGCTAAAATTCCATCTACTTGGAGAATTCTTTTCAACCTAAGGTTGTTTTTTAGAAATTTAAAATTCTGATCGATAAAAATAAAACGTGCGTCATTTAAAAGATTTTTTTGGGCATCAAGGTCTTGATCGAACGCAACCAATCTTCCTTCTTTGCCTAGATGGTTTAAAATTCCCTTGGAATGGCCACCTCCGCCAAAGGTTACATCTACATAAGTGCCATCTTGTTTGATGTTCAAACCATCAATACATTCTTGCAACATGACAGGGTTATGGTAGTTATTGACCATCTTCCCCCCTGCCTTTTTTGCCCATTACTTCTTCTGCTAAACTCGCAAAGTTATCCTGAACATTATCAAAAATACCTTCGTAAGCCGCTTTGTCCCAAACTTCTATCCTATCCAATTGGCAGGCAAGTACGATTTCTGAACCAAGCGCAGCATAATCTGATAATGATTTTGGCAACAAAACTCGTCCGGTTGCATCTAAAGAAAGAATGGTTGCGCCACGCGTAAACGACCGAACGAATTCTCTGTTTTTTGCTTCATAAATATTAAGCTTTGCGAGCTCGGCAACTATGCCATCCCAAACACTTTTTGGATAAATAATAAGATTTTTTTCGAAACCACGATTGATAACCAATCCATCAGCTTCTGCCATAGGCAATTGTTTCTTTAAAGCCGACGGCACCATTAGGCGGCCTTTGGCATCAAGTTTACAATCGAATTCGCCTATGAGCTGAGCCATTTTGGTTTTATTACTTTAATTTGTAGTGTAAAAGTAAACAAGTTTACCACTTTTTACCACTTTTTACCACAAAAAAGTTTTCAACAGCAAATCTTGTTGATTTGGGGTGCAAACTAAGCATAGTGTGACGTACGAGATGTGAGATAGCGCAGGCAAAACAGCCTCGACAGAAGACCCAATTTTTAACAAGGGAGAAACGAGAGGTTGCTAAGGTTAAGAGCCTCTTAAAGAAAGATGAAGAAAATACGCAGGGAGTCTATGCTTCCGTCTTTGCGAGACAAGGAGCAATCTTAATGCACTAGATGGGATTGCATCGCTGAAAAACCTCGTAAGAACGGACTAATAAACGAACGCTAATCCGTGGTGTGCATGTTCAAAAATTAGATTTTACAGAGGCAACATAAGCGATTGAAAAATTCATAATCAACCACTCTATTTTTATTTAGCTTATTTATTATGGAGGTTTATCCACTATTGTTTTGGCTTTGCCACGAAAACTTTTTTACGCCGTTGCAGGATTAATCACAATTACACAATCATGAATGGATGGATTTTCCTTTATAGATGGTGGATACATTTCTTTAATAATAATCAATAAAACAAACGAACTAAGGACAATAAATATCTCCAATAGCTCTGTTCAATTTTTAAAAAATAAAATATCTCCGTTTTTAAACCTAGTATTCATTTATAGCCTTTACACCCGGCAGTTCTTTCCCCTCCATATATTCTAACAACGCGCCGCCGCCGGTAGAAACATAACTTACTTCGTCTTCCATCCCAAACTTCGCAATAGCAGCAGCAGAATCTCCACCTCCAATAAGAGAGAATGCACCGTTGTTTTTGGTTGCCGACACAACAGCTTTTGCAACCGCTTTTGTTCCAACTTCGAAATTTTTCATTTCGAAAACGCCCATCGGACCATTCCAAAGAAGTGTTTTTGAGTTTTTGATTGCATCTGAAAAAATTTCGATCGTTTTCGATCCAATATCTAAACCCATCCAATCTGCCGGAATTGTACCCGAAGTAACTTCCTTTTTATCTGCATCATTATCAAACTTATCGGCAATAACGGTATCCACAGGCAACAGAAGCTTTACACCCTTATCTTTTGCTTTTTGGATCAGTTCTAAAGCTAAATCTTGTTTATCGGCCTCTAACAATGAAGTGCCAATTTCTCCACCTTGCGCACGCGAGAACGTGTACGCCATACCTCCGCCAATAATTAGAATATCTACTTTATCCAACAATTTCTCTATCAGCAAAATTTTATCTGATACTTTTGCGCCACCCATTATTGCGGTAAACGGGCGTTCTGGATGATTTAAAATCTTATCAGCATTTTTTACTTCTGATGCCATTAAATAGCCAAAGTATTTTGCTTTTGGAAAAAACTGTGCAATTACCGCAGTAGAGGCGTGGGCGCGGTGCGCGGTTCCAAATGCATCGTTTACATAAACATCCCCAAGCTTAGATAATTTTTCTGCAAAGGCAATATCGCCTTTTTCTTCTTCTTTATAAAAACGAAGGTTTTCTAACAAAAGGACCTCTCCAGGAAACAGGTTTTCTGCTTGCTTAACAGCATCTTTGCCAATGCAATCGTTGGCAAATTTTACTTCTAAATCTAACATTCTAGAAAGATCGCCAAGAATATGTTTTAGCGAAAACTCATCAGTGGGGCCGTTTTTTGGACGGCCAAGGTGCGACATCAAAATTACAGAACCGCCATCATTTATAATTTTCTGAATGGTTGGCAAAGCTGCGCGCATTCTTTTATCGTCGGTAATGTTAAAATTTTTATCTAACGGAACGTTGAAATCTACACGGATAAGGGCTTTATGATTTTCAAAGTCTAATTGATCTACAGTTTTCATTTTAGGTATTTGCTAAGTTTAATTTCATTTTATGATGTGGACCAATTCCCGGAACATCAAAAACATCGGATACAATTTTAAAACCTAATTTTTGATAAAACGGTACCGCAACCACTCTGGCGTTGCACCAAATATAATTTACATTTGCCAATTTTAGCAAATTTATTGCAAATGCTACGATCGAAGAACCGAAACCTTTACCTGCAAAACTCTCCTTAGTAGCCATTCCACGCAATTGATAACCAAGCGGATTTTCGTCATCTAAATCGTTAAGAAAGAGAGAAGCAATAGATACCAATTCTTCCTCAGCGAAAGCGCCTAAATGAAAGGAATCTTCTCCTTGATCCGTCGGGAAAACGCATTGATCAGGCGCCAAACCGTTTCTTAAAACAGCACTGCGTAAAGGCAGCGTTTCGGAAGCAGAGATTTTTTTAACCATTTTATTTAGTTGAGTTCTAGAAATTGCTTTCAATGTTGGGCATATTCTACTGGGCTATAATTTTTTTAACCACATCTATCAGGCGGCTACTGTATCCATATTCGTTATCATACCAACCAACCACCTTTACCATAGAGCCAACAATAGAGGTTAGTTGCGCATCGAAAATGCAAGAATGCGGATTATTGATGATGTCTACAGAAACGATTGGATCTTCTGTATATTCTAGAATATTTTTCAACCTTCCATCTGCTGCAGTTTTAAAAGCAGAATTTATTTCCTTTACCGTAGTTTGCGTTTTTAAAAGACAGGTAAAATCTGTCAGAGAGCCATTTAAAACCGGCACGCGAATTCCGGCGCCGCCCAAAAATCCGTCTAAAATTGGAAAAATGCGAGTAATTGCTTTTGCCGCACCAGTAGTGGTCGGTATAATAGATGAAGATGCGGCTCGCGCTCTGCGTAAATCTTTATGATTTGCATCGTGCAAATTCTGGTCGCCCGTCATTGAATGAACCGTGGTGATATAGCCTTCTTTGACGCCCCAATTGTCATTCAAAACTTTTATTATTGGGGCGATATTGTTGGTGGTGCAACTTGCGTTAGAGAGAATCGGGGCATGCAAATCTACCTCGTTATCATTTACGCCGAGTACGAGCATGGGTATATCATCAGCCGCAGGCGCAGATAGCAATACTTGTTTAGCACCGGCTTTAATATGTTGTGATGCCGTTTCCTTTGTTAAATATTTGCCGGTACAATCTATAACCAAATCTATATTTAATTTTTCCCATGGCAACTCTCCGGCATCTTTTAAAGAAAATACCGAAATTTCTAAATCATCGATTAACAACTTGTTTGTTTTGGACAAGATAGCTGCTGGAAAAATTCCATGTACACTATCGTATTTTAACAAATGTGCCATTGTTTCGGCGTTGCTTAGGTCGTTTATGGCCAAAACTTCTATATTGTTTTGAAGCGCCAGCCTTAAAAAGGTCCTTCCTATCCTTCCAAAACCGTTAATTGCAATTCTCATTTTTTTCGTTGCGAAAACTTATCTAAAGGGATATCGGCGGCATTAACTTTTTTTTTATTCCTTAGCGCAAGGGTTAGCCCAAAATTAAACAAAGCACAAATAAGGATCATCAAACAGATGAGCATAAAATTTCCCCAATTTTGAAGTAAAAACACCGAGGCCACAAAAAACACGTTAAAGGTAACCAACACTATAACAACTTGATCTGCCCCCAAACCCAAATTTTGCAATCGATGATGAATATGGTTACGATCTCCATGAAAAGGCGACTCCCGGTTCAATAGTCGGATGGTAAAAATTCTGAGTGAATCGAATATAGGGACGATTAGAATGGACACTGCAATTGCCGGTGCCGAAAAGTATGTGGGCGTAGTTGGTGCGTTCATTTTGTTCATTTCGATGAATTTAATAGCTAGCACAGAAGTGATTAGTCCAATAATCAGTGAGCCGGTATCGCCCATAAAAATTTTTGCAGGATGCCAGTTGAACTTTAAGAAAGCTAAAAGTGCGCCACACAGGGCAAAACATATAAGCGCATAGGGTGCTTGGTGCATCAATGCAAACAAAATCCCAAAGCAAGTACTTACAGTTAAGCCGATACTCGCTGCTAATCCATCAATTCCATCTATTAAGTTAAAAATATTGCTAAGAAAAATAACTAGAATTATCGAAAAAGTGCTGCTCCAAAATAGATTCATGTCTCCAATACCCAAAACGCCATAAAGACTCGTTAAATGATAGTCGCCAAGAAAAACAAGGAGGGCAGCCACTATTACCTGCAAAGCAAACTTTGCCAAAAGGCTTGTGCCATATACATCATCTTTTAAGCCCATTGCACCAAGAATAAAACAGGCGATAATCAAAAAGTTTGCACTATCGTATTTTACCCATGGAAAAAAGAACAGCACCGTCATTGTAAAACTTACAAAAATAGCCACGCCACCCAACCTGGAAATATGCCGTTTATGGTTTTTTCTATGCAAATCTTGCCAATCGAAGAGCTTATACTTGACGGAAAACGACATAATCGATTTCATAATTGCCGCCACAATAATAAAAGACATTGCTACTGCAAATGCAAAAAAGTACTCCGGGTGGGTTTTTATTAACTCGTTTAGCAATGATTAATCTTTTTGTGCAAATATATAAAACAACTATTGCTTTATCTTTTTAGCCATTTATAATTAAAAATCTGTAGCCCAAGATTAGAAATATTGCCTCAATTTGTTTATTTTTTTAAACAGGAGTACCAAGAATGGGAGTGGCACTTTATTGGCCTTTAGCGCTTTATAATCATTTTTTAATGCAGAAATTCTGCTGCCAAAAGATTGATTGCTAATGCCGCCTTGCCTCATTTTAACCATTAAAATGGGCAAATATTTGCAAACCGCCTTATGGGCAAATAAATACCGAAGCATGAATTCATAATCGCCAGCAGTTCCAAAATTTAGAGAATAATTGCCGTAGCGGTTTATCAGAGATCGCTTTAGGTAGAAAGTTGGATGGGCAGGCATCCATCCCTTAAGCAAATCTTTAAAATCCGCCTGTTTAGATCGCCAACGTCTTAAAACCCTTCCGCTTTTTGGATGGATGTAATCTAAATCGCCATAAACGCCATCTAAATTTACATTTTGCTCAAACGCTTTGGCAACTTGTGCCACTATAGTTTCGTCAGCAATTATATCGTCGGCATTTAATAATCCAATTATATTTCCTGTAGCAACTTTTAGTCCTTTATTTATTGCATCGTACATGCCGTTATCCGGCTCGGTGATGAGTTTGGAAATCGCATTTCGCTTTTCTGCGATAATTTTAGGAGTCGAATCAGTAGAATTTCCATCAACAACAATATATTCTATGTCTTGATGCGTTTGCCCAATAACTGAATCGATGCAACCTGCCAAAAATTTTTCTCCATTATATACTACCGTGATGATGGTTATTTTCATTTTAAACAACTACTACCCAGGGCAAAATTGTAGCCAAAGTTAAAGTTTAATTTGCAAAGGGATAGGAAAAAATCTTTCAATAAAGATGCAGACCTGAGTACCTAAACCCGGTTGGAGCGAACACGAAGTGCAACGAAGTAAAGCGGAAAACGGGGCTTCTTTTACCGAAATGCGACCAACGTTCGTTTTCCAATAATTCAATACGCAATACAAATGGTAAGAAATAACGTAAAATTTGTGACCAATTTATTAACCTTGAATTCTGTATTTTTGCGGTAGATGATGAAGGTTAAAGAAAAGTTTGTTAAGGAAAGTTTTACGACGATGAATGAGTTGGTATTGCCCAACGATACCAATACGCTTAATAATTTAATGGGTGGGAGATTGCTGCATTGGATGGATATTGCCGCTGCAATTTCGGCGCAAAAGCATTGCAATCGCATCGTGGTAACAGCGTCTGTAGATAATGTTTCTTTTAAAAACCCAATTAAATTGGGAGATGTAATTACCATCCAGGCGAAAGTTACTAGGGCTTTCAATACTTCAATGGAAGTACGTTTGGAGGTTTGGGCAGAAAATATCCCTACGGGAGAACGCAAAAAAAGCAACGAAGCGTATTATACATTTGTTGCCTTTAACCAGAGTGATGAAACCATAAAAGTGCCAGAGGCGGTTCCACAGACTGATGAAGAGATAGAATTGTATGCAGGGGCCTTGCGTCGGCGGCAATTGCGATTGGTATTAGGGGGCAAAATGCAAGCAGGTGACGCCACGGAACTGAAAGCGCTATTTCTAAAAGTTTAACTTTTTCTTCATTTTTTATCTTTCAAATTATAGGATTGTATTAAATTGCGATTTGACTAAAAGCTAAAATATGTCTACGTATACCACACTTATTATCTTAAGCGGTTTAGTCATTTTTTCCTACCTATTTGATTTATTTGCAAGCAAAACTAAAATTCCATCGGTTGTTTTACTGCTTTTACTGGGAATTGGATTAAAATTATTGGTTGATAATTTTCACATAAAAACCTTCGACTTTCTATCTATTTTGCCAACGCTCGGCACAGTTGGACTAATCCTTATCGTGTTTGAAGGGTCGTTAGAACTTAAATACGAAAAGGAAAAAAACAAGATGATTAGGACTGCTTTTTTTTCTGCGCTTACCATTTTGTTGGTTACGGTAACCATTATTACGCTAATAATTTATCAGATAAGCCACAGAGACCTTTACACCTGCATTGCAAATGCGATCCCTTTTAGTGTAATAAGTTCATCCATCGCTATTCCATCAGCTGCAGCTTTGGGCAAAAAAGGGAAAGAATTTGTGGTTTACGAGTCTTCTTTTTCTGATATTTTGGGCATTGTAGCCTTTAATTTTGCCATTTCCAATCCATCTTTAACAACATCGTCTTTTCTCAGTTTGGGGCTAAGTACCTTGCTCATTCTGCTTCTATCGGCAATTGCTTGCGTGGTGCTGCTTTATGCAATGGGCAGACTTGTGCACCACATCAAGTTTTTCCTCATTATTTCTATTTTGATATTGCTTTACGCCATTGGCCAATCCTATCATCTTTCTGCACTTATTTTAATTTTAAGTACGGGCCTATTTTTAAATAACGCTGATACCATTAGAAACGCATGGTTTAAATCTATTCTCATCTACAAAAATTTAGATGCAGACCTCTCTCAGCTTTACCAACTTTCGGCAGAAAGTGCTTTTATTTTGCGGACATTTTTCTTTGTAATTTTTGGCTTTACCATGGACATTGGCAAATTAAATGATGGCGTTGTGTTGGCAAATGGATTTTTTATTTTATTAACCATTTACGTTGTTCGATATGTGCTGCTTAAATTTTTGAAGGAAGGTAGTCCGATCCCAATTTTGTACTTGGCACCCCGCGGGTTAATTAGTATTTTGCTGTATTTTAATTTACCAGATAACTTAAAAATTGCGGGTGTCGGAACTTCATTTTTGTTTTTAGTGGTGCTTAGCAGCAGTATAATCATGTCGCTTGGCTTGCTTTTTAGCAAAGGTAAAATAGCAGCAGAAGAAGAGACCGCGAGCGCTTAACATTTTCTTCTTTTCGCTTTCGCGGATAAATCTCACCCTGTGTTTAGCTTAGCTTCCCATCTCTAGAATTTTGTCAAACTCTTCTGCCTTTAAAGGCATAACTGATAATCGCCCTTGGCGCACCAATGAAACATTTTTCAAGCTTTTTTCTTCTTTAATTTGGGCTAAAGAAACCGGGTTTTTTAAACTTTCTACCGGCACGATATCTACAACAACCCAATTTGCATTATCTGTAGTTGGGTCTTGGTAAGCTTCTCTTACCACTTTTGCAATACCGACTACATTTTTGCCTTCATTGCTGTGGTAATATAACACAAGGTCGCCATTTTTCATATCACGCAAATTGTTTCTTGCCTGATAATTTCGCACACCATCCCAAAAAGTTCTTCCGTCTTTGTTAAATTGCTCCCAACTGTATTTGTGTGGTTCTGATTTTACAAGCCAATGGTTCATGGGGTTATGGGTTATGGGTTATGGGTTTGAACTAGCGCAAAACGAGAATTGTTTGCAGGAAATTTATAAAAGTAATTCACATCTTTAATTTAATCCTACCTAGAAACCGAAAGTGGATAAAACCTGCTATCGTAATTCTTAAAGCTATTTTCTAAAAACCAACACCATTCCAGGCTCAGATTTATCTCCGAACGTAGCAGCTTGCAGACCAATTTTATCTATCAATTTACCGGGAATTTTAATGCAGTTTCTGGAGTGGATCACTTGGTTGGTTATATCGATAGGTGAATTGCCGGCCAGATCTTGAGCAAAGATTTTTGTAAATGCAGTGAGGTGATCGACTCGAAGTGTAAGACTTTCGAAACGACCGAATATACCAAAAGGCTGGGTACAATCTGGCACTTTAAGTGTTATATCCGCGCGCGGCGTTAAATATTGGCGGCCGATGGTACGGCCAATAACAGCAATCGCTATAGCTCCATTGGGATATCTGGACGCCAACACATAAGGCCTGATCGTTTCGCCCTTTTTTATATCGACCACCGGCTTTTCAAGACCTCTAGTAATGATAGCGGGTGCATGCCATTTGTTGTTATATCCTTCCGTATGGTTTTTAATCCAAGATTCATCTTTTTTCATTACCCAATTATCTGTAAGCATTATCGTGTCAATGTAAAAATCGGTTTCATTTATCCCAAAAGGCAAAGCAATTCTGTGCCACATTACTGCACGGGTAACCTCATCCAGTCTACTTTTTAAGTCTCTTCCAACAGGCGGAAAAACGTGATCCTGTGCGCCATCTGGCAAATTTCCATTAAATTCATGGCGCATAATACCAATCGCAGCCCCCACCCCTACAGCGATGTAAGGTTCGTCTTCGCAATTAATTACACTAACAGCTTGCCCTTTAGGTAAGGCCGTGAGTAATTTACCAACCCTGTCTATAGTATGCGGAATGGAAATTATATTTTCAACATCATAGGTGCGATAAATTTCGGCCTGTGCCATCACCGACGGTGTCATCGCGTGTTCGATGATAAGGTTCGGGGCTTCTTGTTTTCCTAATTTTGTTATGAACGCTCTCCAGTCTGCACTTTTCCCATCTTCGCCCCAATCTACTTTCCAATAAGCAATACCTGCATACTTCATCCAACCTAAACGGTCCGCCCAATAGGCAACGCTGTCACTGTTTTTATATTTGGGCGCCTCTTGCGCACATATCCATAAACCTACCCCCTTCCAACCTAAATTTTCTATGCTTTTTGATAGTGAGGTCAGTTTTTGTTGGGGCGATAATCCTTTTACAGAAGGAAAACGTCCTTCGTCAACGATCAAACTTCCGTAATATGATTTATCTCCATTAAGTGGGGTTTCCCAATCATCATCTAACACAAAGAACAAGTCTTTATGTAATTTTGAAAACATTCTGCCCCATCCCTCATATTTCCCATGGCCAAATATATTTTTCTCTATCATTTGCTGCCTTGTTATTGGAGAGGACTTATAATTCCCAACATAACCTTGTAAATTCCAAGTGCAAAAGTAATCAGGCGCTTTAGAAAACTCCGTTGGGACCAATGAACCAGTTTGCCTCCATTGTTGACTGTAGCCGAAACTTGAAACAAGGCAAAAAAACATTAATAGTGTCTTATTGTTTCTCATGATATTAGTTAGGAAAACAAGATATAAAAGATTGGCAGACATTGCACGTCAAATGTTTAAAAATCACTTAAAGATGAGCCGGTTAAAAAAAGTTGTTTATCAACTCGGTAAAAAAGCATTCTAATATTTTAAGTCTGCTATTTTTACGTTTTTAATCCCAGTGTTTTCAGACCTAATTAGGAGTTTTTCGACCTTTAATTCAGGGCGGAAAGAGATCATAGTACGTTGACCAGCAATTTCAGTGTCAATCTGTGATCCACCAAATTTATCTTCATATTTAACTATGATGCGAACAGTAAAAGGTTCATCGGTATTTGCCAAATTTTCGATAACGTAATTACGCGCTCCGCTCGGAGATCCACCCTCATGCAATGATTTCTCCATGCTCGAGAAATTTTGAAGCTGTCCCTTTCCATACTGTGCTCTTTTAGCATTTGGGCTAACTTGAATTTCACAGGCATTGGTTTCATCGTCTGCACCCATTAAGAGTGCTCCAAGTTTTCCAGTTAAATCCGTTCCAGGTTCTACATCAAATGTCAGTAGGAAAGAGGAAGATTCTGTTGCAAAAGTGGTCGGCTCCTTAACTTCTTTAGTCAATAACCTTTCTCGTTGGGTTGCTGGAATGATTTCTTCCATCCACTTTGTTCCAATTCTGCCATCGGGAGATTGGATCATTTCATGAATTGTTAGTGATCCTCCCCACCCCGCCATGGGAATCCATCCGGCCAATAAAAACCGTCCATTGCTTATTTTTGTAACCGCCGGTACATTCATTCCATTATAGAAGTCAAAACCTGCTTTAACCACGTCAACAAATTTGTCTTCTGGGGCACTAGCAGGTTTTGACCAGAAACCCGTAAAACCACCGATTATGTAGTCATAATTTCCCCAACGGAAAAAGAATGTGCAGTCTCCTCCAGGAGGGAAATTCGGATTTATGGATTGCCAACCTCCATCAATGGATTCCGAGCCCCAGGTTCCTTTCGCTCCATAGTTGGCCAACAGTCGTAAGCGTCCTTTTGGATCGGTATAAACACTTGGGTTTTCACATGGATGAAATAAAATTTTTGTCTTCTTAAAATTACTGATACCATCTTTGCTGACGGAATAAGTAGATCCGGCTGGATAGCCCGGAATGGTATCATAGCGGAAAGAACCTGTAACGCCGTGTTTATTGTAGTAGTCCCATTGTAGGGGCAACATCGTCTGTTCTTTAGGATATATCCTAGTGGTGTGCAACCCGTAACTAAGACAAAATTTACTGTTAAATATAAAAGGTGTACCAGTTCCGATTGTTTCCCATTGCGCCTCTATTGGGGTAGCGGCTTCGTGTTCGGTCCATGTTTTGAAGTCTGTTGTTGAGATGTGTTCGAAATAATGTCCTCCTTTTCCAAATTTGCTTGCATGCCCGCGTCGATCAAACAAATAAAATATATGATAGCGTCCTTGATAATAGAAAGTAGCGACGTCGCCCACCCAGGCGTTATGCCCTTGAGGTGTCCAATATTGTATCTCATTTGAAGTACGAGGCTTTTTCATGGCCACTCTTTCTGGTTCAATTCCTGGGAAGAAGATCTCTGCATTTGAAACAAGTGAAGGATTTATTTCCCAGGTGGTTTGCTTTCCCCAGTTTGGATAACCTATTGGGAAATCGTTGTCAACAAGCTCGTTATCAACATACAATGTCCATCTAACGCCAGAGAAATGGAGCACAACCTCATGTTGTCCTTGTGGCTTTTTCAGCATTGCCAATGGAATACCTATGGGCATATCACGTGGACCTTTAGGCTCGAAAGGTGGATAAAGTTTAAGAGCTGCTTCCAGTACCGGAACTGAACCATCTGGCATTGGATAGGCTGGATAGTTTTGACCTTTTCTATTCTTCGGATCATGTTGAAAGGTACCAACGGAGAGTACTTCTGGGATGCTAAGAAGATTGATAGTAGAGTTCCCAATTTTTAGATTGACCCGCATTTTGATTGTGAAACTACTACTATCAAAAGGCACTGTAAAAGTTGCTTTGGTTTTTTTTGATGAAAGAGTGCTCTGGGCTTTTCCTCCCGAAAATCGCCACGGAGTAGCGCGTAGCATAAGTTTGACACCTTGCTGATTTTGAGCACAAACATTACTTAGAATGCTCACAATGAATATCATTATCAACAAAGAGTAATTAACTAGCCTATTTTTCATTGATGATTATTAATGTATAAAAGTTATTAGTAAAAACTCTCCAATAGTTAAGGCTATCATTCCATTTTATCTGCCGCGGCATTTTAGTGTTTGGAAGTTGCGGACGATGGAACAGATTAGGGTTCTTTACTGAATAAAGCAAAACATCGGTGCACTTAAAGTTTGATGCGCTGCTTACAATCTGCCCGGTTATATTTGAAGCAAGAAAACCAACCAAAAGTAACAAAACGGTGAACGTAGAATTGATTCGTTAGTGCAATTTCGTGATTATTTCTTTTTACGCGCCGCAGCAACTTCAGCCCGTGTAATTGAACTGCCTTTGTTGCCAAAGCTGTTCCGCACGTAAGTTAGCACATCGGCAATCTGCTTATCAGCTAGAAAACTATGCGACGGCATTGCGTTGCTATATTTCTCCCCATCTATTTCTACACCTTTTAAGCCCTTCAACAACACATTTATCAATTTTGTCTTATCACCTAAAACATAACTGGTTTTTACTAGTGGTGCGTTCAAATTTTGGACTCCACGGCCATCGTCCATGTGGCACGTAGCACAATTTTGACTGTAAATCTTTGCCCCGGCAAGATAAGACGACTTTAATGCCATAGAAATGTTGTTGCTTGTTTTTGATGAAGAAATTACCTTTGAAGCAGATGCTTTTGTAGGTTGAGTTGTGGATTGTGCTTCACTACCTTCCTTATAACTTATTTTATAAATAGCCCCTTTCGAATCATCGCTTACATAAAGTGCCCCATCTGGCCCTTGCGCCAAACCACAAGGTCTATGTTCTGCGCGACCAGATGCCGTTTGCTCGGGAGATCCTGAGAATCCATCTGCAAAAACTTCCCATTTACCAAATGGCTTACCATTTTTAAACGGCTGAAAAACAACAAAATATCCGGCCTGCGGCTCAGGTGCCCGGTTCCAAGAACCGTGAAATGCTATGAAAGCCCCATTTTTGTAGCGGGTAGGAAATTGATCTCCTGTGTAGAACAGTATATCATCTGGTGCCATGTGCGCGGGAAAGGCCGCGGCGGGATCGATGTACCTAGAACTACCTTCTTTTTTACCATCGCCACCATATTCTGGCATTTGTATCTTTTTTCTTTGTAGGTAGTCGTAGTAAATGTAAGGCCAGCCCGCATTGTCTCCTTGTTTTAATGCGTACATACATTCGGCCGGAATTTCTGCGTTTTGTTTAGCAGTAAATAAATCCGGAAATATATAATCTAGCTGGTCGCGCCCCTGCTGCATTACATAAAGTTGATTGGTTTGAGCGTTCCAGTCCACCGCGACAACGTTTCTTAAACCCGTTGCATATCGAATGCCATTGGCGAGTGTTTGATTCGGTTTGTCTGCCTTAAATTGCCAAACTCCTCCGCTAATTTCCAATAAAGGGCATCCGGGAATACCCATCGAACCTTTTTCTCTATCCTTTTGTTGACATGAATTTAGTGGGCAGCCGATAGGAATATACATATTGCCTACATTATCCATCATAATAGACTTGGTTTCGTGCGTACCTCTATCCAACAATCCCTTTACAATAGTTTCGCGAGCAGCGGTATCTATGACGTGCTCATTTTTATCAACTTTATAGCGAAAAATTTCTGAGTTTGAAGCGGTATATAGATAACCTTTATACAGTTGCACTCCTGTACCACCGTAATTGCCAAAGCCGACCTTTACTAAAGCTTTTCCATTATCTTGCTCTAGCAGTAGGGTGCCTTTCCCATCAACGGGACGAGCTAGACGAGCATATATATCGCCATTTTGTGTAATGGCAATATGCCTTACTTTCCCAATCCCCTCTATCAGTTTTATTGCCGAAAATCCTTTGGGAGTAGTCAGACCTGCATTGGACGGGTCATCTCTATAATTATATTTCAAGCCCATAAGCGTAGCTGCGCCTAGTACTAAAGTTCCGATAACCAAACCTTTGATGTGGTATTTTTTCATGGCTGCAATATATTGTTATGTTTTATTTAATGTTCTGACATAAGGTAGCATTGGCGCTCTTCGGGCAAAAACAAAATCTGCACTGTTATCAAAAGACAAGTCGCAAAAATAGTTTGTTAACAATTTCCTATGATAATTGTTCATTGCTTTTGGCATTCATAATTGCATTTTAATGTCCTCACTTTATATTCCCAAAATGCGCCGTTTCGTAATTTATATTATTCGGGTCATTAAATAATTGTATAATTGTTGCAGGACCCAAATTTGTGGGCGCATCCCAAGAGCTCAGTGCCCAAACTATTTTATTATCTGGCGTAAATTCAATGGCCTGCACCGGGCGATTTGTTTCGCCGATTTTCCCGCTCCATTGATTAAACCAGCTATTAACAACGGTGTTTCCATTTTGTAGCCGTTGGGCAATTTGAGGTGCTATTTCATATTCAGGCAAATGCTTTAAATCGAAGTTTGAAACCGTGGCGCCGCTAGGTGTTACCTCGCGAACATAATGGTCGTTACTGGCTATCAATATATTGCCATTTTTTAGCTCCACGCCACTCCATACACCGGGCGCATCTATAGAATTCAATATTTTTCCGTCGGTATCATATTCATTAATCTTACCTAAATCCATGTGTGCAATAAGTAAAGAACCTGCTTTGGTTAAGCGGGCATGCCTTATCTGGCCGTGGGTGCCACTTTTAAAAGGCAATACAAACTCCTTCTCGACGGTGTTGTTTTTAATATTCATAACAAAAACCTTCGCGGGATTTCCGTTTTGCACGAAGACGACTCTATTGGCACCTATCATTTGCGCAGTATGGGTTTCGAAACCTGTTGGAGCATCATAATGCCAAAGCACTTTTTTATTTTTGTCGATAAGTGTAATTCCAAACTGATGGGCAAACAAAACGTTTCCATTTGCCATCATAATGGCGTCGCTTATTTCGCCTTTACCTACGGTATCGATGTAGCTCCAAACTATTTTCCCTTTTCGCACAATGTACATGTTTCGAGCTTTCGCTTCACCCGCATAAAAAAAATCAAACTTTTTAATTCCATCACCTGGTAATACATCTGGAGCGAGTTTTTCTGTAACAGCAGTTTGGGCGCCGGCTATATGGCTAATTGCAAAGGTAAAAATGAATAAGTAAAGCGCGATACGTATTAATTTGTGTAGATTTTTCATATTATGGTTAGTTTAAGGTTTGATAAATATTTTCTTTTCCGGTTCAGGCTCTTCTACGATTAACCTTTTAGAGTTTGTTTCTTGCAGCCTCGTATAGCACGATGGCTGGTCTAAAATCGGCTTTAGCAGCAATTAAAGTTCGCCCCTCAAACCGTATTTTGCTTACATGGTGGTTAAAAACGCCCCATGCATGTAGCTCGCCAAACGCAGAACATTCCAGATTTGAATCTTCTAGTGCTCTTCGCTTATGTTACTATAATTAGAGTTGAATGAAAATAGGTTTTTTACAATCAGCAATTTAGCAATAAAATAAGAAGGGAACCAACAAAATTTTGCAAGTACTTTTATTCGATTGGAAAAAGGAACCTCAGATATCGAAGTTCTTGCAGAAAAACTGTATGGTGGTATGCAAAGGAATGAGACTGTTGAGATACAGAAGGAGTTTGGGGAAGTGGTGAGAGGGGTTGGGGTAATAGGTCGCAAAAGATTATAAGCGTCATTTTCCACTTTAAGTCACAGGATTTTTCGGCGTTTTACCAGGCCTGCGCTCCCTATTCCGCGGTCTCGGCAGACGCTATTTCACCCTACGCTATGGGCTTTCTTCGGCCCGCCGCCGCCGAGGGGCTCCTTCTTTATCCTTGATGATAAAGAAGCAAACAATCAAGGTAAAACGATCCTTCCTCGCTCTAACCCCACGCATGGCTCGGCGTTTTACCAAGCCTGCGCTCCCTATTCCGCGGTCTCGGCAGACACTATTTCGCCCTACGCTTTGGGCTTTCCTCGGCTCGCCGCCGCCGAGAGGCTCCTTCTTTATCCTTGATGATAAAGAAGCAAACAATCAAGGTAAAACGATCCTTCCACGCTCTGACCCCACGCGTGGCTCGGCGTTTTACCTGTCCAACGCTCCCTATCCCATGGTCTTGCTTATTTAGTCCTGGTAATTTAACCAACACTTTTGGATTGCCTTCCTCTTGAGCGGGCTAGCTCAAGAAACTTTTTCCTTAACTGAAAAGTATCCAAAACCGAGCATTTTCCGCGAGCTAATGAAATCCATCTAAAACATGAAATAGGCTGAATAAAATCAAGGTAAAACGATCCTTCCACGCTCTGGCCCAACGCGTGGCTCGGCGTTTTAACCGGCCTGCGCTCCCTATTCCGCGGTCTCGGCAGACGCTATTTCGCCATACGCTTTGGGCTTTCCTCGGCCCGCCGCCGGAGGGGCTCCTTCTTTATCCTTGATGATAAAGAAGCAAACAATCAAGGTAAAACGATCCTTCCACGCTCGGACCCCACGCGTGGCTCGGCGTTTTACCAGGCTTGAGTGCACTATTCCGCTCTCGGCGGACGCTATTTCGCCCTACGCTTTGGGCTTTCCTCGGCTCGCCGCCGCCGAGAGGCTCCTTCTTTATCCTTGATGATAAAGAAGCAAACAATCAAGGTAAAACGATCCTTCCACGCTCGGACCCCACGCGTGGCTCGGCGTTTTACCTGTCCAACGCTCCCTATCCTCTTGCTTATTTAGTCCTGGTAATTTAACCAACATTTTTGGATTGCCTTCCTCTTGAGCGGGCTAGCTCAAGAGACTTTTTCCTTAACTGAAAAGTATCCAAAACCGAGCATTTTCCGCGAGCTAATGAAATCCATCTAAAACTTGAAATAGGCTGAATAAAATCAAGGTAAAACGATCCTTCCACGCTCTGGCCCAACGCGTGGCTCGGCGTTTTAACCGGCCTGCGCTCCCTATTCCGCGGTCTCGGCAGACGCTATTTCGCCATACGCTTTCGGCTTTCCTCGGCTCGCCGCCGCCGAGAGGCTCCTTCTTTATCCTTGATGATAAAGAAGCAAACAATCAAGGTAAAACGATCCTTCCACGCTCGGACCCCACGCGTGGCTCGGCGTTTTACTTGTCCAACGCTCCCTGTCCCATGTCTTGCTTATTTAGTCCTGGTAATTTAACCAACACTTTTGGATTGCCTTTTTCTTGAGCGGGCTAGCTCAAGAGACTTTTTCCTTAACTGAAAAGTATCCAAAACCGAGCATTTTCCGCGAGCTAATGAAATCCATCTAAAACATGAAATAGGCTGAATAAAATCAAGGTAAAACGATCCTTCCACGCTCTGGCCCAACGCGTGGCTCGGCGTTTTAACCGGCCTGCAATTACTAATCCGGTGGATAGGTGTGAAGGTATTGAATGGGATAAGACTACTCAGTTGAAATAGCTCTGATACCGATTTTAAAGTTTTCTTACCTATAACAATTCAAAGACTAATATTATCTTTATCTGTAAAAATTGAATAAAATGAGAACTTATAGAATTCACCTCCATAAAGAACAGGAAGGTGGATATACGGCTGTTGTTCCGACACTGGCAGGGTGTATCACCTATGGAGAAACTGTAGATGAGGCCATTGCAATGGCGAAAGATGCTATAGAGTTATTTTTAGAGGAATTATTGGATAGAGGAGAAGAAATTCCCGATGACAACGACACCTTGGAATACTCAATAAACCTTCAAGCGGTATGAATTTATCTCCAAAGTATCTTATTAAGGTCTTAGAACAAAATGGATTTTCTTACAAAAGAGCGAAAGGCTCACACCGAATTTACTACAATTCAATATCGAACAAAACGGCTATAGTTCCAGTACATGGGGAAAGGATGTTAAGAAAGGCACATTTTTAGCCATATTGAAACAAGCAGGTATCGAAAAATTTTAAATACTAAAACTTCTCAGTCAAATATTTCCAATACCTTTTCGGCACGTGTTGTAAATGTAGTTTTGTGTTTTTGCGCGCTTTAATGTTGGTGCTTTGGAAATAGGTTTTCCACAGTGTTGCATAAAGTTTTTCATCTTTCGCAAGCATTTCTAAACCGGCTTGTTTGTTCTTAACTCCATTAAAATTCATTTCTACATATTCTACATTTTGTAGGTCATAGTAGATGCCGTAATGTCGTTTTTTATCGAAGATTAACCATTTTTGGTCTTGATAGCGCGATTTAAAGTGTTTGGCTATCAGCGGAAGCACATTGAAATCTGGTTCTACTTCTGAGAAATAAATATCGTCGCAGGTAAGTTTGAAACGAACAAAGGCTTCCATTCTGTGCTTCTCTCGTCCTGCCATTTTGGTGTATTGTGCAAGTCTTAAAACAGAGGTATCTGCCATGTTTTGCAACACATTTGCGGTTGGATTTGCCAATGCATATTTAACCACATTAAGTAAATGAAATTCTACATCCTCCTTCTCTGTAAGTATGCAGCAAATTAATTGGTGAATGCCTTTTTTACCAATTAGCAAGTCTAATTTTTTAAGCACCCTTTCAGCCTTAACTCTATCCGTTATTACAATTTTTGCATTTGTAAACAGCAGAGGTAATGGCATATAATCCCTTATAATTTGTACAGGTTCTAACTTATATTCATAAACCTCGAATACCGAGGTTAAGAATCCTTCGAAACTTCCATCATAAATTAAAATGTGCATCAGAAGAGCGATAGTTGAGGTTTAAAATCTACTGCGTATTTGCTTTTAACCGTTTTTAAAATAATAGATTTTAGATTTTCGCTGTCTAGCTTGGTATGTAATGCCTGAAATTGATTGTAACAGATAAAGTGCTTCGCACGGTTTAGCGCAACACCCATTTTTTTGAGATGCTCTGCATTGAGCGTACAAAATTTTCTCGCCGAGACAATTTTCCAGGCAGATTTTACTCCAACGCCTGGAACGCGGAGTATCATTTCTAAATCTGCACTTTGAATATTTAACGGAAAAAATTGTTGATTTCTGAGTGCCCAAGCTAATTTCGGATCCATATCCAAAGCCAAAAATGGGTCTTTTGGGTCTAGGATTTCATCGGCTTTAAAGCCATAAAAACGCATTAGCCAGTCTGCCTGGTATAATCTGTTTTCCCTAATAACCGGAACTTTGCTCTGTATAGATGGCAGACGACTATCATCACTTACAGGAATGTAGCCCGAATAATAAACCCGCTTTAGGCTAAAGTTTTTATAAAAATTATTTGCAATGGCAATAACTTCTAAATCTGTTTCGGGAGTTGCACCGATAATTACTTGCGTACTCTGACCTGCAGGAGCAAATTTGGGTGTAGATTTAAATAATTTTTTCTCGGCTTTATAGGTTACGATTTCGTTCTTCACATAATTCATTGGACCCATCATGTCCTTGTGGTTTTTATCGGGAGCCAAAAGCTTTAGACCTGCTTCGGTAGGCAATTCTATATTTACACTTAAACGATCTGCATACAAACCTGCTTCGCGCATAATTTCGTTAGAAGCGCCGGGAATACTTTTTAAATGAATATAGCCATTAAAATTTTCCTCTAATCGGAGTTTTTTAGCCACAGAAACCAAACGTTCCATAGTGGTATCTGCATCTTTAAAAATGCCAGAGCTAAGAAAAAGACCTTCAATGTAATTTCTACGATAGAAGTTGATGGTCAAATCTACCACCTCTTGCACCGAAAAGGCTGCGCGTTTTATATCATTGCTCTTGCGCGTAACGCAATAGGCGCAATCGAAAATGCATACATTTGTAAGCAGAATTTTAAGCAAACTTACGCAACGACCATCTTCTGTATAAGAATGGCAAATGCCCATTCCTGTAGCATCGCCCAAGCCTTTGTCTTTATTGGTACGTTTGCTGCCGCTAGATGAGCAAGAAACATCGTACTTTGCGGCATCGGCCAAAATGCTTAATTTTTCTTTTATGCGATCGAAGTTCATTGCATCAAATATACTAATATTATTAGCTTATAAACTATAAAAATTAGTAATTTGTTCTACCTATTTTAGTTCAATCTGCATTATAATAGTAGCTTAATTTTACAAAACTATTTTCCACCTTTGATTTTCAGAAGTATGGGCGTTTAGATAGTGGTGATATCCTTTAATTCTGCTTTTTCAGCAAATTTAAAGATTTAGCAGGTACTGTGTTGAAACGCCGGAAAAAATTTTATTGAAAATCTAATTTTTGCAAAAAGAGACTTTCAATTTTAAGCCAGTTTACCGCACTTCTTTCTTAAAAATTAATTTCTTACCTTCGGATTAGAAAATTTATCAATATGATAATCGAAAGGACAATTGAAGAGGTTATTATTAGGCTTCCATCTTATGTTGATACCGACGGACTTCAAGGTTTGCTGGATTATTTAAGTTATAGAGAGGCGACTGCGAAATCAGAAGCCAAGCAAGCCGATGTGGATACTTTAGCTAAATCAGTTAAAAACGGTTGGTGGGCAAAAAACAAAAGCCGGGTTGTTAAGTGAAAATTGTAGTTGATACCAACATAATTTTTAGTAAGCTCTTAAACTCTCGCAGCACTATCGGAGATCTTTTCTTTAACTCTAGTGAACTTTTTGAATTTTATAGTTGTAGTTATATGCGCCATGAAATTCTAGAGCATTGGGAAAAACTAATGAAGATTTCAAAATTATCTGAGGATCAATTGCAAATCTCTTATGCGCATGTTCTTTCAAAACTTAAATTCATAAATGAGGAAATAATTCCTGCAGAAACTTGGTTGGCTTCTGAAGAAATCACTTCGGGTGTAGATATAGATGATACAGATTTTGTTGCCCTGACGAATTTTTCAAACGCCACATTGTGGACCGGTGACAAAGTGCTTTATAAGGGCCTTAGAAAAATAAACTTTAAAACTTTGCTAAACACACCAGAACTGCTTGCCCTTCGGCCAACCATGCGCGACATGAGAACTTATATGTGATTTGCATGTTCCTTAAATATTTTTTATGAAACTCACTGTCTTAATTTCCCGCCTAATACTTGGCTTTTTATACCTAGTTTTTGGCCTTGATTATTTTTTGCATTTCATTCCCTATCAGCCTTTGCATACAGGTGTTACTGGTGCATTGGTTTCTGGTTTAAAAGGTGTTGGCTATATTTATCCGATGATGAAAACCATACAAGTAGTATGTGGACTTGCATTACTTACCAATCGGTTTGCGCCGTTTGCCGCGGTGGTGGTTTTTCCAATTAGTTTAAATGTGTTTCTTTTCCACACCATTTTGGTGCCCTCGGGTTGGTATATGGGTGTTTTGTTATTGTTGCCAAATATTTTATTGGGTTTTGGCTATAAGAAATATTATGCAGGTTTGTTTACGCTGAAAGCTAAGGTGGATGATATTTAGCTAAGCCCAACAAATCCGATAAATGCTCAAGCGATGTACCTAAATGATCTTGAATGAGCTGGAATTTTCGTAACTCGGTTAGACATTTTGAAGACCGAAAAACCTAGTTGGCCAAGTGTATAATGGGTTTGTGAAATTGCTCCGATTGAAATGATTTAACCTTAATTTAAAACAATTATTCGGGCTAGTGATGCCGTAGGATAGTTGCGTTAACGATAGGAGTGATATACTTTTTTTGGCCCTTAAAGCCAAAAAAAGATAAAACGGATAGCGTGTTAAAACGCCCAAATACTTATTTTTTAAAACAACGTATTAAACCGGCGCAATTATTTCCTGTTCTGCGGCCATAATTGCGTTTTCTGGAGTGGCAGATTTTCTTAGATTTCGTAAATACCTTGTGTAGAAACCTGCAACAATCAGCGCGATAATTCCTTCTACTAAAACGGTGTTTTCTACGCCAAAATAATGCGAAGCGGAACCAACAAGCAAACTGCCAATGGGTACCATTAAGGTAAGCACCATTACAAAAACGCTGATAAGTCTACCTCTAAGTTTGGCTGGGGCTTCTAATTGTATAATGGTGTTGGTCACGGTGATGATAGACATCATACCGAAAGCACTAAAAGCTAAAAATGCCAACGCAAGCGAAAAATTGGTGGTGTGCGAAAAAAGCAGCAATCCTGCGCCGAAAATAAAAGTATTTCTTGCCAGAACATTGCTTAACTCTGTACCCTTTTTTAACGATGCGAGATAAATTGCCCCTATAAATGCCCCAAGCCCGATGACGCCATCTATAATGCCAAATGTGGAGGCGGTGCCCTTAAAAACATCTTTTGCGAAAACAGGTGTAAGCGTAGAAAATGGTAACACAAATAAATTAATTACGGCCGTAAATATTATTACAGAACTTATAGACGCGGTATTTTTAATAAATTGGTAAGCTTCAGAAAATTCTAGTTTTAGGTTTCGTTTTATACCGGGTTTCGTTCTTGCCTTATTTAAACGCATAAAAAGTAGCGAAATAATAACGGCTACAAAACTTACCGCGTTTACGCCAAAGCAGGTTTGCTCGCCAAAACGCTCCAACACAAAACCTGCAAGCGCCGGACCAATAAGTTTAGAGAGGTTTACCATAGAGGAATTTAACGCCAGTGCGTTCGGTAAATCTTCCTCTTTGTCTACCATTTGACGCACTAAAGACTGGCGCGCAGGCACATCGAAGCCGTTTATTATGCCTAGCAGAACGCTCAAACCGATGATCCACCAAACGGCTTCTTGCCTAAAGAAAAATACAGCGAGCGTTAGTAGTAGGGCTTGTAGAAGAGAAACAGCCTGGGTAATGAGTAATACCCGATATTTATTGTATCGATCGGCAATTATTCCACCGTAAAGTGAGCACAATGCCGTTGGAAAAAGCGTTGCAAAGACAGAAACGCCGAGCATAAATTTAGAGCTGGTTATGGAATATATAATCCAGCTAACGGCGGTTTTTTGCATCCAAGTACCTATAAGAGATACAGATTGGCCGGCAAAGAACAACCTGAAATTTCTGTTTTTGAAAGAACTAAAAGTGGTTACAGTCATTTACTTTGAAAAGATTTTTTAATGGTTAAGTTGAAAAGAAGCTAAGATGTTCATTTAGGACGTCCAAAACTTACAAAAACTTCAAAGCAAAACCTACATAACCATTAAATGTTGCAGCCGGATTAAAAAACCGTCCACCAAAAGCATTTAAATCGTTACCCAAACTGTAGTGCTGATTTAAAATGTTGTTTAGTCCGAAGTATAAATCTAAGCGAGTTCCAAGAACTCTTTTATCTCTAACTCCAACTTTAGCATCCAACAGGTTATAGCTTTTTGCATAAACTGCATTTCCATCGTTTAGGGGAATTCTATCTGTAAAATTGTGTTGCAGAAAAATAAATCCGCTGTTTTTAAAATTAAAGTTTAAGCTAGCTACCAATACATTTTTCGGAACGCCCGTTAACATATTGCCACTAAAAATTGTGTTACCATCGCTAAACTCTACGAAAGAAAAATTATTGAGCGTATAACCGGTATGAATTTTAACCGATTTTAGAAAACTGTTTTCGTTTTTAAAAACAAGCGCAGAAGCTTCTAACTCTAAACCTTGCTGCTTTGTGCCGCCCGCATTTACAAAAAACTCATTGCCATTTTGATCCAAGCGCCTTACAATTGCATCTCTCAAATTGAACCTAAAAAAGTTTGCATTTAGATAAATTTTTTCTGTTTGATATCTAAGACCAATTTCATAATTCCAACCCAATTCTGCCTGCAAACTTTGGTTTATCTGATTGTTTGAGGATCGGACTTCTGCAACGGTGGGTGGCGAATAACCCCTGGAAACCGATGCGCGTAGTGCTAAATTATTTGTAAATAAATAAGAGGCAGCCGCTTTCGGCATCCACTGTTTTTTAAAAATGTTTTGCCTTTCGGCGATGAATAACGGAGCCAAACTCCCGTAATTATATTGATAGAAGTTTAGGCTCGTGGCAAGCTCCAAAAGAAATTTTTGGTTAAAATCTACATTTACTTTTGCGAAGGCAAACGTTTGGTTGGCGTCTAAATTATCAAAAGCTTGTATCGCAGTTGGATTTCCATTTACATTATCAAAATTTCTAATTTTACTGTTGGTTTTAGAACTTTCTACTCCTATTTGCGCATCGAATCTGTTCTTCTGTAAAGTTTTTGTGTATTCCAAAAACGTTCTAAATCCCAAGGTGTTTTCGTACCGCTTTTCGTAATTGGTTATAAACGGATTTCGAAAATCTGTATACGAGCCAAAAATGGCAGTTACATGCTTAAAACTTTTTGTAAATTGATAGTTGTTTGAAAGCCCGGCAAATATTGTTTTATTGTAAATTCCTGCTTTCTGCTCCGATGCGCCGGGTAGAGTTTTAGTTGCCAATCTCGCTGCTTTTGGGTTTTCTGCAAACTGATTTTCGGTTAAGCCGCCCGGCGTTTGGTAATGCAAATGGCTATAAAAAATAACTGCATGCAGGCTGCCCTGCGGAACGTATTGCCAACGCTGGGTGGTTTGCAAAAACGTTCTATCCATATTGCTATTTTCGCGGTAACCTTCACTGCGTTGGTAGCCCTCTGAAACGCTGAATTGATAGTTTTTAAAACTTTTTGCAAAATTTGCATGCTGCGCGAATAATCCGAAAGAACCGCCAGAAACACCAAATTCTGTTTCTTTACCTTTTATCTTGTCCGGACTGATAAGAACCACACCGCCAGTATTTGCACCAAAAACACTGCCATCTGGGCCTTTGTAAACTTCTATACCACCAATAGCATTTGGGTCCAATAAATTCAAATAGCTATTTCCACCCGCATCTGTTAAAGGAAAATCGTCCAGATAAATTTTTACATTCCTTATCCCGAAAGGAGAACGCAACAAACTGCCACGAAGCGATAAACGATAACTGCCCGGCGAGCGTTCTTCCATGCGCACTCCTGCAACAGAATTTAACGCGCCTACCAATGAGGTTAAATCCTGATTTTCGAGCGTATTGCTGTCTAAAATGCTTGCAGCCGAGACCGAACGAATAAGCGGTTGCTTATTATAATAGCCCTTAACTACTACTTCCTCCAAGCTTTTGGCGGTATCAGCTGGGAGCTTTTGGGCTGAGACTTTTATAACAACTGCTAAAAAAATAGAATATAAAACCGAAAACCTAATCAGAAAAGTCTGCATATAGGTTTAATCGTTTTCTTAGTTAAATGTTTGTTTGAAGCAACAGATTTTATTTGGATGTTTTTGAGGCAATCTCTTTTTTCAAAAGCAATTCTGGTTCATTGGTGGTAATAAAATTAAATCCTTCTTTGAGCAACCAATCCATATCTTCTGGTTTGTTTACTGTCCAAGCGTTTAAAATAAGCTTATTTTTTTTTGCCATTTTAATCCATTCGGGATTTTTTTTGAAGGTTGCAATATTGTAATCTATGCCAGATAATTTATCTGCAAAAACCTCATCTGGTGTTTTATCTGCCTCTAAATATTGTGTGCTTGCTTTTGGGTTTAACCGCTGTATCGTTTTTAACATGTTATAATCAAAACTGATGTAACCAACTATTTTTTGCGCATGCAAATCTTTAACCATCTGCACCACCTTTGTAATTAGGCGATCTGCACGTTCTGCGCCACCTTTAGTTGGTTTTATCTCGCAAACCAACATGGTACTCGTGTTTTTTTCCAAGCCTGCGATTAGGTATTCGTGCAGCGTTGGCAGACTTTCGCCATTGCTCAACATAAATTTTCGCATCTCCGCGAAAGTGGTTTTTTCTATTTCTAGGGTATTAAAATGCGGATCGTGGTTGATAACCAAACTATCATCTAAAGTCATTCTCACATCGAATTCAGAACCCCTAAAACCTAATTTTATAGCCTGTTTTAACGAAGCTATAGAATTTTGTGGCAGGCCCAGAGCTTTCCAAGCCCCTCTGTGGGCGACTACAACATTGTTATTAAAAGTGGTTTTGTTCTGCACAACTTTACAAGCGCTTAAAGTTAACAAGGCAAAGCCGAAATGTAAGATACGCATATTCCTTTTTTTGTAAAGGTATCAATAGCTTTGCCGCTAATGTTAATTTTAAGCTATAATAAGGTTAAATTTTCGTTTTCGCGCGATTAATTTTAGCAGACTCGATATCAAAATCTAACAACAAATAACAGCTTGTTGTTCAAAAATTAGATGCTTTCTGTATCTTTAACCGATTTGAATGCCTTTTGGCATTGGGATATAATTTAAAATGTAATAAGAAGAAAAATAGCATGTCGAAATCAGCAAAAATAATTTATACCAAAACAGACGAAGCGCCAATGTTGGCTACTTATTCCTTACTGCCAATAATCCAAGCTTTTACAGCCCCTGCAAATATCGACATAGAAAGCAAAGATATTTCGTTGGCCGGAAGGATTTTGGCTAATTTTTCAGATTATTTGAATGATGAACAAAAAGTAGGAGATGCATTGGCAGAACTTGGTGCGCTTGCGAAAACGCCGGAAGCCAATATTATAAAATTGCCAAATATTTCAGCATCCATTCCCCAATTAAAAGAGGCAATTGCAGAGCTACAATCACAAGGGTATAAAATTCCAAATTTTCCAGAAGCTCCAAAAAACGATGAAGAAAATAGCATAAAATTGAAATATGGAAAAGTTTTAGGATCTGCAGTAAACCCTGTTTTGAGAGAGGGAAATTCTGATCGTAGAGCGCCGCGCGCAGTTAAAAATTACGCAAAAGCACATCCGCACAGTATGGGCGCTTGGTCTAAAAATTCTAAGACAAAAGTTGCCAGCATGTCATCAGGGGATTTCTATGGATCAGAGAAATCCATTACCGTTAAGGATGCAACTCAATTTAAAATAGATTTCATCGATGGAGATGGCAAAATAGAAAATCTTAAAAAACTTGCTCCGTTAAAAGCAGGAGAAGTAATAGATTGCTCTGCGATGAATATTTCTGCATTGAAAGAATTCGTCGCTAAAGAAATCGCGGAGGCAAAAAATGCAAGCGTTCTCTTATCTGCGCACTTAAAAGCAACAATGATGAAGGTTTCTGATCCAATTATTTTTGGTGCTATTGTAGAAGTCTATTTTGCAGATGTTTTTGCAAAATATGCCGATTTATTTAAAACGCTCGGCGTAGATACAAGCAATGGTTTGGGCGATGTTTACGCCAAAATAAAGGGCAATGGAAAAGAACAAGAAGTAGCAGCAGCCCTTGCGGCTGCGATTACTTCTAGCGCAGCATTAGCCATGGTAAATTCTGATAAGGGAATAACCAATTTGCACGTCCCATCTGATGTGATTGTAGATGCTTCTATGCCGGCGATGATTCGCAGCTCTGGCCAAATGTGGAATGCAGAAGGAAATTTGCAAGACACCATTGCAATTATTCCGGATCGGTGTTATGCAGGCGTTTATACCGCAACCATAGAAGATTGCAAAGCAAACGGTGCTTTCGATGTAGCCACCATGGGCTCTGTACCAAACGTTGGTTTAATGGCGCAAAAGGCTGAAGAATACGGCTCGCACGATAAAACTTTTAAGGCTAAAGCCGATGGAACAATTCAAGTGAGCGATGCAAATGGAGAAGTATTTTTCGAGCAGAAAGTAGCCAAAGGCGATATTTTTCGCATGTGCCAAACTAAAGATGCGCCGATACAAGATTGGGTAAAGTTGGCAATTAACCGATCGAAGTTATCTAATACTCCAGCTGTTTTTTGGTTGGATGAAAATCGTGCACACGATAGGGAAATGATTGCGAAAGTAAATACCTATTTACTTCAGCATGAAACAAAAGGATTAAATATTCAAATTTTATCGCCCGTAGAGGCAACAAAATTTACGTTAGACAGAGTGAGAAAAGGTTTAGATACCATTTCGGTTACGGGCAATGTGCTCCGCGATTACCTCACAGACCTTTTCCCAATTTTAGAACTAGGTACTTCGGCAAAGATGTTATCTATTGTTCCTTTAATGGATGGTGGCGGACTGTTTGAAACGGGCGCAGGCGGTTCTGCTCCAAAACATATCGAACAGTTTATTCAGGAAGGCTATCTCCGTTGGGATTCGCTCGGCGAGTTTATGGCACTTGCCGCTTCTTTAGAGCATTTGGGGCAGACGCAAGATAATCCAAAAGCACTGGTACTTGCAGAATGTTTGGATACAGCTACTGATAAGTTTTTGGAGAACGATAAATCGCCCGCACGTAAAGTAGGGCAAATTGACAATCGCGGTTCGCATTTTTACCTAGCGCTTTATTGGGCAGAAGCTTTAGCGTCTCAAATTAAAGATTCGGGTTTACAGGAAAAATTTACCGCCCTTGCCACCACTTTAAAAGAGAACGAGGAAAAAATTACCAGCGAGATGATCGCTGCACAAGGTAAGCCGCAAGAGATTGGCGGCTATTATCATCCAAATGATGAATTGGGTAGCAAAGCGATGCGGCCAAGTGAAACCTTTAATTCGGCGTTAAGGAGTTTATAGAACTGAAGGCTTTTTTTTAAAACCAATATCGTAGTCGGCTGTTTGATAAAACAAAACTTAAATAATTGTTATGGAAAGCGATCAGGAAGAAAACTATAAAGATAAGGTTACAACAAAGACAGAAAGTAGCGATACAAACAAAGAGAACTTATCTTTCGATGAGCATAAGAATAGCTTTGAATTGGATGTAAAAGGACAGAATCCTGATTATGATCATCCGATGGGTTATGAAACGGTGGCGAAAGGTGCGGCAGATGATGATTCTACGTATGATAATTCAAATCCTTATGTTGGAGATGAATATGCGGATAAAGCCGAGATTGCAGACGATGAACTAGAAGATCTTGGCATGCATGTGGATAGCGGCCAAAGTGTAAAAGTTAGCAAAAAAGACGAGATGTTGGCACATACGGCAGAAGATGATCGGGATGATTTGGATGAGGAAGGTTATCCAAAAAACGATGGAGAAGTTGAAGACTAGGAATTAATCTTTCTTTATCATAAAATCCCAAAACCTGAAATATCGGTTTGGGATTTTTAATTTTATGAAGCCTTTAAATTTCTCAAACTTTGAATAAATGATGGTGGTGTTTCAACGATGTAACCATGTAAAAGTTAGAGTTTAGCAAACTATGTTTGCTATGCGAGGCGATATTTCTCCTATCGTCGAAATGACGCGGCATTTTGTTTAGGCTTTCATTAGGTCGAGCGCAGCGAGATGTCTCACAAACAACCGTCCGGCGCTGAAAAAATTCATCATTTTCACGGCTTAGGTTGCTTTCCCGAAGTTTCGGGACAGCCAGTGAACCTTCAATGAGAGAGGCTTAAGGTCTAACGTCCAGATTAAATTTCCTTCGCATCTCCTCTAATTTTGGGTTTTTTGCTGCCAGATAGTCGTATTTTTCTCTGTTGCTGTAAAGGCGATTTTCTTCTTTTCGCTCGCTGCGCTTATAAGTAATTTCTACCCCGAAATTATCCAACGTGTTTCGCAGATAGTTAAGTAAGTCAATTGATTCTTTCTGAAGCATTTCTTCTTGGGTCTTGCTTTCCACGAAAACCTCAATCATATAATTTTCTTTTAGCGCCGGTGGAAAACTATTTAGAATGGTGAAAAGATTTATCTTGTTGTCATCTTTTAACCGCTTTGCATAATTGTTCCAAACTTCAATAAGCTTTTCCTCGTTAAAAGGAGTTCTGCTTTCGCCCGTTATTTCCCTAGGCTCGTTATCATTGTCGCCAGTAGTTTTTCTTAAATCTGTAAGCGAGGGAATTAGTGAACTTATCGCATTAATTGGTTTATTAATTTTTATGGAAACGCTGTTTTGGTTGGTTGGTTGGTTGGATGGTTGGATGGTCGGCTGGTTGGCTGGTTCGTTTGTTTGTACGTCAAGGCTTTTTGATTTCCGCTCTTCGCTTTCCGCTTTTTGCCTTTCGCTTTCAGCCTCAAAAACATTGTTCGTTTTTCGTTGGTCGTTTGAAAGCTTTTCGCTTTTAGCTAAATGCTCAACCTCCGTATTTGCCTCAGCCTTATCTTCGCTTTGGTCTTTGGTCTTTGGACTTTCAGCTTGCTCGTTTTCAGCTTTCAGCTTTTCGCTTTTCGCCTTTTGCTTTTCGCTTTCAGCCTCTGTTCTTTCAGCTTGTTCGCTTTCGGCTTTCAGCTTTTGGCTTTCAACGTGACTTTCAGCTTTCTGTTCGACTATCGTTTTTTTTTTATCCGGATTATTCTCCGATCCGCTATTGTTCCCCAAACTTGGGTTCTGCGCCAGCTTTACCGCTTCTTTTATGTGGCACATCTTTATCAGCGCTAACTCCACTTGCAAGCGCTGATTTTTGGAAGTTTTGTAATTTAAATCGCAGTTGTTGGCGAGATTTAATCCAGTAAGCAAAAATGAAAGCGGCGTTGATTGCGACTGCTCCAAATAACGCTTTTTAATGTTTTCGCTCACCTCCAGTAATTTAACTGTCGCCGCATCTTTGCTTACCATCAGATTTCTAAAATGGCTCGCCAATCCGTTTATGAAATTATTTCCATCGAAACCGTTGTTTAAAATCTCGTCGAACAATAGTAATGTGTCGCTAACCGCAGCTTGGTTTAAATGCTCAGTAAGTTTGAAGAAATAATCGTAATCTAAAATATTTAAATTATCGATTACGGCTTGGTAAGTTATGTGTTTGTTGGAATAACTCGCAATCTGATCGAACATAGAGAGTGCATCTCGCAAACCGCCATCCGCTTTTTGAGCGATAATGTGCAATCCATCTACATCGCAATTAATGTTTTCTCGCCCTGCAATAACCGCTAAGTGGCTCGCAATGTCATCAACCTGAATTCTGTTGAAATCGAAAATTTGACAGCGTGACAAAATTGTCGGTAAAATTTTATGTTTTTCTGTAGTGGCGAGAATAAAAATAGCGTAGGGCGGTGGCTCTTCTAAGGTTTTTAAAAAAGCGTTAAAAGCACTTGCCGAAAGCATGTGCACCTCATCTATAATGTAGATTTTATATTTTCCCGCTTGCGGCGGGATGCGAACTTGTTCTATTAAACTCCGAATATCATCGACCGAATTGTTAGAAGCCGCATCTAATTCGTGCACATTAAAAGAATGACCGTTCTGGAACGAAAGGCAGTTTTCACAATGTCCGCAGGCTTCTATATCCGCACTTAAATTTGTGCAGTTGATGGTTTTTGCTAATATTCTTGCGCATGTTGTTTTACCAACCCCACGAGGTCCGCAGAATAAAAATGCCTGAGCAAGTTGACTATTCTTAATGGCATTTTTTAATGTTCCAGTTATATGTTGTTGCCCTACAACGGTTTCGAATGTCGCAGGCCTATATTTTCTCGCTGAAACGATAAAGTTTTCCATCGGTACGAAAATAAGAAAATTTTGCGTAGTAGAATTGTGGAGTTTAGGATTGTGGAAAACGAGGCCCTTAAATTATGTGTATCTTAGGATTGATAAATTCAATTAATTTGGGATCAATTAACCTAATTTAATTGAGAATTCAGTCCTTGCGTATTGCTAAACTGAATTCATAATTACATTATCGGGATAGGAACTGCCCCGGGTTTCTTATGCTGCCTTTGTACCTAAACCTTGGCGACGCGGATACCGGCCTTAGCGCCTAAGGCCTGCAGGCGTATGAGCAGAGCAAAGGGCTGAAATTGCCGACTGGCTTGCGAACTGTCGTTTTCTAAAAAGCAATCTTGATGTTAGTATTTAGTATTTAGACAGCTCGATTTAAACAGCGTGACGACCGACCTCCGACCTCTGCCTGCTTTTCACTTATTGCCACGACCTGCAACTGGTAACTCGCAACCCTTAACCTTTTCTCCAATCCAATATCTCAGTTCTACTTGTTTTAATCAAAATATAAACCTACTTTTGCAACCCGAATTGTATCGGGAATAAACAAATAATCAATTATTTAACAATGAATCAGTACGAAACTGTTATCGTTCTAACCCCGTTGTTATCTGATGAAGCTGCAAAAGAGGCTATGGCTAAGTTTGTAGGTATCATAAAAGATAGCGGAGCCGAAATTATCGAAGAAGATAGTTGGGGTTTGAGAAAATTAGCGTATCCGATTGACAAGAAGACAAACGGATTTTTCAATTTAACCGAGTATAAAGCAGACGGTGAATTGATCGGCAAATTAGAGCTTCAATTAAAGCGTGACGAGCGTGTGTTGAGATTTTTAACCGTACGGTTAGACAAACATGCAATTGCTTACAATTTAAAGAAGCGTAGTGGTGCTTTTAACAAAAAACCTAAGGAGGTAGCAGCGTAATGGCAAGAGAGCAAATACAATACGTAACCGCCCCTAAAGTAGAGGACAACCGTAAAAAATATTGCCGTTTTAAGAAAAATGGCATCAAGTACATCGATTATAAGGATGCAAACTTTTTGATGAAGTTTATAAACGAGCAAGGTAAATTACTGCCAAGACGTTTAACCGGTACGTCATTAAAGTTCCAACGCAAAGTGGCACAAGCAGTTAAGCGCGCGCGCCATATTGGTTTGTTGCCTTATGTTGCAGATCAATTAAAATAGCAGGCTAAGCAGATATGGAAATTATATTAAAACAAGATATTAAAGGCCTCGGAGAAAAAGATGATTTAGTTACGGTAAAACCAGGTTATGGTCGTAATTATTTAATTCCGCAAGGTTTTGGACATTTGGCTACACCTTCTGCAAAGAAAGTGCTGGCAGAAAATTTAAAGCAAGCAGCTTTTAAACAAGATAAAATTAAGAAGGATGCTGAAGGCATGGCGGAGCGTTTAACTGATGTTAAATTATCTATCGGCGCTAAAGCTGGCGAAAGTGGAAAGATTTTTGGTGCAGTTAATACCATTCAAATTTCTGAAGCTTTAAAAGCTCAAGGCTTCGAGGTAGATCGTAGAAGAATTACGTTCGAGACTGACCCTAAGTTTATTGGCGAATATGTTGCCAACCTAAATTTACACAAGGAGGTAAAGGTAAAAGTGCCTTTTGAAGTTGTTGTAGAGTAAGCAGTGTTTCTTATAAAATTGTTAAGGGCTTTGCATTGTCGCAAAGCCCTTTTTTGCTTTGTAGTAATTATACAGATTATTCGATTTCACAGATTTTTGGCTTTAGCCCGTAACTCTTAACCCACAACCCGTAACTTATTGTTTCCTTCGGGATGATTAGATTACTTAGATTTTTTCGTTGTTCGTCCGTAAATCGTAAATCTTAAATCGTAAATCTATTACGCAGACTTAAAAACAATTTATTGCCTAAACCATAATTCGTGCATTCGTGGCAAACAGGGCATTTCGGTTCCGTCTCTAATCTCATATCTAATGTCTCCATCTAATTTCAAAATGTTATTTTTGCCTTTTCATAAAACCCTAAATGAGCATTTCCACCAAGTACAATCACGAAGAAACAGAAGACAAATGGTATAGCTACTGGTTAGAAAAAAAGTTTTTCCATTCAGAGCCAGACAATCGCGAACCATATACTATTGTAATTCCGCCGCCAAACGTTACCGGTGTGTTGCACATGGGTCACATGCTCAACAATACCATTCAAGATGTGCTTATTCGTAAAGCTAGGATGCAAGGAAAAAATGCCTGTTGGGTGCCGGGTACAGATCACGCTTCTATTGCTACCGAAGCAAAAGTGGTTGCCATGTTAAAGGAAAAAGGCATCGATAAAAAAGATTTATCCCGCGAGGAATTTTTAAGTTATGCTTGGGAATGGAAAGAGAAATACGGCGGAATCATCTTAGAACAGTTAAAAAAATTGGGTGCGAGTTGCGATTGGGATCGTACCCGTTTTACCATGGAAGAAAATCTTTCTGAAGCTGTAATAGACGCTTTTATCCATCTGCATAAAAAAGGGTTGATTTACCGCGGCATCCGAATGGTAAATTGGGATCCGAAAGGAAAGACCGCGGTTTCTGATGAAGAAGTAATAAGAAAAGAGGTAAATCAGAAACTTTATTATATTAGGTATGAGGTAAAAGGCGACAGGCATAAGGCAGAGAACGGAGAACCCACAACTCGCAACTCGCAACCCGCAACTTATCTCACCGTTGCCACCACGCGTCCCGAAACCATTATGGCAGATGCGGCGGTTTGTATCAACCCGAATGATGAACGTTTTAAACACTTACGAGGAAAAAAGGTATTTGTTCCTTTGGTAAACCATGAAATACCTGTTATCGAAGATGAATATGTTGATATTGAATTTGGTACAGGATGCTTAAAAGTGACGCCTGCACATGATTTAAATGATTACGAACTTGGCATAAAACACAATTTGCCAGTAACCGATATTTTAAACGACGATGGAACCTTAAATGAATTGGCCGTTATTTTAGTAGGCGAAGACAGGTTTGTTGCAAGAAAGAAGATAGCTAAAATGTTGGACGAAGCTGGGCATCTGGAAAAAGTAGAAGACTACAAATCGCAAGTTGGATTTTCTGAGCGCACCGATGCAGCCATCGAGCCAAAACTCTCTATGCAATGGTTTGTTAAGATGAAAGAATTGGCGCAACCTGCGCTGGATGATGTGGCAAATGGTGATGTAAATCTAATCCCAAATAAGTTTGAAAATACCTACAAGCATTGGATGGAGACCGTACGCGATTGGAACATTTCACGCCAGTTGTGGTGGGGACAACGTATTCCAGCTTGGTATTTGCCCGATGGAACGTATATTATTGCTAAAACTAGAGAAGAAGCTTTTGAAGAAGCAAAGGTTCTGAAATCTCAAATCTCAAATCTCAAATCTGAAGATTTAAGGCAAGATGAAGATGTAATGGATACCTGGTTTTCTTCTTGGTTGTGGCCAATTTCTGTTTTTGATGGTTTTAAAACCCCCAGTAACAAAGACATAAATTATTATTACCCAACAAACGATTTGGTAACTGCCCCGGAGATTTTATTTTTTTGGGTGGCGAGAATGATTATGGCCGGACACGAGTTTATGGGCAAAAAGCCATTTACAAATGTGTATTTAACAGGAATAGTTCGCGATAAACTTGGGCGTAAAATGTCTAAATCTTTGGGCAATTCGCCAGATCCAATTGAACTGATTGAAAAATACGGAGCCGATGCCGTACGTGTGGGTATGTTGATGTCATCGCCGGCAGGCAACGATTTAATGTTTGATGAAAGTTATTGCGAGCAAGGTAGAAACTTTGCCAATAAAATATGGAATGCTTTCCGCTTGGTAAAAGGTTGGGAGGTTGATGAAAAACTGGAAAACCCAAACGAGCAAGCCATTGCTTGGTTTGATAGCAGATTTAACGAGGCTTTGATAGAAATTGAAGCTAACTTTAAGCAATATCGCTTATCTGAAGCATTGATGACCACCTATAAATTGGTGTGGGATGATTTCTGTGCTTGGTATCTGGAGATGGTAAAACCTGCCTATCAGCAACCAATTGATGCAGAAAGCTTTGCTGCCACAATTGGTTTTTTCGAGAAGATAATCAAGCTTCTTCATCCAAATATGCCGTTTATCACTGAAGAAATGTGGCATGATGAGCTGTTTGGCGAGCGGGGTGAAATGGATTGCTGCATTGTTGCCGAGTTCCCAAAAGTGGAAGAATTAAATGATTCGATATTAAAAGAAGCTGAAGTAATTAAAACTGTCGTTTCAGAAATTAGAAACCTACGTAACCAAAAGCAAATCTCGCCAAAAGAAGAACTATTATTGAGTATCAAAGTAAATTCCGATTTAGATTATTCTAATTGGTTGACAGTTATCTCTAAACTCGCCAATGTTACCAAGGCTGAAATGGTAATGGGTAAAATATCTGGATCAACAGCATTTATGGCCGGCAAAGACGAGTTTTTTGTTCCGCTTACAGACAATATAGATGTTGAAGCGGAAAAAATCCGTTTACATGCCGATTTAGTTTATTTACAGGGATTTTTAAAATCTGTAAATGCAAAGCTTGGAAATGAGCGGTTTGTGCAAAATGCAAAACCAGAAATTATCGCCAACGAGCGAAATAAGCAAGCAGACGCAAAAGCAAAAATTAAAATTGTAGAGGAAAGTTTGGCTGGGTTGGGATAAAGAGGTTGAGGAGCCATCGGCTCGGCCGGCAGTAGCCTTGGGTTTCAACCCACGGAGGTTTAATGATGCAAAATTTCAAAAACCCTCCCAATGGCTCACGCGTGCCGCGTGTGATTACAAAGCCTCAGTACATATTTCGCCAGAATTATTGAAAATTTTTTATTTACTGCCGAGGCATTTAATTTAAAGCACACTCCGCACGCGTGCGCTAAAATTAATTCACGCGAATTCGAAACGCGTTCGCTAGATCTATGCCGGAAAAATATCCGAACTCCGACATCTGACTTCAAACTCTATATTCCTAAAAATTTTCTACCTTTAAACTATCAACCTGTTTCAAACCAAATTTTAAATTAGAACATTCATGGAAAACTCCAGACGAACCTTTATCAAACAATCGGCTATTTTTGCTGCGGCAACTTATGCCGGTACCATGGGTATGAGCGCAAAAAGTTATGGGCGGATTATTGGTGCAAACGATCGAGTACGGGTTGGGGTAGTTGGCTTTTCAGATCGTTTTAAAGATACACTACTTCCTTGCTTTTTAAATCACAACAAAGAACTAAATTTCGACATGGTCGGTCTTTCTGATCTGTGGACTTATCGAAGAAATCTTGGTCTTGCGCACTTAAAAGACAAATTTGGACACGATGTTAAATCGTGCAGAAATAACGATGAGTTGCTTGCCATGAAAGATTTGGATGCGGTTATTATCAGCACGGCCGATTTTCAGCATGCCACACATGCAATTGCCGCAGTAAAAGCAGGTTGCGATGCATATTTAGAAAAGCCTTTTGCAGAAACTATGGATGATGCAAATGCGGCTTTAAAAGCAATAAAAGCAAGTAAGCAAATTGTGCAAATTGGTTCGCAACGTAGAAGTGGGGAGAATTATGCCAATGCAGCAGAATATATTCAATCGGGCAAATTTGGGCCGATTACAGCAGTAGATTTGGTTTGGAATGTTAATCAACCTGGCAGATGGCGCCGCCCCGAGTTGGTTGCCAAACTCAAAGAAGAAGATATAGATTGGAAACGGTTTTTAATTAACAGACCTTACGAAGCTTACGACCCAAGAAAATATTTAGAATATAGATTGTTTTGGCCATATTCTTCGGGTATGCCTGGGCAATGGATGTCGCACCAAATAGATACCGTACATTGGTTTACCGGATTAAAACATCCGCGCAGCGTAGTCGCGAATGGCGGAATCTACACCTGGAAAGATGGACGCAGAAATTGGGATACAATGGTTGCCGTTTTCGATTATGGTCCGCCGCAATCTACCGACGGCTTTCAGGTAACTTTTACCTCAAGAATGCAAAATAGCGTTGGCGATGTCGGCGAAGTGTATTATTCAAACGGCGGGGAACTAAATCTCATTACCAATAAAGTTTCGCCTAAAGGTGGTTTACATGAAAAAGAGGCCGCGGCAATGGGCATGAAGCCGAACCTATTGCCCGAGTTTGATTTATCGGCGACTGCTACCAAAACTGCAACCGATGCCAATATGGGCGGTGATCCACTAACTTCTGGACACATGAGAAATTGGATGGAATGTGTACGAAGCAGACAAACACCACATGCACCTGTAGAAGCTGGTTATGCACATTCGGTGGCCAACATTATGACAAATGCCGCAGTAAGAACTGGCGCAAAAGCCACCTTTGATGAAAATACGAAACAAGTAATGGCAAACGGAAAAGTATTTAAATATTAATTTTATTCGCTGAATGCGATGCAAGAAATTTACATAATTGAATATCAGATATAGCTTATAAAAAATGAAAATGACTCATAAAACCCTAATTAGCCGTTTACCCTCCACTTTGCTCTCAGCCTCAGCCTTAAATAGACCTTCTCTTTGGTCCTTGGTCTTTATTCTTTTAGCATTAACCTCGGCATCAAATTCAACCTTCGCCCAAAAAACTTCCCCTTTATTCGATGGCAAAACCTTAACCGGTTGGAAAGCGGTTGCAGGTAAAGCACCTTTCGACGTAGAAAATGGGATGATTGTTGGCAAAATGGTGGAAGGAACCGGAAATTCTTTTTTAATAACCGAAAAAGATTACGGAGATTTTGTATTAGAATTAGATGTGAAATTAGAGGGCGACGATAGTAACTCTGGTGTTCAAACGCGTAGCCATTACAATCCGAAGGGAAACGGTGGGAACGGCCAAGTTTATGGCAGGCAAGTTGAAATAGACCCATCACCAAGAGCTTGGACCGGCGGTGTTTATGATGAAGCGCGCAGATCTTGGCTTTATCCATTGGAATTACATCCGGAGGCAAAAAATCTTTATAAGAAGGAAGCGTTCAACCATTATAAAATTGAATGCATTGGCAACGAAACAAAAACTTGGGTAAATGGAAAAGCGGTCGCCATGGTTGTAGATACATTAGACAAAACTGGTTTTATCGGTTTGCAGGTTCATGGGATAGGCGATAAAGCTTCTCTGAGCGGAAAAAAAATTTATTTCAAAAACATCAATATCCAAACCGAAAACATAAAGCCAACACCTTTTCCAAAAGGGGTTTATGTTGTTAATTATACGCCAAATAACCTCTCATCTTACGAAAAAGAAAATGGATATAAATTACTTTTTGATGGGAAAAGTAGTTCCGGGTGGACGGGCGCGTATAAAGATGGTTTTCCAGAAAAAGGGTGGAAAGTAGAAGATGGACAAATGGAAGTTCTTGGCTCAAATGGAGCAGAAAGCACTAATGGTGGAGATATTGTAACGAATGAGCAATTTGCAGCTTTCGATCTTTCATTCGAATTTAAATTAACACCTGGGGCGAATAGTGGGGTAAAATATTTTGTAACCTTAACAGAGAAAAACACAGGTTCTGCCATCGGTTTAGAATACCAGGTTTTGGACGATGCTCTTCACCCCGATGCAAAATTGGGAAGAGATGGAGACAGAACTTTAGCGAGTTTATATGATTTGATCAAGGGCGAAAAGCAGGCTAGATTTGTACGCCCTATCGGCGCATGGAATAATGGAAGAATAGTGGTTTATCCAAATAACAAAGTAGAACATTACCTAAACGGCGTAAAGGTTTTGGAATATGTGCGTGGCTCAAAAGAGTTCGAAAAACTAGTAGCCATAAGCAAATATAAAGATTGGAAAAACTTTGGTGAGGCGCCAAAAGGACATATTTTATTGCAAGATCATGGCAACGCGGTGTTTTTTAGAACTATAAAAATAAAGACATTAAAGTGATCGAACGCCTGAAGGTTCAGCAAATTTCCTTTTTTAAAGATTAAAATAAAGAGGCAATTCTTCCATAAATTCGGCATCGCCCGATGTAAAATTTAACCTCGCATAAACATGCTTTAAGCCATTGGTAAGTACAATCCACGGAGCTTGGTGTATAGAATTGTAGCGCAAAGCTTGGTCGAATACGTTTTGTGTGATTTTAATTTTGGGCGCTTTGCATTCTATAAGCATCAACTTTTCGCCTTTGGAGTTAAAAACTAAAATATCACTGCGCTTTCGTAGCTGGTTTACCACCAATCCGCCTTCGATGTTAATTAAGGTCCTTGGGCATTTATAGTTTACGATTAAATGCTGAACGAAATGTTGCCTAACCCATTCTTCTGGCGTAAGCACCAAATGCTTTTTACGCAACTCGTCGAAAATAAAAACCTGCTTGTCCTTTTCGGTAATTTCAAATGGATATGGTGGAAGGTTTAGCTGGGTTGGTTCGAAATGGCGCACGGTTTCAAAGTTACCATTTGTGCATAAACAATTCGCAGAATTTCTCTAATCGTAAAAGCTAAATTGTAATTTTACCTTTCATGACTGCCGGAGACATTATCAGAGACATTAAAAATCGCACCATCAAACCGGTTTATTTGCTCAATGGCGAAGAAGCCTATTACATTGATTTAATTAGCGATTTTATTGAAGAAAACCTGCTCAGCGATGCTGAGAAAGGATTTAACCAAACCATTTTTTACGGGAAAGATACCGATATGGCAACCGTTGTCGGCGCGGCAAAACGTTACCCCATGATGAGCGATTATCAAGTCATTTTGGTTAAGGAAGCGCAAGATATGAAATGGGCAAAAGATGAAGGAAAAGATGCAGAGATTGCCTTGAATTACTTCGAAAAGCCATTGCCAAGCACCGTGTTGGTATTGGCGTTCAAATACAGCAACTTTGATAAGCGCAAGAAAATATACAAAGCCATTTTAAAAAGTGGTTTGGTTTTTCAATCGGATGCTATTAAAGACTATAAGCTTGCGCCGTGGATTGACGATTTTGTTAAATCTAAAGGCTACGCGATAGATCAGCAAGCGAGCGCACTGTTGGCCGAATATCTCGGTTCAGACCTTTCTAAAATGGCCAACGAGATAGAGAAGTTAATGCTTAACGTTTCGAAAAGCCAAATGATCAATACAGAGTTGGTGCAAAAAAATATCGGCATCAGTAAAGATTACAATGTGTTCGAACTACAAAAGGCGTTGGCTGTTAAGAACATTTTTAAGTGCAATCAGATTATCAATTACTTTGCAGACAACCCTAAATCTAATCCGCTACCGATGGTTTTTGGTAATTTGTACAGCTATTTTTCAAAAATTCTAAAATACCATTATCTACCAAATAAAGGTAACGCAGCGCAAGCACTTGGCATTCCGCCGTTTTTTATTAGAGATTACGAAGTAGCAGCCAAAAATTATCCTACCCAAAGAGTGTTTGATATTATTGGTTACTTGAGAGAATACGATTTAAAAAGCAAAGGCTTAGATAGTACAGGAAACACCGAGGAAGGCGATCTGCTAAAGGAAATGATTTTTAAAATGGTGCATTGAGATGCTGGCTAATAAGTCATTTTTCGACTCAAAAATTAACTATATTTGAATAATTCGTAGTTCTAAAAAAACACAAATGCTGACATGTTCGCTGAAATTGCCAGGCTACTATTACACAATAAGATTGAATATGACTTGGATTTTTTGGTCGTTCCCCCGCCCCGCCCCTGCGCACGGCCAATACGCCGGCACGGTCAAGCTATCCACTGCAATCTTTTTTCCCCAGTACAAAAGGCGGACGCTGAAAAAAGGATTTCCGCTGCTATCCTTAACGCTAACTATCGGCTCTGATAAATTTTAACTTCGCTCCATTATGAAGCTGCCTAACCAAAATGGTTTGCCAATTTATCTTCTTGCAGCTTGTTTTAATAATACTGTTGCAACTTATAAATTTTACTGGCTCCTATCAATTCTGCAATCCGTTGAGGAGGGAAATTTGAAGATTTCCAAAAGAGAAATTTTTGCTAGAATTATTTCCAATGCCTGGTTCACCGTAAATTATTTTCATGTCTCTTTTGGCAAGCAAGATTTAATTCAGGATGTTGTTCGCGCTGTAAACTTGTTAGAGCAAATTTCCATTGATGACAAACGAGAATCTGTTTTTCGAAAACTTTTAACAACGCAAAATCGCTCAACCGAAAAACAACTTTGGCATTTCAATAAAAATGTTCCTCATTGGTTTTTGAGTCCTTGGTTTCCCAAGATGAACAAAGCAGAAATATATTCTACATCGAAATCTTTCAGTAAAAATTGTTTGTACGCCTTACACGATGATGAAATTGAAATTAATCCTGAGTGGAAAAGTTATTTGATTTCCAATACAAAAATGCTGAAGGATTTTTGCTACTGGAATCTTTGTTTGTTTTTACAATCAAAGAATCCAAATGTGCCAGACATCCCCAATAAACTGATTAAGCCCACTTTAAGAAATAGTTTGTTAAAGCAGAGAACGCAGTTTTGGGATTTGGTTTTAAAAGAATTAGGTTCGGTAAAATGTATATATACAGGGAAAGATTTGATAATTGGAAATTATGCAGTTGAACATTTCATTCCTTACTCTTTCGTGGCTCACGATTTAATTTGGAATTTAATCCCTGCCAACAAATCTTTTAACATTTCAAAAAGCGATAAACTGCCACCACTTGATAAATATTTTGATTCCTTTTTTGCCTTGCAAAAATCAGCTGTGGAAATTTTGAGAAGCAAATCACAGCCAAGTAGATTGCTAGAAGATTATTTAACGATTTTTCCCGATATTGATAAGAGTTTTACTCGAGAAAAATTTAAAGAAAGAATTCAACCGCTAATTACTATCGCATCAAACAATGGATTTGAATTTATGAAGTGATACAACAACAAAACATATACAGCCATTTGACTGCGAAGGAAAGATCGAGGCTCTCCTATCCAGCAAACCTTTTATTGAACAAAAGTTTAATAGTTGGTGATGTTTTAGATTTTGGCTGTGGATTTGGAAAAGATGTTGATTTGCTGCAAGCAGAAGGAATTAATATAACAGGTTACGACAAACATTATTTTCCGAAATATCCAACAAAAGCGTTTGACACAATTATTTGCTTTTATGTGCTAAATGTTTTGACGCAAGAAGAGCAGGCAACTGTCCTCATCCAACTCTCTCAATTGATAAAACCAACTGGTAAAGTTTATTTCGCTGTAAGAAGAGATTTACAATACGAAGGTTTCAGAATGCATAGGATCCATCAAAAGCAGACTTATCAATGCAATGTAAAGTTGGCTTATAAATCAATTTTCAAAAATGAAAACTGTGAGATATATGAATACCAACATTTTAATCAAATCAAACGAATAGAAAATCCAAATTGTCCGTTTTGCAATCCAAATTCAGAAAGAGAACTGATTGCCGAATCTGCGACAGTATTTGCAATGTTTGATAAATTCCCAGTAAGCAATGGGCATGCCTTAATCATCTCTAAAAAACATTGTGTTGATTATTTTGATTTGACTTTTAGAGAACAATCTGCTTGCTCGTTTATGCTGAACGTCGTGAAACAAATTATAGTAAAGAAATATAATCCAGATGGATTTAACGTCGGAATTAATATAAGTGAAGCTGCGGGGCAAACCGTTCCTCATGTTCACATACATTTAATTCCAAGATATAACGGCGATGTAAAAGAGCCTAGAGGTGGAGTTAGAGGTGTAATTCCTGATAAACAGCAATATTAGCAATGGCAGACATTTCTCAAATACTAAATACTCTCTACACTTCACCAAGTGTTAGTTTGTTGCGTTTGAGAAATAGAGAAATGATTATTGAATTTCTAGTAAGAACTTTCTTAAACAAACAAGGCTACATTTCGTCCGAAAATATTCATTTTCAATTAGCGGATTTTTTAGAAGGACAGAGAGTTGAAATTGACGAAGATATTGAAATCAATTTTTCCGATACGTATGAAGAAAAAGCTAAAAAATATATCCAAAACTGGACTAACAATGGCTTTTTGACCAATTATCCTGATGAACAGGGTGAAGTTTTTTATGAGTTCTCATCACATTCAAGCAAAACTATAGATTGGTTGGCAAGCTTGAAAAAGGAAGAATTTGTTGGTACTGAATCAAAATTCAACAACATACTGAATCAATTGAAAGAGTTGGTTGAGTTTACTAATGAAGATGCAGAAAAACGTATTCAGTTGTTGGAAGAGAAAAAATTAGAAATTGAACAACAAATTCAACGAATAAAAATTGGAGAAGACGTAAAAGTATTTGAAGAATTTGAAATTGTACCCCGTTTCAATCAACTCAATCAATCCGCTAAAGAATTATTATCTGACTTTAAAGAAGTTGAAGACAACTTTAAAGAAATTACTAAAGGAATTTATCAAAAACACGCTGACGGAAGTCTATCCAAAAGTGATATACTGGAATTCACTTTTGATGCACTTGAATCATTGAAAGAAAGCCAACAAGGAAAAAGCTTTTACGCTTTTTGGTCATTCATATTAAATCCAGATTTACAACATAAATGGGAAAGTTTGACCAAAGATTTATACACGACTTTAGAAGAAAAATCAATCCCTATAAGTGACACATTCCTAATAGGAATGAAAAGGCATCTCCATAGTTCAGGACAAAAGGTTTACAAAGCCAATGATAAAATGGCTGAAAAACTAAGCCGTATAATTCGTGAGAATGAAAGTTCTAAATCAGAAGCCACAAAAAAAATAATTCAAGACATAAAGAAACAACTTGTAGAAATCAGTAAATCAAAAAACAAACCTGATATTTCATTTGAATTAGAAACATCAACGGATATTAATATTCCATTTGAGCGCAAACTCACAAAAGAGCAATCCGAAGAAGTTACATACACTAGCATGCCTAAAATTGCCAACGAAGACATCACATCATCTAATCAATTAGGTAGGTTGTTTTCACAATCTAACATTGATAAAGAATTGTTGAGAAAAAGGATAAAAGATATACTTAGAGAAAAATCGCAGACCACACTTTTAGATATTGTAGAAAATTATGGTGGTCTTGAAAAAGGATTGCCTGAGTTGTTCGCTTATATAGGCACTGTGAAAGAATTCAAACACGTTATCAATCCTGATAAAACACAAAGTATCGTTTTTGATGCGGACAACAGGAAACAAATAAAAATCCCTGAAATTATTTTGACCAAATGAGCAGTTTAGAAAAGCATATTACTCCTTTTAGCAAAGCTATTGTAAAGTTGTTAAAATCAACCGTAGAACGAAATTCCAATGTATGGGATGATGTAATAAATTATCAAACTGAAATCCAGGACTACATTAGCAAAATTGGTTTAGAGTTAATCGTTAAAAAGGATGAAGGATTTGCTTTTGTAAAGCAACTTGAAGATAGTGAAGGTAACACTCTCGGACTAGTTAAAAGGCGACAAATCGGTTTTGAAACGTCAATTGTGCTTGTTGTTCTTAGGCAAAGCCTAGAAGATTTTGACAGCAATCCAACACAATTAGCAACCGAAAAATTTATCACAAATACAGAAATAAAGGACGAGTTAGAATTATTTCTCCCTGAAAAATATGATAGAGTTAGATTTATCAAGGAACTTGATAGGTATATCAATTCGGCTGTTGATTTGGGCTACTTAAAGGAAATCAGCAAGAAAGACAATGAAACAAAATACCAAATTCATAGAATTATAAAAGAAAAAATAACTCTTGATATTTTTCAAGATTTTGAAAATAAGTTAAAAGATTATGTTGAGTCTGTTTAGTACAAGTTCCGACAAAGCGGGGTTCAGACTTCAATATATGGAAGTTTACAACTGGGGAACATTTAACGAAAAGGTTTTTAGAATAAATCCGAAAGGAAATAATTCACTTTTGACTGGTGCAAACGCATCTGGAAAGAGTACCTACATTGATGCATTGCTTACTCTAATTGTTCCTGCAAAGAAAGACCGTTTTTACAATCAATCTTCGGGCGTTGAGAAAAAAGGCGACCGCACTGAAGAAACCTATGTGTTGGGACATTACGGAAACATTCAAGAAGAAGGAAAAACTTCTACATCAACACAAAAATTGCGTGATACAAATACATATTCAGTAATTCTTGCTTCATTCTCCAATGCAGACCAAAAACAAATTACACTTTTTCAAGTACGTTGGTTTTCGAATAATGAATTAAGACGACAATTCGGAATTGCTCACGTTCCTCTGGAAGTAGAATCTGATTTTGGTCAATTCGATTCAAAGGGAAATTGGAAAAAGGTTTTAGATAAAAAATACAACTTGAATGTCACGAAGAAGAAAATCGAGTTTATAGAGGGACCTATTGCTTATGCAGAAAGAATGGCTGATTTATTTGGAATGCGTTCCACAAAAGCGTTGACCTTGTTCAATCAAGTTGTTGGGGTAAAAGTATTGGAAGACTTAGATGACTTCATAAGAACCAATATGCTGGAAGAACAAGATGCGGAAGCAGAGTTCATTCAACTAAAGGAAAGTTTCTTGACTTTAATGGATGCTAAAACCAACATTGAAAAGGCTAAAGAACAAATTGAACAACTAAAGCCAATTAATGAGATTGCAATAGAACTGACCAATATCAAAGCGGATTTGTTTCGATTGGAAAAGTCGAAAGAAACGGCAGTTTATTGGTTTGCAACTAAAGGTGTTGAGTTGGGTGAAAAAGAATTGGAGAAATGTGAAGAAGAGTTGCAAAGATTAAATGATGAGTTAACTGATTTACGTGATAAGGAAGAAAAACTAAAACAAGAAGAACGAACTATTTCGATTTCGATTGAAAAAGATGAAGTAGGAAGTAAAATCAAAGATTTAGAGAAGGATATTAGAAATCTTCAAACCCTAAAAGACAACAGAAGTCGAAAACTTGATGATTACAATAAAATTGCCCAAAACATCAACTTCAGCACCAACCCAAGTGAAGAAACTTTTTACACGAACAGAGAAAGTGCGAAGCAATTAAAACAAAGCACGCAATATAATATTGATGTAGAAAATGAAAATCTCCGTGCATTTAAAAATGAAGAAGATAAACTAAAACAAGACACCGAAGATTTAGTAAAAACTATAAAAACTCTTCAAGAAAACAAAAATAATATTGCTGGGCGTGAAGCCGAAATACGAGATGAAATCATTTCACACATTGGGGCAAGTCGAGAAGAAATCCCATTCATTGGAGAATTGATTAAAGTAAAGGATGATGAAATGAAGTGGGAATCATCAATTGAGAAAGTACTTCACAATTTTGCATTACGATTGATTGTTCCACCAAAGTACTATTCATCAGTGAATCAATATGTGAACAGCAATAATTTGAAAGGCAGAATTCGTTACGACAAATATGAAGACCAAGACTATCTTAAAAATTTCAAGAACAAAATACTTAACGAAAAGTCATTAATCAATAAAATTGAAATTAAGCCAAAAACACAATATTGCGATTGGATTGAGAACTATTTGGAATCTCAATTTGATTTTGTTTGCTTAGATAATCTTTCGGAATTTGAGCAATTCCACGAAATGGCAATTACTCAAAATGGATTGATAAAATTCAAACAGGGCAAACACGAAAAAGACGACCGGCCTCATATAACTCGGAAGGAAAATTTTGTATTGGGATGGGATAACAAAGAAAAACTCTTCTCTCTAAAGAAAGAATTAATCAATCTTCAAAATCGACAAACAGAAAATAAGAAAGCGATTGCAAACAAAAATATCGAGATAAAAAACTTAGGCATATTCAAGGATGAATGCCATAACCTGTTTTCAAAGTTTGAAAAATATGATGACATAAACTGGCAATCGTATGCGAACGATATACAAGAAAAAACAGAACAGAAAGACAAACTAAAAAAAACCAACAATCGTGTAAAGCAACTTCAAGAAGATTTAAAAAAGGTTCAAGACGCTTTAAAACAACTTTCAGAAATTCAAATTTTCAATAAAGAACAAGAAATATTTACCAAGAAAAATGAAGTTGGCACGATTGAACAATCAATCAGAAGTAACAAATCCATTTATGAGCCATTGGGAATTGTTGATATTTTAATGTTTGAAAAACAACATTCTGATTTGCTGAATATCGAATACACAACATTTGAAACAAGTCGTGAGAGATTCCAAAAGGAAAATTCAAGACAAACAAGAGAACTTGAAGTACAAAAGCAAACAAAAGAAAGAGAAGTAATTATCAAGATAAACGATTTTAAACAGCCTTCAGATGCAATATCAAGCAAATTCAAGGATTGGCGTTCTGATATTAATTCCCTACCTGATTCAACACATTTAGAGTTAATCAGTGAATATCAAAATTTCCTAGCTAGGTTGGAGAATGATAATCTTCCAAAGTTTGAAAAGAAATTCAATGACTATTTGCAAGAAACAATTACTAATAAAGTTGGTGATTTCAGAATGTTCTTTGAAAACTGGTCAGATTCAATCAAAGAAAACATCAAACATTTGAACGAATCTCTGAAAGAGATTGACTTCAAAAATAAACCCCAAACCTACATTCAACTTGTTGCACCGAACAAGATTAATGATGAAGTGAAGGAGTTTAGAAAACTTTTAGAAGAAGCCGTTCCCAATGTTTACCAAATGGAAAAAAATATTGAAGGCAGGAAACATCATTTCAATAATCACATTCAACCACTTATAGAAAGATTAGACAAAGAAGAATGGCGAAAAAAAGTAATGGACGTTCGTTTTTGGTTTAGTTACAAAGCCGAAGAATTTTACAAGGAAACAAGTCAAAAGTTTAAGACTTATGAAGCAATGGGGCAACTTTCAGGTGGTGAAAAGGCTCAACTTACTTATACCATTTTGGGTTCTGCAATTGCTTATCAATTTGGATTAACAAGATATAATCAAGGGTTAGAATCTAAATCCTTTCGCTTCATTGCCATTGACGAGGCATTCAAGGCTCAAGATGAAGACAAAGCACGGTACTTAATTACACTTTGTAAACAACTTCATTTGCAATTACTGGTCGTTACACCAAGCGATAATATACACATTGTAGAAAATGATATTTCATTTGTTCACTTTGTTGAGCGTAAAGAAGAAAGACATTCGTGGTTGTACGATATGCCAATTGAACAATTCCAAGAAGAAAAAGTGAATTATCTGACTAAATGATTACGCCAAAGGAAATAAAGGACAAAACCGAAAGAAAGTACATTTCATTTCTTCAATCTTTGGTTGAACAGCGACCTTTTGAGAAATTGGTTATTCGTGGCGATAAGACGTACACCAAATCTTCACTGTCGGAATTTGAAAGAGAAATTCAACAAATTCATAGCCATTCAAAGGAGAAAAAAGGTTTTGGCTATACATTGGAATTTCAAAAAATAAAGACAAAGCATTTAGGAACTCAAGATTTACCGACATCTATATATTTTGATAATGAGAGGGATTTTTTAAAATTTTTAGTAAAGGAAAAAGAAGCTGAATTGTTCAAGGTTTCTGTTGGAAAAATCATAGCAGTGTTTCCCGAACTAAAAGCTTGGATAATCAAAAACCCTAATAGAGTAATTGCGAACCATGCGGAATGGGAAAACATATTGCAAGTGTGTCATTATTTCAAACAAAATCCAAAACCAAATTTCTACATCAGAGAATTGCCGGTAAAAGTTCACACGAAATTTATTGAGAGAAATAAAGGCATTATCAGAGAACTCCTTGATATCCTAATTTACGAACACGTAAACACCGAAGAAAAAGAATTTGAAAAAAGATTCTATTTGAAATATGCTGAACCTCAAATTAGATTTAAAGTTCTTGACAAAACAATATCTGACAGATTTTTTTCGGGAATAGATGATATTGCTATTCCAGCTAGCCAATTTGAAAAATTGGGATTACCCATCAGAAAAGTATTGGTGGTAGAAAACAAAACAACACTTTACACCACGTTGACACTTCCAAAAATGGATGACACCATTGCAATATTTGGTAGTGGATTTAGAGTTTTCAATCTTAAAAATGTACGATGGTTAGGCAATCTTAAATTACTTTATTGGGGAGACATAGATGTTCAAGGTTTTGAAATTCTATCACAATTCAGGTCTTACTTTCCGCAGACAAAAAGTATATTAATGGACAAACAATCGTTTGACAAGTTTTTTGAAGACGACAACGGAACACCGACAAACATATCAACAAGACTAAACTTGACAGACGAGGAACAACATCTTTACGATATTTTGAAAACAAATAACTGGAGACTTGAACAAGAGAAAATTCCATTTAACTATGTAAACAAATACTTTGACAATGAATAACCTAGCCTATTAATAAACCTCTGCTGGCAAAGAGACCTTAAAAATCGGAATCAAGACCAAGTTGACTATACAACAAAATTGAAAGTCTTGAATCTGAATTGCAAGCAAAGAAGGAAGAAAAAGATAAAATTGATACTAGTTCAGCTAACTCTTTTTTGGTTAAGACAAGAAATATCTTGCGTGAAATCGAAACTATTTTCATAGATACCAAGGAGAAGAAATTTGATGAATTTATTGAGAAGCTTCAAACAAAATCAAACAACTTTTTCAAGACCATCAACATTGATGCTTTCAACTGAACAATTGTTTTTACAAGAAGAAACAAGGTAAATCGTACGATAGTAGAAGTAGAATTGCAAGAAGATGGCAGGACTTTCTATAAGCCAAACCAATCATTATTAACCTCAATGCACATTTCAATCTTATTTGCAATTTCTGAATTGGCATCAGAAATTAAAGAAGAAAACTTCCCTATGATTTTTGATGCTCCAACTTCATCGTTTGGAGAAAACAAACCAGCTCAATTCTTGAACCTGATATTTGAAACCGAAAATCAAAAAATTCTTCTTATCAAAGATTTTCTACACACAGACAAAGCAACAAAAACACTTTCCATCAAAAAAGAATTTGAGAATGTTAGAAGAGATAAAGCTTTTTGGGTTAAACTAGAAATGCCTTATAATAAAAATGATTTAACTACAATAAATACACAAGTAATAGCTTTGTAAGATGAAGAGTTTATTTGAAAAATGGAAAACTAGAATTCCAAAATATAGCGAGATACATAAAGAGTTGTTTGCTTCTCTTTCACAAAAATTTGGTGCGGAAGGTGAGAAAAAAATCAATCTTGGTAAACATTTTAGTACCAATTACGAACTATACATCTATGCTTTTTTCTTAGGGCTTTACAACAATGAATTTGCACCAATTCCCGAAGGAGAAAAGAAAACGGATTTTAGCCACCAGCTTCAGCACTGGGGTAGCAAAACAACGGTATCGAACCGTAAAGATTTCACCAACTTGCAAGAAAATATGTTCATTGCGCTTTTGGCAAAGACAGACATTGACTTAATAGCACTCGAAAAGGGAGAATTAGACGAAGACGATGCCGTTAAACCTTTAATTAAGACAATGGAGTCTTATACAAACGGAGGATTGATATTGGTTAAGGAAAAACTTGAAGAAAATCCTAATTACTTCCTACAACCAACGTCGTTTCTGGATATGATTTTAGAGAAATAGAGTTTGTAGAATAAGACGTGACAACACAGCGCAGGGCGATTTGCTAAAGGAAATGAGTTTTAAAATAATACATTAATTTAAATTATCATATTTTTTCGGGTTGCTCATAGAAATAATCTTCAACCGTTCAGTCCTTTCAAAAGTTCAATAAACTCCTTCTGTATTTCCTTCGTCTTATCCTTTACATACCAGCCGTGCAGTTTTTCTGCAAGTATTTCCATATCTGTGGTTTCTTTTTTCCAATCGGCCAATAGGTGTTTTAGCACTTCCGGACGCGGTCCCCATTTGGCTAACATTTTATTTTCTTGAGGATCTAGAAAAAGAATAATCGGAATGGATTTCCCTCCGTTAGTTAAGTGGGCATCTACCAATTCATTATGCTCGTCTCGTAATACAATCTTTAGTTTAAATTTATCGGCAAAAGCCGAAACCATGTTAACCAAAACGGGTACTATTTGGGCAGCATCGCCACACCAGCCTTCGGTAACAACCAATATTTTATAATGCCCATTTAAATTTTTTAATGCATCTACAAGGTCTGAAGAAAGTTTTACCGTTTTATCCAAACGATCCATGCGGTGAACATTTAACTTGGTATATGCTACCAAACTTTCTGAATTTTTATTACCTGTGGTAATACCTTCTGCTAATTTTTCGTCGATTAATTTTCTATAGGCTTCGTAGGTAATGCCATCGATATTAAATATCTCTTGGTAATCTATCATTTTTTGGGTGTTTAGGTGTTTAGGTGTTTGGTTTGTTGGTTTGTTGGTCGCTCTAACTTAAAACTTATAACGTATTACTTACAACTTATAGCTCTTTAGTCTTTGCTCTTTTGTCCTTGTTCATGTCCCACCATAAGCGAACTCACATGCTGCGCTAATGCGACAAAATCTTCTACGCTTAACTGCTCTGCCCTTTTTTCGAAAAAGATATGGTCGTCCATATCTGGTTTCGGCATTACTCCTGCCAAAGAATTTCTCAAGGTTTTTCTCCGCTGATTGAAGCCTGCTTTTACGATACGCCAAAATAATTTTTCATCACATGGCAATTGTTCTACTTCATTTCTGGTAAGCCTTATAATGGCAGAATGCACTTTTGGCGGAGGATTAAATGTGCCTGGTTTTACTGTAAACAAATATTCGATGTTGTAAAATGCTTGAATAAACACGCTCAAAATACCGTAGTCTTTACTTCCCGAAGGCGAAGCACAACGTTGCGCAACTTCCTTTTGAAACATGCCCACCATCTCTACCACTTTGTGGCGATTTTCTAAAATTTTAAACAGAATTTGAGAGGAAATATTATAGGGAAAGTTACCAATAATGGCAAATTTTTCGGGGAAGATATCATCGAAATTTAGCTTTAAAAAATCCCCGTTAATGAGCTTATCGCCAAGTTGCGGATATCTGTCTGCCAAAAATTCAAAAGATTCAACATCGATGTCAATTAAAAATGTCTCAAAATCTGTGTGTTTCAACAAGAAATCAGACAAAATTCCCATTCCCGGGCCAACCTCTAAAACCTGTTTATATTTGCTTGTCGATACTAAGCTTTCTACAATGCGTTTGGCAATAGTTTTATCAGTTAGAAAATGCTGTCCGAGATGTTTTTTTGCTCTAACCACACTCATAAATTCATGCTTTTACTCGCTGCTTCTGAAGGAAAATTCCCTCTACAAATTAACTAATTTTAATCGATAGGGCTTACATCTTACCTAAAATCTGTAATTTGCGCTAAACAGAAAAGGCATGAGCGATAAATTAAAAATTGGGATTAGTATAGGAGACGTGAACGGAATTGGCTTAGAGGTAATTATAAAAACGCTCTCTAATCCGGCAATTCTAAACTACTCCACGCCGATTGTTTATGGCCATACCAAAATTGCTTCTTACCATCGAAAAGCAAATAATTTGCCCGATTTTAGTTTTAACGTAATTAGCAACGTAGAGCAGGCGCAGAGCAGAAAATCCAATATCATTAACTGTTGGGAGGAAGATGTAAATATAGAGCTTGGGTTGGTTACAGAGGCAGGCGGCAAGTATGCTCTATTAAGCTTGGAACGCGCAACCGCCGATTTGGCTGCTGGAAATTTAGATGCATTGGTTACTGCCCCAATTAATAAAGACAATATTCAGTCTGATACCTTTTCTTTTCCCGGACACACGGAATATCTTCAACAGAAAAGCGGCAGCAAAGATGTGTTGATGTTTTTAATTAGCGAGGGTTTGCGGGTAGGCGTGGTAACCGGTCACATTCCTTTAAAGGATGTGGCAACATCGATTACAAAGGAAAAGATTGTAAACAAAATAAACCTCATCAACGAAAGTTTAAAAAAAGATTTTTGGATAGAAAAACCTAAGATTGCGGTTTTGGGTTTAAATCCACATGCTAGCGATAACGGTTTGTTGGGTAAGGAAGAAGCAGAAATGATCTCTCCCGCCATTAAAGAATTGTATGATAGAGGCGTGATGTGCTTTGGTCCATATCCGGCAGATGGCTTTTTTGGGAACGCCGCCTACAAACAATTTGATGCGGTTTTAGCGATGTATCACGATCAAGGATTAATTCCTTTCAAAACTTTGGCTTTCCACAATGGTGTAAATTATACCGCTGGCCTAAGTTTTGTACGCACCTCACCAGATCATGGGACGGGTTACGATATTGCAGGGAAAAATTTGGCCGATCCAACTTCTTTTACAGAGGCGCTTTTTGCGGCAATCCACATTGTAAAAAAACGAAGAGAACAAGAAGAAATGTTAAAAAACAAGTTGCGCACAGGCGGGAGAATTGTAGAAACACAGTTTGATATTAAAGATGATGCCTCATGATAATTACGATTTTAGATTTACGAATTACGAAGATCGAAGGTTGAGGCTAAGGCTAATTACGATTTTAGACTGACGAATTACGAAGAGCGAAGGTTGAGGTTGAGGATAAAGATAAGTACGATTTTAGATTGACGAATTACGAATACCGAAGGTTGAGGATAAGGATAATTACGATTTTAGATTGACGAATTATGAGGACCGAAGGTTGATGTTGAGACTCAACGACTAACGACTTAACGACGAACAAAAAACGAGCAATGACCAACGAAAAACGAAACGCGAACGAATGGAGAAAAAATTTCACATTGCGGTTTTAATTGATGGCGACAATGCCCAACCCAAACTGCTACAAGCCATTATAGAAGAGGTTTCTAAATATGGTAAAGCAACCATTAGGCGCATTTATGGCGATTGGACAACTAATTTGATGAACGGTTGGAAAGATATTATCAATCAACATTCCTTTACGCCGATTCAAAAGTTTTCTTACACAACAGGCAAAAATTCTACTGATGGTTCTTTAATTATTGATGCGATGGACATATTACACAGCAAAAATGTTGATGGGTTTTGCATTGTATCTAGCGATAGCGATTATACCGGTTTGGCCAAACGCATTAGAGAAAGTGGCATTTTTGTAATGGGCATTGGCAGAAAATTAACGCCGGTAGCTTTTGTGCAATCGTGTGAGGTTTTTACTTATACAGAAAATATTTTACCCGAAAGCGATAAGAAAACCATTACAAAAAAACCGATATCCAAATCAAAAACCGTAATAGAAATTGAACATGAAAACGCTAAAATAAACACCAAAATTATAGATAAGGCTTTCGAGATTTCTGCCGGAGAGGAAGACCAAGCCTATATATCACAGGTTGGTTTAAACCTAAGAAAGATAGATCCAAGTTTTGATCCCCGCGCATTTGGCTACAAAAATTTAACCCAATTATTTTTGCAGCTCCAAAATTATGAGGTGCTAAAGAACAACGTAAACGGACTAGACCATCCACTTATCAAACGAAAATAATTATGCGTAACCGATTAGAGTCGGCTTAGTTGCACTTTGAGCAATTTCTAATAATGAAGCTACCATTGGCTTGTCGGTTTTAAGGTTTAGCTGATTTAGTAAATTTATCATTTCCGTCTGTATCAGTCTATCTTTTTTTCCATAATCCCAAATAGGTAAAATGCATTCCTCAAAAAGGTTTTCGAAGGTTTTATCTCGCACGTAAATGCGTACCCTATTATTTTTATCCTTCACATAAACCTCTGCATCGGCGTTTAGTTTGCAGTTAAGTAAGTGACCAATAGACTGCAACGCTAAAACTGCGGTTTCTGGATCGTTAATGCCGGGGCTAAGTGCCTTAAGGGCAATCTCCATTAGTTGTTTAAAGCCATAGTAAGAGTCTACATCAATATCTCTACTCATGCTAATTTCTATGAGCTGGCTAATTCCATCAAAAAAATCATCTTGCAAAGCAGAGGTTCTATAGACTACCAAAACAGGATTTCCCTGTAAAACGTAATCGCCTATTTTTAAGCTCAACTCTATCACAATCTCATGTTTTACACAAAAGCTCAACAAATCCTCTTTATCAATACCCTGGAAAAGACCACTTCTATAGGCTGTAATCACCTCTGTTGTTTCAGCCTTATCAAATGAGATTGGCAGTTCATTGGCCTTACTTGTTTTTAGCAAACCATCTTCGGTACGCTTGGTTATACGCTTAATTATCGTTTCAAATTTTACGGTTTGCGTTACATAATGCAGAAAATAAATAAAGAGAAAAATATCTGTAACCGTTAATGCAATTAAAAGATAGGTGCTAATTGCTGGTACATAAATGCCACTATTTACATCTCTAATGGTGCTTAAAAGGAATAAAGCATAAACAATTGTGCCGATATAAAAGCCTAAAACCGTTTGTTGAAATCTATTTCCAATCAAGTTGCCTAAAATTCTATTGCTCATTTGAGATGCAGCTTGGTTAAGCAAAATCATCACCATAGAAAAACTGAAAACCGCCAAAGAGATTATGCCGCCGGCAATAGAAGAGCAAATACTACGCGCCGTACTGGCATCTTTTAAGGTTAACCAATCTAAACCTGCTTTAAAGGATTTTCCGGTTTCAGAGGAATCAAAATCAACCATGTAGTAGGCAATTACTAAAAAACCAATAGAAATTAGTGCCGGTAAAAACGCAATGCTATTTATTGTCGCCCGATAGGTATTTCTGATCCATTTGTGAAAAGACTGTTTCATTTATGTTTGGTTGAAAAAATTATCTAAAGCTGCAATTTACATACCTTTATAAAATCTTATTGTTTTTTATTCTTATTTAAAATTGATTAAAACCCCTAGATTTAATGTTTTGCACGCAAAGTGAAATTTCGCCCAAATGGATTTATTCGACTATCCAGCCGATTTTACAAAAAACCTTTTGCCAAATGATGGAGAGGCAATTTACTACGGAAAGATATTTTCTAGCGAGGAAGCCTCAAATCTTTTTAACGTTCTTTTTGCTACGTTAGATTGGCAGCATGATGAAGCATTTATTATGGGAAAACGCATCATTACCAAAAGAAAAGTTGCTTGGTATGGCGATGAATCTTACCGATATACTTACAGCAAAAACACAAAGACAGCACAAAAATGGACGCCAGAATTGCTACGACTAAAATCAATTACAGAGACGTTAACCGGTTCTAATTTTAATTCTTGCCTGGCAAACCTTTACCATAATGGAGACGAGGGTATGGCTTACCATAGCGATGATGAAAAAGATTTAGAGGAATACGCGGCGATTGCATCGCTGAGTTTTGGCGCAGAGAGGCGATTTTTGTTCAAACATAAACGTGATAAAACAACCATTGCCGCTTTTTTAGAACATGGCAGTTTGCTGGTAATGAAAGGCGAAACACAAAAAAATTGGCATCATCGGCTGCCGCAAACTAAGAAAACAAACGAAGCGAGAATAAATTTAACGTTTAGAAAGATGCACGGTTAACAATTTTATAAATATGCATTTGGGGGCATGCTAAAGATCTTTGATAACGCTAGAACTTGACTATCTAAAGAGAGCGCGCTCATATTCCTTTGGATTGATTTTTGTTTAACCCGGTTAAAAATACGCTATGAAAAATTTTTTGGTTGTCGGATTGTTAATCTGCCTAGCAAGTGCATGTTCAGAAAAAATGAATAACAACAAAATGGCCGTTGCAGACACATCTCAACTGGCAAATACAAAATGGGAACTTATCCAATTGCTTGGCACTTCGCTTCCAACAGAGGCTAAAGCTACCTTACAATTTACTGATTCTTTAAGAATAAGCGGTAAATCTTTTTGTAACAATTACGGAGGGCAAGCCGTGATGAGTGGCAATAAGTTAAAATTCGATAAGGTTTTTGGTACCAAAATGTTTTGTCAGGAAAGTGCCGACGCAGAAAATTTATATTTAAAAGCTTTAAATGAAGCAAATATGGTTCAGGTGAAAGACAGTAGCCTGGTGTTACTCAATGGAAATAAACAATTACTTGTCTATAAAAAAGTAGATTAAACATAAAACAGCTAATAAAACGAAGCCCGAAAATATTTTAGTATTTTCGGGCTTTGTAACTATGAGTAAAAGGCAAATTAATTTGAAGGAAAACCTCGGTTTTTTTTTCGGCATCGTTAAAAACGCCTTCGGTATTTTTCAACAGAACGATCCGTTGCGATTGGCAGGCGCAACTGCTTTTTTTACAAATTTTGCTTTGCCGCCAATCCTTATCATCTTAATTAGGCTATTTGGCTTTTTTACAGATAGAGGTAAACTTATAGACAATCTTTTTGGACGTTTGGCTAATATTTTAGATCAGGAAAGCATCAACCAGATTAGGTCTACCATTAAAAATATTAGAGGCGTAAAGCAGAATTGGTATGTAACCATCATCAGTTTTGTGTTCTTTTTATTTGTTGCAACCACACTTTTTACGGTAATTAAAAACTCCGTAGAGCAATTGTGGAACATTGGTTACAAAGATCGCCGCAGCATTTTTAAAAATTTAATTGAGCGTGCAAAAGCCTTTACGGTGATTTTACTTGCTGGCATTTTGTTTTTTATAGGGCTTTTGGCCGACACTGTACAGGCATTTATTGGCTCGTATATTAAGTTTGGACAGAACAGCGTTTTCCCAATTGCAGCAAGTATAAACCAACTTGTTTTTATATTGATAGTAACAACCTGGTTCGCTGTTCTCTTCAGATTTCTTACCAACGGCAGACCAAGTTGGCAAAGCGCCATTTACGGCGGTTTATTTACCGGGTGTTTATTTACATTAGGAAAATTTTTGTTAAGAATTTTGTTACCGTTAAGCAACATTGGTAATGTTTATGGATCTGCCGGCAGTATAGTGGTAATTATGCTTTTTGTATTTTATTCTTCACTTATTTTTTACTTCGGTAGTTCTTTCGTAAAGGCCTATAGCGATTTTAAAGAAGTGCCAATCGAAGCAAAAAATGGGGCACATGTGTATGAAAAAACTGTGATAGAAAACTAAAAAAGGCAAATTGCAAGCCTCTTAAATTTTAATTACTATCGAGAACCTAGTTGTTCGCTTCATCTATGGCTTGTTGTTGCCTAAGAGCATCTACCTTATTTTTATCCCCGAAATTGTCTGTTTTCTCGTTAAAATACTCAATTATTCCCTCAATAGTTTCTATATTGTCTGCTATTCTTTGGTGAATATCGGGTAAATCTTTTTCTAACTTCTTATCAGAAAGATCGAAATTATCAACCTCAATTTTCCCAATTTTTTGAATTAATGCTTGTTGTGTGCTGTGCAAATCGTCTAACTCGCGGACAATTTTCTGCATCAAATCATATTTCTTTAAGGTATCCATTATCTTTTATTTTTAGCTTTTGTTTAATTTAGTAAACCGAAAAAAGGTGGTTTTGTTTGAAGAACAAATTTAGTAGTCTTGATCTTTTAGAATTAAATCAATAATATTACAGCAAACAGTTACGAAGATAAAGTGTCCATCTATGCAAATGAGGGAACTTGGCATAGAAAAATCCGAGCTTAATTTTTCAGGAATATTGTTATAGCTATGTGTTTCCAACCAGCCTCGCCACGTATTTCCCAATAATATCAAATTCTACATTTATAGTATCGCCTACTTTCACCTCTTGCATATTTGTATGCTCGTAGGTGTATGGGATTATAAATACCGAGAACTCGTTATCGGTTGAATGCACAACAGTTAAACTTATCCCATTTACACAAACAGAACCCTTCTCTACGGTTATATTTTCGCCACCCGCATCATATCTAAAACGAAACTCCCAACTACCTTTTAAATGGCTTCGTTTAATGCAAACCGCGGTTTGATCTACATGCCCCTGTACAAAATGGCCATCTAAACGCCCGTTCATTTGCATACAGCGCTCCAAATTTATTTTGCTTCCCACTTTGAGTAAGCCCAAGTTCGTTTTTTGCAAGGTTTCTTCAATTGCAGTAACGCTATGTGTATCGCCATTTAGAGCTACCACGGTTAAGCAAACGCCGTTGTGGGCAATACTTTGGTCTATTTTCAATTCCTCGGTTATTGCAGAAAATACTGTAAAATGAACATTTGTACCTTCTCTTTCTATGGCGGTAACGGTTCCAAGGGTCTCTATTATTCCAGTAAACATATTGTGTATGCTAAAAACTTAGGATGTTCTTATGGTTAATTATTTACGCGCCTATTCTTTGTCCATTTGGAGGCTTGTTGTTTTGTCTCTCGTGCGTCTGATTTGTAGGCGCTACGTTCAAAAAACTTCGCAGCCATTACCGCGGCTATAATTGCCTCCACCTCATCATAATCTTCCAGCAACTCGGGCTTAAAGTATTTTTCTACAAATTGGGTGTCAAAATTTCCCGATCGAAAAGCCTTATGTTGCATCACAAAATTACCAAATGGCAAAGTGGTTTCTATCCCAGTAATCTCATATTCGGCAATGGCTCTAATCATCCGTTCAATCGCTTCTGACCTGTCGCTTCCATAAACAATCAATTTGGCAATCATCGGGTCGTAGTAAATGGGTATTTCCATCCCCTGCTCAAAGCCATCATCTACCCTAACGCCAATTCCTAGTGGCGTTTTATAAGTTTTTAAAATCCCAATATCTGGCAGAAAATTTGTTTTTGGATCTTCCGCATAAACCCTCAATTCTATCGCGTGTCCGCTGATTTCTAAATCATCTTGTGTAAAAGAAAGTTTTTCGCCACGGGCGATTTTAATTTGTTCTTTTACCAAATCTATATTTGTAATCAATTCTGTAACCGGATGTTCAACCTGCAGGCGAGTATTCATTTCCAAAAAGAAGAAATCAAGGTTCTCATCTAAAATAAATTCTACTGTGCCTGCTCCTATATAATTAACCGCTTTTGCGATTTTAACAGCGCATTTGCCCATTGCCGCTCTAATTTGCGGCGTTAATACAGATGACGGCGCTTCTTCTATCACCTTTTGATGCCTGCGTTGAATGGAACATTCGCGTTCGAACAAATGCACAATATTTCCATAAGTGTCGCCTAGTACTTGGATTTCTACATGCCGCGGCGCCGTGACATAGCGTTCTATAAAAACTGAGCCATCGCCAAAGGCAGATGTTGCTTCGCTTATGGCAAGGTTCATTTGTTCTTCAAAGTCCTCGATCCTTGTAACAATCCGCATCCCCTTGCCCCCGCCGCCGGCCGCAGCCTTTATTAAGATAGGGAAACCAACCTCTTTTGCTCTTTTTTTGGCTTCAGTAATTTCTTTGATGGCTTCTTCCGTACCCGGCACCAATGGAATGTTATGTTCTAAAGCTGCCGCTTTTGCCTTAAGCTTATTGCCCATAGTCTCCATCGAAGCTGCAGATGGGCCAATCAAAATTAACCCTGCATCTGCTACTTTTTGAGCAAAACTGGCGTTCTCTGATAGAAAACCGTAACCTGGATGGATGGCTTCAGCACCTGTTTTTTTACAGGCATCGATAATATTCTCGATAACCAGATAACTCTGGTTTGATGGTGCCGGACCAATGCAAATAGCCTCATCTGCGTAGCGCACATGCAAAGCATTTCGATCTGCTTCAGAAAAAACTGCAACAGTTTTAATGCGCATTTCGCGCGCCGAGCGCATAATACGCAGTGCAATCTCTCCACGATTTGCAATCAGAATTTTTGTGATTGTTGGCGTCTTACTCAAGTTAATGCAATTTTAAACGTTTTATAATTTCTATTGCCTCATCTACCATAGTTGGGCTGATGTCTAAATGTGTAACCATCCGTACGGTATTAGAGTTGGTTGCACTGCACAAAATTCCTTTCTCTTTCAATTTATTGACTATTTTACTTGCACCGTCTTTGGCGACTTCAAATAAAATTATATTCGTTTCTACGGGAATAACTTGATGAACAAAATCGGCTTCGGATAATGCGAAAGCTAAGGTTTTTGCATGGTAATGGTCGTCTTTTAAACGTTCTACATTATTATCGAGTGCGTAAATGCCTGCCGCTGCTAAAAATCCAGATTGTCTCATTCCACCGCCAAATGCCTTTCTTATTTTTTTTGCTTTCGCGATGATAGATTTACTGCCCAACAAAACCGAACCAACCGGCGCGCCCAACCCTTTGGATAGGCAGATGGAGATTCCATCAAAATAATGCCCATAACTGTGTGCGTCATCGCCGGTGGCGATTAAAGCATTAAAAAGCCTAGCACCATCTAAATGGATTTTTAAACCTTTTAAGTTACATAAGTGGTGTATCGGTGCAATTTGAGAAAGGGTATAGCATTTCCCGCCGCCCTTGTTTACGGTGTTTTCCAATACTACCAAATTGCTATTTGGAAAATGAATGTTTTCATCATTAATCTCAGGCTCTATCAGTTCGGGCGTTAAAATTCCGCGCTCGCCGTGCAACAATCGCACAGATGCAGACGAATGGTAAGCAATGCCGCCTACCTCATACCGATAAACATGTGCCGTTTGATCGCAAATTACCTCGTCCATTGGCTGTGTAAAACATTTTATCGCTATTTGGTTGGTCATGGTTCCGCTGGGACAAAATATGCCAGCCTCCAAATTAAATAAATGCGCCAACTTATGTTCCAAGGAGTGTACAGTTTCATCTTCATCAAAAACATCATCTCCCACTTTAGCACTAAACATTGCCTCTAACATGCCGGCCGATGGTTTTGTAACCGTATCGCTGCGAAAATCTATTTTTTGAACCATGTTTAAAAATTTTTGGTAATTTAGAAAAGAGATATCTTATTAATAGGGTAATTTCTGCATAATTTCAACTTATTCATATTTAACAATGAAATCATTCGCAGTTGCGAATAGCGTGAAATAAATAAATGTTAAAAAATTATTAATAATGATGCTGTTAATTTAAGAGTTTTTATACTTTTATCCCACACAAAAAATATACGACAATGATAGTAATTGCAGACGGTGGTTCTACCAAAACTAATTGGTGCTTAATAAACGAAGCAGGTAGAAAAATATATTTCAATACTGAAGGATATAACCCATACTTTTCTAAAGAAGACTACATCGTTAAGTCTTTAAACGAAACCCTACCAGACCATTTAGAAAAAACTAAACTTAGCGCAGTCTATTATTATGGGGCAGGTTGTTCCACTCCCGGCAACGTTAAAATTGTTGCCGATTCTATGAAAAAGGTTTTTACCAAAGCTGATGTTTTTGTAGGTCACGATCTTTTGGCATCAAGTCGCGCCCTACTTGGCGACCAACCGGGCTTTGCCGCAATTTTAGGAACGGGTACCAATTCTTGTATGTACGATGGTATTGACATTACGATGAATATAGATTCGCTCGGGTATTTTTTGGGAGATGAGGGCAGCGGATGTTTTATTGGCAAGAAAATTTTGGCAGATTACATGAAAGGCTACATGCCAAAAGGACTGCGAGAGGCATTTTACGATAACTATGCATTAACAAACGAAGACATTTACGACAACATTTATAATAAGCCGCTTCCTAATCGTTTTTGTGCAGGCTTTAGTAAATTTTTGTACGACTTTAAAGATAATTACGAAGACTACGCGTACAACATCGTCGATTTTGCTTTCACTGCATTTTTCGAAAACTTGGTAATTCATTATCCAAACTATAAAAATTACAGTTTAAATTGTGTGGGCTCTGTAGGTTATAGCTTTAGAGACATTTTAAGTATTGTTGCTGATAGGTATGAAATGGGCATCGGTAAAATAATTCGCTCCCCGATAGATGATCTTGTAAACTATCATTTGGAAATCGCGCCAAATAGAGATATGCCGAAGAAAGGTTAGAGGTTAGAGGTTAGAGGTTGTAGGTTGAGATTGAAGTGTAAAAATTTGGATCGTTGGGTTGGCCTTTAGATTTTTAAATGGCAATGTCTTTGCCGAAAAGCTTTGCGTATTTTCTTTTGTCGAAACGGTAGAGAATTGCGGCCCGATACGAAACTCCTTTTTGTTTTTCATTTAACTCTTTAAGCACCCCGAAGCTTATAATTTTTTTTCTAAAGTTTCTTTTATCCAAACTTCTTCCTAAAATTAATTCGTAAACATGTTGAAGTTGCGTAAGGGTAAATTTTTCTGGCAATAGCTCAAAAGCGATAGGCTGATGGTTAATCCGTCGCTTAATTTTTTCAAGCCCCTTATCGTAAATTTCTTGGTGGTCAAAAGCTAGCTTTGGCAATTTACTAATCGAGATCCAACTAGCGCGCTTTGCGTAGCTTATTTGTGGCATTAGATCTTTTTCTCCACTCCCTCCCCCTAACCTAATTAGCGCATAATATGCCAAGGTAATCACCCTGCCTCGGGGGTGCCGTCCCGGATCGCCGAAAGCATAATATTGCTCCATGTAAATTCCGCTCAAGCCGGTTAGCTCGTACAAAATACGTTCTGCAGACTGATCCAAACTCTCATTATTGCCCACAATATTTCCGGGCAATGCCCACCAATCTTTGTAGGGATCTTCATTTCGCTCAATCAGCAATATCTTTAAATCTTTGCCATCAAAACCAAACAGCACGCAATCAATAGAAAAAACGGAGTCGAAATGAGGTAAAATCTGTTCCAAATTAATATGGCTTTTTGGGAATTTTTATATTATAATCTTCAATGTTAAGAAAAAATAATTATAAATAAATTACTTAGTGTAAAAATTACACACTATCTTCGTAGATTAGATGAACAAACAAATTAAGAATATAGCTGTGCTAACTTCGGGGGGCGATTCTCCAGGAATGAATGCAGCGATTAGAGCGGTTGTACGTACAGGAATTTATAATGGCGTAAACATGTTCGGGGTAATTCAAGGGTATCAAGGTTTGATTAGCAACAACATTAAACCTATGGATGCGCGCTCTGTTAGCAATATTTTGCACCTTGGCGGCACCATCCTCAAAACCGCTCGCTGTTTAGAATTTAAAACAGACGAGGGCATGGCCAAAGCCTATCAACACGTTAAAGAAAACAATATAGATGCGTTGGTAACCATTGGCGGCGATGGCACATTTACAGGTGCAAAAATATTTTCTGAGCGTTATGGCATAAGCGTAATTGGCATTCCAGGCACTATAGATAACGATTTGGCAGGATCTGACTTTACGTTAGGTTATGATACCGCTATAAATACTGTTTTAGATGCCATAGATAAAATTAGAGATACCGCCGATGCGCACGATAGGCTGTTTTTTATAGAGGTAATGGGCAGAAATTCTGGTTGCATTGCTTTAAGAAGTGCGATTGCAAGTGGTGCAGAAGTGGTGCTTTTACCAGAGATAGAAACCTCAATTGATCAACTTATTAAAAAGTTGGCGCTTGGTGCTTCTACAAAAAAATCTTCTAGCATAGTCATAGTTTCTGAAGGGCATAAAATGGGCGGGGCTTTTGAGATGGCTAAGCAGGTAAACGATAGGTTTACACATTACGATACAAAAGTGACCATTTTAGGACACCTGCAACGGGGCGGAAGTCCTAGCAGTTTCGATAGGATTTTAGGCAGCAGGCTTGGTTTCGCATCTGTAAATGCATTGTTAGCGGGCGAAACAGAAAAAATGGCCGGACTTGTAGGAAATGAAGTAAAACTGACTAGCATACACGATGCGCTAACGATGCAAATAAACAAATTGGAACCTGATTTAATGGAGATGACAGAGGTACTATCTATCTAAATGGTGGCAATTGTGTACAGCGGCTCTAAAACTGCCTTTTGGAAATTAACCCAAAACGGAAAGGTGGTTGCCCATTGCAACACAACGGGATTAAATCCCTGTTTTGTAGATCGGAAAACCATTTTGCAAATGCTGAACAAGAAAATTGCCCTCGTAAATCATGCCGAAGAAATTAGAAAGATTTTTTTCTTCGCCGCAGGCGCTTCCTCTAAAGATAGAAAGGAAGAATTGGCCGATACGCTGTCGCTTTTTTTTAAGTACAGTAAGATAACAGTCGAAGACGATTTGTTTGGAGCTGCTAAAGCGGTTTGCTTTGATAAGAGCGGAATTGTGGGAATGATTGGAAATGGCGCAAATTGTGCGTATTTTGACGGCAAAAGGCCAATAAAAAATAATTTTGGTCTTGGATATATTTTGGGGGATGAAGGTTCGGCAGCCTATTTAGGGAAAATGTTGCTTAAAAACTTTTTAAGTAAAAAATTACCAAAAGATTTGGAAGCCAAATTTAACAGTGTTTACGGTTTGGATCGTGCACAAATATTCGAAAGAATATATAATAAGCCACAGGCGAACAATTTTTTAAGCTCTTTTTTTGAGTTTATCCTTCAACACAAAGACCATGGTTATGTAATGGGTTTGGTTGATGACGGCTTCGATAAGCACCTAAAAAAATATACGTTGCCTATGGTTGAAAAATATAAAGACGAAGAGCTACATTTTGTGGGTATTGTAGCTTTTGAGTTTCAAGAACGGCTAATAATAGCTGCAAATAAATATGATTTAACGATAAAAACCATTATAAAAGAACCCATTCATAATTTACTAAAACACTTTACTAATTAAAAAAAAAATGAGCAAAATTGGAATAAACGGCTTTGGCCGTATTGGCCGTTTGGTATTTAGAGCAGCGCTAAAAAGAGGTTTGGATATTGTAGCGATAAACGATTTGATTGAGCCAGATTATATGGCTTATATGTTACAATATGATACCACCCACGGCAAATTTGAAGGAACAATTGAAGTTAAGGATGGTCATTTGGTAGTTAACGGAAAAACCATTAGAGTTACCGCAGAAAAAAATCCAGCAGATCTTAAATGGGGCGAAGTTGGTGTAGAGGTGGTTATAGAATCGACCGGCTTGTTTTTAACAAGAGAAACAGCGGAAAAACACATTGCTGCTGGCGCCAAAAAAGTGGTACTATCTGCACCGGCTAAAGACGATAGCATCCCAACCTATGTAATGGGCGTAAATCATAATAAATTATCTGCAGACCAAAATATAGTTTCTAACGCATCTTGCACTACGAATTGTTTGGCACCTATTGCAAAGGTTCTTAACGATAACTGGGGCATAGCCGAAGGATTAATGAGTACCATACACGCTGTTACCGCTACACAGAAAACCGTAGATGGACCATCTGCGAAAGACTGGCGTGGTGGCCGTGGCGGTTTCTCTAACATCATACCTTCTTCTACTGGCGCTGCCAAAGCTGTTGGCTTGGTAATGCCAGAACTAAAAGGAAAGTTAACAGGTATGGCTTTTAGAGTGCCGGTGCCAGATGTTTCTGTTGTAGATTTGACCGCTAGATTGGAAAAACCAGCAACTTATGAGGAAATTAAGGCGGCAATGAAGAAAGCATCAGAGGAGGGTGATCTAAAAGGTGTTTTAGGTTATACTGAGGATGACGTAGTATCTAGCGATTTCATTGGAGACGATCGCGCGTCTATATTTGATGCAGGCGCAGGAATTTCGTTAAATGATAACTTTGTAAAAGTTGTTTCTTGGTATGATAACGAGTGGGGATATTCTAATGCCTTAGCAAAATTTGTAGAATACTATTCTAATTTAAAATAATTGGTAATAAAGTAGTTTTAATTCTTTATTAAAGACATCGATTTTTATTGGTGTCTTTTTTTTGGCTATAAAATATAGCCAAACCATTATTTTTCAACTTATAAAAGTTTTTCGATACATTTTGTTAAATTTTTTAGTACAGGAATGCTTTTATTAACATTAAATTAATAGAAAAAATTAAAATCCGTAATAAAAATCAATTTTTTTAATAAATTAACAAACGATTTCTTAAAAAAAAACAAAATTGATTTATTTTAATCCACATTTAAGGCACTTATATCTTTAATTGAATAAAAGCAGGCATAAAATTGCAGCCCTTCTCAAAATGACAAAAAAAATACACAATTTTTCTTAGTGTACTTTTTACACTAAGAAAAGTTTTCTATATTTGTACTGTGATAGACGGAGGATCTATCTGACGATGTAAAATACAAACAGTTGCCCAAAAAGCAATTTTGTTTTAAGATAAAGCCTGGCTCATAACAGGTTTATATTTGGTTAGAAAAAAAGGGACAAGTCTGGATAGATTGTCCCTTTTCTTTTTTTAAGGAATTTTTTTAAGAAATTGAGTATTGTTATTAGAAATTGATTGTTTTAGATTAGCTAACCTTATTCTCGCAGCCGCACAAAAACAACCTTGTGGACGCCTTCCGTTTTAACTAAAAAATTATCTTTAAAATTTAGACCTGTGTTGCATTGGTAAATCAACTTGTGGTTTACAATTTCTATTTCGCAATAAACGGCATGGTGGTCGTTGTTTTCTGACAGCAAAATTAGTTTGTCTCCTTTAATATAGGCTCTATACGCATCTATATTTTCGGCTATGTTTCGATTAGAAGTTCCTATCCAGTCGTTGACGGTCACATAATTTATTTGTTTTTCAAAAAAGAAAGCTATATATCTTTTGTCTTTTTTGTTTACCCAAGTTCCCTCGTATAATTTTTTAGAGTGGGCGATTTCAAATTTCGACTGTGCGCATACCCGAAGGCAGACTATGAAAATAATTGCAACTATAAAAATGCCATTTCGCACTTGTTGTAAATTCCTAATTATAACTTCTTGCCGTTCTTTAGCGTAATGACAACCAAACCATCATAATCCTTTGGCGAATATTTGGCAATATCGTTTTTGTCTGTGTAGACATTTACGGCTTCAATATCATTAGGATCTATGTTTTTAAAATCGGCTTCAGAAACAACTTCTTTTCCAATTACGAACAATATAGGTTTTGGAGACTTGCCAACAGAGAATTTTTCAACCATTCTCTTTTCTAACGCAGTGGCTAAATTTGCTGTTTCTAATTTTACGCCATCAATAGGTGTGACATATCTTCCAATAAAAAATATTGCTTTTGTGTTATTATCTACCACAAAAAACACGAACGGATGATCTGCCTTAAAAACTTTGTAATTCGGAAGTCCCGTAATTTTAATGGTTCCGACTGTGGCAGCCGCAGCTTCTGTTTTTTCTTCGTCAAGCTCGATAAATGTTTTATGGATTACCTTGTCCAACGCTAACGGTGTTTCCGTTATCCCAGAGAAATCTGCATCTTCTGAGAAAGCCGATGTTAGCCCAGCTTTTTTAAATACATCGCTCAGTTCTACGCTCGACTCTAATTTTATTTTCGGGATGGAAAGAGACACCTGTGTTAACTGTGCGCTGTCTATAATTTTTTCGAAAAAATCGGTATTTATATTTCTTTCGAGTTCATCGATACCAAAAATTTTCTTCGGAAGAAGTATACAGAAAGATAAATCTGACTCAGCGTACGGCTTTTCTATAAATTGGTAATCGTCATTCTCGTAGTATGGAACGCTTTCAACCATCGTCATAAAATTATCTTTATACTGCTCTTCTGATGAAGTGAAAAATGTTGATGAAACTGTTTTGTCTTTCTGAAATCTATTTTTCCACTTCCCTTTAAAATAAACCGCATTTAAAAGCACTAACCTTGTACTCGGAGTTACATCTTCAGCAGTTATAATTTCGCCTATTTTGTGGTTTGTCTTCTTATCAACCCAGCTATTGATGGCCGAAACGGATGATCTAACATCTGTAAAATCTGTTCGATTAAAGTCCGAGGAATATTTATCAAATACAACTTGTCTATATCTGTTTTTTACCTGCATTTTATTATCCAACCAAATGGAATTAGAAACTTTAAAGACCTCATTGCTATCTGTTTTAGACAAAAAATCTTTTAAATAATCATTTCCTATAACATCTGATTTTTGCAAGTGCAACACTTTTTCAAATGCTGCTTTTGTTTTATTTTTAGAACCATCGTAAGCCATCATGAGCGCATAATATGTGCTAATGGGAGAAAGTAAAAGATTTTCATTGTTCACTTTTGCATTCCGGTACAAATCCAATGAGTAAGTATTTAGACCGTTACTAGTTTGGGTTTGGGCGGATAAATGGCCAACGTTGAAAAAGATGAAGCAGTTTGAAATGAGAACAATTGTTTTGAGATTCATAAAGCTTAAGATTAAGGTTTAGGTCGAGGCTTTTTTGTATGATGATTTATTATTACCTTGATGTTCAATCAAATATAAAGATAATTTTTTGAGGAAATATTGATGTATTGCTGGCTTATTTTGTACCCAACGACAAACCGCTTAAACTATTCTCAAACAAACTCTTTAAATGTTGCCTTTGGAACTTTAAACAACAGAACTAAAGCGGCTATCTGTCCGAAGTGTCGATAAGTCGGATTTCGGAATCCGCAGAAAGAAAACAATAAATGCTTTGAGATAGATCGGGATTACAAATCCCATTTTATCAGAAGTTCGACATGCACCTGCGGAACATGCCGAACAGCTCCTCAAAAAAAATCCCCAACAGCAATTGTTGGGGAATCCTTTTCAGCCAAGTAATTTTCGCTTTTTACATCTTCGAATAATCTGTATAGCCTTTTGGGCCTGGCGTGTAGAACGTATCCATATCTGGTTGGTTTAATTCTGCGTTTGCTTTGAAGCGCTCCAATAAATCTGGATTTGCTAAATAATGTCTCCCAAAGGCGATCAAATCTGCGGTATTGTTTTCTAATGCTTTCTCTGCTGAATCTTTATCAAAACCTCCACAAAGTATGAGTGTGCCTGTAAAAGATTTGCGCACATCAGCCAACACTTCATCGGGCATTTTTGAAGTTCCCATAGAAGAATGATCCAATAAGTGCATGTATGCGATCCCAAGCTTATTCATTTCGATTGCAATATTATGATAGGTTTCCTCCATTTCTGGATAAGACTTCATATCATTAAAATTGCCATTCGGCGATAGGCGTAAACCCACTTTCTCTGCACCAATTGCTTCTACCAATTGTTGCGCTACCTCAAACAAAAATTTCATTCTGTTTTCTACACTTCCACCGAACTCATCTGTACGGATATTGCTGTTTGGATTTAAAAATTGTTCTATCAAATAACCGTTAGCACCATGTATTTCAACACCATCAAAACCCGCTTCAACAGCAAGTCGTCCTGCTTCAACATATTCTTCAATTGCTTCTTTAACCTGCACATTTGTCATTTCTTTTGGCTTGTCATTCTTCTTCATTCCCTCTGCATCGGTGTACATGTCGCCTTCGGCTGCAATGGCAGATGGGGCTAAAATTTCCGCACCTTCGGGCAGGTTTAAATGATGCCCAATTCTTCCGCAATGCATCAATTGCAAGAATATTTTTCCGCCTTTGGCATGCACTTCGTCGGTCACCAATTTCCAACCGTCACCCTGTGCTTGGTTATACATTCCGGGGATGCGTGGATACCCAATGCCGTTCGGCGATGGAGAGGTTCCCTCCGTAACAATTAAGCCCGCTCCTGCCCGCTGTCCGTAATAAGTTGCCATTAATTCATTTGCTACATTATTTTCGACGGCTCTAGATCGTGTCATCGGCGCCATCACAGCATGATTTTTTAAAGAAAGTTTGTCTGATTCGTATTTCTCAAATAATAGATTTTCCATGTTTTTTATTAAAGTTGTTTCAGGGTACTATACTGAAAAAGGGGAGGAAATGTTTGTCGGCAAAGTGTCTTAACTAGTTTTCGTTTGATTATTTGATTGATGGTGGAATTTAGAGTCAAAGCTGGATAAGATTATCTAAATGTGTCATGCTGAGCTTGTCTTAGGACTATTCATTACCAATTTTTTAGGCGTTTCGACAGGCTCAACGTGACATTTGCCGGAACTGAAGAAAAATTCTTTAGTTAAACTCCAAACTAATCTCAAACTTCTCTGCAATTTCTCTCAAATCTCCCACCACCGCATCTACAACGGGGATTCCGTTTTTTGTACGTTCCTGCTCGGCGGCATGTTCAGGCTCGCCGGGGATAATTACCGGTTGGTTAGGGTCGATGCTTTTTGCAGATTTAAATCGACTGATCCAATTGTCTAAATGGTGTTTGTAATCCTCGACAGGTCTAAATCCGTCCACGCGCATTGCACCAAAAAAATGACCAATGCCCTCACCAACGGGATCTGTTGGCGGATTTAAAAACGCCACAAAAGGCGGAACCCAAGGTCCGTAATTAGCACCAGAAAGCACGGCTGATAAAATATCTACAGTTGCGCCCAGTCCATAACCTTTGTGGCTGCCGTGGTCTCTATCGCTGCCAAGCGGTAGAAGTGCGCCGCCATTTTTCAATTCATTCGGATTAATAGAAGCGTGCCCTTTTTCAGTTTGCACCCAACCTTGGGGCAAATCTTTATTGGCGCGTTGCGCAATCTCTAACTTGCCATTTGCTGCCGCTGATGTTGCCAAATCAACTACGACCGGCTGATATTTTCCGGCAGGAAAAGCATAACACATTGGATTGGTGCCGAGTAAGCGCTCGGTTGTGAAAGTGGGCGCCACCAGCGGACTCGCATTGGTCATGCTAATGCCAATCATATCTTTTGCCACCGCTTTAAGTGCATGATATCCGGCAATGCCGAAATGATTGGAATTCTTCACAGAGACCCAACCGCTGCCATATTTTTCGGCTTTTGCTATCACCAAATCCATTGCAAATGGCGCAACCACCAATCCCAAACCTGCATCGCCATCTACGGTTGCAGTGGTTGGAGTTTCATGAATTATCTTTATATCTGGTTTGGTATTTATCCTACCTTTTTCCCACAGCCGCACATAACCTGTTAATCTCGCTACGCCATGCGAATCTATTCCACGCAAATCCGATTTCAATAAAACATCGGCAGCCAAAACTGCATGCTCTTCTGAACAACCCATTTTGGTAAAAACGCTTTGGGTAAATGCCCGGAGTTTGGATTCTGTAATTGTGGTCATTTATGTCTTGGGTCGATTTTATAATTGGATTTTATGCTAAGAATTTGGAAGCAATAAAGTAAAATCGCCACCAAGCGGATCGAAGTTTTCTATTAAAGTCGATAGAAAATCCTCGCCATAATTTACATACATTGGCGCCAGGTTAACTGTTCTTTCTTGGAGTGTACCGTTAGGAAACAAACGTTTTTTTACGTTTTCTATCTGCGTAAGCGCGGTTTTATGTTTCCGCTTTTCGGCCCTGAATAATTTCTTTTCTAAATTGGTAATCAACCGTTCCGTCTTGTGCAAAGCTGCATCGGCAGAAGCAGAAAGGGTTTTGTCTATTTTATAGGCGGTTAATTTAATTTGTTCAAACACACTGTTTATCGCTCGAGATTCATCTGCAAGACTAAGCGCGTCTTCTGTATTTTTTCGCACCCAATTGTTTTTCAATTCTTCAATCGGCAAAAAAATATCCTCCAAATTAAAACCCAGACTAAATAGGTTTTGCGAAGATCTTTTATCTATCAGCAATGCAGAATTACGCAATAACAACACCGGGAAAGGTACTCTGTAAAAATCGAAATTTGCTTTGAGTTGCATCCAATAAGCCACTTCTGCGCCGCCACCAATGTATGCGATGTTTGGCAAAATAACTTCTTGATAAAGCGGTCGCATTACCACATTTGGGCTGAACCTTTCGGGGTGATTTTTCATCTCGTCAACTAATTCTTCTCTACTAAAATTAATATCCGAATGGTTTACTAAATATCTATTGTTTTTAAGAATGATGCGCTCGCGAAGATTGTCAAGAAGGTAAAAAAAATTAATTTCGCGACCGTTTACCTGGCTTTTGTAACCCATTGATTCTAATTTTTCAGAAGTTTTTTCGATGGTATGGGCGCTATTTTGTTCGGTAATGTCGGCAATCATAATGCTTAAAAATTCAGCTTTCAAACCCTTATCGTCTGCATTAATAATCACCAAACCGTATTTCTGAAAAATCTCATTGACCAGATAGCGTGTGGCATCTGCCAAATTATTATGCATGAGATAAGCTTGCTCAATTATTTTTGCTAGGTGCTTACCGTTTTGGCTTATGCCAAGGTAACCTGTATAAGCAGTAACCGCAGCGGCTACTGTTTTGGTGTTTAATCTACCGGTCGCGCCATTGGTCTTTTGCACCCAGCTGATATTTTTCTCATCGACATTAACGTGATTTATCTCCTCAAAATCGTGATCTTCAGTAGCCATCCAATAAACAGGAATAAAGTTTTTTTCGGGCTGGGCAATGGCAAGCTCTCTCGCTAAATTTATTGTGGTAACAATCTTGTAGATGAAATAAAGTGGGCCAGTAAAAAGATTTAATTGATGGCCAGTGGTTACGGTGAAGGTGTTTGAAGAAGCTAAAAGCTCGATGTTTTTTATCACCGATTTATTTGGCTGCAGATTGGCATACTGCCGTTGCAGAACATCGATTAAAATCTTTCTATTTCCAACTTCCGCCCGATTTTCGCTTGCTTTTTTTAAACCATCTAAATCTGGGCGATAACTGTAAAAGTCTTTCAATTGCGGCTCGTCCTCTATATAATCTAAAGCCATTTTAGAAAAAGACGCTGTATCTTGATAAGAAATATATTTTGCCTGCATAAACGCTAAATAACAGAAATTTCTGCGAAATGTGTAAAGGGAAATTGCATTTTACAAATGCGGGACGGAGAGTTGTTGAGATGGCTAATTGTCTATGCATCTGGAATAAGATTCAAAAGTTTATCCCATTTTTTAAAGACTTGATACTTTTTTCGAAAACGCCAAGGCAGTACAGGTAAACGGGCAACAGCCCCGTGTTTCGCTATAGGCCTATTTTTTTGAGGAAAATAGGCGCTGCCGCTGCACCCAGGTTTAGGAACTTAAGCACTGCAGATTTAGATAGGTTGCGTGACGCGCCTAGTAAGGTTAGATGTTTTAATAATGATTTTGAAATATCACAACACCAAAATCTTGGCGAGAAAAAAATTATTATCCTTTAACTTCTATAATAAAATCTTCTTTCGGAGTACGCACTTTCTTGAGGTTTACCAACCAATCGTTTTCTTCATCGCGATAGCCAATGGCCATAATTACCGCGCTTTTCAAACCCAATTCTCTTAATCCTAAGAACTCATCCATTTTTTCAGGCTGAAAACCTTCCATCGGCGAGGCATCTACCTTTTGCTCTGCTGCTGCTACAAGTGCAATACCCAACGAAATATAAGCTTGTTTGGCTGAATGGTTTTGATGCCATTGTTGGTTTAATGGAGCAAATGTTCCCCACAATCTATCTTGGAAGGGCTTGATGGACTCATCTGGCAAGCCTCGCTGTTTAGATCCGTTTAACAAAGATTGTCCAATTCTATTGTTCGAATAACCATCCCAAGCCGCAAAGACAAAGAGATGCGAACAGTCGGTTATCTGGCTTTGATTGTTGGCGAACTTTCTTATTTCGGCAAGCTTTTCCCTATTGCTTATTACAATTATTTTAAATGGTTGCAAACCCGAAGAAGATGGCGCCAAACGCGCGGCTTCTAAAATATAATCTACTTTTTCTTTGGGAACAGTTTTCCCGTTCATCTTTTTTGTGGCATACCGCCAGTTTAAATCGTCTATTAAACTCATCTGATTTTTAATTATAATGGTGCAAATATCACTATCCCTATGGTACTCCTATCGTCTAATTGTAAAAAGCGTTTTACTCTATAATTAATTGACAGGGCAGTGGCAGAGAATACGCGCCTAGAAATTTGATTTTGGAACATGTTTAATTACCTAAACGATAATAGAAAACCGTTATAAAACAAAATGGGTTTGCAAAAATTTCGCAAACCCATTATAACGCTTACTAGAAAAGTCCAATTTATTTTTTATCCCACCAAATTCTACCTTTGGTATCTAGTGTGCTGGAGCCATAAGCAGGATCTTTTGCCATCATTGCATCTATTGCTTTGGCGTAATTCGCAGAATTTAAATTAGAGCCTGTGCTTAGATTTAAAGAACTACGTCTTGGAATTATTAAATTTTGGCTTCCATCATATAGACTTTCGAGATATGCAATAGAAGTTTTGCCGATCTGCCCATTATCGCCAGGCCTTACATCTGTGAATTGAGGATAACCGGTTCTTTTCCACATTGCCCAAGATTCTTCGGGCTGACGCAAATAATTTACCCAAGCTTGAGAATAGATGCTTGGTAAGCCTAAAAAAGGAATTGTTGATGCAAAATTTCCGATGGTTACGTTTGCCGCATTGGGTACATTTGCAGCTACTGCTGCTGTTTTGTATGCATCGAAAGATGCCTGAATGCCATCATAAAACCATTGAGAAGCGGATTTACCTAAACCGTTGCCACCTTTTTGTGCAATCTCCGCCATCATAAAACAGGTTTCTGCATAGGTTAAATACGGTGTGCGATATTTGATTGTCGAACCATCTACATACGATTCGTCATCATGCATCAATGCCCGGGATGAGCGAGCATCAAACCCACCGAATCCGCCATTTTTAATAAATAATCTACTTTGAATAGCAGATAGAAAACCTAAGGTTTGTGTTCCACCGGTAATGGTAAAAGTTTTAAAACGATCTAACCCCGTTGATCCATAAGCGCCGTTGGCAGAAGCAGGGAAAGTATGCTTTCCCCAATAACGAATTTGATTCTCCGGTTGCATTAGAGCAGCTTTTGCAGCCGCGTCACCATTTTGTTGAACGTTTAAAAAAGGTTTGTAATCAGCGCCAAAATCATTCTTTCTGACCATAAACGCTATTCTTGGATCGTTAGTAGCCTTTAGATATTCTACAAATGGGAAGGCTGCATTATACGCAAATAGAATAACATTAATGTCATCTACGTTATTGTTCCAATCTCTAGTTTGGTTGTAACCAAAAGAGGCGTCATTTGAGGCAATAATATTACCGGCAAAATTACCTGCAATATCCGATAAGACACTTGTTAACTGAGCGGGATCTCTCTGCTCATAACGCTGTGCAATTTTTATACGGAGTGTATTCGCAAAAGATAACCATTTTGCATAATCTCCCCCATAAAAAAAATCTTGATTGCCGAGGTCTATTTGGCCCGATGTACCTTTAAGCGTAGTTGCCGCGTCTTTCAGCTGTGTATCAAAAGTTTTGTACAAAGTAAAATCAAAATCGTATTCTGGTAGAGGATACTTCACATTATCAAAAGCTTGTGTATAAGGTAAAGCGCCAAATACATCTGCGACACGCCAAGCCTCATAAACGTTGATGATTTGACCAATCGCTTTTAAGCCCTGGTAGGTTGCTTTTTGCGCATCTGGCATATTATCAATTTTATCAATGATTCTATTCATATCCCTTCCATACCTTGTAAAATAGTCGTTATAGAATGGAAAGCCAGGATTTGGCCCCGTTGATTTGCTGGGGTTCCAATACCTCGTGGCTAATGCGTTTGCATCCGCACCCTCCGGCACAATATATTGCATGTAAGCCATTGTTGTACCATATTTTTGGCTGGTATTATCTCTGCCCGTTAAAGTGAAATCTTGGGTTGCGGCTGTGAATATAAATTCAGGATTAGCATCGTCTAACGTCTTAGGATTGGTATTGGTATCAATCAATTCCTTTTTACAAGATTGGCTAAGTAAAACTACAGCAATCAATCCCAATATGTATTTATTTGTTGTTTTCATGTTTCTGAAGTTTGAATATTATAATGTAACGTTTAAGCTGACCGAGTAATTTCTGAAAAATGGAACACCACCAGTAATGAAAGGTCTAAATGGATCGTTACTTTGTATCGACGCCGGATTTTGACCTCCAGCTAAAGTCTTGTAGAAATAACCCAAGTCTCTTCCAGAAACACTAATTCTAGCGCCTCTCAATTTAATTTTTTCTACAATAGAATTTGGCAAACTATAGCCTAACGTAACCTCTCTTAACATTATCCAAGAGTTTTTAGAAGTTGTTTCGTTTACATTAAGATTGGTTCCATATCCATACCAGGTATTATAATATAAAGAAGCCTTCCATGGCTCAACCAAGCCTTGGTCATAAGCCTGCCTAAACGTCATACCCCCTATACTTGTGCCGGGTTTGAGCAAACTTTCTTGTCCATCCTCAAATACAGCATTCGGAATTACACCATCATATCTAGTTTGACCGGTATAAGAATCTGTACGCGCAACACCTCCGTGTGCTTGATCTCTAAACTGTAGCGTATTTGCAGAAGTACCCTGACCAGATGCATAACTTAGTGCTTCTGAATAAACATATCCACCAAAACGGCCATCTACTTGCGCAAATAAGTTAAAGTTTTTGTAACGTAATGAAGAACTTACTCCACCTGTCAAATTAGGTTCCACCTTTCCAATTTTTACCCTCCTTTGGTCATCAGAATAAGTTGGACTAACCAACGAGTAATCCGCAATATCGTATTTTACTGTCGGGTTAGTGTTAGTGTAGCGGCTACTATTTCTAATAACTGGTAAACCTGTTTTAGTGTCAATTAAGCTAGAAGACCCGTTGTCTGCTGTTAGCACCCCAAAATCTCCACCTTCATAAGCCCAAACGTTTGCGCCATCATATCCACCACCTACTTCCCACTCTTTAATGCCGTTTCCAAGTTCTTTAATTTTGCTTTTGTTATGTGCTAAATTAACAGCAACATTCCAGTTCCAACCATTTTTACGGATTGGCGTTACATTTACCAATAACTCTATCCCCTGATTTTGAATGTTACCGAGGTTTAAAAAACTTCTGCTGAAGCCTGTTTCTATCACACTTGGGACATATAGTAACTGATCAAAAGTATTGGTTTTATAATAAGTAAAATCTACATTGATAAGCTCTTTTAAAAAACCAATGTTTGTACCAAATTCTAACGAGCGCTGTCTTTGCGGTTTAAGATCTAAATTAGGCTTAACGTCTGCATTTATCTGAGATGCACTGGAAACACCCTGACTGGCGTTGTTAAAAATGGTGCCCGGCGCAAAGCCCGCACCGGTAGCATACGGGCCCGCCACACCAGCGTTTCCAACGTAAGCAATGGAGGCTCTTAACCTTCCGCTAGATAAAAAATTAGGCATACTTTCCTTAAATTGATCATAAAAGCCGTAGGCTAGATTAATCGATGGATAAAAAACAGAATAATTGTTCGCTCCGTTTACCGCGTTTGGATAGGTTAAAGTAGATAACCAGTCATTTCTGCCGGTAATCTCTAAATTCAGGTAATCCTTATAATTTAGGTTTAATATTCCGGCTAGACCTATAGTTTTGGTATTAGAAGGACGAGCGCCCGGATAACCATCAAAATTATAATAGTAGTTGTTTTGAATTGGATTTACCGAGTTTGCAGGAAAAAACTGATTAGGTACTGCAAGTCCGCCGTTAGTACTTACGCCATAATTCTCTGCCAAGCCGTTCCCATAAATTTCATTTACAACTCTTAGGTCAATGTTTAAGTCATCACTCATCACCTTTTTAGCTCCGTGAGCCATAAATAATAGCGTATAGTCTGTCGCATAATTTCCAGCAGTGCTGTAGTATCCCCCTGCGTTGTTCTTATCGTTGCCGTAATTTTTTGTTTCCTCATAAATTTTGAGAAAATTTACGTTGCCTCGGGCAGACAAATCTATCCAAGGATTTATTTGTGCTTTTAATTGTGCAAAACCGAGAAAAGAATTTTCATTTCTATTAAAATTATTTTTGTCGAACCTAGAAAAAGCATTTATAACACTACTTAAATTCCCAAACGCCCCAGCATTATTTAATGAGTTATCTGCATTGCGATAAGTTGCGCGCCAATCAGAAAAATTTAAATTACGAGGTAAATAGTAGGTATTAAACCCTAAATTGGTACCCCCTCCGTATTCGTATCGACCTTGACCATAATAATTTTTTGTTATTGTATTTGCATAGTTTATGCCAATTTCCGTTGAAAAAACTTTATTTAAATCCCCACCCAGTTTAATATCAAAGGCATTTCTATTTAAGCCATTATTTGGCAACATGCCTTTGCTAGCATTGTTAGAATAAGACAACCGATAATTAAATTTATCACTTGCTCCACTTAAAGAAATGTTATTATTTACATAATTTCCATCTTGATAAAACGCTTTCCAATTTTCTGGTTGTGATACATAAGGCGTCATCCTAGAATGATCGTAGATTACAGGGTGAATGCTCCCATCAAAAGCAGGTCCCCAACTGCCAACCGTATTTGCCTGGCTGCCATCTGCTGCAAAATTTCCCTCTCTTGTGACTGCACTGCCTTGACCATAAGTATTTTGAAACTCCATCGGACTCCTATAGATATTAGAGGTTTGATAGGTTGAAGTAAATTCTATTCCTAAACCTGAGCCTGCCTTACCTTTTTTTGTAGTAATAACAATTGCTCCATTTAAACCCCTAGAACCATAAAGCGAAGTTGCAGCAGCTCCTTTAAGCACCGTAATTGACGCGTAGTCATCAGGGTTTAAATTCTTTAATTGAGATCCAGCATCTGTACCGTCTGCGCTAATCAAGTTGTTTTGCAATACGTTTCCATCAACAACAAAAATAGGCTGGTTATTTGCTTGGCCCGGACTAGATCCCAACACTTTTGCACCGCGAATTTGGATAAATGGCGATGTTTGGATACCGGCCGCACCCACCACATTAACATTTACACCAGCAATTTTTCCTTGCAGAGCAGTAATTGGGTTAACCGTGTTGGTTCTGGTAATGTCTTCTCCCTTTACCGTGGTTACGGCGTAACCTAGATTTTTATCTTCCTTGATAATACCCAAAGCTCCGACTATCTGTACCTCAGCAAGCTCGTTGGCGTTTTCCTTTAGCGTAACATTTATGGTAGATTTATCTCCAACTGATATCTCTTGCGCGGAATAGCCAATGGCCGAGAAAACCAAAACATCAGCTGGATTTGCAGAAATGGAAAACTGACCATTTTTATCTGTTTGAGTTGCCCTACTTGTGCCTTTTATTAGAACACTAACACCGGGTATAGGACCAACTGCTTCCTTTACAGTACCTGTAATGGTTTTTTGGGCATTGACCACCACTGTTGCGCAACTTAACAACAGTAGGACTAGACACCTTGAATAGATTTTTTTCATAATGGCATTCTTTAGTAATTGTGTAATTGATTATTTAAATATTTATTTTTTTTTTAAAATTTACTATTCTCTATCACTAAGCTTGCTGCTGCAAGCAGCTCTGCCTCTTCTGCAAGATCTGAAACCAAAATTTTTGTTTGTTCTGCAATGCGCGCAATGCAAAACTCATTTATTGCTTGTTGCACACTTGGCAACCACATTTTGCCAGCTTTAGCTCCCCTACCTCCAAGCACAATGCACTTTGGGTTCATAATGTGAATCAATGTGGCAATCCCTTTGCCCAAATGGTAGCCTGTTTCTGACAGAATAGAAATAGCCAACGGATCTTGTTGAGCAACAGCGGTTAAAAAATGGTCTCCGCGAGGAATCAACTTGTTTTCAAATAAGTTAGACATGCTGCTTTCTGCACCATTTTTAATGGCTGCATTTGCCTTTTCTGCCATCACCGTTAATGAGGTTTCAACCTCCAAACATCCGCGCTTGCCACAAGAACATAACTTATTGGAGCTAGAAAGTGGAACATGGCTAAATTCGCCTGCGTAACCAGTAGAACCTCGGTATAATTTTCCATCTATAATCATTCCCAAACCTGTACCCCAGCCAATATTTACCACAAGGGCGTCTTTGTAACCTTTTGCGGCGCCGAAATGAAATTCGGCAAGCGCAATCAGGCTAGAATCGTTATCTAAAAAAACAGGTAGATCTAACTCTTTACTTAAAAACTCGCTTAAATTTGTAGATCCCCCGGTGTTAAAAAATGAGTAATTAATTCCATCTTGGGTGTTAATAAAGCCGGGCATACCAATGCCAACGCCAAGCAAATTCTCTATTTTTAAACCCGATTTTTTTAAGGTCTCTCTAATAAAATTCAATAATCCCTCTACGCCCAAATCGTTATTTTCGATATTGAATTTTAGTATTTGCGTTTCCATCATACTGTTTCGCAAAAAATCTAAAATATTGATGCGAATAGTTCGCTGATCCATTGCTACGGCTACGATGTATTTCTTATGGTTCGGATTTAATTTAAAAAGTGCAGGTCTCCTGCCGCCGCTCGAAGGCGCCAAACCTTCTTCTAAAAGGTAGCCCTCTTTTACGAGAGCGCTAACGGCATTGGCAACCAAGGGTAAACTTTTGCCAGTTAGTTTGCTAAGTTTGGTTAGCGGTAGCGCTTCCATGTAAAAGAAGTATTTCAATACCTCTTCCCTAAGCTTCAATCCGTTTTGCTTAACTACCGACATTTTTATATTAGAAAGGCAAACTTAGCATTATTTTTTAAATCCGAAAAAACCTTTCAATTTTTTTTAATAAGTTTTTTCGATGCCAAAAAAATCCTGAAATTTTTTTTTCAGGATTTTTTCTTCCGGATGAAGAACTTATTTTTTAAGGCAAACTGTAAAAATGCTAATAAATCCCCTTAAATATACGGCTCCATCTAATTTTATGAATCAACGATGCATCACTGTCCCAGCTCATCCAAATAAACAAGGCTTTGCCAACAATATGGTCTTCGGGCACAAAACCCCAATATCGGCTATCGGCAGAATTGTGTCGGTTGTCGCCCATCATCCAATAATAGTTCATCTTAAAAGTGTAAGATGTAGCAAGCCTGTCGTTAATATACCATTGTTTATCTTTTTGTTCTACCTTGTTTCCCTCATAAGTTCTAATTGCGCGGTAGTACAAAGGCATGGTATTGCTATCTATTTGTACTGTTAAACCCTTTGCGGGAATTTTTATCGGGCCAAAATTATCTACATTCCAAACTCGGTTTGGGTCGTGCGGAAATATGCCCGATTCTCTCTGCGTTAATGGAGTCGGGCTCATCTTCACCGAATTTACAAAGTCTAATGCTTTAAGTTTTTCCACAATATTGGGCGATGCGGTAATGATATAACTTTCATTACCAATTTGCTGCATTTCGCCAGTTCTTATTCCAAGGTCTTCCAAAACGGAAAAATTTACGTCTTGAGTTTTAAAATCTATTTGATAAGGCATCATGCCTGTCGCCTTAATTGGCTCTGATTTTCCGTTAACGCTTACCAAACCGTTCTTCATGCTAACAACATCTCCAGAAATACCAATGCAGCGTTTTATATAATTCTCGCGCTTATCTACTGGCCTATCTATTATGGTGTACGTACTTCTAACCACACCACGCCCCATATTTCGCACCATGTTGTAGTAACTATCTGCTTGATTTTCTACGGCAACAGTGTCTCCCTCCGGAAAGTTAAACACCACAACATCATTCCTCTTAACTTCAGATAATCCTGGCAGGCGGTGGTATTTCAACTCAAAACCATCCCAATAGGCTTTGGTCGAAGTTGTTAATGGCATGGTATGATGTGCAAATGGAAAGGCAATCGGCGTCATTGGTATCCGCGCCCCATAATTTACTTTACTAACAAACAAAAAATCGCCAACCAGTAAGGTGCGCTCCATCGAACCGGATGGAATGGTGTAGGCTTCTATAAAAAACACCCGAATAATGGTCGCGGCAACTACTGCAAACACGATGGCATCTATCCACTCTCTCGATTTCGATTTCTTTTTTTTTGGTGCAGTTCTATTTTTCTGCCAAAATTTGTAACTCATATATTAAAGTGTTAAAAAAATTTATTATTTGCGCAACAGCCGAATGTCTAATAAATCTTTGAGCGCAAATTTATACCAATGTTACACATCCCTCAGTTAAGTTTTTCATTACCACTTTCGTGGGATGAAAAAGCCGTTTTCTACTTTGTCGAAGTTTATTTTTGGATAATACTCCATTGCGCCTGCGGCGGATAAAAGCAGAAGCATCGTTTTATCCCCAATAGCTTCGCGAGTTAATTCTATCAATTTTTTACCAATTCCTTGTTTTTGATAAGATTCTTTGACCGCTAAATCAGCGAGGTAGCAACAATAGCAAAAATCTGTCAGAGCACGCGAGACGCCAACAAGAACTTCATTATGCCATGCAGATATAACCAAGTTAGAATTTGCATACATTTCGGCAATTCGTTCTTTATCGGCGGTAGGCCTATTTATGCCAGAACTAATATAAGTTTGGATAACGTCCTCGACATCGACCGGCTTGTTCAGTTCGTACCGAATTTCGGCAATTTTACTTTCCAATTTCTTTTTTTTGGCTTATGATCTTTAGAAAAACAGTTATTTAAAAATATCAGCAACGTTAAAGAAACCATTTCTATTTTGCAACCATTCTGCCGCTATAACCGCACCAAGTGCAAAACCATTTCGGTTATGGGCAGTATGCCTTATTTGTATATCATCTACCTCGCTGCTATATACTACAGAATGCGTTCCGGGGATATTGTTTACCCTGCTAGATTCTATAAGCAACTGATTTGGTTTCGGGAAAACCTCAATTGGGGTGCCAATTACTTCGTTCATCCATTCATCTTTACGCTCCAAACCTTCTATCACTCCCTCTGCCAGCGTTATGGCCGTGCCGCTTGGTGCATCTAGCTTTTGAGTGTGATGGGTTTCTTCCAATTGCACGTCGTAAGCGGGGTAATCATTCATCAACTTTGATAAGAAAGAATTTAGTTTAAAAAATAGATTCACTCCAATGCTAAAATTCGAACCATAAAGCATGGTGCTGTTGCTTTTATTGCATGCATCTTTCACTTCTTGAAGCTTGCCATACCAACCAGTTGTTCCTACTACCAAAGGTACATCAGCATCAAAGCAGGCGTAGATATTATGCAAAACGGCATCCGGTGCACTAAAATCTATCGCAACATCGGCTCTTTTTAAGTTCTCTCTTGTTAAGTCGTAAGGGTTATCTATCGAAATTTTTAGAACAACTTCGTGTCCGCGCTGCAAAGCCATTTGCTCTACAATTTGGCCCATTTTGCCGAAACCCAAAAGTGCTATTTTCATATCTGGTTATTTCAAAAAGTTAACGCAAACCTTAATGAGGGAATATAATTGTTGGTGTAAATGGTTGGCATATTTTGCAAAGTAGGCGAAATATTAAACGCCAAATTATCATCTACATTAAAAAAGTGCAAGCGCGCTGCAACATACGCATCTAACACATTTGCAATGTAAATTAACCCGTAAGAAAAAATAACAATCTGACTGTTTCTTTTAAATGTGTTTTTACCGGTAGTAATTCCAGCGGTCGAGTATCGCTCACCGAACGGTCCATCCGGATCGAACTGTGCATTATTATCAAACCGGTATTGCAACTCTTTTAAGTAAAGTTTGTAATTTTTTCGAGCGCTTATATAAGCAATGGTTAATGCAGTAAAGCCACCGTAAATAGCTCCAATTTTGCCAAACGTGTATGCTTTTTGAAGCACGTGATTCTTGTTTGCGCGCGGGCCGTAACCATCATTAAGAAGTTTAATGTTGTAAAGTTGTCCCCATCCTGGCACAATCAAAGACCGAATAATGGCCTGCCGTCCTGCAATTTTGCCCGGATTAACGTACCCGCTCTCAAGGGTATCGACTTTACTTCTTTTGCCTGTTTTTTCCAAAAAAGAAGACTTTTTGACTACAGCGGCAGTGTCAACAGGTTTTAACACAGTATCTTTAACCTGCGCTGCAGCAAGTTTTGCAAATGAAATGATACAGAAAAAGATGAATACAGTACGATTTAGAATTTTCATCACCAATCTAATAATTCTAATATCCTATTCAAATCCTCGTCATTTAAAAACGGAATTTCTATCGCGCCTTTACCGTTTTCGCCAACTTTCAGTTTTACCCTAGAGGCAAACTTTGTAGCTAAATCATCTTGCAGTTTACGGTGTTGAAAGGAGATCAACCTATCTGGCGACGGCTTTGGAACGAGCGTATTAGCTCCGTTTTGTAAGCCGCGGACCAATTCTTCTACCTTCCTAACCGAAAGGCCTTTTTCTAAAATTTGCTGGTGAAGGAACAATTGCTTATCTACTCCATCTATATTAATTAAGGCTCTTGCGTGCCCCATGGATATTTTTTGATCTCGAATAGAGGCTTGTATGGCGGGTGGGAGCTTTAACAAGCGCAGATAATTGGTAACCGTGCTGCGGTTTTTCCCAACACGATCTCCCAACTCTTCTTGCTTTAGCCCAATCTCCTCGATCATCCGTCGAAAACTTAAAGCCACTTCTATGGCATTCAAATTCTCTCGTTGAATGTTTTCTATCAGCGCCATCTCTAGCATCTGCTGATCGTTGGCGCCACGTATATATGCTGGAATCTCGTTTATCCCAGCCAATTTAGACGCTCTAAGTCTGCGCTCGCCAGAGATAATTTGATATTTGTTCCCGCCTAATTTACGTACGGTTATAGGTTGGATTAAGCCCTGCACCTTTATACTTTCCGCCAATTCAGTAAGCGCAGCAGCATCAAACTCGGTGCGTGGCTGGTATGGGTTGGTTTCGATATCAGCTAATTTTACTTGGCTAATGTTGCCCATTTGGCTGCCCTCACCCGCAGAGGTAAAATTGTCTCTAACAACCTGCGTGCTTCCATTGTCATCCAAAAGCGCACTTAATCCCCGTCCTAAGCCTGTTTTTCGCTGAAAAGATGTCATTCAAAAAAATTATAATGTTTCTGTATCTACGCTCTCTATGCTTTCCTCACTCTCTGGATCTTCCAATAATCCGCTTTTCTTTACAATTTCTCGAGCAAGGTTTAGGTAATTTATTGCGCCTTTGCAATTTGCATCGTGCATTATTACCGAAATACCAAAACTCGGCGCCTCGCTTAAACGTGTATTTCTTTGGATAATGGTATCGAAAACAAGATCGTTAAAGTGGATGCGCACTTCTTCTACCACTTGGTTAGATAAACGCAGACGCACGTCGTACATCGTCAACAAGATTCCTTCAATTTCCAAATCAGGATTTAAACGACTTTGCACAATTTTAATGGTGTTTAGCAACTTACCCAATCCCTCTAATGCAAAATATTCGCACTGAACAGGGATAATCACAGAATCTGCCGCCGTTAGCGCATTTATGGTAATTAATCCCAGCGATGGAGAGCAATCTACAATGATAAAATCGTATTGATCTTTAACTTTTTCAAGCACAGCTTTCATCTTGTACTCTCTGTTGTTCAAATTAATCATTTCTATCTCTGCTCCCACCAAATCTATATGGGCGGGCAAAAGATCCAGATTTGGAGTTTCCGTCTTTTGAATAGCTATAGCAGGATCGACATCGTTAATGATACATTCGTAGATACTTTCCTTTATATTACGAGGGTCGAACCCGATACCCGATGTAGAATTTGCCTGAGGATCTGCATCTACCAACAATGTTTTAAATTCTAATACGGCCAAACTGGCGGCCAAATTTATAGAAGAGGTTGTTTTTCCAACTCCGCCTTTTTGATTTGCTAATGCAATTATTTTACCCATTTATCTATCCAAAAACTACCGTTCGCTTGATTTTGCTCAATTGAAATGCCTTGTTTAATAGCGAAAAACGCTACTTTTGTGCCGTTACCAACGCCTTTTTAGCAAACAGCTAAGATACAAACTATATGGTAAAATTAACACCGGCGTCGACTCCGTTTTAAACATCTTACTAACAATTAACCATGCTTACCATCATTTCTGCTACCAATAGACCGAATAGCAAAACGCTAAAGTTTGCAACCCACTACAAGCAAGAGTTTGCAAACAACGGCGTTGAAGCGCAAATTTTAAGTTTGGAACACTTACCGGCAGATGTGCTTAACAGCGATATGTATGGGAACCGGTCTGCCGAGTTTACGAAAATACAAGACTTAATTTCGGCAACAAACAAGTTTATGTTTATTATGCCTGAGTATAACGGAAGTTATCCTGGAGTATTAAAAGTTTTGATTGATGCATGCAATTTTCCAGTCAGTTTTTTCGAAAAGAAAGCAGCTTTAACTGGGGTATCTTCTGGAAAATATGGAAATATTCGTGGAGTAGATCACTTTACAGGGGTTTGCCATTACATAAATTTGCATGTAATGCCATTGAGGCTCCATATCCCAAATATTACGACAGAGTTAGACGCCGAAGGAAAACTTTACAAAGAAGATACGCTGGCTTTTATAAAAGATCAAGTGCAGCGTTTTATTAAGTTTTAGTCAATAGATTGTTTCGTTTGTTGGTTGGTAGTTTATACGGTTAAATGTGGTGACGAAATGCGGCTTTTACTTAAGTTTCATTCATATAAAACTATCTATTATCTCTCGGGTTTAAAGAAAATCGACGGCTAAAAAAGCCAAAATTTGCGTTAAAAACCGTCAGATCTTCTACTTTACTAACAATCATGTTTAGAAACATAGCAATTTTAGGCGGCGGGCCAAGTGCATTGTTTATGTTTAAACGGTTTGTAGATTCTGGGTGCATAGATTTTACGATAGATATTTTTGAGAAAGGCAATCGGTTAGGTGCAGGAATGCCTTATAGCAGCGACGGTGCGTTAGATGAGCATATTACAAACGTGTCTGGCAATGAAATACCAGACCTGGTTACCTCAGTTAGTGAATGGATAAAAATGCAACCAGCTGAGGTACTTACTCGATACAAAGTAAACGTAGATAACTTTAACAGTTACAAAGTCTTACCAAGATTATTGTTTGGTGAATATCTCGAAACCCAATTTCAACTGTTGCTCGAAAAAGCAAAAGAGATGGATCTGGAAGTAAGCATTTATTTTAACGCTGAGGTTACGGATATCGCAGATTTACCTAATGATGAACGAGTTGCAGTTGAGATTGATGGCGAACTAAAAGGCAATTATCATCATGTGATTATCTGTACCGGACATACTTGGCCAAAAACCTACGAGGGAAAAATAAAGCAGTATTATGATTCGCCTTATCCACCGCAAAAATTAAAATTTAAGGTGGATCATGCTGTCGCGATAAAAGGGTCTTCTTTAACCGCGATAGATGCCATTAGAACTTTAGCCAGACAGCATGGCGTATTTTTTCACTCCAACCACAGCATTCCCAAATACCGTTTGAACCATAAATTTAAGAATTTTAAAATTGTAATGCACTCCAGACACGGCATGTTGCCCGCTGTTAGATTCCATTTAGCAGATCCACATTTATTCAAAGAGACCGTACTTACTAGAGAAGAAGTGGCGCAAAACATGGCAGAGAATGGTGGGTTTTTACTGTTAGATTATGTGTTAGATAAAAACTTCAAGTTGTTATTGAAAAACAAAGATTTGGGCTTTTATGAAGAAATTAAAAATCTTACTATTGAAGAATTTGTAGACAAAGCAATGGAATTGAGAGAAAAATTAGATCCGTTCCAGCTTTTGGAAGCCGAATATGCGGAAGCCGAAAAATCCATTGAGCGACGAGAATCTATATATTGGAAAGAACTTTTGGCAGTTCTTAGCTATGCGATGAACTACCCCGCAAAACACTTCTCAGCAGAAGATATGCTAAGGTTGCAAAAAACCTTGATGCCTCTCATCTCTATCGTCATCGCGTTTGTGCCGCAAAGCTCAGTAGAAGATTTGCTTGCGTTGTACAAGGCTGGCATTTTAGAAATGGTTTCAGTTGATGAAACAGGCTATGAAATACCTAACATCACTGGCGGAGCAACCTATCATTATTTAGAAGAAAATAACGAAAAAGTAAGCCGGCATTTCGATACGTATATAAATTGTGTTGGTCAGCCGCACCTAAGCTATAAAGATTTTCCCTTTAAAACTTTGGTGGCAGAAAAAACGGTATCGCCAGCCAAATTAAAATTTTGTAATGAAGCTAAAGCTACCGAAGCTTTAAAGGCTAATGTTTCGGGCGTCGAACGTAATATAGACGGCTACTATCTATATGTTCCGGGTATTGCAATAAACGATAATTTTCAGGTGTTAGACGAATTTGGCTGCCCTAATACTCGCATTTACATTATGGCTGTCCCCTATATTTCTGGTTTTAATCCAGATTATTCAGGTCTTGATTTTGGGGAAGCTGCATCGGCAGTCATCGCGAAAAGCTTATTTGAAGAATATAAGGTGTTAGAAAACCGAGACGATCAGTTGGTCTTAAATTGAAAATCTTATCCACTTATCGCCCTCATGACCAAAAAAAAACGCGCCCGGATGAATCATCTCTGCAATGTCTTCTATTAAAGCAACGGCATTTTCTGCGGTTAAAGACCTATTTACATCATCGTTTAATAAAACAATCCGGTTATTTTTAACGGCCTGCCATGCGGTATTTAAGGCAACGGGTACCTCCCGCATTAAATCTGTAAGCGTTTTTCCAGGCTCGTAGTAAATAATATATGCTGCACCAAATATATCGTTACTTACCAAACCACCCGCCAAAGAAACCTCTTCTGAAAGCCAGTAAGATGGAAAACCGCCAGCATTTAAACAAACTACGGATGGTTTATCCATAAATTTAATTTTATGGGCAACCAAGTCCAAGCGTTCTTGTAATTCTTCTATCTTAGCAGCCTGTAAACCTATTAATAGCGAATTTATAAAAGCCATTTTTTTTCAACAAAATTAATAATCTGATACACATGAAATGCGTTTTTGCTTATATTTTTTGTCTTTACATCACCATCATAAGCTCGGTAGGGTGCAAAAATGAAGCAACACAGCAAGATAAGCGTGTTTTTCGCCTTAACCTAGATCAAGGTTTAACCTCGATAGACCCTGCCTTCGCACGCAACCAAAACGCCATTTGGATGACCAACCAAGTTTTTAACGGTTTGGTTCAGATTGACTCTACGTTAAAAACCGTGCCTTGCATTGCAAAAAGCTGGAGCGTGAGTAAGGATGCCAGAACTTACACGTTCAGTCTTCGTAGCGATGTATTTTTTCAAGACGATCCAATTTTTAAGAATGGTAAAGGCCGACGAGTTTTGGCAAGCGATTTTTCTTACAGCTTATATCGATTAGTAGATCCGAAAGTGGCGTCTTCTGGCGGGTGGATTTTTAGTGATAAAGTAAAAGATGAAAACAGTTTCCTTGCGCTAAACGATAGTACTTTTCAAATAAAACTTTTAAAACCATTCCCACCGTTAATGAATCTTCTTACCTCGCAATATTGCTCGGTAGTACCAAAGGAGGTTGTACAATATTATGGAAAAGATTTTAGAAGCCACCCAGTAGGCACCGGACCATTCCAATTTAAGTATTGGAAAGAAGGCGAAATATTAGTGCTGTTAAAAAACAAGCATTATTTCGAAAAAGATGAAAAAGGACGTGCCTTGCCTTATCTAGATGCCGTAACCGCTACATTTATAAACGATAAGCAAAGCGGATTTATGAGCTTTTTAAAAAAAGACTTAGATTTTTATTACAGTGTAGATGGTAGCTATCGCGATGATATCTTAACAAAAGGTGGTCAAATGACTAAGAAATACCATGGCAAGTTTCAGTTGAGAAAAAGTCCTTATTTGTGTACCGAATATGTGGGGATTTTGGTTGATACAAGTTTAGCGATTGTAAAAAACTCTCCTTTAAGATTTAAAAAAGTGCGCCAAGCGATAAACTACGCCATCGATAGAGATCAATTAATTAAATATTTGAGAAATGGAATTGGGATTGCAGCAACAAGTGGTTTCATCCCGAAAGGAATGCCAGGGTTTGATGATAAAACGGTAAAGGGATATAGCTACAATCCTACATTAGCTGCAAAATTATTGAAAGAAGCGGGCTATCCGAACGGAAAAGCGCTGCCCGAAGTAACCTTAAATACCACTACAACCTATAAAGATTTGATAGAATTTATACAAGGATCTCTCAATGCAATAGGTATTCATGCACGGGTAGATGTAAGCCCGAGCGCAAGTCTGCGTGAGCTTATGGCAAAAAACAACGTTAATTTTTTTAGGGGTTCTTGGATCGCAGACTATGCAGATGGAGAAAATTTTTTGTCTGTATTTTACTCTAAAAATAAGGTGCCCTTCGGCCCAAACTATACTGCATTTTATAATGCGGATTTCGATAAGCTTTTCGAATTAAGTTATAACGAGCCTAATGACAAAAAGCGTTTTGAGCTTTACCGCAAAATGGATCAATTGGTTATGGACAATTCTCCAGTGATTCCAATTTTCTACGATCAGTCTGTGGTGATGTTGCAAAACAACATAAGCGGATACAACTATAATCCCTTAAGCCTGATGATTTTAAAAAAAGTAATGAAAAAATAAAATTATTCTTGGCCGCTGCCTCCAACCGGACTTCCGGTACCACCGCCTGTGCTGCCAGGTTGCGCGCTGCCTTTTACATCGTCGTTGTTAATTTTAGAACTCGCATCAAACTTAAGCTTGCCAAAGCTGTAGCTAAAATTAATACCGAAAGACCTAAGCGGATAATAAACATTACTATTTTGAAACACTATCCCTCGAGCGTCACTTGAGTTACTTTGAGTATGTATGTGCAAATCTTTAGTAAATGGATTAAGGGTATTTACGCCTATACTTCCTTTCTTTTTAAGTATATCTTTTTTTAAAGAAGCGCCATAAAAGTAAAGAGGATCTGTTTTACCTTGGTAGGTTCTTGTTGCAGAGGTTGCCACTCCAAATAATTCAAAATTAAATCCTTTGCCAAACCCGTATGCAGAACGCCCAAAAAGGCTATAATTTAAAAAAGTGCCAGTACTAATGTTGGTAGCTGTATTGGTTACTTCATAGCTATTCAAGGCTAAATTGCTCATTAATGTCCATTTCGGCATCGGATTGTAAGAACCGAACAAATTTAAGCCATAGCTTTGGGAACGCCCGACATTTATGTAAGTGGCTAATACCTTACTTAAACCATTTTCTACCAATGGAGAGATAGACTTCTCTATCACCCCACCAGTATTTCGATAAAAAATGGAGGCTGTAATAATTGAGCCTTTTATAAAAGTATTGTATCCAATCTCGAAATTTTGGCTCAATTCCGGATCTAATTGCGGGTTACCTTGCGAAACATTAAAGCGGTCGCTTTCGTTTCTAAATGGATTTAAATAGGCTTGAGTTGGTCTCTCTACCCTCCTATTGTAACTAAATTTTAAAGTTGCTCCCTTGTTAAGCGTTCGAGAAACGATAAAACTCGGAAACAAATTGAAGTAATTATTTTTTTCAGTACCATTTGTTAGCGTATTAAAACCAATGTTGGTGTACTCTGCACGCAAACCGCCCTTAAACTTCAACCTTTTTGTGAGATCGAAACTAATTACGCTGTAAGCGGCAGCAACATCCTGACTGTAAGCAAAATTACCATTGTCGTTTCCATACTTGCTATTAACGCTCCTAAAAATACCTTTAGCGCCAAGCTCTAAAATGGTTGTTTTGTTAAATGGATAAGTATAATCGGTCTGCCCTGTGTACTCGTTGTTCTTAACGTTATTTTTACTATTAGTTTCAAAACCTTTAGGAAAAGCGGCCGAGGTTAAAATATTAGATATAGTGGTTGGACTAGTTGAGGTAGATAACTGACCAGACAAACTAAATTCTTCGCCTTCTTTTTTAAAAGTTCTGATGTAGTCTACGTTCCAATCTATGTTATTTTTGGTCAAATCTATTTGGCTACTATTGATGGCCGGTAGGGTGTTGATTATGTAGTCTGCTGTTCCCGGTCCTCCATTTGTAAAACGCGTAAATTTTGCAGTAGAACTGATATTGTTATAAGCATTAACGTCGTAATCTACACCCAAACCGCCGTTGTAACTACCGCGATTCCATTTTGTAATACCTTTTTGGGCAATATTATTTGTACTGCCATCTGTAAATAAGGTATTGTTTATCACATCTACTCTAGAATCTTGTGCATAGGCAACATTGCTAGCTAGATTTCCATTAACACTCAAACGGCCGGATCTGGCTGTCAAATTTAACGAACCATTATTTTGCCTAGTTCCTGCAGAAGCGCTTACGTTACCGCTTAGGCCTTGCGCATTAGATTTTTTGGTAATGATGTTTACAATACCTCCAGAACCTTCTGCATCATACTTGGCAGATGGACTGGTGATTACTTCTACAGATTTAATTTGTTCTGCCGGAATCATTTTTAACGCATCTGCGGTACTTGCAGCCATCGTTCCAGATGGTTTCCCGTCAATTAAAACCTTTACAGAGGCGCCTCTAAGTTGTACATTACCACTTGGATCTACAGATAGTGTTGGCACCTTGCGCATCACGTCTGTCGCATCGCCGCCTGCATTTGTGCCATCTGCCTCAGCATTGTAAACCATCCTATCGATTTTATTTTCTACAATTGCCTTTTTACCCTCTATTTTAACGTCTGATAGGGCATTAGATACAGGGCTTAATAACAGAGTACCTAGCGACTTATCTAAAGACCTGTTGCTTGTCTCTATCGAAATACTTTTGGTTACATATCCAATAAAGCCAATTTTAAGATTGTAAGAACCTGCTGCCACATTTTGAAGCGTAATCCTACCGTCTTGGTCTGTAACGCCGCCATTGACAGGTTTAGCTGATTTTGTGTCGATTAAAGAGACAGTAGCGTAATTTACGGCCTTGTTTGTGATGGAATCTTTCACAGTTGCAAAAACTCTGCCGGTCAAAACCGCCTTCTTTGCAGCACCAAAACCACCGGGGATCTGTGCTGCGACTGAAAAGGATAAAATGAGTAAAGTTGTACAAACGAAAATACATTTCATAAGGTAGAATGAGTTAGTTCTTGGCGACCAATTTGAAAATGAAGCAGATATATACTAGGCTGTCAAATTTCTATTTGTTGCGCGAATTTGCACTTTTTTTCTCGAATTAAGCCAAAAAAATTGAATACTTCATTCCTAAAAGGAATCTTTAAGGGCAAATAGGTATTTATCCAAAACTTAACCGTTTTACATTAATTCTGCGATCGTTATTTTCTACCAATTCTTCTATTACAAAGAAAATCAAGTGTAACACTCATAATAATGAAGAGCGTAGTTGAGAAAATTAAAGCTTTCTAATCTTTATAATCCGCATCCAGTGCAAAAGCTTCATTACAGGATAAGTAGGGTCAAATTCGAACCAGCGACTTGCAAAATTTGGGCTATTTGGTTGCTTATGGTGATTGTTTTGAAACAGTTCGCCCATCAACAAGAAATCCCATGGGAGCGAATTTTTACTATGATCGCCGTTATCGTGATTGGAGTAGCCGTACTTGTGCCCACACCAATTTACAACTGCACCATGTATAGGGCCTATTACAAAATGTATTGGCAGCAAAAAAAACAACCACCAATGGTTGGCAAAAACAATATAAAAAGCGATGTAACCCAAAGCACAAGATAAACGCCAAGCCCAGGAATTTCCAATTTTATCAACTAATGCCCACTCTGGATAGTTCCCGCGAAACGCAGGCGCAGGTTCTATCTTAAAGTGCAGGTAGTCCATATAAATGTTTTTGGTTGCAATCATCATCCCAAAAACGTCTTTAAAAAAGTGGGGCGAATGTGGGTCTTCCTCTGTATCACTATATGCGTGATGCATTCTGTGAAGTATTGCGTAGGCCCTTGGATTTAGAAATGAAGATCCTTGCGAGATTAATAAAATAATGTAAAAGAATTTCTCCCAGAAGGGCTCCATCTTAAACATTTTATGCGATGAATAACGATGTAAGAAAAAAGTTTGGCTAAAAAGAGACAGGAACCAGTGGCAAAGAAAGAATAAAAGTATAATCATTAATGGTTTAAAAAATTACGCAAAGCTAGCAAGATTAATTACGGATTTTAACCTAACTAGGTTTTTACCGGTACTGGTACAATATAATATAAAAAAGGCACAACTCGAAAAAGAATTGTGCCCTATCTTAAACAAGTTGAGGGCTATCTCCCAAAATCATCCTGCACCCGTACTATATCATCTTCATCTGATGGATTGGATGCATCTGTATGTTGCCAAATCTCAGCAACTATGCCCCAATCTTCTAAACCAATTAATCTATGGCGTTCACCCTGTTGCAGTTTAATTTGGTCGTTTTCTTTGTATTTTTTCATTTGTCCTTCTTCGTCTGTTGGGCTGGTCTCTATCCCAACTGTTCCCTTTACTACTTGCCAAATTTCTGCGCGGCGGTGATGATATTGCCACGATAGGCGCTTAGTTGGTGCAACAACCAAAATTTTAGGACTTAACTTACCGCCAATTTTAAGATTATCAACGTCCAAACCGTCAAAATAGGTATCAGCAAACTGCTGCGCTTGATCCTCATTTATTACGAAGAAACCGCCCCAAGGCCGATCTTCGTCTTGGCTAACCACTTTAAAGCCTTCGCCTTCTAAACGTTTCGCTATTTCTTCGAATTCATCTTTTTTATCTATTGCCATTTTTATTTTTTTTTAATCTTAAAGAGTTCTAGGTAAAATTACGCCAAAAAACTTAAAAATTTCAATCGACATTTGTTTTTTCGAAAAATCCTGGGTGATTTATTAACAACCAACGTTATAGTCGTAATTTTTTTTCGAATATGGAACTTGAAGGAAGAAAAGATGAAGAAAGCAATATATAGCCCCTTTTTTAATGTTAATAAAATTCCATTCCAATTATCCCACAGAGAGCCTTTATTAAAATTAATCCATCTATAATCATCAGGTAATACATTATATTTTGTCGCCTATGCATTGAGTAAGCGAGATAAATGGTAAGCAAAAAAGGCAACACGCTTAAAAAAACGTGCAATAAACTGAAACTTTCTAAGTAAGCGAATAAGAGCATTGGCAAAACCCCGATGGCAATTAAAGGCATAAGAATGTTAAAAATCGTTTTGCGTAAGCCATGGCGCACCACAAAAGTTCTTATATGGCGGTTAGCATCTGTAGGATAGTCTTTTATATCGAATATAATAGCGTTAACGGTGCAAAACATCCAGTTCTTCAGAAAAAGAAAAGCCCAGATGCCGATGTTGGCTATATTGGCATTTTTTTCGATTTTGGCAACAATCAAGGGCAAAACGTTTGCACAACAAGCCCATACAAAACCGATCACAAATGGTTTTAACCAGCCCCGAATCCGTAAATCTAACACTATGAATGATTTTGGCAACAACCCATAATAAAAAATAGCGGCAAATGAGATTACAACTACGGCAACCCAATAAATGGAAGGCAGGTTTAGAATGCCATTATAATTGTCGGAGAAAATGAATACTGCCAAAACAATACAGATTAATGTCAACCCGGCTTGGCTATAATCTATTATTTTTTTGTTCTTAAAATACCAAAGGTTTCGCGGGTTTTCTGCGAACGGGTCAGTCGATGCGTTATGATACGCAAAAGTGTAATAAATAATGGGTGCAAGAAAAAGCAGAAGATAGTATGTAAGACTTAGTTGCGGTAAATTTAATTGCAATACACACTCAAAAGTTAATGCAATGGCTAATAAACCTACAAAGTAATTGCCAAAGAAAATAAATTTTATAATTTTATTCTTCATCTGTGCCGTTGGGAGGATAAAGGCAATTTCAACTATATTGTTTGGTTTTGAAAAAAACTTATCATGCATAACTTCAATTATAGGTTAATGCATTAGTGACAATCCATTTCTGCTTTTTTCCGAAAAATAAAAGCAAAATTCATTTGTTTTTGTTAAGTTAGAAACGACTTTAAAAAATCTTGCAATCCTAACTTGTTATTGTTTAAGGCTTTTTGACTTTTTATTTGAGTTACCAATTTGAATAAATTAGTTTTTTTGATTCTTTTTACCGGCAGAAAAAACTCACTAAGACCTTATAAAGCAACAATTTTTCAGTTAAAAAAAAAGCAATCATAATCGTCGTTTACGTAAGAATAAAAACCAACACATCAACTAAAAAAACAATATGAATTTTAATATAAGCGATTCTTATAAACTGATTACAGATAAATTAACGCTGTGGTTGAAAGAACTTATAAAACTTCTCCCGAATATTTTACTCGCGGCTGTGGTTCTTGTTATCGGATTTTTTGTTGCAAAATACGTTGAGAAGTTGATTTCGAAAACGATGAACAAGTTCTCTCACAACAAAACATTAAACAACCTTTTTACCTCTATCGTCTACATATTTTTTATCGGCATTGTCATCTTTATCGCTCTAAGCATCTTAGACTTAGGAAAAATAATAACCACCATACTCGGTGGAGCTGGTTTATTAGGATTGGCGTTTGCCTTCGCGTTTCAAGACATTGCTGCAAACTTTATGTCGGGTGTTTTTATATCATTCCGTAAACCCATAGTTGTTGGTAACATTGTAAAAATCAAAGATTTTATGGGAAAGATAGAATCTATAAATCTACGCGATACAGTTATTAGAACTTTTCAAGGCCAAATGGTCATCATTCCAAATAAAGATGTGTTTCAAAACCCGATAGAAAATTATTCTATGTTGGGCAAGCGCCGTTTTGATTTATCTGTTGGCGTTTCCTATGGTGAAGATTTAGAACGGGTAATGAAAATAACTCTAGATGCCCTGAAAGAAATGAGTGGATTGGATAAAAATGAAAAGACCACTATGTTTTTTAACGGCTTTGGCGACAGTTCTATAAACTATACCGTTAGACTTTGGGTAAAATCTTTGGAGCAACCAGATTATTTAAAGGTGGGAAGCGATGCGATTATAAACATTAAGAAGGCTTACGATGCTAGCGACATTATGATTCCATATCCAATAAGAACTTTGGATTTCGGAATTAAGGGCGGCCAAACGCTTAGCGAGATGGCGGTTAACGTTTTAGACAAGAAGAGCGAAAACGTAGACTAATTTTTCCTGCTATTTTCTTTTACGAAATTTTCTAATTTAGAAGCGGTAAAATTGCTTAAAAAAGCACAGCGCCCGATGAGAATTCATCGGGCGCTGTGCTTTTCTAATTGAGACCCTTTTAGATTAAGGAAACACTTCTAGTTACAAACGATGTAAGTTCGGCACCTGTCAACATCCCTTGAGCAAGCAATGCTAAATCTACGGCTTGTTTTGCCAATTTGGATTGATTATCACCCTTTGCCTTTAATATTTTAGTAACCAACGGATGGTTACCGTTTATGGCAACCTTATAACTATCTGGCATTTGACCGTAAAAGCCCATACCTCCGCCACCCATCGCGGCCATATCTTTCATCCTCCGCATAAATTCATCCATAGTAACCGTAACTGGCATTTCATCAGGACTTAGAGCAACAACTTCTACCTGCATTCCCGGTTTGGTTATAGATTTTTCGAAAATTTCTGTTACCTGTTTTACCTGATCTTCTGAAAGCACATGCTCACTGCTTTCTTCTTTTTCTATCAGTTTATTAGCTACACTAGAATCTACACGCTTAATGGTGGTTTTCTCTAATTTTTGCTCCAACTGATTAATGAAATGATTGTCTATTGGAGAATCCAACACCAACACATCATAATTTTTCTTATTTGCAGACTGTATAAATGCATCCTGTTTTTGTGCATCGTTAGTATAAATATAAACTACACTCCCATTTTTATCGGTTTGTAGTTCTTTAACCTTGTCGTGATATTCTGGCAGAGTAAATAATTTCCCTTCGGTATTGCCAAGCAATGCAAAATCCTTCGCTTTATCGTAAAATTTATCTTCACTTATCATACCATATTTTACGAAAAGACCAATGTCTTTCCATTTGTCTTCGTAAGCTTTACGGTCTTTTGTAAATAGCTCTTGCAGCTTGTCTGCCACCTTTTTAGTGATGTAATTGTTAATTTTCTTTACGTTACCATCTGCTTGAAGGAAACTTCTAGAAACGTTTAACGGAATGTCTGGCGAATCTATTACGCCGTGCAACAACATCAAAAACTCAGGGACAATATCTTTAACCTCATCTGTAATGAAAACCTGGCGAGAAAAAAGCTTAATTTTATTACGCTGCATCTCAAAATCGTTCTTTAATTTAGGGAAATATAGAACGCCGGTTAAGTTAAAGGGATAATCTACATTTAAATGTATCCAAAAAAGTGGCTCTTCGCTAAATGGATAAAGCTCACGATAAAAATTCAAATAATCTTCATCAGTTAATTCAGCAGGCGCTTTTGTCCAAATTGGATTGGTGGTGTTGATGATATTATCAACCTCAACGTCTTTATATTTTTTCTTACCTTCTTCATCCTCACCATCATCTTCTGAATTTGTCTTTGTACCAAATTTAATAGGCACAGGTAAAAACTTAGCATATTTATCTAAAATGGTTTGAAGTTTACCTTCCTCTAAAAATTCCTCAGAATCCTTGTTAACGTGTAAGATAACATCCGTTCCCCTAGCTAATCTAGTGCCTTCTGAAATTTCGAACTCCGTACTACCATCGCAAACCCATTTAGCAGATTCTGCACCTTCTTGGTACGAAAGCGTATTAATTTCTACCAAATCGGCAACCATGAAGGCAGAGTAAAATCCTAAACCAAACTTACCAATAATTTCATTCGCGTCTTTCGCATCCTTAAATTTTTCAACAAATTCAGTTGCTCCAGAAAAGGCAATTTGATTGATGTATTTTTTAATTTCTTCGGCAGTCATTCCCAACCCATTATCGCTAATAGTGATTGTTTTCGCCTCTTTATCTACCGCAACTTCTACCAAAGGCTGCCCAACCTCACCGCTATATTGGCCTAAAGCGCCTAACCTTTTAATTTTTTGAACAGCATCTACGGAATTTGAAACAAGTTCTCGCAGAAAAATTTCATTATCAGAATATAAAAACTTCTTAATTATCGGAAAAATATTCTCTGTGTGGATGGAGATATTTCCTTTTTCTTGTATGCTCATAGTTAATTAATTTTAACCAAGCATAACAAGGGTTGTTCCAAACAAAATAATTGCCAAATTGACAGGCTAATTTAATTTATAGGTGTTTTCATTTTGTTGTTTTGATAAAATGGCTGCTAATTTCTCAAGCAGTACATCCATTTCGAAAGGCTTTGAAAGGAAATCGTCTTGCCCATGTTTTAATGAAGAAACCTCATCTGCGGTGTAAAGTCCCGAGATTAAAAGAATGGGAATATAAGATGTATTTTCTGATGCTTTTAACTTTTCACAAAGCAATCGACCATCAATATGTCCTAAAGAAATGTCTAACAAAATTAAGTCTGGTTCAAAATATTCTATACGCTCAAATATTTCTTCTCCGTTATTTAAGCCAGATACTTCAAATCCGCCAATTTCCAAGATCAACTCTAAAGTTTCTAGAACCTCTTGGTCGTCATCTACTACTAATATCTTATTCATACTTTATATATCGTTGCTTGGATAACATCAAGTTTTGAGTTCTGTTTAAAAATCTTTGTTAAATAATCGCAGGGTTAACGCATTCTAAAAAACGCCCTCTTGTTTAAGTACGAAATTGTAAAGCTCTTGTATTGGCTTTTGTAAAATTTTTCCGATTGTAATGTTGTTTTCTTTTAAAACATCGATTAAAATATCTTGGTAATAATAGGCGATAGAGCCAACAAAATGGGATTTTATCTTATTATAATTGGGATAATCTTTTATGTTTGTATCTACAAATTCTTGAAAACCGCTGCGTACAATTTCCTGAATGTACCAATGTGATATGTTTGCGGCCATAAATTTGCTAAAATTGGCCAAATAGATGTTTGGGAAAGATTGCTGATATACTCTTGTAATAACTTCTTCTTTTTTAGTACCATAAGTTTCTAAAAAAATAGTTCTTAAGTCTTGCGGCATTTCTTGGTGAAAATAACCTAACAATACCTTTTTGCCAAAAAAAGTTCCAGAGCCTTCATCTCCTAAAACGTAACCAAGGCCATGGTTTCCATCGTCAATTTTCTTCCCATCAAAATAGCAAATATTGCTACCTGTACCTAAAATGCTAACTAATCCTTCCTCTGTACCGCATGTAGCATAAACAGAGCCTAACAAATCATGCTCCACGGAAATGTAAGCATTTGGGAAAACGGCCGAAAGCCCGTTTGATACAACTTCGTGTTTGTCTGGCGATGAACATCCAGCTCCAAAAAAATAAATTTCCCTTACATCTTGCGCACATCCCAGCAGTGATGTGTTTTTAGAGATGTGCATACTAATACTCGCCTCGTTCAAAAAATAAGGATTAATGCCGATGGTACTAAAATGGAATGTTTCCCCATCTTTATGTCCCATCCAATCCGTTTTGGAGGAACCACTGTCTGCCACAAGTATCATGGCGATAAATATAAAAATTAATTGTGTAAATCATTTCTTTTTCAAGTTGATGCTGAGGCGCTTTGTAACCTTACGTTATATGGAAAAATAAGGACTTTTCCTCATTTCGTGTCTACAGAAGAAAAATTAGCGATTAAGATTAGCTCGTGGAAACACAAAGGATCGGAATTGCGCTTGTATTTCAATTTCATTTATTGTTTTTCGATGAAAGCCAATCAATAAGCATAAATTTGTAACAAAGTAAAGATATGATAAAGACAACAACGATTTTAGGCATAGTATTTATATTTATGGGAATTATGACAGCAAAATCGCAGGTAAAAATTGGTTTTGAGGTTTCATTTAAAGAACCACAGGCGCATTACGCAGAAGTACAGATGAACATATCTGGTTTAGTTAAGGATTATGTGGATGTTAAAATGCCCGTTTGGACCCCAGGATCTTATTTGATTAGAGAATTTGAAAAAAGTGTAGAGGAGTTTTCCGCAACTTCTTCGGGCAGAGCCCTAAAGGTAGAAAAAGTAAGAAAAAATATTTGGCGGATCTTTTCAGCTAAAGCGGAAAACATTGAAATAAAGTATAGGATTTATGCTTTCGAGATTTCTGTTAGAACTCCTTTTATTGATGAGGCGCATGCTTTTCTATCGCCCACAGGCATATTTATGTATCCAGATGGGCTGATTAGTTCGCCAAGCACGGTAAAAATCATCCCCTTTAAAACTTGGAGCAAAGTATCCACCGGCCTCGAAGCAGTTGGCGGCGAAGCATTTACATTTACCGCTCCAAATTTCGACATACTTTTTGATAGCCCGATAGAAGTTGGCAATCAAGATATATTTGAGTTTAGCGCCGCAGGTGTTTGCCACGAAGTTGCAATGTACGGTGGAGGAAATTATGATAAAGAGAAATTGAAAGTTGATATGGCAAAAATTGTGGAACAGGAAACCGCCGTTTATGGCGAAAACCCCAATAAACATTATGTTTTTATCGTCCACAATTTCGCCAAAGGCGGTGGCGGTTTAGAGCACTTAAACTCTACAACCTTAGGCGCAAGCCGAATGGGTTATGGAACAGAGAGCGGTTATAAAAGTTTTTTAGGTCTTGTAGCGCACGAATATCATCATCTTTGGAATGTTAAGAGACTTCGACCAATTGCTTTAGGGCCGTTTGATTATGATAGAGAAAATTATACAACCAACCTTTGGGTTGCTGAAGGTTTTACCTCTTACTACGAAAATAAATATATGTTAAGGGCAGGCTTTAATGACGTAGATAAATTTTTAAACGATCTAGCCGGAGCTGTTGGTACTGTACAAAACACCATCGGGGCAAAATACCAATCGGCTGCAGCAGCAAGTTACGATGCTTGGATCATCAGTTATAGGCCAAACGAAAATTCTAAAAACAATTCTATATCCTATTATAGCAAAGGTGAGGTAATTGGTCTGTTGATGGATTTGGAAATAATTAAAGCCACCAAAGGAGGAAAGAGTTTAGACGATGTGATGAAAGCAATGTACTTACAATGCAAAACACTTGGCCGTGGCTATACCGATGCAGAGTTTAAGGCTATGGTAGAAAAAATATCTGGCGAAAGCTTTACAGATTTTTGGGCAAAATATGTAAATGGAGTGGTCGATGTAGATTACAATAGATATTTCGGCTATGCCGGCGTTAACATATTTTCGGAAAATGCTAGGCCGGGAAAGCCTTTTACGGGTACAACCGCAACATTGAGCAACGGCGCATTTACAGTTTCTCAAATCGATAGGAACTCTCCAGCCTGGACTTCTGGCCTAAATGTGAATGACGAAATTGAAAAAATCAACGGACTGACTTTGCAAGATGTATTTACTAATGTGAAGCTAACGAGCCCAATAATACAATTAGACACGATACCTACAATTGAAACGAAAGCAATAGGCGATAACATTTCTATAACGGTAAGTAGAGATGGCATTGAAAAAACTTTTGAACTAACGCTGCAAGCAGACCCAAAAACGAGGTTGAAGCCGAGCATTAACCCAAATGCAAACGCTAATGAGAAGAAAGTATTTGCAAAATGGACCGGAAAGTAGAGATGTGAGATCTGAGAAATGAGATGTGAGATGTGAGATGTGAGATGTGAGGTATTTTTTGAATACTGAACTGCGCTGATAAAAAAAACCCTTTGAAATATTTTTCAACGGGCTTTTTCTATTTTCTTAACGAGTAAAATTATTTAAAAGTGTATCTAAAACCTAAGCCGAATCGACCTACATTCGTACTGCTACCGCCATCACCAATGTAAATTCTTGGTCTCCAGTCTACTGCCAGCGCTAAGGGAATTCCATCAAATTTGTAGTCTAAACCCCCCATAGGAATTAGGTAAAAGGCGCTACCGCCATTGCCAAAGCCAATAGACGGACCGCCGCCCGCAAAAAAATCCAAACCTTTGGCACCGGGAAAAGATCCATTGTATTGCAGAAATGCTTGAATAAAAGTTGCCCCGCTGCCAAACAACAACTCTCCCTGTACCGCACCGTTTCTGCTAAAATGATGGCGAATAGCAGGTCCAACTAGATTATAGCCGTCACCTAAATCTAAACCCAGCCCCACACCGGTTTTATAATTTTGTGCAGAAGCCGTGTTTCCTATCGCTATAAATAAGCCTGCTGCTCCCAAAAATGCAATTAAAATATTTTTCATATTTGTTTGATTAAAGTTGCCACACGAATAACAATTTTTGTGCCATTTAAATGTCATGAGGGTTTTATAGTTTATTTTAGTTGGTGTTAATTTGAGGCTCAATTTTTTGGGAAAGTAAAGTCAAAATATTTTTTACAGACTAAATTAATTAACTTAACAGCACATAACCAACTTTTTATGAGCAGAAATGTAACACGAGTCTTCGACCTACTAGCTTATAGTCTAGAAAATCCTAAACAAGAATTTGTGAGCGGAAAAATCAATGGAAAATGGACTCATTATTCTACTAGTCAATTTTGTGAGACTATTGATGATTTATCTCGTGGACTGCTGAAACTAGGCATAAAAAAGGGTGGTAGAGTTGGGGTTATGTCGCACAACAGGCCCGAGTGGAACATCGCAGACTTTGCGGCAAATCAGTTGGGCGCTTATCAAATTCCGTTGTACCCAACCTTGTCTGCACACGACATCGAGTTTATTTTAAGCGATGCACAAGTTTCAATAATTTTTGTGGCTAACCAAGAACTTTACGCAAAGCTGCAACCGTGTGTGGCAAAGGTAAACCCAACCATAAAGATTTTTACCTTTGATAAAATACCGTCCGCAACACATTGGAGCTTTTTGTTGGAAGAAGGTAGGCAAGCGCCACACATCGGCTTGGAAAATTATAGAGCGGCGGTAACTCATGATGATTTGCTAACAATTATATATACTTCTGGAACAACCGGGACACCAAAAGGCGTAATGCTATCGCACGGTAACCTAGTATCTAATTTTAAAAACTCTGCTGTAGTTCTTCCCAAAGGGTTGGAAAAAGGGTTGAGTTTTTTACCACTTTCGCACATTTTCGAGCGCATGGTAATTTATCTCTATATGTACGCACGAGTAGCAGTATTTTACGCAGAAAGCTTGGAAACCATTGTAGCAGATATACAGCACGTTAAGCCGCACGTATTTTCAACCGTTCCAAGATTATTAGAAAAAGTGTATGATAAAATTTTAGAAAAAGGGAAAGAATTAACTGGAATAAAGAAGAGCATTTTTTTCTGGTCGTTAAAATTGGCAGAAGGATTTGAGACAACAGCACCAAGTTGGTATAATCTTAAACTCGGCATTGCAAGAAAACTTGTCTTCAAAAAATGGCAAGAAGCTTTGGGAGGAAACGTGAAGGTGATTATTTCTGGCGGCGCCGCATTAAATCAGCGTTTGGCGAGAATATTTTGGGCTGCTGGAATGCCTGTTTTTGAGGGTTATGGGTTAACAGAAACGTCGCCGGTAATAACCGTAAATCATTTAAATGGCATTATGTTCGGTACCGTTGGCGAGCTGATTAAAGGTGCAGAATTAAAGATTGCAGCGGATGGTGAAATACTGGCCCGTGGCGAAAACGTAATGAAAGGCTATCATAATCGACCGGATTTAACCGCAAAAGAAATCGATGCCGAGGGTTGGTTCCATACAGGAGATATTGGCGAACTGATTGAAGGAAGATTTTTGAAAATTACCGATAGGAAAAAGGAAATGTTTAAAACTGCCGGTGGCAAATATGTTGCCCCGCAAATCTTGGAGAATAAGTATAAAGAATCTTCTTTTATCGAACAAATAATGGTACTTGGCGAGAACAGAAAGTTTCCATCGGCTTTAATTGTACCAAATTTCAGCGTATTAAAAAAATGGGCAGAAAAGCACAACATCACCTATCAAAACGAAGCTGATCTTATCTCTAGTGAAAATGTAAAATCAAAAATTCAGGGAGAAATCGATAGATTTGGTGCAGACTTTGGAAACTGGGAAAAAGTGAAACGCATCGCTTTGCTTGCAAAAGAATGGAGCATTGATGGTGGCGAACTTACCCCGAAAATGAGCCTGAAACGAAAAATAATAAACGAGAAAAATCTTGACGTAATAACCAAAATCTATTTAGATGCAGAAAATTATAACGCCCAACCTTAAATTTTTAAATCGTAAACTATCTATAATTGGATTATTGGTTCTTACCGGGTGCGCTGCCGGCCAACTGGGAAAAAACAATAGTGGAGAGTTTAAAAACGGGATGGTCGTTTCTGCGAATCAAATCGCCTCTAAAGTTGGGGTAGAGATTTTAAAAAAAGGTGGCAATGCGGTCGATGCTGCAGTTGCTGTTCAATTTGCACTTGCAGTAGTTTATCCGAACGCCGGGAACATTGGCGGTGGAGGTTTTATGGTCTATCGTTCCGCATCTGGCGAGGTCAATACTTTAGATTTTAGAGAAAAAGCTCCCGCAGCAGCAAGCAGAGATATGTATTTGGATAGTTTAGGCAATCCAATTGTAGATAGAAGTTTACATGGCCAATTGGCATCGGGCGTTCCGGGTTCCGTTGCCGGGATGGAAGCGGCACACAAAAAATATGGCAAACTGTCTTGGGCAATTCTATTGGAACCTGCCATCGCATTGGCAAAGAACGGTTTTCCATTAACCAAAAGACAAGCTTCAGAACTAAATGAAAACCATCCCAGGTTTATGCGTTTTAATCTGGATGGAACAGCGCTGATAAAACTTATGGGGCCTTGGCAAGAGGGAGATCTCCTTATCCAAACTGAGTTGGCCAACACGCTAACACTCATTCAAGAGAAGGGAAAAGCGGGTTTTTATGAAGGCAGCGTGGCAGATTCCATCGTTGCGGAGATGAAATCTGGAAACGGAATCATCACCAAAGAAGACCTTAAAAACTACAATGCAATATGGCGGAAGCCAATTATAGGCAGTTTTAAAGGGTACGATGTGATCACTATGCCGCCTCCATCTAGTGGCGGAATTGCAGTAATACAACTTTTAGAATCGGTAGAGCAATATCCGTTAAAGAGATGGGGACATAACTCAGATTCGACTTTCCAGGTAATGGTGGAGGCAGAGCGCAGAGTGTATGCAGATAGGGCAACGCATTTGGGCGATCCAGATTTTTATAATGTACCGCAAGCCGAATTATTGAAACCATCTTATAATAAAGCCCGAATGGCAAGTTTTAGTTTTGATTCTGCAAGTACAAGTGCTTCTATTAAAGCAGGCGAAATCGGTGTGCCAGAGCATAAAGAAACAACTCACTTCTCTATAGTAGACCATGATGGGAATGCGGTAGCAATAACCACCACGTTAAATGCTTCTTATGGATCTTTGATCTTTGTTAAAGGTGCGGGTTTTCTTTTAAACGATGAAATGGACGATTTTTCGGTTAAAGCCGGCGCACCAAATATGTTCGGATTGATTGGCGGAAAAGCAAACGAAATTACCGCAAATAAAAGAATGCTAAGTTCTATGACGCCTACCATTTTGGCAAAAGAGGGAAAGCTTTTTATGGTGGTCGGTACGCCAGGTGGCTCTACCATTATTACTTCTGTTTTTCAGACGATACTTAATGTTATTGATTTTGATATGACGATGCAACAAGCGGTAGATGCTAAAAAATTCCACCATCAATGGCTGCCAGACCCAGTGGAGGCGGAAAACGGTGCTCTCGACAGTTTAGAAATTCAAAGGCTAAAACGAAAAGGTTACAAAATCGTTAAAACTGGATCTTTAGGAAGAGTCGATGCGATTTTGAGAACCAAGTGGGGAACGTACCAAGGTGGAGCAGACTCAAGAGGAGATGATAAGGCAGAAGGATATTAGTGCGAAAAACAATGGATTCTAAATCATCGTTTAAAAATCTTCAATTATTTATAGAATAAAAAGTTAAATACCCCACACAGAAATGATGACACTCCTACTACCCCCAAAGTTGCGGTGTTCGCAAAGATAAATACCTTGCCAGGTGCCGAGGGCAAGTCGTCCATTTACAACCGGAATTAAAACTGAACTGCCCAGTATTGCGGCCTTTAAATGCGCCGGCATATCGTCAGAACCCTCATAATCATGCTTGTAATCTCTGTCGTTTTCTTTAACAGTCTTGCTAAAAAACATTTCAAAGTCTTCACGAACTGTCGAATCTGCATTTTCGTTAATGGTTAGCGATGCAGACGTATGTTGGATAAACACTTGACACATCCCATTTTTCACCTTATCAATAGTTGGTATAGCGGATAAAATCTCTGCTGTAATAAGGTGAAAGCCACGTTTTCTAACCTTGAGATTTAATTGCTTTTGAAATATTTGCATTAAAGGTGATGAAGATACAATTTGAAAATCAGATGTTTTTAGCCAACCCTATTTTTTGCTTCTAAGAATTGATAAAACAACGGCAGTAGCCAATCCGCCAGTAACGTAAAGTGCAATTGTTGTGATGTTCGACTTTCGACGATATTCTATTTGTTGATTTGTTAAATTAATTCTGTCAGGTATTTTTGCCGCGCCTATTCCAGCTGCAAGTCCAAGTATAATTCCTCTCCCGAAAAAATTCTTCTGCTTTCCAAAACCTACAGTACTAAAAAGAAGCGCGTTGGAAACAACATTGCTAAGAAAATTTACTTCGTAGTCAACATTTTTACCTGTCAGGTTTTCGTTAATGCGCTCAAAAGAATCTAGTGCCACCGGCTCATGAAGCAGATTGCGGCCTGGCGCAACCGGCATAAGCGAAATAGTTCTTCTATGCAATATATTTAAGGTTAGTGACCCGCAAAGGCCAGCTAACAGTGCTTTTAATTGGTTCATACTCTAATAATCGGATAAGTTCTAAAATTGTTTTCAATTTAAAAGGAAGCAAATAAAAACTTTTTCCGATTCCGTAATTATTTGCGTTAAACAAACTAATTGTTATTTTTGCTATCCTAAAACTTTTATTAAAATAAGGGGGGATTAGCTCATTTGGCTAGAGCGCTTCGCTGGCAGTGAAGAGGTGATCGGTTCGAATCCGATATTCTCCACAATACCGAAAATAATTGAAAGGAAACGTATATAAAACGCTTCCTTTTTGCATTTAGAGGCTGTTTGGCGTACATTTGATTTCATCACTAACCGCACCATTGACGAAATTGTTTACACCATGTTTACACCATTGTTTGCACCATATTGCCTTTTTAATGGTAATTCTATATTCTAAAAAGACATATACTAAGGGTTCGCATTTAATTATTATTCTGAACATTGACAGTCGGAAAACATTTAAAAAGCAATTTATTACTGCTTACCTAAATATTGGGATTCAAATCAGTCTTAGCTAGAGTCTTTTGCACCGAATTATTAAATATCAATAAGCTAGTTACAGCTAGTTTAAGTTTTTACAAAAAAGCATTTCTATTTGTTAAGGAAGAAAAAAAAAATTTAGGGAAGTTTCTAACAGGGAAATGTCGATTACTCTGGTTGAAGCCTTGGTATTGGAAATTGATAAAATGGGTGAAGTATAGAAGTTCACAACCGTAACGAAATATGAAATTCTAAGAAACCAAGTTAGAGCATGGGCTAAACGTCCTTTGCCACATATTATTTGAAAGCTGGAACAGACACTAGGAATATCCAATACTTTTTAGGACATAGCAATGCAAAACGACTAAAATTTATACTTATATATGTACAAAACAGATAAGCTTGATAAAAAGTCCGTTGGATAAATTGAATATTTGAAATCTTATGATAGATTTGGTCCACTTAAAGGAAATATGTATGCGATAATAGCGCATACTTAATAGTAAGATACAATGCTAAGAACTCAACTAAATATCTTTCTGACTATTTTATTTCTATAGACCCTTTCCAGCTGTCACCCTTTAGGCTGTTTTTGGGATTTTGGCTATACGCAAGTAAAAGTTGAACCAAATGAATCTAAATCAATTGGAATATATCGACTAGACGAAAAATCAAAATCATATTTAAATGATCACGGATTAAATCCCGAAATTTGTATTTAAAAACACTCCACCCGGGAAAAAAAGCAACTAGCTATCCAAACTTATTTATTTTGTAGATAAACGACAGCATAAAATATCTTCCTAGGCGATTCACTTGTCTGTCCACGATAACATTGTCAAAGACGTCTCTGGAAATTCCCGAGTTTTCGTCAAAAAGATCAAAACCATCCATTCTTAGAGTTCCCCTATCCTTTTTCATCAGCTTGTACTCCATAAACATCCGCAAGATGGTCGGGTTGCGCACTTGAGAGTTATTAAACCCAGAATTTATTTGCTTGTTGAGATCATAGCCAAGTGTCAAATCTTTGAAGAAATAGTTCCTCCCCTCGACACCATACTCATAGCGCTTGGTCAACCTATCACTAAAACCCTCCTGCGAATATTTGGTCTTATTCTGCGAATACGAAGTTCCTATCTTTAGGTTGACGATATCTGGTAGGTCGACCTTAAATTCCAAGGCTTGTCTCCAAACGGTGTTTTTGCCAAAATTTTTATTGTTATCAATAAACGCAACATTGTTGTTCAATTCCCCGTAACCAGAATACCCAATTGAAAACTTGCGTTCCACAAAGGGCTTACTAAAATAATAATCGCCTTTCAGATTGTAAAATCCATTTGTATTGGTGTAACTGGTGGTCTGGTTTAAAGTACCCGGAACCAATATTTTTGTGGTAACGATCTTATTCTGAACTTGGCTGTAGGAGAGGTTAGCGAACAAGACATGGCCCAAATTCCAGTCCGACTGCCTAAAATGCGCATTTAGACTGTGCACAAACTCTGGTTTCAAGTTAGGATTACCGGTAATCGTATTTTGCAGATTTGAGTTATCTGTAATGGGTTGCAACTGATAAAAACTAGGCTGATTATTCCTACCCCAATAATTAATATCGAACGACTTCTGGTTGGTGAACTTATACGAAAATCGCGCGGATGGTATAATGTTAAAGGTTTTTTGGAGTGTCTGTATATCTTTTGTCAAGTTATGACCGGCAAGCAAGGCCGGCTGAGCATTGATACCTATTGTGTAATTGAACTTGTCGTTAATATATCGATAGTTTGCTCCCAATTTGTTAGTTGTAAATTGATAGTCATAATTATTGCTCAAGTCTGAATTGAACTGACCCAGACCGCCGGAAACATCGTATACATTTTTATTATTGGTATTAGAAGTTCTTCCGTAGCTGTAGTTGAATTCGATAAAAGTCTTCTTCCATATTGGCTCCATATAGGATAATCCGGCATAAGTACCAAAACTACGGGTTGCCTGATCGTTGTTCTGGTTTTGGATTCTTGTTGAATCTATCCCGTTATCAATAGCCCTGTAATTATTAAAAACAACATTGCTATTGTCTCCACTGTTAAAGTTTATATTTCCCCAAGCACTAAAATTTCTACCTTTTTTATAGAACCTGTGGTTATAAAAGAAATTGTTCTTAAAGTTTAGCGAATTGTTAACGCTGCTGTTGTTGCTTGTTCTATTAGTAAGCAAACTTTGTTGTGAGATGTTGGAAACCCCACTATATCTGCCATTATTATAGTTATAATTTAACTCGGGGGATATCTTAAGATAGTTCATTGTATCGGCCTTATATTCTAGATTTCCCCCAAACGAATGATTGTTGCGATGGTTGCTGTTGTCATTTGTTGAATTCTCCAGCCTAATGAAGGATATGCCAGTATTTTGCAGAAAATTCTGTGTAAGGGAGGTGCTAGTTGTATTATTTTGAACATTTTCAAAACTATAGTAACCGTCAGCGGAAAGCTTTTTGCCCCATTCGTTACGGTAGTTCAATCCGGCCGCATTCCTTGTAGTTAAGCCATCGCCACCTCCCCCCCGGTTGTTTGCATTGTTTAAGGTACCATCAAAACTAATCTGGCGTTCCCCCTTCATGAGGTTGGCCCGCAAACTGGTATTATATCTGTCCAAATTCCCAAGCCCTGCCGACGCCCTCGCAAAATAACCTTTCTTTTTATCCTCTTGTATGGTCAGGTTTAGCACCTTGGTGGGTTCTCCGGTCTTTAAGCCCGTCAACTTGGCCTGATCACCATAGTCGTCAATAAACTGAAGGTTCTTGATAATATCTGCCGGCAAATTCTTTATTGCGGTAGCGACATCAGTTCCAAAAAAGTCTTTTCCATTAACTTTGATTTTATTAATTGGGGTTCCCTGACTAGTTACGTTGCCATCCTTATCCACCATAATTCCTGGTAGCTTTTTCAAGATCTCATCCACTGCATCACCCTCACGTACGGGGAAAGAGGCGGCATTAAAGCTTACCGTATCCTCTTTTACTCTGACTGGCGGGACACCAGAAATCGTCACTCCAGCAAGCGTATTTGATTCGGCAATTAATTTGAGTACGGAGACATCGAAGGTGTTCCCCTTTTCAAAACTAAACTGCTGACTATTGGTCTTAAAACCAATGAAGGCGGCAGAAAGCGTAAAATGCCTGGATTTTACTTTCCCAAATATAAACGTGCCATCCTTGTTTGTGGAAGTAGAAAGACTATCGGAGCCCCAGTTAATCCTCAACACTGCGCTTGGCAGCGGTAGACCCTCATTGTCAACAACAGTTCCCTTAACGGTAAAATTTTGGGCTTTGCTGGTTAAAAAACTGCCGTTAACAAGCAATAATAGCAGCGCCGCACTTAAAATAATCCTCATATAATTTGCGTGTGCCGTAAAGATACTATATCACTTTTTGTAAGAATTAATGTATTTAACTTTGTTACACGAAATATACAGAGTGTTTTAAAATAATATTATCTGAAAATGTGAAAATTTACAAACGGTACCTTCTGATGATAAAGTTTTTGAGAAAAAAAAATTCTATACTACGGTCCACCCGGCTAAATAGATTTAAATTCTTGTAATGATCTCCAGAAAAACTACTGAATAGCCAAAATGCTAAGGTGGCGTTCACTAGCCGCTGTTACGGTTGATTTCACTCACAACCGACCGATCAACTTTACAAAGGTAAAATTGGAAAGATGTGTAATAGATGAGCAATATATATCTGCACGATTAATTGAGCCTTGCTAATATTTTTAACTAGTATTGGAACCAATCAACCAAAAACATTTCATAATGTCAGAAGAATCACCTTTCACTCGCAGGTATAAACACCTTAAATGTCGTTCCGCTATTTAGCTTACTCTCAACTATAATCTTCCCCTCAGATCTTTCCAAAATCTCTTTCACCAGATAAAGCCCTACCCCATCGCCCTCAACGGAACTATCTTCCTGATGATATTTGCAAAAGATAAGCTCTAGGTTTTCGGCGGCAATGCCAATTCCGTTATCTGAAATAGTGATCACTATGAAATCGTGCTCCTCATGAGATTCGACAGCGATTTCGGGTACACTTTCGTGCGATCTGTATTTTAAGGCATTATTGACCAAATTATAGACAATGCTCCGCAACTTGCGTCTTGGAAAGGTGATCTCAAATTTACCAAGGTCAGCCTTAATTATAGCCCCACATTTGTGTATTTGATGTGCAAGCGTGTGTTTTACATCTTCTAGGATGTTCTCCAGATCCAAAAGTTCGGGTTCCGGTTCATATCTGTTGCCATGCCAACGGGTTCGTACAAGTTCGTTGAAAACCTTATTTAATGTTACCATACTTTTTTCTATGATGATAAGCAATGCAGGGAATTTTTCTTTAACTACCCCTGCCGGTTTTTTGAGCAGATTTACAGCTATCCCTAGAGCAGATAATGGGTTTTTGATATCATGGGCAATGGTATCGAGCAGCAGCTCGTTTTCTTGAACTAAATCTTCCTGTTCCTTCAGGTCTTTAATTCGCATTGTGATGTCTATGAAGGTAATAATAACACCATTTGATCTGTTCTCGTTACGTACAACGTAAGGAAGAATGTTCATTTGGTACCAATACATATCCGTGCTTTGCACTTCTTTCTGCAAAATCTCTCCGCTGTTTATTACCTGCCGAATTTCTTTGATGATGGCAGGAAAACGAATATTGTAGACGATTTCCGATAGCAATCTTCCCACATCTTCCTTTTTCAAATCGAACTGTTTCATTGCCGGAGGCGTAAATTTGCGAAGTCTTAGATGGTCATCGACAAACAATTGTGGAATGATGGTATTTGCAAAGTAGTTTTCCAGATCTTCATTAAGCTCGATCAGACTATTTATGGTTTGGTCTTTATCTTTCATGGCCGATTAGGAGGTATTTTGCTGGATATATTTCAGGTAAGGTAGTTATAATGATTCAACAATACCGTATTCTGCTTTGCGGCGGCATGAGGGCAGAAAATGACCCTAACAAAAAGGTTATGGACATCTGGATTCTAGAACACGATAAATAAACACCGTATTAAATCAACGTAGAGATATGGAAATCGGAATTTAATCGATTGGGCAAAAGAGATTGCAGCCAATGCTTAATTTGGAGGTCTCTCTCTTGGCCGACTGGAAATATGTAATGTTTCCTTAAAAAGACATTATTCTCTCAGGATATCAACAGAATGACATATTATCTGCAGCTGGTACACGACCACATTAAATTTGCCGTCTTCCTAGCCTGACTTTGTAGTTATTGGAGAATTGGAGTAGCTTAAAAAGATTAACAAAAAACTAAATTATTGTCCAGCCATTTTTGGGGCATTTGTCGTACTATCTGCCAATAAACTATCTTTGGGCGGTGCTGAAGAAACGGCTCTGGCGGAATCATCAGAGGTTACCGTAGATTTAGTATTTACATTGTTATGTTTGCCGTCTACCTCATGACCCGTACACCCTGCGAAAATCAACATACTTGAGATGCAAATAATTGTTTTTGAAAATCTCATAGGTTTCATACTTACTTAATATTAATCCTGTCTAAGAACCACTCTTTTTTGAAAAAGTTTTGAAAGAATTGGGGAAATCTGCAAAGCTATTTAAGGACGATTTAAAGCTTCAAAAGCTGAGGCTTATTTTAGATAAAAGCAACTAAGACATTTGTAATTATATCAAATTTTAAAGATTCTTTCTCGATATTAAAGATGTTAAGGATTATTAAGTTTTCTGGCAAGCTAATCACTCATAAAATTCAGGCTCCCACAAAGGTCACCTAAACTAAACTTATGGTTTGAGCACAACTTTTACGCAATCTTCCTTCTTTTCGTCAAAAATTTTATAACCATGTGCTGCCTCTTCCAAGGGTAGCGTATGGGTAATGATGTCATCGAGAACAACCTTTCCCTCATCTACCAGCCCAATCAATTTATCTATATAATTGATCACCGGGGCCTGTCCCTGCTTTATGGTTATGCCCTTATCAAAAATCCTGAACATCGGGAAATTATCATAAGGAGAACCGTATACACCCATGACTGAAACCGTTCCCATTCGGCGCACAGCTTCAAAACACATATCCAAAACTTTCATAGAGCCTTTTTCCAAGTGTATTGTAGCCTTAACTTTATCCAATATGTTACGCTCTGGTTCAAAACCGACCGCATCAACGCATACATCGGCTCCTCTTCCACCCGTCATTGCGCGGATTGCTTCTACTACATCCACTTTATGTGGATTGAGCGTATCTACGTTGTTTACAGCTTTTGCTTTTTCCAACCGGTAATCTAGTGGATCGATTGCTATTACCCTACTGGCTCCGTTAATCCATGCGGCTTTTTGTGCCATCAACCCAACAGGGCCGGAGCCAAAAATAGCGACAACCTCTCCGCCCTTAAGCTGTGCCCAGTCGATCGCCGACCAACCTGTAGGAAATATATCCGTAAGGAATAGCGCCTGTTCATCGGTTAAATGCTCTGGTATTATCCTTGGACTAACATCAGCATAAGGCACACGTACATATTCAGCTTGGCCGCCCGAATAACCACCATATAAATCAGTATAGCCAAACAACGCTGCGCCCTTTTGACTGGCGAGGTCTCCGTTCGGACCATAATTTTTATAGTTTGAGTTCTCGCACGCTGGAGAAGCATCGTGGGTACAGAAAAAACATTTACCACATGCAATTGGAAACGGAACAACTACCCTGTCGCCGCGCTTGAGGTTTGTAATGGCTGAGCCGACCTCCTCCACAATTCCCATAAATTCATGCCCGATAATCATTGGTTCTTTTTGGGGGACAGCTCCACTTAGAATATGGAGATCGGAGCCGCAAATCGCAGTCGAGGTAACTTTTAAGATTATATCCCGTGGATCAAGGATTTTAGGATCAGGAACATTATCAACGCGGATGTCTCCCGGTTTGTGAAAAACTGCTGCTTTCATAATTTTATGGAATATTGTTAACTTTTTAGGTATTTTTTACTTATAGAACACTGCGAGAACACTATTGAATAAAAAAGGTTTAAAAAGATCGACGTCGTGCACACCTACAAATTCGGAATTTAGCAAATTAGAAAAGTGGCAAGCTGAATAAAAAAATACAGCAATTTATATGTTGGAGTCACGTTGATCAAGCTTTCTCAAAGACTGATCGGGTAAGATAAATTTGGTGGGTGCAGCTCCGAAAAACAGATGCCATTAAAGAGATAAACATTCCGAAACAGAAGAGAATAGGTTCCTTTGCCCATAGAACCCGACCACCAAAACATTTCCATTGTTTTTATCCGATGGATCACCCCGTTTGCGCACGGCCGCGCTCATTTTCAATTCAAGGATGTCAATCTCGCTTCAAGATGTACGTCAACCAAAAAACCTATCGGCTTTTCCTGTAATACCAATAACCCAAAATTTTAAATTGTTTCCGTTGTATATTTAAATCTTACAGTGTATTAATTAACTATCTTTTGGTCAAAACTTCTAATCTATAATCTGGGGAACGGTATTTCGAAACTAAATCAAAATCTTGGTCTGCTAAAAAACACTCGTGCACCTGATCTCCCGTGAGTGGGTAATCTGCAACTTCATGAATCCAATGCACTAAAATTAAGTTTGCGTCGCTAAACATCCGCAATTTAATTTCATCTTTTGCCTTCATTAAGTCATCCATACTTAAATAGTAGCCAACTTCACTCATAACAATAAGATCAAATGTCTCGTTAGGCAAATTGTTTGGGATGGATCCTATTTCTAAGGTAACATTAGCTTGATTTGTTAGCCTCTCTTTTGCGCTAGCCAAGGCACTCTCATTCAAATCTATAGACAACAATTCGTCGCAATAATCCGCCAAACGTTGAGTGAGTATGCCAATAGAACAGCCAATTTCTAGCGCTTTATGGTATTTTTTTTTAGGTAAACTTTCAAGCGTCTTTGTGTATTTCTCCTTCTCATAGACACTCGTTTCGAAATTCCATGGGTCTGGGTTTTCTAAGTAAACCTTATCGAAATAGGCCGTATCTAAAGTTTTATTTTCTTTTTTCATCGTCTGTCTAAATAGTATTCAAATTTTGTTGTAAAGTGGCTAATTACCTCGGGCTTCAAAATAAAGCCTGTCAAATCGTCGTCTATCAATCGAGTGGTTTGCGAAACATGACTGTAAATAGCTTTCTCTTTTAATGGCAGATAAGGTTGAATATCAAGCTTCTTTAATTCTCCTTTTTGTAGGTCGGGTATATCAGATTCAGCTGCCAACTCGTAAAGCCAAATCAAATATTCCCATACTTTTACGTCTGTATTATTTTCTAAGATTTCGTTTAAAAGTTGCCAAGTGGCGCGGTGATCGCGATGTGGATCGAGTTGGTAAGGAACAAGTACCAATTGTGGATCTACCACAGTTAAAATATTTTTGAGTTTATTTGCCAATTCATGAAATCCATCTTCGCCTTTGCCGGGTAAAGCAGCATCTTTCCCTTCTAAAAAGTAAATCTTATCATCCTCGACACCCAAAATTTTTAAAGCAGTTTTTACTTCCATTTTTCGAAGTGTTGCGAGTTTAGCTGCAGGAAATTTTTTAGACTTCGGATGAGATTTGGTTCCATCGCTGCTCACAGCCACAGAAACACTTATTTTTTTTGCGCTCAACAGTGCAATCAATCCACCGCAACCTAACGACTCATCATCTGGATGTGGGGCCAAGATTAAACATGACCGCATTTCATTAAAAAAAGAAGTAGAGATTTCCACCGCATCCTTCAAAAATACTTCCTTATCAAAAAGATTGCTCAGGTTCATTCTTTTCAAAAAAATATTTCGCTATTTCTAATTTTGTTGCATCAGGGGCCGGTTGTCTTAAATAAAAGGTTAAATCTCTATTCATCCGCTCAAACTCAAACGGAAACATCAATCCCCTAGCACCTACGCATTGATTGCTTTCTTTCATTACCAAAACGCCTATTTCTTCTATCGCCGTCCGAGTCATATTCGCGAAGGCTATCAAATCTTTGCTTGTCTCTGGTTTTGATATCCAGCTATCAAAATTCCTTGCAGCTTGGTCTATCCATAAGTTGCCCGAAGTAGTGGCCGACATTATTTTAGAAATACGTGTATTTTGGATTGGATCCGTTGTTCTATTCATTTGGGTGAGGTAATTAATGGTGGCTTCTGCAATTGCCTCGGCACCACCAAGCTGCACTGCTGCAAATCTTATGGCACCTCCATTAAAAAATGGCTGTGTAAAATAATCGCCAGGCATCCCTAAAAGTTCGTTCTGTTTCACCTCGTATTCTGAAAAGTCTACAATATAACTTCCAGATGCTTTCATGCCAAGGGTTTTCCATGTCGATTTATCGATCATGTCTTCGTCAATGTTTGCCATGTCAACAATAATCATCTGCCATCCATTTCTGTCTTTTGTTTCTATATTTCCGGTTATCAAACCATAAGAAACAATCGATGCACCCGAACTAAAAGTCTTTTGACCGGCTAATTTTAGATGACCATTTTCTTCTTTAAAAACAACTCCGTTGTCAGCTTGCGTATTCCAAACAGAGAACAAGGCATCATTATTTCTGACTTTGCTATACCAAAAAGACTTTTGTTCCTTCGTTCCGAATAGATGGATAAAATGTAAAGCGTTAATATGTCCTTCGTAGATTCTACCTATGGATAAGTTAGCCTTTCCAACGCTTTTTAAAAGTTGTAAGAGTGCTTTAGTGTTCGGCAAGTTAAAATCCAATTCCTCACCAGGTAAGGTTATTTTCAACAAGCCGGCCTCTGCTAAAAGTTCAAATTCCTTTTTAGGCGCAACATCCGCCAAATCGCTAGATGACGCTAATGCTGCAATTTGATCTAAGCAACTCTTTACTGAAGTTTGATTAAAAATAGTCGCAGTTTCCGTTATTAGCATGAAGTCGTTTTATTATTAATTTTTGCGTTTAGTATTTTTGTATTCACAAGCGATTGATAAACTTTCGTGCCTGACGCTCATGTTAAGTTGATCAGAAGCGGCGCCACATCCACACCTCAATAACTGTTCTTCCTCTTTTTGCTTACCTGAGGTGTTCAAATGTGTCCAATTTCAGGTAGAGAGCTAACGAGGATCGAACTGGTTTATAAAAACTCATTCCATGGCGTTATATCAAACTATATTCTATCATTATCATAAAGTTTGATAACCTTTCACGCTTCTTATTGTTTTTATTATCTGAGTATCTTCGATACCAGCATAATTCATATAAATAAATAGAAATGTTATGAAAAAATGGATTGAAATAAACCCTGAAATGCTCATTGGCATTTCTGTAAGCGTGTTTATCGTCTTTGTAGTTGTAATCTTGCTTACCCGTATATTTGGTAAACGAAGTTTTTCCAAAATGTCTAGCTTCGATTTCGCAATGACGGTTGCTGTAGGATCTATAATTGCAACAACGATCATTTCTCCATCCCCAAATCTTTCACAAGGGTTGGTTGCACTCCTGATGGTTTATCTAATTCAGCTTATTGCTGCATATCTTCGCAGATATAAGGCCTTCTCAAACCTAATAGATAATTCCCCTCTCTTGCTAATGGATGGCGAAAAGATATTAAAAGAAAACTTGTTGAAAGCGCGTGTAACTGAAGCAGACATTCAAAGTAAGTTGAGAGAAGCAAACGTATATAGCCTTTCTCAAATTAAGGCGGTGGTTTTCGAAACAACGGGAGATATTTCAGTTATCCACAGTTCTGATAACCAGACAATCGATCCTTGGATCATGACCGACGTAAATAATACTTAGATCAGAATTAGCCCTAATAAATAATGGCCCTGCAGATAGTATTCGTTTTTAATACCATTAAATATTTTATGCCACAGATTTAAACTTTGTTTGATAAAGGAGTGTTTCATCAATAATGGCGTTTCCTCGATCTTCCAGCACCCTCTTTTCAATACCCCAAAATGCAGGGGTTTTGTTGTCCGTTATCATACCTGTAAAAGATGAAGCTGACGGGATTACGGAAACTTTGCACGCACTGAGAAACCAGCTTGCTAAAACCGGCATTGGTATCGATCCCTTTTGTTTTGAAGTGCTTCTGTTGACCAACAATTGTAGCGATAATTCATTCGATATGGTAAAAAGCTATCAGGATCAGTTTCCGCTTTTTAATCTCCATGTTGCCGATATTCACCTACCCACTCATCATGCGAATGTGGGAACCGTGAGAAGATTATTGATGGATGCCGCTTACGATCGGTTTATGGCAAGGGGAATGCATACTGGAATTATCGCTTCAACCGACGGCGATACTGAGGTTGATAAATATTGGATACACAACATTCAAGACGCTATTGGAAAAGGAAATGATGCGGTTGGAGGCAGGATATTTCCAAAGAATACACCCTCATCTTGTCGACTTTACCATCTCCAAGATGTGTGCTATAAATATTATGTTAGCAGACTTGCTGCACATTTAAATCCCATGGTACATGATCCCTGGCCCAGACATTTCCAATATTTTGGAGCTAGTTTGGCAGTAACTTGTTCTATGTACGAGCAGGCTGGCAAGCTTCCTCAAGTCCCTTTTTTGGAGGATGAAGAATTTAGGAAGGCACTTTGCCGGGTTGATGCAAAAATCAGAATGTGTCCGAATGTAAAGGTTTACACATCCGCGCGTTTAAAAGGAAAGGTGGAAGTTGGTTTTTCTGAACAGCTGGAATATTGGGTAGAGATGCAAAAGCGGGGAGAAAAGGTCTATGTAAAATCTATGGAATCTTTAACGGAAATTTTTAAAGCTAAACATGAACTCTTAAATTATTGGCAAAAACATCGAGAGCCTAAAGATCTAAGCAACCTTGGTGGTGTCAGTAATCGGTTAAAATTAAGCTTAAATTGGCTTGCAGAGGAAATTCTAAAGCATGAATATTTTGGTGTGTTATGGGAAAAAATAGAGGAAAAAATGAGTGAAACCAAAGAGTGGCACTCATCCGATTCCCTCGTTCCGATAGAGGAAGCCATCAAAAATTTGAGGCATTATTTTAGCGTCAAAGGAACTTCACCAAAAAACTAGAACAATCGGTCTCTAAACCTATTGTAAGAATTTTAATAGCGCCACATATCTGTAACGCTATTAAATTGAATTCATTGACCCAGGCTATATACTCTTATGAGCTAAATATAAAGCAAATTTAGGAGTAATGTTGTGGTTGCTTAGAGTCTTTATTCCATTGTCCGTCAGCTTTCTCTTCCGCACTTTTTACCTCTTCGCTCTTCTCTTTACTTAGCTTCTCATTCTCCTTTTCTGTTTCATCTAACTTAGTTTTCATCTCGTCTGACAATTGTTCTGATTTTTTCTCGCGAACATATTCTAAAGGATTTTCGATATATTCAAAATCTATTCCCATTCCTGGCATTTCTCCCTGATTCCATGGACCGCGCGCGCTAGCTGGCTTAGACAAATTATAGTACTGTTGGGTAAATCTGGGATCTGCCTGCAAAACGGCAGGAGGAAAATTGGGTTCGATGGTACTCAACGCTGCCTCGAACATTTTAAAATGGGCAACTTCTCTCGTCATAAGAAATGATAAAGTCTCTAATACATATGGATCCTGTGTAAATTTCATCAAATGCTCATAGACCAATTTTGCTCTAGACTCTGATGCAAGATTACTCCTCAAATCTACTGTAAGATCTCCATTGGATGCAATATAAGATGCACACCATGGAATGCCTTGACTATTTCTTGGCGTTACGCCGCCGCCCGTAATTATTCCAAATTGTGGATTAGCAGCTAAAGCTTGGTGTATGATGCTTTCTTTTACTGCTTTACCGTCCATTACCTGCATAATCTCCGAGTTATCTGCTGCATCTTTTAGTTCGCCCCCTACCCCTTTTAACAGCATTTGAATTGTTGCCCCAACTATTTCTAGGTGGCTGAATTCTTCAGTTGCAATATCCATAAGCATATCATACTTATCGGGATGTGGGATTTTTGCGCCAAAAGCCTGAGTAAAATATTGCATCGCGGCAGCAAGTTCTCCATTCTCCCCTCCAAACTGCTCTAATAATAAATTAGCAAAAAATGGGTCTGCTTTTGAGACTCTCACATTAAATTGTAAATCTTTGACGTGGTGAAACATAGTTTTAAATTTATAGGTTAAAAAATAATTTGCTTTAAAAGGTTTTTGAATACATTATGTTTGTTGATTTATACAATTTACTTAACTAAAAAATCATGTATTTTTGACTAGTATTACCTCAAATTTTTATGCTAAAGCCAGTTTTAGTTGGCATTTTCTTAATGCAACCGCATAACGTTCATCGATTCTCCTGCCTGATCCATTCTCAGATATCTTATCCCATAGTCCGGAATTGTGCCAATTGTTCAAATCATCCCAGTCTGGTCTATCTACTATGGGGTAAATACAGATTCCCAATAATGGAAGTCCACTTTTTATGATGTTATAGCATTGATTGGTAATAAAGGTAATCCAACTGGCTTTATCCTCTCCCGGATGGCTTGTTTCAGCCAGTAGCATTGGTCGATTATAACGAGTGTATGATTCTCCGACTAAATCTTCAAGCGAACGCCACCGTGGATCGTCCCGATCATTTAGCCAAGGAAGTATTTCGTAATCGCAACAAGTGTATTGATTGTTATAATAAAAATTTAAACCCAATATGTCTAAACAGTCTTCACTCCCGCCCAGTTCGGGGCAGATCCTACCCGTCAACATATCGTTTGCCTGATATTGCAGTTGATGGTCATTTGCTGCTCTATTTTTAACCTTTTCATCGGCATAACGAGGTGCCACAATATTTACCAGTGGCTCCGTACTCATTATCAAAATCTGAGGAAGAATTTCCTTCATCGCCTTTATCCCCGCAATACAGGCCCTTATCAATTCATATTTAACTTCCCAACCCCTCCCTCTGCAAAAAGGGCTGCTTGCTGCAACTTCCCCGCCAAGCCATGAGATAAAACTGACCTCATTGATCGGCGTTACAATTAGGGGATTATCAACAATATTTTTAGATAAATAAAAGTTAATAAATGCCTTACAAAGAGCAACAAACCTTTTATTAAAATGTGGATGAAAAGGTGTAAGATCAGATGGATAACCAAAATGGCAAATATCCCATATCTGCTGAATGCCAAATTTCTCACCTGCATCCATCATCATACCGATATGATCAAAGTCGTAAACGTAGGGTGATATTTCTGTTAGAGACCAACTAATACCTTCTCTGACAGTCTTGATGTTAAACCGCTGCAATATTTCGTAATCGTATTCTATATTCCGAACATGTCCCGTTATCTCCAAAAAATTAACCCGGTTACCATGGGTATTTAAATGATCTGCACACTCATATCCGCCCATCCAAAAAGAGCTAAATGGATTAGATAACATGTTATGCTGTTCTAAGTTTATTTTTAAGTACCGGCGTTGTATGGATACCCTCTAATAGTTTAATTTTTTTAAATGTGCTTAACGATTGGGCGACTACCTGGTCCATGTTGTAATATTTGTAGGTGGCCAATCTTCCAACAAAATACACATCTTTAGTCTCTGCCGCCAGTTTTTGATATCTCGTATATAACTCCGCATTTGCAGGCATCGGAATTGGGTAGTACGGATCTCCATCGGCTGTGGGAAATTCATATACTATCGAAGTTTTTCTATGTTGTTGCCCGGTTAGATATTTAAACTCTGTTATTCTGGTAAAGGCATAATCGTTAGGAAAATTTATAGTTCCTGTCTTTTGATAAATTTCCGTATCCAAAGTTTCAAATTTAAAATCGATTGATCTGTAGGGAAGTCTACCATACCGATAGTCAAAATATTCATCTACCGGCCCTGTGAATATAAGCTTATCAAATCTTATCTCGTTAATAACTTCCTTGTAGTTCGTATTGAGCATAATCTTGATGTTAGGATGGTCTAGCATACGCTCGAACATTTTGGTATATCCGTGCAATGGCATAGATTGATACGTATCTGTAAAGTAACGGTCGTCCTTGTTGGTACGAGTCGGAACCCTAGAAGCTACAGACGCATTAAGTTGTGATGGGTCTAAATCCCATTGTTTACGAGTATATCCCTGAAAAAATTTTTCATATAATTCTCTTCCTATTTTACTAACCACCACATCTTCTGATGTTCTAATCTCTTTGACAGCCTCTGCTTTAGAAGCAAAAAAATCTTCAACTTGGGATGAATTTAAGTTCAATCCATACATCTCATTTACCGTATTTAAATTTACAGGTAATTGAAAATGCTGACCATCTACATTCGCTAAAACTCTATGTTGATAGTTACGCCACTTTGTAAACTTAGACAGGTAATTAAACACCTCTGTGCTATTGGTATGAAAAATATGTGGGCCATATTTGTGCACTAATATTCCTGCCTCATCATAATGATCATAAGCATTTCCACCAATATGATTTCTTTTATCTATTATTAAAATTTTCTTATTCGACTGGCTCGCTAGTCTCTCGGCCAGTACGCTCCCTGCGAAACCGCAACCAACTATTAAATAATCAAACATGCTCTATTTCTTTTAAAGTATCACCTTTTTCTAATTTCTTCTCCATAAGTTTAAGCATATCTCTCGCGGTATTATCCCAAGACATATCTTTTAAAAATTTATCTACCTCGGCCATCCAATAAGTCTTATCTTTTTTCCCTAACTCTTTCTCTACCGCAGTAACAAATTCTTCTGCAGTATTGCAGATACTAACCAAACCTTCGGTTTCGTAAGGATTGACAACATCAGTAATTGGCGTAGAAATAACTGGGATACCTGCAGATAAATATTCCGGCGTTTTTGTTGGACTTATATATTTTGTAGACTCATTTAAAAGGAAGGGAATTAATGCAATGTTCCAACCAGATAGGTAGGCAGGTAATTCATCATAAGACCTTTGCCCCATATAATGTATGTTATTATGTTTAGGCAAACTGTTAGGATCAATCTTAACTACTGGTCCAATAAGAATAAATTGCCACTCTGGTCTAATTTGCGCCATTCGGTTTATCAGTTCTATATCAAACCGCTCATCGATAACCCCAAAAAAACCAATGCGAATACCTTTTATAATTTGTTGATCTTCTGGCGAGCAATCTCCTAATCTAGCCTTGTTAAAATGTGTCTTATCTATGCTGCTTGGAAAAGGATAAATGTGTGAATGGTGCTTTTTCTTTTCTTGATATAAGGTATGGCCACCTGTAAATACAATATCTGCTTTTTCCATTAAATCCTTCTCTAACTGTTTTAGTGGCTGTGGAGCAAATTTGAATGCAGAAAGTTCATCCATGCAATCGTATATGGTAAGTGCGGGCGAAAATGAATGTGAAAATTCCATCGCCATTGGAGTATAATACCAGAAAATCACATCATCACCATTATCTGCTTTCAAAATATTTTTGAGCATCACTTCCAATTGTTCTCTTCTTTGCTCTTCCTTCATGTCTCGTAAAAAATGTGGAACAAGAACAAATAAAGTTTCAGTTATTCGTGTAAAACAATAGTAGGGTTCGTCGACTGCATCAAATACAGGTTCCTCCATATAAATGGTATTAAACCGTGTGGACAGTCTTTTAATGATATGTTGCGGTCTTTGGTAAACAAAATTCCACCTAAGGTGTGAGAAGCAAATTAAATGATTTGGTTTTTTCTGCATTTAAAATTTTTGAGTTATAAGATAAATTGGCTACTAGAACCTGTGGGTCAGCCCACCTTCTATTTGTAGCGAAATATATACACTCAGATTTAGAGACTTGTTTTCTAATAGATAGGATGTGGCTAAATTGAAGTATTTTATACCAATTAACACGTATTTACCCTTTTATGGTTTGAGTGTGCTTTTCCTCCTGATCATTCAGATTAAAAAAATTAGACAGTACAAACAATAAATTTTCTTTTTTTTCGAACAAAGCCATTTTAAAGATGTTAACCATAAAACTTAAAAAAAAATACGATGTCAGAAAATAATCCAGAACACAAAGAGGGCAAAACCGCCACAATGATTGAAGAACAGACCGCTAAAATTCCTTCAGATGTTTTTTTATGGGCAGCTCTTGCGTCTATGGGCGTTTCATTAGTTTTAAAATTTACAAAGCAAAAACACACTGCATTATTTGTTGGTCAGTGGGCAGCGCCCTTCCTTTTATTAGGTGTTTACAATAAGATTGTGAAAACTGAAGGGCACGACTAAAGGTTTAAAATTAACTTTTAATTAGTTGCTTCACCTTTAGCGATACGAAATATCATCATAAACATGGCTAGTATAAATAATCAGCCCGCTTAAAAAGCAGAAGTAAAAAAAAGAATAAGTTGGTGTAATACCCGCTTCGGAACCAAAAGGGACTGATGCGGGTAAAGCATACGACGATGAAACCGATACTGAAGAAGAAGGGAGGCAACAAACTGGGGCTGATGCAGAAGGATATTGTCAGTTTTAGAAACTTGGTCATGCAACCCATCCACAGTTTAAATGATTGTATTAAGTATCGTTGTATTGGTCAGCTCTAAGGGTGGTTAGAGAATGTCCTACACCGTAAGAGGCATAAACTTCCGTTTATTCCATAGCCTACGATAGGCTATTCCATCTATAAAACGATAGAAGCATGTAGCTCTGACATGTTCTGATTGCGGCATCATTAACGTTACACAGTGACCGGTGGAAATATGAATAATCTGATGGATATCAGTAGCCTTTACATAGTGAGATGTGCCCGGTCTCCGCTCAATTTCGTTAATCTTTATTTCTCCACGGTCGTTTATGTTATAAACGCGTTCCGTATACCCCCCGCTCAAAATGTGTGTAATGAAGTCGAAGGGATGATCATGTGGGTCTCCGCCGTCGGGGGCAGTAAATTCATTAAATGAAGCTGCAAAAGGTAACCCTTTAAGATGATGCTTTTTAAAAACCCTTGATAGTCTCTCGGGCTCGATTGATAATTTCATTTTCCTTTGCTGATATGTAATTAAAGGGGCAGTTTGTTTCGAATTAAAGTAAAATCAAAGGTCTGAAGAATTTTTATAAATAAATTCAAAAATTCATATTGCCATTAACTAGAAAAATCTTTCTACTGGAAAAAATGCTGATTATTCCGGTTCGAGGTCTTGGAAACAGAACTTGTTAAAATGGGCGGAGTACGAAAATTTCCACCATTGTTGATACAATCAATCTATATATTCGCTCGAAAAATGGTCAACGCATTGTATCGTTTCTACACCTAGGAAATGTCAATATGGATTGAGTGAAATACTTTCTTTTATCTGTTTTTCTGTAGGTTTTTTAATGACGGTGATGTTGTCAACTTGGTTGATTTTTATTAAATCCATTGCTTCAAATGCTTTTAGCCAGCGCTGCATCGGCAAAACATTCCATTTTTGCTGGTACCGCTTTGCATTCTCAACAATTGAATCAAAATGGTTTAATGGCGGATCGTGCTTATCATGATATTGATGTAATACGTAATCAGTTACAAAAATCTGCTCTATGCCAGCTTTATGAAACATCATTGCGAAATCTGTATCCTCTGCCCCATATCCCGTAAAGGATTCATCGAAGCCACCAATCTTTTCATAGGTTTCTTTTCGAATAGCAAATATTAAAGACCAGAACTGCAAATGCGGAACTGGTTGGCCAACAGGTATGTGTTCCCGTGCCGGATGAGGCACAGCAATTGAGATTAAATCCGCATAAGTTCCTGCATCTGGCACTACCTGCAGATACAGCGGATAAGCCGCAATAATATTTTCTGTTTGCAAATTCATTAACATATTTGCAAATAGGGTTGGCGACACAATACAATCCACATCTATAAAAATAACGTTGGTTGTTTGTGTAGCATTAACTCCCATATTTCTAGCGGCGGCCAGCGGCAACTCGTGAGCATCATCCATTAATTGGATGTTTACATTTAAACCGTCAGGAATTGAAATGCTGTCCGCTTCGTCCATACAAACAATTTGTATATCGGTGGGAATTATTGTCGATGCTTTTATAGATAGAAGGAGATTGGCTAATTGCTTTCGCCTTCCTTTAACAATCGTTACAATACTAAAATCAGGCATACCAGTTTTTCATTTTTTGCGCGATTTCTTGCGGTGCAGACGTATTGACCAAATTAATATAAGAAGGAGTAAATATTTTTGCTTGCTGCAGCACATTTTGCCACTGTTCAGCGGTAAATGTTTCGTCTGCCAGAAGTACAATGTGTTGGTTTGCCAACACAGCTGCATGTACTTTTTGTTCATCGTAGGGTCTTTGCTCGGGAAGAAGGACCAAACGTTTACCAAGCGATAAAAGTTCTGCAATTGTGTTTTGACCGGCTGCTGAAATGACCACATTTCCATTGATAGCTTTTCTGATGTCTTTAACAAAGCCTAGCTGTGTACAATTTTTATCCAGATTGTAATTCTTCTTGTTTCCGATAATAGTAAACCGCATCTTTTGATTTTGTGTGATATTTTCTAGCACCGCTTCATCGACATTATCGTAACCTAAAAGGATGGTCAAGTGATCGGTATTTGAATCATTGCCAGGATTTAATTCGCTACCAGAATACTTAGAAATATATCCGCTGTAGAATGTCTTGGATTGAAACTGATAGTTCGTCTGTTCCAGAAAAGAAGGAAAATGAGCTACGATATGATCTGCCAATTGGTGAGCAAAAACCTGTGTAGGATCATTCATCACATTTCCGGGGAGATGGACTAAAACCACAGGAACGCCCATACCTCGAACCATGATTGCCAACTCCGGAACACCATCACAATAAAAAGCTTTTGGTTTGTAGCGCTCTATGGCTTTGGCTAGCGCTTTTGCTCGGAAAGCAGCCTCAATTACATACGGTGTCACTTCGAAAGCTTTTGAAAATGTATGTTCCGGTATCTCGTAGCTGTCGGGATATTTTGGAGGCAGTTCAAGCACTTCGACACCACTATGTCTCTTTAGATATTGGGTTATTTCGTTATTTGTAGTTATCGCAATAACCTTAAAAAAGATGGATAATGCCGGATACAAGATATTAAATGTTGCGCTGTGTCCGTTCCCATGCGCATGGACAAAATAGAATATTGTCGGCTTCTTCACGGGTTGATTTTTTTCGCTATGCGTTCATAGACTTTTACATAAGCCGCGGAAGTTTTTTTCATATCGAAGTTGGCTGCAAATTCTCTACACGCTTCGGGCTCCGATTTTTTAGCTACTTCTAAAGGTTCTATCAGATCCCTCCAATCACGAGATTTAACAGATATAGATACCTTTTCATTTCGCAACTCCGGAGGTATAGCGGTATGAAACCCGACAATAGGTAGACCACTTGCAAGCATTTCCACGGTGCTCAAGCCGAAAGGCTCTTCCCATTTAGCTGTCGCCAAATATGCTGAAGCGTCTGCTGCCAGTTTATTTAATTGCTGCTGAGTGGCATGGGGAATGTATTCGATGTCCTCGTTCAAATGCGTCTCGACATATTTTTGGAAATATGCCTTGCTGAAAATCGGACCAACAATTTTAAGGGGTTGTTTTAGATGATTAGCTAAATATATAGCAGCTTCAACGTTTTTTTCTTTTGCAATTCGCCCTGACCATAGTAAATATCCATCGAGGCGGCGTGGGTTTAAATTCCATTTTTCAATTGGTATTCCATTTAAGATCACCTCCAAATCTTTGCCGAGAAAAGGCTTCCATTGTTCGCTCATTCTCTTCGAAATACCGATAGGTAAAACGGGCGCATGCTTCTTAAAAAACTGATACATGAGCACGAATTTCTCTGATGGCGGCAGATGTAGTGTTAACACGCATGGGGTTTTATGGAGTGCGCCAACTGAGTAAATTTCTGGTATAAAAGAATTATAATGAATAATATCGTAACTATCAACGTCCAATACTCCATACTGTAGCGTTTGATAATGTTGTTGACCTTCAACCTCCGAACATGCCCGGTAAGAATCATCTTTCATACTTAATGGACTCTCGTGAAATTCAATTACCCGAAAAAGATTTTTTTCATCGGCATCTTTTGCAATCACATCGACTTTATGCCCAAGGCGTAACAATTCATTTGCATGCTCAACAACAAACGCTTCAGTTCCCCCGTTGTAAGGTTCACGCAAAGAGATGAAAGGTCCGGCAACAATCAGTATCTTCATATTGCTTCCTCAAAATATTTAATATAGCGCTTAGCCATAATTTCCAATGAAAATTTTTTTGCGTGACGTCTTACTTTTTCGCTTTCAAGCAGCATTGCGGCAGAGATTGCTTTAGCGAGAGATTTTACGTTTTTTTGTTCGGCAACTACGCCGCTTTCAGCGTCAATCAATTCTTTAAAAGCACCACGATCGAACCCGGCTACTGGCAATCCGGAGGCCATGGCTTCTATATTGGTAAGGCCAAACGGCTCTTCCCAACGAGGAGCACTAACCATGGCAGCTGCGCCTTTCATGTGTAAATGTATTTCATGCTGTTTTAAATGACCAAGGTATAAGTCGTTTTCCCCCATGCGGGAACTGATCTGTTCCTCAAAATACACTTTATCGTCCAGCGGGCCGGCGAATTTTAAAGGGATATTGATCTCATGGGCTGCGTCAATCACGATGTCGAGACCTTTGGCATGCACAATCCTGCCAAACCAAAACAAATATTCCGAACTTTCGCGCACGAGGGGCCACTTTATCAAATCAACACCGTTATATATTACGGTGGAGCCATTATCCATATATGGTTGCCAGGTTGCTTGAAAAGATTTCGAAGGCAAAATAAAATGAAGATTCTTGGAAGCTGAACAAATTTTAACGGCGGCCTTCAATTTGCTAATTGGTGGCGTGTGTATCGTGGTGATCATCGGGATGTGAGCTTTCACGCCCCATAGTATCGGTAACTCGTGGGTAGAATTGTTATGAACGACATCAAAATCATTTTGTTCAATATCTTTAAGTATCGATAGATATTCATCATTTTCATATATCTCGAAGTATTCGCTTTCCCGATGTTCATCACCGTAAAATCCCCTTACATTTAGGTCTGGGTCGCTATCCGAATGCGCATAAAACGTAATTTTGTGGCCAAGACGAATATACTCTTTACATAATGCGTGGGTAAAAGCTTCTAACCCACCTCGAAATGGGTCCTTTATCGGCAGTCTGGTTTTGGCTATAACAGCAATTTTCATATAATAATTTAATAAAAAGACTGCTGTTGGTCAAAGAACGTTTGTAGAACATGTTCTTCTTCACCAATGGTTTTTTCATCAACGCCTGTTGGTGTCAGTACATCTCTATATAATTTTAAATATTCTGATGTCATCTTTTGAATGTTCATACTTGATGCAAATTCTCTACAGATAGCTGGACTGATCGCATTACTTGCTTTAATCAACTCAACCAAGTCTTGCCAATGCAAAGACGAAGTGGTCAACACACTTTGATGCTCCCAACCCGGCGGAACGGCGGTATCAAAACCAACAACCGGCAAGCCGCTCGCAAGCATCTCCAGAGCAGCCAGGCCAAACGGTTCTTGCCAAGTTGCTGTTGCCAAATAGGCATATGCCTTTTTGGCCAAACTATTCAATTCGCGTTGCGTTACATGCCCAACATACTCAATCTGTCTGTTGAGATGAGGTTTAACCGCCTTATCGAAATACTGTGCATCGACAATCCTGCCCGCTATCTTTAAAGGCAGCTGCATGTATTGTGCAACGCGAATGGCAGCTGCTACATTTTTTTCCTCAGTTATTCTTGCCGACCATAACAGGTACTCAGGCTCTCTCACTTTTGCCGCGGACCAATAACCGAGGTCAATACCATTATGTATCAGTGGTATAGCCGCATTTAGCGCGCAGTCCCATTCGCTTTTTACCCGTCCAGAAATTGCAGCGAATTTCATATGACTATTTACGTATAGTTTCTTATAAACTGCTATTCGTTTTTCGTCGGCCGGCGAATGAAGCGTTAGAATTGACTTGGTTTTAAATTGCGATCCTACCCGTAGGAGATGCGGATAAAACATATTGTAATGAATGATATCATAAGAATCAGTATTCAAATTTTTGAACTGACTTACTTCTCTAGATGTTTTAAAGAAATCAGTTTGATCTGTTGAATATCCCATGAATGGATTTACCAGCTTAAAATTAGAGTTGGCTTCCGCTTCTTTTGCTAAAACATCTACAGTATGACCTTCGTAACTAAGCTGAGTAGCAAATGACACTATAAACGCTTCTATACCGCTGCTATAAGGTTCTTTAAGGGATATGCCAGGACCTGACACAAGTAGAATGTTCATAAAAAAGTTACCCATTTTAACTCAAAACATCTTCTCCATAAAAATTAAAGGAGAATTTTTTCGAGAATTTCGTGCACGTCTACACAATAATATTAACTTATAACGATTACACCTTACGGATATAAAATGTTTTAGAAATGGAATAGTGTATTTGATTTTCCTTAGTTGAATATTTTGGCGTAATCAATCTTGGTGAATTTTATCAATAAATTGTAGTAATTCTTCAACGGCCTTTTGTGCTTTATGATGCGATTAAAAGAATCAGAGGTTGGCAGCATCGGCACCATGATATCTAATTCAATTCCTGTATGGTGCGATTGAGAGATACGATTGCTAAACCAACAGACATTTTAAAAGCCGATTTCAATTCCTTTATGGTGCGATTGAGAGATAACAACATCACCTATAACCTAGTTTCCTCGATATTTCAATTCCTTTATGGTGCGATTGAGAGTGTCCAGATTGTGTTTTATAAAACGTCGCAAGTGTATTTCAATTCCTTTATGGTGCGATTGAGAGAAAGAAGGTAAAATCGATTGTAACGGTAAAACAGCAAATTTCAATTCCTTTAGGTGCGATTGAGAGGATAGTTTCAATAGCGATCATAAATGTTTATCCCAGATTTCAATTCCTGTATGGTGCGATTGAGAGTGGCCGCAACGGTTGGCATGAGCGCAAACAGCAACGGATTTCAATTCCTGTATGGTGCGATTGAGAGTCGATGTGCCGTTAATAGTTGAACATTTTATACGTGAATTTCAATTCCTGTATGGTGCGATTGAGAGTGGTAGAAAAAAACCTTTTCAAATGCTACTTCATCTATTTCAATTCCTGTATGGTGCGATTGAGAGTTCGAATAAGATACCCCAATCCAATACGGTAATCTCATTTCAATTCCTGTATGGTGCGATTGAGAGGCTTCATCTTTCCAAAAGAGGTCTGCCGATTTTTGTATTTCAATTCCTGTATGGTGCGATTGAGAGGCCGGGCGCAGCCGATCCCCATAGTATGTCTTGCGATTTCAATTCCTGTATGGTGCGATTGAGAGTTCTTCTTCTGTTTTGCTAGGCTTTGCGTTAAGGTGATTTCAATTCCTGTATGGTGCGATTGAGTGTAAACACCCGGCTCGATGGCTGCAGGAATTTCTACATTTCAATTCCTGTATGGTGCGATTGAGAGGATCAAACTGCGGATAGAAACCACCTGTTACCTGCTTATTTCAATTCCTGTATGGTGCGATTGAGAGTCTCATTACTGTGATAGAGCCAACCGAGCCTTCGTTAATTTCAATTCCTGTATGGTGCGATTGAGAGTGAAAGCCTGGGTCAATACCTACAGGTCTATTTGCCGATTTCAATTCCTGTAGGGTGCGATTGAGAGAACCATATGCCGTTGTTTGTACTGTTTTTGTTGCATTTCAATTCCTGTATGGTGCGATTGAGAGGCAATTTTAGTCTGCATGGTCTCTACCTTCATGTTGATTTCAATTCCTGTATGGTGCGATTGAGAGCCAAATGTTGGTTTTTTGACCGTATTAATAATAAGATTTCAATTCCTGTATGGTGCGATTGAGAGTCGATAGCGTGCCGTTTACAATGATGTTAGATAACGAATTTCAATTCCTGTATGGTGCGATTGAGAGTGCTCTAAATTAATAGACGGAAAACAGATTACGGCGATTTCAATTCCTGTATGGTGCGATTGAGAGTGCTGTAAAATTTCCTACCAAAACTATAGCTGTTGATTTCAATTCCTGTATGGTGCGATTGAGAGTTTAAGTTGGTATAAGTATCTGCAACCCAAACTACATTTCAATTCCTGTATGGTGCGATTGAGAGTGGAGTGTCGGAATTAGATAGTGCCATGCATAACTTATTTCAATTCCTGTATGGTGCGATTGAGAGTTTAAGTTGGTATAAGTATCTGCAACCCAAACTACATTTCAATTCCTGTATGGTGCGATTGAGAGTGGAGTGTCGGAATTAGATAGTGCCATGCATAACTTATTTCAATTCCTGTATGGTGCGATTGAGAGATGCTTGCGCATTTCCTTTTTCCATTCTTCACCAAAATTTCAATTCCTGTATGGTGCGATTGAGAGTGGCGCGCCTTCTTTGTTTAGCCAGCTGTATTGTTCATTTCAATTCCTGTATGGTGCGATTGAGAGGGTACCAGAAATCGAAAAAACGGCGATAGAACCTTATTTCAATTCCTGTATGGTGCGATTGAGAGTTCGCCAACATCGCCGGCAGATATTTTATCTACTTTATTTCAATTCCTGTATGGTGCGATTGAGAGACATCTGCCAAATATTTGCCGGGCGCTAAATTCCATATTTCAATTCCTGTATGGTGCGATTGAGAGAAATTAGTAGAAGCATCTTCATCACTATTGGTTTATTTCAATTCCTGTATGGTGCGATTGAGAGTTTTTCTGAAGGAGTGCCTAAAGTTGGCTTGTTATTATTTCAATTCCTGTATGGTGCGATTGAGAGCAGTTTCCACCCCGCTATTAAAACCGCCAACCCTTAATTTCAATTCCTGTATGGTGCGATTGAGAGATTTATACCAAATTAATAAAGCTTCAGTTACGCAATTTCAATTCCTGTATGGTGCGATTGAGAGAGGCGAACTTAAATCTAAATTGGTTGGTCCAAGAGAATTTCAATTCCTGTATGGTGCGATTGAGAGCTTAAATCTTCGTAATCTTTGCGGCGTTGGTTACGCTATTTCAATTCCTGTATGGTGCGATTGAGAGTCCATTTGCAAACTATCTTGGCATGCCTTATCGCAATTTCAATTCCTGTATGGTGCGATTGAGAGGAGTTTTGGGCATGGTGGCAGCAGGTATGGATGGGCATTTCAATTCCTGTATGGTGCGATTGAGAGTTTTAATATGCCTATTGATAGTAAGCTGAAGGCGAATTTCAATTCCTGTATGGTGCGATTGAGAGAGCCAAAGATGTAATAGGTAGCTTGGTAGATGGAATATTTCAATTCCTGTATGGTGCGATTGAGAGCCGGTAATTTTGCCAGCAATGTAAACTAGCTTAAGTTATTTCAATTCCTGTATGGTGCGATTGAGAGCTGCAGCGGTAGTAAAACTGTACTAAACTGTATTTTATTTCAATTCCTGTATGGTGCGATTGAGAGTTTTAATAAATTTTTGTTCGATGATTTTAACGATATTTCAATTCCTGTATGGTGCGATTGAGAGGTTTGTGTTTCCATTTTGTTTTTGGTTTAGCTCGCAAATTTCAATTCCTGTATGGTGCGATTGAGAGCTGCGTTACATCGTGTTTTTGATAGACAGCAAAACAAATTTCAATTCCTGTATGGTGCGATTGAGAGAAATTTTACTAACAATAACAGAAGCCCTGTTATACGGATTTCAATTCCTGTATGGTGCGATTGAGAGTCGGTATGATCATTGTATCTTTTACGCGCTTTAGAGAATTTCAATTCCTGTATGGTGCGATTGAGAGTTTGTTTCCGCTAATCATTCAACAAGACACCGTTCTGGATTTCAATTCCTGTATGGTGCGATTGAGAGGCGCCTCGGGGTCTAATGTTGCCAATCCTTCTTTAAATTTCAATTCCTGTATGGTGCGATTGAGAGGGGTTTGATTTGCAAATGGCTACCATGCGCAACAAAAATTTCAATTCCTGTATGGTGCGATTGAGAGTACCACATCGCCGCTACGCGGTAAACTATTTCCAAATTTCAATTCCTGTATGGTGCGATTGAGAGCGCTACAAACTGCGATTTTTTACTCCTACTCCTTGAATTTCAATTCCTGTATGGTGCGATTGAGAGAAAAAACAGTAAAACGTTTGCGCCAACCGAAACGAATTTCAATTCCTGTATGGTGCGATTGAGAGATGGATTTTCTCCATCGCTAAAGCGGCTATGTTCTAATTTCAATTCCTGTATGGTGCGATTGAGAGTGCGTAATTAAACTGTAACGGATCTTCTGCATCGATGATTTCAATTCCTGTATGGTGCGATTGAGAGTGCTAATGCTAATAATAATTCTTGATTCATTTTAATATTTCAATTCCTGTATGGTGCGATTGAGAGTACGCTCATGATCTAACGCAAAAGATGCGCTTTGTTATTTCAATTCCTGTATGGTGCGATTGAGAGTCGGTTAAGCCTTCGATGGCATTGCTTAAATCGGATTTCAATTCCTGTATGGTGCGATTGAGAGTTTTAAGTGTGTTTACGGCCTCAAACACCTCTACGGATTTCAATTCCTGTATGGTGCGATTGAGAGTGAAATTGTATGGCCCGGGATAAACCGATGTAGATGGATTTCAATTCCTGTATGGTGCGATTGAGAGATCTATAAAATAGGTTGTGCGGCCGTGCTGATCTACTATTTCAATTCCTGTATGGTGCGATTGAGAGAAAAGTACCGATGCTACCATGGTTTACAGAATACGTATTTCAATTCCTGTATGGTGCGATTGAGAGTGTATGGATTACCATTTGAATCTATCTTTAGCCAATTTCAATTCCTGTATGGTGCGATTGAGAGACCTTACATCTGCAACAAGGGCACCTTGGTTAGAATTTCAATTCCTGTATGGTGCGATTGAGAGTGTCATACTTGTAGCAGCTTTGGCAGGCATTGCTTATTTCAATTCCTGTATGGTGCGATTGAGAGAATGCAACAAGAAACAACAGTATTTAAACTCTTATCATTTCAATTCCTGTATGGTGCGATTGAGAGCCGTTATCAAACGGCAGGTAAATATGCATTTTTTATGGCTAATTACGTTATGTAGAAGGAAATTAATGCCCGTAAATTAGTCGGTTGGCATTAAGCCGAAAAACCCCAGGGAGCGACAACCCCTCCATTTGTTGCCTGCGCCGTTTCTTGCTGATAAAGCAGCGCAAAAATGTCAAAGAACCTGCTTCGCCGTCATCATCGACAACGCTAGAGAAATGTGTCCAGCTCATTTTTCTCCCTTCCCATCACCTCTTTCTCCAGCCATTTCTCCTCTCTGCTTTTAAAAATGATAATGCTATCCTCGCCCATTTGCATAATCTTCTTTGCCAGAAGTTGCAGTTCTTTTAGCTTCACGGCTGTAATTTCTCCTTCAAAAACCGAATTCTGTATCCAGTTCAAATAACGCCTACAAAGTTTTAGCATTTTGCCGACCCTTTTTTCGCCTATATCATAAACTAAAATCACATACATGTTACCAGCGTGCCTTAAATGGTTTATATTCCTCCATCCCCAGAATATGCTTGCTAAGCTTGTAACACTCTAATTTTATCAAGTGTTTATAGCTTACGTTGCGCTTTAAAACCGGATGTTTAAACGTTTCGTTAATTCGTTCTTCCCAGATCCTAACAAACGTTTTCCGCCCAGATTCTTTTAATAAACAAGCATTAAGCTGGTGATCAAAATCCTTCGCCTGTATTTCTTTTTTATTTAATACCCTGAAAATGATCCGGTCTACCAATAAAGGTTTAAAAATTTCTGCAATATCCAGTGCAAGAGAATAACGGCGGTAGCCAGGCTCATGCAAAAAACTAATGGTTGGATTTAATTGGGTATGATAAATCTGGCTGAGACATAGCGTGTAACATAGCATGTTCCCAAATGAAATTAAGGCATTTATTTCATTCTGTGGTGGTCTTTTGCTCCTATTCTCCATCGCAAAATCAGCGGAGATGATACCATCGAAAGCTGCGTAATAGCTTTGCCGGATATTCCCTTCTATGCCCATCAATTCATCAACCTGCAAAGCACCATCTATCAGCGAAGCATATTTCTCGATTTCTTCCAAAACATGCTGAAGGTCTTTTTCCCGGTTGATATAATATTTCAGGTTTTTGCCCATATTAAAAGCCGCACCCTGAATAAATTTACGAGCTATTTGTATTCTTTTCTTTTTATCTATATACTGTTTGGTTTGCTCAATCTGCATTTTTCCCGCCAGCAAATATTCTTTAGGGGAAAAAGAACCGGTATAATGCTCATAAAAATCGAAAAAATGAACAGCGATACCCGCCTTTCCAAGGAAATTATATAAAGCGCTGTTGGCATCCAAACTTCCAAAGCAAAAAAGATCAGAAACACCTTCTATGGGAATATACTTCGGCTGCCCTTCAATTCCCTCTGCATCTACAGGGATAAACTTTAGGGTGTTATCTTTGCGGCTCATCCTGCCGGGATTAAAGAGATAGTAGGTTTTCTTCATGCTTCTTCTTCAATGTAACAGAAATCATAATAACTACAGCTTTTACAGATTTTAGCCCTGATAACCGGTGGACAAGTTTCTGAGTCGATTATTTTATGGATTTCTTTTTCCCATTTTTGGATGTTTTCAATATCTACCTTTTCCAGCAGCACCTCCTCCCGTTGCCTCAGTTTGGGATATTCAATGATTCCGGTTGCGCCTTCAATGCCGTTTTGCAGAAGCTTATAGAGGTAATATTTCACCTGGGCAATATGAGCCTGCTCTACCTTGTCTGATTTTTTTACTTCGTGCACTACTTTGTTCCGGGCATCGTAGAAATCTATCTTTACGCCGTCAAATTCTAGCTCGGTATATTTTTGAGACCTATCTGTATAAGTATTTTCTCCGATCAATTTGCCCTCTGCCACAATGTCTGACGAATGCTCCATATTTATTCCATTGGCAAAAAGCCAAAGCTTTCTGTGGCAGATATGGAAATAGTTGATGTGGGTAGCGGTTAGATTGGAAACAGGCATTTCGATTAATACATCTTTCTTTTTGAATTATTTCAATTGATCTTCATAATCAAAAGCTGTCATTAAATCTATAAGTTTTTGCTCTGCTTTGTCGAGCGCATCCGCTGTTTCTCCCTTGGTATGTATAAATCCGCCTGCCTGTAATGCGATGAAAGTTTCTGTTCCTTTTAAATTTTCATCAATAATCGGCTCAGCTTTTTTTGAATCTTCTTCTGAAAGTTTAGCTCTAATGCTCGCGGCTATTAAATTTGCACTGTCACTTATAGAAATCGCTAAAGTGTCCATTAAGCTAAAAGTTCTCGATTGGTTTGACGTTATTCTCCAATCTATTATTGCTTTCGCTAAACCTTTAATCCATTCTTCTCTTAATCCAGAAGGTGCAACCAGACAAGGGCCAAAGACGTTTTTAGATTCTCTCCATCCTTCATTTTTCAGTTTTTCAATCGTAGCATCAGCCATTTCTGGCTCAAATGAATTTGTGCTAACCGTAAACAGTCTTCTCAAATCAATAGCAAAATCAACAACAAATAATCCGGCAACTCTGTCAGAAGCATTTAACCATTTACGACTAAGGCTTCTGTCTTTCCCTTCCAGAACTGAAACAATTTCATCGTCACTTAACTCATTCCCTTTTTCATCTCTTACAATTACAACATTGTTTGGTCTTTCACTTCTATCGAAAGAACCAGCTTCTTTTTCCAGGCCTGCCAACAAAGGATGCAGCGCTCGCATAGCAGAGATTGATAGAGGGCTTCTTCTTTTTAAAGTCCTTTCTGTTCCGCCCTTTGAGGCTTTCATCCAGCCTCCAAATAGTTGGTCCGCATAAGTTGGGTCGCAAGTGCCATAAACTTCTCCCTCTTTCAACTCTTTTTGTTTATTTACATCAAATAGAAATGTCGTTGGAGATGGTGTTTGATTGATGGCTTCGCATAAAGAATCAATTAAAGATCTTTTAACTTGCTGCCCGCTCGAAAAGGGAATTCTTCTATTAAACTGTGAATCGTAATAATATTTTTGGCCGTCTGCTACGCAAAATACTGTATGCTCTGCTCTTTTCAATGTTCTAATATAAATTGTATTCATGGCTTATTGGTTTTTTATGGTTTAAGATTGTCTTTCTAAAAATGCGTAATCAAATTTTAACAGGGCAGCGAAGTATCCAAAATCTTCATTTGTCATCAGATTGATTTCATCTTTTAGATTTTTGATAGATTTCAAATCATTTTCATCTAAATCCTTAATCATAGAGGTTAAGTGTTCAATAAATACTTTTTTGGACTTTGTTTCAAATAGTCCTTTTTCTATTAAGATCTTCCGGTCATTTTTAGTTCCCGAATTTCTATACCTCAAAATGGTCATGGCCAATTCAAGTGTATATTCTGTTACTTCTTCTTTGTTTTTAGATAGCATAGCGATTAACCAAGTTTTATATACATAATAATTTATTTTATCAATTTCATTTTTGAACGATAGGTTTTTACCATCACTCATGTATTTAATTAAACCTTCTGGGCGTAAAGTCTGCAAACCTATACTTCCTAACTCACAGGCTCTTTTAATGTGCATTCCAAAAAGTGTTTCGAAATCTTTTGTTGAAGTTGAGGCTTCGGACATGGTTAGTTGACTATAAATGTGCTTTAACTTTGTTCCAGATTTAAGCTGAAAAGGAATAAAGCCAATTGTTTTGTTCGTTTGTCCGAAGCCATAGACATAAGCCGTAAGTAAACCTTCCGGATATAATTGGGATAAACTGAAAAAAACCTTCGACCAGTTAATGGTATTTACCTCAATTTTATCTGATGACAACTCGAACACTTTTGCATCCTGAAGTATTCCGAAATCGAAATTTTCATCATATTCGGTTGATAGCGAATAAGACAGCCATTGGCCATTCCAAGTGCCAATTTGGTTTCCTCTTAATTTTTCTAATGTCTTATCATTTAAGTACTTTCTATAAACTTTCCAGCCTTTAAAGGTTTGAAGCGTAATATTCGCATCGTCAAAAAGTATGGTGTAGCCACCAGCTACACCAATCCCTAAACCACTTCCAATCCACGATAAATAGATCTCATCTTCATCGGCTGGTATATAAATGTCACTTACCAAGCCTGATGTACTCGCAAACTCTTTTGTTTCAGAAGCTGGAAAGCCGACTGCAAAACTTGCGTCTGCCGATTCATTTAAGATTTTTTCATGAAGATTTTCTAATTTCTCAAAACGCTCATCGCTTGTGAGCGAATAAACTTTTTGTCCTGCTTTCATTTGTACAAAAGGCGAATTAGTTACCCATTGCATATATTTTGGCTGATTATAAAACAACTCAAAATATTCATGGATAAAAAACTCTTTTGGACTAAAGCTTTTGTTTTGCTCTTTATTATAGGCATCTAAAAATGTTCGTCCAACTACTGCTGTAATCATATTATTTGGTTGTTACGGTCAAAATTTTCTTCTTTTATAAGTGAAACAATCAATCCCATTTCTTCTGAGTATGCTTTGTCGGGAATAATAAAAGGTTTATTGCCTTTCGGAGATTGATTCATCCTTGAGACAGTAAAATATCTAATTGGTATTTCTAACTCTAATCTTCTTTCGAAATTTGAGTTTTCATAAGCGGTAACATCACCCTCACAAATGCATGAAACCGAGTCAATTTCAAGTAATTCAAATAAAATAGATTTACTTCTATGGGTAAGTTTGCTAATTGATGAACTTCCATCAGATTTAAACACAGAATGTTCTTCGATATTTAAAAAGTCAATATCTGGAAACACGTAATCTATCTTCTCTTGTAGCAATTTCTCCTCAAATACTTCGCCATCTGGCAAGATTTCATAACTTCTGTTCAGGACATTTAAATCGTAAGGAAGTGCTTTCTTTTCGTCTTCGGGAGGTGAAAGCACATAGATATTTTCGGTCTTACCTATAGTTTCTAAAGAACGCTTTCTGTTAATCCTTCCAAATCTTTGTGCCAAAGCATCCAATGGTGCAGCTTCCGTAATCATTAAATCAAAACTTATATCTAAGCTTACCTCAACAATTTGAGTGGAGACAACGATACATGCGTCATCTGAAGTGTTGAATTGATTAAGCGAGTTTCCCGAATTATCTAGGCCAATAAGCTGTGCTTCTTTTTTATTCCTATCGCCTCTCTTATATCGGCTATGTAGTAAAAGTTTTTCCACGTTTGGATATAAGTCACTTAACTCTTCAAAAACCATTTGAGCATTAGCAACCCTATTCAATACAATTAATATCTTTTGGTTATTATTGATGGCTTTATTTAAAATTGAAAAAGACTCTTCAAACGAGTTCAGTTTAAAAATCCTATGGCGATTGAACTTTTCTAATTCGGTTAAACTCAGAGAAGTTTCGAGTACATCTTCTCCAAGTACTGTTAAGATTTTTCTGTAAAGGACAGAAGGCATAGTCGCTGTGCCGATATGGATTTTACAGTCAATACTTTTCAGAATTTCTACAAGCTTAATTACTATTGCCTGTGAAACGCCCGTGTAAGTGTGAATTTCGTCTAATATGATATCGCATCCTCTCAAATCCAATATAATAGATTCGTAGCCTTTTAAACCGAAAGCTATTGATGCTAGTTGGTGTGGCGTTAATATTTTTATAGAGGATCCAAGTAATGATTGTAAAACTTCCTCTTCTTCTGTTCCTTTTCTTCTAATTATCGAAGATGATGCGTGTAGAACTCTAATGTCTAATGTAGGGTTGTCTTTTTCTAAATCTTTGGAGACACGTTTAAACATAGCATTTATCGATGCTTGAAAGGGGAGGGTATAAAAAACTCTTCCTCTACATCTCCTAAAAAGAAAATCGGTTTTTCCTGCGCCGGTGCAAGCAACAACCAAACTATGTTTCTTCTTAGAACTAGCATCCATTTCTGATAGCGGAAAAAGTGGATGCTTTCTTTCGAAAAAACTTAAATCGGGAGTTTTAAAGCAGTTCTTCAATTCATTTTCCGTCGAATGAATAAGTGCAGACGCAAAGTGGTCAGCTCCCATCATTAAGCCCCTCCATTTAGAGAAGCCTTTTTCTTTTACCCGTTTTCTGCAGTAATTTACCACGTTGTTTAGGTTGACTAGTGCATCATTTTTAGATATATTTTTAACAGGTATCCCAAGGTTAAACAATAAATCATTTGCTAGTACACTCCACTCATCCCATTTTCCTAAATGGTAATTTTCATAATCTTCCGTATCGTCTAAATCTAATAACCCTTTTCCTCCACCATCATTTTTTATCGATTTATGATGTCCAACAACCATATCAATTAGGGGTGGATGCTCCTCGTCTGGAAATAGTGAAATAAAAAATAAAGAAGCAATTTCATGTCTAAAAACCTTTGACGGCCTAATATTAGATGTAAGTCTTTTTTGAAATTCTGGATGGGCTTTACCAATGTCATGGAGTATTGCACCTTTGTAGGCAAGTTTGCTATCTAGACCTAAGTGAGTTGCAAAGCCTTTAGCTGTGATAGCTACGTGAAGTAGATGATCTTTAAGTGTCGTCCATTCTGGAGCAGATTTAGCTAATAACATTCCCATTCTTTAATATTGAGTAATTGGGTTTCCCACAACTTTGATCCATCCAAACATTTGCGAAGAATTCAATCTATCGTAACCTGCCAAAAAGGATTTTTCCGTTTTTTCGAAAACCAATTCAAACCCATTGAATAGCATTTCGTCAGAATCAAATGACTCTTGATTTGTTTCTATAAGTTCTGTTGGAAGTATAATATCTTCGTTTCTACATAGGCAAAGATGTTGCGTAAAAGCTCTCGATGCGTCTTCCAAACTTGAAAATGCCAAACTCAAAATTGGATTAATAAGAATGCCCCTCACTAATATTCCATTTGGTCTGTCGTATAAAATCTGTTTTCCTTTTTTTACAGAATTCCAGCCCCGCGTTTGAATTTGTTCTTGTTGTCCAGACACTTGATCATAGGAAAGCCTATGCCCTAAAATTTTCTTAATCCCATTGCCGCTTAACAATTCGGGAAATAATTTCTTTTCCATTCCTTCTATAATAGAAGGTGTCAAAAATTGTTGGCTAAAAGTTTCACTGTCTCTTACAGCTGTCCAAGGTTTTATAAAACCAAAAGGCCCAACATATTTTACAACGTAATATTTCATATATTTTACATTAATGCCCCAAAACCTATCCCAGTGCTATTGCCAATGCCAACCTCCCATGCAAATGCTATTTGTTCTGCGCTACCTTTTATAATAAGCGGGCAAACACTTGTTCTATTTTTAATTTTATTGTAGGCCATTAACTTAGTTTTTGAGTTTGGATAAGATTTGTCAAATTTTACAGAAACCCCTTCTGTAGGTAAATCTGCCTTTTCGAGCTTGTTTTTTAAGCTGTTTGTAAGAAGTTCATCGCTCTCCATATCAGAAAAAATAATATGCTTTTGAGTGTCATCAACTTTTAATTTTAGTAAAATGGGACTCGCAGTCAAAAATCTTTGCTCACCCGAAAAATGCGGGGTCTCTAAAATCTGAACTTCTTTCACGGTAATTCCATTAAACATGGTCGGATCTTTTCTAATTCCAGCCAGCACCTGTTTGCAAAGCCCAACGTCGTAAGAGCTAAAAAATAAGTACGAATTATATTTTAAAGAAAGGCCGCTATCTGAAACTCTTTCCATGTTTTGGAAAAATGAAAATGAAAAAAGACTTTGCTTGCCATGCTCTTCATTCTGATAACCTAGCCATTTATGAATGCAACCGGTGAGCATAGGCTGATAATTGTATGGAATCGTTGCTTTTGCTTTGCTGTGTATTGATATTAATAATCTCATTGACGCAGTTGTATAAGTTATATGTTTTGAATTAAAATTTCTTTAGGCTGTTTGCTTTTTGATATCCCGTATCATGCAAAAAACGAGCGTATTCCTCATCTGCCTGCTGCAAAAATTTATAAATAGCTGCGCTAATCGGGTATTGGTAGTTTATGGGAATTTTGTTGCCAGTGTGGGCTTTTAAGAGAACGTTAAATTTCATTTTAAGACGGAGCGTTTTATGTTGTATTTGGTTGTCCTAAAATAAGATATGTTTTCGTTATTCAAAAAAGAACGGTATCTTTTTTATCAACATGCCTTATTAAACTCTGCATTTGCCAATAACTGGCAGATAATGGCACATTGCAATGGCGACGCTGCAAACAATGAATACATCAAAGCTGTTAGATAAGCGTATTCGATAGCCCTCTAGCCAGCCTAACAATACTTCGAAGAAAAACAAAGGTTCGATTAAGGAAGGTAAAACTTGCAGATTTTGAAATACTAGATAAGAACACGGTGAAGGTAGATCCTAAAACCATTAAAGATATTGTTGTATTAGAGACGTTTAAAGAAGAAAAAAACATATTTAGGAAGTAAACAATTTTTTTTGATATATAAAAAGTTGAGTTTAAATTTGCCTATTTCTATTGTAAAATATATGCACTTGTTCCGCATTCCAGAAACAAATTAATTAGAGCAAGTTTTGTGGAAGTTTATATCAGCCAGATATTGTGGTAATTAATCTCTCCCAAAATGATAACTCTTTAGTAAAGATGCCAAACCATAAACAGTTCAAAAAAAAATTCGGAACAGAAAAACCGAGTGACGAGTTTCTTATAAACGCTTAAGCTGAATTTATTAAATCGCTTAGAAAAAGTTTATCCTAAAGCAAACATCATTTGTACATTTGGCAATATGGACGCCGTAAATGAAGGTTCTAAATGGCCGGGATATATCAAATCTGCAGTTGCCAGTTTAAAGGATTCAAAAATTTTTGTGAAAATTTTCAAGCCAAAAAACACCGCAGGCAATCCCCGTATTGCAGAGCAGAAAGCAATGGCGGATGAATTAATCGACTTTATTAAAGAAAATATTTTAGATTAGTCTATTAACTCCACTGATCAATGTTTATAATTCAGGAAAAGATTTTTAAACTTTCGATGATAAATTTAGATAAAGCAAAGCGGGTTTCGATATGGTTAATATTAATTAGCACGGCTTTTTCCTGCCAACAAAAACCGACAGAGCAAACACAAATCCAAAAGGATAAAGTCGGAGCATCGTGCCAAAGCAATTTGCCAAGTAGGTTCGGCTCGGCAATTAAACCTGCCGCATTGCCCGATTCACTTTCTACCGAAAGCAAAGACAGAAAAAACATGAAATGGATAACAGGCGGCACGTTTATGATGGGTGCTTCTGATAAAGAAGGCAGACCAGACGAATATCCAAGTCATGCGGTAAAAGTAGATGGATTTTACATCGACGCAACGGAGGTAACGAATGCCCAATTTGCAGCTTTTGTTAAATCTACCGGTTATAAAACGATTGCCGAAAGAAAACCCGATTGGGAGGAACTAAAAAAGCAACTTCCTGCTAACACTCCAAAACCTCCAGAAGAAGTTCTGGTGGCTTCATCTTTAACTTTTACGCCCCCCAACCACGCTGTACCCTTAGATAATGTAGCGCAATGGTGGACTTGGACTCCAGGGGCAGATTGGCGCCATCCCACCGGCCCGAAAAGTAATATCGCAGGTAAAGAAAATTTTCCGGTTACGCAAATTGCTTGGGACGATGCTTATGCCTACGCCAAATGGGCCGGGAAACGACTACCTACCGAAGCCGAATGGGAATTTGCAGCTCGAGGTGGATTAAAAGATGCAACATATCCTTGGGGGAATGAAGCCATAGAAAGCAAAAAACCCAAAGCAAATACTTGGCAAGGAAATTTCCCAAATAAAAATACCGATTGGGATGGATTTGATAGTTTAGCTCCAACCGGGTCGTTCGCACCAAATGGCTATGGTCTTTACGATATGGCAGGCAATGTTTGGGAATGGACGGCCGATTGGTATCGATCAGACTATTACAAAAGTTTGGCAGAAAAAACCACATCCGATCCGCAAGGCCCTGCAACTAGCCTTGATCCAGATGAGCCAACTGTGCCAAAAAAAGTGGTTCGAGGCGGTTCTTTTATGTGCAATGCCTCATACTGTAAAGGTTATCGCGTAAGCTCTAGAATGAAATCCTCTCCAGATACCGGCTTACAAAATACCGGTTTTAGATGTGTGGCATCAAAGTAGGTATCTGTATTATGTGATTTGTTTAAGCAGCTGGAAGATTAAACAAAGCACTTTTAACAGGTATTATTTGAAAAAATTCAACTCTCAGTAAAAAATATTTTTTAAAGCTTTTGGTCTCTATAAAAAAATTTAGCGTATCCATCATGATACCTAAATTGGAGGCTATCGCTCTGTATTTTGATGTGGAAACAAATTTTTTGCTTCAAAACCATAACCATTAGCGGAAGAAATAAAAATCGACGTCAACCAAACCCTGTGCAAATATAATTCAGTAAAATTATTTAGGGAATGAGTTCTCCCAAGAAAGTTCAAACTTTCTAAGTTTTTCGATGTTTTCAGGTTCGTTGAAAGTCATAAGTCTAATCCCCATAGGATTAGTAATACTTGTTGATATTCAAAGGTTTATTTAACCTTCTAAATTCCCTTATACAATGGAAGAAAATAATTTGGTTTCGGGAATTGATGGACGCGAGAAGTCAGTTGATTTGCCGCAGTCTGTCATTCAAATAATTGAAGAGCAAATCAATGTAACGACTAAAATTGTAGAAACTGGAAAAGTTAAGATTTCCAAAAAAGTTTCGAAGGAAAATTATCATGCCGACATTCCTGTTTTCAAAGAAGAGGTAATAGTAGAACGGAGACCTGTAAATAAATTTATAGAAGATGAAGGAGTAGGAATACGTTTGGATGGTGATACGACAATTATCCCTGTTATAAAGGAAATTATAGTCAAACGACTTTTGTTGGTTGAGGAGATTTACATTACCAAAAAAAGATCGGAACATACTGTTGCGGTTGATGAGACTTTGCGCAAAGAAGAAGTTGTTGTTGAGAGGTCGGAGAGTCTCGTTCCTGATGATCAACAATTATCTCAAAAATAAATGTATAAAATCAACTAATAAATTATAATTAAAATCGAAACATCATGTCACAAACTGTAATTGGAATTTTTGAAAAAACAAGCGAGGCTCAGGAGGCTAGGAACTATCTTTTGGCGAATGGGTTTGCAGGGGAAAATGTAGACTTCAGTACAAATGGAAGTAGTTCGACCACTAATAATCTGACGACAAGTGATGAAACTTCTGTTGGTAGTAGGGTTAATAATTTCTTCAGTAATCTTTTTGAAGATGAGGACGATGTTAACATGCATACCAATGCAGCATCTCGAGGTACCGTTGTAACCGTGCATGCCAAGACTGAAGAAGAAACATTACAAGCCGTTAAAATACTGGACAATTTCGGTGCGGTTGATGTAAACGAATTTTCTGGTAGAATGCAAATGGATGGCGGAGCAGAGAAAATTCAGGTAATTAAAGAAGAATTAAATGTTGGTAAACGAGAAGTAGAAACTGGTGGTGTGCGCCTTCGCAGTAGAATCGTTTCGCGTCCGGTTGAAGAAACTATTCGGTTACGAGAGGAACATGTGAGCGTCGAGCGGAATTCGGTAGATCGTCCTGCAACTGAAGCTGATTTTGCCAATTTTAAGGAGGGCACTATTGAGGAAGTTGAACATGCCGAGCGCGCAGTTGTGTCTAAGGATGCCAAAGTTGTGGAGGAAGTAAGTTTAGGCAAACAAGTGAATGAGCGAGATGAGACTATATCTGAAACTGTACGCCATACAGAGGTGGATACGGAAGATATCAATCACGTAAAAAACAACGATAGAGAGAACAACAATTTTTAACCAAATTACCCCTATAGCAAGTTGCTATAGCATTTTTTAATCCATTAATAACTTAAAATATGGCTCATTTAGAAGTAAAACCAAAAAGCGGAACCCCATGGTGGGTGTGGTTGTTGCTCGCTCTTATTATTCTTGCTCTACTTTGGTTCTTTTTGTTCAGGAAAAATAGCGAACAAACAAATGTTGCAACAAAGGACACATCTGCAATGATGATGGGAGACTCAAAACAAATGGCAACTACTACTCCAGATTACGACAACGTAGATTTTAATTCTCCTACCACTGCAGATCCTGATGTGACAGATAAGGACATCGCGGTTCGCGGAAATGATAAGTACACCATTTATTCTCTGGGAGAAAACATCTTGTTCGCAACAGATAAAAGTGCAATACAGGGAACTGCAGATTCTAAATTGACTCAGATCTTGGCCTCACTTAACAAACGTTTTAGTGGTGCAAGTATTGGCGTTTATGGCAATACGGATGCGGTTGGAGATGCACAGCACAACAAACAATTAGGTGCAGAACGTGCAACAGCTGTTAAAAATTGGCTTGTTAGTAAAGGTTTGGACTCTACTTTAGTATCTGTACGTTCACTTGGAGAATCGAAACCGGTGGCTACAAATGCCACTGCGACTGGCAGGGAGCAAAATAGGAATGTAGAGATTGTAGCCTTTCCTAACGGCAAATAGTAATAAATTAAATATTAAAAATTTAGTGCAATGGAACATATAGAAAATATTAATGAAGACAATCGCCTGGAGGAACTAGGCGGCAGTGATTTTGAGATCGTGGATAACGAACCGAATATAAAAGGTTGGACCATTAAAAATGCTGTTGGCGAAAAGATTGGAGAAGTGGATGAATTGCTATTCAATCCTAAGTCTAGGCGAGTTCGTTATCTGGTGGTAGATTTGGATGATAACGCAATTGGAATAAGAGATGATCGGAAGGTTTTGGTACCAATTGGTCTTGCCGAGCTCCATGGAAGAAAGGTTGACGACCAAAGCCAGCAAATTGCACAAGACGGAATTGAAAGCGCTGAACACACAATTTTAGACAATGGCGAGTTGGCGGACGACTCAAGGGCTGACTATAATCCACGCGAGGACGGAAATGTGGTTGTAATCCCAAATGTTACTGGAGAGCAGCTAGAAGCGCTTCCTGTGTATGAAAAGGATGGTGTTACGCCACGAATAGAGTCGAGCATTAGAAATATTTTAGATGGATCGGCTGTGGGTTTAGCCTTATCTGATATTACTCCTGAAGGTTTTTACACCCATGAACACTTTGATGAGGATCGTTTTTACAACGATCAAAGTTCTCAGGATACTTTGCCCATCATAAAAGAAGATTTAAATGTTGGGAAACGAGAAGTTGAAACAGGTGGCGCACGCATTACGAGTAAATTGGTAGAGCGCGAAGTTCAAAAAGATGTTACCCTCAAAGAAGAACATGTAACAGTAGAACGCACGCCAGTAGATCGGCCTATAACCGATGATGACCAAGCTTTTCAGGAAACGGAAATCGAGATGACGGAGCATGCAGAAATCCCTGTTGTTAGCAAAGAGGCGCGCGTAGTTGAGGAAATCTCTTTGAATAAAGAGACGACAGAACGAGATGAGACAATACGTGATACCGTTCGCAATACTGAAATTGATACTGAAAGAATTCACGGCACTGAAAACGATACAGACGATTTCTCAGACGAAAGAACAATGTAAGTGTAAGGGTATTTAAGTTAATTAAAAAAGGAAAGTCCATGCAATTGCATGGACTTTCCTTTTTTTAATCAAGACGAAGAAAAAACGTATGCAAGTTTATCTTACGTACAGTCTTTCTAAAATTTTAATTAGCTAAGTTCATCCGCTTCAAGAACATCAGAACCAAGCAAATCTTCTTTCAATGCCTTGGCTTTTTCTACCAATTTCGGAGCTTTCTCTTTCAGCTCACTAAATTTGCTATTGCCAAATTCGTCTTTTTTGGTTAGATATTTTATTCCCTCGAATAAAGCGATACCTAATATTGCATTTTTTATAAATCCCATTATAGTAGTTTTTTAGACTCATAAAACAGTTTCTATGTAAGATAGTTTTTCTTAAAAAAAAATCTAAGAAATTTTAGAGTGGCATGGTTGAATCTAAAATTGTTATGTTGCAATAATTTATAGGCGAACGGTTTAATAAGTAGTTGTAGGCAAATTTTTAGAGATAAGAACCTAATTAAGAGCATGTCTAAATTTAGATAAATAGAGTTGCTATCGCCGCCACGGTGGAATTGACTCAGCAACTGTTTTGAATAAAAGAAGCCTAAGCTGCTTGTAGAGGCCAATCGGGGGCTCATTTATACAGTCCTTTAACAATGGCGCCGCAACTCGTAAAGGCTCACAACGAATTCGACAAAGCAGTAGATTTAGCTTACCGAGCCCAACCTTTTACCACAGAAGCAAAGCGGATGGAGTTCTATTTGCCTTGTACGAAAAATACACGGCAGATTTGTTTTTCAAAAAGAAAGTCAAGAAAAATAAATGAATGCATATCTAATTGTTGTCGGCGCGATAAAAATTACCATGAAACACAAGCCTGTCTACATTTTTATTTAGGAAACCGCTAAAAAAATAATTAATTCCTTGCTTTGCTAGCAATCTAGGGGCATTATACTTTAAAGTTACTCTATAATACGCTATTTGAACAAAAGCGCCCCAATTCAATTTTATTTCTGCAAAAAAATTACATCTTTGTAAACGTTGTTTAAAAATAATTTGTCCCAAAATTAATCCCAATGAAAGAAAATAACCATTCTCCGTACAAATGCGTTATCGTTGATGACGATTTTCAGTTTGTCTTCCTCCTATCTAGTTATATCCAAGAAATTCCAAAGCTTCAATTAGTTAGCACTTACCTTGTTTCTAAAGTTGCCATGAACAGCATTTCTGAATTGGACGAAATAGATTTCTTATTTTTAGACATAAGAATGGGAATGATTTCGGGGCTGGATGTAGCAGCAGTTTTACGAGATAAAGTAAAGTACATCATTTTTATTAGTGCCAGCGGCGAGTATGCGCTTGGTGCCCATGAGGTTGGCGGCGATCATTATCTGGTTAAGCCGGTCAAGTTCGACCATTTTTTGGAGACCGTAAACTCCGTCTTGCATAGACACAGGCGTGCAACGGTACACTCATAACCTCTCAATTTTTTTTAAAATCGATTGTGATTTGTTCTGGTTTTGCATCATAAAGAAAGTTCCTAAACTGGTCATCATTTTTAAATTCGAGTTTTTTTAACTTCCTTACTTCATAGCTTACCCAAAACTGTTTTTCCTCAAATGGCCAAGGTTTTACAATTAACGATTCTCCGCTACAAATTACTTGATACTTAGTTCCATCAGGACCGGTACTTATTTCCATCGTTCGAGACTCAGGCTGAATTCTATCTTGACAGATGAGTAAAGAAAATGCGTCGCAAAATTCTAATAGCTGGTAAGCTTCTTGCACCTCTTTTTTTGAACTTTGGGCAGCAGCAATCCAACCTTTTTCCTTTTTTTTTAGCGCGGTCAAAAATTTGCGCGCTTTAGCTTCATTACCATGTGTAAACGCGATATGCCGAGCCGTTAAAAGTGCGATAAAACTACTTTTGGTTAGCGCCATGTTAATCAATAATTGGGAGAGTCGCTCATCAAAATTATTCATGTCGAAGTTGATAGGCCCACCTTTTGCTGTAAGTAGCGGACCATTCTCTAGTTCATTAAATGCATCATCGTGGCCACCACAGGCAATAAGAGTTTCTACCCAACGGGCAGGCTGGTCGTTAATCTTCCATCTGGCACAAATCTCCGCAGCCAATAAACCATGATTTCTTTGGGTTATAATCTCCCAACCTTCTACTGTGTATCTAACAATCATAAAACTAGCGGAAAATGTTTTTTCAGAACCGCTCTATTCTTTTATTGTTTTAAAGTTTACCTGCCTACACAAATGTTGCGGTAAACATCGCTACTTTTCGCAGGATTTAAGATTTAAATCGCTCCTTTCTTTTGGTTAAATTTGTCTCCACTTACATCATTTTTACATGCGTCAATTTTTAGAATTACAAAGGCAATTTAAAGGTTTTCTGTTTTTTGATGATTCTATTATTCATCAAACCCAATTGCTAGCCTATTCTTCTGATGCGTCTGTATATCAAGAAGAACCGATTGCGGTAAGCATCCCGAAGGATAAAGAAGACATAAAGCTACTTATCGATTTTGCGACTAAAAATAAATTAACTCTAATTCCCAGAGCCGCCGGAACTTCGCTAGCTGGGCAGGTAGTTGGTAGTGGTATCGTCGTAGATATTTCTAAATTCTTTACCGAGATTATAGAAGTTAACGTAGCCGAAAAATGGGTTAGGGTGCAGCCTGGGGTTATTAGAGATGACTTGAACGTACGTTTAAAGCCATTTGGTTTGATGTTTGGTCCAGAAACTTCTACCGCTAACCGCGCCATGATTGGCGGCATGGTGGGCAATAATTCTTGCGGATTGCACAGCATTATTTGGGGAAATGTTAGAGATCATCTACTCGAAGCTACCGTTTTATTAAGCGATGGCAAAGAACATGTGGTAAACAATAGCCTCGCTTTCGCGGAGAAAAGTCAAAACTCCTCGCTCCTTGATGAAATTTTAGACAAACTCCAAATCCTTTTATCAAACCCAACCAATCAAAAAGCTATAACAGAAAACTTCCCAAAAGAAAATATTTCTAGAAGGAACAGTGGCTATGCTTTAGATGCGATGTTGAAGATGCAACCATTTAAAAAAGATGGCGACAATTTTAATTTATGCGCATTGCTCGCCGGCTCGGAAGGAACTTTGGCTTTTTCTACCGAATTGAAATTGCAACTTATCAATTTACCGCCTGCCAACGTTGCATTGGTTTGTGTGCATACCACTTCTATCGATGATGCGCTGCGGGCAAACATTGTTGCGTTGAAACACCAGCCAACTGCATCAGAATTGGTAGATAAATTTATCTGCGATTTTACCATCGATCATCCCGAATATCAAAAACATAGATACTTTATAGAAGGCGACCCAGAGGCGATTTTGATGGTGGAGTTTATGTGCGAGACGAAAGAAAAGCTTGATTTAAAAGTAGAAAAGCTGATCGCAGATTTAAAAAAAGCCGGAAAAGGTTATGCTTATAAAGTTTTGCATGGCGATACAATTAATGATGCTTGGGAAATTAGAAAAGCCGGCCTTGGATTGCTCCGTAACCTTAAAGGCGATGCGCAACCAGTTAATTTAATTGAAGACTGCGCCGTTGCACCAGAAGAACTGCCAGAATATGTTAAAGATTTGCAAATTATTTTTGATAGATATCAAGTGAAGGCTTCTTATTACGCCCATGCGGGTGCTGGAGAATTACATATAGAGCCCATCATCAACTTAAAAACAAAAGAAGGAATAAAACTTTTCCGGTTGATTCTTCAAGAAACGGCCTTACTTATAAAAAAATATCAAGGCTCCTTATCTGGAGAACATGGCGATGGCCGCCTCCGCGGAGAATTTATCCCCGCGGTAATGGGAGAAGAAGTTTATCAGCTTTTTAAAGAAGTTAAAAACATCTTCGACCCGAACCAAATTTTTAACGCCTGCAAAATTACAAACACTCCAGCAATGGATACGCATTTAAGAGCCGAATTAGATGCGCCAGAAAAAATCATAAAAACATATTTCGATTTCTCTGCCATTGGTGGCATTAAGGAATTAGCAGACAAATGTTCCGGGTCGGGAGATTGCAGAAAGAGCGCTATATCTGGGGGCGTAATGTGCCCTAGTTATATGGCAACTCGCTTAGAAAAAGACACTACCCGCGCAAGAGCAAATGTTTTGCGGCAGTTTTTAAGCAATCCAAAAGACGAGCAACCTTTTCTTCATGAGGAAATTGCAGATGTTTTAGATTTGTGCATTAGTTGCAAAGGCTGCAAAGTAGAATGCCCGTCCGGCGTAGATGTAACCAAAATGAAAGCCGAATATTTGCAGCAACTCTATGATAAAAAAGGCGCGCCGTTAAGGTCTAAGCTTATTGCCAAGTTTAGCAAACAAATGAAAATGGCATCCGTTGCACCAGGCTTATTTAATGGGTTATTTAAAAACAAGTTTTTTAGAAAATATGCAAATCTTGCTGTGGGTTTCCATCCTGATAGAAGCATGCCACAATTATATCACACAACCCTTTTTAATTGGTTTAAAAAACGAGATAAATCAACTCAATCTTTTACAAAAACAGTCTATTTATTTTGCGATGAATTTACCAATTACAATGATGTAGAGATTGGAAAAAAAACCGTTTTATTGTTAGAAGCTCTCGGTTTCGAAGTTGTAATTCCTGCTGCTTACGAAAGTGGAAGAACTTATCTTTCTAAAGGTTTTGTAAAGAAGGCAAAAGAAATCGCCAATAAAAATATTGATACGTTAAGCCAACTCGTAACCACAGAGCGCCCGCTAATTGGCATAGAACCATCTGCCATTTTAACCATACGGGATGAATATATAGATCTTGCATTGGCAGAAAACCTAAAGAAAAGCCAGGCACTTGCGTTAAACACTTTTACCATTGAAGAATTTCTCTCGCAACAAATAGATTTGGGCAACATCTCCCCGCAAGATTTTGACGATACCGAACAAGAAATTTTAATTCACGGGCATTGCTATCAGAAGGCGCTATCCTCACAAAGCCATTTAGAAAAAGTGCTAAGTCTGCCAAAAAATTGCAGCACTACGCTTATCCCATCGGGTTGTTGCGGCATGGCGGGTTCTTTCGGCTATGAGAAAGAGCATTATGAAATCTCGCAGCAAATAGGCGAATTGGTATTGTTTCCAGCGGCACGAAATCTTAAAGAAGGGCAAGTTATTGCTGCTTCTGGCACTTCGTGCCGGCATCAAATAAAAGATGGCACTGCGGTAAAAGCTTTACATCCGGTGGAGATTTTGTATAGAATGTTAAGGGAAGTTAAAAGTTGAAAGTTAAGAGTTAAAAGTCGTGCTGCCAAATCATCAAGTTTCGGGTCAAAACAAAGAAAATTATTGAAGTTGGCTGAATGAATAATTATCATCATTCAATGCCATATAAATTGCTGATATCCATGTCTAGCCACGGAAATTAAAACTCCATCAAATAAGCTTTGATAAAATCATCTATGCCGCCGTCTAAAACTGCTTGAGGATTACTGGTTTGGTAATTAGTGCGATGGTCTTTAACGCGCCGATCATCTAGCACATAACTACGGATTTGCGATCCCCACTCTATTTTTTTCTTGGAGCCTTCAATCAATGCCGTTTCTTCATCGCGTTTACGCTGCTCTAATTCGTACAACTGAGATTTTAAAAGTCGTATTGCATTTTCCTTATTTTGCAGTTGCGATCTCGACTCTTGGTTTTTTATAATAATGCCCGAAGGTTTGTGATATAATCTCACCGCAGTTTCAACCTTATTTACATTTTGTCCTCCTGCACCGCCCGATCTAAAAGTTTCAAACTCTATGTCGGCCGGGTTGATGTCTATTTCTATCGTATCATCTACAAGCGGATACACGTAAACCGATGCAAACGAAGTATGTCGCCTTGCGTTGCTGTCAAACGGGGAGATACGGACCAAACGATGTACGCCATTTTCGCCTTTTAAATAGCCATAACTAAAATCACCTTCAAATTGTATCGTAACTGTTTTAATGCCGGCAACATCTCCGTCCTGCCTATCTTGCTCTGTGATTTTGTAGCCATTTTTCTCGCCCCACATCAAATACATCCGCATCAGCATCGCTGCCCAATCGCAGCTTTCTGTGCCGCCGGCGCCAGCTGTAATTTGCATTACCGCAGAAAGCTGATCTTGCTTACTGTTAAGCATGTTTTTTAACTCAAGACCGCCCACAGAATCTAAGGCTATTTCGAATTGCTCTTGCGTTTCTGTTTCATCAGCTTCGCCTGCCTGGAAAAAATCGTACATTACTGCGGCATCTTCCACCAAGCTATTGGTTTCCTCCCAACCGTCTGTCCATTTTTTAAGAACACTTATGTCGGCAAGAATTTTTTCCGCTTTTTTGGGATCATCCCAAAAATTGGGTGCCATGGTAAGCTTTTGCTCTTCTCTTATTTGATAAAGTTTTTCATCAACGTCAAAGATGCCTCCTCAGAGACGTTATTCTGTCCCTTAAATCCTGAATTTGTTCTTTTGTCATGGCCGCAAATATAATGGTTTTGCTCAATGTTGAACGTGCGATTTCAATCGTGAGATAAAAAACCCATTAAAAAATAATACCTTTGAAGTAGAAACTTGCAACACAGGAGGTTTAGTTAAATTACATCCGTTGGAAAACCAAAAAGAAAGTAATCGCAACAAAAAGAGCGAATTACACCCACGCAATAAGCATCGCGCGCGCTATAATTTTAAACAACTTACTGCAAGTTTTAAAGACTTAAAAAAATTTGTTTTTAGGAATGAGCATGGTGATGAATCAATAGATTTTGCAGATCAACAAGCGGTTAAGGCGCTAAATCAGGCACTTTTAAAGCAATACTATAACATTGCGCTTTGGGATATTCCGCAAGATTATCTTTGCCCGCCTATACCCGGCCGCGCAGATTACATACATTATGTTTCTGATCTACTTGGCTCTAGCAACAAGGGTAAAATACCGAATGGAAACCATATTAAAGTGCTGGATATTGGCGTTGGCGCCAATTGCATCTACCCAATTATTGGCCATCAAGAATATGGGTGGAGTTTTATTGGAACGGATATAGACCCTCATGCAGTAGATTCTGCAAAACGCATTGTAGAGCATAATAAAGATTTAAAAGACCATATAGAAATTCGTCTTCAGCACTCCAGAATGGGAATTTTTAGAGGCATTGTAAAAGCTGCCGATACTTTTGACGGTACGGTTTGCAATCCGCCATTCCATTCTTCTTTAAAAGAGGCAGAACAGGGAACTCGACAGAAATGGAAGAATTTAAAAACAGGTTCGGAAATTAAGCACGTTCTAAATTTTGGCGGAAACAAGGCAGAACTTTGGTGCCCTGGCGGCGAGCGCGCTTTTGTGGAGCAAATGATTATTCAAAGTGCAGAAATGCCGAACAAAAGTTTATGGTTTACTTCACTGCTAAGCAAGAGCGCAAATCTTAAAAGAATCTATAATTCTTTGATTAGAGCAAACGCCTTTGAAGTACGCACCGTACAAATGGAGCAGGGACAAAAAATTAGTCGCTTTGTAGCGTGGACGTTTCAAGATGATGCAGCGCAGGCAGAATGGGCGAAAAGGTGGAGATGAAATTTACGTCTTTTTAGAGAGAAACGGTTTGAAAAAAAATTACCCTTTAGCAAGATAGTGCGCTAACGACAGGAATGGCATCCTTTTTCCCTGTTTTTTCAGCAGAGAAAAAGATACAATGGATGGCGTGTTAAAGCGCCCAAATGCCTCTAAATTTCCTTTTTATCTGCAACCTTCATTCTTATTTTTTAAAAGAGCTTGGTTTTTTAAAAAAGAGACTCTATTTAAACCCTGCGCTAACTTTTGCAATAATACTTTTTATCTTGTTCAAATCATCTGCCTCAATATTTTTGAGCGGAATAACCAACGCACTTGCCATACTGTCTACGTCGCCCGCTCTATCGTTATAGGTCTGCACAATTACGTCTTCATCTTTTGTGCGCAAAATAAGTTTTCCTTTTTGAGTACTGCCCAAATAATCCATTTCTTTAAATTTGGAAAATTTAAAAGAAAAATATTCTGTTTTTCCTGATTGATAAAAACGCTTATACCTGCAAAAACCGGTGTTGGTAACATTTAGCTCGTAGCGTTTTATCACGCTTTGTTCCTGGTCAGCATCATAATGATCTACAAAGCTTTTTTGAAGATAGTTTAGGTAATCTTCCAAAGCAGGTGGATTTGAAAAGCTACATAAAAACAACCCCAGTGCTGCACAAACAACAATTGTGATGGTTTTTGTAAACTTTTTCATTTTTATGAATTACGGAAGTCTAAATTAAATAAATTACTAAATTTGTATATGAGTTTTTCTCCACAATCTCGGGTTTGGGTGTATCAGAGCGACCGAAAATTTTCTGAAGCTGAACAAAAGTTAATTTTAAACAAGTTAGCGTTATTTACTGGGCAATGGAAGGCGCATGGAAGCGAGTTGTTAGCATCTGCAGAGATTAGGTATGGCTTTTTTATTGTGCTCATTGTAGATGAAACACAGGCTAACGTTACCGGCTGTTCGATTGACAGTTCTGTTAGGTTGATTAAAGAAATCGAGCAAGAATTGGATGTAAATCTTTTTGACCGGCTAAAAATTACCTACCTAAAAGGAGATGATGTAGTTTTAGTTAATAAAATCGCTTTTGAAGATCTTATAAACAAAGAAGAAATAAACCTAGAAACGATTGTTTTTAATAATCTGGTGCAGAGCTTGCAAGACTTAGATCATCAATGGAAAATTCCTTTTAAAGACAGTTGGCATGCAAAAGTTTTCAATTTAGTTTCGCCTCCCGCACAAATATCTTAGCATAGCGATTAATTTTTTTTGCAAAACTAAAATGGCTGGAAAAGTATTATCTTGGCTCCTATATTTTTTTATAAATGGCGCGCTGGCTTAAGATATCCTTAATTGTTGTTTCAGTTTTTATTAGTTTAGTCGTTTTAATCTGGATAGGCGGTGCATTTTACATCAGCAGAAATAAAGCTTCGATACTCAAATCTGTAATTGCTCAAGCCAATCAATCTCTCAATGGAAAACTTACTGTAGAGAGCATGCAACCCACGTTGCTGGATAATTTCCCTGGCATTTCACTTTCCCTTAAAAAAGTTGTTTTAAATGATAGCTTAATCAATCAGCATCACCATAGCCTAATAACAGCCGGCGATGTTGGCGTGTCTTTAAACCTTTTTTCTCTAATTGGCGGAACTGTAACCGTCAATAAAATTACACTTAACAACGCGACTGTCTATCTTTACACCGACAGTAATGGGTACAGTAATACAAATGTATTTGGGAAAAATTCTGCTGATACGGCTAAAAGCAAAGGTAAGTCGCCACAAATAAAGCGCATAGATTTTAACAGTGTAAATTTTGTTATCGACAATAAACAACACCACAAACTTTTTAATTTTGCGGTAAATAAGTTGCAGGGCAAGGTAGATTATCCAGATTCTGGAATGAACGGAAATCTAAAAATAGATACCAAAATAAAATCATTTGCATTTAACACTCGAAAGGGAAGTTTTTTAGAAGGGAAAAATTTAAGCGGAACAATCGCCTTTCGGTTTAGTAAAGCGACCAAACTTTTGTTGATAGATCCCAACGTGCTAAATATAGGTGGAGACGATTTTAAGATTGGCGCAACCGTTAATTTAGTTCAAAAGTCTACTGCTTTCGCTATAAATATTGATGCGGAAAAAGTTCTTTTTAAACACCTAGCGGTGATACTTTCGCCAAACATCACCAAAAAATTGTTGAAATTTGACCTGCAAAAACCAATTTCGGTTCATGGAGATATTATAGATGACGGCACCGGAAAATATAGGGATCCGCTAATAAAGGTTAACATAAAGGTGAGGGATAACGTTCTAACTTTCCCCTCGGGCGAGGTGACTAACTGTAATTTTGATGGATATTTTTCCAACAAAGACACCGCCGGCGGCATTATTGGAGATGAAAATTCTGTGATTAAACTGTTGGCTTTCCGCGCAAATTATTTTAATGCGCCATTAAAAATAGATACTTTTTTGGTTACAAATTTAAAAACACCAATTGCGACCGGATTGGTTACCTCTAAATTCCCCCTCAAAAATTTAAACAATTCGCTTGGCACCAACGATTTTCTATTTAAAAATGGTTTAGCCGATTTGCGATTGTATATTAAGGCAAATATTGATAGTTTGAAATTTACAAAACCCGTTGTTTCGGGAAAAATAAATATTAATAATGCCGATATAACCTACGTACCAAGAAAACTTCATCTGGTAAACAGCGCCTTAAATCTAAATTTTACAGAAAACAATTTAAGTATTACCAATGGTCGGCTTCAACTTGGCAAAAGCGTACTAGATCTAAACTGCACCATCGATAATTTTCTTAAACTTTATTATAACGATCCAGATAAAATATTGGTCAAGCTAAATATGTACAGTCCACAGTTGTATTTAAATGAATTTTTACCACTATTGGGTCCTAGAAGTTCAAAAGCAATTGTTAAAAAGCGTGGTACTAAAAGTTCTGTTTCCAAACAACTAAGCAATGTTTTGGAAGTGTCTCAAATGGACATAAAGCTAAAAGTAGATCAAGCAATTTATGAGCATTTTGCCGCCAAAGATTTAAACGCCGACATTTCCGTTAGGGGATTGGGTATTTATTTTAACAAACTTAACGTAAACCACGCAGGCGGAAAACTCTCGGTTAAAGGCAATTTAATTCAAAATTCAGCTTACAATAATTTTAAGTTAAACTCTACCATTAGCCATGTAAACGTTAAAGATTTTTTTTACTCGTTTGATAACTTTGGGCAAAAGACCATCACCAATAAAAACTTAAAAGGCTACTTGTCGGCTTTAACCAATATTGATGGAAAAATTTCGCACAGTGGAAAAATCCTACCGAAATCTATATTTGGTAGCGTTGTATTTAATTTGACCGATGCAGCATTGTTAGATTTTGCACCAATTGCAGACGTGGCGCAATTTGCTTTCCTAGGCCGGAATTTATCAAACATCGAATTAAAAAATTTGGATGGCACCTTACTTTTAAAAGGTAGCACCGTAGAGATTAAACCAATGCAAATAAATTCCAGTGTAATTAACATTAATTTAAAAGGAATTTACGGCTATAACGCAGGCACGAATATCCAAATGGATGTGCCGCTAAGAAATCCAAAAAAAGATTTAGGTCTATCTAAAACAGAAAAAAAAGATAATCGGATGAAAGGAATTGTGCTGCATCTTAAGGCTGTTGATGAAGATGGAAAAGTAAAAGTGAAATGGAATAAAGACCATGATTAGGTCGTAGTGTTGCAAGTTGTGGGTTACTAGTTATGGCCAGACGTAGAATTGAACATCTTCTAATTTAAGAGCGCAAAGGTGATTTAGGCGATACCTTGAACCTGTAATATTCAACCTGTAACCTGCCACTTCTCATCCCTCAGAAATCCAATGGTCCTAATCTCCGCATATTTCTAAGAATTAAATACTGCCTATGGCGGATGTAAGGAGTTGCATTGTTTGGAGACCACCTGATAGGATTAGGAAAACATGCCGCAATTAAACTTGCCTGGTTCTTGGTCAAATTAGAACAGCTTTTGTGATAATAGTCTTGAGATGCAGCTTCGGCACCATAAATTCCGTCCCCCATTTCTATCACATTTAAATAAACTTCCAAAATTCTTTCTTTGCTCCAAAACAGCTCTATCAAAACAGTAAAATAAGCTTCAAAGCCTTTTCGAATATAGGATCGACCTGGCCACAAAAAAACATTTTTTGCTGTTTGTTGAGAGATGGTACTCCCACCTTTAATTTTTTTCCCCTTTGCATTGTTTTGATATGCTTTCTCTAGCGCTTTAACATCGAAGCCCATGTGTTTTAAAAACAATTGATCTTCAGCAGAGACCGCCGCACGTTTCATGTTATCAGAAATATCATCAAAATTTACCCAGTGTTTTTCTAGTTTAAAAGGTTTGCCTCCTGCCTTGCGCTCGATGTTTCGCAAAATCATCAATAACGTAATCGGCGGATTTAAAAACCGCAAAGCAATCACCCAGATAACGGAAACCAACAAAAAATAAACAACTATTTTTGTGATGAAGCGGGTTATCTTCTGCAATAAAGGATGTTTTTTCTTTTGAGCTTTAGCAGTTTTCGCCATTGCTCAAAGGTAAACAAAAACGATTTTAACTCGGCTAAGGCATCAAATTTTTCACCTATCAATAAAAAAGGAAAATGCCAAAGACATTTTTGCTGTTTTCTACAATTTCATCGGCGAAAGCAAACACAAAAGCACAGTTAAACTGTTCTTTTTAAAACAGATTGTTATGAATGATAGAGTTGCCCTGATTACAGGAGGAAGTAAAGGAATAGGATTCGGCATTGCCGCGGCATTGTTAAAAGATGGATTTAAAGTGGCTATTACTAGCAGAAGCCAAGAAAGTGCAAACAGTGCAGCAAAGGATTTAGACAATAATGAAAATGTTCTTGCCTTGGCGGCAGATGTTAAAAATTATCAATCGCAACGAGATGCCGTAGCGAAAGTAATAGAAAAATGGGGACAAATAGATGTATTGGTTGCTAACGCAGGAGTTGGGCATTTCTCCTCTATTTTGGATATGGACGTAAAAGATTGGGAAGACACAATCAATACCAATTTAACCGGTGTGTTTTACAGTGTTAAATCTGCTGTAGAAGAAATTAAGAATTCAAAAGGCTATATTATTACCATCTCTAGTTTGGCGGGAACCAATTTTTTTGAAAATGGATCTGCGTACAACGCAAGTAAATTTGGCCTGACAGGTTTCTCGCAATCCATTATGTTAGATTTAAGAAAATTTGGAGTGAAAGTAACCACAATTATGCCGGGCAGCGTAGCAACTTATTTTAACGAACACGAACCAGATGCAGACAGCGATGCTTGGAAGATTCAACCAGAGGACATTGGGCAAATGGTCTCTGACTTAATAAATATGAATCCTCGAGCTTTGCCAAGCAAAATAGAAATTCGACCAACAACGCCAAAATCTTAAGTTGAAAAGAATTTTTTTTTTAAGAAACCAGTCGAGCGCAACTTAATAGCAATTGATTGGTTTTTTTTGCTGTCTATCTATGCTGTGTAAAATGCCGTAAAAGCTTTTCAAGAAAAGCAGGAAGCACAAAGTCCTTCGATAATCCCGAATTAACTAAAAATCTTGACAGGTGCTAAATTGTGCCAACACAATAAAAAGTGTTAAAAAATGTTAATAGTTGGACAGGTAATCAACAAAGATGAAAATCATCAAATCTTTATTTTTTTCAGCAGAGCTATTCAGACGACTCGGACTCTCGAAAATTTATTATTGGTTCAACAAGTAACATTTACAAAGCAATTGCCTTCTGTTTTTAAATAATTGTTAAATTTCGCTTGTTAAACTAACTATTAAGCGAGTATGAAATTTAATGATTTTAGAAAATGCGCAGCAGCTGCCTGCGTCTTATTCATTTGCGCATCTGCAAGTGCCCAAACATCGAAAAAATTTATTGACCCAAAGAATATGGACCTGAGCGTAAAACCGGGCGATGATTTTTATGAATACGCAAGCGGAAATTGGATTAAAAATAATCCGGTACCTGCCAAAGAAACACGCTGGGGAAGTTTTAACGAGTTAAGAGATTTTAATATTAACGCTGTAAAATCTTTATTAACAGATGCCGCAGCTGATAAAAGTGTTGCACCTGGTTCAGTTGAAAGAAGAGTTGGCGACTTTTATGCGGCTGCCATGGATAGTATAGCTATAGAAAAACTTGGCTATACGCCGATAAAAGGCGACTTAGAGAAAATAAGTCAGATTAATAGTTTACAAGGAGTTTTGAATCAAGTTGCTTACATGCGTACACATGGGCTTGGTGGCGGGATGTTTAACTTAAGCGTTGGTCAAGATAGAAAAAACGCTACAAAAAATATGGTAAATTTAGGTCAAGGAGGAATCACCTTACCTGATAGAGATTATTACCTAAAAGACGATGCCCGAAGCAAAAAAATAAGGGAAGCATATAATACGTATATGGTTAGTTTATTTGAGCTAACAGGCTATGATCAAAAAACTGCTCAAGCGAAAGCATCTACAATTTTAAAAATTGAAACAGCATTTGCCGCTGCTCAAATGAGTAGATTAGAAATGCGCGATCCGTATAAAACGTACAATAAATATACGGTTGCAGATTTCGAAAAGAGAACGCCAAACATTAATTGGGAAAGTTACCTGCATCAATTTAATGTTAACAATCAGGATACAATTCTTGTCTCCTCACCAAAATTTTTCTCTAGTATGGATAGTCTGCTGAGAGCGGTGCCAGTTGCCGATTGGAAAACGTATTTAAGTTGGAATATATTAAAAAGTGCAGCACCATTGTTAAGCTCTCCTTTTGTTAATGCAAATTTTGCTTTTACCCAAGCGCAAACTGGTCAAAAGATCGAAACACCACGCTGGCAAAGAATGTCATCACAAACAGATCGCACCATTGGCGAACTTCTGGGCCAACTTTACGTAGCAAAATATTTTAAGCCAGAAGCAAAGGAAAGGATGAATCAAATGATTGTAAATCTGCGTAAAGCATTTGCCATCAGAATAAAAGGCCTAACATGGATGAGCGATGAGACCAAAACGAAAGCCTTGGCTAAATTAGATGCTTTTACACCTAAGGTAGGTTATCCAAACAAATGGAAAGATTATAAAGGTTTAACCATTAACCCGAACACCTACTACCAAAATGTTAAAAATGCTAGTATATGGCAATATAATGAAATGGTAAGTAAACTTGGTAAACCTGTAGATCGTACGCTTTTTGGAATGACGCCTCCAACGGTCAACGCTTATTATAGTCCATCATTAAACGAAATTGTATTCCCTGCCGGGATATTACAATTCCCATTTTTCGACCCAAATGCAGACGATGCAGTAAATTACGGTGGTATCGGTGCTGTTATTGGCCACGAAATGAGCCATGGCTTTGACGATAGCGGAAGCCAATACGATGGTAAGGGAAATCTAAATAATTGGTGGACTGCAGACGACCGTAAGAAGTTTGAGGAAAGAACAAAAGCACTTGGCGAACAATTTGATGCTTATACCGTTTTAGACACCGTCTATGTACAAGGTAAGCTTACGATGGGTGAAAACATCGGAGATTTAGGCGGACTTAATGCAGCCTATACCGCATTTAAACTTACAAAAGAAGGTCAAAGCGATGAAAAAATTGACGGATTTACGCCAGACCAACGTTTCTTTTTAGCTTGGGCACAAGTTTGGCGCGGAAATATTTTACCAGAAAGTGCAGCGCAGCTGATAAAAACCGACCCTCACTCGCCAGGGCCATACCGTACCATCGGCGCATTGGTAAACATGGATTCTTGGTACAAAGCGTTTGATGTAAAGCCTGGAGATAAACTTTACAAAAAGCCAGAAGACCGAATTAGAATGTGGTAAGAACGTTAGTTTTTGCGAGCCAAGTGCGGCGGGCTTTTAGTTTTAATTTGTAAATTGTGCTATTGAATTTTCCCTCTTCTGCAGTTTTATGAAAATACCAAAAGCTCACTTTTTTAGGTCATTTGCCAAAAAACTAATTCGTATCAACTGCGTTATATTGCTCTGTTTAATCGCCGTCTCTAGTTCTGCTTTCGGACAGCATAAAATGATGGGATTAGATAGCTTGGTTAACACAAAAGATCCGGCATGGCCGATTGTGCAGGGATGGATTTCTACGGCGAAAAACAAGGTGCAGGTTTTGCCTGTAGATATATTAGAAGCAAAAGCGGCACTCTACCAATTGCAAATAAGTACCTATTCTACTTTGGGGTCAGTCGTTTTTAACACCGGAGGGATTTTGGTAGATAGTGGCTGGGTACGTATTTTAGGATCGGGAAGCAAACAACTGGCGCGTACCGTGCCAGGTTGGAATAAGGGAAAGACAATTGAAAATTTTGGAGATGAACCAGGGTTCTTACTCGTTGCGGATGATGCCGTTGGTGGATTTTTCGCCATAAATTATGGGACGCTTGGTAAAGATTTGAAGAATATTTACTACTTAGCGCCTAACAGTTTAAATTGGGAATCGCTCGGCGCAGGCTACGGCGAATTTTTACTCTTCTGTTTTAACTCAGATTTATCTAAATTCTATAAAGATCTTCGTTGGGCAACATGGAGCGATTATATTTCTAAGTTAGACGGAAATAAAGTGTACAGCTTTCGCCCCTACTTGTGGGCAAAAGATAGAAAACCTATAGATGAATCGACTAGAAAATTGGTAGATGTAGCAGCGATGTATAAGTTTAACATTACTAAACACAAGGAACTTGTATCGGCCACAGCAGAGTAAATATAAATTAAGATGCATAAAAACTTAGACATAATCGAGCAAGTTAAATTAACTAGAAATTATCTTCTAAATTCACTCGCGGATTTGTCCGTAGCAGATTTTAACAAAATACCAGCAGGGTTTAATAATAACATTATCTGGAACTTGGCTCATCTTGTTTCAGCCCAACAAGGCATTTGCTATAAAAGATCTGGCTTAGAAGTTATCATTCCCGAGAAATATTTTCTACCATTTGTGCCTGGCACAACGCCCACAAAAGATTTAACTGAACTTGAAATTGACGAGGTTAAACAACTTATGATTTCTAATTTAAACGATCTGAAAAAAGATTTAGAAGAAGGAAAGTTTATAACTTATACCGAAGCTATTACACGCTACGGCGTTAAACTTTCTTCCATAGAAGATGCCATCGGTTTTTTACCTTTTCATGAGGGGATGCACACTGGCTATATTATGGCGCTAAAACGCGCATTATAGATTTTGGTATTTAGCTTGAAGTTTTTTTGGAAGCTTCTTTAATACCAGTTGTCTCGATTTTTCAATCAATTCTTTAATTTGCTGGTCTCCAAAATTTTCAAACTGCTCCACTTGTATCCAATGCCGCTTGGCAAGATGATAGGCTTGATTTATTGCGGGGTGCGCTGTTAGGTTGGCAAAGTCTTCCACATCGCATTTAACCGAAATTTTATTCTCAGCTTCTAAAGGAATGATGATAAATATCTTATTCTCAATCATAAAACACAGGTTACCCCATTTAATATCTTCAGTTGTGCCTGCCAATCCCAAGCAAAATATTCTAAGTGTCTCAATATTCATTATATTTTATTTTAGAATTAGGCAAAAATTTTAAGTCCAAAATTAGCTGTTTAAAAAATGTATAAATAATAAATTTTTAGCTTAACAGTGTTAAATTTACAAGAAATAGTTTTTTAACAATTTTATCAAAAAATAAAGGATTATCCTCAAATTTAGATTCCTGTTATAACTGAGGATATACTATGTTTAAAGTTTGATGATCTTTAAGAAAAGTTTACTTTACTTTAAAACAAAACTATTTAGATGTTGTACGAACTTCGGAATATTATCTTAACTGCAAAATCCAATCAAAAAAAAGGAATAGAAAATGTGTTGGCCACAGTTGTCTTTTTAGAAGGTTCTTCATACCGAAAACCCGGCGTAAGAATGATGATTTCGGAAAATGGAGAAAGAACCGGTGCAGTGAGTGGCGGTTGTATTGAAAAGGAAATATCTCGTAGCGCAATAAGCGTATTCGAAACAAGAGAAGCTAAGGTAATAGCGTATGATGGGCGTCACCGTTTAGGGTGCGAGGGCATCTTATACATTCTAATAGAACCATTTTATGTGTCAGATGAGCTATTTTTCGAATTTAACAAAGCTTATGATAATCGGCAAGGTGTTGAAGTCTCATCATCATTTACAAAATCTATAGAGATTTGTGGGAATTTCGGTTCGCAGATTATCTTCGAAAATAAAGAAATTTCAAAATTTAAAAAATCGGAAGAAGAATTTTCCGGCCTTCAAACCTTCATCCAACAGTTAAAGCCTACTTTGAGATTAATTATTATTGGGGGTGAACACGATGCAGTAAAACTTTGTTCGATGGCCTCGCTTTTAGGTTGGGAAGTAGAAGTCATCACGGGACTGACAGAAGAAAAGCAACTTTCAGATTTTCCCGGTGCAGCAAAAATTTCGGCTCAGTCACCAGAACTTTTTGAGATTGCGGTCAATGAAGAAACCGTGCTTGTTTTGATGACCCACAATTACGCGCAAGATCTGCAATATCTATTAAAATTAGCCGCCAGAAAAATACGCTATATCGGCATTATCGGGTCGAACAAAAGGCGCGAAAAACTTTTTGATGATTTAATCGATTATGCCCCGAATTTAGAGGAAAATTTTTTAGAAAACATATATAGTCCCGCCGGTTTAAATTTGGGTGCAATCACGCCGGAAGAAATCGCGCTGTCTGTTTTAGCGCAGATCTTAGCGCTGTTGAGAAAAGGAAGCACGACGGAAATCTAAGTTTTTCCCCTGCAAAAAAATAAAAGAGATGAAAACAGGAATTGTAATTTTGGCAGCAGGGAAATCGACCCGAATGAAAGACATCAAACAGAATTTAAAGGTAAAGGGAAAAACTTTACTATCTGTCGCTATTGAAAAGGCGCTCAACTCTAAGGCAGATGAGGTTTTTTGTATTTTAGGTGCTCATTTCGAAAAAATTAACGCAGGCATTTCCCACTATCCGGTTCAAATTATCGTGAACAGAAATTATCAGTCTGGCATTTCCTCGAGCATCACTTCGGGAATCTCTCATCTGGAAAAAAATCGATTCGATGCCGCCCTTATTGTTCTGGCCGATCAGCCAAAGATTTCTGTAGAATATTTAGATTTCTTGATGGAAAAGTTTAATCAAAATTCCGAAGTTATTTATTGCTCAGATTATGAAGGATCCAAGGGTGTTCCTGCAATTTTCCCCAAAAAATATTTCTCCGATCTTTGCCTTTTAACCGGCGATCAGGGTGCCGGTAAAATTTTAAACGGTGAAAATGTCATTTGTGAAAGTGTTAACTTTAATGTTGATTTAATGGACATCGACACCCCCGAAGATTACAAAACTTTTTTAGAATGATCAGCGTTTCAAAAGCACTTCAACATGTTGAAAAATACTGTGCACCTGGGAAGTCGGTTTTTAAGAGAACAATAGACTGTTACGGATTTATATTAGCCGAAAAAATAATTTCGCCACTTAATATGCCGCCATTCCGGCAATCTTCCATGGATGGTTACGCTTTTCTATTTTCTGAGGAAAATGTTTATAAAATTATTGGCGAAGTTAAGGCAGGAAATTCAGAAAATGTCTCTTTAAATCCAGGCGAAGCAGTCCGGATTTTTACCGGCGCGAAAGTTCCTGATGATGCCAATACGGTGGTAATGCAGGAACATGTAAAAGTAATTGAGGGGACTGTTTTCATTGAAAAAATGCCAGAAAAATTTAGCAATGTACGACCGACAGGCGAACAGATTAAAACAGGCGAAACGGCACTTCCGATGGGAACTTTTCTCAATGAAGCCGCCATCGGATTTTTGGCAGGACTCGGAATTGCAAAAATAAAAGTGTACGAAAAACCAAAGGTCGGATTATTAATTTCCGGCAATGAGATTAAAAAAATTGGGGAGGAATTGCAGGAAGGAGAAGTGTACGACAGCAATTCCATCACTTTAAATCTTGCTTTGCGACGAATTGGTATCACAGAAATTAAAACCGAATTTGCACAGGATACTTTGGAAGACACCAAAAATTCTCTTGCCAAATTAATTGATTGTTGCGATGTTATTTTAGTTTCTGGCGGAATTTCAGTGGGCGACTACGATTTCACAAAACAGGCACTGCAAGAAAACGGTGCCACCGAAATATTTTATAAAGTCAATCAAAAACCCGGAAAACCGCTTTGGTTTGGCAGGAAAAATGACCAATTTGTTTTTGCCTTACCTGGAAATCCGGCGTCAAGCCTAACTTGTTTTTATGTTTACGCACTGCCACTCTTAAAGGCCAAAATGGGTTTTTTAGACTTTCACTCGACTAAATTGAAAGCCAAAAGTGCGTCTCAAATTCAAAATAATTCTGGCAAAACTTTATTTTTAAAAGGGAGGGTAGAAAACGGAATTGCCACAGAATTTTCCGGTCAAGCCTCGTCGATGTTGAAATCTTTTGCGCTGTCAAATGCTTTGCTCATCGTGCCTGAAGACGTAGAAACTATTGAGCAGGGTAAAGAAATTGGATATGTTAATATTAATTAAAACATGAACGTATTTGCAGAATCCCACTATTTAGTCCTTTTTTTAACAATGTTGATGATCGTCGCCTTTCTCTACGCAAGCGTTGGTCATGGTGGAGCAAGCGGTTATCTAGCTTTGATGGCACTATTTTCTTTTCCGGTTTTGGTGATGAAACCTTCTGCACTTTTGTTAAATATTTTTGTGGCTGGAATCTCCTTTTATTTTTTCTGGAAAAACGGACATTTCAAATGGAAATTATTTTATCCCTTTGCGATCGCCTCCATCCCAATGGCGTTTCTCGGCGGTTATCTCACCATCAACCCAATTATGTACAAGCAGATTCTGGGTGTGTTTTTATTAATCGCCATCTTAAGAATGTTGAATGTCTTTGGAAAACCTAAAAATGAGATCAAGGAAAATAATTTATATTTATCTTTACTTATCGGCGCAGCTATCGGTGTTTTTTCTGGATTGATCGGTATCGGCGGCGGAATTATTTTGAGCCCTCTGATTATTTTATTAAGGTGGGGAAATATGAAACAAGCGGCTGCGGTTTCGGCACTTTTTATTTTCGTAAATTCCGTTTCAGGAATAATCGGTTTTAGCGTGAATGGTGGGGTTGTTCCAATGGAAACGTGGTATCTAATTCCGATTGCAGTGATAGGTGGAAGTCTGGGTGCAATTTACGGCAGCAAAAAATTCAATATGACTACCTTAAAATATGTATTGGCAGGAGTTCTTACCATTGCAGCTGTAAAATTATTTTTAGTTTGAAAAAGATGCATATTAAATATTTTGGCGAAATCGCCGATAAAACCAATAAAACTTCAGAAGAAATAGAAAATATTTCAAATTTTAGTTTACTGATAGATTTTTTGCAGCAGAAATACGGCTTGGAATTAGAAGATTATCAAATTGCAGTAAATCACGAACTGACCGATTTAGAAAATGAAGAAATATTTGCTGATGCCGACGAAATCGCCATTCTCTCTGCATTTGCCGGCGGATAAATAATGAATAACGAAAAATACATCCGACAGATCGCGTTACCGCAAATTGGCGAAACAGGTCAGCAAAAATTGGGAAATGCATCCGTTCTCATCGTCGGTGCAGGTGGTTTGGGAAACGCTGTTTTACCCTACCTCGCTTCTTCTGGAATTGGAAAAATAGGCATTATCGATGGCGATATTATTTCTGAAAGCAATCTCCACCGACAGATTTTATTTTTCCCTGAAGATATCGGATTGTCAAAAAGTGAAGTTGCAAAAAACCGTTTGGAGAAGCAGTTTCCGGAAATTGAACTAGATTTTTTTAATGAATATTTAGATGGAAAAAATTCCTTAAAAATATTTGCGAACTACGATCTGATAATCGATGCGACAGATTCGATTCAGGCACGATATCTGATTAATGATGCTTCCATTTTAACCCAAAAAACTTTTATTCATGCGGCAATTTATCGATTTCAGTTTCAGATTGCCACGTTTAATTTTGAGGGAAGTGGAACTTATCGCTGCCTTCATCCAAACAAACCAACCCATGTTCAAAGCTGCGCCGAAGCCGGCGTAATGCCGACGACTGTTGCAATGGCAGGAATTTATCAGGCAAATGAAGTTTTGAAATATTTTTTAAACATCGGCGAACTGTTAATTAATAAAGTCTTGCTAATTGATACTTTGACAAACGAACAACATATCTTTAAATACAAAAAAAGAGAATTGGAAACTGTCACCGCTGAATACTTTGATGAAAATTATTTAGAGGATGTCAAAATTATTTCGTTTAAAGACGCTTCAAAATTAAAAGGACTATTTTTGGATGTTAGAAATCGAGATGAAGAGCCAAAGTTGGATTTCGAAAATTATTATCAGATTCCATTATCTGAACTTTCAGAGAAATTAAGTCAAATTCCGAAGGAAATGCCTATCTTCATTTTCTGTCAAAGTGGGAAAAGAAGCATGATCGCTGCAGAAATCATTGGCGAAAAATTAACGCAGGAAATATTTTGTTTAAATGAAAATGCTCCAGAAATAGCTCATGAAAAAAAGTAAATCCGTTTTTATAGATGGAAAGATCAGCATTGAATTTATTGCAGAATCGCTGCAAAAACATCAACGCAAAACGGAGATTGGAGCGCACAATATTTTTTTAGGTCAGGTAAGAAAAGACTTAATTGAAGGAAAAATTGTTTCCGCGCTGAACTTTTCCTGTTACCAAGAAATGGCTGATAAAAAACTGGAAATCATCAGAGAAGAAACTTTTCAAAAATTTGATCTCACCTGTATGCATATTTACCACAGTCTAGGTGAAGTGAAAGTGGGCGAAATCTGTCTTTTTGTTTTTGTTTCGGCGCCGCACCGGCCGAAAGTTTATGAAGCGACGGAATATATCGTGAACCGGGTGAAAAGTGAAGTGCCTATTTTCGGGAAAGAGATTTTTGAAGACGAAAGCTATCAATGGAAAAAAAATAAATAATGGTCGATATTACACACAAATCAAATACTTTACACTCTGCAACCGCAGAAGCGAGGGTAAAAGTGAGCAGCCGAAAAACCATTGAAATCATCGAAAAAAATGAAGTTCCAAAAGGAATTATTTTTGAAATGGGCAAAGCTGCCGGTTTGTTTGCAGTGAAAAAAACGCCTGAATTATTGCCCGATTGTCATCCGATGCCGATTGAATTTACGGGAGTTGCGTATGAAATAAAAAATCTCGAAAATATATTTAAAGTAACAGTAAAAACCGTTTAAAAAGCAGGCGTAAAAGTAGAAGCGATGCACGGCGCGAGTGTTGCCGCATTGAATATGTACGATAGGATAGAATGCCATTTGCCATGCTCTCTAGAAGTGTAGTTGGTAATAATAAAGAATCTAATATTATTGCGCTTCCGGGTGCCAAAAATGGTGTTAAATAAAGTTTAGGTGCTATATTTCCCGCGCTTTTTCATAGCTTTAAAATAATGGAGGGTAAAAAACACTAAATGACAGATACTGTAAACATTTTGCGAGACACCTTTGGGAGAGTACACAATTATTTGCGTATATCTTTAACGGAGAAATGCAATTTGCGTTGCACATACTGTATGCCCGAAAATGGTATACAATTAACTCCGAAAGAAAATTTAATGTCGGCTGAAGAAATTTTTAACATTGCAAAATTTTTCGTAGAAAACGGCGTTAATAAAATTCGGTTAACGGGCGGAGAACCACTTGTGCGAAAAGACTTTCCAATAATTTTGAATCAGCTCTCTACATTACCCGTAAAACTTTCATTAACTACTAACGCTCTTTTAGTCGACCGGTATATTGCAGATTTTAAAAGAACTAAGGTTAGCGATATCAATGTAAGTTTGGATACATTAAATACCGAAAAGTTTTTTTCAGTCACTAAAAGAGATCAATTTAAAAAAGCTTACGAAAATATTCTTCTTTTAATTGAAGAAGGTTTTAAAGTCAAAATCAATGTGGTTTTACTCAGGAGTTTTAATGAAAATGAAATCATTGATTTTATTGAATTTACAAAAAATAACCACGTTTCCGTGCGTTTTATAGAATTTATGCCTTTTGACGGAAATCTTTGGGATCGCTCGAAAATGGTTAGTTCCGCTCAAATTCTGGATGAGGTAAGTCAAAACTTTGCTCCGAATACGATTATTCCATTAAAAAATGAAGAAAACTTTACGGCTAGAAATTTTAAAATCAGTGGCTATGCGGGAAATTTTGGAATCATTTCTTCAGTGACAAATCCCTTTTGTGACAGTTGCAACCGCATTCGTCTAACGGCTAATGGCAAAATAAAAAATTGCCTTTTTTCATCTTCAGAAACAGATCTTTTGACTGCATTGCGCCAAGGAGAAAATATCCAATCCATTATTAAAAAGGTTATCGAAATGAAAAAACGAGTACGCTCAGGGATGACTGAATCTACAGATTTTGAAAACTTAAATAATCATAACAACCGAACCATGATTGCAATTGGGGGATAAAAAAGCAACTGAATTTTTATATAATTGCTCTACAACCAATTTCTAGTTCAAATTTACTTCAGATCATCCAAATGAATTGAAGATTTAGTAATCTTTTTTCCGGTGGCGTGATAAATAGCATTTTTCTAAATTTTATAATTTTTGGTAAAGCTGTAACATTCTAAAAAATCTACAAATTGCTATTGGATATTTCCTCAAAATGAATACGATTGTAAATACTTCAGATGGCTCAAATACCGTTTACAATGAAGCCATCGGCGAACATTACCACAGCAAACATGGGGCATTGCAAGAAAGTAAACATGTATTTATAAATGCAGGGCTAAGTTTTGCAGTCGAAAACCGTAATGAAATATCTGTCTTGGAAATAGGTTTCGGCACCGGCCTAAATTTTATTTTAAGTATGGAATTCTGCGAAGGAGCGCATAAAACCTTACATTTTACAAGCTTAGAAGCTTATCCGTTGACAACAGAATTTATTTCAGAAACGAACTATCAAAATTATGTTCCTGCTGAAGTTTGGGATAATTTTATCATCAATTATAAATCAGCGTTAAGCGAAAAAATAGAAATTACAAAGAAAACTACGCTAACAGTGTTGCCCATCAAACTGCAAGACTTTGAAACAGACCAGAAATTTGACCTTATCTATTACGATGCGTTTTCTGTACAGCACCAACCAGAAATGTGGACGGATGAGATTATTGGCAAAGTTTGTAATTTTTTAAAACCCGGTGGCGTTTTTGTTACCTACGCCATTACAGGAAATTTAAAACGCGCGCTAAAGAGCAACGGTTTCAGAATAGAAAAACTACCCGGTGCACCCGGAAAAAGAGAAATGTTAAGGGGAACTAAACTTACCGGTTGAGGGTTGTGGGTTACGGGTCGCGGGTCACAGACCGCTCCGAATTGATTATTACTACTTTTAAACATTCCTCACGCGAAAGCGGTTATAAAATAAAAACTTTATGCGTACTGCGATTATAGATTTAGGCACAAATACTTTCCATTTACTTATTGTAGAACATACCGAACAAGATTTTGAGATTCTCTTTAGACATACCGAAGCCGTTAAACTAGGCGAAGGCAAAATAAATCACAACGAAATAATTTCAGAAGCATTTGATCGAGGCGTAAATGCGTTGATTCACTTCAAAAGTGTGATTGACGATTTTGCAGTAGATGACGTGAAAGCGGTGGCAACATCTGCTTTACGTGGTGCAAAAAACAGACAAGAATTTTTGGATATTGTAAAGGCGAAAACGTTTATCGATATTGAAATTATTGATGGCAATACGGAAGCAGAAACAATTTACAAGGGTGTAAAATTAAGTGGTGCGATAACAGATTTTTCCCTTATTATGGATATTGGCGGCGGAAGTATAGAGTTTATTCTGTGCGATATTGAAAAACCTATATGGAAAAAAAGTTACGATTTGGGCGCCGCGAGGATGATGCAGCAATTTCTACACTCCGATCCCATAAACGACAAAGATAAACAGGGAATTCTTAGTCGCGTTAACGAGTTACTTCCAGAATTATTTGAGGTTTGCGAAAAGCACAAACCAAAAATACTAATTGGATCTGCCGGGGCTTTTGAAACGTTTGCGTCATTAATAAAAGAAAAATACAAACCAAAACTAGACGTGGAAGACTCAAAGAAATATACTTTCAACCTAGATGAGTATATGGATGTCACCCAACGCTTAATTACTGCAACGCATGATGAGCGGGCAAACATGCCAGGTATGATTCCGCTGCGGGTAGATATGAGTATGATTGCCGCATTAGTAAGCAACTATATCATCGGCCGGCTGCAAATAGAAATTATAAAACTATCTACCTATGATTTAAAGATGGGGCTGGTGGCAGAGATACTAAATTAAGGTTGACATTTAGACCGAGGATGGGGTTGACACAGAGGTAGAATAAGTTAGAGAAATTATATCTGGAGGAAAGTTTAATCTTTTAACACTTTAAAAAAATCCTCTCGGTAGGTTTCACTAATTGGAATAAACTGATTTGCAATCTGAATGGAATTTCCCTCGACCATTTTAATGTGTTCAAGAGAAACAATATAAGATTTGTGCACACGATAAAAAGGTGGCCGTGGCAATTGATTTTCTAATTCTCTCAAGGTTTGATACACGATAATGCGTTCTTCCTTATCTTGTTGTTTGGTAAAAATAGATAGATAATTGCGCATGCCCTCTACATATAAAATATCATTGTAATTGATCTTTATAAACCTGTTTTTCGCATCACCTTTAATAAACATAAAATCGTTGCTGGGCTGCAGGGCGCCATTGGTTTGGGTTTCTGCCGGGTTTGGAGCTTCTATTTGCCTCCGCGCTTTGTCCGCCGCTTTGTAAAATCGTTCATAAGAGATCGGTTTCATTAAATAATCTACCACGTCTAACTCAAAACCTGCCAAAGCATATTCGCTGTACGCGGTGGTTAAAATTACCTTGCACTTATCGCCACAAATTTTTAAAAACTGAATGCCGGTTAATTCCGGCATTTGAATGTCTAAAAAAACTAAATCTACTTCACCATCTTGTACCATCTTTAATCCTTCAAATGGATCGGTGGTGGTACAAACTAATTCCAAAAATGGAGTTTTATCAACAAGGCGACCGATAATTTCAGCAGCATAAACTTCGTCATCGATGGCAATGCAACGTATCATTTTTTTAATTAAATTTTATAAAGATAGATAATCTACCAATTTATGGCGAGTATCGTTTTATAGGTATTGCCATTGTTAGAAACTAACAATTCGTGCTGATTGGGATAAATTAAATCCAATCTGCGTTGAACATTAAAAAGGCCTACTCCACTTGAGGCATCTTTTTGGCCTCGATTTATTTTATTGCTTACTTCAAATACCAATACTTTAGAAGTAGCTTTTAGATTTATCCTCACGGGAGAAGTTCTATCATTTACAACGCCATGTTTAAATGCGTTTTCAACAAACGGAATCAACATTAAAGATGCAATCTCGCGATTATTAATGGGTCCATTAATAGAAAAATCTAAAAAGAAGTTGGGCTCAAATCTCATTTTAAATAACGCAATATAATTCTCTATATATTCTACTTCTTTTTCTAAGGGAACAAAACCAGTATCGCTCTCGCTGAGCGTGTAACGCATCAAATCAGAAAGTTTCAATACAGCATCTGCCAGTTTATCGGAAACGGGAATTGCCAAAGAATACACATAGTTTAGCGTATTGTATAAAAAATGAGGATTAATCTGCGATTTCAAAAAAGCCAATTCTGCTTTAACCACATCATTTTTTAGCGTTTTATTAGCAATTTCTGCTTTGAAGCTTTGCTGAACAGCGTAAATTGCCATCGCAACAACAATATAGGTTGTACCCCAATACACATTGTCCCTTGCATAATATAAAAGTGGTGTATCTGGACTATAATTTCTCATTCCCAAAAATCTTGGATAAAACATCTCTTCAATGCCATACCTCAATAATATAAAGGCAAGCAAGGCAATAAACATCCCTCCTAAAAGTTGAGGTATTCTATTTGGCTTTAAAAACTTTGGGTAAACCCACAAAAAACAAATGTAGAACTGAACAATTTGTACAAAGGTCATCGACACATTGAATCCAATACTTCCGAACCCCTTAAAATCTGAGATTAGAGCGCTGTAAGAATAGGCTAAAAAAGCAGTCCAACAAATAACGTGGATAAGAAATACTGGGATTCGTTTCATGCGATAAAAATAGACAGCAAAATCTTAACTAACTATTTTCTTATTCGAGCGATTCAAAATTTTATCCCAAACACACTTGGTTCAGGACGAATGAATATTTGACAGCCTCTGCAACCTTGGATAATTTCTGGGGTCTTTGGGATAATAATGTATAGTAGGTTTTCTATTCTTTTCACTTTTGAGGAAACGAAATAAGAACCTAAAAATAAATTCCTGAAAATCTTTTTAACCACCATCATTTCTTTATTTATCAGCCTTGCCGCTACTCTAGTAAAAGCACAAACCGCAAATGTAAGCGGAACCGTACAAGATGTAAAGAAACAGCCATTACTTTACGCCTCAGTTTCGTTATTAAACTTGGCCGATAGCACGAGCGCTTTGAAAGTAACCAACGAAAAGGGAATTTTTATATTTAAGACGGTTAAACCTGGAAAATATGTGATAAAGGTTTTAATGGTCGGTTTCGAAAAAAAAAGTTCAACCGTTTTTGTGGTTTCGCAAAGCGATGTGCAAGTACCGACTATTATTCTGGCCGATAAAGTTCAAACTTTGAGTGATGTAACCATAAAATCTAAAATGCCTGTTGTAGATTATAAAGCAGATAGAGTAATAGTTAATGTAGAAAAAATGAACACCGCCGGCGATAATGCTTTAGAAGTAATAAGCAAAGCGCCCGGAATTCGTTTAGATAAGGATGAAAATATTATTTTGAAGGGTAAAAGTAGCGTTGCCATTATGGTTGATGGCAAGTTAAGTTACATGAGTGGCAGCGAACTCACAACCTATCTAAAGTCTCTACCAGCCGACGCATTAAGCAAATTAGAATTAATTTCCAATCCCTCTGCTTCTTTTGATGCGGCCAGTACTGGCGGATATATTAATATAAAGTTAAAAAGAAATCGCATTGAAGGCTTTAATGGAAACGCAAATATTGGTGGTGGATATGGCAAGTATGAGAAAGTTTATGGAGGAACGAACCTAAATTATAACCTAGGTAAGGTGAGTACTTTTGCCCGCGTTAGCACAGGACATTATAAATCTTACAACCGATTAACCTTAGAAAGAACCATTGGCACCGACCAGTTTAACCAGATAAATTTCTGGCATCCAATAACTCAAAGCACCAATTATTCTGCCGGTTTTGATTATTACCTTACTGATAAACTCACTATAGGCGCTACATATAAGGGTTTTTCTGCACCCGAGCGCACTAATGTAACAGCCAACTCTCCAAGTTTCAATTCGCAAGGGCAAAAACTTGGGTCAGTTGCTATGGTAAATCCTCAAGATAATACCTCTGGAAATAATGCTTTTAACGTAAGTTATCGCTTTAACATAGACACAACCGGGAAAGAACTAAGTTTTGATGCCGACTATGTAAACTATGGCAACTCAAAAAATGAAAACTTTACAAATCGATATTTCGACAAGAATGACCAGTTGATAAATAATCCCATTTATTTAAGAAACAATGGCTCTGGCAAAGCCAATATTTACGCTTTAAAACTAGATTACATACTGCCTTTTAATGAAAATTTAAAGTTAGAAACTGGCTTAAAAGCAAGTTGGGTAAACACCGAAAGTAACCTTGTTTTCGATTCTTTAAAAAATGCTGGCTGGGTAAATGATCCGCGTAGAACAAATTTATTCTCGTATAACGAACATATAAATGCTGGATATGCATCTTTATCTCAATCGTTTGAAAAGTTAAATGTAAAAATTGGTTTAAGATTGGAGCAAACTATTGGCAACGGAAAATCATCTGGCTCAGCAGAAGAAATTAAGCGAAATTATTTTCAGTTTTTTCCAAACGCAGCCGTTTCGTATAAAATTAACGACTACAATCAACTTACCGCATCTTACAGAAAAAGCATAAACCGCCCATCATATGGCAGCTTAAATCCTTTTGCTTTCTATACCGATCCTTACACTGCTTTACAGGGTAACCAGTTTTTACTAGCCACTTATTCTAATAATTTAGAAATTAACTACAATTACAAATCTTTTAGATTGTTAACGGTAAGTTATGCCAGTACAAAAGGCGGAATTTCCCAGGTAATCTATCAAAATAACAACACCAAGGAAAGCATAAGCAGACCAGAAAATTTAAGCAATGAAAAAAGCTTGTATTTTGCAACCGGTTCTCCTGTAGATATTTTTAAATGGTGGAACAATAGCACCGAATTATCTGCGGGCTATGACGAAATAAAAACTCCTGTACAAGGTGTCGAATACAAGGCAGCAAGGTGGAATTGGGGCATTAGTTCTGACAATACTTTTTCGCTTCCAAAAAAATACTCGATAAGTCTTTACGCCTATTATCAATCTCCATCGGTTTCAGGCTTGTTTAGAGCTTTGGAAAACTATGCCGTGAACGTGGGTGCTAAAAAAACGTTTTGGAAAGACAATGCCACCTTATCTTTAAAGCTTAATGATGTTTTTGCTACGGGAAAATTTCGGTCTGTACTGCAATACGGAAATGTAAATACTTATTGGCAAAACGAATGGGAAAACAGAAAGGTTTCTCTAAGCCTTAGCTATAAATTTGGAAATATAAAAATGAAAACCGTTAAAAACCGCAACACTAGCACTTCAGAAGAAGAAGGAAGGGTGAATTGAGGTTGAAACCAAGTTTGATTAAAGAACAAGAAGCAAAGAATAAAGACGTATTTGGAAATCGGAAATCAGAAATTGGCCATTTTTGGATAAAGGTAGAATCGTCTTACACAACCCTCATGTCTAACCAGAAACAAATATATTTATACAATTGGTCGGCTTAAATTCAGCACGCTGAAATTACTTTCAAAGCGGCGTATAATTTTTCCGTTGGCAGACCCATTACGTTTGTGTAAGAACCCTCTATTTTGGTTACCGCATTTGCCCCAAACCAATCTTGTATACCATAGCTGCCGGCTTTATCGAAAGGGTGATAATTTTGAATGTAAAAGGCAATTTCAGTATCCGTCAACGCCCTACAGTAAACTTTGGTAATATCAAAAAACGAGCGTATTTTATCGTCTTTGAGAATGCTAACCCCAGTAAAAACCTCATGTTTGGCACCAGAAAGCTTACCCAACATTTCTGTTGCGTGAGCTTCATCTTTTGGTTTACCAAGAATCTCTCCATTTAAAACAACCAAAGTGTCGGCGGTTATTACGATTATTTCAGGCCTATTTCCAAACGCAGCGGCCTTTGCTTCAGCAATGTGCATTACAATTTCTGCAGGAGTTAAATTTTCGGGATAACTTTCATCCGTATCCTTAACTTCTACCGAAAAAACTAAACCCATCAATTGTAACAACTCTTGCCTTCGCGGAGATTTCGAAGCAAGAATAATTTCAGGTATTTTTAACATCAACACAAATATAAAAATCAACTAGCGCTCAACAAAAAAATGCCATCCCAATTTCTTGAGATGGCATAAGCTAATTACATTCTATTGTTCCTATTAGTTACCGTTACGGCGTGCTTCCATTGCTTTTGTGCGCTCATCTTGCCAAGCTTTGTAGGTAGTCTTTTGCTCGTCATTAAGGATTGCATTAATCTTCTTGTCGCTTTCTGCACGTAAACCCATCATCTTTTCACGCATTTGACTGCGATCATCACCTGCATCTGCTCTCATCTTCATCATAGCTTTATTTTGCTGCGAGAATATGGTATCCACTTGAACTTTTTGAGCATCTGTAAGCTTAAGTTTTTCGGTGAGTGTCGCAATCATCTTTTGTGTTCTCTCCGCATAATTGCCACCGTTACCTTGCTGCGCATTTGCATAAATTATGCCTGCAAACATAAAGGCGCAAATCATCATTAATTTTTTCATGTTTTTTTTGTTTATTTTACGTTGTTTGAGTGTTGAATTTTAATTTGGTTTAACGCCGTGATTAATTTTTTCCAATCTGCACTATAATGTTAGATTAATCACACCAACAGAAAAAGGAATACATCATCACTTCCCCGAATCTGATGCCAATGGGTTTTCATGCAACCATTTTCCCTGGATTTTCATCACTTTTTCTATGATGTCTCGAGCGGCCGTTTTGCCGCCATTGTAAGGGGAAATAAACCCCGAAATCTCTTTAATTTCTGCAACCGCATCTGCCGGACAACAGGGCAATCCGACCAGTTTCATTATTTCTAAATCGGGCATATCGTCACCCATATAAACTATGTTTTGTGGATCAATAGTATAGTTTGTTATAAACTCTTTAAAAACTTCTACCTTATCTCCAGCACCTAAATGAATATGTTTTATGCCAAGCTTAGAAAATCTATGTTGCATAGCGATACCACTTCCTCCAGAAATAACGCAAACATGGTAGCCTTTTTTCACTGCCAACTGTAAAGCATAACCATCTTTTATGTTAAATGTCCGAAGTAATTCTCCGCTGTCAGTTGCCTGGATAGAACCATCGGTAAGAACGCCATCTACATCAAAAATAAAAGTGGTGATGTTTTTTAATTTTTTAAAAAAATTTTCTTGAGGATTTGAGGTCGAGGTAAGCGGATTTTGATCAATCATATTTTGGCCTTGAACTAGTTGTTAGCTTTCGAAAACTACAGAAGCACATACATCGTAAAAATACAAAACCAACAGCTAATTGTGTTATTTATGCTTTGATTTAATGCTGTCGGTTAGCCTCTGATAAATTTCCTTTAAATCTGCCGAATGCTTTAACAGTGCCAAATGATCTTTGATTGTACTTTCATCAAACCTAATGGCAGGTCCCGTTTGCACATCCGCAGGTAAACTGTCCATGACTTTGACGGAAGTCTCTGTAATTAAAGGCCGCAACAAATCGAAATCTAAATTTTTTTCTTCTAAAACATCTGCTGCCAAGGCGTACAAATGATTGCTGAAATTACACGCAAAAACGGCGGCCAGATGTAAACTTTTACGTTCCTCACTATTAATTTCGAAGATCCTATCGCCCAGTTTCGAAGCTAAAGTCTTTAAAAATTCTAAGCTGGATAAGTTGTTCGCTTCAATGCAAACGGGAACCTGATTAAAATCAACATTTCTGTTTTTCGAAAAAGTTTGAAGTGGATAAAATACACCAAAATTCTCTATTTCGTTCCGAAAAATATTTATGCCTGTGGCGCCAGATGTATGGACAATTACGCCTTTAAAAGACTTTAAGGCTTTCGATACTTCTAAAATTGCATCGTCTTTAACCGCAATTAAATAAACATCCGCGAAAGCGTTTACATGAAGTAAATTATCAATCGCATTCGCGTTAACTTTTGAAGCAAGTTCTTTTGCATTGCTAAAATGCTTACTGTAAACCTGAATAATTTCTTCGCCGGCGTTATGAAGTGCTTGACTGAGTTGTGTAGCTACGTTACCAGAACCGAGAACAACAATTTTCATAGAGAACCTATTTTCTCAGCCCAAATTTTAATTAAGTATTAAATGAGGCGAGCTTCTTTTCTCCGCCGAAAAATCGACATCAAAAAGCCAATAACCATAATGATGGTTCCTGCCCAATACATGTTAATAAATGGAAATTCTATCGCCTTAAAAACGACAAACGCTTTTGCTTGCTGTGGTTTCTCGAAAATTTGCAATTCTACTTTTTTCTCAGCCGGTAACACATTACTAAATCGAAATTTAAGATCGAGTGCATCTACTTTTCTTGCAAAATCAAACGTGTTATTTCCTTTTATCATAAATATTGGCTCGGCATGATAAGTCTCGCTACCCGATTGGATGTCTAGAGGTAAACCAATGGCAAAATCGCCCTTACTTAGTACTAAATCTTTAGCAGCAGGATTTTTGTTAAACTGACCTACGGTTACTATTCCGCCAGAGGTATGAACGGTATCACCAACTGCAACCTTAACTATTCTCGGCGCTTTGTAATTTTCGTCGTCAGAATGCCCTTCGTGTTCTGCATGCAAATCCTCTTTTATCGAGGCGCTTGTAAGGACAGTGTACACGTCGTAAGTAAGGTAATGCTTGGTTTCTGGCGAAGCAATTAAACCCATTTTCGGGTTGTCTTGAGATTGAGGATGTAAATTAAAATCCTCCTTTACTTTACCAGTAACTGAATCTGTTGTTTTAAAATTCAGTGTGTAAATCGTATTTGGCAAAATGGTTGTATCAGTCGTATAGGTTACCATATACTTGCCCATTTTCTTCGGCTCATTTTTGTAGAGAATAATATTTTCTCCCGGCTTTTCTACCTTTTCAAAATCCGTAACTGGAATAAAGTTATTTTTGTTTATAGAAATTGGTCTATTTGTTGCCGCAGCAATTAGCGCACCTAATATTAAAAATGCAAAACCAATGTGCGCTACTGCAGATCCTGCCAATTTAAATTTGCCGCCAAAAGCTTGGTAAAGAAGTGTTGTATTAGAAAGTACGGCAAACAAACAGCTAAAAGTAATTAAGATAAACATGGTGTTGGTGTAGATATTGGCCACATACACCAGGCCAGCTGTCAATACGATAGAAATTATAATGGCCGAAATGATACTGCTATAAAACCGCCGCGGGTTTGTCCTTTTATATTTTAAGTATTGCGAGAAACCAGAAATTAGCGTAATCAGAACCACAAACGGAGCTTGCCACTGGTTATAATATTTAACTGCATCTATAGGTGGAGAAAAATTAGTTCCAAATGCTTTGTTAAAAACAGGAACGGAAGTGGAAAAGATAACCTGGATACAAGCAATGGTAACCACGAGTGCGCCAATAAACATCCAAAATTCGCGCGAATAGGTTTCCTCATCTTTAGTGGTAATGGGCAATTCTTTCCATCTAACTATTATTAATCCAACAGCTAAAATGGCAAACACAACATTGTATAAAATGAGGTGTCCAAACATTCCCATATCTGTAAAGGTATGTACTGATGTGCTACCAAGTATGCCGCTTCGGGTTAAAAACGAAGCATATAAAACCAACAAAAAACTTAGAAAAACCAAAGCAATTGCGGTAAAATAAGAATGACCCGTATTTTTATAGGCTATCATTACGTGTAATCCCCCAATTAACATTAACCAAGGTATTAACGAGGCATTCTCTACAGGATCCCAAGCCCAAAAACCACCAAAATTTAATGCTTCATAAGCCCAAAATGAACCCATTATAATTCCGGTGCCAAGTACCATAACCGCAAAAAGCGTCCATGGAAGGGCGGGCTTAATCCAATCTTTATAGCGTTTTTTCCATAGGGCCGCTATACCATAAGCAAAAGGCACAACCATGCTAGCAAAACCCAAAAACAAAGTTGGCGGGTGTATAACCATCCAATAATTCTGCAACAACGGATTAAGACCTTTACCATCGACAATAAATTTCAAATAATTTTTAAAATTATCTGGATTGGCAAATAAGACAGGTGCATAAGATTTTAGGTCAACTGCTTCTCTCATTAATATAAACGGAGAGCTTCCAATTCTTTCTCCAAAAATCTGCACGCCTAAAAGCATAGAAGTTAAAAACACCTGCGAAAATGCAACCACTGTCATAACAGGGCGTTCCCATGTCCTCGCTTTCCAAATTAATATACCCCCTAAAAGCGATTGCCAGAAAGACCAAAGCCAAAAACTTCCCTCTTGTCCCTCCCAAAAAGCAGAAATAATATAATAAACCGGCAATTGTTTAGAAGAGTGCTCATACACGTAATAATATTCATAGCTATGTACTAGAATAAGATAGAACAATATAACTCCTACAGAAATTACGCTTAACCAGTTTATTAAAAAACCTACCCGACCTAGATTACGCCAAGACTTCTCGTCGAGATTTTCATTCCTGCTAGAGTAAAAATAAGAAATAGTGGATAGCAATGATGCACAAAACGCCAGCACGATAAAAAACTGTCCGACTTGACCCGGCAACAGGTTTTCTCCTATAAATTGATTATCCATTAAATTAATTGTATTTTTCTACCTTCCCCTGGCTATTAATCTCTACAAGATTATCGTTGTATTTGGAAGGACATTTCATTAAAATTTTCGAAGCGTAAAACTTATCTTTATCCATTTTGCCAATAAGAACCAACTTTTCAGACCGCTCAAAATCTTGCGGCTTTGTACCACTGTAAACTACCTGTTTAATTAAACCCTTATCATCTCTCATGTAGAATGCAAACCGGTTGGCATCTTTCGCAGCATCATATTCGGTAGGTTTGCTTTTATCCCAATACCCCATAACGTGCTCTTCTTTGTTAGAAGCAGCAGCTTGAGAAAAGTTGGAATATGAATCGGTATTGGCGTTTAGGCTAAATAGAATCCCAATAGAAATAGCGATAGTTAACAAACCAACAATGGCACTTTTTTTCATATCTAAAAGTTGTAAAGCTGATTACAAATATAGAAAATAAGCCACCGCATCTGTTTAAATAGTTTATTCTTGTCTTTAAGTTGACAAACGATTGATTATTAAATAGCTTATAAAATAGGTAAGCGAATTGGTTAAACTGATCTGGGCTTCAGGAAAATGCAGAAGCTAAGTTTTAGCTTCGTTCAGTTATATAAATTTAATAAACCATTTTGATGAGCAATAATTAAATTGGGGGGAAAAAATGCAAGAAATATTTGGGCGCTTTTACACGCTGTCCGCTGTATCTTTTTGGCAGAAAAGCCAAAAAGGATGCCGCTTCCATCGTTAGCGCTTTATTGAACGTGAAGAATATAACGCGGCAAATCGAAAGCCAAAGCTGTTCAGCAAATTTTCATCCTCGCTATTTTTATGGCCAAACGCCCAAAGTCATATAAGAAATGGCAATTTTATCAATAGAATTAACAAAGGCAGCCGTTCTTAAAGTTTTTATAGCTGGTGTAGTTACCATAGTTTCGCGTATCTCGTGGTAAGAATGAATCATGGTATCCTCTAAACCAGAGTTTACCAACTCAATTTCAGAGGCGCCTTTAACAATCATCATTCTATGTTCGGGTAAAATGGTCTTTCCCGTCAAATTCTCTAAAGTATTTATCAAGTTGGCGTTTGAGTTTGCGGCATAACGATTCTCCATCCTACCAAAGGCAACGTGCGATAGATTTTTAAGCCACTCGAAATATGATACCGTGACTCCACCGGCGTTGCAATACATATCTGGAATAATCATGCCACCTCGCTCTGTAAAGATTGCTCCTGCTTCTGGTGAAGTCGGACCGTTGGCACCCTCAGCTATTACCTTAGCTTTAATATTGCCAATATTACCAAGCGTAATCTGGTTTTCAAGGGCGGCAGGCACCAAAATATCACAGTCTTGCTCCAAGCCCTCCATCGAATTTTTAAAGGTCTTTGCTCCAGCAAAGCCAGCAATAGAGCCAGTATTTTTCCGGTGGGCAAAAACTTCATCAACGTTTAAACCATTGGCGTTGTAAATTGCGCCTTCAAACTCGCAAATGCCAACTATGGTTGCGCCGAACTCAGTCAAGTATTTTGCAGAGTGGTATCCAACATTACCCAAACCCTGTACAATTATGCGTTTTCCATCCAACCCAGGGGTAAGTCCAATTTTTTTCATGTCTTCCGCAACACCCACACATTCTCTTACGGCGTATGCCACACCTCTACCGGTTGCTTCTTTTCTACCTCTTATGCCGTGTAAGGCAATTGGTTTTCCTGTAACACAACCCAATGCATCTAATTGTCCGGGATTCATGGTTAGATAAGTATCTGCAATCCAACTCATCTCTCTTTCTCCAGAGCCATAATCTGGCGCCGGTACATCAATTCCGGGCCCTATGAAATTCTTTTTTATAAGCTCAACTGTGTAGCGACGTGTTATGGTTTCTAATTCGCCCACATTATATTGCTTGGTATTTATTTTTATACCGCCTTTTGCACCGCCAAACGGAACATTTACAATCGCACATTTATAAGTCATCAAAGCGGCCAAAGCCATAACTTCATCCTCGTTTACCATTTCGCTGTAACGGATACCGCCCTTGGTCGGACTCATGTGGTGAGAATGTTCTACACGCCAAGCATCTATAACCTCTAGACCATTGCCACGGCGCACGGGAAATTGAAAACGATAGACGCTATTGCAGGTTTTTATTTGATTTAATAAACCTTCTGGATGGCTTGTAAATTGGGCAGCTTCGTCGAAATTTTTGCATACATCTGCAAAAAAATTGTTCTCATTTGGTGTGATGGCCATGGCTCTTTTCTATTTTGGATAATAAGTCTGCGGCAAAATTGAACAAAAAAAAGCAATATATCCAAATGCGAAAATACTTAGTGTATGGATAACACTAAACAATTATTGCCCCAAAAATTAGTTTAAATGGACTGAACGAAGGTTTATCCACGCTTTTCTTTTTCGATTTTTTTTAATCGCCTGTCTAAAGAGAAAAGATAAAATAGCAAACCGATGAGAATAATGGTAACGCAGATCACTACCACATAAATTTTGCCACTCTCGCGAAGCTTGTCGGCCATTTCAACTCCATTGTCTTGAGCAAACACTTGCACCGAACCAAAAATTAAAATAAGTGCAATTAAAATCTTTTTCATATCAGTTGTTCTGTAATTTGTGTTCAATGGAACGTAACCTGTACCTAATTGTATAAATCCAAAAACCTATCAGAATCCATCCGAGACAGGCCGGATAAAAAACCATACGCATTCTGCTGTCTAGATCATAACTGTTAAAGCCGGGGTTTCCACCGTTTCCGGGATGAAGGGAATCTTTAAGTCTTGGTAAAACAAAAAGCAAAACAATCATCATAGGGAAAGCAAAAATATTGTAAATGGCAGAAATTTTTGCGCGCTTTTGTTCCTCATCTATCGCATTGCGAAGAATTAAATAGGCAAAGTAAAGAAGTAGGGAAATGGCCGCAAAATTTTGCTTTGGGTCGAAGCTCCAAAATTGGCCCCAAGTAAATTTAGCCCAAATAGAACCTGAAATCAAACCAAGTATTCCAAAAATAATCGCTGCATTTACACTTTCAACAGCTCTTAAATCGTAGTCTTCGCGCTGGGTACTTAAATTTTTGATGCTGTAGTAAACGGAAATGGAAAATAAGACGACCATAGAAAACCACATCGGTACATGGAAATACAAGTTTCTTATGGTCTCGTTTAAAATTGCTAATCGAGGAACAGGCATCAAAAAACCGGCAATAGTTGCATAAATAACTAATACTGCAGCTAAAATTTTCCACCAATTTTTGGTCATATCTTTTTTAAACTATTTAGGCAAATGCCTTATTTTTAAATCAATATTAAATTTAATTTGACTATTAATCTCTCCAAAGATATGGAAACAACAACAACGAAGTTGTGACGGTTAGTACATTTACGACAGCCAACATTCCCATTTCGTCAAAACTATTCTCCCAGGGCAAACCATCCACTGCGTTTTTAGACAATTTGATAAGTAAAATAAGCACTGGAATAATAATCGGAAAACTTAAAATGGCCATTAACATACCGCCATTTCCGGCCTTGCTTGCAATGGCAGAAACCATGGTAAAAACGGTAGAGAAACTTAAACTGCCAAATATAACGGCAACATAATATAACAATAAATCTGGAGGTGTAAAACTATCAAAAACCAAAATATAAAAAGCCAAAGCAATGGTGGTTAAAGCCAACATTAACAAAATATTATAAATTGTTTTTGAAATTAAAATTGCCGCCGGACTAGCCAAAACATAGCTATACAATTGTTGCCCTTTGGCTTCTTGCAGAAAACTTTTCGAAACACCATTAATCGATGCAAAAAGCATGATAATCCAAAATAACGCATTCCAGGTGAGCTTATCGCCCAAGCTTACAAAAGACAAATAGCAGGTAAAAATGGTTGAGACAACGTACAATAACACGCCGTTAATGGTATATTTTAAGCGCCACTCTAACAGCAAATCTTTTTGAATGAGGTATTTAACCTCGTTGGCCAGTTGCATGTTGCAAAGATACTTTTATTGGGAAATTTTGATTGTTGTAATTGTTGGATAGTTGTAATTTTGTCTTTATTATGCAAGAGCGTTTTATTTCTTATTTGGATACCGCGTTAGGAAAAATAACCATTTCGGCAGATAATCATTTTATCAGTGAGATAACTTTTGGCAAACTCAGCATCGACGAATCATCAGATAAAAGTGTTGAAAATGAAATTACAAGAAATGCTTCCAAACAAATGCAAGAATATTTTGATGGAACTAGGCAAACTTTCACGCTTCCGATAAAGCAACGTGGCACAGATTTTCAACAAGATGTTTGGCGAAAATTATTGGACATTCCATTTGGTGAAACTACGAGTTATAAAACGTTTTCGAGTTATAAACCTTTGGCGATACGCGCTATCGCTGCAGCAAATGGAAAGAATAATTTGGCAATAATTGTTCCTTGCCACCGGGTTATCGGCAGTAACGGAAAATTGGTAGGCTATGCCGGCGGCTTATGGCGCAAAAAATGGCTGCTGCAACATGAAAGAAAAATAGCGCAGGTTGGACAGTCGGAGTTGAATTTTTAAGGTTTTGGCCTCGATAAATCTATCATATCATTTGAGGAATTATCAATTGTCTTTTTCTTCCCAACACTAAAAACAATAAGCGCAACGCCAACCAAAACTACAATCCACCCCCACTGAAAATGAATGGTTTTGAAGAGTAACCGATCTACAAATTTGTGCGATGTGTAGTTGCCTGCAGTAAACCAAACCGCTAATAAACTTAGCGCATACCAAATCGCTAATGCAATACCAAGAGACTTAAAAGCAATTCGCTTATTCAAAAAGAGAAAAAAAGCAGTAATGGCCAATAAAAAATAGGTAATAAAAAACAATCTACTGTCTGATTGGTAAAGATTCCAATTGCCTTTTATCGGCACTTTTAGAACAGGGCAAAAACCTGCAATGAAACAGAGAAGTACACCCAGCCAGGCCATAAATTTATTGATCATTCTTTTAATTTTTAGTAAATAAGATTTTTTGTACGCTATTTCTTTACATCGATTTGCATCTTGTCTGCAAAGTGCGCGCAATAATCTCGCAGGTCTTCAACAATTAAAGTTTCCCCAGTCGCCTTTAAAAAACTATCTCCCATGGTTTGCAACGTTTCGTAAAAAAACCGTTTCATTTCATCAACAGGCATATCTTTCGTCCACAAATCTATGCGCATAGAATTTTTATAATTATGATCCCACAATGCTAAAATCATCGATTTTACCGGAACTTTATCTGTGGTTTGCGCATCGGTACTCTCCCAAAGAATGTTCTCGGGCATGTTTGAATCATCTAATTCTACCGTTATTTTTATTTCAGCTTTTCTCATGTTAAATAGTACAAATGAATCATTTTTACAATAATCCACCTTTTTTAATAGGATGCAAAGATGTTCATTTCTGTATCCAAAACAGTAATCTGCTAAGCTAACTTTTGTAATATAAGCATCAAAACTACAGCGAGGATTATAAAAATTAGTTCTACTATCCATACCCGTTTCAAATTTCTAAAAGTAAATCTAAAAATCAAATCTGTAATAAACGTAATCAACACGAGGCAACCAAGCACTAACAGCAAAATTCCATTTGTACTCACATTTAAAGTATTATTGGTGGTTGGTTTTACGATGCGGTAAGCAGCAAACGCCAAACTAATTGCCCCAACTATGTTTAAAGGAGTAATTCTAAGTTTCATTACTTTTTCTTATCGAAACGTTTGCCTTTTTTAAAGCTTTTTATAACTTTACCTGCTTTTGCTTTAGCCTTTTCTCTATCGCTCTTTTCTATTTTGGCGGCATTTTTCTTTTCGTGGAACGCACCCTGAAAATCTGGATCTTCTTTGCGCTTTTGCAGATCTATCTCTTGCGCAATTTTTTGGCGCTCATCATAACCAGTTTCATCTACAAAAACTCCGGCAGGCATCTCAACAACAGGAATAAATTGTCGAATTAGTTTTTCGATTTTGCGGATGTAATATTTTTCTGCATCGTTTGCAAACGTAATGGCATCGCCCATTGCAGATGCGCGGCCAGTACGTCCAATTCTATGGACATAATCTTCTATGATAATTGGCACATCAAAATTTATCACATGGCTTACATTGCTTATATCTATTCCCCTACTTGCAACATCGGTAGCAACCAAAACCCTTACATTTCCTTCCTTAAAACTGTTTATAGAATTTATACGCGTGTTCTGCCCCTTGTTTGCATGGATAACCCGAACATTTTCTGCACCGTATTTACGTTGCATAAAATTGAAGATATTGTCTGCAACAACTTTGGTTTTACAAAAAATAATCAACCTGCTAAAAGCTTCATCATTTTTTAACAAATGCTGCAAAAGGTTTAATTTGGTTTTAAAATTTGGCACATAATAAAGGGTTTGGGTAACGTTTGCCGCGGGTGTTGCTTGCGCTGAAGTTTCTATAACCACAGGATTTTTTAAAAAATCGCCAGCTATCTTTTGCACCAGCTGACTCATAGTTGCAGAGAATAATAGATTTTGTCGCTTCCGCGGAACAATTTCCAGTATACGATGAATAGAGCCGATGAACCCCATATCCATCATTTTATCTGCCTCATCCAACACCAAAAACTTTATGCTTTGTGTGTTAATATCTCCCCCAAGGTAAAGTTCTAAAAAGCGACCGGGTGTTGCAATTAAAATATCTACGCCTTTTGCAATCTGTTCCTTTTGAGTTTTAGGACCTAAACCACCAAAAATAACTAAAGAGCGCAAATCGGTGTAGGTCGAGAGCAACTTAACCTGTTCGGCAATCTGCATGGCCAATTCTCTTGTTGGAGATAAAATTAGTGCCCTCGGATTATCGCCTTGCGCATACTTTAATTGCATTAAAATAGGTAATACAAAGGCAGCGGTTTTACCTGTTCCGGTTTCGGCAATACCAAATAAATCTTGCCCCGAGAGAACCGAACCGATTGCTTTTTCTTGTATCGGCGTGGCTTCGGTAAAACCTGCATCGGCAATGGCATTTAAAATCTGCCTGTTTAACTTAAATTCCTCAAACAATTTTGCCATAGTTTGCAAAGATAGATTTTTTTAAGAGTAAAGATTAGGGATCGACGCCAGAAGACTAAGGCCTAAGCATGTATCGATGAGGAAAGGACCGCACGATAATAGTCAAATATTCGTTCTGCTTAATCTGAAGAAAGTGTGAACCCACTCGGAGCTTATAGACCGACGAAAGCGATGGTTTTCACTATTATTAATTTAATTTAGGAAGTTAAATTAACACTTTCTAACTCCTATTTAATTAGTATTTAATATTTAGTATTGAGTAGTTAGACCATGTGCGCTAGGTAATTGCATAAAGGATCTTTTTTAACGACAAATATTTGGTTTCTGATAACTGACTGCTGATTTCCATTTTTTTCGCATAGCTTAATATTAGAGGTTATTATTTTGTATTTTTGATAAGGTTAAATGAAGAACTATGGAAAGTATAGTAATTGGAGTGGACGAAGCAACTGCTAAAAAGTGGCAGGATGTGTCTCCTGAAATTAAAAAAGGCCTGGGACAGAAAATCGAAAGCCTTCTTGAACGGGTTTCTTATGAAATTAAAGTAGCCAATTTTGAAGCGCTTCTTGATAGGGCAAGCGATGAGGCCGCTAGGAATGGCCTTACAGAAGAAATCCTTGAAAGGATGCTGAATGAAGAGTAATCTTTTTGTTCCAGATACGAATACGCTGGTAAGTTCTTCCCTTTTCAAAAATTCTATTCCTCGCGAAGCAGAAAGAAAAGCCAATCGAACTGGAAAGATAGTGGCAAGTATAGCCACATACAATGAATTGGTTGAAGTTTTTCTTCGTTCAAAATTTGACAAATATATTTTCAGAGAAACAAGGTCAGCTATTTTATAAGAATTCGAGCGAGTTGCCTTGTTCATTGAAATCTCCGAAACCATTACCGACTGCCGGGATCCTAAAGACAACAAATTTTTGGAGTTAGCATTCTTCGCAGATGCTTCCTGCATCATCACCAGCGATAAAGACCTGCTTATTTTGAATCCGTTGATATCCCCATTTTAAACGCCGTTAGTTTTTTAGACAATTTTTGAACATTTTCTTTTATTTAGTTGGTTGGTTCGTTTATTGGTTGTTTAGATGATAAGGCGTAGTTTCCATCTTTAAATATTTAGTAATGAGTATCAACTATCAGGAATGGGCGTTGCTAAAAAGTTCTGTCTTCAACGATAAACGTCTGCTTTCTGATAACTGACTGCTGACTTCTATTTTATTAGTATTTAGTATTTAGATGTTAGTATTTAGAGAGCTGAAAATAGATATGAGACATGAGATTTGAGACATGCGACCTGACCTACTATTTTCAATCGTTTTATCATTCTTATCATATTTGATTGCTGATAACTGACCGCTGACTGCCATCCCGTCTTTGCTGTTTGTTACTTATTCTTTCATGTTTTTATATCTGACGGCTGATAACTGATCGCTGACAACTCATGCCTAATACTTCAAGCCTCACACCCCAAACCTACTCCGTTCGCAAAGACTCAACAGGATTTGCCAACGCCGCTTTTATGGCTTGGAAACTTATTGTGGCAAATGCAATAATTATCGCTGCCAGTCCGCCTGAAGCAAATATCCACCAACTGATCTTGACACGATACGCATAATCTTGCAGCCACTGATGCATGAAATACCAGGCAAGCGGCGTAGCAATTAAAAAGGCAATCGAAATAAGTATGATGAATTCTTTCGAAAAAAGATAAACAATATTGCCTGCGGTTGCGCCGAGCACTTTACGAATGCCAACTTCTTTTCTGCGCTGGACTGCCATGAAAGAGGCTAGACCATATAAACCAAGACAGCTAAGGAATACAGCGATTGTGGCAAAAATTTTATATAACTGAGATAACTGGGCCTCTTGTTTATAGAAACCTGCAATCTTATCATCCAAAAACCTATATTCATACACTTGATTTGGAAATGTTTGCTGCCATATTTTTTTAATGGATTCCATGGAAGAAGTCATATTGGTGGTAGAAAGTTTTATTGAAGCCTGCCGGTACATGGTGCTGTTTGTGGCTATAAGCAATGGTGATAAAGTCTGTCGCAAAGACCGGTCATTAAAATCTTTTACCACACCAACAACAGGACATTTTACCATCCCGTTCATCATGCTAATTTCTTTGTTCAATATATCTTCCGGTTTTTTAAGCCCTATACTTTTTACGAATGATTCATTCACTAAAAATTCCTGCATGGAACCGGAAGGTTTTAAATTTCTTCCAGCTATTAATTGTAACTTATAAATCGGCACATAGTCGTTATCTGCGAATTTGGTAATAGCCTGAAAATCTTCATTCTTTAGTGCGCCGTTAAATTTGAATGTGGTAAACATATTATTTTCATCTTCAATTGGGCTGTTGGAACTGAAACTTACTGCCTGCACACGGTTTTGCAATAACTGCTGCTTCAAATAATCTGTCTGTTTGTCGCCGGTACTGTCCGGACGATAAGGAACATTAACGATGCCTTCTTTATCAAAGCCTAGCGGTTGATTCATAAAATAATCCATCTGCTTTACAATGATAAGTGTTCCAATGATGAGCGTCTGTGCAATGATAAATTGAAATACCACTAATCCTCTCCTCAATGAAATTCCCTTTGTTGTATTTGCGGCGAGCTTACTCTTTAATGCAGTAATAGGATTGAAACGTGCTAAAACAATGGAAGGATAAAAACCGGCGAAGGCAGTTACGATGATTATCAATACTAAAAGAAACAAAATAATTGAAGGATTAATGAATATCCTAAATGAAAGCGAAAGCTCTAACAGCTGATTTATATAAGGCAGTGCAAGAAGTGTAATGCAAAACGCAAACCCTACAGCAATTGTAACTATCAAAGATGTTTCAACAATGAATTGGATTTGTAATTGCATTTTATTGCTTCCCAACACTTTTCTTACGCCAACTTCTTTTGCACGGTTAACAGCTTGTGCGGTGGATAAATTAATAAAATTTACGCAGGCAATTATAAGGATGAATGCTGCAATCAGCCACAATATATTGACGAGTTCGTGACTGATTATTTTATTGCTATAATTTCCTGCTGCTGCGTCATAATGTACTGCGTTTAAGGGTTGTATAATATAGCTGTCCTTATTATCAACAGGTTGTACCTTTCTTGCATAAGCCCTTAATTGCTGGTTGAAATTTTCGACAGAAATATTCGGCGGCAACAAAACATAACAACCAAAATCTGCGGCCGATTGATTCCATTGAGGTTGTTGAAAGCCGTATTTTGCGTCGCCGGTAAAATCTGTTCCATAACTCACTACAAGTTTCAATTGAAAGTCGGTATTTGCAGGTATGGTAGCAAGTATGCCTGAAACTTTTAACGCTACTGGTGGGAATTGAAACAATCCTGCACCCATGCTGTAATATCCGGTTAGCTTAATGGTTTTGCCTACTGCTGTTTTCCAGTCGCCGAAATAATTTTCTGCAATCTCTTTTGTAAGCAACACATTGTTTGGGTCTTTCAATGACGCGAACGAGCCTGCGAGTAGCGGAAAATTGAACATGCTAAAAAATGCAGGCGACGTATAGAACACACCACTTTGCTCTTTAAAGTTCTTTACAGGAGTTCCGTTATCATCAAGCACTTGTAGCTCATCATTATGGCTTGCATACACCGGAGCTACTTTTTCCAATTGAGGAAAAGCGGTCTCCAAATTTGCAGGCATGGGGAAAGGAACGCTCTTCGCATAAGTAATATTTCCTGCATCTGCGTGATGTTGTTCAGTCAGCACACGATAGATGCGATCTTTCTTAGCGTGAAAATTATCAAAGCTTGTTTGGTATTGTATAACGATAAAGATCATCATGCAAACAGCAATACCAACAGCCAATCCGGCTATGTTGATAATAGTGTAATTCCTGTTACGGATTAACGTTCTAAATGCGATTTTGATGTAGTTCTTTAGCATTTGGTTGGTGGTTGGTTGGTTGGTTGGTGGTTGGTTAGTTGTTGGAAATTTGCAGTAGTAATAAGTGTCTGATTACTGAATTCTGACTTCTGATTACTAAACCAAAATATTCTCCGTCACACTCTGCCCATCAAGCATTCTTATAATTCTGTGGCTGTATTTTGCGTCATGCTCACTGTGGGTTACCATAATTACGGTAGTGCCTTGTTCGTTCAAGTCGGTTAGCATTTGCATTACTTCATTACCGTTGCTGCTGTCTAAGTTTCCTGTTGGCTCATCTGCAAGGATTAATTTTGGGTGATTTACCACTGCTCTGGCAACGGCTACACGTTGTTGCTGTCCACCGCTAAGTTGCTGCGGAAAGTGATTTCTTCGGTGCATAATCTGCATTTTGTCAAGCACCTCTTCCACGCGTGTCTTTCGCTCAGCCGAAGGCACTTTGGTGTATATAAGCGGCAGCTCCACATTTTCAAAAACGGTCAATTCATCAATCAAATTAAAGCTTTGAAACACGAAACCAATGTTGTGTTTACGCAAGTTGGCTCTTTGCCTTTCATTGTAACCGGCCACTTCTTCTCCATTAAATAGAAAGCTGCCGCCATCCGGGTCATCCAAAAACCCGACGATGTTTAGCAGCGTAGATTTCCCACAACCAGATGGGCCCATTACAGCTACAAATTCGCCCTCGCGCACGGAAAGAGACAGTTTATTCAATGCCACCGTTTCCACTTCTTCAGTGCGGTAGTTTTTTTCTAGGTTTGTAATTTTGATCATTGGCGTAGTTATCAGTTATGAGTAGTCAGTAGTCAGTTCCTATATTGCGTTTGAAAACGTTTAAAGTTCGTATATTTATGTATGAAAGACTTCAAACAATTATCTTTTTGGCAGAAGAGCCATTCAATTACTTTGCGTATATATTTGCTAACAAAGACTTCTTTTCCAAAGGAAGAGATGTATGGTTTGATATCGCAAATGAGACGTTCTAGCTCTTCCATTCCAACCAATATTGCCGAGGGTTGTGGGAGGAGTAGTATGGCAGAACTCGGCAGATTCTTTACCATTGCTACGGGCTCTTGTTCAGAACTCGAATACCAATTACTGCTGTCTAAGGATTTGTTATACATATCAAACGAGGATTATTTAACATTAAGTAACGGTGTTATCGAGATAAGGAAAATGATTTATTCTTACATTTCCACACTTAATATGCAGTAGAAATGAGCTGAAAACTAACTTCTGATAGCTCATAACCGACTGCTAATTACTGACCACCTTAGTGATATCCAGTGGTAAAAAAAATGATTTTCTCATATAAGCTTCCATATAGTTTTTACGGCGTAGGTGAACTGATAACTGACTGCTGATCACTGATTACTTTTTCAACACCAACTCCTGCATATCTCCATAATTTTCATAACTATTTGTAATTACTTTATCTCCTGGTTTTAAGCCCTGTAAAACTTCATAATAATTTGGGTTTTGGCGACCTAGCTGAATATCTACCTTGTAAGCAACTGATCCGTTTTCGCCGACTTTAAAAATCCAATTGCCACCTGTTTGTTGATAGAAGCCGCCTTTAGGCAATAAAATCGCTTGAGTTTCATCACTCAACGTTAGGTGAATTTGTAGCGTTTGCCCGCGGCGGATGTTTTCTGGTGGTTTTCCAACAAACTCCATATCTACTTGAAATCTCCCATTTGTTACTTGGGTGTACACTTTTTTTATCACCAATGGATAATTTTTACCCGCCACGTCTGCATCGCCTTTAAGCCCATTAAAAATTCTGCTGATGTAATGTTCATCAATATCAACTCGAACTTTAAAACCACTCATCACATCCAATTGACCTAAACGTTGGCCTTTATTTTTATTTTCGCCAATTTCTGCATCTAAAGATGTAAGCTGACCATCTACCGGCGCCCGAACAATCAAATCGCCAACTTTTTTACGCATCAATGCAAGGGTTTTTTTCATCTGACTATAAGATTCGCCCATTTGGTTTTCTTGCTGTGTCATTGATGTTGCATCGGTTTTCATAATATCTTTGGTAAGTTGCTTCCGCTTTACCTGATAATCATATTGATTTTTGCTGCTGTTAAACTCTTGGGTACTGATTACCTTTTGTGCATAAAGCTTTTGGTTCATGTTATAAATCCTAGCAGCTTCTTTTAAGGCAAGATCTACATCTGCATCTTGATTTTGCCTGCTGATGGAGTTTTGATCGGAATTGTTCTTGCTAATCTGCATCTGCGTAAGCACATTAAAAACTTGCGTTTCTTGGTTGGCCAATTGAAGCTCTAAATCTGTATTAGAAAGTCTTAAAATGGGTTGCCCTTTTGTCATCATTGCACCGTCTTCTACAAATTTTTCTTCTACACGTCCGCCTTCCATGGCATCTAAATAAATGGTTGTTTGTGGCATTAATATCCCGTTAACCGGGATAAATTCTTGAAAGCTCCCGTTCTTTATGTCGCTTATCATAATCCGCTCTGTATCTACATTAAGTTTAGATTTGCCCGAAGTGAAATAGATGCTTCCAAAAACCAATAGCACCAGTGCGGCAACTCCACCAATGGTTAAAATTCTCTTCTTGCTCCACTTTTTCTTTTCTAACTGTCTATCCATTTAATGTAAATATGCCAAAAGTTTTGTTCGCTGCTAAAGTTTTTCTTTTGATTTAAAAATCTGCTAGTTTATACGTCAATATTGTGCCGTTGATGTAAATTACTGTTTGTTAGTCTTTTATTAGATATATTACTTAGCGAGGTGTTCGGTTATGATACAACTGGTGTTCGGTAGTGATGCATTTTTTAATAGATGTGAGATTTGAGATACGAGAAAGGAGATCTAGGTTATTTCTGCAATCCGAGGCCTTTCCTCTAACTAAACGATTTAATGGCTTAATCATTAGGTAAATGTATTACCCAAAATTCTATTATCTAAATTTTTTGATAGATTTGAAATAATGTTTTCGAGCCGTTTTTAAAGACGGTCATGCCTCACACCTCATACCTCATACCTCATACCTTATACCTCATACCTAAAAATGACCTTAAAAAACGCCCGAGTTTTAGTTGTAGATGATGATACCGATGTGCTAACGGCGGTTAGGTTGTTGTTAAAAGCGGAGGTTAGGGAAGTGATTACCGAAAGAAATCCGGAAACTATCTTACAGTTACTTAGCAGAACCGATTTTGATCTAGTATTGTTGGATATGAATTTTAACAGCAGTATCAATACAGGTAATGAAGGGCTTTTTTGGTTGACAAAAATAAAGTCTGTAGAACCAACCATTGTGGTGGTTATGGTAACAGCTTATGGCGATATAGACCTTGCCGTCCGTTCATTAAAAGAAGGAGCAGCCGATTTTATGATCAAGCCTTGGCACAACGAGAAGTTATTGGAAGCAATAAGCGAGGCACTTTCCGAAACTAAACCATCGTCTGAAAAAAAGAACACACAAGCTAAAGACGAAAATGGGCAACAACTGTTGGGCGATAGCGATGCAATGAAGGATGTTTTTTTGAAAATTGAGAAGATTGCGCCAACAGATGCCAATGTATTGATTTTGGGAGAAAATGGAACGGGGAAGGATTTGATCGCGCAAGCCATACATCATAAGTCACTTAGAAAAAACAAGCCTTTTGTAAAGGTAGATGCAGGTGCGTTAACGGAATCGCTTTTTGAAAGTGAATTATTTGGACATAAGAAAGGGGCTTTTACAGATGCCAGAGCCGATCGTGTCGGGCGTTTTGAAGCCGCAAATGGCGGGACAATTTTTTTAGATGAAATTGGAAACATCTCTTTGCAGCAGCAGGCGAAACTTCTATCCGTTTTGCAAAATAGGCAGGTAATTAAGCTAGGGAGCAATGAAGTGGTGCCGATAGACATTCGGCTTATCTGTGCGACTAATATGCCCTTGCGAGAATTGGCGAATGAGGCGAAATTTCGTAAAGATTTGATTTATCGGATAAATACCGTAGAACTCACGGTGCCGCCGTTACGAAATCGTAAGCAAGACATTATGCTTTTAAGCAATCACTATGCTGAAGTTTATGGGAAGAAATATCTAAAATCGAAACCTAGTTTTGGCAAAAGCGCAGAAGAGAAGTTGATGTCACACGGTTTTCCGGGCAATGTGCGCGAACTGCAATACATTGTTGAGCGGGCGGTAATTATGACTGACGATAACGTATTAACTTCCGACGACTTAATCTTCTCACCTATTGAAAAAAAGGAAGAAATAACCTCGTCTAGCAATATGAAGTTAAGCATCATAGAAAAAAACACCATTATAAATGCAATTGAAAAACATCAAGGAAACATTACGCAAGCAGCGAAAGAACTCGGCCTTACCAGAACCGCGCTATACAGAAAGCTAAGCAAATATAATTTATAGAGTTAGGAAGTCGGAGGTCAGAAATCAGTTATCAGTTGTGAGTTACTAGTTGTCGGTTATGGGAAATGCGCAAGAACCGTTAACCTTCAACCCGAAACCTAACACCTAATGCCTATTATCTAACAAAAATTTCTCGCAGATGTCGTGGATTGCTGCAGAAGAGTAATTAGCGAATATCAGCGTAATCTTCCGGGGGGGAAAAAGTTATACCAAAGCCTAATGTTAAGATAAATTAATTATCAAAAATAAGTTAGAAATCAGTTATCGAAAATCATGTGTGAGTTGTTCACGCAAACAACACAGGTTGCTGCAGAAAATTAATCAGCGAACATCAGCGTAATCTGAGGGAGAAAAAAATTTAATAGCAAATGGAAAGCTTAAATAAGTTATCAATACTCATCTATCAGTTACGAATTACAGGTAGCGCACAAGCCCCACAGCCTTTAACCTTAAACCCGCAACCTAATACCTGACACCTCATGAAATCCCAATGGCGTATTTTAGTACGGGTGATTTTGCAACTGCTTACGTTGTGTGTAGCCGCTTTTTTGTTGGTTACCGCTAAGTATATGTATTTGCTTCTGGTTCTTCCAATCATTATTTTCCAGTTGATGGATTTTTTCAAATTTCATCTGAAAGCTCAAAAAGAGGTAGAGCAATTTGTAGAGAGCGTGCACTACCGAGATTTTTCTAGATATTTTAATGTAAAACAAGCTCCATCAGAATTACAACCCCTCAGAAAAGGTTTCAACGAAATAAATAATACATTTAAAATAATCAGCAGAGAACGAGAAACGCAATATGTCTATCTACAAAAGATATTAGAATTGGTAGATACGGGGATTTTGTCTTATAAAATAAGCTCGGGGGAAGTGGTTTGGCTGAACGAAACCTTAAAGAACTTGTTGGGCGTTCCTTACCTTAAAACCATCAATTCGCTAAAGAAAAGAGTCCCCGCTGTTTTTGATGCCTGCGTCGCCATCAAATCTGGCGAACATCAAATCATCAACGTCAACAAAGAATCTTCTACCATTAAGGTGGTTATCGCGGCAACAACATTCCATACCGACGATGAAATGTTTAAGTTGATTGCATTTCAAAACGTAAACGAAGCCTTAGATAAAACCGAGGCGAACGCTTGGCAAAAACTTTTGAGTGTGATGACGCATGAGATTATGAATTCCATCGCACCAATTTCATCCCTAGCCTCTACTTTAAAAGGCATCATTCAAGAGGCTTCGATTAACAAATTGGGCATTGATGGAAAATTAGAAGATCTGGAACTTGGCATCGAAACCATAGAGCGGAGAAGTAATGGCCTGCTTAAATTTGCCGAAACTTATAGAAATCTGAACAAAATAACTGAACCTAACACAAAAAGGATTTTGGTATTAGACCTTTTTGAGAATCTACAAGAGCTGATGGAACCCACTTTTCTACAAAAATCCATTCAGCTAGAAATTATTTTAAAAGATCCACAAATAGTGATTAACGCCGATAGACACTTAATTGAGCAGGTATTAATCAACCTCTTGGTAAATGCGGTGGAAGCTGTGAAAGGAGTCGAGGATCCTCGAATAGCTTTTTCTGCCTATTACGACGGGAATAAAACTATTGTAAAAATAAGCGACAACGGCGCCGGGATTTCTGAGGAACTTATCGATCAAATTTTTATTCCTTTTTTTAGCACCCGAAAAAGCGGCAGCGGTATTGGACTAAGTTTGAGCAAACAGATTATGTTGCTTCATAAAGGTAGTATTCAAGTTAGAAGTAAAGTGGGAGAGGGAACGGTATTTTTACTAGTATTTTAATATTGATCGCTTTCTCATCGGACACTGAACTTGTTTCTTGATTTAGCCAAAAGGAAGACGTTTTTTTTGCTTTCTAATGTAAAAAAGCAGATTAACGTTACTTTTAATAATTACAAGCTTAAAAGCGAAAAATGTAAGGTTGTGGCCTGCATTTAGCAAGGTATTCACTGTCTGAACATTTTAAAAATCAATTAATTAAAAGCAATTTGGTGAGACGGGTTTTTCCGAATAGTACGCACAAAATCACGCTCATTTTTGTTGCATATTTTGGCGCTTAATTGCAAATAAAAAAACCCTGTAAAATTTTATTTTGCAGGGTTTTAGCATCTCTTAGTATTGTTTTTTGTAGCCCGTAGGGGAATCGAACCCCTGTTTCCAGAATGAAAATCTGGCGTCCTCACCCCTAGACGAACGGGCCATCTTCGAGTCTTAAGTTACCGTTATATGTTGTAAGTTAAAAACTTATCACTCACAACGCAAAACGCACTACTCTACTTGTAGCGGGGACACGACTCGAACGTGCGACCTTCGGGTTATGAGCCCGACGAGCTACCAACTGCTCCACCCCGCAATATATTTCAATTTTAATTTACACCGAGTCATAAATTTCGATGCTATTAACCTAATAATATTTTCAATTTAGGTAGCTCTAACTCCTTAATGCCTCCCCTAAATTGGAATGCAAAGATATAATTCGTTTCTTTGCGACGCAAATTTATTTAAAAAAAGTTTTGATGGCACATAAGGCAGGCTTTGTTAGTATAATTGGGAAGCCGAACGTGGGTAAATCTACGCTGATAAATGTTCTTGTTGGGGAACGTCTTAGCATTATAACACCAAAAGCACAAACTACAAGGCACCGTATATTAGGTATCGTAAATGAAGACGATTATCAAATTGTTTTTTCTGATACGCCTGGCATCATCAAGCCAAAATATAATTTGCAAGAAAGTATGATGAGTTTTGTAAATAGCTCTTTAACCGATGCAGATGTGCTTTTATTTGTTACAGACGTAAATGAGAAGCATGATGAGGAGGATGCAATAGAAAAAATAAAAAATAAAGCCATCCCAACTATTGTGTTGATTAATAAGATAGACAACGCCACACAAGAAAAAGTAGCCGAAAAAATTGCATATTGGGAAGAAACATTGCACCCTGTTGCCACTTATGCCATCTCTGCGCTGCACAAGCACAACGTTGATGGCCTTTTAGATAAAGTTTTATCAATGCTTCCGGAGCATCCTGCGTATTACAATAAAGAAGATTATACTGATAGATCTGAGCGCTTCTTCGTTTCTGAAATTGTACGAGAAAAAATTTTTCTAAATTATCAAAAGGAAATCCCGTACAGTACAGAAGTGATTGTAAAATCTTTTAAAGAAGAGAAATTACGGTCGGGCAAAGCTGGGGATTTACTTATTCGAATCACTGCAGAAATTATCGTAGAGCGCGATTCTCAAAAAAATATTCTTATTGGCGCTGCTGGAAATATGCTTAAAAAAGTTGGAACGGAAGCAAGATTGGAAATAGAGAAACTACTTGACCACAAGGTTTTTTTAGAGCTTTTTGTAAAAGTAATCCCCGATTGGCGGAGCAAGAAGAATTATCTAAAAAGTTTCGGTTACAATAATTAAGCGTATTTTTGTGGCATAAATTAGAGGGGTTGAAATAGCCCAAAATAAAAATTCTGGTTGGAGTTTCCATATACAACCTCCACTTAAATTTCATTTAACATTATTAAAACATGAGCAATATAATAGCCATCGTTGGAAGGCCAAATGTTGGCAAAAGCACTCTTTTTAACCGCTTGACAGAAAGCAGGAAGGCTATTGTAGATGATGTAAGTGGAGTAACGCGCGATAGGCATTATGGAGTTGGAGAGTGGACGGATAAGCAGTTTACCGTAATAGATACCGGCGGTTATGTCGCCAATCCAGAGGATATTTACGAAGCAGCAATTCGCGAACAGGTTATGATTGCTATAGAAGAAGCGAGCGTGCTTATATTTATGGTTGATGTAACCACAGGCATAACCGATTTGGATGACGATATAGCCGGCGTGCTGAGAAAAAGCAACAAACCTATTTTTGTATTGGCAAATAAGGTGGATAATACTGCTTTACACTCTGAAATACACACGTTTTACAGTTTTGGTTTAGGGACAATATACCCAGTATCTTCCATGACGGGATCTGGAACTGGCGAATTATTAGATGACATTATAAAAAACTTTGAAGACGAACCAGAGGAAGAAAACACACTTCCAAAAATTACGATAGCTGGAAGACCAAATGTTGGCAAGTCTTCATTAATAAACGCGCTAATTGGAAAAGAAAGAAATATAGTGACACCGGTTGCCGGCACTACCCGCGATTCGATAAAAATTCATTACAACCAATTTGGACACGAATTTATGTTGATTGACACAGCTGGATTGCGTAAAAAAACAAAAGTTAAAGAAAATATAGAATTTTATTCGGTAATGCGAACCATAAAAGCATTAGAAGAAGCGGATGTGGTGGTTCTGATGATTGATGCTACCGAAGGCATTGAAAGCCAAGACATAAATATTTTTCATTTGGCCGAAAAGAATAAAAAAGGTATTGTTATTCTGGTAAATAAATGGGATTTGGTAGAAAAAAACACAAAAACAATGAAGGTTTTTGAAGATGCGATACAAGAGCGGATAAAACCTTTTACAGACGTACCAATTATTTTTACGTCGGTTTTAAATAAACAACGCATTTTTAAGGCAATTGAAGAGGCGCTAGAAGTTTACAAAAATAGAGGCAAGAAAATCCCGACCTCTAAACTAAATGACATAATGCTTCCAATTATAGAAAATTTCCCGCCTCCCGCCTTAAAAGGCAAGCATATTAAGATTAAATACGTTACTCAAATAAATGCAAGCTCGCCCATGTTTGCTTTTTTCTGTAACCTGCCTCAATATATAAAAGATCCTTACAAGCGCTTTATAGAAAACAAGTTGCGAGAGAACTTTAACTTTTCTGGCACGCCCATTCAGATTTTCTTTAGGCAAAAATAAGTTGTCAATGGGTAAGGTTGGTGATTATAAATTATAATATCTATACTTAGAATAGAAAAATCCTAATTAATTTGATTCTTACATAAACGACAACTATATACCAATACGGCTTTAATATGCGACCGGATATTTTTCCTTTAGAGAAGCAATTGTTTCATTAACCGTCTGTTCGATTAAATCTATATCATGTGACAACGTGTGGTTATTTATTTGCTCATTGCCCAATTCTTCTATGTTTCTAATTACCCGCTGAATACTAGTGATATTTAAATGATCTATGTTTGATTTAAGTTTGTGGGCAACCGATCCCATTTCCAAAAGATCGTTGTTTGAGTAAGCAATCTTCATTTCTTGTATCATTATCGGCATTTGGCTACAGAATAAATCGACCATTTTGGTTACAAAATCTTCCCTACCTTTGCTAATTTCTACCAAGGTTGTCAGTGTATAAAGTGGTTCTTCATTATTGGTTGACTCCACTTTTGGCTGCCTTTTGTATTCGGGCTTCTTAATCCATTGTTGTATCTTTTGAAGAAAAAGTCCCTCTTCTATTGGTTTCGTAACATAATCGTTCATTCCAGCCGCGATGCATTTTTCCATTTCGCCTTGAATTGCAGAAGCGGTAAGCGCAATTATAGGTATATTATTTCCCTGCTCTCTAAGAATTTTAGTTGTTTCATACCCATTTAAAATAGGCATCTGTACATCCATCAAAACAAGATCAAACTCGTTTCGGGCAATCATCTCGAGCGCTTCTTCCCCATTTTCTGCAACCAAAATCGTAGCGCCATAATTTAGCAGGAGAATGGAAGCGACAAGTCTATTCAAATCGTTATCATCTGTGATTAAAATTTTTCGACCGTCTAAAAAATCTTCTTTGAATGATATCGGAGTCGTTTCGGGAAGGTTATTTACTTCTCCTTTTTTAAACGCAACGGTCAGCGTTATATTTGTGCCGACTCCTTTTTCGCTCTCTACCCAAATGTCGCCGTTCATTTGTTCGATAAGACTTTTACTTATGCTCATGCCAAGCCCTGTTCCGCCATATTTACGGCTAACAGAGTCGTTCTCTTGGCTAAATTTATCGAAAATATGCGCTACAAATTGCTCCTCCATACCAATACCGGTGTCTTGAATAGAAATCTCGATAAGCTGATATTCCGCACTGTCTTTTAAAACTTTGCAATTTAAATTTACCGAACCCTTTTCTGTAAACTTAATTGCATTTGTCAACAGATTTATTAAAATTTGCTTTAATCGATGTGGATCGCCGACCAAAATAGGTGCGATGGTTTCGCGAACGACATATTGATTTAATCTTAGGCCCTTTAACTCGGCTTTGTGCGTTACTACTTTTACCGAATCTAATAACTCTGCCACAAGATCAAATCCAATGTTTTCTAGATTTAATTTTCCTGCATCAATTTTCGATAGGTCTAGCACATCGTTTATTAGCACTAGTAGTCCTTTTGATGCCTTTTTGATTGTTTCGAGGTAGAAATTTTGGTTAGAATCTAGATTAGTTTTTTCCAGCTGACTTGTCATGCTCATAATGGCATGCATTGGCGTGCGCATTTCATGACTCATGTTCGCCAAGAAAATTTCTTTCGCCTGAGTTAGCTTCTCTGCATCTATACGCGCTTGTATAAGTTCTGTTTCTTGAACTTTATTTGCAGTGACATCTAAGTAGATGCCTATCGTGCCTGTTTGTTCTAATTTTTCGTTAAAACTGGGCGCCATACTGACCATCCACCAACGCTGTCCTGAATTTTTATCTTTAATTTCGAATTTGTACTCACGCAATTCGCCCTTGGCTTTTTCTTGCGCTCCATTTTGAAAGAACCCCGGAAACAACTTTTCTGCAGAATTGCCTATAAGCTCTTTCTCTTGGAAGGTACTCATAATACAAAAACTCTTGTTTGCATATGTGATTAGCCCGTTATTATCCACCTCTAACATTCCCAATTTCATACTGGCCAAAATACTGCGATATTTTTCCTCATTAATTCTAATAGAGTCTTCGATTGCTTTTCGTTCAGTTATATCTACCATAAATCCGGTAAATACAATGTCATCTTGCTGGGTAGTATAAGAAAAAACAGAACTTATAGCATACCAGCGTACACCTTTGCCAGGAGTAGCAATTTGACATTCGTCGTAAAAAGGCTTTAGGGTTCTTCGACTGTACTGTTGTTTTCGTTCTATTCTGCGCTGGTCTTCAGCCGAAATGCCTTTCTTATTCCAAAACTCATGCGGCTTAAGTCCAAACACACGTTCAATAGCCGGGCTAATATACCGCATTCCGTCAGAGCCATCTTTTCTATACTCATATTCATATAGCACAATGGGCAAATGCTCTGATAAAGATTTGAATTGCCCTAGCGCTCTTTCTAAAGATTCTTCAGTTTCTTTTATGCTGGTAATATCAGTGTGTGTTCCAATAAGTTTTAAAGGTTTTCCATCTGCATCTTTTCTAACAATTACTCCTTGATCTAAAACCCATTTAATATCTCCCGCAGAGGTATAAAACCTGTATTTTTCGTTATGGGAATCTATTTCTCCGAGCTGATAATTTTTTAGATTTTTCTGAATTATCTCTTTGTCATCTAGGTGTATGTTATTCCACCAATTGAATCGGCGCTCGGGAAAATCTTTCCCCTGTATCCCCCAAAACTTAGAATTGCTTTTAGAAAAAGTAGTGACTCCAGTGTCAAAATTATGCTCCCAGAAATTGGTGATTTTTTCTAAAGCGGTTTTAAACTCATTTTCTGCCAATGCAGCGTGTTCTTCAAACTGCTTCTGAACAGTAATATCTTCAATAAAAGAAAAAAAACCTACTGGCTCATTGGCATTGTTGTGAATAATTTGACCGGTAATTCTACCCCAATATGCCGTACCATCTTTTTTATAATTAATTAACTCACTGCTAAACGAATTGCCTTTTGCAACTTGACTATTTAAATAATCTAGCGTTTCTGGTCGAGTTTTCTGTCCACTTAAAAAATGTTCAGGCTTTCGTCCCAATGATTCTTCTAGGGTAAATTGAGTAAGGTCTGTAAAACTCTTGTTTACCCAAGTAATCCGATCCTGTAAATCGGTCATAATTACGCTGTGAATGTTTTTTTCAACTATCTGAGAAAATACGCTCAATAATTCTCCATCGGTTTCGATTTCGCCCGGGGCAGCGTTTCTTTTTATCTTTTCATCACCGAAAAACAAAAGCCTATTTTCTTGTTCCAAAGCCTCAAACTTGCCACTCAACGTATTAATTTGATCTTTTACCGTTAATTCCAGGGCATTTTTGCCCAAAATCAATAAGTTTTGATAGCTAACGTCGGAGGGATTTGGTTCGAACAGACTAAAGTATAACTCAAATTTTTTACCAATACAGTCTGCAAATTTTGACTGAAGGTTTGTCGAACAATCTAGAATAATCAAATTTTCATCAAGAATAATAAAGTATGAAAATAGATTATTTAATTGTTTTGTATCGAAAGATAATGGAGACATTTGCATTTTTTCAATGATGACCTACGAGTAAAAGTGCGTTTGAGTTTGTGAAAGCTATTATTTTAACCTTTTTTAACATTTAAAGAGAAACGTAAATATAGGAAATTTAAGAGAAGGCAGAAACACCTTTTTGAATCGTTCCCTTGGCATAGATCAAATATTAAGAGGCACAGCATTTTTTTAGTAAGGTTATTGTTTCTTGGCACTAAATTAGTAGTTGCTTATTCGTATAATTGTATGTTTTTTACGTACTTCGGTTTACATGTTAAAGATTGAGGTCTGGACATGATTGAATCTCGTACGTAAGGGTTAAAATAAAAATAGTAAAATTTTACCCCGAAGAAAATAAACAGTTTAAATAATTAGTCCCACGATGAATTTAACTGACACTCGACCAAGAACGATTCTAGTAGTAGAAGATGACGTTTTTATGCAAGCCATTCTAGAGGAAATTCTAGGAGCGCGCTATTTGGCAAAAATTGTTTCAAACGGATTAGAGGGTTTGGCCTATTTGCAAAACGGAAATATTCCCGATTTAATAATAGCTGATTTGAATACGCCGAAGCTCGGTGGTTTGCAACTCATTGAACAAGTGAAGAATAGCGACTTTTTTGGTTCTGTGCCGATCATTATCCTCTCTGGCGAGGAAAGTTCTGAAAAAAGAATTAAATGTTTAGATGCCGGTGCTGACGATTTTGTGGTAAAGCCTTTCAACCCTGCAGAACTGCAGGCAAGAATAAAGGTAGTATTAAGGCGGATGGGTAAATATACCGTACAAGAATGAACGAGAATTTTTTAAGGTTAAACAAGAAGCCAATAATAGCATTGGTTGGATTTGATGAGGCCTATACTGAAATCTTTAAATCTTGCTACTTTGGCAACCGGATTCTTTTAAATTTTGAAAACGGGATGAAAATGGTCTCCGCATGGACAGAGTATCGCTTGGATATTGTTGCTATTGTTTCGCAAAGTGAAATTATGGCCCCGGGCGGGTTGGCTCTCATAGAAACCCTTAAAAACAAGGAGACACCACGAGTTCCCTTTTTTCTGATAGCTAATTATTTCAATCCAAATCTTCGAAAATTGGCCTTGGCAGCTGGAATTGCAGATGTATTTCGCTTTCCGCTGGTAAAAACTAAACTCGAAAAAAGGTTAAACTTTTTAATTGATCAATGGGACAGCCTTAAAAGAAACATTCAACCAGAGGTGCCTTTGGTAAAAAACATGGGTTTTGCCAAAAGGGTTTTCGATGTGTTTTTTGCTGGAGCGGCTTTGCTTCTGTTTTCTCCTCTATTTTTGGTCGTGTATGTACTGATAAGATTTGAGTCTAAAGGACCGGTTTTCTATTATTCGCTACGCGCAGGTACCGGTTTTAAGGTTTTTAAATTTTATAAGTTTAGATCTATGTTTGTAGACGCCGACCAGCGAATAAAGGATTTAAAGCATTTAAATCAATACAATTTAGATGCGGTAGAGAAGAATACCCTCAAGCAAAAAGCAGGTTTGTGTGCAGAATGTGCTCCAGGCGGCATTTGCAAATTTCCAATGTATGCAGATAATATACAGTGGTGTGAGAAAGACTTTTTAGACTATAGATCTAACACAGATGGTTCTGCTTTCTTCAAAATAAAAAATGATCCAAGAATTACTAAAATTGGCAATTTCATTAGAAATACGAGTATTGACGAGCTTCCGCAGCTGTGGAATGTGTTTATTGGCGATATGAGTATTGTAGGTAATAGACCGTTGCCGTTGTACGAGGCAGAAAAACTAACCACAGATAGGTATGTATTGCGTTTTGCAGCTCCATCTGGCATTACGGGCCTTTGGCAGGTGGAGAAACGAGGTAAAGGTGAAATGAGCGAAGAGGAACGATTGGAGTTAGACAATACCTATGCAAAAAACCAAAGTTTTGTAAACGATTTGCGTTTGATTCTAAAAACAATTCCAGCGCTTCTTCAAAAGGAGAGTGTGTAGATTATCGAATCAAGTTTGCAATATCTCCATCGAGTTCATTCTCAATTTATGTTTCTATAAAGCTTTATATCTATTGGCATTGGCTTTAGGCATTAGCCCAACCGATATTTAACAGAAATTCATCCGGCTGAAATATCTTGATGCAAAACAACAGCGGTACCAGTAAAAAGCACTCACTTTTGCCAATATTTATGAAGAAGTTTTTGCTAAATCTAAACCAAAAAGCCTTGCAAAATTTGCAAGGCTTTTTGGTTTAGATACTTTCTGCTTTTAACTTTTATTGCTGTACGGGTTGCCCCAAATAAACGGTAAAACGATTTTCCAATCCTTTAGAAATATTATCCAATCGTTGCGCTACTTTCGGTTGGTTGTTTGCCTTACTAAGTTCTATCATCCTACCGAGATAATAAAGCCCGGTACGTACATTTTGGACGCCAGTTAACTGACCTTTAGAGTCTGATATATCAGCCAGATAAATAAGTTCTTTATTTACATAATCCCCTGATTCGAGCATCATTTTATTTGCGCGTTCTACCTCACCCAATTTAAATAAGTTCTCTAAAAAATAATACTTAACCAATACCGTACGTATTCCAAAATAGCGCTGTGGCATTACCTCGTAAAACTTATCGACCACTTTTTTAGCTTCGTTGGTTTTTTCGCTTTCTATTAAGCTAGCAGCTAAACTACTAAACATATTTGTAAAAATAAATGTATCATCAGCTGACTGTGGATCCAAATAAGAGGCGGTTTTCATTTTGCCCCATTTGAACTTATTCATCAAATTATCGTACATGATAGAGGCATTTAACTGCTCACTTTTGTCCTGGTCTTTTGCAACAGTATCAACTTTTAAAGGCAGTAAGCGTTGCGCCAACCCTTCAGTGTACAAATATTTATCTAAGCCATTAAACTGTTCTGATGGAACGGTAGAGGCAAAATAAATTGGGCGCTTCCAATTGTTATGTGCTAAAATATCGAACATAGCCAAAGTGCCTTTTGTTACGTAGCCTTTATTATATTTCCAATCCATCTCTGGCGCAATCTTCGCCGAATCTGCCGCGGGCACCGTACCTGTGCTAAGAACCTCTGCCTTATTTATAGTTATTTTCAAATTTTTGGTTGGTAAAAAGTTGCTTTGACGGTTGTCTTGCATAGAAACTTTATCTGCAGCATCATCTGATAGTAATAGGTCCACAATCTTTTTTAACTCTATGCTTCCCTGAATCTTATAATCATCAAACGGCATCACATCTCTTACTCCTTGCACATATTGTGCTTTTGTCATAGTGATTGGTAGTGGTTCGGAGTCATTTTGTTTTTGCCTCATACCATTTATATACCAATCGGTATCAAATAAACTCAAATTTACCACCCTAACATCTGGCCTAACATTCTCTACTTCTTGTATATACCATAGCGGATATGTATCGTTGTCGCCATAAGTAAACAAAATGGCGTTTGGTGCACAAGATTGCAAATAATCATAAGCAATATCATGCGTTACCATTTTTGTAGATCTGTTGTGGTCGTCCCATCCTTGCTCTCCCATAATTGTTGGTGCAGCCAATAATCCAACCACTGTAGCCGCAATGGCACCGGTAGCCGGCGTTAGTTTTTTAAACACCCATTCTCGGAGTGCCAATACCCCTAGACCAATCCAAATGGCAAAGGCATAAAACGACCCAACGTAAGCATAGTCTCGCTCTCGAGGTTCTAGAGGTTTTTGATTAAGATAAAGCACAATAGCCAAACCTGTAAAAAAGAAAAGCAATGCTACTACGCCAGCATCTTTTTGGTTTCTCTTAAAGTGCCAGATAGCGCCCAATAAGCCTAAAATAAGCGGAAGAAAAAAGAACCGATTGTAGGCGTTATTGTCTATTGTAGATGGTGGTAAGTGGCTCTGGTTACCCAAACGCATTGCGTCTAATGGTTTTATTCCGCTCAACCAAGAGCCTTCAAAACCACTTCCCTGCCCCTGCTCATCGTTCTGCCTGCCTACAAAATTCCACATAAAGTAACGCATGTACATATAACCAACTTGGTAGCTGGCTAGAAAACCTAAATTGTCTATAAACCCTGGCTTCGCGTTGTCGTCCAAATGCATCCATTCTTTATAAAAAGCAACATGTTGTGGTTCGTCACCACTATACATCCGTGGCAAAAGCGTTGCATTATCACCGTACTCATAACTCGTCTTTTTGCTGGCAACAACATATTTTTTGTCACCCTTACGGTAAATGTTTTTACCTTCTGTTACGCCTACACTTTCTGAATTATAGTTGGGACCAAAAAGGAGTGGTCTATCGCCATACTGCTCCCTGTTTAAATAGCCCAAAAAGGAAAAAGCATTTTCCGGATCACTGTTGTTTAAATTTGGTTGCGCTTTAGCTCTTATAATAATCATTGCAAAAGAAGCATAGCCAAAAACAATTAGCACCGTTGCCATTAATCCTAAGTTTAGCAGTTTGTTCTGATGTTTGATTGAGTATCTAATTCCCCACACAAATGCCGCTATTAGGAGTACAGCAAAAAACAAAACACCAGAGCCAAAACCTAGGCCTAGCGTGTTTACAAAAAACAAATCGAAATACGCGCCAAGCGAAACAACATATTGAATAATACCATATTGAATGAAACCCAAAATTAAAATGCCCACAAACAATGCCTTAAAAACTCCTGTGGAAGTTGCTTTTTCTGTCCGTTTAAAATAATAAACCATAGCCATTGCCGGAATGGTTAGCAAGTTTAAAAGGTGAATTCCAATAGATAAACCCATTATATATGCAATAAATAGCAACCATCTATCGCCTTTTGGCTCGTCTGCATGCGCTTCCCATTTTAATATTCCCCAAAAAACTATTGCAGTAAATAAAGATGACTGAGCGTATACTTCAGACTCAACAGCAGAAAACCAAAAACTATCAGAAAATGTATAGGCTAAAGCGCCAACTGCACCTGCGCCCATTATGCTTATCAATTGGCTATTAGAAATGCTATCCCCAGTTTTAATCAGCGTTTTTTTAGCCAATGCCGTTATAGTCCAAAAAAGGAATAAAATTGTTGCACCGCTACATATCGCGGAGCCAACGTTCATCCAATAAGCAATTTGGGTAAGATTACCAAAAGCAAAAAGGGAGAAAAAGCGTTGTATCATTAAGAACAGTGGCGCCCCGGGTTGATGAACAACCTGCATTTTAAATGCAGAGGCCACAAATTCCCCGCAATCCCAAAAGCTAGAGGAAGGCTCTAGAGTAAGCACGTAGGTTAATGTGGCTATAGCAAAGCATGCCCAGCCTAGTATGTTGTTAACTTTTCTATAATCCATTGTCTATTTGGTAACGATATTAAATATTATCTTTTAAAAATGCAGCCGAAATTAACCAATAATGTCGATAAAATTGAAGGTTTGATAGATTGTTTTAACATTCTTTAACTCACTGAAACCATTTCTACATCTAAAGTTCATAAAAATATTGTGTTCTGCTCGTATTGGTTTCATCGGCGGTTTGTAGATTCTAGCGTCAAACAGATTGACGTTAAAACATAGAAGATGTTGCATATCTTAGGTATTTTTCTTTAAAAATTGTTGTGTTTTATAACGCCCTTAAATCCCAGTTTTTTTAAAAGCCTCTTGCATATTAAATATAACGTGCCTACATTTGCATCCTTAATCGATGATTTGGTTTATCGATAGGTTTTTGTCCGATAGTATAAGGGTAGTACGACAGTTTTTGGTACTGTTTGTCTTGGTTCGAATCCAGGTCGGACAACGCAAATTTCGCCTCGGATCATGTTTCAAAAGCATGATCCGATTTTTTTTAAAAATAGGCAAACTACACAGAATATGCCATTGCAGTTTAACAATGTGAAACTTTTCTCTGGGACTGGATCACAGGATTTAGCACAAAAAATTGCCAGCAGCTACGGCAAAGCATTGGGAAGCGTAACGATCCATCATTTTAGCGATGGGGAATTCCAGCCTTCGTTTGATGAATCCATCCGCGGCTGCGATGTGTTTTTAATACAATCAACTTGCCAACCGAGCGATAACCTAATGGAGCTTTTGTTGATGGTTGATGCCGCTAAACGCGCCTCTGCACATTATATTACTGCAGTCGTTCCGTATTATGGTTTGGCCAGACAGGATAGAAAAGATAAACCTAGGGTTGCAATAGGCGCTAAGTTGGTTGCCAATCTATTAAGATCAGCGGGGATACACCGCATTATGACTATGGATTTGCATGCAGCGCAAATACAGGGTTTTTTCGATATCCCGGTAGATCATTTAGACGGTTCTGTAATTTTCGTTCCTTATATTAAAAGCTTAAATTTAAAAAACCTTACCATTGCATCGCCCGATATGGGCGGGTCTTATAGAGCCAGAACTTTTGCAAAGTTTTTTAATGCTGAAGTAATTATTTGCGACAAGCGCAGATTGAGGGCAAATGAAATTGAGTCGATGTCTATCATTGGTGATGTGACTGGCCAAGACGTAGTATTGATGGATGATATTTGCGATACTGCGGGAACACTTTCTAAAGCTGCGGCATTGATTATGGAGAGTGGGGCAGCAAGTGTAAGAGCGGTTTGTACGCACGCGGTTCTTTCGGGCAATGCGATAGAAACCATAGAAAAATCGGTTTTATCTGAATTGATTGTAAGCGATACCATTCCGTTGAGGAAAGAAAGTGCAAAAATAAAGGTGTTGAGTACGGCAGATTTATTTGCTAGGGCGATTACCAACGTAAACGAACATGGAAGTATTAGTGAACTTTTTAAAGTGTAAAGTAAAAAAGTAAAAAGTATCGAGTATAAAGTATAAAGTGTAAAACAGATCAATAAATATAAATAAACAATAAAAAATGAAAACAATCGCAATTAGCGGTTCTCCGAGAGAGAACGTAGGGAAACGCGATGCTAAGGGGCTTCGTTATGAAGGCAAGGCACCCGCGGTATTGTACGGAGGTAAAGAACAACAACATTTTTCTGTGTTGATTACCGACTTAAAAGATGTAATTTATACTGCAGAGGCCAATTTTGTAGAAATTGACTTGAACGGAAAGAAAACAAAAGCCATTGTAAAAGACACTCAATTTCATCCTTTGACAGATGTACTGCTTCACATCGACTTTCTTCAGTTATTTGATGATAAGGAGATTGTAATGGAGGTTCCGATTAAACTAACTGGTACTTCGCCAGGAGTGAAATCTGGAGGCAAAATGGTTCAGAAACTTAGGAAAATAAAAGTGAGAGCGATTCCTGCCGATATGCCTCAAAGCGTAAATGTTAGTATTTCCAAGTTGGATATTGGCGGTATCATCCGCGTTAAAGACGTAAAGGCAGAAAAATTTTCCATAGTGAGCACGGCAGAGGATACCATTACCTCGGTGTCAATGTCTAGAGCATTAAAGCAAGCAGAAACTGAAGCCGCGAAAACAGGAAAGGGTTAAAGCTTGGTCAACCCCAAACTTTTAAGACCTAAAATTTTGCAAACCGACAAGGGATGAATTTCTTGTCGGTTTTTTTGTGGATGGCTTTTTGCCTCGCAAAAAGAGCTGCAAATTGTGTGCTTCAAATTATAAAGTTTAGGTGCACCCCGACCGGGAACTTTTAACTCGTAACCTGCGATACCTTACCCATGTATTGCCTCTTTTGTACCAAAACTTTGTATCAAATTCCCCTCAAAATCCAACCACTCCTTCCATCGTTTTTCTACATCTACATCCACGCTGTATTTGCGCGCAAAATTTAAAAAAGTAGTATAATGGCCGGCTTCAGATACCATTAAATCGTGGTAAAACTTTGCCAACTTTTCATCTTTTATATTTTGGGATAACACCCTAAAACGCTCGCAACTTCTTGCTTCTATCATGGCAGCAAACAATAATCGATCTATAAATGCCGTGTTTCTGCTACCATCTTTTTTGCTAAATTTTACCAATTTACCTACATAATCATCCTTGCGTTCGCGGGTTAGGGTATAACCTCGCTTCTTTATAATCTCAATAACCATTTGAAAATGCTGCATTTCTTCTATAGCAATCGCTGTCAATTCGTCAACTAAATCTTGATGTTCTGAGTTTTGAGTGATTAGCGTAATGGCATTTGATGCTGCCTTTTGCTCGCACCAAGCATGGTCTGAAAGAATTTCTTCTAAGTTAGATTCTGCAATGTAAGCCCAACGCGGGTCGGTGGCTAGTTTCAATCCAAGCATATTAGGGTTTAGGGTTTAGCAAAAATAAAAATTTTAAATTCAATTAATTTCCTATTAAGAAATAACACAGCTACCAATCACCATATAGACCTATACAATACTGATAAATAAGTATTTATGAATTATTTTTGATTAAAATTAGCCAGAAGTATTTTTTAATTCTATAAGTTCGTATTGACTAAATTATAAACATTATGAGCAGACATGGCACCCTTTACCAGGACATAGTCCCTTTTAGTTCCCGATATTACGACAAAGGTAAATTCGGAAGAATGTTTCCATCCTTACCATCTTTTGCGCCCAATACCCAGAAGGTAAGGGAGGCATTACAAGATATGGGCAAGAAAGGTGGTATTATGGACGCGAACGATGACCTTTCGCAAAACCCGGTGGACTTAGTAACAAATCCAGCATTACAAACCGCCAACCCTAACTCTCCTACCATGACGGCTGGAATGACGTTTCTCGGTCAGTTTATTGATCATGACATCACATTTGACCCAACTTCAAGCTTAGAGCGCCAGGCCGATCCAGAGTTTATAGAAAATTTTAGAACCCCAAGTTTAGGTTTGGATAATGTATATGGTAGCGGACCCGGAGCCTCCCCACATCTCTATGACCAATCTGACGGGCAAGGCATTAAGATGCTTTTAGAGCCGCTTGGATCTGATGGAAAGGATGGCGTAAATAAACTTGACGTGCCACGCAATGCCCAAAATACTGCTCTCATTGGTGACCCAAGAAATGATGAGAACTTAATTGTAAATGGACTGCAAATTCTATTCCTTCGTTTTCATAACGTAATGGTTGATGCGATTAGAATAAAATATCCAACTAAGTCTCCATCTCAAGTTTTTACCGAGGCTCAAGAAATGGTGCGTTGGCATTATCAATGGATTGTACTACACGAATTCTTACCTTTACTTTGTGGCGAGGATGTGATAAAGGATGTTTTAGACAACGGAAGAAAATTCTATGCTTGGAACAATGAACCTTTTATCCCAGTAGAGTTTTCTGTAGCAGCTTACCGCTTTGGGCACAGTCAAATTAGACCTTCTTACCGGGCTAATTTCGGCATAGCAAACAAACCTTCTCCTACAGCTTTCTTTGCAGATATTTTCGACTTTACGGTTAGCCCAACCCATGCAGACCCTGATGATCTACGTGGCGGAAAACGCTCTCCACGTAGATTTATCGACTGGCATACTTTTTTTAATCTTGGAGATGGAAGTGTAAGACCTAATAAATTGATTGACACAAAACTGTCTTCACCTTTATTTAAGCTGCCAGGTTTTACAGACATAGATTCTCTTGCATCCAGAAACCTTCTACGTGGACTCACTTTTAATCTTCCTTCAGGGCAACGCGTAGCTCATGCAATGCGGATGGACCCATTAAAAGCAACTGATTTTGATGAGTTAAAACACTATAAATTAAATTTTGAGAATAGCACACCGTTATGGTATTATATACTTAAGGAAGCAGAAATACAGCAAATGGGCGTGCGTTTAGGTGAGGTTGGGGCAAGACTTGTATCTGAAGTTTTTGTAGGATTAATAGAAGGCGATAAGAGTTCTTTCTTAAGTCAAAACCCGTTTTGGAAACCATGTTTACCATGTTGGGAACCTTATCGCAACAACAAGCACTTTACCATTGCAGATTTGGTAAGAGTTGCAGAAGGTACTACACCAGTAGTGCTTTAATACACTCTTAAATTGAAAAAGGAACAAATGCTCGGGATTGTTGCTGGGCATTTGCCTTCCCTTTTGACTGTGATAAACCTAAATTATGGTCTGTAAGAAATAGATGAGGGGCACAGGCCAACTAAAATGGCGCATCTCCCATAAAACTTCAGTTCTCCAAATTTCTAAGTTCGTAGTTTGTGCTTCGGCCGCCAGCTTGTTCTTGCTGTAAAATTCCTTTTTCTATAAGATCTTTAATATCTCGCAAAGCCGTATCGGGAGAGCATTTGGCTATTTTAGCCCATTTTGACGATTTTAATTTCCCATCAAATCCATCCAACATTTTATTTATTATCAAACGTTGCCGTTCGTTTATTGGAATATTCTCGTGTATTTTCCAAAACTCTGCTTTATATACTATCTTTTTTAAAATAATTTCTGTCTCTAAAAGCGCGTTTTTCAAACAACGAAGAAACCAATCCAACCATTCGGTGATGTCTCCACCGCTGTGTTGAACCTTTTGCAACACTTCATAATATTGCTTGCGCTCTACAAGTGTCCGACTCGACATACTATAAAATCGCTCAGAAGTATTCTCTCCTCTTGTAAGTAATAAGTCTGTTATTGCCCTTGCTATTCTACCGTTCCCATCGTCGAAAGGGTGAATGATTATAAACCAAAAATGAGCAACAGCTGCCTTTAAAACAGGGTCTAATTGCAAGTCGCTGTTTAGCCATGTCAGCAATTTACTCATTTCTTCTGTTACCACTAAAGGAGCAATTGCTTCGTAATGAAGCCTTTCTTTTCCCATCGCTCCGGAGACAATTTGCATTTCGCCTGTACGATAGTTTCCTACTTCTATCTTATGCAAACCGCTGTAACCTGTGGGAAATAAGGCAGCATGCCAGCCAAACAAACGTTCATTCGTTAGTGGCATTAAATAATTTCGGGTGGCATCAAGCATCATATCAACAACGCCTTCAACGTTTCTATCCGTGTGGATAATTCCACCCTCGTTTAGACCCAACCGCCTAGCAATCGAAGAACGTACTTGCTCATAGTTAATTTGTTCGCCTTCAATTTCTGAGGATTTTACAACATCAAGTGTTAATGTGTTAAGCGTTGCTTCTTCCTTTGCAGAAAATCCTAGCGCATTCATCTGTCCAGCGATTTTTCCCTGCAAGTTGCGCACCTCGCCAAAAACAACATTGATTGCCGCCTCCTGCCACGTAAAATTAGTCCAATCTTTGTTTTGATAGATGTATTTTGCCACTCCTTATTAATTACCTGCGGTAAATATAAGGTTTATTCTCCGCAAATATACGGAGAATAAATAGGTTAAGCTCCGCATACTAAATTGCAAAACGAGAAATAAAAAAATGCCAAAAGATCAAATTAATTTTTATTAAACCAGATTAAGTCAGGGAAATTCTCATCTGTCAGATAAATACTAACCATTTCCAAAAACCCTACCTTAGCCCTCCATGCAAAAACGCCTTCTTATTGTCGGCCTCGTTTGGCCAGAGCCTACTTCATCTGCAGCGGGAACAAGAATGATTCAATTGGTGCATTTATTTTTGGCAGCCGGTTATGAAGTTACTTTCTCTTCCGCGGCAGCGAAAAGCGAATATAGCTATGATTTTTCTACCACAAGCGTAAAAGAGCAACCTATAGTATTAAACGACGAAAGCTTTAATCGGTTTGTTAAAGAACTAAATCCAACTGTGGTGATGTTCGATCGGTTTATGATGGAAGAGCAATATGGTTGGCGAGTGCAGCAAGAATGCCCAAATGCCCTGCGAATATTAGATACCGAAGATTTACATTTTTTGCGCAAAGCGAGGGCAGAAGCCTACAAAAAGCAAATTGATTTCTCGAGTGATTTACTTTATACCGAAGAAGCCAAAAGAGAAATAGCGGCAATTTTGCGCTGTGATTTATCGCTTATAATCTCGGAGGTTGAGATGAAAATTTTGGAACAACAGTTTAAAGTCGATGCTTCGCTGCTACATTATTTACCCTTTTTGGAAGAACCAATTACCGAAGAAATTATCAAGAAATGGATTTCATTTGATAATAGAAGCGACTTTATATTTATCGGAAATTTTCTACACGAACCAAATTGGAGAACCGTTCTCGCTTTAAAAAACGATATCTGGCCGCAGCTAAGCAAATTACTTCCAACAGTGAACCTAAATATTTATGGAGCATATCCATCGCAAAAGGTATTGCAATTAGACAATAAACAAGAAAGATTTTTTGTTAAAGGCAGAGCCGAAAATGCGAAAGCGGCCTTGGCATACCATAAAATTTTGTTGGCGCCCACCAATATTGGCGCCGGGATAAAAGGCAAGTTTATAGATGCTATGTGGGCGGGAACTCCTTCTATTACCACGAGTATTGGCGCTGAAGCAATGGTCGGAAATTTGGATTGGCCAGGTGTTATAGCAGATGAAATTGATGCTTTCGTTTCTGCAGCCGTTTCTCTTTATAACGAAAGCGAAACATGGACAATTGCACAACAGAAAGGAATTAAAGTAATTAACACACGCTACCGCGAAGATTTATTTAACAGCGATTTTATGACTAGGATAAGTCACTTACAAGAAGATTTGATTCAACATCGCCAAAATAATTTTATAGGTCAAATTCTAAATCGCGGTTTGCATCAAAGCACAAAATATCTGTCGCTGTGGATTGAGGAGAAAAACAGATCAAGCAATTAAATTTCTAGGAGGCGCTTTTGTCGGGCTCTTTAGAAATCTTCTTTGGAAATAGGATAGACGCAACAATACTAATAACCAAAATTGCCAAAATAACAATCAGCGAATGTTCAGTGGTAAATCCCCAAAAGTGCAGGTAGTTGTGCAGGAGCATTTTAAAGCCGATAAACGTAAGCAAAAATGCCAATCCGGTTTTTAGATAATGGAATTTATGAATGATGTTTACTAATAGAAAAAACATCGATCTTAAACCTAAAATGGCAAATATGTTAGAGAAAAAAACGATGTAAGGATCTTTGGTTACCGCAAAGATTGCAGGAATAGAATCTACAGCAAAAATTAAATCGGTAAATTCTACAATCAATAATACCAAAAATAGAGGCGTAATTAACGTTTTGGAATCGATTTTTACAAAAAACTTTTTCCCTTCATATCTTGGATGTATGGCAAAAATTTTTGAAGCCCACCTTACTACGGGATGATTTTCTGTATCTATTTTGTCATCCTCATCCGAACTGAAAAACATTTTTATCCCGGTGAAAACAAGAAACGCACCGAAAATATACATAATCCATCCGAATTTGGTTATCAGGGCCGCGCCTACAAAAATAAAAACGCATCGCATAATAATTGCACCCAAAATACCCCAGAACAAAACGCGGTGGTAATATTTCTCTTTTACCGCAAAAGCAGAAAAAATCAGCACGATAACAAAAATATTATCAACAGATAATGCGTACTCAATAACGTAGCCGGTAAGAAATTCAAGGCCGAGGTTTTGCTTATAAACAGACAAGCTTTGCGCAAAATTACCTGGCACCAAAGTGATGTTGTGTTGATTCCTAATAACAACCTCCTTTAACTGTGCGAAATTGTGTATGCCATGTAACTCTTGCCCCTCGGTGATAAGCACAAAATAAAAACCAATGGCAAGCGCTACCATAATAAAACTCATTACGGCCGCCTGTTTAAGGCTTACAACATGTTCGTTTTTGCTAAAAAGGCCTAAATCTAAAGCGAGAATAAGTATAATAAAAAGAAGAAAACCAAGGCTAAACAATAACTCGTTGCTCATTATTTTTTTCTTTCTGTGGTATAAAGTACCAATTGTTCTAATCCAGTTCTTGCTTCACTCGCGGGAAATTGATGTAATATTTCGAATGCCTTTTGCTGGTACTCATCCATCTTTCGGTTGGCAAACACCAATCCATCATTTCTAACTACAAAATCTATAATTTCTTTGATCTTGTTTTGATCCTCTTGGTGGTTTTTTACCAAATTAATAATACGTTTCCTGTCAGTTCTACTTGCACTTTTTAACGCATAAATTAATGGCAAGGTTACCTTTTTTTCTTTTATATCTATTCCCAACGGCTTGCCCACTTTGTCAGTTCCAAAATCAAAGGTATCGTCCTTAATTTGAAAAGCAATACCTACATACTCTCCAAACAACCTCATTTTCTCTATCGTATCTTCATCGGCAGAGGCAGAAGCGGCTCCGGCCGCACAACAAGATGCAATTAGGGAAGCAGTTTTTTGCCTGATCACATCAAAATAAAGCATTTCAGAAATATCCATTTTTCTCACCTTTTCGATCTGCAACAGCTCTCCCTCACTCATTTGTTTAACAGCTTCGGCAACGATTTTTAACAGCCTATGCTCAGAATTGTTTACAGAAAGCAATAGGCCTTTCGCCAATAGGTAGTCGCCAACTAAAACAGCTATTTTGTTTTTCCAAAGGGCGTTTATTGAGAAAAACCCGCGGCGCTCGTAAGAATTATCTACCACATCATCGTGCACTAGAGTTGCAGTGTGCAAAAGCTCTACTAGCGCTGCGCCTCTGTGTGTAGATTCAGAAATCCCACCGCAAAGCTTTGCCGCAAAAAAAACGAACATCGGTCGCATTTGTTTACCCTTTTGCTTAACGATGTAATGGGTAATCCGATCTAGCAAGGGTGCATCGCTGTGCATCGATTTTTTAAAGGTTTCCTCAAACGCCTTAATCTCTGCAGCAATGGGCTTTTTTATCTCTTCTATTTTCGGCATTTAGTCGAAACAATTTTCGGTGCAAACTTACCTTTATTTAGCTAGAACCCTATAAAATGTTCAGTGTAAACGTTGTCGACCATTTAAAATATTCCCTAAAATCATATTTGCATGTATTCGCGAGTTTTCTATGAATAATTTATGCGTGTCCATACCGCCACATACCACGCCGGCTAGATATAATCCCGGTACATTCGTCTCCATAGTTTCTTCATTGTACGCAGGGCAAAAACTTTCGGGCAATTCTATCCCAAATTTTTTCAGCATGGAGAAATCAGGTTGGTAGCCTGTCATAGCAATAACAAAGTCGTTCGGCAAAGTTACCCTCCCCACTGGCGTACTCAATTCTACTTCTTTTTCGCTTATCGCGATAAGTTCCGAATTAAAATACGCTTTGATAGAACCCTCTTTAATCCTATTTTCTATATCGGGCTTTACCCAATATTTTACATGTGGTCCAAGTTCACTTCCGCGGATGAGCATGGTTACATTTGCCCCCTTTCGATAGGTTTCTAACGCAGCATCTACTCCAGAGTTGTTTGCCCCAACCACCAAAACGTTTTGAAAGGCATACAAATGTGGGTCTTTATAATAATGCGTTACTTTAAGCAAACCTTCGCCGGGCACGTTCATCATCAATGGTACATCGTAAAAGCCTGTGGCAATAATTACATTTTTTGAGTGGTATTTTCGTTTGGAAGTACTTATCGCAAAAATATCTTTCGCTGTTTTCTCTACTTCTTCTACCCTCTCAAACAGATTTATCTTTAATTCAAAGGTTTCTGCCACGCGCCGATAGTATTCTACTGCTTCGTTGCGGTTTGGCTTCGGACTTATGGTTACAAACGGCAAGCCGCCAATTTCTAATTTTTGAGAAGTCGAAAAGAAAGTCATAAAAACCGGATAGTTAAAAAGGCTATTTACCAACGCACCTTTTTCTATAATTACGTAGCTTAAATTTGATTTTTTAGCTTCAATGGCACAAGCCATTCCGATGGGACCGGCACCAATGATGAGAATATCAAAAATTTCCATGGCGCAAATTGCACAATTCAAGAGAAAAATTGCTCATTGAAAAGTTTTATTTTTAGCCGGAAATTAAGGTTAGCTTACCGCTTTATAATAAAAACATTGTAAAAAAGCCCAGATTAAAAACCCAGGCTAAAATTTTACAAGAATTATTTTTAAGCTACATCTGCAATGGGAAGCGGCTTTGCATAGGTCTTTAAATATTTTTTTAGTATTCCCCTAGCCACGTGAATTCTTGTTTTTACCGTACCAATTGGGATCTGAAGTTTATCGGCAATTTCATGGTATTTGTAACCCTCAAAGTATCTAATGAAAGGCACATAATAATCCTTCGGCAACTGCTCTAAAGCTTTGCTAATGTCGCCCATCACAAATTTACCTTCTGCGGCATTCTTGCTCGAGCTAAAATGCAAATTTGCCGAAGAGATATCCTCGCTCTGCGTAATAAGCGTATTGGTTTTAACCATCCTGCGATAGTTATTAATGAAGGTGTTCTTCATTATTGTAAACAACCAGCCCTTTAAATTCGTTCCTTCTTTAAATTTGGTAAAATAAGTAATTGCCTTCAGCATGGTGTCTTGCACAAGATCATTAGCATCTTCTGCATTTTTAGTAAAGTTTAAAGCGTAAGATTTAAGAGATACAGCGTGTTTATTTACTAGATCGCTAAATTCAATTTTTGTCATGGTTGGTTGCTTTGGTTTTTAAAAAGATTCACACCTTTTTTATCTTTTTAAAGTTGAACAATTTTAATACCAAAACCTAATATTTCAAGTATTTTCCTCTAAAGAGAAGATATAAGATACTTCCGTCACAGTATATTTACTTCTCTATTTAAACTGACTCCAAAAGTAGACTCCACACTGTCAATAATTTGTACAGAATAGTCAAAAATTTCTTGGCCGGTAGCGTCTCCATGATTAACCAAAACCAATGCTTGGTTTTTCCAGCTTCCTGTGTTTCCAACCACCTTACCCTTAAAACCACATTGCTCTATCAACCAACCCGCAGCAAGCTTTATTTGGCCGTTTGCCATCGGGTAGGCAACTACGCCAGGGTACTTTTCTAACAGCCTTTGAAAGATATTTCTGTTAATAATTGGATTTTTAAAAAAACTACCTGCATTGCCAATGGTAGATGGATCGGGCAACTTGCTTACGCGGATGTGTGCTACAGCGGCAGAAACATCGCCGATGGTTGGCTTTTCTATCCCTCGTTTGTGCAATTCGCTTTCTATGGCGCCATAAGAAATATTTATTTTCGCTTCCGCTGACAATTTAAAAACCACCGAAGTGATGATAAATTTTCCTGCCAACTCACCTTTAAAGATGCTGTCGCGATAATCGAATTTGCAATCGTTTGCACTAAACGATCTTACTTCGCCGGTTGCAATTTCGAAAGCCCGGCAACTGGAAAAAACATCTTTAAGCTCTACTCCATAAGCGCCAATATTTTGTACGGGCGATGCGCCAACCGTTCCAGGAATTAGCGTAAGATTTTCCAGTCCTGCAAACCCTTGGCTTACGCAGTAACCTACCAAATCGTTCCAAATCTCGCCCGCTCCAGCGGTTATAAAAACCGAATCGCCGCTTAGCTCTGCTTTAATTCCCCTAATACCAATTTTAAGCACTAAACCATCATAATTTTTGGTAAAGAGCAAGTTGCTGCCTCCACCTAAAATAAGTGTATTCCTATGTTTATAAACATCACCATGAAACAATACTTCCAATTCCTTCTCAGAAGAAACCTCAACAAACGTTGCTGCCGTAGCTTCTACTCCAAATGTATTAAAGTGTTTTAGAGAAATATTTTCTTGAAGCTGCGGCATTTTTATGCATCGGAATGATACAACAAAACTAAGAAATTATTGTAGATGAAGCTGCTCTTCAAAAACGCGAAAATTATTTAGCAATTTTTGTGAGTTCCTTATCAAAATTAAATTCTAGCGCTTTGGCATGTTTGCCCAGAACTAAAACCCCACTTAATTTCCACCCAACAAATTTTGGGGCTTTATTTTCGACGTTCAGTAAACGATAACGTTGCTTAGTCAAGTCGGCGCTAATTCGCCCAATACTGTCTGATGCTATTTGTGGCGAATGTTCTATTTGGGTTTCTAGTTCTGCCAGTTGCTCATCTAATTCTTTTCCTTTTGCCATGCTATCAGCATAAGCTATAGGCGAAATATTGTACATACTGTCTAGCTTGGAGCTATCAAAGTCTAAACGAACATCACCATATTCGGCTTTCACCAAATTAATTGCCATATCTTTTTTGCTGTCTTTCTTTTCGCAAGCATACATTAAAATTAATGCAAGTATTAGAAGGATAAATTGAGCTTTCTTCATAGCAACAACCAATTATACACTACTTATTTCCCGAAAACAACTTCGCTCATATACAACAAGCCGAAAGCTTTTCCGTTCGCTTTCTTCATGCTCTTGTGATGAATTTTATGTGCTTTTCTAACTTTAGTTAGATAACTGTTTTGAGATTTGAAAGGCTTAAAGCGTTGATGTACAAACCAATCGTGCACCACAAAATAAATAATTCCGTAAACTGAAATACCAACACCAATAAAAAACTTGTATCCAAATAGTTCTCTATCTATAAACATTAAGTAAAGCGAAAGCGCACCGAAAAGCAGAGAGAACAAATCATTCCACTCAAAAAAACTATGTTTTACAGCATGATGCGTTTTGTGGATGAACCAAAGCGGCCCGTGAAATAGATATTTGTGCATTGCCCAAGACATACTTTCCATTGCGCACAATGTAACCAAAACGATCAAAATGTTAATTAGAATGTTCATAGTTCTATATTAATGCAAGATATAGGTTTTCATTTACTACTCCCGCCATTTCTTAAAAATATCACAGGGTACCAATCTCTCGTCAACAGAAAGTCAGTTTTCTCAAATAGTTAATCAATTGATTAATTTTTGAAATATTTGCTTACCTTTGACTTAAATATTAAAATAGTCAGAAAGTAGAAAGGTAGAATTAGATGGCAGAAGCAGATAAGAAAAGAGAACAGATTATCGATGGTGCAATAAAACGTTTCAGTCATTTTGGTATAAATAAGACTACTATGAACGACATTGCCGATGATCTTTCCGTTTCTAAACCTTCGTTATATTATTATTTTCCTGATAAGAAAAGCCTAATAGTTGGCGTGATAGAAAAAGTTTTTACAGACTATTTTACCAAGCTTAGAACAAACCTAAGGGACGACGACAATTTGGAAACTGTTTTATTTGGCAGCATCGATGTACGCAATAGCTTTTTCGAAAAGTATTTTATGCTTAAGATTTCTGAAGGCGTGCCAGATTTATTGTGGGATGATGATGTGAAAGATAGTTTAGATGCCTTAAAAAAAATAGAAACTGATTTATTTGCCGGCATTTTTACGAACGCGCAATTAAAAGGAGAAATACACGAGAATGACATGCAGCATTTGGCTTCGCTTTACTTAGAGAGTTTAATGGGGCTGACCAATATGTGTATTATGGCAGGACATAAAAAAATAATGCCCGAGAAGAAAATGCTTCAAGATGTTGCCGACAAACAAAAGGCGCTTTCGGCAATTTTTGCACGAGGGCTAAAGTGTTAACATCCGCGGAAGCGATAAAAAGATTACCAAAAATAGATTTATATACTGTAACAAAATTTATAAAACGGCTACTAAAAAATACACCTGGATACCCAAAAATTTATCGATTGAAAATCAAAAACAAAAATAAATGATGCTTAGAATAAACATGGTGAAATTGTTGTTAACGCTGATGGCAGGCATTGTCTTACCCAATTTGGTGTTTGCACAACAACAACTTACCTTAAAAGAAGCGCTAAACTATGCGCTGCAAAACAACACCAATGTGCGCAATGCCAAGTTAGACATAGAGGGCGGGCGATACAAGACAGAAGAGATTAGAGCGCAAGCTTTGCCACAACTTTCTGCCAATACAGGGTTAACTTACAATCCAATAATTGGACAAATTGTGTTTGGCGATCAAGCTATTCGTTTAGGTAAACCTTGGAACTCGAACGCAAGTGTTCAATTATCGCAACAACTATTTAATCAGCAGGTGTTCACTGGACTACAAGCTACAAAATCTAGCGAAGAATATTATCAACTTACCGCAAATTATAGCGAAGAGCAGATTATAGAAATGGTCGCCAATAACTATTACCAAGTGCTGGTAACTAGGCAGCAACTCAATGTAATAGATACCAATATTAAAAATGTGGGTATTGTAGGTAAGATTATTAAAAACCAATATGATAACGGCCTAGCTAGAAAGATAGATGTAGATAGGATAAACGTTAACCTTACCAATTTGCAGACGCAACGCGACCAAACCATAAACGCCATTACTCAACTGGAAAACCAGTTGAAATTTAGCATGGGCATGCCGGTAACAACCCCAATAAACTTACCAGAATCTGAACTTACGGAAGTAAAAGCGCTCCCAGAATTCCAGGACAGTATCAACCTTGCAAATCGAACGGAAATAAAGCTGCAAGACATCAGAAGAAAGTTATTGCTGTTGCAAAGAAAAGCTTATGTTGCTGAATACTATCCATCATTATCCTTATCTGCTAACTATACTTATGCTGCGCAAAATGATAAATTTGATTATTTGGGCTCCACAAGTGGGTCGATTGCTTTTGGTGCATCTGCAATAGGGGTCTCTTTAAAAATTCCAATTTTTAACGGCTTCGCAACTCGATCTAGAGTTCGGCAAGCAACGGTAGATATTCAAAAAGCCGATGAAGATAGGCTGCAAGTTACCAATGGATTAAACCTTGCTTATGAGAACGCAAAAATTCAGTTAAGAAACAATTTTAACACGATTAACGCACAGAAAAGAAATGCCAACTTGGCTCAAGAAATTTACAAAAGCACACAGAACAATTACAACAATGGGTTGGCATCGCTTACAGATTTGTTAGATACAGAAAACTCGCTTACACAAGCTCAAAATAGTTACACGCAAGCTTTGTTAAATTATAAGGTTGCAGAAATACAATTAATAAAATCGAACGGAAACATTAAAACGCTAACACAATAAACATGAAAAGAATAATTACCACACTTGTAATATTAACCGTAGTTGCAGGAGGAATATATTTTATCCTTACAAACAACAAGAAAAAGAACAATGCAAAAACTGCCATAGTTGCAGCAACGGGCGGCGCTGTTGTAGTTAGAACAGCCAAAGTAGAAAAGAAATCCGTGGATTTAGATTTTAGCGCCAACGGTACTTTCCAGCCAAACCAAGAGCTAAACTTCCTATCAGAAAACCCGGGCAGAGTAACTGCAATTTATGTTAAAGAAGGATCCAGGGTTAGAAAAGGCCAGGTTTTGGCAAAGGTTGATGCAGAAATCATCAATACCGATAGAGAAACCGCCCAAGCCAGCTATCAGAATGCGGTTAGAGATCTTGAACGTTACCAAAGTTCCTTCAGCACCGGCGGCGTTACGCAACAACAACTAGATCAGGCAAAACTGATGGCAAACACTGCAAAGTTGCGTTTACAGGCAAGTCAGCGTAGGGTTAGCGATGCAAATATTAAATCGCCTATAGACGGGATAGTGAATAAGAAATACATAGAAGTTGGTGCTTTTGTTACCGGGCAAGGCACGCAAATGTTTCAATTGGTTGATGTAAGCAAACTAAAGTTAGAAGTTAATGTAAACGAAAGTCAAGTTGCGCTTTTAAAGATGAATGATAAAGTTGACATCAAGTCCTCGGTTTTCCCAAATGATGATTTTTATGGAAAAATAACTTTTATTGCCGCTCTTGCAGACAATAGCTTAAATTTTCCCATTGAAATACAGGTTGATAACAACCATAAAAACACGCTAAAAGCAGGAATGTATGGTACCGGTATTTTTAAGTTCCCGAAACAAGACCCAACAATTTCTATCCCCCGTGGAGCTTTTGTGGGCAGTGTAAGCAGCAACCAAGTTTATGTTGTAGTTAGCGGAAACAAAGCTCAACTACGCAAAGTGGTTGCTGGCAGAATTTTAGGCGATCAGGTAGAAATTCTAGATGGACTGAAAGAAGGCGAAACCGTAATTACAAGTGGACAGATAAACCTCTCAGAAGGTGCTGAGATAGAGGCTGTAAAATAAATACGCAGGCCGAAGGCTAAAAAGTGCTCTAAAATCACTTTGTGATAAAAAAAATATAAAATGAAAATAACAGAAATTTCCATAAAAAGACCCTCCCTGGTTATAGTGGTTTTCACAGCGCTCACGCTTTTGGGTTTGCTTAGCTACTTCTCGCTGAGCTATGAGTTGTTGCCAAAATTCTCGAACAATGTGGTATCGATTGCGACCATCTATCCGGGGGCCTCGCCTAATGAGGTGGAGAATACCGTAACCAAAAAAATAGAGGATGCGATTTCATCACTCGAAAACATCAAAAAATTAAATGCGGTATCTTACGAAAGCCTATCAGTAGTAACCATTACGTTAACAGACAACGCCAATGTAGACATTGCATTAAATGACGCCCAGCGAAAAATAAACGCCATTTTGGCGAATTTACCAACGGATGTGAAAGCGCCATCACTTAGTAAATTTTCGCTAGATGATTTGCCTGTTATTACTATGAGTGCATCCGCCAAAATGGACGATGCTAGCTTTTATGATTTAGTAGATAAACGTCTTGCGCCAGTTCTTTCACGGGTACAGGGTGTTGCACAAATAAATTTAATTGGCGGACAAGAAAGAGAAATAAACGTTGGTTTAAATGCAAATAAGTTGCAAGGTTATGGCTTATCTGTAATACAAGTTCAACAGGCAATTTTAAGTTCTAATTTAGATTTTCCTACCGGAGCTGTAAAGACTGAAGATCAAGATATCCTTATTCGTTTATCAGGTAAATACAAAAGCGTAGATGAGCTTAGGAATTTAGTTGTCGCCACAGATAAAAACGGGGCTCAAATTAGACTGCAAGACGTTGCTGATGTACAGGACTCGCAGAAAGAGGTAGAAAAAATTGCACGTATAAACAGGCAGGGTGCCATTGCCCTGCAAGTTATAAAGCAAAGTGATGCCAACGCCGTCGATTTAAGTAAGCAGATGCATACGGTTGTAGACACTTTAATGGGACAATATAAGAAGAATGACCTTAAAATAAACATAGTTAACGATAGTTCTATTTTTACCTTAGAGTCTGCAGATGCGGTAATACACGATTTAATGCTGGCCATTGTACTGGTTGCCATCGTAATGCTATTCTTTTTGCATAGCATCCGGAACGCCATCATTGTAATGGTTTCCATACCGGCATCATTAATAGCAACTTTTATTGGAATAAGCGCCTTTGGTTACACCCTAAATTTAATGTCTCTTCTGGGGCTGTCTCTGGTCGTCGGGATTTTGGTAGATGATGCCATTGTAGTTCTAGAGAACATCTACCGCCACATGGAAATGGGTAAAAATAGAGTTCGCGCCGCCTATGATGCAACAAGCGAAATTGGTTTTACCGTAGTTTCCATCACTTTCGTAATTGTGGTTGTGTTTTTCCCAATTGCGCTAAGTTCCGGCCTAGTCAGTAATGTTCTCCGACAGTTTTGCGTGGTAGTAATTATTGCAACTTTACTTTCTTTGGTGGCTTCTTTTTCTATTGTGCCCTTAATTTCGTCTCGCTTTGGTAAGCTTAATAAAATCGAAGGCAAAAATGTTTTCGGTCGATTTATCCTTTGGTTCGAAAAGCAGTTGAAAAAATTTACTGCTTGGATCGCTGGCATACTTGTTTGGGCGCTAGGCCACAAAACAATTACATTGGTTGGCGCATTGCTTTTATTACTGAGTTCTTGTGGATTAACTTTCGGCGGATTTATCGGTACAGAATTTTTTCCGAAAACGGATAAAGGCGAGTTCTTAGTGCAATTAGAATTGCCAAAAGATGCATCTTTAGAGCAGACCAACTTGCTTACCCAAAAGGCGGAGGCATTTTTGAATAAACAACCTGAGATTACAAAATTAATAACAACGGTTGGGCAAGCCAGTGGCGATTTTGGCGGTACACAAGCGACGGCCTATAAATCTGAAATTGATGTAACACTCGTGCCGCGTAAAGATCGTATTGATGATCAAAGCATATACTCTACCAAAATAGCTAGAAAACTTTCGAAATATCTCGTTGGTGCGAAAGTAAAAACAGTCCCGATTAGTATTTTAGGAATTGCTGAAAATGCACCTATTGCGCTAGTTGTCATGGGACCCGAGTTAGATAGCGTTTTGAAATATGCGGAAGGTGCCAAGAAAGTGTTAGAGGGAGTTAAAGGTTCGGCGCAGGTAGAACTTTCGGTAGAGAAAGGCACACCAGAAATTAACGTAAGGGTAGATAGAGATAAAATGGCGGCACTTGGTTTAAACCTTCAAACTGTTGGTGCGACCATGCAAACCGCCTTTAGTGGCAATACCGATGGCAAATTTAGAAGTGGAGAATACGAATACGACATCAACATTCAATACGAAGCTTTCAACAGACGAAATATAGACGATGTACGAAATTTAATTTTCGTAAATAGTCAAGGTCAGCCGGTAAAGCTATCTCAGTTTGCAGCCATCGGAGAAGATTCTGGCCCATCACAATTGGAGCGTCAGAATAAAAGTACTTCCGTTACGGTCAAGGCACAATCTATCGGTAGGCCAACAGGAACTGTGGTTTCAGATTTTAGGGGTCAACTAGAGAAATTAGAAAAAGATGGCAAGTTAAAAGCACCAGTAGGCGTAAGCTACGCTTGGGGTGGAGATGAGGAAAACCAGGCTGCGGGTACAGGTACGTTGGGCATTGCCCTAATATCTTCCTTAGTGTTGGTATATTTAATTATGGTTATGCTTTATGATAGCTTTGTGTATCCACTGGTGGTAATGTTCTCCATTCCATTGTCGGTTATTGGCGCGTTATTAGCTTTGGCACTAACAAATAATTCATTGGGTATTTTTACCATGCTTGGGTTGATTATGTTAATTGGCTTAGTGGCAAAAAATGCCATCATCCTTGTAGATTTTACCAACCAAATGAAAAAGGAAGGAAAAAATACACACGATGCCCTGATTATAGCAAACCATGCACGTTTACGGCCAATCTTGATGACCACAATAGCCATGATTTTTGGTATGCTCCCAATTGCCTTGGCAAGCGGTGCGGGTGCCGAATGGAAAAATGGTTTAGCTTGGGTAATTATCGGCGGCCTATCCAGCTCGCTATTCTTAACATTAATAATCGTACCCGTAATGTACCAATGGTTTGATAATATTCTAAACTATTTCGGCATGAACAAACAAGGTCAGTCTATGGAAGAATTAATGGTAGAACCTTACGAACATCATGATGTTGCCGAATACGAAATAGAATCGTCTTTCGATTAATAACATACAAACAATCATTGCAAGCCGCCCTTAACCCAAGGGCGGCTTTTTTTTGCCCATTACCCTGAACTGGGTTTAGGGACTTTTGGACGTCAACATGCTGAAATTGTATATACAAAGCCATCCAAAAATCCAAGAATTGTAATTCTCAAATTGTAAATCAAAATCCACTATATTCGCCTGTATGTTTAGGCTACTTTTTTTAATATGCTTGCTAGCTACTAGCCATGCGGCAAATGCCCAGTTTCCACCTGTTTTTCCTGCAATGAAAATGGATACCTCTAAAATGAAAATTGGCAGCCTTAACATAAATTTGGTTAAATATGCTTATAAGCCAAATGGAGTTAGGTTTTTAGTAGTACATGATGATGAAGATACAGGGGTAAAAGCCGCTTTCGAATATATCCGTTGGAGCGGTGGCGAAATTATAGATAGCCAATATGGCAATGTCAGAAATTACAATTTTATCTATATGGACGATCCTTACCATATAGACCCCAATGCCATATACACCGAAGTAGGCGTTAAAACTCGCTTAAAAATGGACCCATTGAGCAGTGGCGAAGTTGCGGAAAAAATAGTGGCCGCTGGCAAGCAAATTCTTTTGTTTTACGATGTCGCCAAAACCGGCTATATATTAACCTTACATAACAATACCGATGGTGCTTTCGGAATAAACTCTTATGCAACGGATGGTGAATTGGCAAGCACCACAGATTCCTTGTACATCAGTCCACGTTGGGATCCAGACGATATGCTTTTGGTAACAGAAGTTACACTCTTTAATTATCTAAAAAAGGCAGATGTAAATGTCATTCTTCAGTCTACCTTTGCGCAAAACGACGGCTCTCTTTCCATTTATGCCATGCAGAATAACATTCCCTACATAAATGTAGAAGTACAACATGGCCACCAATACGAACATTTGCAATTGATAGAATATGCTATTGCAGCACTAAAAAGCCTAAAGTATATAAAGTTTCCTTTATCAAATCACTAGAAATTTTCTAAAAAAAGAAATCATAAAAAAACCCGTTAAAAAAAATTAACAGGTTTTAAAGATGATATTGGTTTACTTAATACCTTATACTTTATACTTTATACTTTATACTCTATACGTCCACTTATCGGCCTTGAGGCGCCATTGTTGGCGGCGTTGGAGCAACTGCATTCGGATTACCTTTTTTAATGCCTTGCAATTCAATATCAAAAACAAGTGGCGTATATGGATTTATCGGCCCACCACCATTTTCGCCATAAGCAAGCTTAGACGGAACAATGATTTTAATTTTTCCCCCAACACCAATTAAATTAACGCCTTCTATAAAACCTGGAGCCAATTGGCCAAGCACCAACGGACGCGCAGCATATTGTGCCATTGGAGAATACATTCCCGCTTCCTTAGCAATTTTTTCGTTTGAGGTGTCAAAAACATTTATTTTTCCACCGCTTCTCTTGTTAGTAAACTGACCTGTATAGTCTACCATAACGGTATCAATCAATGCAGCCCTTTGTTTATCACCAGGCTTCTCAATTACATATCTTAAACCCGATGCCGTACTTGAAACCTTTAAATCGTTGTCTTTAATATATTTGTCTATTTTGGCCTGCTCGCCTGTTTTATTTTTAGCGACAAGGTCTTTATAATCTGATTCAAAAAAAGCTCTTTTTTGTTTTTCGAACACCGAATCTGCCTCGTTGGCTTGCTTATGCAGCACTTTCTCTATTTTAACGGTAAATAAAGCAAAACTGTCTTTGGCACCTTTTGGTTTTGGCTGACCAGAATATTTGGACATGCTATCTAAATTTAGTCTAAAACTTGCGCTATCGCCTTCGCCTAAAAGTTTTAAAGCCGAAACCATATCTCCTTTAAAAACAGATTTGTTTATTGGAAAGTACGCGGCGCGGTCATTATCATAAGTGTTTACAAGTACAGAATCGCCGTTAGCTTTAGTTGCTATAGTTTGAATACCGTTCAGTTTTACAAAATCTCCTTCTTGAATTTTCGGCTTGCCTTCATTCTTATAGATTTTATAAGTCATATCGCCCTCTCCCTTTTTAAATTGATTACAAGCGGCTAACCCCAAGGTTGCGGCAGTTAGAATAATTAATCCTTTTTTCATTTTTATTTATTTTGTGTTGTTTGAAGCCCTTTGACCTCTCTTTTATTGTTTCTAAATTTATTTATTCCTTTAAGCAATTAATTGTGTCTTATATTCGGGCAGAATCTTTTTAAAAGCTGCTATAACGTCAACTAACGATTTTTCCATCGCGCCACCTGCCGCATTTCTATGTCCGCCGCCATCAAAGTATTTTTTACATATTTCGTTTGCCGGAAAATCTCCTGTTGATCGCAATGATAGCTTAACCTTATCTTGCCTTTCGGCGATAAACGCAGCCAGTTTAATTCCGTTTATAGATAGTGCATAATTTACAAAACCCTCTGTATCGCCCGTTGCACTGTTGTATTTTGCCAGCTCGGCTTTTGTTACCGAAATTATGGCTGTGTTGTAATCTCGTAACACCTCTAATTTTTCAGATAAGCAATAGCCTAAAAACCTAAGCCTATTTTCGCTTGCATTATCATAAACCAACTGATGTATTTTCCAATGCTCGGCGCCCAACTCTATCAAATCCGCGGCTATGCGATATACATTTGCCCCTGCAGATTCAAAACGAAAAGAACCAGAATCTGTCATAATACCAGTATAAAGACATGTTGCAACTTCTTTATTAATATGTTCTTTGTCTTCTAATTGATTTACAATAAAATCATAAACCAACTGTGCCGCAGCACAAGCGTTTATGTCCCAATGTCTATAATCATCAAAATCTTCCGGCTCAAGGTGATGGTCTATCATTATTTTCTTCGCACTTGCTGCACGCACAAGTTCGCCAAGTTCGTTAATTCTACTCAACGTATTAAAGTCCAAACAGAAAATAATAGAAGCTTCTTTTATTAGTTCGGAAACTTTCTGTTTTGCGTCGGTATAAATAAGCACATTTGCATTGTTTGGCATCCAATGTAGAAAAACCGGATAATCTGTTGGCGTAACTACGTTAACATGATGGCCTTTCTGAATTAAGTAATTGTAAAGCCCTAGGGAAGAACCCATTGCATCGCCATCTGGCTTATGATGCGTGGTGATTACAATTTTTTGTGGCGTAGCCAATAAAGTTTTTAATTCAGTTAATCTAAGCATAGCTAATTTGCGGTGCAAAGCTAAGTAATTTTAGTTTATTTGCGCTGTTAATTAATGCTTTAATTGGTTTCGAGACTCGATCTTTATAAAAATTCTGATGATCTATCGGATTCCAGAACTAGGATTGCCGCAAGAAACTACCTTGCGCCATTATTCCTTTAATTATGCCTGTATTATTTCATTCTTTTTTTCTCCTAGAAACGGTACGACAGTGTCGTAATAAACTGTCTCGGCGCAATTGGATTTACGCTATAATTTTCATGTACAAAGTAGTTTAACTCATTTGTAATGTTGCTAATTTTTGCCAACAGTGAAATCTTTTTCCAACTGTAACCAGCGGTAAAATCTAAGGTAGTAAATGGGGCTAATGGAATAATTCCGCTAGAAGAGCCATCCTTTTTGGTATTTCGCCCACCGTTTCTATAGCCCGTATAAAACGCAGAAACTCCCACCTTCAGTCCGTTTGCCAAACCTTGGTTAAAGGTGTAGAATAGTGTTCCGTTCGCGGTGTTTTTTGTAGAACCAACCAGTCTTTCTCCCTCCACAATTCCAGTTCCGGATAGTGTAGTAGTAAAACGGATGTAGTTATAACTATATCCCGCCAAGAAATTTAAGCCCGGCAAAATATTTCCGGTTATATCTACCTCAGCTCCGTCGCTAGCGGTTTTGCCAGTCAATTCTTTGATATTTCTATCTGCATTGGGCGAACCATCAACCAAGAAAGCCGCTTGCTGCGCATATTTGTCGTTTAAAATTTTGTACACAGTAAGATTCACAGATAATTTGCCATTTACAAAATCGTTTTTTATGCCCGCCTCAAACTGATCTAGCAAAGACGGGTCTAAAGATGCCATATAAATGTCTGTGCCTGTATTGGTGTTGAAGCTATTTGCATAACTTAAATAAAGTGAAGTACTTTTTATCGGCTGATAAATTAGAGCAATTTTTGGGGAAAAGGCACCGTCATTTTTTTTATTATTTCCCATTGTTCTGGCGTTTTTTGTTAAATCTATCGTTCTTGTGTTTGCTGTCTTTTGGATTGTGTACCTTAAACCTGCCAATACCTTAAATTGACTATTTATTGTAACCAAATCTTGTAAAAAAGCGCCCGCGCGATAAATTGGGGCCAATGTTGTGTTCACGTGAATAGCAGTTGGCATCTCGCCAGAACCATAATAAGTAGAGGGATCTAGCAGGTTTACATTGCCATAATTGAAACTTGCTTTATCCCCGGTGAAAAGAAAACCCTCAGATGTAGTTCTCAACTGATCGGCATCCGCACCAAATAATAGCTTATGCGCTACCTCACCAGTTTTCAAAACACCGCTTAAATTAATTTGCTCGTTATAGGTAAATTCTGCTGTTTTGGAGCGTGTTACATTTCGGGCGGCAATTCCATCTGCATCTGCAAACGGCCGCTCTGCGCTAAAATAATCTCGATTGTAGCTTTGGAAATTAGCAACCAAATTGATCTTCCAATTTTGGTTAAATTTATGGTCTACGTTCAACTGAGAACTTGCCGTATTTGTATTGTTGTAAGCCCAAGGTGCATTTAAATAAGCGCCACGTCCAATGTTAACGATTTTGTTATCGATTGTACCGATACCAAAATCGGGTGTAAAATCGCTTTTCAGATAATCGCCTTGCAGTAAAATTTCTGTTCTGTCTCCAATTTCATAAAGCAACGACGGATTGATATAAGTTCTTTTTGAATTGACACTATTTCGGAAACTGCCAGCGTCCTCATAACTTCCGATAAAACGAAAAGCGAGATTGTCGTTTATCGGACCATAAACATCGCCAATAGGCTTATATAGGTTATAACTTCCGCCTCGAAGTGACAATTCTCCACCATAATTAAATTGAGGCTTTTTGGTCACCAAGTTTACAACGGCGCCCCCGGTAACACCGCCATAAAGTAGCGCCGCGCTACCTTTAAGTACTTCCGCAGATTGTAGCGAGCTCGTCTCCGGCATTCCCCCTGTGTTGGTGCGAGAACCATTTTTGAAAACATTGTCTTTTCCCAAACTATATCCACGGGCAAAAAATGTCTCGCCATTTACACCTCCTCTATTCTCTGCATAGGCAACACCATTTACATTTTGCAATACATCGCTTAATTTATTTGCTTGCTGATCTTGTATAACCTGTGTGCCAATAATCTGTACAGATTGTGGAAGATCTAAAGAGGTGATACGTATTTTGCCCAAGCTGATAGGCTTTCTATTGGGCGAGACATATCCTTGAACCGCTACATCTGCCAGCTGGGCTAATGATTCTGAAATAATAATATAAATAGGCCTATCCTCATTAGCGCTTACCTCAATCTTTTTTTGCTGAGTTGCTATGCCAACTGCAGAGACTTTAAGAGTATATACTCCCACGTTAATATGCTTTATGAAAAATTCGCCTTTTTGATTTGTTAGCGTTTTTTTATTGGTGCTAACTAGTGAAATATTTACACCAATTGCCGGTTGTCCATCTATTGATTTGACTGTGCCTTGCAAATCTACAGTTTGTTTTTGGGCCATAGAAGGTGTAAACGTTGCCGCACATAACGATAAGGAGGCAAAAAGGAGAATAATATAGGTTTTCATTTTTATTTGGATTAATTCTAAACAGCGACAAAGATAAAATGTGGAATTAAAAATCCAAACATTATTTAGAATTATTTTAAATAGCCTATGGTTATTAGTTTTACTTAAATTACAGCTCAGGAAAAAATTTATTCACGTAATAAAAACTTTTCTATTACAGATTTAAGCTTACTTTTGCAAAAATTTACCCAAGCCATGAATACGAATAGAACTTTTACCATGATTAAACCCGACGCCGTTGAAAACGGTCACATCGGTGCAATTATCAAAGACATCACCGAAGACGGTTTTAAAATAGTCGCACTTAAATACACGAAATTAACTTCTGAAATAGCAGGAAAATTTTATGAAGTGCATAAAGCGCGTCCATTTTATAAAGATTTGGTAAGTTTTATGAGCTCGGGGCCAATTGTAGTAGCTATTTTGGAGAAGGAAAATGCGATTGAAGATTTTAGGAAACTGATTGGTGCTACAAATCCGGCTGAAGCCGCTGAGGGAACAATCCGCAACAAATACGCAAAATCTATCGAAGCAAATGCAGTACATGGATCTGACAGTGATGAGAATGCAAGAATAGAAGGCGACTTCTTTTTTACTGCCGATGAGCGCTTCTAATTGTTTTCACAAAACCAGATCAAATTCATTCTTCAAACTTCCATAATTTACTTAATGTAAATCTATAATATTATATAAATTCACTTGATTACACTACACAAATGAGAAGCATTTTTTTCACAATTTCAATTATAACCTTCAGTTTTAGTTGCTTCGCACAGCAGAAGAAAACGCCAATCAAAAAACCTGTTTCTGGTGCCCAAACAATTATTGGAGCAGAATTAAAAACGCATTTGGATTCTGTAAGCTACGCTTTTGGAACGTCAATTGGTTCAAGTTTAAAAGGAACTGGCTTAAATACGTTTAATTATGATGTATTGCTAAAAGGATTAAAAGCAGCTTTTTCTGGATCAACTATGCTTCTGACAGCAGAGCAGGCTGGCCAAAAAATACAGACTGCTATAATTACTTTAAAGACAAAAGATGGCGAAAAGTTTTTAGCCGAGAACGCGAAAAGAGCTGGGGTTAAAACTACTCCGACCGGTTTGCAGTATGAGATTTTAAGAGAGGGAACAGGCGCAAAACCGAAAATGACAGATTCTGTAACCGTAAATTATAAGGGCACGCTTTTAGATGGAAAGCAATTTGATAGTTCTTATGATCGTGGCGAACCAATTACGCTAAGCTTGGGTGGTGTGATTGCCGCATGGACCGAAGGTCTCCAATTAATGCCAACAGGATCAAAATACAAATTCTACGTCCCCTACAACTTGGGATATGGTGAACGCGGCGCAGGTCAAGACATTCCACCTTACAGCACATTGGTTTTCGAAATTGAGCTATTGAAAGTAAATGGAAAGTAAAAAAAAGAAAACTTTTTTTTTGAAAAATTGTTTATTATTGAAAATAAACCAATCATGAAAAAGACACTTCCATTATTATCTATAGCATTATTATGCAGCGTTTTAACTAGTTGCGATGCCATTGCCGGTATATTTAAAACTGGTATGTGGTTTGGGATAATTGGTGTAATAGTAGTTATCGCGTTAGTAATTTGGCTAATTTCTAAAGTATTTTAAAAAAAGTAGCCTATTTGGCTACTTTTTTTTTGGAGTAAGAGTTACAAAAAAACGATTTCAGCAACTACTTCAGCTCCCGCTCTTTCGTTAAGTTTATCTATAATGCCCTGCTTTACCATAAGCAATTCGTTTTTTATTACAGACGATTCTATGCGAACAAAAAGTTTCTTTTCGAATACATAAATTTGTTTTGTTCTGTTAGCGATAGCAGTACCCATTATTTCTGGCCACATTGTAACGACAAAAGTTTCATCAAACTTTTTTCGAAGTCTGTTTACGTCTAAAAATCTGTCAATAACGTCTTTTATACTCTGATCATTTGGCTTACGCATTTGTAATTTGTCCTTTAGATACCTCAAACAAGGTAATATCTACGTGTATGTTTCTAAATATCCCTTCCACTCTGCTTCGACCGGTATCTGAAATAAAAATCTGACCAAAATCTTTATGAGACACCATTTCCATGAGCTTTGTTATTCTACTATCATCTAACTTATCAAAAATATCATCTAAAAGCAACAGCGGCTTACACGCTCTATTATTAGACAAATAAGCATATTGGGCAAGTTTTAGGGATATTAAAAAAGATTTTTGTTGACCTTGGGAGCCGAATTTTTTCAGCGGGGTTTCCCTAATTTTGAAAGAAAGTTCATCTTTGTGAATCCCTGTGGTTGTGCGTTCCATCGCCCGATCTTTTTCTAAGGTGCTTTTTAACAACTCTCTAAACGAGCTTTCCTTAAGTTGCGAGACATAATCAACTTGTACAGCCTCTGCATCATCCGTTAGGTAACTATAATATTTATTGAACAGCGGGATAAACTCTTGTATAAAAGCCGCACGTAGGATATAGATTTTGTCGCCTATGGCGATTAGCTGATCATCTAAAATTTGCATTAAATCTTTATCAAGTTGCTTTGAAACAGCAACCTGTTTCAACAGCGCATTTCGATTTGCTAACACTCTATTGTAGGCAATCAGCTGATCCAAATAATTGGCGTCAGTCTGCGAGAGTACGTTATCCATAAATTTTCTACGCTCTTCACTTCCCTCCATAATCAAATTCGAATCATAAGGAGAAACCATTACAAGTGGAAACAGACCAATGTGATTCGCCAACTTTTCATATTCCTTTTTATTCCTCTTAAACTGCTTTTTTTGATTTCTTTTAACTGCGCAAGTGATTTTTTCGTTTTTATGGTTTCGATCAAAATCGCCTTGGATCATAAAAAGCTCCTCGCCGGCTTTAATTTGTTGACCGTCGATTGGGTTAAAATAGCTTTTGCATAAACACAAATAATGTATGGCGTCGAGCATGTTGGTTTTGCCAGATCCATTGTTACCAGTAAAAACATTTACAGTTTCTGAAAAACTTAAAGACGCATCGGCGTAATTTTTAAAATTTAAAAGCGTAATGTTCTTCAGCCACATATAACAAATGGCAATTTAGTAATTTTTAGCCGCCAATTAACTAAGATATAATCAAATACTTTTGGATAATGGTTGTTTATCTTCTATGAAAAATGTATTTTTGCGCTCTTAATTTTTTTAAAAATATCCATGTCTAAAACGATTAATAAAACTTCGGCTGCGCAAAAAAAAACCTCCTTTATAGAAGAAAACAGTAAAAGCCTGTTGTTTATTGCCGGTGCAGTGGTGTTGCTGGTTGTGGTTTATATCTGGTATCAGGGTGTTTACTTAAAGGGGCGCGCCAAGGAAGCGGCTGCTAAAATGTATAAGGCAGAACAATATATTGGCGTAGATTCATTATCTAACAGAGCTATTAAAGGCGAAGGGGGTTACCCTGGTTTGGAAAAAATAGCTGGCGATTACGACAATACTAAATCTGCAAATTTGGCCAATCTGTACATGGGAGGCATATATTTGCGTAGAGGTGAGTACAAGCAGGCGGTAGACGCGTTGAGCAAATATAGTTCTACAGGCAGCTCAGTTGCAGATCCCTTGGCTTTGGGCATGTTAGGTGATGCCTACAGTGAATTGAAAGATTACAAGCAAGCGGAAACCTATTACAACAAAGCTGCGGATAAATCGAGCAAATTTACTTCGCCAATGTTTTTGAAGAAATTGGCCTTGGTACAAGAAAATCAAAAAGAATTTTCATCGGCGGTAGATTCTTACAAAAAGATAAAAGCCCAATATCCTGAAAGCACCGAAGCGCAACTTATCGATGGATACATTGCCAGAGCACAGGCTCAAGTAAAATAAAATCTTCTAACTTATTTTAGGACAAGCTTCCAGAAATGGGGGCTTTTTTTATTTTATGTGTTCTCTAAGAGGAAATGATCTATTTATTAAAATCTGTCATCGTTTGGGCGGGGCCAATAGTTACAAAACTCCTTATAAGTGATATACTTTTGGTAAGTAGCGTGGGCAAATCTTTCTTCTCGTTTTTGCCAAATTCTCCTAAAACATAATCTACTTGTCTACCTTTCGGAAAATCACTACTGATTCCAAAACGCAAACGCGCGTAGTTTTGTCCTCCGCACAGCTCTTCTATACTCTTTAAGCCATTATGGCCGGCGCTACTCCCTTGAAGTTTTAAACGCAATTTGCCAAATGGAAGGGCTAGATCATCAACCAATACAAGCACGTTTTCTGGCGCCACTTTCAATTCTTTCATCCAGTGGTTAACAGCCTTGCCACTCAAATTCATAAAGGTTGTCGGCTTTATTACATGAAGTTTTCTTGCCTTAAAAACCACTTCTGCATGATAGGCCAAACGCCCAATCTCGAAAGTTCCGCCCAAAGTGCTTACCAGTTCATCGGCAATATCAAAACCAATATTATGCCTTGTGCGAGCATATTCAAGGCCAATATTTCCTAAGCCGACGATCAAATATTTCATGCCGCAAAGATAGAAAAAAGGGTTTAAGGGCAAAGCTGAAAGAGAAAACGCTAAAACCGATATGAGCAAGGAGTGAGACAAACGATTAAAAGTGCCAATTTAAAAACTACAAAAAATCATCGTTTAGAAGTAAGCGGCTATCCGGATCCTATGGGAAAGCAATATTGTAAGAAAAGACAGTTCCAGAATTTCTACTGCTTTAAATGGCAATTAACCGTATTCTTAAATGGGAATTTTTGGCGTTCGAATCGCCCGACTTGCGGACTTTCCGGCTCGCGATTCAATTTTCATAAACTTTGTCTTGTGCAAATTCCACAACCAAATTACGATATCTTGATAGCTATCTATGCCCTTTGATTGATTATTAGCTTTTAGAAATCCATCAAATGCAACATCTAGGTAGCCAAACATGGCACCATTGTATTTTGCCCAAAATTCTTTTTCGGTTTCGAAATCCGCCAAAACGCCGGCGGAAAGTTTTAAGTGCAGTTCTTTATAATCTTCGGGAGATTTTAGGGCAATTTCGATCAGTACATAGCGCAACATCTCGTAATTGGCCGAATATTTATAGCGCAAATCTGGGCTGTTTATGGCAGTTAGGTAACCGAGAAGATTTGCTTCATCCTCATAAGCTATCCCAAGTTGATGTGCAATTTCATGACAAGAAACATAAGGCTTTACAAAATTGGGCAAGTTAAAGTTTAGGTTTGCTTCGCCGGTTAGAGGGGCATAGTAACCTTCTATGCCAGCTTTGCTAACCGCCCATGGAAACAATGCTTTCTTTAAACAAGGTTGAGGATATTTGAATACCTCTTTCTTCTTCGCCATAAACTGGTAAGCTTCGGAAGATTTTTTTTGCAATTCAACAATTGACAGTGGTGCGGCATTCCCTAAAGAATCTGCCTTTGCCTTTAATATATTGGTTTGATTTATAAAATAGTTGCCTAACAGCACAAGTTCTTTAACGTTGTATTTTTCATCGCCAATGGCGAGGGTTTTACTTACGCTAACTCGACTGTAGTTTAATCCCCACACCAACTTAAATAGGATATAAAGAATGAGCAAAAAGTTAAAGATTTTTAAAGGAATGATAAGCCTATCTGTTTTTTTAAATTGCTTTCTTCTAGCTTTTTGAAAAAACCTAATAGTATAATAAAGCACAAAAGCAATGACTAAAGCGTAAACCAAATCGCCGATGGCAAACGGAAATAAAGAAGAAAGAAAACGCAGCGAGATAGAAATGTGTGGATAAATTCCTGTAGAATAATATGTTTCGACGAGGTTTGGAAAGCTGCCAAAAATAAAAAGTAAGACAGCAACGGCGAATAGAATGCCAGATTTCTTGAGAATAGATGTTGAGGTCACAATTTGTAATGTCCCTTTAAAGATTTGATTTCCAAGATTGAAATTTTTCCATCACTTAATTTCTTTCTGAATAGATTTGTTGCCAGATTTCTTCCAGAATTTCGAATGCCCGATGGCCTTGGGAGCATAAATTACTTCCATAAATCTTCTACTGCAATTGTTAATCCCTTTACGTTTTTGATGTCCTTTCCGGCTTGTAGAATTGACTTTACAAACTCGGTTATTATTAGAACAAATATAACAAAACTACCTCTCAAAACTTAACCGCTTCCCAATCTCATTCGTTGTAAACTTGCCATTTTTATAAGCTAAATTACCAGAAACAAACGTATGGGTAATACTTGCATTAAATGTATTTCCTTCAAACGGGCTCCAACCACATTTATAAAAGGTGTTCAACTTGGTCACTTTCCAAGGATCGTTCAAATTTATTAGGACTAAATCTGCCCAATAACCTTCACGAATAAAACCTCGTTTTTCTACATCGAAACATTTGGCTACGCTATGCGCAGTTTTTTCAGCAATTTGTTCCAAAGTAATTTTTCCGTCCAAGTGCATTTCTAAAAGTGCCGGCAACGCATGTTGAACCAATGGACCGCCCGAAGGAGCATTTATGTAAGGTTGACTTTTCTCTTGTAGCGTATGTGGAGCATGATCGGTCGCAATTACATCGATCCGATTATCCAAAACTGCTTTCAAAATGGCTTGTTGGTCTGCCGCTGTTTTTATCGCCGGGTTCCATTTTATAAAGTTTCCCTTTTCGGCATAATCTGTATCATTAAACCAAAGATGATGAATGCAAGCTTCTGCCGTAATGCGTTTCTTTTCTAAAGGAATAGAATTATCAAACAAAGCAATTTCTTTAGCGGTAGAAATATGTAAAATATGCAACCGCGTATTATACCTTTTTGCGAGTTCTACAGCCAAAGAAGAAGATTTATAACATGCTTCTGCACTTCTAATTAGCGGGTGCATTTCGATAGTCAAATCATCGCCATACTTGGCTTTAAATTTGGCCATGTTTTGTCTGATGGTTTGCTCATCTTCGCAATGTGTGGCCACCAAAATCGGCACTTTGCTGAAAATATTCTCCAATGTTTTTTCGCTATCTACCAACATATTGCCTGTAGATGAACCCATAAAAACTTTAATGCCGCAAACTTTCTTTGCATCGGTTTTTAGCACTTCTTCTATGTTGTCATTGCTGGCGCCCATGTAAAAGGAATAATTCGCTAAAGAAGTTTGAGCTGCGATATTGTATTTATCGGTTAACAATCCTTGAGTTAATGCGTTTGGAACAGTGTTGGGCATTTCCATAAACGAAGTAATTCCACCCGCAACAGCGGCCATGCTTTCGGTAAAAATATCGCCCTTTTGGGTCAATCCCGGTTCTCTAAAATGGACTTGGTCATCTATCATCCCCGGCAATAGAAATTGTCCTTCGCCATTAACTTCTATGGCATTCTCTGCGGATAAATTTTGACCAATTTTTTCTATAAAACCATCTCTAACAAACACGTCGGCTACCAGCTTTTGTCCTTCGTTTACAATGGTAGCGGCTTTTATAAGGTAAGCACTCATAGCAGGCAAAGTTAGAAAAATAGATTAGAGGAAATGGATTTGAGAGGTTGGATTTGAGATATTAGATTAGAAACATTAGTGCCATACTACAATCTACCATTGCCTCATTTTATCTCCAATTAGTTAGGGCTACCTAAAAATTTTATTGATTAGACGAGTTGTTGCTTTCTAGAATTTTATCTTCTATTAAATAAAATCAAAAACCGTTCGAGATACAAAACTTAGCATCTCGAACGATCCAAATTATAAAACACTTTATTTGTCGTTGCTAAACCTTGTTAACACGTTTTATTGCTTTGTTAATTGCCAATGATATTCGGGTCTATTTTGAACGCCCCTCATTTCTGTGCTGGATAAAATAATTCCAAAAAAATTATAAATTCCTTCAAACTGCATCCTGATCACGGGCGCCCGACGAGGATCTTGTATAGGAATAAGTGCTGCCGGTGCTAACAAAATTAGTTTTAAACTTTTGATTAGCTTCAAAATTTACTTCCAACGGAAGTGGATTGACAGTGTTGCTTACATCTGTTACCATTCCTTTCCATTTGGTATTGTCCAAAAGTTGAGTATTTGGATTTTGTATTTTTGTACCGCTGTTGATTTCATAAAAGCTAGTATTGTCAAGTATATTTGCAAGCCTATCATCATTTGTAACAGTAGCTGTTATCTCGGCGGTATTTGCATCGAAGGTCATCGTTAGTATATCTGAGTTCAATCTCCATTTGCCCGTGTAATCGCCCGAAAGTTGACCCCATACTAAAGTATTATCTGAATTAAAATGCACGCAGTAAATTTCGGTTGCTTTACCTGTATAGGTAAGTTCGCCCCACCAAGTTTTATCTTTAATGGATGCGGTATAATCTTTTGGCTCTGGAGCGCTATTCTTTTTGCAACTGAATAAAATTCCTATTAGCAAAAGAGTTATCAGGCTTATTTTTAAATAATTCATCATTACTGTTCTTTATACAAATTAAATTTATCTTTCATTTATTTCGCCACGGGTATCCTGAAAAAACCATCCGTAACCTTTAACTCTTTCTTTGTGCTATTACAAACGGTCGTAAAAAAGAATTTCCCTTCTACCATCTTCCCGTCCACTTTTGTAATTTCTATTTCTCCATTTGTGAGGGGATAGGAACAATTATCTTCCAAATAAATATCGGCGGCCTCATTTTCTCCTAACTCGGTTTTATGTCCCAATGCCATATCTGTTTTATTATATGGTAGCCCGATATATTGCCTTCCAAACGAACCCACAATCCTTCCAGCAATTTCTGGTGGCATCATTGATGCGGCCTCCCATCGTTTCCCATCTATATTGGCAGTCATCATATATCCAGTTGGAGAAGTGGCAATTTCGCCGGGTTTGATGGATGATTGTATTTCTTCTGCCTGTTTTATCGCTTCAGTTTGGCGGCTATTGCCGCAGGATGATAGTATTACTGCGATCACTAGACTTAAAATTATTTGTTTCATATTACGAATTGGCTAAATTATTTGACTGATGAATTTTTGCTTTTTTTCAAAATTGTGATATAGGTTATAGCCTTGCTCAAACCAATTAGTTCTGTCCTAGTCTTATATTATTGTTAATGTATTTGAAACGTGAATCGCTGATTGCTTCCGGCTTTCCAAGATTTGCAGTCAAATCTTCAAATGTGTTCCAAATTCCGGCATACTTTCCATACCACTGGTCGACTATTGCGGCTTGTTGCTCAAGCCCCATATCGCTCCACCGTTCCCCAACATTAGGAGTGTATGTTTGTCTCCCAAATACCGCCTTACAGACTGTTCCAGGTATAAAAGATTCAGCCTTAATTTGCCAAGCGTGTGTCAACTCATGAATAAATACCTGACCCTTTGCACCGTATCCGTGTGTGTCGTCTATATAATGCACCGGGTCATCAAAAGCATTATCTAAATTCAATAATATTGAACGGTCTACATTTACCCAGGTATATTTGCGCCCCCCACCATGTGAAAGATTAGTTATAAAGAATTTCTCCCTAGCCGGCAAGGTATTACCAAATACCGTATTTGCAAAGCGATATTCTTCAATTGTCATCTGTCGATGCTTGATTAATGCGTCAGTGATCGCTCCGGCCGCTACACCCGCGACGACGGCAGCAATAATTGCCGAAGGGCCAAATGTCCAGATTACGCCGCCCGCTACAGCGATACCAACTAGCCCTCCCGTTCCCACAAAAGAGGCGTCAAGGGAATCAGTGAGCTGTGCCGATATGACAATCACTAATGCAAGTCCAGCACCAAAAGTCACTTCCGCAACTAGAAATCCCAACAAATCTTTTGCAATGTCTTCTAAAACACTTAACGCACCCACATCTTCATACGATTTGCTTACCGACAGAGAGGACAGGCGGACATCAAGCCAGTTCGCTGCAATCATTAAATTTTGCCCTTCTTCATGATGGTCAAAATCCCGATTTACATGTCCGAATAGATTAGACCCAGTTCCGTCAGTGTGCCCGCTGGTTTGAAAAAGTAGCGTTAAACCATTTGGAGCTATTGTTGCGCAACGCACACGGAAAGTGTATGGATCGAAACCGCTATCATTCATGTGAACATCGAATATGTACCTGCCATCGCTAAAAAACTTGAGGTCAACGGTGCCGCCAAGCGCTGTACCTGATGGAGTTGTAATGATTTCGTGAAAACTCACAGGAATCATCAATTCATCTATTAGATGAGACAAACTAAATGGTACCAATATATTTACATTCCGAGCGAGTTCCCTTGTGCTAATAATCGATTGCGAATTTAGCTGAGTAGTTGCTATATTTCGAAAACTTTTCATAATGTTTTCATCCTTAAAACGGTTTTTAAATTTTTGTACGCCTAAACTATTCTAAGGGTTACACCCTGCCAGAATTGCTTCACGAACGCTATTTCCTGAAATCGCACCTTTTAAACTGGGAATAGCTTCAGTTGGCCGTTTATCAAGTGCAACCCTTAAGGAATATAATGTTGGAGCGACTGTAGACCGCTCCAACTCAGACCAATAAACCGATAGTTTGATCTTGTGTTCAAGATGAGGTAATAGGACGATGCGATCCTCATCCATATCACAAAGTTCCCCAACAGTATTCAAAATGAAACCTGACCTAACATCCGGGTCGGTGCAAGCTTCGACAACTTCGTGACTAAAAACACTCGGTAAATATTGCCAGGATTCTTCAGCCGTACTGGCTGACTGATGCAAGAGAACACCGTAAAAAATAGTTAATCCGTCCTCATTGAATGTGTTGTGATATCCAGATGCGTTAACTTGCTCCGCAACGATTGGTATAGGATCTTGACTGATGACAGTAAGATAAAAAACTTCTTCATTGTCCACTGGTGGTCTTGCTTTGATTGCGTCTCTTGTGACATTTTTTATTTCTTCGTCGGCTATTAGCCAAATATTTCCTGTCACAAAATTGCGCGGATCTGGAGCCATTTTTCCCAAGTTATTGGTGTCCTCACTTGAAAACACTATCTCGGCTCGCCGAATGCCACGATACTGAACCAAATGGGATAGATAAGGGCTGGATAAAACCGCCTCAAATGCCCGAAGGGCATCAGTGGAAGTAAACGTTTTTATAGCCCATCCTGATCCACGAAAACTAAGAACTATTTTCATTTTCTTAAGGACTGGCCCGCCTTGATCAACCAATATTTCGTTAGCCATGATTCCGATTCTTATTGTAGTGCAATTAGAATCGGAATTAAACCTTGTCCATCTTTGAGGGGACTCAGAGCTTTACCGATCACCGCTCCAAAAGCATTAAACGAATCTATCGCTTTCATTGCATGCCCCTTAGTAGATGACGTAGTTAACATATCTCCCACTTCTATAGCCCCAAAATTGGCATCTGCCCAGCAAAACGCCTTCCCCATCAAGGCAATTGGCATCTGGTTACTTTCTGTTTCTTCTTTTCCGAGAATTAGGCCCGGTTTATAATCACCAGCACCACTAATTACACCTGCAACTTTTTTGTCGTATGATTTTGTACATGCTTGTATGGAGCCATCTACGTTAAAAGTCATTACACAACCTGGTGAGACTAGATTGGGATTTAATACTAAAAAGTTTTCGGCAACATCATTGCCTCCTATCAATTTAACATCAATTTAACATCACCAGTTACAACTACATCTCCTTCAAAAAACCCGGCCATCCCACCAGGATTATGACCAGACACCCCAGCATGTTGAGGACTATAGCTTAAACCCCAGACCCCATCGAACTCTACACTCTCACCAACCACTCCAGCATTCTTATTACTATTTCCATAAACACCACGCCAGTTTTCACTAAAGCCAGCAACCCCATTTCCGCTAACACTTGCACCTCTCACTCCATCTCCTTTCCCACCAGCTTGGCCTTCCACACCAGTACCTTCACTTGAACTGCACCTTGCTGCAGCAAGCGTTCTGCTTACGGCTCTCAAGCCATAATTAGTGTCGCTAAATGCCGCCACTCCACGACCAGCAGTCGATTCGCCCTTTACCCCATATTCGGTTTCACTAATACCGTGAACTCCACTGCCGCTCTTACTCGTACCCCTTACGCCATCACCTGTGCTGCCAGCTTCGCCTTCAACTCCTGATCCTTCACTGGAACTGCACCGAGCAGCAGAAAGTGTTCTGCTTACAGCTCTTATCCCATAATTAGTGTCACTAACCGCCACTACACCACGACCTACCTCGCTAGTGCCGTGAACTCCATATCCATTTTGGCTATGACCGTGTACGCCTGTACCACCCTCATGAATATAAGTTGGGCCAGTCCCGGTAAACTCTCCTTTTACTGCGGGTACATCAGGCTGTGATGAGCTGCCTGTTACAATACTGTCTGCCATATCATTTATTATTAGATTGAGTTGCCACTTTTTTTGGTATTTGTATTAAAAAAATACCAGCTAACGTAATATTTTTAGCATCTCGAAAGTAAAAGCTACCTTTTCCAAAAAATAGTAAAAACGCGCCAAATTTAGGCTTACAGTTCTACCCTACTGATGTATTCTTGGTCGGTTACGGGAGTTTGTCTTAAAAAAGCCGCTGGGGCATTTCCAGTAAACCTTTTAAAGTCTTTGATGAGGTGCGTTTGATCAAAGTAACCACATTCGAGCGCTATTGTGGTCCAATCCTTTTGAGGGTATCTTAGCTTAACTTCGAAGGCACGATTAAAACGAACCACATTAGAGAAGAGTTTTGGCGACATGCCAACTTCTTCCGAAAACTGACGCTCAAAATTTCTAATGCTCATATTGGCAGAATACGCCAATTGCCTAACGCTTATCGGTACAGTACTTTTGAGGATCAGATTGGAGATAATCGTAATGCCATGCTTATAATCAACCTGCTTACGTCTTTTTAAATTACCCAAAAGGTAAGCATCGGCCAATGTTCCCCTTTCATTCAAATCCTTCGCAACACATAGCTGCTCGAATAAATATTTAAAGTTAATATCCAAAATATCCTCTGTCGGAATTATGTGATCAGTAATGCCGGTTAAGGCGAGGCCGAAAATTTTATTGAACCCATTGGGCTTAAAACATATTTCAAAAAAGGAATAGTTACCATTAAAGGTCGCCGTTCCAATACAATGGGTCGACATCCCTGTTATGTCACAGAAGGTAGTTCCCTTTCTAATGATTTGGTCGGTGCGGAAATCGACCAGTTTAATCGGCCTTGCCTTAAAAAAAAATGTCAAGCTCATTTCATGGGCCGCATGCATTGGTCTTTCCATGTCCATGCCATTTGTGTCAAATTCCCTATAACTATAACAGCGCACAAAAGGCGTCAAAGCAAGAGAGGGTGCAATTTCAGACGTAGTAATCATAAGATTCGTTCTAGAAACATTACTTGAATAACTGTTTACAAAAAATAAAAGAAGATGCACATTGCAATTGTCGAATCTCGAATTAACTATCGTTTAAAATTATGATAACTATAGTGTTTACCCCTTTAGAATAAACTTGTGATCAATTTCTTCTCAAGTAACTGACGCTAAGCCATATTAAAGTTAAAAACTTTACGCAGTAAATAACAAAAATGTTTAAGCAAAAATTAAGTTGGTGGGCAGCGATAGATTTAGTTAAAGACCAAATAGGCAACGGAGATATTCTATTAATCTAACTTCTTAATCTTAATGTTTCTAAAATTAATACCTTGACCTTCTGCCTGCAATGCAATATAGCCAGAGGTAATTATATAACATTACCCAATGCGCTTTTTTTGCATTTTACTGGCTTCTGCCTGCATTTTCAACTGTCCGATTTTTTTTCGGACAGTTCACTACCTCACTACCTTCTTCAGCATGCACACACGACACGCGTGCGCTAGCAAGGGGCTATTTTTTATACAAATCTGTTGTAACAAATTTTTTCACGAAAGATATGAATGTCCTATAAAAAGAAAATTCCTACCATAGAATTTATTTAAAAATAAGTTAGGAATTATTCTTTCTGATGATTCTGTTAAAATATTAAAGAGAGATCTGTAATTGTCGTATTCTCCTTCATAAATTTCTCTCCAAAGATTAGGTCTATATCTTGTCCAAATACTCAAAATATAGAATGTCTTAAAGTAAATTAATAAAACATCATCAATTCCTAAAATTGGTTTAATTGTACAATTAATAGAAATGGGGGAACGATATTTTGGGTCACTTTGGATAAAATCGCCTGGAATATTTTCACAATAGAAACTTTCATTTAATGTAGATATTGGACTTTCTTTTTTGTATTCAAATAGATAATTATTAGGTAAACTTAAAATATCATTAATATTTTCAGATTCTAAATAATAAGTATTTTGGTTCTCATTAACAGATACATTAAAATAATCCTTATCTTTTTTCTCGTAGTTTTTTGAAGCGTAAAAATTTAAATAATTAGGTTGTTCTTTGAAAAGTTCAACGTATATATTCTGGAGTTCTGGAATTCTGGACAATAAATCTTTTAAAGAAATTAGTTTTTGTTTTTCTTCTAAAGGTATTTTTTCAATTTTTGAATAATTTCTCTGAGTAACAATGTCTTCTACTTTATATCCAAAACTTTTCAAAACCTCTTTGTAAAAGCAATTGTTACAACAATAAATAAATTCATTTTCAGATAAATTAGAAGTTTCTGATTCATATATCGTTTTAAGTCCGTGACCACCATTTTTAGAAAACTTCTCTACGCTTTCAAGAGTTAAATCATTTGTTATGTTTCCAATTAATAAAGCACTTAATAAATTATATGTACCGTAATATATCGATGTTAAACTTGGTGTTAAATTTTTAGAATCTGAATGTTTAAATAAATCCCTAGCACTCCTTAAGCAAAAAGCCACTCCCTTAGCTTTGTTGGTTATTAAGTCTTCATCAATCGGAATGTTTTCCTTTTTACATTTTTCTTTTAATGCTTCTTTCGTTCCATTGATGGTGGTAAGAATATCTATTCTATCCCAAATAGATGATTTTGGGGTTTCTGTATATATTACTTCGTTTCTCATTTTTTAAATTTGTTACAACGCATATATCCGTATGAGCCCGCCACACATATACACTCATATTTGGGTGCGTAGGTATAATAAACATCATACTCTATTTATCTCAAACATAAAAAATTAAATCTTCCAAATAATCAAGTCAGATAGGAGATTTTATCTAGGTGCTAAAGACCAAACTAGACAACGGAAATATGCTCTCAATCCAATTTCTTAATCTTAATATTTCTAAAATTAATTCCTTGGCCTTCTGCCTGCAATGCAATATAGCCAGAGGTGAGTGCTTTGCCATCAATTTTAATAGCAGGATTGTAGCCATTTGCAACCGCTCCACCTATTTGAGGTTTGGTGTATTGCAATACGGTATCGCCGTTTACAATGTGTTTGATCAGCGAATCTCGATAAACAATCAACTCTCCGCTTACCCACTCGTTCCATTTGTAGGTTTTTGAGGTGGAGTTTATGCAATGCCTTTTATCCTTTTCGTTATTATAAAACACATCGGTTCCAGGAGAACACATATTGCCCGTTGGTCTGGCTTCGCCTGGTTTTTCTTCTGCCAAGATTTGATATTCCACAGAAATTGGCCAATCCTGTTCTTGCAAAATGGTGTAAGGATCTTGCGAATGAAACATCACTCCGCTATTGCGATAGGTATAAGAGGGCGCATCTTTCATCCATTCATCGGTAAACTGATATTCAAACTTTAAATGATAAGAGGAATAGGGTTGCTTATAAAATAAGTGTCCGTACTGTTGGTCAAATTGTTGTATCCGTCGTAATTAACCTGTACCATACCATCTACTACCCTAAAGGTGTTTTTATAATTTTCGCCAGTTTTGTGGTGAAATATTTTTGGCACCCACCCATCGAGGTTTTTACCATTAAAAATCGTTTTCCATCCATCTTCTTTCTTGGCATTTTTTTTAACCGAGCAGGAAATGAATACAGTAGATAAAATAAAAATAGCAGGCAATAAAAACATTTTAAATCGAGGCATGAGCTTATTTTTTATAAGTTTCCAGTCTTCCCAAACTTAATGATTTTTTCTTTTAATGTTAGATACCTACTTTAGGTTTAGTAAATTTTCAAAAAGCCGAAAACTTAAATTTTTTAGTCACAGCCTCCACCCTTTTACCATCCGATGGAGGACGCCCTTTGAACAGCTAAAAATTGATGAAAACAGGCATTTCTAAAGCACTCACGGGAACATCCGCAACGCAAAATGTTTTGGATACTGACGTGGAGCCATCCATTTTCATATACCGAAATATTTCTGCCACTCCAATAATTGGGGCCAAGGGCCTTAGGCAATAATAGGTCTTCTAACTCGCCAAGTATAACCCGAAATATTTTTCGCGTCTACTAAACTACCATCTTGTGCTCTTAAATTTGCATTTTTCCTTTAAGGAGAAGTTACTAGATGTTTAGAACAGGCAAAAATCCCTACCACGAAACAAATCAAATAGTAAATTTTCTTCATGCCTTAACCGTGAAAACAAAAATGATAAATAGGAATTATCCCTATTTATCATTAGACATGTTTTATTTTGAGACAGTCAATAATGTCTGTCTTAGATTAATATAAACCTCAAATAGCATTATCTTGATCAAAAGATTTATAGGCACTCCTATTTTACAATAGAACTAATTTTTCCTAATAAAGAATTAGCTCCAGGCACGTCATAATCTTCTGCCCAAATGTAAGCCCCCTTAAATCCATTATCTTTAATGAACTGTGCTTTCTTAGTAACTAAAGGAACGCCGTTGTAGTAAACCCCTTTAGCAATTTTGTCTGTAAACTCATTTTGCGGAGCCGATGCATCTGCTGCAACAATTTCCTTATATGGAACATATCCATAAGAGCCATAGTTTAAATTGTTTCCATTTGCATCTAAAGTTCTGTAAACAATACCGAAAGCGGGAATGCCTAAAACAAGTTTGTTCGCTGGATAACCTTTGGTATTTTTCCAAATATTAGAAGAAGATACCAAATAATCAAAAGACGATTGTTGCGCCAGTGGAGAGCCAGGATAAACGGTTCCGTTCTCGAAAGTGTGCACGTTAAGCCAATCGGCGGCAAGCAAACTTAAATATTCCCAATGCAAATAATTAGTAGTTACGGTAACGGTAACCAAAGAGCCAGTTGGCAATGCCGCTTTCAGTTCATTTAAAAGCGGTGCAACAGACTGAACCATGTTCGCAGAAACATCATAAGAATCGTTTCCCAAATCTGTCATCATAATATCTATTCCATCCAATTTTCTGGCCACAACGTACGTTTTCAGAGCCGCCACAATGGTGGCTCTTTTTTCAGGCGTATTTATAGAAAGGCCAAAATCGGTACTGTTGTAAGATCCCCAACCATCTACTCCAGACAACCTTCCAGAAACTCCCAAAATTACAGGGATGCCATTTATATGGCCACGAGCAACCAATTCATCTATATTTTGATTAAAATTAGCCTTGGAAAAATCAATTGAAGTTGGCGAAATTACCCTTGCACCATTGATGGCAACATGGGTTATTTTAGTCCAGTCTACATCCGCAGCAGTTCCGTTTTCTGATAGATAAGCCATTACCACATTTGTATAGGGTTTGGGCGTATAGGTAGTTGGACTTACCAACACTTTAGATAAACGTGTAGATGTTTGCCCGTTGTAAGTTGCCTCAAGCTTTATTTGATACTCGCCGCCTGCGGTGGGCGTAAACGTAAAGGCAGTATCGGTAGATACTTCCTTGCCATCTACTGTCCACATTATTTTAGATTGTTCTTGTGGTTTTGGAGAAAAAGTCAGGCCAGTATAGATGGCAGATTGCCCTTGGTTTATAATAATCGAAGGTGCTCGAAATACACCCTTTGTATCAAAAATGCGTGGATGAAAATTGTCATCTACCTGCGCCTCTTGACCCTTTTTGCAACTGCTCAAGGCCGAAATGGCAATAAGTGTAAATAAGAAATAGGATAATTTTTTCATGTTGGTATTTTTATATTGAATAACTTAGTTCTTAATCTTATTGATCAGTGTGAGCAAAGAATTATCTCCAGTTGCGTCTCCTAGCAGCTGCCATATCATAACGCCACCGCCCTGCTTTTTCAGCACAAACTTTACTTTTTTTGTAATTGTAGAAACCCCGTTATAGTAAATAGTTCCTTGGTCTGGCACAATAACACTATCGGCTTTTCCGGCTTCAGGATATCTGGTTAAAATATCGCCATAGGTAAAACTATCTTGAATGTTAGCGCCGAAACCGTAACCATAATAGGGTAGACCGAGAACAAGTTTATCTGCTGAAACACCCCTTTTGGAGTTCCAATAGTCGAAATCAGAAACAGCATGTTGGTAAGAAGAATGTTGACCAGGATTGTTTTTGTTCCATGGGCCCGTATGGTCATAGGCCATAACGTTTATAAAGTCGAATAGTGCCAAAGCCTTATCAGAAATTGTCTGTCCATTCCATGTTGCCACCGCAGCGGTTAACAATTTATGTTTTGGCACAAGGCCAATGGAAAGCGCTGTTATAAAATCTTCATAATTGCCATCGATAAAATCTCCCTCAAGATCTACGTCTATCCCATCAAAATGAAAGTCATCGGAGAAAGCCAACATATTAGCGACCCAATTTTCCCGCTTTCCAGGTTTGAGCAACTCCTTTAAATATGCAGGTGGGTTTCCGCCTCCAAAGGAGAACAAAACTTTAACGTTTTCTTGGTGTGCCTTATCTATTAAATTGCTTAAACCAACCGATCCTGCCATGTTTCCAAGAGAATCTGGATTTATAAAAGCCACATTTATATGGGTGAGTTTCTTAAAATCTATCTTCTTAATGATGGAGTCTAAATTTCCTCGAATAGGTACATAGCCAACTATTCTAAAAGGCTGTTTTTTATCACTGAGATAAGACGCAGCGGCATCTACTTTAATCGCGCAATGCGAAAAAAGTAAAATAAAAGCACTTAAAGAAATTGTTCTAATTCTCATTTGTAAATCCTATTTAGCAACATCCCACCAAACACGCCCATTCCAATTATCCACGCCGCCCATACGTTGAAGCGCAACATCGTAATTTGCTTTATTTTGTTCTGCCTCTGTATATGGGTATTGGAATCTTCGTGGGATGGTTGTGCTCTCTCCGGTTTCTGAAACGCCGACCGCTGGTTTTAAATCTGGGTAACCAGTTCTTCTCCAGTTGGCATAAGCCTCTGGTCCGTTTAACAATAGTGAAACCCACATTTGGTTGTTTATCAGTTCTACCTCCCTACCCGGAGCTAATTGGTTTGCTTGAATAAACTGGTCTATTTCTGATTGAGGTAAATTTGGCCCGCCGGGAAAAAGACTCAATTGCTTGCACGCTGCCTCTAGCCCCTTTGCGTAGTGCGCACTTGCACTCCCGCCAAAGCTCGCCCCAAATCTAACCGTGGCCTCCGCTAGTAACAGCTCTACTTCGGCATAGGTTTGATGTAAAAATGGGGCATTAAATGCCAATAAAAAGTTTGCAAGTTGTACCTTCTCGTCGTTATTGGTTGCTGTAACATTAGCTCCACTTGGCAAAGTTATATTTACGGCATTCAGATATGGATCATCATAAATATAGCTGCCAGGTTTTACACCTACATAACCTTGTAAAGGCACAATTTGATCGGTAATATCTGTACGGTCTTTTGGAACGCCATTGCCAGTATTGTCTAAATAATACCTAGCCATATATTTTAACCTAGGATCATTGGTGTTTCTTAGTTGGTCTAAAAAAACCGTTGTAAAACGACCGGGAACGGCACCTCCATTAAAAAAGGAGGCAGAAACTGCATTACCTTTTATATTGCCTTTACCTTGCTCCTCATACGGATTTCGAATGTCTTCGTGTTGCAGAAGGCAAATATCTCCGTTTGAGGTGAACACCCCAGCATCATAAGCAATTTGCGCTTCTTTTTTCGCTTTTGCAGGATCTACCTTTACCAACCGCATTGCTAAACGAAGATGAAGAGAATTGGCAAATTTTTTCCAGGAAGCGATATTGCCGTTGTAAAACAAATCTCCCTTTACCGCGTCTTTCGCGGGATTTAGTTGGGCAGATGCGGCACTTAACTCCTTAAAAAAATCATCGTAAATATCTTGTTGTTTATCAAATTTGCCATTTATGCCAAGTCCTGCCTCGCTATAAGGCAAATCGCCGTATAAATCCGTCAATCTATCGAACACATACACCTTCATTATTCTACAAACTGCATTTATGTTTGTTTTATTTTCAACTCCGTTTGTCCGGTTTACAGCATCTATGATGTTTACCACGTCGTTTGGATAAGAGTCGTTCCATAAAACGCCCATTACACCCGGATTATTAAAGTAAATGCCTCCCCAGCGGTTACTGTAAGAGCCTGCTATTTGCTGAACTAAAGGTAAAGTCATTAAAAAACTTGTCCTTTCGTTTACATTCAAATCTCCAGAAAACCGAAGTTGCACAGTTGACAATTGTACAGATGGATCGATACTGGCAAACCTGGAGGGATCTATATTTGTGTCTCCAAATTTTTTACAGGAGCCTAGCAACACGGTAAGGCTTAAAAAAAAGAGAGTGAATTTATTTAAATTTTTTTTCATGATGTTGTCGTTTTAATTAATCAGCTCTTTAAAACCTAAAGTTTAAATTGAAACCATAACTACGTCTTCCAGGCAAAGAGCCATATTCTATGCCCTGACCGTTGCCATTATTATAATTAGAATCTGGATCTACGTTCGGTACGTCTTTGTAAATGATGAAAGGATTTCTAGCTACCAAACCAACCTGCACATCTTTAATTTTCCATTTACTAATTAGCGAAGAAGGCAAATTATAGCTTAACGTAAGCTGGCGAACTTTAACATAAGAAGCATCGTAAATAAAAGGCACAGCAACCGCGTTAGAAATGTCTCCCAACCTTCCCCAATAGGTAGAAGGTTCTATCGCCCTGGTATTCTGCTCGAAAATCCCATTTCCATTGGCATCAGTTCCTATTTGTACAACGCCACTTGGAACCAAACCCCTTACTTTGCCTGCTGCTGTCCATTGCGCTATGGTAAGGCCGGCTGCTTGTCTATCTTCTTCTGATGCAATCCACTCTGCCCTACCAGGCAAGGTTGATTTTAATTCTCCGCCTGCAGCTGCAAAGTAATTGGTTAACGATAATAAATCTGCACCCCATTTTACATCTAATACTGCACCAAGGCTAAAATTTTTATAGTTCATGGTACTACTTAATCCACCTGTCCAATCAAAAACACCTTTGCCTAAAACTTCTCTGTTGTCACTTAATAACGGCTGCAAAGTTGTTGCATCAAGAATGATATTCCCGTTAGGATCTTTTTGATAATTATAACCTAAAATGGCACCATAAGACTGGCCGGGCATTGCTACAACAGAAACGCCTGCCCACCTAGCATCAGATAGGCTTATAAAAGGTGTGCCTTCTGCCAAAGACTCAACGGTGTTTTTGTTCCGGGCAAAAGAAATATTCAAATCCCAATTAAATGATTTGGAAACAATTGGTTTTCCACTCAAAGCGACCTCTAAACCCCTATTGCTTATAGTACCTGCATTTATAATTTTAGCGTTGAAACCGGATGAAGGCGCAACCGGAACGATATTAAGCTGATCTTTCGACTTAGCATTATAGTAAGTAACATCTAATCCTATTCTATTTTGTAAAAATTTAAGCTCCGTACCAAACTCGTAGTTAAAGGTGGTTGTTGGTTTTAAATCGTTGCTAAACTTAATATCGGTAGATAACCCGCCGGTTGGCAACCCATTAAAGGGCAGGGAATTGCTTCTATAATATTGGCTTGTTAAATATGGATCTGTATCTGATGCTACCTGAGCAACAGATGCTCTCAACTTACCAAAAGTTAAGATCTTCTTGTCCATTTTAAATGCATCGGTAAAAACAAAGCTACTGCTCAACGATGGAAAAAATTTACTGTTGCTGTTTACAGGGAGCGTAGAAAAAGCATCTTGTCTTAACGTAGCATCTACATATAAATAATTCTCGTAGGCAAAAGTTGCCAATCCATAAACCGAATTAAAACTTCTTCTACTTGCAACAGGAATTACCGATTGGGTTGTATAGCTTGTTGGGATTGCAACATCTGTTATTGCCTGGTTTGTAAATTGATTGTTTGTTCCATCTCTTTTATTTCTAGTTATACTTGCACCCAATCTTAACGACACAAATATTGATTTGCCAATTTGCTTTTTCGCACTTACCAAACCATCAGCTTCTATGGTATTGTACTTTACATTATTTTGGTTTAGCGTACCTGTCAAGGCGCCGGGCGTTGTAACAGGACTGAAATCCCTAAAATCTACTTGTGTCTGGTCTGATGAACCTCTCGCCTGAAAACTCAGCCAACTTAAAATATCATAGTTTAATTGTAATGAAGCAAGCAACCGATTCTTCTTGCTGGTATTACTCATCTCATTAATTACCCAATACGGATTTAGTCGATATTGATTTCCATTGTTCCAGTCCAAATAGGTTCCATCTGCATTTTTGTATTCGTTTGCAAAACGCGCCTGATCTACTGTATTTGCTAGCGATAAAAAGCTGTTGCCAATATTGGCCGGCGAATCTGCCAACGACGGTCTGTTGTTTACATCCTCATTCAAATAAAACGCTCTTGCGGTAAGGCTAAGTTTAGGCCCAAATTTAGAACTCCCATTTAAGGTAAACGAGTTTCTATTTATACCGCTTGTAGGAATAATATCCTTGTTAGAAAGGTTAGAGTAAGCGAAACGGAAGTTAGAATTCTCATTTCCGTTAGAAAATGACAGGGTGTTTGTAAAAGTAGAGCCCGTTCTAAAAAAGCCATCTATGTTATTCGGAACATAAGCGTAAGGTCGTTTAATACCAGTACCAGTAATTACCGTTAAATTTGGATCTATGCGCGCGCCAAAACTTGTGTTTAGTGTACCATAATCTTGCTCCCTAACATTGTTTACCAATTCTTTAGTTCCTTGACCGTATAAAGATTGATAACCGTCATAACTAGTCAGTTGTGTTTCTAAAGAGGACGTACTGTTAAACTCTATCCCCAAATCTTTTTTACTGCTTCCTTTTTTTGTAGTGATGAGTATTACTCCATTTCCTGCCCTAGAGCCATACAATGCAGATGCAGATGCACCCTTTAATACACTTATGGTTTCGATATCATCGGGGCTCAAAGCAGAAATGGCATCGCCCAAATCTACTCCTCCTGCGTACTGGCCAGATCCAGTTCCGCCGTAATTAGAATTATCAATCGGAATACCATCTACTACATATAGCGGTTGGTTATTTCCGGTTAGCGTGGTGCTTCCGCGGATAATTACTTTAGATGCGCCAGCAGGCCCGCCCGCCGTACCACTAATGATTAATCCAGGCACTTTCCCTGCCAAAGAGTTTATTACGTTAGTTTCTCTAGCTTTGTTCAGCGTAGCTCCATCCACTTCTGATACGGCATAACCCAAAGACCTTTCTTCCCGGCTTATACCAAGTGCGGTAACCACCGTAGTTTTTAAAGTGGTGGAGATTTCTGTTAGCACCACCACGATGTTATTAGACCCAACAACGATAGCTTTCCGGTCATAACCAACATAGCTAAAGATGATGCTATCACCCTGATCTGCCTCGATTCCAAATCTTCCACTTGTGTTTGCGACAGCAGTTAGGTTTTTGTTTTTATTAAATACAGTAACTCCCGGCAAGGTTGTTCCGCTGGCATCTTGCACTGTTCCATTCAAAATAAACGACTGTAACTTGAATGCGCCCGCGGGCGAGTAAGTCTTTGCCATGGCGGGATTAACAACGCCAAAAAAGAGGAAAAAGCCGAGAAGAGCATTTGACCTAAGTCCGTAAAAACAATAGTAAAGTAATTTTTTTTTCATTTTGCGAAGGTATAGTTGTTGTCTTTTTTAAATCTGCAACAGGATAATACTTTTATCTTTTTAAACTGATCTTTCTTTAAAACCACCTTTGTTCATGACCTGCTAGTTTCTAAGAGGAGTTCTTTTGAATCGTCAAATTTGAGCTTGCACCTGTTTAGCAAACAAATTACATTATAATGGCTTCTAATATATTAAGTTGCTCATATTATAAGTAAAAAAGTTTTTAGTCATTTAATTCTATTTGAATAATAAACGATAATATACTATTATCCTAATATTATTTAATACGCGCTATTAAAATTAAATTTTCTGGGAACTCAAAAATAATAAAAAGAATCAATAAGTTTTAAAAAAAATTTAAAAAGTTATTTACTTTATTTGAATCATCTATTATCGACGAAATTTTTTGCAAGTGCAAAAATAAATGGCTTTAAATGAGTAGTTAACCAATATGTATATTATCAATAAGCTTAGTGCTCTCATTGTCGATAGTTGTTTGATAGCAGCCAGAAAAAAATTTAGGTTATGTTCTAAAGTTTTTGAGCAATACAATTAGGGCTACATTGAAGAAATGCTGGACTTAAAAAGCTATTGGTAGCTCCAGTTCAATATGGGTTAAATAAGTACTTCGTACACAGGCTACTGGCAAATTTAGAAACCTATTTTGGATAAGGGTCTCTAATATTTGGGAAATTTTTTGTCATTTTAGCCTTTAAATTTAAGAAGCGTAAGTTTATAACCGCCTAGCTATTCAACAATATAAATCAGTTTATTAGTTGCTGCAAATGGTCTGAAGCATCATCAGATAGAAAAATTTAACCCGAAGCGCTAAATTCCTTTTTAAGGAAGAAAATAAGCCTGCTACTTCGTTTTCCCTTTCGTTACTCCATTCTCTCCAAAAGCATCTATAGCGAAATAGTATTTTTGGTCTTTGTTTAGGCTCCTAATAGTTAACGATGTATCGCCATAAACCTGGTAAACGCGATTTAAATTTTCTTTGTTAACGCCAAACCGAACGTTATAACCTGTAGCGTTTGCTTGTTTATTCCATTTTAAGCTTATGTTGCGCGCGTCTGTTGCATCGCGCACGGCGGTAAAATTTTCTACTTCCGCGGGTTTTTTATCATTTCCCTTCCCAAAAATCCTAAAGCCAGAAATAGCAAAAGTTCCGCTGGGTACTCTATAATTAATTACCTTAAAAAAACGTGCTTTAACTGGTGTTTTAAACGTATGATATTGGTGGGTCAGATCTTCCTCATTTTTCGTTTTATCAACCAATTTTCTCCATGTTCTATTATCATCAGAACATTCTAATAGATATTGCTGCGCCTCTACACCTTCTCTGCCGTGAAGTGTTGTGTTGTTTTCGGCAAAATTTAACTGAATGGCATTCACAGTTTCCATAGCACCCAAATCTACGCTCAACCACTCGCCTTTATTGCCTGTTGCTGCGCTCCAATAATCTCTTATTTCTTCATCTACGGCTAAGGCCGGAAGATTTGTAGGCAAACTGGAGGATGCCCCTGCTGTTTTTTTGTAGGATAACATCATCCAACCTGGAAACAACTCGCTCACATCTTTTATTTTATGATCTGGCATTACCATTGGGTAATCGGCGAAGGCGGTATGTGCAATCATGTTATTATTTTTATCGAACGTTACCGGGATTAATCCCAACCTGCGCTCAAAAATGTGCTTTACAGAAATAACCATCGTAACTATGCGCCAATAGTTTCCATATTTATCGGTAAAAGTTGCTGCATGGCCGCCGCCAGTTATAAAACCCTCTGGTTTAGATGAAAATGGACTTATTTCCGCATACGTAAATGGACCAAGTGGATTATTAGAAACATAGTATCCGTCTGCATAGCTTTTATATTGTGTGCCGGGTGCAGAGTATTGATAGTAGTATTTTCCATTATGTTTGGTCATCCAAGGCCCTTCTGTCCAAGGCTTGTCTGGCAGTGTATTATAGTCGCCGGGCCGTTCCCAGCCATGCACTGCAGGATTTCCTGTTAGTACGTTAACGGGCTTATCAACTGGGTTTAACTTATCCAACACATTTAATTCAACTGCTTGCAGGTAACCGCCATTTGTGCAACCATAATATAAATAGACTTTCCCATCGGTATCTTGAAAAAAGTCTGCATCGCCAACAGGCATCTTAAAGTTAGCATTATAAACTTCCCATTTGCCATGCAGCGGATCAGTAGCTCTGTAAATAATTTTGTCGCCAATACCCATATAATAAATTGCGCCGTTGATTACGGCAGCTGCAGGCGCATCTTTCTCGAAAGGTAGATCTTTGGTAGTTACAAAAACCCAGTTCAACAAATCTTTAGAATGCCAATAACCGCCAGATGCGGTTGCAAAAAGATAATAGTTGTTTTCGAATAATACAATTACCGGATCTGCCGCAGCCCTGCGCGATGGTTTATCTGGCGTAAAGCGGTAACTTATGTTTATTGGATTGCAAAACGTTTGCTGGCCTGCGGCTTTAAAAGCAAAGAACACCGATAAACTCAAAAAACTTGCAAGCCAAATTAGAAGAGGGTTTTTCATCTATAATATAAGGTTGTTGCAAGGTAAAGAATATAAAGGGCTTTGCTGTTAAAATCAAAAAGTTAAAAAGAAGTCGAGACTTACGTGGCCGAGGAAAATTAGCTAGGAATAAAAGAAAGCAACTTTGCTAGATCTCAAATATTAAACTCCAAACTGTCTTAAATGATGATCGAGGTGTTTATAAGCCATAATACCAATCTGATTTTTAGTCATCTTTCCAAAAAATGGGTGAATAAAGTTCGGGTTATCGAAATTTTTATAAGCTTCAATTTTTTTGATCCATTCCAATTTCTCAGAAGCAAAATTTGCGATATTTTCTCTTATGATAAAATCTGGCACCGTTGGAGTGTTCTTTCTCAAAGGTTTTTCATCCTTCATGACCTTATTCAAAATCATTTTCCCGAATAATTTACCAAATAAAATTCTCTTAACCTGCATTTTCCCGAAAATCATATCGTCCCATTTGCTGCAACGTGCAACCATTTGGCCGGCGTTCATTTTGCCCCATTGGGCAGTAGAATTCTCCTGTAGCAAATCAATTCGATGAATTATCTCGGTTGTAGTGTGATCGTCAAAAAGCGTTTTCATATTTTAAGGGCCCTCAATGCGAAGTAGGGATTAGGTTTATCTATTCTAGACAAATTTAAGTTCCACAGTCGAAATATGAGCTGTCATAAGACAAGAAAATTTAAACCATTTGATATTATTCTGCTTGGTTCAAAAGCGATGACAACCTACATGCAAGCAAAAAAATAAATTTAATCTTCCATTCTGTTACAAGCTGAACTATATTATCAATATTATTGTTGAAGATAGAAATGAGGAAGAAAGTTGAAAAACTCTGAAAAAAGGTACATTTATTTATTTTAATGCGATATTGAAAGTTTTTCAGATAACCATTTTAAAACCATGGCATTTTAATGTTTACCAAGAGCTATAGATATATATTTGCGTTGCTTCTATGCATTTTCACTAATGTTTGTGAGGCAGAGCTGAACATAGATAGTTTGCTCACAAACTTAAATATTGCCTTAAAAAACGAACAGTCTTACATTAACCTAAAGCTACGCAGAATCGAATTACTAAAAAAAACGTTGACACAAGCGAGCACCAACACTTCAAAATATACCGGCTATTTACAATTATACGAGGAGTATAAAACTTTTAATTACGATTCTGCCTTTACCTATTCTAATCTGATGCTAAGTGAAGCTATCAGATTACAAAACCCAACGGAGATTGCATACGCAAATTTGAAAATAGGCTTCACCATGCTCTCATCCGGTATGTTTAAAGAGACTTTCCAGATTTTGAACGAAATTGATTCCAGCCAATTAAAAGCAAGTCAGAAAGTTGAATATTATGCTCTCGCTTCCCGAAGTTATTATGACCTAGCAGATTTCGATCGTAACGACGCATTAACGAAAAAATATAATCGCCTTGGTGGCGCCTACATTACCAAGGCTTTGTCTCAACTTTCATCTGATTCTTACGAGTATATTTTCTTAAGTGGCCTAAAGTTTTTAAGGGAAGGAAATGTTGACCGAGCGCTATTTCAATATAAAAAATTAATAAAAAAGAAGACGGATCTGCACCAATACGCAATTAATGCTAGTACCCTCGCTTACCTTTACAATCAGAAAGGGGAAACCGACAGAGCGCTAGAACTTTTTGTTAACGCTGCCATAGCTGATTTAAAGTCTGGAACAAAAGAAACAACAGCCTTGTTAAGCCTTTCTGACATGCTCTATAAGCGTGGAGACATCCAAAATTCCTACAACTATATTAAACAAGCAATGGACGATGCCAGTTTCTATGGGGCTAGGCATAGAGAAATGCAGGTTGGAATAATTATGCCAATTATAGAGGGAGAGCGAATTAGGTCAGTTGAGTCTCAGCGTAAACAACTGCTTATCTATTCCCTACTTATTACTGTATTGGTAATATTTGTGGTTTTTTTCTCTATAGTAATCTTTAAACAACTAAAAAGGTTAAGAAAGGCAGATGAAGTTATTATTAAGGCAAATGAGAGTTTACGTCTTGTCAACCAACACTTGGCAGAAGCCAATACGCTTAAAAACGACTATATAAGCTATTACTTTAATATCAATTCGCGTTACCTAGAAAAGTTGGAGCGTTTTAAAAAAACGATGGAGAAGAAGTTGCAGAACAAGAGTTTCGAGGACGCCTTGCGGAGCTTGCAGACACTACATCTTGATGAGGAGCGGAAAGAACTTTTAAATACATTCGACAAAATCTTTTTAAAAGTCTTTCCAGACTTTATTACTGACTTTAATGGTCTTTTCCGACCCGAAGATCGGATCGTATTAGATAACGAAGAACTTATGAATGCAGAGTTACGCATCTTCGCACTTATCAGAATAGGAATCCATGATAATGAGAGAATCTCTAAAATCCTCGGCTACTCTATGAACACCATCTACTCCTATAAAAATAGGGTAAAAACAAAATCTATTGTCAATAATGACGAGTTTGAAGAGAAATTAATGGGCTTTGCGGGCGCAAGCACCTATCCTGCCCCATAATATCTTTCATATTTTAGATTTGACTAATTTTTTTATCTATTTGATTACCAAAATTTTAGCTTCGTTTTAAATTTATACTTTTTATATTGGGCTGCACTCGCGTTGCCAACCACTTATAAGTTTACTTCCTTTGGATATTCGGAACTACCTAAAGCTTACCGAATACTTTAACCAAATAATTTTACCACCTATGAAAAAAAATTACCTAGTGTTTAAACTAGTTTTAACACTTATTTTTGTCCATTTTTCTACGGGAGTCTTTGCACAAACTTCTTCTATTAGCGGAAAAGTAGTCGATGAATCCAATCAACCGTTACCAGCAGCCGTTATTGCTATCAAGGGGCGCAGTGCAAAAGTACTAACAGACAACGACGGAAATTTTAGGATTTCTGGCCTTAACAATGGAGAACAGACCATCACCGTAAGTTACCTAGGTTACGAAATGCAATCTCAAACCATTTCTCTCTCTGGTGCTTTAATCCTAAATTTTAGAATGGTTCCGCTGGCGCAGACATTAACCGATGTTGCGGTTATCGGATATGGAACGGTTAAAAAAAGCGATGCAACTGGAGCCGTGAGCGTTGTAACCGCTAAAGATTTTAATAAAGGTGCTGTAAACTCTATTCAAGATGCAATTGTTGGCAAAATTCCTGGCGTTGTGGTGACATCTACCAGCGGTGCTCCCGGAAATACATCCACCATTAGAGTTCGTGGAGGAGCCTCTTTAAGTGCTAGCAACGATCCGTTAATTGTTATTGATAATGTTCCAATCGATAACACAAGGATGGGCGGGTCTGCAAATATTCTGGCTGATATTAATCCAGAGGATGTGGCTAACATAACCGTTTTGAAAGATGCCTCAGCAACAGCAATTTATGGGGCGAGAGCTTCTAATGGAGTTATCCTCATCTCTACAAAGAGAGGTAGTAAGGAAACGAAAGTAAGTTACGGTTTTACAGGATCGTTGGCAACAACCCCAAACCAGGTACAAGTTTACAATGGTGATGAATTTAGAGCAAAGTTAAAGGAATTTTACGGCGCTAACCCTTCTGTTTTGGGTTTGTTAGGTACCTCAAATACCAACTGGCAAAATGAGATCTATAAAAATGCCTTTGGGCAAGACCATAACTTGAGTCTGTCTGGAACAACATTTAAAATGCCTTATCGAGTTTCTCTGGGCTATAATAACACAGATGGCGTTTTAAAGACCTACAACTTTTCTCGTACCACTTTGGCAATAGGGCTAGATCCAAGCTTCTTCAGGCAATCTTTGCAATTCCATATCAACCTAAAAGGTTTATACAATACAAATAATTTTGCTGAACAAAACGCAGTTTCAAATGCTGTTTCTTATGATCCAACACAACCTGTTTTTAATGGAAATACGAGGTGGCGGGGTTATACTACATGGACGGCGGGGAACGACATAAACGGGGCGCCCATTACACTGGCTACGCCAAATCCGGTGGCTCAGCTAGATCTTACAGACAATACTTCTACGGTAAGAAGAAGTATAGGAAACATCCAGGCCGATTATGAACTGCCCTTTCTTAAGGGTTTGCATGCCAACCTAAATTTAGGTTATGATTATGCGAAATCTTTAGGGCATAATAATGCCAAGGATAGTACACAATGGGTCTACACACCTGTAGTTGCCGGCGGAAGAATTAGCAACTACACAGAAAATAGACAAAACCAGCTAGTAGATTTCTATTTGAATTACGCAAAAAACTTCTCAGAGAATAGCAAATTAGATGTAACCGGAGGTTACTCATGGTCTCATTTCTATAGGAAGGGGCATAGCCTTTCTTCTGATGTAGCTTTTACTTCTCCACAACCTGCAGATGATTATGAAACAGAGTATTATCTGTTATCTTTCTTTGGGAGAGCTAACTACACATTTAAAAATAAATATCTTTTTACAGCTACAGTTAGAGACGATGCTACCTCTCGCTTTGCTTCCAATAAACGCTGGGGAGTTTTTCCGGCAGGGGCTATTGCTTGGAAGATTAAAGAAGAAAACTTCTTGAAAAATAACAATACCATTTCTGATTTGAAGTTACGCGCAGGGTATGGAATTACTGGGCAGCAAGATTTGCCGGGAGGGAATAACTATCCATATCTAGCTAAATTTACCATTTCGGATGCTACTTCCCGTTATCAATTGGGCGATCAATACTATCATACGCTGCGGCCCGACGGTTACGATGCAAACATTAAATGGGAATCTACCGCTACTTGGAATCTGGGTATCGAGTTTGGTTTATTTGCTAATAGATTAACCGGTTCGTTAGAAGGATATACTAGGAACACGAGCGATTTACTTAGTATCGTAAATCTTCCAGTCGGCACGAACTTTTCTGCCACTGTGTTAACCAATATCGGGAACATGACGAACAAAGGGGCTGAACTTAATCTAAACGGCATAATTGTTTCTAAGAAAAACCTCAATTGGCAGATTGGATATAACTTAAGCTTTAACAAAAATAAAATTACTAGGCTTACATTAAATGAAGATCCAAATTACACCATTCCTTTGGGTGGAATCCAGGGAACAACCTCTGGACAGATACAAGCTCAAAAAGTAGGCTACCCAATCAATTCTTTTTATGTGTTCCAACAAATTTATGATACCAACGGCAAACCGATAGAAGACGCTTATGTGGATAGGAACAATGATGGGGTGATAAATAGCAGCGACTTGTACATTCATAAAAGTCCAAATCCTACCGTTTTAATGGGCATCAATTCTAGACTCGCTTACCAAAAATGGGATTTGTCTTTCTCGGGGAGATTGTCTTTGGGAAACTACAATTACAACAATGTGGCCGCTAACAGCACATATAGGGGCTTTTATTCTTCATTGGGCTTTTTAAATAACCCAACTAAAGCTGCAGAGAAAACGCAGTTCTTAACCGCTTTACAAACCAATTTATCAGACTTTTATATTGAAAATGCCGCATTCTTTCGGATGGATAATATCAACATAGGTTATAGTCTGGATAAATTAAACTATAAAAACTTAAAGATTCGGGTAAGCGCCGGCGTACAGAATGTTTTTGTAATAACTAACTACACAGGTTTAGATCCCGAAATAAGCGGCGGTTTAGATAATAACTTCTTCCCCCGTTCTAGAATGTTTCAGCTGGGTTTAAATGCTAATTTTTAAAAATTGAAAATGATGAAAAATTCAAAAAAGATTCTGCTTATATTATGTGTCAGCTTTGGCCTAATGGCATCTTGCACCAAGGATTTGGATACTGTTCCAAAGGATAAGAAAATTACTACCTCTGCATCGGTTTTTGATGACCCAGCCGCTTACAAGCAGTTCTTGGCAAAACTTTACGGTTCCTTTACTTTAACAGGACAAAGAGGGGAATTTGGTGCGGCAGAAATTTCTGCTCCAGATGAAGGTACAACTTCTTTTCTACGCATGTTTTGGAGCGCGCAAGAAGTCACAACAGATGAGTGTTTAAACGCATGGGGTGATCCAGGTTTAGTAGAATACCATGGCCACATCTGGTCTGATAATAACTCCTATGTTAAATTAATGTATCAAAGGTTGTTTATAAATATTGCATATTGTAATGATTACATCCGCTCGGTAAATGAGAAACTTCCTACACTACAAGGAAATATGCAAACAGATGTTAAACGCTATGTGGCCGAAGCTAGGTTTTTAAGAGCCTATTTTTACTGGTGCGCCCTAGATCTTTACGGCAACGTTCCGTTTGTTACAGAGGCAGACCAACCAGGTGCATTTTTGCCTAAACAAATTTCTAGAAATGATCTGTTTGAATATATAGCGGGAGAACTGAAGGCAATTTTACCAGACTTAGCAGATGCAGGCACCAATGAGTATGCAAGAGCAGATAAGGCTGCTGCCTGGGCACTCCAAGCAAGATTATTTTTAAATGGAGAAGTTTACACTGGTAAGCCATACTATTCTGAATGTATCACCGCATGCAGTAATATCATCAATTCTGGCAGGTACAGTCTTCATCCAAAATACCAAGAGTTATTTCTTGCAGATAATGATAAACGTAGAGACGAAATTATTTTACCTATTGCATCTGATGGCGCTAATACCAGAGATTATGGTGGGATGACTTTTGTAATACACGCAGCGGTGGGTGGCTCAGAAGATCCTGCCTTAGATTTCGGCATTGCCTCTGGCGGATGGTCTGGAAATAGAATGACCCCCGCATTTGCAAATAGATTTGTAGATAAAACTGGCAGTACAGATAAGAGAGCTCTTTTTCATGTTCAAGGGCAAGAATTAGAAATTACTCAGCCAACTATTTTTGGTCAAGGCTATTTAAGTACAAAATTTAAAAACATCACCTCAACAGGCCAAATAGGCAAAAATAGCACTTTTGTCGATACCGATTTTCCCATCTTTAGATTGGCAGATATAGATTTGATGTATGCAGAAGCAGTTTTAAGAGGTGGCGCAGGCGGTGACGCTGGCACTGCAGTAAAGCTTGTTAACGACGTTAGAACAAGAGCTTATGGCGGCACATCTGGCAACATTAACTCTGGCCAATTAAATCTAAATTTTATTATAGATGAACGTGGCAGAGAATTGCAATGGGAAGCTGTTAGAAGAACAGACCTAGTGAGGTTTAATCTTTTTACAACGGCTACTTATCTATGGGATTTCAAGGGAAATGTGAAAGCAGGCCGCGCAACAGATGCGCATTACAGGTTGTTCCCAATTCCTTCTTCTGATCTATTTTTAAACACTAACCTGAAGCAAAATCCAGGTTACTAATCTTAAAATATTATGAAAAAATATTTGTTGTTTACCATATTATCAATAGGCTTATTTGCTTGCAAAAAAGAAAGCCTTGTTGCTATAAACAAAGATGCTCAGGCACCCGTACTGGTCAGCCCCGCGGTGGGCGGTTCTTCTACGGTAACACCGGCAGATTCTACAATGAAACTTAAGTTTACCTGGCAAAAGGCAGATTATGGAGTAAACACAGTCTTATCTTATCAAGTGCAAATGGACATCAAGGGCGGCGACTTCTCCAAAGCCATTACTATGGGCACAACCAGTTCAGATTCGCTTTCGGTAACGCTTGGATACCTAAATAGCTATGCGATAAATGTTTTTGGGCAGGTGCCAAATGCAGAGAGTAACCTAATATTTAGGGTAAGTGCAAATCTGTCTGGAAAGGATACTGTTTATTCTGCTCCGTTAGATTATAAGCTTATTACCTATAAAGAAGTTGCCCCCGATTTTCTTTATGTTCCCGGAGCCTATCAAAACTGGACACCTGCAAATGCTGCTTCCATAGTTTATCAAGGAGATTTTAAATATGAAGGTTATGTGTACATGGCTACCGGAGATTTCTTTAAGTTTACTAGTGCTGCAGATTGGGATCATACAAACTATGGTACCGCTGGTGCCGGAATGTTAAGCACTGATGGAAAAGCGGAAGGTTTAAGCGTTGCAAATCCGGGCTATTACAAATTTAATGTGAACACAAAGGATTTAACCTGGAGCTACTTCTTGGTGGGTTCTTGGGGCGCAGTAGGTTCTGCAACGCCAGGCGGTTGGGATGCCTCAACACCAATGACGTTCGATAAAACAACGAACAAATGGAGCGTTACGTTGCCGCTTATTCCTGGAGCGGTAAAATTTAGAGCAAATGACGCCTGGAATCTAAACTATGGTCCTGCAGATTCTGACGCTTTTAAAGGCGCATTAATTCAAACCGATGGAGCGGTAACTGTGAATGCCGCAGGCAACTATAAAATTGAACTTGATTTTTCTCAAGCAAATAAAAAAGCATACAACTATACCATAACTAAACTTTAAAAGAATTCGCTAAGTCGATTAGAATAGCTTCGCCCCTACCTGCACCTTTGTCTGGCGGAAATATCTTTTTAAAAGACGATAATTGTTATGGTTCGTTCACAAGGATTCTTAAATCTAAAAAAGCGCTCCCATCTTTAAACCCTTTAAAACTTGGCCATAAAACGGTAAAAGTAATTTTCATGAAAAAATCTCTTCCCATAATTCTTTCTCTATTGTTCTTATTTTGCATAGCTGCACGCTCTCAAACAAATCTAAAATCTGTTGGCAATGTAAAATCGGTTAATATAAAAAATCAAACGGTTGATGTCGCCACTACAAATGCGCATATCCAAATTATAGTTTACTCTCCCAGTATTATTCGAGTAAGGATGGATAAACAAGATTTATCAGAAGATTTTTCTTATGCCGTCATCAACAAGCCAGAAAAGACAAATGTTACCTTAAAGCAAAGCACTGTAAACATAACAGTTACTACAGACTCCATCAAAACGGTAATTCAAAAATCTCCATTTTCGATCGCTTTCTACACTTTAGAGGGTAAGATTATCAATCAAGATGAGCAAGGGCTAACTACTTCTTGGGTTGGCGATAACGTAACGACGTATAAAAAGCTGCAAGATGACGAGCGCTTTATCGGTCTCGGAGAAAAAACAGGAAATTTAGATAGACGCGGAACAGGGTATACGAACTGGAATAGTGATAATTATGGCTATGCAACCAATTTAGACCCGCTATATGTAACCATTCCTTTTTACATAGGCATTCATCACCAGTTAAATTATGGGTTGTTTTTAGACAATACGTTCCAAAGTGATTTTAATTTTGGGGCGAGCAATAACCGGTTTTCTTCATTTGGAGCTCGGGGCGGAGAAATGAATTATTACTTTATTTATCATAAAAACATCAGAGACATTATCAAGTCTTACACCAAGTTAACTGGAAGGATGCCAATGCCGGCATTATGGTCTTTGGGCTATCAACAAAATCGGTACAGCTATTACCCACAAGAAGAAGTGATGCGGATTGCAAGCACCCTGCGAGAAAAGAAAATTCCTGCCGACGGCATTACATTAGACATCCACTATATGGATAGATACCAGTTGTTTACCTGGGATAAAAATCGCTTCCCAGATCCGAAGGGAATGACTTCGAGATTGAGCGACATGGGTTTTAAAACTACCGTAATTGTAGACCCCGGCATTAAGGTGCAGGAAGATGCCAAAGCTTACCAAAGCGGCTTAAAGGACAACATTTTCCTCAAATACCCAGATGGCACAAATTATACTGCACAAGTTTGGCCCGGTTGGTGTAATTTCCCAGATTTTACCAATCCAAAAGGCAGAGAATGGTGGCACAAAGAGGTAAGCTTTTTTGCAGAAAATGGAATAAGTGGTATCTGGAACGACATGAATGAAATTGCCACTTGGGGACAAAAAACGCCAGATAATATACATTACGATTATGATGGAAAGGGCGCCTCCAATCTACAGGGACACAACGTGTTCGGTCTACAAATGACAAGAGCCAGCTACGAAGGTGCGAAAGAGCAATTTAAAAAGCGTCCGTTTATTTTAACCAGAGCATCTTACGCAGGTGCCCAACGCTATTCTGCCATTTGGACGGGAGACAACCGCGCAGAGGGCGACCACATGCTATTAGGCGTTCGCCTGATGAACAGCATGGGATTAAGCGGAGTTGCTTTTACCGGGATGGACGTCGGCGGCTTTACAGGTGGCGCATCACCAGCACTATACGCCAAATGGATAGAAATTGGCGCGTTCAATCCCTACTTTCGTAATCATACCGCACTTAACACAAAATCATCAGAACCTTGGACTTATGGAGAAGATGTGCTTAACATAGCTAGAAATTACATTTCGTTACGTTACCAGTTGATGCCTTATTTGTATTCCTCTTTTTATGAGGCCACACAAAACGGAATGCCTTTAATGCGTTCTTTGGCAATTGATAACGCCTTTGATGCAAATGTTTACAATACAGATTTCCAGAATCAGTACCAATTTGGCAGTGCTTTTTTGATTGCCCCTTTTGAAAACGGCAAAGACTACGGAGCTGTGTATTATCCAAAGGGAGAATGGTATGATTTATTTAATGATGCAAAAATAGATGGTGGAAAGTCTAACGTTTTAAAACTCGCCGAAGATGAACTACCGGTTTTTGTAAAGGCCGGAAGTATCATTCCGGTACAATCCATCATTCAATCTACTAGTGAAAAACCTACAGACACATTGGCCATCCATATATATAATGGAAAAGAAGCAGGTAAATTTTCATATTATGAAGATGACGGCACGAGTTTCGATTACCAAAAAGGAGATTTTTATAAAAGGCTGGTTACTTTCAATCCGCAAAAAAAGCAAATAAGTTTTGAAAAACCAGAAGGTAGCTTTAATACTCACTTTAAGTTTATTAAGTTAATTCTGCACGGATTTGATGGCGTAGGGCAGCTAAACGGAACGAGCTTAAAAAGCGAAGACTTTAAGTGGTTGAAAGGAAACATGAATGTTGATCCTCAGGGTTTGGCGACCCAAGTAAAATCTTGCAGCGTAAAAACGCTTACGCTAACTATGCCCTCCCAACAAATGAGTTTAACATACTAAAAAAATAAAGATGAGATTAAATAAAAACCTTAGATTTTTATACTTTTTGATGTTGATGGCTTCCATCTCATCATGCAGTAAAGGTGGAAGTGTTCCTGCACCAGTAGTTCCCGTTCCTGTTATACCACCACCGGCTTATACTGATCCAGTGGCCTATGGAACGCCTTTTTCTAATGTTCCAGATCAGAAAGATATTGTCATGTACGAGATAAATATCCGTTCCTTTAGTCAAAGCGGGAATTTCCAGGGTGTAGTAAACCGATTAGATTCTATTAAAGCACTAGGCGTAAACGTAATTTGGTTAATGCCAACCTATCCTGTTGGCGTTTTAAAGGCTGTGCCACCCTTAGGTTCCCCTTATGCTGTTAAAGATTACGAAGGTGTAAACGCAGAGTTTGGAGATCTTACGGCGCTAAGAAGTTTGGTTGATAAAGCGCATGAAAAAAACATGTCAGTAATATTTGACTGGGTTCCCGACCATACCTCTTGGGATAACGCTTGGATAAGTAATAAGCCTTGGTATCAGCAAGATGCCTCCGGAAACATTATAAGTCCGCCTGGTACAGGTTGGGCAGATGTGGCGGCGTTGAATTACAATAACAGTGATATGAAAACTGCGATGTTGAGGGCAATGCGTTATTGGATTTTCACTGCGAACATAGACGGGTACCGGTGTGATTATGCCGATGCAATTCCCAACGATTTTTGGCAAAGCACCATCAGCAACTTAAAATCGATCCCAAATAGAAAACTTATATTCTTGGCAGAAGGTAATAAAAAAGATCAGTTTGCAGATGGATTTCAGCTAAATTATGCTTTCGATTTCTACAGCTCGCTAAAGGATGTTTTTGCAGAGAACAAGACTCCAAGTACAATCTTTGCAACCCAAACTAATGAAATGGCAAATGTGAGTAGCGGTGGCACAAAGCTACGCTACATTACCAACCACGATAAGAATACTGAAGACGGCCCTCCGCTAGCTGTTTATAAAAGCAAATATGGTAGCGAGGCAGCATTTGCCATTGCAGCCTGTCTAGATGGTGTGCCGTTAATCTATAACGGACAGGAAGTGGCTACCGACAAAAAAATGAGCATCTTTGTTAAGGATCCTATTAATTGGTCTGTTAACCCAGATGTTACTGCGGCCTACAAGAAGATATTAGCATTTAGAAAGTCACACGAGGCAGTAAAGATCGGTGCAGTAACTCCCTATTATGATGCTGATGTGATTGCTTTTAAAAAGACTCTGCAAGATAAACAGGTGCTAGTGCTTGTTAATGTACACAACGAGGTGGTAAATTTTAATCTTCCTACCGAAGTTAAAAACACCAATTGGGTTGATGCAAATAATCAACAGCTTGCTCTAAAAGATCAAATAACATTGCAGCCCTACGAATATAAGCTACTCTCAAACCAATAGTATCATGTTAATAATTTACAGACTTTTGTTTAGCAACAAAAATCTGGAAAAAGTAAGAAGCTGTTTGTTACCAGATACTTAATTCTGTCAGAAATGCCTTATATAACAACGTAGGTAAAAAAATTTTTTAAAACCAGCGTTAGAAGTATGTGCTCTTATCCGACCCACAAATTTGCCGGATTGTTTTGTTTTGCAGAAAAGCTTAAGTGAACATGGCTTGGCATAATGCACAAACAATAAAATTCGAGGCCAAGGCTAACAATGCAATACTTCAAGCTATCTACTAGAATATCGTTATACAAAGGTCTAACAAAAACGTCTATCCAATTAACCGTGTCGAAACTGGCGAAGTAAAGACCTCCTAGTTGTTATACTTATATTTGCAACTCATACTTAATCGTTTTTTATGATTCGACTTAGTCCTATGCTAGTGCACGCGTGCCGCGTGTATCTGCGAAAATAAACATCTACAAAACCAACAAATTTAGAAACTTTTTATCCTAATAATGCACACGCGGCACGTGTGCGCCAGCGAAGGACATCTTGCGAAAATTCAGGAATGCCCGTTGCTAACAATTCTGAGAAATTTGGGCGCTGCATTTTTTCCAACCCTGATGTATGTTTGCGTTTTATAGTTTCTGAATTTTCAAAAAAAAGACGATTTCTTTTCGAATTTAAAATTGCATCTAAGCTAGTTCGTTGTTGCTGCAGACATTGATGGTGCTGCTTCGCTAGGGGCACTTCCCCAATTCTTATTCGGGCGCGAACCCATCTCAAAAACGAGCATACCGCCCTTAAGGATATCCGAATTTTCTATCCACGGTTTGTTGAGCGGCTTTCCATTAAGCACTGCGGATTGGATGTACTTATTTTGTGCAGATACGTTTTTTGCGGCAACTACAAAATATTTTCCACCACCAACGTTTATCTTAGTTTCCTCGAAAATCGGGCTTCCAATATCAAAAATTGGTCTTCCGGGACACTGAGGATAAAAACCCATTGCATTAAAAACATACCAGCTAGACATGGCTCCTCCATCTTCATCGCCGCTTAACCCCAGCGGAGTTATATCAAACCATAAATCCATCAGTTGCCTAACCCTGCTCTGCGTTTTCCACGGTTGCCCGGCATAATTATAGAGGTAAGGAATATGAAAATCGGGTTCGTTGCCTTGTGAATACATTCCGACCAAACCCGTCATATCTGGAAACTGACCCAAAAAGTGGAGCTTATCCATGGTGCGGCCGGTAATGAACAGCGAATCGAGTTTGTTTACAAATTTATCTCTGCCACCCATTAAGTTAATCAGCCCCTGCACATCATGTTGCACATGCCATGTGTACATCCACGAGTTTCCTTCAGCAAAAAAACCTTCCCCAGCAAAACCTCCAGAAAAGCGAGGATCAAAAGGTTCAACCCATTTTCCGTCTGCAGATTTCGGAGCCATCATACCAATGGAAGGTTTAAAGAGATTTTGGTAATTATGGGCACGTCTCATAAAAAGTTGGTAGTCATCTTCTTTTCCCAACGCTTTGGCCATTTGTGCCAGGCACCAATCATCGTAACAATGTTCTAATGTTACAGAAACAGATTGTCTTCTATGCCAAGGATCCACTTCTTTTACCCATTCTTTTACACCAACTTCTGGCATCCAAGAAATTTGGTAAGGCATCGTTGACAGCGGTTTAAAATTTGCATAATCCGCGGCTTTTATTTCTCCACTGGCAGGAAGCGCAGGAAAATATCCCTTATCGAAATAGCATTGTTCCAATTCGGTAAGGTGGCCGGCATCTCTCCACGGAATCATGGTTGCCTCGGTAGCGTTTTTCCTCATTCCCTCGTAGGCCTTTTCAACATCAAAACCGCGTAAACCTTTAAGGTAAGCATCTGCAATAACAGCTGTTGAATGATTTCCAATCATAGCTCCAGAACTTGGCAACCAACCAGTTTGCTCATATACTTTCACAAAATTATTGATGGCTTTTACGGTTTCTTCAGGTTTTATGATAGACTGTAGTGGGTAAGCACAGCGATAGGTATCCCACACATTGCCCATTCTAAGCGCACGAGTACGATAAAGGGTGCTATAAAATATCCCTCTCTGTTTTTCTGTACAACCTTTAATTTGTATCAAACTTAGTTCTTTGTTCCATCGCGATTTGGCATTAATTTTTACTTCGTCGAAAGACAGTTTGCCAATTTCTTTGTTGAGGAAATTGTGTGCTTCCTCTATGCTATTAGATGAAAGCCCCACCTTCAGTTCAACTATTTTATTTTGTGAGTTAGTTTGCTGACTTAAATATACTCCCATTCCTGTACCACTACCCGATTTTGAATCGGGGTCCATGGCGCCGTTCTGCCAAGTTCCAATAGATGCCATCGGTCTGCTCAATTCTGCATAAAAAAATTTTTTATCTTCTGTATTAGACCGCCCCGCATTGGTTGTATATCCTTGTACAACTTTATTGTCCTTTATTTCGAAAGTGGCATTCCCCTGCATATTGAGCAATAGGTTGGCGTTTTCATTTTCTGGGAGGGTAAAGCGGAAGATTGCAGTATTATCTGTTAAGGTAAATTCGGTATTGATGTTTGGATCTTCCAACAGAGCCTGATAATAATATGGTGTGGCTGTTTCCTGATCATGGTCAAAGTTAGATGCATTTTCTTTGGCACCGAGTTTTAGCTTGCCCGTATTAACCATTAAGGTACCGAAACCCAACGGAAATCCGTATATTTTATCTGCCAAGTAAAGATCTTCCATTTGTGGCGTAAAAGTCGGAAACAAACTTAAATTGCCGCCAGGCACTTTGATTACTGGTACAGTAGGCCTAGTTTTAGGGTTAATGGTGCCCATGTATAAATCTACATAGTCTACAGGGGATTTGTTAGTTTTTGCAGCTTTTTCTTGCGCGAAGGATAATGTGGAGCAACACGCGAAAAAAACGACAAGTAAGATTAGGGTTTTAATTTTCATAATTTGGTTAGGTTAGTCGGTCTAGCTAAGTTATCATTTTGCAAATACAACGATCTCAATAGCTTAGTATATTTGTTATACAATATTAAGTTTTTTTTAAGCAAATATTTATTTAAGGTTCTTAAATTTACCCGTTATTTTCTTTATGAAACTTTACATCAAACACATGGTTTGCAGCAGATGCAAAATGGTAGTAGAAAGCTTATTAGCAGAGCAAGGAATAGCTCCGCTTACGGTAGAATTGGGTGAAGTTGAATTGGCGGAAGATTTGGCCCCTAATGAATTAAAAAAACTAAACGGTTGCTTAAATAGTCTTGGTTTTGAGCTTATCGACGATAAAAAAAGCAGACTGATAGATAAAATCAAAACCACCATTATATCGCAAATTCATCACAACGAAGAAACCGCAGATGTAACGCTTTCAAAACTTATCGCTGGTTCCCTTAACGCAGATTATAATCATTTAAGCACTATTTTTTCAGAATCGGAAGGCATCACCATAGAAAAATATTTTATAAACCAACGGATTGAGAAAGTGAAAGAACTCATTGTTTATGATGAGCTTTCCCTCTCTGAAATTGCCTACAAATTGGGCTACAGCAGCGTAGCACATCTTTCCAATCAGTTTAAAAAAGTAACTGGATTAACGCCCTCTTTCTTTAAATCTTTAAAGAAACCAAAGAGAACGAATATAGAGGATTTGTAAATCTTGCAAATCATACAAAGAATTTCACAACGCTTTCCCGCCCGAGTATGTTTAAATTTGTATCAAACAATATGGAACATACTTATAAAATTTCTGGAATGAGCTGCAATGGTTGTCGCACAACGGTAGAGGCTGCCCTTGCGGCTGTCGATGGTATTAATAACGCAACCGTTACCTTAAATCCCCCAGAAGCAATAATCGAAATGGAAAAACACATTCCGTTGGAAAAACTTCAAGAAGCTTTAAGGGCTACGCATTATTCCATCGAACCAATGGATAAAAAACCTGCACATTCTTGTTGTTCGGCAACGCAAAAAGAACAGGGCAAAAAAGCACAAAAAGATTATTCTAAAAAAGATGGATCTGGTGTGTTCTATTGCCCTATGCATTGCGAGGGTGAAAAAACGTATGTCAAGTCAGGCGATTGCCCTGTGTGTGGAATGGATTTGGTGCAAGCTCCAAAGGCGCAAACAAATACCAAATATACCTGCCCAATGCATCCAAAAATCGTGGAAGATAAGCCGGGTGCTTGCCCAATTTGTGGGATGGATTTGGTGCCAATGGAGTCAGACTTGGATGGAGAAGATAAAACTTATACCGCGTTGTTAAAAAAGCTAAAAATAGCCGCCGCTTTTACCATTCCCATATTTCTCATTTCGATGTCGGAAATGATCCCAAACAATCCGCTCTATAAATTGATGGATTTAAAGTATTGGAACTGGGTACAATTTGCACTTTCCATCCCTGTGGTTTACTACGCTGCATGGATGTTTTTTGAAAGAGCTTGGCGTTCTGTAAAAACATGGAATTTAAACATGTTTACCCTTATCGGGATAGGTTCTGGCATGGCCTGGCTTTTTAGTGTTTTTGCACTGCTGGTTCCAGGCTTTTTTCCAGATCAGTTTAAAACACATGCAGGCACGGTATATGTGTATTTTGAAGCCGCGACAGTTATTCTAACGCTCGTATTACTTGGCCAAGTAATGGAAGCCAACGCTCACGGAAAAACCAACAGTGCCATTAAAGAACTTTTAAAGCTAGCGCCAAATAAAGCCATCAAAATTGTAGATGGAGAAGAAAAGGAAGTCTCTATTGATGACATACAGAAAGGCGATTTACTTCGGGTTAAACCAGGAGAAAAAATACCTGTAGATGGCAGCATACAAGAAGGCCAAGCAGTTATAGACGAATCTATGATCTCTGGAGAGCCCATTCCTGTCGAGAAAAATAAAGACGACAAGGTGAGTGCAGGAACCATTAATGGAAACAAATCTTTTGTGATGATTACCGAAAAAGTGGGTTCCGATACGTTGCTTTCGCAGATTATAGAAATGGTAAATTCTGCTAGTCGTTCTAAAGCGCCGATTCAAAAAATTGCAGATAAAATTTCTGGTTATTTTGTGCCCATTGTAGTGGGAATTTCCATATCAACGTTCATTCTATGGGTTATTTTTGGCCCAAATCCTGCGTATGTGTATGCTTTCGTAAACGCCATTGCGGTGCTAATTATCGCTTGCCCATGTGCTTTAGGTTTGGCTACGCCAATGTCTGTGATGGTTGGGGTTGGTAAAGGCGCAAAATCCGGCATTTTGATAAAAAATGCAGAATCCTTGGAGAAAATGGATAAAATGGATGTCGTGGTTATAGATAAAACCGGGACGGTTACAGAAGGAAAGCCATCCGTAGAGCAAGTTATTTCGACTGATGAAAATTATTTAGAGGAAGAAATTTTAAAGAGGATTGTAGCGATAAATAAAAATAGCGAACATCCCCTCGCGCAAGCAACGTTAAAATATGGCGAGGAGAAAAACATTAAAGCTGATACTGTTAGCGATTTTAATGCTATTACAGGCAAAGGTGTAACCGGCAATCTGAACGGCGAAGTTCTGGCGCTCGGAAATGAAAAACTTATGGATAGCATCGGTGCAAAAATTAGCGAAGATTTAGGCATCAAAGCAAATAAAGAACAGAAAAAAGGAAAGACAGTATCTTATTTATCCATCAATAAAAAAGCAGTTGGCTTTGTGGTTATTTCTGATAAAATCAAAGCATCTAGCAAAGAAGCCATCCATAAGTTGCAGCAAGAGGGTTTAGAAGTTATCATGTTTACGGGCGATAACGAAGATACCGCAAAAGCTGTGAGCGAAGCCTTAGGTTTAGATGGATTTAAAGCGCAGATGCTTCCTCAAGATAAGCAGCAAGAAATCAAAAATCTACAAGCTAAAGGTAAAAAAGTGGCCATGGCAGGCGATGGAATTAACGATGCACCTGCCCTATCTCAAGCCGACATTGGCATTGCGATGGGAACCGGAACCGATGTAGCGATACAAAGCGCCGCCATTACCTTGGTAAAGGGAGATTTGAACGGTATCGCAAAAGCGAAAAGTTTAAGCCACGAGGTAATGCGCAACATTAAAGAGAATTTGTGGTTTGCCCTCGGTTACAACATGATTGGAATTCCGGTTGCGGCCGGCGTACTTTATCCAATATTTGGGTTGTTGCTTTCGCCGATGATTGCTGCTTTGGCCATGAGCTTTAGCTCTGTATCTGTAATTTTAAATGCACTACGATTACGCAATTCGAAGATAGATTAGAGCGAGGTCAGAAGTCAGAGATCAGAAATCAGTTACTTGTCATACAAAACTAAATCTATCTCGCGATAACTTCTTTCCATCCCACCACTAACCGCTCTACCTCCGTTACCGAATAGCTGTTCAAATCAAACTTGGCAAACTGACCATTTTTATAGAGGTAAATGGTATTGTCATTTGCATTATAATCTGCTGCAGCTACATCGCCGCCTCCCCAAGCGTAGGGCCAGTTATTTATATGGGTTTTTATTTCGTCGCTCTTAATAAACTTAAACTTATTGCCCATCCGCTTTGCGATAATAATTTTATTCCCGGCAAAAAGATACAATTCATCTTCTTTGATGAAACACGCATCAATATAGTTTACTTCGCTTGGTAAGGCCGAAATGAGCTTGTTGAGCGAAAGAGATGTAACATTTCCATTAACACCTTTGATTACACAACTTTGCTTAAGAAAATAAAGGGAGGATTTATTTTTTAAATCTGTGGTTGCGGCGTCTATGGTTGTCCAATCTTTTGGCAAGAAAGTAAATTGCTCTGTAAGTTTTTTAACCGAAGTATCTGCAAGTTTTTCATTTATCAGATAAACCCGATCATTAAAGATAAAATTCTTAAATTCGTTTTTACTAAAAACTGCATTTGGCGCGGGCCAAGTTCCTCTTAGCACAAATTCATTTTCATCTGCATATCTGTTAAAAATACCCGAATAATCCAACAAGTCGGTTGGTTTCGGCGTCAAATCTCCTTCGATAAAAAATTTTGCATATACTTTATCATATTTTGTAAACCGTGCCGCTACCGCAATGGCGTGCCAATGGTCTGACACCACAAAAAGACTGTCTTTTTCTTGAATGATCTGCTGGCCTAATTCATCCCTTAACACCCGACTAAAGATGTAATTCTGAACGGTTGTTTTAGAGCTTTCTTCTTTATAAATGATGTTCTGTGGGATGCCTGCTGCTACCAATCTATTTTTCATTTCTGTTGCCTCGCAGATGCTTGATGCATGTGCGCCACAACCACCTGAAACAATAATTTTATCTATTTTCTTAATTCGATAAAGATCTAATGCAACATCTACACGGTCTATCAACGTTGAGATGTTTGCCGAACCTAATACAAGCGCAATGTTTTTAGGTTTAGTTTGGCTATAGGATGCTAAGGTTGAAAAAAGGCATAGAAACAAACAAAATAATTTATCTTTCATTTAGAATTTAGTGAAATTGAAAAGTAAAACGAAGTTACAAATGATTTACACAAAGGCGTTTAATTAACATCTCCGTTATAAATAGGTTCGCCACCTTTTAACCGCGGTGTATATCCCTTTTAGACAAAAAACTCATATTTTCCGTCATCTTTTTGCCTATCTCGGTAAAAAACCTGCATTCGCTCAAATTACTCTTGAGCTTAATTCAAAATATATAACTTATTTAACGCCCTTTCATCTGCTGCAAATTGAGTTATTAATTGTGGCATTATTTTGCATGGGACGTAATCGGCGTTGGTTTGTGAAAAGGCACTTCACTTGCAACTGCAATTAAAATAAAAGTTGCCAGACTTAATAGTTCAAAAAGATTTTGCATGAGATTTGATTTAAGCCTGATGTTGTAATTTTGCCCTAGTGTAAATGAAAAGTTAACCCCTATATCGACGCATAGAGTTGGAAGTTGCAAGGTTAATCAATTTGCTTATTTGCCTCATATTTATAGAGAAAATCTAAATTTTAGAACTATGTAAATACTGCAAAACCCAAGCTTAAATTAAAGGACTAGGTAGTGCAACCGCAAGGAAACCCGATTTAGTAAAAAGGATGCTTATCTTTTTTAGATAAGTTTGCTGCGCTAGATTTTGGGATAGGGACTGCAGCAGCACCCCGGATTTGCCGCCACTGGGCGGCCAAACGGAGTATAGCGCAAAGCCCGCAGCCGCTTTTTTTTGCGGCGGACCCGCAAGCACCTTTAGTGTTGATCCCTCTAAACAAAAACCACTTTTAGTTCTTCAACCGGTGGCATGAGTTTTTAAATTTTATATTTTTACTGGCTTTAGGCGTAATCTTTGGTTTTTATGCCACTATCGCCGTTACGTCTCCTATAACTATTAACGCGGGATGGGTAATCTGGTGGATTTGAGCCAACTCTTCTAAATCGCTTAGCTTACCTTTAACCATTTTCATATTGGGGAGTGAGGCGTTCTGCACCAAAGCGGCGGGCGTATTTGGTCGGCCTAATTTTTTCGCTTCTTGTACAATAAAAGGCAAATTTTTCATCCCCATGTAAATAACTAAAGTGGTGTTACTCTGCATTGCTAAAGATATATCTCTTGATAAACTGCCATCGCTTTTTGTTCCAGTAATCATCCACAAACCTTCACTCACGCCGCGGTGGGTTAACGGAATGTCGCACAGACCAACGGCCAACATGCTGGTTATGCCGGGAATGTAGCGTGTCTTAATGCCCAAAGCCTTGGCAAATATCATTTCTTCCATTCCTCTGCCAAAAACAAAAGGATCGCCGCCTTTTAATCTTACAACAATTTCATATTTCTGTGCGTAAACTTCTATCAGCTTGTGGATTTCATCTTGAGATGTATATTCTTGGTATGGCGTCTTCCCAACATATTTTAATTCGCAGCCTTGCTTCGAATAATTCAAAAGTTCGCGATTGGCTAAATTATCGTACAAAATAACATCGGCTATTTTTAAAGCTTTTATTGCTTTTAGCGTAATCAATTCCGGATCACCGGGGCCAGCTCCTACTATTATCAACGTCGAATCTACTAATCTCACGTCTATCAAATTAATATTACATGAAAATAAATATCATTTTTATTCATTATCACCAACAAATGCCTTAAAAAAAACAAAAACAAACTAATAATCTAAAGTTTTTTTGACAAAAGAATAAAAATTAAAACAAATATTAAAATAATATAGATAAACATATGTTTTTTTATAGTTTTACAGCTTAATTAAAAAGATTTTCATTATAATAGTCATCTTTTAATAAAAACAAATAAAAATAAATGCAAATTATTAGTGCATTTATAAATTTATAGTAACAAATTGGTATAAATGACTAAAAAAAACGTAGTAATTATCGGAAATGGTATGGTTGGCCATAAATTTTCCGAGAAATTAGTGTCAAAAACAGATGATTACCAATTAACTGTTTTTGGAGAAGAGCCACGCATCGCTTATGATAGGGTTCACCTCAGCTCTTACTTTGATGGAAAAACGGTAGAAGATCTAAGCCTTTCTACCGAAGATTGGTATAAAACTAATAATATCCAACTGTTTTTGGGCGATGCAGTAACCGACATTAATCGCGAAGCGAAAACGGTACACACACAAAGTGGCAAAATACAACAATATGATTATTTGATACTTGCCACAGGCTCCTCTCCCTTCGTTCCAAACATTCCAGGCGTAGAAAAGGAGGGTGTGTTTGTCTATAGAACCATCGAGGATTTAGATAAAATGAAAGCCCACGCGGCCAAATGTAAATCGGGCGCTGTACTGGGCGGTGGCTTGCTAGGGCTAGAAGCTGGCAAGGCATTATTAGACCTAGGCATCGCAGAAACCCATATTGTAGAGTTTGCATCGCGCTTAATGCCAAGGCAAATAGATGATGTGGGCAGTAAATTGTTACAGGGCAAATTGGCTCAACTTAACCTTACCGTACACCTCAATAAAAACACCTCATCAGTTTTAGGAGAGAAAAAAATTAGGGGTTTGGCTTTCGCCGATGGAAGTGAGCTGACGTTAGATATGCTTGTGATTTCTGCAGGAATTAGGCCGCGTGATGAGGTTGCAAAACTTTGTGGTTTAGAAGTGAGTTCGAGAGGCGGCATTCTAGTGAACGAATTTATGCAAACAAGCGATGCAAATATTTTTGCCATAGGCGAGTGCGCACTGTTTAACAGCATGATTTACGGCTTGGTTGCCCCAGGGTATGAGATGGCCGAAGTTGCTGCGGCTTATTTATGCAAAGGCGAAAAGAAATTTAAGGGTTTCGATATGAGCACCAAACTGAAGCTAATTGGTGTAGATGTGGCAAGCTTTGGAGATGCTTTTATCTCTGAGCCAGATTGTACCTCGGTGATATTTGAAGACACCAATAAAGGGATTTACAAAAGAATAAACATCTCTAACGACCGCAAATATTTATTGGGAGGCATTTTAATAGGTGATGCGGATGCATATAACTTACTATTGCAGACTACAAACAACAAAATCATTCTTCCACCAAACCCAGAAGATATGATTTTAGGCGCAAGAGGCGGCGAAGCTTCTGAAGGGTCTAGCGTGATGAGTCTGCCAGACGACGCGCTAATCTGCTCTTGCGAGGCTGTTACCAAACTTGATATTTGTGGCGCTGTTATGGCGCATGACATCACCACTGTTGATGGAATAAAAAAATGCACAAAAGCTGGCTCGGGCTGTGGCGGCTGTGTGCCAATGGTAAAGGATTTAATTACCGGCACGATGAACGAGAACGGCAGATACATTAAAGAAGTGCTGTGCGAACATTTTGACTATTCAAGACAGGAGCTTTTGGATCTAATCAAAATGAATAAAATCAAAACCTACGACCAAGTGCTAGATACTTTTGGAAAAGGTGATGGCTGCGAAGTTTGCAAGCCTGCTGTCGCTAGCATCTTGGCCAGTTTGTGGAACGACTTGATCCTGAAACAGGACACCATCCAAGACAGCAACGACCGCTTTTTGGCAAACATCCAAAAGGGAGGAACATACTCTGTTGTTCCTAGAATTCCGGGCGGGGAAATTACACCGGATAAATTAATTGTGATTGGCGAAGTGGCCAAGGAGTTTGATTTGTACACCAAAATTACTGGTGGGCAGCGTATAGATCTTTTCGGCGCCCATTTGGTTGACCTGCCAATTATATGGTCCAAACTAATTGATGCAGGCTTCGAAAGCGGCCACGCTTATGGTAAATCATTACGTACTGTTAAAAGTTGCGTTGGTAGCACCTGGTGCAGGTTTGGTTTGCACGATAGCGTAAGTTTTGCCATCGAAATAGAAAACAGATATAAAGGGCTGCGTTCTCCACACAAATTAAAAGGTGGCGTTTCTGGCTGTATTAGAGAGTGTGCAGAAGCAAAGGCTAAAGATTTTGGAATTATTGCTACCGAAAAAGGCTGGAACCTTTTTATCTGCGGAAACGGTGGTTCTAAACCGCAACACGCTCAGCTTTTGGCTACAGATATCGATAGCGAAACCTGCGTAAGATATCTAGATAGATTTTTAATGTTCTATATCAGAACAGCAGATCCCTTAACCCGAACCGCGCCATGGCTAAATAAGATGGACGGCGGGATGGCCTACCTGAAAAATGTCATTGTAAATGACAGCTTAGGCATTGCAGATGAGTTGGAAGAGGCAATGAAGTACCACATAAGCACATACGAGTGCGAATGGAAAGCGGCGATAGAAAATCCGGATATGAGGAAACGCTTTAGCCATTTTGTAAATGCACCAAACGAAAGAGATCCTACGGTAAAGTTTGAAACCATGCGCGAACAAAAGGCGGTAACCTGGTAAGCACAAATGCCCAGAAGACTTGAATAATTAACAAAGGATAAACAGTTTAAAAATCCAAAAGCCATGAGTAAACTAATTGAATTAGACAAAGAGCTAGAAAAACTAGAAGGAGAACATGATTTATTTTTTGCCTGCTACTCAGACGAAGTTCCTGAAAACGGGGGAGTTTGCGTGAAATACAAAGACACTCAAATTGCAATTTTCAACTTCTCTAGAAGAGATGAATGGTATGCTACGCAAAACATGTGTCCGCACAAGCAGCAAATGGTGCTTTCTCGTGGGATGATAGGTAGTGCAGGAGATAATTGTGAGCCTAAAGTGGCTTGCCCGTTTCACAAAAAGTCTTTCTCCTTAAAGAGTGGGGATTGCATGACTGGCGAGGATTATAAAATCCAAATATACCCTGTTATTATGCTGAACGGAAGAATAATGATTGTTATAAAAAATCAGTAGTTTTGCGCGAACGCTCATTGCAACGCAGACTTAACCATTTTTTGTGAGGGACATTAGCAGTAAACAAATTACTTTAAGAACTGCAAAGGCCATCGGTTTAGTCTTTTGTTCTGCCGCTACTGTAGAGAAAATTAAGCAGGGACTTTTACCCAAAGGAAATCTGTTTGATGTTGCGAAAGCGGCAGGATTTATCGGCGCAAAACTTACCCCACAACTGTTGCCCCATTGTCACCCTGTGCAAATAGATGGGATGAACTTACAGTTCGATTTTTTGGACGAACAAGTGCACCATGGGCTTTTTGATTCAGACGTTTTTTCGAAAATCGGGATAGTAATAACCGGCGAGGCGAAATCTATCGGGAGAACAGGTATAGAAATGGAAATGTTAACGGCTGTATCTGTTGCGGCCTTAGAAATCTACGACATGCTAAAACCTGTTGACACCGGCCTGGAAATAGGAAACATCAAATTATTGGAAAAAAAAGGCGGGAAAAGCGACCGTCGGCAATATTTCTCTACTTCGCCAACCTGTGCGGTTTTAGTTTGCTCTGATTCTACAGCGGCAAGAAAAAGAGAAGATAAAAGTGGATTGCTAATTAAAGAAATGCTGCAAGCTGTAAACGCTAAGGTTATATATTATGAAGTATTGCCTGATGAAAAATCTCAGATCCAAGAAAAAATACTGAACTGGGTTAAAGAAGATGTTCACTTTATTTTTACTACCGGAGGCACCGGTTTAGGGCCCCGCGACTTGACCGTTGAGGCTGTTAAAGAAATTTTAGAGCGAGATGCCGACGGTATTACCGAGGCGATGCGAAGTTTTGGACAACAACGCACTCCAATGGCCATGATGAGCCGAGCTGTAGCGGGATCAATAGCCAATTCTTTGGTGGTTACTCTACCGGGAAGCACTAGCGGCGCCAGAGAATCTTTAGAAGCCATTTTGCCGGGAATTTTTCATGCCCGCAAAATGATGAAAGGCGGCGGACATTAAAGCCGTCGATAAAACCTAATAACATGATTAGTTTTGATGATGCTAGAAATATCATTTCGCAACAGGCAGTTTCTTTCGGAACAGAAAAGTTATCACTACTAAGAGGTTTAGGCCGCGTTTTGGCTGAAGATGTTTTTGCTTTCCGCGATTTTCCGCCGTTTAACAGATCGGCAATGGATGGCATAGCAATCAACTTCGAAGACTTGTCGAAAGGCATCACAAAATTCAGGTTAAAAGAAATTATTTTTGCAGGCTCGAACAATAACTTTGATTTACAAGTTGGAGAATGCTACAAAATAATGACAGGCGCCGCAGTTCCTTCTGGCACTAACACGGTTATTCGAATAGAAGATGTACAGGAACTAGACGGGTTTTTTACACTTCTAAAATCTGATTTTAAACCGTTTCAAAACATCGCTACAAAAGGTCAGGATTTAGAAAAAGGCTACCTAGCCATAGAGAAAGGCTGTTTGATAAATGCAGCGGCAATTGGCTTCCTTGCTTCTTTGGGCAAAGCTGAAGTATTGGTGCAGCGATTGCCTAAAGTTAACATCATTACGACAGGCAATGAAGTAATTGAACTGGAACAGCAACCTTCTGACTTACAAATCTTCAATAGCAACCTTTATGCGCTAACAGCATTGCTCAGACAAAACATGATTAAAGTTGCCAAAAGTAAGCATGTTAACGACGAACAACAGGCAATAAAAGATGCTATTTTTGAATATTCAGCATGCGACATATTAATCTTAACAGGCGGCGTATCGGCAGGCGATACCGATTATATCCCAGAAGTTTTGCAAAGCTTAAATGCCAAAAAGCTTTTCCATAAAGTTGCTATAAAACCCGGAAAGCCCGTTTGGTGCGGCAAACTTAACCAGACGATGATTTTTGCCTTGCCAGGAAATCCATTTTCTGTTTTGGTTACATTTAAGCTGTTTGTAGAGGCATATATCAAAAAATCTATTGGCGTTAAAACCTATCAATTCGACAAGTTTCCCATGGCGTTCGGGCGAGAAAAATCGTCCTCTTTTGATGAATTCTTTCCGGTAATCAACAAAAGTGGCATGCTACAAAAGGTAAATATCAATGGCTCTGGCGATGTGAGGCTGGGAAACCAAGCCAATGCCCTTGCTTGGCAAAAAGCCGCAAACCATAAATTATTGGCCGGAGAGCCAGTAAAGGCTATGCTTTTAGACTAGAGCTAACCAACTTGTGAGCAGCTTTTTAGCTTCTCTTTATCTAGCACTATATATCGTCTATGTGATGTTTCAATAATTTTTTCTTCGGTAAGATCGTTTATTGTTCTAAACAAAGTCTCGTAGGTGGTGCCAATGTAAGAAGCTATTTCTTGCTTCGAAAAAGTGATATTGATAGATTGATCTTCTTCATTATAGCCAAACACTTCCATAAAATATTCTAGCGCAAGTGCAAACCTGCCTTTTACCGTCATGTGCGCCAAGTTCTTCATTCTCTTTTCTGATTCTTGCAGCTCATCTGCAAAAAACATCAAAAATTTATGGTGAAATTCTGGATTTACTTTTAACGTACTGTTAAAAAAATCCATAGTTATGTAACAAACTACACAATCACTAAGGGCGGTTGCAGAAATGGGGTAAAATTTGTTTTTTGAGCTCAACCCTCTATGACCTAAAATCTGCCCATCTCTTGCAAACCTAACAATAAGTTCTTTACCTTCATCCCAATGCTTATGCACCTTAACCAATCCGGTATAAATAAAATAGATGCCTTCTACTTTGTCATCCTCTAAAAATATCGCCTGACCCTTTTTTACTTCGTAAATAATTTTGCTACTCTCTATGGCCGGGCGCCAATCTGGCATGCAGTTTTTGGTCAAAAAGCAATTTTCTAAATCATATTTCTTTTTGCTAACGTTCATTTTTGTATTGTTTCCCAAATTATTTTAAAATTTTACCCATTTATCATAAAAAATGTAATCGTCACAACATTATACCCAATTTTATATTAAAATCTAATTTAAAATTAATCTTTTAGGTAAAAAACTATAAAAAACTTAATTTTTTAATCGTAAATATTACTCAATTTGTCTTTTTTTACGAAAAAATACGTCTAAACATTTGAAATTTTGTATTTTTTTTGTGTTTAGTCATATAAATTAACCAATTTTTGGTTTATATTTGGCTATTGTATGATTTACATCACAAAAAAACGGGTATATCACGCCAAAATTTTATGACAAATAACTAAAAAACAAAAATTAAAGCCCCAACCAGAATTGCACTCTACGTTGGGGCTAACAGTCTCAAATTCTCTAAAACTCAAAACTTGTACAAATGTATCGAAAATTTAAGTTACCCGTCGCGATCTTAGCTTTTATCCTAAGCAATTTAAGTTCGAGCACCACTTACGCCCAATTTTCTCTCTCTGGAGAATTAAGACCCCGGGCAGAATTTAGAAACGGTTTTAAAACCTTAAATACCGCTGAAACTTCCCCCACACTCTTTGTAGAACAACGAACGCGGCTTAATTTTGGCTATGCTAAGGAAAAGTTAACCTTTAAGCTTTCTTTGCAAGACGTTAGAACGTGGGGAAGCACTGCACAAATCTACAAAACAGACCCTTCCCTGTTAAATTTATATGAAGCCTACGCAGCCTATAACTTCGACAAAAGATGGAGTGTGAAAATAGGCAGGCAGGCACTGAGTTATGACAATGAGCGCTTTTTGGGCGCATTAGATTGGGCGCAACAAGGCAGGAGCCACGACTTGTTAAAGTTTGCCTACAAAGATTCTCTGGGTTTTGCATTGGATGCTGGCGCTGCCTTCAATCAAAACATCGGCACCGAGCCTACAAAACTATCTAGCACCTTCTATAACGGTACGGCAAATTACAAAACCATGCAATATGTGTGGGTGCATAAAGACTATAAAGGCGGTAAAATTTCGTTACTTGCTTTAAACGATGGCCGCCAAAAAGCCGACTCTACCACAGCTTTTAAACAGACTTTTGGCTTATATGCCGAGCAAACCGCCGGCAATGTTAATTTACATGGCGAAGCGTATTACCAAACAGGAAAAACCCCGACTAACGTTGGGACTAGTGCATTTATGTTTTCCCTCAGCGCATCATTGCCTAAAATTTTCGCAAGCCCCGAAATCGGACTAGATTATTTATCTGGTAACAAAAGTACATCTACCAAAGAGAATGCATTCGACCCTACTTTTGGAACCAACCATAAATATTACGGTTTTATGGATTATTTCTACGTAGGCAATGGATTTGGGCAAGATGGCAAAACATCGGGTTTGATAGATTTTTATCTTAACACTAAATTCAAAGCGGGCAGTAAGTCTGCAATACTGTTCAATATCCACCAGTTTAACTCGCCGGTCGATGTCTTTTCCGGCAATCAAAAATTATCCAGGTCGCTTGGCCAAGAGTTAGATGCGGTGTATAATCTCAATTTAACTGCAAGCGTAAATTTTAAAATCGGCTATTCTCAGCTATTTGCGACCAAAAGTATGGAGGTTGTAAAATCCAAAATCCAAAAAGGCCCCAATCAGTGGGCATGGGCCATGTTTACCTTTTCTCCAACTTTCATTTAACTAAAACCTTCAAACTAAAATAAACGTCATGACTACTCAAAAACCACTTAGCAAACTAAATGTATTATCGTTCAAAGGTGTGCAAATGCGTACTTTCCACATCACGTGGCTCATGTTTTTTGTATGCTTCTTTGGCTGGTTCGGTCTAGCGCCTTTGATGCCTACCATCCGTGCCGAGCTAGATTTAAGCAAAGCACAAGTTGGTAACATCATCATTGCTTCGGTAGCTTCAACCATTATCGCTAGATTGATTATCGGAAAGCTTTGCGATATTTTTGGACCTCGCAAAACTGCCGTATGGTTACTCCTTATTGGTTCAATACCTGTAATTACCGTCGGTTTGGCCAATAGTTACGCAACCTTTCTAATGTTCAGGCTGGCCATAGGTGTAATTGGAGCATCTTTTGTAATTACGCAGTATCATACCTCGATGATGTTCGCTCCAAATATTAAAGGCACGGCAAATGCAGTAACGGGTGGATGGGGCAATTTGGGCGGAGGAGTAACAAACATGGTTATGCCATTAATTTTTGCCGCCATTGTTGGCTTTGGTTTTACCACTGGCCAAGCATGGAGATACGCAATGATTGTTCCCGGTGTAATGATGTGGGGAACTGCAATTTTATATTCGAAATACACAAAAGATACCCCAAAGGGCAATTTTGATGAAATAGGCCATTCTAGAGCTGCAGCCAAAAAAACAGATTGGTCTGTACTGGCCGACTGGAGAGTTTGGGCATTAACCTTGGGTTATGCGATGTGTTTTGGAATGGAAATTACCTTTGACAATGTTGCATCGCTACACTTTGTAGATACCTTTGGTTTAACGCAAGCCAACGCAGGTTTTTGGGCGGGTATTTTTGGCTTGATGAATCTTTTTGCGAGGGCTTTGGGAGGAATTGTTTCTGATAAAGTGGGCGTAAATTTCGGAATGAAAGGAAAGGGAATGCTGTTGGCCTTGATGCTCTTGTTAGAAGGTTGTGGATTAATTCTTTTTGCGCAGGCAGGCTCATTTGTTTTTGCGATCGTCGCCATGCTTACTTTCGCCTTATTCCTAAAAATGTCTAACGGCGCAACTTATGGAATTGTACCTTTTGTTAACGAAAAAAATGTGGGCTTAATAAGTGGTATAGTAGGTGCAGGAGGAAATCTGGGCGGAATGGCCCTCGGTTTCTTGTTCAAATCAGAATCCATCTCTTATGTTCAGGCTTTTCAATACATCGGCTATGCAATTATCGCCGTTTCGCTTATCATTTTTATCACTCGGTTCACCTCCAAAGAAGAAGAAGATCCAGCACAGCTTGATTATGACTTAGCAGAGTAAACACATCAAACTATGCTTTTAGGGGTGGGCTCTTAAAACACAGTTGATATTTAATTGAATGCAAAAAAATAAAGCTTTAAACCAATTCTCATCAACCTGCTGTTATTGCGGGGTAGGCTGTGGCGTTCTTGTTAACAAAGAAAAAAATGGAGATATAACGCTGCAAGGCGATGCTGACCATCCATCCAGCAAAGGAATGCTTTGCAGCAAAGGAATGAATTTGCATTATACGGTGAATGATAAATCAGACCGTTTAACGCATCCGCAAATGCGGTATAATAAAAATATGCCGTTGCAAATTGTTAGTTGGGATGAAGCCTTAAACAGAACCGCAGCCGTTTTTAAAACCTTTATCGATAAGTATGGCCCAAATTCGGTGGCATTCTATGTATCCGGACAATGCCTAACTGAGGAATACTATGTGGCTAACAAGCTAATGAAAGGCTTTATTGGCAGCAACAACATCGACACCAATTCTCGCTTGTGCATGAGCAGTGCCGTTGTTGGCTATAAAATGTCTTTAGGCGAAGACAGTGTGCCTGTATGCTATGATGACATTGAACTGGCCGACTGTTTCTACATTACTGGAGCAAACCCCGCTTGGTGCCACCCAATTTTGTGGCGAAGGGTCGAAGCGCAAAAAGCCGCTCATCCAGAAACGAAAATTATTGTGGTAGACCCGAGGGTAACCGACACCTGTTCTATTGCCGACCTACACCTACAACTTAATCCTGGTACAGATGTAACTTTAAACCACGCCATAGGTAGGTGCTTAATAGAAAACGGCAACGTAGATCTTATATTTATCCAAAATCATACAGAAGGCTTTAGCAGATACCAAGATGTTGTTTTCGCCAAAACATTAGAAGAATCGGCAACTATTTGTGGTTTGGCTGTGGCCGATATTGAACTGGCCGCGGAATATATCGCTGCATCGAATGGCTATATCAGCATGTGGACCATGGGTTTAAACCAAAGCAGCACGGGCGTTGATAAAAATTTGAGCCTCATCAATTTACACCTCATCACTGGCAAAATTGGAAAACCCGGTTCGGGGCCGTTCTCTTTAACCGGTCAGCCCAATGCTATGGGTGGGCGAGAAGTTGGTGGTTTATCAAACATGCTGGCGGTTCATAAAAATTTAGATGATCCTTTGCATCGTAAAGAAGTTCAAAAATTTTGGGGTGGAACAGAAATCGACCCAAAACCTGGATTAACCGCAACAGAAATGTTTGAAGCATTGGAAAACGGAACGCTAAAGGCAATCTGGATTATTTGTACCAACCCCCTACTCAGTTTGCCAAACGTGCGCCAAGCAGAAGCAGCTCTAAAGAAAGCCAAGTATGTGGTCGTGCAAGAAATAAGCAACAAATCAGAATGTTTGGCTTACGCAGATGTGATTTTACCCGCTGCCGCTTGGGCAGAGAAAGAGGGTACCATGACCAATTCTGAAAGACGGATAAGCTATCTGCCAAAAATTGTTGATGCTCCAGGCATTGCCTTGCCCGATGCGGAAATTCTATGCAGGTTTGCCCAAAAAATGGGTTACAAGGGTTTTGATTATAAAAATCAAGAAGAAATTTTTATCGAGCATGGTAATTTGACGGCTGGCACAAACATCAATATTCAAGGCTTAACTTATGCTATATTAAGGGATAATAGAACTGTTCAATGGCCTTACCTTAACTCAAAGAGTATCGGGACTGAACGTTTGTTTACAAACCATCAGTTTTATACCGCATCAAAAAGAGCAAATATTTTTCCTGTTGAAGATGTTTTTAAAAGCGAAAGCCCCAGCCCCGATTTTCCGTTTATTCTAACCACCGGAAGAATTAGAGATCAATGGCATACCCGCTCTAAAACCAGCAAGGTAAACAAGCTTAATCAACACATCAAACAGTCGTTTCTAGAAATTCATCCGAGCGATGCTAGGCAAATAGGCCTAGCGGATGGTGAAGTTGCCATTATACAGTCGAAGTGGGGCGAGGTACGGGTAAAGGTAAAAATTAGCGAAGGGATAAAACCGGGAGTGGTGTTTTTGCCGATGCATTATGGGAAAATTTTTAATAACGATCTAAACAGAACAAATAATCTGACCAGTCCGCTGGTGGATGCCGTTTCAAAAGAGCCAGATTTTAAATATTGCGCCGTGCAAGTTTTAAAATATAAAAAACCAAAGCAACGCATTGTAATAGTAGGTGCTGGAGCAGGCTCTTTCGGCTTTTTAAAAGCTTATAAAGACATCAACAATGACGACGAAATTACGGTGTTTAGTAGAGAAAACCTGCCATTTTATAATCGGGTAATGTTGCCAGATTACATTAGTGGCGAGCAAAAGTGGGAAAAACTAGTTAAGATGACGGATGCTGAAGAACCATCTTACAAAATCGGGTTTAAACGCGGCGTAGGCATAAAGAAAATTGACAGGGAACAAAAATTTGTGATTGATGACTATGGTAAAAAAACATCATATGACGTCCTGATTTTAGCCACCGGGAGCCGAGCAACCATCCCGAAAAACGTTCCCAAACTGCCCGGCATTTTTTCTATGCGCTGCCGTAAGGATGCTGATGATTTTAAGAAACATTTACCAAAAGAAAGCCGGGTGGTAATTATTGGCGGCGGTCTGTTAGGGTTAGAAATGGCGGCGGCGTTAAGGGAAATGGGCGTTCAGATTACCATCGTTCAACGTATATCGAGGTTTTTAAGTAGGCAACTAGATACTTTGGGAAGCCAACTCTTACATGACGAGATGGTAGAGCAGGGCTGCGACATTTACTACGATGACGAAGTAGAACTTTTTTATGGTCGCTCTAAGCTTACGGGTGTTGGCCTGCGGAGTGGTAGAAAAATAAATTGCGATGCCGTGGTTCTAGCCATAGGCACCACTCCAAATATAGAGTTGGCAAAAGATTGCGGCCTTGATTGTAAACGTGGGGTTTTAGTTGATGAACGTTTGCAAACCAGCAATGAAAACATTTTTGCCATTGGCGAAATTGCAGAATTTGAAGGCACATTGTATGGAATTACCGCGGCGGCAGAGGAGCAGGCGGCAGTACTGGCCGACTATTTACAAGGCGATATTGCCAGTATTTACCAGGGCAGCACGTTTATGAACATCATCAAAATCCATGGTTTTGATTTATGTAGTATTGGCATTCCAGAATGCCCTAACGATACAGATTATGAGGAAATTGTTTTTATTGATAAAGCGAAACGCTACTACAAAAAGTGCATAATTCACCAAGATAAACTTGTGGGTACCATCCTTATCGGAGATAAAGGCGAATTTCAGGAATTTAAAGAACTTATCTCAAAAAAAATAGAACTTAATGATAAGCGCCTGCAATTATTGCGCAGTGGAAAGATACCAAAACCCGTAATTGGGAATTTGGTGTGTAGCTGTAACAATGTGGGTGTAGGAAATATTGAGGCCGCCATACAAAAAGGTTGCTCAAATATAAATGCTCTGTGCGAAATAACCGGCGCAGGTTTGGGTTGTGGTTCTTGTAAACCCGAGGTAAAAAGAATTTTGGAGAATAGTTTCTCCGATGAATTATTAAGTACTATCTAATGAATAAACTGGGCGTAAAACATGTAGTTAAAATAAATTTGCCTGGTGGCATTGTTTACCCCGGCGATTTATTGGAAATTTTGGCAATCGCAAGACAAGCTGGGGTAAAAAACTTTAGGTTTGGAAACAGGCAACAGCTAATTTTTTGCGCAGATGTGCCTGCCATCGAAGATATAGAATACTTATTTTCTAGAGCAGAAATACCTTTTGAGATTAATACGGACGTATACCCGAACATTGTAAGTTCTTATGTTACCGATGATATTTTAAATGCCGCAAATTGGCTAAGAGAGGGCGTTTATAAAGATATTTTAAACGCTTTTAATTTTCGGCCAACCCTAAAAATAAACATCATAGACTACACCCAAAATTTAACGCCGTTTTTTACTGGCCACCTTAATTTCATATCCTCTGAGTTGAGCAATTATTGGTTTTTGCACGTCCGCTATCCAAGCTCGACCGAGATGTACGCCTGGCCAACCTTAATTTACACAGAAGATATTCCGCTGATAAGCAGATTGATAGAGGAAGCATTGACCGATCTCAATGGTGATGGAAACATACGTTTAAAAGGCGAAACACTTTATAAGCATTTGGTCGATGTACATCAGCTAACTGGCCGGCCTTACGAATTACCGATGGAACATACTAGTTTTAAGCTACCCTATTATGAGGGATTTAATAGTTACGGAACAAACAAGTTTTGGCTCGGAATTTACCGCAGAAATGAAGAATTTAGTATAGAGTTGCTCGAAGATATCGCCGAAATTTGTCTTAAAACCCGTGTTGGGCAGTTGTACACTACCGCATGGAAAAGCATTATTATTAAAAGTATTAAGCTAGATGATAGAAAATATTGGAGTCATTTGTTGGATAAACATCGTATAAGCGTAAGGCATGCTGCAACCGAACTTAATTGGCAACTAGAAGAAGTTTGCGAAGAGGCCTTGAATTTAAAATTGCATTTGGCTCGATGTTTTGAAGAAGCTGACATTCGTACTTTTGGTCTCTGTTTCGCCATAAAAACCAAACCGAAAACAGGTTTATTTGGCTCAGTAATCATTAAAAAATTAAAGCAAAACATAGATGATAATTTGGCATTATTCGAAATATCGCACACCAATAACTTTAACCCCAACAGTAAAGAGTTTGTTGTTTTTGAGAAAGCCGCAAGACAACAGGATTTAGCATATACTTTGATCGCATTGGTTGAGCACTATTATAGCTTACAACTTAATTTTGCTTTGCCGAGGTCAAATAAATCGGCGCGACCAAAGGAAATTAACGAGCTTTTAGAAGTGCATCAATGTAAACATTGCAAAACTGTTTATAATCAAACTTATGGTGATGAGATAAATAACATTGAGCCCGGTGTGACGTTTACGGAAATAGAAAACTACTTTTGCCCAATGTGTGAAGCTCCAAAAGAAGATTTTGAAAAAGTAAATATCCAAAAAATATTGGTTTAATGGCTTCAGGGAATGTGGTTGTTTGCCTATTCTGTTTAGGCTTTTTATATGCGTCTGTAGGGCACGGCGGCGCAAGCTACTATATTGCAGTTTTTTCTTTGGCGGGTGTAAGCGTTTCTGTCTATCGGCCTTTGGTGTTACTGTTAAATATTATCGTTTCTGGCTCGGCATTTTTGCAGTTTAAAAGAAAGGAATAAAAGTGAAACTCAATACCGTTTTGATGAAAGGTAAAAACGAGGATCAGATTATTTCTTTGTTGAATTTTGCTAAAAAAGAGGCATCGTTCGGTTTCAGAAGTGATGGCGATGGGGTATTTACACCATACTGGATTTCTTTATTAAAAGTTGAATCAGAGCAACAATTTCAAGCACAATTGGCAAAAGCTTTAAATCAGAAACAAAATCTTAAATTTACTGCAAGCGAACTAAGCAGGTTGGAAATTGGGCGTAATTCAGTTAAATCGTTTCAATAATTTCGACAGATTAAAAATTATTCCCATTTTGTTGTTTCATCTCAGTTTCCGTTAGTTATAATGTTAAAAGGAAGCGAAACCCCTTTTTTTTGGAGGAGTATTAAAATTGGTTTAAAACTGGTAGAAACGCCACGATAGAATGAACGCAGATAAACCACTAATTGAAATTGAGTATTGCCCTAAATGTGGTTGGCTGCCGCGATCTGCTTGGATGGCGCAGGAGATTTTAACCACTTTTGTGGAGGAGATAAAAGGCATAACTCTAATTCCGAGCGAAATCGGGGGCACTTTTACCGTAAGAATTGAGGCTCGACCTATTTTCGACAGGAAACAGATGGAACGTTTTCCAGAAATCAAAGAACTGAAAAAACTGGTGCGAGATGTAATAAGCCCGGATAAAAGCCTAGGCCATAGCGATAGGTAGTGCATGGATTTAACAGGATTAATTTTAGCAGGAGGAGAAAGCAAAAGGGCTGGTACGGACAAAGGATTAAAACTTTTAGGCGAGGATACTTGGGTGGCGATAATGCGAAAAAAATTGAAAGGCCTAAATTTAGATAGTTTTGTAAGTGTAAACCAAAGTCAGGTTAACAGTTATAGAGAAATAATCCAAGAAGCGGAGTTGATTGTGGATGATGCGAAAATAACAGGGCCGCTACGAGGGATTTTAACTGCCCATTCAACGTTTCCAGATTTAGATTGGATGATTTTAGCCTGCGACTTGGTGGACATGAAACCTGAGGTTATCGGTTATTTGGCGGGTTGTTTTGAACAACAAAATAACCATGATTTTTACGTATATCAAAATCACAAATTCTATCAACCATTCTGCGGAATTTACACTGCTAAAGGTTTAGCCAAGCTGTTAAAGACATATAAAAACTCAAACGAGCATAACTATAGCATGCAGCATGTTTTTGAGAGTTTTGATACATTTGTGATACCAGTTTCAGACACGAACAATTCGTTTAAGAACTACAACAAATAACTGTTCAACCCGCCAGTTAATTGGTAAACCTCTTGTTTGGGAATAAGTCTATCAACAATATAGGCTCGCCGAGACCGCACACCTGATTGACAAACAAGTACTGTTTTTTATTATTGTTCATTTTAGTTAATTGATTTTCCAGTTTGTGCAGAGGAATATTTAAGCCATTTTCCTGGGCTTGCCAGTTTCCTATTAGCCTGGGCAACACGCTCAAAACGTCGTTTTCGTTACAATTGTCTATCAAGCCTTTTCGGGAATTTTTGGAAACAAGGACCTTCCAATCCAAAACACCCCAACAAAACCATCAATCGCGATAAATTTTTTATCGACCAAACTTGCAGTTAAAGATTTGTAACCGTTTGATATTTTACCTATTCCTAGACTGTGGGCGGAATAAATATTGTATCCCCCCTTAACGTAACTTTAAGCTCTTTTGGCATGGGATGCTGCTCGCTCAATCGTTTGGAATACCTCTTTTTTGCCGGAATTATCATAAATTAAAATCTATTTTTTGAAAGGGTAAGTTTATGCTCAAAAAATATTCATGCTATTACGTCAATTTTTTATGGCCATAATATATAAATCATTAAAAATTACTGCTCTCAACGGTTGTTAACGCAAATCTTATTTTCAATTAATTTGCACTATTAGCGACAGAAATTTTAGTTAGTTTTGGATGTCTATAAATCTTGCAGCTTATTCAAAAATATAAATTGACACTTAATTTCCAATTATTTATGAGAAAAATATCTATGCTAATTTGCATATTTATGACAACTGTAAGCATGGTTTTTTCTCAATCAACACAAAACGTAATTTGGAGTATAGGAAAAGCAGACCATTCTGCCCTCGAATTTGCACTTGCTCCTAACGGATTTAAAGATTTTGTAGCGAAAGATTTTGGGTATGAGGATAAATTTTTTTTGTTGGGATATTCAACAGAAAAAAAAGATTTTCCGTACGTGTTGCCAGGTCCGGTTGATACTTGGGGCGGCACGTGGTCAACCGCCGGCTGGCGCACCAATCAAGTAAATATATTATTTGGAGTTGAAAATGCACCTGCAAAGGAAGGCTATAAATTGGTCATCAAACTGAGCGACTATGCCAAAAAGTTTTTGCCCCTTCTCAAAATCACCATCAACAATCAGGAAGAAAAGATACAACTATCTGCAAAAGGTTATGATCTAACAAAACAAGCATTTCCTACAGAAACAGAACCTTATGTAGATTCGCTTGCACTTAAAGGGGATCTATCAAGAGCAACTCCAAAAATTTTAGAGATACCCATAAATAGCAATGTAATTAGAAAAGGAGGTAATAAAATTACAATTACAACCCTACAAGGCTCCTGGATTATGTTTGATCAGGTACTTTTAGAAAGTCCGAAAAAACTTTTGCTAGAGTCTGCAACAAAATTGTTTATTAAGAGTGTAGTGCCAGCCGATTATGAATTGAATATTGATGGCAAAAAGGCTCAACCTTTACTTGTTACGGCGCTTCACTTAAACGGCACGCCGAAGCTTGCCGTTCTATTAGATAACAAAAAGATTTTTGAAGAAATCGCTGAGAAAGGAAATTATGAGTTTGAAGCTCCGATGCCAGCGGTCACTGTCCAAAAATTGAGTAATTATAAAGTGTTAGCCGACGGAAAAGTGGTAAGGAGTGGAATCGTGGTTCGAGCGCCCCAAAAACTACAAACCTTGGCAAATTATGTAGACACGCGGATGGGAACGGCACACTCGCGTTGGATGATTGCTCCGGGTCCTTGGATGCCTTTCAGCATGGTAAAAATGAGTCCCGATAACCAGCGGGCAGGTTGGCAGGCCGGCTACGATCCTAGTTTTGAAAGTGTAGGAACTTTTAGCCACATCCACGAGTGGACTCTGGGTGGATTGGGTATTTTCGCAACCAATGGTAAACTGAAAACCAGCATCGGCAATGAGTTTGTTCCCGGTTCTGGATATCGTTCCCAGATAGATAAAAAAACAGAGAAAGCACCAGTCGGTTCTTATGAAGTAATGCTTAAAGATTACAACATCAAAGCAGAAGTTACCGCAACTACTCGCTGCGGCTTTGAGCGTTTTACTTTCCCCAAGGATCGTGATAGCGCGAGAGTGCTTATCGACTTACACATTCCCGCAGAATATGGTTATCAATTAAAAAATATAGAGGTTAAAAAAGTTAGCGATTACCGAATAGAAGGCTTTGCCCATCAGTTTTCTCCAGGTGTATGGAGTCAAGACGCCTCGCAAGATTATACCATTTACTTTGTGATAGAATTTGATCAACCGATAAAAAGTGTTGGCAATTGGCTTAACGATAAACATACAGATGTTGCTGAGTTAGTTGCTTCTGAAGCTAAAGAAGCAGGATTAAACGTTCAGTTCGATGCCGAACAATATCCCGTGGTTCAGGTCCGTTCAGGAATTTCTTTGGTAAGTTTGGATAATGCGAGCAACAACCTAAAAACCGAGATCGCTGAGTCGTTCGGCTGGGATTTTAATGCAGTGCGAGAAAACCAGATAAACACATGGAACGATATTTTTAATCGTGTAAAGATTACGAGTACAAACCGGCAGGAAAAAGTACGTTTTTATAACTCGCTATATCGTTCGCTTTGCAGTCGAAATACCTGGAGCGATACAAATGGACAGTGGCGAGGAACGGACGGAAAATTACAACAACTTAAAAATAAAGATGATGTTGCTTTGGGATGCGATGCTTTTTGGAACACATTCTGGAATTTAAATCAACTCTGGAATCTCGTTACGCCCGAGTGGAGCAACCGATGGGTAAACTCGCAACTAGCCATGTATGATGCTTATGGTTGGTTGGCAAAAGGGCCAGCCGGAATGAATTACGTGCCGGTAATGGTTGGCGAACACGAAATACCGCAAATGGTCTCCGCTTATCAAATGGGTATTAAAGGATTTGATGCAGAAAAGGTTTTAGCAGCAGCCGTAAAAATGCAAACTACACCTGCTCAAAAAGTTTTTACGGGCTTCGCCGGAAATAGAGATTTGGTAGCCTATGAAAAATACCACTATGTACCGTCTGATAGTGGAAGGTTTTCTAACACGATGGAATATTCTTTTGATGACTGGAATGTAGGTCAGTTGGCTAAAGCGCTTGGAAAAATAGCTATTCATGATAAGTTCAACGAAAGAGGTTATTGGTGGAAAAACACCATCGATACCGCAGGATTTAGTCACATGAAATTGAGCAACGGAGAATTCACAGAAAATTTCGACCCTTTCCGTAGTGGTGCAAACGAGCATTATGTAGAGGGAAACGCGTGGCAACTTACCTTTTTTGTTCCTCAAAATGTGCCTGCATTAGTGGATATGATAGGGAAACAAAAATTTACAGATCGTTTAGAATGGGGATTTAAGCAAAGTGCTCCATGGCGTTACAATGGTATTAATGACCAATATTGGGATTATCCGGTTGTGCAGGGAAACGAACAATCTATGCATTTTGCCTATTTATTTAATTGGGCCGGCAAACCGTGGTCAACACAAAAATGGACACGTTCTGTAATGGATAGATATTACGGATTTGGAACTGCTGATGCTTATTTAGGCGACGAAGATCAAGGACAAATGAGCGCTTGGATGGTGATGACTGCTATTGGATTGTTCCAAACTGATGGAGGCGGCAGAGTAAATCCCGTTTATGAAATTGGGAGTCCGCTGTATCCAAAAATTGAGATAGATTTGGGAGAAAGGTTTGGAAGAGGAAAGAAGTTTACCATCGAAGCGAAGGGCGCATCTCGCAACAACATGTATGTGCAAAGCGCTACGCTGAACGGTAAGGTATTAAAATGCTTTGATTTCCCAGCATCAGAGTTGTTAAAAGGGGGTTCTTTAATTTTGAAAATGGGTGCAGCGCCAAATAAAAGCTGGGGGATTTCGGAGTATAATGTTGAAGAGTGAACGTTGCTCTCTCGCAGATCTACGCGGATTGCTGGTTAACCTTTTTCTGCGATGATCAGCAGGTTGGTTTTTGCATGATGTCTTACTGAGCCTGTCGAAGGACTTTTAAACGCGTTTCGACAGGCTCAACGTGACAGCCGACAATAAGGCTCAACAGTCAATCTAGGTTCCAGAATATGCCCCTTTTCCTCAACCTTCTACCTTCCGGCCCTAAACCTATTCGTTGATTTTTTTCCTCACCACTCCTTCTTCTGCCAAACCCTCACTATCCCAAGTTAACATGTTTTTCTTATATAATTTTAACACAGGCAATCCTTCTACATTTAATGCTTTCATCAATTCTTTATTTGCATCTGCATCAATACGAATTAACGTTAAGCTGTCTTTCATTTCTGCTGAAATTTTATCCAGATAAGGTTTCATTTTTTTGCAGGGAATACACCAATCGGCATAAAAATCAACCAACACTGTTTTATCGCTGTTTATCATTTTTTGGTACTGGGTTAACGTTATCCCTTTATCTACTATAGAATTTTCCATAACTTCTGGCAGATTCTTCGCGCGCCATTGCATCATTCCACCTTGCATTTGCCTAACATCTATAAATCCCCTACTTATCATTTGCTCGGCAGCAGCGCTACTTCTTCCGCCGCTTAGGCAATACACAAAAGCAGGTTTTTCTTTATCTAAAGAATCTATTTTTTTGGAAAAATTTTCATCACGAAGGTTAATGTTGATTGCATTTTTTACGTGTCCTTTTTCAAATTCCTCCGGGGTTCTTACATCTATCACTTGTACATCTTTTATTGATGCTAATTCTTTAGCAAACTCCGTTGCCGTTAAATCTACTTTAGCAGGATTTTGTGCATTGCTGCAGCTTACAAATAGCAGGGTGGGGATCATCAAAAACAAAATATTTCGCATAATTATTATGATTTTACTTATTCCAAAAATACCAATTAAGGCGCCAGGATATTAACTAACCTCAACCTTCATTCCCATTTGGGGCTAGGGGGGACCTCAACCTCAAAATCCGTAACTCAACCTAAAACCCTGACTAATTTTTCTATTCCCATCATACGCGAAACCGTAGCTTGCCCTAAAAATTAAACGCTGCAAGCCGAAATAAAATTCGTTATAATTTCTTTTTTCTGGCGATGATAAATATCCGCCGCCAATAAATTCTTCCAGTTTTAATTCTCTAACCAACGGAATTTTATTAATGAAAAATCCGGCGAAGTTATGCTCTAGGTGGGCCTCAAAATATTGCTCTTTAGTGCTAAATTGGTAAAAGTCTAAGTACTGAAATTTGCGGATGTTAGGCGGAAAAATGGTAGAAATATTGCCTGCAAAATGTTTATAATCCAAGTAATATAAATTTTTGCTATTTAAGAATTTCCCTGTTCCGACCAAAAACGAGGTATATCCCCAAAGACCAAAACCAATTCTATCTTGATAAACTTCTGCCTTTACCACATCGTAATCTACATCGCTGGAAAGCACGTTTTTGAAACCTTTTTTGTATGTTATGGAAATACGTGGATATTTAGACTGTTGATAAAACTTACCATCAGGCCTCGTGATGTATTTTTGACCAATGGTGTAAGTTAAGTTAGCTGAGGCGGTTAGAGCTTGATAGTGCGGAAACAGTAGCGTTTCAACCGTTGGCGTAAAAGGATTGTTAGATGTAAATTCTAAATCTTTTCTGTCCAAAATGGTAAAAAAGGTATGGTTTACCATGGTTTCGTTATTAGAATAATCTAAATTCAAACTCCCTTGAAGACCGCTAGCTAATTCTCTTGCCGTGTTTAAATTAACGAAACTCTTATAATAAAATTTAGAATAATTCTTTTCGTAAAACAAACTGTTTATAGAGTTGCCTAACAAAGTCATCGAACCTAAATTATTCAAATCGTAAACGCCGTTACCAAAAGACGCTCCCACGCTTGCGCGCTTAACAGGGTTGTAAAAATAATTTCCGGTTAGGCTCCCTGTCAGCAATTGATTTGCGAAACCATATCTAAACTCGGGCCTGACGCTATAATTTCTATTATTTTCAAAATTTTTACGGTACGTAACACCATATCTCACCACAAAACCTTCTACCGTGTTGTAAAAAACAGAGCGCAACAGAGGATCGAAACTAAAAGATTTTTTCTCGTACCTGTTATTGAGCCTATATCCCGCCCAAGCCAATTTCCAAACTGAAAAATGATTATTGTCTTTTTCCACAGAATCCAAATACACTTTAGATTGCTTTAATCTTTGGATGCTGTCTTTTTTAATGTAGTCTTTTCGTTCATCTAACGTAAGCGGGATTGGTCTGTTTGTCGTCCAATAAATCGAATCCTTTTTATTTACCAACTCTGTAACTTTTAAAATTTCGCCATTAAAAAAATTTTTCGGGAAATTTGGATTGATGTTGTAATTGCTATATACGCCTACATAATATCCTGCAAATTTAAAACCAAGCACATTGCCATTAAATTGAAAATTTATAGCTGTGGGCATAAAAACATTTTCTACCTTGGTGAAAGATTGCTTAATGTTCAGTGTGTCAATAAAATTTATTCCGGCTTTTTTGGTCAAGAATAAATCCGTGTCGTTTATTCTCCAACTATCATCCATAATATAAATCATACCTCTAAAAACGGGGTCGTTTTCTCGGCGTGGAATCACTTCTATTTTATGAATTAGATAACCGTTTTCTGTGGTTTCGCCTAAATATTTATATCGATAATAAAACAAGGCATTATCCGCTATCGGCGAAATAAATCCACGCGAGCTAAGCGTGTTAGCCAACAAATAATTGTCGTAAAAATTGATGATCAAATCAGATGCCTTATTAAAGCTAAAGCCATTATCGCGGCCAGAAATTCTAGAAGAGATCATTTCCTCGTGAATTGAACTGGGCCTTTTAAAATTAAATTTACTTTCAGATTCAGATAAGTAGATGATACCTTTCCTGTTGCTATCTAGTTGAAGCGTTTTTCTAATGTCTCTACCAAGAAATTTCTTAGGTGCGCTTACCAGCTTCTGCACGCCTTTTATATACACATCGCAGCTGTATGCCTTAACTTCTTCTAAATGTTTTTTACGTTGTTTGATCGCTTTGCGGATGATAGAATACGCGGGATCTTCGCCGTTTGCACTAATATTTACATTTGCCAACGTATAAATTTCTGAGGTGAGCACCACATTTAAAGCTTGGTTGTTTTGTAAATTAACGATACTTTCCAGCGGCTTATATCCCACTGCCTTAAAAACAAGAGTAACATTTTCTTTTGCCCCCTTAAGAATATACTTACCCTCTATGTTTGCAGAAGTTCCAGTGGTTGTACCTTTCACATAAATAGAGGCAAATGGCACTATTTCTCCTTGGGTATCTTTTATTTGGCCGTTTACAGTATAGGTTTGGCTGAACGCGCTAGAAATGGCAAGAGAAAAAATTAGTAAAGCGTAAATTTTATTCATATAGATTTTGAAGCCATAAATATCGATATTTTAATTGCAGATGTGTGCTTACGAGCGTTAAAGTTTGTTAATGGAAATTTAGTATAGAATTCAAAACATCGAAACAAATTTAAAACTCATTTCTATTAATTATCTGAATAAGATTTATCAGATCGAAAGAAAAAATGGGTTGGTGAATAGCAGCCCGCATTGCGTGCGACTAAACAAGTTAACCACCGTGACCGGCAACCACAACATTCAACCCGTAACCTTTTTGTTTTCTGCCATGCTGTCAGCACTCCAACAGCCTTTTTACATTCTTTTAGCGTTTTAAAGTTATAATCTGCCAAAAATCGATTGGCACATACATTGTTTAAATAGCAGTAACGATTAAAAAATTAAAGAGAAAAATATAAATACAATGGGAAAAATTATTGGAATAGATTTAGGAACAACAAACTCATGTGTTTCGGTAATGGAGGGCAACGAGCCTGTAGTTATTGCAAACAGTGAGGGTAAGCGTACTACACCGTCTATCGTTGCATTTGCAGAAAACGGTGAGCGCAAGGTTGGAGAGCCTGCTAAGCGTCAGGCTATTACCAATCCAACAAAAACGATATTTTCAATTAAACGCTTCATGGGCAATAGTTTCGACGAATGTTCTAAGGAGATTGGCCGGGTACCATATAAAGTGGTTAAAGGTGATAACAATACGCCGAGAGTAGAAATTGGAGATCGGAAATATACTCCACAAGAAATTTCTGCAATGATTTTGCAGAAAATGAAAAAAACAGCAGAAGATTTTTTGGGCACAGAAGTTACTGAAGCAGTTATTACTGTACCAGCTTACTTTAACGATGCACAACGCCAAGCAACCAAAGAAGCTGGAGAAATTGCAGGCCTTACTGTAAAACGTATCATCAACGAGCCAACAGCAGCTGCATTGGCTTATGGGCTTGATAAGGCTCATAAAGACATGAAGATTGCCGTCTTCGATTGCGGTGGTGGAACTCATGATGTATCAGTTTTAGAATTAGGTGATGGAGTTTTCGAAGTAAAATCTACTGATGGAGATACACACTTAGGTGGCGATGATTTTGACCACGTAATTATCGACTGGTTAACTGCAGAATTTAAAACCGAAAATTCTATGGATCTTTCTAAAGATCCAATGGCTTTGCAACGTTTAAAAGAAGCGGCAGAAAAAGCGAAGATAGAATTGTCTAGCACAACAAGTACGGAAATCAATTTACCATACATCACTGCAGATGCAAGTGGACCTAAGCACTTGGTTAGAACATTAAGTCGCGCTAAGTTTGAGCAATTGGCAGATTCACTTATTAAAAAAACCATCGAACCTTGTAAATCGGCATTAAAAAATGCAGGTTTAAGCGCGAGCGATATAGACGAAGTTATTTTGGTTGGTGGTTCAACTCGTATCCCTGCAATACAAGAAGCAGTTAAAGCGTTTTTTGGTAAAGAGCCAAGTAAAGGTGTAAATCCTGACGAGGTTGTTGCGATTGGTGCAGCAATTCAGGGCGGTGTGTTAACTGGCGATGTTAAAGATGTGTTGTTGTTAGATGTTACACCACTTAGCTTAGGTATAGAAACCATGGGCGGTGTAATGACAAAATTGATTGAAAGCAACACAACTATTCCTACCAAAAAATCAGAAACCTTTTCTACAGCAGCAGATAATCAGCCGTCTGTAGAGATACATATTTTACAAGGTGAGCGCCCAATGGCTAACCAAAACCGTACGATTGGTAGATTTATTTTAGATGGAATTCCACCTTCACCCCGTGGTGTGCCACAAGTAGAGGTTGCGTTTGATTTAGATAGCAACGGTATTTTGCATGTAAGTGCGAAAGATAAAGCGACAGGCAAAGAGCAAAAAATCCGCATTGAGGCATCATCTGGCTTAACGGAAGCTGAAATTAAAAAGATGAAGGAAGAAGCAGAAGCTAATGCTGATGCAGATAAAACATTTAAGGAAGAAGCAGATAAGATTAACTCTGCTGATGCATTAATTTTTACCACCGAAAAGCAATTAAAAGAGTTTGGCGATAAATTATCAGCAGATAAGAAAGAGCCGATCGAAGCAGGTTTGAAAAAACTGAAAGATGCTCATGCAGCTCGTAACTTTGCAGATATCGACACCGCACAAGCAGAGTTGCAGACTTTGTGGAATACAGCTTCAGAAGAAATGTACAAAAATGCAGAGCAGCCGCAAGGTGCGCCAGATCAACCACAAGGTGGTGGCGAACCACAAGCTGGACCAGACAACGTTACTGATGTAGATTTTGAAGAAGTAAAAGAAGACGAGACGAAATAAGTCAGCAAGTCGGAGGTCAGAAAGACAGAGGATAGTAGTTATAAAAGCATTCCGATTATGTTCGGGATGCTTTTTTTGCTTTTGGAAAATTGTAACAATATTTCCTAGTTTCTTTTTTCGGGCGCCTTAACATGCCTTCCATTATATCTTTTACTGCCTCCGCTGAAAAATCCATGTCAGTAAAAGGATGCCGTTCCAGTCGTTGGCGCTGGCACGTTGGCTGTAATTACCCTTTTATTTTTTCTTTGATTCTATTGCAAGCGCGCCGCTCGTGCTAAAAATAATCTTCGATGCGATTTTCTGCAGAAATAGACACTTGCTTTAGATGGGAGATGCTGCGTCATAATCGTTTTTTTTAAAAATGTTTGAGCATGACTTCATAAAGGGTGGTCAAAATCTCTTAATCATCGCGTTTACCTTTAATTTTTTTAGAGGATAAACCGAACAATTAGAAAAAAATTTATTTAGCGCCTTTTTTTTGCTGCCAGTTTCTCATGAAACTCCAAATCGTCAGCTCTACCAAAATATCTATTCAAAGTTGAAATTGCCGGCCAAATTAATAAGGGCACCCATCTGCTTAAGTAATGGATAACGCCAAATGGCCTCAAAATTAAATCCGCCAAAAAACCTAGAAAAAAGATAACTGGGATTAGCAAAGTTCTCGAACGAGCAAGACGACGGGTTTTTACATGATCTAAGCCATCTGAAATTCTACCTCTATGTTTGATTATGTAAGCCAACATAAAATAATTTAGAAATCCAATCATAGAAACATTAACACTATAAAAATAAAAAGGAAGTTGATAACTTGCGTTTTCGCTATAATAAGAAGAACTAAAAGGCATCAGCACTATAAAAAATAAAAAGAAAAAATTTAGCCAAATAATCCTATCATCATAACTTTTTAAAAAGGAAAAAAGCCGATGGTGTGAGCGCCAATAAATTGCAATTACAAAAAAGCTCATTATAAAACCCATGAACCGTGGAATAAGGTCAAAAAGTTGATTTAAAGTTTGATTGAATGATGAGTATTCGGAGATGATTGGCGCCTTAATCTCAATAACCAGCAATGTAATTGCAATTGCAAAAACCGCATCAGTAAAAAGAATCATCCGTTCTATCTGAAACTCTTTTTTTAAATCACCATGCTCAGACATATTTTTAATTTAAATTGACGTCGATGATATGTTGCATTTCTTCTTCATTGGCATACAACTCCTTTAACAGCTTTAGCTGGTTTTTGGTACGATCTAGATTTTGATTTGGATATTTTATCGGATAGTATACATCACCATTTAAAAAATCGGTTAAGAACCTTAGCGCCTGCATGTAAATGATATACTTTCCAGAAAATAAAATTAGTTCCTTCTCTGTGCCTGTAAAAATATCTTTCATCTCAAAAAAATAACCTTTTATCATTGCTTCGAAATATTCCATTCTGATATTAACCTTATCAAGATCAGTCTCATTTTCAGAATAAGCGCAGAGATAAGTACGCATCATGTCGCCAAGATCAGAAAGTGTCTTTCCGGGCATCATGGTATCCAAATCTATCACGCAAACACCTTTAAATGTTTTTTCATCCAACAAAACATTGCTGATTTTCGTATCGTGGTGCATTACGCGGTCATGAAAATCATCCCTACCTAAGTAGGACTTATAGTAATCTACCAAATAATGATAATAAAGAGCCTCTGAGATCTCCTTTTTTGCCTCTTCTTTAAGAACTGCAGAAGTTCCACTTAAGGCATCTTTAAATTGATTAAACCTAAAGGGTAGATTGTGAAAATTTGGGATGGTAGGGGTGAGTTGGCTAGGGTCGAAACCGTTTAACAATCTGCTAAGTTTTCCAAATTGCATCGCCGCCTCATAAGCCTGCTTTGGATGCTCTAAAAAATCTAAAGAAACCGTATGTTCTACAAAGGGAATCAGTCTCCAAAATTCATCATCAACCGTTGCCAATAGATTACCAGATTTTGTTGGTATTGGGCTTATGAAAAAATAATCTGGAGAATTTTCAGATATATAATCTGCGATAGCTGCCCAATTATTAGAGATTGCAATTGGGTCTTGAAATACTTCTTTGTTAATTTGTTGCAGTATAAATTTTTTGCTGCCATTAACGGGTTTAAGCAAATAGGTATGGTTTATTAAGCCATTTCCTATTTGCGAAATTTGTACATCTTCTTCGGTAAACCCATAAGCCTCGAGAACCTCGGCTACTGCCAAAGTTATTTCCATAACTTTTCTGGATACGTGCCATTTTCTACCAATGCGGTAATGCTTTCTTGTACAAATGGCTTATCTTCTTTGTAGGTAACGCCAAACCATTGACTACCGGTCGGAACAACTTTAAAGGTTGCTTCATTGCTTTTTACTAAGCTCTCGCCAATTAATGGAATAAAGAACTCTGCTTTTGGTTTTTCCTTATTTGCAAGTGCAAATTCTTTAAATAAACGTTCTGCGATTTTAAATACGGCAGGCGTAAAACCCCAGAAATTCATAGAAACCGGGGTATCGAAACTTAACGGAAATTCTTCTCCTTCTTCTTCAAAAACAATCACACCATCTTTCTTATATACTTGGGTACGTTCTACAATTTCTTTAAGATTGCCGGCATCATCTACTCTACAAACACCTCTAGAAACAGAGCCAAAATCTGATAACGTCTTGCCAATTTCATATCCAATAATAGAGAAATTACTATCAGTTGCTTCCCTGCTTAAAAAGTTAACCATCTTTTCGAAGGCATCAAAACCATAATAGTCATCGGCATTAATCACGCAAAACGGCTCTTTTACAACGGTTCTCCCAGACAAAATAGCGTGGGCAGTTCCCCAGGGTTTTTCTCTATAAATCTCTTCTTCGATACCGAATTGCTTTAAGTCGAAGTTTTGGAATACGTAATCTGTTTCTATTTGGCCGTTTAACTTAGGTTCGTAAATATCTTTAAAAGCATCTAAAAACTCCTCTTTAATGATGAAGACCACTTTGCCGAAGCCGGCTTTAATGGCATCATAAATAGAATAATCGATAATGGTTTCGCCATTTGGACCAAATCCATCGATTTGTTTCATACTTCCGTAGCGGCTTGCCATGCCGGCCGCCAATATTAATAGGGTAGGTTTCATAGTTGCTAAAATAACAAATTTACTCTACTGTCTAAAATAATTTACGCTAAAATCCGAAAAGACCTCCGCTCCTAGATCGCGGCTTTTTTCCTGTCAACATGCCGAAAAGCCCTCGTACAATTTCTTTTCCTATCTGCCTGGTAATGGTCGCCCCCATTACTTCTTCTACCAAACTTTTCTCTCCAGGTTTTGGTTTGCTGGCAACCTCTGCCTCTTTTTGCGACTGCGCTTCTTGCTTTACTTTTTCTGCTTCGGCAGTTTGATCGTTTATACGTTTGGTTAATATTTCATAAGCACTTTCTGGGTCAATGGCATCTTTATATTTTGCATAAACCGGGCTACCAAGCACAAGCCTTTCGAAATCTGCATTTGGTAACGGCCCCATTATAGACCTCGGCGGCGTAAGCATGGTAGCTGCAACTTGTGTGGGAATACCTTTTTCATTTAACACCGTTATAAGTGCCTGCCCAGTACCTAAGCTCGTAAGCAGTTTATCTATTTGATAGAAACTTGATTTGGGGTAAGTATTTACCGTTTTCTTCAATGCGTCTACATCATTGGGAGTAAAAGCCCTTAACGCGTGTTGCACCCTATTTCCAAGCTGCGCCAACACACTTTCTGGCACGTCTGTAGGTGATTGCGTACAGAAGAAAACTCCAATTCCTTTAGATCTTATTAACCTAATAATCGTTTCAATCTGTTCTAAAAATGCTTTTGAGGAGTTTCTGAACAACAAATGAGCTTCATCAAAAAAGAACACAAGTTTTGGCTTATCTAAATCGCCAACCTCTGGTTCCCTGTTAAATATTTCTGCAAGTAGGCTTAACAAAAAAGTTGAGTAAAGCACCGGTTGGTTTTGCACATCTGCGATGTTTAATAGACTTATCGTTCCTCTGCCATCAACGCGCTCAAATAAATCGTCGATATCAAAAGATCTTTCGCCAAACATATTAGACAAACCTTGTTGTTCAATCGCAACGATTTTCCTTAATATAGTGCCAGATGTTGAGGATGAAATACTACCGTAATCTGCTTTAATTTCTGCCGCACCCAAGCCCTCAGAAAGGTAGGAAACAAGCTTTTTTAAATCGTTGAGGTCGATAATTGGCATTTTGTTATCATCGGCGTACTTAAAAATTACCGCCATAACGCCTGCTTGGGTATCATTCAAATCTAGCACCTTAGATAATAAAGTTGGACCAAACTCTAACACGGTTGCGCGCATTTGAGCACCCATTTTGCCAGAAAGGGAATAAATTTCTACCGGAAAACCAGTGGGACTAAAGGGCTTATTTAATTGTTTGCTTCGATCTTCTATTTTCGGATTAGTAGCCCCAGCTTCGTTTAATCCGGACAAATCTCCCTTTACATCTAACATAAATACTGGCACCCCAGCATCAGAAAGTTGCTCGGCCAATAGTTGCAATGTCCTAGTCTTTCCCGTGCCAGTTGCACCAGCAACCAAACCGTGGCGGTTCATCATTTTTAACGAAAGGTTCACTTCTGCCTCGCTCAATACCGTGCCATCTAAAATGCCGGCGCCTAAATAAATGGATGAACCCGATGGGGAATATGAAGCTTTTATTTCTTCAATAAAGCTCGCCGACTTATCGCTCATTTTTTGTGAATTTTGTGCCTAATTTAGCAAACTATACTCAAAAAATAAGTGTTCGGGCTAAAATTTAATCTACGTACTTATCAATCTGCTTATAATAATTCAGCTCGTTTTTTAAGGTCAAAAGTTGTGTCTGCAGATCATCTATCTGATTTAATACATGAGCAATAGCGTGTAAACCCTCTAAATTTATTTCTAAATCTTGATGCAGATGCTTGTAACGTGCTAGTTTTGGCAATTCATTAACATCTATAAAAGTCATTTTTTTAACAACTGTTGTGGTGATTAGGCCAAAATCTGCAAGTGCATGTACAAAGTTAATTTCTATTTTTTCATACAAACAAAGGTCTGTTATGGCGATTAAATTCTCTTTCATAACGTTTAGAGTTTAGCAAGTTTTTCAAACAATTCTTTCTGTTCTGCACTGAGCGAGGTTGGGAGTTGTACATTCCACTTAATGTAAAAATCACCGAATTGCCCATCCTTTTTATAAACGGGAAATCCTTTTCCTTTTAATCTCAAAGTGCTATCTGGTTGAGTGCCAGGCATGATTTTAAGTTTAACTTTTCCATTTAAGGTTTGTACAATCTTTTCGCCACCCAAAATTGCAGTATATAAATCAATCTGCTCTTCAACGTAAATATCGTTACCCTTGCGCTTGTAATGCGAATCGTTTGCTAGTATAAAAGTAATGTATAAGTCTCCGGGTGGCCCATTGTTAGCGCCAGGTGCGCCATAACCCGCAAGCTTAATTTTTTGTCCGTTTTCTATTCCGGCAGGGATGGTAATGCGCACCTGTTTACCGTTTACAGTGAGCGTTTGTTTATGAGTTTTATAAGCATCCAATAAATTTAAATTAAGCTGTGCAGTAAAATCTTGCCCTTTAAACGCCTGCTGATTGCGATTACCCTGTTGGCCACCAAACATAGATGAAAAGAAATCTGAATAATCTTCGCCTCCGCCAAATCCGCCGCCATAATTTGCATACCCCTGCTGACCACCATATTGTTGCCGCTGACTGCGTTGTTGCTTTTGTTGTGCTTCCATTTGGTCTGCGTGTTGCCAATCTTTGCCATACTTATCGTATTTTTTTCGCTTTTCAGGATCGCTTAAAACTTCGTTCGCTTCATTTATTTCTTTAAAAAGCTTTTCTGCCTCTGGATTATCAGGGTTGATATCAGGATGATGTTTACGAGCGAGCTTCCTATACGCCTTTTTTACTTCGGCAGCAGTGGCTGCATTAGATAAACCCAGCACTTTGTAGTAATCTACGTAATCCATATTTTAATTAACAAAAAATAGTAGTTGTGGTCAAATTTATATAATTTGGCATGACAAAGAAAGTCTATCGGAATAAAAAATTTGTCGGGTAACTGGGAAACCAATATTCATCCCACGAAAGTGGATCTAGCTAAATTAACTATGTTTATCAAAAAAATAGCCTTGCTCTTGCTTTTTTGCAGCTTTACTTTAGGGCTAAAAGCGCAGAAAAAACTGAATGTTGTAGTTGATGGGCTAACTCATGCACTCGTTTACGATGTTATAAATGATTATGTAAATGGCGATATAAATATTATTGCAATTGTAGAACCAAATTTAAATGTGGTGGCAAAATTTAAGCGAATGCTGAGCTTTCCTCAGAATATTTATTATGCTGATTTAGCGCGTGCTTTAAAAGACCACAAGCCAGATGTAGTATTGGCTTATAACGCTACGAGCGAGCACATTGACGTTGTTGAAGTAGCCGCGCCACTTGGAATACCGGTTATGGTAGAAAAGCCACTTTGCTTAGACGGTGAAGAAGCAGAGAGGATTGCATTTTTAGCCAAAAAATACAATGTAAAAGTGCTAACCAATTACGAAATAACGTGGTTGCCTAGTAATACCGAGATTTATACAAAAGTTAACAAGGAGAAAAAAATAGGTGCAATTACCAAAATGGTCTCGCTTAATGGCCACCAAGGACCTATGGAGAAAGGCGTATCTAGAGAGTTTTTATATTGGTTAACAGATTCTGCAAAAAATGGAGCAGGTGCGCTATATGATTTTGGCTGTTATGGTGCCAATTTAATGACTTGGATGATGGATGGAAAAGCGCCAATTTCTGTAACCGCAGAACTTCGGCACAAAAAGATAAACCTCTACCCGAACGTTGATGACGAAGCAATTATAACGCTAGAATATCCCACTGTTACAGGCACAGTAATTGCATCTTGGAATTTGCCCGCTGTAGTTAATGCGTTTCAGGTTTTTGGCGAGCGCGGCCTTATCCAAACAGATAATCAGAAGACTGTAAACATTAAAGAAGATGGAATTGAGGGAACAAGAACCTACAATGCAAAACCTTTAGATTTTATTAAATCTAATTACATTAACTATTTAAATGCTGTTTTAAAAAATAACGTTGAGCCGAAAAATGATTTGTCTTCTCTAGAAAACAACATTATTGTTATGAAAATTTTAACTGCGGCAAAAGAATCTGCAAAAACGGGTAAAAAGGTGCTTTTGAATTAACAGCTCCAATAGTCATCCGGCAGAAGTTAAATTAATAAAATAAAATTTACAAATTCCATTAAATACAATTAAAACTAGAAAACATGAAATTAAAAGAACTAACCCTGTTTGTATTTCTTTGTAGTTTAACCGTGGGATTAAATGCCCAAACCAAATTGAACGTTGTAATTGCAGGCTTAAACCACGACCATATTTATGGCATAATGGGAAGTTATCAGCGAGGCGACCTTAACGTTTTGGCCATTGCCGAACCAAACCCGCAGTTGGTAGAGAAATACAAGAAAATGTACAATATCCCCGCTGATGTTTTTTACACAAACCTTGCCGAAGCTTTAAAGGATAAAAAACCCGATGTAGTTTTGGCTTATAATGCCATAAGCGATCATATAAACGTGATAGAAACCGCAGCGCCATTGGGGCTTTCGGTCATGGTAGAAAAGCCACTTTGTTTAAACAATAAAGAGGCAGAACGAATTGCTTTTTTGGCAAACAAATACAACGTAAAAGTATTAACCAATTTCGAAACTACCTGGTATCCAAGCAACCAAGAAGCTTACGTAGATATTAAAAAAGACGATAAAATTGGCCCAATTGTAAAAATGGTGGCACACGATGGCCACCAAGGACCAAAAGAAATTGGCGTAAGCAAAGACTTTTTGAGCTGGTTAACTGATCCTGCAAAAAACGGAGCGGGTGCCTTGGTAGATTTTGGTTGCTACGGCGCCAACTTAATGACCTGGATGATGGATGGCAAGATGCCAATTTCGGTATCCGCAGTTACGCACCAAATTAAACCAGATGTTTACCCAAAAGTAGATGACGATGCAACAATTATGTTGGAGTATGCAAATGCTACCGGGCTAATAGAAGGTTCTTGGAACTGGCCTTTTAGCATAAAAGACTTCGAGGTTTTTGGCAAGAGCGGATATTTGCAAGCGGTTAATAACAACACCATGCGCTTTAGAAAAGACGGAATGAATAGTTATGATATTTATAAGGCTAAAGATTTAGACAATACTCAATCTAATTACTTAGGATATCTAATGTCTGTTTTAAAGGGAGATAACGAGGACAAGCATGATTTGTCTTCTCTCTCCAACAACATTATCGTGGTAAAAATATTATCGGCGGCCAAGGAATCTGCAAAGACCGGGAAAAAGGTTTATTTGAAATAAGGCGTTTTATCTAAGAATTTCGATCTACGAGTTACTACTGTGCAACGCGTAATTTTAGCGCTAAGGCGCTATAAAGATAAATGCTAAAGCTATTTTAATATGTTATTAAAAAAACTGTCCATACTTTTACTTCTTTGCGTATTTAGTTTAGGATTAAGAGCGCAAGAAAAAACGCTTAATGTAGTAATCGCTGGCCTTGACCATGTTATGGTTGCTGAAGTTTTAAACAGCTACCGGAATGGCGATATTAACATTTTGGGAATTGCAGAACCAGACGCAAATTTGGCAGAAAGTTACAGAAGGGTTTACAACTTTCCAACAAACATCATTTACACGAACCTTGTCGATGTTTTAAAAAACACAAAGCCAGATGTAATTTTGGCGTACAATGTTACTGCAGAACATGTTAAAGTAGTAGAAGTTGCAGCGCCATTAGGCATACCGGCATTTTTAGAGAAACCGCTAAGTTTAAATAATAAAGACGCAGACAGAATCTCATCTTTAGCAAAAAAGTATAAAATTAAAGTTTTAACTAACTACATAAACTTTTGGTATCCGGGCAATCAGGAAGTTTACAAAAAGGTTAAAGAAGAAAGAAAAATCGGCGCTATTGTAAAAATGGCTGCAATTGATGGCAATGTGGGCCCTGGTAAAATGGGGGTGAGCAGAGCCTTTTTAAGTTGGTTAACGGATCCCAGCAAAAGTGGAGGAGGCGTTCTGTATGATCTAGGTTGTTACGGTGCTAACTTGATAACTTGGTTGATGGATGGAGAAATGCCAGTATCTGTTACGGCAGAGACAAGGCAACTAAATCCAGGAGTTTATCCAAAAGTAGAAAATGATCTTTCGATTTCATTAGAGTATAAAAAGGTTTCTGGGATGATAAAATCATCTTGGAATTTAGACGGAGATTTTGACAGTTTTGAAGTTGTTGGCGACAGCGGCAGCATACAATCATCAGGAAAACAAATGGTTAAAGCAAGTAGAGGGGTCTCAACCGAAAATGACATTTATAAAGCAGCAGATTTAAATGACTTTAAATCCAACTATTTGGGATATATAGCAGCTGCACTTAAAAACACTGACGAATCAGAAAACGAACTGTCTTCACTGAGAAACAACATCGTTGTTATGAAAATTTTGGTGGCTGCAAAAGAATCCGCTAAAACGGGAGAGAAAGTATATTTGAAATAGGGTGCGATTTACGGGCGATGAGTTATGGGTTACATGCCAAATTGCTTAAAACAAAAAGAATATTTGGTTCGAGCTTTAATTTTCTGACTTCGGTCTTCGGATTTCCAACTTTTTTTATTTCGCAAAAATTAAACAAACCGCAGCGCCTTGGTCTATCCGCTTTCCGCTGTTAGTTAACTTACCAGTGCTGTTGTTTCGCTTAAAAACAACGATTTCATTGGTATATTGATGTCCGACTAAAAGGAAAGTTCCAGTTGGGTCTATTGCAAAACTTCTTGGCCCTTTACCCAAACTGCTCACAATTTCTACCAAATGAAGCTTGCCATCCTTTGTTATCGAAAATACAGAAATTGTATTGGCGTCGCCGCGGTTGCTTTCGTACAAAAACTTTCCATCTGCGGATACTGCTATTTCTGCACCGTCTATTGCCCCGCTAAAGCCTTCTTTTGTGGTAACAGCTATTTCTATCTCGTTAAATTTTCCATCGGCGAAAGCCAAGACTGAAATACTTCCATTAAACTCATGAACTAGATAGGCAAACTTCCCATCCTTACCAAAAACGATATGACGCGGGCCGGTGCCGGGCGTAGTTTGATAAATAGAATGTGGCGTAAGAATTTCCTCTTTTGCGTTTGGATGATAGCTATAGGTATAAACCTTATCTTCGCCAAGATCATTAACAATTAAATATTTTTTGTCGGGAGAGAAGATTCCCATGTGCACGTGCGCACTTTTTTGGCGTCCTTTCGGGTCGATGCTGCTGCCATTGTGTTGAATTATCTGAATCGCATCTGTAAGACTTCCATCAGCTTTGCGATTAAATACAGCAAAGCTACCGCTAGTATAATTTGCAACGAACACGTGTTTTTCATCAACGGTAACGTAACATGGATCTGTCCCTGCGCTTGCCACTTTATTTATAAATATAAGTTTGTTTGTTTTTTTATCGTACTTAAAAGCACTTACTGTGCTTGTTTTTCCACTTTCATTTACTGCATACAAAAAATCCTCATCGGGTGAAAGCGCTAAAAAACTCGGATTTATTGAGCCTATTTCTTGAGTGTGAGTTGCAGAACCAGTTTTCGAATTGAAACGATAACTATAAATCCCTTTTGCCACACCAGTATTTGTGTATGTGCCAACGAGCAGATTGTAATTGATTTTTTTTTGCGCGATGCTCATCTTAAATAAAATTAAAAATATCAGAGTAGATAGAAAAGTCTTCATTTTAATGGTTTTAACAAAGGTGCTTAAAAATTGCTTATGCTGTTTAAGTTATTGCATTTCTCAATAAACGCGTATAAAATATTTAGTTGCCACAAAAAAGCAGCTTTGAAAGCTGCCCCAACATTATTTCATCAAATGTTTTATCTGCACAAGTTCATGGTCTTCTAAATATCTCCACCGCCCTCTAGGCAAATCCTTTTTGGTAAGATTGCCGTAAACCACACGGTCCAACTTTTCTATTTCGTACCCTAAATGTTCAAAAATTCTGCGCACAATGCGGTTTTTGCCACTGTGAATTTGTATGCCGACCTCATTTTTAGTTCCGCCGGCTACATAAGAAATGGCATCGGGCTTGATTAGACCGTCTTCCAGCTCCAAACCAAAAGAAATTTTGTTAAAGTCACCTTGAGATAAACCCCTATTCAACTCCACATTATACATTTTATTGATGCCATTTTTTGGATGCGACAGCTTATCTGCCAAATCTCCATCGTTCGTCATTAATAACAATCCAGTGGTGTTGCGATCTAAGCGACCGACTGGGTAAACGCGCTCGTTGGTGGCCTTATCTATAAGCTGCATAACGGTTTTTCGCTCCTGTGGGTCGTCGGTAGTAGTGATGTAGTCTTTAGGTTTATTTAATAAAATATAAACCTTTTTCTCTCTTTTTAATAATTCTCCGTTGTATCTAACATTGTCTTTTGCGGGATCGACCTTATGGCCGAGTTCTGTAACAACTTCGCCGTTAACACTTACAACTCCAGCCACTATAAAATCATCAGCCTTTCGGCGAGAGCAAATCCCAGCATTGGCGATGTATCTATTAAGCCTAATTAAACCTTTATCTGCATTGGTTTTTTTAGTAGGTGCGAGAACTGTGCTAGATGCGCGTTTCTTTTCAACACGCTTATTCTCTTCTCGGTCTCTAAACGGACGTGTATCGCCATCCTCTCTTTTTCTTGGCGCAACGTTTCTAGAACTTCCGGCGCTTGGCTTAAAGTCATCCCATTCTTTTTTGGTATATTTTGGCTTATAATCGCTATCTCCCTCTTTGTTAAATGGACGCGACTTAAATCCTAAATCTTCTTTCTTAAACCCTCTTCCCTTCTCATCTCTTCCAAAAGATTTTTCGCCATAACTAGAACTTCTTGGTTTCTTCGGATCGAAGCTTTTGCGCTCGCGATCTCCAAATCTATCGGATTCTCTTGGCTTAAACTCCTTTTTATCAAATCTGCTTCCCCTTTCTCCGTCAGGCTTTGGCCGATAAGGCCTCTCCTCTCTATCTCTATTAAACTCGGATTTCTCACTTCTCTCTGAACCTCGCTTTTTGTAATCATTTCTACTATCCGAACTATTTTCTCTATCACCGCTTTTAGTGGTTCGCGCTCCGAACGAATTTCTATCGCTAGGTTTGCGATTGCTAGAGCTGGATTGGTCATCCCGACTATTCCTATTATTTTTATTTACCATTATTTTCTATTATCCACCAAAAAAAATTGGGAGGGCAAAAATATGTAAATTTGCCCGCTTTATCAATTCAAAATTAGGGCTTAAGCGTTCTAACTTTTCCAACTTCCTTGCAGCCTTCGTATTACTATAATTTCTCAATATGATACGCATTATGATCGGCAATTTGCAACGCCTCCAATAACACCGTCTGCCCGTCGCCAGCGGGTATTTTTTCATACACATCTGCTTCATGCAAAAACGAGATGAATGCTTTTAAGTCTTCATCTATTTGTTTAACTGTATCTTCCCATTCGTTATCGTTTTTTGGTTCTGTCTCCGTGGGCCAATAGCCTTTTGGCCATTCCGGCGAACGGTGATCTGGGTTTTTGCAAAACTCTAACATATCCCTTTGCGCAATTTTTATATGTACAACAAGCTGCCAAATACTGTACGGAAGCTTGCCAATTACCTCGCCTTTTGCAGGTTTTGGCAAATCTTTAATCGCATCTGCAAAACTTGCATGCGCAATACCGCCATGTAAAAGTTTTTCGAGCGTTGTTATCAAAATTTTATGATGATTGTCCATCGTTAAAAGCTATTAGTTCTATTTTCTAAACAAAAAATCGGCGGCTTTGCTTGCGAAAATAATTAAGAAAACTTAACTGGTTGAAGCTAAAACTGTATCTTGCTTTAAAATTTACCGATATGTTTAAAAAATCCAATTCCATTATCTTCGTGCTGTTTGCAATGTTTTCTTTTTTTGGCAAAACCGATGCATTCGCAGCAAAACCATCAAATATGTATCAACTACAGATATTTCAACTATCAAATAAAGAACAAGAAACACAATTAGATACCTATTTAAAAAATGCTTACTTGCCGGCTTTGCACCGTTTCGGGATTAAAAGTGTCGGCGTTTTTAAAACGGTAGGAAAAGACAGCGCTGCAAATCAAATGTATGTTTTTGTTCCATTTAAAGATTTAGCGCAACTCGGCAAACTAACACAGGCGCTCTCGAAAGACGGAGAATATTTAAGCGCCGGCGATGATTTTATCAATGCTAAATACAATCACGCGCCGTACGTCCGCATGCAATCTATAATTTTAGATGCCTTTGCAGGCATGCCAAGTTTTGCGGTGCCTAATTTGACTTCGCCAAAAAGCGAACGCATTTACGAGCTAAGAGATTATGAAAGCGCCACTGCAAAAATTGGTTTGAACAAAATTGAGATGTTTAACAAATATGAAATCGACATTTTTTCTAAATTGGATTTTAATGCTATTTTTTATGGACAGGTAATATCTGGACCTAAGATGCCGGATTTAATTTATTTAACAACGTATAACAACATGGCAGATCATGAAGCAAAATGGAAAGCATTTGGGGCAGCATACGATAAGGTAAACAAACTTCCTCAATACCAAAATAATGTATCTCACATTACATCTACATTTCTAAGACCTACAGACTATTCTGATCTTTAGCCAAGCATTTTGCGACTCATTTTAATTCTAATTTTTGCGTTAAACATAAGCCATATTTTCGCGCAAAACATTATTTGGGACAAAAGTAATTTAAGGAAAATTGCACCAATTGATGAAAATGCAACAGCTAATTACGCCAGGATAATAGAATTGCATGATAAAAAACTAGTTTGTATTTACGAAACAGACGGTGCCATTAAATGCCTTTTTAGCAAAAACAAATTGGCAAATTGGACAGGCGAAACAGTTGTATCATCGCGCGAAAGCGGATTAAATATGACGGTGCCAGAAATTATACAACTTAAAGATCATTCTTTGTTGGCATCTTACAATGCCCGACCTTATCCCATTAACGGAAAAGCTGATACCACCAAACACTTTGAAATTAGAACAAAGAAAAGTTACGACGGAGGTAAAACCTGGCAAAATGAACAAGTGGTATATCGCGCAAGCAACATATTTGAAAATGGATGTTGGGAACCTTCGCAACTACAATTGCCCAATGGAAAAATACTGTTGTTTTTTTCTAACGAAAATATTTATAGAACTTCTTCCGAACAAAACATATCTATGCTTCACTCACTAGATAACGGTCTGACATGGAGCAAAAAGCCAGAAATAGTTTCTTTTACGCCCAACCGTAGAGATGGAATGCCCGTACCAATTTTGCTGAACGACAAAAAAACAATTCTATTTTCGATAGAAGATAATGCCACCGGAAATTTTAAACCCACTATAGTTGCATATAATCTCAGGCAAACTGAACAAAATATGCTTGCTGCCAACATAGCAAAATACCAACCGCTTAAAACTAAGTTGCCCGATAGCGTTTATGCAGGCGCGCCGTATTTAAAACAGATGAACGGGGGTACAACGGTGCTTTCTTTTCAGAGTACTTTAAATAGAACCGCAGACTGGCAACGCGCTACCATGCAGGTTGCCATCGGAGATGAAAATGGGAAAAATTTTATTCTCGCCGATTCACCTTTTGAAATTCCACAAAACAAGCATGCCCTGTGGTCATCACTCTGCGTACTAAAAGATAATACCATTATTGCAGTAACCTCTACCAACGCATACGGAAATAACAGCATTTGGATGGTGAGCGGAAAACTGGTGAAATAATCAAATTGCTAAAATTAATATGGTGCTAAATCGATAGTAAAATTTTCGTGCAACACCTCTAATTCGTCCTTTTTGGATGTGATAAATCGGTATGCCATACCCTTCTTAAAAGCTCTAAGCTCAACCCGCGTAATCTTCTTTAAAAGTTAACAAGGCAGCACAGTAGCTACTTTTAACAGTAGAGAATTTTATCGGAATGTGAGGGAGTAATTGTTTCATTGCCCTTGCTCATTTTACCATTCGCCAATTTCGAATTTTCGCCCAAGTTGCCGTCTTTGATCGTTAACGAAAAATGATTTTTAACCAGTAAATCTTTTCCACCTGCAGATATGGCGTAGTAAATTTTATCGCCCACGTTGATTTCGACTTTTAACTGCCCATATGGCGACGCCAGCATGATCGGATTTTTTTGCCCATATGCTTGGGAAAAAGCGAAAAATGCAGAAAGTAATGGTGGCAAGATTTAGGCTTTGCGAGCAGTTTTTTTAATTATTATAGTTGATTTTGGTTAAAACTTAATGTTGCTCTAAGTTGTAAACGCGTTGTTTTGGTCTTCCACTCGGTTTCAGCTCGTTGCCAATATAATGTTGATTGCTCTAAACGATAAAATTCCAGGTAAAACATCACCGTTTTAGCGAGCCATATTTCATATATTATGTTTCATCCGATATGACATATCTGCTACCAGTTATAAAATGTTCTAGGTACATTATTCTTCAAAACTGTTACGGGGCTGGCCACTAACAGATATACAAACGAAAAATATACCAACCCTTCCTCTTTTACCTAAAAAACGCTTTTTAGGCCTAAACTCAATTTTTTGGTACGAGATGTCAATTTTGGTACGAGATGTCAATTAATATGTATGTTTTGCAGATGCAATAGACTTATTATGTTCGGTTATTTGTATTTGTAAATAGTTAAGATATTTTTTGGCATCGGCTCTTCGGCTTTAGCAAATAAGTTTCAGTTAAAAAATTTAGAAACGCAACGCCAAAATCTTGAATTTAATTTCAGTTAGCCTATGAGATAGAAGAAACCAAAAAACACACCTTAAATTTTAAAAAGATCAAATAAATAACCAAATATGAAAATTACTCTACAAAAACATTATTCCACCAAAATAAAGATCGTCCAATTAGGTTGTCTTTTCTTATTAATGTTCTCTTCGTCCGCTAAGGCTGATGATTCGAATCGATTTTTCATTAACTTTTTGAAGAGTTCCAGTCAAAATCAAAATGTTGTTACAGGAACCGTTTCAGATGCTACCACGGGCGAGACACTCCCCGGCGTTAGCGTTTTGGTAAAGGGAACAACAACAGGAACAGTAACAGATGTAAACGGTAAATTTAGAATAGAAGCAGCCACAAATGCAGTTCTTGTATTAACTTATATCGGTTATACAACAGTAGAAATTCCCACAAACGGAAAGACAACCCTTAATGTTAAACTGCAACGGTCTCAAAACAATCTTGATGAAGTTGTAGTTGTGGGTTACGGAACCCAGAAAAGAACATCTCTTACCTCTGCCGTTTCTACTCTAGATGTTGAGGATATCACGCAGAAACCAGTTGTAAATTTAACTAACTCCCTTGTGGGTCGCGTATCAGGTGTTATAGCGCGACAAGCAAGCGGTGAACCGGGGCAAGATGCCTCACAAATTATTATAAGAGGGCCGGCTACAACGGGTCGTATTGGAGCACTAACAGTTGTAGATGGAGTACCGCGAGATTTTAGCCGGTTAGATCCTAACTCTATCGCCACGGTAACCATATTAAAAGATGCTGCTGCGGTAGCACCATACGGAGTGGCGGGTGCAAACGGCGTAATCTTAATTACGACCAAACAAGGAAAGACAGGAAAACCTAGTTTATCATACAACGGATACTATGGCATACAGAATCCCACCATAACGCCGCAGTTTGTTGATGCGGTTGAATTTGCAAAAATATCAAATGAAGCTGCAGTAAACGATAAAGCTGCCAAACTCCCATTTTCAGACAGAGATATCGAATTGTATGCAAACCAGCTAGATCCTGATGGCCATCCTAATGAGCGTCCATTAGATGGTATAATTCTTAAAAACAGACCAATCCAGTATCATAATTTTACGCTTTCCGGCGGTTCTGAAGATGTCAAATATTTTACATCTCTTGGTTTTAATCGCCAAGATGGTATGTGGAGCACAACATTTCTAAATAAGTTTAACGGCTCAATTGGTTTAACCGCAAATGCTACAAAAAGCACAACCGTAGATTTGAAAGTTAACGGTTTTCAAGAAGATCAACACTATCCTGCCATAGGTGCTGGCAGCATATTTAGGCAGGCATATAGGCAAGCACCTACTACCCCGGTTCGCTATACTAACGGGATGGGAGCTGGATACATTGGCCAGTCTTTATACGGTGAGATTTATCAAAGCGGCTACGAAACGGTTAAAAATAACACTTTGTTTACGCAATTATCTGTTGATCAAAAGTTGCCGATTAAAGGATTGAGTATAAAAGGTATTTTGAGTTATGATAGAGGGTCTGATCCCCTTGGATTTAGTCCTGTTGGAAATTCTACGGTTCGTCACCGAGATACTCCTATACCTCTTACCAACCCTAAACTTCCGGCACCCACTGCCGACAACCCAGTTCCAACATATGGGCCAGGCGTAGTTTATACTTACCCGGTATCTTATCAAAATCAACTACTCACCAGACAAAGAACAAATCAGAATGACATGGCTACCTATCAGGGCTTGTTAAATTACGCTGGTACTTTCGGTAAAAGTGAGTTTACTGGGCTATTTGTTACGGAGTATCGCAATGTAAAATGGCAATATTTTCAGGCAGAAAGGGCAAATTATAATTTAACCTTAGAAGATTTGGATTTCGGTGGAACGGCTCCATCTGACTCACGTGTTAGCGGGCTATCGGGCGGGCAAAAACAGTTGGGCTATGTTTATAGGCTAGGGTACAATTATGCTGGTAAATATTTTGCAGAGGCAGCAGGCAGGTACGATGGTAGTTATGTTTTTGGACCGGGTCACCGATTTGGATTTTTCCCTGCGTTCTCTGCAGCATGGAGACTTTCTGAAGAAGAATTCATGAAAAAAATTTCTTGGGTAAGTAATCTTAAATTAAGAGCTTCCTACGGTGAATCCGGAAATTATCCAAACATCAATAGCGTTGCCAATCAATACTACTACCTAAATCAATTTGGAGTTAATGGAGCTTCGGCAATATTGGGAAATGGTATTACACAGGGTATATCAGAAAATCTTCAGGGTAACCCAAATATAACATGGGAAAAAGCACAAAAAATCGATATAGGGTTTGAAGCGACGCTCTGGAATGGCTTGCTAGGTATTGACGCAGATTATTTTTCTGAAAAACGAGACAACCTTTTGGTTACACAAGCTGCGGTTTTACCGAGAGAGTATGGTATTGGATTAGGGCCTATTAACGCAGGTAAAGTAACAAACGGAGGTATTGATTTAACTTTGAGCAGCTTTAAACAATTCTCTAACGATTTACGTTTAGACGTAAGTGGAACTTTTACCTATGCAAAAAGCAAGGTAATACAGAAATTTGAATCTCCTAACACGTTTAATAACCCCAACAGAAGAGAAACGGGGCGGCCTCTGAATGAGCAATTTGGACTTGTTTCTTTAGGGTATTACACTCCTGATGATTTTGTGGATCAGGTAGGTTACCAATTAAAACCCGGAGTACCAGTACCTAATTATGGAACATCAAATCTTAGGCCGGGTGATATTAAATATGCCGATATAAACGGCCCTGCAAATGATGGTAAACCAGATGGTAAGGTAGATGCGTTTGATCAAACGGATATTGGAAATCCACAAACACCTCAAATAATTTACTCGCTTGCACCACACCTCACATTTAAAAACTTTGATTTGGATTTGCTTTTTCAGGGATCTGCTAAAAGTAATTTAATACTTGGTGGTTTTTATGCTTCCCCGTTCAGCGAGTCGGGTTCGGTTCAGCAATTAGTTTATGATAATCATTGGACTCCTGAAACCCCAGATGCCCTATATCCTCGGATACACCAATCGCCGACCTCTAATAATACCCAAACTTCCACGCATTTTTTAAGAAATAATTCTTACATCCGTTTAAGAAGTGCTGAACTTGGTTATACGTTTTCGAATAAGCTAATAGGAAATGCTGTAAAATCTTTGAGAATTTATACTTCAGGTCAGAATTTAATCAACTGGACGCCTTGGATGACAGAAAAAGTTGATCCTGAACTTCAGGGTAATGCAGAAGCATATTATCAGCAAAAGGTAATCACATTTGGAATTAATGCAACATTTTAATAAAAAGATATGAAATTTAATTATAATAAAAAAATAGCAAAAATCTTTTTATTTGGTTTGGCGGTACTAAGTATCGGCTCCTGTAAAAAAGATAACTTTCTGGATGTGCCAGGCACAAGCCTTTTAACCAGCAAGACCACATTCGAGACCCAAGCAAATGCAGATCTATTTGTGAACGATATCTATAGTCGTTTACCCGATGGTAATAATGGAACTGACCGCACGCTAGAAGGCTGGACAGATAATAATAATGTGACAGCGAACGGCCACGAAGGGCAAGCAGTTATACGGTCGGGCGCACTTAGCCCAGGTAATGCAACCAACGGCCCTGCTAACCAGTTGGGATGGCAAACTAATTATGAGAACATTAGGCGGTGCAATGTATTTTTAAAGGAAGGAGAAGCCAATAAAAGTGTTTACGACGACGCTTGGTATAGTCAGCGAGTTGCTGAGGTGAGAGCACTTCGAGCATTTTTCTACTCCATTTTATACAGGAATTATGGTGGCTTACCGTTGATTACTATACCTCTTAATAACTTAGACGGTAGTGATATTTTTTATGCAAGAGCAACAAATGAGGAAACAGTAGCATTTATAGAAGCAGAGTGTGATGCGGCAGCGGCTGTTTTGCCTTCTACTCAAGCGGCTAAAGATGTTGGTCGGATTACCAAAGGAGCCGCTTTAATGATAAAGGGAGATGTGGAGCTTTTCGCAGCTAGCCCCTGGGTTAATAAAACCAACGACTTGGCAAAATGGTCTAAAGCTGCTGCTACGTTTAAGGCGATAATGGACTTAAATGTATATAGCTTGTTTAAAACATCAAACGGGCCTAAAACAGGTCCAGGTCCTTTAGCTATCAATTCGACTACCGGTTCTGGAACTAATTCGTCAGCTTTTAGAGATCAATTTCTTGCAATAAATAACTGGAATACCGAAACCATTTTAGCGCGGGGCTATTCATTACCAGGTAAAGGGCACAGAAGAGAGGGTTTTATGGGACCTGTTAAGGTTAACGGCGGTACGCAGGCATGGGGTGGTTTTTCTCCTACACAAAACTTGGTAGATGATTATGAAATGAGTAATGGTAAACCAATTACGGATCCTACATCAGGCTATAACCCGCAAGATCCTTATAAAAACAGAGAGTCCAGGTTCGAACAAACTATTATATATGATGGTTCTTATTGGCAGGGAGATATAATAAAAACAAGGTTGGGTGGCGATAACGAGATTGATGTCGGCTCAAAGGGTGATATTTCCAATACGGGATATTATGCACGTAAAACGCTGGATGAATCTATAAAAGGGCAAGCAAGTTTTGCGGCTCCTAATACTTCGAACTATATTTTTTATCGCTATGCAGAAACGTTGCTTAGCTATGCAGAGGCACAAAATGAGGCCGTAGGTCCAGACGCTAGCGTATATGAGGCAGTTAGATTGGTTAGGGATCGGGTATTATTGCCTACACTTCCAGCCGGATTATCACAGGCAGACATGAGAACAGCCATTCGCAGAGAACGCCGCGTGGAACTTGCTTTTGAAGATAGACGCTGGTACGATATTAGAAGGTGGGACATCACTACAAAGGGTGACGCTGTATTAACCAAACCGATGTATGGCATGTTAATAGATCCTAGCAGCGGTATGCTTAAATATACCGTAGTGGCCGGCTTCCAAAATAAGTACTTTGAGTATCAAAATTGGTTGCCAATTCCGGCTGATGTTATAAATGCAAACCCAAAACTTGTACAAAATCCGGGATACTAAGTTTAAATTGTCAATTCAGAAAATTCACACTCCCTACTATGGGGGTGTGAATTTTTTTATTTAAATTAGGGTCAGTTATTCTATAATTCGGCCATGATGGGTCACACAAAGCAAAAAATGTTCAAGTCGCTAAAGTATTTCAATAAGCAAAGTCAATTTCTCTTCCAACTGCTCATTTTGTCTACACTTATTTTATGTGTTTACGGTTGCAATTCCAAAAATAAAAAACCGCAAAATGAAAGCCCTGCTTTGTTTAAGCTGTTGTCAGCAAAAGAAACCAAAATCGATTTTTCGAATACCTTAACAGAAGGCTTAAATACCAACGTGTTGCTTTATCAGTATTTTTATAACGGCGGTGGCGTTGCAACAGGAGATTTAAATGGCGATGGCCTGCAAGATATTTACTTTACTGGTAACATGACCGATAACAAGCTGTATCTGAATAAAGGGAAAATGCAGTTTGAAGACATTACAAACCAAGCAGGTGTTGCCGGAAGACCCGGACCGTGGAAGACGGGGGTAACCATCGCAGACGTTAATGGAGATGGAAAATTAGATCTTTATGTTTGTTACTCTGGAAAACTCGCGCCAGAAAAACGTGTAAACCAACTCTTTATAAATCAAGGCAACGACAGTAACGGAATCCCTACGTTTAAAGACGAGACAGCCGAATTTGGTCTAGATTTCCCCTCTTTCTCTACACAAGGATACTTTTTTGATTATGATAGAGACGGCGATTTAGATCTACTGTTGGTAAACCACAATATAGATCGTATAAATATACTAGACGAAGTATCGGTTAAGCAGTTGGATAAACAGCATGACGAACAAGCGGGCATACGTTTGCTAAGGAACGATAACGGGAAGTTTAAAGATGTAAGTGCCGAGGCGGGAATAATAAATTCTACCTTGAGTTATGGCCTTGCTGCCGGCATAGCCGATATAAATGGAGATGGTTGGCCAGACATTTATATTTCTAACGATTACAGTGTACCAGACAGAATGTACATTAACAATGGCAAGGGTAAGTTTGTGGATAAACTGACCCAAGAAATTGGCCATACCTCTTTTTATTCAATGGGAAACAATGTTTCGGATATTAACAATGATAGCAAACCAGACATTTATACCCTTGATATGCTTCCAGAGGACAATAAACGGCAAAAGCTTCTATTTGGAGCAGACAATTATCAGGCGTTCGATTTAAATCTCCGCGTGGGGTTTTATTACCAATATATGCGTAATATGCTTCAGCTCAACAACGGTAATCAAACTTTCTCTGAGGTGGGCCAATTTGCTGGAATATCTAATACAGATTGGAGCTGGGCACCACTGTTTGCCGATTATGACAACGACGGCTGGAAAGATCTTTTTGTAAGCAACGGCTATACGCGAGATTATACCAACATGGACTTCTTAAAATACATGGGCGATAATTTGCGCGATAGAAGCGTTGTGAGAGAAGATTTGTTAAAGATCGTATCGCAAATGCCATCTTCTGAAGTGAAAAACTATCTTTTTAAAAACAATGGCGATGCCACTTTTACAAATGCTAGTGCGCAATGGGGAATAAACGCCCCATCAAATAGTAATGGGGCCGCCTACGCAGATTTGGACAATGATGGAGATTTAGATTTGATTGTAAACAACATCAATGAAAAAGCATTTGTATATGAAAACCAAGAAAGCTTAAATAAGAGAAACCATTATTTAGAACTTAATCTCAAAGGCAATAATAAGAATTCATTTGGTATAGGCGCAAAAGTGACCATCTACGTTGGCAATAAAACCCAGTATTTAGAACAAATGCCAACCTGTGGTTTTCAGTCGAGCGTATCGCCCGTTTTACATTTTGGATTAGGAACTGCAAAGAAAGTAGATTCGTTAAAAATAATTTGGCCTTTGGGAGCCTCGCAAATCATCAAAGGCTTAACTGTAGATAAAGCAATAACATTAGAAGAAAAAAATGCAACGCAAAAAAAGGGTGCTACAGATGATTTTAAGCCTCTATTTAAGGAAGTTGCTCCTCTTATAGCGTCTGGCAAAGATATGAATCAACTAAATGATTTTAATCGGCAACCATTACTCGTAAGTTCTATTTCTTTTTCTGGAGCTAAATTAATCAAGGGAGATGTAAATGGAGATGGATTGCAAGATATTTACGAGGGAGCCCATGATGGCATTGCCGCAAAACTCTACCTGCAGCAAAAAAATTCTAAGTTTATGCTGCAAAAAACGCCAGCCTTCGAGCTTGATAAAAAGTGCACAGATGCTGCCGCATTGATTTTTGATGCGAACGGAGATGGAAAGCCCGATATATATGCTTGCTCTGGAGGTTATAATAATTATATCCCAGATGATCCGCTTTTGCAAGATCGGCTATACATTAACGATGGCAAAGGTAATTTTACAAAAGCAACAGGCGCCTTGCCTTTAATGACCGCCAGCAAAAGCTGCGTAAAACAGGCTGATATAAACGGAGATGGATTTCCAGATTTGTTTGTTGGTGGCAGGGTAATTCCAGGCCGCTACCCAGAGGCACCAAGAAGTTATATTTTGATAAACAATGGTAAAGGCAAATTTACAGATGAAACCGATAAATTTTGCCCTAGTTTAAAAAATATAGGAATGGTTACCGATGCAGCTTGGGCTGATATGAACGGGGATAAAAGACCTGACCTGATACTCGTTGGCGAGTGGCTCCCCATTTCTGTGTTTGAGAATCAAAATGGCAAACTTGTAAATAAAACTGAAAATTATCTACCCAAGCAAAATTCTGGCTGGTGGAATTGTTTGCAGATTGCAGACCTAAACCACGATGGTAAACCAGATATAATTGCAGGTAACCTAGGGCTAAATTCACAATGTAAGGCATCAAAAAAAGAGCCAGCAGAAATGTATTATAAAGATTTTGATGACAATGGCTCTGTTGATCCGATATTGTGCCTCTACTTTCAACATAAAAGCTACCCGTGCTTAAGCAGAGACCAGCTACTCGATCAAATAAGTTTAATGCGCGGCCGTTTTTCAGACTATAAAAGTTATGCCGATGCCACGATTACCGATGTCTTTACACCTGAAGAACTAAAAGGTGCTGGTCATTTGGTAGCAAATGATTTTTTAACCACCTGCCTAATAAGTAATAGTAAAGGCTCTTATAATCAAGTAAAATTACCCGAGCAGGCACAATACGCTCCAATTTATACAATTTCAATCCTAGACTATAATGAAGACAGCAATCCAGATGTGTTGCTCTGTGGTAATATCAACAATGCCAACTTACGCTTTGGAAAATATGATGGCAACTTTGGAACTCTATTAAAAGGTGATGGCAAAGGGAATTTTACATACATTAAGCAAGAGCAATCAGGGTTTAAATTAAAAGGCGACGTTAGAACCGTTTTAAATTTGAACAATACGCTCTTATTTGGTATGGATGGAGGTAAAATAGCCTCTTATAAACAGGTAGATTAGCATGAAAAAAACTCTGTTGTACATTTACATTGGTGTTCTGTGTGTTACCTTGGTTAGCTGCAAGAAAGTTAGAAACGGGCGCCTGCACAATTCTGACATCAGCAAAGTTATCAAAAACATTACTGAGGTTATGGTGCACGATGTAACTAGTCCGCCTTTGGCAGCACGTTTTTATGCCTACACATGTCTTGCAGGTTATGAGGTGGTTTCGCAAAATGATTCTAGCTTAAAAAGCATGTATGGTATCTTGAACGATTATCCCAAAATTTTAAAGGATAAAAATATTTCGGACTACAATACTTCTTTAAGTGCTGTATTGGCTATGTTTAAGACTGCAGAAAAATTGCAGCCTTCTGGCTTTTTAATGAAGGAGTATGAAGAGAAATTTTTAGATTCCTGCAGAAAAAGCGGCTTTAGTGACGATGAAATAGATGTTTCAGTTGCTTACGCAGATACCATCAGTACTAAAATACTAGCTTATGCAAAAAAAGACGGATATGCAAAAATAAGTAACTTGCCAAGATATAGCGTTGCAAACAAACCTGGAAGTTGGCAACTTACTCCGCCTGCTTATATACAACCAATTGAGCCCTATTTTGCATCAATAAGACAATTGACACTTGATTCTGTCAAACAATTTGATGTGACAGAGCCTGCGCCCTTTTCTAAAGATAAGCGAACAAAATTTTTTCAACTTTTGACGGCTAATGAAGCAAAGGGAGGAGATGTTCTAAGCCAAAACGAGATGAATATTGCAAATTTTTGGGATTGTAATCCGTTCGCAGTTCAGAATGAAGGACACATGATGATTGGCTTGAAAAAGATTTCTCCGGGTGCACATTGGATGGGCATTACAGGTATTGCATGTGAAAAGGCCAAAAAGACCTTCTCTCAAACGATGGAGATTTTCACCGTAGAATCTGTGGGATTATTAGATGCGTTTATCAGTTGCTGGCAAACCAAGTATAAAACCAACAGAATAAGACCAGAAACAGCTATTAGAGCTATCTTAAATGAAAAGTGGAAGCCCTTTTTACAAACTCCCCCATTCCCAGAATATACAAGCGGGCATTCTGTGGCCTCTGCCTATAGTGCAACTATCTTAACGCACTACTTTGGCAATAACTTTAACTTTAGAGATGACGTTGAAGCAGAATTTCACATCCCCCCAAAAACCTTTAAATCTTTTAGACAGGCAGCAGATGAGGCAGCAATTTCTAGGTTCTACGGGGGAATACACTACATGGACGCCATAGAAAACGGAATTAAGCAGGGCGATAATGTTGGTAATTGGGTGATACAAAAGGTTGGAAAGATTATTAGGTAAGTTCGTTGCTTCTAACACTAAGGTCTAACCTTAATAAGGCCTAAAAAGGTAGTATATTATTTAGCATACGCAATAATTAGAACCGATTTATAAAATGAAACCGCTTAAAAAAACAATTTTTATCGTTGCAATTCTTTTGACGATAAGTCCGTATATTTTTGCGCAGTCTAACCTGGAACATATAGCTACAATAGAGCATCAGTATGGTGCAGATTTGGGCTATGGAAAATTCTTGAATCCAAATTTAAGGGGCAACTATGCAGACCCTTCTATCGTAAGGGATGGAAGGGATTATTATATGACGCATTCCTCATTTGACAATCTTCCAGGTTTGTTAATATGGCATTCGAAAGATCTGGTTAATTGGCAACCTATAGGCAACGCTTTAAACGAATTCGTTGGAGGTGTATGGGCTCCTGACATAATCAAATATAAAGGATTGTTTTATATCTATTTTCCGCCGGTGGCACAAATTGGGTTGTAACGGCTATAAATCCGGCTGGCCCCAGGAGTGAACCTTTAGATTTAAAAGTTGGAGGAATAGATCCGGGTCATGTTGCAACGCCAGAAGGCAAGAGATACCTCCATCTTGCTGGAGGAAATATGGTTCCTTTGTCTGATGACGGCTTAAAAGTGACAGGGAAAATGAAAAATGTTTATAAAGGATGGGAGTTTCCCAAAGATTGGATAGTAGAATGTTCTTGTCTGGAATCGCCGATGGGGATATTTACGCCCGGGACTTTTTGCAGTAGGTGACGGAAAAGTAGATTTTTCTCATTTTAATTATTTAGGTCAAGATTACCCGGAAAAACCATTTTAAAAAATTTTAGGAATGAAAAAAGATTCAAATTATCTTAATTAGAAAAGCGCCTGACCTTTTTATTAAACACCTGCTTTTATTGGGGTTTTGTTTATAGGTTATAGCGCAGCTGATGCTCAAACGCCACAAACCAACAGTTCATTAAATCTTGTACAACGTTATTGTTTTATTTGAGAAGATTCCCGGGTGTAAATTTTCCTTTTGCTATTCTGCTCTTTTACTGTTAGCTTCTTAAACGAGGCGGTTTGCACATTATCCAACACAACTGCAGTTCTAAAATCTTCATTGGCCGCAGCCAAAAAAACATTAGCAAGCTGCAAATTTTGGGCATGGCGCACGTACATTCCCCATGCTGGCAACTCCCCAAACATATCATATTCTGGATAGTTGTCTGCTTTTTCTGGTACATCCTGCGCATTATCAATGGATATTTTTGCAGCAGACCTATTTGCTCCACCCGGCACCTTTATTTTTATGTTAGCTAAGGTAATACCCGAAATAATTTGATCTGGCATTCCCGAAATAACCACTCCGGGCATCGTTCTAAGCGCATTTTTTTCTGCCCTAATTGTTACGTCAACATTTTTTATAGAAATGTTTTTTACCACACCCTTGCGAGCGCCTTTTCTTGCACCAGCTCTTATAAAAATGGCGTTACCTATATTCTCCCCTTTTAAGCCATCTACTTCAATATTTTCTATAACCGCTCCGTCTACAGCTTCTAAAGCTATGGCAGATCTATTGGTTTCAAATACTTTGTTGTTTAGAATTTTGATATTCTTGAAGCCCCCTAAAGATGCTGTTCCAAATTTAATTCCGCTAGCTTCGGTTGTCATAGTGTTGTTTTGAATGAGTAGATTCTCGTTAGCTTTATCAGGCTCTAACGATTTTAAACAAATACCATCATCACTACTATTAAAATAAGAATTTGTTACTTTGAGGTTGGTACAATCAACAATATCAATACCATCGTTATTCCAAAAAGCCCTACTTTCTACCCGAATACTATCTATGATTACATTTTTACATTGGTTGTAACACTCCACCCAACAAGCAGAATTTTTGAGCGTAATGTTCTTAATTTCTACATTTTCGCACCCAAATAAGTTAATGATCATTGGCCGCCTATCTTCGTTTGGGCGACTTATGCTACCACCTTTTTCTAGGCCTTTTTTAAGCAGTTCGCCAACATTTGCTGCAAGCTCTTTTCCTTGACCGTCAATTGTTCCCTTACCTGTGATGCCAATATTTTTTTGGTTTAAACCAAGAACTAACGCCAATGAGGTGCTATAATTATGGTCGAAGGCCGTGTTCTGCCTATCATAATCAAATGGATTTGTAGAACCCATAAGCACCGCCCCCTCATCTAATTGAATAATTACATCAGATTTAAAATGGATGCAACCTGTTAGATACTTCCCGGAAGGAAACACCAAACGCCCGCCACCATTTTGGCTAATGTAATCTATACCGTATTGAATTGATCTGGTATTTAGTACTACACCGCCAGACTGAATTGCGAAAAAAGCTGCAGGATAATCTTTTCTGGGTACAACTCTATTATTTTCTTTTGGATTAAGAGCAGCAGATCCAGTGCGCGCATTCAATAGAACGAATAGAATTAAACCGTATTTTAAGACTTTCATAGCTATTCTCAGTTTGGTTTACTCGAAATTTAATTTTTTACTTTGTATTTCATACCGTTGTTGAGAATCTTATCTACACTTACGTACGATGAATTTTCTATAACAAATGGCTCTCTCGGCTCGGCTTGGGGTGTTTCTATGTTGATATTTCTTAGCGTTATACTGTCAACATAACCAAAATATAAGCCAGAGGTACTTAAATTTCCCCAGCCATTTGGAGATGGGTAGCCGTTTTTAACTTTCCGTAATACCTTTACCACATCCGTGTTACGATCTTCTGGCAAGCCGATAAAAGCCTCTTTTAATAGTATATTTTCTAAAGTAATGTTTTTTATTTGGTGCTGATTATCCAACCCCGTAATTGATGATGGCATAGGGCCGCCTCCAGTTGCAGTGATGTTTGAAAGCAAGATATTTTCCATAGTTCCAATGACAGGCTTTGGAGCAGCTTCTGTATATTTCCTACTGCGATTACCAAGCGTAACAAAAATAGGAGAAACGGCGCCATTGGTGGCGGTAATTTTATCAAACCATACGTTCTCCATTCTTCCACCATCGGTAATAATCAAGGTAATTGCCGTGTGTGCAGTTTCTGCGCCATTTATGTGGTGGCGGCCTGTGAGCGATGGAACCACCTGACAATTGCGGTAGAGAATATTTTTGAAACCACCGGTAGTCTCCGTTCCCAATTTTAGTGCGTTACAATGGCTTGCTACAACACAGTTTTCTACCAACACATTTTCGCAACTTGCAGGCCCGTTACTTTTTAAACAAATTCCATCATCATCACTATCTACCCGGCTATTCCTAACATACACATTTCTACATCCATCAATGTCCATACCGTCGTTATTCTCATGCGCATGATTAAAAACATTTACATTTTCTATCATTACATTTTCGCAATTTAAATAATGCTGTAGCCACTGTGGCGAGTTTAGCAACATTAGCCCAGCAACGTAAACGTTCTCTGAGCTGATAATCCTTATCCCAAAAGGTCTTCGCGGATCGTTGTTACCTGTATTTAGATAAACCATATCGTCTCCCCTAAAATCAATTATGCCTTTTCCTGTTAAAGAAATATCGTGCACTTTCTCTGCATAAAACACAGATTTATTTACTTGTAAATCGGTATTGGCTTTATATTCGGGATATAAAATCGGATAGTCTTTTGTATCCACGCTTGCGATAATTTTTGCGCGCTCTGCCAATTCTAAGTGCGTGTTGGATCTTAAGATGATTGTTCCGGTTAAATATGCCCCTCTTGGAAAATAAAATCTAGCGGGGCCATTTTTGGTTAATGAATCTATGGCATGTTGCAATCCCTTAGTGATTAATTTGACGCCGTTATTATCCAAATGTAACTCTTTAACTACATCATAAACCGGAATTTTAGTCCTGTCAACGGCTAATTTTGTGGTTAGCGAACTGGCCATTGCTTCTAAGTTTGTTGCCAGCTTTAAACGGTCAAAACCGGTACTTTGGGCACTACCAGTATAGGCTGCAAATAATAATACGCAAGCGGCTATTAGGTGTCTTATTCTCATATTTGGTTATGTTATCGGCAATTCTTTAAATCTTATTTTTCGAAAATTAATTTTTTGTATCATTAAATAAAAATAGATTCCGCAATTTTAAATACGCAAAGATAGTTCGGCTGCTTAGCTTCCTGCTAGTTTTGTACGCTTAAGCTTATCTTTCTGTGAACGTTTTTCTCTATGTTAAACTTTCTTTAAATGTTTTTTCTCGTATTTTTAATCCTATAACTTATCATTTTTTAGCGCCTGCATAAACTGCAGAGGAGATTTTCCGTATTCTCTTTTAAACGTGCGAGAAAAATTAGAGCTGCTTTGTAGGCCAATTCTATCTGCCACCTCGTTCATGGTAACATCTTCATGAGTCATAATGTAAATTGCTTTTTTTAAACGGATGGTCCGAATAAATTCTCCCACAGATTGGTCTGATATACTTTTTATCTTTTGGTAAAGCTTTGTTCTACTTATAAAAAGATGATTACATAGAAAATCTACATCTAAACCGGCTTCCTGTATGTTATCTTCTACGAGGCTTATCAACTTGCATAAAAACTCCTTGTCCTTTTCAGAGTGTACAAGCTCTGTGGCTTCTGCCAAGTAATTACTGTTAAAACGTTCCTTCAACTTCTCACTTTGCTCAAAAATATTTTTAACGGTAAGTAACAAAAGTTCTGTGCTTAGCGGCTTAGCAAAGTAATAATCCGCACCCGATTCCATTCCGGCTATCTTGGTCTCTAAAGCGTCTTTTGCTGATAATATGATAAAGGGAATATGCGACGTCTCAAACCGCTCCTTTATTATTCTGCACAGTTCTACGCCATCCATTTTTGGCATCATAACATCGCTAATTATAAGATCGGGAACGCTATCAGTGGCCACTTCTAACGCTTCTACACCATCTCCTGCTTCTATAATATTGTACTGAGTATTAAAAACCTTTCTCAAAAAGGTTCGCAGCTCTTTATTATCATCAACCAAAAGTAGCCGTTTTCTACTTTTAAATTCATTGTTATGCTTATCCTGTGGGTCTGTGATGGGTATTTGTACCGAGTTATCGATAGGTTCTAATTGAGTATCTGTCTCAAAACTAATCTCAGCCTTTTCTTCCACAGAGTAGTCTTCCTCCCGATACGGAACGGCCACAACTATTTCTGTGCCTTTGTTGCGCTCACTATAAACGAATATATTCCCTTTATGGAGCAAAGTTAAGCTCTTTACCAGCGCCAAGCCTACTCCCGAGCCCAAATGGTTCCTACTGATACGATAATAACGCTCGAAAATACTGGCAATGGAATCTTCTGAAATACCAATGCCAGAATCAGCAACACGGAAATAACAATATTTTTCTGCTTGATAATTGTTGTTTATTATCTTATACTCCTTGTTAAAAGATGGTTTCAATTTTGAGATGTCTAAGGAAATATCAAAGCAAACTGACCCTCCAACATCGGTATATTTAAATGAATTATTCAGCAAGTTAAATAGTATCTTTTCCAAAACCTGCACATCGAACCAAGCGAATTTCGGCGCCAAAGGATCATCTTTTGTATAGTCGGACATTTTAAACTTTATGTCTTTCCCGATAGAAAGGTTGGTAAACTCAGCGGCCATGTCTCCGCAAAAAGGTGTTATGTGTATTGGCTTTACTTTCAAACTAATTAAACTATCAGAAACCTTTTTAAAATTCATTAATTCGCTTATCAAGTTTATTAGCCGCTTGGCATTTTTAAGCATCAATTGATAGGAATTATTTAGATTGGAATCTGAATTATGCTCGATGAGGTTTTCTAATGGGCTTAATATTAATGTTAAAGGCGTTCTAAACTCATGAGATATATTTGTAAAAAACATCAACTGTTGCTGGTATAGATCTTCCTTTTGTTTGTGCATTTCCTCTCGCCTCTCTTCATCTAATGCCCTCACCTCAATTTGTCTCTTGAGCCGATGCCACCTTGCTTGATAAATATAAATACCGGTGAGTATCGAAAGGGCCAAGAGTAAATAGACCATTTTTGCGAGTACAGATTTCCACCATGGTGGGATGATTGTAAACACCAACTCTGCTCTTTCTTTACTCCACAACCCATCATTGTTAGTGGCCTCCAAAATAAAGTTATAGCTACTAAAATCCAGGTTATTATAAGCAGCCGTCGGATTTTTGCCATCCGTGTATTTCCAGTCTTTATCGAAGCCGGTAAGCTTGTAGCGGTATTTGCATTTCTGAGGATTGGCAAAGTGCATTGCCGAAAAGTAAATTACAAAATTATTCTGCAGATAATTTAAGGTAATTTCTTTGCTATAGCTAATTGTACTCTTCAAAACCGCGTTAGAACTATCTGTTTGATTATAGCCTGGTTTGGTGTTGTTTATAAGGATGTCTGTAAGCACGGGCTTGGCAGCGATTCCGTTTGGAATAATCTGAGATGGCATAAAGTAATTAAGTCCATTTATTCCTCCAAAATACAACCGTCCATCGGCTGCTTTGTAAGAGGAGCCAACTTTAAAGCTGTTACCCTGTAAACCATCTTCTTGGTCATATCTAATTACGTTTTCTTTTTTAGGATCAAATTTCTGCAAGCCGTTACCGCCCATCCAAAGGTTACCACTATAATCAATTTCCATGCTCTCTACATCGTTAAAAACGCCATACTTGCCGTTGTAGCTTTTAATTGCAACAGAATTGTTCGGATCAAGCTTCAAAAGGTTTAGGCCGCCGCCAATAGTTCCTACCCAATATGTGTTGTCGTTTTGTTTAACGATAGGGTAAGTATAGTTAGAATTTAAATGATTTGGTTTTGTTGAAGCAGTGTAGTTGAACTCTTTGGAGATGTTTCCGTACCTATCTACAATAATTCTTTTTAAGCCATTTATACTAGATATAAATAGTTCAGGCTTATTTTTATCCGCAAAAATAAAGTATCCAACACCATAGTATTTTACATGATATTTATTGCTTACATCTTTCCAAATTACGCCCAGTTTATTAGTATGGTTTCCAAACCAGATGTTACCATAGTAGTCTTCCGCCAACGTCTCAATTACATATTTAGGAAAATTCTCGTAACCTGAAGGTAGCAACAGTTCTTTCCGGTTAGGCTTTAGAACCTGTATGCCCGTCTTAGTGCCAATCCACAGGTTTTTTGCACTGTCTAATACCAAAGAGGCAACTTCATCGCTCTTTAGCCGGGGGCTGGAGTTTAAGCTATTGTAGTGGCCAAATTTTCCGGTTTTTAAATCTAGCAAATTTAAACCTTGATCTGTTGTACCCACCCATAGCTCATTACCATCTGCCAAAACAGACCTAATATGATTTCCCGACAGCGAATTAGGGTTTTCTGGGTTATGTTGCAGCGTGTAAAACAACTTTTCATTTAGGTCCAGATAGTTTACGCCGCCGCCAAAAGTGCAAATCCACATACACTGCGAACGGTCTATAAAAATTGTGGATAAGGTATTGGAATTTAGCCGCTGTTGCGCAGCCTTATCATTTATGTCTTGAATAAGATTTAAATCCTTATCTAACCTGTATAGACTAGAGCCTGCACTTATAAAAAAATCACTTCCACCCTTTCTTGCGATGTCTTTTATCAGTTTCTTATCTGGCAAGGTAAACTGTTTTACAAAGGCAAATCGCTTTACATTTTGATTTTCTGGTTGTCTAACCGATTTAAACAGAAAGATTTTATCTGCTGCTGCCAATGTTAGGTTGTTATCAGAATCGAAATAAACTTTATCGAAATTCTCCTCACTTAGGCCATCTATTTCAATCTTCGTTAAATCTCCCCGTGCCGTTAACGTCCACAGACCTATGTTACTGCTTACATAAAGCAAACCATCTCTATCAACAGCTATATCAGTACATCGAAGATTTCCAGGGAGCTTCAGCTTTTTTTCGGTTATTATTTTGCCGTTTACAACAAATAGCTTGACTTTATCTTGCACCAAGCCAAATAGAACATTTCCTTGGGATTTGTATATTTTTGTCAGGGCGGTTTTTGGGCTATTGATCGTCCCGTAGTCTATATAAGTTTCGGTCTTCACATCGAAACACTGTATTCCTGCCTCGGTTCCAATCCAGATGTTCCCCTCCCTATCAGGATAAAGGCAGTTTAAGCGGTTTTTAAAAGCGTTGTTTATTGGATCATTACTATTGTAATATCTTTTTATGCTATAGCCATCATACCTATCAAGACCAAAAAAAGTTGCAACCCAGATAAAACCCTTCTCATCTTGCGCAATATAATTGGCATCTGTGTGTGATAAACCCTCATTTACCGTTAAATAATTAATTTTGTAAGGGAAAGATTGAGCTTTTACAGCGCCGCCAAAAAGCATTATTACCAGTAAAGCGAAAATGCTATTTCTTTGAGACTGCAAATAGTTTAAATTAGATTTTATTAAACTCATTAAATTTCCTAAAGTTTGGTTTCTGCAAAGTTAAACGCCCCACAGCTTTGATTTTCTGTTTTTGGTTTTCGCTGAAGGTGCTATCACTATCAGGTTAACCAGCTTAAATATTTATTTAATGTAATATAGCTAGAATTGCGCCACATTAAAAGAGGTTTTTCAAATTTAAGACACCTTATAGCGTGGATTGGAAGCCGATTTGTATTTATGGCCAATAAATATGTACTGCCGGTCAATTCTCGTTTATTATATTTGTCAGTCAGCAATTCTTCCAAAAAATATAAATTTTAGGTAGAGAATTGTTATCATGATACTAATGATTAGATCTGAAATTTTGAAGTTGGATCTTATCTAATAATTCGGTAAATTATGAATTTATGTTCAGAAAACTAGTACTTACTTCAAAAATGACTCTTACCAAAAATGTTTTTATGAGACTGTTTACATTATGTATAATCCTCTCTGCAACTGTTTTCTTCCCAACATTAACGCGTGCCGCTGATGGTTTAAAGGTTTGCAACCTTTTTGCAGACCACATGGTGTTGCAGCAAAAAGATGATGTGGCGATTTGGGGAAAGGCAGGAAAAGGTGAGGCTGTTTCAGTTGAGGCAAGTTGGGGCAAAACGGCTTCGGCAGTTGCAGATAAGGCTGGCAATTGGAGGTTAAATATTGGAACTCCAAAGGCGGGCGGGCCTTATAACATTACTATCAAAGCTGGCAACGATCTGATAACAATTAACGACGTACTTATCGGCGAAGTTTGGTTGGCATCCGGCCAATCTAATATGGATTTGCCTCTAAGTGGTTGGGGCACAACCGATACCATTATGCATGGAGCGGAAGCTATAAGAAACGCTAACCATCCGAAAATCAGATTTTTGAAAGTCCCGTTTAGTACTTCTGCAGAACCATTGGATTCGCTTGGCGGTAACTGGACTCCGCTTTCTCCAAAAAGCGTTGGTGAGTTTAGCGCCGCAGCTTATTTTTACGCTATAAAATTGCAAAAAGAACTAAACGTACCTATAGGAATTATACAATCTAGTATTGGCGGCACGCCTGCAGAAGCGTGGACGAGTGCCAGCAGCCTCAAAAAACTCGGTGACTTCAACACCCAAATAGACGGTTTGAAAAACGTCAATCAAGCCCTTACTGGCTGGTTAAGCAAGTGGAAAAGCTATAAAAATCCCAAGACTGTAGAAGAGTGGAAACAAATGGCCGCCGATGAACTTGACGGCGCAAAAGTTAATTACGACGATTCTAAATGGATCTCAAGTATGTTACCTGGAAGGTTTGATCGATTGGGCAAAGGCGAATTTGATGGGACTATGTGGATTAGGAAAGAATTTGAGGTTAAAGATTTATCTACAGATTATCAGCTTCATTTTGAAGGCGTTGATGATATGGATATAACCTATATCAATGGCAAAGAAGTTGGAGCAACGTTGGGAAACAACTCGGCCAATATGGTGCGCAACTATAAGGTGCCAAAGGATCTGTTACATCTAGGCAAAAATTCTATCTCGGTTTGGTTAATAGATACGGGAGGACCGGGTTCTATTTCTGGCAAAATGAATTTATCAAATCCGAATGCGGATATTTCATTAGCGGGAAGTTGGAAAGCCCGCTTGGTTGATGAACGGATTGACAACAAATTTTATGATTATGGAATGACCTCAGATTTATCAAAAAGGCCAAACCTATTCGGCATAAACAGCAATACGCCAACAGTACTATTCAATGCAATGATAAATCCCCTTATACCATATACCATAAAAGGCGTAATTTGGTATCAAGGAGAATCTAACGTTGGCAGAGCAAAACAGTATGAAAAGCTTTTCCCGCTGATGATTGAAGACTGGCGCGAGCATTGGAATAAAACACTACCCTTTTATTATGTGCAGTTGGCGCCTTATAAATATTCAGATCCACTACAAAAAGAGCAAGGGCAAAAGATAAGAAATGCGCAGCGCCTTGCATTAAGGTTACCAAAAACTGGCATGGTTACTACTCTGGATATTGGTCGCTTAACCTCTGCGCATCCTACACAAAAAATAGAAGTTGGAGATCGTTTGGCGCGATTTGCACTTGCCAACGAATATGGTAAACCAATGGTAACTTCGGGACCGTTGTTTCAAAGTGCCAAATCGAACGGGGATGAACTCATTGTTTCTTTTCAGAAAAATTCGATTGGCAGCGGCCTAAAAGCAAAAGATGGAGAACTGACTGATTTTGAAGTAGCCGGTGCCGACAAAATGTTTGTACCTGCAAGCGCAAAGATTAAAGGAAACGAGCTTATTGTTAGCGCGCCATCTGTAGAAAAACCTGTTTACGTGCGGTATGCTTGGAGCGATGGCGCTTTCGGCTCGCTATTTAACAGAGAAGGTTTGCCCGCTGCTACTTTTACTTCACAAACTGATTATTAAAAACCAATTAATTTATAAGGAAATACACATCAAATGAAAATAATAAACCTATTTGCACTACTCTGCTTAGTCTTCATCTTCGTACAGAAAGCCGACGCACAAACATTCCAAAACGGCGTTAATTACAAAATTACCAACGGCAACGGATTAACCTTAGACACGCGTGGCAGCTTCGCTGATGATGATAAAGTTTTTTTAGAAAAAGAAGTAGCCACAAGCCCGAATCAGGTTTGGCAGATATCTACCTTGGGCGATGGATATTACGTTTTTACAAATCCGGTAAGCTTTAAAAGTATAGATAATGCAAACGCAACAGGTGGTGCAGGCAACCCCGTTGTACTTTGGACAAAAGATGGTAATAACGCAAACCAGCAATGGGTTATAAAAGAAACGGCCAATGGAAAATATACCATCTCATCCCGCCCAAGCGGTTACAACCTTGCTGCTAAAGACGGTAAATTGTACCAGCTTAAGGCAAATGCAAAAGATCCGAGCCAAGTTTGGAGCATAGCAGAGGCTAAGGAAAAGATAAAGGTTGTAAAACGTGTGAGCGCGAACGACTGGGAAAACGAGACTATTTTTGGCATTAATAAAGAATTGCCCCACGTTCCCTTTGTTGCTTTTGCATCCTTAGAAGAATTAAAAAAAGATGCTAGTTTCGATAAACCATGGTTGCGCAATAAATCTTCGTTATATCAACTGCTAAATGGTCAATGGAAATTTAACTGGGTAAAAAAACCCTCCGAGCGGCCGATGGATTTTTACAAGACTGATTTTAATTCATCCAGCTGGAAGCAAATTCAGGTACCTTCCAACTGGGAAATGTTAGGCTACGGCACGCCAATTTATACCAACATCACTTTCCCCTATAAAAACGACCCGCCTTTTATTGAACCACAAAAAGGTTATACCAACGAGACGGAAGTTAATCCGGTTGGTAGCTATCTGAGAGATTTTATCGTTCCAAACGATTGGGATGGAAAAGCAGTTTATTTACGTTTTGACGGCGTTTACAGCGCTTTTTATGTGTGGGTAAACGGAAAAAAAGTGGGCTATAGTCAAGATGCAAATGGATTATCAGAATTCAATGTAACCGATTTTGTAAAAGCCGGAAGCAACAAATTAGCCGTACAGGTTTTTAGATGGAGCGATGGCAGCTACTTGGAAGATCAAGATATGTTTCGCCTTAGCGGGATACACCGTGATGTTGCCATTTATGCCGTGCCCAGAACACATGTAAGGGATTTTACAATCACTACGCCTTTTAAGGGTGATGATTTTTCCTCATCAGCAATGAACGTAAAGCTTAACATAGCCAACTCGAACGATTTATCTTATAGCGGTGGTAGCGTAGAAGTAGCTATTTTAGATATTGCCGGTAAAGAAGTAAGTAAATTCTCTGCAAAGATAGCTAGCTTAAAGAAAGGTGCCGAGGGAATTGTAAATATTACCCAGACCATTAAAAATCCGGCTTTATGGTCTGCAGAAGTGCCAAATTTATATACCGCAGTGATTTCTTTAACAGATAACTCTGGAAATCTAAAAGAAGTACTTTCCTCTAAATTTGGATTTAGAAAAATAGAAACAAAGAATAACCGAATTTACATAAACAATAAGCAAATCTTTTTTAAGGGAGTGAACAGGCACGATATGGATCCAATTTATGGCAATGCCCTGCCTGTAGAAACCATGTTAAAGGATATTACCCTCATGAAGCAGAACAACGTTAACACCATACGTACAAGCCATTACCCCAATGATGTTAAAATGTATGCCATGTATGATTATTATGGACTTTACACCATGAGCGAGGCAAACCTAGAGTGCCACGGAAACCAGTCTATAAGTAAAATGGAAAGCTGGATTCCCGCTTATGTAGATCGGAACGTACGTAATGTGCAAGAGCACAAAAACCATCCTGCCGTTATCTTTTGGTCTATGGGTAATGAGTGCGGCAGCGGCGACAACTTCGATGCAGTTTATAAAGAAATCAAAAAACTCGATACCATTAGGCCTATTCATTACGAAGGGAAAAACCAAATCGCCGATATCGATTCTAAAATGTACCCCTCAATTGCAGATATGGCAAGACAGGATCAAAATGGTAATCAAAAACCTTATTTCCTTTGCGAATATTCACACTCCATGGGTAATGCCATCGGCAACTTGCCAGATTATTGGGATTACATAGAGAATAAATCAGTGCGTATGATTGGCGGGTGTATTTGGGATTGGGTAGATCAAGGCTTAACGAAGTTTGGCGGCCCTAAAGATGCATTCTACTATGGTGGAGATTTTGGCGATAAACCAAACGACGCCAATTTCTGTCTCAACGGCATCGTTACGCCAGATAGGCAAGAGACTGCAAAACTAATGGAGGTGAAAAAAGCCTATCAATACATACAAATCGCTGCCGCTGATATTGCAAATGGCATGGTTTCCATTAAGAATAAGTACGATTTCATAAACCTTAATCAGTTTGCTATTAAATATACAGTTTTAGAAGATGGTAAAGTTATCCAAACGGGTACAATGGCTCCGCTAGATTTAAAGCCAGATGAATCTAAAACCATCAAATTAGATTTAAAAACTAAGGTGGATAATTCGCATGAGTATTTTGTAAACATATATTTCTCGCAAACAACAGATAAACCTTATGCAAAAGCGGGTCATGTGGTTGCTACAGAGCAAATTGCCATGAACGAAAGGCCAAAAGCGCAAATGGTTACAAATCTTGCTAAAAATGCTTTGCAAATAAGTAAAGTAAATGACCAGTTTGTAGTTACGGGCGATAAAACGGCCGCTAAGTTTGATACTAAAACAGGCATGCTTACCTCTTTAAAAATAAACGGTAAAGAAGTTATTTTTGAGGGTAAAGGCTTCGACTTAAACTGGTATAGAAGTATCGATAATGATAAGCGAGACTACATGAAGCCAGAAACAAAGTTGATTAGTTTTACAACGGATGGAGGTGCAAACGCAGACAAGGTTATGGTAAGCACTAAAATGGAAACAACCTTAAAAGGTAAAAAAACGAGTGTAATTCCGTTCTCTATAAACTACACCTTTTACAAAAGTGGCGCCATAGATGTCGCCGTTTCTATAGACAATACCAAAGACGAAAATAAAGTGCCGCGTTTAGGTCTGCAGATGGCAATTAATCCGGGGTATGAAGATATTTCTTGGTATGGCCGCGGTCCGCAAGAAAACTACCAGGATAGAGAAGCTGCATCTTACTTTGGTATTTTTGCAAACACCGTTACCGGGATGGAAGAGAACTATGTACGAAGCCAAAGTATGGGTAACAGACAAGATGTGCGTTGGTTAACCTTAACAGATGGAAACGACGGTTTTAAAATAACCTCGCTTAACAAGCTAAATTTTACAGCACTTCACTTTTACGATTGGGATTTGTGGGATATGGCACATCAATATAAGTTGAAGGATAATCGCCTAAAAGAAACCATTTTGAGTTTAGACTATATGCAACGCGGTTTGGGAAATGCAAGTTGCGGCCCGGGTCCGCTTGCACGTTGCGAATTGCCTGTTTCTGCAAACAACGATTATGCTTTTAGGATCGAACCGATGGTGAAATAATGGTTGATTTTAAAAAGTTAAACCCGCAAGAATCGATTTTTCTTGCGGGTTTTTTAGATACAAACGAAGCAGGTTAGAATCTTGCTTAATGTTCAAAAACGAAAATTATTATGTTGCGACGCTTGTCAGTCTGAGCCTGTCGAAGACCAGATCTTTACCGAAAATTTAAAATGAATTTCCTTCGACAGACTCAGGATGACATCACTTTGTAGTTTGAACTTTAATCTAACAATATCGTCTGTGGGGAGGTTTTTATTATTAATAGATTTCCTTCGATAACATTTTTGCTCTCAATTCTATTGTTACATAAAATCTTTGCATCATCAAATAAGTAGAAATTTCTACAAATACTTTTTCTCTAAACGTTTTCCCAGCTCCTCTTTATAATCAAAATTATTTGGAGCTTTAAATGAACCACGAAGTGAACTTACAATCGGCGAAGACATTCCTATCTTTTTATTTTCGTTATTGGTTGTAAGGGCCTTTAAATAATTTTCAATGATGTTCGATAAGCTTCGGTTTTTAAGCTTAGCATATTCTTTAGCTTGTTGAATAATCTCTTGCTCGATGGTTAATGTCAATTTCGTGTTCATGTTTACTTAAGTTATCCAAACAAAAATACCGAAAAAAATCAAGACACGTGTGAGTATTCGAATTATTGCACTTGTGTTTAAATAGAAAGCAATACTGTATTTATTTATTGAAAAAATTATCAAAACTTGTAAAAATACAAGTTTCAATAATTTTAGGGAATTATTAAAACTCTTAATCTAATAATGTGAGGTAATTATAAAATTGAATAGTAAAATAGAACTCTTGTCAATTTCATGAATTATCTCCATCGTTTGTTTTGGATTTTGGAATATTAAATTTTGCTAATTCTCTTGGCGTGGGCATTTTAGAACCGAACTCGTGTTTTGCGAAACACATTTTTGCAAGTATCGATATCTCTCTGCGTTCTTCTTCATTAATAAAATCAAAATTGAATTTTGAAATTAGCGCATTGTAAACATCATAAAGATAGAACGATTTTTTTTGCAAGGAAACAATATAGTTTTGTATATGTTTTCGCCATTCTCTCGGTCGGCAAAATATTAGTAATAGGGCCAGTTGATGTTTTTTATTTGCATTGGTCTCATTAGTAAAATGCTCATATAATAGAGGAGCAATTTTACTTGAATAAATATCATCCTTAAAAAAGCCAACGACATTTGTCATATTCACTTGTATTATACGATTTAATCTTGTTTCAAAGCTATCGCCAAAATTCCCTTGAAGGGTAAAACTATAACCATCATAGCCTGCGCGACCCTTATCCGCGAGTATTGGCGTCAAAGCCAATAGCACATTCGAAATTTGTTCCCAACTTCTTAGTATTTCTGTTAACATCTCTCTTTTTGCATCAGGTTTTACGTAATCACTATTTCTTAGAGCCCGAGATGATGCCTTAATATTTTGCATCAAATTATGCAGCGAATATTCCGCAAAAAATGCTTGAATACTTTGGTTATAAGGTTTGATTTGATTATAACTTCTATCAGCGTGTTGGTCTTTAATATTCTCGGGTAACCCTGAATTCAATACATTTTCACTAAGTTGTGACTGAGCAATTTGAATTTGCTCTTCAGTTGGCTCCCAATGGATAGTTGAAAAAACGTTCATATCTCCAGTTAATCTTACTTTCGAGTTGACTATATCACAAGTTTCTCTTATGTCTTTTGTCAAAATTTCAAGTGCATCTAACTTGTTTCTGTCTATGCCAGTGTAGAACTCGATAATTTCCGGAAACGAAATGTATTTTTTAGAAGAAAATATATATTGCGCGAAATCCGCATCGTTGTGCATTCTTCTGGCTGCAAAGTAATAAATCCAATAAGATGATCTAAAGCCGTAGTCGAACTCTTGCTTCACTATTATGTGGTTTAAAAACAATACATCAAAAACTATATCCACTTCTAAATCTATGAGCTTTTCTCCACAATAAGCCTTTACTTCTTTTAAGAATTCTTCTCTGCTAAAATTATATTTTTCGTTACGAATTAAATTTTCACAATATCTGCCGAGTACAAATTCACAATCTTTTAAATCAGGTTTTGTTCGGTATCGTGGTATTCCATCCATATTAAATAAAACAAATAAGATTTTTTCGATCATATCCGTTCGATTAATCGGACTTTCATCGAAATATTTTTCAGCAACTTTTAAAAGAGTTAAACAATTCATAGGAGTTCTATGAATATTTAATACTTCCATGTCTGTTAAAACCTTGGTCAATAACTTGTCCTCAATACCAATTTCCTTGACCTTATTATATTCGGAAACTACCTTTCTAATTTGAGTTCTAGGAAGAGCTAACAAAAAAAGTGACCTAAAATCTCTCTCAATTTTTATATCATGAGTTTCTTTTAAAAATTTAGCATCTTCGATTGTATGCATCACAATTAATGGAATTTCATCATAATAGTCGGATAAATTTTTCAATTTTTTCAGACTATCTAACTCATAGCTTTTCCAAGAGTCTAGTATTATTGCTTTGATGTCGGATATTTTATATCCTAGCGACTCTACTTCTCGAATAACTGCATTGTGAATATTGTGTGATTTGGTACTATCTGAATCAAGATAAATAAATAAATTTTCTATCGCCCAAGCTTTTGTAACCAAATTATGAGCCAAGCAAGTTAGACCAAATTGCGGTGGAGCATTAATTATAGCAGAGAAAGGAACGTTAACTATTTCTGATAAGTCAACTCGTTTTGTGTAATTTTCATCTGCATTTTGGGAAATTTCATTCGTATTACTAACGATTGGGTCAACCCAGATTATTGGTTGAGAGCTAAAAGCTTTAAGAGCCTTATTAAGGCGCTCCTGAAATTTTGCTTTTAATATCTCGAATTGGACATTTTGCTTGGTTGAACTAGAGATGTTTCCTCCGAAAACATTTAGAAAAAAATCAGTAAGATGATCTCGAAGTATCTTTTCAAAATGAGTCGGACCATCATATGTCCAATGATAGCCGCCCAGAAGACCTATCTTATTCTTGAATGCGCGTATTTTATCTATTTCTTCAGTATTGATTTCACTCTTCTTTATTGGTTCGTCGTTGAAATAAAACATTATCTCAACTTTTTCTCGATTAATAATTTTTTTATGAGCATTATTAAACTCCTCCTCTGTCCCGGAACCTGCCTTTTCAGTTCCCGTACCGAATTTATTATTCATTATGCCGATGAATAAATCGTAGTCATCACCCAATTGTGCACTAATCACTGCTTGGCTGTAGTCTCCAAAACTTGGTCTAGTATTGTATTCCCACATTCTCTTTTCTATCACGAAATTAAATGTGTTACCTATTCCTTTGTTCAATTCTTCAAATATCTTAATACAGCTTTCTCGTTCAATTTTTGTATCACCAGGTGAGGCTACAAGACATTTGTATATTTTCTTTTCCATTTTTTTTATTTATTAACGTAAAATAGACATTTTGAGGTTATTGGGCATCAAAGGCATTTCTAAAGTTCGTATAGATCTAACAAATATTTGCAAATGGCAACGCCTACCTCTCCACCTGATACTTCATCTTATAATTTATAGGTGGCTCTTTACCCAGTAGGTTTTTTACAAAATAATCCCACCGGCGGCGCATCATATAGTAAGAATCTGCACCGTAACCGTGGTGCGCATCTGGGAATAAAACCAAATCGAAGGTTTTATTTGCCTTTATGAGTGCATCTGCAACCAACATGGTATTGCTAAGCGGAACATTGTCATCCATCATTCCGTGGGCAAGCATTAGTTTGCCCTTCAAATACTTGGCGTATTTTTGGTTTCCTTGTGCCTGGTAATCGGCGTTTTTTACCAATCCGTTGTAGCGCTCGCCCCAATCGTCTTCGTAGTTTAAATTTTCATGATTTCCTGATTCTGCAATGCCGACCTTAAAAAAATCCGGATAACGAAACATGGCCGCGGCTGTAGCAAAGCCACCTCCAGAATGTCCCCAAATACCAACTTTATTGGTGTCGATCGGGAATTTGGCAGAAAGTTGCCTGATTGATGCAATCTGATCTGGCAGTGTGTTTTCTGCCATGTTTCCGTAGCTCATATCGTGGAAACTTTTAGATCTTTTTGGGTTGCTTGTTCCTTCCATCAAAACAACAATAAACCCGAGTTCGGCTAGAGATTGGTTGTCGCCACGCGAGGCAGAAAAGCTCCAACTACCAACGCTTCCGCCTTGCGGACCAGGATAAATATAATCTATTACCGGATACTTTTTTCCGGGCTGCATTTTGGTAGGCGTAAATACCAATCCGTAAATATCTGTTTTGCCATCAGCTGCTTTCGCCATTACCTCATTAACAGGTTTCCATCCTGTAGCGTTTAGTGCAGATAGATCTGCCTTTTCTAAGGTAGAAATAAGCTTCCCGTCCATAGCGCGCAACTCAGAAATTGGCGGCGTTGCGGGTGTTGAATAAGTATCTACAAAATAGCTCCCGTCGGGCGAAATATTAACATCGTGATCGCCAAGCGCTGGTGTTAAATCTTTTAAACCTTTCCCATCGAATTTTATACTGTAAAAGTGGCTAAAGTATGGATTTCCAACTTCTCTGCCTCCTGCTTCAAAATAGAGGATTCGGTTTTTTTCATTAACTTTTATTAACTTGGTTACCACAAAATCCCCTTTTGTAATTTGGTTTTTAACCTTGCCTGTGGTTGCATCGTACAAATACAAATGCCCCCAATTATCTCGTTCAGAATACCAAATAATTTCTTTTGATGCGGGTAAATATCGCCAATTTATCGCACCCTGACCAGATTCATATTGTGTTTTCACCTTTTCCTCGAACACTTCTCTAACCGCACCGGTTTCTGCATTTGCGATCCGAAATTTTTCTTCTTTATGATCTCTCGAGGTTGATACAAAAGCCATTTCTGTCCCATCTGCTTTCCAATCAATATCATCAAAAATACCGCTGCTGCTTACGTCATCGCTTAACGTAGCCCGATGCGGATCTGCAGGAATTTGCAAGATTATAACTTTCGGTTGCTCAACATCAATAATAACCCGCCTGATGGTTGGTATAAATTCATCCCCGGGCAACGGGTATTTCCACGTTAATAGCTTTGGCGCGCCAACATTGGTTGTTACCATGTACATATCGCTAACTTTCCGTTGGTCTTGTTGGAATGTTGCCACTTTTTTAGAATTTGGCGACCAACGGACAATGGGTGCATCGCTATGTTTCCAACCTGCATTATCAGTCGCGTAGCCGTAATTTTTAACTCCATCTGTGGTTAACTGGGTTTCTTTGCCGCTTTTAAAATCGCGCATATATAAATTATAATCCTTTATAAAAACTGCTTTCTTTCCATCTGGCGAAAAAACTTCATTGCCACGTCCAGGTGTGCGTGGCTCCATCTCCCCATGTCGAGTACCTAAAAGTTCTGCCGTTGTGGCTTTTTCTATTCTGGTATTTTTCGTAGGATCTATGAGAACATAACTCACACCGTTAGCCGTATTTACCCCATACCAAAATCTCCCATCGGGCAACCAATTAGGCGAAACTCCGGCTCTATAAACTAAAGCATTCGTATTATAACCCATAAAACTTTCGGCATGTTGATAGTCTTTTATGGACAAAGAATCTTTTTGTGCTATTGCGGTTATCGCTAAAGCCAAAAGCATAAAAAGTAGGGAAGTTTTTTTCATATTTCGTGGTATTTATCTGCCTAAAATAGGCGAAGAGCCTTTAAGCTCTCCAAAGTATTAACAATAATACAGTTCTGCAACCTCGAAAAGCTTTTCGAAAGTAACAGACACAAAAAAACACCTATCGGTGTTTAGATTTAAATTATTTCTTATTGTCTTGCTTTCGCTGATTATCTTTATTAGATGTTTGATCTGACCTTTGGCCGCCAGCGTTAGATATTCCCTGTATCTTTTTGTCTGTTACAACATCGTGGTTTGCACGGTCTGAAGTTGTGTAACCTTGATCTTCGGGATTGTGTACGGGTGTTTTTGTCCTTTTCATAATTTTATCTTTCCGAATTGTTTAACTTAACGCATTCTTGTTTACCCACATTCACTTTTGTTGAGATCCTGAGGTCTATTTGAATAACGTTTAAAAGCACCTACTGTTTTAGAATTATAAAATCTGCAAAAAGCATCGCTTGCTTTTTCTTCGATTTTAATTTCGGCCTCCATAAATTCATCAAAAATCAAATGCCCTTAATTGATTTACGATTGCTATTTTTGCGAAAATTCTTACTGCTATCGTGAACAAAAAAATCTTTCTGGTAATTCTCCTCGTTACATCAGCAATCTTTGCATCAGCGCAAAACAAAACTTTCTTAGAACTACTTAACGACCAGCCAGAATGGGTGGGAAAGACCTTTAAAAAGATGAGCCGCAGAGATAGGATTGCGCAGATGTTTTTTGTTCGGGCCCATACCAACTTGGGTAAAAAATATGCAGATTCTGTTGGACAGATTATAAAAAAAGAGCAATTGGGCGGTGTCGTTTTTTTTCAAGGAGGTCCGGGCAGGCAGGCAACTTTAACCAATGCTTATCAAAGGCTTAGCAAAGTTCCGCTGCTTGTAACATCTGACGGTGAGTGGGGACTGGGTATGCGTTTAGACAGTACCGTATCTTATCCTTACCAAATGGCGCTCGGCGCCATCCAAAATAACGATCTAATTTATCAAATGGGTTTACAGGTTGCAAAGGATTATAAACGCATGGGTATGCAAATGAATTTTGCACCAGATGCAGATGTGAATAACAATCCAAAAAATCCAGTAATAAATTACCGCTCGTTTGGAGAAAACAAATACAACGTGGCCAAAAAAGCTGCAGAGTATATGAGTGGTATGCAGGCGGGGGGTCTGCTAACAACGCTGAAACATTTCCCGGGACATGGAGATACCGATGTAGATTCTCATTATGATTTACCACAACTTAATTTTACACCGCAGCGGCTAGATACCCTAGAGATGTACCCCTTTAAACAATTAATAAAAGAAGGGGCAAGTGGAATAATGGTGGCGCACTTAAGCATACCGTCTTTAGATACCACGGCACACTTACCATCTTCCTTATCTAAACCAATAGTGACAGGAATTTTAAAAAATAGGCTTGGCTTTAGGGGGTTAGTCGTTTCTGATGCAATGGATATGAAAGGCGTAGTTAAATATTTTAAAGATGGCCAAGCAGACTTAATGGCTGTTATTGCCGGAAACGATATTTTAGAACTCTCACAAAATAGTGATAGGGCGATCAAGCTAATACGCAGAGCGGTTAGACGGAATTTGGTTAGCATGGATGTAATAGATGCAAGCGTAAAAAAAATACTCACGGCAAAATACTGGGCTGGCTTAAACAAACCAGATACCATAATTACCCAGGGTTTATTTAACGATTTAAATAGAACTGAAAGTACAGCTCTTGTGCAGCGTTTAGCAAATGCCTCGGTTACCGTGCTGCGAGGAAGAGATTATATCAAAAGGCTTATCCCGATAAGGAGAACAGCAATTATAAGTATAGGAGAACCCAATGTTACCGTTTTTCAAAAAGAGATTAGCAAGGGATTTTATAACTCGGTGTATTACGTATTAGATAAAGATGCCACTGCGGCGCAAATTTCAAATATTGCAAAAGAAATTAATGCTTTCGACCAAATTATAGTGGGCATTCACGACAGCAGGTCAAGACCTGGAAACAACATGCCGTTAAATACTTATGTTAAAAGCTTTATAGCCGAACTGAGCGGAAAAAATACCGTTTTCGCCCTTTTTGCTAATCCTTACAACCTTGCGGGATTACCTGGCCTACAAAAAAGTAAGGGACTTATTGTCGCTTATCAAAAAGAGGACTTTATGCAAAAAGCAGCAGCGGCGGTAATTAATAATAGACTTACGGCTAGCGGGAAATTGCCGGTGAGTATTCTGCCGTTTTATAAATATGGCGATGGCTTATAGCAATGTGCTATCAATTGTGTAATAGAAAAAAATTAGATTTTAAAACAATTAGGGCAGAAAACAGTCTTAAAGAAAAATAAAAAGATGACAGACCCAATAGAACAAGATTTTTCTGACAACAGCTATGCTGATGATCAGAATGACGCGTTGCGTAGAGAAGACGCGGTAGATGAAATTAAAGAAATCTCTGGTGATGACGAAAATATTGAAGTTGATAAAGACAGGTTAGCGCAGGCAGATGAAGCTTCAAGGCCGTCTTACGAATTGGATTTGGATGCAGATGATAAACCTGACAGGTAGAAAATTAAAGGAATTTTAAGATATTTGTTCTAAATCAAAAGAAAGCTCAAATATTATGTTAAAAAAAGTAAGTCCCTTATTATTCCTAATTGCTGGAATTTTCGCTTTAAGCGGATGTAAATCTAATAAAAAAGACGATAGTACAACAGACACCATTACAGGGAACACTTCGGTTTTAGTTAAAGAAGCCGAAAAGACTACCAATACCATTTCTGGCGCTAATTATACACTTACTCCAGACACAGCGCTTCTGGGAAAGAGTTTCGAAGCTAAAGTTAAGATAAATGGCGCTTCACTCATTCCACTTGAAGATCCCGATGGAAAAGCTGCCGGATCGGAGTTTACCGTAAACCTATCTATAACTAATAAAAGCACTTTAGATGCAAAAAAATTTTTTACGGTATCTTCTTCAGATGCTCGGCTAGAAATGGATAACGGGCAAGCAGTTCCTCCCTCAAGTTCCTCTGGCAATTCTGGGCCTGAGGCGGAATCTACAAGTAGTGCTGAGTGGAAATTTCGGCTTCCCAAAGACACTAAACCAGCTAAACTACATTTATATTTAGATGGCACTAGAGTAACTCTAGCGCTTAACCCGCAATAATTTTAAAGCCCTGCAATCCGGTATTTTATTTTTTACACTTTTCTAGTACTTTAAAATTAATTGATTGTAAAGTTGTGTAAACCAATTATTATTTAAACCTTTACCGTTTATTAGTTTAAGCCGTTATAAAACGCACAAAATGTTAAAACAAATTATAGTTAAACTATCTGTTTACGTAACAAGTATATTAGCCAATAGTAATTTGTTTAGTAATTCTGTTAAGCCGCTCTATCTCTACGTTAGAATTCGGCAAAACTTTACCCCACGTATTTAGTACTTCTTACTAATACTATGAGGAATTGATCCTCTCTAAAAACCCAATTAACAAAAATCCCTTAAATTTTTCGTTAGAAAACGAATGGATATTAACGATTTTATTGTACAAGTAGCCATTGCAGAACATAAAGTTTTTGCAGATTCGATTGTAGAGGAAATGGCCGAATCTGCAAAGGCCCGTGGAACTGGTATTGCAAAACGCTCCGCAGAATACGTAGCCAGTAAAATGGAAGATGGCAAGGCCGTAATCGCATTTCATAAAGATGGAACCTGGGCAGGTTTTTGTTACATAGAAACCTGGAGCCATGGGCAATTTGTAGCAAATTCTGGCTTAATTGTTGCCCCACAGTATCGTAAAGCAGGATTGGCACATTCAATCAAAGAAAAAATATTCGAACTTTCTAGAATCAAATATCCAAAAGCCAAAATTTTCGGTTTAACCACCGGATTGGCTGTAATGAAAATCAATTCGGATTTAGGATACGAACCCGTTACCTATTCTGAACTTACACAAGATGAGGATTTTTGGAAAGGTTGCCAAAGTTGTGTAAACTTTGAAATTCTAAAAAGTAAAGAACGCAAAATTTGTATGTGTACGGCAATGCTTTATGATCCGCAAGAAAAAAAGCATGAGGCCGCTAAACTGTTTGCTAAAGAGTTAGAGCAAAAGCCTAAGTTATATGAACGCTTTATGCGGATAAAAGAGCGGCTTATCTTAAAAAGCAAACCAAAACCTCGCCTAAAGGCAATTTTAGGCTTTTTAGCGCTTTTGATTAAACACAACATTAGCGGATAACATCCATTGATTAAAAGATATATTTCGATGAATAATAAAGTAGTTTTAGCATTTAGCGGCGGCTTGGATACCTCATTTTGTTGCATTTACTTGGCGCAAGATAGAGGCTTAGAAGTGCATTCTGTTATTGTAAATACAGGTGGCTTTTCTGATGATGAACTTGCAGAAATAGAAAAGCGGGCTTATGCCTTAGGCGTAAAAAGCCACGCAGTGGTAGATGAAACAGAAAGTTATTACACCGATTGCATTAAATACTTAATCTTCGGAAACGTTTTAAAAAATGCAACCTATCCGCTTTCGGTAAGTGCAGAACGCGTAAGTCAGGCAACTGCAATTGCCAACTATGTTAAAAAGGTAGGCGCAAATTACGTTGCTCACGGCAGTACGGGTGCAGGAAACGATCAGGTTCGTTTCGATATGATCTTTAATATCCTCATTCCCGAGGTAGAAATTATTACCCCGATACGAGATCTAAAACTATCGCGCGAAGCAGAAATTAAATATTTAAACGAGCATGGCGTAGAATATAGCGCGGCAAAAGCTCAGTATTCTATCAACAAGGGTTTATGGGGAACATCTGTAGGAGGAAAAGAAACCTTAACTTCTAACGAAACCTTACCAGAAAGCGCGTGGCCAACACAACTTTCTAAAACTGAACCTCGCAAATTGGAATTGAGTTTCGAGAAAGGGGAACTGGTTGGTATTGATGGAGAAAAATTGCAGTCTGTGAAAGCAATACAAACGCTGCAAGCAATCGCCCAGCCTTACGGCATTGGTAGAGACATACACGTCGGCGACACCATTATCGGCATTAAAGGTCGTGTTGGTTTCGAAGCCGCAGCTCCAATAATTATTATCAAGGCACATCACACTTTAGAAAAACACACTTTAACAAAATGGCAATTGAGCTGGAAAGAGCAGCTATCATCTTTCTACGGCAATTGGTTGCATGAAGGACAATTCCACGATCCGATTATGCGAAATATCGAAGCCTTCTTAAGCGATACACAAAAAATGGTAAGTGGAAAGGTATTTGTAGAGCTTCTTCCCTATCGTTTTCAAGTCATCGGCATAGAATCTAACCACGATTTAATGAGTAACAAATTTGGCAGCTACGGGGAAATGAACAACGCTTGGAGCGGAGACGATGTTAAAGGTTTCTCTAAAATATTTGGAAACCAAGTGATGATTTGGAATAAGGTCAATTCCCCCCAACCCCCAAAGGGGGAGGCTTAATGTTAATCTAAACCTATGAATTTGAAAACAAAAGCTGGCTACTCCACTCCCCCTTTGGGGGCTAGGGGGATAAAGGCCGGAATAATTGGCGGAGCCGGATACACGGGTGGCGAAATGCTGCGCATTCTGTTAAACCATCGGAACGTGGAAATTACTTTTGTGCACAGCACGAGTAATGCTGGCAATCTAATTTCTGATGTGCACACGGATTTATTCGGCGATACCGATTTACGTTTTACAGACCGCACAGATTTTGATGCACTTTTAAAAGCCTCCCCCTTCGGGGGAGGTTTGGAGGGGGCAGTTTTATTTCTTTGCGTGGGGCACGGAGATGCGAGAAAATTTTTAGATGCCAATCCAATAAACGAGAAGATAAAAATAATCGACCTATCTCAAGATTTTAGGCTTGCCCGTAACTCGCAACTCGCAACCCGTAACTTCTTGTATGGCTTACCCGAACTAAACCGCGAAGCGATTAGGACCGCAAATAATATTGCCAACCCAGGTTGCTTTGCAACTTGCATTCAGTTGGGCTTGTTGCCGTTAGCTGCAAAAGGGTTATTAAATGGCCAAGTTCACATCAATGCAACTACTGGTTCCACTGGCGCCGGACAAGGCCTATCAACCACCTCCCATTTTAGCTGGAGAAACAATAATCTTTCGGTTTATAAAGCTTTTGAACATCAACATTTAGACGAGATTGGAGAAAGTTTAGAACAAGCGTCAAAAGCTTCCCCTTCTGGGGGAAGTTTTGAGGGGGCTAGTTTGGAGTCAATAGAAACTACCTCCTCTCTGGAGAGGGTTGGAGTGGTGCTTAATTTCATCCCGCAAAGGGGCGCATTTCCAAGGGGAATCTTAGCTTCCATGTATTTAGAAAGCGATCTAAGTTTGGAGGAAGCACAAGCCTTGTACGAAGATTTTTATAGTACCCATCCATTTACACATGTGAGCAAAAAAAATATTGATTTAAAACAGGTGGTTAATACCAACAAATGTTTAATCCACCTAGAAAAACACGGCAACAAAATTTATATCGTAAGCATAATAGATAATCTTTTAAAAGGTGCCAGCGGCCAAGCCGTACAAAATATGAATTTGATGTTCGGACTGGACGAGATGGAGGGGTTGAGGTTGAAGAGTATAGGTTTCTAATTTGGTAGAGGGTTAGAAGGTAGAAGGATGGAAGGCCTTTAAGTCGACAAAAAAGTTTAAAAATTAGATTTACTAATAAAAATTATAAGTTGTGAGGGATTATCAAAAGCTAGAGGTTTGGAAAAAAGCGCATCTTTTTACGCTTCAGGTTTACAAGGATATCTTACCCATTATGCCTCCCGATGAAAGATTTGCCCTAACTCAACAGATTCGGCGAGCCACTTATTCTATACCCTTGAATATTGTAGAAGGTAGCGGGAAACATACTGACAAAGATTTTGTGAGCTACTTGGATAACGCGCTTGGTTCTGCAAAGGAGGTTGAATACGCACTTATCCTAATTAAGGATTTGAACTATATTAACCTAGAAATCTATGAAACTAGCAGTAAAAATATCAATGAAATCAAAGCAATGCTTATCTCATTTATTAAATTCTTGAGGGGAGGGAAATAATTTGGCATCATTTACAAAACCTTCTGCCTTCCAGCCCTCAACCTAAACTTAAACTTAAAACGTAAAACTAATAATGAACCTCTTCGACGTTTACCCCCTTAACAATATAGAAATTACAAAAGCATTAGGCAGCAATGTTTGGGATGCCAATGGCGATAAATATTTAGATTTATATGGTGGCCATGCCGTAATTTCTATTGGCCATACGCACCCGCATTATGTAAAGCGCCTAACAGAACAGCTTAATAAAGTTGGATTTTATTCTAATTCGGTTAAAATTCCCTTGCAAATCCAACTTGCACAAAAACTTGGGGAACTATCGGGCAAAAAAGATTTTCAGTTGTTCTTGTGTAACTCTGGTGCCGAGGCAAACGAGAATGCGCTTAAACTGGCTTCTTTTTATAATGGTAGGAAAAAGATAATCGCTTTCAACGGCGCGTTTCACGGCCGCACTTCTTTGGCAGTTTCGGTCACAGATAATCCAAAAATTGTTGCGCCTGTAAACCAAAATGAAAATGTTATTTTCTTACCGCTAAATGACGAAGTTGCTTTAGAAAAAACTTTTAACGCTCAAGGCGATGAAATTTGCGCTATTATTATCGAAGGCATTCAGGGAGTTGGTGGAATAAAAGAAGCCTCAAGAAGTTTTCTACAAAAAATTCGCGCGCTGTGCGACAAGTACAATGCGGTTTACATTGCAGATAGTGTTCAGTGCGGTTATGGCAGAACTGGCATATTTTATTCACACGATTATGCAGATGTAGAAGCCGATATTTACACTATGGCAAAGGGCATGGGAAACGGTTTTCCAATTGCAGGAATTTCCATCGCACCAAAATTTAAATCCTGGCATGGGGAATTGGGAACTACTTTCGGCGGTAACCATTTAGCTTGTGCCGCGGGCTTATCAGTTTTAGAAGTGATGGAAAAGGATAACCTAATGCAGAATGCAAAAGAAGTTGGGAATTATCTAATCGCTGAATTGAAAAAATTTGATCGGATTATTGAGGTTCGCGGCCGCGGATTAATGATTGGCATAGAGCTTCCGGCAGAGTTGGCGGAGGTTAAAAAAAACCTCCTTTTCAAACACCATATTTTCACCGGCGAGGCCAAACCAAATGTAATTCGTTTACTGCCTGCCTTAAATATCACAAAAGAACATGCTGAGGAGTTTTTGGAAGCATTTGGTAAAGAGGTTGAGGGTAAAAGCTTTAGGGCGTAAGGTAATGCGAGACTACAAAAAACTTGACGTGTGGAAAAAATCTCATGAACTTAATATGCTTATTAAAAAAGAAATCGCGCCTAAATTTCCGGCTGAAGAACGATTTGAACTAAAATCTCAATTAACTAGAGCTTCTCTCTCTATACCACTTAATATCGTTGAGGGGTGTGGCAGATTTACGGATAAGGACTTCGCACATTTTTTAGATACAGCCCTAGGTTCTGCAAATGAAACAGATTATTGTTGTTTGTGCGCTTCAGAATTAAAGTATATAAGCGAACAGGAATATACGAGAGTAAACCAATCTATCAACGAAGTTAGAGCAATGCTAATCTCTTTTCTAAAATTTTTAAGGTCGGGCGTTCATAACCCTAAACCGTAAACCCTAAACCTCAAACCTTATGATTAGATTCACCTCCATCCACGATGTACCTGACATACAAAAATTTGTACAGAATGCACTTGCGTTAAAGGCTAACCCGTATGCGCACCAACATTTGGGCAAGAATAAAACTTTGGGTCTTGTATTTATGAACCCTAGTTTGCGCACCAGGTTGAGCACACAAAAAGCTGCGTTAAACTTGGGGATGAACGTTATGGTTATGAACCTCGACAAAGAAGGGTGGGCGTTGGAAACCGCAGATGGCGTGATAATGGACGGTGGAAAAGCAGAACACATTCGCGAAGCAGCTGCCGTAATGGGGCAATATTGCGATATTTTAGGCTTACGTTCCTTTCCGAAATTGGAAAACCGCGAAGAAGATTACAGCGAAGATTTTTTTAACAAGTTTATAAAATACTGTGGGGTGCCGGTTGTTAGTTTAGAAAGCGCCACCCGTCACCCATTGCAAAGTTTTGCAGATTTAGTTACGATACAAGAAACATGGAATCCCATCCCCGGCCCTTCCCAAAGGGAAGGGAACTCTATAAATTCAAGAGTCTCCCCTTCTGGAGGAGATTTAGAGGGGGCGGGGAGTCGGCTTCCCAAAGTGGTTTTAACCTGGGCACCACATATTCGCGCCTTGCCTCAAGCCGTACCTAATTCTTTCGCAGAATGGATGTGCGAAGCACAAAAAGAAAAAATGTTAGATTTTACGATAGTTCAGCCGCATGGTTATGAGCTATCAGATGACTTTACACCTGGCGCAAAAATTTCTTATACATTAGATGAAGCACTGGTTGATGCAGATTACATTTATGTTAAGAATTGGAGCAGCTACAGAGATTACGGTACAATATTGTGTACAGATAGCAGTTGGATGCTTACCAATGAAAAATTAAAACATACCAACAACGCCAAAGTAATGCACTGTTTGCCTGTTCGTAGGGGTTTAGAGTTGTCTGCAGAAATTTTAGATGGGCCAAACTCTTTTGTAATTCCACAAGCTGCGAATAGGTTATGGGCTGCGCAAGCGGTGTTAAAGGCGATGCTAGAGGAAATTGGTTAGACAGTGGTAAGTTGAAAAGAATTCTGAGTTTAGACGTTTGCAATCAGTCCCTCTTCTAAAATAAGCATAGCTTCGAAGCAGCTTTTCAAAAAAGCAGTTAATTATTGATGAAGACAATTGTTCATTTGGAGGCTTGGTATTGTTGCTTGGAATCTATTGCAGATTGAAGGCTAAAAAAATCGTACTTTGCAATGAAAGCCAATATGAAAAAACCGATAAGAAATTCGGACTTTGACGATATTTTGTTGCTAATTGTAAGCGCTCGAAATCGTGTTTATACAAAAGCGAATGCAGAATTGGTTTTACTTTATTTTAACGTTGGTAAAATTGTCTCCGAAAAAGTAGATGCTGGAAGTTGGGGTGATGCCCCTGTAAAAGAATTGGCTTTATACATAGCAGAAAAGCAACCTTTATTAAAAGGGTTTAATAGCCGTGTTTACAGGATGAAGCAATTTTATGAGGTATATAGCGATTCGGAATTAGCTACTTTGTTAGAAAATATCCCTAAAAACCCAATTGTGTCAGCAGTGTTGACACAATTGCAAAACCCTGAAAATAAGATAGATAAATTTGTGTCAGCAGTGCTGACACAAATTAGTTGGACGAACCATTTACTAATTTTATCAAAGACGAAATTTTTCGAAGAAAAGCTATATTATATTTATCAAAGCATCCAAGAAAGATTGTCAACGCGAGAACTCGAACGACAATTAAATACCGCAACCTATGAGCGCACGATGCTCGGGGATAAAATGAGTTCTGCAATAGCAAAAAAATTCCCAAAGGGAATTTTTAAAGACCCCTATATTTTTGAGTTTCTATCCTTACCGGAACTTCATTCGGAAGACGACATGCCGCAGGCATTAATAAAAAACCTTAAAAACTTCATTCTAGAAATGGGCAAGGGTTTTGCATATATGGGCGCCGAGTATCGATTACAAATCGGAAATAAGGATTACTATACGGATTTACTTTTTTATCATCGAGACTTGCAATGTATGGTGCTGTTCGAACTGAAAATTGAGGAATTTCAACCTGAATTTTTAGGCAAATTGAACTTCTATCTCGAAGCGCTAGATAGAGATGTAAAACGAGATCATGAGCATCCAAGTATTGGAATTTTGCTTTGTAAAGGTAAAGATGTAGAGGTTGTAGAATATGCTTTGGCAAGAAATATTCGCCTGCATTGATAGCCGATTACGAAACTAAATTAATAGATAAAAAACTATTGGCAAGTAAGCTACAAGAACTGACGGAGCAATTTTATAAAAATGAATAATAGAAAACTAACCATCATCAAAATAGGCGGAAATGTGATAGATAATTCCGAAAATTTGCACAAGTTTCTATTGGATTTTACTGCGCTGCCGGGTGATAAAATTCTCGTTCATGGCGGGGGGAAAATTGCTACCGAGCTTGGTCAATCATTAGGCATAGAGCCAAAAATGGTAGATGGCAGAAGAATTACAGAGATAGAAACGCTGCGGATTGTAACCATGGTTTATGCCGGTTTGATTAACAAAAACATGGTTGCGCAGTTGCAAGCAAAAGGTTGTAACGCCATTGGACTAACCGGTGCAGACGGGAATATTATAAAAGCCAAAAAACGCCCACCTATAAAAGTCCTCTCCTCGGGAGAGGATTTAGGAGAGGCAAAGGGGGCTAGGGCAGAAATTGATTATGGCTTCGTTGGCGATTTGGATGAAAGCTCCGTATCGGTAAATAGCATAAAAGATTTGCTAAATATCGGTTTTACTCCTGTGCTTTGCGCGATAACGCACGATGGAAATACTCAATTGTTAAACACAAACGCTGATACCATAGCATCTGCAGTCGCCGTTGCTATGTCTTCTGTTTATGAAACTCGTTTGGTATATTGCTTCGAGAAAAAAGGTGTTTTAAAAGATATTAATGATGAAGAATCTGTTATTAGAGAAATAAAAACCGCAGAATTTGATGGCTTAAAAGCTGACGGAACCGCTGCAGGCGGAATGATACCTAAATTGCACAACGCATTTGAGGCGATAAAAAAAGGAGTTTCTGCAGTTTACATTGGCAAAGCCGATGAATTAGGTGAATTGGAGAACGGTAGTTTTGGAACGAAGATGGCGCTGTGAGTTATGGGTTATGGGTTATGGGTTACAGGTTGCAAGTTTCAGAAAACCCTCAAAAATAACTACCACCCTTGCTACCTAAACCTGATAGCAGCGAACATGGAGTGCATCGGAGTAAAGCGGATAGCAGGAGGAAACGTTGTATATTGTAAAGTCCTTGCTTTTCAAATAATTTGAAACCAAAAAATTAGAACTCGAAAGATCGAAGGCGGAACGTAACAAACAAACAAAGAACAAAAATCAGTGCAATCACCGTTATCTGTGCAATCACTTTAATCAGTGAAATTATCCAAAAATAAAAATATCATGACAAAAAAAATAGCCATTATAGGTAGTGGAAATATCGGTCTGTCTTTAGCAAAAGGCTTGGTAAAGGCCGAATTTGCCGAGGCAAAAGACATCACATTAACGCGAAGAAATTTAAGCAGACTAAAGTCATTCGGCGAACAAGGTTTTAATACTACAACCGATAATAAATTAGCTGTCGCCGAAGCAGAAATTGTAATTTTGGCCGTATTGCCGCAGCAGTTAAATGATGTTTTAGATGAAATTAAAGACGTAGTTACTGAAGAAAGATACGTGTTCATCTCTGTAATTTCGGGCGTAACCTGTGCAGAAATTAAAGAAAAAATTGTAAGCAATTTGCAGGTTATTCGAGCCATGCCAAATACCGCTATTGCCATTGGCCAAAGCATGACTTGCATAGCAACAGATGGCGCTGATAAGGAAAATTTAGATTATGTAATGCAAATGTTCGAAACAGTAGGGGCGGTTGTAAAAATAAATGAAGATTTAATGACTTCTGCTACAGCACTTTGTGCATGTGGCGTTGCATTCTTTTTGCGAGCAATTAGAGCGGCATCGCAAGGCGGTGTAGAAATTGGTTTCCATGCAGATGAAGCGCTTAAAATGGCCGTTCAAACTGCTAAAGGAACAGCAGATTTACTTTTAATCAACCAAACACATCCTGAAACGGAGATAGATAAGGTAACTTCGCCGAAAGGCTGTACCATTGCCGGCCTTAACGAAATGGAGCACAATGGGTTTAGCTCATCGCTGATAAAAGGAATAAAACTTTCTGCTTTAAAAGCCGGGAATCTTTACGAGAAATAAACAGAATTCCGAAGTTTGAATTACGAATTACGAATGTCTCCTCGTTAGATAAAAAGTTAAAAATTATGGCAGGTGAAGAGTTGAAAGCAAGAACTAAAGCATTTTCTATTGCCATTGCAAAACTGGTTATCACTTTGCCATATAGTTTAGTAAATAAACCATACATTAATCAAATTATAAGAAGTTCGAGTTCTGTTGGGGCAAATTATAGAGCGGCATGTAGGGCTAAATCTACAGCTGATTTTATAAACAAATTGAAAATTGTAGAGGAAGAACTAGATGAGACTATGTTTTTTTTGGAGTTGTTCGCAGAATTTAATGTTAACGCAAAGCAAGAAATAGTTGATAATTGGAAGGAGGCTAACGAACTGCTATCAATAATCGTAACATCGTTAGTAACTAGTAAACGCAACGCTCAAATTCGTAAATCGTAATTCTAAAATCGTAAGTACTATGTTACAAGAAATACAAAAAGAAAGTTTCGAACTATTGCGCTCGTTAATTCGCATCCAATCTTTTAGTAAAGAAGAAGATAAAACAGCAGATGTAATCGAAAGCTTTTTAGCGGGCAAAGGAATTAAAACCCATCGAAAATTAAACAATGTTTGGGCTTATAACAAATATTTCGACGCTGCGAAACCTACATTACTCTTAAACTCTCACCACGATACGGTAAAACCAAACTCGGGTTACACGCGAGATCCATACGATGCTGCCGTTGAAGGCGACAAGCTTTTTGGTTTGGGAAGCAATGACGCCGGCGGCTGTTTGGTTTCTTTAATCGGCACATTTCTTTATTATTACTCAAAAAAAAAATTAAAATATAACATTTGCCTGGCCGCAACGGCAGAAGAGGAAATTTCTGGAAATGATGGTTTGGAATTGGTTTTACCCGATTTAGGTAAACTGGAATTTGCGATTGTTGGTGAACCAACAGAAATGCATTTAGCCATTGCAGAGCGTGGGTTATTGGTGCTAGATTGTATCGCCCATGGCAAAGCAGGCCATGCAGCAAGAGACGAAGGAGACAACGCCATCTATAAAGCCATGAAAGACATAGATTGGTTTCGAACCTTTCAATTCCCAAAAACATCAGAAGTTTTCGGCCCGATAACAATGACGGTTACCATTATAAATGCCGGTTCGCAACATAACGTTGTGCCCGCAGATTGCACTTTTACAGTAGATGTGCGGGTTACAGATGCCTACACGAATGAAGAAGTGGTTGAAATTATAAAATCGAATGTCAATTGTGAAGTAAAGCCTCGTTCAGTTCGTCTAAAGCCTTCATCGATAGACAAAAATCATCCATTGGTGTTGGCCGGTGTAGCTTTGGGTAGAGAAACCTATGGCTCGCCTACCACTTCAGATCAAGCGTTACTGAGTATTCCATCAGTAAAATGTGGGCCGGGTTTTTCTGGTCGCTCACACATGGCCGATGAATTTATTTATGTTAGAGAAATTGCAGAAGGAATTGAAGGATATGTTGGGATGTTGAAGGCGGTAGTACAGTAATTTTAGAATGTAGAACTACGATTTACGATTAAAAGTAACCGCCAGATTAAGGCATCCATCGTTGCCTACATGCCCATCCGAAAAAAACATTAAGATTGCTTATCTTTGTTTTATGAACACATACGATAGTTTTATAGAAATAAATTCAGAAAAGCGATTTGGTCGTCCTTGCATCATCGGAACGCGGATTGCAGTTTATGACGTTCTAAATTACTTCGCAAACGGAATGAGCATCGAGGAAATCCTAGGGGATTTTCCAGAGCTTAAAAAGGAACAAGTTTTGGCCTGTTTTGCTTATTCAGCCGATAGAGAACATAAAACTCGAGTCGCCTAGTGAAGTTATCGTTTCATAAAAATAAATCATAAGTAATTTATTAGACAAGACCAATTTTCTTGTTTAGAAATTCACTAACATTATTTAGCACTTTACGAACGGATGGCATCGTAGATCGTAATTCTGAAACCGTAATTCTCATGAAAATTTGGCAAAAAAATACAGATGTAAATAAACTGGTAGAAACTTTTACCATTGGTAAAGACAGAGAACTCGACTTGCAATTGGCAAAATTTGATGTTTTGGGTTCCCTCGCGCACACGCAAATGCTAGAAACCATTAATTTGCTTAGCGCTGATGAGTTAGATTCCATCCAAATAGAACTAAAAAAAATCTACACTGATATCGAAGCTGGCAATTTTGTTATTGAGGATAGTGTTGAGGATGTGCACTCCCAAGTTGAGTGGTTACTTACGCAACGCCTTGGCGAAGCAGGAAAAAAAATCCATAGTGGCCGATCTAGAAACGACCAGGTTTTGGTCGATTTAAAACTATTCTTCAGGGCTTGTATACAAGATATGGTCGGCCAAACTTCGGGTCTATTTGATCAGCTAATCAAACTGAGCAATGAACATAAGAATAAACTTTTGCCTGGCTACACGCATTTACAAATCGCAATGCCTTCTTCTTTCGGCTTGTGGTTTGGCGCTTATGCAGAAAGTTTGGCAGATGATATGGAATTGATGCTTGCCGCTTGGAAAATCTGCAATAAAAATCCGCTTGGTTCTGCTGCCGGTTATGGTTCGTCGTTCCCTTTAAATCGAACACTTACTACCAAACTGTTAGGTCTCGAAAGCCTAAACTATAATGTGGTGTATGCGCAAATGGGCCGTGGTAAAACAGAACGAATTTTGGCTCAAGCGATGAGTAGCGTTGCCGCTACATTGGCAAAAATGGCGATGGATGTCTGCTTATTCATCAATCAAAATTTCGGGTTCATAAGCTTTCCTGCAGAGCTTACCACAGGCTCTAGCATTATGCCGCACAAAAAAAATCCCGATGTATTTGAGTTGATACGCTCGCGCTGCAATAAAATCCAGGCATTGCCAAATGAAGTTGCCATGATGATTTCCAACCTTCCATCTGGCTATCAGCGAGATTTACAACTTCTAAAAGAAAACCTTTTCCCAGCCATTAATTCGTTAAACGAATGTTTGGAAATAGCTACATTCATGCTTCAAAACATCCAGATAAAAGATAACATTCTAAAAGACAAAAAATACGATTACCTGTTTAGCGTAGAAGTTGTTAACGACCTGGTTTTAAAAGGAACTCCTTTTAGAGAGGCTTATAAGATTGTGGGCGAGCAAATAGAAAACGGCACTTTCGCCCCATCTACCGAAGTTAAACACACACACGAAGGAAGTATTGGTAATCTATGTAATGATGATATTTCTGCCGCAATGCGTACTGTTATTTCTCACTTTGGGTTTGATAAAGTGAATAAAGCGATAGAGGATCTCGTTAGGTAAATTTTTGTCTATTTGATTGCGAGAAACACGACAGCTACAACTATAAACTACTTACGATTTATGATAAATCGGAGGAAAATAACATTGTTAAAAAAGTGCCTCAAAAATGGCATCTCTTTAATTATCTGAGTTTAATTAAAATTTCGTATGAAAGTATCAAAAGTAGCTAGCACTTTAATTGGCTCAGAAATTATAAAAATTGGCAATGAGGTAAACGAAATGAAGCGCCAAGGCGCAACCATCGCAAACCTTACCATCGGCGATTTCGATCCCAAAGTTTACCCCATTCCAGAAGACTTAAAAACAGGAATTGTGGCGGCATATAACGCCCATCAAACCAATTATCCACCTGCAGACGGAGTGTTAGATTTGCGAGAAACAGTTTCCAAATTGCTTAAAAGTGCCTTTGATTTAGATTATACACCCTATAGCATATTGGTTTCAGGCGGCTCTCGTCCACTAATTTACGCAACCTATTTGGCATTGATTGATCCAGGCGATACCATTGTCTTCCCTTCGCCATCGTGGAACAACAACCACTATTGCCACCTAACTTCTGCCAGAGCAGTGGTGGTAAAAACAGATGCAGCACATAATTTTATGCCTACTGCTGCGCAATTAAAACCACATTTGAAAGGTGCAACGTTACTTGCATTGTGTTCGCCATTAAACCCAACGGGTACCATGTTTGATGCCGATGTGCTTGCAGAAATTTGCGATGCGGTATTGGAGGAAAATGCATCACGCAAAGCAGATGATAAACCTTTGTATTTAATGTACGATCAGATATATTCGCTGCTAACTTTCGGCAAAGAGCATGTAAATCCCGTATCGTTACGTCAAGAAATGCGTCCTTTCACCATTTTTATAGATGGCAGTTCTAAATGCTTGGCCGCCACGGGCGTACGCGTTGGTTGGGGCTTTGGGCCAGAAGCTATTATTGCTAGAATGAAAGCATTGGTAGGCCATATGGGCGCTTGGGCACCAAAGGCAGAACAAATTGCTATGTCGCATTTTTTTAACGATAAACCACAGGTTAACAGATTTTTAAATAAATTTAAGAGTGAAATTAAAGAAAGTTTAACCACGCTGTATAAAGGTTTTAATGATTTAAAAAACGAGGGTTTCCAAGTTGACGCCATTGAACCCATGGGCGCAATTTATCTTACCATAAAAATAGATTACATTGGCAAAACCACGCCAGATGGGCAGGTCTTAAAAGATAGTGGAGATTTGAATTCCTATTTAATTAAAGAAGCGGGTAGTGCGTTGGTTCCTTTTTCTGCTTTTGGCGATGCGGATAATGTCCCTTGGTTCCGCGCATCGGTCGGTGCGTGCACGCTGCAAGACATTAAAGACATGATGCCAAGAATTAAAGCGGCATTGAGCAAATTAAAATAAATTTCGGAAACGTACGGTGGCAGTTCTTCGGCAATGTAAGCGCTGTTTTTTGGTACAAGTCAAATGAAAAAAGTTTGGGCTTTCCCGGCAGTCAGGTTTATCTAAGTTTGGTACGGTGCTTTTGTTTCAATTTTAATAGCATCACACCCTAAAAAAAAACAAAAGCCTTAAATTTTTGATGCGACAAAAACACGAGTTGCAACTAACGCAACCGTGTTATTTGTAGATGATTTTAGAGGCGGCAAGTTGAGCTTCGATAGCGTTAAACGAACCAAGTTGAGGGGTTCGTAGTCTCAATTTTATTTTCCTTTCGCTTGCTTCTTCGGCTTTAACGATGGGGTATTGCCGGGCGTGTCTTTATTATCATGCTGACGCTTATCTGGTTTACCGGTAGATCCTGCTGTCTTTTTTGGTCCTGTTTTAATTGCCATGATTTATAGGTTTTTTTTAGTGCTAAAAGAAATAAGAGAATTTTCTAAGTCTAATAACCATAATGAGGATAGAATGGTTTGGAGATTTCCCCATTTTATCACAAAATGTAAAACAAAAACATCGTAAGTTTAGATAGGTTTACGTAGGATCAGGAACGATGGCCGTGAGTAAAATAGCGAAAAATCAAAAAGACCTGCTTCTCTTAAAAGAGTTAACTATAAACAATTCCTCGCAATGGATAAATAAAGATTAAAAGTCCCAACATAAGTTCTAACTCTTAAACTCGCTCGTTTTGTGGAAATCTATATCAGGATAATCTTGTTTGGTTAAATTGATCATATAATCGCTATCAGACAAATAAACTGGATTACTTTCTTTATCTATGCCAATATGCTGTTGTTTACGCTTTACAAATTCCTCCAACTTTTTTCTATCAGTAGAAGTTACCCAACTAGAACGCGAATAGCTTAACGTACGAAACCGGCATTTTGCGCCATACTCATGTTCCAAACGAAAGTTTATCACTTCAAACTGAAGTTCTCCAACGGCGCCGATGACTTTTCTGTTTCCAGGCTGCATTACAAATAATTGTGCAACGCCTTCATCGGTTAATTGTTCAATACCTTTTTCCAGTTGCTTAGTTCGCATCGGATCCATGTTTTCGACCTCCTTAAAAATAGATGGCGAAAAACTCGGTATTCCTTTAAACTGCAATTTTTCGCCCTCCGTTAAGGTATCTCCAATTTTAAAGTTTCCGCTATCGTATAAACCAACCACATCGCCAGGCCAAGCCTCTTCTACGATGCTTTTTTCATTAGCCATAAAATCCATCGGATTGCTGAACTTCAACTTCTTATCCTGCCTCGTATGATAATAGAATTTATTCCGTTCAAACTTACCAGAACAAATCCGTAAGAACGCAATTCTATCCCTGTGCTTTGGGTCTAAATTCGCATGGATTTTAAACACAAAACCACTAAAATTCCTCTCCTCAACCGTTACATCTCGTTCTTCTGCTTCGCGATGTTTGGGACTTGGAGCAATTTCTATAAAAGTATCCAACAACTCTTTAATTCCAAAATTGTTAATTGCACTACCAAAAAAAACTGGCGCTAGTAAACCCTCAGTATAAAGCTCTTTATCAATCTTGCCGTAAATTCCATCGACCAACTCTACATCATCCTTCAGTTCACTAATCTCCCTTTCTTTAAGATAATTTACCAAGTTTGGATCGTCCAAATCATTTGCCGCCACCACAGAATCAGTAACTTTTGTTTTATCTGAATTAAATAAATTTAAGTGTTTATGATAGATGCTATAAACGCCTTTGAATGTATGCCCCTGCCCTATCGGCCAAGATAGCGGACAAAGACTTATACTTAATTTTTCTTCGATTTCATCCAATAAATCATAAGCGTCTTTACCTTCCCGGTCCATTTTATTGATAAAAATGATTACTGGCGTATTCCGCATTCTGCAAACCGACATCAATTTTTCTGTCTGCTCCTCCACCCCTTTAACACAATCTACAACCAAAATAACACTATCTACTGCTGATAAAGTTCTATAAGTGTCTTCAGCAAAATCTTTGTGACCCGGCGTGTCTAAAATATTTATTCGCTTTCCATTATACTCAAAACCCATCACAGATGTGGCTACAGAAATGCCGCGCTGCTTTTCTATCTCCATAAAATCTGAAGTATTGCTCTGGTTGGCCTTGTTTCGCTTTACTGCGCCTGCAGTATTTATTGCACCGCCAAACAGCAAAAACTTTTCCGTCAGAGTGGTTTTTCCAGCATCCGGGTGACTTATGATGGCAAATGTTTTACGTTTTTCTATCTCTGGATGAAGCATGGTTTCGTTTGGAGTTTAAAAATCAAAAAGAGGGGTAAGCTCATTATGTTTTTTGCAAAGCCCGCAAAGATACGAAAATGAAAATAGTAGCTAAAGGCAAAATCCAAGATGAAAAAGATAGGTAAGGAAAGATGAAAATTATTAAGAACATTTCAGCTAAAGGCATCCAAAAATTATCTTACATTATCAAAACATTATTGATTAATGGATGCCGAAGTAACGCCAAATTAAAACCCGTTTAGATTTTAATCAAAGCCAATTATAATTATATTTGTGCCCGTAAGCTAAAAATAACGATGAGAGAAATTCAGTTTAGAGAAGCACTTCGCGAAGCTATGAGTGAAGAGATGCGCAAAGACGATCGCATTTTTTTATTGGGAGAAGAAGTTGCCGAATATAATGGTGCATATAAGGTAAGCCAAGGTATGCTCGATGAATTTGGCGAAAAGCGTATAATCGATACTCCAATTTCTGAAATGGGTTTTGCGGGTATTGCCATTGGCGCAGCAACTGCGGGCCTAATTCCTATTGTAGAATTTATGACTTTTAATTTCTCATTAGTTGCTATAGATCCAATTATAAATGGTGCGGCTAAAATTTTATCAATGAGCGGTGGTCAGTTCTCCTGTCCTATGGTTTTTCGTGGCCCAACAGGAAATGCAGGCCAACTAGGAGCGCAACATTCGCAAAACTTCGAAAACTGGTACGCAAACACGCCTGGGTTAAAAGTTGTAATACCTGCAAATCCATATGATGCAAAGGGATTATTAAAGCAGTCTATCATTGATCCAAATCCAATTATTTTTATGGAATCGGAGGTGATGTATGGAGATAAAGGCGAAGTGCCAGAAGAAGAATATTACTTAGAAATAGGCAAAGCAAATATTATTAAAGAAGGTAGCGAGGTTACGATTGTTACTTTTGGTAAGATGCTTAGCCGGGTTGTAAACCCCGCGGTAGAAGAATTAACCAAAGAAGGTATTAATGCAGAAGTAATCGATTTGCGAACCGTTCGGCCCATAGACTACGAAGCAATATTAACATCTGTAAAAAAAACCAACCGATTGGTAATTGTAGAAGAGGCATGGCCACTAGCTTCTATATCTGGCGAAATTGCTTTTAACGTGCAGCGTAATGCTTTCGATTATTTAGATGCACCTGTGCTTAGAATTACATGCGCAGATACTCCTTTGCCTTATGCACCAACTTTAATTGCTGCAAGCTTACCCAATGTAGAAAAAGTGGTAAAAGCCGTTAAGGAAGTTATGTACGTCAGCAGATAAGTATTTAAAGTCAAATATTCAAAAAGTCTCTCGAATCGAACATTAGAGAGATTTTTTTGCTTTTAGCCACCTAAATCTATAATCTGGTATTAAGGCTAAACTGAAAAATGTGTGTGCATTTGTTTATAGTTTTACCTGCCGAAAAACTGTTCAGGTATCCGCCCTCAATATCTAAAAGGGTAGAAATCTTATACCCGATAGCTGCCATGGCTCTATTTTGATCGAACAAGTGTGTGTTCAATTTATTCTTGTTTAATGTGTTTAGAAAAGTTTCGTTCTGTGCCGAAACATAAAAGCCACGTGTAAACTTGTCTATCTGATGTTGCAATGGCAACTGTACTCTAAAACGATAGCGTACCCGTTGCGCAAAAAATCTACTGTTATTGGTAGTTTCTATAAATCGTTGTTCCAACCGAAATCTGTGTGTAGCTGTAGCGCTAAAGATGCCTTCTTTAATTACCAACTGTGCAAAAAGCCGATGATCACTCTCATCTAAATGGGAAACATAACTTTCTCTGGTAGTGGTGTAAGTTCCTCCAATACCAATATCATAATTTGCAGACGCCCTATAATTTATTCCAGCGTTTATTTCTGCCTGTTTTAAAAAATACCATGAATCAGATGTTTTTAGTTGCACATCATTAAAAATCGAAATCTTCTTTGAAAGCGTAGTGGTGTTGCTCCAGGTAAACCAGCCCGCGTTGGCAACGTTAATTTGCGCTGCTAAAAAATTTGACAGGAAAAAACAGCAGGCAGTAATAAAGTATTTCACAAAACTAATCTGGCATCGAAATTACACCTTTTTCCAACAAGTATCAAGCTAAAAATGACGATTATAATCAGCGTTTACAAGGATATATCAACCTTTATCAGACAAAATTTTCTTAAATTGCAACCCATAAATAAACAATGCCATATGATTGTAGAGCCAAAAATGAGAGGTTTTATCTGTTTAACTGCACACCCGGAAGGTTGTGCACAGAACGTTAGAAACGATATAAATTATGTAAAATCTAAAGGAAAAATAGACGGGCCCAAAAGAGTATTGGTAATTGGCGCATCTACTGGGTTTGGTTTATCTTCTCGTATAACGGCTGCGTTTGGCTGTGGAGCGGCAACCATTGGTGTTTTCTTTGAAAAACCACCGCAACCTGGAAGAACTGCTTCGCCAGGCTGGTACAATAGCGCCGCTTTTGAGCGAGAGGCTGCAAAAGAAGATCTGTATGCTAAGAGTATTAACGGTGATGCGTTTTCTAAAGAAATTAAAGTAGAAACGTTGGCAATGATCAAAAAGGATTTGGGCCAAATAGATCAGTTGATTTATAGTTTGGCCTCGCCAGTACGAAAGCACCCAGATACTGGCATCATGCATCGCTCTTCTTTAAAACCTATAGGTGATAGCTATAGCAATAAGACGGTAGATTTTCACACTGGTATCGTCTCCACCGTTACTATAGAATCTGCTACCGAAGAAGAGATTGAGAATACCGTTGCCGTGATGGGCGGCGAAGATTGGGCAATGTGGATAGATGCTCTAAAGTCCGAAAACTTATTAGCAAAGGGTGCGACAACAATCGCCTACTCTTATATTGGCCCTGCTGTTACCGAACCTGTTTACAGAAATGGAACCATAGGCAGAGCTAAAGAAGATTTGGAACAGACGGCTTTTAAAATTAGTGAAACCTTAAAGGACATTAACGGCGAAGCCTATGTTTCTGTAAATAAAGCATTAGTTACTCAAGCCAGTTCTGCCATTCCGGTTATTCCACTCTATATTTCCTTGCTGTACAAAATAATGAAAGCAAAAGAAACGCATGAAGGCACGATCGAACAAATCCAACGTCTTTATGCCGAGCGTTTGTACACTGGTAACGATGTGCCTTTAGATGACGAAGGCCGCATACGTGTAGACGATTTGGAAATGAATGCCGATGTGCAAGCGGAGGTAGCAAAATTGTGGGAAGAATCAACTACAGAAACCCTTTCTAGCTTAGGCGATCTAGCAGGATATAAAACAGATTTTCTAAATCTTTTTGGCTTTGCGGTTGAGGGAGTTGAATATGGAAAGGAAAGTGATGAGATGAAGGGAGTGCCAAGTATTGGGGCTTAATAATTAGGGCAAGCTTTAGTTATTGCCCGCCCTCGATAATAAAATACCTAATAAGAACGGCGGTAAAGAAGATTGCTTCGTGTCTCACAACAACGCCCAGAACTTCGGTCCTTGCGGATTACGAAGCATTCTCCGAAAAAAATTCAATCTTAAAACATTATCTTTAAAACAGGATTGTTTATTTTTGTAATATGGATACAGAAACCAAAGAAGAGACTTTTACCCTCGATGAGATTCTCACATCCATTAAAACCGTTCGTAAGCTTATTCTTTGGAATGATGATATAAATACCTTTGAGCATGTAATTTTCTGTATGATGAAATACCTAGATTACACCGAAGTTCAAGCCGAAAAAATCGCTTTTAAGGTACATAACGATGGCAAATGCACCGTGTTAGAAGGTAGCTTTACGGAAGTTGAGATTTATCGAAAAATCCTGCAACAAGAGGGGCTTACCGTTTCCATAGATTAAATTTAAGTAAGACTTACATATATTACGCAGAAAAAAGAGTTTCGAAATCGAAACTCTTTTTTTCTAATATTCCCACAATCCCTGTTCATAATCGAGCAGGCCGTTTTGTATTCTGTCAGACTCGTACAATCTCTCTCGGGGATCAGAAATAATATCTTTCAATTTGTTATCGCCGGGATTTGATTCTTTAACTATATAACTGCTGAATAATCTTCGAATAAAGAAATCATCAAAACTTAGCGTAGATGCATCGTTTCTGGCATTTACCAAGCGTTTTTTAGAAAACACTTCTCTAGCCTCGGGATAGTAAATCCAAAACACAGGTTGCCATTGATTTGTTGTTGAGTTTAGTGTACAAGGTGCAATACCTACAATCCGAGGCTCGAAAATAGATCTTTTGATATCAAAAATCCAATCTTCTTTGATGCGATATTTTAGAAACGCCTCGGGGTTAAAATCATTAACGACAGTTTTAACAGTGCCAGTTTTATTATTTGATACTTCAACTGTACCTAATGCAACGCTATATGCAGAATCGGGCTCCAGCGGATTGTTGAAAGCATCGTCTTCGTTTAGTGCGCTGTCAATCGGGGCGTAAGCTGTTAGCTCTCCTGATTTAACAGCATTTAAAATTACATCAATCAGCCTAGATTTTGGTGCTTTCAACACTGAATTGACGGTATCTCTCAAGTCAACTTCGCGCCAAATCCTTTTGGCATAAAAAACATCCTCATCCCTAACATCGGCCAACGGTACCATCTCTGTACTATCTATATCTTTTCGGGCATAAAAGCCATCTCTAGGCGGTATTTTAAGTTTCTTCTTAACGATTGAATTCACGGCTACCGTATCTATCGATTGCATGGGAGCGGCGGCAACCTGGGTTTTCTTTAGCAACTTTTTTGGCGTCTTTTTTACTTGTGCAAACAAAGGAGTTGCAATCAAGGCAAAAGCTAAAATACTTAACAGCTTTTTCATAATCTTATCTATTTAGCTGAGAACGCTACCGAAGGTAAAATTCTCTGACGACCATCTGGCCCTTGAGAAACTATATCTTCAAAAAATACCCGTGTTCCTGGTGTAATTGCATTCATCGCGGTACGAACGGCACCAGTAAAACTTCCGCCGCTTCCGGCAATAGTAACTGCATCAGAACGCGGCTTTATAATGGTAATCTTATAACGCAAAATCTTAAATCGTACATCAAAAGGAAAGTCATCTAAATCGGCTTCAATTTCTGATTCGCTTTTCAATTGGACCGAAGCAACATCCCCACCTGATCTGCCGCCAACCTTGGCAACCGGCGCAGGAATAGCTTTTATGCGAAATTTCTGAGAACCCAAACTTACAGTCTTACCATTGTTATCTGCAGAAACACTAATGGAAACCTCAGAACCAACTTGGCTGCCGCCCACATTTACCATGTAGTTTCCGTTGCCGCCACTCATAGAACCCGCCGAAATAGAAGCTTTTACGCTTTGTAGCGGAAAACCTGCCGCAGAAACCGAAAATGGATTTGGAATACCTGCATAAATCACATTCAATTTGGTAGATGAAACCGTAGCCGATGGCTTAGCAACTTGATAGCTTTGTTCTTGAGTTTTGTATTCCTTAATTTGCCCATCTGTTTGCCTCACTCTAATGGTTCCTACCCACTTAAAAACACCAACGCCCCCTGTTGAACCCGTATAGGTTGCTTTTCCGTTTTTAACGGTAAGTGCACTTCCATTAACTGTGATATCTGGGTTAGATTTAGAATCGCTAGCTGTTAAAAAAACTTCTGCCGTATATGGTTGTCCTTGAATTACATAAGACGTTGGCGCTACAGCAACCGCTGCAAACTGATCTATATTTACCAAAGCCTTATCCATATTACCGAATAATTTCTTTACCACTTCTGCCTCTGCATTTTTGGTATCCGTTTGCAATTTTGTTAAAATCGTCATAACAGCTGTAAGCGGCGTACCTTCCCCAAAATACACATCTTCCCATTTCCCTTTGCGTTTTCTTTCAGGGTCTTTAGCCTCTAAAGAAAATGAAACGTTTTTACGATCTGAGGGATCTAATAAAGAGATTAACTTCTCTCGAGTATCGTTAATTTTTTGCTTAAGCCTCTCTCCCTCTTTTTGATTGATCATTATGGTTTGACCGATATCCATATTTTCCCGGCGCTTTAGATCGCCCGTTTCAGGATCTATCCCGTCTCCCGCAATCGTAAACTTCTGCTTCAAACTTTCAATATATCCATTTAATCCATCGGCGGCGGCTTTCGCTTGTTTTGCCTTATCATAAATTGGTTGTGCGCGTACAGGTTCTTCTTTAAGCTTCGAATTTTCGAACGCAGAAAAAAGTTGATCGATGCTTAAATTAACATTGTTTTTCGAAGTTTCTAAACTGTCATTTATATTCTTAAAGGCATTTAATATTGTATCCGATACGTTCAGTGCAAGCATCGCTAACAACACCAAATACATGATGTTGATCATTCGCTGCCGCGTCGTTTCTTTTCCTCCAGCCATTTGCTATTTAGTTCTTTCTTGTAAAATCAAAATTTAAGCTAAACTCTTGGTCCATTCATTGCAGAAAGCATGTTGCCATAAATAGCATTTAACGACGACAAATTTTTAGCAAGTCTATTCACTTCTTCTTTAAACTGTTTAGAATCTTCCATAGATTCATTAAAGTTCTGCATGGTCTGTGATAGATTTACGTAGAACTTGTTCATAGATTTTAAATGTGCACTAGAATCTTGTAATTCCAACTCGTAAACCGCATTTAGTGCGGATAAATTCTTTGCCAAATTGTTAACCTGATCATGGTAGGCCTGAGAATCTACTTTAGTTTCGCCCATTGCTCTTAAGTTAGTGGTCGCACTATCAAATGCCGCATTCATATTGTCAAAGCTAGCAGATGCTGTTTTTACTTTTCCTGTAAACTCTGATGTAGCCGTAGAAGCATCTGCAACCTTTGAGATTGTAGAAATTTTATCCCCAAAAGTTCTCAAACCTGTTCCTAAACTTTCTATTAACTCCGGGCCTATCTTGGCATCCGCCATCATTTTATCTAATGCGGCAGTGCTAGTTGCAGGTGCAGCAATTGGACGAGCTGATACAGTTGGCAATTCGCCTTTATAATTGGCATTTAATTCGGGATAAACCCTTTCCCAGGCAGGCTCGGCCTCGGGTGGAAAAAATCCTGTCAAGAAGAACAAAATAGATTCTACACCTAGCCCAATTCCAATAGCATAATTGCCTAATATCCCGCCTATATGAAGGATTTTGAACAATGCCCCAATAATTACAATACTTGCGCCCCACGAGATTGCTACGTGTAACCAACTCGGTTGTTTCTTTGTCGCCATAAAATGTGATGTTTTTTCTTGATTTTAAATTATTAATTCTTCATATCGGTTCCTGGATACGCCGATACGCATCTAAAACCGATATAAGATCTTTGCTGGTCTTGGTACTCGTATGTAGAAACCGAGTTTTGTAGAAAATAGCCTGTATCTTTCCAAGATCCTCCCTTTACAACTTTTCTTTTTAAATATTTACTATCATTTGGTCCTGCATCATACGTAAATGTGGGATTCAAATCATGTAACATAGGTGCGGCAGATTTATTGTAGGCTGTTTTGGTCCACTCTGCAACATTTCCCGCCATATTATATAGACCATAATCATTAGGGAAATACGAATATACGCCAACGGTATAAATCCCACCATCGCTAGAATAATCTCCTAGCCCTGGTTTAAAGTTTGCCATTAAACAGCCTTTTGCGTTTCTAATATATGGGCCACCCCATGGATATTTGGTTTTAACGTTTCCGCCTCGTGCTGCATATTCGAAATTTGTTGCAGAAGGAAGTTCATAATCCAAACGAGCGTTAATAGGTACTTTTCTCGCAGCCGCGGCACCTTGATACAATTGGCTTCTCCATTGGGCAAACGCACTTGCTTGCTCCCAGCTTACACCAACCACAGGGTAATCATCATAAGATGGATGATTATAATAACCGCGCACCATTGGATCGTTCTGCGAATAAGAAAAATCGATTTTCCAAACCATGGTGTCTGGATAAACAGCAACGGTATATCTATCAATATAATCTTGCCGCCTACTATTTGGATCTTTATGTCCTTTTGCGGCTTTTTCTAAATTTAGTATTCCGTAAGAATAAATAAGCTTTCTGATGTCTATTTCTTTTTTACCGGGCAAAGCATCTAAACCAGAATAATACATGCCATCTAATTGGCTATTTGCAGCTGCATTTTTGCCTTTGGCACCACGCCAAATATTTGCACCGTTAGTTCCAACTTTTTTCCAGTCGATAAATTTTTCGCCTCCTAGATCTTGTCCGTTTTTTGATTGCTGCGTAAACTGCGCCGGCATACCCATCATTACCAGTGCAATAGAATCTCTAACCCAATTTGTAAACTGCCTATATTCGGCATTACTTATTTCAGTTTGATCCATAAAAAATGCGCTAATAGTGGTCATCCTACTCGGACCACCCTGTGAGAACGTGATATCCTCGTCATCCCCGCCAAGCGGCATGTGCCCCGGCGGTACGTATACCATTCCGAAAGGTACTTTGTTGTTTTTAAATTTCTTATTGTACGCCCCTCTAAGTTCACCATCATTACTTGAGCCGCAACTCGCCAATAATACAGTTATACTTATAAACACTAAAAGGTAAATTTTCTTCATCTTTATTTTAATGTGCATACACATCTTCCCGTTCAATTTTCAAACATCATGGAAATTATCAACAATTGCAAATTTTTTACTCGAAAATACAATATTTTAACTCCATTAGAGCCAGCAGGGGTAATTTGACGCTTGCATGAGTAAGCAACCTATTGATTATTACCTATATAACCCAAAAAACAAGACTTTATTGCATATTTGCACGAAGAAATTTTGACTATCTATTGGCAAGTTTTACATAGTTTTCTATTGCCATAGTCATAGAGGGAACGCCTGGCTCAGGGGCTAAAATATCTACAATCAAACCCATGTCTTCCACAGCTTTGGCAGTGCTTGAGCCAAATGCGGCAATTCGTGTATTTTTTTGTTCAAATTTCGGAAAATTTTGATACAGGGACTGGATGCTAGACGGACTAAAAAAAGCGATGATATCATAAAAAACCTCGGCAAGATCAGAAAGATCAGTCACCACTGTTTTAAAAAGCACCGCAGGGGTAATGTTAAAGCCTCGATCATCTAAAATATTTATAAAATCTTCTGTGGCAACATCAGAGCATGGGTACAAGAACCTTTCGTCTGCATGCTTTTTTAAAACGTCCGCCAGTTCTGAAATCCCCTTTTTACCAAAAAATATCTTTCTTTTTCTGTATTGGATGTATTTTTGAAGATAAAGGGCAATTGTTTCCGAAAGACAAAAATATTTTAAATCGGTTGGCACTTCATATCGCATTTCCTCGCAAATTCTAAAAAAATGATCAGTAGCCGTTCTACTTGTCAATAAGATAGCGCTAAAGTCTGCAAGATTAACCTTGTCTTTCCTAAAATCTCTAGCTAAAATACTTTCCACATGGATAAAAGATCTAAAATCGATCTTAAGATTAAACTTTTTTGCTAGATCATAATAGGGGGATTTATCTGTTTCTGGCTTAGCCAAGGTAACTAAAATGCTCTTTACTTTATTGATTCTGTCTTTATTTTGTTCTTCCATTTTTCGCTTTTTCTGCTACATTCCTATCGCCTTAATTAAAATCAAAATGGGACATATTTCGAGGGCGCAAAAGTACAATAATAAATGCACTTTTGAAAACTTGTTATTTGAAAGTATAGTTGTGTAAATTCTAAAGACTTGAACAATAAACACCAACGCAATAAGCCCACAACCTAAAGCGATATAAAGGTTGGCATAGCCCACAGGAGAAAGTGCAAATGCTACAATTAGCGGAAGAAACAAAAGCGAAATGTTGAAATAACTTAAATAAAGAATAGAGATATATTCGTTTACGGGTTTTTGAAGATTAAATAATAAGCCAAGCAAACGTAAAAATATCAGCTTTAATCCAAGCAGCAACATAACAAAAGCCGATGCGCCAAATAAAAATTTTAGTCCACTCTCTGCCTGATAGAGTTGGTAATGTCTTGCAACAAGATACAAAAACATTCCCAATATTAACCCGAATAGTAAAAAAAGCAGTAAAAGAGGCCATGAATTTAGCAAACTTTCCTCTTTATTAATGTTTGCAAGTCCTCTTTTACTAACAAACGCCATTACTATCGCCGTAAACTGTTTCGCAAAAGAAAACTTAAGAATAGCCATTATTATCAATGTAATCAATACTATCCCCAAGAAAATTACATTTCCCTTTGGACGCGGATTCCCAAGTTGATAGTGGTTTTTTGTTTTTCCAAATGCATTATATTTCTGCTGCCAAGCCAACAAATCCAATGTTGGAAAAAGATATGCTTTTTGCACGCTATCTAAAAGCGCGTGTTTGTTCAGCAAGCTATCTGGCAATACCCAGGTATGTGTTATTATCGAATCGGTAACACTTTTCTGCCGAGCTAGAAATTTCGTCTCGACTCTTTTTGGATGACTTTTTATCTTATTTCTAAGTGTATCGTTTTGTAAGGCGAAGGTTTGCGAGGCAATTGCTAAATTAGCAAAAATTGAACAAATAAAGACGAGAAAATAAGCTTTTGCAACCATCTAATCTAAACGACCCGTTTTTGCAAAAATAACTTATTTAACATGCTTTACCTAAAATAAAGCTTTCTAAGAATAATAGTTATTCACCTAAGAAAAACTTTTTTTAAATATTGCTAAGCATTTTAAAAACAACAAATGCCTTTTTCTTTTGTTAACTGGAACAAATGATAAACAGATGAAAAAGTTAGTTGTCTTTGATTTAGATGGCACTTTGGCAAAAAGTAAAACCACCGTTACTAAAGATATGGTACAGGCACTTGTACGCTTGCTAGAGGTTACTAAGGTCGCCATCATTTCTGGAGCTGATTGGCCACAGTTTAAAAAACAGGTTTTGGAAAAGTTAAAAAATATAAAACACCTAAAAAATTTATCAATCCTTCCTACTTGCGGCACAAAGTTTTATAGCTATAAGAAAGGGTGGAAAAAGGTATATGCCGAAAATTTTACTAGCGCACAAAGTAAAAAAATAAAGGCTGAACTGAAGAAAGCTGTTGACAGTATGAATTTTGATATCGATAAAACTTGGGGCGAACAAATCGAAGACAGAGATAGTCAAATTACGTTTTCTGCCCTTGGACAAAAAGCACCATTGAGCGCCAAGAAAGATTGGGATCCAGATTTTAAAAAGAGAAGAAAAATAAAAGCTAAATTGGATAAAACACTTAAAGATTTTGATGTTAATTTAGGCGGTTCCACATCAATAGACATTACCCAAAAAGGCGCTGATAAAGCTTATGGGATAGAAAAATTAAAGGAGCAACTAAATTTAAAAACGTCCAATATCCTATTTATTGGTGATGCTTTATTTCTAGGAGGAAATGACCATCCAGCAAAAAAAACAGGTGTTGATTGTATCCAAGTTAGAGACCCAGAAGAGACTAGAAGCGTGATAAAAGCAATAGTGGCTTGCTTATCGTAAAAAAATGGAAAAATTTAAATTGAACCGCATCTGCACCATTATGGAGCCGGAGGCAGGAAACCCTAACGAGGTAGAAGGGGTTTTAAATCCGGCTGTAATTAGGGGAAAAGACGGCAATCTTTACCTCTTCCCAAGGTTGGTAGCAAAGAATAATTATTCTAGGATAGGAATTGCTAAAGTGATTTTCGATGAAAGCGGAGATCCTAAGAGTGTAAAAAGACTTGGAATTGCTTTAGAACCAGAAGCAGATTACGAGAAGAGGAAAGATGGAGGCGGATGCGAGGATGCCCGCGTAAGTTTTGTTGAATCTTTAGACATTTATGTGATGACTTATACTGCCTTTGGCGAGGCAGGACCTAGAATTGCGATAGCTACATCTAAGAATTTACTTAATTGGGAACGCGTAGGCTTGGTTGAATATTTGCCTTATGATAAAATTGACTTTAACGATGTAGATGATAAAGATGCCTGTATATTCCCTGTGTTGATTCCTAGCCCGCACAAGCACGAGTCTATTGGGATGCTTCATAGACCGCTTTTCCCTGGCACAAGCCCCGATGAAATAGTTAAGCACCCACGCGCAAAACAAAAGCCAGAAACCCAATCCATCTGGATTTCTTATTGTAACTTAAAACCTCACCAAAGCATAGAGAGTTCAGAATTTACATCGCATCATTTGTTGGCTAAGCCAGAAGCTGATTGGGAAAAAGTTAAAATTGGTGCAGGAGCACCTCCAGTTTTAACAAAGCATGGATGGTTACTCATTTATCATGGAGTAAAAGAAATTGATGATTCGTGCCAAGAAAAACCTAAATTCTGCTATGCTGCAGGCGCGATGGTTTTATCGGTAGAACATCCGCAGAAAATTCTGTATCGGTCTAAAACGCCCATATTAGAACCAGAGCTAGACGATGAAAAAATCGGCACAATTGGCCATGTCGTTTTCCCTACTGGCACAGATAGAAGAGATGATTTAGGGCAACCAGAGAGAATAGATGTGTATTATGGCATGGCAGACAGCAAGATTGGCGTTGCAAAATTGATGGTGCCAGAACGATTGTAGGTAGATAAATTATGTCACGTTTTTAGTTAATAATTAAAAAAACTAATTTAGCGTTAGTTCTAATTTACCCACTTCTCTAACTGCATGGCAGGTATCTACATCCACATTCCTTTCTGTAAAAAAGCTTGCCATTATTGCGATTTTTATTTTACCACTTCTACGCAATACGAAGAGGACATTGTAAATGCAATTTGTAAAGAGCTTATTCTAAAGAAAAGTAGAATAATTGGAAATATAGACACCATCTATTTTGGTGGTGGTACGCCATCTGTTTTACACGAGAGAAGTATTGCGCAGATTTTCGAAACCATTTATAGAAACTATTCGGTAAATCTCGAAGCAGAAATTACTTTGGAGGCAAACCCTGACGACTTGACTTTGCAGAAGATAGAAACTATAAAAACTTTCCCTATCAATAGATTTAGCATTGGCATACAATCTTTTTTTAACGAAGATCTAATTTGGATGAATAGAGCCCACAACGCCAACGAAGCAGAATATTGTATAAAACTTGCACAGGATAGAGGTTTTGAAAATTTGACAATAGACCTGATTTATGGTTTCCCGCTATTAACTGACGATAAATGGCAGAGCAACTTAAACAAAGCAATTGATTTATTAGTTCCTCACATCTCGGCTTACGCGTTAACAGTTGAGCCAAAAACCGCTTTGGCATTCTCCATAAAAACAAAAAAACAACAACCTATTAGCGACAAACAAAGTGCCGTTCAGTTTATTTCCTTAATGGAGACGCTTTTTGCAAACGGTTTTGAACAATATGAGATTTCAAACTTTGCCAAAGATGGCAACTATGCCGTGCATAATACAAACTATTGGCGTGGCGTGCCGTTTATTGGAATAGGTCCGTCTGCACATGGGTTTGATGGGATAAACAGGACCATGAATCCAGCAAATAATGCCGTTTATTTAAAAGAGATAAAAAAAGGTGTTTTGCCAGAAAAAATAGAAATCTTAAGCACAGAAGACCGTTTTAATGAATACATCATGACTTCTCTGCGAACCATTTGGGGCTTCGATCTAAAAATAATTCAGAAAGATTTTGGTGATTTCTTTTTAAGCGAAACAAAAAAACAATTCCCAAAATTCATTAGCAAAGATTGGATTAATCAAACAGGCAACATTATTACGTTAACGCAAAGCGGAAAACTATTTGCAGATCATATCGCGTCAGAAATGTTTATTGTTTGATGTTGAAATTTTTGAGTATAGAATAGGGAGCAAAAAATAAAAATTGCTCGATTAATTTACCTCTTCACATTGTTTAAAACGCTGCTTTACAACTTCGTTCGATTCTAAAGCTCGGACGCAAAGCGCCATCGGCGCAACCCAAAAATGACCTAGGGGTTAAGCCCAGATGTACGACAAAAGCCTTTCTGATCTCTCAGAAAGGCTTTACTATCTTCATCCGCGAAAGCGAAAAAACTTAAAGTTTATGCAAATTGCTTGCCTTTAACTTTACGCTCTTGCTCAGTTAAATAAATTTTACGCAAACGCATACTTGCTGGTGTAACCTCTATATATTCATCACCTTGAATGTATTCCATCGCCTCTTCCAAAGAAAATTTAATGGCAGGCGCAATGCGGGCGTTGTCATCAGTTCCAGAGGCACGCATGTTGGTCAATGCTTTTCCTTTTACTAGGTTCACCACCAAATCGTTGTCGCGTATGTGCTCTCCCATAATTTGCCCTTCATAAACATCTACGCCCGGATCTATAAAAAACCGACCTCTATCTTGCAATTTATCTAACGAATAAGCAGTAGTCATTCCCTTTTCCATAGAAACCAAAACACCATTTGAACGACCAGGAATTGTTCCTTTCCAAGGTTCGTAACTTTTAAAACGATGCGCCATAATCGCCTCGCCTGCGGTAGCTGTTAATACGTTATTACGCAAACCAATAATTCCGCGTGCCGGAATTTCGAATTCCAAATGTTGTAAATCGCCTTTTGGTTCCATAATCAGCAACTCACCTTTGCGTTGAGTTACCAATTCTATTACCTTGCCAGAAACTTCGGCAGGAACATCTACGATTAAAGTTTCGACAGGCTCGTGCTTTTTTCCGTCAATCTCTTTGATGATAACCTGTGGCTGACCAACCTGCATTTCATAACCTTCGCGACGCATCGTTTCTATCAATACCGATAAATGCAAGATTCCGCGACCGTAAACCAACCAAGCATCGGGAGAATCTGTCTCGATCACTTTTAGCGCCAAATTCTTTTCCATCTCCTTCATCAATCTATCGCGAATACGTTGTGATGTTACCAACTTACCTTCCTTGCCGAAAAACGGGGAGTTGTTGATGGTAAACAACATGTTCATTGTTGGCTCGTCTATACTGATAACAGGCAATTGTTCTGGCGCATCAAAATCGGCAATGGTGTCGCCAATGTCGAAACCATCAATCCCTACAACTGCACAAATGTCTCCAGATTTTACTTCCTTGGCTTTAACTTTTCCTAAACCCTCGAAAGTATAAAGTTCTTTAACTCGAGATTTTACTATTCTACCGTCACGTTTTATCAATGTAATCGGCTGGTTTTCTTTTATGCTACCGCGATGAACACGCCCAATAGCTATACGACCCACAAAAGAAGAATAATCTAACGATGTAATTTGCATTTGCAGCGTACCATCATTTATTGGTGCCGGCGGGATAAATTCAACAATAGCATCCAATAATGGGAAAATGTTATCGGTTGGATGTTTGTAATCCGTACTCATCCAACCATTTTTAGATGATCCATAAATTACAGGAAAATCCAACTGATCTTCCGTAGCATCTAAATTAAAGAAAAGCTCGAATATTTGCTCGTAAACCTCTTCTGGGCGGCAATTCTCTTTATCGACTTTATTTACAACCACAATTGGTTTTAAACCTAACGCCAAAGCTTTTTGAGTTACAAACCGAGTTTGCGGCATTGCGCCTTCAAAAGCATCGCAAAGCAATAAAACGCCATCGGCCATTTTTAAAACACGTTCTACTTCTCCACCAAAATCTGCGTGACCGGGAGTGTCTATTATATTAATTTTTACGTCTTTGTATTTAACGGAGACATTTTTAGAAACGATAGTGATACCGCGCTCGCGCTCCAAATCGTTACTGTCTAAAATTAAATCACCGGTTTCTTCATTGTCGCGAAAGATAGAGCACGCGTGTAAAATCTTATCAACCGTGGTTGTTTTACCATGATCTACGTGTGCTATAATTGCAATATTTCTGATGTTTTGCATAAATGCCTCTAAATTTTCCGCAAAGGTAAGCTTTTTTGTTCGCCTTTTTTTAATAGAGAAGTTTATTTAAGTAATATAACTTCTGCTAATTTTTGATATTCAACCTATTGCACAGCGAGATCCTAGTAAACTCCAAAAAAAACAAAAATACTAAATTGCTGTTTTCCCATTTGAGAGTATAAAATCCAAAAAATAAAATGAATAATAAAAGAATTTCTGACAGAATGGAGGCATTGTTAAACACCCAAATGACAAAAGAAGCTTACCAAGCTCAAGTTTATTTATCTTACGGAAGCTGGGCAGAAGTAAATAATTTTAATGGGATAGCCACTTTTTTGTATGGCCACATGCAGGAAGAGCGCGAGCACATGTTTAAGATTTTGAAATATATTAACGATCGCGGTGGTAGCGCAAAAATTCAGGCCATAGATGCAGCACCCGTTCATCCAAAAAGCGTGGGTGAATGCCTGCAAAAAATTATGGAAGCCGAAGTTCAAAACTCCGCAGAGATAGACAAAATTGTAAATCTAGCCCTAGAGGAAAAAGATTGGGCTACGTTTAACTTCGGCCAATGGTTTGTTAAGGAACAAATTGAAGAAGAAACGCTTATTAGTGATGTACTTGACAAATATAACCTAGCTTCAAGTCAAAATGCAGAACACAAAAATCTCTACGAGATTGATAAAGATATGTCGAGCAGCCCACAGAGTGCAACAATACCAAGAGAAGAGAAAATATAATGCTTATTAAACGAAAATAATTAAATGATGAACATAACATTAGCACAAGCCGAAAAGACGATTGCGAAAGCAAAACAAAAGGCTGTCGAAATGGAATTGAAAATGAATATCGCAATAGTAGATGTGGGAGCTAATTTAGTCGCTTTTGCTAGGATGGATGGAGCATGGTTAGGATCTTTAGACATTTCGATAAAGAAAGCAAAGACGGCACGCTTTTTCGATATGAATACCGGTGAGATTGGAAAGCTTTCGCAGCCCGGACAACCATTGTATAATATAGAGCACTCTAATGGTGGCTTAATCACTTTTCCCGGTGGCATACCCATTAAAAACGACGCTGGAGACATTATTGGCGCAATTGGAGTGAGCGGAAGTACGGTAGATAATGATCACGCCGTCGCTCAAGCCGGTTTGAAAGAATAAGAATAGTGATTGTTAAAAATTTAAAAGGATGTCTTAAAAAAGGCATCTTTTTTAATTTTAAACCTGTAAGTTTATCCTATCAAGTCTAATAATTCGATTTTGGAAAATTATTTAAAATGACTAAAACAGCAATAATTGTTGGCGCGACTGGTCTTGTCGGCCACATTTTACTCCAAAAGCTGGTTGATGATGAAACTTACGAGAAAATCATAGTAATTTCTAGGCGGCCGCCCGACGTTACGAATAAGAAAATCAAACTGATTAAAATCGATTTTGACAATTTAAAAGACTTTGCTGCGGAAATTGTTGGCGATGACGTTTTTTGCTGTATCGGGACCATACAGAAAAAAACCCCTAACCACGAAACTTATAAAAAAATAGATTATCAATATCCTTTGGATTTAGCAGAAATTACTTTAAATAACGGTTCAACATCTTTCAATTTAGTTTCGTCTATGGGCGCCAACCCAAATTCAAGTTTTTTCTATCCAAGAATTAAAGGTGAACTTGAACGGGATTTATCGGCATTGCCATTTAAAACGCTAAATATTTATCGCCCATCACTCCTAGACGGACATAGAACCGGGATAAGGACATCAGAAAATTTCTTCATCAAAGCAATGCGAGTTATCAATCCGTTGCTATTTGGCTCGCTGAAAAAATACCGCAGCATTAAGATAGAGGCTGTTGCAGAAGCTATGTTGCAGCAGGCAAAAGAAGCAGCTAGTGGCATTCACATTTATCAGTCAGACGAAATTTTGGCGTTGGTTGAAAATAGTTAAAAGAATGTGAAATGTTCAGCAGAAAATTTTACATCGAATACTTTTTTCAAATCATTAATGGAAAATTGTGCGATCTAGTGTAATTAAATCGTTGAAAAACCTGCTCATTACCGATCGGAATTCTATCAAAAAGTCATCAAAATATAAAAGTTAGTTTGATTTACTGAAATGGGTTTATAAGGATGTTGAGAAAATTAGATTATACTTTAGCAACTTTTTGGTTGGATTATGCTTTTACCAAACTACTAGCCTTTTGAGTTTTGACCAATCTTTAGACGGCGGAATAATGACAGGCTTATAAAGCGCTTATTAATCACAATGGTTGTGCATTATCTGTTTGCTCTATTACATGTAAATTCCCTCATTAAATTTGATGAATCAACGTAACAATTGCTGCAGAATTTTAGTCTTTTAAAAATGATTATGCTTCCGAATACAGCCAGAATGAATTGTATTTGTTCAGAATACTAAGCGTGCTTAATTACTTACCTCATGAATTTTTTAAAACTTCTATTTATTTTTCTCGCATGCGTCTTAGCTGCCTGCAATCATTCATCTTCATTTGACAGAGAGGTTTGGGTTGATAATTCAGATATGGAAGAAACTTCTAACCCCAGAGCATGGATGGTCCAGGATGTAATGAAAAACCATCTAAAATCTGGAATGTCAAGAAAGGCAGTTTTAGACTTATTAGGAAAACCCTACCAGGAAGGTATTGAACGTAGATTGCCAAAAAATACTGCATTACCAGACTCTATTTCATTTGAAAATGATGAAAATTTAAAGCCTAAAAATTCAGATAAAGCCATAGATGCGATTAACAATTTTTATAAATTGTATGCAAAACCTGTCATGATAATTAGATATCCTGTAGGGTGGTCAACTATTGGTCCTAATTTCTTACTCATAAAACTAAATGGCGAACGACAAGTAGAAGAATATTGGGTCGAACGAGGCTAAAACTCAATAAAAAGGACAAATTGAAAACTTTAATCCTAAAATTGGGGTTTTTATTTTAAGGCAAACCACATAAATAATAACCGATAAATAATTTTGTTCGATCGTGAGCGAAGCAGCTAGTCAACCTGAATCATTGCCGCTCGCCAAGGTTGATTTACATTAATAGGAATATCATGAGAAACGAAGACAAAAATCAGGATCCAGAAGAAAAGTATCCAATTCCTCCTTTTCCAAAACAGGATCAGCCCGCTCCTGGGATAGAGGAAACCCTACAGCCAAAAGCTGATCATGGAGAAGATTCTTACAGGGGAAGCGGAAAATTGGAAGGCAAGAAGGCCATAATAACCGGCGGCGACTCGGGCATTGGCCGTGCCGTGGCCATCGCCTTTGCCAGGGAGGGAGCTGATGTGCTGATCAGCTATCTGGCTGATATAGAAGATGAAGATGCCCGATCTACCGCTGAACTTCTTGAGGCAGCAGGACGGAAAGCAATCCTTGTCAAGGGAGATATCCAAGAGGAAGCACATTGTAAAAAGATCATCGATACTGCCATAGCGGAACTGGGGGGACTGGATATTTTGATAAACAACGCCGCTTTCCAGATGGCTAGGGAAAGCCTAGACGATATTCCCTCAGATGAGTGGGACCGTACCTTTCGAACAAACATCACGGCCATGTTCTACCTGTGTCGTGCCGCGGAGCCGCACCTCAAGCCGGGAAGCAGCATCATAAATACGACCTCGGTCAATGCCTACTCGCCGAGCGAACAGCTGTTGCCATATGCCGCTACGAAGGGGGCGATACAGAATTTCACGTCGAACCTGAGTCAGATACTGCTAATGGACGGTAAGGGAATCCGGGTGAACGCCGTGGCGCCTGGCCCAATCTGGACTCCACTAATCCCATCAACTATGCCAAAGCATGAGGAATTTGGAAAAAATACCCCGATGGGAAGACCTGGACAGCCCGCGGAGGTTGCCCCCGCATATGTGTTTTTGGCCTCGGACGAGGCAAGCTATATTGCCGGTGCAACCATCCCGGTGACGGGCGGACGAATAACTATCTAATAGGAAATACTGACATTACTGGATGACAGTTTTAAGAGGATTTTTTTAACTAACAGATATCAATTATGGCAAAGTATTCAAAAAAAGCAGGCGAAAAAGTAGAAAAGGCGATGCATGAAGAAAAAGAAGGCACGCTTAAAACGGGCTCTGGGAAAAAGGTGACCTCTAAAAAACAGGCTGTTGCAATCGGCCTCTCAGAGGCAAAGAAGGAAGGTGCTAAAGTGCCAAAGAAAAAGTAGGGATTTTTTCTGGCGGCGGCCGGGCGTTTTAGAGAGCTTTTGTATTGGTCGATGGCCTTTTTAGTGGCAGATAGTTATTCAAAACCATTCATCGGTACATGATTCAGCCTATGATCATATTGGCGAACAGGATCTAACCTGTCACGTAACTTTTTCTGCACTCATCAATTGGCTAACTAAGTTAATTGGCAAGAAGAAAATCGCTAAAAGTATACCTTCATATTTATCATCTGTAAGATAAATTCACACTTAAAAATGCAATCGATCTAAATAAGTTACCGGGTATTTAAATAGGACAGGTAAACAAAACCATATTGATATCTAATAGTTATAGAAGATAAAAGAAATCAGATCGCAACAAGATACGATTGCATAGGATAGGATCAACATCGGTCAATTATAAAAGGTCTGACTTCAACTAGTTGGAAATTTTTTCGACTGGTAAAACTTGATTATGATGAATAAGGTAGAAGAGGGAATTGTTTCATCCATCAGCGGTACATCAATGATGACCCTGTTCAGCTATTTGGTTTCATTAGCTGAAAATGATAATTTTAGTGAACCCGAAAATTTGGGTACCCTCATCCACAGATTGCTTCCAATTATAAAAAAAAGTGACGCAACGGCCATAGGATGGACTATTCACTACATAGTAGGTTTTATGTTTGTCATAATGTACAAAGAATTATGGCGATCCGGAAAAATCAGGAAAACGATAGGTAACGGCATTATACTCGGTATATGTAACGGTTTGATTGGCTCAGCAGTATGGAATTGGACGCTGCAAGCTCATCCCTTCCCCAAAAAAATTAATTTTTCCAAATATCTGATGCATCTTATTCCTGCCCATATTGTTTTCGCGATCTGTGCGACCTTAACAGACCTTCAGTTGGATCAAAAGCGGTCTGCAAATAGATCTGTACCGATAGTGTAATAAAACATTTGCATCAGATCTCCTTTCATACTTATTAAAAATATTTTTAAATGGAGACGTTTCAAGAACTCATCGGTCAGGGAAAGGATTTAGGTATACTTCAGATGGCCATCAGAGCCGTTCTTATTTTTTTTATCGCCTACATTCTGATACGAATTTCAGGCAGGAGATCTTTTGGTCTGCAAAGTCCTCTGGATAACATCATTGTAATCCTTTTGGGATCGATATTGAGCAGGGCGGTTGTTGGGGTTTCACCATTTATACCAGTTATCGGAGCCTGCATAACTGTTGTTTTTCTACATCGGGTACTTGGATGGCTTATCAGCCAAAAACCGAAATTCAGCAACTCCGTCCAAGGTGGAAAAATCTTGCTTTATGATCACAATGGGTTTCATGCTAAAAATATGGAAAAATCGCTTATAGGTAAAGAGGAAATTTTTCGCGCCCTGCGCGTCAACATGCAGACCGAGGAGATGTCTCTTGTTGCTAAGATTTACATGGAGCAGGATGGTATAATTAGCATAATAAAAAGAGAGTTATGACAGAATCAAAAGACACTTTTCCCAGGTTAGAAAAAAAGATCAACAACAGTAGAAACAGGTTATCTTTGAAAGACCGGAAGAAAAACACGTGGAGGGAATCTACATAAAAAATTAAAATCGAACTTTATTCTTGCGAAACCAAATTTTAGCTTTTTTAAAACGGTTCATTTGGTTAGGATATTCACTGGAAATATAAGCTCGAAATATAACATCTAATAGCGACAAATGCCATGTTAGAGGAAAACAAACCCGCATTATTTTTTGCTTATGATGAGCTTCGCAATACGTAGTTGTAGTTCAAAAACCGTCGTTTTTTGATTGCTTAAAATGTTTGAAGCCTGAATTTCTTTTCGTATTGAAAAAGATGCGCGTGGCTCTTCTCCTACCCTCCAAAAGCCCAACCCAAAAAAGCCGGCATTGCTTTTTCCCACGTTTCTGGATGGTGTCTCCCACCAACGCTTTCATAGTAAAAAATGTCTTCGGGGCGCCGAAATCCCTTCCGTACCAATGATTTTATTACATCGACGGTATCATCTATAGAATCAATAATGCCGTTGCCATTTCGATCAGAGGTTTCATCCTGTGTGCCTGTCATCAACCAAAATTTTAAACTCGGTTTGTATTCAGATTCATCAATCATGGCATGGGCAATTCTATCAGCGTCTGTGTATCCATTTTTCAAATCTTTTCGGCGCCACCAAAATGAACCAGAAAATACACCTACCACATCAAAAATAGTATCATAGTTCCACGCAATATCAAATGCAGACAACCCTCCCAAAGAAAAACCTGCAAAAGCAACTTTGCCGTTTATCGGTGGTGCTACCTTCGCATGTATAAATGGAACCAATTCCTCACTTATAAATTTGCTGTAAAACCCGGCCTTTGCTCCTCTTTGCTTAAAATCTGGCCTTCCTGAAACTCCATATTCTGCAAGGCGATCTGCAGATGCATCTATGGTTACAGAAATCAATTTTCCTGAAATACTTTTTTGCTCAAAGTCTTCTAAAATCGATTCAAAATCCATTTTTGCTACATCTTGTCCATCGTTTAAAAGCAACAGGTTTATAAGTTCATTGCCAAACAAGAATTCTGGCACATAGAATCTCACTAATACTTCTCTTTTTAGAAAGTTAGAACTTATATGCTCTTCAATAATCTCGTAACTACCCACTGCACACTATTTGTTAATCATCACTGACCCTCCCTGCAAAAACGCGGGTTTGCCGAATTGCAAAGTTAAAAATCTCTACAGACTTACAGCTTGGATATTCGATTTCCCTCTTAAAAGAAATAAATACTGCATTTCTTTCAAACTGTTTTAAGCAAAACCAATTAAATGTTATTATCGCTTTGCAAAACCTTAAAAAAGACCCAAATTTTTAACACGCTTTTATTGGTTTAGTGGGCAATTATTAATAACTATGTATATCGATTGTTAATTGGATTAAGTATTAAGGAATATTTTTTAACAAGACCTATGGCTAAAGAAGAACATAAAAAATGGTATAGTCCAAATTTAAGCATGGATTTAGATCTGCTTACGTTTGGACATAGCGGCATCCCGGTAATTTTATTTCCTACAAGTATGGGGAGATACTACGAGAACAAAGATTTTAAACTGATTGACTCGGTAGAAGGTTTTTTAAACGAGGGCAAAATTAAAATCTATTGCCCCGATAGCATTGACAAATTTAGCTGGCATAATAAAGGGATTCATCCCGCAGATAGAGTTAAAAACCACATTTGGTATGATAAATATTTATTAGAAGAATTGGTTCCGCTGATGCAGCACGAAACTGGCCATCAAAAAATAATAACTTCTGGTTGTAGTTTTGGTGGCTACCACGCAGCAAATTTTGCATTTCGGCATCCGTGGGTAGTGAGCCACATGCTTAGTATGAGCGGCGCTTTTGACATTTTAGGTCAGCTAGACGGTTTTTATAACGATGATGTTTATTTTAATAACCCGGTAGATTATGTACCGAACAACAACAATCCAGAGATACATTATCTAAAAATTGTACTTGGCACTACCGATAGAGATATTTGTAGAGGAGACAATGAGCGTTTCTCTGAAATTTTGAGAAAAAAGGGAATAGATCATTGGCTAGATATTAGGCCAAATGCCGACCACGATTGGCCGATTTGGCGAGAGATGTTTCCAAGTTATATTGCACAACTCTAAAACAAAGTTAATTAAGAATTGCTATTATAAGCAGAGCGCTTATTTAATTTAGCTGAATAAAACTTTAAAAAATGAAGAAGATAGGAATACTTTTTGGCCAAGAACGGTCTTTTCCAGAAGCCGTGATAGAACGAATTAACAGCAAAGCAGTAGAGGGAATAACTGCAGAATCTGTTAAAATAGAAAAAATGCTTCAGAACAAACCTCTCGACTATGCAGTAATTATAGATCGCATTTCGCAAGATGTTCCGTTTTATCGCGCAAGCTTAAAAAATGCTGCCATCACCGGCACAGCCGTTATAAACAATCCGTTTTGGTGGAGTGCTGATGAGAAATTTTTTAACAACGCACTTGCCGAACAAATTGGCGTGCCAGTGCCAAAAACTGCGCTAATTCCTTCTAGAGAACACCCCTATTCTACTACCGCCGAATCTTTTACCAACTTAGCAATGCCGCTAGATTGGGATGCAATCTTTGATTATACTGGTTTTCCGGCTTATATGAAACCGTTTGACGGCGGCGGATGGCGCGACGTTTATAAGTTACACAACAAAGAGGATTTTTTCCACAAACATGCCGGCACAAACCAATTGGTAATGTTGCTACAAGAAGAAATTATTTTTGATGAATATTTTAGGTGCTATTGCATTGGTGGCGAACATGTACGCATTATGCAGTATGAGCCACGCAACCCTTATCATTTGCGCTATATGGTAGATACGCCACCGTCTAGTGAAAAGCTGCTAAAAACCATAGAAGAGTACACAATTAAACTATGTAAATATTTGGGTTACGATTTTAATACCGTAGAATTTGCAGTAAGGGACGGTGTTCCCATCGCTATAGATTTTTGTAACCCTGCGCCCGACGCGGAACGAAAAAACGTAGGTGAAGAGAACTTTGAATGGGTTGTAGAAACCGCAGCGAACTACGCAATCGAACGGGCAAAGGCTCAAACAGAAGGACAGGATAATTTAACTTGGGGCGAATATGTAAAACTTTCTGCAGCAGGTAAACCGCTGATATCAAATCCTATAACTGACGCAGCTAAGATTAAAAAGTCAATTCCAAAAGCCACGGGTAAAGATACTGTCAATGCGCCGAGCAAAGTAAGGGAAGCCGCTAAAACAAAGGCAAAGCCAAAAAAATCTGTTGCCAAGAAATCTTAGTACTTAATATTAATCTGAACCACGATGAATGAATTTACACTTGGTATTGAAGAAGAATACATGATTGTGGATCCTGTAACAAGAGAACTGATTTCGCACGACCAAAAAATTGTAGAAGCTGCCCAAAAAATTCATAAGGACCAGGTAAAGGCAGAAATGCATCAAGCCGTGGTTGAGGTTGGCACAGGTATCTGTAGAAATACAGAAGAGGCCCGCAAAGAAATTTCGCAGTTGAGAAGCACCGTTTCTCAGCTTGCTGGAGAGCTTGGATTTCGGATTGGTGCTTCTGGCACACATCCGTTCTCTCATTGGGAAAAGCAATTGATTACATCGCACCCAAGGTATGATGAAATTGTTAACGAACTGCAAGAGGCGGCGCGTTCTAACCTTATTTTTGGCCTCCATGTGCACGTGGGCTTTCAATCTCGGGAGTTAGCCATACACATCGCTAATCAGGTTCGATATTTTCTTCCTCACGTGTTTGCCCTTTCAACAAACTCGCCTTTTTGGAAAGCTAGAAACACTGGTTATAAATCATACCGAACAAAAATATTCGACAAGTTTCCCCGCACCGGCATTCCAGGAATATTTAACAGCATAGAAGATTATGATAATTACGTAAAACTGCTAATTAAAACCAATTGCATGGACAATGCAAAAAAGATTTGGTGGGATATCAGAGTTCATCCTTTCTTCGATACGGTAGAGTTTAGAATTTGTGACTGCCCAATGTTGGTTGATGAAACCATGGCCTTTACAGCACTTTTTCAAGCTTTATGTGCCAAACTTTATAAATTACGTTTGCAAAATATGGAGTTTATAAGCTATAGTAGGGCGCTCATTAATGAGAATAAATGGCGTGCAGCACGTTATGGTATAGATGGTAATTTAATAGATTTCGGAAAAGAAACCGAGGTAAATTGTAGAAATCTTGTTTTGGAATTATTGGATTTTATAGATGATGTTGTAGACGATTTGGGCTGTAGACAAGACTTGGAATACGTTCATAAAATTTTAGCCAATGGTACTGGCGCCGACAAGCAGTTGGCAGTTTACAAACAAACTGGTAGCTTTGAGGCCGTGGTAGATTTTATTACCACCCAAACATTAACCGGAATAAATTAAACATGGAAAAGAATAGTTTAAGGGTTGCCATAATAGATATGTACAATGGGATTGCAAATCAAGGTATGCGCGGCATTAAAGAGATTTTACGCCGTTTTGAGAGCGATAATGATGTCTTGATCCATTACGAAGTGTTCGATTTACGTGGAAACGGAGAAATTCCGGACTTAAATTTTAACGTTTACATCTCTACCGGTGGTCCTGGAGACCCTGCAGAAGGATTGGGAAAAAAATGGGAAAACGATTTTTTTAATCTTCTGGATAACATAGAAATTTATAACAAAACCACCGTCGATCAAAAAAAATATGTGTTTCTCATCTGTCATTCTTTCCAAATTGCGTGTAGAAAATACGGTCTAGGCATAGTAACTGAAAGAAAATCTAGTGCCTTTGGTATCTTTCCAATAACATTGACCGAAGACGGTGTGAGCGACGATATCTTTGATGGAATAACTAATCCATTTTACTCAGTAGATAGTAGAGATTGGCAAGTAGTTGAGGCTGATTTAGAGGATTTTGAAAGAAAAGGTGCAAAAATTTTGGCGATAGAAAAGGAACGGAAACATGTAAATTTAGAACGCTGCATTATGTCTATTCGTTTTTCAGATGAAATTATCGGTACTCAATTTCATCCCGAAGCAGACCCTGTAGGGATGAAAATACATTTGTTGACAGATGAGAAAAAAACAGCTATAGTAGGTACGCATGGAGAAGAAAAATACTCCGACATGTTGAAAAGTCTAGACGATCCAAAAAGAATTATACTTACCCAAAAAATTATTCTCCCAAATTTTCTGCATAAGGCCGTTGGAAATTTCCAAGAAGCTTAAAATTTAAAGGTTTTTATAGTCTAGTTTATTTAGAAAAAAAATCTAAATAAACTAGATTATAATTGACTTCGCCCAATATTAGAGATTATGATTCCGGAAGCAAGACAAAAATTTAACGCGCAGTTTAGTCAATCAAAATATGCAAATTTTTTAGCAGACTTAGAAAAAGGATATGTTAACATACCATTTAGAGTTGCTGAAACACCTGTTTTCATCCCGAAAGCGTTAGCAGAAAAACTCGTATCGGCTGGCGACGAAATAATCAAGCTTATAAAACAGAAAAATTTCAAGGAGCTTACCGCAAAAGCAATCCCAAGCTTTTGGAATGTGCCGAATGAAAATGACCATCCCCACTTTCTAACGTTCGATTTTGGCATAACTAAAAATGACAGCGGAGAATTGGAGCCTATGCTCATAGAAATGCAGGGATTTCCATCGCTTTACGGCTTTCAACCTCATGTTGGAAATACCTTTAAAAATCATTATCAATTAAGTCAAAACTTAAATTATTTCTTAAGTGGGCATGATGAAGACACATACATCGCTCTGCTTAAAAAAGTAATTCTAAACGATCATGATCCTAAACATGTTGCTCTAATAGATATAGATGCCAAAAACCAAAAGACCGCGATAGACTTTTTTATTACCCAAAAAATGTTGGGCTTTAAAATTCTTTCGGTAGATGAAGTATACAAAAAAGGGAAAAAACTTTTTTATTCTGAAGATGGTGAGGAAATTCAGGTTAAGAGAATTTATAATCGGTTGATTTTTGATGAGGTAGAGAACGATGAAGCTTTGTTTGAAAACAGTTTCGATCCACGGGATGACGTAGAGGTAGAATGGGTAACCCACCCAAATTGGTTCTACAGAATTAGCAAGTTTACCATGCCTTTTTTAAAAAGCAAATTTGTGCCAGAAACATATTTTTTAAATAAGGTGAGGAAGGTACCAAAAGATCTTGAAAATTATGTCTTAAAACCTCTATTTTCTTTTGCCGGGATGGGCGTTATTATAGATGTAACCGAAGCAGACATTAAAGAAATCACAGATCCAGAAAACTGGATCTTACAAAGTAAAGTTAAATACGAACCTGCGGTTATAGCGCCCGATGGAGGAGTTAAGGCAGAAATAAGACTAATGTATCTCTGGGCCGATGGCGAAGAACCACAGCTTTGTATCAGTTTAGCACGGTTAAGCAGGGGAAAAATGATTGGCGTTCGATACAACGCAGATTTTGATTGGGTTGGCGGCACAATAGGGTTTATGGAACAATAAGTTAGTCGGTAGTTAACCTTTATTATTACAATTTCTGTTATACAAAATCTTGGACAAACCTATATATTTGTGTATGAGTGTTCAGGCGATTATCGTTTTTTTACTTTTTCTTTTGGCGGTTGCTTATGTAGCACGTTTGATTTTTCGATCCATAAATTCGAAAAAGGAAGGTTGCGGCCCGGCATGTGGCAAGTGTGGTGTAGATTTTTCTAATGTTAAACCAGAGTAAAAACCTTTTTAGGTAATGGTAGAAAAATTTAAGCAATACCTAAAGCACAAAATAGAAATAACTGATAGTGAATTCGAGAAAGCCTTTGGCAATCTAAAGGTAAAAAAATTTTCCAAAGGTGAAATGCTTCTTAGAGAGGGTGAACATTCACAGTATGGATTTTTTGTTTGCAGAGGTCTTTTAAAATCCTATTCGATAGATGAAAAAGGAAAAGAGCACATTTTGCAATTTGCGCCAGAGAATTGGATTATCGGTGATCGCAATGCCATGATAGATCAACCTTCTATTTTTTTTGTAGATGCAATAGAAGACTCAGAGATTGTTTTGATGCCCAACAACTCTTTAGAAGTAGCGGCCGAGCAAATTCCAAGTCTTTTCCCAATGCACGTAAGCTTGTTAAACAACGCAATCAGGTTTATGCAAAAACGTATAAATATGCTTTTGGGCGCAACAGCAACTGAGCGTTATCTAGACTTTTTAAAAATCTATCCAAACCTAACACTTCGTGCGCCACAGTGGATGATCGCTTCTTACCTCGGCATCACTCCAGAATCTTTAAGCAGGGTTCGAAAAGAACTTGCCAAAAATCATTTTCGAGTTTAATTCAACATTTTTTTGCGTAAACTTATTGTAGCAGTATAAATCATTAGATGTCTGGCTAAATTAATTACTTACCATACATCAACAACAAGGTGTTCCACACGCTGTAATTTTGCTGCGTAGTAACAAACCAACTACTTCAAAAATATGAACACTCAAAAATGGACGCTAGACCCAGCACATAGCGAATTACAGTTTAAGGTAAAACACTTAATGATTGCTACGGTAACAGGCACTCTAAAATCGTTTTCGGCAGAGATTCTTTCGGATGGAGACTCTTTCAGCAACGCAGAAATTACATTTAGTGGAGATTTAGACTCGATTGATACTGGTAACACAGATCGCGACGGACATTTGAAGAGCGCAGATTTTTTCGATGCAGAGAATTTCCCAACTATCAACTTTAAATCTAAATCTGTAGAAAAAGATGGAGATGACTACGTAATAAATGGAGATTTAACCATCAAGGGGAAAACAAACCCGGTAAAATTAATGGCCGAGTTTGGTGGTACAGTGAATGACCTATATGGCCAGCTAAAAGCGGGATTTTCCCTTAGCGGAAAAATAAATCGCACCGATTTTGGGCTGACCTGGAATGCAGCTTTAGAGACCGGCGGTGTTGTTGTTAGTGAAGAAGTTAAAATATTAGCAGAACTCCAATTTATAAAACAAGCGGAGGCAAAATAGTCTTTCTAAAGACGAAGGAGTTTTTTCCGTCTAATCGATGTTCTAAATAATTTTTTGAAATCCGATTTTCGTTACAGAAAATCGGATTTTAATTTAAAGCGCCTTTTTATCCCGTAAAAAAAGGTTGATGTGCTTGCTGCTTGGCGAATAAAGCTATGCCGAGCCCTACAAAATCAAGTTTATTCTGCGAGACTATTCACACAATCTTCATTTTGATTCGCCAATTTTGCATAAAATCAGAAGACGAAAATGTCCGGAAAACAAATTTTTCAAACGGAAAAGAAAACACGTTGGACAGCCTTTACATGGATTAGCAGAAGCTTTTTTGTTGTTTTTATTATAGCCATAGTTTGCGTGGCACTTACCTTATCTTCTGTACAAGCTCCAAAACTGCCATTTTTAGATCTTAACGGCAAGCTTAATGAACGCCAATTAGCGAGACTAAAAAAATCTCAGAAATATAAAGATTTTACAATCGCAAAATCTCATCTAGAAAAGATAAACAAGGATAGGCAAAAACGAGTTGTAGCTAGCCATGGCGATAAAAAACGCATAAACTTAGGCTTTTACGTAAGCTGGGCTGCTACTCGAGATAAATCTCTCTCAGACTTAAAGCGCAACATTGGGCATTTAGATATGGTTGCCACCGAATCTTTTTTTCTACATGGAGATTCTATCGTCAATTATACAGATACCACTGCGCTCAATGTAATAAATTCTGCTAAAAAATCGGCCATTGCAGATATCTCAAACTTTAATAATGGCCACTGGGATGGTGAAGCTGTTAAAAAAGTAGTGAACGATAACGACGCACAGCAAGCATTTATTTACCGTTTATTGGCATTGGTTAAGCATTATCACTATAAAGGTGTAAACATCGATTTTGAGGAGATAAACTTGGATAACCAACAAAGCTTTAACACCTTCATGAAAAACCTGTATTCACAATTTCATCAGCAAAATCTGTTGGTGATGCAAGATATTGCAGTGAATAACGATGATTACAATGCGAAAATTTTACAACAATACAATGATTATCTCATTTTGATGGCCTACGATCAGCATAGCGAAGAAAGCAATGCTGGCGATATTTCTAACCAAGAATGGGTAGAAGAAAACCTTGATGACATCTGTGGCAAGGTAGATCCTGATAAGGTTATTTTGGCTTTGGCCTGCTACGGTTATGATTGGCCAAACCAAAGCATTGGGACAGCAATCACCTACGAAGACGCATTGACGACAGCGGTTAGTTATAAAAGCCCAATCACCTTCGACCCTGTCTCTGCAAATTTAAATTATAAATACAAAGACGACAATGGCATAAATCACCGAGTTTATTTTACAAATGCAGCAACCTACTATAACTTAATACGCAAAGCTGATGATTGGGGAATTGCAGGGGTTGCGCTATGGAGATTAGGTTCTGAAGACAAACGGATTTGGCAGTTTATTTCAAAAGACTTAAGCCTTAATGCCCTAAAAAGAAGCCCCTTCGATCTGCGTAAAATCTCCAATCTGACCATGAATGGCATAAACTACATTGGCGATGGCGAAATTTTAGACTTGATTTCTACACCACAACCTGGGATAGTTCGGTTTACCGTTAACAAAGATAATTTAGCAATTGCAGATCAGCGCTATGTTAAAATGCCAAGCCCGTATGTAATAAAGCGTTTTGGATATGCTGAGAAAAAAATTGCCTTAACGTTTGATGATGGGCCAGATCCGGTGTATACGCCAGAAGTAATAAACATCCTCCAAAAAGAACATGTGCCGGGGTGCTTTTTCGTGGTCGGAATTATGGCGGAAAAAAATATGGGTTTGCTAAGCCAAGAATATGATGATGGATATCTAATTGGTAACCATACCTTTTTTCACCCAGATATGTCGGCAATCAGCCCTGCTCGTGTAAAATTCGAATTAAACGCAACCCGAAGACTAATTGAGGCTGTTACCGGGCATAGCACTATCCTTTTTAGAGCGCCATTTAACGCAGATGCAGAGCCGCAAAACACCTCAGAAATATTGCCTGTTGCGCAAAGCAGAAAAGAAAACTACATCAATGTTGGAGAATACATCGACCCCGAAGACTGGGAACCGGGCAAAACGGCAGATCAGATTTTTAAGGAGGTAGTAAAACAGAAAGACAACGGAAATATTCTGCTATTGCATGATGCAGGCGGAAACAGAGAAGCCACAATTAGTGCATTGCCGCGCATCATTCATTATTTTAAGAAACAGGGATATACTTTTACCTCGGTTGGAGACTTAATGGGCAAAAATCGGTCGGAACTAATGCCGGCTGTAACTTCCGAAGCAAACACAGGCTTTTTGGGTTCGGGAGACTACTTCTTTATCAACTTTTTTTACTACGGCAGCATTGTGTTAAATATTGTATTTACCATTGCTATTGTACTTGCAATTCTGCGTACTATCTTTATTGCTTTTCTTGCCTTGCGTCAGCGAAAGTTAGCTAGAAAACATATTGACTTGTTGGTAAAAAATCCACGAGAGAAGGTTAGTATAATCATTCCGGCTTATAATGAAGAAATTACTGCGATACAGACAATCAGAAGTCTTCTTAAAATCGACTATCCAAATTTCGAACTTATTTTTGTGGATGATGGTTCAAAAGATAAAACTTTCGATATTGTGCAGGCGCAGTTTAGCAACCATCCGCAGGTAAAAATTTATCGCAAACCAAACGGCGGTAAAGCATCTGCTCTAAATTACGGCATCGGCAAGGCATCTGCAGATTATTTGGTTTGTATAGATGCAGATACGCTGTTGAAAACAGATGCGATAACTGAATTGATGCGTTATTTTTACAACTCTAAAATTGCCGCAGTTGCCGGTACAGTTAAAGTTGGCAATGCTCATAACCTATTAACTACTTGGCAGTCTATCGAATACATCACTTCGCAAAATATGGATCGCCGGGCGTTCGATTTGCTAAATACCATTACTGTGGTGCCAGGGGCGATAGGGGCTTTTAGGAAATCGGTCATTTTAGAAGTGGGCGGATTTACAATAGATACTCTGGCAGAAGATTGTGACCTTACCATGAGGATTTTGCGGGCAGGCTATAAAGTTAAAAACTGCGATACTGCAATAGCCTATACAGAAGCACCAGAGACCGTGGAAATGTTATTGAAGCAACGTTTCCGTTGGAGTTTTGGTGTGATGCAGAGTTTTTGGAAGAATAGGAAAACATTTTTGAATAAAAATTTTGGATATTTTGGAATGGTTGGCATGCCTAATATTCTTATTTATCAAATTATATTGCCGCTATTTTCGCCTTTGGCAGATTTCTTCATGCTCGTTTCATTAATTGGTGGATTGTTTTCGCTTGGCGCGATAAATAACTTAACACTTACCGGTTTTTCTGGAATTTTAAGTTTACACAACGGCTTTGGTCAAGTGCTTTTTTATTATGTCATCTTTATTGTGGTTGATATGCTTTTCGCCGCAATAGCCTTTCGAATGGAAAAAGAAAAAATGAAAAATCTAATTTATCTTTTCCCACAGCGTTTTTATTGGAGGCAATTGATGTATATCGTTCTTTTTAGAGCGTGCAAAAAAGCGCTCAAGGGCGAGTTGGAAACTTGGGGAACATTAAAACGGACCGGAAATGTAAAGGAAGCGGTAGCTTAGTGTGGATTTTAGAAAATGCTAAAACAATGACTTCTAATTGTTTTAAAGCAAGTCTCAACGTTTCAATCTCTTCAAGTTAAATTGACAACTTGGACATTTTAAACCCTTTCGATTAGGCAAACCGCATACGCAACTACTCCCTCTTCTCTCCCTATAAAACCCATGGTTTCGTTGGTGGTCGCTTTGATAGAAATATCGTCAATGGAAATTCCTATTGCACTAGCAATATTTTCCTGCATTTTAGAGATGTGTGGATTTAGCTTTGGAGCTTCCAAACAAAGCATCGTATCAATATTTCCAACCGCAAACCCTTTTTGCTTGATTAATTTCACAGTTTCTTTTAATAAAATCATGCTGCTTACGCCTTTCCATTGAGGGTCGGTATTTTTAAAGTGGAAACCAATATCTCTCAAATTGGCTGCACCTAACAATGCATCGCAAACGGCATGTAATAAAACATCCGCATCAGAATGGCCAAAAGCTCCTTTGCTATGCTCTAAATTTACACCGCCTACAAAAAATGGATGACCATCTTTAAGTTGATGCACATCGAATCCAAAACCTACTTTTATCCTCATAACGTATCTTCTGTAAAAGCTGTATAAAACTATGGATGTTTACTCAGTTTCTGGTTTCCAAAGTTAAACAAAAGGCTAAAACGCAAAGTGTTAGCTAATGGACTAGATTGAGTATTTGCTACCAAATAAGCAAAATCTATATTAAACACATTGTATTTTAAACCAGCGCCAAGAGTAAAGTATCTGCTATTTCCTTTACTCGGATTTTGATAATTATAGCCGGCACGCAAAGCAAATTGTTGGTTGTACCAATATTCTACACCTGTAGAAATGCCCACTTCTCTCACTTCTTCACTAAAACCTCCAGGTGCATCTGAAAAGGATCCAATAATTCCAGAAGGCAACGATCGGTTTGGGTCTTTTCCTGCGATGATGCGGTTATTCGAATCGTAAATAGGTTGGGTCGGAACCAACAATTTATTAAAATCTAAAGCAAATGTTAATGTACTTAAATCATCTACTTGAGAGGTTGCTGCGCCCCCGATTTTTAAATTTCCCGGCAAAAATAAGCTTTGCTCTGAGTTGCCATAACTCATTTTTGTACCTATATTCGATATATTAAGACCCGCCGACACCAACGTGCTCGTGCCAAACCACTGTGTTGGCACTTTATATAAACCAGAAACATCTACAGCAATTGCATTGCCAGTGTGCGTCTGTCCACTTACAACATATTGTCCGGCGGTAATATTAGAGTAAATATATCTCACAGAACTACCCAAAGAAAATTCATCACCAAAACTTGTTGCAAAAGTTAAATCTACTGCGAGCTCATTAGGGTTTGCAATACCAAGACTTTGCCCATTTACATCGCTCAACTCCACCTGTCCCAAAGAAAAATATCTCAATGAACTTGCCAACGTATATCTATTGTTGAGGCGGTAATAACCGCTCAAATAAGCTAGGTTAATATCTGGCACCAAATTTTTAAGCCAAGGGCTATATGAAATTGAAAAACCATATGGTTTGTCTAAAAAAGCCAATTTCGATGAGTTTACGCTGGCAGAATTTACGTCGCCGGGTACGGCTACGCCAGCATTGCCCATAGCTGCAACACGTGCATCGGGCGTAATTAATAAAAAGGGAACGGACGAAACAATATTATTTAATTCACTGCCATTGGGTAGCGAGCCAGATATTATCACCTGGGCATTCGCACTTTCAAAAACAAAGCTCAACGACAAAAAAGAAATGGCAAGTGTAGGGATATACTTGAGACTCATTGTTTAAAAGTACGTAATTTTAGATTTTCTTTATGCATTTAAAACGAATAACGAACGCTTATATTTTAAAGTTATACCATTCGAAAAGCTTCAAATCCATAAAGGAGTAACTCATTAAAAACTGGAAGAATTTGTATTTTATATAATACAGAATTCGCAAATAACTAATAATAAATGTGTTACGAAAAAAATAATATTGAAAAACAATCGTTATAAAAACCTTAAATGTTTTAAATTTGTGTAATTTTAAGGATCGTTTTGGTTAACGAGCATTATATAATATCTATGAAAAGAACTTTTTTTTACAGTTGTATAATTTTGTCTTCGATGTTATTGCTTGCAAGTTGTGGCAGCAAGAGACGAGATAATGTGTCTAGCAAAACAAATATCCCATACGCAGAAGGAAAAAATCAGAAATACGGTAGTTTTGTGGTAAATACCAAGTACAAGCGAGAAGCAGGGCCTGGTTTAATACCTATTGAAGGTGGGGTTTTGGTAGTTGGAGGTAGCGCAGTGGATGTTCCGGGTGTAGAACGAAACATCTATAATTATCGCAGACAAGTTACCGTGCCTTCTTTTTATATGGATGAAACAGAGGTTAGCAATACAGATTGGCTTGAATATTTACATTGGATAAGGGTAAGTTTCCCTGAAGACCATGAATATTATTATAACGCTTTACCAGATACCTTGGTTTGGCGGAGAGCTCTTTCTTACAATGAACCTTATGTAAATAATTATTTACGCCATCCGGCATATCAAGACTATCCAGTAGTTGGAGTTTCTTGGGAGCAAGCTAGCCAGTATTGTGAATGGCGAACCTCACAAACTAACGAATACATTTTACGTAAAAAACAAATATTAACCGGCTACGATCAATTGGCCGGCACTGGGAAAGGTAAAAACAACACTACCGCCCAAGCAAACGTACAAAGACCAGATCAACCATTTAATACCGATGCTTATTTAAATGGTCAATATGATGATGTTGGCGCAAAAGCTCCACAAGACTATACTGCAGCTGCTGGTGCGTCTGTTGGAAATGCAGGTAAAAAAGGGGGTGATGTAGCTAGAAGGCATGTTACTTTAGAAGATGGCATTATCTTACAACCTTATAGATTACCAACGGAGGCAGAGTGGGAATACGCTGCGCTCGGTCTTATTGGCAACACCGAGTATGAAAATATAAATCAAAATAAAATCTACCCATGGAATGGGTTGGGAGTAAGCTCTGCAGATCGTAAAACGAGAGGCTTAATATTGGCTAACTTTAAACGTGCTAGCGGCGATTATATGGGTGTCGGCGGTTCTTTAAATGATAAAGGAGATTTAACAGTACCGGTAAAATATTATCAACCAAACGATTTTGGCTTGTACAATATGGCCGGGAATGTAAATGAATGGGTAAATGATGTGTTTCGATCTGGCACTTTTGAAGATGTAAATGCGTTTAATCCTTATCGGGGCAACAATTTTCAAAACAACAAATTGTCTGATCCGGCAGCTGGTAAAATTGCGTTAGATAAATACGGAAACCCCGTAAAAGTTGACGCTTACTCTGGCAAAAAACTAACTTGGGAAGAAAAGCAGAGTTTGGCAAAAAGAGCTGATTCTATTGCAAACTCAACAGATCCCACTACGCCTGTTACAGCTTACCGTGCTGACGAACGTGGGTATAGAGACAAACAAAATAAATTGTTGAACGAGGAAGGCGTTAGTTTGGTTAACGATAAATCTCGTGTATATAAAGGCGGTTCTTGGAATGACATGGCTTACTGGCTAAACCCCGCGACTAGACGGTTTTTACAACAAGATGAATCTTCTGCAGAAGTTGGTTTTCGTTGTGCAATGACTATGCTTGGCGCTCCTGAGATTAGCACAGTTGGCAAGAGAAATTTCAAGGCAGGCAAGAAACGAAGATAAATTTCGCTGTTTAAAGCTGAATAAAAAAGAGGTGCAAGGCTGTTAAAAGATGCATCTCTTTTTTTACTGGCGATTTTTAAAAAAAGAAATATTACAAAAAAGTAAGCAACACTTGATTTTTTTCTACCTTGCTGCCCTGCCTAACCATTATCTTTTTTATAGTACCATCGGTAGGAGATTTTAGAATATTCTCCATCTTCATAGCTTCTAGTACTAGTAAACTATCGCCTTTTAAAATAACATCATCTTCCTTTACTTTTAACGATAAAACCAATCCCGGCATTGGAGCCCTTATCTCCGCAACTCTATTTGCAGCAACACCATCCATACCCAATTGGTGCAAGAGTTGGTCAAATTTATCTTCGATTGTCATCGAATATAAGTGCCCATTAACCTTTAGTTTACAAGTTTTTTCCTCGCGACTGAGGTCAACTATCTCCACGTTGTAAGGCTTACTCTTATAAATTATACTCGAAAAATCTTCTGAAACTGAACTGAAGTTGATCTTAAGCTCTTTGCTATTTACAAATATTTTTTTATCGACAAGATTCACCTCAAAATCACCTTTACCGTTAACTTTCACTTTATACATACTTATTCTGTTAAGGCATATTGCACTAAATTTGCACCCATTTTTAATGCTTGCATCCTTGTTTCTTGCGTGTCACTTGGGTAGGTTCCAAAATCTTCCCATCCGTTACCAAGATCGCACTCATATGTATAGAAGCAAACTACCCTACCTTTGTAAATAAGAGCGAGCCCCTGTGCTCTGGATCCGTCGTGCTCGTGAATCTTCGGTAGTCCACTTATAAACTTGTATTTTTGGGCATAGATAGGATGATTGGCCGAGAGTTCTACAAAACTAAGTTCAGGAAAAACCTTTTTCATTTGTGGTCTGATAAATTTATCCAAACCATAATTATCATCAATGTGCAAAAAGCCACCTCCCATTAAGTATTGTCTAAGATTCCTTGCTTCCTGATCACTAAAGACCACATTTCCATGCCCCGTCATAAAAATAAATGGAAAATTAAACAGTTCTTTACTCCCCACATCCACCGTACTTTCTTCAGGATAGAAGTTGGTTTTTAAATTCGCGTTGCAAAATTCAATCAAGTTCGGAAGCGCAGTTCTATCGCCATACCAATCTCCACCGCCGCTATACTTTAATTTTGCCATGCGATAAGTCGGAGGGCTTAGACTTGAGCATAAAAGCAAAATGCAAAAAGGTAGGCCAATTGGAACTGTAATTCTTTTTAACACTGACAAGAAATCGCGAAAAAATGACATTGATTTTTTATCGATTAAGATAATTTATTTCGAAACAAGCCGCTAGGGCAGCTGTTTCAGTACGCAACCTTGTGTTTCCGAAAGTTACGGCTTTAAAATCTTTTTGCAAAGCCAACTCTATTTCATCTTCGGTAAAGTCTCCTTCCGGACCTATGAGTATCAAGCAATCTTCGTATTTACGAATATTTTCTGATAAATATTGCTTCTCATCCACCGGGAGGCAATGGGCAATAAATTTCTTTTTGCACAACTCCAAATCTACAAACTCATCGAAATTAACTGATTTGTTCAATTTTGGATGATAAGCTTTTATCGATTGTTTTACTGCTGATGTAATTACTTTCTCTAGCCGTTCTAGTTTTAAAATTCTTCTTTCAGACCGTTGGCAAATGATCGGAGTTATTTCATCAATCCCTATTTCGGTTGCTTTTTCTAAAAACCACTCTAACCGATCTGTATTTTTTGTTGGAGCGATTGCAATGTGCAGTTTAAAGTCCCTCCTTCCATACTCGGACCGCTTTTCAAAAACCTCCAATCCAACCCTTTTATTGCTGGTAGTCGTTATTTTCGCCGAGTAAAATCCTCCTACCCCATCCACCAAATTTACTAAATCGCCAACCTTTAAGCGCAATACGCGAATGCAATGTTTGCTCTCTTCTTCGTTAAGCGTATAATTGGAACTGGAAATATCCGGTGTATAAAAAATATGCATGGCGCATGTTTAATTGTCGTCTTCTATTTCGTCTTCTGCGACAACTAGCTCTAACTTTACGGTTTCTATGTTTTGTTCTGTTTTTTTCAAAATGGTAAATAGATACCCATAAGATTCATTACTTTCACCAACTTCGGGTATTTTGCCAAAAACATGTGAGACCAATCCACCTATGGTATCAAAATCTTCGTCCTCGGGTAGATCATGAGAAAGATATTCGTTCACATCATATACGGTTGCAAAAGCATTTACAATAAACTCGTTCCCAGTAACCTGTTCTACCAAAGGCTTTTCTTCATCGTATTCATCTTGTATGTCGCCAACAAGTTCTTCTACAATATCTTCTAAAGTAACCATGCCCGCCGTTCCACCAAATTCATCCAAAACAATGGCAATTTGCATCCTCTTAACCTGCAACTCGCTCATCAAATCGTTAATTTTTTTTGTTTCCGTAACGAAAAAGGGTTTACGTATAATATCGCTGAGCGTCCAATCATTGTTTCCTGCGGCCACAAGGGGCAGAATGTCTTTTGCGTGGATGATACCGACAATTTTGTCCATTATTTCATCATAGACCGGCAGTCTTGAATAGCCTTCCTTTATGATAACTTGGATAACTTCTCCATTAGGTGATTGCAACTCAACGCCAGAGATTTTAGTTCGGGGAACCATTATGTTTTTAACCACGCGCTCATTAAAATCGAACACGTTTTTTATCATTTCGTGCTCATTAAAATCCAAAGCACCACTCTCTCTACCCTGATCTAATAGATATTGAAGTTCTTCTGTACTGTGTAAAGACTCATGCCCTGCAGTAGACTGCATGCCGAACAGTTTTAGAATTAAGGAAGCCAAACCATTCAACAACCAAATAAATGGCTTAAACACAAAGTGAAAAGCCTGTAACGGAAGAGAAATAAACATTGTGGTTGCTACAGGCCGCTGTATGGCGATAGACTTTGGAGCAAGTTCGCCAAAAACAATATGCATAATCGTTATAATCGAAAATGCAATTATAGTAGATGTCGTTGTGATGTAAACTTCCGCAATGCCCAAGTTGGCCATAGAATCGTGCACAATTTGGTGCATAACCCGCTCTCCAATCCAGCCTAGGCCAAGTGAAGCAAGTGTAATCCCAAGTTGTGTTGCAGCAAGATAATTATCTAAGTTTTGGACAATAAGTTTTGCAACCTTTCCTACTTGGCTACCATCTTTAGCTTTAATTTCTATCTGAGAACCGCGTACCTTTACAATTGCAAACTCTGCGGCAACGAAAAAACCGTTCAATAAAACTAAAGAAAATGTCCAAAATAAATCCCAACCCATTAGGCTTTACTTCTAAATAGTTTATTGTAAAGTTCTATACTTTCTAAAATAACCTTATGTGCATAACGAACTCCAAGCAAATGTTCTATGCTTACATTTTTGCCCTCTAGTGCTTTATAGTCTTGAAAGAAGCGCACAATTTCTTTCATTTGATGCGGTGGAAGTTCATCTAAATCATTTATGTAATTAACAGACATATCATGATTTGCTACCGCGATGATTTTATCGTCTTGTTCTCCGCCATCTACCATGTGCATTACGCCCACTACCTTTGCTTCAATAAGTGTCATCGGATAAACGTCTACAGAACACAGAACGAGAATGTCTAACGGATCTTTATCATCGCAATAGGTTTGAGGTATAAAACCGTAGTTTGCAGGATACATTACAGATGAAAATAACACCCTATCTAATTTAATTAAACCAGATTCTTTGTCTATTTCGTATTTCGCCTTTGAACCTTTTGGAATTTCTATTATTGCGTTGACTATCCCGGGAAGACTATTGCCCGGAGATACGGAGTGCCAAGCGTGATGATCATCATTTGCCATTTCTAGTAGTAATATCTATTTTATCATTATCAGAGGGCTTATCCACTCTATTTTTTACAAATGTAATTAATAATGGGATAGCAGTTATCAATATAAAACCGATAATTATATAATAAAGATAATCAGTAATCTCCTTTTCAAATCTTTTACCTAAAAAGTAACCGAGAACAGTTAGCGATGTTACCCATAAGATAGCCCCTATCACGTTAAAAAGAGCAAACTTCTTTTCATCTAATTTAACGATACCTGCAACTATCGGCGCAAAAGTTCTGACAATGGGCACAAATCGACCCATTATCAATGCAAAAGCGCCCTGCTTTCTATAATATTCTTCCGCTGCCTTTAAGTAGCGTTTTTTAAAAAAGAAACTGTCCTTTCGTTTATACAAAGCCGGTCCTGTTTTCTTTCCGAACCAAAATCCGGTAAAGTTCCCCATTATTGCTGCGATAATCAGACCAATAATTAGGGTGAATATATTAACGTCTAATCTTCCCGTGGCGACGAACATTCCGGCCAAAAACAGTAAATAATCTCCAGGCAAGAAAAAGCCAAAAAAAAGCCCAGTTTCTGCATAAATTATAAACAGTACCACATAAAAACCTCCCTCTTTTAAAAGTTTATCTGGAGATATAAATTGATGAAGGTCGTCCCAAAATCCTTGCATAATGACTTATTCGTAAAACTACAAATAAAATATTTAGGAAATCTGAAATTGAATAGTCGAGATAGAGATTAGATTAACTTATAGCAAACTGATGCTGCCACAAATTGAAATAGTGGCCTCTAGCCAATAGCATCTCATTATGGTTGCCTTCTTCTATTACCTGTCCGTTATCCAAAACGATAATATTGTTAGCTTTCCTCACGGTCGTCAATCGATGGGCGATAACGATAATGGTTTTATGCTGCTTTACCAATAAATCAATTGTATGTTGCACATATTGCTCAGAAGCCGAATCGAGCGAGGAGGTGGCTTCATCTAAAATTAATATTTCATTATATTTGACTATCCACCAGGTTGAACCCAAATTATTTCCGACCATGAGAATATCCCTATTCGTTAGGCCGTTAAAGCTTTTATACAACCATATTGGAATCCTAACATCCATGGCCAAGTATTTAATGGTTTTTCTCCTTGTTTTTGTTGTTAGAGACGTTTCTGCACAGGGGCTCAACGGCAATGCCTTGGCCGACAGCCTGGCCGATAAGTTGGAGCTATATGGCCATAAAACACAGTCGCCCATATTGTTCATCCATTTTGATAAAAATATTTATACCAATAATGAAAATGTTTGGTTTACGGCACTTACAAAGAACTTGGAAAGTTATCGACATACTATAGCGTTTTTACAACATAATTCTGCGTAACATGAGTATCTTAGTTAAGATGAACCGCCTCTCTTTCCCTATAACGCTCAAACGTTTATCTTATGCTATTGCGGCATTTGCTATCCTTTCGGCCTTTATCCCCAAAGACGACCCAATAGAAAGATTAATTGCCTCATTACAGAAATGGGATGAAATTTTTCCGCAGGAGAAGGTTTATTTACACATGGATAAGCCTTACTACGCTGTCGGTGACACGATCTGGTTCAAAGCATATATTGTCATTGGCGCACAACACCAATTAAGCGCGATGAGCGGGGCCTTGTATGTGGAGCTAATTGATGAGAAAGGAGCAATAGTCAGGTCTCTTAAATTACCGGTCGTGGCCGGAACTACAGCCGGGGACTTTACCATAGATGATCAAATTGTTGCCGGAAATTACCGGGTGAGGGCATATACACAATGGATGCGCAATGCGGATGATGAATATTTTTTCAATCAGCATTTGATGATCGTGGATTACCTGACGGCTGACACCATCCCACAAAACAACAATACTGCGTTACCAGACAAAAACGCTGTAGTCCCTGGATCTTCAGCTGGGAATCTGGCACAAAGCGATGTGCAGTTTTTTCCGGAAGGTGGAGACTTGGTATATGGCATTTCCTCTCGTATAGGCTTCAAGGTTACCCAAACGAATGGTTTAGGGCTAGATGTCACTGGTGTAGTGGTGGATCAGAAAAAGCAAGCGGTCGATAATTTCCACACAATGCATGCAGGCATGGGCAATTTTACCTTTAGGCCCGAGCAGGGAAAAGATTACACTGCCGTCATAACGTTCAGTGATGGATCTACCAAAAACGTCCCCTTACCCAAACCCCTGAACAATGGCTGTACTCTAGCTGTTTACCAACCTAACAGCGACAGTCTTCTGGTGCGTATTCAAACGACGGAACCGGGCAAAACGGTTTCGTTAATCGCCCAGTCGGGGGGAGGCATCTTATTTTCCGCTCAAATCAACGCTTTGAAGTCTTTGAATTCAATATGGGTCGATAAGCGGAAGTTCCCTTCCGGAATCGCACAGTTTACATTATTCGATGCCAGTGGATTACCTATCAATGAGCGTATTGCATTCCTTGCTACAAACGACCAATTGCAGCTGAACATCAAAACCGATAAGGAGCGGTACAGTAGCCGTGAACCTGTAATTGTCGAATTAAGTGCATTGGATCAGAACGGAAAGCCAGCGTCCGGCACCTTTAGTGTTTCGGTTATAGATGAAACTAAGGTGCCCTTTGATGAAAGTCTAGGCCACTCCATCTTGTCCCATTTTCTGTTAACGTCAGACCTAAAAGGCTACATCGAAAATCCCAACTATTATTTTACCAAAAGAACAGAACAAGTGTTTACCGAATTAGACAACCTTTTACTCACCCAGGGCTATAGGCGCTTCGACTGGAAAGCGATCAGCTCATCGAATCCCCCACAACCCAGTTTCCCCGCAGAACAATTGGGGACCGTGTTTTCTGGTAAGGTACTGGGCTTGAACAACAAAATTCAACCAGACGCTTCCGTAACCATGTTATCGCTTAAGGCCAACTTATTCCAGACCACAAAGACAGGTCAAAATGGACATCTCAAATTTGATGGCGTGGTATTCGCCGACAGCATCCAGATGACGTTTCAGGCGAGAAGCCAGAAAAACAGTTCCCGTGTAGAACTTAAAATGGACACCTTACCGGGTATGAGTCCTGTGAAACCGCTAACGCCATTTAGTAACAATTACCTCCCGCAAAGGATTTTAGAGCGTTTTGCAGAAAACAGCAAAAGGGTTGATAGCATCTATGGGCGGACAGCTAAGTTGGGCCGTGGGCAGCGGTTGAAAGAAGTGAAGATAACAGCGAGGAAAAAAGAGCAGAAATATTTCAATCAAGGCATGTTATCGGTACCTGATGGGCATTCAGATCTGACGATAGACATGAAAAATGAAAAATCCTTCGTATCCATGGAAAGTTTTTTAAGAGAGAAACTGATGGGAAGAGGCGTAAAAATACAACCATATAAACCCGATCCGGTTGGCCCAACAGCGATGTACTATCCGTGGGCGCCTGATCCATTAAAGCGAATCGTGGTTCCCATGAGTATTATTGTTGATGGGCGACGTTTACAACCGACCGAGGCAATAGAGGTATTTACCAACGCATCACTTGATGTTAATGATATTGCCAAAATAGAGGTAGTGGTAACCGGGGTGCTAACAGAAATGCTGGGCGGCCCATCGATTATGTTTTATACCAAGGCAGATAAGTTTCTTAAAAAACCTTTGAATGTGGTTAATTTATCAGTTAAGGGTTACAATAAGATCAAGAACTTTTACAATCCGAAGTACGAGCCAAACAACGTCAATAAACTTCCTGATCTTCGCAGTACGATCTACTGGAATGCAAATATGCGCTTAGACGCTTCTGGAAAAGCTTCGTTCAACTACTTCAATGGCGATGGTCCGGGCAGCTATAAAATCATTGTTCAAGGTGTCAGTTCGGATGGATTATTGGGTGCAAAGACATCCAATTACCCGGTCAAATAACTTTTAGAATTTCATTATATTTGACTATCCACCAAGTTGAACCCAAATTATTTCCGACCATGAGAATATCCCTATTCGTTAGGCAGTTAAAGCTTCGATACAACCATATTGGGATCATAGAATCCATGGCCAAGTATTTAATGGTTTTTCTCCTTGTTTTTGTTGTTAGAGATGTTTCTGCACAGGGGCCCAACAGCAATGGTCTAGCCGACAGCCTTGCCAATAAGTTGGAGCTCTATGGCCATAAAACACAGTCGCCCATATTGTTCATCCATTTTGATAAAAATATTTATACCAATAATGAAAATGTTTGGTTTACGGCATATTTCCTACACATCAGCGATAAAAAAGCATATAAAGTTTTGTCGGTAGCTTTGGTAAGGGAGGACGACCATCTGATGGCCTTTAACGAAAAGTTCATGGTCAATAATGGTCTGGCATTTGGCAATACGGTCATACCAGACTCTACGGCAGCGGGCAATTACAGTTTTATTGCCTATGGCAACCGTTTGTTAAATGGTAAGCCCGATGTTTTGTTTACGCAAAGCATCACCATAAAAAGAAACGCACAGAGCGGATATGTTGCCTCACTGAGCCCGCTTGATACCTTGCTGGCACACGCACAACAAAAGGTAATGCTTACGGTCCTAAATACTGATCTCAAAAAGAAGGCCCCTAGAACAGAAGTTTCCTACTATTTGGGCAACAATGCCCATCCGGTAGTGAAAGGCGACGTTAAGATCACCCCTGTTGGGCAATATCTTTTCGATATACCGTCAGCCATGCTACGGCAGGGCGAAAACAGGCTCCATGTAAGGGTAAGACAGGCTGATGAGGTGAAGGATCTCAACATCGACCTACCTGCCCAGCCGGCACCTTTCATAGTGGGCTTCTTTCCCGAAGGCGGCAATCTCGTTTCGGGTCTAAAAAACGTGGTTGCTTGGGAGGTCAAAAGCCACTCTGGTCAGGGCCTTGCTGCAGGCGCGATCTTATATGAGGATAAGACCATCATCGATACCATCCATACAAACAGCTACGGGCTTGGCAAATTTTCGTTGACACCAAAGGCTAATGCGGTGTATCGTGTAAAGCTTGTGGGCTTGAACAAAAAAGACTCGTTGTATAATTTACCTGCCGCGGTAAGTCATATACCCGTAATGTCTGTCCCGGCAGCCGTTGCAGGCAATCTTTTGTCTATTGAATTCTATACGGACAAACCACAACTGGTCTACCTGAACCTGCATAATTATGCGCGGCTTTTCTCCAGCACGCCGATCAGTCTGCAACTTGGGGAGAAAAAAATCAGTGTGCTTCTGGATGATATGCCCAAGGGGCTTACACAGGCGACCATAACGGATAGCCTTGGGCGCCCACTCGCCGAAAGACTCTTTTTTGCACATTATGATAAGCGCCCCAACTTACAGATCAGAACGGACAAGGCCAGTTACCAATCGAGAGAAAAGATAACGCTCAGCCTAAAACTAGATAATGCCAGCTTGCCAGACAGCGGCCTGGTGTCTATAGCCTGCATCCAGGAAAACCGGTTGTCAGCCAACAATAAAAACGATATCGAGAGTTATTTTTACCTGAAAAGCCAACTTGGCGATCTACCGGTGAGGGAAAGCTATATGGGAAAAGCCGACAATAGCTTTTTGGAAGATATCCTACTGATAAAAGGCTGGCGAAGATATACGTGGCTGGATATGCTGAAGACCACACCTGCCGATACCATGGACAAGTCAAGTGATTTAATATTCAAAGGCTTGGTGACCCGTAACGGCTCTAAAATAAGGGAACCGGTAGAAGTGGTCAATGCCAGTGGGCCCCTACAGCTCATCCCTACAGATTCCGCAGGGAATTTTACCCTGGACGCAGAGAAGCTGCTAATTCAGCGCAATAAGAAGCTGAATATCTTTGTGAATAAGGATGTCAAACAGGAAACTTTTCTGGTAAGATTGGTTGACCCTTATCTGGCTACCTCCGAAAAGCTCATCAACGAACTTGTGTTTCCCGACCGAAATTTACCTCAGCAACTCAATACGCAATTGCTTCAAATGACCGGGATCCAACGGGCTATCAACTTAAAGGAAGTGAAAATAGAAGGCAAAAAAGACAATTTGTCTTACGGTCAGGGCTACCGGCGGGGACCCAATGCCTGCGGAGACTACGTTTGTAGATATCAGATACTGAATTGCGCATATCATAGCGGTGAGCCGGATAATTTCCAGCCCATAAAAGGGACACGTTATTTTATCGATGATCAAAGTCCCCAAACTTTGGTTTACAGTGGTTGCACTATAGAGCTTAAAAAGCAAGATGCAATGAACACGTTGCCAACAGGTATTTATGCAGCCCAGGAATTCTACCCTTCTGATCTTTCACAGCCAAATTCACCCCCTGAATACATGTCTACACTATATTGGAAATATCTAGCCAAAGTAACATCATCGAATACAGCCGAGTTCTCATTTTACAGCAATGATATAACCGGCAGGTTTAAGATTGTGGTGCAGGGGCTTACTACCAGGGATATGGTATATGGAGAGCAGACGTTTGAAGTGGCTAAGACTAAATAGTAAAGTGTCTGCGGCTGAATCTCGTAATTAAGAAAATCTATAAGAAAGTTGCAGGTCTATAGATACTATAGACCCTTCAAAACCCAATATCCCACCATTCCACTGCGTATTTCCACTAGGTATTTGATTGGTGATAACACAATCGCTTATTCCGCTTACTTTAAATCCAAAAACATTGACCGTAAATTAAGGATATTAAATCCACCCCAACAAAATTGCAGGATAAACACCCAAAGCAATGGTAATTAGTGCAGAAAGTGCCATAACCAACTTGTATTGCATTGGCACGGTAAGTTCTAACTCCTTGCCGCCATCTTTAAAATACATGGCAACGATTACCCTAAAATAATAGTAGAAACCAACCAAGGCATTTAGTATCGCAAAGCCAACCAAATAAACATGGTAGTTTTGCATTACGTTAAGAAACATTAAATATTTTGCGATAAAACCCGCTGTCAGCGGAATTCCGGCAAGGGAAAGTAAAGAAATTGCTAAACAGATTGCTACAAGTGGATTGCGTTTTGCCAGGCCATTAAAGCTATCGTAACTGTCGCTCCCAGTTGTCTGTTTCACCAAAATTAATCCCGCGAAAGCGATGATGGTTGCAAAGGTATAAGCTGCAGCATAAAAAAGAATTTTATTTCCACTGTCTGGGGTTAATTCTACCAAGGCAAACAACATATAACCAACATGAGAGATGCTGGAATATGCCAACATGCGCTTAAAATTCTTCTGGAATAGCGCGGTAATGTTTCCAACAAACAATGTGATAAAAACAATTACGGTTAAAGGTAGCACCCAGAAATCGTGTAATGGTGCCAATGCAAACAAAAACAACCTTAAAAACGCAGCGAAGCCGGCAGTTTTAACAGCCGTTGCCATAAAAGTCGAGATTAGAGACGGAGAACCTTCATAAACATCGGGCACCCAAAAATGAAATGGTGCCGCGCCAACTTTAAAGCACAAACCAATCATCATTAGAATTATGCCCGGATAAAATAGGTTCGATATTCCGGCGGAGTTATTCAATACATAACTTTTTATTTGAAGCAAATCGAAAGAACCTGTTGCGCCGTAAATTAAGGTGATGCCAAATAATAGAAAACCCGTAGAAAACGCACCCATTAAGAAGTATTTCAACGATGCCTCATTCGATGCGAAATCCGTTTTTCTAATCCCTGCAAGGATGTATAAACTCACAGACATAATCTCTATCCCCACAAAAAGCATGGCCATGTTGAGGTAAGAAACCATCATAATCATCCCCGAAAGGGAAAAAAGAATGAGCGTAAAATACTCTGCTATATGCTCTGTTTTGCTAGAAAAGTAATTTTTACTCAGCAGTAAAATAAAAATAGTACCTACAATACAGAGCGCTGAAAACCCAAGGGCGAAATTGTCGGTTCGCATCATTTGATAGCTTACCTCGTTTGAATTCCAATTGTAAAAGACAAAACCCAAGGCAGTAAGTAATCCAACTACAGCAATGGGCAATAAAGTTTTAGTTGCTCTATACAAACCTGCATAAAGCACAATAAAAGCGGTAATACTAATGGTAATTATAATATTCATTTCGCTTGTTTACTGAATTAATTTTTGATGAACCTGCTGTAACAAATGCTGTACAGAGGCTTCCGTTAAATTTAATATTGGCTTTGGGTAAATGCCAATTGCAATTACCAAGAAACAAATGGTAAAAAGTACAATTTTTTCAGAACCTCTTATATCGGTCATAATTAAAGTAAGTGCGTTTGTTTCTCCTAACATGGTTTTTTGATACAACCTAAACATATAAACCGCACTAAAAATAATGGTTAATCCGGCGAAAGCCGCAGCCCAGATGCTGTATTGATAAACGCCCAACAACAATAAAAACTCACCAATAAAGCCGTTTGTTCCAGGCAGTGCAACCGTTCCGAGTAGGATGATTAGAAAAGTTATTGCCAATTGAGGTGCCATTTTAGCTATCCCGCCAAACTCTGCAATGGTATTTGTTTTTAGACGAGAAAAGACAATGTCAATAACTAAAAATAAACCCACAACGTTTATCCCATGACTCAACATTTGTATCATGGCGCCTTGCATACCTTCTACACCACGATTGCCAAAACTAAAACTAGCAAAAATTGCCGCTGCAATTAAGCCTACGTGGCCAATAGACGAATATGCAATGAGTCTTTTTGTATCTCTTTGCGTAAACGCGATGATTGATGCATACACAATTCCTATAATAGAAAGCACCAGAGCTAAATCTCCCCATTCCTGTACGCCTTTTGGGGCAATTGGTAGCAACCACCTAATTGCACCATAAATTCCCATTTTTAACATAATGCCCGAAAGTAGCATGGTGCCAGGGGTTGGCGCAGCGGTATACGTATCAGGTTGCCATGTGTGGAAAGGAAAGATGGGCATTTTAATGGCGAAGGCTAGAAAGAACGCCCAAAAAATCCAACTTTGTTGGGTTGCATCTAAATTTAATGCGTAAAATGATTGCAGCTCAAAATTATGTGCAGGGTTTTGGAGGTATAAAAAAATAATTCCCATCAACATAAAAAGCGAGCCTGCAATGGTGTAAACAAAGAATTTCATATTTATGCTTATGCGGTCTTTGCCACCCCAAGTCGCGCAAATAAAATAAATTGGAATGAGCGCAGATTCCCAACCTATGTAAAATAGAAAAGCATCCATAGAGGTAAAAACCAATAGCAGCCCAAACTGCATAAACAGCACCAACGCATAAAACGCATTTGGGTTTTTATAGTTATGGTTTAGGCTTGCGCCGATGATTATTGGAACAAGGATGTTGGTTAACAGTACCACCAAAAGGCTAATGCCATCGATGCCAACATGAAAATTTATACCCAATTGTGTTATCCATGGTAAATTAACTTCGAACTGTACCGCGGCATTTGGCACAAAAAGATAGGCTATATAAGTTGCGACTGCAAAAGACAAAATAGAAATGCCCAAAGCCACATTTTTGGCATGCTTGCCAGAAAATGCCGTTATTAAAGCACCTAGTAAAGGAATAATTAAAAGAAGTAAAAGTTGTTCCATTCGTAAATATTTGAACCCTTTTTATTAGATATATAAAAATGTGTACAACAGTAAAGCTATAATGCTAAAAACCATCATAAAAATATAAAAACCTACGTTTCCACTTTGCAACAACCGCAAACCTTTACTGCTTTCTTTTGCGCTCCATCCAAATGAATTTATAATACCATCAATAAATTTAGTATCCATGGTGCGGTAAAAAAATCTAGAAAGCGCATCTAACGGTTTCACAATCAAAAAATCATAAGCCTCATCTAAATAAAATTTATGATAGGATATTTTTGCTAATACTGAACGATGTGCCACATCTGCAACAGGTACATGATTTGTTTTTACATACCTGCTAAATGCCAAAAAAGCAGCTATTAATGCAGCAGCTACAGAAATTCCCATCAACAGATATTCTGTAGCGTGATCTAAGCCCAACTCGTGCCGAGAAACATTTGCACCAGTTAACCAGTGTGCAAGCCACTCGTTGCCGCCAAATACTTGCGGAATATTTACTGCGCCGCCAATAGCTGCCAATACTGCTAAAATAATCAGCGGAAGCGTCATTACCTTTGGCGATTCGTGTATGTGTTCTTCTGAATGATGCGAACCTCTATGGTTTCCGAAGAAAGTTAGAAACATCAATCTAAACATATAAAACGAGGTTAAAAAAGCTGTAAAAACGCCAACTACCCAAATTATCCGGTTGTGTTCATACACGCTAGCTAGAATTTCGTCTTTTGAGAAAAAGCCTGAAAATGGCGGAATTCCTGCTATTGCTATGGTAGCAACCATCATAGTGATGAATGTGATGGGCAACTTTTTACGTAAATTGCCCATTGCGCGCATATCTTGCTCATGGTGCATTGCATGTATTACGGAACCCGCACCCAAAAACAATAAAGCTTTAAAGAACGCGTGTGTTATCAAATGAAAAAAGGATCCGGTATAGGCGCCAACCCCCAAACCCATAACCATGTAACCCAGCTGTGATACTGTAGAATAGGCCAAAACTTTCTTAATATCTGTTTGCGTTAGCGCGATGATGGCAGCAATTAGGGCGGTAGCAGTACCCACAATTAAAATGATGTTTTGGGTTAGAGGCGCTAAATCAAACAGAACGCTACTTCTGGCAATCATATAAATACCTGCAGTAACCATTGTTGCAGCGTGTATAAGTGCAGAAACCGGCGTTGGACCCGCCATTGCATCGGGCAACCAGGTAAACAGGGGCAGTTGTGCAGATTTTCCACAGGCACCCACAAAAAGTAAAATGGTAATAAGAACGATGGTATTGTTGCCGGGTAGCATTGTCGCTGCCATTGGAAAAACTCTAGCAAACTCTACACTGCCAAAAAAGTTAAACATTAAAAAAACGCCCAACAGAAAGCCTAAATCGCCAATTCGATTCATTACAAATGCTTTTTTTGCTGCTGAAGCAAAGCTCCCATTTGTGTACCAAAAGCCAATTAGTAGATAGGAACATAAGCCAACGCCCTCCCAGCCAATAAACATGACTACATAATTGGATCCCAAAACAAGCAAAAGCATAAAAAAAACAAATAGATTTAGGTAGCTAAAAAACTTGCCAAAACCCTCATCGCTATGCATATAACCGATAGAATACAGGTGGATGAGAAATCCTATTCCGGTAATAATCAAAAGCATTAGAGAACTTAGCGGATCTACCAAAAAAGAGAAAGCAATGGAAAGTCTGCCCGCACTTATCCAATCAAACATAAAAATGGTATGCTGCTTTTCTGTATCGCCAGTAAGCTTGAAGAAAATAATTAGGCTTATTACAAACGAGGCCAGAACTACTCCGCTGCCAACAAAGCCAATAATTTGTTTAGATATTGTATTTCTGCCAAGTCCGTTAATTAAAAACCCAAGTAAGGGAAGCAACGGAACCCACCAAATTAAATTTTCTATAGTCATTTCGAGCAAACTATTTTTACCACTTAAGGCGGTTCAACACATTAATATCGATAGATTTTGTATTTCTATACACCATAACAATGATACTTAGGCCGATTGCAACCTCGGCTGCGGCCAATGCCATTATAAAAAACACAAAAACCTGACCCGCGGGATCATTATGATATACTGAAAACGCGGCAAGTAGTAAGTTAACCGCGTTAAGCATCAACTCTACCGACATAAAAATTACGATGGCATTTCTTCTAGTGAGCACGCCAATTACCCCAATGGTAAATATAATGGCGCAAAACCAAATATAGTGGTTTAGTGGTACGCCATGCATTTGAGTAGTTATATTTTGCATATCAAATTTCTACTTAGTCTTTTTTTGATAATAAAACAGCACCGACCATTGCAGAAAGCAATAATAAGGATGACAATTCAAACGGGAGTAAGAATTGTCCAAAAAGCACTCTACCTAAATTTTCTACTAAGCCTAAATTTGGATTAGCTAATGCCAACGGACTAGTGATTGATACCGCTTTAAAAGAACCGACTAAAGTAAGTATCAGACAGCAACCCGCAATTACTCCAACTATCTTAATAAGTGGCGATTTGGCCGGCTCGGTTTCTTTATTAAGGTTTAACAACATCAATACGAATAAAAAAAGTACCATTATAGCGCCCATGTAAACTATAAAATTTACAACTGCTAAAAATTGAGCGTTCAATAAAACGTAATGTACAGTAAAAGTAAAAAAGGTGACGATTAAGTATAGCACACTATGCACCGGATTTTTTGCAAAAATAACCATCAGCGAAAATAATACGCTTAAAGTTGCAACGAAATAGAATACTTGTGTACCCATTTATTTAATTTTTATTTTTTTCTCCATCCCAACATTCGAATGAACGCTTCAACCCTTAAAAAAAGATTAATACCTATCGTTTAAGATTGCTTCGTTCCATGCAACGATGTTTACCGAAGTTATTTTTTCATTTCTAAAGGTGGCTCAACTAACTTATCTTTTCCGTAAATAAAATCTTTCCTTAGGTAGTCTGCAGGTACAATTGGCCCATCCAAATAAATGGCCTCCTTCGGACAAGCTTCCTCACAAAGCCCACAAAAGATACAGCGCAACATATTTATTTCATAAGTTGCCGCATATTTTTCTTCTCTGTATAAATGCTTTTCTTCAGGTTTTCGCTCGGCGGCGATCATGGTAATTGCTTCTGCCGGGCACGATAATGCACAAAGTCCGCAAGCTGTACATCTCTCTCTTCCCTCCTCATCCCGTTTCAAAGAATGCACGCCGCGCCAGTTTGTAGAAAATTCTCTTTCTACTTCTGGATAACGTACCGTAGCGGTTTTTTTAAACAAATGGCTAAAAGTAATTGCCATGCCTTTGCCAATAGCTGGGAGGTAAATCTTCTCCATAAAGCTTAACGGCTTTTGCTCAAGAACTTTTTTATTTTTTGTTAATGCTTCCATAACTTCAACCCTTACAAAGCCTTTTTAAAACTTCTCTATAAATGCAATCACGATTCCAGTAATTATAATATTTGCAATGGCCAAAGGTATTAAAACCCTCCAACCTAAATTCATTAACTGATCATAGCGGAAACGCGGTATTGTCCATCGAACCCACATAAAGACGAAGATGAAAAAAAAGATTTTAGCAAATAAAACTGCAGTTCCAATAAGTGGTGCAGCCACCGTGCCAACATGTGTCGCTACCCAATCCATCCCCGGATAATTGTAACCACCCCAATAAAGGGTTGCCATTACTGCAGAAGACACAAACATGTTTATGTATTCTGAAAAAAGATAGAAACCCAGTTTCATTGATGAGTATTCTGTGTGATAACCGCCGATCAGCTCAGTCTCGCATTCGGGCAAATCAAATGGTGCGCGGTTAGTTTCGGCGAAAGAACAAACCATAAAAATAAGAAAGCCCAATGGTTGATAAAGTACGTTCCATCGCCAGCCATGTTGTTGATCGACAATATCCTTCAAACTTAACGTATTGGTCATCAATAGCAAAGCTATAATGGACAACCCCATCGCAATTTCATAACTAATATTTTGAGATGCAGCGCGAATTGCGCTTAACAATGAATACTTATTGTTAGACGCCCATCCACCAATCATAACGCCATAAACTCCTAAAGAAACAACGCCAAAAATATAGAGAACGCCAACGTTGATATCGCTTACTTGAAGAGGTATAACTCGTCCATTAACAATCATTGGACTGCCCCAAGGAATTACGGCGCTTGCGATACACGCGGTTAACATTGCCAAACCTGGGCCAACCATGAAAAGCCATTTACTTGACGACGAAGGAATAATCTCTTCCTTCATAAACATCTTTAAACCATCTGCTAAAGGTTGTAACATGCCGAAAGGCCCAGCACGATCTGGTCCCAATCTATCTTGTAAAAAAGCAGCAACTTTTCGCTCAGCATAGGTAGAATACATTGCGATTACCAAGCTGATGCCGAAGATTACGACAACTAGAATAAATTTTTCTAATACAAAACCGCTTTCCATTAGTATTTAACTGCTTTATGTAGCTCAATCTCGTTAGCTGCCTGCAAAGCCGGATTGATTTCTATTACTGGCAAAGGTATCAAAGTTTCGTAATGGTTCGAAGAAATTACAGAGGTATCGTCTATATGTGCAGGTTTTTCTATAGTCCAATCGGTTGTGCTTTTCTTTTCGAACCTACATTCGTTGCAAATAAAAGATTCCACTTCCCCAAATTCATCCTTTCTCGCCGTAACTCGCAACACGTCTTCTCCGCGATACCAAAGCATTACTTCACCCTTGCAATCTACATGGTTGCAATTGCGGTGAGCAAGAACAGGCTTTGTAAACCAAACTCTATTTTTGAATCTAAAGGTTTTATCTGTCAACGCGCCCACCGGGCAAACATCTATAACGTTACCAGAAAAATCGTTTTCTATCACATTAGAAATATAGGTAGAGATTTCTGAATGATCTCCTCTATTTAAAATTCCGTGAACTCGTTCGTTGGTAAGCTGATTTGCCACGTAAACACAGCGATAGCATAGAATGCATCTATTCATGTGCAATTGGACTTTATCGCCAATATCTATACGTTCGAATGTACGACGCTCGAACTCATAGCGTGTTTTTTGCAAACCGTGCTCATAACTCAAGTTTTGTAAATCACATTCTCCTGCTTGATCACAAATAGGGCAATCTAACGGGTGGTTTATCAACAGAATTTCAACTACTCCAGCACGGGCCTCCATCACTTCTGGAGATGTAATATTCTGGACTTCCATACCATCCATTACAGTTGTACGGCATGATGCAACCAATTTAGGCATTGGCCGAGGATCTTTATCAGAACCCTTACTTACCTTAACTATACATGTACGACATTTACCTCCGCTACCTTCTAATTTAGAATAATAGCACATAGCAGGAGGCACAATATCTCCACCAATTTGCCTTGCCGCATTTAAAATGGTGGTTCCATTATCTACCTCTACCGTTATCCCGTCTATTGTAACTTTTACTTTATCAGACATTGTAAATTCAAAAGTGAAAATTAAAAATCTTTAAACTTTTTGTATTGTTTGGGTAATTTTAGGATACATCTTAAAATGTAGTTCATCTTTAAGTTCCTGCATTCCTTTTATTATTATTATCGAAGCTCTCATTAAAATTTCAATGATGGATTTCGAAATATGTTAGCACCTAATTTTTATATCATATGCCTTAACGTCAGACATCTTTAATTTTTAATTTTAATTTTTTACTTCCTCGACCTTCTCTATTGGAACCGCATATTTTGCCAAACCATAGTGTTGTGTCTGGCTTTTTACCGGTTCATTTATATACCACTCAAACTCATCTCTAAAATGGCGAATCGCACTTGCAACCGGCCACGCTGCTGCATCGCCCAAAGGGCAAATGGTATTTCCCTCAATATTTTTTGCCACATTCACCAATAGATCAATGTCGCTCATGTTGCCCTTGCCATGTGCAATTTTGTGTAATACTTTCTCCATCCAGCCTGTTCCTTCTCTGCATGGAGAGCATTGGCCACAACTTTCGTGACTGTAGAACCTTGCAAAATTCCAAGTATTCCGTACAACGGATTGATCCTCATCAAAGGCAATAAACCCACCAGAACCTAGCATGGTACCAGTTGCAAAACCACCCTCTGCTAATGATTCATAACTCATTAAACGAGGCTCGCCATTGGCAAGTTTTAAAGTGAGATTAGCAGGTAAAATAGGCACGGAAGAACCCCCGGCCACAGTAGCCTTCAATTTTTTCCCATTTGCAATGCCGCCACAGTATTCCTCAGAATAGATAAATTCCTCGACCGGAATACCTAATTCAATTTCGTAAACGCCGGGTTTGGCCACATTTCCTCCTGCAGAAATTAATTTAGTACCGGTACTTCTACCAATTCCAATTTTTACATATTCTTCAGCGCCATCGTTAATTATCGGGACAACCGCAGCAATAGTTTCAACGTTGTTCACTACGGTCGGAGCTCCGTAAAGCCCAGCAATAGCAGGAAAAGGCGGTTTAATACGGGGATTACCTCGTTTACCTTCTAAAGATTCTAACAGGGCGGTCTCTTCGCCGCAGATATAAGCGCCACCACCAGGATGCACATATAATTCTAAATCATAGCCTGTACCTAAGATATTTTTGCCTAGAAATCCTGCGGCTTTTGCCTCGGCGATTGCCTTTTCGAGGATCCTGATTTGTGGCATCATTTCGCCACGAACGTAAATGTAGGAGGTTTTGGCACCAAGTGCAAAACTTCCAATTATCATCCCTTCAATAAGTGCATGGGGGATGTGCGTCATTAAATAGCGATCTTTAAATGTTCCAGGCTCAGATTCATCTGCATTGCAGACCAAATAGCGAGGTACACCCTCTGGCTTTGCTAAAAAGCCCCATTTCATTCCCGTAGGAAAACCGGCGCCACCTCTACCACGTAAACCAGACTTCTTAACTTCCTCAACAATGTCATCAGGAGACATATTTCTTAACGTTTTCTCTACGGCACGATAACCGCCTTTTTGGCGATAAACATCAAAGGTATTTATGCCTTCAACATTTATGTGTTCAAGTAGTAATTTACGGCTCATTGCTTAATAGATATGAGATGTGAGATTTGAGATGTTAGACTAACTGCCCATCTCAAATTTTATATCTCGTTTCTTAAATGTTGTTTTTTTTTAATGTAAAAGCTAGAAGATTTTAAACTAACTGCCATCTCATATCTTTTTTTTTAGTAAAAATTAGAGAACCCCTCATATCTCACATCTAGTGTCTCAAATCTTCGTCCTCAAATCTTCAATTAATTTATCAACACTTTCTATAGTCAAATTTTCGTAGAAGGTATAGTCAGGACTAATTTGCAATACCGGTCCGTAACCACAGGCGGCTAAACACTCTACGCCTCTAAAACTAAACAGCCCATCGGGTGTAACTTCGTTTTCTTTAACGCCTAATCTTCTCTCTAAATGGGCTAATATTTTTTCTGCACCAACTAGACAGCATGGTCCAGTTCTACAAACCTCCATGGCATATTTACCGTGAGATTTTAAAAAATACATGCTGTAAAATGTTGCAACCTCATAAACTTCTATTGGTTGGATATTTAAGTATTCTGCAACGCTATCCATCGCTGGAGTACTTACCCACAAATATTCTGCTTGCACTAAATGTAATAACGGCAACAATGCCGATTTCTCTTTTCCAACTGGATACCGATTTTTTACCTCATCGAACTTTTTAAGCATTGCCGATGAAAACTGTACAGATGGTTGTTCTTCTACTTTAAGCATCTAACTCTCCCGCAATAACATTCATACTACTCATGTTTATAATGGCATCAGAAAGCAGCATACCTTCGCTCATTTTAGCAAACATTTGATAGTTTACAAAACTAGGTCTACGGAAATGCAATCTATAAGGCGTTCTGCCACCATCATTAATCAAATAAAAACCAACCTCGCCATTTCCACCTTCTACCGCATGGTAAATTTCTGCTTTCGGGGCATCAATTTCTCCCATTACAATTTTAAAATGATAAATAAGCGCTTCCATATTATTGTATACTTCTTGCTTTGGTGGCAAATAAAAATCTGGAACCTCTGCATGGAAAATTCCTTTTGGCTCGGCCTTAATTTTTTCTAAAGCCTGTTCTATCAGCCGCAGGCTCTGCCACATCTCTTCATTGCGAACAAGATAACGATCGTAAATATCCCCTTTTGTGCCCACCGGAACTTCAAAATCAAAATCTTGATAAGAAGAGTATGGGTCAGTAACTCGCACATCATAATCTACCCCTGTGGCGCGAAGCAATGGGCCTGTCCAACCGTAATTGAGTGCTTTTTCTTTAGTAACTTCGGCTACACCTGCAGTTCTGTCTATAAAGATCCTATTTCTATTTAACAAATTCTCGAATTCTTTGAGTGCGACAGGAAACTCTTTCAAAAATTTATTGATCTTCGCAAAAGCGATTTCGTTAAAATCTCTCTCTAATCCGCCGATCCTACCTATATTGGTGGTAAGCCGAGCGCCACAAATCTCTTCGTAAATTTCGTAGATATGTTCTCTAAACTGAAATAAATATAAAAATGTAGTTGTTGCCCCTGTATCTTGCCCAATGATGGTATTGCAGATAATATGATCTGAAATCCGTGCAAGCTCCATAATAATTACCCGAAGATAATCTACACGCTTGGGCATCTCTATTTTCAGTAATTTTTCTACCGTCATGTGCCAACCCATGTTGTTTATAGGTGACGAACAGTAATTCATCCGATCGGTGAGCGGCGTAATTTGATAAAAAGGGCGGTGTTCTGCAATTTTCTCAAATGCCCGATGGATATACCCAATGGTAGAAACTCCGCTAACAATGCGTTCGCCATCCATTTGCAGCACGTTTTGGAATACGCCATGTGTTGCCGGGTGTGTAGGGCCAAGGTTAAGAGTAACCAGCTCACTTTGTGGATCGTTATCTACGTATACAGGATGATTATGGTCCATAGAATTTAGTCTCCAAAAGGAAACTTCTTTTCAATTTTGTTAACTATTAATATACTAGTAATTCTGCTCGTTTAAACGAAATAAAAATATTATCTACCGAAAAATTCATCTTTTTTATCAACCCTATTTGGATCTTCTAACGGGTATTGTTTCAACATTGGGTACACACCCAAATCATCCATATTTAAAATGCGGCGTAAATCTGGATGACCTTCAAACTTTACTCCGAAAAAATCAAAGGTTTCTCGCTCCATCCAATTTGCAGCTTGCCATAGCACTGTGGCAGTTGGGATAGAAGGATGTTGTTCACTCAAAAAAACCTTTAACCTAATTCTATTTCTTTCGACCATATTATGCAGATGGTAAACAATGGCAATCCCCTCTTTTTTTCCAGGATAATGGACTGCTGTGATATCAGTTAAAAACCTATAATTCAATTCGTCTTTAAGATATTTTAGAACATCGATAATGGTATCTTTAAATGTTATAAGTGTCAATACATCATAAGGTTGAGGCAGTACGGTTATCTTCTCTCGAAAAGCCAATAACAACTTTTCTTCTATACCTGGATTAACGGTTGTTTGTTCCATTACTTAATTCCGTATTGACCTAAAAGATTTTTATAATATTCGGAATTTCTTCGCCTACCAGATTCGCTTTTTACTAAGTCTTGTATTCGCTGAAAACCATCTAAAATAGCCTCTGGTCTGGGCGGACATCCGGGCACGTAAACATCTACAGGGATAACTTCATCAATACCCTGCAAAACAGAATAAGAATCGAAAATACCGCCACTGCTTGCACAAGCACCAACGGCCATTACCCATCGAGGTTCTGCCATTTGAATATAAACTTGCTTTAATACTGGACCCATCTTCTTTGCAATCGTTCCCATAACCATCAAAACATCAGCCTGGCGTGGAGAAAAACTTAGTCGCTCTGCACCAAATCTTCCCAAATCGTAATGAGAACCCATAGTTGCCATAAACTCAATTCCGCAGCAGGAGGTTGCAAAAGGAAGCGGCCACAAAGAGTTAGAACGGGCAAGACCGATCACCTTGTCCATCGAGGTGGCGAAAAATCCTGAGCCTTCTATCCCGGGGGGGGCGTCTACCAAATTAATTTCACTCATGGTTTTAAATAAAAAATGCTCAACCTATTGCAGTTAGAGCACAAATTTAAGGTATTTAAAATCTAATAGAGAAACCCATTTTCATTTAGAAGTAATCTAAATAAGAAGGAAGCCAAGTTATTTTTACTGCTTAGCGCATTGAACATCTAGTTCCAGTCAAGCACTTTTTTCTTGAGAACGTATATAAAACCAAGCAAGAGCGTACCCATAAAAATAAACATCTCTATCATGCCGTCCATTCTTAACACCTTAAAATTTACTGCCCAAGGATACATAAAAATTACCTCGATATCAAAAAGAACAAAGAGAATAGCCACCACAAAATATTTAATAGAAAAGGGTTGCCTAGCGTTACCTACTACCTTTACTCCTGCCTCAAAAGTTTCTAATTTATCACTCGTCTTTCTATTCGGTCCCAAAAAATGAGTTGCAAATAAGGTTACAACTACAAAGCCAGAAGCAACAATAATTTGAAAGAGTATTGGGAGAAAATCTATAGATGTGCTTTGCGCTGCTTGCATAGTTTAAATTTTAATGCAAAAATAAAGGAATAAGGCAGGATTTCAAAGTCCTACCTTATTCCTTTTTAAAAATTATTTTTTGCCCTTGGCAGGAGGAGCCTGGAGTTCCTTCAGTTTTAGAGGGGCATATGAACCTTCAGGATCCAAAGCTGCGCTTTTTTCGAGGTTTTCAATTGCTCTAGGTTTATCTTTCTCTGCATAAAAAGCGCCAATGTAGTTAAATGCTTCTACCAAATTAACTTTACTCTTTTCTTGATCTTCAGGAGCAATTAACGAAATGTATTTTTCATAAAAAGGAATTGCTAACCCCGTTAAATCGGTAGGTTGTCTTGCTTGATCTATATAGTCATTTATTCTAGCTTGGGTAAAGTAACCCAAAGCCAAGGTAGAGTCTAATGAGAGCAAATGCGTTAAAGCTGAATCTCCTTCCACCAACAGTTGTTGATCAAATGGTTTTTTATCTCTCTTATCGTAATAAGACTGATAAAATGCAGCTTGCCCCATATAATAATAGTTGTATAAAGAACCTTTACCATTTGGATTGTATTTCACCGCCATTTTATATGCATTAAAGGCTTCCTTAAACTTTTTGGATTTAAGAAGGGCAGTTGCCACATCTACAATCGCAGGAGTATTACTTGAATCTAATTGAGCTGATTTGTCTAAATTTACCATTGCTGCAGTAGTATCTCCGCCGGTCTTCACTTGTGCCTGGCCAAGGTAAAGATAATCTTTCGCTAGTAACTTGGCGGGGTCTTTTTCTTTATCGAAAAAATCTTTTAAATAGGTCAATGCATTTGCATAATCCCCATTTTCGTATGCCGACCAGCCTTTTAATCTAGTTACAATAGCAGACTTTGAATCGCTCGCAGGCAACTGAATACTTGAAGCAACCTGCTGCAAGGTTTTAAAATCTTTCGCATAGAACAAAAATTGCATATATCTAATTTTTGTTGGGATGGATTCATCAGTTAGGGTCATATACTTTTTAAAGTTCGTCAACGCTTTTTCTGACTTGACAGAATCTTCTCCAAAGTTACTCCACTGTAAATAAAGCTCCGCTAATTCCCGATAGGCCGGGCCATAATTTGGGTCTGCTGCAATAACACCTTCTAGCTCGGTTTCAGACTCAGGGAATGCTCTAGCATCCTTATACATTCTGCCCACCTGAGTTTTCGCTCTTCTATTTGTAGCGTCAACATCATTAACTCGAAAATATGGACCTAAAGCTTCTGAATTATTCTTCTGTAATGCATAAGCGTCGCCTCGAGCTAAAAATATATCTGCGCTCTCGTCTTTCTTATCAATTTCGTCGGCTTTCGCAATGTTCGCTAAAGCAGAAGTGTAATCTGGCATAGAAACAACATCGTAAGGCTTATCTTGCGCCAAATAGGCTTTACCAATTTCTAAATACGTTTCATAGTGTTTAGAGTCAATGTCAACAGCTTTATCAAAATTTGTTTTTGCCGAAGCGGCGTTACCTGCCAACATATCTGATTCTCCCAAGCCAATATAATTTAAGTTGTTTTTAGGATCTTGAGCTATCCCTTTATTAAAAACTGCCCTAGCAGAATCAGCTTCGCCTGTTCTTAAATATAAAATGCCTAAATTGTAGTAATTTTCACCATCTGATGGTTTTGAACTTACCAATGATTTTAAAATACCAGCTGCTTTCTGATATTGCTCTGCATCCATAGCCTTCTTCGCATCTTTCAAATTTTGTGCGAAAGTGGCAGAACATATAGCCATCAACGCCAAGTTAAAAGCTATCGCCTTCTTTTTAATTTTCATAGTTATTATCTAATTTTAATTTAGTGTGGTTATTATCTGTTAAACTAAATTGATGTTCCCAATTTAGTAATTTTTATTTTCTTCAATTTCACTCTTAAACGTTAGACTGTATAAAAATATATAGCTGTTTATCTTTATTTTGCAAAATTCAAAATTCGAGGCATCATTTTATGCGGAGCAATATTAGATTTAAGCACAATTAATTGTCCTCGCTGACTTCTAAGCCATATTGCAAATCCTGTGCCTAAACCATCAACTCCTTCACAATCTATGATATTTACGTTTCTTAACAACGGATAGATTCCATTAATAAGATTTGATTGGGTCGGTTTATAAAAACCGTCTCCCCCAACCTTTCCACTCAAATTCTTAACGCCCATCATTCTAACGTTCTTTAAAGCAGAACTCATTTTAGTGTTTTTATCAGACAACCAGTTTACGCCTAGAATTCCAATGTAGTTCTTATCTTTTGCAATAAGATCAATAACTTCATTACTGCTGTTTTTGGCAAATATACCTGTTGCAGGGAAATCTGTAACTCCCGCCAGTTGTTTTAAATATTGGAATGTACTGGAATAAGCATTGTCCAACATAAATTTTCTACTTGTTTGCTTGCCTTGAAAAGCATCACTAATTTCTTTAACAGTAATTGTAGAGTCTGTATTGTCCTTATTAGTAATCAAAGCAATTCCATCGACTGCAAAACGCGAAGAATTGATTCTTATGTTCCTTTGCTGATAATATTTTTCTTCATTTTTTGTTAACAAACGCGGTAACACAATTACCCGGATCGTATCATTTAAAAAAGTTGGCAGAAGCTTCTCTTCAGGCCTTATAATCGGCTCTATGTGTGCATTGCTATAATCAATAGAAAAAATATCAATTTGGTTCTGCACTATTGGCGCGATACTTTCGTCTACAAGAATTTTCAGTGTGCCACTTGTGCGCGTTTCTCCTATTTTGGCTACGGCTTTTTCTTTGCCTTTACATCCGAAAAAACAACTCAAACATAAAATATAAATTACACTCCTAGTCCACATTATGCATTTCTTCTATTTAAACTCCACATCCTCACAAAACCATAAAAGATAAAAAAGATCCCGATAAAGGTCCGATAAGGTTGCACCGCGCCCAAATTAAGCTGCTTCCAGAAAATAAATATCAACCCCATCACTACAAAAAAGACGAACATGAAAAGGCTTATAATAAGCAAAAATCGCTTTAAAGGCGATTTTTGCTTAAAATTATCAAATCTTAACATAAAATCTACTGGAGATTAAAACTCACTGCTATGTTATATCTAACTCTAACGGGCTTACCATTTTGGATACCCGGATTCCATCTAGGGCTTGCTTTTAATACCCTAACTGCTTCTTCGTTGGTTCCGCTACCCGGACCTCGTTGAACCTCGATGTCGGTAAGTTTACCATCCTTTTCCACAACAAATTGCAAAAATACCTTACCTTGAACGTTGTTCTCGGTTGCCATAGGTGGATAACGAATAGAGGTGCTTAAATACTTATAAAATTTGTCTATTCCACCTGGAAACTCAGGCTGCTTCTCAATGCTCACAAAATCGTACACAGTATTATCTTCCACCGCAGCCGCTGCTTCTCTCTTCGGCCCGTTGCCAACAGGCTCAGCAATTACGATATCTGCAGTTGGATCGCCCTTAATATCTCGCTGACCAGGGTCTGCCACCTTAAGTTTTTCTACTGTAGGAGGCTCCTCCCTAACTTCTATATCTGGTTTTACAATAGGAGGCGGCATTCTTATCTGATCTACCTTTGGTGGAGGTGGCTCCACCGGTGGTGGCGGTGGTGTTTTTGGATCCAATGGTTTTGGAGGCATCAAAATCACTTCCTGCGCCTTCAAAACTTCATCCTGCTGATCTGGCCCGCCCTTGATCAAACTGTATATCTTTGGTGAGAAAAATAAGAGTATAAATAATACCGAGCCAATGATAAGCGCTCTAGTAGTATTGGCTGGGCTATTTTTACGCAAATCGTAAGCGCCATACACCTTATTTTTATCAGCAAAAACAACCTCTAGCCATTCTTTCCTGTAAATATCTAATTTTGCCATTATTACTGATTCTAATGATTTATAATATACCCTGACTTTTCATTGATTCTTTTTCTGAGTCAAGAACGTTTACATCGTCAATCTGTCTCACCTTAACCTTGAGAATCTCCAACTCATCCATTATATCCACAAAATTCTTAAATGTAGCTCCAGATGTTGGCTTTACCAATACGACAAAATCTCCCGAAACCCCAGAAGCATCCGCAATCTTTCTGTTATCAATTATAGATTTATCAACTTGAGACAAACTTTCTATATTCGGAGCACTTTCCCCAGCAACGCCCATGTACCAAGCCACCTTATCCTTTTTCCCTAAAAGGATGGTCATGGTCTTTGATGCCTTCAACTCTAGTCGATTTTCTGGTTGCTTATCATTCTTATCAGGCTTCGCTATATCCATCGCTTGTGGTGTAGATAGAGAAGTAGTTAAAATAAAAAAGGTAACCAGCAAGAACATTAAATCAACCATGGGGGTCATATCTACCCTCGGGGTGGCCTTTTTCCCACCAGTATTTAATTCTGCCATATCTTACTTTTTTTTAGCCTCTGCGTTTGTAACTAACAAAAACTTGTTCACATTTTGATCCTGTAAAATATCGATAACCTTTTTAATTACCGGATATTCTTCTTGTCCATCGCCCTTAATGCTAATCTTCATATCCTCATTATTGACCTCCTTTGTAGCCTCTCTTGCACTAAGAATCCAATTTTTTAGTTGATTATCCAACGAATCTTTTGGGATACCTGTTTGAACACCTTTTTTCATTCTTTCGCCACTATTGAGAGAAATGAATTGCTTTATATTAGACATCGGCACTCCAAAGCTAGATATTACCGAAAACCTCTGCAATTCATCTGGCGTAAAGGTCATATTATATATCTTTCCCATACGTTCAAGCGTGCTTTCCCTTACCTTGTTTCCTGCAACCTCAAAGAAAACCTCACCTTGCCCAATGGTTAAAATGGCATTATTTTCGGCAGGTACTTTGAATTCATAGGTAGATGAAGGTGTTTGTACCGCTAGTGGTTCGGGTTGCTTTGCCGTAGCAGTTAAAATGAAGAAGGTAAGTAACAGTGCTGCAACATCGCACATGGCAGTCATATCTGTTACGGTACTTGTTCTTTTTACTTTAATTCTAGGCATAATTCAATTGATTTTTAACAATGATGAATTTTTTTCCGGTTTTCCATAAAGCCGGTAAAATATTTTTAAAAATTAATTCTTATGCGATGCAGCATACGTTTGTACAATGCTAAAACCAGCTTCATCAATGGCGTAAGTTAATTTATCTATTTTAGAAGTAAGAATGTTGTACATGATAATAGCCACAGTAGATACAGAAATACCCGTCATTGTGTTTATTAAGGCTTCCGAGATACCAACTGCAAGCGCAGACTGATCTGGTGCACCAGAATTTGCCAAACCCGCGAATGCACGAATCATACCTGTTACTGTTCCCAATAGACCGATTAACGTACCAATAGATACCAAAGTTGCTATGATAGTAAGATTCTGTTCTAACATCGGCATTTCCAATGCCGTAGCCTCTTCTACTTCTTTTTGAATGGCAACGATAGATTGTTCTACATCCATAGATGGATCTGCTTCTACCTCTTTATATTTCTTCAAACCAGATTTAATTACATTAGCTACAGAACCTTCTTGCTTGTCGCATTCTGCGCGTGCAGCATCTATGTTGTGTGTTGTTAACATTCCTTGGATTTTGCGCATGAAGACGTCTAAACTGGTTTTTCCGCTAGCCTTTCCAATAACTATTAAACGTTCTATGGAGAATACAATAGTGGTTAACAATAAACCTACCAATACCGCCACAATTGGGCCGCCTTTGTAGGCAGTTCCTAGATAGTTCCCTGGCAATGGTAATTTGGTTCTGTCGCCATCGATGAAATTAGTTCCCTCTCCAAAAACGAATCTCCAAATCAAAAACCCGATGAAAATACAAATTGGAATTAAAAGTACCGCAAGATAGTTTGAAGCTGTCGATGAACTTTCCTTTTTCTTTACAGTTGTAGGTGTTGGTGCGTTTGCCATTGTTTTTTAATTTTAGTTTTAGTTCTTGTTTTTAATTTATGTTTTTTGTTGGAGTTATTCTGACCGCAAGCTTACAATTAATATTGCGATAAACAAATTTATGATTAGATTTTAAAGTTATAAATTAATTTGTCGTTAAACTAATAAAAACTATGCGATTACTTTTTTTAAATTTCCTCTTAAAAAAATCAAGCTCGTTTTAAGCCGTTTTTTTTGACGCTATAATTATTTCACAATGAAAACCAAAAAAAAGGCTAAAAGCAAATTTTTAACGGAAAAAAATTTACTAGAAGCATTTAATGAAGTTGATTACAATAGTTTAAGAAGCAATTAACCTGTAAATTTAATGTATATGGCACAATTTTTTAACACCTTAATCCAACACTTCTCTCTATATATTGTTTGCCTAATAGTATAAATGTCCTAGATTTTGAAAGGCTAATTTCTCGTTAATGTGCCACCTCAAAATTTTAATCTTAATCTTGATTTTTAGTTGATATTTACAAGCGTCCTGTTCGTTTTTTACATTTTGTTCCACCGCCCCCAATCTCTCCGCCTCTTGTATAAGATTTATTAATTTTAAGACAAACAAATTATGAAGGATGTAACTCTTTTTTCCTCTTTTACCCTAAATTTAGTTGTATAATTTATTTAACGTCCTTAGTAAAAGTTTTTTAGGGATAACAACGTCATTTCGTTTGGGATAAGCCTTTGGCAAATTTTACCGTGCGCATACCGGAGTTCAGAACTTTTTGCCCCAGATAACTTAACATTAACTTAACATTGGTTAATTAATTTTGCGGCAGATTATTCGAGCAAAATGAACAACATCTTTAAATTTTTTACTCCTCAAGATAAAAAATTCCATCCCCTGTTCGAAAAAGCAGGAAGTAATGCGCTCCACATTGCAGAAGTGCTGTTAGAAATGGTAAGCACCAAAGATCTTGATGCACGAAAAATTCTTTTTAGGGAAATTGAGCGCTTAGAGCATGTAGGAGATGACATTACTCACTCTATTTTTTTAGAGTTAAGCAAAAACTTCATCACACCGTTTGATAGGGAAGATATTCATCAATTGGCATCGGCCGTTGATGATGTGGCAGACTACATTTTTGGTACTGCAAACCGAATCCAAATGTATAATATATCAAATGTTGACGATTCTGTCGTTAAAATTGCGCAATTGTTGGTAGAAATGTGTACCGATATAGACAAGGCAATCAAAGAACTTAGAAGTTTTAAAAATATTAGGATTATTGCCGACGCTTGCATACGCATAAACAGTGGTGAGAACCAAGCAGATAATGTGTTTACTATGGCGGTTGCTAAATTATTTGAATTCGAAACCAACGCAATTGAGTTAATTAAGCAAAAGGAAGTGTTGCAAACCATAGAAAAAGCATCTGATAAATGTGAAGACGTGGCAAACGTACTAGAAACCATCCTTGTAAAAAACGCGTAATCCAAAAAGATGTATTCGACCTTACTTATTGTTGTTGTAATATTGGCTATCGTTTTCGATTATATCAATGGCTTTCATGACGCAGCAAACTCCATAGCGACAGTAGTTTCGACCAAGGTGCTTACTCCTTTTCAGGCGGTTCTTTGGGCGGCCATTTTTAATTTTGCCGCTTACTTCGTTTTTACCGATCATAAAGTCGCCAACACCATAGCCAAAACTGTTATAGAACACTATATTACGTTGCACGTAATCTTAGCAGGATTAATTGCATCTATTATGTGGAATTTGCTAACTTGGTGGTATGGTATTCCTTCCAGCTCATCGCACACGCTAATAGGAGGATTTGCAGGTGCCGGAATGACAAATGCATTCTTTTTAGGATCGAGCCCGCTAGAAGCTGTAAACCTGATTCCTATTATAAAAATTGTTTCGTTCATTGTTTTGGCTCCGGTAATTGGCTTGATTATTTCTGTGGCGATTACTCTCCTTATCATAAATATTTGTAAAAACGCTCGGCCCGCAGTGGCCGAACGTTGGTTTAAAAGACTTCAGTTGTTATCATCTGCTGCATTAAGCTTTTTTCATGGTGGTAATGATGCCCAAAAGGTTATGGGAATTATTGCTACCGCACTTATTGCCCAAAAAGTAATACCAGATTTTGCTTCCATGCCAAATTGGGTTCCGATAGCGTGCTATTCTGCCATAAGCTTGGGAACCATGAGCGGCGGATGGAAAATTGTAAAAACTATGGGCACAAAAATTACTAAAGTAAATGCTCTGGAAGGCGTCGCTGCCGAAAGTGCAGGTGCGGTAACGCTTGCCATCACAGAACATTTTGGCATCCCGGTATCTACTACGCATACCATTACGGGCTCTATTGTTGGCGTTGGATTGGTAAAAAGCGTTTCTGCGGTGAGATGGGGAGTAACTGTAAGTTTGATTTGGGCTTGGATTCTCACAATACCAATTTCGGCACTATTGGCCGGGATAATATTTGGTGTAATGCACTTGTTTGCTTAATAGAGATTTTGCTCGGCGGGGTAACTTTCTAAATGAATCAAATAAATATAGATGGGAATTAACGGTTCTCTCTCTCCTTACGCCGCTCAATCCTACGCTCTTTTCTTTCGTCGTGGCTTGCTTTCAATTCTTTAAACTTAGCAATCTGCGCCTTCATCTCATCTTCTTTTTCTTCGGTAATGCCTATGCTGTGCTTCACGCCAACAAAAATACCTCGCCATAACATGTTGAAGAAAGAGCTGTTCTCTGGTCGTTTATAATTTACTACGGCCGCTGTAAATTTTCCGTCTTGCGACGGGTTTTCTGAATTAATAAGTAGGGCATTCGCCAAAAACGAGAGCAAACCACGTTTAACTAAGTGTTCTTTATCTGGGTCGTTTTCCATCAGCGCAAGCGAAAGATCATAGTATTTGAAGTTTACAATGCCATTTGCACCGTCTTCATCTGCTTTAAATTTAAATTGAAGTTCATCTACGTTACCCCGGTTTATACGCACCAAACCGAGCGGTTTTGTAATTTGGTTGAGTACACGAGCGTTTACATTAGTCAATATTCCATCATAGTTAAAAGCGCCTCTAGTGGAAACAAGATCAAAGTTGAAGTTAACGTCTAGCTTGCCCTGGCCCATTAAATAAGTGGTCAGCGCAACATCCATTTTTGGATTTATGGCCTTTATTTTTGCCATATTAGTTACGTTGTTAAATGTTCCAGAAGTTTTGCTAAAAGAAATAACCCCGCGTTGATTGCTTTGCTTATTAAATTCGGCGTAAGAAATATTTATGTCCTTTAGCTCAATTTGCTGTATTAAAACGGGCATTTCCACCTGTTGCAATAGTTGTTGAGGAAATTTTTTCTGAGATTTGGTTCTCTTTTTTTGTGGCAAAATATTGTTGTTAAACACATCTATATGGCCGTTTTGTACTGTCATTGTTTTTGCCCAAAGTGTTCGGTCTTTTACAAATCGCGGAAGATTTATCTTTTCAAAAATAATCTTATTTAAAAGAATATCGTATCGGTCTTTTGCATATCCAGCAACCTTGCCAAATTTCATCTCTGAGTAAAGTGGGACTAGAGAAAATTTGTCAATTTTTAGTTTCCCCGTAGATGCCGTAAAATCCAAATTGCTTAATTTTATTTTATACATTTTATCTGGGGTGGGGTAGCTATAGTCGCTTACATTTACCTTAATGTCCTTAAACAAATATAACCGTTTGAGGTCTTTTGTTGAGGTTGAATCAATTAAAAAATCTATCAAAGCAATATTTATTTGATCCACCGTAAAAACCTCTGGCTTTGGCTTATTCTTGTCAAGATATTTAAAGCTGGCATTGTTGAATTTTATATCTGCTATGGCAAATTCCTTCAACACTTTAGAAATAATTGCGTAGGGAGATTTTGCGGGCCTTGGCGGCTTATTTTCGTTATATGCAAATTGTTTGTTGGTCATAACCACTTGCGGCTTGTCAAAAATTACTTCGTCTAAAATCAATTTTTTAAACCTGTAAAACTTTATCGGATGAAAATGTTTGACAACCAACTTCTTTAATTTAAGCTCATATAGGTTGTTTGGCGCACGTTTTAAAGCTATTAGTTGTTTATACCGTGTTTCATTTGGCTTTATCTCTACATTAACCAAGCTTGCATTTCCTGTAAAAATATTGATGGTTAAATTGGTAAAATTTATGGTGTACAAACTATCTGTAGCCTTGTACACATTCTCTTTTATCTGTTCTGTTAAAAACGGTTTGGACTTTATATTTACGTACCAACCGGCGGCCGCCAATAAGAGCAAAAGCATCAAAAAGCCGCAGGTAAACCAAATTATTTTTCTAACCTTCTTTTTTTTTGTTTTGACCATTCTAAAATTTAACAGTTCTGTAGATGCGTGCGTCGAGATTCATGCCAAATTTTAAGGCTTCAAAAGGCCTTGCCTAAAAAACGATTTTGCTTTGATTGTTTTCCAATAAATCAATTTTTATTGGCTACGTCTTTTTTCTTCTGATCCTTAATTTTTTCTGCGATAACTTTTTGTTGCTTTACAGGATTTTTATCTGGAACAATGCCAACGCCAACAATGTCTTTAATCCCAACAAAGACAGTTTTCCACATTAAATTAAAAAATGACGCAGAAGGAATTCTTGAGTTTGTCATTTTCGAAGTTCTGGGCGCCTCACCATCTTTGGGGTTTTTATCGTTTACCAGCAGATTGTTTGCCAAAAAAGACAAGAATCCTTTTTTCTCAGTTCCCTTCCCATCAATGTTATCAGAAAGAAGTTCTACTTTTAGATTGTGATAACGCATATTTAACGAACCCGACGCCGAACTGGTATTTCCAGAGGCATTAAAACTGATTTTATCAATTTCACCTGTCTCTATTTTTACCAAGCCTAGTGCAACCGACAGGGAATTTAAAGATTGCATATTAAACTTGCCCAAGCTGCCGCTGTAACTAAATGCGCCGTCTTTCGCGCTTAAGTTAAAATCTATTTTTAAATTCAACCTGCTCGTACCCATCAAAGATGTGTTTAGATCTGCTAACGCATGGTGGTCTTTCTCTAATTTTAAGCTGTCATTTGTTACGTTTGTTATGCTGCCATTACTGTTTTTCATCGATACGAACCCCTTTTTTTTACTCGCCGGATTATATTCTGTATATTTAACGTTTAAGTTTTTGATTTTAATCGTATCAATATCAATGGGAATTTTAAGGCGTTTCAGCGCCACGTGCGGGAAATTCCTACCCTTATCAAGCGCAGGCGCCGGCGATTCTCTGCTCATAAATACATCTACATTAGAATTATTTATGTGCAGCAATTTTACCATAACGTGTTGATTTTCACTCAAGCTTAGAAAATCAACACCTTCTAATTTAATCATGCTAAAAGACAAATCGTACCTATCTTTTTGAACTTTATATTTTCTGGCGAATTGAAGTTCAGGGAACATGGGTGTCATTTTAAAATTTCTGATGGTAACCTGCCTTAATTTTGTAGATCCGAAGATAGAATCTACCTTCATAGTGTACATTTTATCTTTGCTTAAAGATTTGTAAGCAAGCAATTGGAAAGCAACATTTTTTGTATAAAAAAAGCGTGTCGAATCTTGCCCAGATAAAGAATCTAACAAAAAATCATCTACATTAATATCTACATGTTTTAGAGAACTTGTTGTTTTTTTCGCTTCTGCGCGATTAGTATAATCCAAATCTGCGTCTTTGATGGCAATCTTCCCAACGTGAATTGATTTAAGCGTTTTCGAAATTTTTTGATGCAAGGTGCTGTCGTTCCCAACTGTATCTGGCTTTTTCGGCACTTTGTAGTGTGTCATGTTTATAGATGGGTTATCCAAAACAATTGCATTCAATTCTACTTCCTTATCAAAATATGCCTTTAAAACACTTAGTCGAGAGATTTGAAGTTTTTTTAATTTTATTTCAAACACGTTTGAAGGCGCTAGATTTCTTACTCTCAAACTGTCATACACGGCCGTATCCGGAATCAATGTAACGTTATGAAGCGCTAAACTACCCGTAATTAAATTTAAATTAATTTGGTCAAAGTTTATCGAATACAGATGATGCGAATTTTGGTAAACGCCTTCTTTAATTTTTTGTGTAAGAAGCGGCTTCCATTTAGAACTTAAAAATAGGGCAGCGGCAAGAACTATCACAATGATAACCCCGAGAATGCTTCCAATCCACAGCCAAAACTTTTTCCTCTTTTTCATTACCATTATATCAAGTTAAACATAAGTACCATAGCGTGGTGGTTAAAGTTTGTAGTTAGCTAATCCAAATAAAAGTACAAAAATATTGATCGCCCGCATAACATTAACTTCATAAAGCATGCGTTTGTAAAATGAACATAACTAAATATGCCAAACTGTCAATTTTGATATATTTAATGTATTTTTGCCAACCGATTTTTTTTAGGATATGATTGATTTCCAAACAGCAAATAAGATACATAATGAAGAGAGACAAGGTGAGGCTGTGGTTTTGGATTTGCCAGAAAAGCCCGATGCGAGAAGATTATATATAGAAAGTTACGGCTGTGCGATGAATTTTGCAGATAGCGAAATTGTTGCCTCCATATTATCCGATACTGGATTTGAGACTACAACAGATTATCATCAAGCAGATGTTATCTTCATAAATACCTGCTCTATCCGCGAAAATGCAGAAACAAAAGTTAGAAATAGGTTATCTCAGTTTGGTGCCGTTAAACGTAAAAACCCAAAACTCATCGTCGGCGTGTTGGGGTGTATGGCAGAGCGATTAAAATCTAAATTTTTAGAAGAAGAACGATTGGTCGATGTGGTAGTTGGTCCAGATGCTTATCGAAATTTACCCAACTTAATTGGGCAGGTGGAGACGGGCCAAAAGGCGGTAAACGTGCTTTTATCTAGAGATGAAACTTATGCAGATATTGCTCCCGTAAGATTAAATAGCAATGGCATTACGGCTTTTATCTCAATTACTCGCGGCTGCAACAATATGTGCTCATTTTGCGTAGTGCCATTTACAAGGGGAAGGGAGCGCAGTAGAGATGCGCATTCTATAATTGCAGAAGCGAAAGAACTATTTAGTGCGGGCTATAGAGAAGTAACCCTTTTGGGGCAAAACGTCGATTCTTATTTTTGGCAGTCGGAAGATGGAACGGAACAGGTTAATTTTGCCAATTTGCTGGAACAAACTGCTCTCGTAAGTCCGCAGTTAAGGGTTCGTTTTTCTACCTCTCATCCAAAAGACATTACAGATGAAGTTTTGCATACCATTGCAAAACACGATAATATTTGTAATTACATCCATTTGCCTGTTCAATCTGGCAATAGCCGAATTTTAGATTTGATGAATCGTACGTATTCTAGAGAATGGTATATCAATCGCATCGAGGCGATAAGAAAAATTATTCCTGGTTGTGCAATTTCTACAGATATCATAGCCGGCTTCTGCACAGAAACTGAGGAAGAACACGAGGAAACGCTAAGCATAATGGATTACGTTGAGTATGATTTTGCCTACAACTTTACCTACTCCGAGCGGCCGGGAACGATGGCTGCCAGAAAATTAGAAGATGATATTCCAGAAGAAGTAAAAAAACGTAGACTGGCAGAAATTCTAGCTAAGCAACAAGCACATTCATTAATGCGTTTACAAGCTTGGGTTGGCAAAACAGTAAGTGTATTGGTCGAGGGAACATCCAAAAAATCAGACAAAGATTTTTGTGGACGAGCAGACAGCGGCGCTATGGTGGTTTTCCCGGCTATCGGAAACATTGAACCAGGAGATTATGCAAATGTGTTGATAGAAAGATGTACATCGGCTACACTTCTGGGCAGGTTAGAAAATAGTAAAATAGCCTCAACCTAGAAAACGAGAGATACTATGGCAACAAATATTTCGAAGTTGACAATTAACGCTTCCCGCAAAAAAGTTTGGGATGCCATCACAAAGCCAGAATTTGTTAAGCAATGGCAATTTGGCGCCGACCTAAAGACGAATTGGAAAGTTGGCGACAAAATTCTTTTTAGAACCAAATGGGAAGAACAAATATTTAAGCAATGGGGAACGGTATTAGAATTTTACCCTAACGAAAAATTAAAATATAGTTTATTTGCGCCCAGACCCGATTTGGAAGATAAGCCCGAGAACTACTTTGAGATGGAATACATTTTAACGGAAAAAGAAAATTCAACGGAACTAAAAATAAAACAGGAAGATAATCGGCCAGGGGCGAAACAAGAGAAAGAGCAGGGCGAAGAAAACGCAATTCTCAGAAGCCTTAAGGCGCTGATTGAATCGAATTAGAATATTTGATAAGCATCAGTTTGCGATAAGCTTTTAAATTGAATCTAAATTAAAATGCACCTCTGTAACCCCTTTAAGTATATGATGATTGAATCTTGCAGCGTGCCAGGTACGCGGTCTCAATATTTGATACCAACAACTAACTTCTAACAATGGATACACAAAATATAAAACAACGCTTCGGGATAATTGGCAATTCGCCTCTTTTAAATCGGGCGATAGATGTGGCGAGCCAGGTTGCGCCAACCGATATGTCGGTTTTAATTACTGGCGAAAGCGGAAGTGGAAAAGAGGTTTTCTCGCACATTATCCACCAAATGAGCGCTAGAAAACACGGGCCATTCATTGCCGTAAATTGCGGCGCCATCCCTGAGGGAACCATAGACTCTGAATTGTTTGGCCACGAGAAAGGTTCTTTTACAGGCGCTCATGAAGCTCGTAAAGGTTATTTTGAAGTTGCCGACAGCGGCACTATTTTTTTAGATGAGGTTGCGGAATTACCCCTCGGAACACAGGCGCGCTTGCTCAGAATTTTAGAAAGCGGGCAGTATTTACGTGTGGGTTCTTCTAAAGTTCAAAAAACAGATGTTAGGATTATTGCGGCAACTAATGTAGATGTTTATGACCGTGTTTCTAATGGCAAGTTTCGAGAAGATTTATATTACAGGTTGAATACAGTTCCACTGCGTATTCCCGCCTTGCACGAGCGTAAGGAAGATATTTTTATATTGTTTAGAAAATTTGCGGCAGATTTTAGCGACAAATACCGCAGTCCGGCGTTACAGTTAGAACCGGATGCTGTGCAGATTTTAACAAACTACAGTTGGCCCGGAAACGTACGCCAATTAAAAAATATTGCCGAGCAAATTTGTGTGCTTGCAAAGGATAGAAATGTAAACGGCCCTACTTTGTTGAACTATATTCCAAATGAATCAGGAAGTAATTTGCCGATGAAAATTAACCAGTCTAAAGAAGATTTTACAGAGCGAGACATTTTATATAAGGTACTGTTCGACATGAAAAAAGACATGGTAGAATTGAAGAAATTGGTAGCTGAAATTATTCATCATGGCGGCAATACAGCTCCAGTTTTGGCAGACAATCCGCAATACATCAACCAATTGTATAGGGATGTAGAATTGCCTACCAACCACGATCGCTCTTTTACTATCCAACAACCTACTGCAAATAATAACAACCATAGTGATTATAACTATGCGCATGAGGCAGAAGAAGTAGAAGAATCGCTATCGCTAATTGATAAGGAATCTGATCTAATAAAGAAAGCATTAAAAAAACACAAAGGAAAACGCAAGTTTGCAGCCCAAGAGCTTGGAATTTCTGAACGTACACTCTATAGAAAAATTAAGGAATTAGATCTTTAGATAATGACTTCAAAATTAAAATTGCTTAGAACAAATGTTGTGCTTATCTTCATAATTGCCACCCTTTGCGGTTGCTCGTATTCTTTTGGAGGAGCTACGATCCCTGACGAAATGAAGACGGCAACAGTACGGGTCTTCGAAAACACCGCTCCGTTAGTTGTGCCTACATTAAGCAACCAATTTACGGAAGCGGTAAAAACCCGAATAAGAACCCAGTCAAGGCTTAGCATAACCGCCGGAGATGGGCAAGCTATTTTTGAGGGCAGAATTACTGGCTACGAAATTAAACCGGTGGCTTTACAAAGTAGCAGGACGCCTACTGCTGGGGCTAACCGGTTAACCATTACGGTTTCTGTAAAATATACAAATACGTTAAATGTAAAAGCAAGCTTTGAACAAAGTTTTAGCAGATATTACGATTTCCCTCTAAATGGTGCGCCCGTACAATCCTTGCTTCCACAAGCCATAGAAAACATAAACAAACAACTTACAGAAGATATTTTTAACCGTGCCTTTGCGCAATGGTAGCCATACGCCATAAAGTTTTAAAAGACAACGACATTTAATAACTTAGCCAAAAAAGCCATCTAAATGGATAATGAGATGCTTCTTGCAGAACTGATGGAAAAGCCCGAGCAGGTTAATTCTACGCATACACCCATGCTCAAACAAGTGCAAAGCAAATATCCATACATGCAAAGTATTTATCTTTTGTTGGCGAAGGCCGACGAAAGTTACATCCCAAAAGCTGCAATGTATTGCGATGGAAACCTGTTATATCGCTTCGCAATGACGAAGGTTGAAGAACGTCTTGCAGTAAAGTACAATAAAGAATTATTAGAAGAAAAAACAATTGGAAAAATAGAAACGCCGAAACATTTACCAGGCAACGATGCGCATTTTTTAGCAGAGCAAAAAGTTGAAGATACGCTGATTGTAGATGCTGTTAATAAGGATTTTTTTGCATTTGAAAAAGAACTAAGCACCGACATATTTACAGAGCCACCGATAGTAGAACCTATTGTGCCAAACGAAATAGATAATAATTTTGTTTCAAAATACGATGATGATAAGCTTCCATACAGTTTTTTATGGTGGCTGGCCAAAACCCGCAAAGAGCACGAGCAGGTGTTTCGACCTTATGCACAACCTAGCAAACCGACTAAAAAAGTAGAAACTAAAAAAGATGCCGAATTTCAACAGCAATATGTAGAGCATATTTTCCACATACAAACTCCTTTTGATGTTTCCGACCATTTGGCCGAACACCCAAAAACTGAGGGGAAAAGTAAAAAAGGCGCCGAAATTATAGAGCGGTTTTTAAAAATAGATCCAACAATCGGAGCCCCAAAACCAGAGCAGATTAATAGCGAAAATAAGGCAAAAAAAAGTGCAGAAGACCATTATGACCTCGTTACAGAAACCCTTGCAAAAATCTACATAGAGCAAATGCTATATCCAAAAGCAATAGATACTTATAAAAAATTAATTTTTAAATATCCAGAAAAAAGCCTTTACTTTGCCGACCTTATTAAATCTATAGAAAAGAAATTATAAAATATAAATCATGGTAACCTTTTTAATCATTTTATTAATTATCATCTGCATTGCAATTAGCATTTTTGTACTTATACAAAACCCAAAAGGAGGAGGCTTAGTTAGCGGCGGCGGCAGCACAAACATGTTTGGCGTACAACGTACGGGTGATGTTTTAGAAAAAGGTACTTGGGTTATGATTGCGGCAATTGTGCTAATATCATTGTCTATAACCACTTTGTCTATGGGCGGTACAGAAAAAGTAGGCGGCAGCAGCACCATAGAAGAGCGCATACAAAACATGCCTAATCCGTCTCCAATAGGTGGGGCACAACAAACGGCACCAAGTACGGCGCCTGTTGCAGACAGTTCAAAAAAATAATTTGCCTTTCGGCGATAAAACAAGAAAAGCTTTCCAAATTGGGAAGCTTTTTTTAGTTGAATCGGAAATATTCGACCATAGATTTTTGGGCTCTATGCAAAATTGATTTTTTCAGAAAAGAAGTTGACACCCGAACTCCACTCCCATCAATCATAACTCATAAACCTGATTCGAAAATTATAGCCTCCTTTCACCAACGGTGTTGATTATCGCCACCGTTAACCTACTTACACAAGCCAATTTTCCTCTATCATTATAAATTTTAATATCCCAAATATGGGTTTTTGCGCCAATATGTATCCGGGTACAAACACCTTTTACCAATCCGTCCTTTACGGGGCGCAGGTGGTTTGCATTTACCTCCAAACCAACAGGAACAAACTTATCTGGATCGATGCACATAAAAGAAGCGACGCTGCCAATAGATTCTGCTAGCACCACCGATGCGCCTCCATGCAAAATACCGGCCGGTTGACGTGTGCGTTCATCAACTGGCATTGTAGCAGTCAAAGAGTCATCGCTAATTTCTGTAAAAACAATATCTAATAAGCCACCGATGTGATTTTTCGGCTTTCCGTTTAATTCTTCGATAGTAAACTCTTTAAACCACATGGTAAAGTTCCTTTAAAATTTGCATGTGATGCGCAATATGCCCTGCAATTATATGCAATAATGCCCTCACGGTTACTTCTCTGCCAGATGCAGTTCCTTTTCTGCCTAACTCCGCCTCGTTTAATGATTTGAAAAGATATAGATTGGCCTTTCGCAAAGCAACGAATTCGTCTGCAAGATTTTTAAAGTCTCTATCGCTAAAATGAGCGTTTGTAACATAAGCGTCTTCATCGAAGCCATTCAAAGGCTGTTGCTCATTTCTAGCAAAACAGGTAAGTCGATAGGTTAGAATACGTTCTGTATCTATCAAATGGCCTAGCAGTTCTTTAACTGTCCATTTTCCATCCGCGTAAGCAAAATTCTGCTTGCCCACATTTTTTAATAGCAACTCTGGTAGCGAGGTAATTTGATCGGTCAACGTCTCAAAAACATCAGCTTTCACTTTGCTAATATAGGTTTCGCCCCAAGCTGGGTATTCGTTAGGCTGTGGTCGGTTCATAAGTTAAACTGCTTTTTAAAATGATTCTAAAGGTTGTTCCCTTCCCAATTTCTGAGTCTTTTACAAAAATTTCTCCGCCATGATAATTTTCGATAATACGTTTTGTTAAAGACAAGCCTAGGCCCCACCCTCGCTTACGCGTGGTAAATCCGGGTTGAAATACGGCATCGAACTTAGATCTTGGTATCCCGCGACCGCTATCGGTTACATCTATAAAAACTTGCTCTTTAGCCAAATTTTCGATAATATTTACGCTGATAGACCCCTCATTGTCAATAGCGTTAGCTGCATTTTTCAAAAGATTTTCTGTTACCCAATCAAACAGTGGCACATTTAGCAGCGCTCTAACCTGTTCATCTCCAGTAATCGAAAATATAACCTTATCTGAAGTGCGCACTCTAAAATATTCAATAAAATTGGCAATTACCGTAAAAACCACGTGGTCTTCCAACATCGGTTTAGAACCGATTTTAGAAAACCTATCAGTGATGACCTCCAACCGCCTAATGTCGTTTTCCATTTCGGCTATCAATGGATCGTCCTCTGCATCAAATTTAGATTTCATCAATTCTACCCAAGCCATTAAAGAAGAAATTGGTGTGCCCAGTTGGTGGGCCGTTTCCTTAGCCATTCCAACCCAAACCTGGTCTTGCTCATCTTTACGTGCAGAACTAAACGCGGCATAAGCGGTCAAAAGAAACAGAAAGATTACGCCCATCTGTATGTATGGGAAAAACCTCAATTGGGTTAAAATGAAAGAATCTTTGTAATAAGCATAATATTTTTCGCCCAGAATGGCAATTGGTGTTGCCAAATGTTGGCTCTTCATTTTTGCTAGCTGGCGCACAAAGTATAAACTATCATAAACCAGTTTCGTATTATCAGCATACATTGTTTTGGTACTGTCCAATCCACTAGAAGAAGTTACGCGCCCGATGCTATCGGTCAAAATAACTGGGGTTTTTATGTTTTTTCTTACCGCCTCTACAATACTGGTGTAATTATCGTTATCGTACAAAAACATAGTGCGTTCGGTAACCTTAACCCAAAGCTCAAATTGTGCAGCTTCTTCTCGTTCCATTTTTTTAACAAACGAATCGGTGTAAAAAATTGAGGCAATGCCGATTAGGATGGCGAAAACAAGAAGGAAAAACTTCCACCTCCGTTTTTTTTGATATGGGTTCATGCGTATAACGGCAAATTACGATAAGAAAACGAAAAAAACATAAAACCAATATGCATTTTAAAAAAAGCATGGGAGCTTCATCACCACTGAAGAAATGTAAAACAGATGAAAAACATATCTTTGTACCGCTCGCCTATTTGTGCAGAGCAATAATCTTTCGATAAGCCAAATGTATGGTGTTCAAAGTCAACATTCCCAAACATGGAAAAAAAAGTAAGAGTAAGATTTGCGCCAAGCCCGACTGGCGGCTTGCATTTGGGCGGCGTAAGAACTGCGCTGTTCAACTATTTATTTGCAAAAAAACATAACGGAACCTTCATTCTAAGAGTAGAAGATACCGACCAAAATAGGTTTGTAGATGGCGCCGAAGAGTACATCACAGATTGTTTGAATTGGTGTGGGATTATGCCCGATGAAAGCCCAGGAAATCCTGGCGCCTATGCCCCTTATCGCCAAAGTGAAAGGAAACTGACATATAGAAAATATGCAGATCAGCTTATCGCCGATGGTTTTGCCTATTATGCCTTCGACACGACCGAACAATTGGACGCGAAAAGAAAAGAGGTTCCAAATTTTTTGTATGGACAAACAACGCGCATGCAAATGAAAAATTCGCTTACGCTGAGTCATACCGATGTTGCCAATCTTTTGTCGACGGGAACGCCTTACGTTATCCGAATAAAAGTTCCGGAGCATGAAAATGTTTATTTTAAGGATTTAATTCGGGGAGATGTAGCGTTCGAAACCAGCGGTATAGATGATAAAGTGTTACTTAAAGCCGATGGAATGCCGACCTATCATTTGGCCGTTGTTGTGGATGATAAAGCAATGGAGATTACGCACGCTTTTAGAGGCGAAGAATGGCTACCGTCTGCACCAATACATTTATTGCTTTGGAAATATTTGGGTTGGGAAGCAAGCACGCCGCAATGGGCGCATTTACCACTTATATTAAAGCCTGACGGAAACGGAAAATTAAGTAAGCGAGATGGTGCGAGACTTGGCTTCCCTATCTTCGCAATGGACTGGACAGACCCCAAAACCCAAGAAGTTACGCATGGCTTCAAAGAACTTGGCTTTTTGCCAGAAGCTTTTGTGAACATGCTTGCAATGCTTGGATGGAATGATGGCACGGAAAAAGAAGTTTTTAGTCTGCACGAACTAGAAGAAAGTTTTTCTTTAGATAGGATAAGCAAGGCTGGCGCAAAGTTTGATTTTGAGAAAGCGAAATGGTTCAACCACGAGTGGATAAAAAGAACCCCCGCAGCAGAATTATGTAGAATGGTAAAGGTTGAATTGCAAAAAGAAAATATAGAAGTAGAAGACGATAAATATCTAACCAAAGTGCTAGATATCATAAAAGACAGGTGCTTCCTTTTGCCCGATTTTATTTCTCAATGTTCTTACTTCTTTGAGTTGCCAAAAACCTACGATGACGCCGCCATAAAAACCAAGTGGACGCCAGAAAAAGCAACTTTTTTTAAAGCTTTCGCTGATAATTTAGATTTAACCACTCCAGAAATTGCCGAAATAAATTTTAAAGCGCTTGCAGAAAAGCATGGGCTTAAGCCGGGCGAGTTGATGTTGCCATTTAGAATTATGTTAGTAGGAGGAAAATTTGGTCCATCTGTGTTTGATATTGCAACTTTGCTAGGAGCAGAAAAAACACAAATGAGGATAGAAAAAGCGATAGAAGCTTTCAAATCTTAGCTTTATAAAAACTTGTTTTGAACAGCATCAGCGTTAAATATTTGATTTTTCTAGAAACCGAACTTTTCTTTTAAGTGTTGTGGAAACAATTTTTTTGTTCCGCTTAAAATTTTTTACTTTATCTTCGATAAAACATAACTGAATTAAACTATGCAAATTTTTGGAAAAGGTAGCGACAACATAGAAGACAGCCGCGGCAGCAGTGGTGGAGGTGGTGGCAGAACTCTTTTAGGCGGGGGAGTTGGCCTAATTGTCATCGTTGTTGGAATGTTTTTTGGAAAAGACCTTTCGGGGTTAGTCTCTCAAATGCCAGATGGCGGGCAAAATGTAGAGGTAAGAACTGGCGCACCAACAGATAACGATGGGGAACAGATGAGCATGATTCTTGTTTCTACCGAACGGGTTTGGGACGATGAATTTGCCAAAATGGGCAAAACGTATCAGAAACCTACACTGCGTATTTTTGAAGACGCCGTGCAAACAGGTTGCGGAAATGCAAGTGCTGGCGTTGGGCCGTTTTATTGTCCGGCAGATCAGAAAGTGTACATAGATTTATCGTTCTATAAGGAACTTGCGACTCGGTTTGGTGCGGCAGGAGATTTTGCTCAGGCGTATGTAATTGCGCATGAGGTGGGGCACCACGTGCAAAATTTGCTAGGCATCTCAGAAAAAATGGATAGGGCGAGGCGTCAATTAAGTGAGGAAGAATACAACAAACTCTCTGTAAAATTAGAGTTGCAGGCAGATTTTTTTGCGGGGATTTGGGCTCACGACTCAGAAAGTCGTAATGACTTTAAGTTAGATCCAGGAGATATACAAGAAGCGTTAACGGCTGCCAACGCCATTGGCGATGATAAATTGCAAAAACAAGCTACAGGCGAAGTCCATCCAGATTCTTTTACCCATGGAACTTCCGCTCAAAGGGTGTATTGGTTTAAAAAAGGCTACGAAACTGGGGACATTAGTCAGGGGGATACATTTAATGCCAGGGATCTATAATAGCAAAAAACTTTTGCCTAAGTCTTTTGTTGATTTTGGTAATTGCCATAGGGTTTTGCGTACAGCATAATCGGCTAATTGTTTGCACAATTACCATAAATAATGATTCTATTAGTTGATGATTTGCCCGAAAATTTAATTTCGTTGCAAAAAGTTCTTCAAGCCCACAATTTCGAAGTTGACACAGCATCATCCGGCGAGGAAGCATTAAAAAAAGTTTTAAAGAAAAATTATGTACTCATAATTTTAGATGTTCAGATGCCAGAAATGGATGGTTTTGAAGTTGCCGAGGCAATCTCGGGTTTTAGTAAATCTAAAGACACAGCCATTATTTTTCTTTCAGCAGCCAATACAGAGCTTCAGTTTATCACCAAAGGTTATCACAGTGGTGGGCTAGATTACATTACAAAGCCCGTAGATGTAAACATTCTGCTGCTTAAAATAAAAACCTTCTATCGCATCTATGAGCAAAACAGAAGACTTAACGAGATGCAACAACAGCTAATTACCGAAATTGAATTTAGGAAAGAGGCAGAACGGAAAAAAGATGAATTTATCAGCATTGCTAGCCACGAATTAAAAACCCCATTAACAAGTGTAAAAGGGTACATCCAATTACTGCAACGCAGTTTGAACAAAGGAGATACTTCAACAGCCATTAGCCACCTGGCCAAAGCAAATACACAACTCCAAAAACTTAACGAACTCATTGTAGATTTGTTGGACATGTCTAAAATAGAAAGCGGAAAGTTGCAGTTCAACATGCAATATTTTTCAGCAGACGATATGGTAGATAACGCCATCGAGTTGATGCAAAATGCCAATCCTTCGTTCACCATAAATAAGATTGGCCATAGTGATGAGTTGATTTATGGCGATGAAGGAAGGTTAGAACAAGTGCTTTTAAATTACATCACAAACGGAATTAAATATGCTCCAAATACCAATGAGATTAATGTTTCTCTTGCTGTTGACAAAGGACAACTTAAGGTTTCTGTACAAGATTTTGGTATTGGAATACCAGAGAGTGAACAACAGAAGATATTCGAGAAATTTTATAGAGTAGAAGAAAACAGTGCCCACTTCAATGGTCTGGGCATTGGATTATACATTTGTGCAACCGTTATAGAAAGGCATGGTGGAAACATTGGAGTAAAAAGCTCTCCAACACATGGTTCCGAATTCTATTTTACGATTCCGATTGATAGTAAAGACCATAAGTAGCGTAAGCTATTTATATATTATTGTGATGATAAATGAAAAAGACAACTCTTAAAAATAACTTGCGGCTTGGTCTAGGCCTATCATTAATCATTCTTTTTATAAGTTCGCTTGCATCCTACACAAGTATTTCAAATCTTATAAAAAGCATCGATCTTGTTAAGCACAGCGATGAGGTAATCTTAGATATCCAACATGCGCTATCAAAAATGATTGATGCGGAAACGGGCCAACGAGGCTACCTCTTAAAAGGAAATAAGATATTTCTAGATCCTTATTATGGAGCCAAAGATAGCGTGAATAATATTCTTGATAAAGTTGAGCGGGATATAAAAGAAAATCCGGTGCAGCGTGACTATGTTGGGAAAATACGCACAACTTTTAACAACCGCATTCGCCTTCTTGAGCAATCCATAAATTTAAAAGCCGCAAACAAAGAAATTAGTGAGGATTCGCTATTGCGTGGCAAGGCATTAATGGATCAGGGCAGGGGGTTGGTAAATGAAATGGGCGCCGAAGAACGACACCTCTTAAATGTTCGAACAGAAGAACTGAACAAACTTTCTACCTATACACCAATATTAATCGTTATTGCCTCGGTGCTGGCCATTTTAATTACGCTATTTTTTTATAGACGAGTTTCTGCAGATTTTGATGATCGGGTTAAATTGCAGCAAGAAATTGAGGAGCAAAAACGCGAGATGGAAACGCGGCTCGTCGCGATCAAAGATATCGCATACCGAATATCACAAGGAGATTACGACATTCGATTAGATAGCCAAGCGAACGATGATATTGGGGAACTTTCTGGTTCGTTGAACAACATGGCGCGTGCGCTGAAACTTTCTTTTGGTACGCTTACAGAAAAAGAGTGGATGCAAACTGGTGTAGCAGGTCTGAACGTTAGAATGGTCGGCGAAAAAAATGTTTTCGAGCTAGCAGAAGATATTGTTGGGTTTTTGTCGGCGTACACTAATGCCCAAATTGGCGCAATTTATATTTTTAAAGGAGATGGTTTGCTACATCTAAAAGGGCAATATGCAGCTTTATCCAAAGAGCTTCCAAAAACCTTAGAGTTAGGTGAAGGTTTAATAGGGCAAGCGGTTAAAACAGGGGAAATAATATTGGTAAATCAGGTTCCAAACAATGAACTTACCATCAGTTATTCTACAGGCAGCATTAAGCCGGCGCAGGTACTTGTCGTTCCAATTATAAGAAATGAGATTTCAGTCGGCGGCATACAATTGGGCACAACAGGTGCTTTTACAAAGCTAGAAATCGAACTTCTTAAATCTGTGATGTCTGATGTTGGGACTGCATTGATCGGGGCACAAAATAGGCAGCAGCTGCAATTGTTGTTGGAAGAAACCCAAGCGCAGTCAGAAGAGTTGCAAGTACAGCATAGCGAGTTGGAAGGTATGAATGCAGAACTCGAAGCGCAAACGCAGAAGCTCCAAGCATCAGAAGAGGAATTGAAAGTGCAACAAGAAGAGTTACTTCAGGCAAACCAAGAGTTAGAAGAACGTTCGAGCCTTTTAGAGGAACGGAACGAAGTAATCAATGAGCGAAATCATGAAATTCAACAAAAGGCCGAAGCATTAGAATTGAGCACAAGATATAAGTCAGAGTTTTTAGCTAACATGTCTCATGAGTTGCGCACGCCATTAAATTCCATTTTGTTGCTATCGCGATTAATGTCAGAAAGTGAGGCGATGGATAAAGAACATCAAGAGTTTGCCTCTGTTATACAAACCTCCGGTCAAGGGCTTTTGAGTTTAATAGACGAGATTTTAGATTTATCGAAAATTGAAGCCGGTAAAATGCAGTTGGAGAAGGAAAACATCCCCATAGAGGAAATTTTAACCACTATGCGCGCGTTGTTCAAACCGTTAACTAACGAAAAAAATCTAGAGCTGATTATAGAAAAATCTCCGGATGTGCCTAAGTTGTTTAACACCGACAGGATGCGTTTGGAACAGATTATAAAAAACCTATTATCAAATGCCATTAAGTTTACCTCCAAAGGATCGGTTGTATTTAAAATAGAGAAAGATAGTAAGTTAAACGTTTTAGTTTTTAGCGTAACGGATACTGGCTTGGGAATTCCAGAAGACAAGCAAGGCTTAATTTTCGAGGCATTCCAACAGGCAGATGGCTCTACCAGAAGAAGATTTGGCGGTACCGGCCTTGGCCTTTCTATTAGTAGAGAGCTGGCTAGATTGCTAGGTGGTTACATAGAACTTATCAGTACCGAGAACCAAGGAAGCACGTTTAAGTTAACCTTGCCTTTAGCAGAAGATATTATCTTAGGTGGCAGTTCTATGCAAGAAGAACAGCGTAACGAAGATTCTTTCAAACCGCAGATACAACGCCTTACCACAAACACAATCCCGAATGAAGTGGAAGATGATAGAGAGCACATCATCCCAGATGATAAGGTAATATTGATCATTGAAGACGATACGGCCTTTGCAAAAACACTGCTTAAATTGGCTAGAGACAAAGAGTACAAAGGCTTGATTGCCGTGCGTGGCGACGTAGGTATAGAGCTTGCCCAAACCTATTTGCCGCAGGCGATTCTATTAGACATCCAGTTGCCCGTAAAAGACGGCTGGCAGGTAATGGAAGAGTTAAAAGCCAGTCCAAAAACACGCCCAATCCCTGTGCATATTATGTCTTCGTTGCAGGTTAGGAAAGAAAGTTTATTAAAAGGCGCCGTAGAATTTATAAGCAAGCCTTTGGCCTTTGAGCACTTGCAAGGTATCTTTACCAAACTAGAAAAGGCCTTGAGCGGAACCGTTAAAAAAGTTTTGATCGTAGAGGAAAATGAGCAACATGCAAAAGCTTTAAGTTATTATCTAAGTAATTTTAATATCCAAACAGAACTTGTTAGAGATGTAAAAGAAAGCGTAGAAGCGCTCAATAAGCCCGACGTAAATTGTGTGATATTAGATATGGGGGTACCGGATAAACTCGCCTATGAAACCTTAGAAGTTATTAAGAAAAACTCCGGGTTGGAGAATTTGCCAATTATCATTTTTACCGGCAAAAGCTTATCAAAGGGAGAAGAAAAACGAATCAAACGTTATGCAGATTCCATTGTGGTAAAGACGGCCCACTCGTATCAGAGAATATTAGATGAAGCTGGTATTTTTCTTCATCTGATAGAAGAAAGAGGAAACGGAAAGTTAAATAAAACCAAAAAATTTGGCGAGCTGCAAGATGTGCTTGCGGGCAAAACCGTTTTGGTAGCCGACGATGATGTGAGAAATATTTTTTCGCTTTCGAAGATGTTAGAGCAACATAAAATGAATGTTTTAACCGCTATTGATGGGAAAGAGGCGCTTAAACTGTTAAACGAGAACGCTAGCAAAGTTGATGTAGTGCTTATGGATATGATGATGCCTGAAATGGACGGCTACGAAACGACCAAAAAAATTAGAGAAGATCTACAGTATAAAAATTTACCCATCCTCGCCATAACCGCAAAGGCAATGATGGGCGATAGAGAAAAATGTATTTCTGCAGGTGCTTCAGATTATATTAGCAAGCCTGTAGATATGGATCAACTAAGCTCTTTATTAAGGGTTTGGCTTTATGAAAACCACCCAAAGAAAAACCGATCTTAAGAAGAATGCTCGATAAGTTAGTTCTGATAATAGATGACGATGCCAGAAACATTTTTGCACTAAAGGCTGTTCTCCAAGCAAAGGGGTTCAACTGTATTTCTGCAATGAATGCCAAAGAAGGATTTTCTTTATTTGAGGAAAAGCTGAATATTAATCTGGTTTTGATGGATATGATGATGCCAGAATTAGACGGTTATCAAGCGATTGCGTTTATGAAGCGAAGCGATAAAATGCAACATGTTCCTGTGGTTGCGGTAACCGCCCAAGCAATGGTTGGCGATAAAGAAAGGTGTTTGATGGCCGGAGCCGTTGCATATCTATCAAAACCTGTAGATTTTGATGAGCTGTTGGTTGTAGTAAAAAAATATCTTGGTTAGGTGATTATTGTAGATGCTATTGATAATGATGATATAAAAACACTGCTAAGTGATGTCCAGGAAAATTATGGATATGACTTTTTTGGTTATTCTCATGCTTCTTTAAAACGGAGGATTACCCGATTATATAATTTAGATAACTTTTTAAGTTTTGCAGAATTCCGTTACGCATTAAAATCAGACAAGAAGTACTTTAAACGTTTTTTGGAAGAGATTACAGTAAACGTTACCGAAATGTTTCGAGACCCAACTTTTTATAAGTCTCTGCGCAACGATGTTTTGCCCAACCTGGGTACTTATCCGTTCATTAGAATTTGGGTGGCCGGTTGTTCGACCGGGGAGGAAGTTTACTCTTTAGCAATTGTTTTAAAAGAACTAAATCTTCTCAATAAGTCGATTATTTATGCAACAGACATAAATCCTTCTGTTTTAGAAAGCGCAAAATCTGCGATTTTTCCACTAAATTACCTTAAATCTTATTCAGAAAATTATCGAGAAGCCGGCGGGCAAAAAGATTTTTCCAGCTATTATACCGCAAGCTATTCTTTGGCAAAGTTTGATGAAAGCTTGGCTGAGAAAATTATTTTTTCTACCCATAACCTCGTTTCCGATCATTCGTTTAATGAGTTTCAACTCATTCTGTGCAGAAATGTTCTGATTTATTTTGATAACGACTTACAGCATAAAGTTTTTAATTTATTCGATAACAGTTTAGAAAAATTAGGATATTTGGCTTTGGGCAGTAAAGAAAGTCTAGATTTTTGGGAACAAAGAAAAAAGTACTCCAGATTTGATAAAGAAAAGATATGGCGCAAACTCTAAATAAAAAAAGATGTAGCGCAATGGTTATTGGCGGGTCTGCAGGTAGCTTAGATGTGCTTTTGAAAATGCTTCCATTGTTAAAACTAAGTTTAGATTTTCCAATTATTATTGTGTTACACAGAAAGTCTGGAAACGAATCTATGCTAACTGAACTTTTACAAGGCAAAACATTACTTCCTGTTAGAGAAATAGAAGAAAAAACCTTTTTAAAAGACGGAACTGTCTATGTAGCGCCTTCAAATTACCATGTTCTAATAGAAGTAGATAAAAGTTTCTCTTTAGACTATTCCGAAAAAGTTAACTATTCTCGCCCATCTATAGATGTTACTTTCCAATCGGCAGCAGAGGTGTATCAAGAACAAGTTGTATGCGTACTTCTTTCAGGATCAAATTCAGATGGTACAGAAGGACTGAAGAGGGTAAACGGTGTAGGCGGCACGGCGGTGGTACAAAATCCAGATACCGCTATTATGCCATATATGCCCGAAATGGCAATTACCTCTTTAGAAAAAAGTTTGGTGTTGGATGGGAATAAAATAGCCTTATATGTAAATAATTTAAATGGCTAGTTCTTCTAAATTAACTAAGTAATATGAGCAAAAAGAAGGTTTTGGTCTTCGATGATGATAAAGATATTTTAGAAATTTGCCGGATTATTTTAGAAGAGGCCGGTTATGAAATTGAAACCTCTGACAACGCAAGAGACATAGAAAAAAAAGTGAGCAAATTTATGCCAGACCTAATTTTGATGGATAATTGGTTGCCAGATTTAGGTGGAACAGTTGCTACGCAAACAATAAAAAACAACAGAAAATTTAAACAAATACCGGTAATTTATTTTTCTGCGAATACGGACATTGCAATATTGGCAACTCAAGCTGGCGCAGATGGTTATTTGGCCAAGCCCTTTGATATAACCGAATTAGAAGAAATTGTTAAGAAGCACTTAATTTAATAACGGGCAATACTTGGATTAATTTGAAATAGGAAAAAATTTTAGACCAAAACACCACTTTAAAAGTAACATCAATAATTGACTATTGAGTATCAACAATCAAAAAGCTACCGTTACCTGAACTTCATTATCAACCGGTTGCCACAGCGGGCCATCTTTTAACAATCGAATAGCTTCCTCATTTTCTTTTTTGCCAACTCCCTTTATCACTTTTATATAAATTGGCGCGCCCTGATTAGATACATAAAAGCCAAGGACAACCTCTTTGTGCGCTGTATCATCTTTAACAACACGATTGTTTTTTTGCAGATAATCTCGCCACTTAATCCAACCATCTACTGGGGAAGATTCAGTCGCCATAATCGTGCTCGTTGAACTTGTGTTACGCTTTGCTAAGATTCTGCTTTTCATCTTTGATTTGTTATCTGCAACAACAACTTCACTCAAAGCTTGGTCGTCTAATTCTAAGCTAATGTTAAACACTTTGCCTGTAACCAAATTGCTTCTATTAAGCGCACTTGAGCTAATAACATTAGCTGAATCCAGTGACTTGCTCTTCTTGTTTTCTGGAACAAATTTTCTAACAATTGTTTTTGACTTGTATCCGAGGTAACTCGCCAGCAAATTGTTATTCTTGGTGCTGTCGGCAACTAACGTAAAGTTTCCATTTTTATCGGTTGTGGTAGATACATTGCTGCCTTCTAACCTCAACGTTACGCCTGGTAGCGGTAATCCATCGGTTTTAGATACTACCTTGCCCGTTAGCACTTCGTTTGTTCTTTTTGATATCCCTAAACCAGAAGCCGAACTTTGCACAATGGAGCGAATTTGGTTTTTCTTTTGCAGGGCAGCACTTGCGGTCAAATTATCCGCAGAAATAACAGACGGTGCCTGGATGCCTTCCTTGTCAATACCAGTTACGCTGTCTTTTTCCATTGCTTCTAAGGGCGCTGATTTAGCCGATATAGGTTTATTTCTAGCAATTACAGAAGTCTTCTGTTCCTCTATTTTTTTAGATGCTTCATTTGATATAGATTTTTGTTTTGCGACAGCATGGTTGCTGTCTAAGGTTACCATAACTTCTTTATGGTCTAGCTTTGCAATTTGGTTACGCCTATTGGTTTCGCGCATAATAAATAAAATACTCACGGCTATAAATGCTACCGTAGCTGTGGCAGCAATGCTAAGGCGCTGTGTAGTTATACCCCAAAGTTTTCGTTTAACAGGCTGATTGTTAATTCTATCTTGTAACCGTTTTTGTAAAATAGAAAGTGTTTGTCTTCGTCTTGGAGTTGCTCTCAAGCCTTCTAGAGCTTCTGCAACAAAAGGATCTTCTAACGCCTCTCGTTCTACACGGTGCATGGCTTGCGCATCAAGCTTACCATCTAAGTAGTCTTCTAACAGGACGATATCTAACCAATCGTTATTCACTACTATTCCTCTCTATACAAATCTTCAAATTCCGCTTACCATTTTGGATGTAGCTTTTTACCTTCAACATATCGTAGCCGGTAATTTCGGCCACTTCTTTATAGCATTTCTCTTGCAGGTAAAACAAATCTACACTTTTGCGCTGCTCTTCAATCAAAGACTCCATGCATTTCTCCATCAACGTAAGCTGTGTTTCTTTTGCGTTGTCAATATCTAGATGCACAAATTCCGTGTTTTCCACAAACGCATCATCTAAAGAAACGATACTTTGTTTGCCAGATTTTCTTAAGGCCATTAAACAATGATTTCTGGTAAGTACATGGAGCCAGCTTTTAAAGCTTTGGACATCATGCGCCATGAGCTTCGGTATCAGCTCTTCAAATATTTGCATAACGGCATCCTTGCTTCGTTCCTCATCCTTAAAATAATTTATACATACACCAAAAACCAGGTGCATATATCTATTATATAACATGCCCAAGGTCTCCAAATTGCCTGTGCCTTTATAGTCGGCAATTAGTTTAGCGTCTTCAATCTGCTGTTTATCAGCTGTATGTTTTATAAAGTTCAAAAATGGCTTAACTATTTTTCTAACCAAGTATAAAAAATATTTTTGGCTTTATCTGTGGAAATCTTTTACATCCTGCATCATTCCAAAAAAACTAATTATGAAAAAGCTCATTATCCTAACAGTTACCGTGTGCATGATGTTCGGTTTTAAAACCATCGACCAGAGAAAAATAGTAGGTTTGGTAGTTGATGAAAGCAACCAACCATTGCCAGGCGCATCTGTTATAGCCAATGTTAGTCGAACAAAAACCACGACCGACAAATTTGGAAAATATATGATTTCTGTTTCGGAAAAAGATAAGACGCTTAATTTTTATGCAATCGGTTACCAGACGAAAACGGTAGGTATTAATAATACCACTATTAACGTGAAATTGAGACGAGATAATCAGGCACTTTCAGAAGTGGTTGTTACTGGACAAAGTGCAGATGTTAAAAGCAAACGTTTAGCAAGCTCTATTGGTCTAGCAAATATGGCTGCGCCAATAGTTAGCTCGGGCTATGTTCGGAGTGCTCAGCCACAAAATACAGAAACGTACTCAACCATTACAGAAAATGGTTTCCATAGTGCTAAAAATAATCCGCTTTCTACATTTTCTATCGACGTTGATGCTGCATCTTATAGCAATGTTAGGAGGTTCATTAACAGTGGAACATTACCTCCGCCAGATGCAGTACGTATAGAGGAAATGATCAATTATTTCGACTACCGATATCAGCAACCAAAAGGCAATGATCCTGTAAATATTGTTACAGAAATAGCCAGTGCGCCTTGGAATAATGCACATAAGTTGGTACAGATTGGTTTACAAGGTAAAACAATCTCAAATGAGAATCTGCCGGCTAGCAACATGGTTTTCTTGATAGATGTTTCTGGATCGATGTATGCCCAAAACAAGTTGCCACTCTTGGTTTCTTCTTTCAAACTGCTCACAGATCAGTTGCGCGTTAAAGACAAAGTTGCTATTGTGGTTTATGCAGGTAATTCTGGTTTGGTGCTTCCCGCAACCAGTGGAGATAGGAAAACCGTAATAAAAGATGCTTTAGACAAATTAGTTGCAGGTGGCTCTACTGCCGGCGGCGAAGATATAGAACTTGCCTATAAGGTTGCTACGGAGAATTTTGTAAAGGGTGGTAATAATCGGGTAATTCTTGCTACCGATGGAGACTTTAATGTAGGAGCCAGCAGCGATAATCAGATGGAAAGATTGATTGAGACCAAAAGAAAGACCGGGATTTTTTTAACTGTGTTAGGTTTTGGAATGGGGAATTATAAGGACAGTAAGATGGAAGTGCTTGCCGATAAGGGTAATGGAAACTACGCGTACATAGATAATATAAACGAAGCGCGTAAAACATTGATAAGCCAGTTTGGCGGAACGCTTTTTACCATTGCAAAGGACGTAAAGTTACAGGTAGAATTTAATCCCGCTAGAGTAAATGCGTACAGATTGATTGGCTACGAAAACAGAATGCTAAACAAAGAAGATTTTAACGACGATAAAAAAGATGCTGGCGAATTAGGCTCGGGCCACACCGTTACTGCACTTTATGAAATTATCCCAGTAGGTGTAAATGACTCTTTTAGCAGCAGCGTAGATGCGTTGAAATATCAAAAACCTTCAACAATTAGCACGATAGATAACGGCGAAATATTAACTGTAAAACTAAGATATAAAAATCCAGATGGGGAAAAAAGTAAATTGTTAAGCAAGGCAGTTTTAGATAACCCACTAAGCTTTACTGCAACAAGCAATAACTTTAGGTTTGCAATCGCAGTTGCGGAATTTGGGATGCTTCTGCGCGATTCTAAATTTAAACAAAATGTATCCTTCGAACATGTGGTTGTTACCGCGGAAAATTCAAAATCTTCAGACAAAGACGGCTATAGATCTGAGTTTGTGAACTTGGTAAAATCTGCTAAGTTGCTAAGCAAAACCAACAGTTTGAATTTAAAAGATAAATTAATAATGCGAGAAGCAGATTAGAACCTTGGGGTGTAAATGAGCAAGTAGCAATTTAGCGTTGAAAAGCTTAAGAGCTAATGGGAAGAAGCGAAGAATAAAGACAGAGAGCGGATAAAAGCGAAAAATCAAATATGGGAGTTGCAAAGCAATTTGCGATAAATCTAGCCCTTTTTACTTAAATTCTAAAGGCAATTCAACAAGCGTTTTGTCCCAAGCCATCTCCAAGTTTGCGCCAGTATTCGTTTTGATAAACGTCATCGAGAAATATTCCAAAGCCTTGTGCAAAGTCTTTGTAGGTACCTCGTCACGCAATAAGTCTTTGGTCTGATCATAGGTAAATGCGCCCCACCTATTTACTTGTTTATTGATAATAATAGTCCATTTATCTTTTTCTGGGATGGCAAACAAACTGTAAGTTCCGGGCTTAATGGTCTTTCCCGCAACAATTACTTTCTCAAAAAAAGTAATTTCGGTATTCTCATTTGCGCCCAAACGCCAAACTTTACCATACTGCTCCAACATCCCAAAAATTACACGTCCTTTTAGCTGAGGCCTAGAATAGCTAATTTTTATGACTGGGGTTTCCTCGCCCTCGGTTTTCGTTTTAGCAGCATTTATAGGGTAATAAAGTATATCTGCCGGACTAGCATCTGGTAAAGGAAAAGACAGTTCTTCGCCTAAATTAGTTTGCGCACTTGCGCCGAAACACAATAAGCATAAGGCGAAAAAAAGAAGCTTTTTCATCGATTCAGAAATTTGGGCTAGCCAATTTGCAGTTCTAATAATGCCTGCCCTTAGCCAATGCATTCAAAAATAAGCCAGCAGACAGAAGGCCTAAAATTGCCCCAACAAAAGCAAAAATATAACTATCGGAAATTACTACAGCAGTTAAAATTCCAAAAATAAGGCCGGCGAGGTAGTATAACCAATTAAAATTATTAGCGGTGTTTTCTTGTATGCTCATAAACGTTATCATTTACAAACAAAGGTAGTTTTATTTTAATTTCTAAACAACATCTTGCTTTATCAGCCAAGTGTAAACTTAAAACAAACCGATACATTTAATCAATCGATTGATTAATTTTGTTATATTAAAAAAATGAAAGGAATGATTTTGGAAAAGATAGATAAAAAAGGTGCGATCTTAACTGCTGCAGAAATGCTGTTTTGCTCTGCTGGTTACGAAGGGACTTCCACTAGGCAGATTGCAAAGCAAGCTGGGGCTAATATGGCTATGATAAACTACTACTTCGGTTCTAAGGAAGGGGTGTTTATGGGGATAATGACCGATCGGATAGCTAGTTTTGCCGTTCAGTTGCAGACAATAAGTGAAGAAGAAACCACCTCAATAGAAAAACTTCATAGAATAATAGAAGGATTAGTGGATAGAATTTTAGCAAATGTCTCCTTTCATCGCATGATGAATAGAGAGCTTTCACTATCGCAACGCCCAGAAATGTATATAAGAATTAAGGATGCCTTAAGACTTAATATGGAAATTATAGAGAGAGTTCTTGTGCAGGGAATGGAGAAAGGTGATTTTAACAGGGCAGATGTCAGGATGGTTATTGCAACAATTATGGGTACCATTACCAACGTCGTTACCACTCCTGCAAAAATGCTAAATTCTTCTTCTTTTGACATAGATAATCCAAAAGATAAACCGGTAATCAGAGAGCGGATAATAAATCACCTAAAAAATCTAACATCAATTTTATTAGAAACAAACATAAATGAAATTTAAAACTGTAAAAATTTTGCTTGGTTTGGCTCTTGTTCCGACCATGTTGTTTGCGCAAGATGTAAAGGAGCTAAACTTAAATCAGGCTATAGAGCTCGGCATTGCTAACAGCAAAAATTTAAAACTTGCTAAAAACAAAATAGATCAAGCAGTTGCACAATTGGCTTTGGTTAAAGATAACGCGTTGCCTGCTGCAAGCGCCAGCCTTTTGTACAATCATGCAGAGATTCCAACAAATGTTCTAAAATTAGGGGGTGGCGAGAGTGAAATTCATCTTCCTAGGCGCGCGGACGCATTTATTGGATCTGTGGCATTGCAAGAGCGGCTGTATGCAGGTGGAAAACTTAGATATGCCGAAGCATCTACCAAACTTTTAGAAGAGGTGGCCAACTTAGATGTTGATTTGAGTAAAGAAGACGTAACCTACGCGGTAATAAACATGTATTACAGCTTGTATAAGCTTTCGCAGAGCGAGAAAGTGATCGACCAAAACTTGGCATCTATCGCAGCGCAAATAAAACAATCTCAACAATTTTTTGATCAAGGCTTGGTAACCAAAAACGATGTGTTGAGGTTTAAGCTACAGCAGGCGAACGTAAATTTAACGAAACTGGACGCAGAGAGCAACACAAAAATTGTTAACTATAACTTAGATATTCTTCTAGGATTGGGAGATAATACTGAAATAAAAGTTATGGAGCCAACCGTAAGCGCCATGAATGCGGGCAACTTAACCGACTACATTAGCGAAGCGTTTGCTAACAGGCAAGAACTGAAACAATTAGACTTGCGAAACAAGGTTGCAGATTTTAATATAAAAACGATTAAGGCAAATGTATTGCCAACCGTGGGCGTGGGCGCAAATCTGTATTATATCAATCCAAATGGGTTTATCCCTCAAGCAAACCAATTTGTGGCGCCTGTTACTGTCGGTGCAAATATTGCATGGAACTTTGGTGCATTTTGGACGAATAAAAACAAAGTAAGCCAGGCAAAAATTCAGCAAAATGAAATTACGCTACAAAAAGATGTGGTATCAGATCAACTAAAACAAGAAATTAATTCCAACTATCAAAGCTATAAGGTTGCTTTGCAAAAAGTAGATATACTGCAAACCTCTATAAACCAAGCAACCGAAAATGATAGGTTGTTGGCGGCTAAATACAGCAATAACATTGCCTCGGTTACAGATAGAATAGATGCAGAGACATTATTATATCAAGCAAAAATAAACTTAGAGATAGCTAAGGCAGACGTGGGACTAGCGTATTACAAATTATTAAAATCAACAGGAAAAATTACCCAATAAATAAAACAATGGAAACTGAAAAAAAGAAAAAAAATAAACTAGTGCCGATAATAATTGGCGTGCTAGTTATTATAGGAATCGGGTTCGGAATTAGAGAATGGAGCTATTATAGCAAACATGTTGATACCGATGACGCACAGATAGATGGTGATATTAGTCCGGTAGTCGCTCGTGTGGGTGGGTATGTAAAAGACATTAACTTTCAAGAAAACACCCATGTTAACGAGGGCGATGTACTTGTCAGGTTAGATGACCAAGATTTCAAAATTAAGGTAGAACAAGCACAATCTGGTCAACAAGGTGCCAGCGCAGGAGTTGGAGTATCACAAGCACAAATTTCTGCCGTTGCTGCCAATACGAGTACAGCAAAAGCAAATGTAGATGCGGCAAGAGTAAAGTTAAATTTGGCGCAAAAAGATTTCAATCGTTATGAGAATCTTGTTAAAGAGGGTGCAATAACAAAGCAAGCTTTTGATCAAGCAAGTGCCACCAAAGAATCTGCACAGGCTGCGTTCCAGGCAGCGCAAGATCAGTATAATGCTGCCGTTAAACAAGTCGGTGCCACCAGGTCTCAGCTTGCGGTTAGCAGCAATGTGATAAACCAACGCCAAAGCGACGTAGATTTTGCAAAACTGCAACTATCGTATACCAATATTAAGGCACCTGTATCTGGCCTTGTGTCAAAAAAGAATGTTCAGAAAGGCCAATTGGTGCAGGCAGGGCAACCGCTTTTTTCTATTGTTAACGACGGTAGCTTGTATGTAACAGCCAATTTTAAGGAAACACAACTAGAAGACATTAAAAAAGGCTTAAAAGTTGAAGTGACCGTAGATGCTTTTCCAGATCAAAAGATAGCAGGAGAAGTGTTAAACTTCGCGCCCATAACTGGAGCGAAAGGTTCTTTGTTGCCCCCCGATAATGCCACTGGTAACTATGTAAAGGTTGTGCAGCGTGTACCAGTTAAAATATTAATACATCCATCAAAAGAACTGTTGGCAAGGTTGCGCCCGGGAATGAGCGTACAGGCCTCGGTTTCTAAATAATAACAACATGCCCGAAGTAGGTTTTAAAAAATGGATTATTACCATTACGGTAATTACGGCTTCTTTGTTAGAGCTGATAGACACAACCATTGTAAATGTTGCCCTGCCAGATATTCAAGGAAATTTGGGCGCAACCCTAGAGAACGTTGCATGGCTAACTACCGGTTATGGAGTGGCCAACGTAATCATTTTGCCAATGTCTGGCTGGCTGGGCAGCAAATTTGGCCGAAAAAATTATTTCCTTACCTCAATCATCGTATTTACCATAGCCTCTTTTTTGTGTGGAAATGCCCATGGATTGGATGAACTGATTTTATTTAGGATTATTCAAGGTTTTGCCGGTGGCGGGTTATTATCCACCGCGCAGGCTATTTTGTTAGAAACCTGGCCACGCGAAGATGTTGGTATAGCAACCGCTTTATTTGGTTTGGGAGCGGTGGTTGGGCCAACCATAGGCCCAACTATTGGCGGCTATCTTTTAGAGATTAGCTCTTGGCCTTGGATTTTCTACGTAAATATTCCCGTAGGTATGTTAGCCGCTTATCTAAGCTATACCTATATTAAGGAAACCCCGAAAGACGCGAGTGGGAAGCCTATCGATTGGTGGGGAATTGCTCTACTTGCACTATTTGTAGGTAGTTTACAGACCGTTTTAGAGAAAGGAGAAAGCGAAGACTGGTTTTCTGAACCTTATATAGTAGTGTTAAGCATATTTGCGGTTTTTGGTTTCCTGTTTTTTGTATGGCGAGAAATGAGTACAGATCACCCTATCGTAAACTTCAAAATTATGAAGTATAGAAGCTTTTCTGTCGGAATGTTGACCTCCTTTTTATTGGGTTTTGGACTATACGGATCTGTTTTTGTTTTTCCTGTGTTCTGTCAAACTTTACTTGGGTTCACAGCGCTTCAAACCGGGAAACTGTTTTTACCCGGCGGTTTAGTAACCATTTTATGTATGCCATTTATTGGTATCATGCTTAAAAAAGGCGTACCGGCCCAAATTATGGCAAGCGTTGGGATGTTCTTATTCTTTGTATTTTGTTGGCAATTAAGCGGCTCGACTTTATCATCTGGTACTGGAGATTTTTTCTGGCCGCTAGTGATAAGAGGCGCAGGAATGGCACTACTCTTTGTTCCATTAACTACGTTGGCGGTGCAAGATTTAAAAGGTGCAGAAGTTGGCCAAGGCACGGGCTTAAACAATATGAGCCGACAATTGGGTGGCTCCTTTGGTATCGCAGCCTTAACTACCATGATCCACCTGAGATCGGGTTACCACAGAAGCACTTTGCTTACTAACATAAATGAGTATAACCCAGCTTTTTTAGATCGGTTCAACAAAATTGTGAGTGGCTTTATGGCAAAAGGACAAAGCTTGTTCGATGCAAAAATCATGGCTTATAGAGCTATGGATGGGATGGTAACCAAACAAGCTCTTCTTTTAACCTTTAACGATGCATATTGGATTACGGGTTTAATCATGCTTTTCGCAATACCTTTAGTATTAATCCAAAAGTTTCAAAAGAATATGAAAATTGCATCAGACTCGCACTAAATTATCCTGATTTCGCAACCAATAACAATCGTCCTACAATAAAACAGCCGATCCAAAATTGATCGGCTGTTTATAACCCAAAAAATTAACAATCATCGCAACGCCCTTAAACATTGCTAAAGACTTAGGTGGGTACCCAACACCCAAATAAGATTTTTAAAATTAAATTAATTTATACAAAATTCCAAATCGCAAGCTTGTAAATTTTATTTAGTTGAGCATTTTTTGTACTATTACGGTTTACCATACATTTTATAAGCTATGCCCAAACTCCGATTGACTACCCAAAGAGAATCTATTTTTAACAATGAGGTAGTATCAAAATTTGAACTTTTTAACAGCCTTTTTCTCACACTTCCGTTTTATAAAGTTAAGGATACCGGAACCTTGCTACCCCTTTTTTTTAAAAGCTGCGAAGATGGAGTGGCAAGGGGGCAAAAGCCTGCTCAAATTATAGAAGAATTTTTTGCAAAGTTTACAAACTACACCAGTCAGAAAGATTTTGTAGATTTATTATTTAGGTTTATACAATATATAGAGCGTCAAGTTGTGCTTTTTGATGCGGTAGAAGATGCCTCGTTCTCCAAATTAAATACTACCGAAGAGCAAAATAAACTATCGTTTGTTTTAAAAAAGAATGCCGACAACAGTGCCATGCTTTCTAAAATAGAACATGCTATTGAAGATCTTTCTTTAAGATTAGTGCTAACGGCTCATCCAACCCAATTTTATCCGGGGACGGTTTTAGCAATCATTACCGATTTGACTGCTGCCATTAAGTCAAATGATTTAACCGCTATGAATTTGCTTTTGCAGCAACTCGGTAAGACACCATTTTTCAACAAAAAGTCCCCCACTCCAGTAGATGAGGCGCTAAATCTTGCTTGGTTTTTAGAAAACACTTTTTACTTCGCAGCGGCAAACATACAAGAAGGTATAGATCAGAATTTAGATGAATATAACTTAGAAACGCACAAAATTTTAGAGCTCGGTTTTTGGCCGGGCGGCGATAGAGATGGAAATCCAAACATCCATATAGATACCACTTTGGAGGTTTCCAAAATGCTTAGACAGATATTGTTTAGATGCTATTATAGGGATTTCCGCACTCTAAGAATGCGAATTACCTTTAGAGGCGTAGAAGAGAATATTATTTATTTGCAAGACACGCTCTATAAAAATGCTTTTGATCAAAGTTGTGAGCTCACAGATATTTCTGATGATTTGAAGTTGCACCTAAACCAAATTAAAGATACCGTGTTGGCAGACCATGATGGTTTATTTGTAGATCTGGTAAATGATTTAATTAGGAAGGTAGATTTATATGGTTGCTATTTTGCTTCTTTGGATATTAGACAAGATAGCCGAGTGCTTCGTAAGGTGCATTCCCACTGTCGCGAAAACAAACCTATTTCTTCACTTTACCCTAGCAACTATGATGATTTATCAGAGGAAGAAAAACTGAAACTTATCTCGTTTAAAGAGGCCCGAATCGCTTACGCTACTGAAGCAGATGCATTGACGCAAGATACCATTGATGTAATAAAAGCCATAAAAGGAATACAAAAACGAAATGGAGAAAAGGCATGTCATCGCTTTATTATTAGTAACTGCCAGCGAGCAAGTGATATTTTGCAGCTTGTAGAACTTTTTCTTTGGAACGGTTGGAGGAAAGATGAACTAACAATAGATTTCGTGCCACTGTTTGAAACCGTAAATGATTTAAAGGGTGCAGCAGATATTATGGATACGCTGTATAATAATCCATTTTACAAACAGCACCTTGCATCTCGCGGCAATAAGCAAGACATTATGCTCGGCTATTCTGATAGCACAAAAGATGGAGGCTACTTAATGGCCAATTGGTCTATCTTTAATGGCAAAACTTCTTTAACTGCGGTTTCGGCAAAATACAACGTTAAACTTGCCTTCTTTGATGGGCGTGGTGGGCCACCAGCCCGCGGCGGCGGCAAGACGCATCGCTTCTACGCATCGATGGGCAAAGAAATTGCCAACAATAATATGCAGCTTACCGTCCAAGGGCAAACCATCAGTTCGCAATACGGTTCTGTGGAGAGTGCCGAATTTAACATAGAACAACTTATAAACGCAGGTATTACCTCTGGGCTGAAGGAAAAACACAACGTTCTCTTGGATGCTGATAATAAGACTATTTTAGACGAAATGGCAGAGGTAAGTTATAAAGCTTTTGTTGATTTACGAGAACATCCATTATTTGTTAAATATCTGGAACAGCTTTCTCCACTAAAATTATTATCTCAAGCAAACATTAGCAGTCGCCCGGTAAAAAGAAATGGTGGAGGCAAAATGAAATTGGAAGATTTAAGGGCAATAAGTTTTGTAACCGCATGGAGCATGCTAAAACAAAACGTGCCAGGTTTTTATGGGATGGGCACATCGTTAAAACTACAAGAAGATGCAGGAAATTGGGATAATGTAGTTAAAGTTTATCAAGATTCTGATTATCTTAAAACCATTGTAGATAATTGTATGATGAGCATGAGCAAATCTGACTACTCCATAACTGCCCATTTGGCTAAAGATAAAGAATTTGGTGCTTTTTGGACGCAATTATATGATGAATACGAGCTTACCAAAACCATGTTGCTAAAACTATCAGGCCAACCAACGCTTATGGCCAATTACCCAATAGATAAAAAATCTATCGCCACGCGCGAGCGTATTATTCTGCCTCTGGTTTTAATCCAGCATTTTGCATTAGAAAAACTTCAATCAGAACAAACACCAAACGACAGAACTGCCTTAGAAAAACTGGCAGTGAGAACGGTTTTCGGAATTGTAAATGCAGGTAGAAATTTGGCGTAAAAGAGACGGAAGATTGGGAATATTCAAATCAAAATTTGTTTCTGTTAAATTTTGATGTTATGGGTAGAATTTTGGCATTCGATTACGGCACAAAACGGATTGGGATAGCTGTTACAGATCCGTTGCAGATTATAGCAACAGGGCTTACCACGGTTCACCCTAAAGATGCCATGACATTTCTGCAAAACTACCTGCAAAAAGAACAAGTAGAAGCCTTTGTAATTGGCGACCCAAAACAAATGGACGGCAGCGATTCCAATTCTAAACAACATGCCAAAGGCTTTGCTACTTTATTAAAAAAAAGCTTTCCAACCATTGCACAATATTGGGTTGATGAACGTTTTACCTCCAAAATGGCGCAACAAACCATTATGCAAAGTGGCTTTAAAAAAACAGATAGGCAAAACAAAGATCGGGTAGATACAATTGCCGCAACCATTATTTTACAATATTTTATGGAAGATAGGCGTTGAATAAGGTCGAAGGCTGAAAGGTGAAAGGAAGGTAGATTTTAGGCGAAAACTGGCTAAATTACGTATTTGTAGTCAATCAGCCAATGCTTGGTAAGTCTTCAAGCTTTGCTATAAAACATTAAAAACAAATCATTGACAGAAAAAACCATCGATATTGTAAACCCAGTCCTTCAAACATTAATTGACAGCTACTGCGAACCAGAAAGCGAGTTGCTACATCGTATTGATAGAGAAACCAATTTAAAAGTATTGATGCCCCGCATGTTATCCGGTCATTATCAAGGTCGCGTTTTAAGTATGCTCAGCAAAATGCTTTCTCCAAAAAACATCTTAGAAATAGGAACATTTACCGGTTATGCTACGCTTTGCCTCGCGGAGGGTTTATGTGCCGAAGGCCAAATCTATACCTTAGATGTAAACGCAGAACTCGAAGATATGGTGCGCAAAAATTTTGCAGATTCCAGTTATAATTCGAAAATAAAATACCTGATCGGCGATGCTACCGAAACCCTAAAAGAGATAGATAAAACTTTCGATCTTATCTTTATCGACGCAGACAAAAAAAACAACGGCAATTATTTCGATATGGTTTTTGACAGGCTCAGAAGCGGTGGAATCATCATTGTTGATAATGTGCTTTGGAGCGGAAAAGTTTTGGACAATAATCCCGATAAGGATACGAAAAATATAAATGTATTTAATAACAAGATAAAGAACGACCCTCGCGTTGAACAATTAATTCTTCCGGTTAGAGATGGTTTATTAATCATAAGGAAAAAATAGTGATTTAAACCTAGCACTTTAATTTGAAAAGTTCATCCCGAAAGGAAAAAAGGAAAAGTATGAAGAAAAAATCTGGGTTAATAGTTTTAATTACGGCACTTTTCACATTTGGAGTTTTATCAATTTCAAACGCAACGACGTTAGACACCGAAGACTACATTGCCGAACATGTAGATTGTGCGCAAACGCTGATGCGCGAATACAAGGTACCGGCAAGTTTAATTTTGGCAGTCGCCATACACGAATCGGCATCAGGAAATAGCAGGATTGCACAATATTTAAATAACCATTTTGGAGTAAAAGGGGAAAACAGCAATACAGAAATACGGTCCGCTTACCGAGATTATGATACCGCAGAAGATTCTTACCAAGGCTTTATAAAAATACTAGAAGATAAACCATCTTTTAAATATTTGTTTGATAGCAAAGACCAGTACGATTATCGTGGTTGGGCGCTCGGCATTCAACGGGGAGGTTATGCACATAGCCGCTCTTGGGCAACCCAGGTTATTGCCATCATTCAAAAATATGATCTGTATCAATACGATGACCGCCCGGAAGATTATGTGGAACCCATTTCTAAAAAAACCATATCGAATAAACGCAAAAAATACCGAATCTATGTGGTAAAACAAGGAGATGATTTAAACCGTATTGCCGACAAAAAAGGCATCACTGTTAAGGCGCTTATGAAAAAGAACGGATTAAAAAACCCAACGCTACAGATTGGTAAAAGATTGAGGTATTAGGTCAATTTTAACAAGTGTTAAAAAAAGGCGGCAACCCGCCAAAATTAAAAACTATAAATTGGGCCATTGTGCTACATACTTCATCAACAGATATTAACTTGAAAAAATTAACAGTTTTATTGGGATGCTGTATATTTCTGTTGGCCTCTTGTGCTTCTAGAAAATATAACAGAAATAATAAGCAAATTGAAAAAGGCGCTAATAGGGCAAATAACAACACTTATACAAGTTATACAACACTTAGTTATATCGATCAGTTTAAAGGTGTTGCGATTGAAGAAATGAACGCTGCTGGAATCCCGGCAAGCATAAATTTGGCCCAGGGAATTTTAGAATCGGGCAGCGGCAACAGCGATCTCGCCAAATACGCGAACAATCATTTTGGTATTAAATGTACTTCAGATTGGCGCGGGAAAAGCTATTACAGAGACGACGACCAAAAAAACGACTGCTTCAGAGTTTATAAAGATGCGCGCGAATCTTTTAGAGATCATTCAGAATTTTTAAAGCGCAAGCGGTATAGCTTTCTTTTTCAGCTAGATAAAAATGATTACCGCAGTTGGGCGCAAGGTTTGAAAACTGCAGGTTATGCAACAAATCCGCGTTATCCAGATATGTTAATTTCGACAATTGAAAAGTATCAATTAGATCAATACGATCAACCCGAAGATGAAAAACAAAAATTGGCACGCGAAGACAAGGTTTTTACGGAGATCAATGCAAACATCCCACAAGAAAAAAAGAAATTTGCCCCGGTCGAGGTTCCTCCAAACGGAGCCGGCGCTATCGCCAATGATGGCACTTATACGATTGTTAAGGGAGACACTTTATACAACGTTTCTAAACGCTTTAACCTAACTGTAGATGAATTAAAAAGTCTAAATGGCATGACAAACGACATTATAAAACTCGGCCAAACGATTAGAGTTAAATAATGTTAAGCCGTTTTTAGTGCAACTTTGCAATATGTATCTTTGATGTTGGATGAAACTTTTTTTATGCCTTTACTTTCTATCAGTTATTGCGGCAAACTGTTTGGCGCAACAGAAGCAGGTGCAGGGACTTGTTATCGATAAAGAAAGTAAGCAACGTCTCGCCAAAGTATTTATACTAAACTTACGCTCTGGTAATGGTTTATACAACAATACAAAGGGAGAATTTAGCACTTATGCCATTTCAGGTGATACTTTGGTGGCCACCCTTAATAGTTATGGCACCGACACCTTAATTTATAATGGACAAGCAACGGCTTATTTTCAATTAAAGTCCAGAGGGGTTCGTTTAAAAGATGTGCAGATTCAAAAGAAAAGAATGACCCCGCAAGAAAAATATGAGGAAACTCTACAAGATAATCGATACGCAATTCTGCGAGGAAGTACGGACGATATGCTCAGTATTGGCAGTCGTGGTGCCGGTTTAAACATCGATGCCATTTATAATTTGTTTAGCAAGCAAGGGAAAAATGCCCGTTATTTACAGAAGATTTTAGAACGCGATTACCATCAACAAGTGATAGATTATAGATTCACGCCAACATTAATAACGCAGGTGCTTGGCATTACCGGTGCAGAGCGTGATGATTTTATGTTGCAATACCAGCCAACCTATCAATTTGTGTTAGATGCAAGTGATTATGCTTTTAATACTTTTATCAAAAATGCCTATCGAAGTTATCGCATAAATCCCAGTGCGCTACGTTTGCCAAACCTGCCTGCTTTAAAATTATCAGTGCCGTGAAAACGCCCATTTTGGTTATAAAAAAGCTACCAGCATACGGCATGGCGCTCTTTCCTTTTATTCTATTGAAATCTGCAGATCACAAAAAGGATAAAATTCTTCTTAATCATGAAAAAATACATCTGCGGCAGCAATTAGAAATGTTGGTGATTCCCTTCTATGTGTGCTATTTGGCGAACTATCTGATCAATAGGATAAAATATAGAGAACATTACAAAGCTTACAGAAACATCATTTTTGAAAAAGAAGCTTATAATAATGAAAGAAATTTAAATTATCTGAGGAAAGGAAGCTGGTATGGGTGGATGCGAATTTTGTAATTTAAATTGATTTAGGGCGTTTACAATTGGTTTCACATATTTTTTAATGAAAAATTGTGGATCATAAAACGGCTCATTCAGTTGCACATTGTTCAAAGTAAGCCATCTAGCGCATCCATAATCATCAAATTTTTCTAATTTCTAAATGTAAATGATGGTAATCTCCACCATATTTTTTTCTCTATTTGGGAGATAGAAATTTTCGGGCTGCTTAAACCAGGCGACAATACCACTTATAAGCGTAGTAAAATTTTTTTAATCAATCATCGCAGGATAAATCGAAGTAAATGCAAATTCCCTCTAACCTGTTCTACCAAAGCGTTTGGTTATAGGCGTCGGGCAGCTAATTCATTTTGTATCTCTATTTCTAAATTTTTATTATTTTTCGAGTTTCTGAAGATTGCAACAACCAAAATTAGAGGAACGAATGTAAAAAATCCAAATCCGTTTTTTATTGCGCCGTATATCACAATTCCAACAGTCAATCCAACTAAAACGGCATCCACAATCTTAGCAGTTCTTATTCCTTTTAATTTTTTCAAAAGTTGTTCGTCACTTAAATCTGAAAGGTTTTTCTGGATCATATATCTAAGTATGTTATTAAAGATTCGATTACCTGATGTAATTCTTCTTTTGTTCTGCCTTTTTTTTCAATTTTTGTAATGTAATGAGGATATATCGAGCCGAATATCATCTTGGCGATTCGCTTGTTATGTTCATCTGTAACTTTCATAATTGGTTATAAAATTGTTGTTTATTCTTTAAGATTATAATAAAGTATCACTGCACCACCACTAAACGTTTTTGCTTTTATAAGTTTTAGAATCGTTCTTTCCGTTATGTTTTCAAATAATGACAAACCTTTCCCTGCGATAACTGGATATACACAAATTTGCAATTCATCTATCAATTTAAGTTTAATGAGTTGAATTATTAAACTACGACTACCAATTAAAATATCTTTGCCTAGTTGTTGTTTAAGTTCTAAAACAGTTTCTTTTAAACTAAGATTTGCTATGGTTGCACTTTCCCATTCAAGATTTTTCAAAGTATGTGAAAAAACTATTTTTGGGATTTTGTCAATTGATATGGCAAAGTCGTTCATAGATTTTTCTTCTGAAGGGTTTTCTAAAATTGTTCGCCAAAACTCCATAAGTTGAAATGTCGTTCTGCCATACAAAATGGTGTCTCCATCCGCTAATAATTTAGTATAATGACAATGAATCTCTTCGTCTGGAATTCCTGCATTATGGTCGCAATTACCGTCAAGTGTCATATTAAATGCCGCAATTACTTTTCTCATACTTTATCTCTTTTTGTAGGTTTTTGCGTCGCTTTAGAATTGCGATTAACGGTTCGGTGAATATCCCTGATTAGTGTTGACATGTTTTACACTTATTCGTTGTTAAATATAGTTATTTCTTTTCTTTCGTTTTTTTCCAAGTTTTTCCATCTTTCGGCAAATTCCAACGGTTTTCGCCTATCGAGGTTGTTATGGTTTCTTTTGTTGTTATAGTGATGTACGGCCTTCTCCGTAAACAGCTTAAGCTCCCTGAAATCTTTGGGCTCCCATGGGTCGAGATACTCTTCTTTGATCGTCCTGTTTATCCGTTCCGCATAGGCGTTGTCTTGTGAGGATTTGCACATGCTCACTGCACAGCCGCTCCCCTCAAGGATTTTCAGATATTCCCCGTACAGGTACTGCCCGCCCCTGTCCGAATGGTGGATCTTGGGCGACCCGTATTGCGCCAGGGCCATCCGCAGCGCCTTCACATTCGCGGTTGCCCTCATGTTGTCCGATATCTGGTGGCCCACGATGATCTTCGTGTACACGTCTATTATGAACACCACATAATAGAACCTGCCCCTTACATCATAGTAGGTAATGTCGGACTGCCATACCCTACAGGGAGCGTCGATGACCAAACCTTTTATCAGGTTGGCATACTTTGAGTATACCGGGTATGTGGTACGCCTGAAATTGATAACCTTCTTCAGCCTAAAACCCTGCTCCATAAACAGTTCTATAAATCTGTCCCTACCGATAAAGCCGGGATCGAGGGTAAAGTACATCTTCTCGACCCCGCATCCCGGGTGCTCCCTGCGCAGTTCCTCTGCCTCCGCCAAAAGAACCAGGACCCTGCCCTCGAAGACAGCCTGGCGCTTCATGCCCTGGGCTACCGCCTGCCGGCTTATGCCCAGATATCCGTAAAGTTGTGCCATCGGGAACCTCATCTTTTCTTTGTTGCACCTGAACCAGCCGATGGTTGCGGGCTGTAGTTTTTTTTTATGTCTATGTGCAGGTCTGTCTTGGCCAGCTCAATCATCTTCTCCAGGTATTCGATCGCTACCTGCTTCTGGCCAACGATCTGTTCCAACTGCTCTACTTTCTTGGAAAGTTCTGCCAACTTTGTCTGGTTGCTGCTTTTCATCTCTACAATTCTAACTCCTTTTTCGTTAAAACGAGAAAACCTGTATACCCACGCATAGATGGTGGAATTTTTTACCGAATAGAGCTTCTCAAGCTGGAGGATACTGAACTCGCCACGCTCAAAACTGTCGACCAGACTCCTTTTGAAATCCTCGGAATACACACGATGTTTCCGGATTTGTCCTAAATTTGCTTTCATATAAACTGACTTTTTGTGTCAACCTATATCAGGGACGTACACGGCGTTTTATTCATTATTCAGTTCTCTTTCCACAATTTGTTTTTCAAACTTCCTGTCAGATTTTCTCCTTCCAGACTTTTGCTCTTGTACATATTTACATATGTTACCAAGAGACATTTCGTATTCGGCCATAAAAGAACCTTGTTTTATCATAATTCCGTTCATAGGACAAGTTTCGTATCTACAATTATGTTTAGAATATTCTCCGAAATTTTGATGCCTAATTCGTTTTTGTTTTAATATTTTCTGCTGATTTTCACGTATTTTTCTCCACAATTCTTCTTTATCTCCATTTGTCAGTTCCATTCCTAAAGTTCGTACTTTAAGGTAAGTCCACGGATCTTTTATTTGGAGAAAATCAAATGTTTTCTGAAATATTTTATTTGCGTAATCACGAATAAGTATTTGTTCTTTGATGTTGATAATATTATTTTCACAAATAGAACGATAAAGTCCCAACGTATTAAAATCCGAATAATTTTTATGATTTTCTATGAAGAATTTGTATTCTTCAAAATTTAGTTCGTTAAATTGTCTGTCGATTTTCATAATTCTTTCTTTGCGGAATTTTTCAGGTAAGCTTGCAGTTTACTCTCAAATATATGCAATTTCACCAAACACTAAAATGATAAAACGATAGCGCAAATCGATTCAAGGCTGTTATACTTTTTTTAAGAGTAGCCTTTTTCAAGTACACTTGCTGTGCTTAAATTTCCCAAATGAGATGATGCAAGAAGTTTAACAAGATTGAATCAGGGGGTTATCCTAAGAAAGCGAAAAGCTAATTTTATCAGATCTCATTCCGCCACGCAGGTGCGCCAACGACTGCAACGGCATCCTTTTTGGCTTCTGCCAAAAAGATACAGTGGAAGGCGTGCACGGGCGCCCAAATTATTTCGATTAAAACATTTGAAAAAACGAGAAATTTTAAAACCACCAATCATTTTCATCAGTACCTGCGATTAATCGAAAAAGCTAATTTTGCCAAACGTAATTTGTCGCTTGCGTATAAAACCTATCTAATAACGCCAAAATTTTTAAACTATCGTTTTTTTCATTTTCTTTGTAGTCAATGAAAAATCTATTTTCTGCCGCTATAGTATTCATCACGCTCTCCACATTCTTACACAATCCATTATTTGCCCAAGAGGCAGATACCATCCCGATTAAAACCGATAACCTAAACTTAAAACTTAAACGGAATCCTTTGCCGAGTAGGCAATTTCCGCTGGTTTTTGAGCCTGTGGTTATAAAGCCAATTATTGTAAATGCCAAAGTAAATTATTGGAAAACCCGAACAGCCATCGGAATCAATATAAATCAGGCCCAATTTAGCAACAATTGGAAGGGTGGCGGTGTAAATTCGGTGGCCGTTGGCGGTCAGCTTAATTATAAGGCAGAATACAACAAGAGCGATTTTAGTTTTGTTACCGAGACCAACCTGCAATATGGCAAAGTAAAAAACAAAGGTCAGCTGCAGAAAAAGACTAACGATAGGATTTTTTTAGACAACAAGGCGGCTGTAAAAATATCTAAAAATTGGTCTTTTTTTGGTTCCCTAACCTTCGAGTCTCAATTTGATAATGGCTATAATTATAAGAGACAGGGCGATGACGAGGTGGCAACGCTAATTTCGAGGTTTATGTCGCCGGGTTATTTAACGGAATCGGTAGGTTTTGAATACAAACCCGTAAATTATTTTTCTGCCCGGATTGGTACCGGAACTGCCAGGCAAACCTTTGTGTTGGATACTACCTTATATAAAACCAACCCAAAAAATTACGGCGTAGATATAGGCAAGCGCGTGCGAAACGATTTAGCGTTCCAAGTAGTGGCCAATTTTGAAAAGGAGGTTTTTAAAAATACGGTGTTAAAGTCTAGATATTTGATGTTTATCCCCTATAAGGGTTTGACCATAGCGAACATCGATCACCGTTTGGATGTATCGATAACTGCAAAGATTAACAGTTTTATGAATACCACGTTAACTGGCGTTATGTTATATGATAAAGATAACGACGCTAAAATACAGGCAAGCCAAACTTTATCTCTTGGCATTGGCTTTGTCTTTCCGCGATAGCGCCTTTTTCAACAAAACCTTCCAAAAAAGATTTAGCAGCAAATTTAATATCTTTGCAAATAGATAGAACCCACACATGCGTTACGGCGTATGGTTTTTAGCATAAATATAATGTTTGATAATTTACAAGATAAACTAGATAGGGCCTTTAAAGTACTTAAAGGGCAAGGCAGCATTACCGAAATTAACGTGGCCGAAACCATGAAAGAGATTCGGAAAGCGTTACTTGATGCCGATGTTAACTATAAAACCGCCAAAACTTTTACAGATGATGTAAGGCAAAAAGCGTTGGGCCAAAACGTACTCACCGCAATTTCGCCCGGCCAGTTGCTTACCAAGATTATGAGCGATGAGCTTGCGGCCTTGATGGGTGGCGAGGTCGTAGAGCTAAATATTAAAACAAATCCGACTATTATTTTAATTGCAGGTTTAAACGGTGCGGGTAAAACAACCTTTGCTGGCAAACTTGCCTTATATCTTAAAAATAATGGTAAAAAACCATTGCTTGTAGCTGGAGATATGTACCGCCCTGCTGCGGTAGATCAATTAGAAGTTCTTGGAACCTCGGTTGGTGTATCGGTTTTTGCTAATCGCGAGTCTACCGATCCTGTTGGAATTGCTTTAGAGGGTATTGCCCATGGAAAGCAAAATGGCTACAATGTTATCATTATAGATACAGCAGGTCGTTTATCCATAGATGAATCTTTGATGAACGAGATTTCTGAGGTAAAGGCCAAAACAAATCCACAGGAAGTGCTTTTTGTGGTTGATTCTATGACCGGTCAAGATGCCGTAAACACAGCCAAAATTTTTAACGATCGCCTAGATTTTACAGGCGTAGTACTAACTAAATTAGATGGTGATACGCGTGGTGGCGCTGCTCTTTCCATTAAATCTGTAGTAAACAAGCCGATTAAATTTATCGGTACAGGAGAAAAAATGGAGGCGCTAGACGTTTTCTATCCTGATAGGATGGCTTCTCGTATTTTGGGAATGGGCGATGTGGTTTCATTGGTAGAGCGTGCGCAAATGCAATTCGATGAGAAGGAAGCCGCCATTTTGCAGAAGAAAATTCGTAAGAATAAATTCGATTTCAATGATTTCTACAACCAAATTCAGCAGATTAAGAAAATGGGTAACATGAAAGATTTGATGGGAATGATACCGGGCGTTGGCAAAATGATGAAGGATATTGATATAGAAGACGATGCATTTAAATCTATCGAAGTAATTATCCAATCTATGACTCCGTTTGAAAAAGAAAATCCGGATAGTATACAACAAAGTCGGCGAGTGCGTATTGCAAAAGGATCTGGAACCAAGATAGAAGAGGTTAATAAATTGATAAAGCAGTTTGAGGACATGCGGAAAATGATGAAGCAATTCTCCAATCCCGCAGCCGCTAAAGCTATGATGCAGGGAATGCCAAAAATGCCTGTTGGGAGATAAAAGTTAAGGTTGAGGGCGTGTAGGCAGAAGGCTTAGCGTGGAAATCTTTCCGTGAACTCGTCTTACTCCACTGGGCAAAAACAACCTCCTACAATTCCTAAAACCGAAGTCGATATTAGCTAAAACAATTATGTATGAGAAACAAAAGAGCAATATTAACTATTAATCGCTTTTCTCCCTTCTCATTCCGCTCGCTAAATAACGTTTTAAATTTTCGACAACTAAAATTTGCTAACTTCGCTTAAAGCAAATCAAAACCAAATTTAATGCTCGTAAAAACCTACGGAAGTGCCGTTTATGGCGTAGATGCTTTAACCATTACGATAGAGGTAAGCATTAGTGCGGGCAGTAAATACTTTATGGTTGGCCTGCCAGACAATGCCGTAAAAGAAAGTTTACAACGGGTTGCTAGCGCGATAAACGTATGTGGTTTGCGCATGCCTAAGCAAAAAATAGTTGTAAATCTGGCTCCTGCTGATATAAAAAAAGAAGGTTCAGCGTATGATTTGCCTATTGCTGTTGGGATTTTGGCCGCATCCGGGCAGATACCAAGTGAAACATTAGATCAGTATTTTATAATGGGAGAGCTTTCGCTAGATGGAAGTATTCAGCCCATTCGCGGCGCGTTGCCAATCGCAATCCAGGCAAGAAACGAAAATTTTAAAGGTTTTATCCTTCCCAAACAAAATGTTAGAGAGGCTGCAATTGTAGATGGATTGATTGCTTATGGCGTAGAAAATCTAAAAGAAGTTGTAGAATTTTTCAATGGAAATCTAACTTTAGAAGCGGTTTCGGTTAACACCCGAGAAGAGTTTCTAAAAAACATTAGTAACTACGAACACAATTTTTCTGATGTTAAAGGCCAGGAAAATATAAAGCGTGCGTTAGAAATTGCCGCCGCAGGCGGCCACAATGTTATTTTAATTGGCCCGCCCGGAGCAGGTAAAACCATGTTGGCCAAAAGATTGCCAACCATTTTGCCACCCTTAAACCTTCACGAAGCATTAGAAACTACCAAAATCCACTCTGTGGCAGGGAAACTTTCTGCCACAGATGCATTGATGACGGTTCGACCATATCGAAGTCCGCACCATACCATCAGCGATGTTGCGCTTGTTGGCGGCGGCATAAATCCACAACCGGGCGAAATTTCTTTGGCGCATAACGGCGTATTGTTTTTGGATGAACTGCCAGAATTTAAGCGAACTGTATTAGAAGTTATGCGACAACCATTAGAAGATAGAAAAGTTGCGATAGCTCGAGCAAGATTTTCGGTAGAATATCCCGCTAGTTTTATGCTTGTGGCCTCTATGAACCCCTGCCCTTGTGGTTTTTACAATCATCCAGAAAAAGACTGTGTTTGCGCGCCGGGGGTTGTACAAAAATATTTGAGTAAAATCTCTGGCCCACTGCTAGATAGAATAGATTTGCATGTAGAAGTTACGCCTGTAAATTTTTCTGAGTTAGCCTCAACCCGCGACGCAGAAAAAAGCAGTGTGATACGTGAGCGGGTAATCAGAGCCAGAGAAATCCAAGACAAAAGGTTTGCAGACAATGACAATCTTCATTGTAATGCCCAAATGAGTCCAAAGATGGTTCGCAAAGTTTGCCAAATTAGCGACGCCGGAGTTAGTCTTTTAAAAACAGCCATGGAAAGGCTAGGTTTAAGCGCAAGAGCGTACGACCGCATTTTAAAAGTTGCCCGCACCATTGCAGATCTTGCAGAAAGCGAAACTGTAGAAATAGAGCACCTTGCAGAATCAATCAACTACCGCAGTTTAGATAGACAAGGCTGGGCGGGGTAGGTTAAGATTAAGGCCGGGACTTAGGCTGAGAAATCAAAAATAATTTAACGGCGAGAAAGTATAAAACTAGTCAAACCAATTAGGCAATACAAAATATCAAAACCTAATTAATAAATTTGTCCCACCAATGAAATTTCAAATCTTACATCTTCCATCTTATATCCTCGCTCTTGTCTGTCTATAAAAAATTTCTCGGGCAAACAATGGTTTATGGGATAAGTACGGTTTTTTCCCGGTTGTTCAATTTCATATTAACACCTATATATACTTCGGTATATAAAAAAGGTGTTTATGGCATTTTCGTAAATATGTATGCCAACGCCTCACTAATTAATGCCATTCTAGCCTTTGGGATGGAGAGTACCTACTTTAGATACCTAAATAAATTTGAAGATAAAAAGCAACAGGTTTATAACAACTCCTTTCTATGCATTGCCTTTGTAGCTACATTGTTTCTGATAACTGGATTAATTTTTTCTAATTCAATAGCTATCTATCTCGCTTCAAAACCAAGCGAACTATTAGATTATAAGCAATTTGTAAGTTTTTTCTTGTGGATTTTATTTGTTGATGCAATTTGCGTTATTCCATTTGCTAAATTGCGTGCAGACGGAAGACCATTTAAATACAGCATCGCAAAGTTTTTAAATATTGGCTGTTTTGTGGGTTTTAATTTAATATTCCTTTTCCTCATCCCAGCGATAGTAAAACATAACTGGATTGGTGCTGATTGGTTTACATCATGGTACAGATATCAATGGATCGGCTACGTTTTCATATCAAACCTCATTGCGTCTATTGCAACTCTAATTTACTTAATTCCAGAGTTTTTAAAATTACAACTTCGGTTTGACGGTAAACTTTTTAAGAACATGTTTTCTTATAGTTGGCCGATTTTAATTGCAAACTTATCTTTTATTATAAATGAAAATCTGGATAAAACGATCCTTCAAAAGTTATTACCGCCCGATATTGCCGATGGCCAAGTTGGCATTTATGGGGCGGTATGTAAAATAGCTATCTTTCTAAGCATATTTATTACAGCTTTTAGGCTTGGTGCCGAACCATTTTTCTTCAGCCATGCAAAACAAGCTAATGCTAGGAATACTTATGCAATCATTTTAAAATATTTTAGCATTGCTTTAGCCATAATGTTTGTTGCTATTAGCGCCAACATAGAAATATTAAAATATTTTATTTCAGGAAATAAGCAACACATTGCCGAATATTGGGTTGGTTTACCCGCAGTTCCTTATCTGCTGCTCGGCTATGTTTGTTTAGGAATTTACATGAATTTATCTATTTGGTATCGTCTATCCGATCAAACTAAATTTGGATTATATATTTCAGTTGTCGGCGCAGTTATCACCATTGTATTTAATGTTTTACTCATCCCAAAATATGGCTACATGGCATCTGCTTGGGTCTCGCTCGCAGCTTATGCCAGCATGATGTTGCTTTCGTATATCCTCGGGCAAAAATATTATCCAATCCCGTACGATTTAAAAAAGATTACGAGCTACCTTATCGTTTCCATAGTAATTGTATTTTCATCGTTCTTTTTGTTCGATAGAAATATTTACATTGGTAACGTTCTATTAGCCTGCTTTATTGGATCAATTGCCTATTTTGAAAAAGATGAGTTGATGAGGATGATAAAAAGGGGTGGATAGAAGGAAGGCAAAAGCTGGAGGTCAGAAAGCAAAAAACGAAAGAAGAAAGACGAGCAACGAAAACAAACATGTCTAAAGCAATATTAATTTTCTTACTGTTTTTTTCCTCAATTGCATCTGCTCAAAACAACTTAATTCCCGCTGCTCAGCGCGATAGTTTAACAGTAAAAGATTTGTTTTTTGCTGGGCTCAGGGAAAAATTGATGGGAAACTACGAGGCTGCTAGCGTGAATTTCGGTAAAGTACTTGCCCTTGATAGATCTAATGACGCAGCGCTTTACGAAATGGCAAATGCTAATTTACATTTAAACCATTTACCAGAAGCAACTCGCTATGCAAAGGCCGCGGCAGATTTAAAGCCAACCAATAAATACTATCTAGAATTACTCGCGGAAACCTATAAAGCTGGAAACAAAATTTTAGAATTTTCGGCTGTTTTAAATCAGTTAATTAAGCTGAACCCAGAAAACAAAGCTTACTATTTTGATAAGGCAAAGGCCGAACTACTAACAAACAAAAGGGAGAATGCTAAAGCCACTTATCAATTAATCGAACAAAAATTTGGTGCCTCACAAGAGCTTATAAATGCAAAAAGTCGCATTGCTGAAAGTAACGAGAGCAATGGTGAGATTAGCAAATTGTTAGATGGCAGAAACGAAAATCCAAATGATTATTTATATGCTGCCAGATTGTTGATGCAAAAAGGCGATAACCAAAAAGCAATCGAAACACTCCAAAAAATAGAAAAACTTGCTCCAGATAATTATGAAATAAAGATTGCACTTGCAGATGTGTATCGAAAACAAGGCGAGCCGGTTAAATCATTAAATGCTCTGAAAGCCGCCTTCGCAATGGAAAAAATGCCAATTAACGACAAAATACAAATTGTCGGCAGTTTGTTTTCTAAAATCAACGATGCGGAAAGTGCTCAAGTCATAAATGCTCTGTCAGAAATGCTGGTAAAACAAAACCCGACAGATAAAAAGGTTTTAGCGCTGTATGGCGATGTACTTTTTAAACAAGACAAATTTGCAGATGCTTTAAAGCAATATGAGCAGGCACTTAGGTTAAACGATCAGGTTTTTAATGTTTGGGAAGGATTGATTAATACGCATAACTTGCTAAACCAGTTTGCAGAGGCAATTAAAGTCTGCAATGAGGCGCTAACAATTTATCCCAATCAAGCTAGCTTGTATTACTTTTTAGCCTATGCCCAATACCGCACCAAGTTGCTGGATGACGCCTTGAAAAACCTATCAAACTCCATGTCGCTTGCCGCGGAAGAACATAGTTTGCTGGCTCAATGCTATACGCTTAAAGCAGATATTTTGATCGAGGAAAACAACTTTGATGGTGCTAAAGCGTCTTTCGCAGATGCCATCAAACAAGAACCAGACAATTATCAAATCATTACAAAAGCCGCTTATTTTCTTGCTTTGCGCGATGAAGACCTGGATACTGCAGAAAAGTATGCAGAAAGTGCAGCGAAAGCGAAACCAGAAAATCCGGCAATTACTGATACGTATGCCTTTGTACTTTTTAAGCAGAAAAAATACACTCAGGCAAAAGAGTGGATAGAACGCGCATTACAAAACAAAAAAACAAACACTAGTGTTTACCTTGAGCATTATGGAGATATTTTATTCTTGCTAGGTGATAAAGAAAAAGCTTTACAACAATGGAAGTTGGCTCGAGATGCAGGAAATACTTCGAAAGGATTAAGTAGAAAAATAAATGAGAAAAAATATATTAAGTAGTTTTGCACTAGCCACAATTATGCTATTTGCTGTGGCTTGCGGAACAAGAAAAGCAACCGTTGTAATACCAAAACCAAACGCAGATTCTATTGCACCACCTGATACCAAAAGCGAAACGCTCAATCTTTTAAAAAGTAAACAACTCCAATTTAACACGTTATCACTAAAGGCCAAAGCAAACCTAAATATAGATGGAGACGCTAATGACGTGACCATGAATTTTAGGATAAAAGACAAGCAAATCATTTGGGTAAGTATTACCGCCGGTGGAGGATTGCTAGAAGTTGCTCGAGCCTTGATAACTCCAGACAGCATAAAAATAATGGATCGGTTAAAAAGTAGATACATTAAAAAACCTTTCAGTTACATTTACGCCTTTACCAATAAGCAAGTAAATTTTAATACGCTTCAAGAAATTTTAACAGGCAACGCCATTTCAGATTTTTTGAATTTAAATGCTGATATAAAAACGAATAATGGAGTTTGGAGCTTAGCTGGAAAGAAAGAAAATTTAGATTATAGGTTTTTGTTCAACACCTTGTATAAGGTGCAAGAGACAAATCTAAGTGATTCGAAATCCGGACAGGCACTGAAAGTTAGCTATGCCGATTATCAAAAGTTTAACGATTACCTGTTCCCAAGCAGTTTAAAAATCAACACGTTATCTGGCACTAAACAAATTAACATTGACATGGACTACGTAAAAATTGATGGTAATAGCGACATAAATTTTCCGTTCAACGTGCCAAATAGATACCATTTGGTTCAATAAATTCCACTCTATCCAAAAGAGATGATGAAGTTTTGATGAACTGATCAAAATTTTACAATCTACGCGAAGTGTTTGCGATGCAACCTAACTGGTAAGTAAGCTATAAAACTTAAATGCCGACATAGCTTAGACTGAAGTTTTAACGCGTATAGATGCTAATATTCTGAACTTTTAGATTTTTTAATTTCGCTTATGGAGTAATTATTTAATTGTATGGATATCTTCTGCCTGCGCTATTAATCAAAAAATTTATACTTTTGGCCTAATGAAGTTAAGGGCTAGCTTATTTTTAATACTTTTCTGTTTTATTGCGCATTCAGTTTCTGCTCAAACCGCTAACGAACTTAGAAGAAAAAAGGAAGCGATACAGCGTGAGATAGAGCAGTTGCAAAAAAATTTAAACAAAGCAGCAAGTGGCAAAAAATTAACTCTACAACAAATTAATGCCTTAAATGCACAGATAAGACTAAGACAGGAAAAGATTGGCGCCGTTAATTCTGAGATTAAAAATCTAGATAATCAAATCTCAAAGAATACAAACACCGTAAATACATTAAAGGGGCAGCTAAGCGATTTGAAAACCGATTATGCTGCTATGATTAGATTTGCGCAGCGAAACAGAAACGCTTATGATAAGATGATGTTTATTTTCGCGGCCAAAGATTTTAACCAGGCATATAAACGGATAAAATATTTGCAGCAATTTGGCCAGTATAGAAAGACGCAAGCTGGTTATATAGAAGACACACAGAAAGAGTTAAATGGAAAAATTACTGTTTTGGGCAAAACCTTGGCAGAGAAAAATAGCCTTCTTAAAGAACAAGAAGAAGAGAAAAATAAGTTAGGTAAAGATAAGAATAAACAGGCTGGGGTTTTAAATAAATTTAGCAAGCAAGAAAAGGGCCTTAAAAGCGACATTGCAACAAGAAAAAGACAACAGGCAAAGATAGATGGTCAGATACGAGCTGCCATACAGCGCGCGATAGCAGAAGCCAAGCGCAAAGCGGAAGAGGAAGCAAGACGGAAAGCAGCAGAAGAGGCAAGGCTAGCCGCAAATAGAGCAAAAGAAAATAATAAACCTGTGGAAGCACCAACGGCGGTAAGAGCAAAAACAACTAGCGAGTTGTTAACAGATAACGCTTATACCGCAAAATTGGCCGCCGGTTTTGAAAACAATAGAGGCAAGTTGCCATATCCTGTTGTGGGCACTATTACAGAAAGGTTTGGTGTACACAAGGTAGATCAAGCTAGCATGGATAATGGCGGAGTTAATATTACAGGTGCAGATGGCGCAGCGGTGAGGTCGGTTTTCGACGGAGAGGTTTTGTTGGTGAGCGTAATTTATGGCAAGTATATTGTTGTAATTCAGCATGGAAATTATTTTAGCGTTTACCAAAACTTACGTTCCACGAATGTTAGCAAGGGTGATAAGGTATCTACAAGGCAAACCATTGGTGTACTTGCTAATACCGGAGATGTTGCCGAGTTGCACTTCGAAATTTGGAGGGGACAAACAAAATTAGATCCCGAAGGGTGGATTACTAGATAAAAATATTAGGTTTTTTAATGTATATATTTGTATAAATAGAAATAGTGATGTATCAAGGTACTTTATTAGAATTTTTGAATATGGGCGGGTCAGAGATCATACTCATATTAGGGGTAGTTTTGCTGCTTTTTGGTGGTAAAAAACTGCCAGAATTGGCCCGCGGGTTAGGCAAGGGAATTAGAGAATTTAAGGAGGCATCTGACGGAGTTAAAAGAGAGATTCACCGTAATATAAATGCGATGGATCTTGATAAAGAAGAAGAACAAAGAACCGCCACAGAGCTTCAAAACGCCGCTATTGCGCCAGTTGTAGTTGCAGATGCACATGAATTGGTTACGCCAGTTTCAGAAGAAGTTGTCAATTCTATAGAAAGTAGTGTAGACACAAATGAGGTAGCTTCAGAATTAAATACAGGTTCTGATCTTGCCGCTGTTGCTGAAGATTTTTCTCCTCCGGCTGCAAAAATATCCGTTCCAGATGAAGTAGAAACCAAACACGTTTAAAACAAGAAATTATGTTAAATACAACAATAGCAGCAATGCTTGGCACTCCAGAAATAATTATTATTTTGGTGGTTGTGCTCTTACTCTTTGGCGGTAAAAAAATTCCAGAGTTAATGCGTGGACTTGGTAAAGGTGTCAAAGAATTCAAAGATGGCAAAGACGGCCCATCAGATGATCACGTAGATCCATCAAACAGAGACAGAACCATTTAAAATCTCAAAATTTTCGGGTTTGAAGAAATACAGCTCTCTTCAAGAGATACAGAAACTCCTTGCCGCAAAAGAGCTTACATTAGCGGAACTGTTAATGTATTATTTCGAGCAGATTAACGCAAATGAACACCTCAATGCTTTCAATGAGGTGTTTTTTCATTCTGCCGAAGTTCAAGCTGAAGCAATTCAAGAAAAGTTAGATAATCGCGCAGCAGGCAAACTTGCTGGGATGGTTATTGGCATAAAAGATAACATCTGCTACAAAGACCATATAGTTACAGCCTCTTCAAAAATGCTCGATGGTTTTGTTGCGCCTTATTCTGCGACAGTGGTTGAGCGATTGTTAAAAGAAGATGCTATCATTATCGGACGATTAAATTGTGATGAATTTGCAATGGGTGGTTCAAACGAGACCTCTCACTTCGGCGTCGTAAAAAATGCAAAGAATCACGATTTAGTTCCGGGTGGTTCATCTGGCGGCTCTGCCGTTGCCGTGCAAGCCGACATGTGCTTGGCGGCACTGGGAACTGATACCGGCGGGTCGGTAAGACAACCCGCTGCATTTTGTGGACAAATTGGCTTGAAACCCAGCTATGGACGTATCTCCCGATACGGGGTAATTGCTTACGCATCTTCGTTTGATCAAGTTGGCACGATAACTTCTTCTGTAAGTGATGCCGCCCTGTTATTGGAGGTTTTGGCCGGGGCCGATGATTATGACAGCACCGTTTCAAATAATTTAGTTCCGCATTATGAAACAAACTTGGCCAATTTTTCTATAAAGAAAATAGCCGTTTTAAAAGAAATGATAGAAGGTGATGCGCTCGATCCGGAAATTAAGTCGGCGATACTAAAAGCTATTGAACACTTAGAACAACAAGGCCATCAAATAGAATATGTTTCTTTCGATTTGTTGGATTATTTGGTGCCTGCCTACTACATATTAACCGCGGCCGAGGCTTCGTCTAATCTCTCTAGATATGATGGGGTGCATTACGGCCATCGCACCGAAGATGCGAAAAATCTTACCGAGCTTTATAAAAAATCTAGGGCTGAGGGTTTTGGTGAAGAAGTACAACGAAGAATTTTACTGGGTACCTTTGTTTTAAGTGCAGGTTATTACGATGCCTATTATCAAAAAGCACAAAAAGTAAGGCGTTTAATTAAGGAAAAAATAGAAGATATTTTTTCCTCCTTCGATTTAATTTTACTGCCCGTCGCCCCCACCGCTGCGTTCAAAATCGGCGACAACGTGCAAGACCCTTTGGTAATGTATATGGCCGATATTTTTACTGTCTTGGCGAATCTGACTGGCAATCCTGCTATTGCGCTTCCTTTAGGTAATAACCAAGAAAATCTGCCGTTAAGTATTCAGTTTATAGCCCAACAATATAAAGAACAAGATCTGCTTGCGTTTTCTCAACAATTCTTAAAGTACGAGTCTGCTTAATTTTTTATATTAAGATTTTGATAATCAATTTGTTTGGTTACTTTTGGTTCTCTTAAGAATTGCTGTTGTGCAAAAGCCCTTCCAATATTTTATGCTTTTTTAACAAGTTTTGCCGACAATCGATTAAGCCATTGTAATTTTACTCCGGTTGTAAGGGCGAAACCTTAAGATTAAACTTGTAAGCCAATGACTAGACCAAACCGAATCATCTACCTTTTTCCGTTTCTCTTTTTTGCAACTACAGTATATTCCCAACAAAAAATTAACGTCGATAGTCTTTATAGAGTTCCAAACATTTTTGTTGATAACAACCCGCAAACTGTTCCAGATGCTGATGAAAATCAATTACTGTTCGGACAAAACTACATCTATAAATTAAGGTTAGACTCCATTCAAAAAACTGTACCCCTGCCTTATAACGAGTATGTGCAGCAATATATAGACATTTACTCCAGGCGCAAAGATATGTTTGGCAAAATGTTGGGTTTGTCTAACTACTATTTCCCGATTTTCGAAAAAGCACTATCCGACTACAACATCCCAACAGAAATTAAGTATCTCACCATAATCGAATCTGAGATGAATCCCGATGCACGTTCTCGCGTGGGCGCAACAGGACTTTGGCAGTTTATGTTTGGCACCGGCAAGGCTTATGGATTGCAGATGGATAATTATGTAGATGAGAGAAAAGATCCAATACAGGCAAGCTATGCCGCTGCGGCATATTTTAGAGATGCGTATGAAGAACTTGGCGATTGGTTGCTGGCACTTGCAGCTTATAATTGTGGTAAGGGGAACGTTACCCGGGCAATAGCAAAGGCGGATTCCAGAGATTTTTGGGAAATAAGACAATTCCTACCGAAAGAAACCAGAAACTATGTGCCGGCATTCATAGCTGCAGTTTACATGATGAATTATTCGGCTAAGCATCAAATAACCCCACAAGTTTGCAATCTGTATCTGAAAACCGATACCATTTTGGTAAATAGATTTGTAGCCTTGCCAGAGTTGGCAGCGGCTTTAAACGTTTCTAGCGATGCTCTAGCAGCATTAAATCCCTCTTACAAAAAGCAAATAGTAAATGGAACAGATGAGACGCCAAAAAGAGTTATTATGCCTCGATTAAAGAATGCAGATTTTTCAGGAATTTATAATGTTTTGAATAATGATTATCTAAATGTAGATCCAACAATTATTCTAGCAAGCACAGATGATGTTCGCGAATTGCGCAAAGTATCTCATCCTACATCGTCGGCGAAAAAAATAGTTTTGTATAAAGTAAAAACCGGGCAAAGTCTCAAAGTTATCGCAGATAAGTATGGCGTCGAATTGCAAGATTTAAAAGTTTGGAATAGGCTAAAGAGCAACATCATCGTGCCAGGGCAACATCTTAAAATTTACACTAGTGATGCTCCCGAAAGGAAATCAACGACGTCTTACTCGCAGTACAAGGTTAAGGTCGGCGATACCTTGTCTGATATTGCTGAGCGCTTTGATGGCGTAACCGTTCAGCGTATTAAAAAAGATAATAATTTAAAAAAATCGGTGCTACAACCAGGCATGATGTTGAAGATTGCAAGCGGGTAGTTTTCTTGTTTCAAAGTATCTTCACTAATCATATAGCTAGGCTTTACGATGGTATTTTTTGCCTAAGTTAATCTTGGTCTATTGCTTCACTATCGGCCATAAAATCTCTAAATACTATGAGGATAAAAGCAAGTAGCCTTTCTTCGTTGCCGACAATTGCGCAAGCGCTGTTAAAATTTGCCGACGAAGAAAAAGTCTTTCTCTTTGAGGGGGAAATGGCTGCCGGAAAAACTACCTTTATTAAATCGATTTGCACAATTTTAGGGGTTACAGAACCCGTTTCGAGTCCAACTTATGCTATTGTAAACGAATATCAAGGCAAAAGTGAAAAAATCTTTCATTTCGATTTTTATCGGATAAAAAATGAAGACGAAGCATTTGATATAGGTTTTGAAGAATATCTTTATAGTGGCGCAACCTGTTTGATAGAATGGCCGGAGAAAATATCCGGTTTACTTCCCTCTCATTTTATAAAAGTTAAAATTGAAATAGGAGACAACCAAGAGCGCATGTTTGCATTTGAAAAACACTGATAAAGGCTAACGCCATTTTTCATCCCCACAAAACAATTTAAATGTTTAAAGGAAGAAATAGCCCAAATCCTGTATGTACGCCAATTTTGATTACCACCAAACATTTCCCCTAAATTTTTGTAACTTCAACAACCTAAAATTTAAAAAATCTAACGATGGCTAAAGGATTTAGCGCCGGTATGGCAGATATTGCTTTAGAAGGTTTGCGGCAGACTCAAGAAGCAACCTTAGAAACCAAAACGCGCAGAAACGACCTTTGTATAGGTATTCCAAAAGAGATTTCTTTTCAAGAAAACAGAATTGCCTTAACACCGTTGTCTGTAGCATTATTGGTAAATAATGGCCATCAAATCGTTTTAGAAAGCGGTGCGGGTTTAGGAGCAAATTTTTCTGACAAAGAATATGCGGAACAAGGTGCAAAAATTGTACATGATTTAAAGGAAGTTTTTGCCTGCGATATTTTGATGAAAATAGCGCCTCCCATGTTGGCAGAAATAGAGATGATGCACAAAGGCCAAACTTTAATCTCTTCCCTTCAAACCGGAACGCTAAAACAAGAATACCTAAAAGCTTTGATGCACAAAAAAATAAATGCACTTTGTTTTGAGAATATTAGGGATGAAGGTAATGTGCTAAGCGTTGTACGCGCCATGGGCGAAATTGTTGGCTCAACTTCCATTCTAATAGCAGCTGAATATTTGAGCAGCGTAACAGGAGGTAAAGGATTGATGCTTGGCGGCTTTACCGGAGTACCACCCACAGAAATAGTAATTCTTGGAGCGGGAACTGTCGGAGAATATGCTGCAAGAACTGCACTTGCATTGGGCGCTGAAGTCAAAGTCTTTGACAGTTCTATTTACAGATTAAGAAGATTACAGAATAATTTAAGTAGCAGCAGGGTTTTTACTTCCGTAATGCAGCCCATTGTTTTACATAAATCTTTGGTTACTTGCGATGTTGTTATAGGTGCAATTAGAGCCAAACATGGGCGAAGTCCGTGTGTGGTAATGGAAGAAACGGTTTCGAAAATGAAACCAAACTCGGTGCTTATAGACATCAGCATAGATCAAGGCGGTTGTTTCGAAACTTCTGAAGTTACCAACCATACAAATCCAACTTTTAGAAAATACGATGTAATCCACTATTGTGTGCCAAACATCGCATCTAGAGTGCCCAGAACTGCTTCCTATGCACTAACAAATATCTTCGCGCCAATTTTGTTGGCCATTGGCGAAAGCGGCGGATTAATGAATATGGTTTGGGAACACCCGGGAATAAGAGAGGCTCTGTATATTTATCAAGGCAATGTAACCAATAAAGATCTGGCCAATATGTTCGATTTGCCTTTCAAAGATTTAGAATTATTGGTGCTTTCGGGGAGGTAGTTTTGATGATAAAACTAAAAATACTTTTATTTTTTACTTTTTCTACGTCAATTGCTTTTTCGCAAAGCGATGTAAATAATCAACCGAAACTAAAGGTTGTTGACTCTTACTTTGCCTACCTATCTTCTGTAATCGCGAACAATCAAAACGAATTGGTAGAAATAAAAAAGGAAATTCCTTCTATTGTTTTGGATATTCGATACGCGACAAGGAATAACTTTATGCAAAAAGTAATGTATAAGCAAGCACGGGCTTTTGCCCGCAGGCCAGTAGTGGAGGCATTAAAACGCGTTCAAATTCTTTTGCGTGCGAAAGGTTTGGGCTTAAAAATTTACGATGGATACAGACCGTACGCGGTTACTGTAGATTTTTATAAAAAGGCAAGCGATAAAAATTTTGTGGCAAACCCGGCAAAAGGCTCTAAGCACAACAGAGGCTGCGCGATAGATTGCACTTTGATAGATTTAAAAACCGGCAAAGAATTAGAAATGCCAACGCCTTACGATAGCTTTTCTAAAGCCGCAACTGCAGATTATTTAGATGTTTCGGCAGTGGCAAAGGCAAATAGAGATTTTTTAATCTCTGTGATGAAAAAAAATCAAATGATGGTGTTGAGCAACGAATGGTGGCATTACGATTTTGTTGGCTGGCAAAACTTTGATTTGATGGATATTCCTTTTGAGAAGTTGTAAGTCTTGATGTTTTCAGCTCGCCTAAATAATTTTTAAATGCCCATAATAACCGTTTGTTATGCGCAGCTTAGGCTCTCACAGATTAGAACCGCAATAGCAGTTCAATTTATAGAGCCTCTGAGATGCTTTATTGCGTCAGAACGCGCGTGGTTAGGAAATTATTCTCCTTCAACCATCCTTTTAAAAAATGCAAATTGCTGCTTTATAGATTTTTTCCAATAGTCTGCGTTATGGCTTCCGGGCTGGGTGATGTAGGTTGCGTTTATTTTTAGGCTATCGCATTTTTTCTTTAAATTATTGTTGGCGTGATAGAAGAAATCGCTGTTTCCATCGTCGAAAATTATCTGTTTATTTGTTCCTTTTAGCTTGTCTATATTGCCGATTACCGAATACTCTAGCCAAATATCGCTATCATGGCTTGGATTGCCCAACAGTTCGGGCACTCCAAATTGACCGATTGGATCGGTTAAATCTACGCCTCCGCTAGTGCTTCCAGCACTTTTAAAAAGCTCTGGATGTTTTAAAAAAAGGTAGAGTGCGCCGTGGCCACCCATGCTTAAGCCCGTAATAAATAAATTCGATGTATCTACCGGGAAGTCAGATTTTATTTTTGGCATTAATTCATCAAAGAAAAAACTTTCATATTGCCAATCCTTTTTTGCCGGGCTATTGATGTACCAACTGTTGTATAGTCCATCTGGGCAAATTAAAATATAGCCAAAGTCGTCAGCGTATTTCTGTGCATTCATAATGCCATCCCATTGCTTATAATTGCCGCTAAAACCATGCAGCAAAATAACGGTTGGAAACAATCTGTCTTTTTGCATTTTCTTGGGCGTAAAAACCCAAACGGTATCTGCACGAGGTAAATTTTTAGAGTTAAATACCAACTGTTTTTGCGCAAAAGTCGTCAAGTAAGAAAGCATTGCAATTAATAGAATCGATAACTGTTTCATGTTAAAAATGATCATGTATTAAAGTAATTGTTTTCACTATCTCGGCGCGAATGGCACTGGTTGGCTCGACAAAATTATTATTCATAAAAGAATAAAGGTATGTCTTGCCCTTTTTGGTGATAACATATCCGCTTTGATTATGTACTCCTGTTAATGTGCCGGTTTTGCCGAACACAAATGGGCTGTCGGTTTTTGGGTATGCGTTTTTTAACGTGCCTGCTTTCCCGCCTGCGGGAAGCATTGAAAAAAGTTTTGTAGGATTATCTATCTCTTGATAGATGAGTTCTAGCACTTTTACCATATCTCTTGGCGAGAACAAATTCATTCTAGACAGACCGCTTCCATCTACCCAATTGGGTTTATCTGGTAAATTGGCTAAGTAATTCTTTAAAGCAAAATCTATAACTTTTTTGGTCTGCAAGGTATCGCTTATTTGGTCGCTGCACAGAAGCAACAACTGTTCGGCGATAAAATTATCGCTCGGCAATAGCATTTGTTTGAGCACAGAATCTCTGTCTCCACCTAAAACGCTTTTTGCATTCTTTGGGATTGGGAAATTTACCAAACCAATATATTTGTGCAAAGTGTCATTTAGTAAGCTCAAAGTAGTTTCCTTACTTAGCAGGTATGGTATTCTCTCATTGAGATTTTTAGGAGGCGTTTTGCTGCTGTAATAAAATGTATTTTCTGTTAGGTTTCGTCTTATATAAAAATCAGGATTTATTCCCATACTGTCTTTTATGAAACAACTTGAAAAATTTGCTGGAGAAATATTCAAAGTTCCAGAGCTATTGCCAGTTACCTGTATCGTATTATCCATAATGGGCAACTCATTAATTTCTGCTTGATAGTAATCGTTATAATCATCCCACGCCCAACCTGGCCCAAATTTATTGCCGATATAACGCCCGGGCGAGAAAAAAAGCATCTTGTTGCTTGCCTTTAAAAAGTTCAGGGCAGTTTGCTCTTTCAATTCTGTTTGAAGGAAAGATGGGTCGCCGGTGCCCCAAAATATAAGCGAATCATTCCGTTCGACGTAACGCAATGCCGATATTTTTTGAGGCAACATTTTTAATGCCGTGTAAAAGGTAAAAAGTTTTGTGTTAGATGCAGGTACGAAATACTTGTCGCTATGTCTTTCAAAGACTACTTTTTTGCCACTTAAATCGTACAGCACAAAACCGAAAGTGGCTTTTTTCAATACCGCTGCTGTCTTAAATTCTTTTGACAGCCGATGTGAAATCTGCTTGTTTAGGCTGCATCCTGAGCAAAAAGCTAAGGGAAAGAACAGCAGATAAGCAAAGCTTTTTTTAGTGAATATATACGCCATCTATTAAATTCGTTAATGTGCATACTTATTTGCTAAATTTAAATTAATGTTGGCCAAATACAAACTTATTGCTTTAAAATTGATACAACTAGGAATTTTTTCCATTTGTATTTTATTGCGATCTGAAAAAACTTGGGCCCAAAAATTTGAGTTGCCGAGAAATAGAGATCGAATCTCGCTAAACTTTACCGGCATAAAAAACCTTATTATTATCCCAGTGATGATTAATAACAAAGGGCCATTTAATTTTATTTTGGATACTGGCGTTGGCCCAATGATTATTACAGACCCGAGTATTTTGGATTCATTGGATTTTACGCTTTTAAAAAAGATAACCATTTCAGGTTTGGGCACAGATACTTTAACCGCTTATGTATCTCAAAATATTAAAACGGAAGTAGGGAAAGCAAAAATGGAACGGGTGCCAACCGCTATTTTGAAGGAGGATTTGTTTAATTTATCCGGCTATTTGGGTACGAAGATTTACGGAATACTTGGTTATTCGTTTTTTAACAGCTTTATTGTAGATATTCGGTATAGTCAAAATCGGCTTATTATCTCTAAGAAAAATAGCAAAGTTAAATTTCGCGGCCTTCGGGTTCCCTTACAAATCAAAAATTCGAGACCATATGTATTTGCAGAAATTAGTTTGCCTAATGGCGAGATTGTAACAGCAAAATTTTTGGTAGATACGGGCGCGAGCCATGCACTTTCTATGGAGATGTTAAATAACGAGAGCTTTCCGCCGCCTAAAACTAAAATACCGGCATATTTGGGCATGAGCCTCAGCGGCCGAATAAAAGGCTATATTGGTCGGATAGATCAATTAAGATTTGGAGGTTACACTTTTAAGAATATTGTTGCCGGCTTTCCTGATTACAATACCATTATTTCGAAAATACAAAATAGCAAGCGCAATGGGAATATCGGAGGAGAACTTTTAAGGCGATTCGATGTACAAATTGATTATGCAGATAGCGCTATGTATGTTAAGCCCAACGGTTATCGCAAAAAACCATTCGATTACGATCGTGTTGGCGCGGTTGTTTACCTCGATCAACTAAAAAACTATAAACGTTATGTCATCGCAGAGGTAGATGATAATTCACCGGCATCTCGCGGAGACCTTCTGGCTGGAGATGAAATATTGGCAATTAATTTTAAAAATGTAGACACCTATTCGTTGAACGATCTTACAGAACTTTTTAAAACCAATGCGCTGAGAACTATTATTTTTCAAATTTTTCGAAATGGAGACACCATATTTCGCATTGTGCGCCCAGAGGATAGAATATAGTTAAAAACCCGTAATTTTTAGGTTACATCCCTAAGATATATCCTTAATAATTTAACTTTGAGGGTTTTAAAATCAAACAAAATACTTATTAACTACAAATATGAAATTTAAGTTCCATCTTTTTGCAGCAGTTGTATTGGCTTTATCGATATCTAGTTGCAAAACAATTTTCCCACCCAAAAAAGCTCCGGTAAAGCCGGGTGCTACGGCAGCTGCAACTCCGCCTAAAAAACAAGAAGATATAAAGCCTTATAAAGAGGTAATCACTTCAAAGGCAAAAACCATAAACGGTATGTTTAAGACCCACAGAGTGGACGATAAGTGGTATTTCGAGATTCCGGATAGTTTGCTTAACCGCGATATGTTGGTTGTAACCCGATTAGCAAAAGCGCCTACCGGCATTAACGTTGGAAACCAACAATACGGAGGAGAGCGGCTTAACGACCAAGTTTGGAACTGGGAGCGCCAGGGAAAAAAGATTTTTATTAGAGTACCAAGTTTTTCTGTGCGCGCAGATTCTACCAGCGATATGTACCAGTCGGTTAAAAACTCAAATCTATCGCAAATTTTGGCCAGTTTTGATATTAAAGCGTACAATAAAGATACAACGGGTGTTGTAATAGACGTAACCGATTTTTACAACGGAGACGTTATGGCCATTGGCGCAACCGATGCATTGAGAAAAGCATACAAAATACAAGCCTATGACGCGGGGCGCTCCTACATTGATACGATTAAAACATTTCCATTAAACATAGAGGTAAGGACGGAGAAAACTTATAAAGCGCAAGATTCGCCGACCGACGCGAGCAATGGCGCTGTTACTTTTGAGTTTAATACTTCGATGTTGTTGCTTCCAAAAAAACCTGTTGAGGCAAGATTAATGGACGATAGAGTTGGCTATTTCGGTCAGCGCCAAACAGATTATGGTACTAATGCTCAAAAAGCAGAACGAACGGCTTATATTCACCGTTGGAACTTAGTGCCAAAAGATACAGCTGCTTACCTTCGCGGAGAATTGGTAGAACCGGTAAAACCTATTACAATCTACGTAGATCCGGCAACGCCAAAAAAATGGGTCCCTTATTTAGTTCAAGGAATTAACGATTGGAATGTTGCTTTTGAAGCCGCAGGCTTTAAAAATGCCATTATGGGCAAAGCTGCACCGACCAAAGCAGAAGACCCAGACTTTAGCGTAGATGATTCCCGTTATTCTGTATTAAGATATTTTGCCTCAGACATCGCAAATGCTTACGGCCCTCACGTCAGCGATCCGCGAACAGGTCAAATTTTAGAGACACATATTGGTTGGTACCACAATGTGATGAGTTTGTTGCGAAATTGGTATTTTGTACAAACGTCAGCTGTAAACCCTGAAGCTCGTAAAGCAGAGTTTACAGATAGAGAAATGGGCGAACTTATTCGTTTTGTGTCTTCGCATGAGATTGGCCACACGCTTGGCTTGCCTCACAATTTTGGGTCTAGCTATGCTTATCCGGTAGATTCTCTGCGTTCTAAAACCTTTACCGATAAACACGGAACCGCACCATCTATAATGGATTATGCCCGTTTTAATTACATTGCGCAACCCGGCGATGGAGTTACCAAATTACATCCAGAGATTGGAGAGTATGATAAGTGGGCAATAAAATGGGGTTATACTTGGTTCCCGGGAAACAAATCTCCTCAACAAGAAAGAGATATTTTAGATAAGTGGACGCTTTCTCATGCTGGCGATCCTCTTTATTTTTATGGTAGACAAGGCACAAGTTTAGATCCTCGCTTGCAGAGCGAAGATTTAGGAGATAATGCAATGAAAGCCAGTACTTATGGCATAGCAAATTTAAAACGCATTTTGCCAAATGTAGAAAAATGGACTTATCGCCAAGGAAAAGATTACAGCGACTTAAAGGAAATTTACAACGAAGTGGTTTCTCAATTTAACCGATACATGGGCCATGTGGCAACCAATATTGGCGGGTTAAGTGAAAACTTTAAAACTTACGAACAAAAAGGTGCTGTGTACGCCTATCTGCCAAAAGCAACACAAAAAGACGCCGTGTCATTTTTTAACAAAAACCTATTTACAACTCCTTTATGGCTGATAAACAGCGAGGAGTTGGGCAAATTTGATAACGGAACGCTGTTGAACAGAATTAAAGGCGTTCAAACTGGAACGTTAGGTTCGTTGCTTTCTCCTACACGTATTGCACGGTTGTTGGATAATCAGACTAAAAACGGTTCGACCGCTTATACTCTCACAGATTTGTTCTCTGATTTAAAATCGACAGTATTTGCTGCGGAAAGGCCCGATGCTTTTAAAAGGAACTTGCAACGCGCTTTTGTAGAAGACTTAGAAGGTTTGATGACCAAAGATTTGGATTTGCCCGGCGCCTTGAGTGGAGATGCTGCTGCAAGATATGGTTACACCCCAATAAATGTTTCACTTTCTGATATTAGACCAATTGTTAGAATGGAGCTTAAAAATGTATTGGCAGCCACAAAAGCCAGAGCAGACTCTGGCGATGCAATTTCTAAAGCACATTATGAGGATTTGAGCATCAGGATTAAAAACATTTTAGATCCTAAGAAATAGCAGCATAAACGCTACGTTTTTACAACGGAGTAAGTCTAATCGACCTTACTCCGTTTTTTTATTCCGAAAATCGGAAGTCACGATGTAGAAAGTTTCAGATTAAGTTGGAAAATTTTCAGTCCTCCCTTTCAATCCAAAAGAAAATTTTATTGTTTAATTTGCGAAACCAAGAAGAAACTATGTTCCGTAATTGCTTTTTAGTGTTATTTCTTACGCTTCTCTTTACCGCATGTAACCACACCAAGAGCAACGATGCTTCGCTTAGAGAATTTACTTTTGCACCGGTAAAAGGCATAAGGTACCAAGAGGTTAAGCGCCGATTTAGCGACGGACTTTCTTTTAACCAAGAAGGTTTTATGCAAAAGCCTTCTTGGATAATAGAGGTTGCAGCCGAAGATACCATGTTGGCCTGGAGTCCGCAAAAGCAAAAAATGCAGCGTTTCTACATGCAATATGATCATGGCGATGTTTATAATTTTGCAGCAGAGTTTTTTAAAGTAAAACACATTAGCAAGGACAGCCTCGTATTTAGACGCGTTGAGGTTCAAGGAAGAAAAATTGTTAGAGGCATCGCATCGGATGTAAACATGACATTCTATGCTCAAAGTTTCATCAAAAACAACTTAAAAACCACTGCCGAGCAACTGCAAAAACCGACTAGCGCGGATACTGCTTTCATAAAGCATAGAGCAACGCATGTAAATAAATATGTTGATAGCGCATTTGCAGCCACGTACCCGGTTAGGTTTGCGCCCCAAACAAAGCAAGTAACAGCTGAAAAGATAAGTATTGTAGATCCACTGCAAAATCGCACGGAATCTTATGATTACATGTTTCCTCAATATCAAATCAAAATTGCTAATGCGTATAAAGACTTCTATTATTTTTGCCGAGCAGTCATAAATTTTAAAGGCAATATAAAAATTGAAGAGGTTTATGGCGTCCTGCCGGAAGATGCGGCGAACAAAAAGAAAGTAATGCAAGCCATCTCAGATTTGTACCTTAAAAGGCTGTTTGCAGTGATGCCTGGAAGTACTCTAGGAGTTATCCACAATAGTGAGATAACGCTGGGTGTTACCGGTTCGATTTCTAAAAAGCCTTAATAATCTGCAATTTAGCTTATAATGTATTGTTAAAAAATGTTAAAAGTTTCTTTGTTTTAAAAAATATATAGTTTATCTTGCACACTTAATCTAATACTAAATACAATGCAAGAGGGTACAGTAAAATTTTTCAATGTTACAAAAGGTTTTGGTTTCATCGTTCCATCTAATGGCGATGCAGAGATTTTTGTTCATTCAACAGGGCTAATAGATGAAATCCGCGAAAACGACAAAGTTCAATACGAAGTTGCAAACGGAAAGAAAGGCTTAAATGCCGTTAATGTGAAAGTAATTTAATTTATTTATCATATTTAAAAGACAGCCTGCAAAAATTTGCAGGCTTTTTTTTTAGGAAGAAAATTGCAAATCGAGTTTCGATTTCTACATCAAATTTCGCTAACGTGAGTGAAAAACTACAAATAATTAATTTCAGATCTTAGTTAGTGATGACAAACGCAAAGACCATAGATGATGTAATTCTTCAATTAGATAAGCTAATAAAACTGGCTGTCGTTCAAAACAACCGACTCGGCTATTTTGCAACTCTTTATAAAAGAATGACGGTTGCCGTTAAAAAAGGCATCTCCAATAATTTATTTGAAGATTCTGCTAGAATGGAAAAGTTAGATGTGATTTTTGCGAATCGTTATTTGCAAGCGTTAGATGCTTACACAAATCAACGACCTTGTTCGCCTGGATGGCAAACCGCCTTCGATTCTTGTAAACAACCCAATCTGACCGTTTTACAGCATCTTTTAATGGGTATAAATGTCCACATTAATCTAGATTTATGCATCGCTGCTGTAGAAACTTGTCCAGGCAATTCGATAAAGACTTTAAAAAACGATTTCGATAAAATTAATGAAATCATTGCGCTCCAAGCGCAGGCAGTTCAAGAATGCTTGTCTAAAATCTGGTTTCCTTTACGTATGCTTAGTAAGATAAGTCAGCACTCAGAAGACGCGGTATTAAATTTTAGCATTCTCTCAGCTAGAAAGTGTTCTTGGACCAATGCTTTAATTTTAGCTCAACAGTCTATAGCAGACAAGCAAAACCAAATTTCTGCAATAAATTCAATAGCAGGAAAAATAGGCAGTCGTATCGCTAACCCCGGTTTCACGTTAAATCTTTTGCTAAAAACCGTTAATTTTATGGAAGATAAAGTAGTTGGCAATAACATTAAACTTCTTGGAAGTTAACGATTTTTACATTTTTTTTGCCTTAAAATTTTGTGGTTAGAAATCCTGCATAACCTCCACTTCTACATCGACTTGTGGAAAATGTTTAGAAGTTAAGGTTTTAGTTATTCTTCTAAAACTAGTTTCTGCCGATAACCGTGTCCTTATAAAATAAATTATATGTTCAAAACTCTTTCTGCAAATCGTTTTGGTAACAAGAATTCAAACAGAAAGCGTCTTTCTGACCCAATTTTTAGCATGGTAAAATAAAAATACCACAACAAAAAGCTTAGCATTATCATCTCACCCCCATCTTCAAATATTGTAAAAATTATAGAAACTATATGCACTTCGCGAACAGTTTCAGCCACCATATCTATTCCAACTCCGCAGAATAGAAACATGAAAAATAGTATCAAAATATCTATACAGGTTCTCCTAAATAACTTATTGCCTTTATAATACATCCATCCAATTGCAGAAAACACAACTATGCCCAACAAAACTTCGTAGGTAAGTTCTCCAAAATCTCGCGGTCGCAATCTAAAAGCAGGATGAAAACTCAGCACTTTCGCAAAAAATAGCCCAGCCGCTTCATGAAATTCAAAGCAATCCTCCAAAAACAAAAAAAAGAACAAAACCATCCATCCAAAAAACCCATACATTTTTTTGGAGAATACGAGGTATCCGGTTATACAAACGATAAATATATATTCCAAATACTCAAAATTCTCCGCAACCCCGTTATCTGTATCGAGCAACCAAATACTGGTGAACGAACTTGTAAATTCGCGTACACAGACATGGATAATTATGAAAACCACATCAACTGCCAATAAAACCTTTAGCAAGAGCGTAGCCTTTTTTAAATTAAAACTTTTATTGAAGAGGTCTAGATTCATCTGCAATTATACTAATAAAACTCATCTTTATAAAGCTAAAACTAGGAATTCAAAATTCGGAGATGTGCATTGTTAATGGTTTGATCGACCCATAATTGACAGGTTAGACAGATACTTACTTTCACAATTCCATATTTTATTAGCGTCGTATATTTGTTTCTGCCAAATGTAGGAGGCAGGTGTTTAGAAGATACTATTTATGCCCTATATGTTGCACATCTTCCCATTCCGCCCCATTCTCCGAAACTGTCAATACTAATTTCATCCAAAATAACGTCTATCAAATTTCGATGCTCTCCTCATTGGTTTCTATCTCGATTTCTTCTTCATCATATAAAACGGTTATCGATAATTCTTCTCGCATTGACCCCCATACCCAGAGCTCATCTGAATAATTAGCCTCCATTATATGGGATGATCAAGCTTACGTGTCATTATAAAGGATTGGCTGAACTGTCTTTGTAATAATCTATTTTTGCCATAAAAAGCTCTGCCATTTTATTGCCTCTCCACTTTGCCTCATCAGCAATCTTTCCAACAAAATGTTGATCTACCACTTCTCGCCACAAACCCAACCACGTATCAAAATGTTGCTGCTCCACTGGCATCTTTGCATGTGGAGGAAAAGGACTACCAAAGTAGGTGTGTTTGTTCAATAAAACTGTTTCCCAAAAGGTGTACATTTTTTCCAGATGCATCTGCCACTTCCCTTCTAACCTGCTGTTGAATATTGGGCCAATAAGCTCGTTTTTTCTCACGTTTCCATAAAACGTGTCTACCAAAAGCTTAATGTCTTTTAAAGTACCGATATCTGTTGACGTCTCCATCCTTTTTAATTGTGTTATTGGGAGGCACCATGCCTCTGTAAATTAGGCTTAATTTTCTAAAGTATCTAAATTAGCCCAAATATTGCTGTCAACCGGGATACCCTTTTCTAAATTGTTTGCTCGTGTTTGTTTAGTATGTTCTCCAGGATATCTAACTTTTCCATCGGCACCGGCAGTTTTTGTAAATGCTAAAATTTGCCTAATGGCTTCTGTAAATACAGGATTATTCGTATCTGCTTTAAAGCAAATAAATATTTGAGAAAGGGCGGTTTCCTTTTTCATGTTTGCAATATCTGCAGTAGAATTACCTTCAGATAGCGTGGTACATAAAAGATCTAACATAAGCGCCAATCCAGAACCCTTCCAATAACCAATCGGCATTAACCTGCCCGATTCCACTATCTCTTTGGGATTTTTTGTTGGTTTACCCGCCATATTATATCCACCAACCTTCGGTAAATCTTTACCAGCATTGTCGTAATTTTTTATCCTCCCCATTGCAAACTGAGACATTGCCATATCTAATACAACATGTCCATTTGTATTCGGCACCGCTACGACTAATGGATTATTCCCCAAGCGAGATTCTATCCCATCCCAAGGCACAATTAAAGGCATTGTGTTGGTAAAACAGATGGATATACAGCCCGCATTTGCAGCCTGCCAACCGTAAGTTCCACCGCGCATCCAGTGGTTTGTATTTCGTAAAGCTACACAACCAATCCCAAACTCGGTCGCCAACTCTATAGCTTTGTCCATGCAAATGACTGCATTGCAGATGCCAGCGCCACTGTTTCCATCATAAACTGCAAATGCCCCCAGGTTTTTTAAAGCCGTTGGCGATGCGTGTTTGTCAACTATTCCCTGCCGACAAAGCTCAACAAATTCGGCAAATTTATTTAGCCCATGCGAAGGAATTCCTTCCAAGCTGTTTTCTGCAAAGACGGTCGATAATTCTAACGCCCTATGGGCTGAAAAACCGACTTTTAATAAAATAGAATTTAGCCGGTTCTTAATCTGCTCATGGGGTATTCTTATACTGTTGTCCATTTTTATCTGATTAGCTTTGCGTTAATACAATTTGTACAATCTTTATAATGAGCCGATTCGTTTTCCCAGGCTCTGCAGTTTTTCGATGCTGGCTTGTGAAGCGTTCCATTTTCTAGAGTTCATATTTTTCCCAAATATTCGAATTCTATTTTCTATAAATACTTGTTAACTTTGCCGAAAATCAGCTGAATAACAAAGCAAAAATATGGCAAAAGCATCAGAAATAAAAAATGGTAACATCTTGCGCGTAAATAATGAATTGGTTACTGTGATAGAATGGAATCATCGTACGCCCGGTAAGGGCGGCGCATTTTACACAGGTAAATTTCGTAGTATAAAAACGGGCAGAATTGTAGAGGCGCGTATGAATACCGACGAAGCTGTTGAGATAGCTAGAGTAGAAACCAATGACTACCAATATCTGTATGATAGCGGCGATTTTTTGGTGGTAATGGATAACAATAGTTTCGAGCAATTTAATGTTGAGAAGGGCTTGTTTGGAACAGCAATAAAGTTTTTAAAAGAGGGGATGAATGTAATGGTCTCTATGGAAAGCGACGAACCAATAATGGGCCAACTCCCTAACTTTGCCGAATTTGAAATTACGTATTCTGAACCAGCCGTAAAGGGTGATACTTCTACAAATGCCTTAAAGTCAGCTACATTAGAAAATGGCGTTGAGGTTAAAGTGCCCTTATTCGTTAATCAAGGTGATAAGATAAAAGTTGATACACGTACAGGCGAATACGTGGAACGGGTAAAATAAAGACTAAATTTTTGCACTCTCGAAGTACATTCTTGAGTATTAACACAAAAAACCATGGCATCTTGCCGTGGTTTTTTTTGTGTTCTATGTTTTTGTGTCGATAGAATTTAGCTCAAAAAGACTAAATTACATCGTGCTTAAAAAAGAAATTAGAAAAATAGCTCTAAAAGAAAGAATGGCCCTCAGCGAGGAAGAATTTGAGCAGAGGAACGCTCAATTACTTGAGCATTTTTCTAAATTGGATTTTAGCGATGTCAAAGCGTTACATATTTTTTTGCCAATAGAGACGAAAAGAGAACCAAATACCTTTTTGCTTATAGATTGGCTTGAGCGTCACAAACCAAACATTAAAATTATTGTTCCGAAAGCCGATTTTGAAACAGCATTGATGACGCACCACAAATATATCGGTAAAGGAAATTTGCAGAAAAACCTGTTTGAGATTCTTGAACCTGAAAACAGCATGGTATTCGATGGAAAAATAGACATGGTTATCGTTCCTCTGTTGGCATTTGATTTGGCAGGAAATAGAGTTGGATACGGAAAAGGATTTTACGATGCTTTTTTAAAGCAAAGCAGCGCCAAAAAAATTGGCTTATCCTTAACCGATATGCCTGTAGAAATAACCGATATAGGCAGCAACGACGTACCGCTAGACCTGTGCATTACGCCAAATGGCATTAAAATCTTTTGTTAGAGATGGAAAAAGAAATTATAATTAAGACAGAACAAGAGTACGAAACAAACATGGTTAATTTGTTTGAGCTTCAAGAAAAAGAAGAATTAACGAAAGCCGATAAACTGCATATTGAGCAAATGATTAAAGCAGGAGAAAAATACGAAGCAGAAAATTTGTAAAATTTCTTTCAATTCAGCTCAAGCAACACCGGGCAATGATCGGAGTGGATGGCGTCGGGCAAGATTTTTACGCTTTTTAAACGCTTTTCCATTGGCAGCGTGGCTAAATGATAATCGATACGCCAACCCAAGTTTCTAATTCTAGCGCCCATCCTATAACTCCACCAAGTATAATGATGCGGATCTTTATTAAAATACCTAAACGTATCTATAAACCCATTCTCCAAAAAAAGCTGCATCCATTCTCGTTCTTGCGGCAAAAAGCCAGACGAATTTGCATTAGATTTCGGATTGTGAATATCCATCGCCGTATGGCAAATGTTGTAGTCGCCACTTACAATTAAATTTGGATGTTCTTTCCTCAACTTCCCGATGTACCGATCGAAAAAATCCATAAAAACATATTTTTTACTTTGGCGTTCTTCCCCGCTAGAGCCCGAAGGCATATATAAGCTCATCAAGGAAAAGTCTTCAAAATCGGCGCGCAGAATACGTCCCTCTTTATCAATCCATTCTTCGCCGCAGCCAAATTCTACATGCAAAGGCTTCAACTTTGTTAAGATGGCGACCCCACTGTATCCCTTTTTTTCTGCGGTATGGAAATAATAGCAATAACCAAGTTGTGTAATCAAAGCCAATATTTCAGGGATTTGAATTGGTAGCGCCTTCACTTCTTGCAGGCAAACCATATCTGCATTGGTACTTTCTAACCAATGGAAAAAATTTTTTGTGCTTGCTGCGCGAATTCCATTTACGTTGTAGGAAATTATTTTCATGGTTGAATGCTGGAGGTTTAGGGTAAGGTGAGATTAAGAATAAGGTTGAGGCTAGGACTGAAAAATAGTTTCTGCCAATTTTCTTTCCAATCTTCTCGCTTGGCCACGCGTAAGCAGTTTGCTCTTCATTGTAACATCAATTTTTGGACGATTATTTTTATCGACCGCTAAATTAGCAATAGAGTCTACCATGCTCAACCCGCTAACAATTTCACCAAAGACGGTATAATTTCGATCTAAATGTGGCGTGCCGCCGATGGTTTTATAAATTTCTCGCTGCCATTCGGGGATTTTAAACTTTAGCCGGTCTGTCTCTAACTTATCCAATTGCTCATCGGTAAAAATTTTTCCCTGCACTAAATAAAATTGGCATCCACTAGAAGATTTTTCAGGATTATCATCTCGAGCAGCGGCAATAACTCCTTTTTTATGGAACAGACTGTCGTTAAATTCTGCTTTAATGGTATAGCCCACATCGCCTTCGCCTAAAAGTGAATCCGGCTTTGCATTTTTAGAATCGGGATCGCCACCTTGAATCATAAAGTTTTTGATTACCCGGTGAAATAAAGTCCCGTCGTAAAACTTCGCTTTGGTCAGTTTTACAAAATTATCTCTATGCAGTGGCGTTTGATTATATAGTTTCACGATGCAGACTCCATAAGCCGTTTGTATTCGCACATACTTGTTTCTTGGTTTGGTTGCAAAAGCTGCTGTTGAGACAGCAATAAAAAACCACAACAAAAGTTTTTTCATAGAAGTATTTTTACCGAAAATACATTAAAAATGGTAAAGCGATTACACATCGAAATTAAATGTTTTCATTTTTAAGCTATCTTTGCTCACTGTGAAACTTAAGAAAAAAATAGCGATATTTTTTACTGTGCTCTACACCACTAGTGTTTTGGGCATTGCTTTAAGTTTACACTTTTGTGGTGGCGAATTAGAAAATGTAAAGGTTTTCGAATCTCAAGAGAGTTGTCAATTTTGCAAAGACATTCCAGCCGTTAAAAAAGCAGACAACTGCTGTAAGACTAGTAAAATTTCGATTAAAGTTAAAGACAGCCACCAATTAGGAAGTAAGACCGACTTGCCAAAGTTTTTTGCAACGATATTATTTGTTAGGTCTCCTGCTATTTTTACCCTTCAAAATTTTGTTCGCTCAACTTTCGTTTTTTTGAGCAACAAAGCGCCGCCAACCTCAGCGAAAATTTCACTTCATCTTTTCAATTGCATTTTTAGAAATTAGGGTTTTTCTTTATTGAAAACATCTAAACAACATTCTATTGGGTTAAACTGCCCAAACAAACTGTTATATTTTTAGAAAATAAAAGCAATAAAATGAAAAATTTCTTTGCATTCGGCATATTGTCGTTTATCATAATTTCAGCCGCATCGGCGCAAATCATACAGCGTGCAGAATTACAAGTTACAGGCTTAACCTGTTCGATGTGCAGTCAGGCAACACAAAAATCTTTAGAAACCATTTCTTCTATAAGCTCCATCACACCAGATTTAAACAGGGGCATTTTTGTGCTAAAGTTTAAAAACAATGCTCCAATAAACTTCGATTTGATACAACAAAAAGTAGATGAGGCCGGGTTTTCTGTAGGGGCGCTTACTGCAACTATCCAATTTGACAACGTAAAGGTGGATAATAGTGGCCAAGCTGTTGTTGGCAACTCTATCTATCGGTTTGCAGACTTAAAAAACAAAACCTTAAATGGTGAGGTAAAGATTACATTAATCGATAAAGATTTTGTTTCTAAATCGACATTTAAAAAATATTCTAGTAAAATGTCTTTGGGTTTATCCACTGATGGATCAGACACTGTAGACGGAAAGAAAACAAGAATTTATAATGTAACCATTTCTTAATGAAGAAAATTTGTTTGTTGTGGGTGGTGCTTACTTTGGCTGCCCACACAACCGTGTCTGCGCAAGAACTTTATGTTTTTACAGAACCGGCGAGCAATATGGCAGCGCATTCTTTGGGGATTAGAATCACCGATATGGGGTCGCCGAATGACGATTTCCGAAATAGATTTACGTCAGAGATAATGTTCGGTTTCAGCAAAAACCTAATGGTGCATACCCAAGGTTTTTTTTCCAACTTAGGTGGTAGCTATAAATTTGAAGGAGGGAGTATTTATGCGAAGTATAGATTTTACACCAATGACCAAGTACAGACCCATTTTAGAATGGCGGCATTTGGCCGTGTTAGCGGCAGTAGGCGCGGCACTTTTAGTAGGGATATAAATTTAACAGGCGATAATAGTGGCTTGCAGGGCGGTTTGATATTCACACAACTGCTGCACAAAGTTGCATTTTCATCCACCGTAGGTTTTGCCCATGCTTTTAAAGATTTAGATAAACAGATTATTGGAGCGCCGCAGCCAAATAACATGCTAAACTATAGTGTTTCCACAGGTTATCTGCTTGCTCCTAAAGTTTATACAAATTATAAGCAGGCAAACTTTAACGTTTATTTAGAGTTATTGGGTAAAACAGATCCGGAAAGTGGTAACTCCTATTTTGATATAGCGCCGGCTGCTCAAGTAATTTTAAATAGCAGAACCCTGATAGACCTTGGTTATCGTTTTCAGGCCGCAGGAAATTTAGAAAATAGATTTAACAAAAATAGCTGGTTAGTTAGATTAGAGTTTAATTTCTATAATGTATTATAAATTTAAAAAAAAATGAAAAAAATCGGTATTATGATTGCGTTTCTATTTGCACTGCAGATAAACGCGGGCTCGGCCCAGACAAAAGCCGCTACGGAAAGGATGTTTGATTCTTATTTTATGGTGAAAAATGCACTGGCATCAGATAGTTCAGTTTTAGCGGCCACCGACGCAAAACAACTTCAGAAAGAAATTTCGGCGGTAAAGAGTGATCTATTTTCCGTCGATGAAAAAAACGTGTGGTTAAAAGAAACAGAAGATGCACAAAATGCCATCGCGGCTCTTACCGTTACAACAGATATTGCGAAACAGCGCAAAATATTTAGCACACTCTCTAACGCAATGATTAAAATTGCCCGTGTTATAAAAACTGGAGATAAACCAATTTTTTTGCAGTATTGCCCCATGGCGAAGGCAAGCTGGCTTAACGAAAAGAAAAATATAGAAAATCCCTATTATGGAAAATCTATGTTTGACTGTGGAACTGTTAAAGAGGTTTTGAATGGCAACTAGTTCGATATTCTTCGAAACCTAAAATCACTTAAAGAAACTAACATTCAATTGGGCGTTAGATAAAAAAAATTTGCCTTGTATTTTTCAAGAGAAAATAAAATTTTTTAGCTCGGAACAAATGCAAATACTAAGAAATAGTATAGTTGGCGCATTCTACTTGCTTTAAGACTTAAGCTTTCCTACCTTGCGTTAAACTTTAAAAACCTAAGGATCCATTTTAATTTCTAAAAGAAAACTATGAAAAAATTGATGTTATTTTTTGTTGCCATGGTTATAGCAGTTGGATCGCAGGCACAAACCACTTGGAAGACGGATCCGATGCACTCATTCGTTACATTTTCTATAAAGCACATGGGCATTTCATTTGTAGATGGCCACTTTGGCACCTTTTCCGGAACGATCACGGCATCCAAAGAAGATTTATCAGATGCCAAAATAGACTATACAGTTGATGTAAACAGCGTGAATACTACGGTCGAGATGCGAGATAAGGATTTACGAAGCAAAAACTTCTTCGACGCTGAGAAGTATCCAACTATGAAGTTTGAGAGCACTAATTTTAAGAAACTATCTGGAAATAACTACGAGCTTAGTGGCAAGCTAACCATTAAAGATGTAACAAAAGACGTAAAATTTGCGGTGGTTTATGGCGGCACGGCCAAAGATCAACGAGGAACGGTTAAAGCTGGATTCGGGGCCACTACCACGATTAATCGATTAGATTACAACATCAATTACGACCCAACTGGTGCAGGAGTTGGAAAAGATGTGGAGATAAAATTAAACTTAGAATTTAGTAAAACGCAGTAGGGAGTAAAGGCGTTAGGTCGTTTGAGCGTTGAGAGACCGTCCCCGTAGAAAAATATCCCATGCATCGGATGAAAATAGCGCTTTTCCTAAAACTTTTAAAACAACTATATTTGTAGAAATTATTTTTTATGAAAGAAATATCGGTACAGGAGCTAAAGCAAAAAATCGACAGTAATGAAGACTTTCAGTTGATCGATGTTCGCGAGCCTTTTGAATATGAGGTGTCGAATTTGGACGGAGAAAACATTCCTTTGGGTGGAATTTTGATTGAGGCAGATGCAATTGCAAAAGATAAACCTGTAATAATACATTGCAGAAGCGGCAAAAGGAGCGCCGCAGCTATTATGCAGTTAGAGCAACAGTTTGGTTTAGAAAACTTACACAACTTAAAAGGCGGCATTGTCGCATGGCAACAGGCTTACGATCCTGAAATGCAGGTTTACTAATTGTTGGTAAAATTAAGATTACAGTTAAACTTAAAGGCGTTTCATAAAAAAGAAACGCCTTTATCATCTCGTATAGCTTCAGTCGTCAATCAAACTTAGATGGGCAAAAAAATCGCCATAAATATTGCTTACAACATCTTCATCATCTTATCCGTTATGGGAATAATTTGGTGTTACAACAACGGCAAATACATTCCCGCTGCATTTTTGGTTGGCATTGGCGGTGCTTTCATCTACTTAAAGATTCAACTTAGTAAAGACATCCGCAAATCTTTTAAAGAAAAAGATTAGGTTCTATTCCCTCCAGGCCGAGGCCTGGAGCGTTACTCAAACTCCATTTTCCAGCCTCAAATTTTGGATTTTTGAAAGGATTATTTGTGGTTAGAAATGGTCCGTCTAGATCTGCCCAATTGCAAAGTGGCGCTAATGCTGCCGCGGCCAAAGTGGCGCAACTCGTTTCGCTCATACAACCAATAAGCACTTTCATGCCAAGTTGCTTTGCGCGAATAATCATTTTGTTCCCCTCATACATGCCGCAACTCTTCATCAATTTTACGTTAATGCCGTGGTAAACTCCTATCAAACTGTCGATGTCTTTAAAACGTTGCACCGCTTCATCTGCCAATAAGGGAATCGGACTTCTTTCAGTAAGCCAAGCATTCCCCTCAATGTTCCCCTTATCCATAGGTTGCTCTATCATCTCCACTCCTTTATCATGCAGCCAATAAATTAGATCGATAGCTTGCTGTTTATCTTCCCAACCTTGGTTTGCATCTACGTATAGCGGCGCGTCGGTCACACTGCGAATGGTTTCGATGATTTCTCTGTCGTTTTCTTTTCCCAATTTTACTTTAACAACCTTACAGATTTCTGCATCTTTGAGCTTTTCGCGAAGAACTTCGGGCGTGTCTATACCAATCGTGTAAGAAGTTACAGGCATTTTCTCCAAGTCTGCGCCATAAATTTGGTAGCAAGGCTTATTTAAAATTTTCCCGTTGATGTCGTTCAAAGCAATATCTATTGCAGCTTTTATTGCAGGTTGGCCGTCTGCGATGTCATCCAAATCTGCTATAATTTCCTCAAAATTAAACGGAAAACAAATTTTCCCCCAGTTTACTTTTGATAAAAATTCTTCTGCGCCCTGATAAGTTTCTCCCATGTACGGCACCATAGAAGCTTCTCCATAACCATCTATTCCATCTAAAGTCAGTTTTAAGAGTAGCAGTGGCGTGCTTGTACGCGTAAACTTTGCAATAGAAAAAGGATGTCTGAGCTTCAATTCGAAAGGCATGTACTTAACTTGCATTTTAGGAAAGTTTAGGTGCCAAGATAATAATTTTTACACATCAACCTTACTTGCATTAACAAAGTCACATTCGGCGATAAAACAGATTGAGTTTAATTTGCACTAAAAATATTAGTGTTAGTTTTGCATCAAGAATAAATAAATGTATAACCCTTTTTCAAACTTCGACTTTACCTACAAAAAATGTTTTCTTAGCGGAAACGCTACTGAAATTGAACTTATCCAAGTGCCAGTAATTCCAAAATGGTTGTTGGCACAGGCCGAATTAACCGGCGAAGAGCAGATAAAACTATTGGATGAAAGCATAAGGACGTACAATTCTTTGCACTTGCCCATAAACGCCACGATTAACAATGACTCTCTGATTCCATTAGAAGAAAAGATGAAGACGACTTTTGAAGAAGGCTTCTCGGCTGTATCTATTTTGGATGAAAGCGAACTTTTTGTTTGGTTGGGCAAATTTTTGTACGGATTTATTTATGCCGAGATGCATTCGGCAATTCGCACTCAGGGAACCGCAGAAGGCTTAAACATGTCGCAATCTTTAATTAAAAAATTTGGCACTCTGCAATTGTTTCTGCAGAAGTTATACAAAGACATGGTCTTCGAAAACTTTAAACCTTGGTCTATCAAAGTTGTAAAATTGGCAGATAAAGAAACTAAGTTCAGCTTCCGCGATGAAATTAACACACTAACCTTTTCATTAAAATTTAGAGATTTTGGAATTATTGCCTGTTTGCAAGATAATGGAACTAACGCCCTATTCCACCAAAATATTTTAAGCGAAATTGCAGGAAAAATGCTATCTGCCGAGCAATTCGAAGAATTTTGCGCAAGGTTTTATTATTCGGCTTACTTATTTAATCGCTTACCAGATTATACAGTTGTTCCATTAGACGAAACCCTTTTTATAGAACCCATGCCTTTACGAGGCATTTCTGAAAAACCTCTTTTTGATGTTTGGCAACACAAAATTTATGCACAAGTGCTAGAAAATTTTTTAAAGCCTTGGGATATTTCTCGTTTTGAGATTCTTAAAAATCCAGAAAAACCAATGAGTTTTTTTGAGGCGCCTCGTTTGCCAGCAGCGGGGTAAAGTTAGGGGTTTTAAGCATTTTGCGAGCGCTAACGATAGGAGCGATATACTTTTTGCATTTTTTATGCTAAAAAGATTTAGCGGATAGCGTGTTAAAGCGCCCAAATACTTATCGAAAAAAAAGTATTACCCAAACAACGTATGAAAAAACAATTGCAAAATACCGGGAACAAAAATAATCGTAAAAATCAATCCGGTCAATGCGCCAAAGAAATGCGCATCGTGGTTAATGTTGTCTCTTGAATGCCTTGAGGCATACGCACAATACACTAAATAAAGAACACCAAACAGTATTGCCGGGATAGCAAAAGGAATTGGAAAAATATACAAGCTAGATAATGGATCGAACAGAATATAGCTGAATAAAACAGCGCTAATTGCGCCCGAGGCACCTAAACTATTGTAATGAAAATTATCCTTATTCTTAAAAACCGTAGGTAGGTCGCTTAAAATTAAGCTAATAAAATAGAGTAAGCCAAATTGCCAACTGCCAATTAACCTTTCTAGAGTAAAGGCAAAGGCATAAAACGTAAACATATTAAAAAACAGGTGCATCCAATCTCCATGAATAAGCCCGCTCGTTAAAAGGGTATAAACTTTATGTCCGCGAGATACGCTGTATGGATGCAGCATAAACTTGCCGTATACCGAATGATCGTAAAAAGCATATAAACTAGTAACTACGGTAAAAACGAAAATTATGGAAGCAACTGGCGCAGTGTGAAAATATTCTAGCATCTATTTTAGGTTAAGTTCGGCCGCCTTTATTAGCCGAGAGACCGGATATCGGTTATAGGTTTTCTCGTAATAGGCAGAATTTTTATAGATAAATTCTAATTGAGCCGCTCCGTTTTTAGCAAACTCCAAATCGGCGGCCTTTTTAGCTTCGTATTTCTTTTTTAATTCAGCATCGCTCTGCAACAGCGCTGCGCCGGTATCCTCGAACACATACGGAGAGTAATGCTCTTTCATATCTAAAACGGAATCAAAAAAGTTCCAGTTGAAGAATGAATCTGTTGCCTGTGGCTCTAAAGTTTCAACAATATATCTATTACATGGCTGATTTACATAAACCACATAATCGCCAGCATAGTATTTAATATTTGCCGGGGTCGGTACAAGATTAACTTCGCTATGTAAATAATGGCCTTCATAAGGTTTTGAAGTAGTTTTATAATCTTTGATGTAATAGCTCTCTACGCTTAGAGTAGTATCTACTTTTAGTTGTTTAAACTTAACTTTATTTAACCTAAGCAAATTGATTACCCTCTCCCAAGCTTTTGGAATGATATAGGCGATTGGCTTTTTGACAGTTATTGCGGGTTTAAAGCTATTATACTCGGCAATGTTTTTTGTATAGGGCTTTGTTCTATCATAATACAATCTATCAAAACCGCTAATGTCACTCGGTTTGTTACCTGCAGCGTAACCGCTAAAGCGCAGGCTATCTACCTTGGTTTCGTCTAAGGCCCATGTTAACGGAAAATTTGTTTGTTGAGCCACAAAATAATCTGCCTTTTTCTTATTTGCAATGATTGTTTTTGTATCTCGTTGCACCAAACTTACATACGTTTGCAATAATTTATATGTTGCATCTACCCGTAAATTATAACTTTTAAGCATGTGAGTTTCGGGCATAAAACCGATGGAGTTGTGCAGTGTTGTGTAACCGGTAGAATATCTTGGCGATTCGATAAAGCCCGTAATTCCCCCATCCGGCGTTTCATTTATAGAGTTTACATAAGGGATGAGCGGATAACCCAATTCTTTCATTTTGGAATAAAGGCTGGGCAATAAGTTTGCCGTTAGATATCCCGACAGGATTTGATCAAGCTTATCTTTTTGCGTCGGAATCAGTGTCATTACGTACTGATAATCTGCGCCGTTGCTTGTATGTGTATCTACAAAAATTTCTGGTTGCCAAGTGTTAAATATCAGCTGAAAAGCAGCAGAATTTTTAGAATCTGTTTTGATAAAATCGCGATTTAGATCGAGGTTTTTGCTGTTTCCGCGAAAGCCGTAAGCGTTTGGACCATTTTGATTTGCCCTAGAAGTTCCGCTTCTATTATGGCTTCCGCCGATGTTGTAAATTGGGATAATGCCAATAACGAGATCTTTGGGCAGATAATCTTTTGCTAAAAGATCTCGCGCAAGCATCATAGATGCATCTATACCTTCCGGCTCGCCGGGATGGATGCCATTGTTGATAAGCAGAAAACTTTTGTCACCTTTTTTAATCGCAGCAGGATCGAAAATTTTATCTTTTGAAAGCAAAAGCAACCGCAAAGGTTCGCCAAAATCTGTACTGCCATATTCTAAAAGTTTGGCTTTGTCGTAATGCGTAGCTAAATTTTTGTAAAAGGAGATTGCTTCATCGTAAGTTGCTGTTTCTGTCTGTTCACTTTGTTCATAGGGAGTTTTTTGAGCCATTGCTTTGAAAGCGAAGAAAACAAATAAACAGATTACAACACGCATAGGTTTCTACTAATAATAACGATATCTGCCAATAATGTATTTAACGCCAACCGAATATACATTATAAACATCTTCCTTATTATTCTCAAATTTCTTGGTAGGATCGTTATAGCCATCCAATCCTTCGCCGAGCGTTACATTGCTTTGGGCGTTAAAGTTTAAAATAAAGTTGCTTACAAAACCGCTTTCTGCGATATAGAAGTTTATTCCAAGACTGACTGGTATCACCAAATTGACACTGTTGTCTGTACCGGGAAATGGCCCATAACCTGGGTCGTCAGAAAAACTTGGTCTATATCTTACTATATCTATAAGGTGGTTCTTAATTAATCCCACGCCAGTACCTATATATAAACCCCTTATGCCGTAAAGGAATTCGCTTCTTTGGGGATCTATAATCCTCCCAATCATTAGCCTAGTGGTGGCCGCACCAGAAAAATATCTATTCGCAAATTGTCTGTTATAGGGGTCTGTATTTACGTTTCCACCTTGCACCAGCCCATATTGCGCTTCCAATCCTACCGTCAAATATTTTAATACGTAAAAATTTCCATCAATTACTACTGTATGCCCCCAACCACCTTTTTTTACATCTGTATAAGAGCGATTTGGTCCTGCGCTAAAACCCGCTGTGTATTTCAGCTCATTAAATTGAGCGAAACAAATCGTAGTTGCAAACAAGTGAACGAGTGCCGCCAATAAAATTTTCGATTTCACGTTTTGTATCTTTTTCACAAAAATATAATCTTTTTTCAGAAAATTATAACTTTTATCTTTGCTAACATGAGCAAATACGCCAATCGCAAAACACAATTGACAGACAGATTTATTTCTTATGCTAAAATAGATACTCAATCCGATCCCTCTTCAATTACTTGTCCATCCACTGCTAAACAAAAAAATCTTGGCAATTTGTTGGTTAAAGAGTTATTGGCGATGGGTATTGCCGATACAGAAATGGATGATAACGGTTATGTGTATGCAACGTTGGCGGCAACCTCATCTAAAAAAATCCCAGTAATTTGTTTTTGTTCTCACATGGATACTTCGCCCGATTGTAGTGGTGCAGATGTAAAACCAATTGTTCATTCCAATTATCAAGGTGAAGATTTGGTTTTGCCCGACGATGACGATGTGACTTTAAGACTTGCAGAACATCCAGATTTGGCAGCACAATTTGGAAATGATATTATTACGGCAAGCGGCACAACGCTATTGGGCGCGGATAACAAGGCAGGAATTGCGGCAATTATGGAAGCTGTTGCTTTTCTGAAGGAGAACAAAACCGTTAAAAGAGGCATTATAAAAATTCTTTTCACACCAGATGAAGAAATAGGGCGCGGTGTAGATAAAGCAGATTTAAAGAAGCTTGCCGCAGATTACGCATATACCGTAGATGGCGAAACCCTTGGATCGATAGAGAACGAAACCTTCTCTGCCGATGGCGCAACGTTAACTATTTATGGGGTAAGCACCCACCCCGGCTTTGCAAAAGGAAAAATGCAAAGTGCTATAAAAATATTGGCTGAGGTTATTGAGCATTTACCAAAAACAACGATAAGCCCAGAGACTACCGAAAATAAAGAGGGGTTTATTCATCCTGTCGGGATTTCGGGAAGTGTAGAAAAAGCAGAGGCGCAGTTTATCATCAGAGATTTTGATGATGAAAAATTGAAGCGGCATGGCGAACTTTTAGGAGAAATTATAGCTAAAACGATATCAGAACATCAAGGCACGAGCTTCGATTTGGAGATTAAAGAGCAATATCGCAATATGAAGCAGATTTTGGACCACTATCCCAAAGTTACAGAAATTGGCATCGAAGCTATAAAGCGTGCAGGCATCGAACCGAAATTGCAAAGCATACGGGGCGGAACAGATGGCTCTCGCCTTTCTTTTATGGGCTTGCCTTGTCCAAATATTTTTGCGGGAGAGCATGCTTTCCACAGCAAACAAGAATGGGTTAGTGTGCAAGACATGGAAAAAGCCGTGCAAACTATTATAAATATTGCCTGTATTTGGGAGGAGAGAAGCTAGTTATCTCGATGATTGTATGTTTAGTGGTTTTCAAGTAGTACGAAAGCTGAAAACATTAAGCCCAAAGACTAAAGCTAAAAGAACAAAGATCAATCGGAAATTTAAATTTGTAACCTTTAAATCCAGATTCGGCAAGAATAAAATAAAAAAACCGCTCCTGCCCCCAAAGCAGAAACGGTAAATAAACCATACCTAAATCAAATATTAGTTTGGCATCAACACAGTATTAACTACATGTATTACACCGTTTTTCTGATAAACGTCTGCAATTGTAACCATACTCGTTCCGCCTTTTTCATCTTTCAACATCAATTTTCCACCATCCATATAAGCAGATAATTTTCCGCCTTCTACGGTTGTTAACTCAGCCGTGCCATTTCCCATTTTGATGGCGGCCGCAATTGCCTTACTGTCCATCATACCAGAAACCACATGGTAGGTTAAGATTTTGGTTAATGTAGATTTGTTCTCTGGCTTAACCAATGTTTCTACAGTTCCACTTGGAAGTTTATCAAAGGCTTCGTTTGTTGGTGCAAAAACGGTAAACGGTCCGTCGCCTTTTAAAGTTTCTACCAAACCAGCTGCCTTTACTGCCGCAACAAGTGTGGTATGATCTTTAGAATTTACGGCATTATCTACAATGTCTTTAGTTGCATACATCGCTGCACCGCCAACCATTGGATTTTTCGGCTTCATCACCGTACATGAAACGGCAATCGTCAAAACCGCTATTCCTGATAAAATTAATTTTTTCATTTTTCTATTTCTTGAGTTTTTGATATTTGCTTTAATGTACGCTGCTTAGAACAGCACGGTTTTCAAAAACTGAACTAATATTTTAAATAATTGATATCTAGGATAATAACTTGGGTATCGATTTAAAAAAACGAAAAGATTTTACTCATGCACAATAATTTTTACTTTGATTCGCGGGCGGCGTTAAACTGATATAGAATTCTGCTGAGCATTTTAAAACGCTTTTGAGTATAGCAATTTTTTTTAGTTACATTAACCTTTTTATGGATGAGGAAATTAGAATAGCTAAGAAAAAGCCAATTTATCCGGTGTCTGCAGCGTTGCAAAAGTATTTGAAAAGTTATCAGCGCGAAGCTAAACTGCCAATTAAATACAGCAATCTACTTGCTTTTGACGAGGCTTTTCCTATTATGGATAAGTTTGGGAAAGACTCGTTATGGGAATCTCCCCTTTATCCACACAGCGAAATTGCGCATATACACGATGGTTTGAAAGTCCTTTATGCAAAACTAAAAGCTTCGGGAAACTTGCGCATAGTAGAGCACAAATATATAGATAAAATAGAGTATTGCACTTTCGGCAACACAAACCCATTTCGCATTAGAATTGTAAATCGACTAAACGATGTGTATGATTATTTTTATGTGAAAAAGGCCGATGCATCCAGAATTTACGGTCTCGAAATGGAAGAAATTCTCTCGCCGAACCATGTAAATTATGTGGTTGATGGCGATACTTTGGTAGAAGAACACATTGCAGGCATCCCCGGAGACGTGTTTACAAAGGGCCAATTGTTTACCCCAGGCTTTAATCCAACCCGAATTGCAAAAGAGTTTGTAAAGTTTAACGAGCGATGCCTGATTATGCTTTTGGGCGATATGCGCGCCTACAATTTTGTTGTTCAAATTACGCCCGATTTTGACGACATCCAATTCCGGATTCGAGCCATAGATTTCGATCAAGAATTTTACGAAGGTAACATCAAGATTTATCAGCCACAGTTTTTTAAGGAAAATTTTCCCTATGTTAAAATGAGTATGGAAAAACTTACCGAGAAGACCGTGCTCCAGTATCAGCAAGAAGAACGGTCCTCCATCGTTCATCGCGTGCGAAGCGAACGCCATAGAATAAAAGATTTACGAGACGTTTCTAAACATGAACATCTATCTACGCCAGAAAACGTGCTCCAACTAAAAACCGGAATGGCCGCATTTTTTAACGATACTGCTTATTTAAAATGCGCTCACATGACAGACATCATTGAGCTAAATATCAAAAACATGATTAGACAAATAAAATTGTAAATATTATGGAGTTTTAAAAAGATTTTTGGCAATTAAAGATCCAGGTGTTTTCTTTTGACAGAAAAAAGCCAGAAAGAGATGTGTTGTCAATCTTTAGCGTTCGCATTACGACGTAATCTAAAAAGCAAATTATAGTCTCTTAAATATATATTTTCATCATCTCTCCACTCAGTTAATTTAGTTTTTAGAAGCATTCGTTTGCCGATGGTGCACCCACTATACAATTCTTCATCTAAAAGTTTTGCTTAACCAAACCAAATATTGTATGTTTAAAGTCCTTAATTAAACAGTTTTAAAAAAGTCAACGCTTCTAAATGTTGAGAGTAGATAGTTCTAAGCCGTGCAAAATTGTCTATTCTTTGTGCAAGCACGAATATTTTGGCTATATTATAGAACCGCACGTTGTACAGCTCAACCCCAATAACGATTTTTCTTTTACGCATCAGCGAATCTTTACACACACAGCAGATGAGTTTGCACCTTGCTTAAAAGAAATAGACAATAAGTTAATTGCGCTGTTAGATGATCTTGAACAAGATGCGATCATAAAAAAAATCCATAAAAAAACAATTAGGGCAACCGAGTTTTTCTCCAAAATATTCGACGATAAATTTTATGAAAACGTTAGGCCAAAAATCGAGAAAAAGCTTGCCGAAGTTCTAGAATTGTTAAAAGTGAAGAATGAGTTGTACATAATGGATAAAGATGGTTGGCCTGTGGAGCACAAAGTAGAATTTGCAACAGAAGCAGCAACAATACTTTTCCACTTTAGGCGAAACGAAACAGAAACAAGGTATTTTCCAACCATAAAATATAAAGATCAGCGCATAGAATTTATGTTTAAAGATGCGCAGATAATAAGCAACAAGCCCGCATGGCTGCTCTTAGACAATATGCTTTATTTTTTTGAGGCAGGGCTGGAGGGAAAAAAATTGCAGCCCTTTTTAGCGAAGCGCTATATTGCCATTCCTAAAGCTACAGAAGCCACTTATTTTTCTAAATTTATCGCACCATTAATCGAAAAGCATCATGTCTATGCAGAAGGTTTCGAAATCAGGACAGAACAATTTAAAGCTACGCCCATTTTAAAAGTACTTTTTGTGGAGAATGGCATATCGCAAATTCAACTTAATTTTAAGTATGGCGATTATTTATTTCCAATAGAAAATGCGCATAAGGTTACCGTTCGATTAGAAAAAACAGGCGATAACTACATTTTTCATAGGGTTAGGCGCTCTGCAGATTGGGAGAAAAAACAATATGACATGTTGCTAAACATGGGGCTAAAAAAAGCGAGTTCGCTCTTCTCTCATTTAGAAGTGGTAGAAGATGATGGTAACCCTGGGTATGCAGCTATAAATTGGGTAAATGAACATATTGAGGCATTGGAACAAGCAAGTTTTGAAATACATCAAACCACAGGGCAGAAGCGCTTTGTTTTTGGGGCAAACAAAATAAACCTCGAAATAAAAGAGGGGAACGATTGGTTCGATATTTATGCAACTGTGTGGTTTGGAAAATATCAAATACCGTTCTTATCCTTAAAACAGCATATCTTAAATAAAAAAAGAGAATATACACTGCCCGATGGCGAGGTTGCCATCATCCCCGAAAAGTGGTTTGCCCAATACAGCAGCCTTTTCAGTTTAGCAGAAGGTGGCAAAAATCTAAAGCTTAAAAAGCATCACCTTGGGTTGATAAACGATTTGGCAGATGATAGCCTTGCCAATGTAACTTTAGAGAGGAAACTCCAAAAATTGGCCCATTTTAACGATATTGAAGATGTGCCAATGCCATTGAATTTTAGCGGGACGTTGAGAGACTATCAGAAAGCAGGCTTTAACTGGTTTAACTTTTTGCGCAGTTATAGCTTTGGTGGTTGTTTGGCAGATGATATGGGTCTAGGGAAAACCATCCAAACCTTGGCACTTCTACAAAAAATTAAAGAAGATAACAAGAAAAAGAACGAATACAGCACATCGCTTATAGTTATGCCTACCTCTCTAATTTATAATTGGTTGAGCGAGGCGAAAAAATTTACGCCAGAATTAAAAATTAGAGCGCATACGGGCACCTATAGAAATAAAGATGTGGCTCAATTTGGCAACTTCGATGTAATAATAACTACCTATGGCATTACCCGTGTGGATGTGAACGACCTCAAAAATTTTTATTTCGAATATCTAATCTTAGATGAAAGCCAAAACATTAAAAATCCATCGTCAAAATCTTTTAAAGCAGTTCGAAGCTTAAAATCTAAATTTAGGCTTACTCTAAGTGGTACTCCCGTAGAAAATACTGTTGGAGATTTGTGGTCGCAGTTAACGTTTTTAAATCCCGGCTTGCTAGGTACACAAAGTTTTTTTTATGATGAATATGTGCAAAGCATCGAAAAGAAGAAAGATGAAGAAAAAGCACGCAAGCTACAATCTATCATTAAGCCATTTGTGTTGCGAAGAACCAAAGAACAGGTTGCCGCAGAACTGCCTGCAAAAACAGAACAGGTTATATTTTGCGATATGAGCGAAGACCAGGCAACGTTTTACGAAAAAACAAAATCTGCTTATAGAAACGATTTATTGCAAAGTATGGACGATGGCACATTTGCCCGAAAACAAGTACAGCTTTTGCAAGGATTAACTGCCTTGCGGCAATTGGCAAATCATCCTAAAATGATCGACTTAGAATATGAGTCAGATTCGGGGAAGTTCGAAAATGTGGTACATACGTTAGAAACTGTTTTGAAAGGCGGCCATAAAGTGTTGGTATTTTCGCAGTTTGTTAAACATCTTAGTATATTTAAAAAATACTTTGAAGAAGAGCAAATTCCTTTTAAATATTTAGACGGCGCTACAAAAAATAGAGGCGAAATTGTTGCTGAATTTCAGCGAGATGAACAGACAAGGGTTTTTCTTATATCGATAAAGGCGGGCGGGGTCGGTCTTAACCTTACAGAAGCAGACTATGTTTTTATTTTAGATCCGTGGTGGAACCCGGCGGTAGAGCAGCAAGCTATAGATAGAACACACCGTATCGGGCAAAGTAAAAAGGTCTTTATCTATAAATTCATTACCAAAGATACCGTCGAGGAAAAAATATTGGCGCTCCAAAACAGCAAGAAACGCTTGGCAAGTTCGTTAATTACCACCGAAGAAAGCTTCTTTAAATCTTTGAGCAAAGAAGATATAAAAGAGATTTTGAGTTAACGCTGAGTCGATTGCGTCTAACTTTTTATGAAACTCAGACACATCTGCCAAAAGCCTCCTCATTTTTTTTGTAAACTGAAATGGGTCCTCTAATTTTTTGTTCAGAATTCAAACCCTAAGAGGTTGAACTTGTTATACTATCTCAAATTAAACACTTCATATCATGACAAATCAAGATTTAAACAATACAATCGAAAAGATAAAGGATGCATGGAAGCACCCAGAACTGTATGAAAATATATCAGAATCAGAACGTGTGCTTTCTGGCATTGTTGGATCTTACCTTTTATTTAAAGGCTTAACCAATGTTTTTCGGCATCCAATCATGGGACTAATTGGTGCTGCTAGCGGCGCAGGGTTGTTATACAGAGGGTACACCGGTTATTGTCCTTCTGTAGATTTAATAGCGCAAAGTGAGGAAAAAAAGGTTCCTGAAAATATTTCGATTGCAGAAGATTACATCGTAGAGAACGAATTATTATAAGAAACTTTCTCAATAATTGAGTTGGATTGGCACAACATCGTAATCTAAAAAGCGATTGCTTTCCCTATTTCGGGAAAGCATTTTTAAATGAAGCAGAAACTTATATCGATTTAGGTTTAATAAAAACCAATACCTAATAGCAAAACTTTAATTAATATTTCTATAACGCAAAGGCAATGTTGATTTAACGATTGTTCTCTCAAGCCTATAGTTGTTTTGCAATTCCTACTAATCTTTAAACATTGCTCCTTGATCCTCCTTCTGCCAAATAATTAATTTTCTTTTTTCAATAATCTCGCTATATTTAAAATCTTTAACGACTAAATATGAAAAAGCAATATCTATTAATTTTGTCTATTACGCTCTCATCTTCGCTATCCTTTTCGGCTTATGCGCAAGATGAGAAAATGAAAGATCCAAACAGTCCAGAAGCAACGGAAATTTGGAGCCCGGAGCCAAAAATTGTTACGCCCGGCAAATTGCCGCAGGAAGCCCCTTCAGACGCAATTGTGCTTTTCGGCGGCAGAAATTTGGATGCGTGGCACTCGGTAAAAAACCCTTCTGCTCCAGCCGGATGGACTATAGATGATGGATTTTTTACGGTTAAGAAAGGAACCGGCAATATCGAAACCAACAAAAAATTTATGGATTATCAACTCCATTTGGAGTGGAAAATTCCTAGCAATATCACTGGCGAAGGCCAAGCCAGAGGAAATAGCGGCGTTTTCTTGGCATCTACAGGGCCTGGAGACGATGGCTACGAAGTGCAGATTATGGACACTTATAATAACAAAACGTATGTAAATGGCCAAACCGGTAGCGTTTACAAACAGGTAATCCCTTTAGCTAATGCAAATAAGAAGCCGGGCGAGTGGCAATATTACGACATCCTGTGGACAGCCCCACGTTTTAACGACGATGGAAGTTTAAAAAGCCCGGCTGCCGTGACGCTATTTTTAAACGGCGTTGTGTTAGAAAATCATTTTGTTTTAACGGGAGCATCAAGATACATCGGCAAACCAGAGTACAAGGCTCATGGCGCATCGCCAATAAAACTGCAAGACCACGGCGACCCAAGCCCTGCAATAAGTTTTAGAAACATTTGGGTTCGAGAACTATAAACAGCAGGTTACTAAATCCCACAAATTTTATTTGTGGGATTTTTTATTTTTACCCCAAAAAGAAATGAAAAAAACGCGTTTAGAGGCTTTTAGCGATGGGGTAATAGCCATTATCATTACCATCATGATTTTGGAAATCAAGGTGCCTTCGGGTGATAGTGTAGCTAATTTGTTGCCTTTAATTCCAAAATTTTTAAGTTATGTATTGAGCTTTATCTATGTGGGCATTTATTGGAATAACCACCACCATCTCCTTTACCCTGTTAAAACGATAAACGGCAAGATTTTATGGGCAAATCTTCACTTGCTTTTTTGGTTATCCTTAATTCCCGTTGCTTCTGGATGGATGGGCGAACGGGGTTTTAAATTTTGGCCGGTAGTTGGCTATGGTGGTGTGCTATTCTTCTGCGCTATCGCTTTTACCATTCTACTTAACGTTATAAATGCCTCAGCAGAAAAAAATGAGGTAATAGAAAAAGTTGCCACCAATAACACAAAAGAAAAAGCAAGTGGCATATTGTATATTTTAGGAATTGGATTATGCTATGTAAGCCCATATTTGGGTGCTAGCATGTATGCAATTGTGGCGCTGATTTGGATCATTCCAGATAAACGGGTAGAACGAGCGATGAAAGAGCAAGAACAGGAAAGCGACAGTCAGAAAGCAGAAGAGTCCGAAGATTAAATCCCATTTTTTAAAATACTTATAAATAATTCTCTACTAATCAATTCGGCACCCAAGCTTGTTAAGTGAGCATTTTCTATCTGGCAATCGACCAAATCTATATTACTTTGCGCGAGAAAAACCAACGCTACTTTTGAAGCATTTGAAACCAGGCTGAACATGCTTTCTCCGCAGAATACACGGCCGATTTTTACGCCGTACAGACCGCCTACTAACTTATTCTTCTCCCAAACTTCTATACTTTGTGCAGTGCCCAGCGCATGCAGGCGCTTGTAGGCAGTTATCATACTACTGCCAATCCATGTGCCGTCTTGTTCTTTTCTAGGTACCGTACTGCAATTCTCAATAACATCGGCGAAAGCATCGTTTTGGGTAATTCTAAACTTTCCACTTTTGATTGTGCATCTCAGACTTTTACTTATTTTTATCCTTTCGGGATAAATAACGCATCGTTCAGGCGGCGAAAACCACATAATTGGTTGGCCATCATTAAACCAAGGGAAAATGCCCTTGCTGTAAGCGAGCATCAATCGTTCCGAACTTAAATCTCCACCAACCGCAAGTAAACCATCTTCATCTGCCAAATTTGGTTCGGGAAAATATACGACATCTTCCAATAAACGAAAAACCATTTGCAAAAATAAAAAACATAAAACTTTTAAACCATAAGCTTTTCATTTTGTCTCAAATACAAAATCATCAATGATGAACGTAGCGGTTAATTCACTAAAAATTAAGCATCTGTACAATCGTGCAGGGTTTGGAATTTCTTACAACGAATTGCAAAACCTAAGCAAGAAAACCTACGAAAAGGTTGTGAAAGAAATGTTCTTAGAAGCAAGAAAAAGCGATGACTTAAAGTCGGTAGATGACACAGAAACGCGCAATCAAATGATGATGCAAGCCGGACTTTATAAAAAGAAAAATCAGTTAACGGAAGCAGAAAAACAGCAAAGAAAGGAAATCATCAGGCAGCAAAATAACAAAAGCAAAGAACTGAACATCCACTTTGTAGAGAAAATGATCAACTCAAAAGCATCGTTGAGAGAAAAAATGACGCTCTTTTGGCATGGACATTTTGCTTGCAGAAGTAGAGTTCCATTATATGCCCAGCAATTGAACAACATCCAAAGAGATAAGGGATTGGGAGATTTTAAGACCTTGTTGATGCAGGTTTCTCAGTCGCCAGCAATGCTTGCCTATTTAAACAATCAACAAAATAAAAAAGGCCATCCGAATGAAAATTTTGCCCGCGAGTTAATGGAACTTTTTACCATTGGCAGAGGAAACTACACCGAGCAAGATGTAAAGGAGTCTGCACGTTCTTTTACCGGTTGGACTTATGATAAAGGTGGCGAATTTGTATTCCGAAAAAACCTACATGACGAAGAACCCAAAACGTTTTTTGGTAAAACAGGCAATTTCGATGGCGAGTCGATCATTGATGCACTTTTAGAAAATCCGAAGACAGCAGAATTCATTAGCAAAAAGGCATATAGGTTTTTTGTGAATGATACGCCAAATGAAGCGCATGTGAAAGAGTTGGCGAGCCACTTTTACAATAGCAAATATAATATCGAAAATTTGATGGAAAAGATTTTCTTATCAGATTGGTTTTTCAGCAAAGAAAACATTGGAAATAAAATCAAATCTCCTGCAGAACTTATTGTTGGACTAAGCAGACAGTTTTACGTTACCTATAACAAACCGCAGGTGTTACTTAAGTTGCAAAGCAGTTTAGGGCAGTATTTATTTAATCCGCCAAATGTTGCAGGTTGGCCAGGTGGACAGAGTTGGATAGATAGCTCCTCCCTTATGCTCAGAATGCGAATTCCCTCATTGGTTTTAGATGATGGGTTGATAGATTTTAGCGGAAAAGCCGATCCAGAAGAGGAAGCCGTTATCGCACTAAATCAAACGATCAAACAGAAGGTTGTAAAAAGCTACATAAATGCATCTGCCAATTGGCCAGAGTTTTTTAAGACTTTGCCAGAGGATATTAGCCCTACAGACTTGGCCACTTTTTTACTGCAACCAACATTAAGCGATAAATTACAAGCAATGATTAGCCAAAATAAAAGTTTAAAAAATACAGTGGTAGAGATTACAAGTACCCCCGAATATCAACTTTGTTAATAGCCTAAGGTCATGAATAGAAGAAATTTTTTAAGAAATACCGGTTTTGTTGCTGCAGGAACTTTTTTTATTCCGGCATTTTTAAAACCTATGGAAGCTATGGCTTTAGAACAACTTGGATTGTATAAAAACCTCGTTGTTATTCAGCTATCTGGCGGTAATGATGGTTTAAACACCGTTGTGCCTTATGGAAACGACATCTATTATCAAAAACGTAAAACCATAGCGATAGCGCCAACCGATGTGATTAAGCTAACCGATATGCAGGGTTTAAATCCAAATATGGCTGCGCTGAAAGAGATTTATGATAATGGTTGGATGACCGTAATTAATGATGTGGGTTATCCAAACCCAGATCGTTCTCATTTTAGATCGATGGATATATGGCAAACCGCAAGTGATAGCAATCAGTTTCTTACCACAGGTTGGATTGGTAGATATTTAGATAGCGACTGCCAAACCTGCAAATTTCCATATACTGCAATAGAGGTAGATGATACACTTTCTTTGGCGATGAAAGGGGCAGGGAAGAAAGGAATTGCTTTGAAAGATCCTGCCGCATTGTACAGAAACACAAAAGATCCATTTTTTAAGGCGATGGTTCAGCATAACAACGAACACCTTTCTGAAGATAACTTGGGCTATTTGTATAAAACAATGATAGAAACTTCCGCTTCAGCAAATTATATTGAGGAGACTTCAAAAGTTTATCAGTCGAAAGCGGAATATCCAAATACCAATTTTGCAAAGCAGTTGAATACGGTATCAAAATTTATTTCCTCTGGCTTAAAAACCAAAGTATATTATGTATCGTTAAGCGGGTTTGATACACACGTAAATCAAATCGGCCAACAAGGAAACGTGTTAAAACAATATAGCGATGGTGTCGCAGCTTTTCTAAAAGATTTGAAGCAAAACAACAAATTAGACGATACCTTGGTAATTACATTTTCCGAATTCGGTCGCCGTGTAGAGCAAAATGCGAGCAACGGGACAGATCATGGCACCGCAAATAATATGTTTGTTTATGGTGGTAAATTAAAGAAAGCGGGTGTTTTTAATGCAGCGCCAAATTTAACCGATTTAGATACCGGCGATTTAAAATATCAATTGGATTTTAGGCAGGTTTATGGAACAATCTTAAACAAATGGCTAGATGTAGATAACGCAAGCATTTTAAACAAGAAATTTACTTCTTTAGATTTCATTTAGACTTATTTTTTGTAAAGCAGGATCCTACACTGGTTTATGTTCGCGGCTCTGTCCGTTAAAGCCTTCGTTCCCCCGCGGCTACCACTTCCATCACGTCTAGGCACACAGGCAATTATACGAAACTGTTGTTGCAGGGCGGATATAGAACCATGCTGCTTTTTCTCCCTCAGATTTCGCTGAGTTACGCATACTACTGACGAATTAATTCTGCAAGAATCTGCGAGATCTGCGGGATATTATCTATACTTAGATTCTCTGCTGCGTCTTCAAAGCTAAATATTTATTTATTACATTAATGGTTAGCGCTTGCGGCGGAGTTAAAATAGAAAGGATTCCTTGTTGGTTTAATTCTTTTACCATCAATTTCTTCTCGTAGATAAATTTTTCTGCAATGATTTGATGAAAAATTCCTTCTACATCTTCTGCATGGCTGCTGCTTAAACTTTTGAGTTCTGTATTTTCAAAAAACACAACCACCAACAAATGATAGCGGGAGATTCTTTTTAAATATGGCATTTGGCGTTGCAATGCAGACAGACTTTCGAAGTTGGTAAAAAATACAACCAAACTTCTTTGTTTAATTACACTTCGGACGGCGAGATAAAGTGCGTCTAAATTGCTTTCGAAGTATCTTGTTTTTTCTTTATATAAAATCTGCAAAATGCTACCCAACTGCGATGCCTTTTTCTCCGCTGGTAAAACTGTCCCGAGCTTTTCTGAGATGGTTATCAAACCTGCTTTATCTTGCTTAAGCATTGCCACTTTAGAAAGTGCTACACTTGCATTTATAGCATAATCTAGCAAACTTAAGCCCTCAAATGGCATCCGCATTACCCTAGATTTATCTATCACACAATAAATATTTTGTGAGCGCTCATCGGTGTAGCTGTTTACCATCAAATCGCCTTTTCGAGCGGTAGCTTTCCAATTAATGGTTCTAATATCATCGCCGCCAACATAATTCTTTATCTGATCGAATTCATTGCTTTGTCCAATTTTGCGAATTTTCTTAATTCCAAAAGCTTGTAGATGTTGCGAGATAGCCATCAGCTCATATTGCCCAAGATTAATAAAAGATGGAAACGAAGGCAAAATGGTTTGGGCATCAAAATTAAATCTTCTAGAGACTAAGCCAATTGGCGATGAAACGAATACTCTTATAAAACCGAAATCGTATTCTCCGCGTTTTGTAGGACGCAGCGAATAGTGAATAGATTTTATCTGATTTGAGTTTAATGAAAGTTCAAAAGTTTTATCCCGCAACTGAAACTGATGCGGCACTTCATCTATCACCTTAACAGATAGAGTAAAAGCATAACTGTTTTTTATATCGATGCTAATTGGGTTTTCATCTCCATTGCTTAACCTTTTCGGGCAAAGGCGACTGGCATCTACGCCTTTCTTTTTTCGATAAAGAATAAACACGTCGGTAAAAAAAACTAAAATTAGCAGGCCAAAAGCTATCGCCGGAATATCGCCCAACCATGCAAAGAAAAAATTTAAGAGAAACAGTACAACACAGAACCCTAAAGCGGCAAACAAGCGGTCGCTGAGGAAAAGGTTAGTATAAAAAAGGCTGATAAACTTTTTCAAGATTGAGTTGCTATTGGCTTTGTAAACAGTTGCAAATCTTACGAGCTTACCTCGGCACTTCTATCTTTTTAATAATTTGCTGCACCACATCTGTGGTCGTTAAACCCTCCATTTCTTTTTCTGGCGATAATAAGATTCGATGCGCAAGTACCGGAGTGGCAACAGTTATAATGTCATCGGGTGTTATAAAATCTCGATTTTGCATAGCGGCAAGCGCTTTTGCGCTGTGTACAATGGCTAAAGATGCCCGAGGTGAAGCACCAAGATAAAGCGATGAATTGTTTCGGGTTTCGCTTACAATTTTTGCGATAAAATCTAACAGATTAGGTTCTACATGCAGATTTCTAATTACTTTGCGGGCGGCCAAAATCTGTTCGATAGATAAAATCGGTTCTACCTCATTCAAAAGATCCTTGTTAATCAAGGCGTGTTGGTTCACCAAAATTTCCCTCTCTTCGTCTAATGAAGGGTATTTTACCTCAATCTTAAATAAAAATCTGTCTAATTGTGCTTCTGGCAACCGATACGTGCCTTCTTGCTCGATCGGGTTTTGTGTGGCGAGCACCATAAAAGGTTCGTCCATTGGGTAAGTTGTTCCATCTATGGTAACTTGACGCTCTTCCATAACCTCAAACAAAGCAGATTGGGTTTTGGCGGGCGCCCGATTTATTTCATCGACTAAAATAATGTTTCCAAATATCGGTCCTTTTCTAAATTCAAAGTCGCCAGTTTTTGTATTAAAAATTGGCGTTCCCAACACGTCAGATGGCATTAAATCTGGCGTAAATTGCACCCGAGAAAAAGTTGCTTTAATAGCTTTTGCAAGCAATTTTGCGCTTAGCGTTTTTGCTACGCCCGGCACGCCTTCTATCAATAGATGTCCATCGGCAAGCAGCCCGATGATTAAAAAATCTATCGCTTGCTTCTGGCCTACAATAATTTTGCCCAACACCGCTCTTATGTCATTTACCGCATCTGTTAATGCGCTTAAATCGGTACGAGGGTTAAACTGCTCTTGTTCCATATTTTTGGGTATTTTTATAAAAGTTTTCTACACTCTGGTTTAAGTCTATAAGTTCATGATCGCTCAAACTGTCTGCATTTGGTATTTCAATTAAAAGTTTTGTAAGGTAGTTGGCCTGCACTTCGTGAATGCCGGTTTTTTGAGCCAACAATTCAGAAAAATTTTTATCGATGCTGTTGGTTTTTAAAAAGTATCTGTTCCTCAGATAAGCCAAAAAATAGGTTATTTTTTTCTGCGCGATATCTTGATTGTTTCTGTTTTGATAATACACGCTTCCTACAACCTGTACAAATTCTAAGCTAGCATTGCCAAGTGGATCTTGAAGTGGGATAATCCGTTGGCGCCTTTTTAAGTTGTACAATACGAACAGCAACAAGCTAAAAATAGCCAAATAATAGGCATACTTTAAAGCAGGATGTTTAAAGAAGACGGTAAAAATATCGGTTTCTTCGCCTTGCGTTTTGGTAAAAAAGTCATCAAAAATAATTGTTTTATTGCGCGATAAATAGCTTAACGACTTTGCCGCATATTCTGCGCCATATTTATCTAACAGGTTAAAATTGCTATAAAATCCAGGATCTGCCATTAGGAAAACACTACCTTTTCCAACTTTGTATTTAATAAAATTTGCGTCTCCATCGGCGGTTTGTCCAAGAACTGTTGCCTTTGCAGTATCTAAGTTGCTAAAATAATTGTCGCCAATTCCTTTATCAAAACCGTAATCGGCGATGCTTTTTAATCTAGAATTTGTAAAGTTTACTTGCGTTGGGTTCTGACTAAATTTAGTGCCAACTTGGATTCCAAATTCTTTTGAAAGTAGTTTACCAAAATTACCAGTGGCAATAAATACGTTATTTCCTTCGTATAAAAATTTAGCTAATCTTGTAGAATCTGCCTTATCTATCTCTACTCGTGGGGCGATAATGATATAAACTGTGTTGCTAAATTTTTCCTCAAGATTGTTATATATGCGTCTTTGGCTTGTTATAACTTCAGTATTGGCAAACAAATCGGGCAATCCGTTATAAAGAATATAGGTGCCAAATGGAATTTTATCAGACCGAGAAAAAGTCTGCGTCCAATCTGTTGGGTTGGGTTTGTTGTATTGGGCGATAAGATAAATTAAAATAAAAACTGTCCCGAAAATTAAATAGCTTTTATATCCCCTCATTCTAGTTCCGCATTAAAATGAGAAAACGATTGATTTATGGGCTCGAATGTAGGTTTATCGACAGGGAAATCGCCGTACCAAATATAATCGAATTGATAGGTTAGCTGGCCAAACTCTGCTTTTATTGTTGGCTCATTAATTTCCATCAAGTAATTGTAATTGGTCTTTTCTAACTTCCAGTCGATAATTTCTTTGTCGCTTAATTTTTTTAACGTCTGTAAATAAAGTAAACGCACAGCCAATCGATACTTTCTATCGGCAACTAAACGGGCCAATTCCTTTTGATAATCTATTTCGTGTATGTTTTCATTAAGTACCTCATAAGGCAAAAATGTTTCCTTAGACTTTTTGCTGAATAGAGCGTCCGCCCCGATAATTTTGTATAAGATAAAAGCAACAATCGCTATACCGACGCCAATAAAAAAATATTTGGAAATCGGATTTCTAGCTGCGCTGCCTAATAGATCGCCAATTTTTCTCCAGAACCATATCCAAAATCTATCCCAGAGAGAAAGTTGATCTGATATGGTGTCATATTTAAAGTCTCGTTGATTTTTATATTCTTCAATTTTTGCCTTATTAAAATACTGCACTTTCACAGCGCTATTTCTATCTAAACGAAATTCCTTAGCTTTTGCTTGGGTGTTTACTGGCTTAAGCTGCCCAACGGAACTTGCGCAGTTAATGAATAGAAAAAGCAAGAAAACATATTTGAGGCGCGCTCTTTGCATTCTAATATTCTTCGGTAGGTAAATTGGGCTGATCTTTGGCTTCTCCAAAAGTAGCTATGCGTTCCATTAAGCCCGTATTTTCTTTCTGCTCGACCAAACTAAAATAGCAAAGCGTAACGGTAACTATTGGAATGATGGCAAATACTTGGCAAAGAGACTGCAACACAGTGGTAATCATGGTCAATATTAAAGACATGTGTGGCGATTTATGAGTAAACAAACCGATCATGCTAAATAACGAAGTTGGAAGTATTACTGCGCTCATGCAGGCATAAACGATAATCCAAATAATCACCAGGGCGCCAAAAGTCAGCCAAAAATTATCTTTTATAATTTTGAAGCTTCTGGAAAAGGAATAGCCAAACTCGCCATTTTCTATAACGATAATAGGAAAAACCATTGCAACAAAAGGCAATAGATAAAAACCTGGTATCAGGCAAAAGACAAATCCCACAATCAGCATCAAAGCTAATGGAATGGAGCTGCCGAATATTCTAAAGAAATAGTATTTAAAATAAGTCCAAACTTCATCAGTTGTCGGGATAACATTTCCCTTTCGAACATATATGGCGATGTAAGATAAAATAGCGGTTGACATACTAACGGAAGTAATCAAAGAAAAAATAATCGACAGAAAATATTCCGTGCCGAATATATTTCTAGATCCAAATATGCCGCTCCGTGTGGCGCCCACACTTCCGGCTGAGTTAATTACATTTACACTCTTATATTGCTGCAAAAGCATAGCAATCATACTTGCCAGTACAAAAATACCGCAAAAAATAACATAGGTTTTAATTAGAGGTTTAAAATTTTGCCTGACAAAAGTAAAGGTATCGTTTATAATCTGTCCGAAATCGCGGGGCTGTTTAAATTCTATTTTCATTTGCGGTAGCGTTTTTCTTAGTTAATTCTTTATTTAGTGCAGCAGGATATAAAACCACATACCAAATTATAAAGAAAAGAGATGAGGCAAGAATAAAAATACTTAAATACATGGGCATTTCTGTATGGCGTGTTACAAAACTCTCAAAAAAAGCTGCAATTACAAAAATCGGAATCAAGCCCATTACTATTTTTAAGCCATCTTTTGCACCATTTGCTATAGAAACCGCTCTAGAGAAAGTCTTTGGAAACAAGATGCTGTTGCCTAAAATTAAGCCTGCGCCACCGGCCAAAACAATGGCAGAGATTTCTAAGGTTCCATGTATCCAAATTACCAAAACAGATTGCCAGCCAAGCCCTTTGCTAAAGAAAAAATATTCGAAAGAGCCAAGCATAATGCCATTTCGCACCAAAGAAACTATAGTACCTAATGATATTATTATGCCCAACACAAAAGTATAAAGGGAAACAAATATGTTGTTCGCGCCAATTTGGATAAACATTAAAACTGGATTTTGGTCTTTGTAAACTCCAAAAGGATCACCTTTGGCAATATTTGCTTCGGTCATGTTTACGTAGCTATCACCCATAATTAGCCGTACAAACCTATCGTCGTACTTCGCAGATAAAGCCCCCATCAAGCAAGCAATAAAGAAAAATATAAAGGCATACAAAAGTTTTCTTCGATGTGTGTAAAAGACAAGGGGCAGCTCATTTTTCCAAAAACTTAAGAAGCGGTTAGAACTTTCCCTTTTGTTTCTATATACGGTTTGATGCAGTGTTGAGGCTAGTCCGTTTAAATAAGCAGTGGTTTTAGAATTTGGATAGAATGTTTTTGCGTAAGCAAGATCGTTGGTTATCTCTACAAACCTGTCGGCAAGATCATCGGCCTTTATAGCCTGCCCATGCTCAAAAGTTTTCCACTTTTCTGCGTTTTGTTTTACAAATAAGGCTTCTCTCATTTAAAAAAACTGAACGTTTAATTCGGCCTCAAAATAGGTTTTTTCGTTAAAAGAATGGGAAATTTTATTGTTTTTTTCGCTCACGCGAATAGACATTCTAACTTATAACATTTCAAAATTTAATCTTAATATGTCAATTTTAATTCCTGTGATGTTTCTCTCAAAATCCCAAAAAAAAGCATTACCCTTTTTTACCGACTTGATCAAAATTTTCATTTAAAAAAATTATGTTTGAGCAATGGAAACGATCAAAATTAGAACAGCTCAAAATATCGACATAGAATACGAAGTTGCAGGTTTGGGAGAACGCATTTTGGCGCGATTGATAGATCTTGCCGGCTTTCTAATCATCTATATTGTTGCACTGATTTTGCTTGGCATTGGCGTATTACACATGTCTTCCGTTGGCGTGTACGCAGTCCTCATTCCATTATTAGTCATTTTTCTCTTTTACGATTTGGTTTGCGAATTGACCATGAACGGGCAATCGGTAGGGAAAAAGATTATGAAAATTAGGGTGATAAGTTTAAACGGAGCTCAACCAACGCTTAGCCAGTATTTGCTGCGTTGGTTGTTTAGAATTATAGATGTAAGCGTTATTTTTGGTTTTGGAGTGGTTGCTGTTCTTGCGGTCGCTTTTACCGAAAAGCACCAAAGAGTTGGCGACATAGTGGCAAAAACAATTGTCATAAAAACAAAACCTCGAACCGATTTAACCAATGTTGTTTTCGCTGCGGCTCTGCCAAAAGATTACCAGCCCACATTTTTCGAAGTAATTCACCTAAATGATGCCGAAGTTTCACTAATACATGAAGTGGTGCAGGGTTTTTACAAAACTGGCAATGCCGATTTGATCTACAACATGGCAGCTAAAACCAAGGAACACATCGCAGCAACACTGCCGCAAGGCATGAACGAACTACAGTTTTTGGAAACCGTTCTAAAAGATTATAATCACCTAACGGCGGCGGTGAGTTAGTGGGAATCGTTGGGGGCGTAGAGTTGTGAAGGTGCTTAATTGTGAAGGCGGTAGGTCTTGCGAACGGTAAATCTAAAATTAGAACTTAACAACCGTTGCTCTCAAAACCAAAATCGCAAGCAATTAGCCCAACATCTTATAAAAGTACGAGACTAAAATAAAATTGCCTACTACGAGTACCATGGCTTTTAAAAAGAAAGAATCGTTCTTTATTGGAAACTTCATTCTATATCCTGCGTAAGCAAAAAGCATTATAAGCGGAATAGTTGGCGGATAAAGAAACCAGCTTTCTTTAAAATTTCCTTCAAATAAAGAAAGAATAGCTCGTTGGAAACCACAACCTGGACAATCTAAGCCGGTGAGCGCTTTAAATGGACAGGGTAATAAATGGTTTCGCAGCCAACCAAAAACATTGATTGAGCCGCAAAGCCAACGTATTGAAATACTCACTTAATTTTATACAGCAGGTGGAATTGGTGTATCGGTTGAATCGTTAGGTTTTTTAAGAGGCTCGATTGGTTTGTTAAACGGATCGTTTATATTGTTGAACGGGTTGTTCATATTGGTATTCCCAAACGGATTATTTCCACCCATGTTCGCTTCTGCTGCAGATGGACCTAAATATCTCGCATCTCCAAAACCTAATATTGGCCAAAAAATAAAAGAAAGCAATATCAATCCAACTGTAAAACCTTCGCTCTTTCCGAAACTTTTGCTTACCAAATTGGTTGTCCATATATAAAACACAACATTTACGCAGGGAATCAGTAACCACAAAATCCATATCATTGGTTTACCAATAATTTCTAGCAAAATAATGAGGTTATAAATTGGAATGATTGCTGCCCACCCAGGCTTACCTGCCTTTTCGAAAGTCTTCCACATTCCCGCGATAGCGATAACTATAATTGCTAAATAAAGTATAATCACACCAGCACCAATTCCGGCAGCTGCGCCGCTTACTTCATACTCATTTTCCATAATTTAACTTTAAGTTTCCGCTAAAATAATAGTTTCAAATTATAAATCAAGTATTTCCTACTTTAAGTTATCGATAATTTTCGGCGCAACTGCCTCTGCCCATTGGGCATACATTTTCCCACTTGGATGTAAACCATCATCGGCAACCAAAGAGGCATCATTTACAACATTTCTTGATGCAGGTGTTATGTCTGTAAAACTGACACCGGCAGAATCGGCTGTTTGTTTTGCAAAGGCATTATATGCATCTATTTCTTGCGCAATTTCGTAAGCAGACCTGCCATCATTTTTAGCAAAAGGTGTAACGCCCCAATCTGGTATAGAAATTACAAAAACCTTATTTTTATCGCCATTGGCAAACTTAATTGCTTTATCTAATAGTGTTTTGAATTCCTTTCTATAGATGGAGATGTCGTAGCCGCGATATTGGTTGTTAACTCCAATAAGTAAAGTTACAAAAGTATAATGAGTAGTTAACTGTGCCGTGTCTATCGCGGCAAGCAAATCTGTTGTGGTCCAACCTGTAGTGGCAATTATTGTAGGTTTCTCTATTTGGATATTTGCCTTGCTTAACAAATCTTTAATTTGATAAGGATAGGATTTCTCTGCAGGAACAGATTCGCCGATGGTGTAGGAATCGCCGAGCGCCAAATAGGTAGTTAAAATTTCCTTTTTTTTGGGTTCGTTATCTTTATTCGAATCCAGCTTTTGGGCTTTAGTGCAAGAAACAATGGTTCCGAGCAATAAACCAAATAGTAAAATCTTCATGCCTAAGTTACGCAAAACTTAAAGAAACGGTTTCGGTTAAAGTTAAACCGATAGAAACTTCATATTAAACAAGTCTCCCAAGTGCCTTTTTACTTTTTCCTTAACTTCTACCAAGTCTAATGGATAGCCCAGTTCTTTTGCCAAAGATGTAACCGCTTTATCATCTATCCCACAGGGGATAATATTTTTAAAATAATCTAGATCTACGTTCACGTTAAATGCGAAACCGTGCATCGTCACCCACCTGCTGCAACGTACTCCCATTGCACAAATTTTTCGGGCTTTTTGATTGTCGGCATCTAGCCAGACACCGGTATAGCCCGGATAGCGGCCGGCGATTATGCCATATTCTTTCAACGTTAAAATAATAGCTTCCTCTAAGGTGCGTAGGTAAAGATGTATGTCTGTAAAGAAATTATCCAAATCTAAGATAGGATAACCGACTATTTGCCCAGGCCCGTGATAAGTGATGTCTCCGCCCCTATTTATTTTAAAAAACGTTGCATCTTTTTCTTTCAATCCTTGCTCATCTAAGAGCAGGTTTTCGTCATGTCCGCTTTTCCCTAAGGTATAGACGTGAGGATGTTCACAAAAAATCAAATAGTTTGGTGTAGCTTGTTGAATTTCGTTCTTGCGGTTTGATGTTTTTATACCTACTGTTTTGGTTAAAAGAGCTTCTTGCCTGTCCCAAGCTAGTTTATAATCAATTTTGCCCCAGTCTTTAAAATACACCGATTGAATCGAATGCGCTGATACAGAGCCTTTTTGGTTATTTTCTTTATTCATATGGGCAAATCATATCGCTATCAAATTTTGGGCTATATAGCCAACCATATATCCATCGGGTGTTTGAAGATATTCAGCAACAACTTCTGCATTACCCTCTGGCAGAATTACGGTTGCAGTGATGCTGCCCTCATTTTTAATATCGAATGGATGGATCCGAATGTGATTTCTAAAACTTAACCCAGCTTTTCCCTGCCATTTATAAATAGCTTCTTTAGCGCACCAGCACACATATAATCCGTCAATATGGTTTGCGGTGATGTTTTCAGCCAGTTCTAAATCGCTTAAAAATTTATGTTTAATAACATCTATTTTATTCTTCATTAACTCTACATCGATACCAACATTATAATGTTTACTTATGATAACTGCCGCATATTCGTAAGAGTGGCTTAAAGAAATCTTATAATCTAGGTTTGCCAAAAAAGGTTTTCCATATTGATCAAAGCGGCAATCTATGTATTCTGTTGTGTTTAACATAGTTCGTAGTAAAAGTCTTGTGCTTAACCAATGCAACAAGCGTTTACCATTATTAAAAGACGAGGTAAGGTTCAATTCGTGTCGCTTTAATTGCAAACCAGAAAAAAGTTCCTCTTTGCTTTCCTCAATTTTCCAGAGTGCGAAGTGTGTATCGGAGCTTATGTTTTTGTTAAATGCGATGGGCACTTTGAAAGAATTAGCCTAAAAATTAATAATTTAGACAAAAATAACTATAAAAATGATATTATCTGACAAAGGTATTCTAGAAGAAATTGAACGCGGAAGCATTATCATAGAGCCTTTTGATCTGAAATGTTTAGGTACAAACTCCTACGATGTACATTTAGGGAAATATTTGGCAACTTATAGAAGCCGTGTATTAGATGCAAAGAAACAAAACGAAATAGACCATTTCGAAATCCCAAAAGATGGTTTTGTGTTGCACCCGGGAATTTTATACTTGGGCGTAACTTTAGAATATACCGAAACCCACCGCCACGTGCCGTTTTTAGAAGGTAAAAGTAGTACAGGCAGGTTGGGCATAGACATTCATGCCACCGCTGGAAAAGGCGACGTTGGTTTTTGCAATACTTGGACTTTAGAAATATCAGTCTCTCAACCTGTAAAAATTTATCCAGGTATGCCGATTGGTCAGCTAATTTATTTCGCTGTAGATGGAGAAATCGGCACAATGTACAATGCTAAGGGAAACGCAAAATACAACAACAAAACTACAAGACCAGTGGAAAGTATGATGTGGAAGAATGAGTTTTAGATTTTTTTAACACCTTTTTTGCAAGCACAAAATCCACAAAATGAACTGGCCGCCCAATCTTTGGTTCTTGCTCCTTTATCCTTGATGCCAAAACTATTCCCACTTAAAAACCTTTACCGCAAAGGCATAAATTGCGATTCCCCAAATAATCAAAATCAAGATTTGCATTTTAACATCCCACAGTCCGGCGCCCTCGAAGGCAACTTTTCTTAAAGCATCGTTTAAATAAGTAAGCGGTAAGATTCGGCAAAACGGTTGCAACCAACTTGGGAATGCTTCGATAGAAAAAAATGTTCCAGAGAGCAAAAATTGTGGAAGTGTCACCATATTGGCAATCGGCGGCACCATTGTCTCATTCTTGGCGATACCCGAAATAATAAACCCAAAGCCCATAAAAACAATTACTCCGATTGCCGAAAGGATCAGCATATTCAGCACCGTGACAACTCCATTTATTAACGTAAACTTAAAAAGAAAATGCCCAATTAAGATGATAAAAACCGCACCGCAGAGCGCAAAACCAACCCTTGCAATTCCTTCGCCAATTACAATGCTAGATCGCCTCACGGGAGTTGCAAAAAATCGTTTAATAACCAGCGTTTGCCTTAAGCTTAAAAACACGAATGCGGTTCCAAAAACTCCTGTTGCCAAAAGGGAGAACCCAAGTTGCCCAGGCAGAATAAAATCGATGGTTTTATATTCCCTCCCTGTTACCGTTTGCTCCTTTAATTGTGCCACCGATGGTTTTAGTTTTTTATCATACAATAAACCCGTTAAAACTGATTTTAAAATATTGCCTTTATCTAACGAAGCAGAAGTATAAGAAATATCTAGGTCGTAGCCATCTCCTTTGGTGTTTTTTGTGATGTCAATCAGCGCATCTATATTTCCTTTTTTTAGTTGCTTATCAAGCTCTGCGTTGGTTTTATTCTCGCTTAAGCGGATGATGCTTGCATGTTTTATTGCTGCGATAACCGGGTTATTTAAATCAGAACCGGGAGCAATACCAACGTCGATGTGTGTTCCGCCACCACCTAAAAATCCAAAAACCAAAATAAAAATCAACGGAAACGCCAGCGTAAAAACCACGGAAGATGGACTCCGCATGATGGATCTAAAGCTCGCTTTTGCCAGGGCAAGCATAGCCTTTGTATTGCTGTATCCTTCTAAATTTCCTAGGTCGGACTTTTCCTTTCCATCGTTCATAAATGCTGAATATTTATCGGCTAAAAATTTTAATTGTTACTTTTCCCACCTTGAATTCAAGTCCCGTTTCAAGGTTAGGGACTCTATTCTCGCCACTCTTTTCCCGTAAGGTTAATAAAAACATCTTCTAAATTGGCTTGCTTCATTTGTTTCGGTCTTTCAAAACCTGTGGCTACCAGCTGATCGATTAGATTATCAGGTGTATCCAAAGCGATAATATCCCCCTTTTCTACAAAAGCTACGCGATCACAAAGTCGCTCCGCTTCATCCATATAATGTGTGGTAATGACCACTGTTGTGCCATTCTCGCGTATTTTAGTAATCAAATCCCAAAGGTTTCTCCTCGCCTGAGGATCTAAACCCGTGGTCGGCTCATCTAAAAAAACAATTTTCGGTTCATTAATTAAAGTGGTCGCGATAGAAAAGCGTTGTTTTTGTCCACCAGATAAAGCTTTATATTTAGCCTTTGCCTTGTCCTGCAAGTTTACTTTTTCGAGCATTTCCATGGGCTTAGTCTTTGCGCCGTACAAGCCCGCAAAAAGCTCCAAAAGCTCTATCAAATTTAAGTTTGGATAATAGCCGGCAGCTTGAAGTTGTACGCCAATGAGTTGCTTAATCTCGTTAGCGTTTCTATCAACAGAGAATCCATCGACAATAATTTCTCCCGATGTTTTTTCTCGGAGTGTTTCTATAATTTCTAAAGTAGTAGTTTTACCGGCACCATTTGGTCCGAGAAGACCAAAGATTTCATTTTCATAAACTTCGAAACTCAAGTCGTTTACGGCAACAAAATCACCATAATTTTTTACCAAATTTTTTACGCTAATGATGGCCTTCTTCGTTTCCATGTTGCTAATTTAACTAGCCAGAAAGATTGCGAGATGAATTTTCGAAAAATCCGGCAAAAATGTCGTTAAGATGATAGCTAAAGTTTGAACAACAAGTTTAAACTCCTGATGCTACCAAACCAAATCGCCCTTCATTAGCGATACAAAATCATCAAAAAGGTAACGAGAATCATGTGGCCCAGGAGACGATTCTGGATGATATTGAACCGAAAATGCCTTTTTACCTTTTACGCGAATACCTTCTATCGATTTGTCGTTCAAATTCAAATGTGTAATTTCTACCTTGTCAGAGCTGCGAACATCGTCTTCTTTAACACCAAAACCATGATTTTGAGAAGTAACTTCGCAATGGTTTTTGATTATATTTTTTACCGGATGATTTAAACCTCGATGGCCATTAAACATTTTCATGGTGCCGATGCCGTTCGCTTCTGCCAACAACTGGTGGCCCAAACAAATGCCAAACATCGGCTTATTTGCGGCTAAAATTTCTTTTAGAGTATCTACAGCGTAGGGCATAACCGATGGATCGCCCGGACCGTTAGAAATAAAATACCCATCTGGATTGAATTTTTCCATCTCTACAAAACTCGTTTTCGCAGGAAAAACCTTTACATACACACCACGGGTATCAAGACTACGCAAAATATTTTTCTTAATGCCAAGATCTAACACTGCCACCTTCAACGCCGCATTTTGATCGCCGACAAAATACGGTTCTTTAGTGCTCACCTGCGAGGACAACTCAAGTCCATCCATAGAGGGAACTTCTGAAAGCTTCTTTTTTAACTCCTCTATATCTAAAATCTCCGAAGAAATGATGGCATTCATAGCGCCCTTATCTCTAATATGGCTCACCAAAGCTCGGGTATCTATATCAGAAATGGCAACTAAATTGTCATGCTCAAAATAATCTTGAATTGATTCTGAGGCTTGCTTTCTGCTGTAAACGATGTTGTAATTCTTGCAAACAAGCCCAGCAATTTTAATCGATTCAGATTCAATTTCCTCTTTTTGGATGCCATAGTTGCCAATGTGACTGTTGGTAGTAACCATAATTTGCCCAAAGTAACTAGGATCAGTAAAAATCTCTTGATAACCCGTCATGCCTGTATTAAAGCAGATTTCTCCAGTAGTTGTCCCGATTTTTCCTGCTGCTTTGCCATTAAAAATAGTTCCGTCGGCAAGCAATAAAACAGCAGGCAACTTGGTGTAGTTAGTCATTCGAATAATCTAGTTTGGTTATAAAAAAAGAGGTAAAATCTGGAGAAATAACAACTGGTAGATTGTTTCTTTTAAGGGGGCGATACGTAAAAATGTTCCCTTCCATTTCGGGATACAAAGATAGGGTATAAGTTTTAAAACCAGAAACGATTTTTATAAATGGTTTAGCTACAAATTCAGAGCGTGTTTTTGTTCGCTTGTATCCCGCTCTTCGTTGTATCTTTTCCCTGCTGAAGGCAGGGAAAAGGATGCCACTTCGATCGAGAGCGCGTTATTCCGGCGCTATTTCACTCAGTCTACCAGTATGTATTTTTAATATCAGGAGTTATGAAACACATCTCTTTAATTTTAAGCATGAAAGTAATTTCGCTAATATTTAACATTATATAAGTCAACAATTAATTTTTATAGATGGTTAGATGAATTATTAACTTTTATTAACAAATAATCCGGTTCTGAGTTTGTTCAAAATGTGTAGCTTTGAATTACTTAATATAATTGGTTTCTAAGTACATACAAATAATATGAAGATTAAACTATTATTCTTCCTCTCGCTTGTTACAGCTGTCGCAAATGCACAAACTTTAAACCTTAAAACGGCGCAAAAATTTAGCTACGAAGGAATATCAAAAACAGATTGGAAAGAAGGAGAAGGATTTTCTCATGGGTATACTTACTGGAAAACAAACTTTAAAGTTGCTAGTCAAAAAAATGGTATATACACTTTAATTGCATCTCCCAAACTAATTCTTAGCACTTGGAGGGATGGGATAATCTTTGATTCTCAAGTAGCGCTATCGGAACAACCTAATGATTTTTCTGCGGTTTCAAATAAAGTTTTGACGAATATGTCATACGAATTGAATATCGATAAAAATGGAAATATCAAATCTATTAATGGTTTAGCGGAGATTAAGGCAGCCGTACTTAATAAAGTTAAGGAAATGCATGTTCCTGAAACTTCTCAAAAAAATAAGGATTTGGCAGACATGCTTATTAGCGACGAATGGTTAAAAATGCTTTCATCATTTTTCAAACGCCGGTTATCGGATTTAGATAGTATTTATAGTACCTCTTTAAATAATGAAATTACTAGAACCATTTTTAAACGGGCTACCCGCTACTCAGATAATAGTGGATTAATAAAATATGCTAATTTCGATTCTACCTCTAACACCACGTCTCTAACTGGCAAAAAAGTCTCTGACTATGCCGCACTTCTTAAATTCAATCTAATCCCATTAGTCGAAAAGTCTAACAGCATCAAATCTTCATTATTTGCAGAAGCCAAAAACGTATTAAATTATGGCGATTATTATAGTCCGATTAATAAAGCTACTCGCAAAATACATGCACTAGCCGAATTGTTTAATAACCAAAAGGGTAGCCAAACTATAGAAAAGATAATTTTAAGGAAACTGGACTCTTTAGATAAAGGTTTTGCTAAAGATGACTACCAATATTTAGGAGCTAAACTTGGTATTTTAACCTATTTAAATGATGGCGCTTATGCCGAAATTTTAAAACAAGTGCCGTACAAATATTTACCCGATGAAAATGATGTCCAAAATAAGATGATTAATGATTTGGAAGACGGAAATTGTAATAATGTTAAAGAAGCTATTGAACTCTGTTTCACCAAATTCAAAGGGGAAGACTATTATCCTCTAAATATGTCGAATGTAAGTGATGCCATCCATAATTATTTTGGAGGATTGGTCTTCAGATTAAAAAACCGAGACTCTCTTACAGCCACTCTAAGTATAATCAAGCAGCTAGAAGCGCTAAAAAAGCCAATGTTGACCGAAACTTTAACAGGATTGAAGACTTATGTAAGCGCTAAGTTGGCAACGAGTCAGATCGAACTAAATGAAGTTTCAAATACACAGTTCAATTCTCCTTATGATAAAGCAGGAAGGTACAGGCTTTTGATTTATGACGAGTTGCAGAAAAAGCACGTTCCAGATTCGATTTTAGTGGCTTACGTTGATTACACGATAGATTTAGACAAAAGAAAATTAGCAGAATTAGAGTCAAAAGGAATTGAAAATGTAAATTCTTTCGAATTCAAATATATGATTTTGCCAAACAAAGCTATCTACAAAAAAAATTTAGCAGACGCTTATTATAGAAAAAGTCAGTTACAGAATAGTTTGAAAACAGAATATCTTCAAATGGCAGCCGACTACCTGCCTTCTCAGCAAGATATAATCGACAATGAATTTGGTTTGGAAACAGAATACAAGTTTACTCCATTCTTAGCTTATAATGACCTTTATTTGGCCTCGGGCGGGAATTCCGCAATTGATGATTCGACAAGAATGCAGAAGTACGTGGATATGGTAATTATGGAACCTATTCGCTATAAAAAACTCAAAGAAGATTATAAAAAGGCTTTTCCAAATGGCGATTTTAAACTATTCTTTAATGCAGCATTAAAGGCAAAATTGCCTGTTGTTCCTCAATTTTCACTTAAAGAACGCTCAGGTATGGTCCTCGCTAATAATGATCAAAAAAATAAGTTTGTATTCGTAGATTTTTGGGGGACGTGGTGTGGAGCCTGTGTGGGCGAGATTCATAAAATAGAAGAAGTGAATTTACAGAATCCGAACCCAGAAAAATTGATGGTTACCACAATAGCTTGTTTTGATAAGAAGAAAAACGTCGATGATTTTATGACTGACAGGAAATACACCTACCAAGTTCTTATATCTGATGGTCAAATAGAAAAGGATTTTAAGATTCGGGGTTATCCAACTAAATTATTGTTTCTTCCAAATGGCGTTTACCTAACAATTCCATATTATTCAGATTATCAAGATATTTTAAAGCAATATCTAGCCTGGGAGATTTAGTTCTATTGCAGCGCATATTAGAATGTTGCAGATTGACTGTTTTAAAAGCACTTCAGCAAATTTTTAGAAATTCCTTTAGGTTAAGGTAAATAAATCCTCAAAAATTGAACGATTTTAATTTGGCCGATCTTGTAGTACCTATTAAAAAAGAAAAAACTTACTTTTGGTTTGCAAAAAAGCAATCTAGCATGTCTGTACATAAAGAAGTTAAAAGAGTAACCACGCACATTTTGCAAGAGATGAAGCAACGCGGCGAAAAAATCGCCATGCTTACCGCTTACGATTTTTCTATGGCAACTATTTTAGATGATGCCGGTTTAGATGTTTTGTTGGTTGGCGACTCTGCCTCAAATGTAATGGCCGGACACGAAACCACTTTGCCCATAACGCTCGATCAAATGATTTATCATGCATCTTCTGTAATTCGAGCGGTAAAGCGTGCTTTTGTGGTGGTCGATTTGCCCTTTGGATCCTACCAAGGCAATTCGAAGGAAGCGCTAAATTCTGCCATCAGAATTATGAAAGAATCTGGCGCACATGGCGTAAAATTAGAGGGCGGCTCAGACGTGGTAGATTCCGTACAACGAATCATTGCAGCGGGAATACCGGTAATGGGACATTTAGGTTTAACGCCGCAATCTATTTACAAGTTCGGCACTTACACGGTGAGAGCGAAAGAAGAAGAAGAAGCAAATAAATTGAAAACGGATGCCTTGGCGTTGCAAAACGCAGGTTGCTTTGGTTTGGTGCTAGAAAAAATCCCCGCAAAGTTGGCAAAAGCGGTTTCAGAAAGTTTAGAAATACCAACCATTGGTATTGGCGCAGGACCAGACTGCGATGGCCAGGTTTTGGTTGTTAATGATATGATTGGTTTAACGAAAGGCTTTAGACCAAGGTTTTTGCGCCAATATATTAATCTTTACAATGAAATTTCTACCGCAGCGCAAGATTATATAAGAGATGTAAAAAGCAAAGATTTCCCTAACGAGAAGGAACAATACTAAATGCCGATTACCGAGAAGGACATCCTCTTTGAAGACAACCACCTCATCGCGATAAACAAGCGAGCCGGAGATTTAGTGCAGGTAGATAAGATCGGAGATAATCATATCTTTATAAAAAACGAAATAAACGAAACATGTTTCGTTTATTTTTTATATTTGCAGGTGTATATATTCTAGTTAAATGACAATGGTAGGAATTGACGATTTAAATAAACCTTCGAAAAAAGAGCAACTAGCGGCTATAGCTTCTTATGATGCACTTGTCGCTGTGTTAGAACAAATTCATTCAGAAAATCCCGAAATCGAAATTGAAGAAACAAACGAACGAATCAAGATTCCGCTAAAGGCATTAAAACTACTAGCTACAATCCTCAAGGAGACTAGTAAAGGCAGACCAATATCCATCGTTCCAATTGCAACTGAAATCACTACCCAAGCTGCGGCAGAACTTTTAGCATGTTCTAGACCGCATGTAGTTAAACTGCTTGAAAATGGTAAAATTAGCTTTACTAAAATTGGCAAACATAGAAGAATCAAGTATCAAGATTTAATTGACTATAAAAAGAAAATGAAAATCGAACAGCGTAGGCTTTTGACGGAAATTATGAAAGCCGATGAAGAAGCGGGATTGTATGATTCATAGTGTTAGATTTTCATGTGTGCTTGATACCAACGTAATTTATCCGATCGACATCCGAGACCTTCTCTTTTGGTTTGCATCTTACGATCTTTTTACCCCTAAATGGAGCAAGCACATTTTTAATGAGTGGGAAGATGTTATGCAGCGCAAGGGAGTTGCCAATGAAGAGATAAAGAAGAGGGTGGCAAAAGCTCAACGTGCTTTTCCCGATGCTCATGTTGATAATTATGAACCCCTTATCCACTCACTAGAATTACCCGACGAAAATGACAGACACGTATTAGCAGCGGCAATTAAAGCCGAGGCAAACATCATAATAACCAACAACATTACCGATTTTCCGAAAGATTACCTTGCTAGATTTGGTTTGACTGCAAAAACTGCGGATGACTTTATTACCGACACCATCGACCTTAATAATGACTTGGCGCTGGAAGCTTTTCGGGCATTGGTGTTAAATAGGACTAACCCGAATTTAGATGAATTCGAGATTTTGGATAGATTAAGAAATAATGGGCTTAAAGAGTCAGCCGATTATTTACACGCGCTTATTTGAACAAAGTAAGTTGGATATTCCCTAACGAGAAGGAACAATACTAAATGCAAATTACCGAAAAAGACATCCTTTTTGAAGACAACCACCTCATCGCGATAAACAAGCGAGCTGGAGATCTAGTGCAGGTAGATGAAACCGGCGATGAATCTTTGGAGGATATGGTAAAGATTTTCCTCGCAAAAAAATACAACAAACCGAATATTGCTTTTTTGGGCGTCATCCATCGTTTAGATAGGCCAGTGAGTGGTGTAGTTATTTTTGCTAAAACTACAAAGGCGTTGGTACGGATGAACGAACTATTCAAAACGAGAGAGGTAACCAAAACATATTGGGCAGTTGTTCGAAATCAGCCGCAGACAAGTGAAGACACGCTAAAACATTGGTTGATAAAAAACCAACAAAAAAATGTAGTAACCGCCCATAGTAAAGAAGTTAGGGGCAGTCAACATGCAGAATTGTCTTATAAACTGCTTAACAAAGTCGGCGATTATTATCTGCTTCAAGTAAATCCATTAACAGGCAGATCGCACCAAATTAGGGTTCAACTCTCTACTTTGGGCTGCCCAATTGTTGGCGATAATAAATACGGCTATCCTCGCGGAAGCAGAAAGGGAAGCATTTGTTTACACGCCAGGCGATTGCAATTTATCCATCCCGTAAAAAAAGCACCAATAGATGTTTTGGCAAAACTGCCCACTGATGGTTTTTGGGAAAGGTTTGAGGGGGAATAACAAAAGGATATATCAAAAAAAAAAAAACATGCTATGACGCTGGATTTTAAAAAATTAATGTCAGGTAAGACCGATCAAGAGATTGATAAATATTTATCTAACATAAATAAATTTACTTCAGACGCTGGGAAAGCAGCGTTAGCGGAAGCAATCAAACGTGGCAGAGAATTTTCAGAGCAGGAGTTAGCAAAAATGCATTGCGATTTAGATATGAAAGTTGCTCAAGAAAAAGGAGAGCTAGCAGCATTAAAAACCAATGCGTGGACAAAGAATGTTGTAAAAGATGATGAAACCTTGCCTGCATACTTCTCTCAGCAATCAATTTACATATTTACAATTCTATTTAGCGTTCTCTTCGGTTCTGTCTTGATGGGCAGCAATCTTTACCATACAGAACATAAAAAAGTAGTTGTTAACGTAGTTTTATTTGGAATTGTTTATACATCCTTACAGATATGGTTGCTGTCCTTAATTCCCCGAAACACAATATTCGTATTTGCGGCTAGTGGATTAGGTGCCATCATTTTGAATGGATACTTTTGGAAACAATATATCGGCGCAGAAACCAAGTACAGACCTAAGCCTATCTGGATTCCGCTAGCAATCGCAATAGCTATTCTAATTCCTATCGCATGGGTCGTTTTTAATTACTCGGTCTAGTTAAAGTGATTCTAGCAAAATACAGTTTAAGTTTATCCTATTTGGGAATTCCACCATCAAATCGCCTCGAAAAACTAGGAGGTGAATTTGGTGACTTTTATAGCATTCGCATTAACAAACAATGGCGTATTATCTTCATTTGGGAGAAAGGCATCGCCAGCCAAGTTGAAATAATTGATTATGACTAATAAATCAGAAATGGAAAAATTAGTAAACATACATCCAGGAGAGGTATTGAACTTAGAATTTCTAGAACCACCTGGAATTACTGCATATCGACTTTCAAAGGATTTGAACATACCACAAACACGAGTTTCGGAAATTATAAAAGGTAATCGTAGAATAACGGCCGACACCGCTTTACGACTGAGCAAATACTTTGAAAATTCAGCGAAATTTTGGCTTGGTCTCCAAGATGATTATGACATTGAAGAAGGAACAGAAAAAAAGAAAACGAGCTCAACGATATTAAAAAATTGGAGGATAAAAAGGTTGCTTGACCAATTTTGTCTGCGCTACATTAATTTATTGATAAAAAATGCAAACCTACATTTCCATGCTTCGCGGAATTAACGTAAGTGGCCATAAAATCATAAAGATGGAAGCTTTGCGTAAAATGTACAAAGAGCTTGGCTACAAAAACGTATCGAGTTATGTGCAAAGTGGCAATATTGTATTTGGCGCAGAAGCAACCACGTGCCGAGCTGTAGCCGAAAGAATACTGCTTGAAATCAAAAAAGAGTTCGGTTTTGAGGTGCCGGTCTTTGTGCTCTCGGCAAAGCAACTAAAAGATGCTATTGCTAACAATCCATTTTTAAAAGACCCCACTAAAGACGAGTCGTTTTTTCACGTAACTTTTTTAGCCCAAAAACCCAAGCCCTTCGATCAAGAGTTCATCGAATCAAAAATGCAAGTCGGTGAAGAAATCGCTTTCGCGACTGATGCCATTTACTTGTACTGTCCAAACGGTTATGGGAAAACTAAACTTCACAATACTTTTTTAGAGTCGAAACTAAAAGTTGGTGCCACCACACGTAATTGGAAAACTACAAAGAAATTGTTGGAGATGGCAAAAGAAAATTAGGATTAAAGTCTTTTTAAAAATTTCAAACTACTTCTTCAACCCTATTTCCCTCAACCGCTCATCCAAATATTCTCCTGCCGTTACATCTGTATAAATTTTTGGATTTTCGGCATCTATGGTGCTTGGTAAGCTTGCCAAACTCATTTCGCTTTTTGGATGAAGAAAGAAGGGAACCGAAAAACGAGAAGTTTTCATCAGTTCACGTGGTGGATTTACCACTCTATGTGTGGTAGATTTTAATTTATTGTTGGTTAATCGCTGCAACATATCGCCCACATTTACCACAATATCGGTGTGCGCTGCTTTAATTGGTAGCCATTCGTTATTGGTCGTCAACACTTCCAAGCCATCTGCGCTTGCGCCAATCAATAATGTAATTAAATTGATGTCTTCGTGTGCACCTGCCCTAACGGCATCTGCAGGAATACTTTCGGGGTTTTCTATTGGAAAATAATGGATGCCTCGTAAAATAGAATTCCCATTATGGACAAACTTATCGAAATAATTGATGGGTAACTTCAAATAAGTCGCGATGGCTTCTAACAAAAGAGTTCCATTTTCTTCAAGTTTTTTGTAAACCTGCATGGTAACCTTATTAAAATCTGGCAATTCTTCCAATACTTCATTAGCTGGATATTGCGCCTTAACTTCATCTCCATCGGTAACCTCCTGCCCAATTTGCCAAAACTCCTTTAAATCGGGAGTCTTTGCGCCTTTGGCAGTTTCTTTTCCAGCACTCGTATAACCACGCTGACCAGCTAATTCAGTTTTTTCATATTTCCGTTTTGTTTCGACCGGAAGCGAAAAGGCTGCTTTAATGTTTTTATAAAGTTCATCTATCAACTCCTGACTAAGGCCATGGTTGGTAATGGTTACAAAACCAGAATCGTTAAAGGCTCTGCCGAGATCATTCGAAAATTCGTTTCTGACGGCTTCCGACCCGTTAATATATGCACTTAGATCAAGGCATGGTATATATGGAGTGCTCATGTATTTGTTTTTAGAAACAACGAATTTAACAAGTTTCGAGTACAAAATACCGTCTTCGAGCAAACAAATGTTACAAAATAGTAACACACAAAGCTTTAAATTTTCCCTAACCTAAACTGCTAATCTATAAAAATGTCATAAATTTCCATTAACTATGGATTTTAAACTTTAGGTAAGAACTTTGCGTAAGTAGATTACTCATGTTCCTACTCCATTTTAAATCAGACAAAATGAAAAAAACAATGTTGATTCTAGTATCTCTGCTAACCATAACGAACCTCCATGCACAAAATAAACAGTCGGAAAAAGCAACTTTTGGTATGGGCTGTTTTTGGTGCACGGAAGCGATTTTTCAAAAATTAAAAGGAGTTATTTCTGTCGAGTCGGGTTATGAAGGGGGCACATTGAAAAACCCTACTTATGAGGAAGTCTGCTCTGGCGCTACAGGCCATGCCGAGGTTAGCCAGATTACCTACGATCCTGCAAAAATAAGTTATACAGATTTGCTGGAAGTTTTTTGGAAAAGCCATGACCCTACAACGCTAAACCGTCAAGGTGCAGATGAAGGCACACAATATCGTTCAGTAATTTTTTATAATACGCCAGAACAAAAAACAATCGCAGAAAGTTATTTAGCGCGGTTAAATAAGGTTAACGCTTTAGGCAAAAAAATCGTTACCGTTATCGAGCCTGCTAAACCATTTTACATTGCAGAAAATTATCACCAAGATTATTTCAACAAAAATGGCTCTGCCCCTTATTGCCGTTTGGTTATTTTACCGAAATTAGAAAAGCTAGAGAAGGTGTTTAAGGATAAGTTGAAGGACTAGATTAAGGTTAAAGTATAGAGTATAGAGTATAGAGTATAGAGTATAAAAAACCTAGCTCATATATAATAGATTTTACGAAAAAATAGTTTTTCTTTTCTTATTGATGAGTAACTTCTTCGCTTACCATCTCTGTAAGCTCATCATGCATCAGCGAAAGCGTAAAAATTCTTTAGTAGAAATTCATTCTGGTTAATTCCTATCTTTGCCGCATGGATAATGGCCTACAACTTTACAACACGCTTACGCGCCAAAAGGAGCAATTCGAACCTCTTAGTGCGCCGAATGTTGGCATGTATGTTTGTGGCCCAACGGTTTACAGCGACGTGCATTTGGGCAATTGCCGCACGTTTATTTCTTTTGATTTAATTTTTAGATACTTAACGCATCTAGGATATAAGGTTCGTTACGTTCGAAACATTACTGATGCGGGTCACCTAGAAGGAGATAGAGATGAGGGAGAAGATAAATTTGCAAAACGTGCTAAATTAGAGCAGTTGGAGCCGATGGAAATCGTCCAAAAATATACGCTCGGTTTTCATGAAGTTTTGCATTTGTTTAACACGTTGCCCCCAAGTATAGAGCCGACCGCAACGGGTCATATTTCAGAGCAGATTGAGATGATAAAATTGATTATCTCTAACGGATATGCTTATGAAATTGGTGGAACAGTTTATTTCGATGTTAAGAAATACAGCGAAAAATATAACTACACCATTCTTACCAATCGGAACTTAGAGGACATGTACGCTAACACCCGCGAGCTTAGCGGACAGGATGAAAAACATGGTCGGCTGGATTTTGCACTTTGGATAAAAGCAAAACCCGAGACGCTTATGCAGTGGCCTTCGCCTTGGGGCAATGGTTTCCCTGGTTGGCACATTGAATGTTCTGCCATGAGCGAAAAGTATTTGGGAGCAGAGTTTGATATTCATGGCGGCGGAATGGATTTGGCGGCAACACATCATACCAATGAGATTGCGCAAAGCGAAGCCTGCAACCACACACAACCCGCAAAATATTGGATGCACACCAACATGCTCACTGTTAACGGCGTCAGGATGTCTAAATCTGCAGGCAACGGATTTTTGCCCGAAGAATTGTTTACAGGAAACCACCCACTTTTAAAAAAGGGTTACAGCCCAATGACGGTGAAGTTTTTTATGTTGCAGGCGCACTATCGCAGCACTTTAGATTTTTCTAACGAAGCTTTAGAGGCTTCAGAGAAAGGGTACAAAAGGCTGATGGCTGCCGTTGCCTTAATTGAAAAGCTAACCGTTTCTGAAACTGATTCTTTTGATTTTGATGAATTGAGAAGCCGTTGCCTAAAGGCGATGAATGATGATTTTAATAGTCCGGTACTTATTGCAGAACTTTTTGATGCCGTTCGGATGATTAACAGCATTTATGATGGCAACGAAAAAATATCGGTAGAAGGCTTAGATAAACTCAAGAGATTGATAAAAGATTTTGTGTTTGATGTTCTTGGCTTAAAAGATGAATCTAATGATAGTGGCGATTTAAAAGAAGTGTTAGAGATGGTCATAAACCTTCGCAGCGAAGCAAAAGCCAATAAAGATTATGCTACTTCTGATAAGATTAGGATTGGCTTGCAAGAAATTGGCATAAAACTTAAAGACAGTAAAGAAGGTACTACTTGGAGCAAAGGCTAGTCTCTTTTTTAAGCGCTCAAAAACGCTCAAACATCTGCCAGAATGTTTATTTGTTAGTTATTTTAAAATTGTTAAAAAAAATAAAATTCTATATTCGCGGTGAAAGGTGAAAGGTGGAAGGTGAAAGGTGAAAGGTGAAAGGTGATAACCGACAAAATTACGAACGTTAAACGAAATAAAAATCTCAAAGTAAGAAAAATGAAAATATTGTTAGCTAGTTCTATAGCGTTGTTTTTTACCATCAATGCTTTTGCGCAAAGAAGCGATGGCACTACGAAATCTTTATTATCTGCTGAAAAGGATTTTCAAAAATCGCTTGCAAAAGATGGGGAGAAAGACGCCTATTTAGAGTTCTCATCTTCCAACACCTTGGTTTTTCGGCCAAACCCAACAGATGCAAAGAAATTTTATCAAGACGGTGATCAAGCAAGTCAAGATTTAGTGCGGAAACCGAATATGGCAATGTCATCTCGTAGTGCAGACTTTGGTTTTACTACAGGTACGTATGTACAAGGCACTACAAATGCACAATACGGCCAATATTTATCCATTTGGAAAACCGATGATGGCAAATGGAAATTGGCTATGGATTTAGAGACTAAAAGCAATAAGCCTTTAAATAAGGTCGCAGATCAATTTATAGAGCCGAAAGATCATTTTGTGCCGAAATTTATAAACGATAAAGAGATAAAAGCGGGAAAAGACATCATCATAACCACAGAAAAAACGCTTAGCACGCTGATAAAAACCCATGGGCTTGTTGCTTTCAGCGGTTTTTTAGCACCAAATGCCCGTTTAATCTTTCCCGGTAGGGAGGCCATGAATGGTAAAGCAGAGATTGTTCCATTCTATCTTAGTACCGTAGATAAAATTAACTTTAAAAATACGGGCGTGGATAAAGCCCTAGGCAGTGATTTGGCTTATTCTTATGGTATTGCAACTATAGATTATAAGGCAGATTTAAGAGAAAGCTTTAATTATGTTTTTGTTTGGCAGCGCTCTGCAGATTTTAGCTGGAATTTATTGGTGCAAGCTTATGTGCCTGCGGATAGATAGTTTTCTCTAAGAGTTTAAGTAATGGAAGGCTTTCGAATAGAAGGTCTTTTTTTTGTTAATTTATTTTTAATTGACATAACTAAATGTATTGGTATGCGTTTGTTGATTACAGAATAAGAAAACATTAAAAGAATTTTTTCGGCGTTTTAACACGCTCTTTGCTATATCTTTTATCGATAAAAATCGATAAAAGGATGTCGCGTCGATCGTTAACGCGCCCCTCAAACTTAAAAACTCAATCACTACAACAAATCAACAATACATGTTCAAACAAATACTGTTCGTATCGTTTTCTTTAATCTACACCTCAAATTTATCAGCTCAAGTCAAAAACTTCGATGTTCAGGGCAAAGCAGGTTGCAGGGGGATTATGCCAGAAAACACGATACAAGGTATGTTAAAGGCAATAGATTTAGGTGTTACTACGCTAGAGATGGATGCCGTAATTTCTAAAGACAAATCGGTAGTGCTTTCTCAAGAACCTTATTTCAATAATGAAATTTCTCTTCAACCAAACGGAAAACCAATCACTTTTAAAAACCAAAAAACATTCAACATCTATAAAATGGATTACGTTGACATCAAAAAATTTGATGTTGGCAGCAAAGTGCATCCCCGTTTCCCCGGCCAGATGAAATTTAAGGCATACAAACCATTGTTAAGCGAAACCGTAGATGCTGTTGAAGCCTATGTAAAGAAAAACCGATTAAAAAAGCCGTTTTACAGCATCGAAACCAAGAGTATAAAAAATGGCGATAACGTTTTTCAACCGGAACCAGCGGAATTTGTTGATTTGATTATGCAAGTGGTAATTAACAAGCGCATCGAAAAACGAGTAATTATCGAATCGTTCGACATGAGAATGCTTCAATATTTGCATGAAAAATATCCTAAAATAAAAACCTCTCTATTGATAGATGAGAAGGAGCCTTTAGAGACCTACCTAGCCGAATTGGGCTTTAACCCAACCATTTACAGTCCGTATTCTATTTTGGTTGGTAAAGGATTGGTAGATCGTTGTCACAATTTGGGCATTAAAATCATCCCGTGGACGATAAACAGCGTTAAGGATATTAAGTATTTTATGACTTTGGGCGTTGATGGAATTATTACTGATTATCCAAATTTAATGCAGCAACTCGATAAATAAAAAAACTCCAACGATATTAATCAATTAAGCTTTTAATCAAAAAATTTGTAATTCTTATTTAACCTTAACGTTCACAGCAACTCTCCTATTCATTGCTCGGCCTGTGGCAGTCGCGTTATCTGCAATTGGGTGCTCTGCTCCATAACCCTCTGGCGCAACAAAAGAATTTGCTGAACCTCCGTAAGACTCTACAAGTTTTGCAATAGCCTCTGCACGTTGTTGAGATAATGGTTGGTTTATAGAAGCGTCGCCTGTATTATCTGTATAGCCACCAAACTTAAATTTTGCTTCGGGGAAAGCTTTGGCAATTGCAGCCATATTTTGCATTTGACGATCAGAAACTTTTTCTAAATCGGCACTGTTTAACTTAAAGTGCACATTCGTAAACTCGTACCAATTTCCAGCTTTTTCATCGATAGGAATATTTTTGTCCATTAAAAATTTAACCAATTTTGCCTCTGTACTATTTTGCCCAACGTTTAGCTTTTGTCCATCTGGAAGTGCAATAGTAGTAAGATTGCCCTCATTGTACATAAAATCACCGGTTTTATCATTTAACGAACCTAGTTCAGATGGTTGCTCACTATTCCCGCCCTCTTCAGCCAATGTGTTTACCTCAACACCGGGTTGTATGCGCTCCCGCATGTATGGAGTAGCGGTGTCGTTTTCTTTAAGCTCTGGCTTCGCATAACGATTTCCGGGGCCTAATGTGCAATACCATAGAAGAATTATCAAACCTAAAATAACTAATCCGGGCAGTACCCAACTAAAACCACTAATCGGATTTACGGGGCCCTGTATCGTAGCCGCATGCAATGGTTCATCGTCTAAATGGGTGGCATCTTGGGCGTGTGTAGGACGCTGATGTTCGTGCTGCGTTGAATGTGTTTTTTCTATCGTAGGCACGGCACCTACAACGCTGTTAGGCTCATCAACAACTACGGCAGCTGATCCAACGACGCCAAAACCTAATGGCATTACCATTTGCTTTTGGATGCCTTCTGCTTCAAAATAGCTAGTTAACTGTTCTACATCTAATTTATTTTTATGTAAATGTCTGCCTAAAAGCCCCAAAATTGTTGGCAAAGCAATATCAAAAAGCGTTACCGCAGAACTTTCTTTTATTTTGGAAAAATCGGCCACTTTGCCAGTCATATCTTCTTCTGACTCTGAAAACGCCGTTGCAGATATATTAGTGCTAGACGCTGTATTTTTATGCTTTATAAAGCTTGTAAGCGCAGCTAATACTCCGCTACTATTTTGATGAGCGGCTAACCCTGCGATTTTTCCAGCTCCGCCAGGTTTTTTCGCTTCGCGAGATACTAAACCTATGATAGATGGAAGAATTGCGCTCAGAGCTTCTGCAATTCCCACCTCTGTTTCTTCCAAATTCCGAGCAGCTTCTGATATAAACTCGTTGTTAAAAAATTCCTTAACTTCTTCGAGCAGGTTTAATGTCATCATAATTTATAGTTATTTTTTTGATTGGCAATTGTTGTTTTTAAAGATGCGTTTAGAACCACTAAATTAAGAATAATGTTTTAACTTGGTGGCATAGCAATATAGGTTTTTCGCTAATTGCTCAGCGGTTTTGATACCAAATAATAAATTTCAGTTTTTTTCGGAGCAAGGGTTGTCACAGAATAAAGCAGAATATGAGAATAAAAAAAAAAGAGGTCGAGCTGCGATAATCTTACCTATGACAAAAAATAAAAGTGTTTTTAATCGCAACCCAAAAAAAATATGTGATAAATTACGTAGTTAGAGAATTTCAGCAATCAATTTTTCGATGGTTAATCCTTCCGCTTCCGCGCGATAATTTCTCACAATGCGATGCCGCAAAATAGCCTCTGCAACAGCCTGAACGTCTTCTATATCTGGCGCGTATTTTCCGGTAACCGCAGCATGGCACTTAGCTCCCAATACCAAAAATTGCGATGCCCTTGGCCCTGCGCCCCAACTTACGTATTTGTTTATAATATCTGTGGCAAAGGGAGAATTTGGGCGGGTTTTTGCAGCCAATTTTACCGCATATTCTAACACATTGTCTGTAACCGGGATGTTTCTTACCAACTGCTGAAATTCTTGAATTTGTTGCGCGCTAATAATTTTTTTCAGCGTTACAGAATGGTTACTCGTGGTTTTTTTTACGATGTTCAACTCATCTGTATAGCTTGGGTAAGAGAGCAGAATGTTAAACATAAATCTATCTAATTGGGCCTCGGGCAACGGATAAGTTCCTTCCTGCTCGATAGGGTTTTGGGTAGCCAACACAAAAAATGGTTTTGCCAATATATGCGTTTGGCCGGCGGCCGTTACAGATTTTTCTTGCATGGCTTCTAGCAAAGCCGCTTGGGTTTTTGGCGGCGTTCTATTAATTTCATCAGCAAGAATAATGTTTGAAAAAATTGGCCCGCGCACAAATTTAAAATGCCTGTCTTCGCCCAAAATTTCAGAGCCGATAATGTCGCTAGGCATCAAATCTGGCGTAAATTGTATCCTATTAAAATCTAAATCTAAAACTGAGGCAATAGTTTGCACTAAGAGTGTTTTTGCTAAACCAGGAACTCCAACCAGCAAACAATGCCCATTACTAAAAATGGCAACTAAAACTGCCTTAACTACTTCGTCTTGTCCAACAATTGCCTTTGCTATTTCAGCCTTTATGTTTTTAAAACTCTGGTGCAGAGCATCAACCGCTTCAACTTCGTTTTGGTAGGGCATGGCGTTTATTTGGTGTCTTGCGGCTTAGTCCAAATTTCTAATTCAGGGCATTTCAAATACTCGGGATCTATTTTTATGTAGGTTTTGTCTCTTCGGCTTTCAAACCATTCGCTCAAAGTTTTATTCACTTTATCTTGTTGAGCTGCGTCTCTTATTTTCGGATAGTCTTGCACCAAATTCGCTTTGTGCGGCGGTACTTTAGATTTTAGATATAGAATACGGTAATGTTCTTTGCCATCGGGACCGGTGTACAAAGTTGGTTTAGAAATTTCTCCAACCTTCATGCTATCAATGACCAAAAAAGTTGCTGGATCCAGTTTATCAACCGGAATTACGGTTGTTCTATTTCGCACATCATCAGCATTCATCATCATGCCGCCATTAAATTTAGATTGCTTATCGTCAGAATACACGTTGGCAGCATTAGCGAAAGTTAATTGATTTTTCTCTATCTTGGTATAAATAGAATCTGCGGAGGCCTGTAAACGGGTCAAACTCTCTGGTGTAGTAACTGGTATAATTAATAGATGCCGCGCATGTACCTGCTCGCCGCGCCTTTCTATTACTTGTAAAAAATCATATCCATATTCAGTTTCGAAAACAGGCGAAATCTCGCCTGCCTTTAATTTGAATGCCCAAGCTGTAAATTCTTTTACATTGGTAGACCTATCAAAAAACCCTATATCGCCACCGTCTGATGCTGAGCCGGCATCTTCAGAATAAGTTTTGGCCAAAACCGCAAAATCATCCCCTGCTACAATCCGTTTTCTTAATCCCTCTATCTTATCTTTAAATTTTTGTTTTTCTGCCTTTGTCAACTTCGGGTCTAAAACAATTTCTCCAACCTCTACTTCGGTATTAAACTGTGGAACGCTATCGCCCAACGACTTAAAATATTTTTCTACTTCTAAAGGCGTTACATTTACGTTTTCGGTAATTTTAGACTGCATTTTTTGTGCAATCAATTCATTTTTTATATCCGGTCTAATTTCATCTTTGTACTGAAGTAGCGATTTATTCAAGAACTGCTCTAACCGATCTTGGCCGCCTGCACGCTGCACCATAGAGCGCATCCGCTTACCTATTTCGTCGTCAACTTGGCCATCTTCTACCGCAATCGAATCTAGTTCAGCCTGTTGTTTTAAAAGCTTTTGTGTAAGTACATTTTGCAAAATCTTACATTTGATATCAATATCTGGCGTTCTTCCCGAATACAGATATTGAACGTAATCACGATTTACGTCAGATTCCAAGACAATGTTATTTCCGACCACCGCAACCACTTTATCTATGGTATTGTTTTGTGCAGAAACGTGGAGCATAACACCCACTAATGCCACCACCAATAAATAAATTTTTTTCATTTTAAATTATCATTCTTTTACTTTATCCTAATGCCACTTTATTTTGGCAAAGATAAAGATTTGGTTTACTATTGATGCGATCACGCACAGAAAAGCCTTTTTCCAAAAACGTGTAAAGCTATTTAGCTACCTATGCTTGGTTTTTGAGGCCTAAAAGTAACAATAAGGCAATGTTTTGCAGGATATTTAACTAATTTTAACAGATATTTTTTTATAAAAACGCCCGATGGAAGGTCAAATTACCAACAATCCTTACGCACTGCCGCTCTTTTTTACCGAGGAGGTTTTTGTTATTGATGATAACTCAAATCAGAGTGTGGAAAGCGGACAAAGGAATGAGAACAAAGTTGATACAGAACTGGCAGTAAACGACAATTCTGTTTCCTATAAACAAGAAGCCAATCAAAAACTTGAGTTTAACGAACCAGAGACGAATGCTGCGTTTGATTTTTTGGGCAAAAATGAGAAGCAAATTTTAATTTTGGTCAATGACGAAATCAACGAAGTGAGTACCGAAGGCGGAAATGTATTGTTAAAGAAAATTTTGAAGGCAGTAAACATTGGTAAGGATGATTTTGCGCTTGTAAACATAGCTAAACAAAGCATTAGCCATTTCTCTCTCTTAAATACCTTTTTTAAGCCGAAGGTATTGATTGCTTTTGGCGTGGATGAAACAAAACTGGGTTTGGGAAAAAACGAGACTGGAAGACTTAAAGCCAATGGCGCTATTAACATAGTATCATCCATAAATTTAGCTCAGTTAGACACAGACGCATCCGCAAAGAAATTGCTCTGGGAAGATTTGAAAAGTTGCAAGTTTTAAGCGATAGGTTATAAGTTTTAAGTTATACGTTGAACGTTTTATATTGTGCGTTTTAATTCTAGGCTCTAAACATTAACCTCTATATTTTCTATTTAATTTAAGCCTTAACCTTAACCTCGGTCTCAACCTAAATCTCAATCTCAATATCTGCCATCATGGCACTCAAATTTTTTACGCTTTGCAAGGTTCGCCTGATAATTGACAGTTTGATGAAAATTTGTCAATACATCGCCATTGGCATAAAAAGTGATAAAAGCATGGGGTTAAACAATATTTATCAATTTAAAAACTAAAAATAATTATGGCGTTAAATCTTAAACCAATTGCCGGCACATCTAACAGGGTAATTGTAGAGCCGGCAGCGGCAGAAGAAAAGACTGCTTCTGGTCTTTATATTCCCGATACTGCCAAAGAAAAACCGTCCCGCGGAACTGTGATGTCCGTATCTGATGAAGATTCGGAAGGCAAAAAACCAGCTGTAAAAGTCGGCGATGTTGTATTGTATGGAAAATATGGTGGCACAGAACTACCTATTGATGGTAAAGATTATTTAATTATGCGCGAAACTGATATTTACGCGATTGTTGGATAAGCAAAGTTTTAAGTAGTAAGTTATAAGTTTAAGTGAGTTCGATATTAATCGCAGCTCGTAAATCTAAAATAAAGAAATGTCAAAACAAGTAAAATATAATGTAGAAGCACGCGATGCCTTGAAAAGAGGTGTTGATGTTCTTGCAAATGCCGTAAAGGTAACTTTAGGTCCAAAAGGGCGTAACGTAATTATAGATAAAAAATTCGGTTCTCCATCGATAACCAAAGATGGCGTTACCGTTGCGAAAGAGATTGAATTGAAAGATCCTGTTGAAAACATGGGTGCTCAAATGGTAAAAGAAGTTGCATCTAAAACTGCAGATATTGCAGGCGATGGTACAACAACTGCTACGGTTTTGGCGCAGTCTATTATCACTACAGGTATAAAGAACGTAGCTGCAGGAGCAAATCCGATGGATTTGAAACGCGGAATTGACAAAGCAGTAAAAGCTGTGGTGGAAAGTCTTCAGTCGCAGTCTCAAACTGTTGGAGAAGATATAAATAAAATCAAACAGGTTGCATCTATTTCTGCAAATAACGATGAATTGATTGGTGCGCTGATTGCGGAAGCAATGGGCAAAGTTGGTAAAGATGGTGTAATAACTGTTGAAGAAGCAAAAGGTACTGAAACTGAAGTTAAAACAGTAGAAGGAATGCAATTTGATAGAGGTTACCTTTCTCCATATTTCGTTACCAACGCAGACAAAATGGAGGCGGAATTGGAAAGTCCTTACATTTTAATCTATGACAAAAAAATTAGCAACATGAAAGAATTGTTGCCTGTTTTAGAAAAGACTGTTCAAACTGGTAAACCATTGGTTATTATCTCCGAAGATTTAGATGGCGAAGCTTTGGCTACTTTGGTGGTTAACAAAATCCGCGGATCTTTAAAAGTTGTTGCTGTTAAGGCACCAGGTTTTGGCGATAGAAGAAAAGCAATGTTAGAAGATATCGCAATCCTAACTGGCGGAATCGTAGTATCAGAAGAAAGAGGATATAAATTAGAAAATGCCGATTTAACTTATTTAGGCTCTGCAGAAAAAGTTGTTGTAGATAAAGACAATACTACCGTTATTAATGGTGCAGGTAATAGCGAAGATATCAAATCTCGAGTTAGCCAAATTAAGGCTCAAATAGAAACTACTACATCAGATTATGATAAAGAAAAATTGCAAGAGCGTTTAGCCAAATTGGCCGGCGGTGTTGCAGTTCTTTATGTTGGTGCGGCAAGTGAGGTTGAGATGAAAGAAAAGAAAGACCGTGTAGATGACGCGTTACACGCTACTCGCGCAGCAGTAGAAGAAGGAATTGTTGCGGGTGGTGGTGTTGCTTTCATCCGTGCGGTAGATGCTTTGGCTAATCTTAAAGGAGATAATGAAGACGAGAATACCGGTATTCAAATAATTAGAAGAGCTATTGAAGAGCCATTACGTCAAATTTGCGAAAATGCAGGTATTGAAGGTTCTATTGTAGTGCAGAAAGTTAAGGAAGGAAAAGACGATTTTGGTTACAATGCACGTACAGATGTATACGAAAACCTAATTGGCGCAGGCGTTATAGATCCTACCAAAGTTAGTAGGGTTGCGTTAGAAAATGCGGCATCTATTGCGGCCATGTTACTAACTACCGAAGTTGTTTTGGCAGACGAGCCAGAAGAAGGCGGTGCGGCTGCAATGCCTCCTATGGGCGGCGGCGGTATGGGCGGCATGATGTAAGCTCATTTAAAATTTAATATTTCGTGTAAAAACGGCCATCAAAAATTAAGGTTTGATGGTCGTTTTTTTTTGGTAAAAGTCTAAATATTAGGTCGTTAATTAATTGAATGAAGTATAAATATTAAATTTTTGTGTAAATTTTTAAAAATCGCATTGGCATTTGCTTACATTTCGATAGTTTTTAAAAACCAACAAATTATCGAATAAAGTTATACTAAACATTTTAAGAATATTGGCCGTCTTAAATTAAGACAGCAGTTTCCTAAAGATTTTTAAAAGCTTTTTCGTGCATCGACAGCGCAAAAATGAAGCCCTCATTCGGAAAGCTTTTTCAGATTGCTCTTTTTACAGCAATTCTTTTATTTTTCAGCATTACAGGCTTTTCGCAATTAACCTTTCGAACGGTCGACGCAGGCCCGTATACGCCAGGTAGTACCATAGCGGCAACCTTTGATATTGGAAGCGGAAGTTGCATTGAGCAAACAAATATTTTTCAACTTTATTTGTCTGATGCTTCGGGAAGCTTCGCTTCGGAAAAACTTATTGGTACGTATAATGGTTTTTATAGTACTTATATCAACGGTATAATTCCATTAGGAACACCAAACGGAACTGGCTACAAGTTACGTATTAAGTCTACGTTGCCAAGTTTTACATCCGCTGCGTCAGCCACTTTCGAAATTAAAACTGGAAGCCCCGTAGAGGCAAAAATTGCTTCCTCAAGTTATCTAAGTGATTTAAAGAACGAAACCTTTGGCACTTGCGACACAAAGCAAGACAATACCTTTTTTTTAACAAACGAATCCACCATTGGCGCTTCGGTACTTACTACCATCAAAGATGAGTTGAAAACCCCGAGCACACCCTCGCATTTTTCTGGCGAGACTTTGGTTTTTAAGGCTGACTTAACACATTACACCATTTTTGTAAAAGCAACTATGCCCGATGGAACCGTAGGCACAAAGGCATATCTTCTAATCAATAATAAAACAACAACAATTTTTGGCTCTACAGGCTCTAACACTATTTGTTTGCCAGATAATTTAGAATTTCCGGTCGATACATCTTATCCGAACGGAATAGGTGCAAATTTTCCTGGCGACGTTTACACGATAGATTGGGGAGATAGCAATACAAGTACTTATACCATTTGCGAAATTATAGCTAATGGCGGAATGCTAAAACATAATTATGTTAAATCTTCTTGCGGAAATGTAATTACCACCTCTGCAGGCTCAGCTTATAACGTGTTTGGGGTAAATATTAAATTGCAAAATCAATTTTGTGGTGACATTGGCACGCCTGTTTTCACTACTGCCAAGGTTGTTCGCCGACCTACAAATTCGTTCGAGAACAGGTCGCCCGAGTGTGCCAATGTAAAGGTTTTGTTCACAAATACTTCAGACCCGGGGCAGAATCCAAATACGACAAGTGCAGGGTGCACAGATAATATCGCAACCTATAATTGGTACGTGGATGACGTTTTGATAGCGGTAAATAAACCTGGAAGTTATAACTTCGAATACATCTTTACTACCCATGGAAAACATAAAGTAAGGTTACAATCGACCACCAACAGCGCCTGTGATGCGCCAGATGTAGAACACGAAATTTGTATTCAAAACCCACCGGAACCAATATTTTCCCTACCAACCGCTAATTTTTGCGCTCCATTTACTTTAGCTCCCGTGGATAAATCAATTGTAGACAATACTTGTATAGATGCCAATACCTATAATTGGGTAATAACTCCTGCGGTACCAACTATTAACGGTACCACGCTGCAAAGCAAACAGCCAGAATTTAGCTTTACCAATGCAGGCGTTTATCAAATTAGCCTCCAAATTACAACCCCAAGTTGCGGTATAATCAGTTCGGCCGCGCAAACGGTTACCGTAGATGGAGAGCCAGCTGCCAAGTTATCTCCTAACGTAACTTTGTGTAATCCGACTTCGTATGATTTTAGCGATGTAACCAATGGCCCCACAAAAACTTTACTTACGGGGAGTCCGACGCCCCTGCCTGATACTTATACCTGGTTTGTTGCCAGTACTGGCAACTATAGTTTCACAAAAGGTGATACGCATTCGCAGTATCCCAGTATAAAATTTAACGACTATGCAACCTATACCGTAACTGTGGTGCATAAAAATGGATGCGGATCGGTTTCTGCTACTCAGGTTTTAGACTTTAAACCAGCGCCCACAGTAGATGCCGGATTAGACGCTGGCATTTGTTTTACCGAAAACACATTCACCTTAGCAGGAAAAATTTCAGATCCCACAGTCGCTCACAGTTGGATTGGCGGAAATGGGGTTTTCTCTCCGGATAGAAATTCTCTTACCCCTACCTACACTCCTACCGCTTTGGAACGAGCAACTGGAATAGTTCCCCTAATTCTTCGTGCAACTACCGGCCTAGCTGCACCATGCAACACCATAGACGACGAAGTTATCCTTACAATAAGGCCAAATTTAGACCCTACTAGTGCAACTGCATTAAACATTTGCTCAAATGAGCAACTTAATTATGTGCCTACAAATAATGTTATTGGCACTGCATTTTTGTGGACTGCTACCGGAACACCAAATGCATCAGGTTTTTCAGCTTCTGGCTCGGGGCCGATAAAAGACGTTTTGATTAACACCAATGCAACCACAGATGCTTTAGTAACCTACACGATTATACCAACTTATAGTTTTTGCCAAGGCTTACCGTTTACATTGGTTGTTACCGTTAGTCCTTTACCAATAGTTACAGCAACGGTACCCAAGGATAGTATATGCAGCAATACAACCACCGACATTCAACTATCGTCTAACCTACCTAACACCATTTACAGTTATACCAGTTCAGTTATCGGTAGTGTAACTGGAAACAGTAATCGTGCAATACCAGGTTTAGATTCACACATTAATGATGTTTTAATTAATAGTGGCAGTACCAACGCTACTGTAACTTATACAATTACGCCATCCGTTGCCGGCAAGTGTTCAGGAGCACCTATCCAACAAAAAATTATCGTTTATCCTGCAATTCCCATCGCCAATGCGGGCGCAGATGTAAATTTATGCAGCGGCAATGACATTGAACTTTCCGCAAACGACCCTCAAAATGGAAAAGGACTTTGGACATTAACTTCGGGTCAAACAGGCATAGTCATTAGCGATGCAACATTATTTAATACAAAGGTTACAGGATTAACACCGGGACAATCCTACACGTTTAATTGGCAGATTACGGGCTCTGCACCTTGTGGCACGAGTTCTGATGATGTGAACATAACGCTGTACCTACCAATTAGCAATGTAATTTCTACCTTAAACACAGTTATTTGTAATGGTACCAAAGCGATTATTGTAGGCGATTTGCCTGTCGGTGCTAACGGTGCATTTACGTTCAGCTGGGAAAAAAGCATCGATAACGGAGTAACTTGGACTGCCATTGCCGGCGAAAAGAACAAAGATTTATCGATAACCTTAACGGCTACAACTTTAGTTAGACGCTTGGTAAACAGCAATATTTGCACTTCATTTAGTAACGAGATAAGCGTAATGGTTCATCCGCCTTTAGACGGCAATGTTATTACTGGCGATCAAACGATATGTTTCAACGCAGTATCGACAGCAATTATAGGAAGTATCCCGACAGGTGCCGATGGAAACTACGCTTATCAGTGGCAAAACAGTACCGATAATGGCGCAAACTGGACAGACATTTCTGGGGCGTCGAACCAAAATATTAGTCCGTTGGGAATAACATCAGATACATGGTTTCGAAGAGTCGCAAAAAGTATTTCTTGTGGTACAGAACAGAATATAAGCAATATTGCGAAAATCATTTTTAGTCCTGCGGCAAAGGCCGAATTCAATACTGCGAGCGATAAAGGTTGTAGCCCGTTTCTTTTAAACGCAACAAATATAAAATCTGTTAACTACCCAGGCAATGATATATACACATGGTACGCCGATAATGTGTTGATAGGAACCGGGCTGAGTTTTCCAGGCTTTGCCATCACCGGCGGAAACAAAACAGTAACAATCAAGTTGGTTGTAACCAGCTTAAAAGGATGCAACATTGATACCTTCTCAAAAACATTTTCCACTTACGATGTACTTAGTGCAGACTTTACCCAAAGTTTAACGAGCGGCTGTGGGCCATTAAATGTCAGTTTTAAAAATACGTCTACTTCTTTGGCCGATGCAACTTTTAGCTGGGATTTTGGAAACGGGCAAAAAGCCGCAATTGCCGATCCTGGTATGATTATTTTTGACTCTGATCCTAATGGAAAAGACACCACGTACACCGTCACTTTAACGGCCTCCACTCCTTGCAATACCATCGTAAAAACAAGTACTGTAATGGTAAAAGCTAAGGCTATAGCTGTATTTTCTCCAGATAAGACAACCGCCTGCTCTCCCGCAACCATCAATTTCAGCAATACTTCACCCGGCAATACAAACACGTATTACTTCGACTTTGGAGATGGCACAACATCAGGTCCTATTATCGATAAAAGCTCGATAAGCCACATATACACTACGTCGGTAGTAAAACAATATCTGGTTACCATGCGTGCAGAAAATAGTTGTGGAGTAGATACCTCCTCTTTTACGATTACAATTTCCCCAAATAATATATTGCCAGAACTCGTAGTGAACAGTAGCGAAAAGCAGGGCTGCGCTCCTTTCAGCGTAAATTTCTTTAACAATACAAGCGGAGCTAAAACTTTTGTTTACACATTTTTAAATACTACCACCGGAGAAAGTTCAACAACAATTACTCAAAAATCGCCAGCAGTACTTAACCATATTTTTACCACAGGCGGCAAATATACGGTCACGCTCGTTGCAACAAATGATTGTTCTACGGCAAGCACATCAGAAGAGATTACCGTTTTTAAAAAGCCAACCTTAAATTTTGCAGCTAACAATACGAGCGGTTGCAATGGTTTAAAAGTGACATTTAAAAACAGTGCAGAAGATGGTGTAGGCTACCTATGGGATTTCGGCGACGGTAAAACGTCTACGGATGTTTCGCCAACGCATATTTACAGCGGTGTAGATACAAGCTTTACCGTCAGCCTCACCGCCACAAACCCATCAGGATGCACAACCACTTCCACATTGCCAAATTACATCTCCTTGTCAGCGCCGTCTGTCGCAGATTTTACCGTAAAGCCAGGAAACGCCATAACCATTCCAAATTACACTTTTACGTTTTCTGATAATTCTGTTGGTGGTGTAGGTCGGGAGTGGGATTTTGGAGATGGTGTAACTTCTAAGGTACAAAACCCCGTCCATCTTTATCCCGACACGGGTATTTATCGGGTTAACTTAAAAGTGTACGATGAAGGTGGGTGCGCAAGTACCACCTATCAAACGGTGCGCATTTTCGGGGCGCCAGGTTTTTTATATTTCCCAAACTCATTTATGCCTGGCAGCGCAAAAGAAGAGCTACAAACTTTTAAGGCTAAAGGTCGCGGCATTGAACAATATAAACTAAGCATTTTCGATAAGTGGGGACTATTGATTTACGAAACCACCGACATTAGCGATGGAGCACCCGCCGCGGGTTGGGATGGCACTTTTAACGGCGTTGCACAACCACAGGGCGTCTATTTTTGGAAAGCCGATGTTGAATTTACCAACGGGTCGGCTTGGAAAGGGATGAGTTATAATAATGGATCTGGGAAAAAAACAGGAGTGATATATTTAATTAGGTAATGAGAAGGAAAATTTTACCCATCGTCTGTTTAATTTTGAGTTCGCTTTTTTGCAGCGCTCAAGATCAGGTATTTTCGCAATTTTATAATGCGCCAATGTATTTAAATCCCGCGCTTACCGGGCAGTTTGACGGCAGCATACGCTTTAATACTCTTTACAGAAATCAATGGACAGGGCTCGCAAGTGATTATTCTTACCTTCATGCATCGGGCGATTTAAATTTCCATGAGCTGAGAAGCGGATTCGGGTTGATGTTTAATCGCAGCAGTGAAGGTACCGCTTATTTGGTAAAAAACAATATCGCAGCAAGCTACGCCTACATTATTCCAGGCGATAATTTTACGCTCGCTTTTGGTTTACAAGGCGGCATCACCAATTTAAAATTAGACTGGGATAAGTTGGTTTTCGGAGATCAGATTGATGTAACTACCGGATATAACCCAGGCTCGGTGTCTGGCGCTGAACGGCCGAACATAGACAGTAGATTTTATTTCGATGCTGCAGCAGGTGCAAACCTAGTTTTTGGCAATGCGATGATTGGTTTGGCTGCCCACCACCTCAACCATCCTGATGAATCGCTAATTGGGATAAATACCAAGCTTCCGGTTAGGTTTTCGGGAAACATAAGTTATAAAATAGATTTGTTTCCTAACGGATATAACCAGGAAAACACATCCGTAATTCCTTCCCTCCTGGTCTATAAACAAGAAAATGTCGTTTCGTATAGCGCAGGCGCTCAGTTTAAATATAAAAGTGTAAACGTTGGTGCATGGTATCGAAAAAACGGCACATCAAATGGAAATGATGCCATAGTGGTTTCTGCCATTTTCGATATTTTCGGTAAGAAAAATAACGATGAGAAGTTCCGTGTAGGCATCAGTCACGACGCAACAACTTCTAAACTAAATTATACAAATACCGGCGGTACAACAGAAGTAGGACTAAGCTACCAAAAATATTTTTCAGGCAGCGGTAGCTTTGGACAGTACAACGGTTTACGATGCTATGATTTTTATTAACTTTACGTTAATGAATCATTTATTTGAAAACAGCCAATTTCTTACCCAAAGCGAGGTTAACAAATTTTTACTTGCCATTTTATTATGTGGAGCGATAGGTGCAGAAAGAGAATATCATAGCAAATCGGCGGGTTTGAAAACTATGATTATGATTGGTTTGGGCGCTACTCTCTTTACCATCTTATCTGTAAAAATTGGATTGAATAGTCATGATCGCATCGCTTCTAACATCGTAACCGGAATAGGCTTTTTAGGTGCCGGCGTAATTTTTAAAGAAGACAATAAGGTAAATGGGTTAACTACCGCCTGCGTTATATGGATTGTTGCCGCAATCGGTATGGCAGTAGGCGCGGGGTTTTTTCAACAAGCAACTAGTGTAACAGTCGTCGTAATTTTGGCTTTATTGGTTTTTCCATATCTAGAAAAGCTTATAGAACGTAGATTTACAAGGCGAATCTATCGTATCGTAAAGCCTTACGAAAACGAAAGCTTAGATCGGTATGAAGAAGACATAAAATCCTCTAAACTAAAGTTTACCCGTGGAAAGCAGGAATTGGCAAACGGCAAAATTAGTGGCGTTTGGATTGCCATTGGCAGCCCTAAAAATCATAAACGATTTGTAGACAAAATGCTCAGCGACAAAAATTTGATAGAGTTTGATTTTTGATATCTACTGTATCTCTAAAGCCAAAAATTAACGCTTTGATAAAAACGCGTTTTAAATGGTACGCCCCGCATTTTTGCAGGCTGCCATCTTGGAACGTTATAAATTAGTCTTGCAGCTTCCAAATCTATATAAGGTTCAATGGATTTTTCAATTCTTAGGTCAGAAATCTTTCCATCTACATCTATTATAAAGCTTGTTTGAACAGTGCCTGATATAGATTGTGCTTTGGCGCTTGGCGGATATTTCAAATTCTTATCAAAGTAGGCGTTCGAGGCATCATATCCGCCAATAAATTCTGGCCTAGCGACAATAATGCTGTAACTATATTTTTTTCCATCCTTTATTGTTTCACCACCAATCATCTTGCAATCAACATAAGTTTCTTTAAACGATTCTTTTCTATGCGTGTAGAAACCTGTCCAAAAGCCATCTTTATAGCCACCTACATAATTTCCTTCCTCAACCTGCTCCGCGTCTCCATTATCAATAATCTCACGAATATGGCCGTTGCCATCATATACACTTACCGTACCATCAGAATTCGCTTCGAAAAGACGCTTTTCCATATATCCCGAATTAAAATAATTGGTTATATTATTATCCACCAGGCTTTTAGCTTTCGCTATTTCTGGATATTCGGTCTTTCTCTTAACTTTTAAGTTAGGATAAAAACTAATAGAAAGTCCTGCACGGTTTCCGTCAATGTAGTTTCTAGGGATAGAAGATGATTTAATCTCAAGTACATTATTAGCTAATGGGAATTGTTGTTGACTTTGCCGTGCTGACGCGATGGAAGTTAAGCCAAATAAGAACAGTACTAATGTATACAGTTTCATTCGGCTTAAAATAGTCATTAAACCTGAAAAAACAAGAATATGTTATGGTATATTTGGGTGTTTTGAGACAACAAACGTCAGCGCATAATAATGTTTAAAGAGCAAATCTCAGTTTTTGATATTTTTAAAATTGGCATAGGTCCATCAAGCTCTCATACGCTTGGCCCTTGGCGTGCCGCGCAGCAATTTATTTCATCATTGCAAGAGAAAAATTTGCTTTTAGACGTTGAAGCAATAAAAATTCTGCTTTACGGCTCTTTAGCCAAGACAGGGCGCGGGCACGGTACTGACATCGCCATATTTTTGGGTTTATCGGGCGCAGATCCCGTAACTTTTGATGTGGAAATGGTTATGCCGACTTTCTATGGCATAAAAACAAATAAGAAGTTAACACTTGCAAACGAGGCAATAATTCCATTTGATTACGATATAGATTTACTTTATCTGTTCCACGAAACGCTTCCCTTTCATCCAAACGGATTAACCTTCCAAGCATTCCTAAGAAACGGTAAAGCTTTTTCAGAAACCTATTTTTCTGTCGGCGGCGGCTTTGTAGTTAAAGAAGGAGCACTCATAGACGATACTAAATCTGTGGATTTGCCTTTCCCGATAGAAAATGCAAACGAACTCTTACATTGGTGCTTATCAACCGGCTTAAAAGTGAGCGGAATTGTGCTGGAGAATGAGCTTGCTTGGCGAAGTGAAAACGAAACGAGAAAAGGCATTTTGCAACACTTTGCCGTGATGCGAGATTGCACTTATCGTGGTTGCCATACAGGCGGTTTTTTGCCCGGAGGTTTAGATGTAGCCCGCCGAGCCGCTACGTTGAATAAAAGATTAATTGGCAACAACGAATACCACGATTACGAAAGGTGGATAGATGCCATAAAAAAAGGTGGTAATGGATTTAATTACATTTTAGATTGGGTAAGTTGTTTTGCCCTTGCTGTGAATGAAGAAAACGCCTCGTTTGGGCGCGTGGTAACTGCGCCAACCAACGGTGCTGCAGGTGTAATCCCTGCTGTTTTGCAGTATTTCATCGCCTTTTGCGATGGATATTCAGATGAAAAGATTATCCAATTTATAGCTTGCGCATCAGAAATTGGGAGTATTTTCAAAAAAGGCTCAACCATTTCTGCTGCGATGGGTGGTTGCCAGGCAGAAATCGGCGTTTCTTCTGCCATGGCCGCAGCAGCTCTAACAGAATGTCTTGGTGGTTCGCAGCGCCAAGTTTTGATGGCCGCAGAAATTGCAATGGAGCATCACCTTGGTTTAACTTGCGATCCCGTTGGCGGCTTGGTACAAGTGCCATGCATAGAACGTAATACCATGGGCGCTATAAAGGCAATAACTGCTAGTCAGCTGGCGCTGCAAAGTAATCCAGATAAAGCAAAGGTGAGTTTAGATGCAGTGGTAAAAACCATGTGGCAAACCGCTCAAGATATGAATGTTAAATATAAAGAAACATCAGATGGTGGCCTTGCAATTAATATCCCGTTAAGTTTGCCAGAGTGTTAATCAGTATTTCACCCCAACTGCCTCGCCCATAGAAAATAAAGCACCTGCTGTTTTTGCAAATGCAAAAGCAAGCAATGCTTTAACCGTACTCTGGTCTTTTTTAATGGTGTACATATCTTCTGCCCACGCAGCACTGTTTTGCGCATTTAATTGATCGAAAATTAAAGAAATATTTTGGCTCATGCCAACGGTGGTATGCCAAACCCCATTTGGTACAAAAATGGTTTCACCAGGTTCTAGAATTACTTCTAACGGTGTTGCATTTTTATATTTGGGATACTTATCAAAATCGGGCTTTAAAATATTTATCGGCGAAATAAAGTTATCAAAACCCTTTTCGCCTGCGTACAAATATTCATCTTGGCTTTCTGGAAAAACCACAAACTTTTTTTCCCCATATAGTTGGGTTATCCATGCATTGGTATGAAAAAAGTCTTTGTGCAGGCTGTATTGATTGCCTCTGCCGCCAAAAAATAGATGAACGCTTTTACCAAATTTTCCGTAAGGAAAAAGTTTAGAGCTAAACCAATTTGGCCTTGAATATTTTAAGTGTACCGGATCTAAATAGTTTAGCAACTCAGGCATTTGCTCAGGTATTTCGAACAGGATTGGATACGGCGCGGGATTTTCAGGCGTGCTATTTTTTGTAAGCTCTAAAATCTCATTTACTGTATATTCATTCCCCTCGGCTCGGGTTTTATATTGGCCGAAATGCTCGCTAAAAAACTCAGGCGTAAACATTTCATTAGATTTCCAGACCGAGGTAGCGTTTTTTAGCACCACTGGGGTTCTAGTCTTAAGATACCCTTCTATAAAATCCTCATAAGAAAGAGCATCTTTTTTCTCAACTTTTGAAAAATCGGCCATGACAGTACATTTTTTTCTAAATGTACTACCTAATTAACTAAAAATCAATACTTAAAATCAGTATTTTTTCTAACCCATCTTTAATCTAAATCGCTAAAGCTCAGTTGGTGCAAAGCCCAAACCAATTTCTATTCCGCTTTTCTAACCTTCGGTTTGTTTTTTGTCCACACCCTTTTATTCGGTCTGCTAGAGGGATGCCTTCTTTCCTCTACATATTTAATTTCTATAGCTGCAATGCCTTCTGGCAATGCGATACGGGGCACTTCCTTTTCTATCAGTTTCTCTATGTTTTCAAAACGACGTTTATCTTTTCCGTTAATTAGGGTGATAGCTGTTCCAGTAGTTTCTGCTCTCGCAGTTCTACCTACGCGGTGCACGTAATCTGCCGGATCTCCTGGAACATCGTAATTGATAATCAAATCTATTCCTTCTACGTCTATTCCTCGCGAAAGCACGTCGGTGCCAATTAAAATAGGAAGTTTACGATTTTTAAAATCCAACAAAATTTGCTCACGCTCTTTTTGCTCCAAATCAGAGTGGAAAGCCGCAGCCACTAGACCTAGACTTTTAAAAGTTTTATTTAACCCTTTAACTTTTTCTTTGGTAGAGGCAAAAATAATAGAGCTCTTATATAAACCGCTTTTAAAAATGCTAGTTAACAACGCTTGCTTTTGCCCATCGTGTAAGTTATAAGCTTGTTGATTAATTCCCTCCGCAGGTCTGGCGATAGAAATGGTAATCTGCTTTGGATTATTCAAGATTCTTGCAGCCATCGTTCTAATTCTCGGCGCCATGGTTGCAGAAAACAAAAGTGTTTGTCGCTTTTTGGGCAAATAGCTTATTATTCGAATAATATCATCATAAAAGCCCATATCCAACATTCTGTCTGCTTCATCTAAAACCAAATGTTCTAAATGTTTCAGTTCTAAAAGGCCAGAAGATAAATGCGACATTAGCCGACCAGGAGTAGCAATAATAATATCAACACCTTCGCGCATAGAGCGTTTCTGCTGCTCATAAGCAATACCATCTCCACCACCGTAAACTGTGAGTGAGCTGATGTTGGTAAAATAAGAAAGTGCTTCTACCTGTAGATCTATTTGTTGGGCAAGCTCTCTTGTTGGTGCTAAAATTAAGGTATTGTTATGCCTATTTTTCGCTTTGCTAATGTTATCCATTACAGGCAATAAATAGCTGGCCGTTTTGCCGGTGCCGGTTTGTGCGCAGGCAATAAGATCGTGGTTTGCTAAAACTTCTGGTATGGCAAGTTCTTGTATCGGGGTTGCACTTTTGTAACCCATTGCCATAAGGCCTTCATATAAATCGGGGTTAAAGTTAAAATCGCTGAAATTCAATATATTGTGCTTTGTCTGCAAAAGTACCCCAAAATACCGCCAATAGCAAGTGGAGTTTTGAGGGCAAGAAAACGATGCCTTTTTTTAACAGACGTAAATCAATTTGCAGATGGATTTGAGCCATTATCAACCAGTAATTTAAGATCTTTGCCTTCGATGGTCGAAGTATAAATTTTTGAGGTTTTAAATGGCTTTTCAAGCGCACTAAATACCAACATATTTTTTGGTGTGAGAAACATTGCCGGCACCGAATATCCCTCGGGAGAAATTTTCAAAACTATTTTGCTTGCCAGATCTAATTTATAAATGGCCTCACCCGGCCCCATCAATCCATCCAATTTTGGGTCGGCGGTGCTTGCATTAAAAATAATAGATTTACCATCGGCTGTAAAGAAAAAACGATCGTTGCTTGATACGCCGATTTCTGTCCCAATTAAATCTTTTAAGATCAATTTGGTTTTTAGCTTTCCGAATAGAGAGTAAACATACAAGTTATTTAAATCTTGCATTGCCAACTCATCATTGCCATTCCATGTTGGAGAATAGAAATTTGTCTTAGAATCTACGTCTATTATTTGATAGTTTTTATTGTCTGAACCGATAACGCCAACTTTCCAAACACCTTTATCAAATATGCTAAACGCTATGTTTTTGCCATCAGGCGAGAACATAGCTTCGTAAAAATTTTTGCTCTTCACGTTCAATTGCTCTTGACTTTTGGTCTCCAAATTGGCCACCCAAATGCCTCTGTTATTGCTAGAATCACTAACGGTATAAGCAAGTTGGCTTCCACCCGGAGAGATGGCCGGATCTGTAGCGCCTCCAAAAGAAACCTGATGTAGCGTATCTATGCTACTCGCGATTATTTTATTATCATTTTGATAAGCGAGTTCGAATTTTTTAGCGCTTGAAGGAGCGGTATCTAGAACAGCTTTTCTTTCACTTTCTGGTTGATGATTGTTGCAAGCGGCAAGAATCGCCAAGCTAGGAATTAATAGTTTAAATAAACGCATTTTTTCTTCTGTTTATGGCAAGCAAATTTATGCATATTTATTTTGAGATGTTGCGATCGTCACGCCTATCGCTCTGCTCTATGAAAAAAATTTACTGACTCCTAAAAAGTTAAATTTTTAAATTGCTTAACAACTAAACCGCATGGAACTAGAACCCGGGGAAGTCTCTGGCGGAAAGCAAAATTTAAAATTCTAATATCGCTCATCAACATCAAATCCTAAATACACAGAACTCTCCGTCCAAACCACTAAATTGCGGCGGTGAAAGATTTTTTTCTTTTTGTTGATACAGAAACCTCTGGGTTGCCAAAAAACTGGCAAGCACCTTACGGATCGAAAGGTTGGCCTTATGTTGTCCAAATAGCGTGGATTATCTTTAGTGCTGATGGGACTGAAATAAAGAAGGAAAATCACTACATAAAAAACATAGATTTTAAAATCAAAAAATCTGCCCAAAAAATCCATCACATAACTGCGGAATTTTTAGAACAAAAAGGCGAAGATAAACGGAATGTGATGATGAAACTCGCTGCTGATCTAAAGAAATATCAGCCCTTAATTGTTGGCCACTTTGTAGAATTAGACATCCACATGATCAATTCGGCCTTTTTTAGATTGTCGATGGACAATCCGATAAAAGACTTGCCAAAATTTTGCACCATGAAAGCAAGTGCAAAGTATGTTTTAAATCCAAGTTTTGAATATTTAAAGCTTAATCGCTTCTATAAAACGCTGTTTAATAGACGGCCAGAAAACCTACACAATGCACTAGGTGATTCGATTCTTTGCGCGGAAGTTTTCTTCGAACTTTTAAGGCGTGGCGAGGTAACAGACAAGATTATCGAATCTCAAAACCTCCCGATAGCCGCTGAGCCCGAGAAGAGATCTAAAGTAATAATTTGGGTGTTTGTGGCAACTGCCGCTGCACTCGTAATCCTTTTAATCCTGCTATGCTATGATTGATAAAAGCCTTGAGAGAGTCGATAGCGTTGAGAACGTTGAGAACGTTAAGAACATTAAACTAACTTTTCTAAAAACCGTAATTCCATTCAGTCTGCTTCCAGATGATGTTTTGATTGGCGTTGCAGGTATGCTGGAAGAAATAAAATATGAAAAGGATACACTTATATTTCAGCAAGAAAAAAGTAAAATTAAAGGTGTAGATATTATCTTCACCGGCGAATATGAATCCTTCTTTTACGATAGCACCGATGCAAAAAGGGTAGTAGAAACACACCATCGTGGTTATTGTTACGGTGGAATTTCTATTTTATTAAATAAAAGGCGGTCTTTAAAAACTTGTGTTGCAAAAAAGGGAACTACCATTTTGTTTCTCCATAGAAAAGAATTTAGAAACCTTTGTTCAGCGAACGAACTTTTCTTTCAGCACTTTATTAAGCTTTTCGGCACGAAGATGCAGGATGAAGATTTTGCCCACTTCTACAAAAAACAAACTTCTTTTGAAGAGAGCTACGTTGCCTCAGAACAGCTTTACAGTAGGAAAATAGAAGCTGTAAACTATAAGGAAATTATAAGCTGTAACATTCATCAACCGATTTACGAAGCAGCAAACTTGATGGCGGCGAACAAAGTAAGTTGCTTATTTGTACGAGATGACGATGAAAACATACTTGGCTTTATTACCGACATCACGCTTAGAGACAAGGTTATTGCGCAACGGAGAAACGCAGACGATAAGGTTGGTGCTATAATGGATGAAAACATTATCTACATCTCCAAAGGCGCATTAGTCTATGAAGCCGTTTTGATGATGTTTAGAACGAAAACACGTTATCTACTGGTTGAGGATGATGGTAGGTTTATAGGGTTTTTGAGTCGTAATAGGTTGTTGAGTGAGCAAGCCCAATCGCCGCTGGTTTTTATCCAATCAGTTAAGTTTGCGTTAAACACAACAGAACTTAGATCTAAATGGGAAAAGATGCCGCAAATTGTTGCACAACTACTAGGTCGGGGAGTGCATGCAGAAATTGCAAATGAGGTGATTACGGTAATTGCCGATACCATTTCGTTAAAAGTAATTGATGAGGTGATAAGTGAAATTGGCGCCGCGCCTGCCAAGTTTGTTTATATTGTTTTAGGCAGCGAAGGTAGAAAAGAACAAACGCTAAAAACAGATCAAGACAATGCCATCATTTACGAGGACAAGGCGAACGAACAAAGAGAAGAGGTGAGGGCATATTTTTTAAAGTTTGCTTCTTTGGTGTCTGATAAACTGAACGAAATTGGTTTTGTGTATTGTACCGGAGATTTTATGGCTTCCAATCCAGAATGGACGCACTCACTTTCCCATTGGAAAAAAAACTATAAAAGTTGGATTGATGATGCACTGCCAGAGTCTGCCATTAAGTTTTCTACCATGTTTGATTGCCGCGCAATTTATGGCGAAATGACAATTATAGATGAGCTTAGGGTTTTTGTTGATGAAGAATTGCAAAAGCCAAATGAAAAATTCTTTGCTTTCTTAGCCAAAAACGCGTTGCAATACGAACCACCCTTAACCTTTTTCAAGAATATAAAAACCTACAAACTCGCAGAAAAGGAGGTGTTCGACATTAAAAAAGCCATGACTCCAATTGTGGATTTAGTGCGCGTTTATGCGTTACAAAACCGAATCTTTAAAAAAGAAAATACTGGCGAAAGGTTAAAAGCATTACGGGATTTAGAAGTTTTTAACGAAACGCAATTTAACGAATTGATGCAATCTTATTACTATTTGATGGGGATGCGGTTAAAAAATCAAGCAAAGCAAATTGTAAATGACAACAAGCCGCCGCAAAATTCCATTGAGTTAAATTCTCTATCCAAAATTGAAAAAGCAACCTTAAAAGAAATCTTCAAGACGATTGAGAATTTTCAATCGGGCATTAAGCTGAAGTTCACGGGAAGTTTGTAGGGAATATTTCTTTGAATAGCCCATCTTTTCCCCTAAACACTGAGTTTAGCGAAGGTCTTAAGTTCTCCGCCCATAAACGGATCTGTAGTGGTAACATCTCCTGTCTCTATCTTCCCCGCATAACGATGTTTAAAATTAAAAGCGTCGTTAACAATAGTCATGTCGTACCAATTTGCACTTTTAGAAAAGTCTAACGTTTGAGTTACTTCCTCAATCGGGTTAATGGTTATGGTTTTTCCCGGCTGTCCGTATTTATTATCAACCAACTTAAGTTCAATGGAATCTGAAGAGGAATTTCTAAAAACAAAAGCCATTTTTCCAGTCGCTTTTTTAGCAACCAAACCGCGCATTTCTGGCTTTACTTTAATTTGCAATTTAGATGTTTTATTGTCTCCTTTAAAGTGTCTGTAAAAACCGTTAGGCCCGTGAACAGCCAAATTATATTGGCCATTTTCAAAATCGGATAATTTTAAATTGTCTATCAAAGTATCATTTGCCTTTACTCCATAAGTAAGTGTTTTGCCAGAAACGTCTTTAAATTTGTTTAAAATAACCACGTTAAATGGAACTCCTTTGTTTTCTGTAGCTGCGCCGAACGCAGATTTGTTTGAGGTAAACATAAGCTGTAAATTGCCATCTATCACTTTTGCATCAACAGCGAATTGATAGGGCAGCGCACAAGCAGGCTTCGTGCCTTCTTTTTGCTTTGGCATCTGCTCAATGTTATTGGCAGAGAAGCTATCGTATTGGTTTACTTTTTGAATCTCATTTTTGCTTAACGCAGCGGGCGTCATTTGCTCTGGCTTGTCTTTGGCATTATTGATATTCTTAACTACCTGAGTCCGTTGTAAAAAATCGGGAAGTGGCATTTCGTTCTCTTGAGAAGATCTAAAAACAGAAGTCAGATCTCCGCACATTTCACGTCTCCAATCGCTAATGTTATGGCTTTTGATAGTCTTGCCCGTTTTCTTCCTTAGCCACTTTTCTAAAAACATTAGCGATGAGGTATGATCGAAAACTTGTGAATTTACAAACCCGCCTTTGCTCCAAGGTGAAGCTATAATCATCGGGACACGGTAACCCAAACCAATCGGACTTGCTTTTTCATCCTCAAAATCGGTTGCATAATTTATTCCGGCAGAAACTTTTCCTGTTCCAGAATCGTTTGGATTTGGAACTACAAATGGTGGTTGATGATCAAAATATCCGTCGTTCTCATCATACGTATGAACGAAAATGGTCTTTTTCCACACCTCAGGATTTTTAGTAAGTATGTTAAGCGCCTCACTCACATACCAAGTTCCATATAAAGGAGAACTCGTGTGGTCAGAAAATCGCTGCGGCGCAACCAGCCAAGAAACCGTCGGCTGTTTTCCACCATCTACATCTTTTCTAAATTCGTGGAATATATCGCCCTTAGGCAAACTAACAGTTTCCGATTCTCCCTGATCGTTTATGTAGCTCACCGGTTCTAAATCTAAATAATCTTTTTCAGCTTGATTGGTAGTAAATGCCTTATCTATTAAGTTTCTTTCTTTTTGAGAAAGCGCATTGTATCTCGCAGTAACTTCTGCTGCGCTAAGCGGCGGTTTGGATAAATGATCGCCATTGGCACGAAAAAAAGAGGATAGTTTAACATTGTGTCGAGAAACGTATTCTAACGGGTTATCGCCATAATTCCCACACCAATTGTCGGTTTCATCGTCTTTGTATTTGGCACTCCAAACCTCGTTTTGATACACCCGCCAATCAATGCCATTATCTTCTAAAGTTTCTTGAAAAGTAGGCCAATCGACAAAGACATTGTCTCTACTTTCGGCCTGGCTATTACTTACCGTAGCTATTTTATTTGCACTATTTTCGCCTCTAATGGTACCAGTAAAAAAGAAAAGTCGGTTAGGAGTAGTTCCCGTTAAAGAAGAGCAAAAATGTTGGTCGCAAATGGTAAAGGCGTCTGCTAAATCATAATAAAATGGAATGTCTTCGCGGTTGTAGTGGGCAAGCGTCATTTTAGATTTAATGGGAATCCATCTATCGTATTTCCCATGATTTCTAGCTGCGGTTTGATCATTCCAAGAATGTGGTAACCCGCCCTGCCAAGTAATTTTTGTTTTATTAATATCTACATGGAAGGGAAGATAGGTAAAGCCTTCGCCATCTTTTTGCAGCCAAACCTTATTCCCGTCTGGCTGAATGTGAGGATGCGGATCGTTAAAACCTCTCACACCTTTCAACTTTCCAAACATGTGGTCGAAAGAACGATTTTCTTGCATCAAAAAAACTACATGTTCCGCATCCATAAAAGTCGTTCCGGGGGCAGCGGTAATTGATGCCGCTTTTGCAATCGCCTCTGACAACACATTTGTAAGTCCAACAGTCCCAGCTAATAGCGCCGTTTTTTTCAAAAATCCTCTTCTAGTATCGTTAAACATAGTTGTTATAATTTTTTTACTCTAACTTAAGATAGCCTAATTTCTACTAAATCAAACTTAGAAACGAGACGATATTTTAAACCACCTTTGGCCAAACTTCGTTTTTTTTAAAGTACGAGAAGTATGGATATATCTATAAGCAAACTTAGAAAATATCTTCTAGAAGACATTGGTATTCATATAGAAAGCATCCGAGGGGTTGGGTTTATATTTGCCAATAAAACCAAAGTGCAATAATAATACTGAATGCCGTTTGCGGTTATTTATTCAACAGACTGCTTATTGTAAGTAATCTTCGTGCTGCTTAATAGACCTGCACATGTTGTTTATGCGCTACAAATCAGATTTTGGATTGTAACTTAGGTGTGTAGTGATTGAATCGGGGTCTGCATAATTTTCGGTAAGTCTCCACTTATCATAAATTTCGCCAGGACCATCAGGCATTTCTTTGCAGGAAAATTGCATACTTGAAGAAGGATAAAAACACTTATTTTGTTTTCCATGGCAATGAAGATTTGATTGTCAATTCAAAATTTAGAATCATTTCTATAGAATGAGATTCTGCAATTTTATCGCACAAAAAACACAACCTTGTTTACTTTTTTGTAGATTAGCTAATATGAAGGTCAAAACACTAATGGGAGTTCTTTTGTTAATATATAACGCGTCTTTTGCCCAAAAAACTATTGCACCAGATTGGAATAACCACGAAGTCGTCCAATATGAAACCCTTTCTGCACTGGCAGAATACGTTGCTAAAACTGATAAATCCAAAATCTATAGAGACACATTATTTAAAAAGTACATCTATTTTGATAATGTACTAGGTGACGCTGATACTGTTAGAAGAGAACAGCGCATTGTTAGTTTTGACGAGCTCTTCCCATATTTCACTAAAACATTAGATAGCTTGGGCTTATTAAATTTGGATGCCAAACCGATTAGGTTTTACAAGTCAGATAAGATTTACGACCCATTTAGAGAAGAAGGTGCTAAACAAAGTATTGATGGAGAAAGCATGTACATTCCAGATACAGATGTATTTGCTTATTTTAGAAAAAGTGAGCCAAACAAACCGTTAGGAGTTTTGCTCTTTGAGCACGAAACCAATAAACTAGCTGCTTGGATTTTGATAAACCAGGGTGGGTATAAATATTTTTTGACTTTCAATCTTTTGGGCGGTTCTAAAAAAGAAGATATTGAAAAACCATTTAATAGAGAGGCGTACAGAGAATTTTTTAAAAAATGGATTAGAGGAGATTACTAATAGTTATCATATATGCATACATATTAAGCTTATGTCGGTCAGTTTAAAATGAACTGCGATAAACCTAGTATAAGTTTAAGATAAATACACCATTGCTACCCATATCTTCTGTAAGCCTGTGTATGGTGTCTTCTATTTTCCGCGCTTGCTTAGCAGATGTTCGGATGAGTCAATTGCAAGTGCCTTCCCTTTTTTTGGATTTCTCTTCCCAACCATCTTCTCCAGCACCTTAAGTCCTTACTAAACTTCATTGGTTAAACGGTAGAAATTCCGCCACTCAAGATAATGAGTTTCATGGTCATTCTTTTTATACATTACCTTTACCAGAAGAAAGATTTTTTTCTCTTTAAAACTTACGTTTTTTATGCAGTGATTTTCTCAGTTCATCTCTTTTCTATAATACCTTGGTGCTAAGTACACGCACCGAAATAGAAAATGTTATGCTGAAAGAAATTTCTGAAACCGGGGAAAACTTCTAATTGGGGATTGGGTGAAAGTTTAAGGGAGGCCTGTAGTGCAGGGGGATTTTTAACCTAAATGGTGTTAAACTAATTTACCAAATAAAACCTAAATTTGCGCCTTGAACATTCGCGATTTAGTAAACAGGTATAAAATAGACGAGCGGGTAACCCAATTTGCCCAAACATTAAATGGAAGCAAAAACCCAAAAATCCAATTAAAGGGATTGGTTGGTTCTTCTGACGCGATGGTTTCGCTTGCATCGTATTTCTTATTGCACAAACCTTTGTTTTTCGTGTTGCCAGATAGAGAAGAAGCGGCTTATTTCCAATCAGATTTAGAAAGCATTTTAGACAAACAAGTGCTTTTTTTCCCTTCGAGTTATCGTAAGTCTTTCGATTTTACACAAATAGACAATGCAAATGTATTGGCTCGGGCTGAGGTTTTAAATGAATTGAACCACGATTCTGAATTTGGAAAAATAGTTGTTTCTTACCCGGAGGCAATTTCAGAAAAAGTTATCGACCGTTCTGCGTTAGATAGAAATACCTTAGAAATTGCTGTTGGCGCTAAGTTGGGGATTGATTTTATAAATGAGTTTTTAATTGATTATGATTTTGAGCGCTGCGATTTTGTTTACGAACCCGGACAATTTTCCATTCGCGGAGGAATTGTAGATATTTTTTCTTTCTCTTCTGATTTGCCATTCCGAATAGAGTTTTTTGGCGATGAGGTAGAAAGCATTCGGAGTTTCGAAATAGAAAGTCAGTTGTCTGTGAGTAATGTTAAAACGCTTACGATAGTTCCAAATGTGCAAGCAAAGTTTTTAACAGAGAGTAATATCAGCATTTTAGATTATATCGATGCAGATACACAGCTTTGGTTTAAAGACGTTGAGTTTACTTTGGACATTGTTAAGGCTGGCGCTAAAAAGGCAATCGAACTTTGGAAAGCGTTATCATTGGCTGATAAGGCAGAAAATACAGGTTGGATTGATCCGCAATTTGCCTTTACGGATGAGAAGATGTTGGGCGATCATCTGCAAGATTTTCCAATTATAGAATTCGGCAAGCAATTTTTTTATCAAACAGAAAACCGAATAGACTTTGAGATTAAACCTCAACCTTCATTCAATAAAGATTTTACTTTACTAATTCATAACCTAAAAGAAAACGAGAAAGCCAACATTGAAAATTTAATCTTCACCGATTCTACGAAGCAAATTGAGCGTTTGTATGCCATCTTAGAAGATATAGATAAAACGGCCACTTTTACGCCGATAAATCACATGTTGAGAGAAGGCTTTATTGATCCGACACTTGGCGTAGCATTTTACACCGATCACCAAATTTTCGATAGATACTATAAATACAAATTAAAAAAAGGTTATCAGCGCACGCAGGCCATAACTCTTAAAGAGTTACGAGAGCTAAAGCCCGGCGATTTTGTAACACATATTGACCACGGTATTGGAAAATATGCAGGTTTGGAAAAAGTAGAGACAAATGGGAAAATACAGGAAATGATTCGTTTGGTTTATGCCGATAACGATTTGCTTTATGTAAACATTAATTCCTTAAATCGCATCGCAAAATATAGCGGAAAAGAAAGCGGCGTTCCTAAATTAAACAAGCTTGGAACCGAGGCTTGGGATAAATTAAAAAAAAGCACTAAAAAAAAAGTTAAAGATATAGCGAGAGATTTAATAAAGCTTTACGCGATTCGCAAAACGCAATCTGGGACCGCTTTTTCTCCAGACGGTTACCTTCAAAACGAACTCGAAGCTTCTTTTCTTTATGAAGATACCCCAGACCAGTTAAAAGCTACACTCGACGTAAAAAAAGACATGGAATCTGCGCACCCGATGGATCGGTTGGTGTGTGGCGATGTTGGTTTTGGCAAAACGGAAGTTGCTATTAGGGCGGCATTTAAAGCCGTTGTGGAAGGAAAACAGGCGGCAATATTAGTGCCGACTACTATTTTGGCTTTGCAGCATTTCAAAACTTTCTCATCAAGATTGGCCGATTTTCCCGTTACCGTAGATTACATAAATAGATTTAAGAGCAGCAAACAGATTAAGGAAACGCTACAGCGCGCCGCGGAAGGCAAAATTGATATTTTGATTGGGACCCATCGTTTACTTAGCAAAGATGTAAAGTTTAAAGATTTGGGAATCATGATTGTGGATGAGGAACAGAAATTTGGCGTCTCGGCAAAAGAAAAATTAAAAGCCATCCGCATAAATGTCGATACACTTACTTTAACGGCAACACCTATCCCGAGAACCTTGCATTTTTCTTTAATGGGTGCGAGGGACTTATCTATCATTAGCAGGCCCCCCCCCAATCGGCAATCGGTAAATACCGAGCTTCATGTTTTCAATGATAAACTGATCAAAGAAGCCATTCAATTTGAACTGGATAGAGATGGGCAGGTATTTTTTATCAATAACCGAGTGAACGACCTGCCGAAATTTGCAGATTTGATTCAAAAATTGGTGCCGAAAGCGAAAATTGGAATTGCGCACGGACAGTTAGAAGGTGATGCGTTGGAAGATGTAATGCTTGCGTTTATTAACGGCGAAAAAGACGTGTTGGTTGCTACTACGATCATAGAAGCCGGTTTGGATATCCCAAATGCAAACACAATCATCATTAACCATGCGCACATGTTTGGATTGAGCGATTTGCATCAAATGCGTGGTAGAGTGGGTAGAAGCAATAAAAAGGCATTCTGCTATTTACTTTCGCCACCACTTTCTACCTTAACGAGCGAGGCAAGAAAGCGTCTAAGCGCCATTGAAGAGTTTTCTGACCTCGGGAGCGGATTTAACGTGGCGATGCGAGATTTAGACATCCGCGGAAGCGGAAACCTTTTAGGTGCTGAGCAAAGTGGTTTTATAGCCGAGATTGGTTTTGAGATGTACCACAAAATTTTAGACGAAGCGATACAAGAATTGAAAGACGCCGAGTTTAAAGGTCTTTTTGAAAACGAACCCAAAAAAGATTTTGTTGGGTTTACACAAGTTGATACCGACTTAGAAATCTACATTCCAGACAGTTACATTACTAATATTACAGAGCGATATAATCTTTACACCGAACTCTCTAAGATAGAAAATGAAGCCGATCTTGCCGCCTTCGAAAAGCAATTGGAAGATCGATTTGGCCCTGTGCCGCAACCAGTAAAAACCATGTTAAGTGTGGTAAAATTACAATGGTTGGGAAAGAAACTTGGCTTCGAAAAACTTAATTTTAAAAACAATGTGTTAAGAGGCTACTTTTTGAGTGATAAACAATCGGCTTATTTCGACTCAGAAACTTTTACCAAAATCCTAAACTTTGCACAAATCCACCCGCGAATGTGTAATTTAAAAGAGGTAAAAAACACGCTAAGAATTGCGTTTAGCAATGTGCAAACGGTAGAAGAAGCCATAGAAACTTTGGAATTGATCGATTAAAAACGTTAATTCAGTCCATGAACTGACTGAATTAACATTAATTCAGTCCATCGACTGACTGTATTAATGTTTTTTATTATATTTGCTCTTTATGGAAAATCAGATTCCAAGGTATTTAAGCGAAGTAATTAAAAGCAGTATTGGCAAAAACAAAGTTATTTTGCTTTTTGGAACGAGGCGCGTAGGCAAAACTTGGTTTATAGAAAATATTGTTGCGGAAACTTCAATAGCGCACCTATTTTTAAATGGCGAAGACCAAGATGTGCAAGCTTTACTTTCTGCGAGAACTGTTGCCAACTATAAGCGAGTTTTAGGTAATGCGAAACTTTTAATTATAGATGAGGCACAAGTTATTCCGGAAATCGGAAAGATTTTAAAGTTGCTGATAGATTCTTTTAAAGACATTACCGTCATTGCAACCGGTTCATCTGCTTTTGATCTTTCTAATAGAACAGGCGAGCCTTTAACCGGCAGAAGTTTAACTTATTACCTTTATCCAATAGCGCAAATAGAGTTAACCCATATTGAAAACAGTTTACAGACATCTCAAAACCTAGAAGAGCGACTTATTTTTGGCTCCTATCCAGAGCTATTTCATTTAGACACCATTGAAGAGAGAGCGCAATATTTAACCGAGTTAGTAAAATCTTATTTGCTAAAAGATATTTTGATGTATGAGAATATACAAAACAGTGCAAAACTATTCGACTTGTTAAAATTAATTGCGTTTCAAATAGGTTCAGAAGTTTCTGTTGATGAACTTTCTAGAAGCTTGGGTATCGGCAAAAACACGGTAAACAGATATTTAGATTTACTTTCGAAAGTGTTTATACTTTACCAAGTAGGCGGTTACAGCAATAATTTACGCAAGGAGGTAACCAAATCGTCAAAATGGTATTTTTACGACAATGGAATTAGAAACGCAGTAATAAATGATTTTAGGCTTTTGGCACTTCGTAACGACCAGGGCGTTTTATGGGAAAACTACTGTTTTAGCGAACGCATCAAAAAGACTAGCTATCAACAACAAAATACAAGATATCATTTTTGGAGAACTTATGATCAGCAAGAAATCGACCTAATCGAGGTTAAGGATAAGCAAATAATTGCGGTCGATTTTAAATGGGGAAATCAGAAGAAAAAGATTCCGGGTTTCTTTGCTAAAAACTATTCCGGCGCGTCCTTTACCGTAATAAATAAAGAAAATTATTTAGAATTTATCAGTTAATGGTTAACCAAAACGCGCTAAAAGAATTAGTAGAAATGGAAATGCCCTTTGGAAAGTACAAAGGCAAACTTATCTGCAACCTACCTGAAGATTATTTGCTATGGTTCAAAGACCAAGGCTTCCCGAAAGGAAAATTAGGAGATTTGCTGGCCACCATGTTCGAGATTAGGTTAAACGGGCTGGAGTATTTGTTGGTGCCGTTGAAGAGGAAGTAATTTGAAAACCATGTTATCCTAAGCCTGTCGAAGGATAACATTGATTTCCTTTTTAACTAAGTGTAGGTCTTCGACAAGCCCAGACTGACAATCATCAAGGTAAAAGACATTTTACAACAGTTTCTTCGCAATCTCATGCCAATTGTTTACACGCTCATATTCGGTTATTAGCATATTGTGTGGCGATGAAAACAGCAACGGCCTGCCGTCAAAATTTACAAAATTTCTTGTCCGATCATCAATTAACACATCAGCTTTGATAATTTTATTGCCGCAAAAAATAATGTGTTGCCAATCTATATTTGGAAAATGTTCTGCCAGCCAATCGTATTTATCGGTTAGAGAATTTCTAAATTCCATCGCGGCAGAAACAATATAAACCTCATATTTTTTTTGGAGTTCCTTTATCACTTCTTGACTGTCGGCAATAACTTCCATATCTCTAAAAAAGCCGGGCTCATTAATGTATTCAAACCATTTGTCGTTTATGTCTTCGGGTATATTTTTGAAAACTTCCGTTCCCGGGATGAGTTCAATGTCTAAAGGTGTGCTGAAATCTCGATTGTAAAGTTTTATAAATTTCTTAATTGCATCTGCAATTACTTCATCCATATCTATCGCTACCGTCTTCATGTTTCTCTGTTTTCTGGCGCAAATATCCCAAAAAAGAAAAGAAAAAAGTATGTTTTTAAATTTCAGTTATTTAATTATCTTTGCAGCCCCGCAGCACGAAGCTCCGGGAGCTATGTTGAATACATAAACAAAAAAAATGGCAACCAAAATTAGATTGCAAAGATTCGGTAAAAAAGGAAAGCCTTTTTACCATGTGGTAATTGCAGATTCTCGCTCACCACGCGACGGTAAGTTTATTGAGCGTTTAGGGTCTTATAACCCAAATACCAATCCGGCTACCATCGAGCTGGATTTCGATAAAACTTTAGATTGGGTAAATAAAGGTGCAGAACCTACTGATACCGTTAGAGCAATTTTAAGTTATAAAGGAATTCTATACAGAAAACATTTAGAGGGCGGTATTAAGAAAGGTGCATTAACAGAAGAGCAAGCTGCCGAGAAATTTAAACTTTGGTTGGATGCAAAAAGTGGAAAAATTTCTGGTAAAACAGAAGGTTTAGCCACCAGCAAAGCAGATGCACGTAAAAATGCATTAGCGGCAGAAGCTAAGAAAAACGAAGACAGAGCTGCGGCACTTGCTGCAAAAAATGCTCCACCGGTAGAAGAAGTTCCAGAAGTTGTAGCAGAAGAAACACCGGTTGAAGAAACTGTTGCAGAATCTGCACCGACAGAAGAAACTGCGGCGCCTGCTACAGAAGCTGTGGTAGATGCACCAGTTGCAGAAACCCCGGCGGCAGAGGTTACGGAAGCACCAGAAGAAAAAACAGAAGATAAAGCATAAGCTTTTTTCTGAATAGCTTAAAAGCGTTGCGATTTTCGCAACGCTTTTTTTATGTTTAATGGATAAATAAATTTCTAATGCAAAAAGAAGAAACTTTCTATATAGGTTATGTAACCAAAACAAAGGGCTTAAAAGGCGAGGCACAGGTTTTTTTTGAGTTCGATGACTATGAGCAGTTATCGCCACAAATAATCTTTGCAGATATGAACGGTAAGTTGGTACCGTATTTTGTGGCAAGTTTTAAATTGCAAAAAAATAGTACGGGCTATTTTTATTTTGATGATTTAGACCACATAGATAAAGCACAACTATTGGTGAAAAAGAAATTGTATTTACCGCTTGCAGAAAAGCCCGAACGTGATGAAGATGAATTTTTATACACAGATTTAAAAGGTTTTGTAGCCATTGACGAAACGCTAGGCGAATTGGGCGAAATAACCGACGTGCACGAATACCCGCAACAATTTGTGGCCGCAGTTTTTTACAAGGGAAAAGAAGTGCTCTTCCCGTTGAATGAAGATTTCATTGTAGAAATTGATGAAGACGAAAAATTGCTGACGTTAGATTTGCCTGAAGGATTGTTAGATGTTTATTTGGATGCATAGCAACCTAATTCAATAATTTTTCTTGGCTAATTTTTTTATCAGAGTAGGGCTTACACCAAATGAGTGTTCGTTTTCGTATTATTGTGGGCGCAGAAATGGCAAGTTGACTTATCCTAAATCTTAAATGAAAAATTATTTATACGCCCTATTTGGGCTATTGTTGTTTACAGCGTGTTCCCAACCAAAACCTGTAGATTTATCTCCGGTGGATGATAAGAATACTGAAGTTATCCTCAAAGACGATGTAGATTCTGTAAAGTTCATAGCCAAAAAGGCAATGAATGCGCTAAAGGCCAAAGATTACGTTGCGTTTTCTACCACCATACATCCTGCCCTTGGCGTTCGCTTTTCGAGATATGGCATGGTTGCCGCAGCAGATGTGCCCATATTGCCAGGCCAATTTATAGGAAACATTAGAGACAAAACCATTTTACCCTGGGGAACTGAAGAAAATTCTAAAACGCAAATCCGGATGGATATTACAACCTATATTGATACTTTTCTTTACGATGCCGATTTTTTAAAAGCAAACCAAATTAGTTTTAACGGTTCTGCAGGTAAAGGAAATACGATAGAATTGATGCAAAAAAATTACGTTAACGATAAATATTTAGAATATTATTTGAGTGATGCTTTTGCCGAAAATCCAGAATGGAAGACACTCACGTTTGTTTTTGATAATTATAAAAATCAATATTATATTGTTGGGATGATACATAATCACGGTAAAGAATAGGTTGGGAAAGATTCATCGCGGTAAGCAAAATGATAATTTTAAGCCAAATGCTTTTATTGTCTCTTTTCTATTAAATAATTAATTTACATTGCAATTCAAACCAAAAACACATGTATAAAAAACTATTCAACCCCATTGCAATTATCATTCTAACCTTATCAATTTTTTCTTGTTCAACAATTGAGAAAGCTAAAATTGCAGAAATTGCACCTTTTGTTGGCATTTGGAATGACAATGTAAACCTTGGTGCAAAAATTGTTTTTAAGGATGATGGAACTTTTTACAACATTTCTAAAGAAAACGGCATTGACATAATAACGCACAGCGGCAAATTTAAAATTTTATCAAATAACATTTATTTGGTAGATATTACGTATGCAAGACCAGATGCCACTTATGATATGATGGGCAGGCAGTATGCAAATAATTACACTTTTGTAGATAAAGACCATATAAAAGTTAGTGGCGTTGTAGATGGAAAATTTGGCAGATCAAAAGCGAGTTGGGAAAATGATTTGATTAGAACAAGTACGATTGAATAATTTCGATATGAAGATTCTTAAATATTTTTGTTTTTTGATCTTAATTTGGTTTGGCATTAACGTTGATGCAAATGCTCAAGACTCTACCTTAAATTCTCCACTTATTGGCATTTGGCAGCTTCACAAAATTGCTTTGGGTACAAACAGTGCTCCTATGAATCCAGATTTGCCAACCTTGAAAGTTTTTGACAGCAACGGCACTCTTAGCCAAGTTATTATTTCTCCTCAAGGCGCATTAATTTTGCAAAAAGGCGTGTTCGAAATTATAGATAGCGCACATTTTAACGATATTATCTACACGGATAGTAGAAAAGATTTTAATCGCGCTGGTAAAAAGAATCTTTTGACCTATAAGTTTTTTGCAGATGGCAAAAATAACTTTATGACGTTAGAGGGCTTTTTTGAAAATAACAGCGGCGAGCGGACAACCAGTTGGAAAGAGTTATGGAGAAAGGTTGAAATTTTGCCGCATTAAGATAACCCCTCTCTATAAGATTGATTTAAATGTAAATCCCGCTCCAAAGCTTACCTTTGCGCCTATGCGTTTTGATATTATAACTGTTCTACCCGCCCTTTTAGAAAGCCCGTTTGCACATTCTATTCTACAGCGCGCACAGAAAAAAAGAATTGCAGAGATTTTCGTACATAACCTAAGAGATTATGCCACCAATAAGCAAAAAAGTGTAGATGATTATCAATACGGCGGCGGCAGCGGCATGGTAATGAGTATAGAACCTTTTGCGGCATGTATAGAGAAACTACAAACTGAGCGAAACTATGATGAAGTTATTTTCATGACCCCAGATGGCCCGACATTAAATCAAAGCACGGCCAACGAATTATCTAGCAAAGAAAATGTCATCGTACTTTGCGGACACTATAAAGGCATAGATCAGCGTATTCGCGATGTGTTTGTAACAAGAGAAGTTTCTGTGGGCGATTATGTGTTGAGTGGGGGTGAATTAGCGGCAGCGATTTTGGTTGATGCAGTAGTTCGGCTTTTACCCGGAGTTCTAAATGATGAGACTTCCGCTCTTTCAGATAGTTTCCAGGGAGAATTGTTAGATGCACCCTTATATACTCGACCTGCAAACTGGCGCGGACATAAGGTTCCAGACATCCTTTTAAGCGGACACGAAGCCAAAATAAATGAATGGCGCCATGAGCAGGCGCTAGAACGCACGCAGAAAAGAAGGCCAGATTTGTTGGAATAGATGTGAGACCGGAGAGATTAGATTGGAGATTTCATTTCGCCTAGATTACCTGTTAGACCTTTCGCTACGCCCAAGGTAATTAACGCGCGGTTTTCTTATCTATTAATATCTGATTTTTGACTTCCGCCTCATATTCGAAAACCTGCGTAAAGGATAGCAGCGAAAAGCCCACAGCGAGGCACGAGCGAGGACTTGCAGCGTATAGCCTGACCCTTGCGCAGCTTGGGACACGCCCAAAAAACCAACTTATATGATCTGTTGCAAAGACAGACTAACTGTACGTTCGCCCAATTAAGAATAAAAAGCTTTTTATAAAATAATCTTTAATGAACAAACCTAAATTATTTATGCTTTTGCTAGGCTGTTGTCCAAAAGGAAGACATACCGAGCAACACGATGTTTTTTTTGGCATAGCCGATAACTTGTTTAGTTTAGTTCCTTCTATAAACAGTTTTTGGCCCGAAGCAAATGGCAATATACATATTGATGCTTGGAGAACTGTAACTGCTGTTAATGGTTACCACATTGAAATTTGTACCGCAGGAGTGTATGCCGATCATGTCGAAAAGCTTTTCTTTATTAATCTTGGCGGCTACGCAAAAGACGTTTTTGATGAAGCACACCATAAGATGCTTGTTATTGGAACAAGCAAAGCTGAGGCGATCTTGCAGGCAAAACAAAGCTTATTTTACAAAAGTATGGGCTTCGACGGAGCTACATCGCACATTGATGATAAATATGGGGTTGATGTGGATGAAGTTTTTGAAATTGAGGACGTGTTATCAAAAAAAACAAGAGCAAATTATCGGCTTAAAATTGGCTAAAAGAACGATGGTGTAGAGGATGAGATTCATTTGGGGTATCTACCTTTAAAAAACTTAAGGGATTAGATTGTCTATTTTCAATTCGTTTCTCGTTTTTATAACATTGCCTTCTGAGCTTTTAAAATCAGAATGCAAACCTTTTAATGAAAGTCTTGTTATAAGAAAAAAATAGAAAAAAATGAACACAACAGAAAACACAGCAGAAGTTTTAAACGATTTAGTAAAAATTAATAATGATAGGATTAAAGGTTATGAGGTTGGCCGGCAAGAATTAAAAGAAGGCAACGAAGATTTGAAATCGCTTTTTTTAGATATGATTTCCGAATCGCAAAAATATAAAATGGCGTTAGCTACAGAGGTTGCTGCCTTGGGTATAGATATTGAAACGGGTACAACCGCATCTGGAAAGATTTATCGCGGATGGATGGATGTGAAGGCATTATTTACCGGCCATGATCGCCAAACGGTTCTTAACAATTGCGAAGCTGGCGAAGATGCTGCTCAACACGCCTATAAAATGGCTTTGGAAGATGAAACGCCTGCAAATATAAGAGAACTTATCTCTGACCAAAAAATGAGTTTAAAGGCATCTCACGATAAAATTAAAGCACTTAGAGATAGTAATAAGTAAACTGTATTTTATAAAAAGCCCCATTTGGCAATTGCTAATTGGGGCTTTTTTATAGGACAAGATTATTTCTCAACTTTCTAATTCTTTATCCAAATGTCTTGTAACACGCTCTATCACATTATCTACGGTGTTGCTTAAAATGGTAATGTAAGAACCTTTTTCTGCCGTGTCGATAGCATCTTCCAAACATTTCTGACTATTGTTAATAATAACAACCGTCTTTTTCGGATCAATCTCCGCTATTCCCTCCAAAATCAAATCGATTAATTCTTGCTGTTCCCTACCGCGCATATACTTTTCCTGACAAACATAAATTTTATCAAACATCTGAGCAGAAATGCGCGCAACTTCCTTAATATCTTCGTTGCGCCTATCGCCTGTGCCAGAAATAACGCCGACATGTTTTGTTGCTTCTACACTTTGCAAATAAGATTTTACGCCAAGAAAACCATCAGGGTTATGCGCAAAATCGACCAAAATTTTAAAATCTTTAAACCTAAAAACATTCATGCGGCCAGGTGTATGGGCTGCGGAGGGAATGAAAGTTTCTAAGGCTAGTTTTATATCCTCGGGTTTATAGCCCCACAGATATGCAGCTAATGTTGCGGCCAAAACGTTCTGAATCATAAAATTGACAGATGCCCCGAATGTTAAAGGAACATGAGTTGCCTTATCAACCCTAAGTTTCCAATCGCCTGTTTTTACAGTGATAAATCCATTTTCGTAAATGGCGGCAACCCCACCTTTTTTGCAATGCTCTTTAATAATTGGATTGTTTTCGTCCATGCTAAAATAGGCCACCTTGCAGCGTGCATCTCGGCCAATTTTTACACAGTAGCCATTATCTGCATTTAAAACGGCCCAACCTTTTCGCCTAACTGCGCCAATAACAACTTCTTTAACCCGTTTTAAATCGTCCAAGGTATGGATGTCTGAGATGCCAAGGTGGTCTTCTTGAATATTGGTAATTACGCCAATATCGCAGCTTCCAAAGGCCAAGCCAGAACGTAATATTCCGCCCCTTGCAGTTTCTAAGACAGCAAATTCTACAGTGGGGTCTTTTAAAATAAAGGCAGCACTTACCGGACCCGTCGTATCTCCTTGCATCAACATGGTATTGTGCACGTAAATGCCATCGCTTGTGGTATATCCAACGCGTTTGCCGTTGCTTCGTATTATATGCGCAATCAGCCTGGTCGTTGTCGTCTTTCCGTTTGTACCAGTTACTGCAATAATTGGAATTTGAGATAGCTTGCCAGTAGGATACAACATATCTATAACCTTTGCAGATACGTTTCTGGGCAAACCTCCGCTTGGGGCTAAATGCATTCTGAAGCCCGGGGCAGCGTTAACTTCCAAAACTACGCCGCCGTTTTCGGTTAAAGGTTGCGTTAAGTTTTTTGCTATTATGTCTATCCCACAAATATCTAAACCGATAACTCTAGATATGCGTTCGCAGATAAATATATTTTGGGGATGCACCGAGTCTGTAACATCTATTGAAGTACCGCCGGTACTTAAATTGGCCGTAGATTTTAGGTAAACAATCTCTCCTTTTTGCGGGATGGTTTCTAAAGTGTACTCCTTTTTGGCTAACAGGTCTAAGGTATCTCTATCGACCGAAATTTCTGTAAGCACATTTTCATGGCCATAACCACGTCTTGGGTCTTCATTTTCTTTATCTATCAGTTCTTGGATGGTGCACATACCGTCTCCTAATACATGTGCGGGATCTCGTTGTGCAGCAGCTACCATTTTGTTGTCTATTACCAACACCCTAAAATCAAAACCAACAATAAACTTTTCTATAATTATTCGGCGAGAATAAGTCTTAGCATATTCAAAAGCAGCAATTGCATCGTCCATATTCTTAACATTAATGGTTGCGCCCTTTCCATGGTTGCCATCCAACGGTTTAAAAACCAATGGAAATCCTAATTTTTCGACAGCGCTTTGCAGTTCGGCAGGGTTTGAAAGTGTAACACCGCCAGCAACAGGAATTGCAGATTCCGTCAACAATCTTTTCGTTTCGTCTTTATCACCCGCAATATCCACGGCTATACTACTTGTCTTTTCGGTCATGGTTGCCCTAAAGCGCACTTGGTTTTTCCCATAACCAAGCTGCACCAAAGAACTTTTGTTTAACCTTATCCACGGGATGTTTCTACTTACAGCTTCTTCAACTATAGAACCGGTGCTAGGTCCTAATCTTTCAGACTCTCGAAGTTCTCGCATGCGTCGTATATCTGGCGCCAAATCATAATGTACGTTGTCTATTAGCGCTTGAGCAATTTTTACTGATGCTTCTGCTGCATAAACCCCGGCCTTTTCTTCGAGGTAACTAAAAACAACATTGTAAATACCAGGCGTTTTAGTTTCTCTAGTTCTGCCAAAGCCAGTTTCCATTCCTGCAAGGGTTTGAATCTCTAGAGCGATGTGCTCTATTACATGCCCCATCCACGTGCCTTCTTTAACACGCATAAAAAAACCCCCTTCTACTTTTTTAGAACAGCGATGGCTAAACATGCTAGGTATAAGTTTCTCCAAGCGTTCGCCAAAACCATCTATTAAATTTGTAGGTGTTTCTTCAACTTCCTCTAAATCCAACCGCATTTGAATTAGGTTCTTTCTACTAATAGACCAAATATTAGGACCCCTTAGGATCTGTATTTTAGATATTTTCATAAGTTTAGTTTTGTAATATATAGCATAAATGTTTTAGGCAGCACCAAAGAGTACATTCATAGCCACATGCTAAATTTCCGTTGGTAAATTATACATTATTTATCAGATTGATTGATGATATACAAAAAACCAAAAAAAAATCACTATAAGTTTTATGTTCGAAATTTTATAGTCTAAAAAATGGCTTATGTCCAACCTTTTTCTATTCGATTTCAAGTTTTGGCAGAAAACCTGACCGTTTTCTAATATATCATTCTATCTTTGAGTTTTTTAAAATAATCCGATCAAGGAATAGATGGCTGTAAAGGGTAAACTAATTATTATAGGCGGAGCAATTGACACCGGAAGCTTTGCAGAAACGCAATTTGGATTGCCCGAAAACATGAATTTTTTTGAGCGCGGCATTTTAAAAAGAATTACTACCGAGTCGATTAAAAATACAGAATCGCGCTTCGAAATTGTTACCACCGCTTCTTTAATGCCAGAAAAAGTTGGCGAAGAATATACGCGTGCCTTCGGTCAATTAGATGTGCACAACCTAGGCGTACTTAACATTGCAAGCAGAGAAGAAGCAAATAGTGATAAAAATGCCGAACGAATTCAGGCAGCAGAAGTAATAATCTTTACGGGCGGCGATCAATTAAGGCTATCTTCTATTTTTGGCGGCACCAAAATACATGAAATATTGTTGCAAAAATACAAAGCAGAACCTGTGGTTATTGCCGGCACATCTGCGGGCGCCGCAGCAAGTTCTAAAAATATGATTTATCAAGGCAGCAGCAAAGACGCGCTGTTAAAAGGAGAGGTGAAAATTACCGGCGGCTTAGGCTTTATCGATAATGTTATTGTAGATACGCATTTTGTTCAGCGCGGCAGGATTGGCCGTTTGCTCTATGCAGTTGCCAGCAACCCGGGCATTTTGGGCATTGGCTTGGGCGAAGATACAGGACTTGCGATAACCGAAGGGCGTGTAATGGAGGCCATTGGCTCTGGCATGGTAATTTTAGTGGATGGCCGGCAAATGGCAGACACCAATTTAACCGATGTAGAGATGGGTCGACCAGTTTCTATAAAAAATATGGTTGTCCACGTTCTTGGTGAGGGAGATGTATATGATCTTGCCGAACATAGCTTGGTAATTCATCACCCCAAAACTTTGTTGGTAGAATAATAATTGCACACTGTCTGAATATTTGTTCCTCGGTTCGGTTACCAAAAATCGAAATTGTGAAGGATTCGTGGAGACACGAACCGTAGAAAAATGTTAAATGTAGATGTAAAATAAACACTTTTAGTGGCGTTATAACATTTGCAAAGCTCTTTTACCCGTTTCCTTCTTGGGCTTAGAATGGGTTTTACCCCCTGACATTAAGAATAAAACACCGCCGTTAATTGGGGAGTAAAATTGAGTAATGTATATTTTTTGTCGAGCTATCAACGCTCATTTAAAATTCTACCGCTAGCAGCTATGGAGGTTGGCAAATGGTTACTGCTCCCTTTTCCCAGCAACACACTTAATTTTGGGAATGGCAAAATCCACCTTATCTTCGCTTCGCGACACGCTGGCTAAAAGTTATAAAGACCGTGCGCTTTTTATTCCAATTTAATTTTTTTTATGAAAATCATCATACATGGTGGCTTCTTTAGCGAATCTTCGACCAACCAAGAAACAAAAAAAGCAAAACAAGATGCTTTGTCAGAAATTGTAACTAAAGGATATGAATATTTAAAAACACATACCGCATTAGAAACAGTTGTTTATACTGTTTCGCTTTTGGAGGATAATGAATTGTTTAACGCCGGGCTTGGCTCACAGATTCAAAGTGACGGTAAAGTTCGACTAAGCGCCTCTCTGATGGATGGAAAAACGCAAAAATTTAGCGGTGTAATTAATGTAGAAGATGTTAAAAATCCAATACAAATTGCAGAACAGCTTTTAAAAGAAGAAGACCGAGTACTAAGCGGCGATGGTGCGCAAGACTATGCAAGGCAGCTAGGTTTTGAAAGTTATGATTCTATAATTCCAACGCGCCAAGCAGATTTTGACGAAAAGCTTAAGCAACATGAAAATAAAGGCACAGTTGGTTGTGTTGCTTTAGATAATGAAGGAAATATTGCTGCAGCAACTTCTACAGGAGGCAAAGGTTTTGAAATTCCGTGCAGAGTAAGTGATTCTGCAACTGTTGCAGGTAACTATGCCAACCAACATGCGGGGATTTCTTGCACAGGTGTCGGCGAAGACATTACTAGCGCCGCTTTAGCAGCGAAAATTGTAACACGTGTAACGGATGGTTTTACTTTAGAGGATGCTTGCGAAAAATCTTTTAAAGAGTTGAAGCCGTATAACGGCTTTGCCGGCGTAGTCGGCATTTCTGCCGATGGAGATATATTCCACTACGACTCTCACCCTTACATGGTTTGGGCTGCGTTTGATACAGTTTTACAAATATTTAACTAAAAAGGCGCCCGAAAGTGTTAATTTTGTTGCATGAAAAAAGTTGCAATCGCACTTATTGCATCGCTTATTTATTTTTCTGCCGCTGCGCAAAGCGTGGATAAAATAGATTCGCAAGACCAAAATGCGGGTAGCACGGCAATCAACATTGCGATATCTAAATACGATCTTGCCGATGGGAATTCCTATTTTGAGAAGGCGAACAATCTTTTTCAAAAAGGCGAATTTGATGAGGCGCTAACCTCTTTTGGCAAGGCGGCATTTGAGTATAGCACAGTAAAAAATTACACGAAATACGGCGAAGCAATCATAAAAATGAGCGATATGCACTATCGTTTAGGGAATTTTAAAGAGGCCGAAGATATTTTACTAAATGTTGCTGTAAAAAATTACTCTATGCTACACAGCAACTTAGGTTTGATGAACACTTATTTTTTACTCGGAAATACGCTTTTAGCCCAAAATAAATACACTCAATCTATGTGGTTTTATACGCAACAGGGCATTTTGGCCAAACAACTTGGAAACCAAAATTCTGTTATAAAATCGTTGCTCGGTGTGGTAAAGGTTAAAATCAAAAAGAAAGATTTCTCTTTAGCGCTGCGAGATCTGAAATCGGCAGAGCTGATGGCTCGAGCAAGAAACACCTCTCAATTTGGTGATGAGATAAGCGAGGCAAGGCGCACAATTGCCGTAAGTATTGCGAAGAAAAGGTAGCTTTACTACCCCTTATTTTAAAAAACCAGCCAAACTTATTTTACGTATAAATGTTGAAGGTCTTATAATTAACCACATCTTTTTTGGCTAAATTTGATGTTTGACACCTTGAGAGAACGTAATATTGCTGTCTCTTTTTTTGTTTTTAAATAAAATGGTGTCATATTGGCTACTCAAAATAAATAATGGATTTCAAATCATTTAAAGAAATGTTAAAGAAAATATTTTTCGTGCTATTTTCTGCAGCGGTATTTGCCTGCAACGCAGCGCCGAAGCCCCAGCCGATGGTAGATGGTGTTCAAAACATAAAACCAGATGAGCAACAAGCGTTGGTAATGAAAGAGGTTGTTGGGTTGATAGAAAACTACAACTACAAAAAAATTAAGCTTAACGATTCTATTTCAGCCATAATTTTAGATCGATACATCAAATCCTTAGACCAAGGTAGAAACTACTTTTTAGCTTCTGATATAAAAGAATTTGATAAATACCGATTTACCTTAGACGATGATTTTAGGAATGGAGACCTGAGCGCCCCATTTTACATCTTTAACGTTTACTTAAAACGCTTGAATGAATATTTCGACTATTCTACAGCACAAATTAAGAATGATTTTAATTTTAATCAAGATGACAAATATACCTACGATAGAGAGAAAATGCCTTGGGTTGCATCTTCAACTGCGTTAGATGATTTATGGAAAAAAAGGATTAAGTACGAACTTGTTAACCTAAACCTAGCCGGAAGCTCTAAACCTAAAAACATAGAAACTTTAACCAAAAAATACCAAAATTTAAAATCTCAAGCGCTGAAGACGAACAACCAAGATGTTTTTCAAATATTGATGGATGCGCTCACAGAATCTATCGATCCACATACCAATTACTTTAACCCAACCAATACCGTTGCATTTAATGAAGAAATGGCTAGGTCGTTTGAAGGGATTGGAGCGAGGCTGCAACTGGAAAACGAAGTGGTAAAAATTTCAGATGTCATCCCAGGAGGACCTGCTTTTAAAAGTAAGGAAATTAATGCTGGCGACAGAATTATTGCTGTTGCGCAAGGTAATGACGATTTTTTAGACATCACCGGTTGGAGACTAGATAATACCGTTACCAAAATTAAAGGCCCAAAAGGAACAAAGGTTAGGTTAAAAATCATCCCGGTAGGGAAAGAGATGTCTTCTAAGCCAGTAATTGTAGAACTTACAAGAGATAAAATAATTTTAGAAGATCAATCCGCTAAGAAAACGGTTAAAACCGTTACCACAAATGGCAAAGCTTACAAAATCGGAGTAATTTCACTACCTGCTTTTTACGCAGATTTTAAAGCGCTGAATGCGGGTGATAAAAATTACAAAAGCACTACAAGGGATGTTAAATTACTTATCGATACATTAAAAAATAAGGATAAGGTAGATGCTATTGTGATGGATTTACGTGGAAACGGCGGCGGGTCTTTGGTCGAAGCCATCTCTTTGACAGGTTTATTTGTAGATAAAGGACCAGTTGTTCAGGTTAAGGATGCGCAGGGAAAAATAGAAGTAGATACCGACGAGAACCCAGGTGTTGCCTGGAGTGGGCCGTTTGGCGTTATCGTGGATCGTCTTAGCGCATCTGCCTCAGAAATTTTTGCTGGTGCGATACAGGATTATGGACGCGGAATTATTATGGGTTCTCAAACCTATGGCAAGGGTACAGTTCAATCTTCAATAGATTTGAATAAATTAGTTAATCCAGGCATTATACAAAAGTTGGCCGCATTAATAAACGGAGATAGAACTGTTCGTACTTCGCCCGCCGGAGTGTCTCCAAAAGATATTCAGCTTGGACAGATAAACCTTACGTTGGCCAAATTTTATAGAGTTGCCGGCAGTAGTACCCAGCATAAGGGTGTAACTCCGGATGTTGTATTTCCATCCATTTATCCTATGGACAAAATAGGTGAGGACACCGAACCTTCTGCTCTTCCCTGGGACATCATTGCTAGGTCTAACTTTTCGCCCGTGGCTAATCTTGCTATAGTAAAGCCTAATTTAGAAAAGAATAGTGAAGAACGTATAGCGAATTCCTTAAGCTTTAAATACTTGAAGGAAGATATGGCAGAACTAAAAAAACGCGAAAGTGAAACCGCTGTTACCCTTAATGAGCAGAAGCTGAAGACAGAACGCGATGCGCAAGAGGCAAAGACTTTTGAGCGCGCAAACGATCTTCGCGTGTCCAGAGGTTTGCCTAAGCTTATAAAAGGTGCGAAAAGGGAGAAAGATGATAATTTCGATTTTATTGAAGATGAAAGCTTACACGTAATGGGCGATTTTATGCAGCAATCTGGAAAATATGTTATGAATTTGGGCGGTGGCCTCTAATCTCCAGTTATTGTTAATTCTGAAGCCGGAGCATCTACTTCGGTTTTCTTTTTTAGGTATGATGAGCCCTAAACTTTAAAAAGTAACAGTCACTCAGTCAGAATTTTTCTTTAATTGATAAGTTTGATTTCAGGCTTTTTTAAATACTCGCAGAAAGCCAGAATTAGTGGTTAACCTAAGTAGGTTTTTAAAAACGCTGGGACGTTGTTGGTGTTATTGTCCGAAAAGAAAAATCAAGCCGTGCCTATAGATCAAAAACAACTGAACGCTGTAACATTGATACATTAGATATTAATTTGTTTTATGGTCAGCCTTTCGATGTAGGAATTTGTCTGTAAAACGATATACAACACTAATCTATATAACCAAAAAAGCCGGACGTATATCCAGCTTAATTAGTGTTTATTAGAAAAATGCCACAATCTCCAAAACTTAGAACATTAGGCTCCCATAATTTTTATTATTTGTCCCACCAAACTCTACTTGTTAATTTATCTCCGCCGCTTAAACGCGAAACGGCTTCCGTATAATTTGCTCCATTTACTGCTGCTTCATCTACAGGGTAAACAAACCGACGTGGAATTGTACCGCCTGTTGCATTGCCTGGATAAACAACTGGTGTTAGTACAGGAAATCCGCTACGGCGCCAGTTGCACCAGCTTTCGTAAAAATCTAACATGGTGTTGGTATGTGCCCAATATTCTGTATTTATTTGTTGTAAACCAATAGTTGGATTATATGGGTTTGCGGCTAAATAGGTTGCAACATCTGCATTTGTCACTACTAAGGTTGCACTATATGGGCCCATGTAGGTCATTGCTGCTGCAACTCCATTTTGATAGTGTGTAGCTGCAGAGCCACCTATTCCATAACTTTGAGCCGCTTCTGCCAATAACAGTTCAGTTTCTGCATAAGTCATGATAAACGTGGGGCCGTCTCTTCTTATCATGTTTGGGTTTGCGCTAGAGTAATCGTTAAAGGTAGTAAAAGTAGGATCTTGCCTTACATCACGCCCTGCGATACCACTTAAATCCTTACCATTCGGCATTCCTTTCTGCACAGCAGGGCTAGCATTAAAGCCAGCATTTTGTACTTTCGAGCCATCGGTTAGATATAGATTGGTAACCGCTACTTTTCCCAACCGTGGGTCTGCGTTTGTTTTTAGATAATTTATAAAAGTATTAGACCATCTAACATAGTAGTTTTCTTGTCCGCCATCTCCCAATAAAATTTGGCTATTTCTATTTTGAGTAACGCGCGCTCCCGTTACATCATTCAATAAATATGCATTATCATCATTACTTACCATTGTTTTACCAACCGCTTTTTGAAGATAGGTTTTACCCAAAGCAGGATTAACTTTCGATAGCCTCATAGACAGCCTTACCATTAAGCTGTACCCAAATTTTTGCCATTTAGAAATGTCCCCTTTATAGATAGCATCGCCGGTAACTTTATCGCCACCTATTTTCAAAGCTGCAGAAGCTTCATCTACTTCTTTAAGCAAATCGGTATAGATGTCTTCTTGCTTATCATACTTTGGTGTCAGTTTCCCAGTATAGTAGGCAACTCCAGCTTCCGAGTAGGGAATATCGCCATATAAATCTGTCAAACGTGCGAAAATTAAAGCCTTCCAAATTCTAGAAACCTGGTAAAGGTTGTTAACCTCAGGTTTTGTTTTTGTAGCTTCGACTAAATCTGCTATGGGTTTAACCTGCTCTAAGTAAGCGCCAACCGCTCCATTACCCCAGTAAGCTGCTGCATAACCTTCGTTTAAAAAGTATTTATCGCCAGCCCAATATCCTATTACAGTAGAAAATCCCTGCATCATGGTAGAGCAATAAATTAAATTAGCGCGCCAGGTATCATAAGAAAAATCGGCACTACCAGTGTAACCTAATTGTGCGGAAGTTAGGTTATAATTTAAATCGAAATTCGACTGGCTGTAAGCAGTTGGGTTCGTATTTATTTCTTTAAAATTCTTTGTACATCCCGCGGCTAAGATCATTCCAAATGCAACTAGCGCTGTATATTTTGTATTTAATTTCATAATAGAGTTTTTAGGGAATTAAAATTTAACATTCAAATTCAATCCAAATGTTCTAACTGGCGGCACACCGCCCAATTCTAAACCTGGGAAAGTTGCATTGTAACTAGATTCTGGATCTATGTTGTCTGTTTTCTTCATTATAATAAAAAGATTTCTCGCAACAAAACTCACATTTAAACTCTTAATTCTGTTGCCTAATAAAGAAGGGAACGTGTAGCCAACAATAAATTGTCTAAGTTTAACAAAACTTGCATCTTGCACAAATAGTTTAGATACATTGTTAGACAACGTGCTATAATAGGTAGAGGCGTTGTTGCCTAGCGCTTCTCTATTAACTAAGGTAGCTTGGTGTAAACCAAAAACGTAACCATAATAATCTGTTGCAGAAAATAACTTGCCGCCCCACTTACCATCTACCAACAGGCCTAGGTTAAAGCCTTTGTAACTAAAATCGTTATTCCAACCGGCATACCATTTGTTGTATGCCGAGCCATAATTTACCAAATTTCCTCTATCTGGAATACCGGCTGTTGACATAATTGCCCCATTCGCATCATATTTATAATCATAAGCAGAAATTTGGTTTGCTGCTTTGCCAGCAACATTTTGTAAGAAACCAACACCCGGTCTAGAGGTCGCAACAAGTTGACTTTCTAAACCTGGAGCCAATGTCAAAATCTTATTATCGTTAAAAGTTGCGTTTAAAGATGAAGTCCACTTAAATCCATCTCCATCTACAACTCTACCTCTTAATGACATCTCTACACCTTCATTTCTTATCTCGCCAGAATTTAAAACGGCACCACTGTAACCTGTAGTAATTGGCGTGGTTACAGCAACAATTTCATTGGTAGAGTGCTTATTGTAATAGGTAACATCTAAGTTTAATCTGTTATTTAAGAACCCTAATTCTGTTCCAACTTCAAACTCTGATGCTCTTGAAGCTAATAAAGACCCGTTTGGAATCGATGGACTTATAATCTGTCCGAGCGGCTGGCCATTTAAAGATTCGCTTCTAAAACCGTAACTTAATTGCGTTAAGTATGGATCAGTTCCGCGACCTACAACACCATAAGCGGCACGCAATTTACCAAATGATAGGAACGAAGGTTTGTAAAGTTCTGAGAATACAAATGAACCACTTACAGATGGATAAGTTGTGCTCAATTTATTGTCTCTACCTGGCGTTGCTAAAGTAGAAAACCAATCTGTTCTTAACGAACCTGTTAAAAATAAATAATTTTTATAAGCCAATTCTAAAGTGCCATAAACAGATTGTGTTTCTTGCTCGCTTTCGCTGTAGTTTACCCCTTTGTTTTTTGCATTAAGAATGTTGTAAATTCCAAACACTGCAAAGTCTGATCCACTATTTGTTGTTTGATTTACTTTGGTGCTTCTATAACTTGCTCCAACATTTGGTGTGATGGTAAAATCGGATACCTTAAATTCTTTGCCAATTAAAGCATCTGTATTAATATCGTTAAAGTTTGTAGATTGCTGATTAATTCTTCCTGGAGCAAAATAGGCAGTTCCAGAAGGAGTTACGTTTTTGTAGTTGTCCGTATAAAAGTCTTGGCCGGCTCGGGCTTGAAAAAACACCCCATCATCTAAGGTATATCTCGCGGTAAAATAGCTTAACAACCTATTTCTTTTGGTATCGTTTACAAAATTATTTGCCGCAAAATACGGATTGGTAGCGAATGGATTGCCTGTGTTGTACTGCAACTCTGATTTATCTGCATTTACTGCAGGTCTAAGTGTGTTTACATTTAAACTGGTTGGCAAAAATGCCAAGTTAAAGTTGGCGTTACCCGCACCATCAGAAAGGATAGGCCTATTTTTTGCTTTTTCATTGATGTAATTAAACCGTCCATCAATTTTTAAGCGTTTTATAGGTGCGTAAGAACCACTTAAAGTAAAATTCTGTCTATTCAAATTGGAATTCGGTACAATAGAGTTGTCTCTTAGGTTGCTAGCCGATAATCTGATGCCCCCATTCTCAAAACTTTTGTTTATGGCAATGTTGTTCGTCCAACTACCGCCTGTTTTGTAAAAGTCTTCTACATTATTTTTCTGTGCGCTGTAAGGTCTAGATACTCCATCGAACTGAATTACATCTGTTCCGTCTAACCTTGCACCCCAGCTAGAACCGCCAACCTGGGCTGCAGCAACAGCAGTTGTCGGTTTTATACCGTTTGCGCCTTGGCCATAAACATATTGCCAATTTGTACGGTCTATAACCTGCTGCGCAACATAGTTTGTGCTAAACTCTATGCTATTGCCAGAGGCAGATTTTGTGGTGATTAAAATTACCCCACCTTTTGCGCGATAGCCGTAAAGCGCAGAAGCTGCCGCACCTTTTAATACTGAGATGCTTTCTATATCATCTGGATTTAGATTTCCAATAGCATCACCTAAATCTGGTGAGTTATCATACTGCCCACCACTGTTGCCATTTGGATTGATGTTACCTATACCAATTGGTTTGTTTTCCATTGGCACACCATCTATAACAAATAACGGTTGGTTAGATTGACTTAAACTCGCAACACCACGTATAGTAATGTTTGTTGCCGCCCCAACTCCTCCAGATGTAGAACCAACATCTAATCCCGCAACTTTACCAATTAATCCGTTTGCTACGTTGTTTTCTCTTGCGGTTGTTAAATCGCTACCCTGAACTTGTGTAACTGAATAACCTAGTGCCCTGCGATCTCTCTTAACGCCCAATGCGGTAACAACAACATCTCCTAAAATTTTAGAATCGTCTTTAAGCACCACGTTAAAATAGGTTGTACTGCCAATAGGAAGCTCTTGACTAGTGTAACCAGTATAAGAAATAATTAAAGTGGCCGATGGGCTAGCGTCTAAAGAAAACTTTCCGTTAACATCACTTGCGGTTCCAACGGTTGAGCCTTTAACCTTTACGCTCGCGCCAGGGAGCGGATTCCCTTGAGAATCTTTCACGGTACCGTTAATTCTGCTTTGCGCCATAGCCATAGTTGCCAGACACAATGACAGAAAAAATAATGGCAATAATTTTTTCATAATTGTTTGGATTTAGTAGATTGGTTAATAGTTTATTTAGCGATTCTTTTATTGTATTTAGTAAAAGGGTGATAGTTTTTCCTATTTAAAAGACAATTTGAAGATAAAAATACCTCGACATTAAATGAACAACCAAACTTAATAATTAAAGTTTAACATTCAAATTACTTTTTAAAAAAATTATTAAGATTTTTATCTCATAGAAGCCGGCTCTAATTTGCTCATTAGATTTGCACATTTATGTTCATGAAAAAATTAGGCAGTTTTGTTCTGTTGAAATGTCTAGCTATCCCTTCTCCTACTTTCTGAAAACAAATTTTATCAGATACTATTCGGCGTAGTTCAAACTATCCTTCATCGACATGACCAAAGTTTTCCATAACCAATATAGCTGCGCCAATAAGCTCGGCGTCTGCACCGATTTTAGAAATGTACACGTCTGTATCGTCGGCAAGGCGTGGAATGCAATATTTATTCAAAGCTTGTTGAATGGGCGCTAGTAACAACTTGCCAACCTTTGCGCCCTGTCCGCTTAGCACAATGGCTTTTGGGTTAATGATATGAATTAAAATTGCGAGTCCCTTTCCAATTTCAAATGCTGCGTCAGATAAAAGCTCTATCGCAAATTGATCCCCTTTATTTGCAGCATCCATCAATGGATCGGCAATTGCGGTTTTTGGTGCTTGCTCATCAAAAGCTAAACTTGTAGTTTTGCCGTTTTTTATTCCCTCAATAGCTTTCTCGGCAACCGCTAGCAGTGATGCCTCTGCTTCTAAACATCCCTGCTTTCCGCAATAGCAAAGCACACCCGCCTCTGATATAGGAATGTGGCTAAATTCGCCCGCAAACCCACTATTTCCTCTAAAAAGCTGACCATTTATAATCATGCCCAAACCAATTCCCCAGCTCAAATTGATAACCATAACATCTTTAATTTCTCTAGCTAGACCAAATTTCAACTCTGCAAGAGCTACAAGGCTAGAGTCATTATCTATAAAAACAGGAAGGTCTAATGCCTTACTCAGATGTGCCGTGATACTCTCGGAGTCTTCATTCACGTAGGTATAATTAACGCCATCCCTTGCATTCACAAAGCCGGGCATTCCAATTCCAACTCCAAGTAAACTGTTTTTCCCAACTTCCGATTTATTTACGTGTAAGGCGATTGCGTTTGTTAGCTGTTCTAGCGCATTTGGGTTGTTTTTCAGTTTAAGATCAACAATGTCTATTTCTGTTATATAGTTGTTAAAAGGGCCAACAGTTACAATGCGCGTGCATAGTTGATCCATTGCTACGGCAACAATGTTCATTCTATCTGTTCTAACTCCGTACAGTAAAGGCCGCCTTCCTCCAGTCGAAGTTGCATAGCCCTTCTCTAGTACGAATCCTTTCTCAATGAGCTGATTTAGTGCCTTGGTAACTAAGGGAATGCTCTTCTCAATTGAGAGGCTTAGCTCAGAACAAGACATAGTCTTGCCATAATATAACCTTTTGAGTATATCGAAATAGAGTTTAGAATTTTTTTCGTTGGTATCAAACATCTCTCTAAGCAATCACAGCCCTTTGGTTAACCGTATTTGTTGATAGAAGATCCTGTAGTAAATTAAAATGTCTATCAATCTTTATGATTTTTTTTGTAAAGCTACTAAACAGATTTGCATAATTAGGACTTTTGAAAAATAATTTTGACTAGAAGAAAACCTCGTGAAAGGAATATTTAAATCTAAAAGCTGTTGTTAACTATTTCTTCTTTTCCATCTGGCTTTGAGTGAGCTGCATTGCCATCAACTCTTTCATAGTTTTATTCATTCCATCGGTGCTGCCATCAAGAAAAATTACGTTTCCTTCACTGTATTCTGCAAACTGCTTTATTGCTTCTGTCCACATGGTAAAAAGAATTACAGAAGTATCTAGGTTTGCCTGCTGCATTTCGTGCGCGGCGCTACTCATACCTTTAGCAACTTCTTGCCTAAATAGAGCAATTCCTTGACCTCGAAGTTGTGCAGCCTCGCGTTCTGCAGTAGCGGCAATTTTTATTGCATTTCCATCCGCTTCTGCCCCTTTGGTTTTTGTAATCAACAACGCCTGACCCTCATTTTCGGCGGCAGCCTTTAAGTTATTAGAGGCAACAACTCTACTCATAGAGCGCATTATTTCCTCATCAAATGTGATGTCGTTGAGTTGCAAATCTTGCAGATGGTAGCCCCAACCGTCCAAAACTTGGTCTATTTGTTCTTTTACATGTAGCACAATTTCATTTCTCTGCGCCAAAACGTTTGCCTGCTTTTGCGTTGCTACATACGCACGTATGGAACCCTCAATGGTTCTAATTAAAGCCTGCATTAAATTACTGGCGTCTACAAACTTAAAAGCCACGTTTTTTATCGTTTCTTCTTCTTGATTGATTACCGAATACAACAGCATTGCTTTGAAATAAACATTTGCTTGATCTTGGGTAACCGCTTGGAAAGACAATTCAACAGAGCGGTTTTGAATAGAAATTCGGGAATAAATTTGCTCAATAAGCGGAATTTTCCAACTCAAACCCGGCTTTAACATCCTTCTATACTTCCCAAAGACAGTTACTACAGCTATTGTACCTTGTTTAACTGTTACGAAAGAGCTTAATAAAATAATGAGCAGTAAAAATAAGAGCACATAACCAACAATTTCCATATTTTTTAATTTTTGATGAAGGTATAAAATCTTAATTAATTATTTTAGCTTTTGTACCTTAGCCTAAGATAAAATCTATTACAATGAGAGTTTCCCTAATTACCTTTATGGCAGCAGCAACGCTACTATTTAGTTGCCAGAATAAAAAAAATAACGAGACAAACGTTCCAGTAATGCAGCGCACAGAATTTTTCGATAAATCTGGAATGGATACAACTATTGCTCCAGGTAATAATTTCTTTCTATATGCGAACGGAACTTGGATGAAAAAAACTGAAATTCCGAAAACCCAGACAGGATGGGGGTCTTTTTATATCCTACACGATGAAAACCTAAAAAACCTAGATAAAATTTTGGTAAACGCTTACCGGAGCAAATCTGCAGATGGAAGTTTAGAGCAGAAAGTTGGGGATTTTTACCATAGTGGTATGGACACGGTTACCATAGAAAAACTTGGCGTGTCGCCTGTTCAATCAATTCTGGCTAAGATCGACTCGATTAAAGATACCAGGGGAATCTTAGATTTAATAGCCACAAGTACTCGCGGCGGCTATGGCTATCTACTCGGTCTCAATGTGGGTGCAGATGATAAAGCAAGCACGCAAAATATAGCAAATTTTTCTCAATCCGGTTTAACATTGCCAGAAAGCAGTTATTATTTGGATAAGGACGATAAGGCGAAAAAACTAAGATCTGCTTATTTGTTATACGTGCAGAAACTTTTCTCTTTATCGACCGATTCGGCAACTTCCAAAACTGATGCCGATAAAGTATTGGCCTTTGAAACTAAGATAGCAAAATCTCATTCCACGCCTGTGGAGTTAAGAGATCCCGAAAAAAACTATCATAAATTTCTCGTGTCTGATTTTCAAAAACAGACCCCAAATATTAATTGGAGCTTGCTTTTTAATCAATTAGATATAAAAGAAGATAGCGTCCTCGTGGGTCAGCCAAACTATTTCAAAACGTTAAGCGGACTGATTAAATCAGAACCTCTAGCAACCTGGAAGCTAAAATTAAAATTTGATGCCCTTAACATTGCGGCGGCGAGCCTTTCCAAATCCTTTAGGGATGCGCGTTTTGAATTTTTTGGGAGAACGTTAAACGGACAGCAAGCTCCAACCGAACGTTGGAAAGTAATTGTTAACAGTACCGACGGCAACCTTGGCGATTTGTTGGGGCAACTTTATACCGAGCAATATTTTAGACCAGAAGCGAAGAAAAGTATGCTGGCTCTGGTAAATAATTTACAAAAAGTGTATGAAGAACGCATTAAAAAGGTAGACTGGATGACGCCAGAAACGAAACAAAAGGCTATTAACAAATTAAACGCCTTTGTTAAAAAAATAGGTTATCCAGAGAAATGGAAAAATTTTGACGCCGTAGAAATTTCTCCAGATACCTATTATAAGAATGTGCAAGCAGCAAAAAAACATGCCTTCAATGAGATGATAAATAAATTGGGCAAACCAGTTGATAAAACCGAATGGGGCATGACCGCGCCAACCGTGAATGCATATTATAACCCTTCTTTTAATGAGATAGTTTTCCCTGCGGGGATTTTGCAATTTCCATTTTTCGATTTTAATGCAGATGACGCAATTAATTATGGTGCAATTGGTGCAGTGATTGGCCACGAAATGACTCATGGATTTGACGATCAAGGTCGCCAGTATGATGCCGAAGGAAATTTAAAAAACTGGTGGACTATAGCTGATGCCGCCCGGTTTAAAACCAAAACTGATAAAGTTGCCGATTTTTACAGCAAATTTTCTTTGTTAGATAACCAGCATCCAAATGGAAAATTAACGTTGGGAGAAAATCTTGCTGATATTGGGGGCTTAAAAATTGCTTACGACGCTTTTAAACTTACAGATGAAGGTAAAAGTACCGACAAAATTGACGGACTTACCCCAGACCAGCGTTTTTTTTTAAGTTTCGCGCAGGTTTGGCGCATCAAAACTAGAGATGAAACCATGCGCGTTCGGTTAAAAACAGATCCTCACAGCCCGGAGATGTTTCGAGTGAATGGCCCAGTTTATAATATCGATGCTTTTTATAAAGCTTTCAATATTCCGAATACTGCAAAAATGTATATTGCTCCGAAGGATAGATTGGGCGTATGGTAGATAGGGAGATGCGAGGAGTAATAACAAAAAAAAGCAGCGAAAGGAAAACAAAACAACTTTTAAATTGTCCATTTAGCTAAAATAAACACATTATGAATGTAAAAAGAACCTTCGGAACAATTTTAACGATTTTAGGAATTGTCGGATTAATCTATGCAGGTTATGGCTTTATGCAACACAGTGAGGACGTTAGAGGCTTAGTAGTTGCAGGCATTATAGGTTTAATCTTTTTTGTATCAGGCATTGGCCTGGTGAGAAACACAAAAGACGAGGCGTAGGAGTCCCGTTTAAGGTAAACCTATACTTATAGAAAGTCTGTTGCAGTGAAACTACTCTTTCCTGGAAGAAAACGCGTTTGGAAAGAATTTATCGTTCTTTAAGCGCACTGGCTTTGTTCCTTGCTCCTTATTCTTTCTTCTCAAAAACTTTAGCCTAGACCTCATCCTATCTTACCACACTGCCTTCTGGAAATTTTTCGCTTGGCGAGACAAAAACCAGTTTGCCATTTGTATCTTCTGCCATCAAAATCATTCCTTGGGAGGTTATCCCTTTAATTTCTCTTGGTGCTAAATTTAAAACAATGCTAACCTGCCTTCCAACCACCTCTGCCGCAGCATAATGTTCGGCAATGCCAGATACGACGGTACGTTCATCAAGTCCAGTTTTAACCGTTAGTTTTAATAGTTTTTTTGTCTTCTCTACTCTTTCGGCAGCGATAATGGTTCCAACTCGTATATCTATGTTAGAAAAATCTTCGAAATGGATGTTCTCTTTTGCAGGGATCGGCTCAGCATTTGCGGCAGCATTCTCTATTTTACTGTTGGTTAACTTTGCTATTTGAAAGTCTATTTCTGCATCATCTATCATCTCGAACAATAAAGCTGATTGCCCTAAAGTATGACCACGCTTTATTAAATTTGTTCTTCCTGCATCCTCCCAGTCGTATCCACTGCTTTGCATCATCTTCATCAATTTTTCTGACGTAAAAGGCATAAATGGTTCGATTAAAATTTGCAAATTAGCGCAAATTTGGCAGGAAAGATTTAGAATGGTACGCACCCGGTCTTCATCTATTTTAATAAGTTTCCAGGGCTCTGTTTCTGCCAAATATTTATTTCCCAATCGAGCAACGTTCATTACCTCCACTAAAGCCTCTCTAAATCTAAATAACTCTATAGAAGCAGCAATTTTTGCAGGTGCTACTGCAAGATCATCAATAATGGCTTGGTCTTCGGGTTTAATTTCCATCAAAGTTGGCACTACTCCGTCAAAATATTTATGGGTAAGCACCATCACGCGGTTAACAAAATTTCCTAAAATGGCCACGAGCTCATTGTTATTTCTTGCTTGGAAATCTTTCCACGTAAAATCGTTGTCTTTAGTTTCTGGTGCGGTAGCTGTTAACACATAGCGAAGCACGTCTTGTTTGCCTTCAAACTCTCGCAAGTACTCGTTTAACCAAACCGCCCAGTTTTTAGAAGTAGATATTTTGCGGCCTTCTAAATTTAAGAACTCATTTGCAGGTACGTTATCTGCTAAAATATATCCGCCATGCGCCATTAACACTGCCGGAAAAATAATGCAATGGAACACAATATTGTCTTTGCCGATAAAATGTACCAACTTCGTCTCGTCATCCTTCCAATACTCTTCCCAACTTGATTGATCGCTTTCTACATTTCTAATATAATATTCTTCTGCTTTGGGGTTCCAGATTCCGAGCTTGTTATAATTGGAAAGTTCTTTCGTTGCCGAGATGTATCCAATTGGGGCATCGAACCAAACATATAAAACTTTTCCATCTGCGCCTTTTAGCGGCACTCTAATTCCCCAATCCAAATCGCGGGTCATGGCGCGTGCCTGTAAACCAGCATTAAGCCAACTTTGGCATTGCCCATATACATTTGGGCGCCATTCTTTATGACTTTCTATGTAGGCACGCAATCTGTCTTCGAATTTTTCTAAAGGCAAAAACCAGTTGGTAGTTTGCTTCAAAATTGGTTTGTTACCAGAAAGTGTAGATTTTGGATTTATTAAATCCGTCGCGTTTAGCGTAGAGCCACAGTTTTCGCATTGATCGCCGTAAGCATGTTCATAGCCACAATTTGGGCAGGTACCGGTAATATATCTATCAGCCAAAAATGATTTTGCCTCTTCATCATAATACTGCTCGGTTGTTTCTTCGGTAAAAACGCCTTTGTCATACAAAGTGGTAAAAAATCCTGCCGCAGTTTGATGGTGGGTTACAGACGATGTTCTGTGATAGATATTAAAAGAGATACCAAATTCCCTAAAGGAATCTCCAATTATTTTATGGTATTTATCTACCACCTCTTGAGGCGTAATCCCTTCGCGCTTTGCCTTTAAAGTAATTGGAACACCGTTTTCATCACTTCCGCAAACAAACTTTACGTCTCGTCTATTGCTTCGGAGATACCTCACATAAATGTCGGCAGGAATATAAACCCCCGCTAAATGACCAATATGAACTGGGCCATTGGTGTAGGGAAGCGCCGCGGTAACGGTATATCTCTTTATTTTACTATTATCCAAAACGTTTTTATTAATTTGGCAAAGATAAGAGTTTTTTGAATGATGATAAGACAGCCTTCATATTTAAAACAGGGGGATAAAATTGCCATAGTCTGTCCGGCAAAAAAACTTCCGAAAGATATTAAATTTGCTATAGATGAGCTACAAAGTTGGGGTTTAGACGTTGTTCTTGGCGAATCTGTGACAGCGGGTTTTAACCAATTTGCAGGGAGCGACGAATTAAGAGCGTTAGATTTTCAACGCTTCTTGGATGATAAAAACATCAAAGGCATAATTGCCGCTAGAGGCGGTTATGGAACGCTCAGAATAATAGATGACTTAAACTTTGATGCATTCGAAAAAAACCGGAAATGGTTGATCGGCTTTAGCGATATTACAGTACTCCTATCGCATAGCATAGCAAAGCTAAATACAAAGTGCCTACACGCTCAAATGCCGTACACTTTTAAGGAAGCAACAAAAGATTCGTTGATATTATTGAGGGATATTTTGTTTGGGATGAAACCAAGCTTTGAGTATTCGAGCGGAGTTAGCAATAAAATTGGAATGGCGGACGGAACGCTCATTGGCGGAAATCTTTCTTTACTTTGCGCAGTGCAGGGTTCTGTTTCTGAAATGGACTTTAACGGCAAAATACTTTTTTTAGAAGATGTTGGAGAACAAGAATATGCCATAGATAGGATGATGAGGATGCTGGATAGGGCAGGAAAATTAAGAAATTTGAGATGTTTAATCGTTGGTGCTTTCACTGGAATTAAGGAAGAAAAAATTCCATTTGGTCAAAGTGCAGAACAAGTGGTTTGGGAAATAGTTAAAAAATATGATTATCCCGTTTGCTTCAATTTTCCAACAGGACATATCGCCAATAATATGCCTATGGTGCTTGGCGCAACGGTTAGCATCAGTATTGACAACAATAATGTGAAATTAACATACCTTTAAATATGGCAATTTTAGAAGTTTTGGGGAGGTACCGCAATACAGGCTTGTTATTGCTTCGAGTTGGTTTGGGCGTTATGTTTATTACACACGGTTTCCCTAAATTGGCTGGCGGCCCGGATGGCTGGCATAAACTTGGCGGTACGATGCAGGTGGTCGGTATTCATTTTGCGCCGACATTTTGGGGCTTTATGGCCGCGGTCGCAGAAACCTTTGGTGGTTTTCTGCTCATTGTCGGTCTGTTTTTTCGCCCGGCATGTTTGCTTATACTTACCACAATGCTCATTGCCACCACAATGCACCTAACCAAAGGCGATGGACTTGGAATTGCCTCTCATCCAATTGAAATGGCCATCGTGTTTTTTTGTTTGCTTTTTATTGGCCCGGGAAAGTATAGCGTGGATAAAAAGTAGACTTAATCTAGAGCAAAAGGTTAAGAAGCAAAGGTTAAATACGAAAAAGCGAGAAGAATCATCAGTTAGTTTCTGAAGTCTAGAGATCGATAATGCGCTAGTTGACCGTGTTGGTAGCTGCTGATAAAGATTTGCGTAGCGAAAATAAATTCATAACAAAAATCAAAAGGGCAAACGGTAAAACCATCTGCCCTTTTTGAAAGCCTTTGACATAAGTTCTAAAGTGGATTCTGCACTATTTTTGGATTTGCATCAATTTCCTTTTGAGGAATCGGTAGAGCAAACCGTTTATCGCCTGCAGGAATTGTTAACTTACTCCAATGCGAACTACTTGTTCTAGTTAAGGTCTGTTTAGTTCTAAGAATATCATAATATCTCTGTCCTTCTCCAAAAAGCTCTTTTCTACGTTCCATTAAAATTTCCGCAATAAGTGCATCGCCGGTATTCGCAGATGCCACAGCTGTAGGAATTGATCGCTTTTGAATAAGTAATAATGCCGCAGTTGCTGCCATAGTATTCCCAAGCCTCGCCTCTGCTTCAGCTTCTATTAACACCATTTCAGACGAACGAATCAATACTTGGTCGTCTGCGCCAGTATCGTCAAATACAAACTTGCTAACCGTATACCCATCACCCAAAATTTGATAGTCGCCGGTAGTTGGATCGCCTCCGACGTCATCAGGAATTCTGAATTGGTTTTTTCTAATATCATTATCAGCAAAAGACGCAAAGAAATCGGCCGTTGTTCTAAAACTAGAATAACCTCTATCATACGGATCGTAAAACGAAGAAACCTCAAGATAAAAGCCATTATCATCTGCGGTACTTCTTAAACTCCAAATCCATTCTGATGTAGGTGCTCTAAATCCATCTAGTAAAGCTGAGCCCGAACTTAATTCAAAACCAGTTCTGGCGGCCTTTGCCTTTGCACTTGCATTTTTCCAATCGCCCATGGTTAGATACACCCTAGCCTCGATACCTTGGATAGCATTCAAGCTTATTCTATATACACCTTTAACGCTCGCAGGGAAATTGGCTTCGGCGAAAGCCAAATCTTTGAGGATAAAGGCGTACACATCTTTAACCTTGTCTCTTGCCGGGAATTCATCCTCTGGGCCAATAGATTTTGCAACAATTGGAACTCCCAAAGCCTCAGGATCTAAAGCATAAGATTTTGCGCCAAATTCTTGAACAAGCTGAAAGTGTATGTATGCCCTGATAGCTGTTGCCTCTGCAATATAACGATTTTTTATCGCATCATCTACAGGTGCAGCCGGCGCATTCTCTATTAGTTGGTTACAATTGGCAATTATGGCATATCCTAAAGACCAATGACTTTGCAACTCACCGCTATTTACGGTTTCTATGTATTGGTAGCCGGCTACAAATCGATTATAATTACCGGTAGAGTTCGGAAATACATCCTCTCCCTTCGCATCACCGTTTAAAATAATGTTGTAGGTAAACGCAGTGCTGGTAATTAAATCATAAATACCAGTCATTGCCGCTTGCAATTTGGCTTCGCTGGTAAACGCATCTGTATTACTTATAGATTCAGTCGGTTTAAGGTCTAAAAAGTCTTTTTTACAACTCGCAAACAACAAAACAATTGTTAGAACTGCGGTAACTGATTTATTGTTTATTCTTATTATATTTTTCATTTCAGTAAATTTAAAATCCCACATTTAAGCCCAAAGAAAAAGTTTTTACATTTGGAATGTCTCCATTTGGAACTCCAGATAAAGCTACTTCAGGGTCCATACCGTGATGTTTAGAAAGTGTAAACGCATTTTCTGCACTAATAAAAATTCTGGCATTAGACAATTTCACTTTTTCAGCCCAATTCCTATTTAGGTTATATCCCAAACTAAGTGTTTTAACCCTAAGATAAGATCCGTCATACAGAAAGCGATCTGAAGTACTATTTCCAAGATCTGTATTGGTAGGCATAAATCGCGGAACATTGGTGTTGGTATTTGTAGGTGACCAAGATTGGAATACCACGGTAGATAATTGTGTACCGTTGTTTTTACCGGCATGGCTGATGGTGGATAACACGTCATCATAAATTTTACCTCCCTGGCTAAAGAAAAGAAGCGCTGTAAAATCAAAGTCTTTAAACCTAAATGTGTTGGTTAGACCACCCGAAAATTTTGGCAAAGCAGAACCTCTATCATATCTGGTTGCTGTGCTATAATTGGCTGTGGTAATGCGATTCCCCGTTGCTATACCATCAGTTCCAACCTCGTCTATATACCACAATGGTTTTCCATTAGTTTGGTCAACGCCCGCATACTCTCTTAAATAAAATTGATAGATATCACTTCCAACCTTCAATCTTTTAGTTCCATTAATTACGTCATTTCCTGTTAGTTTTAAAATTTTATTCTTGCTAGCTCCAATATTAAAGGACACGTTCCAACTAAAGTTATCATTTTGAATTGGTGTACCGTTCAACAGTAAATCCACGCCTTGGTTTTTAACCGAGGCAAGATTAGTTGTAACAGTTTCGAATCCCGTGGTAAACGAAAGCGGCTTATCATATAATAAGCCATCAGCCTTGCGGTTATAATAAGAAAATTCTCCGCTCAACCGGCTATTAAACAGGCTAAACTCCAAACCAACATCAAACTGGTTATTTTGCTCCCATTTCAACTCTGGATTTGCTAAATTATCGTAGGTAGTACCAGCCTCGCCTTCATAGTTGCTCCCTACCGCATATAAACCTTGCGCAGCATATCTGCCAATTTGATCATTGCCAGATGTACCATAACTTGCTCTTAGCTTTAACTCATTAAGCCAGCTTACCTCTCTCAAAAAATCCTCTTGACTCAATCTCCACGCTCCACCAACAGCATAAAAATTACCAAATCTGTTGTTGGTACCAAAAACACTAGATCCATCCCTCCTAAAACTAGCTTCTAAAAAATATCTATTGTTGTAACTGTAATTAGCCCGGGTGAAATAAGATTCTAAACGTTTTTGAGTGTAGTATGAGCTAGCATCACTTGGAACGCTTCCTGCGACCTGTTCTTCAGAACCCGCGAATGCGAAACCTGTTACCTGTGAAGAAATGTTATCATATTTCTTTCTATAGGCTTCTTGCCCCAGTAAAACGGTTAAATTGTGTAGTCCTAGCGCCTTATTATATGTCAACGTATTTTGGAAAGTAACCGTTATATCCTGTACGGTATATCTGTATGCCCTACCTTTTGGACCCGCCCCGTTGCCATGCTCCAGATTGTAAAACTGCTTTTCTCTGTTGTTTATGTAGTCGACTGCTTCATTTGTTTTAAATACAAAATCCTTTAAGAATTTAACTTCAACGTACGGATTTGCAATCGCTCTCGCAGTAACAGTATTGTATTTGTCCAAGATTGACAGCCCAACTGGATTAAAATCTTGACTGATTGGGTTTTTATAATTGTAAATAAAACTGCCAGAAGCGTCTTTCAACGGAACTCCATTTGCATCTCTAGCATACAATGAATAAATATTTGATACCACATCGCCAAAACGAACAGGATTCGCAGCGCCGGTAGCGCCCGCAGGTGTATTTTGGTCAGTATAAGACAAGGTAGTATTTATACCTACAGTAATGGCCTTACCAACTTGATTGGAAATATTTAATTTGCCCGAATATCTTTTAAAATTCGATGCCAAGATAATTCCCTTTTGATCAAAGTAACCCCCAGAAATGAAGAACTTTGTTGCCTCATTACCGCCTTGCGCAGACAGATTTACATTTTTAGTTATCCCGGTATTAGTTACCGCATCTCTCCAGTCCGTATCATAATACAATGAAGCGCCGGGATTTAAAACGCCGCCAGAACCGTAAGGTGTTGTTGTATTGTAAGGATTGACATTCAAGGCCTTTATAGTAGAAGCATCTGCTTTAGTGGCCGCAACGTCTGCTGCATTACCAGCAGCAACGTTTTGATTGTAGAAGTAGTCAAAATACAACTTAAAATATTGTGTTGCATCTAAAGAAGCGGCTTTATCGGTGGCGATGTAAGAATTACCACCATTTAATGTAAGATTAAATTTGGTCTGTCCGTTTTTTCCCTTTTTGGTTGTAATCAAAATTACGCCGTTTGCTGCACGAGATCCAAAGATTGATGCGGCAGATGCGTCTTTTAAGATTGTAACCGTTTCAATATCGTTTGGATTAATAGTTGACAATACGTCTGATGTTGTAGCAACCTGGCTTAAATCTCCGTTGGTGATAGGAATACCGTCTATCACATAAAGTGGTGTTGCACTAGCGGAAATAGAACCAATTCCCCTAATACGAACTTGACTTGCCGCACCTGGCTGACCAGAAGTGCTAGTTACTGTTACTCCTGCAGCTGCGCCTTGTAATGCTTTATCAAAGGAAGTAACTGGCCTATTTTCCAATACATCACTTTTTACAATGGAGGCAGAACCTGTGAAAGATTCTTTTTTTGCTGTACCATAGCCAACTACAATTACATCTTGCAGTGCATTAGCATCTGCCTGTAAAACTACGTTAATTCTGTCAGAAGCTCCGATTGTTACAACCTTGTTTAAATAACCAACAGAACTAAATCGTAACGACTGAGCACTTGCGCTAACAGTAATGGAATAGTTACCAGCGGCATCAGTTATTGCCCCGCCTGGTACATCAGGAATTCTAATGGTAACGCCAGGAATAGGCAGATTGTCGCTTGCTCCCGTTACCTTTCCTGTAATCGTTCTATCTTGTGCCATGGCAGTACCTGCAGCAAACAACAAGATGAACAAACCTTGTAAAAGTTTTTTCATAAAATAATAAATTAGTTTGACGATTAGTTAATAAACTGCAAGGTAAAATATTATTTAACATAAATTAACAAATGAAGTGAAAAATGACAAATTTGAAGAACTTTTGCTATTTTTTTAACAAAACAATAAAGAGATCTTCACGTAATTACTTATATATGATTAGAAGGGCAAGTAAATGTTAAGTGCAGGCGAATACCGTGGGTTATTGCCTCTGAAAATGCCAAGATATCAAACCAAATTTGTTAAAATGATTGCACTTGTAGAAATTAGAAAAATTAATTCGGCTTTTTGACAAATATGACCTGATTATAAAGTCGATTTTTTGGACATCAGGTGGTAGCTAGAAAATAAGAAAAAAACTGTTGAAGAGATTTTTATTGGATGTTCAGTATGAAGAAAGAGTTTTTTTCAAAAAAACGTTTACACGTTATTATACTAATATTTTCAAGCAATCGCGCAAAAAGGCCCAAGGTAAATTTTACCTCGGGCTTTCATGTTAACAGTTTTAGTTAAACTTGCTTCAAAATCATTAAAGCTTCGATCCCTTAATAAAAGAAGCAATATGCTTAAAAGGACTAATGGTCGTCACCAACAAATTTTGTTCTGCGATAACCGGTAAGGTTATAAACATTGCCTGGATCATCAGAAAACTCAACCTTTAGCTGGATCGAATCTGTTGGCGATTTAGACGATGGTCCTACGGTTCCATTCGGGGTGATCTTACCGTCAGTTACAGTAAAAGTTATGCCTCCGTCATAAGTTCCTGCATTTGCAATTTTAGTTCCATTGAAAGTTTTATCATTTAGATTGACGTTTACCTTGCCAAATACTGTTTGAGCAGAACTACCCCAAAAATTGGTCATGTTTAACCACATTTGCGTCGAGGAGTTGTCGGCGGTATTGTAGGTCGAAATCCCGTAATAATCACCGGCACCATCAATCTGCACCCAGTATTCTCCTGCAACTGCTTCTACAGCAGTACCGCCAATAATTGGACCTTTTTTGCAGGCAGAAATGGTTAATACAAACCCCACAAGTATATAAATATATTTTTTCATCGTTCTATAATTATAGTTTAGTAAAAGTTCTAACTGCAGTTCCGTAACCAGGATTTTCTACCGCCCAGGAGTAATTTCCAGTTACCAAATCTTTCTTTTCGGTATTAGAAGCCCACGGACCGCTATCTGTGTTTTGTTGTGGAATATGAATGGTGCTCCCTGTTGGATTTATAACTAGTACATTTATAGAGGTACCAGACCCAGCCGCGCCTGGATTATTAACCACGTATGCGCCTGGCGCTAGTTTTGTCCATTTAGAAATTACGCCAGTTGCAGCTCTAAGGTAATTGCCAGAAAAATCATTTGCTATTGCATCTGCCTTCGTATCATACACAACAACGGATCTAGTTGTGGTTGCATCAAAACCATCGGTATTGCTCGCGGAGTATGTGATTAAGTAAACGCCGGGATTGGCCGTGTTTGGTAAACCAGTCGTCTTTACATCTATTTTGTCTTTTCCGGCAGTTGCCGTTGCGCCGGCATCCGTATAGGTGGCACCTTTCGCTACGGCCACGTACTTCTCGCCTTTCATTACCAAAACTGGAAACACAGTGATTTTGGACCTACCCACATATCCATCGGGATAATTAAAGGAGTCTTTCTTACAAGAGCTATAAGTCATGCTTATAACTCCCAAAATAATTATTGTTAAATATCTTTTCATCTCTTTGTCTGTTATAAATATTACTTGCCCCACCAAACTTTAGTTGTAATTGGAACTTCGGGAGGTGTATTGCTATTTCTATCTCTAGCCGATTTAGGAAACACCAATCGTTTCGGAAACAATCCAGAAGTAACCCCGTTGTTAGAATAGACCCATTGACCAGGAATATAATTTGCATTTGTAGAATAAACCGGACTAATAGCTGGATACCCAGTACGTTCCTGCTCAAAAAACCCTTCTAAGCTATGAGATCCTGCAAAAGATGCCCACTTTTGCATGATAATTTGCTGCAATTTTTGCTGAAAGGTTCCCATTGAATAATCCAAATAAGGCGCTGGAATATCAGCTTCGTCTAAGCCAATTTGTGCAAAAGCTGCCTTTACACCATCTTGATACATTGCAGCTGCACCTGCACCGCCGAAGTATCGCTCTAAAGCTTCGGCTTGCATAAAATAAGATTCTGCAGCAGTAATAAACCAAACAGGATCTTCAGCAGTTTGCACAAAAACCGTTGCGCCAGAATATGTTGGTTGTTGTAACGCCGTAGCAGTATAATCGCCTTGATTAATTGGCACCGGGTTAGAGGTTCCAAAATAATATTTTACCCTCGGGTCATTGTTAGCTACCAACCAACTTGTAAATGTCTTACTTGCCCGTATATTAGTGGGAACGTTTAAACGACGGATATTGTACTCGTAAAATGGGTTGCTGTTATTTGGCGATCCATCAAATTTGGCTATACCTGCGTCTGCTGTCAAAAATTGTGCACCACTAGCATATAATTTCTTAATGCCAGCCTCTGCCTCTGCAGGCTTAGCGTTAACCATCCTTAAATACATTTTTAACTTTAATGTATTCGCAAAACTCGCCCACATGTCCATATCGCCATTAAAAAGAAAATCCGTTTTCTTTTGATCGGCATTTAAGTCTACGCTAGAGTAATCTTTAGCCAACGCGGCATCCAGCTCAGCAAGAAGGCCAACGTAGACTGTATATCCATCATCAAATTTGGGTTGCAAATTTTCAACACCTTTTAACGCCTCAGTATAAGGAACTTTGTCATACAAATCTACCAGTACTTCGTAAGTGTAAGCCTTCATCACCGTTGCCATTAAATTATAACGCCAATCGCTTCTATCTGTGGCCAATTTTATAGCCAACTGATAATCAGCCAAAGCGCCCGAGAATAATTCGTCATAACTGCCGGTAAAATCATTACGCGTAAGCGCGTAAGAATCTATTGTTTTATACTGGTTTGCCGCATTGGATTGGGTATAATACTGAGCCCAAATACCGCCTAAAATAGTTAAATCACCGCCAACACGTCCTGTGGTTGAGGCAACCCCAGATGGAAACAATACCTCTGGAGTGGTACTTTCAATAGGGGGATTATTGGGGCTTTTATTTATATCTAATGTTTTCTTACATCCAAATGTAAGGGACACAAATACTGATACAACCAGCGCTTTGTATATAATATGCTTGTTTTTCATCGTCAAAAAAATTAAAATGAAACCTTTAATGATGCACCAAAGAACCTAACTGGAGGCGCGGTTCTAAATTCGCCAAATTCGCTTGACAAATCATTGCCGTAGTTAGAAACTTCTGGATCTATCGTATTATTGTCTTTTGCCAACCAAGTCAGTAAATTTCTTCCAAATACAGAAACGCTTGCTTTTTGCGCGCCAACTTTACCGGCAATAAATTTTGGGAGGCTATAACTTAATGTGGCTTCTCTCAACTTTAAGAAAGATTTATCCAAGATACGGTTTGCATAACCATCGGCTTTATTTGATGTTGTATAATAGAAATCATCCATATTGGCTTCTGTTATTGGTGTAGTATTTTCTACAAAAGTTCCATCTGCCAACTTCTGCACAGAATTTGGAACAATAAATGGATGGCGATCATTATAGGTTGTTTTAGAGTCTGCGCCAACAAAATTTAGCAAATCTGCCGTTCCAGAATAAAATACGCCACCTTTATGCCAATCTAACGTAAATGAAAGTGAAAAATCCTTATATCTGAATTGGTTGTTTAGTCCCATTATAAAATCTGGAACGGTAGAACCAAAACTTACATTCTTTTCAGATGATACTGGATATCCGTTACCGTCTACAATAACTTGACCGCTTGGGCTATAACTACGGGTGGGTGCTTCTATAATTCCTAGGGGTTGCCCAACTTGGGCGATAAATTGTGCATCATAAGCAGAAACTATTATCACTTTATCTAAGCCAAGAGGTAATGCCGTGATTCTACTATTTTCTTTGGTAAAGGTATAAGTCAAATTCCAATTGATAGCAGAAGTTTCAATCGGTTTAACAGTTGCTGCGATCTCTACCCCTTTGTTCCTTACCGAACCTGAGTTAACTATATAAGAAGAATAGCCGGTTGACGGATCTATTGGCAATGGGATAATTTGATCTTTTGATTCTTTATTGTAATACGTTGCATCTATGGCAATTCTATCTTTTAAGAACCTAATATCGGCACCAAACTCTAATTCCTTAACGCGTTCTGGTTTAAAGTTATCGCTATTGAGCTGGTTGGAAATGGAATAACCGGGTACTCCAAAAAAAGGAAAGGTGATGTTACCAAAACCTAATGGGACAGACGTTCTTATGGCACTATTAAACACGCGGTAGGGTCCTGTATCACTGCCTGTCTCGCCATAGCTAGCCCTTAGCTTTAAAAAACTTATTGGCGTTGTTGTTAAGTTTAACGCTTGAGAAGCAAGAAACGCTACACTCGCCGCAGGATAAAAATAACTGTTGTTACTTTGAGGTAGCGTAGATGACCAATCATTTCTACCTGTTAGTGTTAGGTACACATACTTGTTATAATCTAAAGTCGCCGTGGCATAAGCACCGAACAATCGGCGATGCGAGTCTACGTTTGAGGATGTAGGCTTATTCGCGGAGTTATTTATTTGATAGAAACCTGGAATGGCCAAATCTTCTATACTTGTGAATAATGCATTAGATCCCCGATCGTTATAGTTGGCGCCAATTAACCCATCTAATCCAAAACTGGAGCTTAGTTCCTTATTGAACAATGCATTTAGCTTGGTATCGTATTCAAAATTTTTCACGGTACCATCGATCACATTACCAACGTCAGCTGCTCTAGACTGCCCTTCAATGTTTCCGCCATCATTGTAACTACCAGGGCTTGGCGCATTTTTATTATGCCAAATTTTGTTTTTGGCGTTAGTTACATCTGCACCCTGCTGCAGTTGCAAACTCAACCAGTTTGTCGCTTTGTAGGTTAGATTTACATTGCCATAAGCACGATCGCTCTTATAATCACTCCCGTTTTCACTAAGTGGATAATATGGGTTTTCTGCGTAAGGAGTAAAATAATTATCGACATTAAAAAATTTGTTTTTATAATCTCGAAGATCTTTTATTGGTATGTCTGCGGGAATTTGCAGAATTTCTTCGTAAAAGGCAGCTCCGATTCCTGAATCTCCTTGACCTTGCGCAATGAATTTAGATGTTTTGCCAACGTAGTTTAAAGAGGCATCTGCAGTAAAGTTCCCGTACTTCGTAGATCCCTTCAGGTTAAAGTTATTCCTTTTGTAGGAATCATTATCACCTGGAAGGTAACCATCGCTGTAGATGTTGCCATAAGAAAAATACGCTGTGCTATTTTCATTTCCTCCACTTAATGCGATGTTGTTGTTTAACTCTATACCTGTGGTTAAAGCGTCTCTAACATTGTTTTTAATAAATGAGAAAGGCTTTAACAACTGAGAATTATCTACCACCGCTCCCCAAGATCTAAGCTGACCATCATATTTAGGACCCCAATTACCATTTTCAGACGGAATGTACGAACCATCCCAGCCTTGGCCAAATGTACCTTGTGGCTTAAACACCGAAGCTACATTTGTTATTGTAGTTGAGGTTGATAAATCTACTGTTAACTTTCCAGAAGCACCTTTTTTTGTAGTTATGATAATTACCCCGTTTGATCCACGAGAACCATATAATGCAGTTGCTGCTGATCCCTTTAAAATACTTATGCTTTCAATGTTATTTGGATCAATATCGTTTGCATTGTTACCAAAGTCATAGCTGTTGTCAGAACCTGTGGTAGAGTTATCTAGAGGCACGCCATCTACCACGTACAATGGCTGGTTGCTGCCTGTTATAGAGGAGTACCCTCTTAAAATAACTTTTGTAGAGCCGCCCGGTGCACCAGAGGTATTGGAAATGTTTACACCTGCCACTTTTCCCTGCAATCCTCCGAATAAACTTACAGGCGCAGAAGCATTAATATCTGCCGATTTTACCGTGCTCTGAGAATAACCTAGCGTTCTGGCGGACCTGCTTATACCTAATGCAGTAACCACCACTTCAGAAAGCTGTTTCGAATCTGTTGCCAAAGCAACATTTAGGGTAGGCGATGCACTGATAGGCAAAGTCTGCGAAATAAATCCCAAAAACTGAAAGGATAAAGTGGTTGCAGTGGTAGGAACGTTAATTGAATAGGCCCCGTTTGCATTTGTAACCGCGCCAATTTTTGTATTTGGCACTTTAACCGTAACACCTGGAATAGGTAAATTGTCACCTTTGGAGACAACAGTACCCGAGATGGTTCTCTCCTGTGCAGATGCAGCAGACGCCGCAAGCAACAAGATGAACAAACTTTGTAAGAGTTTTTTCATGAATCAAGAAGTAAGTTAGTTAGTAACGTTTAATAAAGCGCAACTTAAAACAAAAGAGAGGTAAAGTTTCAAAACAGACTAAAAAATGACAGATTGCGCTGCAAATTGCGTATTTTTACCTACTATTTACCCCCTACAAGAGCGCAATATACTTAGTTATGAGTATTCGCATCTGTTAACTTGCAGCAAATTATAAGATTGCTCATTATTTTCAGAATAAAACCTTCGGTAAATTATAGATGTAGTTGACGACATTAGGATTTAATCTATTAGGCGAGGTTGATTTCAGTTAATTCCGTCTTTGTTGAGCTACGAATTTAGAATTACTGTCGCATCAGCTAATACCTACAAAAAATAACATTGTTAAAAAGCGCCTTTCCTACTTCCCAAAAGTTTCTAAACAAAGGGTTAGTGGCCAGGTAAACTATTTGACCTTTGCCTAAATCTTGGCTGCCGATGAGCAAGCCCGAACTCAATCTTTCTCGAACTTTTTTCCCAACCACACCTGCCATTAAACTCTTTTTATCGACTTCCCCGATGTTCCAACCTTCTGTAAATGGCTTATAGATTAAATCATCTGTTTTTAGTCCGTAATAGTTTTTACCTATTCCGTAAGAAAATGGATGGGTGAAATCTAGATTGACCTTGTAAATTGCGCCAGGTATGGCGTAGCTAAAATTGGAGTTGTCTCTATCTGCAAATTTAGTTGTGTTTCGATTTTTTGTTTCATCCATTTTGGTTGAATCGGTCTGCTTGATATTATATCCTTTTTTACCAACAAAACCAGTTATTGCATCTTCCATTAAAATCAGTCTTCCGCCTTTCTTAATCCAGTCGGTTAATCCCTCATCAGCAATATCTTTGTAATCGCCACTTGGCAAAACTAGTGTATTCACTTCGTCAACATTTAAGGAGTTTATTGCTTTGCTATCGATAATCAATGGTTTAAGGTTTAAATCCTTTTCTAAATAATACCAAACCTCCCCAAAAGCCAACGAAGAAACGTTTTGACCAGAAGCAACGGCAATTTTAGGTTTGATTAATAGCGGATAATTTTCTGAGCCGAAGTCTTTGCCCTTATCTACAAAACCTGTTTTAATACTGCCGACAGATCCTTGATAAGTGTTAACAATCGCTAAAATTGTTTTAGCGTTAACCTTGTTTTCTGCCACCATAACTAAAATAGTGCCCGCTGCGTACTCCCTTCCAGCAATTGAAAAAGGTGCTTCCGCTTGCCGAACCTTTATATTTGCTTTTTGTAACGCCACCAGAAACTGGGCGTCTTCTGCGCTTCCCCACTCAAAAGCCCAGGCCAAAGGTAGATTTGTGGTTTCTGACTCTCCCTTAAAAATTGGTGCAGTTTCCATTTCGGAATAAATGCCTTTGATATTTTCTTTACTTGCAAATGCGTTTAATCCATATACATATGGCAGTGCCCAAGCGGTAATGTCATAAGTGTTGGTATCAGAAACTGCTGTTTTGGGTTCTAACAGCACATCTGCCAATACTGCGGCGGGCTGATGAAGATTAACAATCAAATCATTTCTCCCAACGGTAAAACTTTCTTCTTTCTGTTGCGCGTAGTTAAATCCCCTTGCGGTTTTGCCTCCGCCAAAGGCGAAAGAAATGTTATTTTTCGATAGCAATTCGGCCATTTTTTTTAACCTAGAAAGGTTATCTGCCTTTATCACATAGCTGGAATAAATCCCGGGCGGATTAGAAACTGCATGCTCAAAATAACTTTTAAAAGCGTTTAACAGTTCCATTTTGTGTTGCGAACTAACCTCTATTGTGGAAATCCCTGTGGTATAATGGTGATTTATCCTATCAGCCAGGCTTAGCGTATCGCCATCCGTGGTTATAATGGCCAAACCAGCTCTAATCCCTCCTTGTTCATAAGTCATGCCGATTGCGCCGTTATATAATGGATAGGTATCGCCGTAGGATGGATAGAGTAAATCAAATTCCTCTTTGGTAAAATATTTCCAGCCGTGTTGGTCAAAATATTTTGCATTGTTTCGCCCTACAATCACCTGAAATTTCTTCTGAAAATCTGTAATGTCTCTATGTACAGGATCTGCGGCGGGGGCAAAATAATAAGGTTGGTTGTAGCCTTGCTCATGGTAATCTACATGAATTTGGGGCATCCATTGATGGTAGATGGCCAAGCGAGCAATGCTTTCTTTTTGCGTTTGCCATGCCCAATCTCTATTCAAATCGAAATAATAGTGATTCGGACGGCCGCCCGGCCACGGCTCGTTATGTTCTCTTGCTTTCGGATTCGCATCTGGCTTTTCGCCAACCACACTGTTAAAAAAGTTAACATACCTTTCCCGACCATCGGGATTTAAACATGGATCTATAATTACAACCGTGTTTTTTAACCAAGAATTTGTTTGCGTATTTGTTCCGATTGCCAAGGTGTAAAGTGTTTTCATGGCCGCTTCTGTAGAACTTGCCTCATTTCCATGTACATTGTAACTCAGCCAAACTATTGCAGGTTGCGCACTCAAATCTACAGTAGCACCATCGGCTTTAGCCAATTTTAAATTGTTAGTTCTAATTTCTTCTAAACGGGCTATATTTTCTTCTGAAGAAACAATAGCAACCAACAAAGGTCTTCCTTCATTCGTTTTGCCATATTCTACCAATCTAAATTTAGTTGGCGCAGCAGCTGTTAATTCCTTTACGTATTCTACTACTTTATAATGGGGAGTAAACTTAGTTCCCAACGGATAACCCAAAAATTGGTCCGGCGATATTATTTGCGCTTTCGCTGTTAGAAAAGTAGCTGCAAGCAGAAAGCAGAAAGCAATTAGAGGTTTCATACAATGTAAATTTCTCTAAAATACTAATTTTGATGTTTTGTTGATGTTAAAACCTAATTTTACCAAACATTCTTTTTATCGATGATAAATACCACCCAATTATATGAGCTTTATTTAGAACATCCCTCCATTTCTACTGATACTAGAAACATTTCGCCCGGCTGTATATTCTTCGCGCTTAAGGGAGAAAACTTTAATGCAAACGCTTTCGCGGAAGAAGCCTTGAAAAAAGGCGCAAAATTTTGTGTGATAGACGAGGAAAAATATTCACACTTGAAAGGTACACTGCTTGTACATAATGTTTTGCAAGCGCTTCAAAACCTGGCGAAAGCACACCGCAAACATTTGAAGATTCCTGTGATTGGGCTAACGGGAAGCAACGGGAAAACAACGACTAAGGAACTTATAAATGCCGTGCTAAGTAAAAGATTCAAAACCTTTGCCACGAAAGGCAATCTGAACAATCATATCGGCGTGCCGCTTTCTATTTTGTCTATTACCGCAGCACATGAAATTGCTGTAATTGAGATGGGTGCAAACCATCAAAAAGAAATAGAATTTCTGTGTGCTATCGCAATGCCCACTCACGGACTTATCAACAATATTGGGTTGGCACATTTACAAGGGTTTGGCGGCATAGATGGTGTAAAAAAAGGCAAAGGCGAGTTGTACGCCTATTTAAAAGCGACTAACGGTTATGTCTTTGTTAACAGAGATAATAAATTGTTGATGGAAATGTGTACCGATTCGGGTTTGGAAAAATGCATCTATTATGGGATGGAAACGGGAAATACCATAAGAGGAAACCCCATTTCAGCCGACCCATTTATTTCAATCGAATGGACAAACCAAACAGACGTTGGCTTTGCGAACATACAACTTACCGGCAGCTATAATTTCGAAAATATACTTGCAGCAATCTGCATAGGCGATTTTTTTGATCTGAGCACCGAGCAAATTCAAGCTGGTTTATCTGGTTATGTCCCAAATAACAATAGATCTCAACTTACGGCTACCGAAAAGAATAGCCTAATTTGCGATTTTTATAATGCGAACCCAAGCAGTATGGAAGTTGCATTGAAAAATTTATCGGCGTTGCATGGAGATAAAAAGGCGGCCATAATTGGAGACATGTTCGAGCTTGGAGACGAATCTGTAGAACAACATCAAAAAATAGCCCAACAGGCAGTAGAGTCTCAATTTGACACAGTAATATTTGTGGGCGATAAATTTTTTGAATTGAAAGATAAATTTGATGCGCTATTTTTTCGAAACTCAATTGAAGCGAAAGCCTTTTTAAATAATAATCCGATCGAAGATCATCTTGTGTTGGTAAAAGGCTCGAGAAGCGTGAGGTTAGAAAATCTGCTCGATGCCTTGTAACAGGCATATTGTATAATCGAAATTACTGAAATTATGACATTAAAACCCATCCTAATATTTTTCCTATTTTTCTGTTTGATTACTACTGGTTCTTACGCCCAAGAATCATTTCCCGATAGCTCTAACATGGTTACCCTGCGCATAGATCCGGCAAATGCACGAGGGGGCAAAGTTTCTGATGTTTTTAGCGAGATAGAATTTATCCCACTGGAAACGACGAAAGAAAGTTTGTTTGGGTCTATTGAAAATTTACATGTTGTAGATGGCAATTTTGTGTTTACAGATATAGATACCCATTCACTCTATATTTTTTCAAACGATGGCAAATTTAGAAGAAAAATAAATGGCGACAGTTTTAAAAGCGCGGGTATAAATGTTGGCGACAGTCCGTCTTTTGAATTTACCCCCATAAAATTTGATGGTCAAATCGCACTTCACATTTATGTTAGAGGCAAAGAAGTAATTTTTAGTTTAGACGCCAAACTGTTAAAAATTATAAAAACTGATAAAAATGTAGAACAGAGTTTTAGAAGGATGTTTTTTAAATGGCCGAATGATTTTGTTGGTTTTAATGTGCCTTATTTTTCTAAAACAGATACCGCCGTATATGAAGTTTCTACTTTTAAAAACAATAAGGTAACCGGCAACTACCTTCCTTGGGATTTTAAAAGTTATGGTTCTAGTACATTTATAGTTACTAGAAATGGGCTTTTTAATTCGGGCAATGCAGATGAATACTTGTACACAAGGCAATTTGATTATAACGTCTATTCAATTACGCCAACAAAGATTTCTTTAGCCTACCGTTTTGTTTTTACTAAGGATAAAACGTTACCGAAAACTTTTACTACTACAGATAATGGCAGTGAAGGAAGTGATTGGGTATATAAACACGACCGAGTAGTTTATGGTATCGGGAATACTTTCATAATTGGCAAAAAGCTTTTTTTTAAGGCAGAAAGTATTGGTGGCAAAAATTCGCTTATTCATAATTTAGAAACTAGCGCGCTCAGCTCAATAGAAGATTTGGCGGCTGATTCCCTAAGTCGATTTTTACCTATTTCAGATCTTGGCATAAGCAACGACTTTAGAAGCAAAGGACTGCAGACGTTTGAGAATGGCAGCTTCTTCACGTCCATTTCCTCGTTGGCTATGTTTGCACTTAAAGACCAAATAAAAGACAAAAACTTTAAATTCGATGACCGCCTAACCAGTTATTTCGCAAAAGAAAACAGGAAATCAAACCCTGTAATCATTAGGCTAAAGCCGAAAACTGATTAGTGGCGCGGTCGTCTTTGCTAGGGCGACGGAATGGGTCTGAGTTGTGGAGTCGAAGCAATCTCTTCTCTCTGGTTTCTGTCTCTGCCAAAAAAACTGACTTTTTTTGTTAATATTGTGAAAGCCAACTGAAAGAACCAAATGCAAATCAAATTTCTTTTCTTTTTGATTCTTAGCTTGCCTATTTTCAGCATTGCCCAAGAATCAATTCCCGATAGCTCCAAAATGGTTACGCTGCGCATAGATCCTGCAAATGCAAGGGGTGGCAGTGTTTCTGATGTTTTTAGCGAAGTTGAATTTATTCCGTTGGAGACTACGAAAGAAAGTTTGTTTGGGAAGATAGATAGACTCGAAGTTGTGGATGATAATTTCGTATTTTTTGACAGAGATACAAAAGCGGTTTATGTCTTTGCTAAAAATGGAAAATTTAGAACTAAAATTGATGAAAGTAAAACTCATTCAAAAAACTTTAATTCCTTTAAGTTAGCCAAATTAAGCAACGAGGATTGTATACAAATTAAAACCAATGAAAATCAACTATACTTCACATTGGCTGGAGTTTTACTGAAAACAGTCCCGAACGGTAAATCAATAACCGTTGACGATCCAAAAACATTTTTTACAACGCACACAAATTATGTAGCTACAGGGGTAAGGGATACCATTGATGCTACAAAGCCGCTTTACGAGATTGTGACTTATAAAAATGGCAACATAATAGGGCAATACTTTAAGGTACCTCCTCCCAAAATAGGGACTTATTCATTTTTTCGAACTTATACAGGCGTGTTCGATTCGGGTATAAAAGACCAGCTTTATTTTTTGCGGCCAAAGGATTACAATGTTTACCTCGCAACCGCCAACAAGGTTTCTATTGCCTATCGTTTTGTGTTTCCACTTGCAAATACGCTCCCTAAAGATTTTGATATTAACCCGAAATACGATGACGCCGTGCGCTGGCTAACTGATAATGCAGCGGTTATTTACGGCATCGGAAACACCTTTTTGCTCGATAATTTGTTTTTTTTTAAAGCGGAAAGCCGCAATGGCAGAAACAATTTTGTGTATTATTTAAAGGAGAAGTCGCTAATTTCTATAGAAGATTTACAACCGGACACTACAAGTCAATTTTTACCAATATCCGGTTTGGGAACCGACAATTTTTTTAAAAGCGTAGGCCTAAACACATTAGTAGCTGGTAATTTCTACACTTCTACCTCATCATTGGTAATGTTCTCGGTGTACGAGCAACAAGGCATCACAAAGCATAAGCTAGATCCCCGTCTTACAAAATATTTTGCAGAACAAAACAGAAAATCAAATCCGGTAATCATCAGGCTAAAACCGAAAACAGATTAGGATGATGCGGGCGCTCTACCTCATTTTTATTTTTATAGGTTTGTTCTTCGCGAACATCCATCGCGCCCAAGCGCAAAAAAAACCTGCGCAACCCGGCAGCGTAAAAGGTGCTTTGAAAGATACCGTACAAAAATATATTTTACGTTCGGCGACAATTTCTGTGTATAGCGGCGCAAAAGACAGCACTTTGCTTAATTATAGAATTGCAAATGCTTATGCCGAATTCTCTGTAGATAACTTGCCGGTTGGCGTGCCACTTAGGTTAGAAGTTAGCCATACAGGCTACGTCACCTTTAAAAAGAATTTTATTATCGCCGCCGACACCAAAGTTTTTGATTTTAAAACCATTTTTATGCTTCCGCGAGACATTACCCTAGCAGAAGTGGAGATAACGGTTCCCCCAATATCTATGAAAGGCGATACTTTGGAGATTAATCCCTCAGCATTTAAATTAGATTCTAACGCCGTAATAGAAGATGTTTTACGCAAAACTCCAGGTTTGGAACTTTGGGGCGATGGCACCATTACCATGAACGGAAGAAATATAACAAAAGTGGTGGTAGATGGAAAAGAGTTTTTTGGTCGCGACCCTAAAGTGGCACTTCAAAATTTACCCAAACAAGTGGTAGAAAAGGTGCAAGTTTATAGAGAGGAGAAGCCTAACAATTTATTACATTCTACCTTCACCATGGATGTCAAATTAAAAAAAGACAAAAAAGATGGGTTATTTGGAAAACTTGGTGGCGGTTATGGAACCAAAGATAGATACGAAACCGATGGAAGCTTAAATTACTACAACCCAAAGCTGCAACTTGGCGTAGTTGGTGCAAGCAATAATGTGAATAGAAGAAGCTCCAGCAGTTCGCAATTGCTTAGGAACGCCACCTTTAAAGGCATCGGCGCAAGTATAGACAATCAGCCAGAGTTTAGTCAATCGGGTGTTGAACAACCTTCTGCGTATGGATTAGATTTTCAGTATAATTTTATAGAAAACCCCGGCTATAATAATCGCAACGTGCTAACAGCAAGTTATTTTGGCAAAAATTTAAACCGAGATGATGGCTATAAATTACAAACCCAAACCACTATCGCAGATCAAACACAAATTTTTAGCAATTCACAAAACACCAATTTCCAAACAGCAGAAAACCAAAATTTTAATGCTGCCTATAACTTAGATAATGTCAATCATATTTTTTCTATAAGAACTTATGGAAGTTTAGATAATTTTAAGTTTAGAAATAGTTCTACATCAACAGAACTTAACAACGAAAGAAATTTGGTAAGCACCAATTTTGGCCAGAATAATACAGACAGAAACTCAAATAACTTTCATATAGTGGCAGGTTATAGTACCCAAGCTTATGGCAACAAAAAAATATTTCCTCCCTTTTCGGAAATGAGTATAAACTATGACTTTGGTAGATATGAAAATACTGAAGCATCTTTGAGAACCTCAGATTTTATATCTATAGTTAATCCCGGAGAGAGCAGGAAAATAAGCAGAAACTACAATACCGCCCAAAATATATATTCTCACGATTTAAATGTTAGTTTCCCGCACATAGACGATGTGGTTAAAAAAGGCGGTTTTAGAAACTTCGACCTTATATTTAACAATAGTCTCCAAATAAAATCAGAAAAACAAAACGATAATGTGTTTGATTTAGACACTCTGTCTAACGCTTTGCGACCAAACAACTATCTAACCAATAACTTTAAAACGAATAGTGTAGAAAATATTCCTGCGCTTACTGCACAAAAGGTTTTTACAAAATCACTATCGAACAGGTTTGATAAGCGTATTACGTTTAGCATTAGTGCTGCGCAAAATTTCAATACTCAAAATACCAAATCGCTAAAAGCATTTCAAAATTTAAACAAAAATTACAGCCGTTTTGTGCCGAAAGCTTCCATAATCGCAACCAACAACCAATATGGAGATTACTACCAAAGTCTAACTTTTAATTATAGCAATTCGATAACCATACCAATGCTTAACCAACTTGCGCCCTTGGTAGATAGCACCGATGTTTATAATTTATCGAGCGGAAATTTAAATCTACATGAATCGAAAACCCAAAGTGTGAGTATAAGTTTTAACCACAGCGACCAAAAAAACAAAAACAGCGTTAGTTTCTATTTTGGTATCAATGGTTCTATTTCCAATGATGCCATTGTAGATAGCACTTTATATGATGCGCAAAACAGGAGGAACATTTTCTATGTAAATGCAAAAGGGCAGAAAGATTTAGGTATTGGTGGCGAGGTTAAAAAAGCATACGACTTAAAGACGGGAAAAATACAATTAACCTTTGCTCCACTTATTACCTTTGGTAAATCGCCTAGTTTTAGAAATGGCGCATTAAATTTAAGCAACAACTTTACTGCTCAAAACCAGTTGAAATTATATTACGCTTACGGCGATAAAATTGCGTTAGAAGGCAACCTGTCTTACAATTATTTTAGATCGAAGCAAGTTTTGTTAAACACCATTTATTCTAGCAATAACTTAAGTACCGGCATAAGCACTAGTTATAAACTAACAAAACGATTTAATATAACCAGCAATGTAGATTTTAACCGATCGGCCAGCTCGTACGGCAATACCATAGACTTCACCATTTGGAATGCGAGTGCAACTTATAGACTTCTTAAAGGAAATAATGCGGAGATCAAATTATCTGCGTTAGACTTGTTGCATCAAAACAATAGCGTTTTTTCTTTCGCAGAACAAAATGTGTTGAGTACGCAAACTAGGCAAGTTTTACAACAATATTTTATGGCTACTCTTTCTTACTATCCAAGGTTTTTTGGGTTGAAAGGAAAGTAGTGGTTTGTTGGTTGTTTAGGTGTTTGGTTGGTTAGTTATTTGGGTGGTTGTTTGTTGGCTTGCCAAAGGCAAAGTTTAGCAAAGCGTTATGCTTGTTGCTTAAAATTTCCAAAAAAAAGCTGCCTTTTTTGGGCAGCTTTAACGTGTTCATTTATCTCTACTAAAGTTTTGTCATAAAATCCCAAATCGCACTTCTAAGTCTACCTTATCAAGATTTGCATCCTCATAGTCGGGTTTTTTCGGTTCGAAATTCATATACCCAAAAAAATACTCATCCGTTATTTCTAAAGCATTTTTTACTTTTAAAATAGTTGCAGAGAGTTTGCCTGTAAATTGCGTTAATTTTAAATTTTGCTGTTGTTCCAGTCCATCGCCGGCCGTTTGAAGCTTTGCTTTTGCTTTCATAGCTCTAAAATTTAAAATGTGTAAATATTGGTTTCGAAACAAGAAACATTAAATCCATCGATTTGAGTTTTCTGTCTTATAATAAGAAGCACTTTAGAAGAAATATGTTTGTAACAACTTTTTGGCAAACTAAAAATGAGTATTTGTACTCAGAAAATTGCTGCGCAGTCTTCATTTTACATCATGTAAATGCATATTTTCGAGCAAAAAAATTTATATAAAATGTTATATTTGCCGCCTAAAGCTAATGGGCCAATTGTAATGTGCAAATGCTTTTCCTTATTGTTTTTTTAGCAAATGAAGTAGCGTACTGCGATGCGCAGTAAAAATATTGGTTTTGTAGTTCAACGGATAGAATAGAAGTTTCCTAAACTTTAGATGCGAGTTCGATTCTCGCCGAGACCACAATTAAAAAGTAATAACGCAATCGCTCCTGACTTGTCCCCTTTAGTGCGGTGGGAATAATTTCGAGATAATTTCCTTCATTTTGTCAGATGGCATTGCTTTTACGTTAGCTATTTTATTTGTAATGTGATTTAAGATCTGCCCATCTACAATTTTCTTCGATTCATCCAAGAATCTTCTTACAGATATCCCGGTTTTCAGTTCAATGTGCTTAGATATGACCAGGGCTATGAAACAGATCAATATATGCAGTTTTATGGGCTGCTCCTTATAGTGGAATATGGGCCTTGTATGAAGGTCGTTTTTTGAAATCCTGAAGGCCTGTTCTATTCTGTAAAGCTCGTGGTAGCGCTCTATTACAGTCTTGTTATCTGTCACTGATTCCTCTAAGTTTGTATAATAACCTTTGATGCCGAGCAACTTTTGGGTCTTCTGTATAAGTTCTTCGTGGAGTATTATTTTTTGGTTCTTCGTTTGTGTAAACTTTAGCTTTTTGGTTTTGGATGGTTGTTCGACCAATTTCTTTGCCCGCTCTATCTGCTTGTTCATCTCATAAAGATCCTTACGGTACCGAACAGCCGAATAACTACATATCAGATACCCATTATCAGTTTTTATCCGGATACTTTTGCCATCTTCCCTATCGATGCTCTTGTCTATGGTTTCCAAAAGTGCGGCAGGGATATTGCCCAGTCTGGCGCCCACGATGTAGTTGATTTTGTTTGCCCTCAACTGCTTTACGTTTTCTGTGCTGATCATGGCTGCATCGGCAACTACCGTAAATGCCCTTACCTTATTCCGTTCAATGAAGTCGTTAACTACGGGAATGATGGTGTGCCCCTCGAACGTATTTCCGGAAAATACCTCGTACGCAACCGGAAAGCCTTCCTTACTGACCATCAGGGCAATCAGAATCTGTGGCTGTTGGGATTTGTTGTCCTTTGAAAATCCATTCTTCCGCAAATCGTCTTCTTCAAAAGTCTCGAAGTAAAGCGTTGTAACATCATAGAACAAGATGTCAAAATTGAAATCATAATGTTCTTTTGCAAACCTGACCACTTTCCCTTCCACAGCTTCCTTTAGGCCGATACACTGTGGGGCTATCTTATAGTACGTTTTACGGCTATGGGCAATGCCGAAGAACTGTTCCATCAACTCTAAGGAACGAAGTTTGGACGCAGGTTCAAATATCCGCATCGTTACCAGGTCCTTGAGCAGTGTGGGCAGGTCATCAAGCCCCAATTGCCCCTGGATAGCGTTGATCTGTTCGTGAAAAAAATGGTATTTGACACCTATAAAAGTGCAATGGTTAATATGGAGCAGGCTATTGGGGTTTTCGTCGGGAAAGATAGATAGTTGTTCCGAATAGCTCTTTATCCATTCTTCTGCCAAAAGCATTAAATCGGCAAGTGCGGTTGGGTTATGGGCTGAGCCTAAATGCTGTAATATGACCCTTTTATTGTTATGATACCGAACTACCTGAACTGCCTTTGCACCGGAGCCGGTCGCAACCACCCTTATTTTCATCTAAAATTCATCCTTAGTGCGGTAAATTTAATGAAATAAAATATCAATAAATTGATTATCAACAACTTAAAACCGCACTAAATCTAAAGGTGACAAGTCAGGAAAATATTGGTTTTGTAGTTCAACGGATAGAATAGAAGTTTCCTAAACTTTAGATGCGAGTTCGATTCTCGCCGAGACCACAATTAAAAAGTAATAACGCAATCGCTCTACTCTCAAACCACTTTATCGCCACAAGCTAACATAACACAGCTCAGCGCCTAAATTTTAAGTTAAATTTCCTAATTTTGAGAAAAAAGTTATGTACGATATTTTAAAGAGTGCACATTCAGGTTGGCGATACATTGTTCTTATCCTATTATTAGTTGCTGTTATAAAGGCAATTTCGGGTTGGTTGGGCAATAAAGCATATACTGATGGCGATAAAAAATTAAATCTTTTTACACTCATTTCAGCTCACATTCAGTTATTGCTAGGACTAGCCTTATATTTTATGGGCGGATGGTATAAAATGGCCAGCGCAGGTGCGCCTGCAGTTCGCTATTTTAAGATGGAACACATTAGCATGATGATTCTGGCCATTATTTTAATTACCATCGGTAATTCCAGATCAAAGAAAGTGGTTGGGGGAGTGGCGCAGCACAGGGCGATTTCGATCTTCTTCGGGCTTGCGCTTATTATCGTGATCGTAGCAATCTTATTAATGGTTAAAGACGTTCCAGGAAAAAGCTTTTTTGGAATGAATTAGCTACCTAGATATTTTGTTAAATGATTTTAAATTCGCCAATATATTGCTGAGATATAGTTCGTGGACGCACTGCGGAAGAATAACACTTAACAAGTTGCGACATTCAGAGCAACAGAATAAACTAACCGCCAACCATATAATCATCTAACCCAATCCTTTCATACTGCCCCGGGTGCCTTCTTTAAAATCCAATCGTCTTTTTGGCAAACCTTGCGAATGGTTTTGTTGGATAAAAGTTATCATTGCTTCACGGGCTTCACAGCGCAAATCGAAGGCTCGAGAAGAATTTGTGGCGCTCATTAAAAAACGGACTTCAATACTCCCCTCCTTATTGGTATCGGTTACCTGCACTGCGTTTACCCTTTTATCCCACAAAGCATTATTGTTTAAAAATTTTGTAAATTCTTTTCTAAGGGGTTCTATCGGCACTTCAAAATCGAGATAAAGAAATACGGTTCCGAGTAACTGCGCGCTAACTCGGGTCCAGTTTTGGAATGGCTTCTCTATAAAATAAGTTATGGGCAAAATTAGACGCCGCTCATCCCAAATATTTACAACCACGTACGTTAGCGTAATTTCTTCTACCCTGCCCCATTCGCCCTCAACAACCAAAACATCATCTATTCTTAACGGCTGTGTAAAAGCAATTTGAAAACCGGCAAGCAGATTCCCCAAAGATTTTTGGGCAGCAAAACCAATAATAATTCCACCAATGCCTGCGCCTGTCAATAGACCTGCGCCAAGCTTGCGCATGCTGTCAAAGCTTAACAATATAATGGCTATGGTAACAAGAACAATTACCGCAAAAATAAACCGCTTAACAAAATAGAATTGGGTTTGGATTTTTCGCTCCTTTAAGTTGTCGTCTTTATCTACAGGAAACTGAAGGAAAAAATAATCTTCCAACAGGTAAACCATCCTAATTAAAATAAACGCAAAGTTTATGGTTATGGCAATTTCTACCACCTTTAATAAAATTTGTCTTTCCATTGGCGTTAGCACCATAAACTGCAACGAGAAATTAAAAAGCAATAGTGGTATAAAAATAGCGACAGGGTGTTGTAAGCGTTTTATTACGAATTTGATGAGTTGAGATGACCACCATTTAGAAAACTGTAAAAAAAGTTTGTGGATGATAAATTTAATTAGTAGGCCTAACAATATTGCTGCAGCACCGATAATGATATTTTTTAAAAATAACGGGAGATGCTCGCCAAATCCTTGGTTTAAAAACTGCATATACACTATTTTGAGTGGAAAATTAGGCGGATTGCCAATTAATAACTTGCAAAACACAAACTTACCAATTTTGTTTCTATTTCCGCTGTTGCCCTTCATCCTCGTTTCAGCTACCCGCAAATAGAAACTTTTGACTAACACTATGCAAAATCGCCCGATAAAACGGTCTCGCAGTCTAAATTAATCGCTTTAATTAGACTTATAAATCATTAATATATAAAACTCAAAGTCGATTGAACTAAACATTTTAACGAGCGAGCTTAAAAAGTTAACAGAAATGAAACTTTTTTAAATACCATGTGATTGAAGGGAGATGTATAATCCGCTAGAGATAGTCAATCTTAACTTTAATTGCTTTAAATTAGCACCTTACAGGCGATAAGAACAATAGCATGGAGAACGAAGTACAAACTACCCAAACCCGATTCCAGATTCATGACGAAGAGCAGCCTGCCGAAAGAAGTCGGGATTTCTTTCCCATAATTGGAATTGGCGGTGGAAGCGGCTCGTTGCAAGCCTTCGAAGGCTTTTTCAAGCACATGCCGGTTAACTCAGGGATGGCTTTCGTGGTGGTTATCCATCAAGATTTAAAAGAAGATGAACGCTACGAAGAGTTGCTTCCTTCTTATACCACTATGAAAGTTTTGATGATAGAAGATGGGATGAAAGTTGCTCCAGACTACGTTTACATCGCTCCACAAAATGCAGATGTAGGCATTCACGATGGACATTTACTTCTTTTTAAAGCATCTAAAAAAAAGGGTGCAAAGATGGGCATTGATCACTTTTTCCAAAGTTTGGCAGAAGACCAATGGAATCTTGCGGTGGGCATTATTTTTTCGGGAGATGGCGCCGATGGCGAAACCGGCATACGGATGATAAAGGAAAAACTAGGCATGACGATGGTGCACGAACCAGAAAATGCGGGGTGTCCAAGCATGCCTACGGCGGCAATAAATACGCAACTTGCAGATTATGTTTTGTTGCCAGATGAAATGCCTGGCAAGCTTATCCAATACTTAAATCATCCTGCGCTTGTAGATTTTTTAGACGATGGGGCAAATGGCAATAAATCTAATAAAATTTACATCCAAAAAATATTAATGTTGTTGCGCTCCCACATCGGCCATGATTTTACTTTATACAAAAAAAACACCATCTCCAGGAGAATTGAACGCCGCATTGCTTTCCATCAACTGCCAGACTATGAGCATTACATTAATTATCTCAGGGAAAATCCAGTTGAAATTGAAGTCCTTTTTAATGAGCTTTTAATTGGCGTAACCAAGTTTTTTAGAGATAAACAAGCCTTTGAAGTTTTAAGAGAAAATTTGTTTTCTCTGCTACAAGGAAAAAATACACAAGAGCCAATTCGCGTTTGGGTAGCTGGTTGTTCCACAGGAGAAGAGGCCTATTCTATTGCCATACTTATTACCGAATACTTAAATGCTATGCCGGTTAAGCGCAAACCAAAAGTGCAAATATTTGCGACCGATTTAGATTCAAAAGCAATAGGTGTTGCCCGTACAGGGTTTTATCAATCTAACATCGTTTCAGAACTTAGTCCGCGGCAAATTGAACGTTTCTTTGTAAAAAAAGGCAACGGTTACGGCGTAAAAAAAGAGATAAGGGAAATGATTGTTTTTGCCCAGCACAATTTAATTAAAGATGCGCCCTTTACGCGCTTAGATTTGCTTTGTTGCAGAAACGTGTTGATTTATCTCACCATAGAATTGCAAAAAAAGATTATCCCGATTTTCCATTATTCCCTAAATGTTGGTGGCATTCTATTTTTAGGGCCTGCAGAGTCAGTTGGTAGTTTTAGAGATTTTTTTAACAACATAGACGCCAAATGGAAAATTTTTGAACGAAAAGATGGTTTATCATCCTTGGGCAAATTGCTGGATTTTCCATTTAACATAGCAAACCAAGATAAATTGGCAAAAACGGAGGTAGCAATTAAAAGCAGCCACAAAAACCTCGTTGCAGAACATTTTAACAAGGTATTGTTAGATTACCACACGCCACCATCGCTGTTGTTAAACGATAAGGGCGAAATACTATACATTAACGGCCGCACCGAGAAATTTTTACACCTGCATCCCGGCGAAGCCATTATGAATATACATCGATTAATAAGAGAGGAGCTTAAATATGCTTTGGGCAATGCCATACATCAAGCTTCTACCAAACAAACCAAAATAGTCAGTACAGATATAAAAATAAAGGAAAAAAATAAAGTGTATTTAACCGGATTTAGTGTAGATTATCTATTCGAACCCGCCCTAAAAGGCATGCTCTTAGTTACCTTTATCGACAGAGCTGCTGCAAAAAGAGTACCCAAAAACGCTAAAAATACTGTTTCAGCTACAGATGGTATAGTAGAAGAATTAGAAAAAGAACTCATATACACAAAACAACAGTTACATACCACCATAGAGCAGATGGAAACTTCGCTAGAAGAATTAAAATCTACCAACGAAGAACTTCAAAGCACTAATGAAGAACATCAAAGCACCAATGAAGAGGCGCTTACCACAAAAGAAGAAATGCAGTCTTTAAACGAGGAGTTGATGACCATCAATTTGCAATATCAAAACAAAGCTGAGGAACTTACCCAGCTGAACAATGATATGAAAAACCTGCTCGACAATATTGAGATTGGAACTATTTTTTTAGACAACGATCTTAAAATTTTAAGGTTTACCCCTCAGGTAACTCGGCTTTTTAATGTTATTCCTTCTGATGTTGGGCGCTCCATTTCTCATATTGTATCAAATTTTGATTACCCATCTATTGAAGATACCATCTCCTCGGTAATTAAATCACTAAATGGTAAAGAGTTAGAGGTTAAAACAAAGAAGAATGAATGGTATAATTTGCGAATAATGCCTTACCGCACTTTAGATAACTTTATTAGTGGTGCGGTGCTTACATTTATGCAGATAACGCCAATAAAATCTATAAGCGCGCAGATAGAAGGGTTGTTAATGTACACCCAAAAAATAATCAATTATGCTCCAGAAGCTACAATTGTTTTAGATGAAAATAAAAAAATCTTGCTTTTTAACGAGCGTTTCGTAAAACTCTTTCATCTTACAAATACAAGAATTAGCGAACTTTCTTTTTTAGAAGTTGTTAACAACAAATGGCAGACAAAAACCTTATTCGATAAGTTGGCTTGCAATGTACCTTTAGAAGAGGAATTTTATTTACAGCACCATTTTAATGGCATTGGTTTGCTAAAGCTCCTAATTTCCATCGAACGTATCTCAACGTTGTTGGAAGACAAATATATATTGATTTTAAAATTTGAAGAATCGACCTAAATGAAAAAACAGCAATTAGCGACAACAGACCTGATATTTAGTTCGCTGAGATCTAAGGCAGAGCAAATGCTTGTTAGGGAAAATGCCGCAGAAGCTATTCATTTAAACAATGAAGTTGCCGTATTGCTAAACGAATTGGAGATATATGAGCTGGAGTTAGAAATGCAAAACGATGAGTTAAAGGCCTCTCACCACGCATTAGAGCTAGAGCGTTTAAAATTTGCAGGCTTATTTGATTCTGCACCTGTGGGTTATCTCATTTTAAATGAAAAGGCCCTAATTATAGAAATAAACCTAATTGGCCAAAAAATGCTTGCCTCAACATTTGGCGAACTCACTGGCCAAAATTTGGCAAGTTTTATCCATTTGGATGATCGGCATCAGTTTTATGCGTTCATTAATAAGATGCAAAAAACTGATGCTAGGCAATGTTGTGAACTTCGCTTTTTACCGAAAGATACGGGCACAAAATTTATTCAAATGGACGCTGCTGTTGTAGTCAATCCTACATCTACCGAAAAAACCTTTTATGTTACGCTATCCGATATTACAGAAACAAAAAAAGCTCAACATAGGCTGTGGGAAACTACAGAACGTCTAAATCAGACTTTAAAAGCATCACATACCGGCACGTGGAGTATAAAAATAGACGAGGGATTGGTGTTCTTAGACAGTTTTAGTGCACAGATATTAGAAATCGAGCGTCAAGAGCCGGGAGAATTGGAAGGGCGCCAAGAATTTTCAGAGTATTTAAAACGTTCAGAGTGCGATCCATCGCCATACACTTTAGAGCAAATTTATCTTTTGCTGCTAGCTAGCGATAGAAAAAAATTGATGGAAATGTGTGCAGAGATAGACTCAATTAATGACATTGATCTTGAGCTTCATCTGCAAAGTCCATCAGGGCAAATAAAAACGGTATTGGTAAAAGGAACGGCTTTTAATCCCCTTGGTGAAGCTCGATATTTTACCGGAATATTAACCGACGTGTCTGAGCTGACAAGAATTTTCGAGATTGAGGAAGAAATGAGACGTGCGCAAGAAATGCTAGTACGCCGGGCATCCATTCAAGCACAAGAGAATGAGAGAGAAAAAATAGCTTCGGCCCTGCATGATAGTGTTTGCCAATTGTTGTACGGTATTGGTTTTAGGTTAAATCACCTCCATAAAAATGAAAATACAACAGTGGCGTTTGACGCGATTAATGAACTACTAAATCAAAGTATTAGAGAGCTCAGGGCTATTTCGGTTGATTTAAATCCCTCTGTTCTTAAAGACTTTGGCTTTTGCGAGGGAATAAAAGACATGGCTCAGCGGTTAAACCAATCTGGCTTTAAGGTACTTTCTAGCATAGATAGTTGCGCAAATCTATTGCCGGCAGAAGCACAATTGTCTGTTTTTCGAATTATCCAAGAATTGTTGAACAACAGCATCAAACACTCTGGAGCTAGTGTGGCAAAGGTTGTTTTAAGTACTAAAAACAACCAAATAACAGTTGTAGTTAGCGATAACGGAAAAGGCTTTTCTAAAGATATAGATGAGGCATTGAAGAATGGATCGGGGCTTAGGGGAATAAAGAACAGAGTAGCGCTTTTAAAGGGCGAATTAGAAATATTAAATAAAGAAGGGGCAAGCTTTACCATAACTTTTCCGCAGGATAATTATATGATCGTTTAAAAAATGAAGAACTTGAAAGCAACAAATATTGTTACCATCGGAGCTTCGGCTGGAGGACTTTCTGCCGTATCTAAATTACTTTCATTGATACCCGCAGATGTAGATGCGGCGCTATTCATTGTTATACATTTGAGTAAAAACACGGTGCCAGAGAATGTACTGCAAATATTAAATCGAAAGTCGCACATTAAAGTTGAAATTCCAGAAAATGGAGCTTCCATAGAAAAAGGAAAGGCCTATCTCGCGCCAAGTAACAAACACATGATGCTCCAAGCAGGGAAAATTTTAATAGCAATGGGCCCAATGGAAAATCATTGGCGACCGTCTATAGATGTGCTTTTCCGCACCGCTGCTGCCGAGTACGATTCTTGCGTTACAGGTATTATCCTTACAGGTTTATTGGATGATGGAAGTTCTGGCATGAGTTCAATTAAAGCCGCTGGCGGCACTTGCATTGTACAAGAACCAGATGAAGCGGAATTCCCTGATATGCCCAACAACGTACTGAAAAATATTGATGTAGATTACAGAGTGCCTATTATAGATATGGGCTATATTCTTACAGATTTGTATAGTCGCGGAGAATGTAAACCTTCTAAAGTTCCAGAACAGCTAAGGATAGAGTCTGAAATTACGCTTAAAATGGGAAGCAGCTATGAAGTTACAAAAGTCCTCGGCGTCCCAACTGCCTTAACCTGCCCCGACTGTGGTGGCATATTGACCAAGATAAATGAAAACGGCAATAATAGATACCGATGTTTCACCGGCCATGCTTTTACTGAAAATATTTTGGGAGATGAATATGCCGATAAAATAGAGGAAACCTTATGGGTTGCTATACGAATGATGGAGGAAAGAAAAAACTTTATCTCATCGCTGGAAAATCACGCAGTCGCAGATCTTATTGAAGAACGCAAGAGGCGGACAGACGAACTTAAGGTGCATATCGAACGGTTAAAAGAGGTTTTAAGGGAAGCAGATAAAGCTAAGCATAAAAACCCTTAGAGACTATTCTGTCTTTAATTTTATAACCAAGCAACACCATCGTAAATCGTAAACTAATATTAGAGCATTACACTATGAGAACTAAAACAATTATTTTTAAATTTATCTTACTACTTTCACTAAGCGGAATTATGTTAAACACCAGCGCACAAGATACTGTAAAGGCCAACCACATTGCCCTGTATGTAAAAGATTTAGCAAAGAGCGCAGCTTTTTATAAAGATGTGATGAAGCTAAAAGAAATACCAGAGCCGTTTCATGATGGCAAACATGTGTGGCTGAGCACCGGTCCATATACCAACCTGCACTTAATACAAGGTGCAGCTGAAATAACAAACCACGATATTAATTCGCATTTTGCTTATTCGGTAGCCAACATGGCCGATTTTACCAAGCATCTTGACGAATTGAATATTAAATATGGCAACTGGAACCAAAATTCTAAAACGCCGCAAGTTCGGCCAGATGGTGTAAAGCAAGTTTATTTTCAAGATCCAGATAATATTTGGATAGAGGTTAATGATGATAAGCTTTAACCTGATTAAATTTGCACGCTAGAAGCATTTTATTGTTTGAGAATTTACGCTAAATTTTGCCATTGTGCAAACCCCAAATTCGGAAACAGAGTTCGTAATCGTTCCAAACTAAATCTTCAAATTCAATGGTGAATTTTTTGAATTTATCTATATCCAAATATTATCTCGCCATAGGGTTTTTAGCTGATTTTAAGAAGTTTTCAAAATCAATCACTTAGGTAATTCCATCAGAAAATCTTAGAGTAATTTTGAAGTCTTTTGCGTATTCGGCTTCGGTTATTTCTAAGGAAATGATTTTTTGCAGTAACTTCGCCTCATTCATCTGTAGAGAGACCTTTATATTGAATAATTTTCTCGTTCTTGTTGAAAATAAACTCTGTTTTAAAGAGGATATTATTTATTCTATAAAGTGCTGTATATAGCATTCCATAAACTTCTTTCTCTTTCATCCTTTCAATTGAAATATATTTTGTTACTGAATCAACACTTCCCAATTTCGCTAAATTTTGATAGTTAAAAATTTCTTCCACCAATTTTTTCTGGAATTTGCTATCATCAATTAATTTTTTACGAAAGTTCGGATAGGAGCTTTCGACAATAGAATTCAAAAAATTATTTGAACCCTATTAGCGTATAAATATTTTCCTCCATCATCACAAATTAAATTATATAATTTTTCGGAAAATGGATAGTTATACCAATTTATATCGCTGTAGAAGTTCTTATTACCGACTAATTTGGTCTCGTCTTCGATTGCTGTTTGATATTTCTCGTCGAACACAACTGTATCAATTTCTAAAGTAACTGGAATTAAATCTTTGGCATAATCAATAAAGTCATTCTTTGAATGAAAATTTTGATAGTCAGGTACGTACACAGAATCTTTAAACTCTAGACTTACCAATTCATACTTGTCTTTGCTAAATTGCTTCGCAGTATGGTTCAGAAAGTCGAAAATTTCCTTCTCTTTTTTATTTCTTGATTTACAAGATGCCAAGATCAGAACAATTATGGCAAGTGTTAAAATATTTTTCATTGTGAGAGATAATTTTAAAGGTTAAAACTACGGTTTTAATCCCGTAGTTTTAACCCCCGCTGCTTCAGGGGTTTACTATAAAAGTGAATTAGTATACGCTCATTAGAATAAAAAGAAGCCCAAAATATTCATACTGCTTCGGCGCTAAACAAATATAATAGTAGTCGTTAAAAAACAATTTTAGTATATATTATTAAAAAATAATTCTCCAAACTATTATGTTTTATCAAAAGAAGGTAGCACCTAGAAAACGACTAGGTTTAAAACCAGATGATTTATAGATATTTATTATATTTGTTAAAAAATTTAAAAATCTCTCATGTTCAATTATAAGGGTGTAGTCTTATGCGTTTTTGCGACTATCTTATCTGCATTAATATTTTCATGAAAAAATACTACTACTACTACTCAACTTCCTGAAATGGAAGTTGATTCCACAGCTCTGAGGGAGTCCTCACGGAAAGCTAGATTAAACAAAATTTTAATCCAAGAAAAACCAGATTTTATTCTCGATTCAGTAAATTTAAAATATTCTATAGATGGCCAAAAGATTATAAATAAAAAAGTTCTAATTGATATTTCAAGGATAAGTGATATTTTTGAAGATAAAGATAGAATTAATCACATTATTTCTAATGATAGCTATGGGCGTCATATCGATTTGATATGTACAACTGAACAAGTTGAAATAATTAGAGATGCAAATTATAATAATGTCATATATTTAATTATTAATCCCATCTCAATAAGAAAGATTGATTTTGAATATGTATCAAGTGTCGACGATGACTACTTTGAGGAGGGAGAAAAACCTACTTCAATGATACAGGTTGAAAATTTGCGTAATAAATTTATTATAAAAGGTAAATTAATAAACATTATAACAACCAGCAATGAATAAATATACTAATTGGTTATTAATCGTAATTATTTTATTATTCGCGTATATTGCTATTTTGAAGACAGTCGAGGTTTTTAGAGGAAATGAAAGTCAGTATTTGTATATAGGGGAAGATAAGTTAGACCAATTAGACAAATTTCCGAGGCTCAAAGTAGATGCCAAAAGCGGAATGCTCTATAAGTTAACGAAAATAAGTAATCAATATAAGTGGGTAAAAGTTAAATGATATTACTGTAAATTAAAGATTTATACTGTTTGTAACAGAATGCTGATGTGAATTAAATTCATACTTCAAAGATTAAAAAAACCTGTTTGCCAGTTTTCTTTTGGAAGAAAGTGTATAATCATGCTCCTTCTTTTCTAAAAATCCTTAGGTTTTCTCTAATAACCTTTCCATCATAAATTTCTTCGATTTTAAATTTTGAGATTAATTCTATAGGGTAATTATCATTGATTTCTAAACCATTTTCTCGAACAACTTTATAAAAGCAACTTAAATATTTATAGAAATCTCTTCCCGTATTACTTCCTTTTGTTAGCCCCTTTATTGAAGATAAATCAATAACTTGTCCAATTTCTACTTTTGGAAGGTCTCCTTTGTGGCTTTCAAATTGGCTTAATTCACTTATAAGATTCATAAAATCAATTACATTACTATGCATTAAAAGTTTTAAATGTACATATTATTTTCAAAGAGACTACACAATAAATGTTAAATTATAAACCCCAAGCGCGAAAGATGGTGCGTTGGTTTTCTGCACTTTACAATGTCAATTGCTTAAATTATAATTGCCGCGTAAACTGCATTGAAGCGACATTCCCCGATTCTTCATCAGTGAGATAGCGTAAAACCAGACTGCCAATCAAAAGAGCTCCTTTCCTTACTTTTTCAAGCAATTTAATTTATTAATTTTGAGCCATTTCCAACTAATCCACTCACCACCTCAACCAGTAACTTTTTTCTGCCATCTGTTTGAAACTAAAACTATTTAGTCTATCTTTGCAGTCCTTTAAAAAAGAGGGAATTAACAAATAATTAATCAATTAAATAAAAGCAAGTGAATACGTTAAGTTACAAAACTGTCTCTGCCAATGCCAAAACTGTTAACAAACAGTGGGTTGTAGTTGATGCTGAAGGAGAGATTTTGGGGCGCTTGTCATCGAAGATCGCTATGATTATTCGTGGTAAAAACAAGCCTGAGTACACCCCACACGTAGATTGCGGCGATAATGTCATCGTTATCAATGCAGAGAAGGTTAAATTTACTGGAAAGAAATTTACTGATAAGCAGTATATTTCTTATACTGGTTACCCTGGCGGTCAGCGGTTTATCTCCCCTAAAGAGTTAATGGACAAGCACCCTCGTCGTGTAGTAGAAAAAGCGGTAAGAGGGATGTTACCAAAAAGTAAGTTGGGCAAAAAATTGTACACCAATCTTTTTGTTTATGCAGGTGCAGAACACCCGCACGCAGCTCAATCTCCAACAACCATTAAACTTTAATTAAATGCAAGTTACAAACACTTCGGGAAGAAGAAAAACAGCTGTTGCACGCATCTATTTACAAGATGGCGCTGGCAATATCACCGTTAACGGTAAAGATTACAAAGAATATTTCCCTACACTACCTTTACAATACATTGTTAATCAAAGCTTTGAAGTTGCAGAACTTGTTGGCCAGTATGATGTAAAAGTAAATTTAGCCGGTGGTGGAATCAAGGGACAAGCAGAAGCTGTTCGGTTGGCGATAGCCAAAGCAATTGTGGAACTAGATGCGGAGAAAAAACCTGCATTGCGCGCAAAAGGGTTAATGACACGTGATAGCCGTATGGTTGAACGTAAAAAACCAGGACGTGCAAAAGCTCGTAAAAAATTCCAATTCAGTAAACGTTAATCAAAGAAGACAAACACAATGGCAAAAACAACATATCAAGATTTATTGGATGCAGGTGTGCACTTTGGTCACCTTACCCGCAAGTGGAACCCAAAAATGGCTCCATATATTTTTATGGAGCGTAATGGCATCCACATTATAGATTTAAATAAGACACTTTCTAAAACAGAAGAAGCTGCTGCTGCAATTAAACAGATTGTTAAGTCTGGTAGAAAGATTTTATTTGTATCAACAAAAAAGCAAGCAAAAGGAATTGTGGCAGAACAAGCTGCCAAAGTGAACATGCCCTTTGTAACCGAGCGTTGGTTAGGCGGTATGCTTACCAACTTTGCTACGGTGCGCAAGTCTATTAAAAAAATGGGCAATATAGATAAGATGACCAAAGATGGTACTTACACTATTTTATCTAAGAAGGAACGTTTGATGATTCAGCGTGAACGTATTAAGCTGGAAAGTCTTTTGGGGGGCATTGCAGATTTAAACCGTTTACCAGCTGCCCTTTTTATTGTTGATGTAAAGAGAGAACACATTGCGGTTACAGAAGCGTTGAAATTGAACATCCCAACTTTTGCGATGGTTGATACAAATTCAGATCCTTCTAGCATAGATTTCCCAATTCCATCTAATGATGATGCAACAAAATCCATCACTTTAATTACCGATATTGTGGTAAACGCAATTCAAGAAGGTATGGATGAGCGCAAGCGTGAGAAGGAAGACGAAGCAGAGAAAGAGGCGGTAGTTGCAAAAGCTGCAGCAGATGAACCCGAAGTTAGAGAACCTCGCCGTAAAAGAGCAGGTGCTGTAGATGCAGATGCTGTTGCTAAAGCTGAGGAGCCTGCAAAAGCGGAAACCATTGCTAAAGTTGAAGAACCTGTTAAAGTGGAAGCGTCAGCTGAAGCCGAGATAATTGAAGAGGAAGAGGCTCCTGCAAAAGCTGCTGTAAACGAAGAAACACCTGCAAAGGAAGAAGTAACACTTAAAGCCGAAGCTTCCAAAAAGGAAGAAGTTGCCGCTCCAAAAGTTGCTGCAGAGAAGGAAGAAGTAAAAACAGAAGAATAAAGCCCCACCCAACCCTCCCCAGAGGAGAGGGCTTTGCAAATAATTTATTAAAATAAACATCTCGCTCCTCCCCCCATCTGGGGGGAACGAGGGGGGCTAAATAGAAAAAAAATGTCTACAGTACAAATTTCTGCAGCAGATGTAAATAAATTGCGCCAGCAAACTGGTGCAGGTATGATGGATTGCAAAAAAGCTTTGGTAGAGGCAAATGGCGATTTTGAGGCAGCTGTTGATTACTTACGAAAAAAGGGCGCCAAAGTTGCCGCAAGCCGTCAAGACCGCGAGAGTAACGAAGGAGTTGTTATAGCAAGGGCTACAGTTGATGGCACGCGTGGTGTAATTTTGGAACTAAACTGTGAAACAGATTTTGTTGCCAAAAATGCCGATTTCGTTGCATTAGCAAATAAGTTTGCTGATTTGGCAATTGATCAAAATCCTGCAAATTTAGAGGCCTTGTTAGGCTTAACATTAAATGGTTCTCTGGTTGCCGATATGATCATTGAAAATACAGGTAAAATTGGCGAAAAAATCGGCATTTCTAAGTATGAAGTAATAAGTGGCGAAAAAGTTGTTCCTTACATCCACAGCAATTACCGTCTGGGCGTTTTGGTTGCTTTAAACCAAAAAGGTTCTGATGTGGACGAGGCTGGTAAAGATGTAGCAATGCAAATTGCTGCCATGAATCCTGTTGCATTGGATAAAGCAGATGTCGATCCTCATACTATTGAGCGTGAGATTGAGATAGCTAAAGAACAAATCCGTGCAGAAGGTAAGCCAGAGGAAATGGTAGAGAAAATTGCCGTTGGTAAATTGAACAAATTCTACAAAGACAGCACATTGCTAAACCAAGAATTTGTAAAAGACAGTTCTAAAAGTGTAATTCAGTTTTTAGAATCTACTTCTAAAGGTTTAACTGTTACCGCTTTCAAACGTGTTCAGTTAGGCGCATAAGATTATTAAAATATTCCTAAAAAGTCTCGATAACAATCGGGACTTTTTTTATGTCCAAGGCGTAAGAGAGGTTTATCCGAGGTAGCGAAACCTTTTTTAGCGGTAATAACGTCGGACTTTCTTAAGTCTAAAAAGCTATTTTTGTTTTAAACCCTAAAACCCATGGTAGTAATTTCCAACGCAAAATTTTTTCAAGACGATCAACTCGTACAAGGAAAAAATATCGTTATAGATAACGAAACGATTTTCGAAATTTCCACCAACCTCCCTGCGAATGTGGATGTAGTTGATGCGCATGGAAATTATCTTGCGCCAGGTTTTATAGATCTTCAGATTTATGGAGCAGCAGGACGTTTATTTTCCGCAGAACCAACAGCAGAATCTTTAGAGATTATAGAAAACCAATTGCTAAGAGAAGGTACCACCGGCTTTTTAGCGTGTGTTGCTACAAACACGCCGGCGGTGTTCAGCACCTGTATAGAAGCTGCAAAAGAATATCGCGGAAACGCGAAAAACTTTATGGGTTTACATTTAGAAGGGCCATTTTTAAATCCCAAACGTGCAGGCGCGCATGTGCAAGAATACATCCGGAAAGCTGCTTTAGATGAAGTGAAAGCGCTTATCGATTTTGGCGATGGCGTAATTAAAATGATGACCATTGCACCAGAGCTTCAAGATGATGAAGTGATTAAATACTTATTGGATAACGATGTTGTTGTTTCGCTTGGACACAGCGATGCTACTTTCAAAGAAGCAAATGCTGCTTATGCAAAAGGAGTAAAGACAACCACTCATCTTTTTAATGCCATGAGTCCGATCCATCATCGAAATCCTGGTATTCCTACTGCGGTCTTAAATCATCAAACCGCACAATCAAGTATTATTGTAGATGGTGAGCATCTGAATTTTGAAGTGGTAAAATTCGCCAAAAAAGTAATGAGAGAACGGTTGTTTTTAATTACAGATGCCGTGACCGAATGTAATATTGGTCCATACCAGCACGTGGTTGAAGGTAAAAAATTCGTTATGCCGAATGGCACACTATCTGGCTCTTCACTAACTATGTTGAAGGCGATAAAAAATTGTGTTAGGCATTGCGATATTTCGCTTAACGAAGCCTTAAAGATGGCAAGTTTATATCCGGCAAAACTAATGGGCCTAGGGAATTTTGTTGGCAAAATAGATGTGCAGCAGAACGCCAACTTGGTTTTAATAAATGCTGATTTGGAATTAACATCCTTATTTTTTAAAGGCAACCTCATCGCAACCTAAATTATTACCGCAAATATGTTCAGAATAGCTAGTTATTAAAAAAATGTTGATATTTTTGAACCCATGAAATACAAACGTATATTACTAAAACTCAGTGGAGAATCGCTTATGGGCGATAAGCAATATGGAATAGACAATGAGCGTGTAACTCAATACGCCCAAGAAATTAAAGCCGTATACGATAAGGGTTTAGAAATTGCAATTGTTATTGGTGGGGGGAATATTTTTCGAGGCTTAAGCGCAGAAAAAAGTGGCATGGACCGCGCGCAAGCAGATTATATGGGAATGCTCGCTACAGTTATAAATTCTATGGCATTACAAGATGCGCTTGAAAAAGAAGGTATTAAAACCCGCTTGCTTACCGCGATAAAAATGGAGCAAATTTGCGAACCATTCATCCGTCGAAGAGCGGTAAGACATTTAGAAAAAGGCCGAGTGGTTATTTTTGGGGCCGGAACTGGTAACCCATATTTTACCACAGATTCTGCCGCGGCACTAAGGGCAATAGAAATAAAAGCAGATGCGGTGCTTAAGGGAACGCGAGTAGACGGAATATACACAGCCGATCCGGAAAAAAATCCAGGTGCAACAAAGTATGAGCATATTTCTTTTAAAGAGGTTTATGCTAAGGGGTTAAATGTAATGGATATGACAGCCTTTACTCTATGTGAAGAAAACCAGGTGCCGATTATTGTGTTCGACATGAATAAACACGGAAATTTTATGAGAATAGCGAATGGCGAGCATATAGGAACCGTTGTAAGCTAAAAAGGAATATTGTTTAAACTACAAATACGCAGAAAATGAATGAGTTGATAAAGATGCAATTAGAAGATACCAAGGTTTTGATGGAAAAGGCGATTGAGCATTGTGAAGGAGAATTGACCAAAATTCGCGCGGGTAAGGCATCAGTTGGCATGTTAGATGGAATTTTTGTAGACTATTATGGCTCTTCTACACCGTTGGCGCAAGTAGCTAGCATTAACACCCCAGATGCGAGAACAATTGTGTTACAGCCGTGGGAAAAGTCGATGTTGATTGCAATAGAAAAAGCAATTCAAGAAGCAAATATTGGCATCAATCCTCAAAATGACGGGGTAATTATTAGACTTTTGGTTCCGCCGCTTACCGAAGAACGTCGTAGAGATTTAGTAAGGAAAGTTAAGGAAGAGGCAGAGCACGGTAAAATAACCATTAGAAATTTGCGCAAGGAAGCCAACGAGCAGATTAAAAAGCTTAAGGAAGAAAGCGTATCCGATGATGAGATAAAAACCGGCGAAGCCGAAGTGCAAAAACTTACGGACAGTTATATTTTAAAAGTTGATAAACATGCCGAGATAAAGGAAAAAAACATCATGACGGTTTAGATTGATTTAAAATATCCCCAAAAAAAGGCAGCCGATAGAGCTGCCTTTTTACGTTGTTTTTTAGCTAGCCGTTTAATTGACAGTATCTGCTTTTAGATTTTCGCATCATAATTAAGGCCAAAACTTCCACAGTTATTCCAAATCCCATTAACCCGCCCATTATAAAATCGGGGATGGTTACATATTCTTTAAATAGCATCGGCAGGATTGCGAATAGTAATCCTGTAGATAATAAGATTTGTGCCCGCGGGAGCATTCTTCGTTTTTTCATAATTATTAAAATTAAAATTGTTTAGAAATTTTATTGATGTGTGCGATAGATTTATTCAATTTATGTTGTTCTCTCTTAAAAATCTTCGGTCTCACATAAAACCAAAGTATTATAAAGTAAACTAAAAACCCTATATAAATAGCGATGCCTAAAGTAGGCTTTTCAAGGCTAAGCTCATACCAGTAGAAAAAAAGTCCGATGGAGGCGCAACACATTACCAAAGGCTGCGTTTTTGTAAAATAGAATAACTGGCGGAGTTTTGTTTGTTTTAGAAATGCGATATATTCTATGTTGCTACAAGCCGTTAAGTTATAAAATCGATATAACGAGTTTAGGTTTGTGCCAGCCATGATAATGCCCGCGAACAGTATTAATCCGACTCCAATTTTTGTGATCAAGAAAGTAGCAGGAGAGAGGAAGGCTACTGCAAGCATCATCAAAATCAATATTAACGCAGCTGCGTTTACACGCACCAATTGTCTAAGCTTCGCACTCCGATCTTTTTTTATTATTTTTAATATCTCTATTGAGCTTGGCAAACCGCTTAATGGAACAGATTGCCAAATAGCTGTCAAATCATTCAATTTCTCCATGATCTCTAAATTTTAATGTAAGTGCTGTTTTAATTCTATGCGTTCTTACGCGAACGTTGGTGAGACTCATGCCAGTTATTTCTGCTATTTCCTCTTGAGGAACTTCTTCGAGCTTTAAGGAGATAAGGATTTTATCTATTTCTTCCAATTCAGAAATACATTTGTATAGAAACGTTAATCTGGCATTTTCTTCAGGTTCTGGAAATGCTGCAAGATCCGCTGGAAATGTTGTTGTTTGTATTCGCTTAGATTTTTCTAATTGACGTAAGCAATTGTTGGTGGCTATCTTAAAAATCCAGGTGCTTAATTTGGCTTCTTCTCTAAACTTAGCAAGTCCTTTCCAAACGTTTATAAACGTTTCTTGAACCAGATCCTGGGCTTCTGCTCGATCGTTTACATAGCCCATACAAATTCTGAAAACTTGCGGTGCATAGTTATTATAAATTTTACTGAAGTGATTGGATGGCATAATTAAAAATTGAAAAACCTTCGTTTTCTTTCTACCATAGATACATATGAGGTGAAAAAATTACAGGTTTTCTAATTTTTTTAAATTTTTTCCAAAAAAAAAGAGCAACCCATCCAGGTTACTCGTTTTCAAACTAACTTATTATTCATAAAAAAAGCTGTTGGGGAAGGAGTCGAACCTTCAAGGGGTAGTTAGCTACAGTTCAAAAAATTAATTTGTGGTCAACCCAATAAGCTGCGTTTATCCCATTATTCCCCACCACCGAGACAAGGAGGCGTGTCTGCCAATTTCACCACCCAACATTTTGTAATTAAGTTACGAGTTAAAGGTTGCAGGTGCAGTCCGCACTTTTAACCTTTAACTTTTAACCCTCAACTTTTAACTCTACTGCTGTAGGGGAAGGAATCGAACCTTCAAGGAGTGGTTAGCCCAGACTAATCTGTATTTTCCGTTTTCTCCGCCACCGAGACAAGGAGGTGTGTCTGCCAGTTTCACCACCCTACATTGTTGTATTTCTATTTCGCGTTCAGACCTAGAGCCTAGCAATGCTTAACACCTCTAATTACCACCTTTAATCTTCAACTTAAAAGCTTTCTTCCAATTGCTTGCTACAAATGTAAGATATGTTCTAATAACTTGCAAATATTATAAGTAAATAAAAAATAATTTATAGTATTGATAAGGTTTTGTAAGTTTGCATATAAAATTGAAAACAAATGTTAAAAAAGGATAATTACAATTTAGAGATTGATAACCTTGACATTGATATCTTGAAACAATTGATGCAGGATGCTACAAAGCCCTACACAGAAATTGCCAAAGAGTTAATTGTTTCGGGCGGAACCATACACGTACGGATGAAGAAATTGCAAGAAATGGGCATTATTAAGGGTTCTCATCTAATAATCGATCCTCAAAAAGCTGGCTATGATATCTGTGCTTTTTTGGGAATATATTTAGAAAAAGGAATTTTGTACAAAGATGCTGTTAAGCAGTTGAGCAACATAAAAGAGGTCGTAGAATTACATTATACCACTGGGGCCTATAGTATGTTCGCGAAAATTATTTGTAGAGATACCGCACATCTTAGACATGTGCTCAACGAAGAAATACAGGCAGTAAATGGCATACAGAGAACTGAAACACTTATTTCTTTAGAAGAAAGCATTAAAAGACAGATAGAACTGGGATAGGTTTTTCGCTCTATTTTTACACATGATTTTGCAGCTCAACCCGATTGTGCCCAATAAAGTTCAGGCGGGAAACTGGTATCTATTTTCTTTTGTAGGAGGCGTGTTCGCCAAAATCTCATTTTAAGAGCTGATACGCGATAAGGGCAGCGATATAAGCCAGTGCCGTCATATAGATCAGTTGGGTAATTGGCCATTTCCATCCTTTTGTCTCCCGGTAAACGACTGCTACCGTGCTCATACACTGAAGCGCGAAAGCATAGAAAAGCATTAATGAGATGCCGGTTGCAAAAGAATATACGGGCAATCCTGTTTCGTAATTTTTAGAAGCCGCCATTTTGCTGCGAATGGTAGAATTATCATCTGGTCCGCCATCTACGCTATAAATGGTTGCCATGGTGCCGACAAAAGCTTCGCGCGCCGCAAAAGATGTAATTAGTCCGATGCCGATTTTCCAGTCGTACCCTAACGGTTTTATGGCAGGTTCTATCCAATGGCCAAGAATGCCCACATAAGAATTCTCTAGTTTTTCTGATGCAGCCAAGGTTTCAATGTGCTTAGCTTCGTTTGGCTGTCTTATTTCCGAAGCCTCGTATTTTTGATCTATCTCTTCGAAGCGGTTACCGGGGCCAAAAGATGCCATCACCCATAAAATAATCGAAATGGCGATGATAACTTTCCCTGCTTCGAACACAAAAGTTTTTGATTTCTCAATCATATTGTAGAGTACATTTTTCCATCGTGGCATACGATAAACGGGAAGTTCCATAATAAAGTAAGACCGTTCTCTTGCTTTTATAATTACCTTCATTACCCACGCTACTGCAATTGCTGCAATAAAACTTATAAGATACATAATCATCAAAGCTAAGCCTTGCAAGCTGATGATGCCCCAAATTGTTTTTTGTGGGATGATTAGGGAGATAAGCAAGATGTAAACCGGTAGCCGAGCGGAGCAACTGATAAGCGGCGTAACCATAATGGTAATCATTCTATCTTTCCAGTTCTCAATATTTCTCGCAGCCATTATTGAGGGTACAGCGCAAGCAATTCCGCCAATCATAGGCACGATAGATTTTCCGTTCAATCCTACCTTTCTCATTACTTTATCCATCATAAAAGTAACGCGGGCCATATAGCCGGTATCTTCTAGAATAGATATAAAAGCAAACAAGATGGCAATTTGAGGGATAAAGACAAAAATGCCGCCGAGGCCGGCGATAACTCCATCTAAAACTAGGTTGGTTAACATCCCGGCAGGTAAAAATTGATGTCCGTATTCTGTAATCCAACCAAAAAAAGTTTCTATCCAAGCCATTGGGTAGGCCGACCAGGCAAAAATACCATTGAATATAAGGAACAGAATAAGCAAAAAGATGGCAAAACCCCAAACTTTGTGGGTAAGCACCCGGTCTAGTTTATCACTGAAGGTAAATTTTGAAGCCCTACCTTTGTCTATCACAACATCGGCCAAAATACTCCCTAAGCGTTTGTACCTGGCAATGGTTTCTGCTGCCTGCATTTTTGGCGAATCGAACTTGTAAGCTTGCTCCAGATCGGTTAACTGTCGCTGCTGCTCTGCAGATAAATTATTTAGGTGATGATGTTGATGCAGCATCTGCAAAGCATAATAATCACTGTTTGTACCGATAATTTTTTTTGTAGATTCTATTGCGGCTGGCGCCAAAAAATTTATATCTACTGCGGCAAGTTGCGTTGGTATCTTGGTTGTGTAAGCAATTGCCATTTTAAGCTTATCTATCCCAGTATTGCTTCTGGCAGATATTGGAATCACTTGAACGCCGAGTTTTTCTGCGAGTTTATTTACATGGATATAGATGTTTTGCTTATCTGACAGATCGGTCATATTTAGAGCCAGAATAGTCGGGATACCCAAATCTGCAACTTGCGAATACAGAAGCATGTTTCGTTTTAGGTTTGAGGCATCTACAATTAATACGATTAAGTCAGGGTAACTTGGATTGGTGTCATCCGCCAGCACCTGGAAAACAATCCGTTCATCGTTACTTTTTGGGTATAGGCTGTAAGTTCCTGGTAGATCCACTACCTCGGCAGTTGCGCCATCAGGTAATTTGGTTGTACCTGTTTTTTTATCGACAGTAATGCCGGGAAAATTACCTATTTTTTGATTTAACCCGGTTAATCGATTAAACAAGGTAGATTTTCCTGTATTTGGATTACCAACTAATGCGATTCTACTGACCAACAGAGTAGTTTTTTTACTGAATAATTACCACATCTGCCTCCGTTTTTCGCAAGCAAAGCTGATAGCCTGCTATACGAATTGCCATCGGATCTCCAAGAGGCGCAAATCGCTCTACCTCTACCATTTCACCAGGCAAACAACCCATCTCCATTAATTTTAAAGACATGTCTAAATCGGTAAAGGCCATAATGGTTGCACTTTCACCAACTTTTAATTTCGACAGTTTCATGTAGATAATTTATTTAGCGCAAGGTAATCTTTCTTTAGATTTAATCCAAATAAGGCTCCAATAAATTTCAAATTATCAAGAAAAATTAGAAACCCCTTCTCCCTCGGCCTCTTCTACCTCCATTGTCCTCTTCGGTTGGGGAGACACTTTTGCCGCCAAACCTTTTTAGAGCATAAACGAACGAAAACATAAAATACCGTTTCAGTACCGTGAAATTCGTTTCTGATCGGGTATTATTATTCGCAGTGCGATAAACTCCCTGATTTTGATTTAATAAATCTGTAACCGCGGCTTTGAAGGTTCCTTGTTTCTTAAACGCAAGAACGCTTATATAACTGTTAACGATGGTATATTGATTGTTAAAATTTGCATCGCCTCCGGTGTTTAAAGTATAGTCTGCATCTACAGAAAAGCGAATATCTCCAGGAAATAGATAACTAACGTTGGCATTTGGACTTAACCTGTAAAATGTAGTATTAAAATTAGGCTGTACCGAGTAGGTAGATTTATCAATGTTACCATAAACTGCAACATTAAGGTCTAACTTATCCAGATTAGAACTAAGCCTATACCCATTTCTAACTGAGTAATTATTGGTTACATTTCTAAGTGCGTTGGTAAAGTTTACATCTCTGTTATAGTTTAAGCCTACATTTATATTAAAGTTAAGTTTGTTCTCGGGCATTAGCGGCAAACTCAGATCTGAGGATAGGTTGCCAGAATAAACACCGTTTACGTTAACTGGAGTAATGGCAAGTTTTCCTTCATCTTGACCCGACTCTATTAACACCGTGCTATTTGCTATATTGTTAGATGTTTGGCTTAGGTTCAAGTTAACGAACAAAGATCGATTTTTACCAGGCGTAAAAGTTCGAAAATTTGCACTTAATGAATTGCTATATTCTGGTTTCAGGTTTGGGTTGCCGATTGGTTTAGTCCGTGTATTCGTATTATCTATAACCGGTTGTAATTGTTGCACAGTGGGCTGATTTGTCCTACCCTGATAACGGACATAAATTCGCTTGCTATTTGTAAACCTATATCTATATGTTGCAGATGGGCGATAGTTATTTACGTTTTGCCTTAAAACATAGCCTTGAGTAAGGTTATTATTCGTTCTATCTGTATTTTCGACCGAAACGCCTACGTTCCAATTTGTTTTTTCCGCATTATAATTAACGCTTACACCACCCTGATTTTCCAAAATCCGATTCTCATAAGCATTACTATAAGTGGTATCCAAAAGATCGTACTTTTGAGTTGCAGGATTAAAATTATAGGTGTATCTGTTAGAAGTGTTATGATTATAATTGTTGTTATAGTTGGCTTCAAAGCTCATTTTTTCTGAAATAGGCTCTGTGTAGACAATACGCTCACCTTGATTTAAAGATTCGCTGGATTGATCATTAAATTGATTTCGCAAACTATCTTTCAAGGTACCTTCTCGTTTTCTTATTTCGTTAACCAGATTAAATACATTACCGTCATTGTTATTAATATTGGTATTAAAACTCAGCGAAATTGTCCTGCCCTTTTTAGTAAATCTCCGCCTCAAAAGAATATCACTGTTTACAGATGGGGATGTATTATGGCTTTTATAGCCTTGTGTTCCATCTATGATATATGTACCAAAATCTCTATTATAAACATTTAAGTTATCATTATTGTCTGATGTAAAATTAATATTAGGCTGAATTCGGAGAGAAGTTAACGAATCTAATTTCGTATCTACCATAAAGTCAAAACGATGATTTGTCCTATCGCTGTTGTTATTTTGGTTGTTCTTAAAAATTGTGGTTGTATTGCCAAGAAAATTCGTATTTATACTATTTCGCTGTACAAACTTATCAGATTTATTTACGAAATAGTTGGTATTAAATTCCGTACCATCTTTATAGGTGTCTACAAAACGAACACCACCAGCATTGGTAGTTGTTAATCCGTCGCCGCGTAAACCGCCACCAAAATTCTGCCTATTTACATTATTAAATTGTCCTAAGACACTGAGTTTTCTTTCATTTTCGAACTGATTTACATTAAATGAAGCATCATATCTATCGTTAGTTCCGTATCCAACATCTGCACGGCCGAATGAACCATATTTGCGATCTTTCTTTATCGTGATGTTCAATACCTTTGTTCTGCTACCGTCGTCTATCCCAGTAAATTTAGATTGGTTAGAACCCTGATCTATAACCTGAATTTTTGCAATCATATCTGCAGGCAGGTTTTTTGTAGCCAATAATGGATCGCTACCAAAAAACTCCTTTCCATCAACATAGACTTTGGTAATGGTTTCTCCTTGCGCCTTTATTCCACCATCTTTATCTACCTCTACACCGGGCAGCTTTTTTAAAAGATCTTCTGCTACAGAGTTTTCAATTACTTTAAATGAGCTCGCATTAAATTCTAAAGTATCTTTCTTAATAACGATAGGCGGACTCTCACCTTTTATTTCTACTGTGTTTAGCGACTGGCTGCTGCTAGCGAGCATCAATGGTGTTAAAGTAATCTCTGGCTTCTCTTCTGTTAGCGTAAAATTCTTGATGGCTCTTTTATAACCCAAAAACCCTACATAAAGAGTATAGGTGCCCGGCTTTAAGCCAGAAAACTTAAATTTTCCGTTTTGATCTGTGCTACTAGAGGCAACCACGCTAGAATCTTTTGCGTCTTTTATAGCCAACGAGGCATAACCGATGGGCTTTTTATCCGCAGAATCTATGACACCACCAGTTACTGATGTTTTTTCTTGAGCAGCGGCTGCGGCACTGATGAATAAAAATATAAGTATTGTAACGTATTTAATCACAGGCAATGGTTTAAGGCTTAGCTTACAAAGACCTCGAAATTAGCAAAAGGTTTGTTTAAGATAAGTAACAAAAACAATACGTAAATCGATTTAGGTTTTGGAGGGCGGGCTAAGCAGAAAGCTGCTTTCCATTAGCGCTACTATCGCAATTCGCATAGCACTACAGTTAGAGGCAATATTTTTAACAATATTTTTTGGGCTTATCAAAAGCATAGACTCGAACATGCAGTATTGAAGATAACAAAAATCATATTGAAAAGATGCCAAAAATGTCAATCAGCTATGGGCAGGAACGAAAAATAGCCGTAAACAAATCTTTAGACCCTTCAACTAAAATCCTCTACGCTCGTTTCTGCCGCCTCCCTGCTGGGTTTCGCCGCCAATAGTTCTTCCACCAATTCTGGTTATAGAATAGGTAAGAGAAAACATGTAGTATCTTTTAAGTACGTTATAGTTTAAATCTGTTATGGTGTTGTTGTTGGCAGTACGGCTTATACCTTGGTTTTGGTTTAGTGCATCATTAACCGCAGCTTTGACGGTTACTTTATTTTTAAAAAATTGTTTGCTCGCATAACTGTTCACCAGGGTATATTTAGTGTTGTAACCCTCGCCGCGGCCGCTGTTGTTTAAATAATCTAAATCTATCGCAAAGCGGATGTTGCCTGGCAACACATAACTCGTTTCGAAATTGGGGTTTAACGTGTAATAGGTTGTGTTGGCATTAGGCTGAGCTGAGTAGGTAGCCCGATTTACTGTGGCGGATATTCCACCGGTAAAATCGAATTTATCAAAATTTGTTATAAAGGTATAGCGGTTGGTTAGAGACCAAGCATTGGTAATGTTTTTAATGGCGTTTGTAAAGTTGGCATTTCTATTATAATTTCCACTTAAGGATGCATTGAGGTTAAGTTTCTTTTCCGGGAGCAACGGAATTCCGTAGGTTACGTTACCAAAAGCAGAATACGTGCCGCCAACATTTACATAAGTTGTTGCAATTTTACCATAGTTTTCATCGGTGCGATCGGTAATTAAGACGTTGCTGTTGCCGATTGCATTAAAGGTTTGATTTAAATCTAAGAAAGCAAATAAAACGCGGTAACGGGCAAAATCAAAATCGTTATACCTTACGTTTAAATTGTTGTTAAATGCGGGTCTTAGTGTAGGATTTCCAATAAAAATAAACTGTGGGTTGGTGTTATCCGGAATAGGTTGTATTTGGCTTATTGAGGGCTGTTGCGTGTTGCCCCTATATCTAATGGCAAGACGCTTGGAGTTGGTAAAATTGTATCTAAAATTTGCTGTCGGAGTTAAGTTTATAAAGTTTTGGGTGCGTACAAAATCGGTGGTAATGTTGTTATTTACTCGATTTGTTTGCTGTCCTGCAACGCCAACATTAATGTTATATTTTTTTTCTGTTTTGCTTAAACTTACCCCAACCGCGTTGGTAAGCGTTCTATTTTGATACTCATTGCTGTAACGTATGTCGATGACATCATAAGCGCCGCTAGCTTGGTTGTAGTTTAGCACAGCTTTATCCTGGTTATCCCTGTTAAACCCGTTTTGGTAATTCAATTCCAAGCTCAGCGATTTTGAAAGTGGCTCTGTGTAAACCAAACGTGCACTGTTGCTAAAAGAATTGTTATCAATATTGTTTAGTTGATTGGTAAGACTATCTCTTGTATTGCTGTTTATTAAAATAGACTCGGCAATGTAGTTGTAATTATCATTTCTGTTGTTACCAAGATTTGTATTTATATTTAGGGAAATCGTTCTGCCACGGCGAACAAATTTCCTACGGATTAATAGGTTGTCACTAAAGTTCGGACTTTTACCATCGGTATTATACCGTTGAAGACCAATGGTTTGGCCCTGTAAAAGGTTTCTGTCGTAATTATTTTGGTTTATGCCACCATTGTCTGTATAGGTAAAGGTTGGTTGTAATTTTATAGAGGTAGATTCGTTTATTTTGGTATCTAGGGTGAAGTTTAATCTGTGGTTAAGATTATCGGTATTATTGCTCGAGTTGTTTGCTACGGTAGTAACCGTGTTTCCCAGCAAGTTCTGTGTAAAGCTGTTTTGCAAGTTAATGGCAGACGCCTTATTAAAGAAATAACTTCCCTGAAACTCGGTGCCATTTTTATAGGTGTCAGAATAATTTAGTCCTCCTGCATTTGTTGTAGTAATACCACCGCTGCCACTTCCGCCGCCGCCGCCAAATCTATTCCCGCGACCGCCACCAGCGCCAAAGTTCTGCTTGTTTACATTGTTAAATTGTCCGATTATACTAATTTGCCGGTCGTTATCAAACTTGTTTACGTTGATGTTTTCATCATACCTGCCGTCGGTACCATAGCCCAAAGTGCTATTGCCGAAGTAGCCCTTTTTTGAACCATTCTTGGTGGTAATATTCAATATCTTACTACGGTTACCATCATCTACCCCAGAAAATTTAGATTGTTCTGATTGCTCATCTATAATTTGGATTTTATCTACCATATCAGCAGGTAGGTTCTTGGTGGCAAGAAGTGGATCGTTTCCAAAAAATTCCTTTCCATCAACCTTTACTTTGCTAATGGTTTCGCCCTGCGCCTTTACGCTACCATCTTTAGCTACTTCTACACCGGGAAGTTTTTTCAAAACATCTTCCACAACAGCATTTTCCCGCACCTTTATAGATTTAGCATCAAACTCTACTGTATCCTGCTTAATAACCACTGGTATATTTGCTGTAACATTTACTGTATTTAAATTTACGCCATCGTCTAATAGGGCAACATCACCTAAATTTAAAGCTTTGTCCGCAAGTTCAAAATCTTTTGTTACGGCTTTTAAACCCAAAAAAGCTGCATACAATCGGTATTTGCCTGCGGGCAAAGGTTTTGTTTTAAAAGTTCCATCTGCTTCTGTTTGTCCGGAAGCAACAACGGCCGAGTCTTTTAAATTTCTTATCGCTATCGAGGCTAACTCTATAGGTTTTTTGTCTTTTGCGTTGATAATGGTTACATTAACGGTTGCACCGATCTGCGCCTGGGCGCGAGAATTAAAAAATATAGTTATGGCGGCTATAAATGCAAAGCGAAAAATCGATTTCATTAATCTAGATTGAGTTTATTTTGACATACAGACTAAGTGAAATTGTAAAGGTTTGTTTTGCGAAGACTAATCTCGGTAACATTTCCACTACAAGAAGATGGATGCGCTACTGGCGTAGTTTTGCATCGGGAAGATTTTTTTGATAGACAGTTGGACAACCACACCCCTTTTTAAATATGCTGCATCCGCTTAGTAAAGAGGTAGAAAGTAAAAAAACAAGTATTGTTTTTGATTTCATAATGATGACGCGAATATAGCTTTTTCGGCAACAGATTTAGTGGGCACTAACGAATGCAACAGCACGTAACTGAAAACGGCCATTAAGCAACCAATCATATCAGCGCCAAAATCCCACCACTCTGCTGATCGATAGGTAAATATTTTCCATTGTAATAGCTCTATCCCACCACCAAGCGCAATATTGATGAGCATTATTTTTACTATGGTTAAACTTCTGAACGAAAAACTATGCTGATATTTTATTTTTCCATAAAATAGCAATACCGATAGTACGAAAAAAAATCCTAAATGGGTCATTTTATCAAAACCCTCAAAAAAAAAGTCATTTCCCTTTGTATTCGGGAGATGTATGTTGCAGAATATTAAGATAACAATTGCCCAGAAAATGGCCCACTTTTGCCGTCCGAAAATCTGCATATCTTAAGTTTAAGCGCCAACTAGCGTTTTGTAAGAATCCGCTGAAAGTAACTCATCAATAGATTCTTGATTAGAAACAGTTACTTTGACCATCCAACCCTTGCCGTACGGATCGGTATTTACAAACTCTGGATTGCCTTTTAACGCCTCGTTAATTTCTGCAATTGTGCCTGCTATGGGCATAAACAACTCCGAAACCGTTTTAACAGCTTCTACCGTTCCAAAAACTTCATCCTGACCTATCTCAGAACCGATGGCGTTGATATCAACATAAACAATGTCTCCAAGCTCGCTTTGTGCAAATTCAGTAATACCGATAGTGGCTTCGTTACCTTCTATCTTAATCCACTCGTGGTCTTTGGTGTACTTAAATTCTTTAGGAAAATTCATGTTTTTAAAAATTTGTGCTGGCAAAGTTAAATATAAAACTGAGATAAATAATTAGTAGCCAGATTTTTTAAGCACCCAAGATTGCAAGACCAACAAGAGGCAAATTTACAACCGAGATAAAACATCTCTCAAAAATTAAGTAAGCAATAGTTTTCAGTTTAAATAAAGAAATTCTGTCTCTCAAATACATAGTCACATTTTCTGCTCCGTCTGTAAGCGTTGATGAATTTATATAAGTTTGTCAAATTGGATGATATTTTTCTTCTCTCCCCGCCTCAATCTCCAGATACTCATCAGCATCTATATTTGTCGGCAACACATTCTCGTGTATTTTTGCAGAAGATTTGATCCCGAGTTCGTTAAATTTTATTGCCTTGGATACTAGGTTTCCTTTCCCGCTATTTAACTGGCCGAGCGCAGTTTGATATGCTTTTTCTGCGCCTTGCAACTGTTTCCCAATCTGCGCAAATGTATTGCTGAAAACCGTAATCTTCTCGTACAAATCTTTTCCCATTTTTGCAATTGCCTGCGCATTTCTACTTTGGTTATCGCGCTGCCATAAGTTTGAAATAAGCTTTAGACATGCAATTAAATTCGTCGGACTGATTAAAATAATGCGTTTCTTAAACGCCTCATCCCATATCTGCGGATTGGTTTGTATGGCCAATAGATAAGCAGGTTCGATTGGCATAAATAACATTGTATAATCCATTGCCTGCTGGTGGTCATCGTACTTTTTACCGCTCAGCGTATCTATGTGGCTTCTAATTGCTCTTAAATGATCGGCTAAATGCTGGTTCTGCAACTCGGGTGTATCTGCCGAAACAAAACGATCATAGGCCAACAACGAAACTTTAGAATCTATAATGACTACTCGATCATCTGGAAATTTAACCAAAACATCTGGCCTCAAATTTATTCCTTCTTCTCCTTTTTGGTTTTGCTCTAAAAAATATTCTCTATCTTTAACCAAGCCACTCATTTGCAAAATACTTTCTAAGATCATCTCGCCCCAATTGCCTTGCTTTTTAGTATTTCCTTTTAAGGCGGTTGCCAGATTGTTTGCCTCCAAGCTCACTTTATCAGTTTGCTCAATTAGTTCCTTTACTGTTTTCTCCAAACTAAATCGCTCCTTCGATTCCTTATCATAAGTTTCGTTAACCTGTTTGCTAAATTTATCTATGTTCTCGCCCAATGGCTTTAACATCACATCTAAATTAAGCTTATTTGTTTGGGTGAAGCGGTCTGATTTCTCCTCTAAAATTTTATTAGCCATTTCTTTAAATTGCAGCAAATTTTGGTCGTGCAAGCTTGCAAGGTTTGCCTTTTGTAGTGCAGCTTTACCTTGCTCTGTGCTAAGTTCCAGCCTTAACAAGGCTTGTTCAGTATTCAGTTTTGCAATGTCTGCTTGGCGAGCTTCGTTTTTTGCATGCACCTCCATCAATTCCTTGCTCTGTCTTGCAAACGCGTTCTCCAAGTCGATGCGTTTGCTTTCAATAATTAGAAATTGTGTATTCAAATTGTCAAACCGAGTTTTTGCAACAGTAGAAGATTTACTAAGTTGGCTAAAAACAAAAAAAGAGGTTAATGCTCCGATTAACATTCCTGCCAGTAGTAAAAGGATATCCATATTAATGATGAGTTAAGCTTTTTAAATATAAGAGAAATCCAAAAGAAAGAAGATTAACTGTAGCCATCTATCGTAGATTACTATTGCGTTCATTTACGACCTAACAACTCTACGGCTAACCGACACAACGACTAAACGCTAACCTTTCTTGCCTTTAACAATCAAATACTGACTAATTGCCACCACGCTACCAGCAGTTGCTATAATGCCCGCTGATATTAAATTATTTGGGTTGAGGTAAATATAATAAATAGCAACCAACGTTAAAGCTGCTGCGCAAATGCCAATAACTATATTAGGAATGTATTGCTTTTTCAAACAGGTATCTTTGTATAATTATTTTGAAAGTTTAATTGTGTTTTCTGCAAAGACCAATCCATTGTTCAGAAAATCTGCCTCTGTTAAGCTTTTCATTGTGTTAAAGGCTCGATTATTTTTATCAAGAGTTAGCCCATTAAGCTTACTCTGCTTTGTCGAGGTTACCAGGGCAGAAAGAAAATCTCCACGTTTATTAAGTTTCAACCTCAATAGTGGCGCAAACCCGTTTGGACCAGCCAAACTAATTGTGCCATAGGTGCAAAAATTGCCCAAACTGTAAGCAACAAATTTATTTTTATACACTTCTACTGCTCTAGTAACGTGCGGGCCGTGGCCAAGCACTACATCTGCACCAGCATCTATAACCGCATGTGCAAATTCGTACACATTTCCCCTATTTTCTCTATAAAAAATCTCCCGTTTTCTAGTAACATGCTGAAAATTTGCTCCCTCAGCGCCGCCATGAAAGGAAACAATTACCACATCTGCCGATTCCTTAAGTCTCGACACCAAGACCTTTGCGCGTTTCAGATCGTTTATAGAGACGGTGTACGCGTTTGGTGCAAAAGCGCAAAAGCCAAACCTAATTTTGTTTATGGTGAAAACAGCAATTGGCTTGTTTACTTGCCCGGCATAATTAATTTGGAGAGAATCTAAAATTTTCGCTGTCGTTTTTCTACCTCTCCAATTAAAATCTCCAATGTGGTTGTTGGCAATACTAACCAGGTTGAACCCTGCTGTTTTTAGAACGCAAGCATATCTTTCTGGCATTCTGAAAGAATAGCGGGTTTTATTTTTCAGCGTATCGATTTTAGTCGGCTTTCCTCCATCCAAAAGCACACCCTCTAAATTGCCAAAAACCACGTCGGCCTTAAGCAAGCTATCTACTGCTGCAAAACTATTTTTCCCATCATCGGGCGGTAGGTTTTTTTCTGATGGAAAGGAAGATCCTAGCATAATATCTCCAACGGCTACAATAGATATGGTATCGCTGTGTTTTGCTAGCGTATCTTTGAGAGCCGCTTTGGCGATTTCGCGCTCAGAGTTTTGCGTATCGTTTTTTTTATTTTGATTTAAGTCGTCACAACTTGCAAAGAATAGCAAGATGGTAGAGGAAAGCAAGCAACGATTCAGAGAGGAATTCATCAAAAATAGTATTGCAAAAAAAATCCTCTCAAAAAATTAAGAGGATTAAAAACTTTAATTGTAAACCAAACTACTCGGTGGTAAAATCATTTTTAACGGCTTCTAATATCCTTCCGCCTTTATAAAAATATCTACTATAATAGGGTTCGTTTAAATTGCTAATTACTACGCCTCTAGAGCTCGATGCGTGTGCAAAGCGATCATCACCCAAATAAATACCTATGTGCGAGATGCTTCTGCTTTTAATTTTAAAGAATACTAAATCGCCTTCCTTCAATTCATCTTTAGACAATGGATCCACCATGCTAAATATATCGCGAGAATTGCGGCGTATAGATGTGTTAAAAACTTTATCGTAAATGGCCTTAGTAAACGCCGAACAATCTATTCCGTTCTTTGTATTACCACCAAAACTATATGGTGTTCCTATCCACTCATAAACGAACTTATACAATTTTAGGTTTGCGGTAGCGTCTATCGCCACCCCCATGACCTGAGAAAAATATTGGGAAGCTAAGTTGTCGGGGTCATTAACATCTTTAGCGGTGTCTTTTGTTTTGGTCTGCGCAAATGCAGTAGAGAGCGTAAAGGAGAGCGTGCAGATAGCAATAATTGTAGAAAACAAAATTCTTTTAATCATGTTATGCTTTTTGTAAGTCGGGTTCAATCCCTTAAACGTGTTCTTCAGTTGCTTTATTGTTGGTTGCAAAAGTATAGATTATACAAATGTTATCCAAATCTTCTCGCGTACAAACGCAAACTTATTAACATCTACACAAAATATAGACGGCATTTTACATTAAAAACTTCATTTTGTTGCAATAAAAATTTAGATTTGCTGAAGCAAGAAAATTAAAAAAACTAAATGAGTGCAGTAGAGATTAATAAAGATACTTGGTTAAAGTGGTTCGAATCTATGTTGCTTATGCGCAAGTTCGAAGAGAAAACTGGTCAGTTATATGGCCAACAAAAGATTCGGGGTTTTTGTCATTTATATATCGGTCAAGAGGCTGTGGTGGCGGGTGCTATTTCTGCGATGAAAAAAGGCGATTCAATGATTACCACTTACAGAGATCATGCACATGCGCTTGCTTTGGGTATTTCTGCAGACGCTATTATGGCAGAAATGTACGGTAAAGCTACCGGTTGTAGTAAGGGAAAAGGTGGTTCTATGCACATGTTTAGCAAAGAGCATAATTTTTATGGTGGTCACGCAATTGTGGGCGGTCAAATTCCATTGGGTGCCGGCGTTGCCTTTGCCGAAAAATACAAAGGCACAGACCATGTAAATATTTGCTATATGGGCGATGGAGCGGTAAGGCAAGGTGCGCTTAATGAAACCTTTAACATGGCCATGTTGTGGAAATTGCCTGTAGTTTTTGTTTGCGAAAACAATGGTTACGCAATGGGAACTTCTGTACAACGAACTACCAACATGACTGATATTTATAAAATTGGACTTGGTTTTGATATGCCTTGCGCTCCCGTAGATGGAATGGATCCGGTTGCCGTGCACAACGCGATGGATGAGGCAATTGAACGTGCCCGAAAAGGTGAAGGACCAACGTTTTTAGAAATGCGTACATATAGATATAGAGGTCATTCGATGAGTGACCCTGCTAAGTATCGCACCAAAGAAGAATTAGAAGATTATAAAGCAAAAGATCCAATTGAACTGGCGCGAGAAACCATATTAAAGCAAAAATATGCTGATGAAAAATGGTTTGAAGAAGTAGAAGCGCAGGTTAAAGAAACTGTTGCACATGCAGTACAGTTTGCAGAAGATTCTCCATGGCCAGATCCAGAAGAACTCTATACAGATATTTACATCGAGAACGATTATCCGTTCGTGAAAGATTAACTTTTTGATATTTTAAAAAAACATAATGGCTGAAGTAGTTAGAATGCCCAAAATGAGCGATACCATGACCGAAGGGGTATTGGCAAAATGGCATGCAAAAGTTGGCGATAAGATTAAAAGTGGCGATGTACTTGCAGAGGTAGAAACCGATAAGGCAACGATGGATTTAGAATCTTACGAAGAAGGGGTTCTACTGCATATAGGCGTAGAAGAAGGCAAAGGGGTTCCTATTGATGCAATAATTGCAGTTATTGGAAAAGAAGGCGAAGATTTTCAAGCCGCAATCGATGCGGCGGGCGGGAGTGAGAAACCAGCAGAAAAAACTGAAAATAAACCTGAAGAAGCGTTAAAAACAAACGATAAAAAAGAAGGAGGAACTATTGCGATTACGGCAGAAGCCGGCGGTATGAGTGCAGAAGAGTTAGAAAAAAAGGGCGTTACCATTATTAGAATGCCATTGCTAAGCGATACCATGACCGAGGGTGTCATTGCAGAGTGGCACAAAAAAGTTGGCGACAAAGTAAAAGACGACGATATACTTGCAGATGTAGAAACAGATAAAGCTACAATGGAAGTGATGGGTTATGCAACAGGTACGTTATTGTATGTTGGCGTTGAGAAAGGGGAAGCTGCAAAAGTAAATGGAATTATTGCGATTGTTGGACCAGAGGGAACGGACGTAAGTGGGGTAATTAGCGCTGGCGCAGTTGAAGCTTCTGTAGAGAAAGATGTAGAAGAAGTTAACGACACTAAAGCAAAGGAAGAAACTGCAAAACCAACTAATGATGCAAATCCTTCTGCTCAACCAGTTGCAGATTCTTCTGATGATAGCCGAATTAAAGCATCGCCTTTGGCTAAAAAAATAGCTAAAGATAAAGGGATTGATCTGGCAAACGTTTCGGGAAGTGCAGAAGGTGGCCGAATTATTAAAAAAGACATAGAAAACTTTACGCCTGCCGCTGCCCCTAAACAAGACAGCGCTAAAACTGAATCGGCGAATGAGCAAGCTGCTCCTGCAATTCCGGCTTTTATTGGTAAAGAAAAATTTACAGAAAAACCTGTTACTCAAATGCGTAAGGTAATCGCAAAACGATTATCAGAAAGTTTGTTTACTGCGCCGCACTTTTATCTTACCATGAGTATCGACATGGACAAAGCAATAGAAGCAAGAACTAGGATTAATGAATATGCGCCATCAAAAGTTTCTTTTAACGATTTGATTTTAAAAGCTACAGCAATTGCCTTAAAACAGCATCCAAATGTTAATTCATCCTGGTTGGGGGATAAAATCAGATACAACGAACATGTAAATATTGGTGTTGCAGTAGCCGTAGAAGATGGTTTGTTGGTACCCGTTGTGCGTTTTGCAGATGGAAAATCATTAACGCACATTTCTGCGGAAGTTAAAGACTTCGCACAAAAAGCAAAAGCCAAAAAACTTCAGCCCTCCGATTGGGAAGGTTCTACCTTTACCATTTCTAACTTGGGCATGTTTGGCATTGATGAGTTCACCGCAATTATAAATCCGCCAGATGCTTGTATTTTAGCCATTGGAGGAATTTCTCAAGTACCTGTTGTAAAAAATGGTGCGGTTGTTCCAGGGAATGTTTTGAAAGTAACTTTAAGTTGCGATCATAGAGTGGTAGATGGCGCAACAGGAGCATCGTTTTTACAAACCTTAAAAGCGCTGTTAGAAGAACCAGTTAGGTTGCTTGCTTAAATATATTTAATTCTAGAGATGTCATCCTGAGCCTGTCAAAGGACTTTTAAAATTAATTAAAAGCGTTTCGACAGGCTCAACGTGACAACCCTAATTATTTCATACCATATTCATCCGCGAAGCGATAAATATTAAATTGTTGGCCTTTTTGGGCTTTTTCAAGCTCTTGCAATAGGGTCGCTTTATCAACATTTTCCATTCGGCGATGTTGTATCAATCGCCAGGCTTTTTCTACCAAAAGCAAAACTTTTTTATCATTTGGTAAATTATTTTCCGCCAATAACCACTTGGCTAATTCTTCTACACCAAGCCCCTTATCGGCAACGGTTCTAAAAATTGGAATTTCTTTTTCCCCGCCATGAACGGTTTTTTTGAGATTATTTGCAAATTCATCTGCGCCTGTTCTATCGGCCTTGTTCACCACGAAACAATCGGCAATTTCCATCAACCCAGATTTAATGTTCTGAATACCGTCGCCAGATTCTGGCACAAGAACCACCACGGTTTTATCGGCCAAGCCAGCAATTTCTACCTCCGACTGGCCGACACCAACTGTTTCAACAATAATCATATCAAAATTTGCAGCCTTTAACACATCCACCATTTCAATAGTTTTGGCGGTAATCCCACCCAAAGACCCGCGGGTGGCTACAGATCTAATAAACACATATGGATTGGTGTATTGCGGAGACATCCTAATCCTATCGCCCAAAAGGGCACCAAAATTAAACGGAGATGTTGGATCTATTGCCAATATTGCAATTCTTTTTCCTGTTGTACTTAGCGCAGTCAGAAGTGCATTTACCAAGGTGCTTTTACCGGCACCTGGTGGCCCAGTAATGCCTATTATTGATGTAGAACGAGTGTTGTTTAAATGCCTTAAAATATCTTTAGCGGGTTCAATATCATTCTCTACCAAGGTTAGCAGCCTCGCAAGCGTTCTAAAATCGCCGTTTTTGGCTAAGCGTAATAAATCTTTAACCTCTTCCATCAATAAAACTATATTTGTACAAGTTAGGAAGAAAAATTGAAGTGAGAGGTTGGAAGTCAGAAGTCAGATTTTCTAATTAAGCGTTCAGAGCGTCCAAATAAAGTATCTACTAAAAATGAAAGTTACCGGTTTTTCCATAATAAAAAATGCAGTTATAAACGACTATCCTATTGTAGAGGCGATCAAATCTATTTTACCAATTTGCGATGCGTTTGTTATAGCTGTGGGAAAATCTGATGATGAAACGAGAAAATCGATTGAAGATATTGGAGATGGTAAAATTAAAATAATAGATACGGTTTGGGACGATAGTTTGCGAGCAGGTGGCGAAGTTTTTGCAATAGAAACCGATAAAGCAATTAAAGCAATAGCTCCCGATACCGATTGGATGTTTTATATTCAAGGTGATGAATGCATACACGAAAAATATTTACCTGTTTTAAAGCGGGAAATGGAAGCTTGCTTAGCTGATGCCACAGTAGAAGGTTTGCTTTTAAAGTATAAGCATTTTTATGGCTCGTACGATTATTTGGCAGAATCTAGAAGGTGGTATAGACGAGAAATTAGGGTTTTAAAAAATTTACCAAATATACATTCATACAAGGATGCGCAGGGATTTAGAATTGATGGGAGGAAGCTAAAAGTAAAGTTGATAGACGCCTACGTGTACCATTATGGGTGGGTAAAAACGCCTACCGCTTTGCAGGGAAAAGTTAGAAATTTTAATAAATTCTACCAAACCGAAAGCTGGATTGAAGAAAACTACCCACCGCAGCAAGAATTTGATTTGCGAAATGCAGATAGGTTGGTAAAATTTACGGAAACGCATCCGAAAGTTGTACAGGAAAGGATAGCTGCATTAAATTGGCAGTTTACAGAAGATTTAACTAAAAAAGTAAGGCCTATGAATTTTCGTAGACGCCTATTACAAGGAATAGAAACCATTACCGGATATAGGGCATTTGAGTACAAAAATTATAAAATTGTAAAATAGTGTTTATTAGAATTATCCTTACCAAAAAGTCAATATCAAATGCAAAAGCCAACAGCCGCGCTGCTTATATCTACTTATAATTGGGCTGAAGCATTAAGTTTAGTGCTCAAAAGCGTGTTTATGCAAACAACTTTGCCAAATGAAATAGTGATAGCTGAGGATGGTACTGACGAAAGAACTGAAACGGTAATCAAAATTTTTGCTGATAAATTTGACATAAAGCACGTTAGGCACGAGGATAAAGGCTTTAGGAAAAGCTTGATTTTAAATAAAGCGGTTAAAGAAATACAATCAGACTATATTATTCAAATAGATGGAGACATTATTTTGCACCCCAAATTTATAGAAGATCATATTAGCAGTGCAAAAACCAACTATTTTGTGCAGGGAAGTCGCGCAATGATTAAGGAAGCAAAATCTGCCGAAATATTGCAGACCGAAAATATAGATTTCACTTTCTTATCGGATGGTTTATATAGTAGATTTAATGCCATCAGGTTGCCACAAGTTGCACCAATATTTAAATTAGACCCATCTAATCCCTTCCATCTTAAAGGATGCAATTTTGCGTTTTGGAAGAGCGATTTTATCAGAATTAACGGCTATTATAATGGATTTGAAGGTTGGGGTTTTGAAGATTATGAATTCGGCGCTCGGCTATTGCATGCCGGCATCAAACGCCGTAGGTTAAAAATGAAAGCAATTACCTACCATATATTTCATCCATATTATAGCCGGTCTAATTATGGCTTAAATGATGTAATCTACCAGGAAACTATAGATCAGAAAAAAGTTTATAGGTCAAATGGATATGGTGAGACAGATTAAGATCAGCATTAATTGATACATCTAACCTTAAAACAGGCGTTACATTACATTAATTTCTTGGAATGAATTTGGGTGTTTCTATAATATTGTGTACATATAATGGTGGTTCCAACCTGCCAAAAACGCTTGCACATTTAGCAGAACAAAAAACCTTAGAAAATATTAGATGGGAAGTTATTTTTTGCGATAACAATTCAACAGATAACAGTACAGAAATTGCAATAGATTTTTGGGAAAGAAAAGGTTTGAATGATGTTCCATTGGTTACGTTGAAAGAAAACAAGCCAGGAAAGTTGTTTGCGCAACAAACAGCAATTAAAAAAGCAAACTACGAATACCTAATTATTTGCGATGATGATAACTGGTTAGCGGACAATTATGTTGAGACTGTATTTTATAGATTAAATGAAAATTTAGATATTGCGGCTATTGGCGGCTTTGGCAGTGCTGTTTATGATGGCGGAAAACTACCAAATTGGTTTTCAGATTATCAGTATGGTTATGCCGTTGGGCCGCAAGCCAGCGAAACTGGCTATTTGAAAAAAGCTGCTTTTTTATGGGGCGCGGGCTTAGCCACAAGAAAGGCACTCTATAATACCATGTATGAAAAATTTCCTTCGCTACTTTTAGATGCCAATGGCATCAATATCTCGTTCGCAGAAGACACGGAATATTGTTTACGTTTGCTTTTAAAAAATTATAAGCTATTTTATGATGAAGATCTAATTTATCAACATTATATAACGCAAAATAGACTTACAGAACTATACAGAGATGAACGCTTAAAATATTACCGCACTGCAGATGTTGTGATAAAAAAATATCAAGCAGCCTTACGGGTAAAAAGAAAAACCAACAAAGGTTTATTTTCGGTTTTTGGAGCAATCATCTTTGCTCTCGTTCAAAAATATTTCGGGTTTAAAAAAATTGAAAGGTCTTTAGCAAGCGATACCCTCTTTTATTTTAACAAGCGGCAACACGAACAATCGACTATAAGGGGAAAGATAAAAGAATTTTTCACACATTAACCTCTGTCAATTTTCAAAATTCTATCTTTTAAAGACCTAAATAAATAGCGTAAATAAATTTTCAATCCCATTGATTTATTTACAATCATGCCTTTCTCTTTCATAAATAGCACATCCTTGTTTTGTGTAGAAAAACCAGTCATATTGTATGCTACCATATCTATTGGCAAATAAGTCTTTGTAAATCTATCATCTCCCCAAACTTTCAAATTCAGCGCATAATCTGCAAACACTTTATACTTTAGCTCATACTTATATATAGAAAATACCTTTGCCGGATATATGATTGATTGATGATTTATACAATATTTTGCAATCCGATATAAACTAAACTCACCTTTCAATAATACATCCCTCTTTAAGTGATTTGTTTCATGTACCGAAATACTATTGCCGTAGTAGATTGTATCTTCATTTCTTAGTGCGTCAACCATTTTTCTAAACCCAGGTAAAAGCCTATCGTCTGATCCTAAAAAATGAATCCATTTCCCAGCCGCAATATTTATCCCTTTATTTAAAGCATCATATATGCCCGCATCGGGTTCAGAAATGTATTTTAAATTAATTTTGTCCAGATATGTTAAAGCAGTTTCTATCGTACCATCATTACTCGCGCCATCAATAATTACAACTTCTACATCGGGTAAATTACAACCCAAAATTGATGAAATACATGGGCCAATCTCTTTAGCAGCATTAAATGTAGCAATGATGATTGTTAAAACTGGTTTCAATTTGTTTTCCATTTATCGAATTTTAAACACAACTTAAGCTAATCAAGCATTAACATTATAAAATATCTAGGCAAAATAGCAAGCCAAAATTAGCACTTAATTTGAAGTAGCGATAATGGGACTGCATACCTGTTGCTTTTCATTGCATATTGATTGGGTTACTGCCCAAAAAACTCTTCATATTACTGTTTATAGATGCTTTAGAGTTGGCTGTTTAATGTAAACTAATTTGTAAAAGCGCTGTCGGCGAAACCATTTGAATATTTAATTATACTTTTGTTTCTGTTTTAATCCAAGCTTTACTTGGTAATACAAATAAATGAAGACCTATTTTCGCCTGCTGTCATTCGCTAAACCAATTGAAAAATTTGCTATTCCTTACGTAATCGCAACCCTATTTGCAATAATTTTTAATACGTTTTTATTTACGTTATTAGGCCCGGTAATGAATACCATTTTCCTCCCGAAAGGCCAAGATCAAATAGCCAATATTTCTAAAAATGCAGGAAACAATCCAATGGAGTTTTTTGGGAAGTTTATAGATAATATTATCCTAACCCATGATAAATTATATGCGCTCGAGGTTATCTGTCTAGTTATTGTGATTACCGTTTTTTTAGCAAATTTTTTTAAATATTTCTCACAGAGGTTTATGGAAGACCTACGAGTGCATACGCTATTAAATTTTAGACGAACAGTTTTTAATAACGTAATGGATTTGCATGTCGGTTATTTTAATGATGAACGTAAAGGCGATATCATTTCTAAAGTAGCTTCTGATGTGCAAGTTGTGCAATTTACCGTAACAAATACGCTGCAGGTCATATTTAAAGAGCCGTTACAACTGGTGTTTTTCATAGCCGTTTTGATTAGCATTTCTTTTAAACTTACCATGTTTTCGCTTTTGGTTATCCCAATTTCTGGTTTCATAATAAGTAAAATTGTAAAGCGCTTAAAAAAGCAATCCACCCAATCTCATGAGTCGTTTGCAAAAATGATTGGTTTTTTGGATGAAGCATTAAGCGGCATAAAAATAATTAAAGCCTTTAATGCGACCGAAAGAATAAAAGCTAAGTTTGAAGAAGAGAATAAATTCTATTCAAACCTGAATAGAAAAATGGCTCGTCGGCAACAATCTGCATCACCAGTATCACAAACGCTAGGTGTGCTTGTTGTTGTATTTATACTGCTTTACGGGGGCGGGATGATTTTAAGTGGACAAAGCAATTTGTCTCCTGGCAACTTTGTGATTTACCTAGCCACATTTTCTCAGGTAATGCAACCAATTAAGGCCATTACAGATTCTTTTAGCGGCATCCACTCGGGTATAGCTGCAGGAGAGAGAGTTTTAGCGCTAATTGATACAAGGCCTGCAATGGCAAATAATCAAGCCGCTTTGATAATTAACGAATTTGAGAAGGCGATTACTTTTAAAGAAGTTAGTTTTAGTTATGCAGATAAACCGATTTTAATAAATATAAACCTCACCATAAATAAAGGAGAAACAATTGCTTTGGTTGGACCATCTGGTGGTGGTAAAAGCACGTTGATGGATTTGATACCACGCTTTCATGACCCGAAAAATGGCAGCATAGAAATAGATGGCATTGGATACACTAACTTAACGCTAGAAAGTATTAGAAACCAAATGGGTATTGTAAACCAAGATTCTTTTTTATTTAACGATAGCATTTTTAATAATATCGTTTTCGCGAAGCCAGATGCTACAAAAGACGAGGTTATTGCTGCAGCTAAAATTGCAAACGCCCACGAATTTATTTTAAACACCGATGAAGGCTACAATACTTTTGTTGGTGATCGTGGAAACAGGCTTTCAGGCGGGCAGCGTCAGCGCATTTGTATCGCTAGAGCAGTACTTGCAAACCCACCAATAATGTTGTTAGATGAAGCAACTTCTGCTTTAGATACTGAATCTGAAAAATTAGTTCAGGATGCGCTAAACAACTTAATGAAGAACAGAACATCTATTGTAATTGCCCACAGATTAAGTACCATACAGTATGCAGATAAAATTATTGTGATTGACAAAGGAGAAATTAAGGAAACTGGAAATCATAAGGGATTGATGCTACAAAATGGAATTTATAAAAGACTTATAGACATGCAAGCGTTTGCACAATAGCAAGTTCTACATGCAATAAAAGCTTCAAAATACCATTAAAATTTTGATTTTAGTGCTGCTTTTCGTTCCATAATTACAAATGCCTAATATATCTTAAAAATAAGGTATCAATATTATCCGATATTTTTAAAATGTATAAATTAAAGCATAAAAAAAAGCAACCATCTTTTAGGTCGCTTTAGCTTTATAAAATGTTTAAATTTACAACTTACTTTTAACCTCTACCTGCTCATAAGCCTCTACAATATCTCCTACCTCAATGTTATTGAAGTTTTGGATGTTTAAACCACATTCGTAACCTTTCGTCACCTCTTTAACATCGTCTTTAAAGCGCTTTAAAGAAGCTAGTTCGCCTGTGTAAACTACAACCCCATCTCTAATGATACGTATTTTGCTGTTGCGGGTAATCTTTCCATCCAATACCATACAACCGGCAATGGTGCCCACTTTAGTAATTTTAAAAGTTTCTCTAATCTCTACGTTTGCCACAATTTTTTCTTCAAAAACGGGATCTAACATACCTTCCATTGCAGATTTTATCTCGTCAATGGCATCGTAAATAATAGAATATAATCTAATGTCTATTTGCTCTTGTTCTGCTAATTTTCGCGCACCAGAAGATGGACGAACTTGGAAACCTATAATAATCGCATCAGAAGCAGTAGCTAACAATACATCAGATTCTGAAATTTGACCGACACCTTTACTGATTACGTTAATTTGGATTTGCTCTGTAGATAATTTTAACAACGAATCAGAAAGTGCTTCGATAGAACCATCCACGTCACCTTTTACAATGATGTTTAACTCCTTAAAGTTACCAATTGCCAATCGTCGTCCAATCTCATCCAAAGTGATGTGCTTTTGGGTACGCAAGCCTTGCTCACGTTGCAACTGCATTCTCTTTGTTGCAATGTCTCTGGCTTCGCTCTCACTCTCTAACGCATTAAACCTATCTCCTGCAGTTGGCGCGCCTTGCATACCCAACACTTGTACTGGTTGAGATGGCCCGGCAGAATCTACCTTAGCACCACGCTCGTTGAACAAAGCTTTAACACGACCGCTATAGCTGCCAGCTAATATCGGATCTCCAATTTTTAACTCGCCAGCTTGCACCAACACGGTGGTAATAATTCCTCTACCTTTATCTAAAGCAGATTCTATTACGGTACCAACCGCTCTCTTATTAGGATTTGCAGTAAGTTCAAGCAATTCTGCTTCTAAAAGTACCTTATCCAACAGTAAGTCTATATTCAAACCTGTTTTGCTAGAAATTTCTTGCGACTGGAATTTTCCTCCCCAATCTTCTACCAAGATATTCATCACAGATAGTTGCTCTCTAACCTTATCAGAATTTGCACCTGGCTTATCAATTTTGGTAAAAGCAAATACCAATGGCACACCTGCGGCTTGCGCATGGTTAATTGCCTCCTTTGTCTGAGGCATAACTGCATCATCCGCAGCAACAACAATAATAGCAATATCGGCAGCCTTTGCACCACGCGCACGCATGGCTGTAAATGCCTCGTGCCCAGGGGTGTCTAAAAAAGTTACCTTTTTGCCGGTAGGCGTGGTTACCATATATGCACCAATATGCTGAGTAATTCCACCAGCTTCGCCTGCAACCACGTTTGCTTCTCGGATATAGTCTAACAGGGAAGTCTTCCCATGATCTACGTGGCCCATGATGGTTACCACAGGAGCGCGTTCTATTAAATCTTTAGGATCGTCATCTTCCTCTATTACATTGTCCTCATCTTCATCTGGCTTAACAAATTGTATTTCGTAACCAAATTCCTCTGCCACAATTGTAAGGGTTTCTGCATCTAACCGCTGGTTTATAGAAACAAACATGCCAAGACTCATACACGTTCCGATAATTTTAGTTACTGGCACATCCATCATGTTTGCCAGTTCGTTAGCGGTTACAAATTCTGTAACCTTTAACACCATTGCTTGCGAGTCTAATTCGCTTTGAGCTTCTTCTGCCGTACTTGCAACGTCATCTCTTTTCTGCCTACGAAGCTTTGCCCGTTGCGCAAATTTACCAGACTTACCGGCGCCACTTAAACGCGCCAGAGTTGCCTTAATTTGATCTTGGATTTCTTTTTCAGTAGGTTCTGCCTTCGGCCCGCTTGGAGTACTTCTATTCCCAAATGCGGGTTTTCCTCGATTTCCCTGATAGCCGCCGGCGGCAGGCCTATTGCCTTGATAAGGTGTGCCACTTGCAGGCCTGTTTCCTTGATAGGGCGTCCGTGGCTGCCCGGGTGTTGCTTGTCCGGGAGTTGTTGGTGCTCCAGGGGTTTTTTTACGTTTGCGTTTCCGCTTTGCCGCATCGCTATCATTTGACGAGGCAACGGGGCTTCTTCTATCTGGGGTAGTTGGCAAAGTAATTTTACCAACAATGTTTGGCCCGGCTAATTTTACGGTACGGGTTTTTAAAATATCTGGTTCGTTGGTTTCTATAGATTGGTTGCTTTTCGCGCCTTCGGTAGCATTACTTTCTATTTCTTCTTCTAGTTGAGCGGGCGTGGATGTTTCTGCCGATGCGCTCTTTTCTACTTTAGTTTCGACCTTAACTGCGCTTTCTACGACAGGTTTTACCTTATCTTGTTCCTGGGCCTGTGGTTTTACTTCTTCTACTTTTTTGCTAGGTTTCGTTTTATTATTAAACTGATCAAGGTCTATCTTGCCTACTACTTTTACTCCTGTGTGTTCGTCTTCTTGCTTTATGTCAACTTCTACAACAGGCACTTTTTTTTCTGAGGGAGCAAGCGGGGTAGCTGCCACAACCTGCACAGCTTCTTCTACTTTCGGTTTTTCTACCGGAACCGAAAAGGCCTGGGCATTCTTTATCAAAATTTCCTCATTCTTCTCAAAATCATTTTCAAGAACTGGTTTTTCAGCTGGCCTTTCAGCCTCAACCTCGTCACGACGAATTTTCCCGATCACTATTTGCTTAGCCTCTTCCCGTAACGATTTGTCTCCCTGATATTCTTTTAACAATGCGTTATACATATCTGAGGAGAGTTTAAACATCGGACTTTTCTCGGCAGAAAAGCCATGCTTGCTTAAAAACTCTACAGCCGTACCCATGGCAATATTAAGTTCCTTAATAGCTTTGATTAAAATGATTGGTTTGTCGTCTGACATTTATCTCTGTTAGTTTTTTTAATTATGGTACAAAAGTAGTGTTATTTTGCCAAAAACCCCACTTATTCAAATTCCGACTTTAAAATTTGGATGACTTCTTTTATGGTTTCTTCTTCTAAATCAGTTCGTTTTACTAAATCTTCGGTAGATAGTGCCAAAACACTCTTAGCGGTATCACAACCTATAGCTTTTAACTCGTCGATGATCCAACCGTCAATTTCATCTGCAAATTCTTCTAAATCTACATCTTCCTCTTCTTCTCCAGCTTCGCGATACACATCAATTTCATAGCCTGTTAACTTTCCAGCTAATTTGATGTTGTGTCCACCGCGTCCAATGGCCAAAGAAACCTGATCTGGTTTTAAATAAACAGAAGCATGTTTCGTATCGTCGTTTAGTTTGATCGACGTAATTTTTGCTGGGCTTAACGCTCTACTGATAAACAGTGAAAGGTTGTTCGTAAAGTTGATTACATCGATATTTTCGTTTTTTAACTCTCTAACAATGCCATGAATTCTAGACCCTTTCATACCAACGCAAGCACCCACCGGATCTATGCGATCATCATAACTTTCCACAGCTACTTTTGCACGCTCACCAGGTTCTCTAACAATTTTTTTAACAGTTATCAAACCATCAAAAATCTCTGGAACCTCAATTTCAAACAGGCGTTGGAGAAATTCTGGTGCTGTTCTAGAAATGATAATTTTTGGATTTGCGTTGATCATTTCCACTTCAGATATTACAGCTCTAACACTGTCTCCTTTTTTAAAATAATCGGCGGGAATTTGCTCCGTTTTCGGCAAAAGCAATTCATTGCCCTCATCATCTAGCACAAGTGTTTCTTTTTTCCAAACCTGATATACTTCTCCAGTAATCAACTCGCCAACTCTATCTTTATATTTCTTAAAAATTTCGTCTTTTTCTAGCTCCAATATTTTTGAAACTAGCGTCTGGCGCGCCGCCAGTATCGCCCTACGGCCAAAACTTTCTAAGGTTATCTGTTCGATATAATCGTCTCCAACTTCTAGGCTATCATCTATTTGATGTACTTCTGCCAATTCTATTTCCAAATCGTCATCTTCAGAAAATCCATCTTCCATAACTGTTCTAGTTCGCCAGATTTCCAAATCGCCATTGTCTGGGTTAACAATTACGTCGCAATTTTCGTCTGTGCCGTACTTTTTACGCAACATGCTACGAAAAACTTCCTCCAACACGCTTATTACGGTTGGTCTATCAATATTTTTAAAATCTTTAAACTCTTGAAAAGAGTCGATTAAGTTGATGGTTGGTGCTGTGCTCATTTTTTATATAATGCTATGGATTCTAAAAAGTTTTGCTGTTATTTAAAACTCACTAGAACCGTTGTTTCTGTTATCTCGCTTCGCTCAATTTCGGTATTTTCTATGCTAGCTTTCTTGCCTTTCTGTTTTACTATTTCCTCAATAATGAGAGATGTTGGTTTCACCTCTAATAATTTACCTTCTTTTTTAAGGCCATCTTTTTGTTTTATGGCCAAGTTTCTACCAATATTTTTAACGAATTGCCGCGCCAATTTTAAAGGCTCGCCAACACCTGGAGATGAAACTTCTAAATTGTAGGAAACCTCAATTGCGTCTTCTTCTTCCAAATGAAAGCCAACATGTCTGCTAATTTCCGCGCATTCTTGTATACTTATGCCATCGTCTCCATCGACCTCAATAATTAACTTGTTGTTTGGCAACATGCGTACATCTACCAAAAACAAGTTCTTATTATCAGCTATTTTTTCCTCCACAAGTTTTTTTACTCTTTCCTCTACTTGCATTTTTTTTATTCCTCTACATAGAAAAAGGGGACAATGTCCCCTTCAATTTCCCGATTATGGTGGCAAATGTAGGAAAAAATATTGTATTTTCAAATATGCATTTGATAATTGAACTTACGTATCTCTATAATACTGTCATTAAAGTCTTAAATTTTTGGGGGCTGTTAAGTTTTTCAATGTTTATTGCTTACAAGGCCCATCTGGTATTTGTTCGCTAATCCTTATCACCTTTGTAACCACCAATGTAGAGTCGAAATCTACTGAAACTATCGGCGCTTTAGATTTTTCAAAGAACCCTTCAAGTTCCACATAGACAGGCTCATAAGGCTTTTCGAAGTTTAGTTTGCTGTAAGACAGCTCTAAACTTTTTACGCTGTCCAATACCCAAAACTCGCGACCATCCTCGCACAAAGTAAAAGATTTCATATCTGGTCCAAAGCTGTAGAGGCCTTTTACAACTTCAGCTTTAATTGCAGAAAGTTTTTCTTTCGGTTCGTTATGGCAAGATGCCAGCGAAACAGCCAATGTTGCAACAGCCAAAAAAATGCTTGTCCCCGTTTTCATTTTCTTATAGTTCCTGGTTAATCCTATCAATATTTTTTACGCTCAAGTTAGCAGATAAAGCAGATGCCAAAAAAGAAAAGACTCCTACGGTTACAAATACTAAAAGAAAATCCTTCCACTTAATGCCTATCGGATAGGCATTTAAAAGCGGATTGAATCCGTTTCCCATTTTAATAAGACCAAAATCTTGCTGAGCAACGCAGAACAACCAACCTAAAAAAAGACCAATTATACAGCCAGACATGGTTATCATCAACCCCTCAAAAAGAAACACATTTTTGATTAAACGTTTACTAGCGCCTAAACTGCTTAGAACTGCAATGTCTTGCATTTTATCTATTACTAACATTGTAAGCGACCCCACAATATTAAAGATAGCAATTATCAGAATAAAAGTTAAAATAATATACACCGCCCAACGCTCAGTAGTTAAAATATGGTATAGAGATTTATTTTGTTCTGCCCGATTTAAAATATTAAAAGAAGAGCCAATCTTCTCGACAAGTAAATTTTTGAAAGCTGATACATCAACACCGCCATTCAAGTTTACCTCTAAAGCCGATATATTTTTTGGTTCGTCTAGTAACTTACGGGCAGTGGATAGCGGCACAATTATGCCATTGTCAAAATCTTGTTGAACTTCGAAAACACCGCTAACCCGAATACGCTCGATAGTGAAATCATCTGCAGGATTTATAGAGTTGGCCGCTAATTTTTTTCTCGGAGAATAAATTTCTAAGGTGGTAAACGGATCTACAATATTTACTGCCAAGAAGCTCTGTAGCCCAGACCCAATTACCGCAGTTGGCCCAAAGGCATTATGAAGCTCAAAGCGCCCCTCTCGCATTATGCTATCCAACTTTTCATTTTTTAGGTAATCTTTGCTAACCCCTTTTACCAATCCGACAGCTTGCGTTTCGTTGTATTTTAGTAGCGCATTTTCTTGCAATACTTCAGTTACCGAATAAACGCTTGTGTTATACCTCAAATTTTTAAATACAGCCGTATTTGGGTCGAACGTTTTCCCGAGTTTAGGCGTAATTTCTAATTGGGGCGTAATGGTGTTAAACATTGTTAATACAATATTCTCAAACCCGTTAAAAGCAAATAAAATAATAATTAAAGCGGCGCTCCCCACCATAACTCCGAACATGGAAATGCCAGAAATAAGGTTTATCGCATTGGTAGATTTTTTGGCAAAAAGATACCTTCTGGCAATGTATAATGGCGTGTTCACGGCGGCAAAGATACTTAAAAAGGGGGGTTTGGAAGGACGAATTGTTTAAGCGTATTAGGTGATCGATAAAGAAGTCGAGTTGCCAGACATTAATTTTTTCGCTTTCGCTGAAGGATTAAGCTAACCCGAAACGCCAGATTTTTCGCACTACAGGATTTCCAAGATCAGCTTTATGTTTAGATTGTTTAAGTCCTCTTAAAGACGAATGTACAACTCTTTCAGCTTTCAATAGTTGTGAAATATTGATTTTGCAACCCACTAAATCTTAAATACAACATTTAAAAAAACGGATTATTCTGTCTTTCAAATCCTATGGTAGTCGAGGGCCCGTGGCCGGGATAAACTTTACAATCATCGGGCAGTGTAAATATTTTGTTCTTAATGTTTTCTATCAGTTTGTTATGGTTACCTCCCGGTAAATCTGTTCGCCCGATGCTGCCATAAAACAATACATCGCCACCAATTAAAACTTGATTGGCTTTGCTGTAAAAACACAAATGTGCCGGGGAATGACCGGGCGCAAAAATAAGCTCCAAGGTACTTTTGCCAAAAGTGATGGTACCCGTTTCGGGCAAAAAGACGTCGGGTTGCGGCGAAAGCTCATAATTATTAAAGCCCATTTGTGGCGCGTAGCCCGGTATCGCTTGCAAAATATCCAACTCTCCTTTATGAAATTGAGGCTTTAGCGAGTAGGTATCGAAGACAAATTTATTGCCAAAAACATGGTCTAAATGACAATGTGTATTAAGGAGCAAAACGGGTTCTAAACCATTTTCTTTAATAGACGCGGCGAATTCATTTTGCTCTGCGCCATCGTACATTCCAGGATCAATGATGACACACTCGTTCGTTTCATCGTATAAAATATAGGTGTTTTCGCCGTAGGCGTTAAAAGTAAATTGTTTTACGGTAATCATTTCTTTAATTTTTCCACCTAAAACTAGAGATTAAGGTGTCTATATCTGTTTTGATAAATTTAATTACAGGCGCTATAGAATCATATTGGGGGCGTTCGTTAAAATAAAGTGCGCCACGAAAGTAATGTTTGGCACTGTCGGTTAGGAAAAACTGCACCGATGAAGCGGTGTTACCGTCTATCGCATAATAAACTCCATATACTTTCCTATCGGGATAATTTATTGTTTTTTGGTCTATGGCTGTCGCTTTTATGGTATGTTTAAATGCCAATTTGCGTGCGTCTTCTACCATTTCATTATATTCCTTTGAACCAAAAACATCATAATAAGTGAGGTGCAAAAAACCGTTGAACCGGGCAAAATGGAGGTTGTACCAATCTTTGTTGTCACCAGATGTTTTATCAAGTTCCATCTTTGCATACACCGGATATTTGAATGTAAAGGAAGCACCTGATATAAATTGCCTATATTCTTTTTTGGGATATTTAATCCTGAAATATGCTTTCGGTTTCGGGCTGTAATTATTGTCGTTCGTGCAAGCGGTAGCGAATAAAGCAGAAGTGATAATAATTAGGCACGCAAACTTTAACTTCATTTTTGGTATACTTAAATCGTGTAACACCAATGTAGTTATTTATTCCAAATTGTCCAGGCCTTTTCTGCCTGTTTGTACAACATTTCTAAACCGTTCTTCGTGGTCGCTCCCCTTGTCTCAACAAGCTTTAAAAACTTGGTTTCTAACGGATTATAAACAAGATCATAGGCAAGGTGATCTGAGCCAATTAAATTATAATTTATATTGGGAGCAGTTTCTATACTTGGCGACATGCCCAACGGTGTTGTGTTTATAAGGATGGTATACTTAGCCATCATTTTGTCGGTAATTTCTTCGTACAATATGGAATTTTCTTGTTTATTTCTTGTAGCGGTTATAAAATCTATCCTTAGTTTTTTGAGGACATATTTTATGGCCTTTGCAGCGCCACCATCTCCAAAAATTAATGCTTTTTTATGATGAGGCTTTAGCAATGTCTTCAGCGATTCTTCAAAAGCAAACGCATCAGTATTGTATCCTATTAAAATTTTCTTACCGTTTTCTTCCTTTATATCGATGCAATTTACAGCTCCGATTTCTTTTGCAGCATCATCAATATCATCCAAAAAAGGTAATATGCTCACCTTATATGGTATGGTAACATTAATGCCGCAGAGTGATGGGTATCGATCTAGAAGTGCAGGAAACAAATTTATACTTTCAATTGGAAAAAGCTCGTATATGCAATCTCTAATTTGCTCCTCTTCAAACTTGTTTGTAAAGTATTTTTTTGAAAAAGAATGCGATAAGGGAAAGCCGATCAAGCCAAATGTTTTCATAAAAAGGGAGATTTGCTTACCAATAGATAGAACTTATCTCAGCGATATAAAAGACTACTTTTTGTCTTGCTTTAGAAAGTGATCAAATGTATCGCCCCTTAGACCCAAACGAATGGTTTCTAAAGGAATAACTTCTGAAGGTGCGATGTTGCCAAGGTTAACGTTTGCGCCAATAAGTTTGATGAACCACACTTGCTGTTCTTTTTGCGGTGCTTCCCAAATAATACTTTCATGCGGAATTTGGGTTAAAATCTCATCTACCAAACCTTGTCTAACTTCGCCATCACCCCTGTAAATACCTACGTTTCCGCCTTCTCGTGCTTCTGCAATTACCTTCCAGGCGCCAGCTTCCATTTCTGCCTTCATAAGGTTAATCCACTTGTAGGGGGCAAAAATTTTTGCTGCGTCTTTACTGCCAACCTCAGAAATCACGGTTACTTGTTTCGCCAGTTCAACAATGTAATTACACTTTATTTCATGCGCTATTTCTATAGAACCATCAGAAACTTCGGCGTATTCCATACCGTATTCGTCTAAAATGCGCTGATAGTCTGCAAACTGATCGCGAACAATAAAAGCCTCGAACAATGTGCCGCCAAAATAAGTTGGAATGCCTGCGCTTTTGTAAAGTGCTAACTTTTCTTTAAGGTTTGGGATAACGTGAGATGTTGCCCAACCAAGTTTTACAATGTCTGTATAAATGCCGGCAACTTCTATAAAATCTTCTACCTGGCGTAAACTTAGCCCTTTATCCATAACCATGGTAAACCCGCTTTGGCGGGGTTTATTGGTCCGTTCAGGGAGGTTTTTTAGTGGATAATTCATAAGTGTACAAAGGGAATAAAATTTTTACACTTTTGCATAAAAATTTTTCTTCGGCATTTTTACCTTAAATATCTGCTTATCAAATTAACAATTGCGTGGTTATCTTGTAGCTGTGGCAAATATTCAAACAAGATGTAATGCTTTTCTGGATCGGTATTTAACGCCGTTTCTAAATATTTTAGCGCCTCGTTTTGCTGGCCCAAAGCAAAAAGGTAAGCAACCATTCTGTAATATAATTCTGCCGCATCGGGGTTATGCTTTATCGCATCTGCCATTGTTTCTGATGCTTCCAGAATTTTCCCCTGCTCATAAAGCACTGTGCTGTAATCTAACCAAGCTTCAATATCTACCGGATTATACTCCAACACTTTCTCATAAGCTTTTATAGATTCCTCAATTTGATTGAGCTTATAATAGGCATCGGCCATTGCAAACCAAAAATCGGCATTGTCTGCTTCTAAATCCAACGCCTTTTTGTAAAAATGTAAGGATTCGAAAAACCGTTCTTCGAAGTTTAGTGTAACGCCAATCCCAAACCAGGCATCGGCCATTTTAGCATCCAGCTTTACCGATTTTTTGTAATATGAACGTGCCTCATCCATTTTTTCAAGCTTCTCGAAGCATTCGCCCATGGCGCAATAAGTATCTGCATTTGGTTGCTCATACTCAAAGGTTTGCTTGTAAACTTCTATCGCTTCATCAAATTTGTCTAATTGCACCAACGCATTGCCTTTATTAAAGTAGGCAGAACTGAAGTCTTCTCTTATTAATATAGCATAGTCATACGCATCAATCGCCTTTTCAAAAAGATCTAGTTTATGGAAACTGTTGCCCAAATTGTACCAAGCGGCGTAAGAATAGGGATCGGTATCTATATATTGCTCATAAAATTTTATGCTTTCTTCCTGTTTATCCAAAACATCATAACAAAAAGCAAGTTCATAAAGACCGTCTTGATTCTCCATGTTTTGTTCTAAGCTAAGCTTGATGTATTTTATCGCGCTTTCAAAATCAGACAAACTTTGATACACATAAGCCATTTGAAGCAAAATCTCATCGGTAATTTCGGCAAGCTCTAACGCTTTTTGATAATTTTCCAACGCCTCATCAAACCGTTCTTTGCCCTGGTAAATGTTGCCCCGAATCAAATAGATATCAGCATCCGATGGTTCTAAAAGCTCGGCCTTTTGTAAAGCCAAAAAAGCCAGATCGTAATTGTTTGTAAGCACGCAAAGATGCGCTTGCTTAATCAAAAACACCGTGGCATAAGGATGTTGATTGATTGCAAAATCTACCACTTGCAAGGCCTTTACAGGATCATTTTTTTCGATATAAAAATCTACAATGTATTCGAATGCGTGCGCATCGAAAAAATATTGATCCTTGTTTCGAAGCATTTCTTCGTAACGCTCTACCGAGCGCTGTGCATCTTCATTTGATTCAAAAAAGAAATCTTCTTCCATAAAAAAAAGTAGTGTTGACGTAAACTGCCCCTAAAAAGGAAATTTAAAATAATTTTACAGCATTTTATCCAATCTCCGCCAAATAATTATTAACAACTTCTACCATATAAAAAGCAAAGTGTTGATTTTAAGAAAATTATAGTAGCCTATAGATTGTAAAGTGGTGTTAGCTAAATCTAAGGTCAACACAAATTTACACCATTTATCAAATCAATCGGTAAAGCGCATGTAAAAGATGGTGCTAGGTGCGTTGAGGTATAAGGTTCAGTGCAGAAGGCAATCGGGCATAAGGCATTAGTTGCTAGCCTTAAAAATTTTGGTTTTTTTGGGCGTTCGGGCGGGCATTAGGCTGTATCTTTTTATCTTTTCTATCGCTAGTCTTAGTGTGGTGGGTTTTTGGGGTGGCCAGACTTGTGCTCACGTGTAGTTGGTCGGCTCAAGTCTCCCAACGCTCCTGGCCTTCGCTCTCAAGACTTGCCATTTCTAGCGCAAGTCTTAGTGTAATGGGTTTTAAAGTGGCAAGACTTGTGCTCAGGTGTAGTTGGTCGGCACAAGTCTCCCAACGCTCCCGGCCTACGCTCACAAGACTTGCGCCAGATATGAGTTTAAGGTTGATTATAGAAACAGAAAAAAGCACTACGGTTAAAGTGGTATGTCTTACGTTAAAATACCGAAATAGCATTAGCCAGACATTTAATTTCTAATCCAAAAAAGGGAACTCTTTAAAACCGTTCCCTTTCTTATTAATTTCTTTTCTTAAAATTTAACAAAATCTACTTTTTCCCTTCGGTGTATTTTGCTGTAAATTTTCTATCTAGTTGCTTGTGCAAATTATCTAAATCAATATCTCTTCCTTGAATAAATGCGCGCTCTACTTTATTGGTAAGCATATCCAAAGCATCTCCATCTGATATAAAGAATGTGGCGTCTTTGCCTGCTTCTAAAGAGCCTGTGGTTTTATCTATGCCCATGGCCTTTGCAGAATTTAGCGTGATGGTTGTCAATGCTTTTTCTTTATCTAAACCCCAAGCGGCAACGGTTCCTGCCATAAACGGCAAATTGTGCTGCTGCCAATATCCATCTATACTTAAACAAACGGTTAAGCCTGCATTTGTCAGGATCGCTGCATTTTTATAAGGTAAATTAACTGGGTCGTCGCCATTATTTGGTAGGGCGTGTGGCTGTTTTACAATGACGATGATGTTGTTTTTCTTTAAAAAATCTGTAACCGTGTAGCCTTCATCTGCACCTGTAATAACTGGAATTATGCCAAATTGCTTCGCAAAATTTACCGCAGCAATAATGTCCTTCTGATCGTCTGCTTGGATAAAAAGTTTTTCGTCGCCGCTAAATACTTTTTTCATCGCATCAAAACGCGTGTTTATTACTTCAGGCTTCCCCATTTCATAATAGGCCTTTGCTTCCTTAAAAAATGCGGTAAGGTCTGTAATGCTTTTTTTGGTATGAGCGGCAATTTCTTCTGCAAGTCCTTGTCTGTTAAAACCTCTCCTAATATCTGGAGCAGTGGGCCAGCTCATGTGCATCGCATCATCTGTTTTAATGGCGGCATCCTCCCAATTCCAAGCGTCCAACTGCACCACAGAAGAACTTCCAGAGATCACGCCACCTTGTGGAGTAATCTGCGACATTAAGATTCCGTTAGAACGCAGTGTTGCTGGCACTTTCGAATCGGTATTGTATGCTACGATAGATCTAATGTGTGCATTAAATTCTCCAATCTCATCATAATCTAATGTTGCTTTAACTGCTTCTATTTCGGCCAAGCCCAAATTGTTTATCGGGGCGATAAAACCTGGATATACATCTTTTCCATTTGCCTTTATTTCTAAAAAACCGTCTTGAGGAACTTGCCCGCCTGATTTAACGGAGATAATTTTTCCATTAGCAAATAGCAAAGTGCCATTTTGGATTACAGTTCCATCGCCCACATGAATGGTCGCGCCGGTAACAGCCATTGGTTTACTTTGTTTCCCGGCCGGTGAAATGGTTGCCTGCGCAAAGCCTGCCAAACATATTACCAATAAAAACAGGGTCAATATATTTCTTTTCATTTTTTTCAACAATTAGTGTTTCTTTTCCATAAAATTCAAATCGGCCGAATAATCGCCCAAGCTTTCGCAATTGTAAAGTGTAGGTTTTTCTGATACTGGTTTCTGCGTCTTCCCACCCTTGGTTTTGCTGTCGAGCATTTCTTGAATCAATCTAGCTTTTTCAGCATCAACCGCTGCAATCTCTGCCGCATCTTTATCAATGTCCCAATAGAGCGCGCCATCAACAAAAGTTTTTTCGGCTTTGGCATAAATAGACAATGGATTCGCCGACCATAATACGACATCTGCATCTTTGCCTGGTTTTAAACTACCAACTTGTTTATCTATATGTAGCATCTTTGCAGGATTTAAGGTTACAAATTTCCAAGCCTCTTCTTGTGGCACATTTCCGTATAAAATTGCTTTTCCGGCTTCTTGATTTAAGTGGCGCGCCTGTTCTGCATCATCAGAATTAAATGCAACAAGAACTCCTTGATCGTGCATAATTTTTCCGTTGTATGGAATGGCTTCGGCAACTTCGTTTTTGTACGCCCACCAGTCAGAAAAGGTAGAACCCGCAATTTTGTGAGCTTTCATTTGATCCGCCACTTTGTAACCTTCCAAAATATGTGTAAGCGTGTTTATTTTAAAGCCCATGCTGTCTGCCACGTGGATGAGCATCGTAATTTCGCTTTGTACATAAGAGTGGCAGGTGATGAAACGCTTATTGTTTAAAATTTCTACAATAGCATCCAACTCTAAATCTCTGCGCACATTATTTCCTTTTACCGCCATTGCCTTTTCATATTCTTTTGCGCGGGTAAACTCATCAACAAAAGTTTGCTCTACGCCCATGCGCGTAACAGGAAAACGCTGACCTGAACCAAAGTTGCTCTGCTTAACATTTTCTCCAAGTGCAAATTTTATAAACCCATCGGCACCAGCAAACTTTAATTCTTCTGGCGATTTGCCCCAACGCAATTTTATCAATTGGTTTTGCCCTCCGATAGGGTTTGCCGAACCATGCAAAATTTGCGAGACGGTAACTCCGCCGGCAAGCTGCCTATAAATCTCTATATCTTCTGAATCGATAATATCGCCAATGCGTACTTCGGCGGAAACGGATTGTGCACCCTCGTTTATGCCTCCACTGCCTGCAATGTGCGAATGTTCATCAATAATTCCACTTGTGATGTGTTTTCCGGTAGCATCTATAACTTTTGCGCCGTTGGCAGATAGATTTTTGCCGACTGCTTTAATCTTTCCGTTTTCTATCAACACATCTGCATTTTGCAAAATGCCGTATTGCTCGTTGGTCCAAACCGTACCGTTTTTTAGTAACACAGTTTCTTGTTTTGGCAAAGCTTCTTCGCCGAAGGCTACAAAAGGATAAATTACTTTACCAGTTGACACAACCATTTTTTCATCTGGTTTTTGCGCCGACTTTTTCATAGCCTCTTTAAAGGTCGCTGTAAATCTTCCAGTTTTACCGTTCGCCAAAACAGATTCTCCAGAAATTCCTACAGGGTTTGAATCGGTTATATAGCCACTTAAGCGCACATTACCTTCGGGATTTTTCTTCAAATCGAAATTAAGACTAACCCAATCGCCATTTCGGCTAAAACCAGCGTTGGTTTTAACACTATCGGTGCCCGTTCTCTCTACATTTGCAGATGGGCTTGCAACAGAACCGGTAATTTTTAGCATGAGCGACCCAACTCCATCAACATTCAAATTGTAAATGCCACGCACATCGCTAATGTCCATCTTGTTTACGATGAACTTTTTACCTTGTACCCAATTCTCAAAAATAATGTTGTCTTTTTTAAAGAGACTATCAGACGAAATGAGAAAATTGGCCATTTTACCTTTTTCTAAGGTGCCAACTTTATTGGCTATGCCAAGCATTTTTGCAGGTATTTCTGTGATGGATTCGAAAGCCTGTTTCTCGCTAAGACCGTTAGCTATCGCAGTTCTTAAATTTGTCCAAAAATCTGCTGTATTATCTAAACCAAAAGCAGTTATGGCAAAGTTGATATTCGCATGTTCTAAACTAGAAGGATTCGTTGGCGCCATTTCCCAGTCCTTCATCTGCGCAAGCGAAACTTTCCTTGCATTTGCAGGGTCTTCTACATCATACGCTTTTGGAAAATTTAAGGGAACAATCAAGCTAGCGCCTGTTGCCTTAACTTCTTTTATTCGCTGATATTCATCTCCCGAGGATTTGAAGAGGTATGTCTTGCCAAATTCGTTCGCAATTTTATTTGCGCGTAAAACATTTTGCCAACCATCTACCTCAAACAGTTGGGGTAAGGTTTGTTCATTGCCAAAAGCATTTAAAGAAATATTATATTCTTGGTTTTGTTTGCGATACCACTGGGCATCATAGTAGGTTTGGCGCAAAAGCGCGATAGCGCCCATTAAAGAAGTTGGATAATCGTTTGATGAAGAGCCCTTATTGAAGGAATAATTTGCAGCGGTGTGGTCGTTTAAAAACACGTTATTATCCATGCCATCATTCAGCGTTACCGCGGCAGAAATGCCTCGAGCAATTCCGTCTCTGTTCACCACATTTACGCTCCCGAAACCGGCTTTGCGCAATTCCTCTGCTTTTTTGGGATCGATTGAAAACATGGTATTTACCGTAGTCTCTGGCCGAATGGCCTCGTTCCAGTTGTAAGCGCCTTTTTTGGTCGAAACAAAGATAGACTGCCTGCCGCGGCCAGTAGTTGGAACCGTGGGTAGGCCATAACTTGTAAAAGCGTCTACCAACGATGGGTAAATAAATTTGCCTTTTAAATCGGTAGCTACGTAACCTTTAGGCACCGCGATGCTGGTGCCAATGGCTTCAATGTTCTGCCCTTTGATAAGCATCGTAGCGTTTTTTAAAATTTGATTTCCATTGACTACAATAGTTGCATTTGTGAAAGCAAACATACCAGGCCTTATGTCAAAAGAGCCGTTTACGGGAAATGTGGTCTCCTGCGCGTTTGCCGTAAATATGGAAAATACTACAAGAAAAGACAGTAAAATTCTATTCATATTAGTTAGTCTAGTTAATTGGCTTAAAACTAAAGTAATTTCCCGTACTTTATCCTCTATATCCAATATTTTACGTAAAGTTTTCTAATTTTAAAATCAAAACCTGGGTGTATTTTTGAAGTGGAAGTAAATTATACAGAAACCATTGTTTATTTCTACAAACAATCTGTTTGACAAGTCAAAATCCATTGGTTTTTTTTGCAACAAAGAATTACAAAACTATTTTTTCTTGTTCATTCTATGCTCTTTGGTCAAGCGATAAATTGCATAAATTCCCGGAATCATTGGTAATATTGCCGTGTACATTCCTGCAAAATAATAATGTCCCGTTGTTTTGTAATAATAATTGTGCATGTTAGCTATTTCGGTTCCTTTAATTATTTGCGAAATACTATTGATATTTGCAAGTGCTAACTGAGGTTGTAAAATTGGAAAAATAAAATGAGTGAACTCAGCAACACCTGGCCCAATAAAAATAAACCAAGCAAAAAATCCTGCAATGCGAATCCTATAATATAAGCCAAGAGTTGTTGATGTATAAATTGTAGGACCAACCAACGCAAAAATCAATAAAAAACTTTTTTCACTCCAAGGAATATTAAATAAACGGCTCATTGCTGGCGCAAAACCTGTCAGATATTCCTCTGTGATATGAATTTGTAAAGCCGCAACTGTAACTACAAAAAGTGGAAGTATTATTTTAGGATTAGTTGGGTATTTAAAATAAGTAAAATACCAAAAGAAAAAAGCTATAATTGCTGAACCACCAACTATTATTACCGGCGGAAGGCCAATTTTAATATAACCAACTGTTACGGCAATTACACAAAATGCAATTGCAAAAATTAAACTTAATTTTGGAAATGATTTAGAAGTTTGCATACTTTTTTGTTGAAAATATTATGCAAAGCTACTTTGGCAATATTGAGTTTCTTTTTACAAATGATAAAAAATTAACTAAACTAAAAAATTATTTCTTGGCTCTGATGCGACTTAAAGAAACTTGGGTAATGCCGATATAATTGGCCAAGTCGCCTAAACTTATTCGCTGTAATAAATGTCTATTTTCTTTTACAAAATGGTTATATCGTTCTGTTCCATTTTCTTCAAGCATCTCGCTTATCCGTTTCATCATATTTATCGACGCCATCGAAAGCAATTTTCTATAGAATGTTTCGATACAATGATGTTTTTGGCAAAGTTTGTTTAAGTCTTTTTGACTGATAACCGATACCGTTGTATCTTCTAATGATACAATAGAATAAATGGAGGGTGTTTGGGTGATAAAACTGTCTAAAACAGTAAACATTGCATTTTCTGAAAAGAAAAGCATTATTAATTCTTTGTCTTCCTTATTAAAATTAATCTTCGTAAGTCCGATATCAATACAAAATAGATATCTGCAAACGCTACCACTTTTCAACAGATAATCACCCTTTTTAAACATTTTATATTCTAATTTGCTCAATAAATCGTTTGTTGCAAACGTATCGATTCTAGAAAATTGATTACAAATTTTTATAAAAGATGTCATTACAGAATGTATTTTTTCTAAGTTCGCTCGTTCTTTTCAATCGTTCTGAAAACGGTTTCGGCTAACCAAAGTACGGACTCTTACCCCAAATTTAATTTAAAAAACTAAACTTCCGTTAACAACAAAACTGCCTTTAACCACTAAAATCCCAGTTTTTCCATAATTGTTGCTAGCGGTTCGTTGATTTTCTGTTCGGTGGGCTAATTTTTAGTTTTTTTATTTTATTCTAAAGTTCATCCGTTTACAAAAGGGAACGAGTCCCAAAAAAATAGGTCAATTTCTTAATTTGGGATAGAAAACCGGAACTTATGTTTGAATTAAATCTGCGATATTGTCTATGGATAATTTTATCTTCAACCTCCTTATTGTGGTTGGATTCAATAGACATTAAAACTATCAAGTAAAAAAAATACTAAGTTTTTTTTATAATTAAATTAATTGCTATTTGGGTTGTAAGGCCCTCCTGTTTCTCCCCAACCCCATTTTGGCATTGGTTCATTGGTATCCATCGCAACCTCGTCCAAATTTGAGTTAATTACTGCCAAACGTGTTCCCCATTCTAAATATCCTACAAAGGACGAACGGAATTCTGGATCATTAGATAATTGAATTTCATCGGCAGTCTGCAGAAGCAAATCCATCCATCGCTTTCTTTGCGTTTCAGTCAAATGCTTTTGAAAATGCTTTTTAATCATTCCGAAATGACTGCCACCGTTTTCGGTGTACAGTTTTGGGCCACCAAGTACTTCAGAAATAAAATAAGCTACATTGATTTGATGTGCGTCGGACATATTTTGAAAATTCGGTTTCAAAATATCGTCCACCACAACCTTTTCGTAAAACGCAACAATGAGTTCTTGTATTGTCTCCAATCCTCCAGCCCATTCATAAAGGGTCGGGATTTTCTCCTTTTGTTCAGTTTGGTCTTTCACTATTCGATTTTTTATAATGTTTGGCGACGGTTTGCAAATTTGTGTGGAAATGGGATTGCTGGCAGAACAAGATTGACCAAAATGATTTCGGATTGATCTATTTGTTACATTCCTCAAAAGCATCATCTGCGAAAACGTCGTTTTATCAAAAGTTCATCATCCCCATTTTCATTCATCTTCTTAAATTTTTCTCCCAATTCTTTCGTGGTTCTGATTTGGGTTTCAAGATGATATAGCCTTTTTCAAGGCTTAATTCAATTTTATCGCTTATGCTATATTTTTCTAGAATAGTTTTTAAAAGCCTAATTCCTTTTGAGTGCCCAATACTATAAAATTTATTTTAGATTTATAAACATTCTACAATGTAGCCAGTTAATGTTTAGTAACAAATTTTTCGCAAAACTGCTTATACCTTCAATATAGAATTTGCCGGCTAACCTTCAAAGCCTACGTCCCATGTCAATTAAACACAAACCTCAAACTAAAGCCAAAATTGCTGAAGGATGTATTAAAAGTTTGCGAGGTGTAGGGCTTGGTAATGTTCGAATCGTAAAATAGCTTAATGTTGAATTGTTGGTTGATGACGTAATCTACCGTTGGGCGAAACGTGATATTCTTTGCGCCGGAGGATACCTCTGCTTCCAAAATATCTGCTCGGTAAATCACTGTTTTGTTATCTCTAATCGCAACATCCAACTTAAAATCCATATTGTTATCTAGTTTTAAGTTGCTAAACCACCCAAAAGGAAAACGGAACTTATTGGTGCGGTAGCCAATGCCGACAACAATATTATTTTCTGATAATTGAGCAAGTTGACTATTTGCAAGACTTAAACCAAGCAACCTAGATTTGTTCACTTCTATCGTTGCGCTTAAACTATTTTTAAAACGCGCATCTACACCGATAAGCGGACTAAAATATTCTGAAACTGTAACCTGCGCAAACTGATATTTGGGCAAGAAGTTATCGTTCGCATCTCTGCTGGCAGAAAAACCTCTATTTTCTTGGTATTTAAGCAGCGTATTAAAGCCATTAACATTGTAGGCCGAACGGTAGCCGTGTCTAATGTCGATCGAAGAAAATCTGTCTCCAAAAAAGGGAATTCTTGTTAAACCGCTGTAAGTTAAATTCCAGTTTGGCAGCGGAATATTGGGGAATGCGTTGGTGCTTAGACTGTTGGCATCTTTGCCAGAATAGGCAGCCAAGAAAGCAGAAATCAACACATCTTGACTTTCTTTTCCGTAACCGTCTGCATATCCAGCTGCCGTTCCGTTTGAATTTGGATTCTGCGCGCCTAATCTTCTCGAAATAATAATTCGGTTTGCCATAAACTGGTTAAAAAGCGTAGAAACGATGCTGGCATTGTTTTCTTTAAAAGCGGTTTTTAACAAAATATAAGAAACACTATAATCGCCGGTAGTAACGCCATTAAGGTTTTCGAAAGACTGCGTAGCGGCAAAATATCTGAAGTTGCTTGCATAGTCTCTAGTTTGCGCCTTGTTGGCTCTTAGCGTAATTCTTAAATCTTTAAACGGCTCAATCTGACTTGTAAAACTTAAATCTTCATGAAGTGTATTTATGTACAACTGGTTTTGGAGCGTATCTGTAGTTAGCCAGCCATTGCCAAGCGCCATTTCTCTAATGTCTCGCTGACTTCCAAAAACAAACCCTAATCCCGGGGCACCGGTAAATTTATCTATACCGAAATAAGTAGTCTTTGGCAGATAGCCCGGCAAGAATGTTCCTTTAGTTTGTGTATATGCGGCGTTTAGGTTCTTAATTCCTGTCAACAGATTGATGAAAAAGCCCTTTGCGCCTGCGTCTCCTGTATTGCGCAGCAAACCAAATTTGTTGTACAAAGAAGAGAAGTTGAAGGTTGGGTTGAGTTGCACCGTTCTGCTGTTTTGTATGGTGTTTCCCAAATTCAAGCTTGGATCTTGCAGGGTTGCCAAAGGTTCGGTTTGCCAATTGAAGTTGGTTCCGTATCTGGCCTGCATTACAATCCAATCTAGGCCAGGCAATTTATTTATGGGTACTGCGTATGTAAGATTCAAATTATGGTTATAATCTGTGGTTCGCCCTAATCGTTTTAAATTTTCCCAAACCGTATCGCGTTTCAAACCGTTTATCCGTCCGTCCGGTTCGTCTATAATAGAGTAGTTCGTTGCGTTAAAATCCAGTTGTAGCGATTTGGTCAAGTTCCAAGAAATTCCATAAATTCTATTGATGTTGAAGTTCTTGTTAAAAGTAGTCGGATAGCCATTTTGGAAAATGGGTATCGCATTATTCGGATCGTTGTTTCTTAGGGTGTTTTCTGCGTAAAGTCTGTTTACCTCAATCCTAAAATTAATCGCGCTAGGAAATAAACTAAAATTAAAATCTTTAATTACGCGCAGCACGTTAGCCTTTATAATTTTATCAAAAGGGGCATAATTTTTAGCTTCCTTGGCATACGTGTATTGCAAAGCTCCGCGGTACACATTTTGTAAATTGCTCTGTGTGATAAAATCGCGGTGGTTGTATTGGGTAAAAGCATAGCTAGCAGAAAAATTCTCTACATCCCAAAGATGTGCGGGCTTGCTATCTGGGCCGCGTTCCTTATGTACGTTGGTAAAGTTTATTCCTTTTCGCTCGGTATAATCTTGTGCAAAGTTTAATATGGAGTCTTTTTCTGTTTTAGAGGCTCTATCTAAGGCATTTTTAAGTTCGATATCTGGTGTGCGCGGATTGTATTGAGGGTTAGCAATTTGAGCAGCGTAGTTTACGAACATTGGGATTTTTACTCCAGATTTTTGTGGGAGGAATTTACCCAGCTCGACCGACGAGGAAACATCAATCAACGTATTGTCAGATCGATTTCTTTCGCCAACTTTAGAATCGATAGAGCCGAAACCAATGGTAGATCTACTGCCCGATACGTTTACATCGGCAAAATCTGCAAGTTTTAGGTTAAGCCGAGCCGTCGCAGCCCAACCTCCTCGTTCATCAAACTCTGTTAAACGCAATTCGTTAAACCAAAGCAACACGCTTTTATCTAGGGCATCTCCTTCAATATCGCCGGGCGCACGCAAAGGATTTTTCGCGCCAAGCATGTAAACCCTAACCTTACTCATATCTGGTTGGCCCTTTACAACAATGGTGTGTAGCCCATCAGAATAATTAAATGGAAGATTGATAGGCCACGGTTGTCCGTTTGCCAAACGCGCTGAATTACGGGCAAGCTTTGCATTTTGGAGTAGAGTTAAATCAATGTCCATTTCATTTTCCGCAGGCCAAATCTTGGCTGGGTCGCTTGTGCCGGGTTGGGTAATTTTTAGCGGAATATTGTATTCATAATAATTGTCTTGATTATCGGTGCCTATACGAAGAAATGCCGCAACGTCCCGATCGTTTAATACTAAATTATCTACCGCTTCTGCGTGGATAAACATTTGTAAGCGCTTGTACGAGCGGAAATCGCTCAAACCAGTTTTAAAAGCGGCCCTACCGTAGCCATCTCTAAGCGTTTTAACGGTTACAGATAAAGACTGCTCATTTAACCGAGTGTCTCCTCGATAGTTACTATAATCTCGCTCTCTAATTATCCCGGGAGGTGTAACATAAGGAATCGGCTGTCTTTTGCCGTTTTCTTCTATATTTACCGTGGCCACTTCTATCGTAGAATTATCTGGCGTAAGTGCAGGTAAAGATGGATCTACAATGACCTGATCGGGAGAGTTTTTGGGATTGAATGTACGCCAGTCGCCTCGTACCAATTGTAACTGTGCAAAACGCAATACGGCGGTATCAGCAAAATTGGTCATAAAAAGCCTAAAAAACCGAATGGATTTAAAGTCAGAAATTCCGCCGACACGGTCTTGGTATTGATCTATCGGAATGCGAAATTGATACCACGTAATGGCTTGTGTATTGCCGTTTATCAATTTTATATCTGTGGTTACCTTATCGGTGATGAAATTTTGTCCGACAATCATATCAGCCGGTTTTACCGAGATTTTATATTGAAAATATTCATCGCTCTGCGTCAGGTTGTTGTCTCTGTTAATGTCTTCGCCGTCGGGCAGCGAAGTAGAAGCGGAGTTTTGCAGACCTAAATCGGCTTGAGATTGTTGCGAAGTTTTGGAGTTTCCATCGGTACCGTTGTAACGCTCGTAACGTTTTAAAATGCCGGCCCCAATTTGGTCTAAAGCAGGTCCGCGGTAATAGCTGTAATCATCCGAAGATGGATCTGCATCTAAACTTGCTGCGGCCGCGGGTACTAGCTGACCCTTAATTGTATTTATCGCGGGAGCAAATTTTAACCTTTCGTTCTCATCTGATAAACCATCCAAACCCACATCTTGTGCTCGTCTCGTATCAGGATCGTTGTCAAAAGCTTGCACAACAGGCTGCAATTTCGGCACACGCCCCCAATTGGTTTCATCGTATTTGCTCAAATCGTTCGTTGCCGGAAGCCCATTTTCTAAAGATTTTCTTCCATCTTTTAAAACATCTTCGGAGATGTTGCCGAGGTTAAAATATAGATCTCCGCCGGTAGAATTTGCTTTGTTTATAAAGGGATCCATCATCCAAACCTCTATATAGCCAACGTTTAACGCTTCAAAATCGTTGGTTTCTATTTTACGCTGAAAACCTGCCCATCTGCTTTTTGGATTTAACAACCTGCCATCGGCCGCAAAGCCCGATGTGCTGTAATTGTAAGGCCCACGCACCGAAGGGTAATAGGCAACATCTAATGTGGTAATGTTTAGCGGTTGCCCAACCGCAATTTGTTTAAAAGGAAAAACCTCTTGTTCTATTACCTGCCTAACGTAAGGATTGGAAAGTTCATCTTTTCTATTCGCGATATTTCCTATCAGCGAGGTAGAATTGTTATAAAAAGTAGGGTCAATGTTATAAAACGCCATCCTTGCTCGGTTATAACCATAAGCTAAATTATCTACCAATTGCGATTCTGGGAAGAGTTGCGGCGTGCCAGAAATTTGCCATGCAATAGCGCCCTTTAAATCGATAATCGATCTAGAAGCTTCAAAATCGTCAATATAACTCACGCCTCTGTTTGTACCGGCAAAATTCAGCGCCTTAGGATGACCAGGAATTAAATTTGCAAATTCGCCATAAAAAGTGACGCTTGATGGCGCTTTGGTAGAAATAAGCGGAATTTTATCTACCAGTTTAGTAAGAAATCTAGATGGCGCACTATAATTTATATCGCCGCCCCAAATGGTATTAGAAACCGGTTCTTCGCCAATGTTCACTTTTTGGGTTAACGGCTTTTCGCTCAAATTCATAAAAGTACCACCAATATTTAATTGATTATTAACCCGATAATCCAATCGGGTTCCAAATAGTGCTTTTTGCTGAAGGCCAAAAAGTTCGTTGTTTTCGGTGGTAATTCTTATGGGTTGCCCTGATAATAATAACGCTTGGTTGAGGATGCTCACTCGGCCGCCTTGGTAATCTACAGTATAATCTACGCCCTCAACCAAAGGTGTAGAGCCAGAAAACACTTTTACAGAACCTTGCGGGATGTTGAACGAGTTTAAACTAAACTCAGAAGAAACGGTAGATTGGTAGCTGCCTTTAAAAATAAATCTGTTCTTGTTTTGAAAAAGTTGCCTGGCGATGGTTTGGGTAGAATCATAAAGCGACGTAAAAGTATATTTGTCTATCAACGCTTGCTCGCTCGGCAAAAATTTAGATGCTAGATCTCTTCCAAAGGGTTCTATAACGGGGAAAATAATTCTTCCGTTTGCCGGATCAATAGTAATGTATCCGTTGTTTGTGTTAAAAAGTGTTTGTGCAGCGCCGGTGTTAGACAAGTTTGAGCCGAATGGATTATTTGCCGCACTCGCATCATAAGCGCCACCGCCAGAGTAAGTTCCGAAGGCATTATTTGCGGCAACAAAATCAAAAACGCCATCTGGTTTGCTCTCGTTTTGTTGATTTAATCTGTCTAGTTCTGTCAGCCTAATCCATTGTTGATTTGCGGTATTTTGGCCTTCGGTCAATACAGGGCTTTCCACGCCAGTTTGGTTGTCAATCCTAAAAATATTGAAGATAAAGTTTTCAGGACTTATTGCATAACCGCCAACAGAATAGATGTTTTTCATCATCAAGTTCCAAGTAGGGAGTTTAATTTTTGTCGTCTCGTTTTTCAGCAACTTTGTATAAAGTACTTTTGGGTTATTTGCATCAAACAAAACATCTGTAGAAAATTCTCCAACTTGGTATTGTTGGCCATTGTATGTATATTGATATGCTACAGACAATACTTCATCGCTATTTAATGGATTATTTAAAGAAATATAACCAAGCTGCGGCTGAAAGGTAAATTCCCTATCAGACAGCCGCCTTGCATAAATTACTTTTCCGTAATTGTCTGTGCCGCCATTTGCCTGGAAATAGTTTATTACATCATTACTATTTGTAAATCGAGCGCCCGATGGTAAATTTTGGAGCAACGAGTTAGATTGTTGGGGGAAACCTGCAGCTGTTGTTCCTGCTGGCAAAGCAGAAGTGCCGCCAGTTATCAAAGCAGTATTGTATGGTTGGTTTTCGCCCAAATCTAAAAATCCCAAAACGTCCCTGCTATCTGTTGTGGTGCCAGCTTTGTTCGTTATCCAAACTTCTACCCTTGTAATACGTATTGGCGATGTGATGATGGGCGCATTGGAAAGAAATTTATTATAGTTATTCCTGAAATACTGAGCTAGGAAATAATGCCTGTTTGCCTCGTAGCTATCAGCGCTGATTCTAAATTCGTTTTGCTGCGCGCCATTAGTAATCCTAATTTCCCTCGACTGAGATTTTTGCTGGGTGTAAACGCTTGTAACGTTCAGTTTTCCAAACTGTAATTGTGTTTTGACACCAAACAAGGCTTGTGTGCCTGTTATTAGTGAAGTAGATAAAGGTAAACTTACATTTCCGGCCTCAATTTTTTTGATGATTTCGTCCGCTCCACCAGTATAATCTAACTTAATTTGGTTCTCGAAATCAAATTGCGCCTCGGTATTATAGTTGCTTCTAATTTTAAGTTTTGTTCCAATGTTCCCCACCAAGTCCATTTGGATGCGTTGGTTAAAATCAAAATTGGTCTGTACTCTTTGCCTTTCGTTAAAAAGCGGATTTTCATTTTTATTTCGACGGACTAGGAAGGAAAGTTCAGCCTCGCCACGAGGTTGTATATCTATCAAACCGCTGCCAAACAGTTTTTCAAAACCTTTGCTTCTCACTTCTATTGGCGGAATTACGCCAGTTGTTCTAACCTGCTTTACCTCTGCGTCAGAATTGTTGCGAAAATTTAACCGCTTAATCTGGCTATTCAAATATTGCTGATATTCATCTATGGTTAAATAACTTGTTTGGGCTACATATGTATCGCCAATAAGTTCTTTAACTACGTAACGATTATTTTTTGCGTCATAGTCGATGACCGTTTTCATATTACTCGGTCTCGGGAAAAAAGGATTTGTTGGTGGAGTTAGGCCAAGAAGCTGCCTTTCTCGCAAAGAGAGATTATTTTTGCCAGTTTTAGAACTGTCTGTCTTTTGCGTTACCACCTGCGCAGTTGATTTAACCGCAGAACAAATAATAAGAAAAAGAAAAAATAACTGAGTAAAGATTTTCTTCAAAAACAGTTGCTTATAATTTTTTTAATGCTTGTTTGATTAGTTCCTCAACCGAAAGCTGCTGTTCTGAGGATTTTAGAATTTGGTCTATTGTTTTTTCTGCTGAAGACTTTACAAAGCCCAGCATTACTAAAGCAGATAACGCCTCATCTTTTACCGTATTATGCCGCGGCATAGAAATTAGCGAATCTGCACCTTCCTTTTTTAACTTGTCTTGCAGTTCTAAAACCAAACGTTGGGCAGTTTTTGCCCCTAAACCCTTAATTCGTTGTATAAGTGGGTAATCTGCGTTAACAATTGCAGCTTGAATTTCTATCGGCGTGATAGAAGATAAAATCATTCTCCCCGTATTTGGACCAATTCCGGCCACAGAAATCAAATGTAAAAAAAGTCTTCGCTCACCTTCATCCGCAAAACCATAAAGCGTGTGCGCATCTTCCTTTACGTGCAGCCAAGTAAACAATTTGCATTGCTCAGAATTCGCCAAGCTACTGTACGTGTTCAATGAAATGTTGATATGATAACCCACCCCTCCAGCTTCTACCACGACAAATGCAGGATTTTTGAAGGTAAGCTTTCCGTCTATATAAGCATACATGAATAGTTGTTGGCTATTTTTTGGTAAATCTAACTTTTTCCGTCGAGTTTGTAATTAAACTCTCTTTCGATTGGGCATCAACAACCGCTATTGTTACCATATTGACAATCTCTCTTACCGAGCTGCCAAGTTGCACAATATGTACCGGTTTGTTTAAGCCAAGCAATATAGGGCCAACAGCTTCTGCCCCGCCTAATTCTTGCAACAATTTGTAAGCGATGTTTCCCGCCTCTAAAGTCGGGAAGATAAGCGTGTTCGCCGGCGCGTTTATTAGACTGCTAAAAGGAAAATTTTCTTTTAACAGTTCGGTATTCATAGCAAAGTTCCCTTGCATTTCTCCATCTACTAATACCTCTGGATGATCTCTGTGCAGTATTTTAACTGCTGTCCTCACCTTTTCAGGGGTTTCGCCATCGTTAGATCCAAAATTAGAATATGATAACAGTGCTGTTCTCGGCGAAATGTTAAACTGCTTTACAGATCTATCAATAAGCAGCGTAATATCCACCAACTCTTCTGCCGTGGGGTTTACATTTACGGTAGTATCACCAAAGAAAACCGGGCCTTTTTTAGTCATCATCATATACATGCCCGCAACTCGCCGAATGCCAGGTTCTACGCCAATAATTTGTAGGGCAGGTTTAATCGTTGATGCATAATTCTTCGTCAAACCAGAAATCATTGCATCTGCTTCGCCAAACTCTACCATGCTTGCACCATAATAGTTCCTATCGCGCAAAAACTTAGTTGCATCTGTATAGGTAATGCCGCTCCGCTGACGCTTTTTGTAAAGTTCATCAGCGTAAAGTTTTGTTTTTTCTGGCTCTAACGCCGGATCAATAATCTCAACATCATCCAATTCTAATGCGTTTGCATCTATAATTTCCTTTATCTTTTGCTTGTTTCCTAATAATATTGGGATGGCAATGTTTTCCTCCCGAACAATTTGGGCAGCCTTTAAGATTTTGTAGGTGTCAGCTTCTGCAAAGACAACCCTTTTTGGATCGGCCTTTGCATGGTTGGTTACAGAACGCATAATTGCATCGTCTAAACCAAGACGTGTCCTTAACTCCTCCGCGTATTTTGCCCAATCTGTAATTGACTTCCTGGCAACACCACTTTCTATTGCTGCTTTTGCTACCGCGATAGATACTTCGGTAATCAGGCGAGAATCTACTGGTTTGGGTATGATGTAATCTTTCCCAAATTTTAAATTTCGGGAATTATAGGCCAAATTCACCGCTTCTGGAACAGATTGTTTCGCCAAATTGGCTATGGCATGGACGGCAGCAATTTTCATCGCTTCATTTATGGCGGTTGCCCTAACATCTAGCGCACCTCTAAAAATATATGGAAAACCCAAAACGTTGTTCACTTGATTTGGATAATCCGAACGACCAGTTGCCATAATTACATCATCGCGAGTTTTTATGACAAGTTCATAAGAAATTTCGGGGTTTGGATTTGCCATTGCAAAAACGATGGGGGCTTTGGCCATCGAGCTAATCATTTCGGCAGTTACACAATCTGCAGACGATAATCCTATAAATACATCCGCTCCTTTCATCGCTTCCTCTAGCGTGGATATATTTCGTAACGTTGCAAATTCTGCTTTAATAGCATTTAGGTCTTCTCTATCTTTTCGTATTACGCCAGAGCGGTCGCACATAACCACGTTTTCTAGTTTGGCGCCTAGGCTTATGTAAAGTTTTGTACAGGAAACGGCTGCTGCACCGGCGCCGTTTACCACAATTTTTATTTTATCTAACTTCTTTCTTTGTATTTCGCAAGCATTTATCAGCGCCGCTGCAGAAATAATTGCCGTACCGTGCTGATCGTCGTGCATTACAGGAATGTTCATCTCTTCTTTTAGCCTTCGCTCAATCTCAAAACATTCTGGAGCTGCAATATCTTCTAAGTTTATGCCACCAAATGTAGGTTCTAAAGCCTTAACTATTTTAATGAAATCATCAACGTTTTTACAGTCGAGTTCTAGGTCAAAAACATCAATATCAGCATAAATTTTAAAGAGCAAACCTTTACCTTCCATGACTGGCTTTCCTGCCTCCGGACCAATATCTCCCAACCCTAAAACTGCCGTTCCGTTACTTATTACCGCAACCAAATTTCCTTTAGCGGTATATCTATAAACGTCTTCTTTGTTATCTGCAATTTTTAAACAAGGTTCTGCCACTCCGGGCGAATAAGCCATAGTTAAATCACGTTGAGAATTGGTTGGCTTTGTTGGTATAACTTGTATTTTCCCCGGTCGGCCGTTAGAATGATAATCTAAAGCTTCTTGTTTCTTACTCGTTTTGCTCCTGCTCATTGCTATCGTAGATTGTGAAAAAACGCAAGTTACAATTCTTTTAACTGGCATAAAATTAATCGAAAGGTATTTTTGAATTACCTTTTTAACAGACCTTCCAATTGCAAATTAGCTTAAGAACACTTTTCAGTAAGCCACGGTCAACAAAAGATACCCTCAAAATTTAGCAGAAATTTGTTGATGAGGTTAAGGCTTTCTAAACCCACTCAAATAAAAAACGGCGAAGTTTTCAGGCTTCGCCGGACGAAAATTTTATACTCATCTAAAAAAATAATCGCGTTAAGCTAACTCTTTTTTACCTTGGCGAATAGGTTACCACAGGGATAATCATTTCCTCTAAAGAAATGCCGCCATGTTGAAAAGTCTCATTGTAATAGTTTACAAACTGATTGTAGTTGTTCGGATAAACAAAGTAATTGTCATCATGCGCAAAAATATAGCTGCTGCTGATGTTTATTTTAGGCAATAAAGCCTCGTGCGGATTTTTTATCAAAAAAACCTCTTTATCGTTAAAACTTAAATTACGCCCTTGCTTGTAACGCAAATTGGAATTTGTACTTCTATCGCCAACTACCTTTACCGGCTTTTTTACCCTAATTGTTCCATGATCTGTAGTTAGAACAACCTTAACTTTATTCTGCGAAAGCTTCTTTAATAAATCAAATAATGGTGAATGCTCAAACCAAGAGAGCGTTAGAGATCTGTAGGCGGCGTCGTCATTGGCTAGTTCCCTAATCATCTGCATATCTGTACGGGCATGGCTTAGCATGTCTACAAAGTTAAAAACGATGGCGTTAAAATCGTTTTTTAATAGCTTGTTAGTATTCTCCACCAACTCTTTTCCTTGTTCAAAAGTCAAGATTTTATTATAGCTAAACTTGCAGTCTTTTTGTAAGCTTCTTTTTAAATTATCTGCCAAAAATTCTTCCTCGTGCATGTTTTTTCCGCCCTCCTCATCGTCGTTTTGCCAAAGTTTTGGCATGCGCTTTTCCATATCCAAAGGCATCAAGCCAGAAAAAATAGAATTCCGAGCATATTGGGTAGCCGTTGGCAAAATGCTGGTGTACATGTCTTCCTCATCCATTCTAAAATATTCTGAGATAAGGGGATGGATAGCACGCCACTGGTCGTAACGCAAATTATCTATCAAAATAAAAAAAACTGGAGTTTGATTGTTTATATGTGGGAAAACCTTTTTCTTTAAAAGTTCATTGCTCATTAAAGGGGCGCTGGTTCTATCTTTTATCCAGGGTAAATATTGTTGTTGTATAAACTTTGCAAATTGGGTGTTTGCTTCTTGTTTTTGCATGGTCAAAATTTCATGCATCTGCGGATCGTCTAATTTTTCAAGCTCCAACTCCCAAAAAACAATCTTTTTGTAAGTTTCCACCCACTCGTCATAACTAAGTTTGTCTCCCAAGGTCATGCCTAAGCGTCTAAAATCTTGTTGGTAGGCCATAGACGTCTTTTCACTTACCAAGCGTTTATTATCAATCAGCTTTTTAATGGTAAGCAATACTTGTTTCGGATTAACTGGTTTAATAAGATAGTCGTCTATTTTGCTACCGATGGCGTCTTCCATCAAATTCTCTTCTTCGCTTTTGGTAATAAGCACTATTGGCACATCTGGATTAATGTTTTTTATCGCCGAGAGGGTTTCTAAGCCCGTCATGCCTGGCATATTTTCATCTAAAAAAACCAAATCGAATTGCCCTTTTGTAAAAGCCTCCAAAGCGTCATTTCCGTTTGTAAATGTAGTTACATCATATCCTTTATCGTTTAGCAATAGTATATGGGGCTTAAGCAGATTAATCTCGTCATCGGCCCATAATATTTTGGTTTCTAGCATTTTGATGTAATAATTGTTAAATTTTTTGGTTTTAAATTAATTTGCGGTGACTTAAAGTATAAATAAAAATAACAACTTTTGTACCGCATCGGTCTTTTTAACTCTTTTTAACTATTGAACAAAAAAAAAATAATTAACGATCCCGTTTACGGATTTATCAGCATCCCATCAGAGTTGGTTTATGATGTTATTTCACATCCTTACTTTCAGCGTCTTCGCTATATAAAACAACTTGGGTTAACGCACCTCGTTTATCCGGGCGCACTGCATACCCGCTTTCATCATGCGCTTGGCGCCATGCATTTAATGACGCTTGCAATAGCCTTATTGCGTAGTAAAAATAACCTCATTACCGAAAAAGAGGAAGAGGGCGCAACACTCGCAATTCTGCTGCACGATGTTGGCCACGGTCCGTTTTCGCACGCGCTAGAATATTCTTTGGTAACGGGGATAAAACACGAAGACATCTCCCTAAAATTGATGGAAGAGCTTAACCTGGTTTTTAAGGGAAAGTTAGACACCGCCATCAAAATTTTTAACGGAACCTATCCAAAAAAATTTCTGAATCAGCTTATCTCGGGCCAATTGGATTTAGATAGGATGGACTACCTCAACCGAGATAGTTTTTTTACCGGGGTGAGCGAAGGTGTAATCAGTTTTGATAGGATTATCAAAATGTTTAATGTTAGAGAAGACAATCTTGTTATAGAAGAGAAAGGCATTTACTCAATAGAGAAATTTCTAATTGCCCGCCGGTTGATGTATTGGCAGGTTTATTTACATAAGGCAGTTATTGCCGGCGAAATGCTTTTGGTAAAAATACTAGAACGGGCAAAACAATTGGCTGCCAGGGGCAATGATTTATTTGCGCCGCCGTCATTAAAATATTTTTTGCAGAACAACATTAGCGAACTGAATTTTTTTGATGCGGAAGAAAGTCTAAAACATTTTACCAAACTAGACGACCAAGACATCCATACCGCTGTTAAAGTTTGGGCCACACACAACGATAAGGTTTTGGCTACACTATCTAGCATGTTGGTAGAGCGACATTTATATAAAGTAGAAATAAGCGCAAAACTTGCAGCAGATGACAGAGTTGAAATTTTAAAAGATGATGCAGTTAAAATGCTCGGTATAGCCGATGAAGATAGCTCCTTCTTTGTGTTTATTGATGTGATTAAAAACAGAGCTTATAATGCAGGAGTTGGAAATATCAAAATTTTGATGAAGAACAATGAAGTGATGGATATCGCAAAAGCCTCAGATTTATCCAATTTAGAGTCGTTACAGAAAACAGTTGAGAAGTTTGTTCTTTGCTATCCTCGCGGGATTTAAGGTTTTTTAACTAAAATGAGTATCGGCTTGCATTTAAAATCTTATCATTGTGTAAAATATAACAATAGGAGGTTTTTAGGTTTTTTTGTTCATATCAATTTAACATTTAACTTTGTACGATGCAATTTACTGCACAAACGATTAGTGAATTCTTAAACGGCTCTATAGAAGGCGACCCAAACGTATTAGTTGGCGAGCTGTCGAAAATAGAAGACGGTAAAGAAGGATCACTCTCGTTTTTGGCTAACCCTAAGTACGAGTCTTTTTTATATGCAACGAAGGCTTCGGTGGTGCTTGTTTCAAGAGATTTTAAACCTACTAACAACTATAATCCGACGCTTATTAGGGTTGATAACCCCTATAATGCGTTTACCGTTTTGTTAGATAAATATAATGAACGCATAAACGCAAAACTGCCTGAAACCGGAGTCGAACAATCTGCGTTCATTCATCCAACGGCAAAAATTGGTAAAGATGTCTTCATTGCAGCCTTTAGTTACATCGGCGAGCAGGTAGCTATCGGTAACAATACAAAACTATACTCGCAAACTTATATAGGCCCAAATAGTAAAATTGGCGAGGGATGTCTGCTATACCCTGGAGTAAAAATTTATCGCGATAGCATAATAGGAAATAAAGTAATTATCCATGCAAATACTGTTATTGGCAGTGATGGATTCGGTTTTGCACCACAGGCTGACGGCACTTACAATAAGATACCGCAAATTGGCAATGTAATTATAGAAGACAACGTTGAGATTGGCGCAAATACGACGATAGATCGCGCTACATTGGGTTCTACAATTGTAAGAAAAGGGGCAAAAATAGATAACCTTATTCAATTGGCCCATAACGTAGAAGTTGGAGAAAATACCGTTGTCGCCGCACAATCTGGCATTTCTGGCAGTACCAAAATAGGCGCAAATAGTGTAATTGGCGGCCAAGTTGGAATTGCCGGGCATTTAAGTCTAGCAAAAGGCACCCAAGTGGGCGCGCAGGCGGGCATAAATTTTAATATTTTAGAAGAAGATAAGAAATGGCATGGCAGCCCTGCACAACCTCTAAGCAACTGGATGCGTTCATCGGTTATTTTTAAGCGTCTCCCAGACATCGAAAAACGTATTTATGGGCTAGAACAAGAGTTGAAAAAGCTGCTTTCAGAGTTAGAAAAGAATACCTTATCAAAATGAACGTTAGACAAAAAACGATAGAAAGGGAAGTAACTGTATCTGGTGTGGGATTACATACCGGCATAAATGTAACACTAACGTTTTGCCCCGCGCCAGAAAATCACGGGTTTAAATTCCAACGCATCGATATTGAAGGTAACCCTATCGTGTGTGCAGATGCCGATTTAGTTAGCGATACAAGTAGAGGTACCACGCTTACCCAAAACGGCGCAAGTGTTAGCACTGTAGAACATGTGCTGGCATCGTTGGTTGGGATGGATTTAGATAACGTGCTAATTAAATTAGATGGCCCAGAAACCCCTATTTTAGATGGAAGCAGTATCCAATTTGTAGATTTGCTGGAGCAGGCGGGTACGGTAGAACAAAATGCATATCGAGAATACTTTATCATCCCTCATAACATAACCTATACAGAAGAAGATAGAAAGGTAGAAATAGTGGCCATGCCGCTAGATGATTATCGTTTTACTTGTATGATAGATTATAATTCGCCGGTTTTGGGCAGTCAACATGCCGGCATTAACACCATAGCAGAGTTTAAGAAAGAGATTGCTTCCTGTCGTACATTCTGTTTTTTACACGAGCTAGAGTATCAACTTAAACACAACCTAATTAAAGGTGGCGATTTAAACAATGCCATCGTAATAGTTGATAAAGAAGTAGATAAAGAGGAGCTAGACAATTTGGCCAAACTTTTTAACCGTAAAGATATAAATGTTGCCGCACAAGGCATTTTAAATAACATGGAGCTCCGCTACCAAAATGAGCCTGCTCGGCATAAATTGTTAGACATGATTGGTGATTTGGCTCTTGTTGGCACGCATTTAAAAGGCCATATCATGGCTGCAAGACCAGGCCACGCTGCAAACATTGCCTTCGCCAAAAAGATTAAAGCAGCGATCAAAAAACAAAAAAGCAAGAAATTGCAAAAAGTTTATGATCCTAGCGCCCCGGCATTATACGATGTTGTTAAGATTATGGAGATTTTGCCGCATAGGCAACCCTTTCTTTTCGTAGATAAAATATTAGAGCTTTCCAAAAATCATGTGGTCGGCGTTAAAAACGTAACCATGAATGAAGAATTTTTTAAAGGACATTTTCCAGGCGCTCCAGTTTTGCCGGGCGTCATTCAAATAGAATCTATGGCACAAGTTGGCGGCATTTTAGTTTTAAGTACAGTGCCAGATCCGCATAATTACTTAACCTATTTCCTAAAAATAGATAAGGTACGGTTTAGAGCGCAGGTTTTACCTGGCGATACTTTGATTTTTCGCTGCGATTTGATGGAACCAATTAGACGCGGAATTGCACAAATGAAAGGAGTTGGCATGGTGGGTGATAAGATAGTTGTAGAAGCAGAAATGATGGCGCAAATTTCTAAAGTGAAACAAGTAGAAACTTCGTAGAAAATGATTCAACCTTTAGCATACATTCACCCACAGGCCAAAATTGCAGAAAACGTTGTTATAGAGCCGTTTGTAGTTATCCATAAAGATGTGGTTATAGAAGAAGGCACTTGGATAGGATCTAATGTAACCATTATGGATGGCGCGCGGATTGGCAAAAACTGCCGTATTTTTCCTGGCGCAGTAATTTCTGGCGAACCGCAAGATTTAAAGTTTGCCGGCGAAGTTACCACTGCAGAAATTGGCGACAACACGACCATTAGAGAATGTGTTACTATAAACCGTGGCACAAAAGACAGGTGGAGAACAGTAATTGGGAAAAATTGCCTTATCCAAGCATACACACACATTGCGCACGACTGTTTTGTCGGCGACAACTGTATTTTCTCTAATAGCACCACCTTGGCAGGCCATATTATTATTGGAAACAATGTAGTGCTTGCAGGTCTTGTTGCCATCCATCAATTTGTAAAAGTGGGCTCGTACGCCTTTGTTACTGGTGGTTCTTTGGTTAGAAAAGATGTGCCACCTTACGTAAAGGCTGCCAGAGAACCGCTTTCTTACGCCGGCATCAATTCTGTTGGCTTAAGACGAAAAGGTTTTTCGAACGAGAAAATCGATGAAATACAAGAGATCTATCGTGTTCTATTTGTGAAGCACAACAACGTAACCAAAGCTTTGGATATTATAGAAGCAGAATTTAAACCAACCGAAATTAGGGATGAAATTGTAGATTTTATCAGAAATTCTAATCGAGGTGTGATGAAGGGTTTTGGAATGGGGAGCTGAGGTCGAGCTTAAGAATAATCAAGCGCCATCATCTAATTCTAATAGTTTAATTTACGGTACTTTATAGCGTAATCAGTTGGCAAAAAGGCTGTAGATTGAATACAGGCAACAATTAGCTAACTACCAAGATAAAATGTAGAGCGGCGCTTAAAACTCCAGTTAATCAATTCTAAATACCAATGGCTAGTTCACAGTTTACAATCATTAGAACTAACTCAAGCGATAAAAATTTTATTAATTTAGTTGCCTTGTTGGATGAAGATTTGGCAATTAGAGACGGTGATGAACATGCGTTTTACGCTCCTCACAATGTGGTGGATAATATAAAAGAAGTGGTGGTTGCCTATAAAAATCACGAAGCGATTGGCTGCGGTGCAATAAAATTATTTTCTCAGACAGGTATGGAAGTAAAACGTGTATTTGTCAAACAGATTTTTAGGCAACAAGGTGTTGCAGCCAGAATAATTAAAGAGCTTGAGAAATGGGCAGGTGAACTTGGCTTTACAGAATGTGTTCTGGAAACGGGAAAGCAACAACCTGAAGCAATAGCATTATATAAGAAATTTGGATATCGGTTTACTCCTAATTATTGGCCATACATTGGCGTAGACAACAGTATTTGTATGTCTAAAAAGTTAAAACCATAAAAGTAGGGTGTATGCTGGCGTTATGGCAATGAGAATAAAATTAGAAAATATCGGTCGGCGGTTTAACCGAGAATGGATATTTGAGCATATAGATTATGAGTTTGCTTCTGGAAACAGTTATGCCATTTTAGGAGCTAACGGTTCTGGAAAATCTACGTTTATAAGCGTCCTAAACGGCAGTTTAACGCCTTCTGAAGGAAGGCTAAATTTTTACCAAAACGATACCGAAATAGACGTTGCCGAAATATATAAACATATCAGTTTTGCGGCGCCATACCTGGAACTCGTGGAGAATTTTACACTTAAGGAAATTATAAATTATCATTTCAAATTTAAAAATTTTGCGACGGGATTGAATGCTGCAAATTTGATTAAATTACTTAATTTGGAGCGCGCGGCCAATAAAGAAATTAGATATTTTTCATCAGGAATGAAGCAGCGAACAAAGCTGGCTCTGGCTTTTGTTGCAGACACACCAATTTTATTTTTAGATGAGCCGACCAGCAATTTAGACGCTCAGGGAACAGATTGGTACAGAGAGTTGGTCCAAAAATTTTCGAAAGATAAAATTATCGTGGTTGGATCAAACCAAAAACATGAGTATTATTTTTGTAATGAAACAATACAAATAACTGATTATAAGAAACTTGTTTAAATTTTAATGGGCGTCTATGATTGGCAAATTATCACCCAATTGTACTAATTAAAAATTTACAGATATAATTTCTTAAAATTAAAAAATATCTATACTTTTGCACCACCAAATCAAGACAGTATTTGTTGTTGATTTGTGCTAATGCCGAATGGCATTTTTAGGATTTATAAGACAAAGATTTTTTTTCATAGTTTAGTTTAGGTTTAGGTTTAGGTTGATTGTGCCTTCGGAGTGGTTCCCGAAGGCATTCTTTTTTTTTGGTATTTTTTCTGAAACGCCCAAACTGCCCCATATCTATATTGCACTAGAGGTTATCTTGGGCAATGGTCGATAATTGGCTACTTTTGCATTTAGGCCGTGCTATATGATTTTTATTCTTTCCAAGGTTATAGGAGTTATGATTGACCCAGTTTTGTGGGTTTTTTCGGTACTAATTTGGGCAGTTGTTTGTAAAAACCGAAAGCGCACTATGCAATTGATTTGGGTTTCACTTATAGCCTTGGTCATTTTTTCAAACAGTGTTATAGTTGGCAGCGTTCTAAATGCTTATGAAGCTTGTTATCCAAAATTAGGAAAGTACGATGTTGGAATTGTGCTTGGCGGTTTTTCGAACATCAACCTGAGAAATAACAATATTGAGTTTAATTGTTCGGGCGATAGATTGTTCCAAGCAATTAAGTTGTATAAGCGCGGCGTCATCCACAAAATTATGATAGCGAGTGGCAACGCAAATTTGTTCGATAATAACGTGAAGGAAGCATGCTTAGCAGCCAAATATATGAAAGAAATAGGTATCCCTGATAGCACCATTTTCATAGAAAATAGTAGTAGGAACACTTTAGAGAATGCAAAGAATAGCGCAAGGCAAATCTCAAAGAAATACACTAATCCGAAAATCCTAGTTATTACCAGTGCGTGGCACATTCCTCGGGCATCGCTAATATTCGATAGAACATTTAATAAAAAGCTAAGCTACTATCCCACCAACTTTGAAGGTAAAACCAGATTTGATTTTAGTGATTTTATCATACCCAATGCAGGTGCGCTAGGGACTTGGCCAAAGCTTTTTAAAGAATGGATTGGGCTTGCGGTTGATAGGTGGAGAGTAGGATAGTTTGAGGTGAGCTATTTTATCTTAATCAGCAACTAATCCTCCCCGTGGAGTTGCTAGAAGTTTATCTCTGGCTGCTGAAAACTAATCTCTATGCCTTGGGCTTTAAAAACAAAGATTATTTTTTCCCCTGGCGTGCAACACTGACAAAAACCAAACGTCTTATAACCAGAATCTAAAAATTTGGAAACAGCTTACTTAGATAAGAATCTGCATTTGGTAAAGCAGTGTATGCAGGGAGATAGCGCCGCGCAGTTTGAGCTGTATAAGTGTTATAATAAAGCCATGTATAACGTTGCGCTACGCATTATAAATTTCGAGGAGGAGGCTGAGGATATTTTGCAAGAAGCTTTTTTGGAAGCTTTTACGCGAATCGGCGATTTTAGACAAGAAAGCACATTTGGGTTATGGCTTAAACAAATAGTAATTAACAAATCCATTAACTATCTGCGCAAGCGAAAACTAGAGTTTGTATCGGTAAATGAATCAACGGAAATTGCAAACGAAGATGAGGATGATTGTGCAGATTTAACATTAAAAGTGGATAAGGTAAAAACTGCAATAAAGCGCCTACCCGACGGTTATCGCGTGGTGTTGAGTTTGTATTTGTTGGAAGGTTACGATCACGAAGAAATTGCCCACATCTTAAAAATTAGCGAGAATACAAGTCGCACGCAATACATGCGGGCAAAACAGAAGTTAAAAAAATTGTTGAAGGAAAAGGAGGAAAACACATGAGCGATCGCCTAGAGGATTTTATTATAACGCACAGAAAAGCATTTAACGACTGTGAGCCACGTCCTGAAGTTTGGAAGAAAATTGCTACGGGACTGAAAAAGCCTAAGAGAAAATCTACGCATTTATTCGTTTGGCTTGGTGGCGTTGCCGCAGTTTTAACCTTATCGGCAATGGCGTTGCTTTATATCCCGAAATTTATAAATGCCGATGGCAGCGACAACAACACTAATGCCGAAATAACGAGTAAAGAAACGCATTTTCGAAGCCTAATTATTGAGAAAAAAGACAGCCTGGCGATTTTCGCTTCCACAAATCCGGACTTGTACAAGCGATTTACTGCCGATCTTTTTAAGCTTGATGAGGAGTATGGCCATTTAAAAGATGAATTACAAAACACCCCAAACAGAACGATTATTTTAGAAGCGATGATAAAAAATAGAGAAATTCAACTTAAACTGCTTAGGCAACAATTACAAATTATTTATCATGTAGCAGATTTTAATAGCGTAAATCAAATTTAACTTTCTCCAAATTGGTTCTGCCAAACCTCAACTATATAGAAAATGAAACTGCAAGCTAGCGTATTTTGCCTTTCGGCGATGATTTTTATGAGCGCCAACGCACATAAAATTGCCAGGAACAAAAAACAACCCATCTTAGATAAACAGGCTGATAAATCATTAATTGCTGTACCTAACAACGATGCTTTCTCTGTCGAGAAAACCAAAACCATCACAAAAAGTTTTGCGCTAAATAAAAACGATAAGGTCTCGTTAACTAACATTTATGGCGGTATAACCGTAAAAGTTTGGGATAAGAATGAAATTAAACTTGATGCAGAGATAAAAGCCGCGGGCAATTCAAACCAAGAAGCTATCACGCAATTGGAGCGTGTATCTATTGTAGGATTTAAAGAAGTTAATTTGGTTAGTTTCAGTACCTCTTTAACGAACGAAAAATCAAACAAATGGAATAAAAAAGGCAGCCAATTAAAAGTTTTTTATACCGTTTATATGCCTGCAGCAAATGCACTAGGCGCCAGCCAAAAATATGGGAATATTGAAATTCCAAATTTTGCGGGAGCAACATCGTTGAATGTTGAGTATGGCGATTTATTTGTAGGCGACTTAACTAGTAATAACAACTATATAAATGTACAATATGGCAAAGCCACATTTGGGGAAATTAATGTGGCAAAAATTAACCACCAGTACGGTGGTGATTTAACAATTAAAACCGTAAATACCTTAGATCTAAATTCGCAATACGCCAAGGTAATTATCGGAACAATTAATAAAGAAGCAACTATAGACCAACAATATGGCGGCGGAGTAAAAATTGGTTCGGTAAAAAATCTACAGCTTAAGTCGCAGTACAGCGATATACAAATCGGCAAAGCAACGGGAATTGTCCGAACTAAACTTCAATACAGCGGAATAAACATAGATAATATTACTACCGATTGTAAAAAACTAGAACTTAGCGCCGATTATGCAGACGTATCCGTAGGATTCGGAACGAATTTTTCTGCAGAATTTAATTTGGGTGTAGATTATGGTAGCTTTAAGTACGGGAGCAATGTTTCTTCCGTAAAATCTATGGGTAATGATTCCGGTAATTCTAAAAAATATTCGGGCAAAATTGGCAATGGTGGTAATGGTAACAATTCAGCAATAGATATAAAAGTAGCTTATGGCTCTGTAAAGTTTAATTAAGCAAATGATATTAGTTTAATCATTAGATTGCAAAACCATCGGCATTGCTTATTTAAAAAGAGCTAAGATATGTCCTCAAAAATTTCCCTGGTTAACAATCAATTAACATAAAACCACTAAATTGCAGCATGAAGTTAAGCGTGCTCGTCCTTTTTAATGCCCTTGCTGTTGGTTTATCAATCGGGATGGTTAATTTTTATTTCCAGCACAGTTGGTATTATCTTCTCTTGTCATTCGCGGTATCATTTTTTTGCAGTTTTTTGGTATTTTATTATTTGTTGGAAAAATACATCTATACCAAAATAACAATTATTTACAAACTGATTCACAACCTTAAACTTGGGCAAGATTTAAAAGATGCGCTTGGAGAGTATGTTAGCGCAGATCCAATTAATGATGTAGAACAAGAGGTGAAGGAATGGGCAGGTGCAAAAAAGAAAGAAATAGATTTGTTAAAAAAACAGGAACAATTCCGTCGAGAGTTCCTTTCTAATGTATCACACGAATTTAAAACGCCACTATTTGCCATTCAAGGTTATATAGAAACTCTGCAAGATTGCTTGTTAGATGATCCCGAACAAGCGATGAAGTTTCTGAAAAAAGCTGAAAATAACGTTGAGCGTTTAAGTTATTTAATCGAAGATTTGGATAGTATTTCAAAGCTAGAAACCGGCGAAGCGCCAATTTTATTTAACAAATTCGACTTCGTAATCCTTGCAAAAGAGGTGATGGATTATCTAGAAGATACCGCAAAGACCAAAGAGATAAAGCTGCATTTTAAAGATAAATATACCACCGCCACTTTTGTAAATGCCGACAGGGAAAAGATACGGCAAGTATTGATAAATTTAATTGTTAACAGTATAAAATATGGTCAAAAACATGGCGATACCTCCATCAAGATTTTCGAATTACACGACCAATATTTGATAGAAGTTACAGATAACGGTGTCGGGATAGAAGAAAAGTACCTCCTTCGCCTATTTGAACGTTTTTATCGCATAGACAATCATAGAGCTAAATCAGTCGGTGGTACCGGTTTAGGCCTTGCCATTGTAAAGCATATTGTAGAAGCGCATGAGCAAACCATTTCTGTTCGTAGCACGCCAGGAGTGGGAACCACCTTTGCCTTTACGCTACAAAAGGCTGGTTAAATTAATGTAATTTTACTTTTAAGCCTTCCATATTGTTATTCAATTGCAACTGGCAGGCTAAGCGAGAATTTGGCAACAAATCAGGCAAAGTATCTAGCATGGCGTATTCGTCATCGCTCACCTCATGCAAATTTTCTTCTCCTTCTAAAACATCAACACAACACGTAGCACAAAGTGCCATCCCGCCACAGGTGGCTAAAATATCATATTCTGATGCCTTTAGGAATTCCATTAGGCTTAAACCCATATCTGTTGGCGCCTCATGTTCTGTAACCGAGCCGTCAGGCTCTTGCACATAAACGTTAATGTTATTTTCCATAGATTATTTCATCTGCACTTTTTGCAGTCGTTAAGTCGTTTGGCGTTTTTGGTTTCGGGGTAAATCGGAATTCTTAAATCGTGAATCAATTTAAAATTCTGCAACACCGTTTACCGTTGTATATTTCATAGTGTATTTTATGCCCGGATTTATGTATTTATACACACTATGGCTCATTAAAGATGCTTCATGAAATCCACACAAAATCAACTTCAATTTATTGGTGTATGTGTTTATATCGCCGATGGCATAAATACCAGGAATATTGGTCGAGTAATCGTCAGTATTAACTTCGATTGCGCTCTTGCTAATATTCAAATTCCACGCTTCTATTGGGCCAAGCTTCGGACTTAGCCCGAATAATGGAATTAAATGATCTGCAGCGATAGTAGATTTTTCTTGTGTACGGATTTGTATCACCTCAACGGATTCTAATTTTTCTCCCCCAGAAACAGAGTTTAAGTTGCTATTAAGCACCAAGTTTATCCTTCCGCTTTCGGCAAGGCTCATCACTTTCGCAACAGAATCTGGCGCACCCCGAAAGCTTTCGCTTCTGTGAATCAAGGTAAGTTCAGAACATACTTCTGCGAGATAAATCGTCCAATCTAAAGCAGAATCGCCACCACCGGCAATAACCATTCTTTGGTCGCGATATTTCTCCGGATCCAGAATCATATAGTTAACTCCTTTTCCATTCTCAAACTTTTCCAAATTCTCGACCGCGGGTTTCCGAGGCTCAAAACAGCCCAAACCGCCGGCAATAACTACACATTTGGCTTCTACTTGAGTGCCCATATTTGTAGTCAACAAAAAATCGGCTTCGCCTCGTTTTTCTAAACCTTCAATACGCTCGCCTAATGTAAACGTTGGGTGGAAAGGCTTTGCTTGCTCCATTAGGTTGTCTACCAATTCTTGGGCAAGTACAGACGGAAAACCTGGGATATCGTAAATAGGCTTTTTGGGATATATTTCAGAAAGTTGACCGCCAACTTGTGGCAGGTAATCGATAAGATGGCAGCGCATTTTTAATAAACCAGCTTCGAAAATTGCGAACAATCCAACGGGACCAGCACCAATAATGGCAATATCAGTAGAGATCATTTAAAAAAATTTGTTGCGAAGTTACAAAAAAGCGTTTCAAAATCGAACGTTAGGCAGCAACTTTGCAAAAAAATCTACAATTTTAGTAGTTTTTATTTTTTACCATTTCATTTCGAAATTTTGGAACACAAAACTCCAAACGTCAGTTGCTTCATCTATTTGTTTGGCCGTAGGTTTGCCGGCCCCATGGCCTGCCTTGGTTTCAATCCGAATTAACATTGGCTCCATACCCTTGTATTTTTCTTGCAATGTAGCGGCAAATTTGAAAGAGTGGGCAGGTACTACGCGATCATCATGGTCTGCAGTAGTAATCAATGTTGCCGGATATTTTACGTTGCTTTTAATATTATGCAATGGCGAATACTTTATCAAATAATTAAAATCTTCCTCTTTATCGCTGCTACCATATTCTACCGCCCAGCCCCAACCAACGGTAAATTTATGGTAGCGCAACATATCTAAAACGCCAACTGCAGGTAAAGCAACCTTAAAAAGATCTGGCCGCTGCGTCATGCACGCTCCAACCAAAAGCCCGCCGTTAGAACCCCCAGAAATGGCAATTTTATTCGGGTTGGTATATTTTTCTTTAATCAAATACTCGGCAGCGCCAATAAAATCATCAAATACGTTTTGCTTCTTTTCTAGCATTCCGGCTTTGTGCCAAACTTCGCCGTATTCGCTCCCACCGCGCAAACTGGGCTGCGCATAAATGCCGCCATGCTCCAAGAAAGCCATCCTAGAAATACTAAAACTTGGGGTAAGGCTTATTTGGAAACCACCATACGCGTAAAGATAAACCGGATTATTGCCATCTAATTTTAACCCTTTTTTGTGTACAATAAACATGGGCACTTTTGTTCCGTCTTTTGATGGATAGAAAACCTGCGTAGTCTCGTAATCATCAGTATTTGATTTAAATTCAGATTTTCGGTAAATTGACGATTTTGCGGAAGCAATGTCGTAATGATAAATGGTACTTGGCGTGGTGAAATTAGAAAAGGAATAGAAAAAATCTTTGTCGGTTCTGTGTGATCCGAATCCCGTTGCTGTGCCAAGTGAAGGTAATTTTACCGAACCAATTTCCTTTCCGAATAAATCGAATTGTCTAATATTGCTGCTTGCATCTTTCAAATAGCTTACCCATAAAAAACCGCCGCCAGTGCTTACCCCTTCCAAGGCAAGTTTGGATTCTGGGATAATGGTTTTCCAGTATTTAGTCTCGGCATTTTTTGGATCCACTAATACCACTTTTTTATTTTCAGCATCTAAATCTGTTTCCAATAAAAGTTTTTCGCCAATATTATCCACAACTTGATGGTTGTTTTTATAGCCTGGTACTAATAAAGCTATTTTGCTTTCGGTGTTGGTTAATTCTTTATAATAGATAGCATTGCCGGAAGTGCCGGCACTTGCGGTGATAAGCAAAAAACGTTCGTCTTCTGTTGTCTCTGCGCCAAAATAGAGATTTGGATTTGTTTTATCCTCAAAGACGAGCACATCTTTCGTTTGTTCATCACCCAATTTATGAAAATATACTTTTTGAAACTCGTTCGCTGCAGAAAGATCTGTACCTTTCTTAGGTTCATCAAACCTACTGTAATAAAACCCCCCGCCTCTCCAAGCCGTACCTGTAAACTTTGTCCACATCAATTTATCGCTTAATTTCCGTTTTGTAGCAATTTCTATAACGTAAATGGTGCTCCAATCAGAGCCGCTTTGCGCTATGGAATAGGCGGCATATCTATGGTCCTTAGAAAAACCGACCAAAGAAACCGATGCCGTTCCATCTTTAGAAATTTCATTGGGATCTAAAAAAACTTCCTCTGCACCATTAATTCCTTTCTTATAAAACCATATGCTCTGGTTTTGAAGGCCATTGTTCTTACTAAAAAAATAATAATCGCCAATTTTAAATGGCGCCGTTTCTTTTGGGTAATTCCAAATCTCGGTAAGGCGTTTTTTAATATCATCCCTAAAAGGAATTTGGGAAAGGTAATTTTCAGTAACCTTGTTCTCTGCACTTACCCAAGCGCCCGTTTCGGTAGATGTATCATTTTCTAACCATCGATAGGGGTCGGCTATAATAGTACCGAAGTAATTATCTTTTACGGTATCTTTTCTTGCTTCTGGATATTTCATCAAAGTAATGTTTGCTTCGAGCTGCTTGTCTTGTTGGCACGCAAACAGCCCAAGCCCAAATAAGGTTATTAGCAGTGGCTTTTTCATCATCGAAAAAATATTTACTAATATATGTGTTTATGACGATGATGCAATCTTTTAAAGTCTACCGTTTTTGCTTTACATTTGCGCCAACATTATGGCTAAAAATATTTATTTTGCTTCCGATTTTCATTTAGGTAGCCCGAGCTATGAGAAAAGTCGGGAGAGAGAAGCGCGTATTGTTAAATGGCTAGACTATATTGAGCCAACTTGTAGCGAGCTCTTTTTAATGGGTGATGTGTTCGATTTTTGGTTCGAGTATTCAAAAGTTATCCCAAAAGGATTTATCCGTTTTCAGGGCAAATTGGCGAAAATGGCCGATGCCGGAATAAAGATTTATTTCTTTAAAGGAAATCATGATATGTGGGTAAAAGATTATTTTACCGAAGAATTGGGTATGCAAATTATCAGTGACGAATTTGTGATGGAGCGCAGCGGCAAAAAGTTTTTTCTTCACCATGGCGATGGTTTAGGCCCGGGCGATAATAAATATAAATTTTTACGTAAGATTTTTAGAAACAAATTTTCTCAGTGGCTTTTTGAAAGGGTGCACCCCAATTTTGGCATTGCCGTGGCGAATGCATGGACAGGCCAAAGCAGAGTAGCCGCCATGAAGAAAGAGGAGTTTATGGGTACAGAAGCAGAATGGCTTGTTACTTACGCCAAAGAAAAACTAAAAAAAGAACATTACCATTACTTTATATTCGGCCACAGACATTTGCCAATAGAAGTTGAAATTGGCAATAACAGCAAGTATATAAATCTTGGCGAATGGTTAGGCTACAACTCTTATGGTGTTTTTAATGGCGAGGAATTGAGGCTGGAATACTATAGCGACGTTGAAGGCGGAAACAAAGAATAGAACAGGTTAAACTTTGATAGCTGTTTTAACCTAGGCATTAATGTATGAGTTGCACATGCTAAATTAGGCTGGCTATTCGGAATATTAAAATCTGTGCATCCTAAGGGAAGGCTAATAAGGCAGATTACCGAACATGCAAAATTGAAACTTCATTAATATTTTCTCCTACTAACAAAAACATCCGTTTTTCTCCAGGTAATGTATTCCATCAGCAAGATGCCACGCAGCTAGTCGTTTTGCAAAGCGAGAAATGTAGTTAACTTATCTTATCCATAGAAATCCCTACGGTTTTCTTTTGGAGATACGCTTTTAGCAACTCGTTTTCTGGCTTCTCCAGATTTGGATCATCCTCAAATATTTCTAATACTGTGTTTCTGGCTTCGATAAGAATAGCCTGATCTTTTGTTAAATCTGCAAGTTTTAAATTTAATATGCCACTTTGTTGGGTTCCGGTAATGTCTCCAGGGCCGCGGAGTTGCAAATCTATTTCGCTAATTTCGAAACCGTTGTTGGTTTTCACCATGGTATCTAACCGGAGTCGAGCCTCTTTGCTCAATTTATTGCCGCTCATCAAAATACAAAAAGATTGTTCGGCTCCTCGTCCTACGCGCCCTCGCAACTGGTGCAGTTGTGAAAGGCCAAAACGTTCGGCATTTTCTATAATCATTACAGATGCGTTAGGGACGTTTACACCTACTTCTATCACGGTAGTTGCCACCATAATATTGCGCTTGCCTTCTACAAATTGCTGCATTTCAAACTGTTTATCTGCGGTGTGCATTTGGCCGTGCACAATGCTTATTTGGTAATTTGGTCGCTTAAATTCAAAACCCATCTGTTCTACGCCTGCTTCTAAATAAGACAAATCTAGCTTTTCGCTTTCCTTAATTAATGGGTATACCACATAAACCTGCCGTCCCTTGGCAATTTCCCGCTTCATAAAGCCGAACATTCGCAACCTCTGATTTTCGTATAGATGAATGGTTTCGATAGGTTTTCTACCGACAGGCAGCTCATCAATTATAGAGATATCTAGATCTCCATAAAGCGTCATCGCAAGTGTGCGCGGAATAGGCGTTGCCGTCATTACCAAAATATGTGGCGGGATAAAATTTTTTCGCCAAAGCTTTGCGCGCTGTTCTACTCCGAATCTATGCTGTTCATCAATGACGACAATCCCAAGATTTTTGAAAACGACTTTAGGCTCAATTAACGCATGCGTACCGATAAGGATGTCTATTTCACCATCTTCTAACTGTTGATGCAACGCCGCCCGATCCCTTTTTTTGGTGCTGCCGGTTAATATAGCAACTTTGATAAGCCTGTTCCCTACCAGCTTGAATATCGATTCGTAGTGTTGGCGTGCAAGAATTTCGGTAGGCGCCATCATACATGCTTGGTAGCCGTTGTCTATTGCCAATAACATACTCATTAAGGCAACTACTGTTTTACCACTTCCTACATCGCCTTGAATTAGCCTATTCATCTGTATGCCGGTTTGTGTATCGGTCCGAATTTCTTTTATTACCCGCTTCTGCGCGCTTGTTAAACTAAATGGCAAGAAATCTTTATAAAAACGATTTACCTTCTCACCAACTTTTCCGAAAATCGCTCCCTTAAATTTTAACTGTCTTAGTTTTTTAGAATTCTGTAAATCTAGTTGAATAAAAAATAATTCCTCAAATTTTATCCTCCGTGTTGCTAAGTTTAAAATAGCCTCATCTTTTGGGAAATGAATATTTAAAACTGCAGACTTTCTGTCGGGCAGCTTGTATTTCTGTAAAATCGATTGGGGCAAATTTTCCTCGATTTTATCCAAAGCTTGATCCAAAACCAAAACCACCAGACGCTGCAAGCCTTTGCTGTCTAAGTTAAATTTTTTAAGTTTTTCTGTAGAACTGTAAACAGGTTGAAGAGTTAAATTACCCTTGATTAGCTTTGCGCTGTGATAAGGTTCTATCTCAGGATGTGAGAAACTAAATGCACCATTAAAAAAATTGGGCTTTCCAAATGCAATGTAAGCGCTGCCGGCAGTAAGCTGATTATCTATCCACATTATGCTCTGGAACCACACAAGTTCCATAAATCCGGTATCATCCTTAAACACCGCAACCAAACGTTTAGCTCTTTTTTCACCGATGATTTTTTTGCTCACAATGCGGCCTATAACCTGAATGTATTGCGTATCGGGCGTGATAGAGTTTATCTTAGAAAATTTAGTCCGGTCTATATATCTAAATGGATAATAGGTAAGCAAATCGCCTATAGTATCCAATCTAAGCTCTTTCTTTAAGGCATCTGCCCGAGTTGGGCCTACACCTTTTAGAAAATTCAAAGACATATTTAAGATAGAATTCTGCAAAATTATCTGATTTCAACCTGGCAAATTTGCTTTAAACCCGAACTTAAAAATAGGTATAAAGAAAAAATCACCAAACTATTGACTCAATTGTCAGTTCGTACGACCCGGCTATTGTTAAACCAGCCTACCTCGGATAAGGGTGGAATGGCAAATTAATCAAACTTTTGCGAGTGCAATGACCGATATTTCTACATTTACATTTTTCGGCAAGACAGAAACTTGCACGGTTTCTCTTGCTGGAAAGAGTTTAGAAAAATAGCCTCCATAAATATCATTTACTATTGCAAAATCGTTCATGTTTTTTAAAAAAATGGTTGTTTTTACTACATCCTCAAATCCGAGCCCGGCCTCTAAAAGCACCGCATGTAAGTTTCTCATTACTTGATGCGTTTCTTGATCTATGCTCGTCAAATCCAATTCGCCGCTTTCGGGATTTAAACCTATTTGCCCTGAGACGAAAAGAAAACCATTGGCCAGTACCGCCTGGCTATACGGACCTATAGGCGCCGGCGCATTTTTAGTTTGAAAAATTTTTTTCATAATATTCTTAGGGTTAATTAAGGTTTGAGCAACCATTGTATAACCTTAAAAAGAACACCGCCAACAAATACAATAATAGCTAACGCATTTATAAAATGCATTATTCTTAAATTAATGTTGGTTGGCCTATCAGGATCTTTTTTTCTAAAGAAATACATAATACAAATTTAATTAAACGTTTTCGCTTTTTAACCGTTCAGCTCAAGCATTAAAAAATTTGACTAAAAAAAAAGGGTTCTGGAAATTCCAGAACCCTCTTTAAATCTATAAACTAATCTTAGTTTCTAGCAGTCTCAACACGACGGTTTTGAATCCGACCTTCTTCAGTATCGTTAGAAGCAACTGGATTAGCTTCTCCGAAACCTTTAGTCATTACTTGACTAGAATTTACACCTGAGTTTACTAAATAAGTTTTAACAGAGTTTGATCTATCTTTAGATAACTTCATGTTATATGCAGCAGTACCTTCGCTAGAAGCGTAACCATTTAAAGTTACTTTACCACCGTTTTCACGTAACGTAGAAGATAATTTATCTAATGTTGGATAAGACTCAGTTTTTAACACTGAAGAGTTAAAATCAAATTGGATAGACTCCATTCCAGAAACATCGCTCATAGGCATTGCAGGAGCTGTCATTGCAGGAAGTGGACAACCAGATCCATCAACCGCAGTTCCAGCAGGAGTACCAGGACACTTGTCGAATTGATCAGAAACACCATCTCCGTCAGAATCTTTTTTCAAATCTTCAACAGCTTTCTCAACAGCAGAAACACGGTTTTTTAATGCCTCAACTTCTTGACGTAATGAAGGATCTTTCAACTCATCATACATAGTAGCTAATGGATTAGACCATTCTAAACTTGGTTTAGATGAAGAACCTAAAGAAAACTCTAAGCCTGCATAACCATAAGAGAATCTATCCTTAGAAGTTCCTTTAGCATATGTTCCGTCTAAATTATCTTCATCAACAAAGTTCATGGTGTAACCTAAGTTAAAGTTAACGCGCTCAGAAACTTTGAATTTGATACCAACACCTACAGGAATATAGAATGAATGGATATAATCTTTATCATTACCAGACTTAGTAACAGAGTTATTATAACTATCGTTACCACCATACTTACCTTTGTTATTAACAACAGTACCATTTCCCATAGTAACAGTTGGATCATAAGCGATATAGCCTGCACCAGCTGTAACGAAGAAACCTACAGAATTTTCACGACGTAAAAAATCCACAGACCCTACATTAACTACACCGCGTAAATCTGCAGCGTATTGAATTTGAGTTTCGAACGATTTAGCAGTAGAACCAGCACCGTAGATGCTTGCATCGTTAGTTCCTGATAATTTACCACGAACACCACTCAATTCTAATGCAAAAGCATTACCTAATTGTTTGCGAATGTTAAGGCCATAACCTAAGTTTACATCCCATTTGTTAAAATCGTTAGAACCACCGGTAGCAACAATTGGCGCTAAAGCACCACCATTTAATCCGATAGACCAAGTTCTGTACTGAGATCTGCCACCAAATACCTTGGTAGAGGATGACATGGACGACGACATCATCGGGGAAGACATCGATGTACTATCTTGAGCTGCTGCTAAGGAAGCAATTCCCGTTGCCGCAACTAAAGAAAGCACGAGTCCTTTCTTTAAAGTAGAATAATTCATAATCTTTTTTTTAAGGGTTTAATAATAATTCGTTAATCTTTTGTAAGCGCAAAATTAAACAAAATTTTAAATTTTCAAACATTTCTGCAAAATCTGTTCCAGATTTTGCGATATTATATGCTTTTTATACATTTGATAAGGTCGAAAAACGCGGCGAATATCGTTATGAAGCACAAAATAGTAGATACCAAGTTATTTATTTTAAATAGAAAAAACTTTTCTAAACAATTGAAAAGTAACAGTTTATCGATTTTTCAGTCAAATGACGAGTTTCCCCGAAGTGGTGATCAAACTTTTGTTTTTAAGCAAAATCCCGATCTTTATTACCTATCCGGCATAGATCAAGAGCAAACAATTCTACTCATTTTCCCCGATTGTCCTAATCCATTGTATAAAGAAGTCCTATTTTTAAGACAGACCAACGACCATATAAAAATTTGGGAAGGTTATAAGTACACCAAAGAAGAAGCAACGGCATCGTCAGGAATTAGCTCTGTTTATTGGTTGGAGGATTTCGATGCCATTTTGCAAAGTGTTATTAATTATGCAGAAAACATTTATTTAAATAGTAACGAAAATGATAGGTACTCATCAGAAGTGCCTTATAGAGATGTCAGGTTTATCCATCAAATGAAGGCAAAATTTCCGCTACATAATTTTGAACGCGCAGCCCCAATTATGCGGAATCTGCGCGCAATAAAGTCGGATGTGGAGATTGCCTTAGTTCAAAAAGCTTGCAACATTACCCGAGACGCCTTTATTAGAGTGTTAAAATTTGTGAAGCCGGGCATCGAGGAGTTTGAAATCGAAGCAGAAGTTATTCACGAGTTTGTTCGCAAAGGAGCCACCGGCCACGCGTATTCGCCAATTATCGCTTCGGGCTACAATGCTACTATACTTCATTACAATGATAATAGCCGTACTTGTAAAGATGGTGACGTAATTTTATTCGATTTTGGCGCAGAATATGCCAATTACAATGCAGATATGAGTCGCTCTATACCTGTAAACGGTCGGTTTTCAGCACGGCAGGCAGCTGTCTACAAATCGGTTTTGCACGTTATGAAAGAGTCTATAAAACTGCTAAAGCCGGGAGCCGATTGGAATGCATATCATGAACAGGTTGGAGAATTAATGACAGAGCAACTTGTGAATTTAAAGCTGCTTAATACAGACCAGATAAAGAATCAAAATAAGAAAATGCCTGCATATAAAAAATATTTCATGCATGGCACTTCGCACCATTTGGGAATAGATGTGCACGATTTTGCAGGCCGTTACACCCCGTTTGCAGAAGGCAACATTTTAACTGTTGAGCCGGGCATTTACATTCCCGAAGAAAACCTAGGCATTCGTTTAGAAAATAATATTCTTATTACTAGAAATGGAATAGTAGATTTGATGGCGGACATACCTGTAGAATTGGGAGAAATAGAAGAGATAATGAATAGCTAGCACGCTGGTGTCCATCGATTTCCCAAAAAAAATTTACGTTTGTGTTTGAATCTGGCAGTTTCGGGATTAAGTGCGTTGCCCGGCTGAAAAGAATGTTGAAAAGGGGCGTTGCTTCCATAACTGCCGCCGCTGTGCACTTAGAAAAATTAAAATATACGCAAGGCTATAATAAATTTGCATTAGCGTTTTACGTGAACCTTTTGCAGGTTTTGTTGTTTTTTCTAAAATTTAATATATCCCATGGAAAAAGAAAAGTTGATACAAGAAGCCTATTTGGTTTCTCATAAAATAGAGGCAAACGGAAATTTCCCAAATAATCCGAAGTATCCGTTGATGATTTATAAGGGAGCGCTGCTTATCCACCCAAACGATACGGCAGAAGTAGTAAAAAATGTTTTTGCACAAAACGGATATAGCAACGCGTGGGTAAACGGCATCTTTGATTACCACCATTACCATAGCAATACACACGAGGTGTTGGGTGTATTTTCGGGTAAAGCAGAAGTTCAATTTGGCGGCGAACATGGCGTCTGTATAGAATTAGACAAAGGCGATGTGGTGCTTATCCCGGCTGGTGTTGCTCATAAACGTTTAAGCGCTAGCGAAGAATTTAAAGTTATAGGCGCCTACCCAAAAGGAGTGGAATATAATACGCTCCGTGGCACCGAAGAAGAACTAAAGGAAGCAGAAAAAGAAATTGCAGCAGTGCCAGAACCAGAAAGCGATCCTGTTTATGGCAGCAAAGGGCATTTATTTGAGTGTTGGTTTAAACAAAACTGCGAGAATGTGTAAAACTCTTTAAGGTTTACGGAGCTAAATTATTTAATTTTCGGCCTTAATTTTTAGCATTAATTCCATCAATGAATTTCCGTACCCTTTTTGCATCTTTAGCGCTCTCTACGCTAATATTTAGCGCCTGTTCAAATAAAAAAGCAGAAGAAAAAAAAGCCGAAAACAACAAAATTAGAACGCCCGAAGACGATAAAGAAGATAGCGTTTTAATTTCTTACAATCCCGCAAAAGCAGATCCTTGGATCGCCGATTTCGTTGCCAACTTGCATAAAAAATACGGTTTCAACGGGAATGTTCTTGTGGCAAAAAAAGGAAAAATCCTTTATCAAACGGCCATTGGCTGGGCAGATTACCTTCATCGCGACAGCTTAAAAATAAACTCGGAGTTTGAGCTTGCCTCAGTTACCAAAACCTTTACAGGCACCGCCATTTTACAGTTGGTAGAAGAAGGAAAACTATCTTTAAACGACAATGTAAAAAAGTTTTTCCCAAATTTTCCTTACGATGGTATTACCATAAAACTGCTCTTGAGCCATCGAAGCGGCATGATGAATTATGTCTATTTCATCGATGATATTTTTCGGAAGGAAAAACGGAATATGAAAAAGGGGATTACAAACGCAGAAGTAATGGATATTATCGCCGAGAGAAAACCTAACCCATACATAAAGCCCGATGTGCATTTCCATTATAACAATTCTAATTTTATGGTTCTGGGCGCAATTATAGAAAAGGTAACTGGTCAGCGTTATTCGCAATACATGATGGATCATGTTTTTAAACCTGCGGGCTTAAAGCATACACATGTGTACAGCAAAGCAGAATATGAGAAAATACCTGTTGATGTTGTTGGGCACGATAGAACATGGAAATATTCTGTGGCGCAAAATTTCTTAGATGGCCCTGTGGGCGATAAGGGAATTTATAGCACCGTACACGACTTGCTATTGTTTGATAAATATTTAAAAAACGGGCGACTATTAAAGCCGAGTACTTTAGATTCGGCCTACGTTGGCCGCAATAAACCGGTAAATGGCCATTTTAATTATGGCTATGGCTGGCGTGTTTTCGAAGGCAAAAACATGGATCATGTACCTTACCACACTGGCTGGTGGCACGGCTTTAGGCACATTTATGTTAGAGATTTAACAAAAGATATCGTGGTGATTTTTTTAGGCAACTTAACCAATGGCAGCCTTCTCCACCTAGACGATCTGTATAAACATTTAGACATGCCTATCATTAGAAAAGGCGCTTATCGAGGTGATGGTGGATTGCCTGGGGCGGATGAAGAGTAGAAGCGAGGCTAAAGGCGGAAGGTAAAGAGCTAGAGGACGAGGCCAACTAGGCTAACGTTTAAAGTTTTTAATTTTCTCAATTTGGGCGTTCCGCTCTGCCACGCATTGGCTTTTCTTCGCGGCGCGCTTTCCGCTACAATCTTTTTTTAAAAGCTCGTTCCTCGCAAAAAAGTATTTTCGCTGCAATCGCTAACGCGCGCGGTGTAGATAGTAAGCGTAAAGTTTTTTCTAATAGATTGTGCCGCGTGAGGGGGAGAAGCGGAAAACCCACAGCGAGGAACGAGCGAGGATTTGAAGCGGATCACCCGACCCTTGCGCAGCTTGGGGCACGCCCAAATAATTATGAGTAAATGTTACTAAATAAAACTTAAATTTTAAATGTACTTGAGAATTCCCCTTCAGGAGATTTAGGGGTAAAATCAAATCTAATAAAACACAACTCAATACTTTTCGTTTAATTATAAAATTACCACACGATGTTAGACCAACTGTTTGCGGCCCAACAAAAGGCCGAAGAAATAAAAAAGAGATTAAATACCATTTCTGTATTTGGAGAGGTAGAAAATGGCGCAATAAAAATTACGGCCACGGCAAATAAAGTCATCACCGGAATAAACATAGATGATGAATTTCTAAAAAATGCCGAGAAGGAAGAGCTTGAGGAACTTTTGTTAACTGCTGTAAACAAGGCTTTGGCAAATGCAGAAGAAGTAAGCGCAACGGAAATGCAATCTGCGACCAAAGATATGCTTGGGGGTTTAGGTAGCATGTTTGGACAGGGAGGCTAGAATTGTTAACGTGTAATTGCTATCACCTTCTTCAAATAATTTTTTTATGAATTTTACGTATTACGGGCAGTCTTGCTTTTCGATTGATGCGGCCGGAACAAAGTTATTATTTGACCCTTTCATCTCTGGAAATCCACTGGCGAAAAACATCGACATTACTAAAATAGAAGCTGATTATATTTTGGTAAGCCATGGCCACGGAGACCATGTTGCGGATTTGGTTTCCATAGCTAAACGAACCCAAGCTAAGGTAATTGCGATGGTAGAAATTACCGGTTGGTTAGAAAAACAGGGAGTTAAAAATGTGCATGGCATGAATTTCGGTAGATTTGCGTTCGATTTTGGCAAGGTAAGGATGGTATCTGCTTTGCATTCCTCTAGCTTACCAGGTGGCTCTTACGCTGGCAATCCGGCGGGGTTTGTGTTGGAATTTGATGGAAAACAAATTTATTTTGCTGGAGACACTGCGCTAACGATAGAGATGAAAATTTTAGCAGATTTATATAAGCTAGATTATGCCATTTTGCCTATTGGCGGAAATTATACTATGGATGTAGAAGACGCGCTAATATCTACTAATTATTTCGGTTGTGATAAAATAATTGGCGTGCACTACAATACTTTCCCTGTAATAGCAATTGATACAGACGAAGCGGTTGACAAATTTAGAAGAGAAAAGAAGACCCTATTACTCCCTAAAATTGGCGAAACTATCGCTTTATAGATTTATTAAAATTGGTGTCTAGTTAAACAAGAACGGGTTACATCGAAAAATGCAACCCGTTCATACTATAAACCTAAACCTAAACTCAGTTTTTCTTATTTGCTTTATAACGCATATCTGGCGTTCCGTCTTTTTTAGTAGGGCCAACTTTGCTAACGTTTTTGTACCTTTTATCGGGTTTACCGTCTGCTTTAAGCTTTACGCCATTAACAGTTTTTTCTACTTTAGCAGTTTTGGTAACTTTTGGAGTGGTCTTTACCCCAGCTACTGCGGGTGCGGCCATTTTGCTGTCTTTTTTAACATTTGCCGAAGTTTTAGTCGCTTTAGCTTCTGCTTTCATCTTTGCGGATTCAGCTTTTTTGTCTACCGCACCAGCTTTTGCCTTAACTTCCTTTTTGGTTTTAGTTGCAGATGTTTGTGCAAAGGTGGTAGAAAAACCAAAAGCTAACATCGCTAACACAATTAATAATTTTTTCATAACATTCTATTTTTTAAATTACTTTGTAAATATGAGGCTTTATAATGAAGATAGAATGAAGAACGTTTTAGCCAAACAAGTTGCTGCTCAAATACCTATCACCCCTATCACAAGCGATGAAAACAATTAGCCCTTCGTCTAACTCTTGAGCCAATTTTAGTGCAGCATGGCAAGCCCCCCCACTACTCATACCTGCAAATATGCCCTCAATTCTCGCCAATTTGCGCGTCATTTCGGTCGCATCCTGCTCGCTAACATCAATTACACGATCCACACGACTCGCATCAAAAATTTTTGGAAGATAAGCTTCTGGCCACCTTCTAATGCCGGGGATAGAAGAGCCCTCTGTAGGCTGACAACCAACAATCTGTATGTTGTTATTCTGTTCTTTTAAAAACATAGAGCTTCCCATTATGGTGCCTGTTGTGCCCATCGAACTTACAAAATGGGTTATTCTATGTTCTGTATCGCGCCACAATTCCGGTCCGGTGGTTTTATAATGAGCTAAATAATTGTCTTTGTTGGCAAATTGATTAAGTATAAAGTATTTGCCACTTGTGCCCTTTTCTTCGGCATAATCTCTACATTTTTCTATCCCATCCATCACAATAACCTTTGCGCCAAAAGCTTCCATGGTTTTCAAACGTTCTTTGGTAGAGTTTTCGGGTAGAATAAGTTCAATGTCCAAATCAAAAAGTCGAGCCATCATGGCCAGCGCAATGCCGGTATTTCCACTAGTCGCTTCTATAAGCTTCATACCTGGTTTTATGTCTCCGCGTTCAAGTCCAGACTGAATCATGTTAAGCGCAGCCCTATCTTTTACACTTCCGCCTGGATTATTGCCTTCCAGCTTTGCAAATACTTTCACTTTGCCGTTTTGATTTAGGCGCTTTAATTCGACCATTGGCGTGTTGCCAACTAAATCTATTAGGGAATTCATACAATATTTGAATTAGAATTGTCTATCACTTTAATTATTGGAGTATGATAAACAGTCGAATTTTCAGAGATACTTCTTGTTATCCAAACATTACCGCCAATAATACAATTTGCCCCGATAACCGTACCGCCACCTAAAATGGTCGCATTGCTGTAAATTACCACATGATCTTGCACTGTTGGATGCCTTTTTACGCCAGCCATATCTTTGCTTACACTTAAAGCACCCAGAGTTACACCTTGATATAATTTCACATGATTTCCAAGCTCGGCGGTTTCGCCGATGACAATGCCAGTGCCATGATCTATGCAAAGATATTCGCCAATAATCGCCGCGGGATGAATGTCTATCCCTGTCCTAGAATGCGCAAACTCCGTTAATATCCTTGGTATAAGCGGAATATTTAAGATATGGAGTTGATGCGCAATGCGGTAAAATGCTATGGCGATAAATCCCGGATATGTTCTGATAACTTCATACTCGTTGTTTGCCGCCGGATCTCCGTGTGTAAGCGCAGAGACATCTGTTTTTAAAACCTCGAAAATGGCAGGTACGCTTTGCATAAATTGTTCCGCAAGAAACTTATTGTCACAATCTAAACAGGCTTGGGTTTCTTGGAGCAAACGAAATAGATCTTTTTGAATGATTTCGAACGCCCCTGTAATTGCTTCCGGAGAAGTAAAAACCTTGTCAGACGTTTCCGGAAAAATAATCGCAATTAAGCGATATGCCCAAGCTGCTACTTCTTTATTAGAAGGCACAGCTTGAGCGCGGGTTTGTCTTTTATAGAGTTTATCAAAAAAGTCTTTTTCCATTGTTTTTCTAAACCCAAAGTTAGCTTTTTGGAGTTTTTATAGGCGAGTTTGCCTAAATTTCTGAGTTAGGTTTTTGTAAAAAGAAATTGAAACGAATATTGAAGCCGCTATCAATGCGCCTCCAACCAATTATTTCCCTCGCCAACTTCTACAACAATTGGCACAGTTAGTTGCATGGCATTTACCATTTTATCTTTGATGATTTCTTTCATTAATTCCTTTTCGCTTTTTACCACATCAAAAACCAATTCATCATGCACCTGCATGGTCATTTTCGATTTTAGGTTTTCGACTCTCATTTCTTTATGAATATTAATCATTGCGATTTTAATCATATCGGCGGCAGAACCTTGTATCGGTGCGTTAATGGCGTTTCGCTCTGCATAACCTCTAACGGTTTGGTTTGCCGAGGTAATATCTCTTAGGTATCTTCTCCTGCCCATAAGCGTTTCTACAAACCCATTTTTACGGGCAAAATCCATCGTATTTTTCATGTAGCTTTTTATTCCCGGATATTGCGCAAAATACTGCTCAATAATTTCCGATGCTTCTTTGCGCGGAATATTCAAATTCTGAGAAAGTCCAAAAGCAGATTGACCATAGATAATCCCAAAGTTCACCGCTTTAGCATTTCTCCGCTGATCTCCGCTAACCTCGTCAATTGAAATCCCATAGACTTTTGCTGCGGTTGCGGTGTGGATGTCTATCCCATTTATAAAAGCATCTAACATGTTTTTCTCTTTAGACATTTCGGCTATGATGCGCAGTTCTATTTGGGAATAATCTGCGGATAGCAAGATATGGTTTTCATCTCTTGGGATAAAAGCCTTCCTAACTTCTCTTCCGCGCTCCGTTCGGATTGGAATATTCTGTAAATTGGGATTATTACTACTCAATCTTCCCGTAGCGGCGACGGCCTGATTATAGGAAGTATGCACCCTGCCGGTTTTTGGATTCACCATCAGTGGAAGCGCATCAACATAAGTAGATTTTAGTTTTTGCAACTGTCTAAACTCCAAAATATCTTGTACGATATCACTTTTATTTGCCAACGCCGACAATACGTCTTCGCCAGTTTGATACTGGCCGGTTTTGGTTTTTTTTGCTTTTGGATCTAATTGTAGTTTATCAAACAAAACCTCTCCCAACTGTTTTGGGGAAGCAAGGTTAAACTTCACACCTGCTTTTTCATAGACATTCTGCTCAAACTGGATAATGTCTTTTTCCAATTCTAACGAATAAGTTTGAAGCGTTTCCACATCAATTTTGACTCCTTCTCTTTCAATATCGGCAAGTACATAAACCAATGGATTTTCGATTTCTAAAGCGAGTTTAGCGGCGTTCAATTCTACAAGTTTTGGCTCGAAAATATTTGCCAATTGCAGAGTTACATCAGCATCTTCTGCAGCATATTCAACCACATCTGCCACGGGCACCTCGCGCATGGTTCCTTGATTTTTACCTTTCGGTCCAATAAGTTTGGTAATGGAAATTGGTGCGTAATTTAGGTAATTTTCTGCCAAAACATCCATGCCATGTCTCGTATCGGGGTCGATAAGGTAATGTGCAAGCATGGTATCGAACAGTTTTCCCTTTACTTGTACATCGTACCAACTCAAAACCAAAATATCGTATTTTGTATTTTGTCCGATTTTCTCGATGGCTTCATTTTCTAACACAATCCTAAACTCATCTAAAATTTTTTGCGCCTCTTCTCTCTCTGCAGGAAGCGGAATATAATAACCTTCTCCCGGTTTTATCGCAAAAGAAAGCCCAACCAATTCGGCCATGTTTGCATCTTTGCTAGTTGTTTCGGTATCAAAAGAAATTTTAGGCTCCGCGAGCAAGAGTTTGATAAGTTCTTCGCGCGAAAACGCATTATTTATTAGTATATAATTGTGTTCGATATCTTCGATGGTTTTTACGGGAAGGATTTCTGCAGGCTCTTCCTCAACAAGGCTTTTATAAATTACTTCTTCGCCCATATTGCCGCCAAATAAATCGGCCTGCGTGCCTTCTGCAATTTTGGTAACGCCGATAGAAAATTCGTCGCCAAAAACCCTTCGCCCAAGAGTTCTAAATTCTAACTCGGTAAACAATGGTTCCAACAATTCTCTATTGGGTTCGCAAAGCGATAGACTTTCTTCATCCAACTCAACAGGGACATCTAAAATAATGGTTGCGAGTTTTTTGGAAAGCAGACCTTGTTCAGCAAAATTTTCTACGTTTTCTCGCTGCTTACCTTTTAAATCGGCGCTGTTTTCGATGATGTTTTCCATTGAGCCATATTTCTGTATCAGTAGTTTGGCTGTCTTTTCGCCAATGCCAGGAATGCCCGGAATGTTATCTACTGCATCGCCCCAAAGCCCTAAAATATCTATCACCTGCAACACATTTTCTATCTCCCATTTGGCGAGGACTTCTTTCACGCCAAGAATTTCCATTCCGTTTCCCATTCGGCTTGGTTTATATATGAAGATATTTTCTGAAACGAGTTGTGCAAAATCCTTATCGGGAGTCATGCAGAAAACTTGGTAGCCTTTTTTTTCCGCTTTTTTTGCTAGCGTTCCAATAATATCATCTGCTTCGAAACCATCGGAAGTAATTACCGGAATATTAAATCCAGTAATTAATTTGATTACATATGGCATTGCCACCGCCAAATCTTCTGGCATTGCTTGGCGATGGGCTTTGTACGCATCAAACGTCGTATGCCTTTCCGTGGGCGCCTCCGTATCGAAAACAACGGCAATATGGCTTGGCTTTTCTTTGTTTATAACCTCCAGTAAAGTGTTTGTAAAACCCATAACCGCCGAGGTATTTATGCCGCTAGAGGTAAAACGAGGATTCTTACTCAACGCAAAATGGGCGCGATACATAAGTGCCATCCCATCCAAAAGAAATAATTTTTTATCAGCCATATTGTACAGAAAATTTTAACCAATGCCCAAACGAAGCATTTTTCGCTTGGGCAATAAAAGTAACCAAAGTTTAAGGTTTATCGAAAAAGAAGCTTAGATAGTTTGTTTTCTAATGGCGCAAGCGTGCCGCGGGTGACTGTTAGATTCTGCAAAGCCAGATAAAGGCCAACAAAAAAAGCGATAGAATTTTTTCCATCGCTTTAATTTGCACGGTGTTGGGAATTGTTATTTTATCGCGGCGAATGTCTCTAAGGTTTTTAAAGAAGATTGACCTTCTAAATAAGTATTTTTGGCAGCGAAATGACTCATGCTCAAATTACTATTTTTATCGGTTGATAATGTATGGCTCTCGGTTGCGCCGCTCAAGTTTAAAACCGAGTTGTCTTCTAAAATTGTATATAGACCTTTGGTTGTAGTTTTGATGTCGGCTTTTGCATTTCCTTTTAAGAAAACCTGAAGGTAATCTACATCCAAGTTTCCGTCTGTTTTTATAACGGCATTGTCGCTTCCTTGTATTCTGTAAATGTCTTTAACATATACAAGTAATTTTGAAACTCCTTCTCCAGCTGCCGAGATAGTCAACAAATCGCCATTTTGTATAACTTTTGCATTCCCATCAGAGTTATCAGCGTACGCGACGCCATCTTTGTTAGATTTTACAAATGTAACTTCTACGTTCCCCGTTACCGAGACTCTTTTGAAAGTTTTTACTTGTGGGTTGACGGTCGAGCTTTTTTCTGCTTCCGCGGGATGAGTGATTTTTCCATTTGCGGATACTGAACCTGTTGTTAATACCAATGCTGCAAAAGATGTTGCGATGATTGTTTTGATTTGATTTTTCATAATGTTTTAGTTTTATAAGTTTTAAAATTGTTTAAGTTTTTTTGCTTGTTTTGTAATTAAGATGACCTCACGCCGCATTTGTAACAGAAGAAAAATCCGTAATATACTAGCCAAAAGAAACACTCGACCAACGCCGTAGAGTTATAGACGAAAAAAAGGTTGGCGGGGGCAGAAGACTAGAGACCAAAGCAAATGAAACACGCTGCGCAAGTTGCTGAAAGCAAGGGTGCGCTAGGTCTATCAGCAAACCAAAGAAAGTTACTAACTTTGATTAATCATTAAAATCGATTTTCGATGAAACACTTTTTGCTTTTCCTAGCTATTTTATGTTGCGCCGAATTTTTACATGCTCAAGATTTTGTTGTACTAAATAATGGAGATGTGATTCGAGGAACCATTCGTGGCACAAATAACGCCTCAGTTATTATAGCCAATGGAGAAAATCAAATTAGTACGATTGAGGCGACAGACGCACAAAGCTTTTTTTGGAATGGCGACAGCTATATCAGTAAAGGCATTGCCGGGCGCAAAAACTTGGATTTTAAATTTTTGAAAGTGCTTGAGCTAGGTAAAGTTAATTTGTATAGCCTCGGCGGCATTGTTGCGCCGCCCGAAAAGCAAGAAAGACGCGTGAAGTTTCGACCGTCTATCGGAATTGGCACAGGTGGCTCAGGCTTTGGTGGTGGAATTACCATCGGCGGAAATCGAAATAACCAATTACAAAAAAATGCAGCCGAATCTGTAACTCATTACTTTATCGAGAAACCAGGTAGCGGCCCAATGCAAGAATTGTTAATAAAAGCCATTACAGATCCCAAAGAGTACAGCACCATAAAAGCGGCCTTAATTCAAAAATTGGGAGATAACGCAGAAATAAAATCACAGTTGGAAAACGCCGATACATTTAACGCTAATGAGGTTAAAGACTTTATCGAAACCTATAATAAACAATAAATAAAATAGGTCAATCCATTTTGTTCTTTGCGTAAATGGGTTAATATCAAAGCTATTTCTTATTTTGCAGCAATGCGTTTTAAAGAAATTATAGGGCAAGAAACAACAAAACAACACTTACTCCAATCGGTCAATGAGAATCGAATGAGCCATGCGCAGATGTTCCTCTCACCTACGGGATCTGGTGCGCTAGCATTGGCCATTGCCTATGCACAGTATTTAAATTGCTTAAATAAAGGTCCGGCAGATAGCTGCGGCATTTGTTCGAGCTGTACCAAATATCAAAAATACATTCATCCTGATCTTCATTTTTCCTATCCGTTCTTTGCGAAAAAAAAAGAAGAAACAGCGCAACTTTATATAGATCAGTGGCGTAAAATGCTTTTGCACGATCCTTATATCGATATGGATATTTGGCGATCTAAAAACGATGCGGCAAATAAGCAGCCGAACATCAATATAGCAGAATGCCATGATATCATCAAAAAACTGAGCTTCAAAGCATTCGAGGCGAAAACCAAAGTGCTTATTATGTGGCTGCCAGAATATTTGGACAAACAGGGAAACGCACTTTTAAAATTAATTGAGGAGCCGCCAGCCAATACCTTATTTATTCTTGTCGCCCAAAGCCAGGAGCAGATTCTACCTACCATGTTATCGCGCACGCAAATTGTGAAAATCCCCAAACTGAGCACGCCAGATGTTACAGAATATCTCATCGCGCAAAGCGGATTAAGTGAAGAGCGAGCAGCAGATTACGCTTTTTTGGCCGATGGAAATATGGTGGAAGCTAAAGCTCTGGTTGCAAATTTTCAGAATGATAATTCTGGAAAATTTACAGACTGGCTTCGATATGCATTTAAAAATAACGTTTCTGCGATGATAGATTTTGCAGATGAAGCTGCCAAATGGGGCAGAGAAAATCAAAAGAATTTTTTAAAATTTGGCATTGATTATTTGAGAGAATGTTGTTTGCTTTTGGGCGGAGCAGAAGAGTTGGTAAAATTGTCGCCGCTAAGTTTAGAAATCGCAAAAAAGCTAAGTGGGAAAGTGCTTAATCTTTCAATGGCCGAAGCGGCAATCTCTGAATTGGAAAAGGCACATTATCACATAGAAAGGAATGGAAATCCAAAAATTGTGTTTTTAGACGTATCTTTACAATTGGTTAAAATTATAAGTTTTAAAATACTCCCCACGGGGATTCAATATATATACAGTTAATTATGGGATGTGGAAGTTGTTCCAGCGGAGGTGGTTGCACCCCAAATGGATGCAAAAGTAATGGCAATTGTGGCACCGGTGGATGCCAAACTATGGAAGTTTACGACTGGTTATCGAATTTGGATATGCCAGCCAATTATAGACCGTTCTTGGTCACGGAGGTTAAATTTAAGGGTTCTAGAAAAGAGTTTTTTGTAAATAATGATAATATTTATTTAGAGATTGGCGAATTGGTTGCCGTTGAAGGATCTTCTGGCGGCTTTGATGTTGGGCATGTTTCGCTCACCGGCGAATTGGTGCGAGTACAGATGCAACGCAGACGAACCACGATGGATTCTGTAACCAAAAAAATCTATCGCAAAGCTACCGAAGCAGATGTAGAAAAATGGCACGCAGCAAAAGAAATGGAATGGGAAACCATGCACAAGGGCAGAAAACTTGCACTTGATCTTCATCTTTCGATGAAAATTAGTGATGTAGATTATCAAGCAGATAAAAGCAAGGCGACCTTTTATTATACAGCAGAAGGCCGGGTTGATTTTAGAGAATTGATCAAAAAAATGGCCGAACATTTCCGAGTGAGGATTGAAATGCGCCAAATCGGTATGCGCCAAGAAGCAGGCCGATTGGGTGGAATTGGTTCTTGTGGGCGCGAATTATGCTGTTCTACTTGGCTAACTAATTTTAAAACAGTTTCTACCGCTGCGGCTAGATATCAAAATTTATCTCTAAACACCTTAAAGCTTGCTGGCCAATGCGGAAAACTGAAATGTTGTTTAAATTATGAATTAGATACTTATTTGGACGCTCTTAAAGATATTCCAGATCGTGTGGATAGTTTAGATACAGTTGCCGGTTACGCCCGACATCAAAAAACAGATATTTTTAAAAAAATAATGTGGTTTAGTTATCAGGGCGATGAAGATTGGATTCCGATGGCAGCTGCCAAAGTAGTAGAGATTAAGGCGCTAAACAAAGCTGGAAAAAAAGGGCCTAACTTAAAGGAAGCAGCGATAGTTGTTGCAACTCCAACCGTAGTTGAAAAATCTTTCGATTATGAAAATGTAGTTGGGCAAGATAGCCTAACCCGTCTAGATGATTTATCTAGGCCAAAAGGCAGGTCGAGAAATCAACGCGGAAATAGAAATGGAGATAGACGTCCAATAGAAAATTCTCGATCTGAGGACAGCCGCGAGCAGAAAAACAAACCTCAGAAAAGCAAGGAACCGAGAGATGTTAGAAATTTTGAGAAGCTAAAAACCGACAGTGCATCCAACGACAACATAACGGAAAACAAATCTGTAAATGCACCAAAAAAAACTGAGCGGCAAAATCAGTCTAAACCAAGAACGGTAAATAGTGATGAAGGGAAAATTGACGGTGATAAAAAAAATGCAGACGCTATTTTAAAAGCTGGCGATAATTTTTCCGGAAAAAAATTAGACAAACGTAAAAGTAGAAACAACAGAAATAAAAATTTCAAACGCCGAGATGAGAACAATGGCAATGAAACGAATAAACCGACCGGGTAAAACAACGATAGGGTTTTTATTATTCGCAGGAATTTTAATTTTCTTGTCTAGTTGTAAGCAAAATCTGGTAGATTTTTCCAAAGAAATTCCTAAGCGTCAATGGTTTTACCGCGACCGTGTAACCGCAAAGTTTAAGATTAGAGATGCGAGTATACCATACAATATTTATTTTAAGCTTAGGCACACAGCAGACTATAGATACTCGAATATCTTTATTTTAACCTCATTGTTGGATGGCAAAACTAAAATTACCAAACGGTATCAATATAAGTTAGCAGAGAATGATGGCAGATGGCTTGGTAGCGGTTCTGGAAATTTATTTAACTATACATTACCATTACTAACCAATTTTCGTTTTGCCCATTCTGGAGAATTTAGTCTAGAAATTGAGCAAAATATGCGAGATAATCCCTTATCAGAAATAGCGGATTTGGGTATTTTGGTTGAGGAAAGTGGGAAGTAATTAGCATTTCGGTTCAAAATTTTGTGCATTTTTGAAGATTGGAAAGCAAATTTTTGGGCATATGGTTGTTGGGTACTTTTATCTCAAACTTTGCTTTTTTCCGGCTTTGCACAAAACACAAAACCTTTTGCAATCTCGACAAAAAAGCATCATTGTTATTTTAGCAGACGACATTGGCTTCTCTGATATTGGCTGTTATGATGGAGAAATACCAACGCCAAATATAGATATGCTGGCAAATAATGGAGTCCAGCTAATAGATTTTACAACAATTCACGTTGATGCCCAACAAGAGCATCACTTCTAACTGGTCTGTATCCGCTCCAATCGTGCATTGGAGACACGGCAGAAGATACCAACGACTCAAATATTTGGGATGAAATTCCGCCCTCATAGCTCTGGTAGTTTGTTAGGTACTAGCTAATTCCTGACTTGTCACCTTTAGATTTAGTGCGGTTTTAAGTTGTTGATAATCAATTTATTGATATTTTATTTCATTAAATTTACCGCACTAAGGATGAATTTTAGATGAAAATAAGGGTGGTTGCGACCGGCTCCGGTGCAAAGGCAGTTCAGGTAGTTCGGTATCATAACAATAAAAGGGTCATATTACAGCATTTAGGCTCAGCCCATAACCCAACCGCACTTGCCGATTTAATGCTTTTGGCAGAAGAATGGATAAAGAGCTATTCGGAACAACTATCTATCTTTCCCGACGAAAACCCCAATAGCCTGCTCCATATTAACCATTGCACTTTTATAGGTGTCAAATACCATTTTTTTCACGAACAGATCAACGCTATCCAGGGGCAATTGGGGCTTGATGACCTGCCCACACTGCTCAAGGACCTGGTAACGATGCGGATATTTGAACCTGCGTCCAAACTTCGTTCCTTAGAGTTGATGGAACAGTTCTTCGGCATTGCCCATAGCCGTAAAACGTACTATAAGATAGCCCCACAGTGTATCGGCCTAAAGGAAGCTGTGGAAGGGAAAGTGGTCAGGTTTGCAAAAGAACATTATGATTTCAATTTTGACATCTTGTTCTATGATGTTACAACGCTTTACTTCGAGACTTTTGAAGAAGACGATTTGCGGAAGAATGGATTTTCAAAGGACAACAAATCCCAACAGCCACAGATTCTGATTGCCCTGATGGTCAGTAAGGAAGGCTTTCCGGTTGCGTACGAGGTATTTTCCGGAAATACGTTCGAGGGGCACACCATCATTCCCGTAGTTAACGACTTCATTGAACGGAATAAGGTAAGGGCATTTACGGTAGTTGCCGATGCAGCCATGATCAGCACAGAAAACGTAAAGCAGTTGAGGGCAAACAAAATCAACTACATCGTGGGCGCCAGACTGGGCAATATCCCTGCCGCACTTTTGGAAACCATAGACAAGAGCATCGATAGGGAAGATGGCAAAAGTATCCGGATAAAAACTGATAATGGGTATCTGATATGTAGTTATTCGGCTGTTCGGTACCGTAAGGATCTTTATGAGATGAACAAGCAGATAGAGCGGGCAAAGAAATTGGTCGAACAACCATCCAAAACCAAAAAGCTAAAGTTTACACAAACGAAGAACCAAAAAATAATACTCCACGAAGAACTTATACAGAAGACCCAAAAGTTGCTCGGCATCAAAGGTTATTATACAAACTTAGAGGAATCAGTGACAGATAACAAGACTGTAATAGAGCGCTACCACGAGCTTTACAGAATAGAACAGGCCTTCAGGATTTCAAAAAACGACCTTCATACAAGGCCCATATTCCACTATAAGGAGCAGCCCATAAAACTGCATATATTAATCTGTTTCATAGCCCTGGTCATATCTAAGCACATTGAACTGAAAACCGGGATATCTGTAAGAAGATTCTTGGATGAATCGAAGAAAATTGTAGATGGGCAGATCTTAAATCACATTACAAATAAAATAGCTAACGTAAAAGCAATGCCATCTGACAAAATGAAGGAAATTATCTCGAAATTATTCCCACCGCACTAAAGGGGACAAGTCAGGAGCAAAATATGCGAGATAATCCCTTATCAGAAATAGCGGATTTGGGTATTTTGGTTGAGGAAAGTGGGAAGTAATTAGCATTTCGGTTCAAAATTTTGTGCATTTTTGAAGATTGGAAAGCAAATTTTTGGGCATATGGTTGTTGGGTACTTTTATCTCAAACTTTGCTTTTTTCCGGCTTTGCACAAAACACAAAACCTTTTGCAATCTCGACAAAAAAGCATCATTGTTATTTTAGCAGACGACATTGGCTTCTCTGATATTGGCTGTTATGATGGAGAAATACCAACGCCAAATATAGATATGCTGGCAAATAATGGAGTCCAGCTAATAGATTTTACAACAATTCACGTTGATGCCCAACAAGAGCATCACTTCTAACTGGTCTGTATCCGCTCCAATCGTGCATTGGAGACACGGCAGAAGATACCAACGACTCAAATATTTGGGATGAAATTCCGCCCTCATAGCTCTGGTAGTTTGTTAGGTACTAGCTAATTTTTGGCGTTCCCCCCTTCCCCGCTTTAGCCCTTGGCACAGGTCGGGCTGGACGTTGCAGTCGTTTTGCTCGTTCCCCGCAAAAGAATTCTCATTTCCATCCCTCCTAACGCGCTTGGCAGGGTCAGCTACCGGGCGTAGTGCAACAGACACTTGCCCTCGGTCCAAGTAAAGGTTTTTTTCGCTCCAACCAATCCCGCTTCGGTAGGTCGGGATTAAACAAAGAAGCCCCCGTAGCTGTCGCTACGGGGGCTTGACTTATAAGATCCGGCACCGACCTACTCTCCCACGTGTTACCGCAGTACCATCGGCTCTGGCGGGCTTAACTTCTCTGTTCGGAATGGGAAGAGGTGGACACCGCCGATATAGGCACCTGAATGTTTTAAGATAAGGTGTGGGGTTTTGGGTTATAGGGTATAGGGTATATTCTACCTTACACCTCAAGCCTTTTGCCTTTCGCCCTAAATGACATATTTATCGGAAGAAACCGAATATACCGTGACATACGACAACTTGTTGCCCTTGAAAGCCTCGGGTGATTAGTACCGCTCGACTGTGCCGTTGCCGGCCTTGCATCTGCGGCCTATCGACGTGGTAGTCTCCCACGGCCCTATATGGAACTCTCATCTCGTGGCTAGTTTCGCACTTAGATGCCTTCAGCGCTTATCTATCCCCAGCGTAGCTACCCTGCGGTGCACCTGGCGGTACAACAGGTTCACCAGAGGCTGGTCCAACCCGGTCCTCTCGTACTAAGGTCAGCCCCACTCAAAGTTCCAACGCCCACAACAGATAGGGACCGAACTGTCTCGCGACGTTCTGAACCCAGCTCGCGTGCCACTTTAATCGGCGAACAGCCGAACCCTTGGGACCTTCTCCAGCCCCAGGATGTGACGAGCCGACATCGAGGTGCCAAACCTCCCCGTCGATATGAGCTCTTGGGGGAGATCAGCCTGTTATCCCCAGCGTACCTTTTATCCTTTGAGCGACGGCCCTTCCATGCAGAACCGCCGGATCACTATATCCGTCTTTCGACCCTGGTCGACCTGTATGTCCCACAGTCAAGCAAGCTTATGCTATTGCACTCCGCGTACGGTTACCAAGCGTACTGAGCTTACCTTTGAAAGCCTCCGTTACCTTTTTGGAGGCGACCACCCCAGTCAAACTACCCATCAAACAATGTCTCCCGAACAATCGGGATTAGACACCGGACACGGAAAGGGTGGTATTTCAACGGCGGCTAACCTACGCCTAGCGACGCAGGATCGAAGCCTCCCACCTATCCTACACATCCCGTGCCCAATATCAATGTTAAACTATAGTGAAGGTGCATGGGGTCTTTCCGTCCCGTTGCGGGTACCCGGCGTCTTCACCGGGACCACAATTTCACCGAGCTCATGGCCGAGACAGCGCCCAGATCGTTACACCATTCGTGCAGGTCGGAACTTACCCGACAAGGAATTTCGCTACCTTAGGACCGTTATAGTTACGGCCGCCGTTTACCGGGGCTTCGATTCAATGCTTCCCATTGCTGGTGACATCCCCTCTTAACCTTCCGGCACCGGGCAGGTGTCAGGCCTTATACCTCATCTCTCGATTTCGCAAAGCCATGTGTTTTTGTTAAACAGTCGCCTGGGCCTTTTCACTGCGGCCCCGCGTCTTACCGCGGGGCGCCCCTTCTCCCGAAGTTACAGGGCCATTTTGCCGAGTTCCTTGGCCATGATTCACTCGAGCACCTTAGAATCCTCTTCCCGGATACCTGTGTCGGTTTGCGGTACGGGTATTCATAGCCTGGAGCTTAGCGGTTTTTCTCGGGAGTCTGATTACCTGCGCTATCCGCTCGCCCGGGGGCTAACGGTACTATCGGCGTTCGGCTAAGGGGGCGGATTTGCCTGCCCCCCCAATACCTACGGCCTTCAACGATCTATTCCGTCAGATCGCGGCAGTTCCACTACTCCGTCCCCACATCGCAGCTATGAATAGTACGGTAATATTGAACCGTTGTCCATCGGATGTCCCCTTCGGGTTCTCCTTAGGTCCCGACTGACCCTGATCCGATTAGCGTTGATCAGGAAACCTTATCCTTTCGGTGGCGGTGTTTCTCGCACCGCTTATCGTTACTCATGCCTACATTTGCTTTTCCATGCGCTCCAATGCCCATTGCCAGGCACCTTCGCCGCTGCATGGAATGCTCCCCTACCGATATTGCGCCTAGCGCATATCCCATGGCTTCGGTGTACCGTTTATGCCCGTTTATTATCCATGCCCGACCGCTCGACTAGTGAGCTGTTACGCACTCTTTAAATGGATGGCTGCTTCCAAGCCAACATCCTAGCTGTCTGTGCAGTCGGACCTCGTTAGTTCAACTTAACCGTAACTTGGGGACCTTAGCCGATGGTCTGGGTTCTTTCCCTCTCGGCCCGGGACCTTAGCACCCCGGGCCTCACTGCGGCGCATGTCGCACAGCATTCGGAGTTCGTCTGGATTTGGTAGGATATGACTCCCCCGCACCCAATCGGTAGCTCTACCTCTGTGTGACTCGATCGCCACGCTGTTCCTAAAAACATTTCGGGGAGTACGAGCTATTTCCCAGTTTGATTGGCCTTTCACCCCTACCCACAGATCATCCGGAAACTTTTCAACGTTTATCGGTTCGGTCCTCCAGTACGTGTTACCGCACCTTCAACCTGTCCATGGGTAGATCACAAGGTTTCGCGTCTACCCCCACTGACTCTGCGCCCTGTTCAGACTCGCTTTCGCTTCGGATCCGTGCCTGAGGCACTTAACCTTGCCAGTGAGGAGTAACTCGTAGGCTCATTATGCAAAAGGCACGCCGTCATCCCACCATGGGGACTCCGACCGCTTGTAAGTGCACGGTTTCAGGTTCTATTTCACTCCCCTGTTCGGGGTTCTTTTCACCTTTCCCTCACGGTACTGGTCCACTATCGGTCTCTCGGGAGTATTTAGCCTTACCGGATGGTGCCGGCAGATTCCCACAAGGCGTCTCCGACCTCGCGGTACTCAGGGTACCACTGGGCCAATGGTGCTTGCGTGTACGGGGCTATCACCCTGTGCCGCCGGGATTCCCATCCCGTTCCACTTCGCACACATTGTAACCGTATCGTGGCCCTACAACCCCCACCTTGCCGTGACAAAATGGGTTTGGGCTCTTTCCCGTTCGCTCGCCACTACTTGGGAAATCATTGTTATTTTCTCTTCCTCTGCTTACTTAGATGTTTCAGTTCGGCAGGTTCGCCTCCCGCACAAGGCGGGATCGCATGTCTCCGACATGCGGGGTTGCCCCATTCGGAAACCCCCGGATATGGCTCGTATTTGCAGATCCCCGGGGCTTATCGCAGCTTATCGCGTCCTTCGTCGCCTCCGAGAGCCAAGGCATCCCCCGTGCACTCTTTCTTACTTTCTTCTCCCCATGGCCTTTTGCGCCCATGGAAATGCTTTTTGTATGCACCGCCAGATTGGACAAGGATCAATGAACAAGGATCAACGACTCGCGTCTTTGCTCTTTGCTCCTTTACCTCTTACCCAAAAAAACGGCCCATCTGTTGTTGTATGTCCTCGTTTTCTTCAATTTCTTCCAATATGTCAAAGAACTTTGTCCCCAGGCCCCCAAGGGGGCCTTTCCATATCCCGCCAGTGGCGGGGGGGAGTGGCGAAATATAAGGACTCGAACCTCTTTATATGCCCCGACGGCAATCCCTTTCAGGTATCAGGTATCGGGATATGGGCCTTTATACTCCATACTTTTTACCTGTTACTTTATACTTGTTACTTCTCTATGTCAATGTAGCGCGCCCATCCGGGCGTTGTTGGTTGTTGGTTGTTCGTTGTTGGTTGTTGGTTGTTCGTTGTTGGTTTCTTTCCACCTTTCGCCCCTCTCCCCCTAACCTTCCACCTTAAAAAAGTGGAGGATAACGGAGTCGAACCGTTGACCTCCTGCGTGCAAGGCAGGCGCTCTAGCCAGCTGAGCTAATCCCCCGTTTAGAGTATAAAGTATCTGGTATCAAGTATCAAGACTTTGAGCCCTAAACCATCAACCCCTAAACCCTTCACCTTTTGTAGTAGTCCCGTCCAGATTTGAACTGGAGACCCCTACATTATCAGTGTAGTGCTCTAACCGGGCTGAGCTACGGGACTGTGTTTAGATGTGAGACTTTAGACATTAGATGTGAGACAAGGTGCGTGTGCAACTTGTCAAATACAATATCTGATGCCTCAGACCTCAGTCCGGATCTCGTTTCCTTATTCTTGTGACGTGAAACAATCCATGTGGGACAATAAGCTCATCGCCCGGTCCCATATCCCGGATCTCACCCCCCAAATCTTTTTCAATAAGAGTATCATCGTAGCGCTGCGGGGCGGTCGGGACCGCTCCAGAAAGGAGGTATTCCAGCCGCACCTTCCGGTACGGCTACCTTGTTACGACTTAGCCCCAGTTATCGGTCTTACCCTAGGGCGCTCCTCGCGGTCACGCACTTTAGGTACCCCCAACTTCCATGGCTTGACGGGCGGTGTGTACAAGGCCCGGGAACGTATTCACCGCGTCATTGCTGATACGCGATTACTAGCGAATCCAACTTCACGGGGCCGAGTTGCAGGCCCCGATCCGAACTGTGAGCGGCTTTGAGGGATTCGCTCCACGTTGCCGTGTGGCTGCCCTCTGTACCGCCCATTGTAGCACGTGTGTAGCCCCGGACGTAAGGGCCATGATGACTTGACGTCGTCCCCTCCTTCCTCGCTGTTTGCACAGGCAGTCTGTCCAGAGTCCCCACCATAACGTGCTGGCAACTGGACACAGGGGTTGCGCTCGTTGCGGGACTTAACCCAACACCTCACGGCACGAGCTGACGACAGCCATGCAGCACCTAGTTTCGCGTCCTTGCGGACTCCCGCGTCTCTGCGGGACTCGCTAACTTTCAAGCCCGGGTAAGGTTCCTCGCGTATCATCGAATTAAACCACATGCTCCTCCGCTTGTGCGGGCCCCCGTCAATTCCTTTGAGTTTCACCCTTGCGGGCGTACTCCCCAGGTGGAACACTTAACGCTTTCGCTTAGCCGCCGACAGTGTATCGCCGACAGCGAGTGTTCATCGTTTAGGGCGTGGACTACCAGGGTATCTAATCCTGTTCGATCCCCACGCTTTCGTGCCTCAGCGTCGATGTGGCCATAGTGAGCTGCCTTCGCAATCGGTGTTCTGAGACATATCTATGCATTTCACCGCTACTTGTCTCATTCCGCCCACCTCTAGCCAATCCAAGCCCGACAGTATCAAGGGCACTGCGATGGTTGAGCCACCGTCTTTCACCCCTGACTTAACGGGCCGCCTACGCACCCTTTAAACCCAATAAATCCGGATAACGCTCGGATCCTCCGTATTACCGCGGCTGCTGGCACGGAGTTAGCCGATCCTTATTCTCACGGTACCCTCAGCCCGCCACGCGTGGCGGGGTTTGTTCCCGTGCAAAAGCAGTTTACGACCCGTAGGGCCTTCTTCCTGCACGCGGCATGGCTGGTTCAGGGTTGCCCCCATTGACCAATATTCCTTACTGCTGCCTCCCGTAGGAGTCTGGTCCGTGTCTCAGTACCAGTGTGGGGGGCCATCCTCTCAGATCCCCTAGCCATCGCGGCCTTGGTGGGCCGTTACCCCGCCAACTAGCTAATGGCACGCATGCCCGTCCCCGTCCCATAAATGTTTGACCACAATATAATGCTATAAGGTGGTGTCATGCGGTGTTAATCCGGATTTCTCCGGGCTATACCCCTGACGGGGGTAGGTTGCATACGCGTTACGCACCCGTGCGCCGGTCTCTCCCGCCCGGGGGCGGGATACCCCTCGACTTGCATGTATTAGGCCTGCCGCTAGCGTTCATCCTGAGCCAGGATCAAACTCTCCATTGTAAAATGTGATCGTAAGATGCCGGCCTTTTCTGACCATGTCAAAATGGCCTCTCTTTTTTTGTTTTGTCCGTCGGTTGCCCGACCCTAAAACCGGACGGGCGGCCATGTACTGCGGCCGCCGCCCCGTTATACCTCGCTTGCGCTACTTTGACATCTCTTGTAAGAACTCCATCGGGCGTCGCCTCGCGGCGGCCCTCATCTGTTGTGTATCTCTAAGCTCCCATCCATCCCGGGGTCTTCTCCCCCCCCGTCCAGAATAAGCTTATTTCAATCTATTTTCCGTTTTCCCGACATCCGCCGGTCCAACCTTCCCACTTCCCTCTCGGTTGGGAGTGCAAAGGTAGGGAAGTTTTCCTATTCCGCAAATAAAAGTTCGCTTTTTTTTGGGCGGGGCGGGGGGGTGGGCTGGGGGTGGGGGGTTGGGGGTTGGGGGTTGGGGGGGCGGGGCGGCGGCAACTCCAAAAAAAGGGCATGTGGCACGACAAAAATGGAATCCCCTTTATTTGCCCCTTTTCTGCGATGGAAAGATTTAGTCCCGCAAGTGCGGGATTCAAGGCGCGCAGGTCATTCGGAATATTTAATCGCATCAGATACTTTAAATGTTATTGCTTAGATTAGCGTATGGTTTCTGCAAAACACTATATCGAAGACCTTGTGGCGCTCTTGTTCCCCAACTTGTGCAACGCCTGCGGAACACCTTTATTTAGGGGCGAACATTTAGTTTGCTTACAATGTCTGCATCACTTGCCTTACACCGATTATCATTTGCATTTTGAAAACAGAGTTGCCAAACAGCTTTGGGGCCGCATGGAATTTGAAGGAGCCATGGCGATGCTTTATTTTAGAAAAGGAACAAGCATCCAAAATTTAATGCATAACCTAAAATACAACCAAAAAACGGAAATTGGCTTTTTCTTAGGAAGACTTTTAGGTGACAGACTTTTAGAAAGCTCTTTATATAAAGGTATAGACTTGGTAGTGCCTGTTCCATTGCATCCTAAAAGGTTTCGGGTGCGAGGCTACAATCAGAGTTCTTTTATAGCAAGTGGCGTAGCTGAAAAGATTGAGGCTACGGTTAATGAGGACGTGCTTGTGCGAGGCGTTTATACCGAAAGTCAGACGAAAAAGAATAGGTATAATAGATACGAAAACATGAAAGATGTTTTTACGGTGCCGGATAAAACCGCTGTTTTTCAAAAAAACATCCTTTTGGTAGATGATGTAATTACCACTGGCGCTACTATAGAAGCTTGCGCAAATGCCTTGACAGCTAGCGGCGCGGGCAAAGTAAGCATTGCCACTTTGGCTTTCGCCGATTAATTTTTCATCCTGCAATCCCCTGCGAAAAAAAACAACTAAAACTTTAGGATTTTCTTTGAAAACTAATTAATTAGTTTTATATTTGATTGTTATTCGAGATCAGAAGAAGAAAATTATGAAAATTAAAGATTTAACCCGGGCAGAAGAACAGTTAATGCACGTATTGTGGGATTTGGAAAAGGCGTTTGTTAAAGAGGTCATCGAGCAACTTCCTATACCCAAACCCGCCTACAACACGGTTAGCACCATCATAAGAATTTTAGAGACCAAAGGTTTTGTGGGTCACGAGGCTTTTGGAAAAGCGCATCAATACTTTGCAATTATCAGCAAGGAAGATTATAAGCGTTTTGCCACAGAAAAATTGTTGGATAATTACTTCGAAAATTCTGTGGAAAGCATGGTTTCTTTCTTCGTTAAGGAAGACAAGATGGATTTAAGCGATGTGGATGAAATTTTAAAAATGTTAAACAAAATCAAAAACAGACCGAGATGAGCTTTCCAAACTACCTTCTCCTAGCAAACTTATATCTGGCAGCATTTTTTATTTTCTATAAATTGTTGCTAGATAAAGAGACCTATTTTAAATTAAATAGGCTGTATTTGCTCTTCGCGGGCTTGCTTTCAATGGCTTTGCCTTTTTGCCGAACCAGTTGGCTATACAACGAAACTGTAAGTACCAATGTGCAGCCCTTGGTTTCTTGGGATGCGATGGTGCAACCGATCGGGGTTTTACCCGACAACGCCATACAATTTACATTTATGGATGGAATCGCAATCGTCTATCTCCTCGGAATCGTATTCTTTTTTGGGAGATTTATCCTGAATATTTTTAGAACGCGCAAAATGTTATCGGCAAATGTTGATGGAGCAGCCTATTCTTTTTTTGGTAAAAAAGTGATAGACCCATCGTTGCCCGCGGCAGACGTGATTTCTTTACACGAAGACGTCCATATACAGCAATATCATAGTGTCGATGTGCTTTTGTTTGAAGCATTGATCATAGTAAATTGGTTTAATCCATTTATTCATCTCTACAAAAAATCGCTTCAAGACATCCACGAGTTTTTGGCCGACGAAGAATCTGCTAATAGCCATGGCGATAAACATGCTTATGCAGTACTTATTGTAAGCGATGTTTTGGGCGTAGAACCAAGCGTGCTTATGCATGGCTTTTTTAAAAAATCTTTAATTAAAAAACGAATTTATATGTTACACAAAAACAAATCTAAAAGAACAGCCTTGTTAAAATACGGGATGTTCTTACCGTTATTTACGCTTGCTGCGATTCTATCTTCGGCAACCCTAAACACCAACAAAAAATTAGCTGAGATAGCAGATAAGGTTGATGTCGAAAAATCTATTGAGGTTGTAAATACTATTTTGCCTAAGGCGATAAAAATCAATCCCGAAAAAATAGAAAAGACTGTAAATACAACACCAGAAAAAACTGTAGTATCCAAAGATATCCCAGTGGAATGGGAGGGCTTCTATAAGTTCGTCGCGAAGAATATTAAATATCCGATAGAAGCCAAAGATAAAGATATAGCCGGCAATACACAGATTTCCTTTGTCATAAACAACGGTAAGGTTTCTAACGTAACAAGTGTAAAAGAGCTTGGTTACGGCTGTGATGAGGAGGTGATGAAAGCTGTTTTGTCTTATAAAGATTTTGATAAAAGTTTTGACGGTAAATATGCACTCGGAGTTACTTTCTTCCTCCAAGACGAAAATAATAATGGTAGCTCTACAGAGAAAATAAGGCCACTGGAAGGTTACAAAAACTTAAGCAATGTAGCTGTTGTTGCTTATAAAAAACAAGCAAAAGAGGCAAGTTTAGATGAAGTTGTAGTTAATGGCGAACCGAGTAGTTCGGATGATAAGGTTGCAACTATTATCAAAAAGCAACCTGGCGATAAGGTTTTCGATTTTGTTTCCATTGATAAGCAACCAGAATTTCCCGGTGGTATCGATAAGTTTTACAGGTATTTGAGCAGCGCGATAAAATATCCAACAGCTGCATCAAAAGCGGGTAAACAGGGCAAGGTATTTCTACAGTTTGTGGTAGAAAAAGATGGAAGTTTAACAGATATCCAAGTAATGCGAGGGCCAGACAGCGAAATTAACGATGAGGCGGTAAGGGTAATCAAAAATAGCCCAAATTGGAATCCCGGTATTCAAGGTGGAAAACCTGTACGTGTGCGGTACAACATCGCTGTAAGCTTTAACTTAGATCTTTCCAATCTTTTTTCAAACGCACATTTACAGGGAGAAAAAAAACCTCTTTACATTGTCGATGGCAAGCCTTACGATGGCAGTATTAATAATATCTTGCCAGAAGAAATACAATCAATTGAAGTGCTGAAAGACGCTTCGGCCACAGCATTGTATGGAGATAAAGGGAAAAACGGTGTGATTATAATTACTACAAAGAAGAAAAAAACTGAGGAAAAGAAAACAGCTCCTAAGAAAGAATAGCCATTTGGGTTTAATACAATACCATAAATTCAACCTTTCAAAAAAGCCGGCAAAACTGTCGGCTTTTGATTTTTAAGAAAAACCGTAGTTTCGCTCAACCTTAAAAAATGAACATTTGATAAATTAGACCTGATGATACATAAAGCTCCACCAACAAAAAATGAATTGTCAGCTAAGTTCGGCTTTTGTTTAATCTGTATTTTCTGCGCTTTTCTTTTTCCGATTAAGGGAGCAACCGCTGTTACCTCTGATAGCAAACCTCACATAGTTACGAAGGAAGAAGTTAAACCGCTTGAAGGATCTAAAAATTTGAATCAAGTCGTGATTTTAGCTTCCAGAAACCGGAAGATTGCAGATAAAAACATAAGAGAAATATCTTTAAATTCACCACCGCCAACTGCAGAACAAACAGATTCCATAAAGATAATTGAGAGAAGGCTCGAATATCCGCGCGGCCTACAAAAGTTCTACGAATATCTGGGTCAAGCGATTATATACCCAAAAGTCGCGCAGAGGGCGAAACAGCAAGGGAAAGTGACTCTGTCTTTCGTAGTTGAAGGGGATGGGACTTTAACAAATGCAGAAATAATAAAAGGAGTAAGTAAAGAGATAGATGCTGAAGCTATAAGAGTTATAGAAGGTAGTCCAAAATGGATCCCAGGAATCCAAAATGGAAAACCTGTTCGCGTAAAATTTGCCATCGGCGTAAATTTTAATCTGGATAAGAAGGGTTAAGGATTGTTAGATTATCTCCCTTCTAACACAAAACCCCAGTAAATCTACATGGGGCTTTATGATTAATCTCCTGTCTCGGGATTATAAATTTATAGTTTTTTTAATATGTGAGCAAGTTTTAAGGAAATTTATTTTTCCGCATTGTCTAGGTTCTATTAAACGCTCAACAAATTGGTTTAGAGTTAGAATTTAAACTTCTTCTTCTGAAACGAATTTTGCATGCGCAAAATCTCGGTTCATGCGTGCAATGTTTTCCAAAGTGATCCCTTTAGGGCATTCTGCTTCGCAGGCTCCTGTATTTGTGCAGTTTCCAAATCCTTCTGCATCCATTTGCGCAACCATACTTTGCACACGGCGATAACGCTCTGGCTGACCCTGTGGCAGTTGTGCCAATTGAGAAATCTTTGCTGATACAAATAGCATTGCAGATGCATTTATACAGGTTGCCACGCAAGCACCGCAACCTATACAAGCCGCAGCTTCAAATGCAGCATCTGCCTGGCGTTTTGGAATTGGCAAATCATTCGCATCTTGCGCGTTACCTGTGTTTACAGATATAAATCCGCCAGAGGCGATAACCCTATCAAAAGCAGAACGATCTACCGCTAAATCTTTTAAAACCGGGAATGCAGCAGCGCGCCAAGGCTCAACTACAATGGTATCGCCGTCTTTAAAAGAACGCATGTGCAGTTGGCAAGTAGTGATTAAATCTTTTGGTCCATGAGGTCTGCCGTTAATAAACATAGAACACATACCACAAATTCCCTCTCTGCAATCATGATCGAACACTACCGGTTCTTCGCCCTTGGTTATTAACTGTTCGTTCAACACATCAAACATCTCTAAAAAAGACATATCTGGCGAAATTTCTGAAACTTTATAATCTACTAATGCTCCTTTAGTTTTGCTGTCTTTCTGACGCCAAACTTTTAAGGTTAAATTCATATTTTCTGTACTCATTGTATCTCAGATTTGAGATTTGAGATTTGAGACAATAGATTTGAGATGCAAGACTTTAGCCCTGTTCTCATCTCTCACATCTCACCTCTCACATCTATTTATAACTTCTCTGTGCAACTTTAATATTTTCAAATTTTAAATCTTCTTTATGAAGTTTAAAGCTTACTCCTGTTTCGTACTCCCACGCGGCAACGTAAGAATAGTTCTCATCATCGCGTAAAGCTTCTCCTTCTGGCGTTTGAAACTCTTCTCTAAAATGTCCGCCACAACTTTCATCTCTGTCTAAAGCATCAACACACATCATCTCACCAAGTTCTAAAAAGTCGGCAACGCGACTTGCTTTTTCCAACTCGGGGTTAAATTCATCTGCCGACCCAGGAACACGTACATCTTTCCAAAATTCATCGCGCAAAGCTTTAATGTCTGAAATTGCTTCTTTTAAGCCTTCGGCGTTTCTAGACATCCCACATTTCTCCCACATGATATGCCCTAACCTTTTATGAAAATTATCTACAGATTTTGTGCCTTTTACATTGACCAACTTATCGATAGTTGTTTGCGCTCTTCCTTCTGCCTCTACAAAAGCTTCGTGATCGGTTGAAATTGCCTTAACAGAAATTTCCTTCGATAAATATTGCCCTATGGTATATGGAAGCACAAAATACCCGTCTGCCAAACCCTGCATCAATGCAGATGCACCAAGACGATTTGCCCCATGGTCTGAGAAATTCGCCTCGCCGATACAATACAAGCCCTGCACATTAGTCATTAGGTTATAATCTACCCATAAACCACCCATGGTATAATGTACGGCAGGATAAATGCGCATTGGTGTTTCGTAAGGATTTTCACCTGTAATCTGGGCATACATATCGAACAAGTTGCCATATTTAGCCTTTACTACATCATGCCCTAACTCCAAACACCTCTCTTTTGTTGGATTGTGTTCGCCTGCTTTTGATGCTTCTATTTTGCCGTAACGTTCTGTATTTGCCTTAAAATCTAAATAAACCGCTAGTTTTGATTTGCCAACTCCATAACCTGCGTCGCAACGTTCTTTCGCTGCCCGCGATGCAACATCTCTTGGCACCAAGTTACCGAAAGCAGGATAACGGCGCTCTAAGTAATAATCGCGTTCATCTTCTGGAATATCTGTTGGCTTACGGGTGTCGTCTTTTTTCTTCGGTACCCAAATTCTACCATCATTACGCAAAGACTCAGACATTAGCGTAAGCTTACTTTGATGATCTCCAGAAACTGGAATACAAGTTGGGTGAATTTGAGTATAACAAGGATTTGCAAAATACGCACCTTGCTTACACGCCTTCCAAGCAGCGGTAACGTTACAACCCATTGCGTTTGTAGAGAGGTAAAATACGTTTCCGTAGCCTCCGCTAGCCAATACAACAGCGTGCCCAAAATGGCGCTCCAAGTGTCCTGTCAATAAATTTCTCGCGATGATCCCGCGCGCCTTACCGTCAATTTTTACAATTTCTAGCATTTCGTGCCGAGTGTACATTTCTACTTTACCCATACCAATCTGGCGCTCAAGCGCAGAATACGCACCCAAAAGCAACTGCTGCCCAGTTTGACCGGCGGCATAAAAAGTACGTTGTACTTGCACACCGCCAAACGATCTATTATCTAATAAGCCACCATATTCGCGCGCTAGGGGAACACCCTGAGCAACGCATTGATCTATAATATTTGCGCTTACTTCTGATAATCGGTGTACGTTTGCCTCGCGCGAACGATAATCTCCACCTTTAACGGTATCGTAAAATAACCGATAAATGCTATCCCCATCGTTTTGATAGTTTTTTGCAGCATTTATCCCGCCTTGAGCGGCAATAGAATGCGCTCTACGTGGTGAATCTTGGAAACAAAAACATTTAACTTTGTAACCCATTTCTGCCAATGTTGCCGCAGCAGAACTGCCAGCCAAGCCAGAGCCAACCACAATAACCTCTATACTTCTTTTATTTGCGGGATTAACCAAAGCAACAGAAGAACGAAACTTGGTCCATTTTTGAGGCAAATCGCCTTCTGGTATATTCGAATTCAAATCTGACATTTCTTAGTAACTTAATTATTTAATTAATCCTGCAAAAATCGCTATCGGCATTGCCGCAAAAAGCACAGATATTATTATGGAATACCATACGCTAGCGCCTTTTATTATTCCGTTGTATTTTGCATGGTTCCATCCCAGGGTTTGAAAAGCCGAGGCAAAACCATGTAATAAGTGGTAACAAAGTGATGCCATAGACAGCACATACAGAACAACTATTATAGGATTTTGGAACACTGCGTGCATCACAAAATACAGATTCTCATTTCCATTTGCATCTAAACCTGTTACGCCATCATAATTTTCTATCCCGCTAAAGCGAGAAACTACCCAGAAATTAGATAAATGGATAATCAGAAAGATGAGCAGCAATGTCCCCAGCAGCCCCATGGAGCGGCTATACCAGTAGCTGTTTGCGCTGCCATTATTTACCGCGTAACGGATTGGGCGCGCTTTCCGATTTTGAAACCACAAACGCAAACCCTGCACAATATGAATAATCAATCCTAAAAATAAGACAACCTCCCCAGCACGGATTAGCCAGTTACTTGCCATAAAATGGGCACCTTCGTTAAAAGTAAGACCTCCATCGTTAAAGAAGATCATAGAATTAATGAAGCAATGCACTATTAAAAACAATATCAGGAACAAGCCTGTAATACCCATAATAAATTTTTTCCCTATCGAGGCAGAGAAAGCATTTCCGAAACCGCTCATTTGATTAATATTTGTGTCTAACTTTACGCAAAAGTATTTATTTATGGCCTTAATTTATGAAGCATATTTGGAAAACGAGAACAAACCGGCTATTTAGAAACGTTCTAAAAAATTGCTATTCATTTTTATTTTGCGCTTCCGGGCTATGTATGATAAGGGTTTGCATGATAGGCTGCCTTTAGAAGATAGATCTTTTTGAAAAACATCATCCGAAAACCTATATTGCCAATTAATAGATTTAACTAAACAATGAAAAACCATTTCTCTTTACTTATCTCCCTTATATTGTTGTTGTGCGCTTGCGATCCGAAACCAGCCACTTTTTCTATAACCACTTCTAATTTTGGCCCAAATTCTGTGGTTTCTATCAACGATATTGCTACGACAAAAGCTTTAAAAGTTGTAAATATTGAGAACAAGGCGCAAAATTTTACGGCAAACCAACCAACCGATAACTTTGAAGAACTAAAAATACAAGACGGAAGTAAAGAAAAAAAATATTGGATTTACTTAGGCAAGGGCGATACCAAAATGCACTTGGATGGAAACAATCTATATTTTTATCCTGTTATAGAAACATCCTCGCCTGAGGGAAAGAAGCTTATCGATTATTATAAACTTAAAGACGACCGCAGTAAAATAGTGTTGGACAGTTTAGAGATGGCGAAAACAGCGTTAGACAAGGCAAATCCAAATAACGTTGCAGAGTTAGCGCAAGATTTAGACCATTGGCAGGCCAAAAGCACCAGCTTGGATTTGGACATTGTTAAAGATTTTGCAAAGAAAAATACAGATACTAAGGTATCTGCTTTTTTGTTAACAAGATTACCAAGCATGGCTGATAACCCTAATATGTATAAAGGGATTTACGATAATTTTAGCGAAGAGGTGAGAACTTCAGATATTGGTAAAGAGTTAGAAAGCCAAATTGCTACCGCCATGCTAATGAGCAAAGGCAGTACCATGCCTAATATTGAAGGTGAAAACCCAAGTGGCGAGCCGTTCGATAAAGCAAAAGTGCTTAAAAAGGTAAATCTTATTATCGCTTGGACTTCTTACAGTGGCAAAAGTGCCAGCAATAATAAGGAGCTCGTTTCTCTTTATAATAAATTTAAAGATAAAGATGTAGAATTTATTGGCGTTTCTTACGATAGTGATAAAGCGTTGTGGCTAAACGCCATAAAAGCACAAAATCTTACCTGGCCTCAATATTCTGATTTAAAAGGGGCAAAATCTCCAAACGCAAAAAATATAAGTAACTATAACATTACCTACTTTGCTATTGTAGATAAGAATGGCAAGGTGCTTGTGGGGCAAGATCTTTCTATTGCTTTTGTGGAAGATGAGCTTAATTTGGCGTTGAAGCGTTAGAGCGTTGTTTGGTTGTTTAGTTGTTTGGTTGCGGAGCCGCTAGGTATTGAGCTGGGAATTTATTCAGTTGGTAAAGAGTTATTTTGTAGGTTTAGCAAATCAGAAATTGACGTTTAAAAAAAAAGCCTCAGCTAATGCTGAGGCTTTGTACGATTTATGTGTTTTAACTAATTAAGCCACTTTTACATTTACCGCGTTTAAGCCTTTTCTGCCTTCTTCTACATCGTAGCTTACAGAATCATTCTCACGAATGTTGTCGATTAGGCCTGAAGCATGAACAAAAATTTCGGCATCGCCGTTTGATGGAGTGATAAATCCGAAACCTTTTGTTTCATTGAAAAATTTTACTGTTCCTTGTTGCATTGTATTTTTTGTTATATTAATTTTTACAAATATACGGTTAAATTCTTATAAATCAATTTATTATTTTCCAAATCTTAAAATAGTTACTTATCTCACCAGTATTTTTTGCTGGGGCGTTAAGGTTGTTTTGGCTTTCCTGGTTAAAAAACTGCCTACGCTTGCAAATTTAACTCCAATAAAACTCTTTACAATATAACTTTTGCCTGGCTTAAACTTATTTAAAGGAGTAAATAATACCGAATCTCCCAACACCTTCAATTTGCCCGAAACATTCTGCTCGATCTGCAAAGTATCTCCCGTTTGCGGCATAGCAGATACCGCAAAATAATTGTTTATATTGCTATCATTCCTTAGTAGGGTTTTTAGCTGTAGCAGATCAGCTTTTGAAATGTTGGCGACGATAAACGCAGAACTATCTGCCGAAAACCTAATTACCGGCAAACTGTTTACATTAGAGCAACCAAAGACCATTAAAAAACAAACGGGAAAAAAACCTATAGTAAAACCTTTTTTCATCCTTCTAAACTAATCATAATGAAACTTATTATCGAAATTCTTTTAACCGGATTGGCATTTTACATTGGTGCTAAACTGGTGCCGGGTGTTACATTTGAGGGTTATGGTAGCGCAATTATTGCAGCAATTTTAATAGCATTGGCAAACGCAACGATAGGCTTTATTTTGCGATTACTTACTTTCCCGATCAATTTTTTAACCCTTGGCCTCGTGTCATTTATCATCACGGTATTAATGATTTTATTGGTAGATAGCCTAATGACGTCCTTTAACACGAGCGGTTTTTTCGCTGCCGCTTTTTTAGCGATAATAGTTGCACTAATTAGGGCTGTTTTTGGAGCTCTAGTTGGAGGTAAAGATTAATTTTTTTCGGAACGGAAAAGATTTGTTGGCGGAGAAGTAATATAAAAGTTTCTATTTACCGGTTTACAACTTGGCGCAACTTTAATAAAATCTTTGGATTATACTTTAATATTACTCCATTTACTTTACGCCTAATACATCAACACCCTGCTCGAAAACAACATCGACAGGAATTTTATTTTTGGTCAGTTTTGCCAAATCTTGTTGCAATTCCGGATGAATGACTGCCATCGTTTTCTGCACTTTTTCTACTGCTGATTTGTCTCCATCGCCCTGAAGTTTTAGAATTAAGGCGCTTAAACCATTCATCGCGATAGCAAATTTATCGTAATCTATTTGGTAAGTTCCTTGGGCCGTTCGCCCAAATGCGCCATGCTCCTTAAAATAATTAAAACATTGCATATTCGCTTTTCCGTGCGATTCTGACACACCGAATCTAACCGAGCGTAAAATGCCAGCCATAAAGGTGGTGTAATAAGATTTTACGTCACCCGTTAACTCACCTTTTTTTAGCAGGTTAGTAACCATGTACAATCCTAAAATATCTGCCTTTCCCTCTTCCAGCCAACTGTATTGTTCTTTTAGTGCTTCGCGAACATAGCCTTTGCCGGTTACCGTTTTTTTTATTCCCAATCCATGTGCAACCTCATGAAACATTATATTGGTAAAAAAAGCATCAAAATTGATGTATTGTTGCTGATCTGCAACAATTAGGCTTTTAGAAATGGGAACCAAAATCTTATCAAACTTCGCCTGCATGGCGTTTTTTAATTGCGACCTGCGCGTTCCTTTTTCTTGTTGAATCTTTTCATCATTTGGTAAGTTGACAGCAATTGTTTTAGAGCCGGCGTTACAATCTCCTGCATAATACACTACATCATACGCATTTAACTCTGAATCTGTTCCAGGTTTTTCTTTTTTATACTTGGCAGGCACGGGCAAATCTTTTTGCAGCTGGGGCAACATAGTTACATACTTGGCTAAACGCTTGCTCCAATCATTGTCCTTAATTAGCACATAAGCCTCGTAACTTGTCCGAGCATTAAAAAGCTTATCCTCATAATTTTCTATTGGTCCAATAATAATATCGAGATTATTGGTTTTCATATCCAACCAGGCAAAATCGCTTGCCGTAAACTTGTCGGTAACTAAAGCATCAGCGCGCAGATTTAGATATTTTTTAAACTCGATGTTGTCGGTTATCAGCGCGGCTTGCTTTAAAAGAGATGAAACCCGTTGTAGTTGTGAGGCGAATAATATGTGATAAGGAACAGTATTGAGCTTGCCGATATTGTCTTTAGTTACTATCGAATAAGCGCCAAATTTATCAGCTAACCTAGATTGTTCAATTTCTTTCTTGGTGATATCTTTTGGATAAAAATAAGCTCCATCTGGCCTTGGTCCAATTCCTGATACGAATGCCGTATCATTATTTAATCTATCCCAAGGGCCGTAATTAATGTTTAAAAATGCGATGGTATTCTCGTCTTTTATAGTGGCAAGCAAACTGTCTCGCTCTGGATAAGCCTGTTTCCAATACAACTCGTCAACTATTTCAGCTGCTTCTATAAGAAGTGGAAGCACTTTCCTATCGTTTGGACTCAGCAAATTTATATTGGTAGTAAGTTTTACCCGCTCATAAATTGGCAATCGTTTAGCAACGTAAGCTTTCAGCACATCTTGCTTTACTGAATTTTGAGACTCGATGTTTTTGCTTTTAGTATCAGAAGTAGAATCGCCACAAGCGATCAAAAAAAGACAACTTGCTAAAATTATTCTCGCCTTGTGTAAATCTGTCATCGTTAAACTATCTTGCGTTAAAATAAGAAACTTTATAAATTTTGTTAAAATTTCCAAGCATTAGTTGCATTTTAAGGTAAATTGCCCAAGTAAATTTTGTAATTATGCCCCAAAAATGTATCAACAAATTCCAGCTAAAAATCGTTTGTCTTGTCTTCCTCACTTTTTCTGCCTGTAAATTAAACAAATATGCTGCTACCGAAAAAATTTACAAAACTAAAGCTAAAGATTTCGCTAAAATAATTTCGTCCGTTCCTCCCGAAGGCCAAATCTACGATTCACTAAATAGGCAAAATCAAGAATGGATTGCATCGGTAAACTTCGGCATTCGAAAACCAAATTTTGTGGTTATTCATCATACCGCGCAAGATAGTTTAGCACAAACCATTAAGACTTTTCAATTGGCAAGAACACAGGTAAGCGCGCATTATGTAATTGCCAGAGACGGCAAGGTAGTGCACATGGTAAACGACTATCTGCGTGCAAACCATGCGGGAGTAGCTAAATGGGGAAAAAATACTGATATAAATTCTTCATCAATCGGGATTGAACTAGACAATAATGGCACGACAGACCCTTGGCCTGATGCGCAGATAAATAGCTTATTGCAATTGCTTGCAACGCTAAAAACGAATTACAACATTCCAACCGCAAATTTTATTGGCCACGCAGACATCGCACCCGGAAGAAAGCCAGATCCGGCGCACTTCCCTTGGAAAAGACTCGCCGATAAAGGTTTTGGATATTGGTATGATGAGGTTTTGCAAAATCCACCGGCAGATTTTAATACCGAAATGGCGCTGAGATACATGGGTTACGATACCAAAAATTTAGGAGCAGCAGTCAATGCGTTCAAAATCCATTTTATCCAAACAGACATTAGTCAAACGTTAACTCCAGTGGACATTTTGGTGCTTTATAATCTTTATCTGAAATACTAAATAGAATTTTAAGATGTTACCCTAGTTGCTTAAATGACTGCGCTACAGTCAGAAATGGCGTCTTTTCTATGGCAAAAACCAAAGAAGATAAAATGAATGGCGAGTCTGTCCCAATTTTGATTCGGAATTAAAGCAACTAAGTTCTAGTAAAAATTATACAGGCATTAAAAAACACAAATTTGATTTCTCAGATTTTGATCGATCAAAAGATTTAATTCCCCAAGTTTTAGATGGCTCACTTCCCATGTATACAGTGAAGTTTCCACCAGAAACAATTGTTTTATGGCTGATGTATGATTTGGGAGAAGCCTTCCCACTTAACAGCATTCTTTTTTATGTATTTATGTTGTGGACTGTTGTCGATCAGCTTGATTTTAAATTTTCTACCAATCTCAAACGTCAAGGTTGCGCCATTTATTACCGGCGAACCGAAAACGTAATTGCCATTCACCAGATTTATTCGATAAAATCCAAGGGCAGAAAACGCAGTTTCTTGATTACTTTAATGATCTTAAATAATCGATTCTACCTCTTAACCTCCAAAACCACTACATTGTCTATCTCATCATTATTAATTCGGGTATCTAACTCTAGGTTCCCACTTTTAAATGTGTACTTCACGGGCACGTGTCCATTTAACAGAAATGCACGTTTTACTTTTTTTAACGGCAACGAACTAAGCGTTACAGAGGTTAGCTTGCTATCTAATATGTGGAAATAAACTTTACTTCCTTTTTGGGTTACGCTCCATTGGTCGGTTGATTTAACAAATCCAGCATCGGTACCATATATGCTTTCGCCATAAGTTTTTAGCCAATCGCCCATGGATGCCAATCTTTCTTGAAATTCGGGTTGTATTTTTCCACTAGGCATTGGGCCTATGTTTAGTAACAGGTTAGAACCCAAACTCGCTGCCCTAACCAGCATATTTATCAACGTTTTTTTAGATTTATAACTGGTATCACCTAAGTTATATCCCCAAGAATTAGAAATGGTCTCGCAGGTTTCTAATGGCAGCTGTGCGGATGCTTTCTGAAAATTCAATCCAGATTTGTTTTCGCCCGGTAAGTCTCTTTCGAACATCTGAAAATCTTCGCCCTGGAGGGGCGATTGATGATGGTTGTTGCCTATAAGACACTGTGGTTGCAGTTTGTGAATAAGGTCATAAATCTCATCATACTTCCAATCAATCCTAGAGCTTCTATCTTTAGCACCTTCTTCTGCTGTTTGATCCCAGTAGCCATCGAACCAAATTCCGCCAATTTCTCCATAATTGGTGAGCAATTCTGTAAGCTGGTTTTTCATAAACTGCAGATAATGCGGATAATCTCCGTGTCCCTTACGTTCTGTATTTTGTCCGGTTCTACCGGTTTCGTGCGGGTAATCTTCTCTTCCCCAATCTAAAAGAGAATAATAAAAAAAGATTTTGATGCCTTGTTTATGGCACTCATCGGCAACCAACTTAACTATATCCTTTTTATAAGGCGTGTGCATAATGTTAAAATCAGAGTTCTTGGTATCCCACATACTAAACCCATCATGGTGGCGTGTAATTAGCGTAATGTATTTCATGCCTGCATTCTTCGCCATTTCAACCATACCTGCTGGATCAAAATAGGTAGGATCAAAAACATCTTCAAGATTTTGGTAATTTTTAAAACTGAGCCTTCGCTGTTCCAACACCCACTCGCCATCACCAGGAATACTAAAAGGACCCCAGTGCACAAACATTCCAAAACGAGCATCGGCAAACCAAACTCTGGCTTTCAAATTGGCAGCAGTGGGAACATATTCTTGTGCATCCGCAGCAATTGCACAAATAAAGAAGAAAAAAATAAGAAGCTTATTCATAAAGTTTTGATGTCGATTTTTAATTAATAGTATTAGCTGGCTTACCAATTACTTTATAGTTTCCCTCTCCCGCTAAAATTGCAAACATTTTGGCTTGATTGTCAAACACCTGTTTAGCCGCGGTTAATTCTCTATCGTATTGAAAACTTTGCTCCACTTTTCCATCCTGATAGAAATACCTGCTCACTATTTGGCTTTCCAAATAGTGTTTAATCTCTTCTTTGTGTCTGACCAAATCGGTTTTTTTAGAGGAAGTAAGTTTGTATTTTAGGTTTTCTAGATCTGCTTGAACTTCTGCAGATTTGTTTTCTTTTTCAGCCGCCAAGCGCAAGTCAGAAAGCAATCGTTCTGTTTTGCTCACATAAGTCAATTCTTTATCTGGCAAAGCCGATGAAAATTTAAGATAATCTGCATCACTCAATTTAAAACTTTCTGCAGAGGTAATGCTTGGATTATTCTTTTTATATTGATTGGCAAAATCAAAAAACAGATTTTTATTTATCATGGTGATCGTAATAGGGCTCATTTTGGGTGCTTCTGTAATAACATCAGGATAAATGCCATTACCGCTATAAACCTCCCGGCCTTTGGTTGTTTTATACATTACCGCTAAAGAATCGGCAAACTTTTCTGCAATGCCATCTTTTGATCGATGTTCAAAATCTAGCTTTTGGATGCATCTGCCAGAGGGCGTGTAATACTTCGCGACCGTAATTTTAACCAAACTGTTATAAGGCAAGTTAAATGCCTGCTGTACCAAGCCCTTTCCGTAACTTCGTTGCCCAACAATTACCGCTCTGTCTAGATCTTGCAGCGCTCCGGCAACAATTTCTGAGGCCGAGGCTGCATTTGCATTAACCAACACAACCAATGGTATGTTAGGTGCTATCGGCTCCGCGAGTGTTTTGTAAAAAATAGTTTTTTCTGGATTTTTCCCTTTTTGGGTAACGATAAGCCGATTTTTCGCCACGAAAAGATTCACTATTTTAACAGCCTCTTGCAAAATACCTCCTCCATTATTACGCAGATCTAACACAATGCCTTTAGGGTTTTTTGTTTGGAGCAGAACTAGTGCAGAGGTAACCTCCGCAGCAGCGTTTTCTAAAAATTTATCTAGTTTTATGTACCCAACTCCATCCCCAACCATGCCCGAATAAGAAACATTTGGTTGCAGAATTTCATCTCGCACCAACTGCTTCGGCATCTGTTTCCCACCTCTACTTATAACTATCGCAACATCACTGCCTTTCGGCCCACGCAGTAATTGACTTACTTCTGCACGAGTTTTGCCTTGAACTTTTAATCCATTTATCGACACAATTTCATCCCCAGGCAATATTTGTGCTTTATCTGCAGGATAATCTTTGATGAGTTCATTTACATAAAGTTTGCCATTTATAAATAAGGTGCCTGCCCCAATGCCGCCGTACTGCGTGCTCACATATTTCAACCGATAATCTTCAATCTCCGATTCTGGAACATATTGAGTATAAGGATCCAAACTGTCTAACATGGCATCTATCCCGATGCGCATCAATTTTGGGGCACTAGTCTCATCAACATAATTAATGTTGAGGTTTTTATAGACCGCAGCGAAAATATCTAGATTTTTCGAAACTAAAAAAAGATCTTCCCGAAAGGAAAATAGAAGCGTACATAGCGCTAAAATGATAAAACCTATTGTTAGTTTTAACTTGTTCATTCGATAAAATTAGATGGTAAAACCCGAAAATCAACCGCGTTTCAATACTAAATCGGGATAAGGAATAAATGTACAAAAAGACAAGAGAAAAATTGCTAAAAATGGATCGCCCAGATTTAGGATAAAGACTTTGAAAAAGTGGCGACTAAAGTCTGTTTCCCTTTGGATCGGCAAGGGCCTTTTGCAAAGTGAATTCTACATAAGTTCTATCTCGCTTTACGAGGCGCATAATATCTTCTACCAATTTATCTTCGTTTCCAGGAGAGAAATCTAAAGGCTGGTTTACAAGATCGCGGTATTTTCTCAAAAATTTTGTTTTAACCTTAAAAGCGTTTTCCTCTGTAAGCTGAAAGTTGGCCATAAAAAATAGTTTAAAGCAAAAGTAAAGAATTAATTTAAGGGCGGTTGCTCTTTCTAATTTGTATTTGCAATTAAAACGAAAATAATGCCATCTTTGTACAGATAGGGCAACAATAAGCGTTATCAGAATAATAAATTTAAATCCCTAATCCCACGAGATGAAAAAATCTATCAATCTAGCCATCATTTTATTTGCCTTTTCAATTGCAGCTCAGGCGCAAACCTTTAATCTAGGTATTAAAGCCGGTGTAAATCTTGCAAAAATAAACGCCGATTTTGCTAAAACAGAAAATCGTCTAGGCTATCAAATTGGCGCTTGGGCACGCGTTGGATTAGCAAACTTTTACATACAACCTGAAGCATACATTGGCACTAAAGACAATAAATTTTTAAGTTTTCAAAACAACGGAAACGAAGTTATTGCCGAAGGTACTGCAAAGTTTACCACTTTAGATGTGCCTTTGCTCTTTGGAACTATTATCGGTGCTAAGAATCTCAATCTAAGGTTAATGGCCGGCCCTGCAATTACAATTCTTTTGGATGATAAGTCTACCTTTAATTCGGCGTACGACCAGGTAAAGGATTTTAAAAACTATAAAAAAGACGCCTTTTCTATACAAGGTGGGGCAGGTGTAGATATTTCAAGATTTTCTGTAGATCTTCGATACGTTGCGGGAATAACCAACATTAGCAATAGCGACGTTTATAAGCAAAAGCCCAATGTATTTCAATTAAGCTTAGGATATAAAATCTTGTAAGACGGGTTCTAAATCGAACTCATAGGCTTGCCAACTTTTTTCGCTACCTAATATACGTCTGTTGGTCGCTATTTGTCGCTTTACATTTGGATATGAAGTCCGGAGTAAAACCAAATCTATTTGCACCTAATGCGAACAAATTTGCTTTGAAAAGGTTAACAATACTCCCGGGCCAAACTATAGCCAAGTTGGCACGCTAAGTGCGTACCTATTGGCACACCAAATTTAGAATATGATAAAAGTAATTCTAGCAGAAGATCACAATATTGTACGTAATGGAATTAAACTGCTTTTAGATACCCAGCCAGATATATCTGTGGTTGCAGAGGCAAGTAATGGTCAGCAGGTATTGGATTTAATTAATGATGGACAAGAAGTAGATATTGTTTTGGCAGATTTGAATATGCCTAAGCTGGACGGTATAGGATTAATTGATAAGTTAAAATCCATTGCGCCTAACACTAAAATAATTATTTTAACCATGCTTGATAATGACAAATACATTTCGCAAGCCTTTGGCGAAGGTGCCTGTGGTTATTTATTAAAAAACTTGGGAGAAGATGAATTGGTTTTTGCGCTAAAATCAGTACAAGGAGGTAATCGATACATCTGCACCGAACTTTCGTTAAGGCTGCTAGATGAAATGTTGAAAAATGCCGACTATCAGAAAGAAAAGGAAAATATAGATCTTTCTAGCAGAGAATTAGAGGTTTTGAGCCTTATTGCAGAAGGTTACACAAATAGAGAAATGGGCGAAAAATTGTTTTTGAGTAAACGCACTATCGAAGGCCACCGCCAAGCACTTTTAGATAAGACCCATACCAAAAACACGGCGATGTTGATCAGATTTGCTCATAAAAATAATTACATTGATTAGTTGAGCTATCTTTTAAAGCTACCAAACATTTATTATAGATTTCCTAAATTTAACCTCAATAAAGGCCTAGAATAAATACGTAATCGACACGACTAAAATACGTCTTTTGTATAGTCTATTTGTTAGTATTTATTACCAAAGCTTTGTCTTGAAGCATTTAAAGCCACTTATTTTTTTCCATTTCCTACCCAATGCAAACAACAGACTGGAAGATGGTGTGTTATTTGAATCATTTTGTTTAAGTTTATATGCCTTTTAATTAAACAGGACAAGACATGATGGAAAAAGAATTTAGTATTGTGGTTCAGGGTCAGATTTCGTCTCTTACTAAAAATGCATTAAAGTTTACCAAAAATCTAGAAGATGCAAACGATTTAGTGCAAGATACCTTAGTCAAGGCCATTCGCTTTTATAAAAATTACGAACCTGGCACAAACCTAACTGGTTGGCTTTTTGTAATTATGAAAAATACGTTTATAAACAAATGTAGAAAGGAAGCGCGAAAGCGCGCCCTTATTACTCAAGATGATGAAATTTCTTCTGTAAATCTTTTATATAGTGCGGATCAAAACAGATCTACGGGCAGTATGATTATGGACGATGTGAAAAAGGTATTGGATACTTTGCCCGATGTGTATCGCGTTCCGTTTGTATGTTATGTGGAGGGTTACAAATACCACGAGATTGCAGAGCAACAAAACATTCCGCTTGGAACCGTCAAAACTCGTATTCACGAGGCTAGGGTAATGTTAAAAAAACAACTTAAGGTTTACGCAATCGCATAATTGTTTTTTTGTTTTAGTAAACAAAATTTTAGGGGCGATGATAGACTTTTTAAAAGTCTATCATCGCCTTTTTTCTGACATAAATTTTGATCAAACACACCATCCGCTCTAAGTTTGTTAGGTTCGTTCTTAAAACGCAAATTATCTTTGTTAATGCGGTCAACAATGTTAATCGGATTTTTAATGTCTAAAAATTAGCAAGTCTTGTTGTAAATTGCGTTTGCAACGAAAATTCCAAATTTATAAGCTTAAAAATGCTAGTTTTATAACAGCCAAACAAGATTAATCCTGATGTGAATTAAATTGGTCGCAGTCCTACATTTATACAGGGTTTATCATCTTCCCACTTAATATAGCAATCAAATGGAAAAATCTTTAAACTTTTCTACAAAATCAAGATTTTCAAAATATTACTCAACGTGCAAAATGAAGGCGTTACTCATCTTAATCCTTATAGTGGTCAACACATTTTTAAAAGCTCAAACCCCGGTAGATTTGCACCAGTATAATAAAAATAGCGGCGCAAAAGTTTATCTAAATAAAAATGCAATGACGCTAACTTGGCCTACAGGTAAACACGAGTTTGGCAAAGCGGTATTGGATTTTTCTAAGACGAAACCACTTTTTAAAAGCATACAGTTAAATAACAAAGAAATTGCTACGGCACTAGATCCCGCCTTTGTTTTAACTGTTGGCAAAAGAGATTTAATCTCTCAAAACGGATGGAATATTTTTTTCGATAAGGTACCGTCAAAGCCACATCACTCACATTTGATAAATTTAGAAAAAGACAGCGCAAGCGTAAGAACAGAGGGCGCACATACCATTGTCAGGATTTCTAAAATGACTGCGCCAAATTTTAGCGGCGCACTAGAAATTACTTTTTTCAATGGCAGCCCACTTTTTAACATCAGCGCAGTGATGGCAACACAAATAGATTCTACTGCAATTTTGTACGATGCGGGTTTGGTTAACAGAGGCAAAATTTGGGACGAAATTGCGTGGAGCAACACTAATAAACAAATGGAGAGCGTTGCGCCAAAACCCGCAGACTCATCGAAAAATCTAGCTGCAAAATATCGAACAATTGTCGGACAGAATACCCAAGGCAGCTTGGCTATTTTCCCTGCTCCTCATCAATATTTTTATCCCTTAGACGAGGCTTTTAACCTTAAATTTACCTGGTATGGGACTAACTATCGGCAAATGGTAGATGGTTTTGGTATTGGAATTAGGCAAGAATTAGAGGGAGATAAACGTTTTGTACCATGGTTTAATGCGCCGCCAGGAACGCAACAGCGCTTAAACTTTTTTTGTTTGCTCAGTACAGACAAGGCTGCCGATGCATTAGATTGCGTAAAGCAATTTACGCATAACGACGCTTATGTTCCTGTACCGGGGTACAAAACCATGAGCAGTCATTTCCATAACGAATTTATCATGAGCGTGGTGCTTGCCGGAAAACCCATTCCAGAGGTGCCAAACTTTGTAAAAGTGTTTAAAGAAACCGGGATTGATATTGTCCATTTAGCAGAATTTCATTACACCGCGCATCCCAAAGGACCAGACAGCTTAAGGCTAAAAGAATTAAATGCTTTATTTACGCAATGCAAAAGACTCTCTAATAATGATTTCCTTTTGCTGCCTGGCGAAGAACCCAACGAATTCTTTGGTGGTCATTGGCTCGCTTTTTTTCCAAATCCTGTTTATTGGATTATGAGCAGAAAAGCTAATACGCCGTTTTTAACGAACGACACGAAGTATGGCAAGGTTTACCACATAGCTAACAAAGCGGAAATGCTTCGGCTACTAGAAACCGAAAACGGATTAGCTTGGACCGCACATGCCCGAACCAAAGGCTCAGTCGGCTTTCCTGACAATTATAAGGAAGAGCCTTTCTTTAAATCGCCCCATTTTATGGGGGCGGCTTGGAAACCTATTCCTGCAGATCTTTCTCAACCAAGACTTGGCAAACGCGCATTGGACTTGATGGAAGACATGAATAATTGGGGCGCTAAAAAACACATGATAAGCGAAGCAGATCTGTTTTCAATAGAACCTGAAAATGAAATGTATGCCCACTTGAACGTAAATTATCTACAATTAGATAAAATACCAAAATTTAATGATGGGTGGCCGTCAGTTTTAGATGCCATGAAAAACGGTAAGTTTTTTACCACCACCGGAGAAATACTTTTACCAAATTTTACGGTAAACGGTAAGAGCTCTAACGAAACAATAACACTAAATGCAAATGGTGACGCAAAAATTGAAATAGGAATGAATTGGACATTTCCTCTGAATTTCGCTGAGATAATTTCTGGCGATGGTAAGAAAGTTTATCGTAAAAGCATTAACTTAAATACAACCGAAGCTTTTGGCAAAAAGACAATTACCTTAAATACAAATTTAAAAGGCAGAAAGTGGGTTAGGTTGGAAGTTTGGGACGTAGCGGCAAATGGAGCATTTACGCAAAGTGTTTGGATAAAGTAATGGTAAGACAGATATAATAGCAACTGAAGGGTTTTTTCTGCTATTTGCAATGCTTATTAATAAACTCCACGGCGTTGCTAAACATAAGCTTATCTATAATTTGTTTCGGTGTTAAACCCAAGTCATACTTAAAGCCGTCGGTTACAATTTTAGTAAGTTCTCGCGTTAAACTTTGTGCAAGTGCCTCAAATTCCGTCGCATTTCTACAACAATCGACCGCCTCCACTAGGCCGTCAAAATCAGACCCGATACATATGTGATCCCAAGGACTGGGCAAACCTTCGTCTTTTGTAAATTTATAAATGTGCAGAATATGGTTTAAAATCAGCCTTAAATGTGCAGTATAATTCTTCCGTTGGTGCTCCGGCGCAGTTGTAGCGGCCATCTCATCTATTTCTGCTCTTGCATCTTTAATTTCCGCTAATTCTTGGCCTTCTTCATTGCTGGCATCAATACTCGTGTCGCCATTATTTATTGTTTCGTTTTCTAGGGAGGTAACAAGGCCAACGATTAATGTTTCGACATTTTGATTGGTTAACAGTTCAAACTCTTCACGACTAAAAAATTCCTTCTCATCTTTGTTTGGAATCACTTTTCCTCCTAGTATTCTTACGTCAAGATTGAGCCCAATCAAACCTCCACTGGCCAGAATTTCCCTTATATCATCATTATACAAATTAATGGTTAGAGGATAAAAAAAAGTGCCATCTATAACCCCTGGCAACGGTACAATGGTGGTTTTGTAGCCGTAACTTTTCTGGTCTTGGTATAAAATATCATCTTTAAAAAACTTCCAATAGTTTCCGTTAAATCCTACGTGGCTTGCTATTATGGGCTTGTTTGGATAATGTAGCCGTCTGTATTGGTAAAAAATCCTCCTCGATACCAAGCTCATGTGTTTTACATCAATTAATAAATCCTTCTCATACGCATGATCTATAAGTTGCTTTCCGTAAGGTGTAATGCCAAGGCCTTTTGGCAGCAGCCTACCTTTGGTTAAAATTTTGTTGCCGTAGGCATGTGTAATAAACTGATTTGGCGTAAGATGAGTCGGCGTAAGGTAAAGAACCTTAAACCCTTTGTTTAGAAAATCGTTTAAGTTGCCAATAACCGCAGCAATATCTTTAACGTTGTTTTTCTGATCGTAAAAGATATGGCCACCTTCTAAATTAAAAATAACTTGTAAAGTTTCAGGGATATTAGCATCAAAACTTTCTCCTATTTTTAAAAATTTTATATTCTTTTTGATTGGATTTCCCTCTTCATCTAAAGGTGCAGTCATAAGGTTTGCTAACTCTTGCTTAAATGTCATTTGATAGGTGCATTGCTGCGATATCATCTCCTCTAAGCGGTCTCGATTTAAAAGTTTTGGATAACCCAACAGGGCGGCTAGTTTGATAATTACCTGATCTATCATGCCTATTTCTGGTGGATGAAGGGTTATGCAAACAAGCGATACACCGCTATCTTCTGCAAGCATTTTAAGCGAAGCCTGAGACTCCAAAATATTGCCTATAATCCCATCCTTCGGATTCATGTTTTCCCACGGGGACTCTTGACGGCCGTTCTGCAGTTGGAATAAAGTTTTTAATCCCGGGTGGCAATGTAAATCGAAATATGGCATAACTTAAATGTTTTTGAATATTCCCTCTATATTGAGGTTAGGATGTTGGTGTTTTCATTGTCAGGCGTCTAAAAGACGACAACAATTCAATGTAAAATTTATATAAAACTCCGCCTGATAAACTGTTTATCACTCACTCTGAGCACCGGACAAATGATGAACTTTTCCCTTGAAATTAATTTTACCAGATATTTGGATAGAAGACAAAATTGAATCAAAAGCACTCATATGAAAATAGCTATAAATAGTCATTTTTAGGAGAAATTGAATACGTCGTTTTTCTGAAATGTGGGAATTTGATATTGAAAAAATCTCCTTACGGAGATTCAGCAAGAAACGAAATTAAAAACTATCAACACAATCACTATCACTCCGAAACAATCGATAAACTTGCCCAGATGGATCGCACCGAACACACTTCGGTTTGGCATTTCTATTTTTTAAGGCCTTTACAATATCCAGAAAAATTTGAAACTTCAAAGCGAAAAATGCTAATTATAATAATTGCAGATGGTCAGTATTATAAAGCGATTTTAAGCCTGAAAGTAGGCTGGTGAAGAATCATTATTAGGGTCTTATCGATGCAATTTGCCAACGTAATAGCTAGACAAAGCAACCTATTATTTAACATTTTATCTAACCCAAAATGATTTTAATTTTAAGAATAGCTAGGCAAGCATTTCTATAGCTTGGATGTTTTTATGAATACCTGCATGATCGACTGCCATCAATCCGCTGTTGTCTAAAATCATTCTATCAGCGCCAAAATCCAATAAAATTCTCACCAAATTATTTCGCCCAAACATGCTTGCAAACATTAGCGCTGTACCGCCATTTCCATGTTGCGAATTTATATCTGCGCCGCTTTTTATCAGCACCGTTGCTATTTCAGAATAGCCTTTAAACGATGCACCCATCAAGGCAGTGTTGCCTCCGTTATCTGCCAAATTTGTATCAGCGTCACATTCTATAAGTAGTTCTACGGCCTCGAACTGATTATTATAGCTTGCGATGATTAGGGGTGTATATCCTTTTTCATCTCTAAAATTTATGTCTGCGCCACCATTTAACAGGTTTGTAATTTCTTGCAGATCGCCAACTCTTGCTGCATCAATCAATTCTTTCATAATTGGTTTAATAAAAAAGGGAAACTGATGTCGTTTCCCTTTTGATAGTTATGCCGGAACTTTATTCGCGGTTTCCCGTCCAAAGAAACGGTGCTTTCCAATTGCTTCTATAAATGCGTTCTCTAAACCATTGCCGTCGGCATCCTCCATTAAAAGCCCCATGTCTCTAAGTTGATTGGGCTGCTTGCCTAGATAATTTGAAACATAACTCATTTCCACAAGTTTAGCTGCATCACTATCTACAGCTATCGCTTTGCAATGCAAAAATGCTTCATCTATAAAATGAATTGCTTTTGGAGTTGACTTTAGCTTTTCTATACTTTTTTCTCCTCCCGGGATAAAAATAGCATCCACCAAAACAGACGAAAACGTTAAGAAACTATGATCTACCTTAATCTTTTTGCCTGCATTATCTTCTACGGAATCTGCTTTAGGGGCAACAATTTTTACTACCGCGCCTTTCGCTTCTAAGGCAGCCTTCATTTTAGAAACCGAATTTCCATCTACACCATCTGCTGTTAAAAAAGCAATTTGCCTGGTTTTTATATTTCCCAAAATGGTATTTGCCATACTTAAAGCGGGAGATTTTTTAATTTCCTGCTCAACCTTAATTGGCTCATAATCTGCGGGATTTGCATCAGCTCCAAGCTGATGATTAATAGGTTTTTCTGGAGATGGCATCTCTATGCCCAAACCATTGGCAACTTTCTGCGCCAAGCTATTGTCTATTTGAGTAATTAAACCTACAACCCTTTTTCTAATTTCGGGCATATCAACCTTACCTAACTCAAAACAAAAAGCATCTACCACATGGTTTTGTTCTGGTTCTGACAAACTGTTGTAAAACATTGCCGGCTGACTGAAAAAATCCATAAAGCTTTTGCTTCTAGCTCTCACTTTATTGGCCTCTACCCGTTCGTAGTAACTCACGAAACCACCTTCACTCTCTTTCGCCTGTTCTGGATAGCCGCTGTTAATTTTGTTTGGATGGTAGGCTGTCTTGCTCGTGTTGATTTGCATACGCGCAATACCATCTCGCTGGTTATTATGGATAGGCACGATGGGCCGATTGATTGGAATTTCATGAAAATTTGGTCCACCCAAACGACTTAACTGGGTATCGGTATAAGAAAATAACCTTCCCTGCAACAACGGATCGTTTGTAAAATCAATCCCCGGTACCAGGTGGCCGGGATGAAAAGCTACCTGCTCTGTTTCTGCAAAATAATTATCTGTATTGCGATTCAAAGTCATTTTGCCAATGATTTGTACTGGCACCAATTCCTCTGGAATTAGTTTTGTTGGATCTAACAAATCGAAATCGAACTTATGCTCATCTTCTTCTGCAACAATCTGAACACCTAATTCCCATTCTGGAAAAGCGCCGGATTCTATCGCTTCAAATAAATCTCTACGATGAAAATCTGGGTCTTGGCCATTAATTTTCAATGCCTCGTCCCAAACCACAGAATGTACTCCTAACAAAGGTTTCCAATGAAACTTTACAAAATGAGATTTTCCCTCTTCGTTAATCAATCGAAAAGTATGAATCCCAAAACCTTCCATCATTCTTAAACTTCTCGGGATTGCCCTGTCGCTCATTAACCACATTACATTGTGCATGGTTTCTGGTGAGAGCGACACAAAATCCCAGAAAGTGTTATGCGCAGATGCCGCTTGTGGAATCTCGTTATGAGGTTCTGGCTTTACCGCATGAATTAAATCTGGAAATTTAATGGTATCCTGAATGAAAAATATAGGCATATTGTTTCCCACCAAATCATAATTTCCTTCTTCTGTATAAAATTTTACTGCAAAACCTCTAACATCCCTGGGTACATCTGCAGACCCACGAAACCCCGCAACGGTTGAAAAACGAGCAAAAACTGGCGTTTCTCGTTCAGGACTAATTAAAAAATTTGCCTTAGTGTATTTAGAAAACGAACTATCATAAACTTTAAAAACGCCATGTGCGCCCGATCCACGCGCATGCACAATCCTTTCTGGAATCCGTTCGTGATCGAAATGGGTGATCTTTTCTCGAAGGATAAAGTCTTCTAAAAGTGTTGGCCCACGATCGCCTGCTTTTAAAGAGCTGGTATCATCATTAATTTTTAATCCTTGGTTGGTGGTCATCTTAGTATCTTGACCAGTTTCCATATTTACTTCTAAATCGGCAATTTTCTTGCTTGTCTCGTTTTTTTCTGGTTTTTTACTTTCCATGATATATTCTTTTAACTTTAAGTAGAAAAACAATAACACTTAACGGGTCATATTGTCTTATTTTTTTTTAATTAAGTATATAGCGAATCTGCTGTTAACTCTTAAAGCCAATACTTCATCTACGTTGCTAAACCGTAACTCGCTTTACACTTAACATAGATGGATCCAATTCGGCTCAAATTAAAGCACCGAAACCGTGGAAACAGCAGCAACTCGTTTTCCGTTTGATAAAAATCTAATGCTCATCGCCTTTAAGCAAGTTATACTTTAAAAACTTAAATTTAGATCTTATTTGAAGTCGTATTTCTTGGATGATTTTTATAATTTTATTTTTTCTAGAATAACCCAAGATGTTTATTTATGGGGCTAAAGGATACCGTTTCAAGATGCCTTTAAACCGGTTTTATAAAATTTATTAGTTAAGATGTTAGAAAATTCCGAGCTTAATGAAGAAGAGAGACTGGAATCGCTCAAAACCTATCATATTTTAGATACGGCAGAAGAGAAAGATTTTGACGATTTGACACAATTAGCATCGCAAATTTGTGGAACTTCAATTGCCTTGGTAAGTTTTGTTGATAAAGACAGGCAATGGTTCAAATCTCATTTGGGACTTGCGGCAAATCAAACCCCAAGAAGTCAGTCTTTTTGTGCGCATGCCATTGTCTCTTTAGATGAAGTTATGATTGTTGCAGATGCAAAAACCGACTTGCGTTTTCGCAACAATCCGCTCGTAACCGGAGATCCAAACATTGCTTTTTACGCCGGTGTGCCCCTCACTAACGAAGATGGCTACAATTTGGGAACTTTATGTGTGATAGATTCTCAATCTAAAACCTTGAGCGAAGAGCAAGTATCTTCATTAAAGATTATAGCTCGCCAAGTGATGCACAAGTTGGAATTAAGAAGAAAGGTTTTTAAACTTGAGGAGCTTAATACGAACTTAAAATTATCTGAGGCCAAAGTGCTACTGCTAAATAGCCAACTTAAAGATGCAGCCATAAGCCAGCAGCTAATGATTGAGCGAGAGCGGCGCACAAATGCCACGCTGCAGATAAGTAATACAAATGCAAAAAAACTGCAGTCAAATTTAGACATAACGTTGAAAGACTTGGTAGAGAGTGAGGCAATGAAGGCGATAGCAATTGACCAAGCAGAACTTGGTACTTGGTATATAGATGTAGCGACTCAAGAATTTAAACCGTCTAATCGCCTAAAATCTTTTTTCGGATATAGGGAAGACGAAACCATGTTATACGCCGCGGCAATTGAACAAGTTGCACCCAAATTTAAAGGCTTGGTGGTAAAGGCCATTAATGAATCTATTAAAAATGGACTTCCCTATGATATTGAATACCCAATTTTTGAGCGCATTACTAATAAGCAGAGATGGGTAAGGGCAACCGGGAGGCTCTATAAAGAAAAAGATCCCGAGAAACATACTCATTTCTATGGTACCATCATAGATATAACTGAACGAAAGCAAAATGAACAGCGAAAAAACGATTTTATCGCTATGGTTAGCCATGAAATGAAAACTCCACTCACTTCGATGAGCGCGTTTATCCAAATTTTAGAATTTAAAGCAAAGAAAAATGAGGATGCGTTTACCATAAATGCACTCGAAAAGGTAATGCGCCAAATACGAAAAATGAAGGGCATGATTAGTGGTTTTCTAGATATTTCTAGGCTAGAGGCCGGAAAAATTTATATCGATAAGCAATCTTTTAACCTGGCAGAATTATTACAAGAGGTAGAAGAAGATACGATAGCTACCATAACATCCCACAGAATTGAGTTTGCTCCTGTAGAAGATATCTTTTTAAATGCCGATAGAGATAAGATTGGCCAGGTTATAAACAACCTGATATCTAACGCGGTAAAATATTCGCCAAAAGGCTCCACAATAAATGTTTCCTGCCAAAGCAATGCGAGCAATGCCGTAGTGAGCGTTAGAGATGAAGGAATGGGTATTACCGAGCATGATCAAAAGAGACTTTTTGAACGATTTTACCGGGTCGATAGCAAAGAATCTACAACGATAGCTGGCTTTGGAATAGGGTTATACCTGTGCTTGGAGATAATTTTAAGGCACGACGGAAGAATTTGGGTAGAGAGCGCAATCGGAAAAGGATCCAATTTTCAATTTAGCATTCCCTTGCAAACCGAATAGGTAATTACTCAATTACTTTTCTTTAACGAATAAAACTACATACGCTCAAAACTCTTTGGGGTTTTCATTCCGCTTACCGCGATAAAAACCGATATAATTGCCGAAATGGCATAACAAGTGTATACAACTTGAGCGCCATTTGGGTTGCTTTTGTTGGACACGGAAATTGCAATCAATGCCCATATTCCAACTAAACCAAATTCTCGTAGATTTCTAGTCTTAATCATTACAACGTTGATTAGACCTGCCACGCAAATCATAATAATTGCCCACTGTACATTTGAAACTCCAAAGGCATCCCAACTAATTTTGGCTAGATAGGCAGAAATGTTGGCGACGAATGCTACTGTAATCCAACCAAAATAAATAGCAAACGGCCAATAAATAAAAAGATATTTTATAAATGGATAGCTATCTAATTCCATCCGCGTATTTATAATAATCTTAATTAATGAGATCAAAAGTATGCTCATTATTATGACCGAAAGCCCAGTATAATCGTAAAGCCAAGCAACAACCCAAAGCGAGTTTGCAATACAAGATAAAACAAACCACCATCCAATTTTTAGTACAACGGGTTCCTCTGTACTTTTTTTAAAAATAACTCGGCCTGTATAGGTAACGAAACCTAGTAAACCAATGTAAATAAGGCCCCAGATAGAAAATGCATAACCTGCAGGTGTAAAATAAGTAAAATACCTATCAGACATTGTTTTCATAGTGTTACCATTTAACAATCCGGTATTAGAAAGGTAATTAACACATATTGTTAAGATTAAAGCAAGGCCATTGGCAATTGGAAGAAGTTTTTTCATATTTAACTAACGCTGCAATTTATGAAATCTGAATTTATTTTTCCCTGAAATTTTCCCTATCATAATTCATGTTAATAAAAATGCGTCTACCTTTAGTTAGGGTTGTAAGGGCTTTTAAATTGTTAAAATGTAAAAAACTTCTTTAATTTGGTTTGATTCTAAAAATATTGAAGCGGATTGTATTTTTTGGCGATAGCCTTTTAGCAGGTTATGGATTAGCTAACCCATCCATAGATTCTATACCGGCACTCATTCAAGAAAAAATAAATCTAAATAACTTGAGTTATCAGGTTATTAATGCCGGTGTTAGTGGCAATACATCAGGTGATGGGCTGAGCAGAATTGAATCTATACTCTCTTTTCAAATAGACATCTTTGTTTTAGAGCTTGGCGCGAATGATGTATTGAGAGGGCTTTCTCCCGTTTGGACAAAGAATAATCTCCAGGCTATAATAGATACAATTAGAAAGAAAAATTCACAAGTGGGTATTTTAATATTAGGAATGCAGTTGCCGAGTTGGATACCTGGCCAAAACGTAGCTAACTTTAGGAAAATTTACCAGGAAATTGCCATCGAAAACCATATCGCTTTAGTTCCATTTTTTTTAGACGGAGTCGCCGGAATCAAGCACTTAAATATGGCCGATGGTATACATCCATTGGCGGCAGGTTATAAAATTATCGCAGAAAATATTTGGCCTTATGTATTGAAGTTGATGGATCATGCCGACTGATTCATTCCACAAGTGAAAAACAGTTTGTAAAATGCGTTTATCGCACGCGTTCATGCGCGCATCGAGGCTTCCCGAAATTGCTTTGTAATTGGCCCACCCAAAACTTTGGCCTGAATTGCCATCCGCTGTTGATGTAAAAACTTTTGCCTGGTATTTTGGCGACACAATTACCTGCGCCTTGCCGACGTAATTGCTTAGAACAACGACGCTATCATAGTGCTATGTTTCGACACTCCAAGATATTTTGCAACATCCTTTAAAGAAATCTTACCCTTAATCTTTTACACTTATATTTCATCGTTTAAATTGAAGTGATTTTTTTCAACCACTTAATTTACTTCCAATCCATCTTTATTTGGGAAAGCAGGAAATGTGTTATGTGGCTCCGTTTGATACCAGAAAACAGTCGATGCGATGTCGTCTTGCAAAGGCAAATACCGCCCTTCACTCCGCCAGCCAAGTGCCTGAATTGTGACTTTCAAGTCTTTTTTGAACCGGATAGGATCTGTGATGTGCCAACGATACATGCCGAATCTTTGCGAAACCTTATAATGCCCATCGCCTTTTAATACCTGCGGAAGGCCAGCATAGGGAGTGGAGAATTCTGTATAATTCACTTCCTCCACGCCCGCAGCGTTTTTCTTATGGGTATCAAAATCATAAGAACCACAGAAGTAATCCTCGGTTCCAGTTCCATTTATGGTAGGATATTTCGTATCTCCATCTATGTAAAATTTAATTTCTCCTTCGCCCCACCATCCATTATTATGAACTCCCCAGGCCATATAGGTACCCACATATTGGCCTTGCCCTTTTACATTGTCAACCAAAGTATAAACTCCTTTATAGGGCAACGGATTCACCCTGCGAAATTGGGCGTGAAAATAAGCTGCATCGGCGGGCACTTCGGTTAACACGTAATCTACTTGGTAATATAATACCATGTCTTTTGCATCTATATTTTCCATGGTAATCCTGCATTTTTTCCTAAATGGCATAGGCCAATAACAATTGAAAGCACTGCCCGGATTTACACATACTGCAAGTGATTGCAAAGGTGAGTATTCTCCCCAACCCATACAAAAGAAGTCGCCTACCGGCACCTCTACAGAAGGCGTTGATTCTCCATCCCAGTAGAAACGAAGAATTGAATTGCGCCAATTGCCGGTCGGCGTCATCCATATATGTTGTACCGAACCAGACCCGTCAATTTCGGCAACCGTAAATGTCGAATTTGCTTTGATGACAACACTTGGGCTCACTTTCCAACCTTCCCCAAGATCTCTCGACGCACTTTCACCGGTTCCTTTTGTGGCCATACCTCCCTGCCCTTTTGCTCCATTAAAGTTTTCTGGGCTGATGGATCTTGTTTGCGCATCAGACATCCGGAAAATATTACTCATGTTAGATTCAATACCATTGAATTTGCTTTGGGCAAATGCAGCGGTAGAGATAAAAAGACTAACCCCTAAATAGCAGACTATTTTTTTTTTCATATTTCTAATTTTTATGTTTAGTAGGTTTCTTGCAATTGTTCATGTAAACAAAATCAGACTTTTAATTTTAATAAATTAGTAAATACCCTAAAACCTCAATAAATAAGGCTTCTCCTACCATCTGTATGATAGCGAGGAAACTTTATCTTCTTGTATTGGCCCTCATCTTCATAGCATTGCGGCACTTTATAGCTGTTAGGAGATTCCCAAGTTGTGTCATTCTAGTACCGAACAGTCACCTTTACGAAAACAAAGAGTGCTCTATAAACAAACTGTGAAAAATGCCTTTAAGATAAAAACTTTGTTCAACAACAAAAAAAGGTTTTTATTCCGATTTATTTACATTTTTTCTGGTTTTGTCAGTAAACGATTATTTTGACTTACTTTATTTTAAAAGACAATTTAAAACCAGATGGGAGGCGCACTAATTTAAAAACAATTAAAATGATTATCGCGAAAAGATAGTCATCTTTGCCCGTCAGAAGCTTTATGAAAAAAAAATCAAACACTTTACTCATTTTCGTATTGGGATTGTTAGCAGCTCTGGGGCCTTTTTCCATAGATATGTACTTGCCTGGTTTCAAGGTGATCGCTATTGACCTGAACACGACAATAAACGAAGTGGCTTTAACCTTGTCCGGTTATTTTATCGGAATTTCCTTTGGTCAGCTTTTATATGGACCATTGCTTGACAAGTTTGGCCGCAAAAAGCCGCTATATTTTGGGATTGCACTTTACTTGCTGGCTTCTGCCGGATGCTTTATGGCACCAAATATTCATCAACTCATACTCTTTAGATTTATACAGGCAGTTGGCAGTTGTGCTGCGGCAGTTGCTGCCATTGCATTAGTAAGAGATTTGTTCGAACCTGACCAACGCCCAAAGGTATTTGCATCATTAATGCTGGTCATAGCACTATCGCCGATGCTGGCTCCAACCGCAGGCGGCTACTTAATAGGTGTTTTTGGCTGGCAGTCGGTCTTTGTTTTCTTAAGCTTAATGGCCACTGTTACATTGGGGTTGTCGTATTTTTTTATCCCCGATATTTTTATACCTGACCCATCCTATTCTTTAAAGCCAGTCCCGATTATCAGGAATTTCATAGCGGTTATAAAGCAAAAGCAATTTGCAATTTATGCAGGTTTAGGAGCTTTAGTCTTCTCAGGACTATTCGCATACGTAGCATCATCCCCAATTGTGTTTATGGAGCTTTACGGAGTTTCACAATCGGGCTACGGTTGGATATTTGCAGGTTTGTCTGTAATGTTTATTGGTTCTAGTCAGTTAAACAGTTTGGTATTGAATTGGTACTCTAGCGAGAAGATTATCCGCTACGCCATTATGCTCCAGGTTTTGGCGAGTATCATCTTTTTAATATTTGCTTTTGAAGGATGGCTTAATCTTAATAATACTATCTTTTTTTTGAGCCTCTACCTTGCCGGTTTAGGCTTTATTAGTCCAAATGCTGCAGCCCTGGCACTAGTACCTTTTGATAAAAATGCTGGCAGTGCTTCTGCGTTGATGGGTGCGGTACAAATGGGATTAGGAGCATTGGCATCTGTTATAGTAAGTTCATTTCCAAGTAGCTCTGTGTTGCCGATGCCGGTAATAATGACTTTAGCAACCATTTTGGCTGCGATCATTTTAGTGTTGGCTTCTAAAAATAAAAACATTGAAAAAAACAATCTTATGTTAGGTTGATATTAAATTTTTTTCGCCCTAATAAGTTTACTAACGATTTTAACAGCTAATTTTAATTTACCTAAATGTTCCTTTTTTTCTGATAAAGTTGAAATGAACTATCAATATCTCATCTCTTTTGAATCTTGAATAATTTCGAGTGGGGAATTTTATTATTTACATTTTTTTGAGACTTATTTCGCCTCATTAAATTTATATTAAATTTACAGATAGACTTCCCTCCATTAAATTCAGCGGACCCTAGAACGTTCTCTGTAAATACAGATTGAGATCTGATGAAATTAGGTCTAAAAAGAATTAAACGTTAACTTTAAGCTTTTCGATTTATGAAATTTAACTTTAGTTTTAATCCCGAGACCCATAACTTTTGGCCTGTCTATGAAGCCATAAAACAGTACTATCCAATTGGCCTAGAAAAAAACGAATATAGTCCATATTATAAATATTCTGGAATTAAGGAATTGGAAAAAGTAGTTGTCGAAGCAATCCATGGTGATAAGAATAAAAATTATCTTGATTGGGAAATCTTTTGTGAAAAATTCTCGGCGAAACAAAAACTAATATATCGCGGCTCTACGTATGGTCAGGCGCCGAGTTTCAGTGCGGATTTTTTTTTGGAGGATATCGATTCACCCTGGTTTAGGCACGTTAAAAAACTTTCTGTCGCAGTAAGTTTGGTTGGTAAATTTTTCGCGATTTATGGTGTTGACGAAACCATTGTTAAAGCATATAATGAAGATGGACGATACCTAAGCTACCGCGCAATAAATGCTATTACTGCGTCTCCTTATTCGGAGTTTAAATCATATTTTCTTGATTTAAAACAAGAAGTTGAAAAAGAATTCATAGGGTATAAATTTCTTCCCTTCTCAATTCATTTGTCTATAATTAATGGTCTGGAAGTAAGATATTCCGATAGAAATGAATGCACCATTTTCCACGCGTTATTTAATGAACAAATCGATTTGAACAATCAATTGCCAGTACGTGGAGATCGATATTTTGGTTTTGAGGAGTGGGCAACAGAAAATCCAAAAATTACTGAAATAACAATTCATCCCCCCGACAACCACAGAAAATAGAGGTTATACACGAAAAATATTGAATAGTTTAATCCTTCATATAGTCGTAAAAGCCAGAATTAACATATTTTATTTTCCAGTTTTCTTTATCATTGGTTAGTATAAAATTACCTATATACTGCGAACTTGGTGCAGCATTTCTTGTCGTGCTGATTTTAAGAGTTTTTTGAGTTTCTGATAAGGAATCAACAGTAATTATAAGAGTTTTTAAACCATTTAAGCCACTTTTATTTTGATTTATGAATAAGGTTATATCATTAACCTTTAAAAGGTCTGAAAAATTTTTATTAAACCTTACATTGAAACTATCTATGTTAAGTGATTTAAATTCCGGGTAGAAACTATCTGATTTAAACGCTTCTAGGAGTAACGTTTTATATTGACTATGAGTTATCTTTGTGTTCGTTCTCACACAAGATGAAAACAAACCGCAAAGCATTATTATTTTGATGAAATTTTTCATCTGGGTTTTATTTTAGAAAAAACTAATTTAAAGCTGGTTGCCTCGATTTTTCTGCCTGTTTTAAAACTTTTCTTATTGCCAGTTTTAACTCTTTGCTCTTGTAGAACTCCAAACACTGTGCAAAAGTAGTTGTTTTCCCTTTATAATCTTCTATAGTTGACGGTTGGATAGAGGCTACCATTTTTGTTGCGATCGAATCGAGCTTTTTGCTAGTATCGAAGTGGGCCATTTCAAAATCACTTAGGTCGTTATACATGCTCGGAGATACGTCTTCTAAAAAAACTGGGTTGTTACCGTATCCTTTTGTTAGGCAAGTGAAAAATACATAATCTCTTAACACCTCTTCATTGCTAGGGCGATTGTATCTCAAATTTAAATGATGTGAAGCGCACCCCGTTGTAAGAATAACCAACAACATTGCACAAATTCTCAGTTTCCTATATTCTACCATGTTTTCCAAAAGCTTATTGAACGCACGGCTCGTGCCGCATAGAAATAATTATGATCTTTTACTGAAGCATTAGAAAAGCCCCTGCTTATTATAAACAAACAGCTAGTAGTATTACCACATTTGCTTTATACGTCGCAGTAAAAGAAATTATTCTATTCTCTTTGAGTACAATATAAGAAAATAATATTATTATCCACTAAAACCTCATAAATGTTATCATATCTTTGTATGTCAAGCTTTATGGGTTCTTTTTGCTTGTCATAATGCCCAACCGTATATTTTTTTATTAGCAATTTGTTCTTTTAAACTTATAAATTGTCTTGCGGTAATTTTTTAAAAATCTGAACTAAGTTTACTAACAATCCTGGTACACCATACATAAATCCAGATTGCCATTGATAATCCCGATAAACCATGTTTAAATGAGTATTTCTAAAATTGTTGATTCAGCTGCTTTTTTTGCCTGTTTGCTGATCTCTGGATTGGCAAACGGTTAAAAAAAGGATTCCGCACACGTTGATTGTAACTCAACTCAGTACTTTTCTCTGGCAAGTTTTAAAAGCGACACTTTGTCTTATCTAAAAAGAATTTCATTGTTAATAATTCGATTTATTTAAATAAAAGTGTTGGTTACTTGATTAGTCATCTGGAACTTCCCGTATTAAATTATGCTGTAATATCAGGGGGAAATTTTATAGAGGGAAATGAACCGGAACAATGTATAGGAATGTATCTTTATTTCTGTAAAGATTATATTGTTCGTTTTAATAATGCGATTTTAAGAAAAGATTCTATACCTCCAAATTTAATCGTTTCTTTTAAAAAGCCAATGTTGTACGAAACCGTTATTCAACGTCTGAGAAAAATCGATCCCTCAAACATAGGCGGCCCCCCCCAGCTTTTTAAATGCGCAAAATATAGAAAAGATTGAAATACTCGAACAAAAAGATCATTAGAGTTTACAGGTTAGTTTAGGGGACGTGAGTTAACAAAAATATCAAGCAATATACGAGGTATTTTTTCTATAATAATATGATATTTCCACAATTTGCAAAACCGATGGTTTTTAACAGGGAAATCGCTTTTAACTTTTTCATCCTGCGAAAAGTTTGCTCGTAGATAAAATTAACCAATTATCTTAAAAGAACACGCTAGATCAATCGTTGATCAATAGGAATTTTAAATACGTTGGCTATCTCACTTAGATCATGGTACCCGGGAAACAGCGGATCCAACAGAATATTACATTCAGATTGGTTGACTGCCGCCCTAACCTTAATTCCCAATAATTTATGATCAGCAAATAATTGGTCTCCCATTTTTTTACATGCTAAGTTATCTGTATTGAGCCAATCTCTTGGATACTCAGAGTCGGGAATTTGATATATCAGATCGTCATTGGCAACACTAATTTCCATGATATACAGATCCTCAGGAGTTTCCTCCAGATCAAAGTGTACAAGGTTTTCCAGAAAAGCCAAAGACGAGTTTTCGGAGGTATAAAGCATATAGGTTCCCTTATCATTCCATCTTCCACTGCCCGGAAGGCACCCATGCCTGATAAGTCTTTTGTCCTCATTTCAGATTTTACAATTCTGTATACCTGCATCTATGAGTAAACCCCTTCTTCTATTCGTGTCAAGACATCCTCGACCATACCAATTCCTGTTGGTGTAGAAAAAAGAGAGAAGGGAGTTTCACCATGTAGCGCACTATTGGGCTTAGAGAGCCATTTATGGACCTTTTCCTTCTCATCGAATATTTGATAGGTATGCTCCAGAACTCTTGCAACTTCAATAACTAAAGACGATGTCCTTTTATCGAGTTTATCATCAGCCTTTTTTCTTTCAAGGGTTTTTATAGACAAGTTCAAGATATCTTCTACGAAGCTTTTTTTTGACATTCCGCTAAAACTGATTACCGAGTCCGCTGAAGCTCTACTAATACCTGCCCTTGAGAGTAATATAAGGTCGTAATAGTTTTTTATAGATGAATTTAATGATAACACTCCGCCAAGCAATTCGCTAATTCCGGGTGCCTGTATTTTTTTGCGAATGGAATCCATGCGCGACATTTTTATCAAAAATAACATTTATTGTCGTTGTAATAAAATTATCCGCCACTATTTTTTTTGACCTAATTAACATAACGATAATAGGTCGCAATTGGCATCTGTAATCATTTTGCTATCTCTAATATTGAATAATTCGCAGTGTATTGTAGATCGAGCGCAATTTGTGCCAATTTCAATTTTGCTGGAGACAAGCCAGATGGCCGTCTCCCTTTTTGCTCCTCGCTTTTGCTGCATCTAGCCCCGCCCTGGTACGTTCAACAATAATTTCCCTCCCAAACTCTGCAAAAGAAGCAAAAATATAAGTAAACTCTGCCTGTTGCAGTTGTTGTATTAATATGGTCGTGAAGGCTGACAAAGTTTACCCCTTCTTCAAAGCGACCAGATCCGTTAGGTCTCTAAAGTGATCTACCTAGACCAACGGGTTTTTCATACCACAATCTGATCGCCCTTTCTCACGCCAAGGGCGCGAAGCGTTTTGATCGAGGCGACGAATCTTTTAATGATACCTTTGAAGTACTATTTATTCACCGTTATATCCCCACTTTCCATTTTCTACCTGCATCATCCAGTACCAACACCCAATCATTGCCTTTACCCGTTGTGGGTGGGGTAAATGCTAATGGCTCAGAACTATTTTTCATAATGCCGATATCGACTGATTTTCCCGTCTTAGGGTCAAACCACCAAGCCGATATATTTTGTGCTTTAAGCTCGGATGCATCAACTTCTATTTTTTTACCAACCGGCAAATATACCATCGCATAGCTTCCACCGCTGTCACGAAACGCGGTTATATAGTCGCCTTTTTCACCCTGTCCGCTCTTTATCATACCCTGGTCGGGTACGCGTGTCAAAGGGGGGCGAGATAATATTAACGTTTTTAAAAAGCCGGCCTGGAAGGCGCCGGGTCTGTCAATTGCTTCGGTCCAATATCTGTCCGGGAAACTTATTGGTTTTTCGCGCGGGCTATAAAATTGCCATACCGCTTGATGCCCGTAGGTAACACCACAAGCACCACTAAAAACGGTGCGGTAAAGCTGTTTACGCACATCGTATTCCCTAAAGTAGCCGGTGTTGTTTTTCCAATTTACAGGGTGATCCTCGTAGTTTGGTTCGCCATCTAAAACAGGTTTGGCCGGGGTTAAGTTATAATCGCGACGTACCCAATTCCAAACCGGAAAGTCATGAATGCGATGGCCCGATTGTATCATGTTAAAATCAAGCGTGTTCTCATCTTTCCAATAATCAGTTGATGATGATTCGCCCGAAGGATGGTAAGTTACAAGCGCCTTCCCTGCACCTTTCCTTATCCCATTAACCATTGATCGCCATACTGGTCGCCAATCGGCAGTATCATTTTTGGCAGGTCGGTCGCCACCCACTATCCAGATAACGTTGGTATAGTCTCTATACCGTTTCCCTAAAAACATGCCATAATGGTAAGCGTTTTTTATATTAAATATTGGTTTCCCTGTTGCCCAAAACTTGCTTACGTTACCGCCCCAAGTAGGTAGTAGGGCAATATACAGTTGCCTTTTAGCAGCCTGCTGTATGGCCCAGTCTGCCAGTTTAAAGTAGGCTTCGTTTGGTTTGGTTGGGTCGTTATTGATTAAAGGTTTGTTACCATACTGGTTTGCGCCAATAGGGATGCTATCGTCATCTAACAATACCGAATGGATAACATTGAAGCCCTTTTCTTGGCGGTTATTTAGGTACCTTGTTATCTCTTCTTTTTTAAGCCGGGTAAACATTTCCCAGCCTGTGTCGCCTAGCCAAAAAAATGGTTTACCATTTTGGTACTGTAAAAAATGACCATTTGGGCTTACTTTTATTCTTTCAAGTTTTTGAGCCGATGCAACAGTATAAAAGAATGTAAGGAATGATAAGATAATGTTTTTTTTCATAGAAATTAAGGTGTCAAATAGAAGATTGAACTACTGTGTAATCATCAAACTTTTGATTGCATAAATGCATAGCGAATATAGGACAATGCAACAAAAAATTCAAGAACTCATATAGATCGCCTAATCTGCAAATTTTTAGATATGGTGGTGGAAAACGGCAATCTTATCTTCAATCCACGAAGCAACGATAATGGCAATCTCCCTCAACTTATAGAAATCAATTGGCACAAAAATGTGATTTGGGTATAAAAGGATTGGAAGACTCTTAGTCCGGCAACTCCGTGCAAGTATTGGACGATCCAGGAATTCCAGAAATTTCTGGTAGCTTAGAACGTTAATTTAAAAAAAATCCATAAAATGAAACTGTATCTTATCCTGTTCTTTAGCTTTATTGCGTTGCCCCCGCCTTTTTTGCGTGGATTTGGGTTGGTCTAACCAAACCGATGACTTTCTTTAATGCTGTCCAACAGAAAAACCCTAACATAAGGGATATATTTTAAAAGAATTTTTGAATAATAAGCAATAACAAAAATTTAAGAACCCCGAGCATCATGAAAAATATAACAAAGTACCTTCTATTTATAGTAATTATCCTTTTTTTTCCAACATCCACGCTTTTTGCGAAAACCCATGATGTAGTTGCCGATTATGGTGCAGACAACACTGGTGTGGCCTACGCAACTTTAAACATTCAAAATGCCATAGATGCTTGCAAACCCAGCGACACACTGCTAATACCTGATGGAGTTTATCTAATGAACAATGGCCTAAGTCTGAAATCAGATATGACAGTTATTATTTCAAATAATGCTGTGGTACAGGCCAATACTATAAATATCTGGTTGAAAAGGCAAAGTCCGTTATTCGGGGCAGATAACCTTAAAAACGTACTAATTACTGGTGGCGGAACAATAGACGGCGGCGGTCTTGTTTATCCAAGAGGCACTTATTCGCTACCGCGGCCTGGTAACGGCATCAGGTTTACTAACTGCACCAATATGACGATAAGAAATCTGACTGTGAGGAACATCCCTGGTTTTGCCGTAGATTATACCAATTCGAACAACATAACCGCTGATTCTGTCACCATACGCGGCCGCGGCTTTTTCAACCTTAAAGGTTCATCAGACGGGATGGATATAGAGGGGAGCTTTAATGTTACCGTTACCAATTGCAATATTGAGGTTGGAGACGATGCCCTATGCTTAAAATCTAACAGCGTAGAGCATCCAGTTTATGATGTTATGGTGCGTAACACCACGCTAGCTTCTACCTGTAACGGTTTTAAAATTGGCACAAATACAAACGGCGAAATATATAATATTTTGGCCGATGGGATTACAGTAAACAAACATTCTAATCCCAGTGTAGGAAATCCTGTACCTACTGGCGATTGTATTGCTGCTATTGCGATTGAGAGCAATGACCATAATAGAGTGCATCATGTTATTTTTAGAAACTTTACCATTAACAGTTGTTACTCTCCTATCTATTTTGCGTTACAGAACAGACAATCTCGGGGTGCTGGCGAGATGGGAACCTTGGACAACATTCTGCTCGAAAACATCAATTGCATTAAATCAGTTTCCCAGCCTATTATTTTTAACTGGCAGTGCGATGGCGCAAACAAAATAAAAAATATCACTTTTAAAAACATAACGGTACACAACTTCGGAACAGAAGTAGGCGCTCCGCTTACCTGTATGAACGGCAGTTATCCTGACGCTAATAAAAACGGTATTGCAAACTCTTATGGAATTTGGGGTCGAGGTCTTGATGGCTTAAAATTGATCAACTGTAAATTTTATGATGATGGAGGAAGCAAACGCCAAAAATTCGTTTTTGACGGCAGTGTTCAGCATGTGGATACCAACTCATCTGGAAAATAATATTTAAATCACAATTTAATCCTTGTAACAAATATGAAAACTCAACAAAAAAGTCTCGTTCTAATTTTGCTTTTAACATTTGTTTCAAACTTTCTTTTTGCACAAAAACATGCTAAAACCGAAAATAAAACACTAACCGAGACGCCTTGTATGGACGTATTAGATCTTTTCACAGCGGCCAAGGTTCCTGCAATGGCTCCAGAAGAAGAACTCGCCCCGCTAATCTCGTCCACAGAGGAAACACCTGCCAATTTACCTGGAAAAGGCCTGGCTCAGCATCCCATGTTATATATTGGCGAAAACTGCAATCGCATGTCTTTAGTTAAAGATGGCAAAGTAGTTTGGACTTATAGTACTGGCAAGGGTCCAGAATATGATGATGTTTGGATGTTATCCAATGGCAATATCTTGTTTACACGGATGCAATACATTGCCCTCATAACACCAGATAAAAAAGTATTGTGGCGCTATGACGCCAATAATTCTAAAGGAATGGATCATACAGAAATTCACACCTGCCAGCCAATTGGCTTGGATAAAGTTATGTTTGTTCTAAGTGGTTTGCCACCAAAATTGATGGTTGTTAACATAAAAACTGGCAAAATAGAAGTTGAGCATGTGCTCCCTTCCAACCAACCTGCAACAGTTGGAGATATTCATCCCCAAACTAGAAGGGCAAGATACACTGCACAGGGAACCTACCTAGTTTCGCTACTTAATCAAGGTAAAGTGGTAGAATATGATAAAAATTTTAAAGAGATTTGGAGTTACACTTGCACTAAGCCTTGGGCTGCCTTGAGGTTAAAGAGCGGAAATACTTTAATTACAGATGAAACCGAAAATCGTACATTCGAAGTTAACGCAAAGGGCGAAACTGTTTGGAATTTCGATTGCAAAGCAGACCTACCAGCTGAATATCAATTTACTTCTGCACCACAAAGTTGCACCAGACTTGCAAATGGCAATACGATTTTTGCTTCGAGAGGACAAAACGGAAAAGGGCCGCAGTTGATAGAAGTTACAAAGGAAAAGAAAATAGTTTGGGTATTGCACGATTGGCAGCACGTTGGCGACGCTACGGCCGTTCAGATTTTGGATGACCCAGGTATTCCCGAAATTCCTGGCCAATCTGAACATTGATATCTCCTATTAAAATATTAAAATAAGTGTACATTAAAATCTGACAACCATGATAATTTTATACCGCAAGCTAGCAGTTACACTAACACTAGTAGTTTTCTTTACTTTACAAGTCGCGGCCCAAGCACCTGTTTATAATGTAAAAAAATATGGTGCCAAGGGCGATGGGAAAAACTTGGATACTAAAGCCATTGATAAGACGATTGATGCCGCCGCTGCATCGGGAGGTGGCACGGTTTATTTCCCCGCCGGAGATTATCTCTCGGTAACCATTCACCTAAAAAGCAATGTGGCTTTATATATAGATCAAGGCGCTACCATCATTGCCGCTACAACAGGTGAGGGAGTGCAATTTGATTTGCCAGAAAAAGGAGTGAATGAAACCTTTCAAGATTATGGGCATAGCCATTTTCATAACAGCTTAATCGTCGGCGAAAATCTGCACGACATCGCCATTACAGGCCCCGGCAAAATTTGGGGAAAGGGCCTGGTAAAAGATGAAGGAAAACCTGGCCAAAACGAGGGGCAGGGCAACAAAACGCTCTCGCTCAAGCTTTGTCGTAATGTGTTGTTAAAAGACTTTACGATTTTTCACGGCGGCTGGTTCTGCTTTTTGCTTACGGCGGTCGATAATACTACAATTGATAACATCAAGATGGATACTGGGCGAGATGGAATTGATCTTATTTCTAGTAAAAACGTGCATATTTCCAATACCACTATCAACGCACCCGGCGATGATGCCTTGGTTTTAAAATGTGACTATTCGTTAAACTATCCACGCGCTTTAGAGAATGTAACAATCTCCAATTGCATTGTTTCGGGCTACAATGAAGGGACTTTCTTGGACGGAACTTTTTTAAAGAATGGCAGAAAACATCCCCAAGGTCGTATTAAACTGGGTACCGAGTCAAACGGCGGCTATAAAAACATAACCATAACCAACTGTATTTTTGACCACTGCAAAGGCCTGGCACTTGAAACTGTTGACGGCGCAGCCTTAGAAGATGTTACCATAAGCAATATCACCATGCGAGATATTAACAACTCACCAATATTTATAAGGTTGGGTGCCCGTATGCGAGCACCTAAAGATTTTCCTTTTAGCACCTTACATCGGGTACTTATCAGCAACATCGTGGCGTATGATGTCACCGGCGAACAAGGCGCTATTATAAGCGGTATACCTGGCCATGATATTGAAGACCTTACGTTGAGTAACCTCCATATTTATTTTAAAGGTGGTGGCACTAAAGAGCAAGCATCCCGCGAAGTAAAGCCTTTAATTAAAGACTATCCAGAACCCGACTCGTTTGGTATCACGCCCGCTTACGGCTTTTTTATTAGGAATGTTAAAGGTTTAAAAATGAGCGATGTGGAAGTTTATTTCGAGAAAGAAGATCTCCGTCCGGCATTTATGTTAGATAATGTAGATGGCGCCGACTTTCAGCACATCAGTGCGCAGAAAGCAGATGGAGTTCCGATATTTTCATTGATAGCGGTAAAGAATTTTAACTTATTTAACAGCAGTCAGTTGCCTAACATCAAATTTATAGAAGTTGACAAAAAACAATTATAATTGCCAATCGAAACTTTTTAAAAGGACCAAAAAAAGTAGTGGACTGCGGTTAAGGGTTAAATTATTATAAATTATCCTCATTTGGTTACCATAAATCTATAAACTGAAAGGACAAAAAAAGCCTCTAAACTTAAAGTTTAAAGGCTTTGTTGCGGAATGGACGGGACTCGAACCCGCGACCTCCTGCGTGACAGGCAGGCATTCTAACCAGCTGAACTACCACTCCGATTCCCTTGCGGGAGTGCAAATATAGCCCCTTTATTCTATTTACCAACAAATAATATCAAAATAATTTGAGAGGGTCTAACTTACCGCGCCCTCTTGCATCTTTTCAGCATTCTCTGCAAACTGCAAAGCGTCGATCACACCTTGTATGTCGCCATCCATAATGTTTGGTAGATTGTATAACGTTAACCCAATACGATGCTCCGTTACACGTCCCTGCGGATAATTATACGTCCTTATCTTTGCGGAGCGATCGCCCGTTGATACCATAGTTTTACGTCTCGCGGCTGCGTCTCCATTCTTCTTTTGCAATTCTATATCGTATAATTTGCTACGCAACATATCCATAGCAATTTCCCTATTTCCCAATTGGGAGCGCTCTTGCTGACAAACCACTACAATACCCGATGGCTTGTGTGTGAGCTGCACTTTAGTTTCTACCTTATTTACATTTTGCCCGCCTGCACCACCAGAGCGTGAGGTTTGCAACTCAATATCAGCAGGATTTATGTACACATCGATCTCCTCAGCCTCGGGCAAAACGGCAACAGAAGCGGCCGATGTATGCACCCGCCCCTGCGTTTCGGTATCTGGCACACGCTGTACCCGGTGCACGCCACTTTCGTATTTCAATTGTCCGTAAACATCTTCTCCACTCACTTTTAAAATAACTTCTTTGTACCCGCCAGCTGTGCCTTCAGTTACGTCGACCGTTTCTACTTGCCAACTTTTGGTCTCGAAAAAACGGGTGTACATCCTGTAAAGATCACCAGCAAATAGCGCTGCTTCATCGCCGCCAGTACCACCTCTAATTTCGAAAACAGCATTTTTTGCGTCTTCAGGATCCTTCGGAATTAGCATCAACCTGATGGCGCTTTCCATTTCCTCTTGTTGGGCAATTAACCCATCAAGTTCCTCTTTAGCCATCTCCCGAAGCTCGTTGTCCTTCTCGCCAGTTAAAATTTCTTTATTGGCGTCTATGTTACTCACCACATTTTTGTAGATCTTATATTCATCCACAATTTTGCCGAGGTCTTTATACTCCTTGTTTAAAGCCGCAAAACGCTTCATATCTAGCACCACATCGGGGTTGCTCAACTGCTCTTCTACATCTTCCCATCGTTGCTTTATCGCTTCTAATTTTTCTAACATAACGTTTTAAAAATGCCAACAGAGTTGTTTCATATAACATTAAAACCCATTTGGCTTTGCAAAATTAAACAAAAAAGACGGGATTCTGCGGCGTGTTGCACCATCTCGCGACAGGTAAACTTCATTTGAGTTTGTAGCTTGCTCTATAATTTCGTAATTAATTTCGTTTGAGAAACAAATGATATTGTTAGAGCCACTCGGAAATATTTTCTCGATTCTTTGAAACGATGTTGTATATCGATTTTACTTTGTCTAGCCTGCTTTTCAAAACGCCATTAAACATTTGCCTTCTTGGTTTATTGTATTTACCTTGTTAAATCTGAACGAATAATTTTAAGGAAATGAAAACTACAACGCTCATAAAATCGGCCCTATTTCTATGTTTTTGCTTGCTTCTTTCTGCTTGTAACAAAGACATTAGCTCTCTTGTAAAAAATAGAGCTGCACCCCAGCCTATACAAATAGATGCAGCAAAAGTCTGGCGAGACCAACATTTAGCATCATGGCCCGGCCAAAAGATTTTAAAACCACAGTGGGATGATGCCTGGAGCGTTACCACACATAATAAAGAAAGAATGCTTGTTGTACCTGCCCCCAATCCTCGAATTGATAACCCTGATGAGCAACTGTTAAGGTTTTTCTTTTTTACCTTGAAGGAAAATACGATTGCAAATGGCCGTATTGTAGAAGTTCTTGGCCATAGATATAATTTGAAGGAAAATATAGATATGCTTTTAAAAAACTATGATAGCGATGTGATTTATAGTTTTAATGGCGCATTTTTGTTCTATGATATCAATTATCATAATATTGAGAGTCGTACTTTTAAAGAAGGAAAGATACAGTCAAATATGACAACCCGAATAAGCACAATGTCTGTAGAGGAAGTAAAAAAAATGATGGCTGATCCAAATGTGGTTAAAAAAAATAGCCATCAATAGAGATAATTAGGAAATCCGCTATTATTAGCATTTTATGTGATATTTCGCTCTTTGTAGCCTTTTTTTTAAAAGATAAGGTTTTTGAATTGGCTCCGTTTTAGATAAATGTCCCTTTATATTTATTGTAGGGTTTGATTTTTGTCAACTTTTAGGTTTTTTATATTTTCGTTCGGCTTAAGAAACATCTCGGTATATCTGATGGGTATTCAGGCTTTTATCAGAGTTTAAAATATTTTTATTTAAAATCCAAATATATGAAAACGCTAAAAAAACTTGTAGATGTTATCAGATAACCTATTCCACCAGAAAATCAACCTCAATAGTGTTATGAAATTCTCATTATTTCTGGTTTTATCCTTTTTATTTTTCAACGATTGTTTCGCTCAGACAGCTCGCCATGATTCTGAATGGAATAGTGATTTTTTTTATGATATGTTAGATAAGCAAAAGATAAAATACAAGGTTCCAAATGGATATGAGGAGTTATACCAGCTTCATAATGCAATTATTGGTCCGATATTACTATCAGGCTCTGACTATCAATTGAGGTCGCTAAAGGATAGTGTATTTATTTATTTTGATATTTTCCCAGTTGATACAACTAGGGCGTATATTAACAAGATGAAAAAATTCGGTTTCAGGTCCAATGAAAATAGAAATTATCTGCAAACAGGGAGCGATACTTTAAAATATCCAATAAACAGAACCTCATCAATTGTAAGCCGAAAAAAATATAATGCTGACGTTTCTGGTTATTATGAATTGCCACTAGAGGGATTGTATAAGAATCAATATGGAAAATGCAGGGTTGCTTTTATTCATAAAGAAAACAGGGCTGATATCACTTTGTACTTCTTTTATACTCCGGCTAGCGCTGCTTCGGTGGAGAAACACATGAAGAAAGTTTTGGAGAATATAAAGTTCACAGAATAAGAATGGATCCACATATAATTCATAATAATCAAATCGATCTTAAAGACGTTACATTTATTATTCCTGTAAGAATAGATTCTATTGAGCGACTTGAAAATCTTCAGTTGGTAACGAATTATTTGCTTGAAAATTTTCAGACACATATTCTTATTGTCGAGGCGGCAGACAGAAATAATCAATCCTTTCCTAGCTCCTTAATTCTGAGATAGAGATTTTTTTTACCAAGGACTCAAATGCCATTTTTCATCGAACTAAATACATAAATTTTCTTGCCAAAAAACTACTTACTCCGTTTGTCGCTGTTTGGGATTCAGATGTTCTAGTGGCGGTCGACCAGGTTAAAACCGCAATAAATTTATTAAGGAGAAAGCTAGATGATTTCGTATATCCCTATGACGGGAGATTTTTAGATACAGGAATTGAAATTAGGAAAAAGTTTATGGCCTACAGAAATGTAAATGATCTGGAAGCAAATTTGGACTCCATGATTCCTTTATATGGGTTTTCCGCCACTGGGGGTGGTTTCTTCGCTGATACATTATCTTATAAGAATGCAGGATTAGAAAATGAGTCTTTTGCGGGATGGGGAGTTGAGGATGTTTTATCCCTACCTAATTTCCTAATTAAGGCCTAAATTTTTTTCATCAATTTTTCCTTTTCAAACCCTACTTTTGTGCAACTAAAAAAGCACCTTGGCTAAAAAAGATTTTCCAGAAGCTGAAAAGCCAAATACTTTTCTGTCATTAAAAATAAAAGAGTTTCGCGCTTTTTTAAGTATGCGTTTTTTCTTCACGTTCGCTTATCAGATGCAAGCTGTAATCATCGGCTTTCACATCTACAAACTTACAAATGACCCCCTTGCTTTAGGATTTGTTGGGCTCTGCGAAGCTATCCCTGCAATTGGCATTGCGCTTTATGGCGGATATATCGCAGACAAAACAGAAAAACGAGGCCTTTTGATCAAAGTGTTTTTTGGGGTGCTTTTTTGCTCGACTGTAATGTTGCTTATAACCTCAAATTATATGTTTAAGCAAGGTTTCGGTGATTATGTGGTTCCAACAATGTATGCCATGGTTTTTGGTATCGGGCTTGCTCGAGGTTTTTTTTCTCCAACAACATTTTCTATTATGGCGCAAATAGTACCGAGGGAAATGTTTGCCAACGCTACAACTTGGAGCAGTTCTAGTTGGCAGTTTGCATCAATTATTGGTCCGGCAATTGGTGGTTTAATTTATGGCTTTTTTGGTATTACAATAACATATTTTGTAATTGTTTTCTTCTTATTAGTTGCTCTGCTGTGTATTTTCTCGTTAAAAAAACATGAGCCTACTTTTGTGCCGACAACCAATATTATTACGAGTCTCTCAGAAGGTATTCGTTTTGTTTTTAAAACGCGTATGATGGTTTGGGCAATGAGTTTAGATTTATTTTCGGTCTTTTTTGGTGGAGCTGTTGCGTTATTACCTGTTTTTGCACATGACATTTTAAAAGTCGGCGCAGAAGGTTTAGGTTATATGCGAGCGGCTTCATCACTAGGCTCGGTGGTAACTATGTTGATAATGACTAGATACTCTCCGATGAATAAACCCTGGCGTAACCTGCTTATTGCGGTAACCGGTTTTGGCGCGAGCATCATTTGCTATGGCATCTCAAAAAACTATTATTTAACCCTTGGTCTTCTTTTTATGGAAGGCGCATTTGATAGTGTAAGTGTGATTATTCGCTCCACCATAATGCAACTCCTTACGCCTGATGAAATGCGGGGAAGGGTATCTGCAGTAAATAGCATGTTTATTGGTTCCAGCAATGAAATCGGAGCATTCGAATCGGGCTTGACAGCGAAGTTGATGCGCACTGTGCCAGCAGTAGTTTTTGGCGGTAGCATGACAATTGCAATCGCCGGAGTTACTTGGCTTAAAACGAAAAAAATGTTAAAGTTAAATTTAGAGGACATTAATACGCAAAAGGCTTAAGAAAGTTAAAATTAAAGGAAGCCTAATGCCGAAAGCCTAACGACCAAGGCGAAGGAAGGTAGAAGGCAAAAGGTTTAAAGCAAAAAGAAATCATCATTTCCTGCCCAAAACCCAATACATTATTGAGCCAATAAACGGTGCAAAAATAATCACCGCATACCAAATCAATTTTTGTGGCATCGTCTTATCGCTTTTCGAGTTGTGATAAATGGCGCTAATAATTAGTGCCAAATACAAAACAATGCCTATAATTATGAACAAACTAACCTGATTGCTTTCCATGTTTTAAGTCGTTAACTATTTTGGTCTAATACTCAACAACACGCTCGCCAATTTGTTGTCTCCACATAGCTTGATAGAGTCCTTTTTGATCTAATAGTTCATCGTGCGAACCTTCTTCTATAATTTGCCCTCTTTCCAGAACATAGATTTTATCGGCATGTTTTATGGTAGATAAACGGTGGGCAATAATGATAGTCATGTGGTCTGTTGCGTTAGAAACTTGCCTTATTGTATTTGTAATTTCTTCTTCGGTAATTGAATCTAAGGATGAAGTTGCTTCATCAAAAACAAGAATATCAGGTTGGCGTAGCAAAGCTCGAGCTATAGACAGGCGTTGCTTTTCTCCGCCAGAAACTTTTACACCGCCCTCGCCGATCACAGAATCCAATCCTTTCTCTGCCCTAGCAAGTAATGTGTAGCAAGCTGCTTGTTTCAAAACATTAAAACATTCGTCATCTGTTGCTGATGGTTTTACAAACAACAAGTTTTCTCTAATCGTGCCAGAAAACAACTGCGTGTCTTGTGTTACAAAACCTATTTTTTCGCGCAAAGCATCTAAATCTATATTACTACTGGGAATTTTATTGTAAAGCACTTCTCCTTCTTGAGGATGGTAGAGGCCCACCAGTAATTTTACTAGGGTGGATTTACCTGCGCCAGAAGGGCCTACAAAAGCAATAGTTTGGCCACTGCTCGTTTCAAAGGATATATCTGTAAGTGCGTTAGTTTTCGCGGTTTGATGTTTAAAGCTAATTTGCTTAAAAGTTAACCTATTTAATTTTCTTATTCCAATCGGGTTATCAGGTTTTTTATCAATTGGTTTCTTCAAAATTTCCCTAAAATTGTTAAGCGAAACGTCTGCCTCTCGCCAGCTTAACATAATATTACCGAGTTCTTGCAAAGGCCCAAAAAGGAAAAACGAATAAAACAAAAAGGAAAAATATTGCCCTGCAGAAATGGTGTTTTCAAAAATTAGCAACAGCAAAACAAGCACCATTGTGCTACGCACCAAGTTTACCGTCGTTCCCTGCAAAAAACTCATGCTGCGCACATACTTTACTTTGCGCAACTCTAAGCCAAGTATTTTATAAGTTGTTTTGTTTAAGCGGTTAATTTCTTGATCTGCCAAACCAAGACTTTTTACCAATTCTATGTTTCTCAAAGATTCTGTCGTAGTCCCTGCCAAGGCAGTAGTTTCGCCAACAATAGATTTTTGCAATGCCTTAATTTTTCTGCTCAAAAACCAGCTCACAAAACTGATAATCGGGATTGCCGCAAAATAAACGAGCGTTACTTTATAGCTAATCGAAACGGAATAAACGATTACGAAAATCATCCCGATAAGGCTGATAAAAAGTACACTTATAAACGAAGTAATAAATTTTTCGCAATCTATGCGCACTTTTTGCAAAATGCCCAAGGTTTCTCCACTTCGCTGGTCTTCAAAAACCTGATAGGGAAGTTGTAGCGAATGTTTTAGCCCATCTGCATACATTTCTGCGCCAACTTTTTGCACAATTACATTGGTATAATAATCTTGAAAGTTTTTTGCTATTCTTGATATCATCGCGGCACCTACTGCCAGGCCCAACAAGCCTAGCGCTCCCCACAAATATTGGCTATGCGTTAGGGAATCTTTTTTATTGATAAATCGATCTAAAATTCTGCCCGTTATATACGGATCTAGCAGGGAAAAGCCAATATTGACCGCAGCCAAAACGAGGGCGAGAAAGACCACCCATTTATGCTTTTTTAAGTAGTTTATAAGAACTTTCATTAATTTAATTTGGCGCAAAAATAAAGAAAGGGAACGAATTAATCGTTCCCTTTCTTTATTATGACTGTTAGCTTGCGTTGCAAATAACCAACTAAACTATTGGCTATTTAATGTATTTGCTGCGGTCTTAAATAATTCTGCTTGTTTCTCTAAATTGCCTTTGATTGATCCGGTTACTGCAGAAGCCTGACTTGTTTTAGACTGCGCAGCTGCCAAACAAGCGGCACTAAGCTGCTTAGATAAGTATTGTTGTAATTTCAAGCGCTCTATTACTTGTTCGATGCCTATCAATCCCTTCTCGGTAACAGCCGGATTTGTGTTATTTCTAAGGTATTGAAAATACTGGCCGATAGAGCCAAACACATCTGACCTAGTTCCATCAATCATTATGTTAGCGAAAAAGGGCAGATATTCGTCTGAACCATCTGCTGCATACAGAGCTGCAATAGCGCCAGAAATATGGTTTTTAGTATCGGCATCTAACTCGACCAAAGCCTTTGTTCCTTCCTGTGGGGCAAGCGTTGCCAAACCTGAAATCGATGCAGCTATAACTACGTAAGATCTATCCTTCAACCCGTCTAACACTAGGCCTTTATATTGTGTATCGCCGGTTGATGCAAGTTTTGAAAGCGCAGCGCTCCTTACGCCAGTATCTTTATCACTTTTGGCTAACGGCAACAAAACTGGGGCAGCCGTTGCCCTAATTTGCGCATCAGTAAGATCTACGCCTAAAACACTTATTTCCCTCAAACTGGCGGATGGGTCTTTCAATCCCATCAATAACAATTTTTGCGCATCCGCCGATTTATCCTTGGCCGCAAACTGCAGAGCTTCAATCCTGTTTTTATAGCTTGGCGCATTTATGTATTGATAAAAATAGTCGGAAAGAATTTTATTATCTTCTACCTCGCCAACTAAGATTTTATCAGCGTCAAAATCAACCAATTCAGGTTTATTAGCCACATCAAAAGTAAAGGTCTGGTCACGGTCTGTAATCAAAATTTCTTTTCTAATTTTCTTTCCACCTGAATAAATATCAATTTTTAAAGGCAGCAAAAAGGTCTGTACACTGCTATCTTGCGCTTGCTTTACGTTTATGGTTTCCTTTCCATTGGCATAGCTATAATTTACTTTCAAAATTGGGTGACCGCCATTGTAATACCATTGGTTAAAATACGGACTCCAATCTTTTCCTGTAACAGCTTCTATTGCAAGACGTAATTGATGGGTTTCGCCATTTTTAAAAGCATTGTCTGTTAAATATTTTTTTAACGATGCGTAAAAAGCGGCGTCGCCCATTTGATTTTTAAGTGCAAACAGAATAAGCGAGCCTTTTGGATAACTCACATTATCGAAAACATCTTCTTTATTATCATAATAAAACCTCGCTAAAATCGGGCTTTCGCCGTTTTTGGTTGTTCTCAAATAAGATTGTAACTTATCATATCGCGTCTTTTCTTCAGCGTCTTTCCCGCCATCATGTCCACTCCAAATAATCTCGCCAAAAGTTGCAAAAGATTCATTCATGGTAATGTTGCTCCAGCTTTCTGCCGTTACATAATCTCCAAACCACTGGTGAAATAACTCATGGGCAATGGTACCTTCTGCGTTTCCATCTAACAATTCTCTATCCGTTTTTTGTACCTGTTCGCCATGTAAAGTAGCAGTTGTATTTTCCATCGCACCAGATACATAATCTCTAACAACTATCTGGGCGTATTTATTCCAAGGAAAATCTACACCCAAAGTATTGCTATAAAATTTTATCATTTCTGGCGTTTTGCCGAAAATCTGCTTTGCATAGGGCGCGTATTTTGGCTCTAGGTAATAGCTAACCTCTTTATCTTTATACTTGTCTTTGGTGATTTTAAAATCGCCAACAGCCATCATAAAAAGATACGGAGAGTGTGGCAAATCCATGCGCCAGGTATCGGTTCTCGTTCCGTTAGCATTTGTTTTTTGGCTAACCAATTTACCATTACTTAGCGTAGTGTATTTGTTCAATACCGTCATGCTAATTTTGTCAGTAGTTTTTTGGTCGGGCTTGTCAATGGTCGGAAACCACGCAGAATTCGCTTCGGTTTCGCCCTGTGTCCAAATTTGAACGGGTTTATCTTTTACCGCTCCATCCGGATTGATAAAATACAAACCTTTCGCATCGGTAATGGCGGCGCTTCCTTTTACCGTTAGCTCGTCTGGTTTTGCCGTGTAGGCGATGTAAACTGTATACTTCTGATCTTTTAAATAGGTCTTATTTAAGTTGATAGATATTTTTTCGCCATTATAAGTATATTTCAATTTGGTCATCCCTTTTGCACCAACCAGCGAAACATTTTTAATGTCCATTCCCTGCGCATCTAACGTTAAAGAATCGGTTGGATAAAAGTGCGGCTTTACTGTTAACCATTCTTTTCCGTAAAGATATCGCTTAGCATAATCAAAAGAAACATCTAACTTGGTATGCATTAAATCGTTTACTTTTGTTGCGGTAACGCGATAATCGGCTCTATTAAAGTCGAGATTGTAGGGCTGTTTTTGCGCATAACTCGGCTGCACAAAAAGTAATACCACAGCCATAATGGCTAAAAAAGGCAACTTATTTTTCATCGGTTCTTCTGAAATTATTTGCGAAACTAATACGAAAACTTGTGAATAGTAATTTAGTTGCAGCAAATGTAATATTTTTGCTTTTTTTAATGTAAATTGATGGTTATGAATATTGACATTATGCCCATTTTGAGGGATTTAGGCATTGGAACGCACAATGGTGCATTTGCCACAGGCGCTATTTGGGGAGCTGCCAATGATGCCTTTGTATTAGAAAGTTTTTCTCCGGTAGACGGAAAATTAATTGCTTCTGCTAAGCTAGCTACCGCAAAGGATTTAGAAAAAGTGATATTAGAAGCGCAAAAAGCTTTTATATTTTGGCGCACCGTTCCTGCGCCGAAACGCGGCGACATTGTTAGGCAATTTGGAGATGCTTTACGTGATAAAAAACAAACCCTCGGTACGTTAGTCAGTTATGAAATGGGCAAAAGCTTGCAAGAAGGTTTAGGCGAGGTGCAAGAAATGATAGACATTTGCGATTTTGCGCTCGGCCAATCTCGCCAGTTATATGGTCTAACAATGCATAGCGAGCGTCCACAACACAGGATGTACGAGCAATGGCATCCTTTGGGAGTTGTTGGAATTATTTCCGCATTTAATTTTCCGGTTGCCGTTTGGGCGTGGAACACTGCTTTAGCATTGGTATGCGGAAATGTGTGTATTTGGAAACCATCAGAAAAAACACCAATAACGGCTATCGCCTGTCAACACATCTTATCCAAAATCTTCATCAAAAATAAAATTCCCGAAGGTGTTTGTAGTTTAATCCTTGGCGATAAATCGATCGGCGAGCAGATGGCACACGACAAAAGAATTGCGTTAATCTCTGCCACCGGATCCACCAGAATGGGAAAAGAAGTTGCAAAGGCGGTTGCAGAGAGATTGGGAAAAAGTTTGTTGGAATTGGGAGGAAATAATGCCATGATTATTTCGCAACATGCCGATTTAGACATGAGTCTTATAGGCGCTGTTTTCGGCGCTGTAGGAACTGCCGGCCAACGTTGTACGTCTACCCGTCGGCTTATTATTCAAGAAAGTGTTTATGATGTTTTTAAAGAAAAATTAGTCAATGCTTACAAGCAGTTGCGTATTGGCAACCCGTTAGATGAAAAGAACCATGTTGGGCCGCTTATAGATAAAGATGCCGTTATCAACTATCTAAACTCTATCGAAAAATGTAAAAGTGAAGGCGGCAAATTTGTTGTTGAAGGAGGCGTATTAGGGGGTGATGAATACAGTAGCGGATGTTACGTTAAGCCATGCATAGCAGAAGTAGAAAATGATTTCGAAATTGTACGAGATGAAACTTTTGCACCGATTTTATATTTGATTAAATACGAAAGATTAGAAGAAGCTATCGCGATGCAGAACGATGTTCCTCAAGGTCTATCATCAACCATTATGACGTTAAATCTTCGAGAGGCAGAACAGTTTCTGTCGGTAAACGGATCAGATTGTGGGATCGCAAACGTAAATATTGGTACATCTGGCGCTGAAATTGGTGGCGCATTTGGGGGAGAAAAAGAAACAGGTGGCGGCAGAGAAAGTGGTTCTGATGCATGGAAAAAATATATGCGCCGACAAACAAACACCATAAATTATGCAGATAATTTGCCTTTGGCTCAAGGTATAAAATTCGATTTGTAGAGTGTGGTGCGTCAATCGCGGTTCTAGACTTTGAATTCTGAATTTCTAACTCTGCGCCTCTTTTATTTACCTTTGCCAAATGGTAGAAATAGTTTTACGAAAAGGAAAAGAAAAGTCGCCATTGCAAAGACACCCTTGGGTATTTTCTGGTGCGTTGAATAAAATTAATGGAGAACCAGAAGACGGAGAAATAGTTAAAGTATCTGCATTTGATGGAGAATTTTTAGCTTATGGGCATTATAACGGTAAATCTAGAGTTGCTGTTCGCTTATTAGAATGGGATGAAAACAAAACGATTAACCTGGATTGGTACGAAAAACGACTGTTACAAGCAATTTCTTTGAGAGATAATATTTTAAGCCAACATACAAATACATGCCGACTGGTTTTTAGTGAAGCAGACTTTTTGCCGGGATTAATTGTAGATAAATATGCCGATTTTTTATCCATTCAGATACTTAGTTCAGGAATAGAACGCGTAAAAAGTGAACTAATTGAGCTGTTGAAGAAACATCTCAATCCTAGAGGCATTTTCGATAAAAGTGATGCCGCCGCTAGAACGCACGAAGGATTAACCACTACGAGCGAACTTTTATCTGGAATACAGCCGCCCGAGTTTTTAGAAGTAAAAGAGAATGGAATTAAATATCTAATCAATATCGCCGAAGGGCAAAAATCTGGATTTTATTGCGACCAGCGAGAAAATAGGGCGCTGCTTGCAAACTTCGCCAAAGACAAAAAAATGTTAGATTGTTTTAGTTATAGTGGCGGGTTTACCCTTAATGCGCTAGCAATGGGAGCAAAAAACGTTGTAAGTATAGATAGTTCCGCGCTTGCTTTAGAAACTTTAAGACAAAATATAGCGCTAAACGAATTTAACGTTGAAAAATCTGAGGTTTTACAATCTGATGTAAACAAACAGCTAAGAGCCTTTAAAGAAGCTGGAGAATTATTTGATATTGTTGTTTTAGACCCGCCAAAATTTGCCCCGAGCAGATCTGCTTTAGACAGAGCCGCCAGGGCTTACAAAGATTTAAATAGGTTGGGAATGTCGTTATTGGAAAAAGGCGGCATTTTAGCCACATTTTCTTGCTCGGGAGCAGTAGACTTAGAAACTTTTAAACAAATTGTTGCTTGGGCGGCACTGGACGCCGGAAAAGAAGTGCAAATCATAAAACAGTTCTCTCAACCAGAAGACCATCCTGTAAGAATTTCATTTCCTGAAGGAGAATATTTGAAAGGGCTGTTGCTAAAAGTACTTTAGGAAATTCTTTTTATTTTTTTGGGCGTGTCCCAAGCTTCCCAAGGGTCGGGTCATCCGCTGCAAGTCCTCGCTCGTTCCTCACTGTGGGCTTTACGCTACTACCCCTCACGCAAAATTCATTCGCAAATATTATCAACCACAGATTTCGCGTTTCTTTAGTCTATGTCCTCAATCAAAATCATCAACTAGAAAAACAAAAAGCTCCTTTGGGCCATGCGCGCCCAAAACCAAGGTTTTTTCAATATCTGCCGTTCTACTTGGACCGGTGATGACGGTAATCATAGATGGAGGTTGGTTGCCGTACTTATCCTTAAGCAATAAAAACGCGTCTTTTAGATCTAAAACCAGCTGACTTGCTTTTGCAATTACGATATGATTGTGCGGGTAAATGCTCAACCGCCTACCGGCTGCGCTGCTGTTACTTACCATTATACTGCCGTTACGTGCAATCAACAATTCGCAAAGCGTAATGCCAACTTCTGCCTGCTCAAAATCCTTATCGGTTTGATAAAACGGAAACTCATATTTTGATAAAAATTCTTGAAGTTCGGGTTCCCAACAATAAATTTTCCGCCAATTAAACTTATCCGCCAACTGAAGCAGATTTTCTATAAGCTCAATGCTATCTTCGCAAAAAATGAAATTGCCAGAAACACAAGTCAATTGCTCTGCAAATAGAACTTCTAGCGGTTCCAAGTTCTCTTTATATAGATTGCCCTCTTCTAAGTTTGGATAGGGGTTTTCTCGTTTTTCTAACAATGCCTTCCTAATCTTTTTAAGCATCCTTTCTTTAGAAGTGGTAACGTTGTTCATACTTAAAACCCCAAGCGTTTTGGCTCGGGGTTCAAACTTATACATTCTCCTACTGATAAACAATTTCGCTTATTGCGATTTCGATCTTATTATACTTTTATGTTTGAAACCTCACTGTTCAAATCAGTATCGGTAACCCCATCATGCACCAGGCCTTCTGCGGCAGGAGTTTGATCTCCTGTACCGTTTACAAATTCATCATACGTTGTGCGATTATCGAATGGGCGTTTGCCCAAAATTTCTTCCAAATCTGCTTGAAATAAAATCTCCTTCTCCAGTAATTTTTGAGCCAGCTTTTCTAAACCATCTTGTTTATCGGTAAGCAGTTGCTTGGTTTTCGTGTAGACATCTGCAATTAGTTTTCTTACCTCAATATCAATCATTTCAGAAGTCTTTTCTGAATATGGTTTGTTAAAGTTGTATTCATTTTGTGGATCGTGAAAAGAAAGGTTACCGATGTTTTCGTTCATTCCATAAATAGTTACCATGGCATAGGCCAATTTGGTAATCCGTTCTAAATCGTTTTGAGCACCGGTAGAAATCTTGCCAAAAGTTATATTCTCCGCTACTCGCCCACCCAGCGTCATGCACATTCCATCTAGCAATTGTTCTGTGGTATAAAGAAACTGCTCTTTTGGTAAATATTGAGCATAACCAAGTGCAGCAACTCCACGTGGTACGATGGAAACCTTTACTAGCGGGTCTGCGTGTTCCAAAAACCATCCGGCTATGGCGTGACCAGCCTCATGGTAGGCAACAATGCGTTTTTCTTCAGGAGAAATGATCTTATTCTTTTTCTCTAAACCACCAATAACCCGATCAATTGCGTCTTGGAAATCTTGCATATCTACCGCTTCCTTGTTTCTACGGGCAGCAATTAGTGCAGCTTCGTTACAAACATTTGCAATTTCTGCTCCAGCAAAACCAGGTGTTTGAGCAGACAGTTTTTTGGCATCTACTTCTTCATTTGTTTTTATCGGGCCTAAATGAACTTTAAAAATATGCTCTCTCCCAACCAAGTCGGGCTTGTCGATAGAAATTTGTCTGTCAAACCTTCCCGGGCGCAACAATGCAGAATCTAATACATCGGGCCGATTTGTAGCGGCCAAAATAATAATTCCAGAATCTGTACCGAAACCGTCCATTTCTACCAACAACTGGTTGAGCGTATTTTCTCGCTCATCGTTTCCGCCCATCACACCGTTTTTACCACGTGCTCTACCTATTGCATCAACCTCATCTATAAAAATAATGCAAGGCGCCTTATCTTTTGCTTGTTTAAATAAATCGCGAACACGAGAAGCACCGACGCCCACAAACATCTCAACAAAATCTGATCCCGAAAGGGAAAAAAATGGCACTTGTGCTTCCCCAGCTACAGCTTTCGCCAACAAAGTTTTACCAGTTCCGGGCGAGCCCACCAACAGTGCGCCCTTCGGTATTTTACCACCAAGATTGGTGTATTTGGTAGGGTTTTTTAAGAAATCTACAATTTCCATTACCTCTTGTTTCGCTTCCTCTAGCCCCGCGACATCATTAAATGTGGTATTTACTTGGCTTTCCTTATCAAACAGAGTCGCTTTTGATTTCCCTATACTAAAGATTTGACCGCCGCCGCCTGCGCCACCGCCCATTTTCCGCATAATAAAAACCCAAAACGCTACGAGCAATAATATTGGCAGTATGATGGTTAAAAATAAACTTGCAAATGGATTATTTCTAGAAGTTATCTCTGCTGAAACCCTAGGCTGATCTGTTGGAAGTTCTTTCTGAGACTCTGCAAGTTGTTTAGACAGTAAATCCATCGAACCAGCATTAAAATAAACAGTTGGTCCAGTTGCCGCACCAAAACTATTGGTTGTTTCATATTGCTTATACTCAGGCTTATCCAAACGGTCTTTTTTTATATAAACCTCTGCCTTAACCAAATCATCAGATTTATAGGCAACTACTTTTTGAACGTCTCCTCTAAGCAGCATTTTCTGCTCGAAGGTTTGATAGGTTACTTCCTTACTACTATCTCCAGACAACAAAAATTGACCGGCTATAATTGCAATGATAATGGCTGCATAAACCCAGAAAATATTAAATTTTGGCCCTTTTTGAGGCTTCTTTGGAATATTGGGCATCCGTTTGACCTGTGTCTTTTTGTCGATTACTTTTTTATTATCGCTCATCTAAAAATCAATGTTAATTGGGTTTAAGCACTCTTATAGTTGGTGCTTTCTGCATCTCCCCAAAATTCCTCAATGCCGTAAAAATGGCGTTTCTCTGTCTTAAAAATATGGATTACTACGTCAAAGTAGTCTAGTATGATCCAATCTGCATTTTCAAAGCCTTCCTTATGGCGCGGGTCGGCTTGTGTTTTTTTATATATCTGTTCCTCTACGCTATCTGCAATCGCTTTAACTTGGATGCCCGAATTGGCACTACATACAATAAAAAAATCTGCTATAGATGAATGAATGTTTCTCAAATCCAGTCTCACAATATCTTCTCCTTTTTTTTCTTGAATGCCCTCTACGGCCAACTCAGATAGATACGTAGAAAGCGCTACAATTTTCTTTTTTACCATTAAAATGATTTAGTTTTGGAATACTATTGTTGTTACTATAAACACTTGCAAAATAACACTTTTTCTACACTATTCGTCGGTCACGCATTAATCAAATTGGCCGAAGTCGATTCTACCAATAGCTATACAAGGCTGCTTCTGTCAAAATCCGAGCCATTGAACGAAGGTACTGTAATTATGGCAGGTCATCAAACGGCAGGGCGAGGTCAACAGGGAGCGAGATGGGAGAGTGAGGCTGGAAAAAACTTAACAATAAGCATCTATCTTAAGCCTAATTCTCTACCTATAGAAAAGCATTTTTTCTTGAACATAGCGGTTGCGCTAGCTGCGAAAGATGCCCTACAAGTGTTTGTTCCAACAGGCATAAAGATAAAATGGCCAAATGACGTTTATTGGAACAATCAAAAAATTGGAGGAATTCTAATAGAAAACACGTTAACAGGCAGTCAAATTAAATCTTCTATTATTGGCATTGGGTTAAATATAAACCAAGTAGATTTTGGCAATTCCCTTACATTTGATCCCGTTTCTATAATTAGCATATTAGGGGAGGAAGTCAACTTGAATGACGTTTTGGCCAATACTTGCAGCTTTTTGGAAAAATACTATCTTATGTTGATTGCGGGCAAATATGCTATTTTACATAAATATTACCTAGAAAATCTTTATCTGAGAGATGAATTGGCACAATTTAAAGAAAACGGAGAGGTTTTTGAAGGCAGGATAATAGATGTTCAAGAATCTGGATTATTGATGATCAATACAGAAACTGGAATACGCAATTTCAACTTTAAAGAAGTGCAATTTTGCACAAACACACAAAATAAAACATAATGAAAAAAGTAATCTTATTAATAGCAGTGTTAACTTCTACTGTATCGATGGCGTTTTCGCAGATAGTTACTCCGGTAATATGGAGTTACGCCGCAAAAAAGACAGGAAAAAACGAGGCTACTGTATATTTAAAAGCTAAAATTGATAAAAGCTGGCACATTTATAGCCTAGATGTTAAAGATGGTGGCCCGGTAAAAACAACCTTTACATTTGCTCCATCAACTGCATACGCTTTGGTTGGAAAAACATTAGAACCAAAGCCCACAGAAAAATACGAACCGGCTTTTAAGATGAATGTAAGTTATTTTGAAGACCAAGTCGTATTTCAGCAAAAAGTCAAACTAAACAAAAGCGCAACGACAGTTAAGGGAAAACTAGAGTTTATGGTTTGTAACGATAAACAATGTTTACCGCCTGATGAAGTTGCATTTGCAATCCCAATAAAATAAGTTCAGATTAATTTTCTATATTTTCTAAACAGCCGCGTTGATCTGCGGCTGTTTCTATATTAAGTAAAATTCGAATCTTTAATCGTTAAGAAAATTCGCTTCATAAAATTATTCTTAATTTCACGCCCTTAATATACTTGAGGAATGAGGAAGTTATACATGGCACTACTAGTGTGCTTTTTTGCAATGGCCGCGCTAACTCAGAAGAGCCAAGCGGTAGTGCTGCAAGATACTTCTTCGGTTGCTAGTGTACCAGACGATTTGGTTTTTACAGATGTTGGCTCTGATGTAGATACCGCTACCAAAACTGCCGCAAATATTAAATCTGCCAAAGCAGATACCGCAAAAGTTATTTCTGAAAAGCCTGCGGCATCAGTTACCCAGTCTTTATGGGTAACCTTCGGGTTAGGATTGTTGGCCGGGATAGCAGCATTTTTTCTTCCATGTATATTTCCCATGGTTCCACTAACGGTTGGATTTTTTACCAAAAGAGCAGAAAGTAGGGCAAAAGGGATTAAAAGCGCTATTATTTACGGTCTATCTATTATTGTAATTTATGTTGGCTTAGGAGTAATTATAACCTTAGTGTTTGGAGCAAGCGCTCTTAACGAAATATCTACCGATGGTTTTTTCAATATTTTTATCTTTTTGATTTTGGTGGTTTTTGGTATTTCGTTTTTAGGCGCATTTGAGATTACTCTGCCAAGTTCCTTTGTTAATAAACTTGATTCAAAATCAGACGCAAAAGGTTTAAGCGGTATATTTTTTATGGCTGCCACTTTAGCCGTAGTATCTTTTTCATGTACAGGCCCGCTTATAGGGACTTCGTTAGTAGCAATAAATACCGATTTGCTTACTCCAATTGTGGTAATGTTTGGCTTTTCTCTTTCCCTAGCCTTTATCTTTACTATGTTTGCTATTTTCCCCAGTTTGATGTCGGGTCTTCCTAAATCGGGAGGCTGGTTAAACTCAATCAAAGTTTTCTTAGGATTTTTAGAACTTGGTTTATCTTTAAAGTTCCTTTCGAGTGCAGATTTAGCATATCACTGGGGCATTCTAGATAGAGAGATTTTCCTTGGCATTTGGATTGTTTTGGCGGTATTGTTAGGGATTTATCTGTTGGGAAAGATCAAATTTTCTCATGATAGTGATCTGTCTTACATTTCTATCCCGAGATTATTTGTCGCCGTAGCAACTTTTGTTTTTGCAATTTATTTAATACCTGGGCTGTGGGGTGCTCCTTTAAAAGGTGTAAGTAGCCTTGTCCCGCCGCTTTCTACCCAAGACTTTGTAATCGGACAAGAAGCCGAGTTTGCTTCTACTCCGGTACCAACCCATCCAAAAAGAAAATATTCAGAATTTTTAGAAATTCCACATCATATTGACGGCTTTTTTGATTATCAAGAAGCCTTAGATTATGCAAAAGAAGTTAAAAAACCGATGTTTTTAGATTTTACAGGGCATGCGTGCGTTAATTGTAGAGAGATGGAAGTTAAAGTTTGGTCGGATCCGCGCGTTTTAAGCAAGCTGAAAAACGATTATATTGTGGTTTCATTATACACTGACGATAAAACAGATTTGCCAGAATCGGAGCAATATGATTCGAAGATATTGAGTACAAGAGTGAATAATGTAGGAAAAAAATTCAAGGATTTACAAGCCACAAAATTTAACACCATTTCTCAGCCTTATTATGTTCTTTTAGGGCTTGATGAGCAAGAATTAGTCTCTCCACCAATAGGAGTTGAATTGGATGTGGAAAAATATTTAGCATATTTGAACCGTGGACTTGCAGAATTTGCAAAAAAAGAAAATGAGTAACATTAAAAGAATAGGCGTTTTAACCTCGGGAGGAGATTCTCCCGGAATGAATGCAGCAATTAGGGCGGTTGTTCGGGCGTCAATTTACTATAACGTAGAGGTTACGGGATTCATCCGTGGGTTTGAAGGGTTGATTAACAACAATTCTATTACCATGGATCGAAAATCAGTCGCAAATATAATACAGCGCGGCGGCACTATTTTAAAAACGGGGAGAAGCGAAGAGTTTGCTAAAGTTGAAGGCAGAAAGAAAGCTTTTGAAACTCTACTAACAACTCAAGTGGATGCGCTAGTAGTGATTGGGGGAGACGGTACTTTTGTGGGTGCAGATTTTTTTTCGAAAGAATACGATTTTCCTATAATTGGGTTACCCGGAACTATAGACAACGATTTGGTTGGGACGGATTTTACCATTGGGTACGATTCTGCCATTAATACGGTAATAGATGCTGTAGATAGGATAAGAGATACCGCCGAATCTCACGATCGTCTTTTCCTTGTAGAAGTGATGGGCAAAGATTCTGGGCTGATTGCCTTGAGAAGTGGAATTGGCGTTGGCGCTGAAGCCATTTTGATACCCGAGGCAAAAATTGGTGTAACCGAGCTTTTACATAAACTTGATAACAGTAGAAAAGATAAAGCATCAAAAATTATTGTGGTTGCAGAAGGTGATGAAAACGGTGGTGCATTTGGAGTAGCGGAGATATTAAAGGTTAGATATCCACATTATGATACTAAGGTTGCTGTATTAGGCCACATTCAACGGGGTGGCAAACCTTCTTGTATGGATAGAGTGCTTGCCAGCAGACTTGGTGTTGCTGCTGTAGAAGGTCTTTTACGAGGAGAAACCGGTACTATGGTTGGACTTGTAGATAAAGAAATTCTTTTTACACCATTTGCACATGCCACAAAACATATAGATGCCGAAGAAGTAATCCCGAAATGGGTGAGGTTGTTGGATATTTTAGCTTTTTAGACGGTTCCTTTTAGGATAGAAGTTAGGCTTTAAATAGTAAATAGAAATACGATATTGCTGTACAGGTATCAACAGCCTATTGGCTACAAATTATTATTTTAGCGCAACTTCTATATTTTTATAGCTAAATTTTTCTGTCCTTGCGGTTTTTGTACTGCTTTGATGGTTTCTCCCTTTGAAAAAGTTTAACCAACCAAAAAAGAGAGATAAATATAAACCAAAGGAGCAGATAGCAACAAGCCGTCGAATCGATCTAGCAAACCACCATGACCTGGCAATAAATTGCCACTATCTTTTACATTTAAACTTCTTTTGAGCATAGATTCTACCAAATCTCCTGCTGTGCCAACGATAGATATGATCAAAGCCATCCCCGAAAGGGTTAGAAACGAATACTCCCTTAAAAAAAGTGAAAGCAGGAAGGCTACCACAAGTGTTGCTAAAATTCCTCCGAAAAATCCTTCCCACGTTTTTTTTGGCGAGTGCCTTTCAAATAGTTTTGTCTTCCCAAAATTTAGCCCGAAAATATAAGCACCTGTATCATTTGCCCAAAGCATCAGCAAAAAAGACAATGGCAAATGGTAGCTGTATATATTCCAGCTTTGGATAAAGCCAAGTCCTTGAAAAAAAGAAAATGGCATGGTTACATAAACTATTCCAATCAAGGTAGTCGCTATATTAGAGAACGGCATTTCGGCTTTTTTATAGAGCTCTAAAACAAATAGGGATAAAACGCATGGAATAATAAGCAGCAAATACTTGAGATCAAAATATAAAAAATGCCTCAGCGCAAAAGCAATAAAAATAAAGACAGAAATAATTACGCCAAAGGCAAGTTGAGGTTTGATTTCCTTTTTTGAAACGATTCTATAAAATTCTGTTACAGCTAAGGTACTTAACAAAAGATAGAAAATAGAGAATACATAGGAGCCAAGAAACACCGAAGCAAGCATCACAATGGTAAAAAATACGGCGGTTATTGCGCGGGTTTTCATCTTTTTTATTTATTCGATCCCGTTTCTTACCAAATATTCTATGGCGCTATGAAAATTCTCTTTATTTACCAATATTTCTATCTCTCCAAAGTTGTATGCAGAAAATTGCTTGTTCATAACTACAGTTGCTATTCCGTCTTCCGTCAATCCCTGTTTAATCACTTCTGCGGTAAATGTATCTCTAGTTGTATAAACCTTAACCCAATTTTCTTCCATTTGTATTTTTTTTAAAATAGACAAACAAAGCTATGGTAATTATTGCGCTTAGCAAGTAAGCGTACCAGCCGAAACCTAAAGGCTCGTCTGCTTTTTCCAAAGGCATATTGTGCATTTGCATATAATAGGCTACGCATACGGCAAATCCATTGTTTAAAAAGTGTCCCAGCATGGCATAATATAAATTTCCACTATAGAAATAAAGATATCCAAAACCTGCCCCTAGCAACATTCTAGGTAAAAAGCCATAAAACTGCACGTGTATAGCACTAAAAACTATGGCCGCCACCCAGATGGCCAGATGATGGTTGCCAAACATTCTTTGAAGAGCCCGCTGCAAACCTCCTCTAAAAGTGAGTTCTTCTCCTATTGCGGGCAATACTGCAATCATTAGCAAGTTTATCACAAAATCCCACGGCTTTCGCACCGTCAAAAGTTCTGTTGTTAACTTTGCGGCAGCATCTTCTTTTTCCTTCATCCAGAATTCTAATCCTTTTAAAAATTCTGGAAGAACCATCTTTTGATTCAAAACTGCGGCCCATTCCATAAGAGGCATACTTGCAATCATAATGGCTACTACCAAAAACAGTGACATTGCCCTCGGTTGTTTTAATCCGAAAAATTTTTTAGGCGTTTTGTATTCAGTGTAAGCTAAAATAATTGGAGGTAAGACAAACATGCCAATAGAGGTAAATATCTGCAAACTTTTCAAAGCTTGTATATTTTCTACACCGCCGTTTGATAGAGATGTTAAACTTTCAAACGACATGGCCGGGTTAATGGCAAATAGAAAAATTATCGCAATAATGGAAAATATTATTGTCCCAAGTAAAAAATATGCAATCAGAATCAGGATTTGAACATAAGGGCTATGTTCCTCTTTCTCGGAAATTTCGAAATCCATTTAATTTGTACCTTTGTGTTTGAATTTTTCGAATATAGAAAATGTCTGTTAAGATAGGAAATATAGATTTAGGTGAATTTCCGCTTCTGTTAGCTCCAATGGAAGATGTAAGCGATCCGCCCTTTAGGTTTGTTTGCAAGCAGAATGGAGTTGACATGATGTACACCGAATTTATTTCTTCTGAGGGCTTAATTCGCGATGCAGCAAAAAGCCGGCAAAAACTAGATATTTTTGAATATGAACGCCCAATCGGGATCCAGATATTTGGCGGAGATATAGACCATATGCGCGAAGCATCAGAAATTGCTTCGGAGGCAAACCCAGATCTTATAGATATTAATTACGGCTGCCCAGTTAAAAATGTAGTTTGTAAAGGTGCAGGTTCTAGTTTGTTAAGGGATATAGATAAAATGGTGAAGATGACAGAAGCAGTTGTGAAAGCAACTCATTTACCTGTCACTGTAAAAACTCGCCTCGGATGGGATGATAACTCTAAAAATGTATTTGAAGTTGCAGAGCGTCTTCAAGATGTTGGCATACAGGCGCTAACCATTCATGGCCGTACGAGGGCGCAACTTTACAAAGGCGAAGCTGATTGGTCTTTAATACGAGAGATAAAAAGAAACCCGAGAATAAATATTCCGATTTTTGGAAATGGCGATATAGACAGCGCAAAAAAAGCCGCAAGTTGGAGGTTAGAATATGAGGTTGATGGCATAATGATTGGTCGTGCGGCAATTGGCTACCCATGGATTTTTAGGGAGATAAAGCACTTTTTCAAAACCGGTGAAATATTGGATGGCCCGACAATAAAGGAAAGGGTTGCTGTTTGCAGAATCCATCTTCAAAAATCCATTGAATGGAAGGGACCTAAAACTGGCATTTTTGAGATGCGCCGTCATTACGCAAATTATTTTAGAGGAATACCAGATTTCAAACCTTACCGTATGAGGTTGGTGCGGGAAGCTGAGGTTAACAATATTTATGCTATTTTAGAAGAAATAGATGTACGATTTGCCAATGATGTTCTCATTGGTGAGTTGGCTTGATTTTTGACAAACAGTAGCCATACACACAATTCTTACAAATGAAAACAGCTATTACAGAGGGAGTTAAAGTTTCGATAGAAACTGTTTTCCAGCCAGAATATTCTAATCCAACAAACGATCATTTTATGTATGCTTATCGTGTAGAAATCTCAAATCTTACAGATAGTACAGTTCAATTGTTGCGCAGACACTGGGAAATTTTTGATTCTAATAGTACCAAAAAAGAAGTGGATGGTGAGGGTGTTGTTGGTGTTCAACCGGTAATAAATCCGGGCGAAACCCATGTTTACGTATCAGGTTGTAATTTAAAAACAGATTTCGGCAGCATGAAAGGACACTTCGCTGTAAAGCGTTTAGCCGATAGCGCTATGTTGAAGGTTGATATTCCAGAGTTTTTTCTAATCGCTCCTTATAAGTTGAATTAGTAATTAAAAAATTAAGTAAACTCCTTACTTTCCTTCTGTAATGAAGACTATTATCAAAAAGCGTTCCTATTATAATTAACATACATTAGCGTTTGTTTGCTTATAAAAAGCATTTTTGCGATTCCATTTTACTTCTAACTTTTTTAAATTCGAATAATTTTTAAAATGGCATGCTAAATCTATCATTTTGATGCTACACGCCTATTTAAAAACTACCGTTTTATTGCCACTAATAAAAACCCGGTGTTCAAAAACGAGATCCAAAGCTTCTAACAGCACTCTTTTTTCCACTTCTTTACCGGCTTTAACCATTTCTTTCAGTCCAAAATTATGGTCTATGTGCGTAATGTGTTGTGCAATAATTGGTCCCTCATCTAATTTATCGGTTACAAAATGTGCCGTTGCCCCAATGATTTTTACACCTCTTTGAAATGCCTGTTTATATGGGTTAGCCCCGATAAAGGCTGGTAGAAAGGAATGGTGTATATTGATAATCTTGCCAGAATAATTTTTTACAAAGTCTGAAGAAAGAATCCTCATAAATTTTGCTAACACTAGATAGTCTATTTCTCGATTGTTTATGATCTTTTTTATCTCATTTTCAAACTCCTCTTTGCTTTTATCCTGATGATTGACGAAGAAATACGGAATACCAAACCGTTCTGTAAAATCACTCAAATTGGCATAATTACCAATTACACAGTTTACCGAAGCTCCAAGGTTGTCGAATTGATTTTTTATTAATATTTCTGCGAGGCAATGATATTCTTTAGTTACCAGAACGGCGATACTTGGTTTTTTTTTAGAAACGAATTTTACATTAGCATTTTTGGGTAGTAAGGCCAGTAAATTTTCTTTCAAATGCGTAATGCTGTTTGGACTTTCAGCGCATGCAATCCGGGCAAAAAAAGCTTCGTTTGCTTCATCTACAAATTCTCGCATAGCGATGATATTTAGATTTTCTGCAGCAAGCGCATTGCTTATGCCAGAAACCAAACCAACCTGGTCGTTGCAAAAAATTAAAATGGTTAGGGCCTCCAATTTATTTTTTAACTTAAAACGTGTTAACTAAGCATTAATCTTATTTCTTAAACGCATTCCAGCCTTGTGCTTTCAATTCATGCACTTGCTGTGATTTGGAAACCATTTTACTCCCTGAGTTTTTATCCGTAACATGTCCAATCACAGTTACATCAACATCATGCTTCAATTTTTTATAATCATCCTGGTTTATTGTAAAGAGCAATTCGTAGTCCTCGCCGCCATTTAATGCACAAACTGTTGGATCTAAACCCAATTCTCTTGCTGTCTCGTATGTCATGGGGTCTAATGGAATCTTATCTTCGTAAATGGTAAAGCCTTTATCGCTTTGCGTAGCCAAATGTAAAGTTTCTGAAGCCAAACCATCAGAAATGTCAATCATAGATGTTGGTTTTATATTCAAATCATCTAATAATGCAACAATATCTTTTCTTGCTTCGGGCTTCAATTGCCTTTCTATAATGTAATCTTTTCCTTCTAAATCTGGCTGAATTTGCGGATTTTCCAAATAGATGAGTTTTTCTCTTTCTAAAATTTGCAAACCTACATATGCACCTCCCAAATCTCCAGATACGCAAAGCAAATCGTTTTCTTTAGCACCATTTCTGTACACTACTTTATCCGCCGAAGCGTAACCAATACTGGTAATACTAATTATTAACCCTTGTTTGCTAGCTGATGTGTCACCGCCGATTAAGTCTATATTAAATCTATTACAGGCCAATTCTACGCCTTTATAAAATTCTTCTACGGCTTCTAAAGAAAATTTACTAGACAAGCCCAAGGAAACTGTAATGCTGCTAGCCATCCCATTCATTGCATAAATATCACTCAAATTAACCTGAACTGACTTATAACCGAGATGAATCAACGGAACGTAAGCCAGATCAAAATGAATACCTTCCAGAAGTAAATCAGTCGAAATTAATACTTGTTTTCCTTTTGGGTCTAATACAGCTGCATCATCTCCGATTCCCTTAATCGATTCACTATTTTTAATTGCAAATTGTGAGGTTAGGTGTTTTATCAATCCAAACTCTCCAAGTTCATTTATTTCAGTTTTTTCTTTGTTCTCAAACATCCTAAAATTTTAAAAAACTCTATTAAAATTAAGTTATACGCTTTTAGAAGCCTAGCTTCTATCTCTCAGCCAATGCTTCCCTTCTGTAAACCTGGTAATCAACATTGCCGCTACATTATCGCCAGTGGCATTTAGCAAAGTAGCCATAGGATCTACCAAAGTGCCAATAATCATGGCTGGAGGCAACGCCTCGGGCGGAAGCTGGTAAGCAGAAATCATGAGTAATTCACCAATATATCCGCCATTTGGGATGCCACCTTCTACAATACTTACCAACACAGTGATACTAAGGGCAAGCAGAATGGTATCCAGATGAGCCAAATCTTTTCCAAACATAGCAAAAACCACCGCAATTTTTACAATAGAACTTATGCTAGATCCATCTTTATGCAACGTAGAACCCAACGGTACCGTTACATTGGCAATATAATGTGGAACACCCATCTTTTCAGTTCCCTCCAAATTGGCCGGTATGGTCGCAATGCTGCTACACGTTGCTACTGCTGTTAAGCCGGGCACAATGTTATTTTTCCAAAATACTTTTATTGCTTTAAAACCACCAGCTATGAACGCGTACAAACTAAAGAAAAAGACGAAGTAAACTGCTCCAACTCCATAATAAAGACCAAGTGCTTTTGCATACGTTCCGAAAAGTTGTGGTCCAAAAAAACCAACCTGATAACCAAAATATGCTCCCAAGCCAATTGGACCAAGTTTCATAATTAAGATAATCAGCTTTTTCATCACCTCATTTCCAGAGGTTAAAAAATTCTTAAATGCCTCGCCCTTTTCTTCCGCATAAAGTGTAGAAAAGCCAACAAATACAGAAAATATAATTAGGGCCAACATGTTTTGTCGACTCCCTATTTGATAAAATTCGTTAACGGTAAGTAATTGTGTTATCTGCTCCCCCACAGGTAGCAATTTAGTAGTTTGATTGTTAACTACTCGGTTAATCAGGTGCTCTGTTATTGGAAAAAACCATGTTGCAACTAGGGTAAGCATGGCAGCAACAATTACGGTTGATAAGAATACCAGCACCATTATGGTCAATAATTTTCCTATTTTTTTATCTTTTTCTATCCCTGCAATTGATGACGATACTGCAAAAAATACCAATGGAATTACTGCTGTAAATAAAAGATTTAGAAAGATATCTCCAATTGGCTTAATCTGGACAATACTTTTCCCGAAAAAAAGACCGTAAATACTTCCTAATGTTATCCCAAGCAATAGCCACAATAGCCCAGAATAATTTTTGAGTACCTGTTTGGCTTTCATTTTACAAACCTAAATCTGCTGAAATATCTAGCATTCTTTGAATCGGTATTCTAGCCAAAGAGATAATATCATCTGATACCATAACTTCTGGCAATCCGTTTTTTAAACACAAATAAAGTTTTTCTAAAGTGTTTCTCTTCATGTATGGACAGTCATTGCAAGCACAACTGTTATTTGGTGGCGCCGGAATAAAAGTTTTTTTCGGACTTGCCTTTTCCATTTGATGGATGATTCCACTTTCTGTGGCTACAATAAATTCTTCTGCAGGATTATTAATAGTATATTTTAATAGTCCAGTGGTGGAACCAATATAATCAGCCATTTTTAACACCACTTCTTCACATTCTGGGTGGGCGATAAATTTAGCTTTGGGATGTCGCTCTTTCAACTTGGTAATCTTTTCTTTGGAAAAAATCTCGTGTACCATACATGCACCGTTCCATAGAACCAAATCTCTGCCTGTTTTTTTGGCTACCCAAGCTCCCAAATTTCTATCAGGTCCAAAAATAATTTTTTGCTCCTTTGGTAAACTTTCTACAATTTGTACTGCATTGGTACTCGTGCATACAATATCGCTCATTGCTTTAAGTTCGGCTGTACAATTTACATAGGTAATTACTAGATGGTCTGGATATTTCTCTTTAAACTTTTTAAATAAATGAGGTGGGCAACTATCTGCCAACGAGCAGCCAGCTTTAACATCAGGCAATAAAACAGTTTTTTTTGGTGATAATATTTTTGCTGTTTCTGCCATAAAATGTACTCCTGCAAAAACAATTACGTTTGCATCGGTCTTCGCCGCTTCTTGAGACAGCCCTAAACTGTCTCCAATATAATCTGCAATATCTTGTATATCAGGTTCTTGATAGTAATGTGAAAGAATAATGGCATTCTTAGAGCATTTTAATTTTTCTATTTCTTCAAAAAGATCTAAGGTTGGATCTATCGTTTCATCTACAAAACCCTTTTTCCTAATTTCTTCTAAAATATCCATAACTTGTATTTTATTCTCCGTAACGTTTTTCAAAGATACATGCTTTCCACACTTTAATATTTAATAGTTATTTTAAATATATAATTGTTTAAGGTTTATTAGTGTGTTAGTTTTGTTGGCAAGTTTATCAAAGTGGTGCTTACTTTTAAGTTGTTAATTTATTCTCAACAATACTATTTATATTTTGTAGCACTAGTAGGTTCATTTACAATACTAACTAAAAATGGAGGTTTATTTTTCAAGAGCGTAATGTTAACTTTTTGTTAATTTTGAAAAGTTGATTACTATTAAAAATGTGATGATAATTTGCTTAAAGAAATAGATCAATCTTGTATTTTAGGCAGTCTTTAAACAATCTAAAATACTTGTTAGCTTAAAGTAAACATTAGGTTAACACTAAATTAATATTTGTTAACATAGTTTTTAAAAAGAAATGATAAATGCGTGAAGCAGATTTTTTGGTTATAGGTTCAGGGATAGCAGGACTTAGCTTCGCATTAAAAGCGGCCAAACATGGTAAAGTATTAATAGTTACCAAATCTAATGAAGATGAGTCTAATACAAAATATGCGCAAGGCGGGGTTGCAGTGGTTGTAGATAAAGAAGATTCGTTTGAAGATCATATATCAGATACCCTGATAGCTGGAGATGGTCTTTGCGACAAAGAGATTGTTGAGATAGTTGTTAGCGAAGGACCAAAACGTATACAAGAGATTGTAGATTACGGAATTAATTTCGATAGGGATCAATTGGGCTTTTATGATCTTGCCAAAGAGGGAGGTCATTCAGCTCATCGAGTGCTTCATTATAAAGATGTAACCGGTTATGAGATAGAACATGTTTTACTCAAAGAAATTCATAAAAATAAAAACATAGAAATATTAACCCATTACTTTGCCTTGGAGTTGATAACGCAACATCATTTAGGTGTTTTTGTTGATAAAAAGAGTGAGGATGTAAATTGTTATGGGGTGTATGCTTTTAATACAGAGCTAAATGACGTTGAGAAAATTTTAGCGAAGATTACGTTAATGGCTGCCGGAGGAGCTGGTCATATTTACTCTGCTACAACCAATCCAGTAATTGCTACTGGAGACGGTGCGGCCATGGTTTATAGAGCTAAAGGGAAAATTAGAAATATGGAATTTATTCAATTTCATCCTACAGCTTTGTATCATCCCGGTGAATATCCCTCTTTTCTTATATCTGAGGCAGTAAGAGGTTTTGGTGGTATTTTGAGGAGGAGAGATGGTAGTGAGTTTATGCAAGAATATGATGAAAGGCTATCCTTAGCGCCAAGAGATATTGTTGCAAGGGCTGTAGATGCAGAGATGAAAAAATCTGGTGATGATTTCGTCTATCTAGACATCACCATGAGGAACAAGGAAGATATTCTAAAGCATTTTCCAAACATTTATGAAAAATGTCTTTCTATCGGGATAGATATGACTAAAGATTATATTCCGGTTACGCCTGCTTCTCATTATATGTGCGGCGGAGTGTTGGTTAACGAGTATGGCAGGTCTTCTATAAATAACTTATATGCGTGCGGAGAATGCTCTTCTACTGGCCTACATGGTGCCAATCGATTGGCTTCTAATTCTTTACTAGAGGCTGCAGTTTTTGCGCATCGGATCTATCAGGATGCAATTGAAGTTTTTAAAAGTAATGTTATACCTGATAATATTCCCGACTGGGACGATAAAGGCGTAACCCAAATTGATGAAGATATATTAGTTACGCATAATTTGCGGGAAACCCAAAGAATTATGAGCGATTATGTTGGTATTGTGCGTTCTGATTTTAGACTGAAAAGGGCGTATCGGCGTCTATTTTTAATTTATGAGGAAACGGAAGAGTTTTATAAAAAGAATAAGGTTTCCGTTAAATTATGTGAATTAAGAAATGTAATTCAAGCTGCGTATTTGGTTATAAAATCTGCTATGGAACGTAAAGAAAGCCGCGGCTTGCATTACACTACAGATTACGATTGGCGCATAGAAGATATTCACGACACAGTTCTTTAATTTATACCTATGCCTTTAATTCTTCCAGTTAAAAATATAATTCCTACCATCGGCGATGACTGTTTTTTAGCGGAAAACGCTACTATTGTTGGCGATGTTAAAATAGGGAACAAGTGTTCCGTATGGTTTAACGCAGTAATCAGGGGTGATGTAAATTCAATAACGATAGGCGATGAGACAAATATACAAGATGGTGCTGTTATTCATGCCACTTATCAAAAGGCATCTACTACTATCGGAAACAGAATATCTATCGGACATAATGCAATTGTTCACGGTTGTATAGTAAATGATAATGTGTTAATTGGGATGAGAGCGATAATAATGGATAATGCCATTGTAGAGGAGTTTTGTATCATTGCCGCGGGGTCTGTTGTTTTAGAAAACTCCATCTGCGAGAGCGGTTTTATTTATGCTGGTACTCCCGCAAAGCAAATAAGGCGGATATCAGAAGAACAACGCGCTCTACTGATGCGCCTTCCTGATAATTATGTGATGTACAGCAATTGGTTTAAAACCGATTAAAAGAAAGCTAATTATAATTTCTATTTGAACCGTTATCCCGGGCTGCCTTTTTAAACGGCGCAGCTGTTGGTTTTTCAGGAGGTTCTGGTATGATTAACTTATCTTCACGTTCCCAATTTGCACGTAAAGATCTTTCTACAGGGTCATACCAGATTTTTTCTGGCTGTAAATGCAGCGCAAGATTTCCAGTATCCCATTTACCATTTCGATTTGCATCATAAACAATGCGGATATAATATTTTCCGGAAGGATAATTAGAGAAATTTATCTTAGTATTTTTAATAATAATGAAGGATTTAATGGTTTCTTTTTGTTCTGAAATAAATTCAACAATGTAGCTTTTTGTTGTATCTGGTACTTCTACATTTAGTATGAGTGAGCCATAATCGTCTTGGTTGCCCAATGTAAACGTTTTGTTAATCTGCCTATTTTTAGCGCCAAAGATTACAGTAAAAGCGCCCGGATCTATTGTGAGCGCATAAGTTCGCTTTGGTTTCCATGGATATTTAATAATATATTTTAAAAAATTTGCAGTGTCTTTTACCATTTCAAAATTGGTGCGCTTTACAGAATCCTCCAACAAAGTAACTTTAGCAGGATCGACGCTAACAATAGGGAAATTGGCTGTTATCGTGTATTGTTGAAAAGGACTTAACTTTGCATCGCTCGTATTTTCTGTAAAATTTAAATCCCTTGTATAATTGTCTTTTTTTCCTCTTGTAAAGGAAATCGTGTCCAGCTGCTTTCCAGCCGAAGATATGGCCAATTTTACCGAGTCAAAATCTAATTTGTTAAGCCAAACCCTTGCAGTGTCATTGTTTTTCGAAAACGACACGAATTTGTCTTTATCTAGATCTGCCGGTTGTATCACGGTTATTTTTGGTTGCTTTAATTCTTGGTTAAAACTAAAAAACATACTTCCATCCAGGTTAAATTTTCTATCTAAAATTCTAAAGTCAGTAGCTTTTTCTTTAAAGATTTGCAGATCATAGTTTTCGATGTTTTTGTTTATCAGCACAGTATCCTTTCTAAATCCAATTTCATCAGATAATTGTTGATAGATTTTATCACCTCCGCCAAACTCTTTTAACGCATAAACTTTATAGCTATCTTCTCTTAGGTTGTTTAATTGATAGCGGCCGGAGCTATCTGTTGTGGTGTAAATTGAAGGTCTTTTTTTGCCAAACAAACTATCTCTATCTAGTGGTAAAATGAAAACCGTTGCATCTAATTCTGGTTCTCCAGTTAGGGAGCTAATTACCGTTCCGCTTAACTGTAAAGAATCTATTTTAGACCCGGTTGAAAAAACATAACTTAAATTTTTTACGATATTTCCTTCATTAACGTCTGCAATTGCCTTACCGAAGTTTAACGTGTAGGTGGTGTTTTTTTCTAGGGTATCTTGTAAATCTATTTCTAATTTCTTTCCTTTTATTTTTAAAACGGGTTGTTTTTCTTGATCTGGGGAGATGTTGAATTCTTTAAACTGATCGTTCAATCTAAAATATTCGTCAAATTCTATAGTTATTTTTTTTGCCGCGAAATTCTTAGTTAAGTTTTTAGGAATCATTTCTACAACTTTTGGAGGCGTTGTATCCTTCGGTCCTCCTTGAGGATTTTGCGGAACCGCACAAGATGCAAATAATGAAATAGCCGCACAAAATGAGATAAGCCTCAATTTGAAAAGAAGGCTTTCCGTTTTTCGCATTTTTAGAGCTTCTAAAGCAGTTTCGTATCGTTTGGAGTTATGCATCTAAAAATTAGTTTTTAAGGCTCATTTTTAATCTAAAATTAGTCTTAGTTATTCTGTGTTAAGATGTTGATATTAAACTACTTAGATAAACTAACCATCAAAACGGAAATGTCTGAAGGCGAAACGCCCGAAATTCTTGATGCTTGCCCGAGAGTTCTTGGCTGTACTTTGAATAATTTTTCTCTTGCTTCTTTTGAAATAGAGATTATTTTGTCATAATTGAAATCTGGCTGAATTGACTTGTTTTCCATCTTCAACATTTTAGCCACAATCTCATTTTCTTTTTCGAAATAGCTCTCATATTTTATTTTAATCTCTGCTTGTTCAATAGTTTCTTTGTCTAATCCATTAGTTACTTTTTGTAATGGTTTACTTACAGCTATTACATCTCTTAAACCAACATGCGGCCTACCGATTAAACTGTTAATTTTAACATTTTGCGTCAGCGCAGTTGATCCTATGCTTTCCAGCATTGGATTTGCCAAATTCATTTCTATTCCCTGTTGCTTGGTGAATTTAATCAGATTATCCGCATCGACTATTTTCTTGTTTACTTTTTGCAAGCGTTCTTTAGTTATTAAACCAAGCTTATATCCTAATGGAGACAGTCTTATATCGGCATTGTCTTGCCTCAGTAACAATCGATGTTCTGCACGAGAAGTGAACATTCTATATGGTTCGTCAGTGCCTTTTGTTACAAGATCGTCTATAAGCACGCCTATATAACTTTCAGCCCTTTTCATTATAATAGGCTCCTTATCATTAATTTTTTGATAAGCATTAATTCCCGCCATAAACCCCTGGCAAGCCGCCTCTTCATACCCTGTTGTTCCATTGATTTGACCGGCCAAAAACAACCCGTCGATTAACTTCGTTTCTAAGGTAAGATTCAGTTGTGTTGGAGGGAAGAAATCATATTCAATTGCGTAGCCCGGTCTAAACATTTTTACTTTTTCGAAACCTGGAATTTTACGCAGTGCTTTAAATTGAATGTCTTCAGGAAGAGAAGTAGAAAATCCGTTCACGTAAATTTCGCACGTGTTCAAACCCTCTGGCTCTACAAATATTTGATGGCGGTCGCGCTCAGAAAATCGGTTTATCTTATCCTCTATTGATGGGCAGTAGCGTGGACCGAGTCCTTTAATTCGGCCAGTGAACATCGGAGATTTTTCGAAACCTTCTTTTAATGTTTCATGTACCTCTTTATTCGTATAGGTAATCCAACAGCAGCGCTGTTGTTTGCCTGGGCAAGTATCGGTAAACGAAAATTTGCTTGGATCGTTATCGCCCCATTGTTCTTCCATTTTACTATAGTCGAGAGATCTCCCGTCCACGCGTGGCGGCGTACCTGTTTTCATTCTTCCAGACTGCATTCCAAGCGTTGCCAACTGCTCGGTAATTCCCGTTGATGAACGTTCGGCTGTTCTACCGCCGCCAAACTTTTTCTCTCCTATATGAATGGTCCCATTTAGAAAGGTTCCGTTCGTCAGGACAACTGCTCTACTTTCTATTTCGATGCCTAATGCTGTTTTTACTCCGTAAACCTTGTTGTTTTTAACCAATATTCCAATAACATTGTCCTGCCATAAATCTAGGTTATTCGTTTTTTCCAAAGCCAACCTCCACTCTTCAGCAAAGCGCATTCTGTCAATTTGCGCCCGGGGGCTCCACATCGCCGGTCCTTTGGAAAGGTTTAACATTCTAAACTGGATCGTTGTTTTATCAGAAATAACGCCAGAATATCCGCCCATGGCGTCTATCTCACGAACGATTTGGCCTTTTGCAACCCCGCCCATAGCAGGGTTACAACTCATTTGTGCAATGGTTCCCATGTTCATCGTTACCAATAAAACGTGAGAACCCATATTTGCAGCTGCCGCTGCCGCTTCGCAACCGGCATGCCCTGCGCCAACCACTATTAAGTCATATTTTTCAAACATATTGATTTCTTAAAGTTTCACGTGGAACAGATGCTCATCGCAGCTTCGTTTCACTCAAAATAAATTCGGCAAATTATTCGGAAAGTGATAACCAGCGCGATGTAAAAATATCTAACTCTCGGTTGAGGTATTCTATTTTTTCTGTAGCGTTCTGTATCTCAACGTAATCTGATGCAAATGATTCAAGCACGAATTTTGTAGTCTTTTTTATCTCAGCCTCTAATTCTGCAATGCGTAGCTCGCTATTTTCTAACTCCTGCTGCTCCTTAAAACTTAATTTTTTTCGCACGGAAGCTGCGATCGCGGTGTTATTTTGCGACTGGATTTGATTTTCTGCGTATTTTTTAACAACTTCTGTACTGCTTTTAAACTCCGAATAATTTCCATTGTAAATCTTAACGTCGCCATTACCTTCCATTATAAAAAGCTGATCGCACATCTTATCAAGTAAATATCTATCGTGCGAAACAAGCATTAATATACCAGGGAAGTTTTCTAAAAATTCCTCCAATACATTTAAAGTGTCAATATCCAGATCGTTGGTCGGTTCATCCAAAATTAGAAAGTTTGGATTTTGCATCAACACCTTCATCAAATTCACCCTTTTCTTTTCACCACCGCTCAATTTCTCAACCATTCCGTACTGCTTTTTCGGAGGAAATAAGAAAAGAGAAAGTAGTTGTGAGGCGGTTATTGTAGATCCATCTGCCATTTTGATATACTCCGCATCAGATGTCACAATATCAATAACCCGCATCTTGGAATTAAAATCTAAACCGGATTGTTTGTAATAACCAAACTGGGTGGTTTCTCCAATTTCCACAACCCCCTCAACAGGTTTGTAAAAACCTGAAAGTATATTTAGCAAGGTAGATTTTCCCGTGCCGTTTTTCCCGGCAATGCCAATTCTGTCTCCCTTTTTAAAGGTATAGCTAAAATTTTTGATTACTTCGGTCTCTCCGAACGATTGCGAGATGTTTTTTAATTCTAATATCTTCCCTCCCTGACGGGACATTTTGATATTTAGGGTTACCAATCCAGCGTCGCTTTTTTTCTTAGTTTGTTCCTCTAATTTATAGAAAGCGTCGATTCTGGATTGAGATTTAGTGCCTCTCGCTTGCGGCATTCTTCTCATCCATTCCAGTTCCTTTTTAAGCAGATTCTGGTTTTTTTGCAAAGTGGCGGCGTCGCTTGCTTCACGTTCGCTTTTCTTTTCAAGAAAAAATGCGTAATTACCATTATATGTAAATGTCTTTCCGGCAACTAGCTCAACAATTGAATTACATACGTTATCTAAAAAATAACGATCATGAGTAACTAGTAATATTGTTTTATTTCCGGAGGTTAATAGTTTTTCTAGCCATTCTATGGTATCTATATCTAAATGGTTGGTTGGTTCATCCAAAATAAGAACTTCAGGATCTTCTATTAATAATTTAGCTAAGGCCAATCTCTTTTTCTGCCCACCAGAAAGGGTATCTATTTGTTGCTGTAATCTAGTAATGCCCATTCTATTTAGAATGGTTTTTATTTGATGTTCGTATTCCCAGGCATTATGTTCGCTTAAGTCTTCATATAGCCTACCTAAAATAGCTTCGTCAGGATTCGGTTCCTCAAGAATTTGTTCATATTCGCGAATAAGCTGTTGTTGCTTATTATCCATGGAAAAGATAAAATCGCTGATCGAATCACCCGAGTTAAATTGAGGGTCTTGGTTTAGAAAACCAACCTTAACAAATTTATTTTTAATAACCTTTCCCTCTTTTGGCGGAAATTCTTCGCTCAAAATTTTTAACAAGGTACTTTTTCCCGATCCGTTTATTCCAACTAAAGCCACCCGTTGCCCAGTATTTACACCAAGGGTTAGATTTTTAAACAACCAGTCATCACTAAAAGAATGCCCAACATTTTCTGCCGCAATTAAAGTACTCAAAACCTAAAAATTTATTGTTAAAAATTTAGCAAAAATACATATTATATTTATTAAGGCTTTCATCTAACGGTCAGTTTGCTTTTTGATTGAGGTATAAACTTGTTTTATCGCATCAACCTTATAAACGAAACAAGCGGTGAAAGGCGCTCTGCAGCCGTTTATATTTTAGAGAAAAAGTACTGATTTAATAGCTTCGTTAGTTAACTACCGAAAATTGAGGATGAAATGATCATTCATTTCATAATAAAAGATACTTTATAGAAATACAGCGTTTTTTATCCACCAAAATTTCCTTAAAGACAACAAACATTACAACTCATTCATGCTCGATAACATAACTATAATCCAATATTTCGTAGAGAGAGGTAATGATTTTCCATCAAAGTCATCTTTGCCTTGTCTGTCGAATTCTTATCACCGTAGTTTAAAAGGTGGAGCGTTCCATGAATGATTATCCGGCAAACTTCATCGTAAAAAACCGTTTTATAGGTTTTCGAATTCTCTTTTACGCGTTCAATGCTTATAAATATATCAGAGGTAATTTGTTTTTCATCCTCGCTATTATCAAATGTCACAATGTCCGTCAGCGTATCATGGTCTAAATACTGTCTATTTATTTCTAGCAGATAGGCATCGCTGCAGAAAATAAAATTTATTACATTTAGCTGGAAGCCTTCTGCCAATACCGTATCTTTAATCCAACTCTTAATTTTACGTTTGTTGGGAAGTGTGTAAATAATTTCTTCGCAGAAAAAATTAATTGACGCCATTTAAGTTAAAATAATTTTTTACCTATTGTTAATTTGCAAGGAGTTTTAAATATTCGGCAAATTTATTTTTGTAATAGTAGTTTAAGGTTGGAGGCAGCGTTTTTAATACTTCATCGCCATTTGTTTTTTGTAATTGATAATCTTTAAATTGCTTCTGATACGAGAGCGGAAATTGCTTTGCGGCCTGCGCTTCTCTTTTGTCATCTTGCTCCTGTTCCCTATCAGCCTTTTCTGCTTCTAATAATTTGGTAACCAAATCTTTCTGCCTTTTAAATGTCTCTTCTTCTAAACTTTTGTTAACCAAATCGCTTTCCGTTTTTTTCATTTCTTGAACAGTTTCATTCAAATCTCCCATTTTGCCGGTTCCATCTTTATTGTCCTCCCTGTTTATTTTTTCCAATGCCTGCCTAATCATCTGCTGTTGCTGCGCCATTTTTGCAAATTCCTGACTGCTTTGCCCTTTGCCGACCTTACCCTTATTCCCCTCTTTTTGCATTTGGTCTTTAGCTTGCTGCATATTTTTGTTTAGCTGTTCTTGCATTTGGCGCAATTGCTGCATGCTCTGTTTCTTCTTTCCCTTACCACCTTTTGCATTTTTATTTGCTTTCTGTAATTGTTCTAAAGCTTCATTCAGCATCAACGCGAGGTTATTTATAGAAGTCATCGTATATTGTTGATAGCGATTACCCTCCGCCGTTCTTCTATCAGCGAGACTTTCTAAACTCTTATTAAGATTAAAGTTTACCGTATTCATCTCCTTGTTAACGGTACTTTCTATTTGAGGTACTTTCCTACTCAAACTATAGAGGCTGTCTGCAATGGTTTTAAGATTATCTTTAACCATTCTTTGTTCTTGTACGTTTAGCTTATAACTGGGATCGTTCGGATTCATTTGTTTTAAGGCGAGCATTATCTTTTCTTGGGTAAAAGAAGTCGTCAACAGATTCTCAAGCAGTTTTCGTAATTCTTTAGCATTTACGTTATTTTCGGTTTCTGCCTCCTGTGCGCTTGTTTCTTTCATCTTCGCTGCCAACTGTTCCATTTGCTCTGCCGCATCTTTTTGTTGTTGACTGGCTTCTTTCAATTGGTGTCTTTCTAACGCGTTTTCACTTTGCTCCTGCTGTTTTTGTATCTGTTCTAGCTCATCTTTCGGATCATCAAAACTATTCGGCCTATCTAGCGCTTGGTTTTTCTCGCCCAGCTTTTGTAAATCCTCTTTTATGTTTTTAAGTTCTTTGCTCAATTCCCCTTGTTTTTGCTTCGCTAATGACGCATCCGAATTGGGCGATTTAACTTGCTCGCTCAACTTTTGCTGTTCTTTAGCCAAGTCATTTAGCCTGTTGATGCTGTTTTCCAGTACTTGTTCAAACTCCAATTGTTTGTAGAGCTCCAAAATCCTGTCCAGTTCGTTTTTCAAACCCTTGTTGTCCACCTGCATTTTAGAAAGCTCACTTTGAGTCATGTCTTTTGCCTGCTGATTCATCAAAGCCTGTAATTTTTCTAGCAAGGCTTTGGTTTTTTCATCCAATACATTGTCAAACAGATTTTTGATTTGTTCCTGTTTTTGCCGCAACTCTTCTGTTTGTGCCTGATTTTCTTGTTTTTGCTGGTTGTTCTTATCGTTTAATTCTTTTATCTCCTTAACGGCTTCATCTAACCGCTTCTTTTTATCGAGCAATGCATCGATCTCTTTTTTGTCTTCGAAAGAAATTTCTTTTTTATCAATAAGTTTATCTGCCAATTTTTTACTTTCATTCTGCACCGAATTTGCCAAGCGAATTGCCGATTGCATCTTATCTTTTAGGCTAGTGCTGTTCGCATTCACTTGCTCAGAAATTTCTTGTTTAGTCGGTTGGATGAAGGATTTTGTAATCGACTTAGTTGTTTTTGCTCCATTTACCCCATCATTGTCCGCAACTTCGAAGTAATAGTTTAATGTTTGATTTGGTTTAAGTGCGATGTCTCTCAAATCCCAAAAAAAGAAAAAGCTGTTTGACGTTGTATTCGCCTTTATGCTAATGTTTTTGCTCGAATTAGAAATTATCGTTCCATTCTCTTGGATGTTGTATTTAAATGATAGGCGACTAAAACCATAGTCATCTTGCACTTGACCAGTAAAGTAACGCACTTTACTAGATATCGAATCAGCTTTTTCTTCTACATTAATACTTGGAAACTGATCTTTGATAACCGAAATTTGATGACTCAAAGAGTCTGAAGAAGTAGAAAACTGATTTATTGGCGTAATACGATAGCTGCCGTTGGTCTTGATTATCGAACTGAAATCTGCAAAATTATTGGTTACATTTAAATTGTGGCTTATGTTATTTAGCATAAAAACTACGGCGTCACTTTTTGCGGTTTTAATTTGCCAAGTTATTGTGGTTCCTTCAGGGATCAGCAATTCGCCTACATTATCTATCTCCTCATTCTTTTTGCCCAGATACCTGGGATAGTTTATTTCAGCAGAAACATTTAACAATTCTGCAAGTGGCCGAACGACAACTGGATAAGTTTTTGATGAAAATCCTCCACCCTTAAAAACCAGTTTTTTATCATTTTGGATGTTTTTTATGGCAAACACAAAGGTGGAAAGATTTTTCTTTTCTAACTTGTAAGTGTTTTTGCCATCTTCTACATAAATTTCGTTTGGCACCTCACTGCCGGTAATTTTTACGGGGAGGTTAATATCATCGCCTTGCGTAACAGTTAAATTTTTATTGTCGATTACAAATTGAAAAGGCGCTGTTGGCGCAATGTATTCGTTGTATTTAAAAAAACTATAAGTGCCTTGTTTTAAAATAATCGGCGAGAAAATAGAAATTAATAAGATGATGCTGAGCGGAATAAAGAGGTATTTCAAATATTTTTTATTCTCATCTATCCTAACCGCAGAATAAAAAGGAATAGGTTTTAACTCTATAATTTTTTGATTTATACTCGCTAAGACCAATGCGTTATTTTCGGGCTTCGCTTCCGCAAGTTGATGTAATTGCAGCGTATTTAGAAGTTTATCTTTTATATCGGCAAAGTGTTCCCCAATTATTATTGAAGCTTCATCTAAAGAAATGCGATCTCCAAGTTTAAGCATAGAGAACAATGGCTTGATAATCAGAACCAGAATTGTAAATGCTCCAATAATCAAGAAGGAGAAGAACACAAATGTCTTAACTACAGCAGATGGATTTAGATAGTAAAAACTAATAAAGACCAATAAGTAAAGTACTAGCAAAAAAGCCGAGGCATAGATACTTCCACGCAATAGTTTGTTTAGGTAAAACTTGCGTATAAACTCATTTATCTTTTCAAGTAGCTCGCTATAGCTAGACGTTGGCATGGTCGGGTTTTAAAATTTCAATTCAAATTTCTTCGTCTTCTTCTTCCGGAACATATTTTTCTATCGCCTGCCCTATCGAGTTGACTTCTTCATCTTCTTCAAAAACGGGCAACTCTGTTTTATAGTCTAATTTCAACCAAATCGACGAAGTGTCTTTGATTATCTGTAAGTATTCTTTGCCGTTTTTAAAAATAGTGTACGTATCGTTTCCTTCCGGAAAAGCAGCGTAAAGTACGCCGGCAACATCTAAATCAAATGGTTCTTGCATTGTTAAAAATTTTACTTGTTAAAAGTACAAAATGATTTATGGAATTGCCTCAGTACCTTATATAAAGAATAATTTATCACGCCGGCCGACAAAAAAATTTACTTCGATTTGGCTAAAATACTAAGCCTTTCGGCTACTTTAGCAACATCTCAATTAAAGAAAAGCATGAACTTAACCTTTTGGGGAGCTGCGGAGCAAGTAACCGGCAGTACGCACCTTTTAGAAATAAATAAATTTAAAATAGTAATAGACTGCGGTTTAGATTACGAAAAAGACTCTTATCAAGAAGATAATTTACAATTCCCGTTCGATCCAACCAGCATAAGCCTGGTTATATTAACGCATGCACACATAGACCATTCTGGCAATTTGCCAACCTTGGTACGCTTGGGTTTCGCCGGGCAAATACTGTGCACGCCTCCAACTGCAGATCTATCAGCTTTGCTACTTTTCGATTCTGTAAACATATTTTTAAGCAAAGCAAAACGCACTCCAAGAACGAAACGCGGAAAATTTTCTGGGCCAAAGCCATTGTATCTTCAAAAAGATGTGATAGAAACGCTAGACCGAATGGTTACAATAGACTTTGATAAACCCTTCAGAATAAACGGAGATGTAATTTTAACCTTTATTCCAGCGGGGCATTTGCTAGGTGCGGCAGCAGTAGTGTTAACGGTAAATGAACACGGGCAAGAAAGAAAAATAGCTTTTACGGGCGATATCGGCAGGGAAAATTATCCCGTACTCGTTAATCCCAATCCGTTGCCCGAAGTAGATTTTCTTGTGTGCGAAAGTACCTATGGTGGGAGATGGCACACAAATGATAGCACTTTGGAACAGCGGCTGATTATTCCCGCCTTCAGTATTGGCAGAACACAATCGTTGGTTTTCGCTTTAAACCAGTTGTTCCAAAAAAACCTGCTTCCGCCGATACAAATATTTATTGAAAGTAACGGAAACTAAATTTTAAGATTTATTTATGGACATTATAAAGCATCCCATTTACAGCAAAGCCAAGGTTTTTTATTATTTTGACCGTTGGAAATGGGTTATTTGGAACTTCTTTAATAGCATTTTCTTTTTTGGTGTCTGCTAGAGGCGGTCAGTTGAATACTATTGATTATCTACTTTTTATTCTTACTGCAATGGATGCTATATTTTTATTAGTAGGGGTAAATTAAAGAAAAGTACAAAAAGCGCCACGACTTCGCTGTGTAGGATTTTTTCGTAGCATTTCGATGGAATATTCGATTCTCAGGGCATAGCGATATATGACGTCCAAATACTATTTTAATCCCAATAGTGACTAAGCGTAATTTTATATCAATTAGCTTGCAGTTGTCTACCCTTTTAAAATATATATTTTACTTTATGTTGAAAATAAAATAATTTTTTTTAGTTTTATAGAATAAATCTAATCAACTATTATGAACCACAACTTAAAAGTCGGCATGACTCTAGATGCCTTAGACAAGGAATTCGAAATCCTTGGTGTTACACAACAACAAAGTATAATGGGAGGTAGCAACAGTAGCAACGGTCCATCCCCGGCAGAAATGTTAGTTAATAGTATGTTTGCTGGAGGGTCAAGTGGCACTTTTTCTTATTCAGGAGGCACAAGCTCTGCAACAGCTAAAGCTTCAATTCTTAAGTTAGCTGAAACAAGTGTCGGAATGGCGCTACTAACTCAAATTCAAGCTTCAGGACAACACATTAATCTTAACGGATCCGCTATGCCTCCAGGATCCACTGCACCAGCTGGGTATGATCCTACTACTAACACAATAAACGTTTCTAATTTTTCTTCAAGTAATGGCCAGTTAGCAGCACACGAATTGTTTCACGCTTACGCCCAAAATGCTAGAGGTAGTTCAAGTAACGAAACTTCAAACACCACAAGTAATGAAACTCAAGCTTACTTATTTCAACTAAAATATAAAGAGGAATCCCATACATTTGATGTTAACAACCCTATAGCAGCCGCAGCTATAAGTAATAACATAACGCCATCCGATGGATTAGATAAAGCCGAACAGGACTATGGAAACTCCATGGTAAGCCTTGTGAGAGATGGTTATAATATGGCAAATTTTAATACAGCAACTAAAAATTTTAAAACGGGATCGGCTGCCAATTCTGATTGTATCTATGATAACCTGTCCGCTAGTTCAGAATTAGGCGGCGAGAGCCAAGTCCCTCTAATTGCCCAATTTTTGCCAGCCCCCCCTGTTTCATGACCGACAACGGTTTTTGTTATTCCTTTAAAAAATTTAGATGAAACGTATATACTTCCTAATCTTGTTAATGTTTTCGTGCTTTTCAATGTATGGACAAATTAAACCCTCTAAGTGGATTGCCCCGGAAAATAAGCATGAAACTATAAATTTTCAAAGGGTGAATTTGTATTTAGGGGTACCTGATATAAAAGAGTCAAAAAACGATATTGAGATTAGGCTTTATATACTCGGCGACGATCTAAATTCTATGGCTAGTATTCTTATAAACAAAAACGTATTTGATTCTTATTACTACAGAAGAAAAAAAAGTGGATTTGGTGACTTGCCAACAGTCAATTTTCCACTCAAGAAGTATCAGGTTAAAAATCAAAATCTAGATTCTGTATTTTTATCCTTAGCAGCACATAATGTATTTACGCTGCCCGATCAATCTGAAACAGATTTTCCCCATTACATGGCTAATTATACTGTTCAATATAAGGTCAATAATAAAATATATAGCTATTCTTTCACAAATCCATGGTACGTTAAAGAAGATAATCAAGAGGAATTTAAAGAATACAAGTCGATAGCATGGATATTCGGTAGGTTGATCAGTGAATTTGTAGAAAAAGGAAACTGAAAAATTAATGTTGTAATGATTTGACTATCTATCGAAAGCACAAATTTTACTAAAAAAATAATATTAAGCAATTCTCTAAAATGGTTAGTATTATATACTTCTCAAGTTAGTAAAAAATTTAATAATATATCACTTTCCTATTTAATACGCCTCAACCCAGTAATTCCCGTATTTTGCTAAAGAAATTTCCTCATGAATACCAAATGGATAGCAAAGATTGTGGTCCAGCATCTTTAAAAATAATTTCAAAATATTACGGAAAATACTATAAACTTCCCTTTTTGCGAGAACTTTGCAGCATTACAAAGGCAGGTGTAAGTTTTCATGATATCGGTTTTGCAGCAGAGCAAATCGGCTTTCGAAATCGGTGTTATTCTTTAAGTCTGCAAAATTTTTTCAAGAGAATTCCATTGCCTTGTATTGTGCATTGGAAAGGTAACCATTTTGTAGTTGTTTACAAATGCAGAAAAGGCAACGTATATGTATCTGATCCCGCTATGGGATTAGTAAAATACAGTGTTAAAGAGTTTGGTAATGGTTGGCTTAAAGGCTCAGGCGAGGAGAAAAAAGGAACTTTGATGGTTCTAGAACCAACTACTTTGTTCTATAATAATACCAAGGCAAGGCAAGACAAGCCTAAAACTCTGTATAAAGTCATAGACTACTTCTTACCCTACCGGAAAAACTTTTACGTATTGTTTATGGTAATGCTAATTGTGACTTTGTTGCAAGCGTTATTACCTTTCATTTCTAAGGCGGTCATAGATGTTGGAATTCAAACTAATGATTTGGATTTCATAAATATTGTGCTTATTGCTAATATAACAATTATTTTAAGTATGCTTTTAGGCAATGTGATAAGAGACTGGATTCTGCTACATATTACTTCCCGAGTTAATATTTCCTTAGTATCGGATTACTTGATCAAACTGATGAAGTTACCCATCACATTTTTTGAAGACAAGCTTGTAGGTGACATACTTCAGAGAGCCAATGATCACGAAAGGATTAGGAGTTTTATTATGAACAATTCTGTTAACTTAGTATTTGCTTCGATAACTTTTTTAGTATTCTCTATTGTATTATTTACATTTAATGTCACGATATTCTGGATTTTTATTTTGGGGAACTTAATATATGTTCTTTGGATCTTAAGCTCTTTAAAATGGAGAAAGAAATTTGACTGGGAGAACTTTGAGTTAAATTCAAAAAATCAAAGTTACTGGGTGGAGACAATCTCATGCGTTCAAGACATAAAAACAAATAACTATGAAATTCAAAGGAGATGGGAATGGGAAGCTATTCAAGCAAGACTTTTTATGGTAAATCAACGTGTTTTAACATTAGACAATATACAGAATGTGGGAGCCCAATTTATTACTACCCTGACAAATTTATTGATAACTTTTTATTGTGCAAAGGCAGTTATAAGAGGAGAGATAACTTTTGGTGTTATGATTTCTACACAATTCATAATAGGAATGCTTGCTGGCCCTGTAGTTCAGTTTATAATTTACATACAATCGTTAAACTACGCAAAGATTAGTTATCAACGCATAAATGAAGTTCATGATCTGGATGATGAAGAAACAATAGTAACGAACAACCTTGAACTACCAGAGTTTAAAAGTTTGTTTTTTAATAATGTGAGTTTTCAATATGGTAAAAACTCGCCATTAGTTCTAAAAAACATATCACTTATTATACCGGAAGGATGTGTTACGGCTATAGTGGGCGATAGTGGAAGCGGTAAATCAACCTTACTAAAATTACTACTCCGATTATATCAACCTAGCTATGGGAATATTCAAATTGGAAATATGAATATCAATGGCATTAACCTAAAGCAATGGAGGGCTAAATGTGGTTTAGTTTTACAGGACGGGAAAATTTTTAACGATACAATCTTAAATAACATAGCGGTTGGGGAGGACGAAATTGATTACCAAAAATTGAGAAATTGTGTGATAGTTGCAAATATTGCCAAAGAGATTGAAGAACTGCCACAAGGATATAATACCATAATGGGTGAAATGGGTCGTGGAATGAGTGGGGGGCAAAAGCAACGCTTGTTAATTGCGAGGGCTTTATATAAAGATCCAGATTACCTTTTTCTGGATGAGGCTACAAATTCTCTAGATTCAATCAATGAAAAAAAAATAGTAGAAGCGATGAATGTGATTTTCAATGGAAAAACTGTGGTGGTAGTTGCACACCGGCTCAGTACTATACAAAAGGCTCACCAGATAATTGTACTAAAATCCGGTTCGGTTGTAGAGACAGGAAATCATGACGTATTAATGAAACAGCAAAGTCACTATTATGATCTAGTTAGTGCGCAATTTAATATCTAATTAAATGCCTGAGCAAAGAAATCACGGTTCCGAAGTGCCGGTAAGACACGAGGAAGTGAAAGATATAATAGAGAGAATGCCGTCTCGCTTTGGCTTAATAGCATCGGGTTTTCTAATGTTTATATTTTTTACTATTTTAATTTTCGGTTGGATAATTAAATACCCTGATATTGTTAAAGGGGAACTTAAGCTAAATGCCGTTTTAGCACCGGTTAAAATTGTTTGTAACGTTTCTGGTAAATTACAGCTTAATAAATTTCCTACTAAACATGTATTTAGCGCTGGAGACTATATTGGGTACATTCAAAATGCGGCTAAATTTAATGATGTTATATTGATTGATAGTCTTATACAACATCTAACTCTGAATAAACTCAATTATAATGAGCATAGGTACCACTTCCCAAAAAATTTGCAATTGGGTGAACTCAACGAGTCTTATTTTATTTTTTTAAATGCTTTATATACAAGTCTTGATCATTATAATCTTGACCTATTAGGAAAACAACAAGAAATATTATCTAAACAAGCGGTAGTTCAGCAACAAGTTGTAAGTGAAATAGAAAATGATCTGTATATTAGCAAAAATTCATATTCTCTATTAGAAAATTCATATCATAGAGATTCAGTATTATTGAGCAGAAAGGTTTTAGCTCCTAGTGAGTTAGAGAAAAGTAAAATAATCCTTTTATCCGCAAAGCGAGGCTTCGGCAGCCTGAATACTTCGTTGTATAATAATAAATATCAATTAGAGGATGTTATAAGTAAAATACAACAATTAAAAATCCAAAGAGAAGAGAGAGAAAAAGAAATTGAACTAAAACTTATTAGTGCTTACTATGATTTAACCGAAGCAATTAAACAATGGCAGACGAAATATGTTTTTATAGCCCCAATTAGTGGCCTTGTAGAGTATTCTGACTTCTGGACAAATGATGAATATATATTTGCAGGGAGGGAAGTTTTTTCAATTGTCCCTAATCGGAAAGACATGTATGCTCAAGTTTTATTACCAGAGAATGGTGCTGGTAAAGTTAGTAAGGGGCAAGCAGTTATAATCAAATTAAACGATTTTCCTTATAATGAATACGGTTCAGTAAGAGGCGTAATAGACGAAATATCTTTAATTGCAAATCAGAGAGTCAACTCAGGTAATCAAAAAGAGAATATGTATTTAGTAAAAGTTAAACTGCCCAAGGGACTCATAACAAATTATGGTACTGAATTAAATTTTAAGTTTGGTGCAAAGGGTATCGCCGAGATAATTACCGATGATAGAAGATTGTTTTCAAGACTTTTTGATAATTTAAAATATTCAATTAAAAGGTGATTTCTCATGCGATTAGTAAGTATCTTAATGCCAGTTTACAACTGCGAATTGTATATAGAAGAAGCAATTCAAAGCATATTGTTTCAAACATTTTCTGACTTTGAACTAATAATAATTGACGACTGTTCTGAGGATCAAACAGGTAAAATTATTAAATCTTTTAAAGATGACCGTATTAGACACTTTAGAAATAAAAGCAACAAAGGCATAATAAAGACCTTAAATGATTCTATCAAACATTGCAATGGAATATATATAGCAAGAATGGATGGAGATGATATAGCTCAATTTACGAGAATTGAAAAACAATTCCATTTTCTCCGACAGAATCCTGAATATGGCTTGGTAGGTTGCTGGTATATTATTAGAAATAATTTTAACAGCAGGAATCTTGTCGTCAAGAGACAGATTTTGGATGAAAAAATAAAATTTCACATTTTCTTTAGAAATCAGTTCTTGCATCCAGGGATCATGATTAGAAAAAACCTTTTAAAAAAATTTAAATATCATGACGTGTCTACGTGCGAAGATTATGATTTATGGGTTAGGTTAATTAAACATTGTAAGGTAGCAAATCTGCCAGAAGTTTTAATGGTTTACAGATGGCACGGAGAAAACATTTCAATTAAAAATCAGCAATCGTTACGAAGGTCTATGATTGACATAATCTCAAGATTACTTAACGAATATGGGATTGAGCATACCCATGAAGAGTTGTTGCTTCAGGTTATGGTTGCATTAGCACTCCCGAGGGAACATTTTATAAAATCTGGTAAAATTACGCAGCTAGCAGCATGGTTTCAGAAAATATGTGACTCTGAAAGTCTAAAATTAAGGTTCGGAGAACAGCAGGTTCTTAATGGAATGATTGAATACAAACAATTATATCAACTACGATGATAATTTTAATCATCTTCTTCAAGCAACTTGATGAGATAATCCCAAAAGTAGAATTTTAGTCTGCTAACACAGTCGTCCTTGCCATAGGATATTAATACACCATTTTCATATTGTGTCACCCCCATGGGAAATACTACTTTTATAGCAAGATTTCGTTTATTTGGCATAGATGTTGATTTACCGTTATTATCAACTTCATTTGTGGAATAACCCATCGGTTTTTTGTAATATTCAAATGTGTATGTTGTTGGGTCGAATCTTAATACAGTATAAACATAAAACCTACTTACAAAATTGCCATTGGGTAGATAGGTTGACGAGTGAATAAAGGAATATTGCCAGTTATCATTTTTTTTAGGGCATTTAATGAATGGTGTTCCTCCCCTTAATTGGCCAAAGTCCCACCCTTTTGTTTTTTCTGTTGATTTAAAAAACTCTTTAAAGTTAAAAAACCCAACATCTCCTGTAACTTCAATGATGCGTAGTTTTGGGTCAAAATTTGTAATAATATAGAGTGTGTCGTTATGTATATACGGGACATAGTTTTTTTCCTGAACCCCATTCGCTAAGTGCCTCAGCGATTGTTGATTAATGAGTTTCCCGTTTTTTGCATCAAATTCACCAATACCGATGCCATTTTCCCACACCCACTTATCAGGGCCTGTTTGAGGTAGATAAGTATACAGCGCTAACAGCTGATTATTAAATATAAAAAGCCTGATATCTTCAAACGCGGTGTTCCCGTTTTCAGCTGTTAATTTTATGTGAGTCAAAGGATTAAGGTTTTCATCGAGGATCGTAACATAATTTTTCGCATCAAATTCGTCCATATGATCAGTCCTATAGGCACAATAATACTTTGAATTAAATTGAACAATGGATGAGTTGATTTTTAGATCAAAATCAGGAGTTAAAACATCTTCTAACTTATATTCGCCATTTATCAATTTCAAAGCAAATTCGGAGCTCATTTTTAGTTTTTTTAAGGGATTCAATTATTATATATTTGCCTAAATTAGCAAAACAATTGAAAGTAAACCGAAATTTTGATGGGGAAATTTATTGCAAATGAGCAGAAACAAGACATTTTAAGGTGGCACACTTATATCATTTATTCCAAGGAAAGCAACTTCTTAGAGGATTTCTTGAATACATCCAGGCTTTTTATTGAAATTTTAAAAACAAAAGACATTGCTGCTCTTTACTACATTGAATTAGGGAATGATAACCTTAAAGTTTCATTTAAAGCGAGTGCACAAAATAATGATCAAATCCGAATAGAATGGAAATGCTTTGATTCGACGAATGTTTCAAGGGGTTCTATTTCGAAAATATCTTACAATTTAGGGTTTCCGGGAAGTAACGACGGAAAAAACCCCGATGATTTTTTTTTCATTGAAGAGCTTTCTGAATTAACAATCAAAGTTTTAACTGAAGAAGTAATAGTTGAAGATCTCGTATTATTATACTCACTTTATTTGCACTTTAGTTGGATTAAGATGCGCAGTATCATTTGTGACGAACACATTTCAACAGTTATTTTAAAAGGGTATTGCTGGTTTAACACGGATGATGTGGATGTACCAACTAAAGAAAAATTATTTGGCTTATATAATGAAAATCAAACTCTGATTATGGATCTATTTTATACAATTATGAGTAATGATTTGACACAATTGGAGCGTTTACCTGTTTGGGTAAAGACATGGTTCGAGATGTGCATTGAGAAATTATATAATAACCGAAACTTATACTTTAATCAAGAGCATTTAAATGAGATTTGTTTTTATCTGATCCCTGGTCTTATAAATAAACATTTGGGGATTTCCAAAGAGACCCGTTTAATACAATTGTATTATATCAATAGGGCCGTTACGAATGATAGTCTTAGTACAAATTTGAAAGTGAGCACCTAATATAATATGCCAATGACGTTACGAAATTACTCCAGTTCTAAACTTACCCCTGAAGCAGAAAAAAAGATCGTTAGCACATTTACCCAAAGGTGAGCACACATCAACTTAGTCGGCGAATATGATTTTTCAGAACGGAAATTATAACTTTTGATTTAATTTGATGGCGTTGACAGTAATGCCAGAGAATTGAATAGTCAAAGGCAATACCGCCAAAAAGCTACGCCGAAGGCGCGACACTTTTTCTCACTTTCTTAATTTACCCACTATATAATTTATATCATTCTAATTATTAGATGTAGCTCTTTTCTTAACGCTTGACATGAGATTTCCATTCAGGTACGTACCTGGCCCCACTACCGAACACTTGACCAATACCAGGAAAAATAAAATTATAAAGTGTTAGTACTCAAAAAAAAATAGCTCTATCTAGCTATTTTTATTGCTTGTTCAATTTGTAAGTCTTTTTCTGGCGGTAGATTATCATCCATTGATTTTATTTGGCTAAATAGTATTACTCGATAATTTTATTTTCATCGATAAAAACTATGTATCTTGTTCAAGTTCAACTTCCGACTCCATCAATTGCCAGTACGTGTAAATGATAAGTTATGGTCTCCTTAGGGTGCGCCGGTAACGAATACAAGATCACCTGTATTACAATATCCAAAATTACTATTGCACCTTATTGTTTATTGGATATTGTGCAAAAGGAACTTTGGGCAATAAATTGCTTCGTGGCGACCCAATTGTGAGGATAAAAGATAGGGAATTGATGGTTTACGCAACAGTTAGGCAAACAGATTTATTAAGCGGACACGCAGATCATAAGGATTTGGTTAAAACGATAAAGCAGACAGGAAAGCCAAAAAGGGTTTTTTTGGTGCATGGCGAAACATCGAGTTTAAATGCGCTCGCCGCGTCTTTAGAAGAAGAAAATTTTGATGTGATTATTCCAAAACGGGGCGAATGTTTTGATTTGGCGTAAAGTATTAAGGATAAGGAATGCCTTATCCATAAGAACGCTACGCACGCACGTGGCCATTACCTTTTACCACCCATTTATAGCTCGATAATTCCTCCAATCCCATTGGGCCGCGGGCATGCAGTTTTTGGGTACTTATCCCAATTTCAGCGCCCAAACCAAATTGACCGCCATCTGTAAATGCAGTGGAAGCATTGGCATAAACCGCAGCGGCATCTACTTCGTTTAAAAATTTTGCAATAACGTTCAAATCTTCAGCCACAACTGCTTCGCTGTGTTTGGAGCTGTACAGATTAATGTGGTCTAAAGCGGCTTCTAAATTTTGTACAACTTTTACCGCCATTTTTAGCGATAGAAACTCTGTGCCAAAATGTTCTGGCGTAGCTTTTTCTAATAATACTTTAGGATAAATGCCAGAAAGCACTTTATAACTTGCTTCGTCGGCATAAATTGTCACATCTTTTTCTGCCAAGGGCGTTAATAATTCTGCTAAGTCTGATAATCTATCTTGATGGACAAGCAGGCAATCTAAAGCGTTGCAAACACTAACTCTTCTGGTTTTGGCATTTAAAACGATGCTTTGTCCTTTTTCTAAATCTCCGCTTTTATCAAAATAAGTATGAACAATGCCCGCGCCAGTCTCAATTACAGGGATTTTGCTGTTTTCTCTTACAAAGTCTATAAGCGATTGGCTTCCGCGAGGAATAATTACGTCTACAAAATCTCTAGCGTTTAGCATGGCATCAGTCGCACCTCTCTCTGCCGGAAGCAAGGTTAAAAGGTTTTTATCAAGATTGTGTTTCTGTAAAACCTCGTGTATAATTTTAGCAATGGCTTGGTTGGAAAATTCGGCATCGCTTCCGCCTTTTAAAACAGCTACATTACCTGTTTTGAAGCAAAGCGAAAAAACATCGGCGGTGACATTTGGCCTAGCCTCGTAAATTACACCCACAACGCCTAATGGAACTCTAATTTTTGTAAGTTCTAATCCATTTTCTAATACCGTTTGACTGATTTTTTGCCCTATTGAACTTGCTAAAGATGCAACGTTTTCCAAATCGCCTGCGATGGCGTTTATCCGGTCCTCACTTAATTTTAGCCTGTCGTATTTCGGATCATTTTCGAGCATTTGAGCAAGATCTTTTTCATTGGCCGAAAGAATACCTGTTGAATAGGCTTTTAAGTTTGCCGCTACATCTCGCAGCACTTGGCTCGTCTGTTCTTCGCTGATTTTGGTCGTTGACCGACTTGCAGTTTTCGCCTCCTGAAAAAAAATCTTATAATTATCCATCGTTTTACACTAAAATAGTGAGAAAAAATAATCGTAATGTATTAACGGCTTTTGGTTTTTTAATCCCATGGAGTTTTGGGCTTTGTCAGAGCCATATTCAGCAATTCCTAGGCCCAGATTATTATTTTCCTCATCCAAAATTTTAATAATATCGCCCTTGGCAAATTCGCCCATAATTTCTACAACACCGATTGGCAAAATACTAATTGCTTTACCGGATGAAAGCACTGCTTTTGCGCCAATGTTAAGTTTGATGGCGGCGGTTGCTGTGTTTTCAGAATGGGCGATCCAGCGTTTTTTGTTAGATTTTTTCTTCCCCGGAACAAAGTGTGTATGGGTTGGGGCTCCATCAAATAAGTTTGATAAAATGTAATCGGTTTTGCCATTGGCGATGTGTACGGCAATGCCAAGATTAGAAATTTTTTGTGCCATATTAAGCTTGGTTGTCATTCCGCCTCTGCCAAAAGTAGATTTACCATCAGCCAAAAAGGAACTTAATTGAACGGGTTCTTTGTCTATTTGGGTGATCACTTTGGTATTTTCGGCACTTGGATCCCCGTCATAAAAACCATCTACGTTGCTCAGCACAATCAAAGCTTCGGCATTAAGCATCGAGGCAATTAAACCAGCAAGTTCATCATTATCTGTAAACATAAGTTCTGTAACAGCTACCACGTCATTTTCATTTACAATAGGGATAATGTGGTATTGCATAAGGGTTTGCATGCAGTTTTTCATGTTTAGGTAATGGGTACGATCCCTAAAATCTTCTTTGGTTACCAGCACTTGTGCGCAGTTGATGCTGCATTGTTCAAAAGATTGAGCGTAAGCGTTTATTAACTTTATTTGCCCTGTGGCAGCTAGTAATTGCCGAGCCTTAACGGCTTCTATTTTGTCTGAGACTAAATTTAAACTTCTCCCAAAAGCCACCGCTCCAGACGAAACCAATATAACTTCAATGCCGCGATGCATCAAACCGCTTAACTGCACCGCTAAGTGGTTCAAGCGACTTTCATCCGGAAGCCCGTTTGCTTGGGTAAGTACATTAGACCCAACTTTTACCACTATTCTTTTATACGATAGAGCCATTTCTTTTCGCCATACAGATTACAGCGGCAAGTTAACATCTATTTTACTTGCCTCAAAGTAAAGATGTTTACAAGAAAGCTGTTTCATACATTTTGCTTTATCTTTGCAGCTCGATGGATTACAGTTTACATACGCTAAAAAATGGCATCAGGATATTATTTGCGCCAGCACCAAGCACCATTTCCCATGCTTGCATCCTTATAAATAAAGGTTCTAGAGACGAGCCAGAAGGAAAAGCTGGGTTGGCGCACTTTATTGAGCATTTAATTTTTAAGCGAACAAAAAAGCGTAACACAAATCAGATATTAAACAGATTGGAAAGTGTTGGGGCAGATTTAAATGCATATACTACAAAAGAATATACATGCGTGCATGCCTCGTTTTTAAACCCTTATTTGGATAGAACATTAGAGCTTTTTAGCGATATTAGCTTTAATTCTACTTTCCCGGAGGAGGAGATGGAGAAAGAAAAAAGTGTTATTTTAGATGAAATTGCTTCTTATGAGGATCAGCCTGAGGAAGCTATTCAAGATGATTTTGAAGATGTCCTTTTTGCTGGAGATGCACTCGGAAATAATATTTTGGGCACGGTTGAGACTGTTAAAAATTTTACGCGAGAAGACGTTCTAAATTTTATCAAACAAAATTACAACACCTATGAAATGGTTATTGCCGTTTTAGGAAATTACAACTTTAGGCGGGTAATTGCCACCGCCGAAAGACATTTTGGCGAGGTGCCAGAAAATGCTGCTACCAATGTCAGAGAAAAAGCAATCATCCATCCGCCGTGCGATACCATCAAATATCGCCCTATAAATCAAAGCCATACCATTTTGGGGATGCAAACCATTGATACTCATCATCCAAATAAAGCGGCGCTTTTGCTTTTGAACAACTATTTTGGTGGAAACGGAATGAGCTCTCTGCTTAATCTTCAAATAAGGGAGAAATACGGAATCGCCTACACTATCGAATCAAACTATACCCCGTTGAGCGATACAGGTATCTTTTGCATCTATTTTGGAACCGAACAAGAAAAACATCAAAAGGCTTTAAATCTAATTTTTAAAGAGATTGATAAATTAAAACATAAACCCCTAAATGACCTACAGCTTCAAAAGGCAAAAAACAAATTTATCGGGCAAATAGCCTTGGCCGAAGAAAATAGAATTGGGGTTATAATCTCCATGGCAAAAAGCCTATTAGACCACGGAAAGGTTGATACATTACAGCAGGTTTTTACAAAGATTAACGACGTAAGTACAAAGAGTTTCGCAGATATTGCCAATCAATTATTAGACAAGACTATCCTTAGCAGCTATACATTCCATCCGTTGGCAGAATAATTGTTATTTTTGTAAATTCAGTTTGTTTGATGATAAAAACTCAATTATCACATTCTGTAAATCGGGAGGTTGACCAATTGACTTTTCCCATAATTTATTATTAAAACCTTATTATTAAGCGCTTAGAAACGCAGTTAAAAATATGAAATTACCTATTGTGGCTTATGGAGACCCAGTTCTAAAAAAGATGGGTGCCGAGATAGAAAAACAATATCCAGAATTGCAAACGCTTATTGCAAACATGTTCGAAACTATGTACCATGCAAGTGGCATCGGTTTAGCCGCGCCTCAAATCGGCTTACCAATTAGGCTTTTTGTGGTAGATTTTAAAGAGGATGAGGAAAGCGAAGGATTTAAAAGAGTTTTTATCAACGCTACAATTTTGGAAGAGACGGGAGAAGAATGGTCTTTTAACGAAGGCTGTTTAAGTATTCCAGATATCCGCGAGAATATTATGCGGAAACCAAACATTAAGGTGCGTTATTATGATGAAAATTTTGTCGAGCACACAGAAAATCTAGATGGAATGGCCGCCCGCGTGGTACAACATGAGGACCATACAGAGGGCAAACTTTTTACTGATAGAATTAGCGTATTGCGGAAAACAATGTTGAGGGGAAAGTTAGACGATATTTCTAAAGGTAATGTAGATACCGATTATAAGATGCGCTTTCCGAAAAAGAACAAAAGACGGTAAAAACGGCCATCAGCGCCAAGAACATCTGCGTTTAATTCTCCTTTCTACTTTTGTCTCCCTCAAAAATTTGCTGCATCAATTTGCCCCAAGCAAATGGGTTAAGCAAAGGGTTTGTTTGCACCATGTTTTTATTTATCATTCTTTCGAAATTGTACCTATAATTCTGGCTACTAATTTCGCCACCATCTCTCGGTAGCGATAATATTAGTCCGTTGATAGAAGATTTAGAAAGATTTTTCTTTGCAATAGCGAGATCATCGTCCGCAATTTTCATAGATAAAAATTCGCGGTTAAACTCTTCTGTAGTAGCCCAAGGAAACACCCGAACCGTCGGTAAATTAATCACATCGGCCTTCATTTTTACCATGATGGTGTATTTATTATCTGGGGTTCCTTGCGGGATAATGGTAGAAAATTTCTTGTAGCCGATGGCGGTGAATAAAACCGTATCACCAGGATTTACGATAAAGGTAAAATATCCTCGATAATCGGCAGCTACCCGTTTGTTATTTGCAGAAAGGTTTGTTATAGTGGTGTAGGGAATTACGCTGGCGCTATCCACATCAGATACGATACCAGAAAATTGGATAAGGTTGTTTTGTGTCGACGTGGTTTGAGCATTCGCAGATAAGGAAAAAACAAATAAGATTACGAAAACGCAATATTTCATCGATACAAAACTAATCTTAAAGAGAAAAAAATGCTGTTAAAAAATGTTAAGGTTAATCTTGCTCTGCCAAGTCCACCGCAACAACGCCTGTAATCTCAGGAACAGCCCTCATTATAGCCTGTTCAATACCCGATTTCATAGTCATAAAACTCATTGGGCAGGTGCCACAATTTCCCAAGAGTTTAAGCTTAACCACAAAGTCTGACGTTATTTCTTCAACAGCAACATTACCGCCATCTGTTATGAGGTAAGGTCTTATCGTTTCCAATGCCTCTTCCACTCGTTCTGTTAAATTCATTTTTGTAACCTTTTAAAGTTTAAAAATAGCAAATTTTTATCAAACAGCTACCTGTGCGTTGTTTATAGAAATTTGTTGGGCAATTTTGCTCGCAATAACCCCGAAGGTGGCCTCTAAAAGAGAATCATCGCTTAGCGCGATCGGCTTTCCTGCATCGCCTGCTTCGGCAATACTTTGGATGATCGGTATTTCGCCCAAAAAAGGAACGTTAAATTGCTCAGCAAGTTTTCGACCTCCCCCTTTGCCAAAAATATAATATTTATTTGCAGGCAATTCTGCCGGGGTAAAATAACTCATGTTTTCTACCACGCCCAAAACGGGAATATTAATGCTTGGCATATTAAACATGGCCAAACCCTTGCTAGTGTCTGCTAAGGCAACCTGCTGCGGGGTTGTAACCACCACAGCACCAGCAATGGGGAAACTTTGGGTAATCGTAATGTGTATGTCGCCAGTGCCTGGAGGAAGGTCTACAACCAAATAATCTAGCGCCCCCCAGTTAGTGTCGTTAAAAAGTTGCTTTACCGCATTAGATGCCATTGGCCCACGCCATGGAACCGGCTGTCCAGGATCAGCAAAAAAACCTAATGATAACAACTTGATTCCATATTTTTCTATCGGCAGAATTTTGGTTTTGCCATCAGCGGTTTCCTCTGCACTCGGTTTTGCATTCACTAAATCAAAAAGTGTGGGAATAGAAGGGCCGTAAATATCGGCATCTATTAAGCCCACTTTTGCGCCGTCTTTTGCCAGAACAACCGCCAAGTTGCTCGCCACCGTAGATTTACCTACGCCACCTTTTCCAGAAGAAATTAAGATTATGTTTTTTATCTCGTTAAGTGCCGAAGAGTTTATGGATTGCGTAACCCTTGAGGTAATTTGGATAGACACCTCCGCATCTGCAGAAACGAAAGTTTTAACGGCATTTACGCAAGCATTCCTTAACATTTCTTTTAACGGACAGGCAGGCGTTGTTAGCTCTAGGGTAAAGTGTATTTTTATCCCATCTATGCTTACATCTTTAATCATATTTAAGGTTACCAAATCTTTTTTTAAATCGGGATCCTCTACATTTTTTAAAGCATCAAACACATCCTGTTTACTTATCTGCATAATATAGGTTTAACCTCAAAATTAAGAAAACGTTGATACAAATGCTTTTATTTAGGCTTTTTAAGCTTAATTTTAACACGAAATAAACATTTAATCGCTACGTTTAAGCAATCGATATTTAGTTCTACTTATGCAGTTATCAAAATTAAACATCAAGAAGAAACACATAAAAATTTTTACGTGGATTTTAGGTGTTCTAATTGTTTTAATGGGTATTGCGGGCGCCATCGCCTATAGTGAAAGAGAAGCTTTACTACAGAAAATGATGGCCAAAGCCATTAAAAAAGCAAATAAAGATTATGGTTTGGAGGTTAAATTAGCTTCTACACACTTTACGGGGCTTAGTACGGTAGAATTGAAAAATATTACTGTGGTGCCAAAAGATAGAGACACTTTGCTCCAGATAAACGCTTTGCGCATCGGGGTTAAGTTGTTTCCGTTGCTGTTTGGCGATGTTAAAATATCAGAACTAAAGATAAATGACGGCACTATGAGCGTGGTGCTTAAAGACTCTGTGACCAACATAGATTTTATTTTAAAGAGGAAAAAAGCTGATAGCACGGAATCCAACAGCAAAGTAAATTATGCCGACCTGGCAAATGATTTGTTGAACCAAGTTTTGTACAAAATTCCAGATAATATGGATGTGCACAATATGGTTTTTTTGCTAAATGATAACGATACAGCAAAGCTGAATTTCCAGACACGTGCAACCATAGATAATGGTGATTTGAAATCGACCGTTAAGGTAAATAACGGTTACGCGGTATGGTATGTTGATGGAAAGGTAAGGCCAAGTAGAAAACAGTTGAGTTTTAGTGCTTACGCTGAAGGGAAAAAGTTGGAATTGCCTTATCTTAATAACAAGCTGCATGCAAAATTAAATTTCGACACACTCCAAACGGAGTTAAAAAATGCGGGTTATAGTGGCGATAATTTCAAGATTTCTGGATCCTGGTCGGTTAAGAATATGTTGCTGAACCAGAGTAGGATTGCCGGCAACAACATTGTGGTGGAAAACGCAAAATTAGATGCAGACCTTTTGGTAGGGCCGAATTTTCTGTCGCTGGACAGCAGCTCAACCGTTCATTTGAAAAACGCCGAGATACATCCCTTCATAAAGTACACAATAAAGCCGCATAAAATTTACGAATTAAAACTCAACGCAGATGAGCAAAGTGCGCAATCTCTGTTTGATGCCTTTCCGCAAGGACTGTTTGAGTCTTTGGACGGGCTAAAAGTGAGCGGGAAACTAAAATACAACTTGAATTTTTATCTGGATAGCAAAGTTCCAGACAACGTTAGGTTTAATTCTACGTTAACTCCAACAAACTTTAAGATTTTAAAGTGGGGCAAAACCGATCTCCAGAGAATAAACAAGCAGTTTGTTTATACGCCCTATGAGTATGGCAAGCCGATGAGAGACATAATTATAGGCCCTGCCAATCCAAATTTCACCACATTAAGCAATATCTCGCCCAACTTAATAAACGCCATACTTACAGCCGAAGACCCATCGTTCTTTACACATCATGGTTTTGTAGAAGAATCAATCAGAAAATCTATCGCCACAAATTACAAGGAGAAAAAGTTTGCCCGCGGCGGAAGTACCATAAGTATGCAACTGGTAAAAAATATTTATTTAAGCCGACAGAAAACACTTGCCCGCAAAGCAGAAGAAATTCTAATTGTTTGGTTGATAGAAAACGAGCATTTAATTAGCAAGCAGCGGATGCTGGAGGTATATTTTAACATTATAGAGTTAGGCAGAAACATTTATGGTATTGGCGAGGCATCTAGATATTATTTTGGCAAACAGCCAAGTGGATTAACGATTGGTGAAGGATTATTTTTTGCAAGTATTGTACCTAAACCAAAGTCTGCTATGTACAAATTTGAGCCTGACGGCGCCTTAAAGCCTTACATGCGCAAATACTTTGGGTTTATAGGCAACATTATGGCTAGGCGCGGATTAACGCCTACCGACACCTCGGGATATGATTTTTACAACGTGCGCTTGCGCGAAGGTTTACGGCAATACATCGCACCAGACTCTTTAGCCGTAGATTCTACCGCTTTTGACGATGAAGACGCGCCGCCTGTAATTATGCAAGACAAGAACAAAAGCTTCTTTGATAGGCTATTTGGAACCGAGAAAAGGGATACCACTCGAAAAACGACAACTAACAAGCCAGATACCGCAAAAACTAAAAAAGAACTCCGAGAGGAAAGACGAGAAGAGCGGCGCAAGGAGCGGGAAAATAATTAGAAAATACCAGAAAGATTGGTACGCTCTGGATTTGAAGTTTAGAGAAGTTTGTTCTCAGATTTATAAGACTCAACACAGCTACAAATGAACAAAATTACAATAGCCGATAAAGAGTTCGAACTGTTTTTGGATACAGATATCATCCAAAAAAGGATACGCTTGCTTGGAATACAGCTAAATGTAGATTATGAAAATAAGCGCCCACTGATTATCGGTATTTTAAATGGAAGCTTTCTTTTTATGGCCGATTTGATAAAAGAGCTTAGCATCGACTGCGAAGTTGCTTTTATGCGCTTAAAATCTTATGAAGGAAGTGAATCCACAGGTGACGTGAAAGAGGTATTAGGTTTGCCGGAAAATCTGCAAGGCCGAGATGTAATCATTTTAGAAGATATTGTAGATACTGGAATAACGATAGATTATGTGCTAAAAAGGGTAAAGCAACAGCAACCAAAGACTGTAAAAGTCTGTTCACTTTTGCTCAAACCATCGTCGTTAAAAATAGAAATTCCCGATTTGGAATACGTAGGCTTTGAAATACCCAACGATTTTGTGGTGGGTTATGGTTTAGATTACAACGAACTTGGCAGAAATTTCACCTCACTTTATAAGGCAGTTTGACTTAAATGAAGTCAAAGCATTTCTTCTCCAAATATTTCTCGACCTCGAATTATCTTTTTTTTAGCACCTTTGTAATTTAATTGCCATCAAAATGACCATACATAAAGAAGGGTATTCCACTATTGCCCTTACTGTCCTTTTTATCTTTGTAGTCAATGCGTTTATAGATTATCGTTATTATGATATTACATGGCTGCGGTGGTTAATTTACATCCTCTCCGCACTAATCCTCATTATTATTCTGCAATTTTTTCGTAGCCCTCGCCGTCTTTTTTCTTCAGGAGATGCCTTGGTTATCTGCCCTGCAGATGGAAAGGTGGTAGTAATAGAAGAAACCGACGAGTTGGAGTATTTTAAAGATAAACGCTTGCAGGTTTCTATTTTTATGTCGCCGGTTAATGTGCACATCAACAGAAACCCAATTTCTGGTATGGTTAAGTTTTTCAAATACCATCCGGGCAAATATTTGGCTGCTTGGAATCCAAAATCATCTGCAGAAAACGAACGGACTACCGTTGTGGTAGAACACGCCAACGGTGTGCCCGTTTTATTAAGGCAAATTGCAGGTGCATTGGCGCGCCGCATTGTATGTTACGTAAAAGAAGGCGACGAAGTTGTACAAGCCGAGCAATTTGGCTTTATCAAATTTGGCTCTCGGGTGGATGTTTTCCTTCCCATCGGCACAAAAATAAATGTTTCTTTAAACGAAGTTGTTAAAGGCGGAATAACCACCTTGGCAGAGATTTAGGTTTTCTGTTAGGCAATCTTAAATTCCATATCTCACTTCCCCTTTATTTCTGTTCATCCGCCTCGGTAAGCGGGTTTGGAGTTGTTGTTATCAGTCTCTGTGTCGGGTATGCAAAATCAGAATTGTTGCCAAGTACAATATCCATAATTTTGTAGCTTATTTCTTGTTTGATCAACACATATTTTGCAAAATCCAGCACGGTAATGTAGTATATAATCACAATATCTAAAGATGAAGCGCCAAAACCATCGAAATATACAATACCATCATTATTAGTATCTGCATGGTCAAATAAAAACTCCCTAATCTTATCTACAATTTTTTCGACTTCTATTTTAGGTGTCTCGTATGTTACACCGACAGTAAACTTTACACGCCGAATGTTCCGCAGCGAAAAATTCTCTAAAACACCATCAATCATTCCCTTATTTGGTATGGTAACCATGGTTTTATCTACAGTTCTTATCCAAGTGCTTCTAAACCCAACTCTTTCAATTACGCCTTCCACGTTATCTACCTTAACCAAATCGCCGACCACAAAAGGCTTATCAAAAAAGATGGTAAAAGACCCCAAAAGGTTCTCTAGACTTTCTTTTGCAGCAAGCGCAATGGCAATACCACCAATGCCCAGTCCGGCAATAAGCGTAAGCACGTTTACTTCGAAAACAAACCCCATTAACGTAAAAAACGCTAGAAAAATCACTAATGCTTTAAATAATTCCTTTAGAAAAGGAATAAGCTGCGTCTCTGTCTTGCTGTCTTTCTCTGCAGCCTTAAATATAAAGACGTGCGAAATAAAATCTACGATTCGGAGCAAAATCCAAAATGCAACAATAATAATTGCGAACAAAAAAATGCGATAAACACAATCACCAATGGTAACAGGCATTGCGATTTCTGTTTTACCGACTATTTTATGCTGGCTAAAGAGTTTAACATTTAACGGAAAACGGAGTTGATTTAATGCAAGAAAAACTGTTCCAAGCAATAAAAAAAGTTGAAGCGGCTTAAGCAAGAGTTCCACAAATTTATCGTCATGCGTTTGCGCAGCAAAATTTCTAAAAAACCTTAATAAGAGCTTGCTAATCATTCTGGATATTAATTTTCTAAAAATTAGCCCAATAAAAAGAATGACCAAGAAAAAGCAATAATTCTTTACCGTATTACCTAAAAAAATAAGATCAAAAAATGCGGAATTTAACATAAAATCAAGGTAACAAAAAAACCTCCACGAAGCAAATCGAGGAGGCTATGTTTTTATTCAGGGAATATTATTTTCTTAGAGACTTAATACGGGCAGCTTTACCAGTTAATGCACGCAAATAGAACAATTTCGCTCTGCGCACTTTACCATAACTATTCACCTCAATTTTATCTATGTTTGGAGAATTTATCGGGAAAATACGCTCTACACCAATGCCATTGCTCATTTTCCGTACGGTGAAAGTCTCATTTGCGCCAACACTGTTGCGCTGTAACACTACACCCTGGTAAATTTGAATACGCTCTTTATTACCTTCTCGAATTTTATAGTGTACGCTCACTGTATCTCCAGACTTGAACACAGGAAAATCTTTTTTTGCAATCTCCTGCTCTTCAACAAATTTAACTAAATCCATGATTTTTAAGCTATTAAACCAAACTTCTTTAACCTGAAATTCGGATTGCAATATTAGGAATTTTTTTTGGAATTTAAAAAGGGAAATTAAATTTTTCCACATTTGATCTGGCAATCCACAATTGGGGGTTCAGCGCGCTCAAATTTAACCGTTTTAATTCATTAGTCTTGGCATTTGCTAAGTAAGTATGTACTTCCAAGCATCCCTTTAAATAAAATTAATAAAGTAAAACTAAGCTATACAAACACTTTATCGAAGACTTTATTTTTTACCATTCATGGCGTATTTTATACCACCTAAAAGATTTTCTAAAAATTTAGGTTCACTATAAGTTTCATCTGTATGACCCATCGCGGTGTAGAACATCCTACCTCCCTCAAAGTTTTGATACCAGCTGAAAGGATGGAAAGCGCCATCTTTGCCGCCTTCATAACTTTTCTCATCAATGGTTATCAACACATGTATGCTAGGTTTTATCTCTCTAAAATTGTAAAGTTCATCTTTATGCATCCAAACAGAATCAGTAAAAAACTTTGTAGATAGATGGTTTTTATCTTTGATTACAAACCGCGCATTCTGAATATTTGGATGGCTCAAAAAACGAGCGCCAATCATATCGCCATACCATGGCCAGCCATATTCTGTATCGGTAGCCGCATGGATGCCTACAAAACCATGCCCGTTTTTGAAATAATCTTCAAACGCTTTTTGCTGCTCATCATTTAGAACATCACCCGTAGTGCTTAAAAAAATTACCGCCGCATATTTTTTTAAATTTTCTGCGGTAAAGGCATCTGCATTTTCTGTGGTATCAACTTCAAAATGATTTGCCATGCCTAATTTCATAATCGCCAGCTTGCCGGTTGGGATAGAGGCATGACGATAAGCAGCCGTCTTAGAGAAGACCAAAACCCGCGGTTCTTTTTGCGCGCCAAATCTCGCAGACGAGCAACCCATGTTTAGGAACAAAATTATAGCAAAAATCAGCGCGGATGAATTAAATTTTAAATACAAAGACATTTCGATTTTTTTTAGAAACCCTAATCTACGCAAACTCTTTTATTATTTCCGCACATCTTTTTTCGATTTGTCGGCAACGGGCGCAAAAAGGCAATCATCACAATACATATCTGCAACCTTTCCCGATTCTAAAATAACCTTACCTTTTCTTTTTCTATCTGAGAAGAGGCCATATTCTGAAGATTATTCTTGTTGTTTTTATGTATGGCAAAGAATAAATCGTATTCGGCAAACATGGGCTCTTTAAATTGTTGCGCCTACTGATGAATAATGGAATACCCCAAATTTTTTGAATTAAGAATAATCTGCGAGTGGTGACTTGCCAATATGCCAGTTTCCTGTGTCTGCAGATGCAACTTGCCTTGCTAGATTTTTCTCATTTGCAAGTTGCTGCAAAAAGCTCTCCTTCAAGCGAGAAGGAGAAATATTGCCAAGACAAACAATTTAGATTTTCATGTTGAATAATTTTCCTACCTAATACTATCCGGTTTTAAGAGATAAGTTTCACTTTTCTAAAACAGCCGACTTCCGAGCTCCGAATTCTGACAGCTATTTATAAATGTCATTCAGAATTTTCGCCAATCTAATTCCAGCTTTCAATAATTGTTGATTTAATGGAGCGATGAATTGAAAATTGTATCGGTAGCTTAGTTTCGAATCTGGTGGGGTTTTTACATAGATTTCGTTGCTCAACAGGTAAGATTCATACACATCTTGCTTTAATGTAGTATGTTGCCAATTATAAATTTGGATTGCCGATGCATGATCAATAGCTGCGGCATATTCTGTATAGCTTAATTGTTGAAAATTTATAAGATCTGAATCCCAAACGCGATGAAGGTTGGATTTTTGGCCAAACCAAGTTACCTGAACATTATTTCCGCCTTGATCTTCCTTATGTGCCGTGTGCATAGGTTGGTGTAAATCGCCGACAAGATGCACCAACATGCGCATGCCGAGTTGCTTTTGGCTGAAGGTACTTGCCTTGTTTTTTAAGACGTTTATCATCTCGGGTATCTTATTGAACACGTTTGGCTCTTTTTCATTATCCAGATAATCGAAAACTTGGCTCTGGTTATATCCAGCAGGAAAATCTACGTAATGCCAGCTTCCCATATAATTAAAGGTAGAATCAGATTTTATAAAGTCGGCCCAATTGGCAGAAATCGCCAAGCTTTCATATCCAAGTACGCCCGCAACGCCTTTTTTTGCTTTTGCAGTAAGATGGTTTTCTGCTATTTGTCCAACAATGCGGTGGCCTAGAACTCCCCAAGCAGCTGCGCTGAAAGGAACATAAGTTATCAGCCCAATAACTAAAATATAATATGCTTTTTTCATAAGTGTTAAAGTGGTTTTTGCACGCAGGTAATTTTTTGCTTCAAATTTAAAGTAATCTCTCTCTGGTCTGTGGTGCTTACCAAAATTATTACATTAGAATCGGTTTTCTTTATTAAAAAACTCCGTTCATATCTCCCGGTTCTGTAGCAGCCTGAAATCTTCTGTTTGTAGTTTTGGTGGGTAAAAGTGCCACCTAAAGAAAGCGTGTCGTTCTTTACACCGTAAGCGCCTTTTGCATATTCTTTCCAAACGCCATTATTGAAACAAGAATCTTCGTAAAAATTTACTTTGCTTTTTGTGGTTAAATCGACATAGAAAGAATCGCAGGTAAATTTAAAACGATGTTGGGTGAAAGTTTTTAATTTGCTGCTATACGCAACCGAATCTTCGTTCCAAATGCCCTGCATAAAAATCTCGCCCTTGCCTTGAATATTAGGCCGACGCGCACAGCTTGTAAATAGGAAAATCGCAAGACATATCGCAATGAACCCAAAAGTAAGGCACTTGGATTTAAAGAAATTGCTAATAATTCTGATTCTCAAAATGATAATAGCATTTTAGCCTAATAATTATTTGGTGGGAATGGTGGACGAACTTGTTTCGCCTGATTTGCGAGCTTAAACAATAGCATAAAAAAGCCTATGGCAAAAATCAAATAAGATATGAAGCCAAAAATGTCCGCAGCTGTATAGGTAGTTGTTAAGCTTGAGAATGGGATGATATTGCGGCTCGCTAAGTAAGCTAGAACCATGTAAAATATAGACATAAGTAGCGTTAAGCCAGAGCCTACCGTCAACAAAATCGCCTCAACACCTTTATGTTTTATGAGGAAGTAGATGCTACCAATAAAAATTAGTATGGGAGAAACCAGCCTTAAAATACTAAATAAGGTTTCAAATAAAGAGCCATTCATGTCAAAATTTTCTTGGTTAGTTTTTCAATCTTTAGTAAGGCACTACTGTTTTATTTTTGGTTTAATTTGAACGGGGTTTATTTTAAGCTTCCCACCATATCTCCTGGTTTTACCCATTCGTCAAATTCTTTTTCTGTAAGCAAATTCAGTTCCACCGATGCGGCTTTCAAAGTTTTGTTTTCCTTATGCGCTTTTTTAGCAATTTTGGCGGCATTTTCATAGCCGACATGCGGATTCAAAGCCGTAACCAACATCAAAGAATTTTGCAAATGCTTTGCTATTTCTGGTTCGTTTGCAGTTATCCCAATGGCACATTTATCGTTAAAAGAAACACAAGCATCGCCAATTAAACGGGCAGATTGCAATACGTTTGCGGCAATTAAAGGCTTAAAAACATTTAGCTCGAAATGACCCGTTGCACCGCCGATAGACACAGCAACATCATTACCGATAACTTGCGCGCAAACCATGGTCATCGCCTCTGGTTGGGTAGGATTTACCTTCCCCGGCATAATGGAAGAGCCAGGTTCATTGTCTGGAATAACAATCTCGCCAATGCCACAACGAGGGCCAGAACTTAACATCCTAATGTCATTCGCAACCTTCATCAATGATACAGCCGCACGTTTTAGCGCGCCAGAAAGTTCTACCATAGCATCATGGGCTGCCAACGCTTCGAATTTATTTGGGGCGCTAACAAAAGGCATCCCGGTTAAATCGGCTATTTTTTTGGCAACCAAAACATCGTAGCCTTTTGGCGTATTTAATCCGGTGCCAACCGCAGTACCGCCCAATGCTAATTCTGCAACCATCTGCAAGGCATTTTTTATCGCCCGGATGGAATTGGTTATTTGTTGCACATATCCAGAAAATTCTTGGCCTAGAGTTAATGGCGTGGCATCCATAAAATGTGTGCGGCCAGTTTTTACAATCGACGAAAATTCTTCTACTTTTTTAGAAAGCGTATCTCTCAATTTTTCTAAACCCGGGATGGTGTTTTCTACGGTTAGTCTGTAAGCAGCTATGTGCATTGCCGTCGGGAAAGTATCATTGCTCGATTGAGATTTGTTTACATCATCATTTGGATGAAGTATTTTTTTATCGTCAGAAAGCTCACCTCCATTTAAAACATGGGCGCGGTTTGCTATTACCTCATTCCCGTTCATATTACTCTGAGTGCCAGATCCAGTTTGCCAGATAACCAATGGAAATTGATCATCTAACTTACCTGCGATAATTTCATCACAGGCTTTGCCAATCAACGTGGCTTTTTCATTAGAGAGTACTCCAAGTTCTGAATTTGCCAATGCTGCGGCCTTTTTTAAATAACCGAAAGCATGTACAATTTCTTTTGGCATAGAACCCTCTGGTCCAATTTTAAAGTTGTTTCTAGAGCGCTCGGTCTGTGCGCCCCAATATTTATCTGCGGGTACTTTTACCTCGCCCATCGTATCGTGTTCTATTCTAAAATTCATGCTTGGTGTATTTTTTAATAAATCTACTACTTGCAAATTTAGTTTTTTTTGTGCGCTCAACAGGTAACGTCATCGTTATTTATCCCGATGAAAAAAAGATTTAATTTGGTTGAAGGCTTAGCAAACTTTCGTATAAATGAATGTGTTCGGCAGCAATTACTTCTTCAGAAAAAGTAGTTAGTACGCTTAACCTTGCTTGTTTCTCTATTTCTTTACGTTTTCGACTATGATACAACCAAGCCATACCTTCTGCCAAATCTTCGGCATTTTCATATTCCGCTAAATAACCATTTTCCAAATGCTGAATCATATCTGGGATGCCACCGGTTCTAAAAGCAACCACTGGAGTTGCGCACGCCAAACTTTCCATCACGGTATTTGGCAGATTATCTTCTAAAGATGCGGTTATAAATGCATCAGCTGCAGAATAGCACTTTGCCAAATGATCGTCTTTATTTATCGTGCCCAAAAAAGTGGTCTTAAACGGGAATTTAAATGGCTCTGCGTTGTCTTTATTTCCAAAAATAACCAACTCAATATCTTCATTTTTAACATCTGCTTTGCGCGATAAAATTTCTAAAGCTTCTAACAGATAGGGCGTTCCCTTATGTTTGTCGTTTTTAGAGGGCATAAAGCCACTCAACAACACAAATTTATTCGGTTTAATTTTGAAGATTTTTTTTGCCTCCGTTTTAACATAGGGCTTAAAAATATTGGTTTCGATGGTGTTTGGAATTATATTCACGAGCCGAGTGCCAAGCAAACTGCTAAATTTAATTGAATTGGCCATCCATTTGCTTGGTGCAACGATAGTAAAATTCATTTTTCCATAAGCTTTTTGTTTTCTAAGCCAGGTTTTGTGCGAGGCGTCATTTTTGCCACTAAACTTTAAAATCGGACAGTCGCCACATTGTCTGTGGAAGTTTTCGCAGCCGTAACGAACATGACAACCGCCGGTGAATGCATTGCTATCATGGAAAGTCCAAACAATTGGTTTTTCCAATTCATCTAGCTCTGCCAAAAACTTTGGGGTAAGAAAACCGTGGTTAACCCAATGCAAATGGATAATGTCTGCATTTTTAACCTCGGGATTATTTTTTATGGAGCGCCCGAACCACTGCAAACTAAAGGGCGTTTTTAAAGATTTGCTAAACCATTTAGACCAATATCGCTCAGACATTATATTAAAAATTGCATTTGCTTTTTGAATCGGTGTTTTGCTAAAGGTATCTATTTTCGGATTTTTCAAAAATTTATAGAACACCATCACTTTAGATTCGACGCCACTTGCGTTTAGCGCATTGCTTAGGCGTATGCAAGCCCTGCCAGCGCCACCATTGCCATCATACGTATTAAGGTGTAAAATTTTCAAATCGACCAAAAATACAGAATTTCCTTCGGAGTGATTACACAGATTTTTCGTTAGGATGATTGCACGGATTTAATGGTTTCACGGATTTTCCTTCGGAATGATTACACAGCTAAATCGATAGCACGGATTTTATTTACGATTAGCCTGATAACTGATAAATAGCAACTCGTAACTTTTTCGCTTCTTTGGTCTTTCCGCTTGCTCGTAACCCACAACTTTTTCTTCCTAAATTTTCCCTTTCTTTGATGTAAATATTTAACAATGGCAAATTTATTAACCGATAGGGAATTTTGGGTAAATTATTGGGAAAGTAAAAAAGATCTGGCCATTAAACTTCCGTCAAATTATCTTTTCCATAAGCAGTTGGCAAAGCTTATTAAAGAAAATAATGTTAAAAATGCAATTGAGCTTGGCGGTTTCCCTGGGTATTACGCTGTTTTTTTAAAGAAGTATTTTAAGCTAGAAGTCACGCTACTAGATTATTTTATACATCCTCCGGTAATACATGAATTGCTGGAAAAAAACGGTCTTTTAGAAAAGAACATACACATTATCGAAACCGATTTGTTCAACTATAAACCAAGACAACAATACGATTTGGTGTTAAGCTGCGGTTTGATAGAACATTTTAACGATACAACTGATATCATAAATCGGCATATCGCATTTGTAAAACCTGGAGGGATTTTGTTTATCACGCTGCCAAATTTTAAAGCGGTAAATGGCTGGTTTCAAAAAACATTCGACAGGGAAAATTACGATAAACACAACATCGCTAGTATGAATCCAGAGCTTTTAAAATCCATTTGTGAGAAGGCCGGGTTGAAAGATGTTGAGTGCAACTACTTTGGCAAATTTAGTGTTTGGTTAGAGAACGAAAAAGATAAATCTTTTGGCTTAAAAGCTTTCAAAAAATTAGTTTGGATCAGCGGCAAAGTATTTACCAGAATTATTCCCGCAGAGCGGAAAAGTTTATCACCGTATATTATTCTAATGGCTAAAAAGCCGTTATAGCATCTTTTTATGAAGTCCAAACTCACTCAGAGTAATACAAACTGGCGATTTTGTAATGTTTATGCGAATCTTTGATGCTGTTATTGGTTCCTCGTATTTAACCAATCGCTTTGCGCCAATACTCGTTCCATCATAGATTTTTTTCCAAGAATTGTTTTCCCAAACCTCAATGTTATACTTTTCAATTCTTTGTCCTAGTGGTATGTATTCTTGAAGGCTTATGATGTCAAAAGTTTTTGGTGATTTTAAATCAAACGTTAAACTAGCCTGGTGAACGTTATCTGAAGTTGCCCAATATGTTTTCTTGATATTATCGAGAATTTGGCTTGCACTAAATTTTTTACCTCGTACATCGCTCGCCGTAATGGTTGCATTTTTGGCAAGATTGATTGCGAACGTATTCTTAACCATATTTCCAAAGGCTTTCAGCGAAGCAACATCATCTGCATGCAATTGGCCATTTGTATCTGGCGCCAAACCCAAATCTAAGGCAGCGCCACGGCCAACACTAACGAGATACAAGTCAAAAAGTTGTTCTGGGGTTTTCGGTTTTTCTGTAGGATGATAAAACCAACCGCTTCTCAATGGAACATCACACTCGGCTGGCATCCAAAATTTTCCATTTCTAATCCCTTCTGGGCTTTGCGGATAATTGGCTTGCCCTGGTACTGCAATACTTTTTCCTTGGGGCGGCATCGGCGTAAAAGTTTCCCAACTGGTTTCGGCAGCGCCGCCTTTTTCGTTTCCAACCCAGCGAATATCCGGCCCAACATCGCTAAAGATATTTGCCATTGGCTGCATTTTACGGGTTATCGCCCAAGTATTTTTCCAATCGTAGTACACTGTGTTATCGATAGATCTGCTTTCTCTAGCTCCGCCGTAAAACCCATCGCCGCCGTTTGCACCATCGTGCCAACTCATAAATAATTGCCCATAATTTGCATACAATTCTTTAAGCTGCGCTTGATAGATGGCCAGATATTCAGAGGTTCCGTATTTTGGATTATTTCTATCCCAAGGAGAGCAATACACGCCGAAACTTAATCCGTTTTTACGAGCCGCTAGCTCAATTTCTTTAACCATATCGCCTTTTCCACTTCTAAAAGGACTTTTATTAATATTATAGCCAGTTGTCTTTGTTGGCCAAAGCGCAAAACCATCATGGTGTTTTGCTACCAAAATTATCCCTTTTAAACCTCCAGCTTTTGCAGCCTCCAGAATTTGATCGGCGTTGAAGTCTGTTGGATTAAATATTTGTGGATTGGCGTCGCCGAAGCCCCATTCTTTATTCTCGAAAGTTGTCGGCGTAAAATGGACAAGGCCATAAACTTCTAAATTTTGCCAGACCAACTGCCTTTTGGATGGAGTAGCCCCATAAGGTTTAGGTGGAGCCTGCGCTGAAACATTAAAAGAAAAGGACAAAAATAAAACGAGTAATATAGACCTCATCAGGTAAAATTTTGATAACCTAAAACTACAGAAACAAATTATCAATCTATCTTGAGAAATATTGGGCAACTTTTTCTTTAACAAAGCGCTTGACTCGCGACCCAAGAGTTCCTTTTCGCTTTGCGAGAAAATTTTTTATAGTTTGGTATGCCCTTTTATTTTCTGTCATTTCTGTCGGGAAATGAATAACAGGCTTGGGATTGATAATTACGTTATAGATATCGCTCATGCCGGAATGCACGCCAGAACCGTCATGTCCAATATTTTGAATCATCGATTTAGACGGATTTAATGTCAATCCGCCTTTTAAAAAAATGGATGCATACCACCTAATTGCCCAACTATTGTTTTTGCCCGATTTAAACTCCTGAATCTGTTTCCAGAAATTCATGTTGCCCTCTATTGAAAAAGCATTTTTTTTCTGCTTGTCGAATTGGTCTATTAAAGTGTCTATGTTTGGCTCAAAATGTTGCCAAGCACGCTTCCAAGTGGCCCATCCCCAACTTGTTGCCGCTCTATAAAAAAACGTTTCTGGCAAATGTATTTCCGAAACGCTCTCGGGCAGCGGATACATGTAAGCGCCAATGTGCATCACCTTTTCTTGATTTCTATAAAAATTTAGCGCATCATTAAAGTAAGCCAATGTGTGTGGGGAAGAAACCAGATCATCCTCAAAAACAATTATTTGGCCATAATCATTTACCAATTGCGTTACGCCAGAAATAATAGAATCTGCAAGACCAAGATTGATATCTCGAAAAATAACTTTTATAGATTTAAAACCATCAGCTTTGGAGATGATGCTTCTTACTTCGGCAACTTTTTCTTCGTCTTTTTTTGTTTTAGCCCCATCGGCAAAAATGAATAATCGACTATCTTCTGCCAAAGTATTTTGCTGCAAAAATTTGAGCGTTCGCAAAGTGTGCTGCGGACGGTTGTAAACAAATAAGGCTATTGGAGCTAAATTTTGCATGGAGTAAAACCTAAAAAATTTGCAACTTATTATCTGATGTTTTGGTTAAAACAGTATATGCATTGGCGAATTGCTCCTGCTTATTTTTACCTAAAAATTTGCCTAAAGCTTTTTTAATGCAATATTCTGCTTCTATTTTTAGGTTTTTCACAAAGGTTTTTGGCTGCTTTCTATTTTCAAACTCATTAAATTTTACCGTTTCTGGTGTGGTTAAAGAAATTTTGTCTGCTACAATTTCAAAACCTTCTGTTTTTAGCAAAAACCTAAGCAAAGTTGGCGTATACATGTTTATGTGGCCATAACTCGAGAAGTGCTTTATCCTATCATCAACACCAAAACGATAATCTTTTGGCACTTCTATAACCACATATTTAGCAACGCGTTTCAATTCTCTCAACAAAATCCGCTCATGTTCTACATGTTCTAAAACATGCGCTAAAATAATCAAGTCGAAACTACTGTCTTCAAATGGAAGTTTATAACCATCAAAAATTTGAGCGGTTTTTAAATGTTGAAGTTTTCTTTCTAGAATTAAATCTACTCCACTTTGCGCAATTTCCACCGCATGCAATTCTGGTGCAAAATTCCATTCATTCAGATAATGTAAAACGCTGCCATCGCCAGCGCCGACTTCCAATACCGTTTTGGGAGTTATCGCATTGCACACCTCTACAATATTCTGCGCCTTGTATTTCGCGCCCAACATTCGCCAAGTGGTATCGGTATTGGTATAAAAGTTATCGTAGGCAGATTTAACGTTATCGGCTAATTCCATCAGCAAATTAAATATCCAAACAGTTATCTCTCCTATAAAATACTGAAGTTGCTTTTTCGTAGAACAGACCTGGTGAAATCCCGCTGAAACTCAATTCTTTAAATCCTCTTTGCTTTAAAAAGGCTCTAGCCGGATTATAAATTTCTCGCTCGCTGTCGTCCAAAACAATTACGCCATAGGATGAAAGTGCATCCGCACCATATTTGCAACAATTTACCCTGTCTCTCCCATCCACAATAATGATATCGAATTTTTTGCCTAAAGACTTCGCTTTTTTTGCATAATCGCCATCACGTTCTAGTTTACAAAAAACCATTTCGGCATTCGCCGGATTTTTTTGGCTAACAGAATCAAACCATTCCTTATCGTGTTCTACCGAAATTACTGAACCTGCTCTTTTTGCATAAAATGCTGTAGAACTACCTGAGCCATATTCAAAAATGTTCTGTTTTTTATCAATCCTGCGGCGAATAAAATCAATAAACGAGTAAGTTACCCACGGCAAAGCTTCACCATCTGCATCGATTGCTTGTTTTTTATCGAAGGCGTTGAACCAACCAATGCTGTTTAAATATCCCTTATGACCGAAAGACAATAGTGCTTTTAGTCTTGATGGCTTACTGATTAATGTGGCTAAAGCCTTTACTGTGCTCAATTTTTAGTTATTTTATCAAATGCGTCAACCAAAAATAAAGATTTTATCATTATTATTCCCTGCTGTCTTGTTTTTGGAATCAATAAAACATAAAATGTTGAAGTAAAGTACGCTACCAACGTTGCAATAGAAGCGCCAATTCCTGCGTACTTCGGAATCAGCCAAATGTTCAACAATACATTAACTACTGCGCCGGCAGTAGTTCTGTAAAAAGAAATTTTTGTAAAGCCTTCTGCGATAAGATATTGTCCGCTTGCTACCCCTAAAAACACAAATATCCCCGACCAAATGTGAATGGACAACATCGGCCCCGCACCCGCAAATTTATTTGAGTAGATGATCTCTACAATATAATTTGCAGTAAAACTGATAAAAATAGCAATCGGCAAACTGATATAAACCAACAAATCGTACAGATTTCTTAGGCGCTTATAATACCTGCTTACATCTGTTTTGCGCGCATTTATAAGTGCCGGAAAAACAGATGTAACTATCGCAATCGGGATAAAATACCAAGCCTCGCTAACTGTTTGCGCAGCACTGTAAATGCCAACAGCTCGGCTCCCAACGCTTTTCAACATCACCACATCTATCTTCATATATATAGAAACCATTACGGCTGAAAGAATAAGCGGAGAAGATTTTTTTAAAAGCGCTTTCGCTCTGAGGCTGTTAAATCGCCACGCAAAAATGCTGTAATTTTTATGTTGGTAAACAATTAGTAAGCCGGCAGCCAAAATAAAGCCATCAAATACCAAAGCCCAAACGATGTAAATGAGCGGGTAGCCGAAGTAAACAAGCGCAATTTTTACGCTTGCCGAAATAAAAAGACAAATGTTTTGTACCTGTACAATGTATTTAGATTGTACTTGCGATTGGAAAAAAGAATCGATAACGTTAAAAGACTTGAAAAACGACGCGAAGGCGAGTAAGCCAACCATCAGAGCTAAAGATTCGCCGGGATTGCTAGATAACCTATGGCTTATCAAATAAATGCAAACCGCAATTGGAATTAATATTGCATTTACCGCCAGCCGTAACCATAAAGATGTGCCTAAAATCTCGTCTCGCTTATTCGGTTCTTGTACGATTTCTCTAATGATAAAAGAATCTAAACCCAAAGCGCCGACTGCCGCAAGTATGGCTACAAGAGAAAGCGCAAAACTTAAATCGCCGAAAAGATTTGGGCCGAGATAGCGCGCAATAATTAAGCCCACTAACAAGCTCAATACCTTGCCAAACATTACCCAGCCTGTATTTTTTAAGTACTTGTTAAACGCTTCTTCATCAAAACCTTTAATGGCCGGAAATTTCATCTTGACAAAGATGTAAAATTAAATGCGTTGCGAAAAACTGTTTTGTATGCGGTTAAGTTGTTTTAAATGGTGCTTGAGATGAATTTCTGTAAATCGAAACCATTGTTTTGCATTGAGGTAACCCAACCGTGGATGCTTAATTTTTTTCCTTTTATCTGATATATTAACTTGATTTTCAGAAGAACTTAGCTGTTTCTCCACCGCACCCATCAGCGCATCAGCATCTGCTTTGCTTATTTTTTTAACCCGATCGATTAAGGTTTTCGGAACTTTATATTTTTTATTGGGAGGAAACGCACCATACAGTAAAATTAGTTTTACCAGAAAATGGGTAGGTTTTTCTTCGGCTTTGCCAGATGAACAACTTCCTATTGCGCGGAGCGAAAGCAAACTTGCATCGAAAATGTGCGAATAAACTTCACTATAGCTCCAACCGCCCTTGGGAGGCTGGAGTATAAAGTCTGTTTCGCTGATGCACGCAAATGCGGCTCTATACTTCGCAATCGTTGCTGAAATGGATTTTTTGATTTTTTTAGTTTGCATGGATGATGGTAGGATGATTTTTGTACTGCATAGCTTCCGATTTTCCAATTGGGACTGCTTTCCCAAAAGATCTGGACAGCCATTGTCTTGTAACGGCGATTGTGGGCAAATGTCGCCGCCACTATTCGTTGTTTTTTATTCTTTGCTCCTAGCCGCCCACCCTCAAAATACCTCCAACAATTCCGTCAAATTCTTAACCTGATGCGTTACATGTGCAGGTTTTTCCTTCTCGGTTGCGTTAAAGAAAATGGCATCCAAACCAAAATTTAAGGCGCCATCTATATCTGCCTCAATGCTGTCGCCAATCATAATGCTTTGGCTTTTCGTAGCTTTTGCCTTATCTAACGCATATTCGAAAATTATTGGGTCGGGTTTGTTTACGCCAACATCTTCAGAAATGATCACATTTTTAAAAAATGGGTTTAAGTTGCACAGTTCCATTTTTGTAATCGTCGTCAGCTTAAATCCGTTAGAGATAATGTGTAAATGATAGTTCTTGTGCAAAATGCGCAAAACTTCTTCAGCGCCCGGGAATAAGTTGGTTTTAGTTGGCGAAACGCTTACATAATCTTCTTCAAACTGATGCGGAATGTTGTCTGGCTTGACGCCTAATTGTAAAAAGGTTTTGCTAAAACGTTCTGCCCTTAAATGGTCTTTCGTAATTTTGCCAAGATGGTAATCTGCCCAAAGTTGGTGGTTGTTTAAAGTATAAGTAGTTATAAAATCTGGACAGGAACTTAGTCCTAAATCGCAGAGCTTATGTTTTATGTACAATTCTGTCAAGGTTTCTTCCGCGTTGCGATCGAAATCCCAAATGGTGTGGTCTAAATCAAAAAATATGTGTTTTTTATTTTTAAAATTCAAGATAGATATTGTTGAAAAAATGCTATTGTGACTGAATTCAATTTATTGCGGCTATACCTTCTCGCCATAGGCCAAATCGCCTGCATCGCCCAAGCCTGGGACAATATAAGCTTTACTTGTCATCTCTTCATCTATAGCTCCAAGCCAAAGTTTAGCTCTCGGCAAGTTCGCTTGTACATGCGCGATGCCTTCTGTGCTCGCAATTGCGGCAACAATATGTAGCTGATCAATTTTATATTGATTTATCAGTTCCTTGCAACACAAAACCATACTTTTTCCGGTTGCCAACATTGGATCTGCCATAATTACCACTTTGCCGGTTAAATCTGGTGTAGAGATATAATCTAATTTAATAACGAAAATGTTATCTTTTTTTACTTTGCGATAAGCGCCAATAAAACAGCAAGCTGCTTTATCAAACACATTTAAAATTCCTTGTTGTAACGGAAGCCCGGCTCTTAGAACGGTAGCAATAATCGGCTGCTGCTTTAAAACAGATACAGGTGAGGTTCCTAAAGGCGTTATTGTTTCTAGATTTTCATAAACCAGTTGCTTGCTTATTTCAAAGGCAAAATATTCACCCAACCGCTCTAAGTTTCTTCTAAAACGCATGGCATCTTTTTGCAGTTCCTTATCGCGCAGCTCTGCAACAAAAGTATTTGCAATTGAGTTAGTTTTGCTGAGATTAAAAATCATAGCTTCTAGTTTAGGAGATAAAAAAACGCATGTTTTGAAAACTGAAATTTACTATAATTTATATAATTAGATTGCTATTGGCAGAGGACAAATGTATAGATTAAACGAACTTTTGTTAACTTAGTTTTCGATTCGTTATTAATTCTTAACCTGATGCAGTTTAATAAAACCCTCTTTTTTATCGCGCTACTTTGTCTACTTTACGCTTTTCCAATCGCTTCTGTTGCTCAATCGAACGCTATAGGCGTGCAGTCTGAACTGCGAAAAATGGCTGATGTTTCAGACTTGCCAAGCTATGTTTCTGGCATGCTTAAACAATATTCGTCTTATGACACGGCCGGCGGAAACGACGATGGTTTTAGTGGCAAGTATTCGTACATCCGAAAAAATGACGATGGGAGCTTGGTAATCTTTGAAGATACCAATCCCGGAATTGTTAACCGAATTTGGACACCAACACCCACTAATGACACATTGGATTTTTATTTTGATGGTGCAAAGAAACCATCCTATTCTGTAAAGTTTTCCGATTTATTTTCTGGGAACGTGTCTCCTTTTAGTTTGCCATTATGCGGCAACCAGGTGGGAGGATACTACTGCTATTTTCCAATTCCTTATAAAAAGAGCTGCAAGATCGTTTTTAGGGGCAAAAAGCTTGAGTTTTATCAAATCCAATATCGAACCTTTGAGCAAAATAAAAGTATTAATACTTTTAATCCGAATTTATCTAGGGATGAAAAACAAGCTTTAGAAAATGTATCAAAAGCTTGGACTGACATAAAAACTAATATTCTAAATCAAGCTGATGCCTCTACCATTTCCATAGATAAAAGCATACCTCCCGGGCAAACGTTGGAGTTTGCGTCTATTGAAAAACCTGGCCGGTTACTTGGCTTTGAGATAGAAAATGCCAAGCAATTTGAAGGATTAAATAAAGATATAGATTTAAAAATAACTTGGGATGATGAAGAGCGGCCTGCTATTTATTTGCCGTTGGCCGATTTCTTTGGTTACGCTTACGGCAAAACTTCTATGCAAAGCTTGCTTATTGGCAGCGCAAAAAATGTTGATTATTGCTTTTTTCCAATGCCTTTTGATAAACGCGCAAAAATTGAGCTGGTTTATAGAAAGAATGAAATCGACTCTACTGCTGAGCCCATGAAAATCAAAGGAAAAATTTATTATGAAAATCTTCCAAGAAATTCTAAAACGGAAGGTAAATTTTATGCTTTTTGGAATAGGAATGCAAATGAAACGCTTGGCAAGCCACATGTGTTTTTACAGGGCAAAGGGAAAGGACATTATGTTGGAACGGTTTTACAAGCCCAAGGTTTGAGACCCGGGATGACCCTGTTTTTTGAAGGCGATGATGTGACCACAATAGATGAAAAGATGACGATGCACGGCACAGGTTCTGAAGATTATTTTAACGGTGGTTGGTATGCACTTTTAGATAGATGGGACAGAAAGTTGAGTTTACCCCTTCATGGCTCTTTAGATTATTCGTTACCGTTTAGCCGCACAGGAGCATATCGATTGTTTTTATCCGACAAAATGCCCTTTGAGAAGAGCATTTTGCATACCATAGAGCATGGGCCTGAGCAAAACAACATGCCGGCAGATTACACGTCTGTTGCGTTTTATTATGCGGACAAAGCCATAAATCGAGGTCAAACACCCACAAACCAAAACTCAAAAATATTTTTGCCAGACACACTGATGATTTATCCTCAGCTAATGAACTTTAGTTTTGATGGCGAAATCACCATCAATAGAGAAAAATTTACAGCGAAAGATGGAGCGCTACTTAGAATAGATTTGCAGGAAATCCCTTTAGGTAATTATAAACTATATGGAGACATAGATACGGGTCCAGATGGTGCTGAAGTTACTTTTTGGCAAAGACAAACCAAAGTTAGTGAGCCCGTTTCTTTCTACAGTGCTAAAAGAACCTTTAAAAAGGAAGCTTTTCTTTGCGATTTAGTCTTAAACGAATTTAGAAATACGGTAACCTTACATTTTAAAAGCACTGCAGATAAGAATGCCATAAACATTCGTAGGTTGGTTTTAGTGAGGGATAGGTGACGAGGCTTAGCAGAAGGCGAGTTTAAAAAAATTAAAATTTAACGCTAACCACCTTATCGGGATAAATTACTTTGTTGCTTATCCGCTTACCACCTTTTACCACGTGTACAATACTCATCTGATCCGTAAAAAGATCGTATAAAATCGTGTCGTAAATTTCTGCATTATTGAGTGCAGAAACATTTTCTATTTCAAAATAAGCGTTTGTCGCCTCCCTGTCCTTTTCAAAACCGATATATTTAAGAGCTTTTTGCTTCCCACCAACCTTAAACCTAAGGTTTTTTGTAAGATAGGCCGATACAAATTTGTCCATGGCCGCTTTTGCATCTGGTTTGCTTAAATCTATCTTGTCGGCAGTGGTTTTAGAAAGTGCGGTTTCAAAGTCATCTGTAAAAATTTTACAAGTTATTTCTATCGTTTTTTCTTTGGGATTAAAATCTGCTTCTACAGTGCTCACGTGCAAAGGGTGTCTAATCGCCATTGGCTGATTAAAAAAACATATCAATAAGAATGGAACAAATAATTTTAAAGCTGTCATTAAAAATACTAACGAAAGAGAAAACCTGTGAGAAGGTTAAACGATAAAGTTACCATTTTAGATTTGGCATCAGCGATTTTTATGGAATCCGCCATCTCAGTCTTTCAAAATTTGCCTCAAGGTTTCAAAATCACACAGAAAAATTTATCTTTATCCCTTAAAGCTCTGGTATACGTTTAATATTTGATGGCTATCCAAGATTTCTTTTTTTATTTTAAACTTGGTTGGCAGCACATCATTAGCATTGATGCATTAGATCATCAACTGTTTATTTTGGCACTAGTAGCCGTTTACAGCTATAAAAACATCAAGCAAGTTTTAATTTTGGTTACAGCTTTTACCATCGGGCACTCGCTAACATTGTTGCTAAGCGTGTTGGATGTTATTCGTTTTGGCAGTAAATATGTAGAATTTTTAATTCCGGTAACCATCGTTGTTACAGCGCTAAGTAATTTATTTAAACGAAGCTATTCTAAAAAAGCAGTTAATGTAAACTATTTCTTGGCCTTGGGTTTCGGGTTAATTCACGGCATGGGTTTCGCAAATTCTATTAGAATGATGCTCGCTAAAGATGAAAATTTGGGTTGGGGTTTGTTCGGATTTAACATTGGACTTGAGGTTGGACAGATAATTATTGTTACCGTTATTTTATTTATCACCTTTATTATTTTTAATTTCACAAAAATTAGGCGTCCGAGTTGGGTGCTGTTTATATCGGCAGCAGTTTTTAGTTTGGCCTTAAAAATGGCTTTAGAACGCATACCTTTTTAACAAACCATTATGAAGAAAAACCTCACTTTATCAGGATTGATTTTATTATCTGGCTTTGCGATAAAGGCGCAAAACATCCAAAATAATCCCGGCAGTAATCATGGCAATAGATTCGAACAGTTAGGTACAATTTTGCCTACCCCGAATGAGCAACGTACGGCAAGCGGAGCACCGGGTGTAAAATATTGGCAGCAACGTGCCGATTACAACATTAAGTGTCAGTTAGACGAGAAAAAACTAATGTTAAAAGGTTCGGAGACCATTACTTATACCAATAACTCACCAGATCCTTTAAGTTATTTGTGGATTCAGCTCGATGAAAATCAGCACAGCACTACTAAAAACGCCAATTACCAGACAGCCACAAAAATGGGCAATTTAGGCACCACGCAAGCAATAGAGCAACTAAGCGATACCACAAACACCGGTTATGGAGTAAACATCATTAAGATTACAAATGCTGCGGGTAAAAACTTAAGCTATACCATTAACAAAACCATGATGAGAATTGATTTGCCTACGGTTCTAAAGTCAAAAGAGCAACTGGTTTTTAACATAGATTGGACATATAAAATTACAGATAGGATTGCAAGTGGCGGGCGCGGAGGTTTTGAGTTTTTCCCGCAAGACGGAAATTATCTTTTTACGATGAGCCAATGGTATCCACGCCTTTGTGTGTATAGCGATTTTCAAGGATGGCAAAATCACCAATTTACAGGTAGAGGGGAATTTGCCCTTACTTTTGGCGATTTTAAAGTGCAAATGACGGTTCCTGCAGATCATATTGTTGGAGGCACGGGAACATGTATAAACTACAGCGCAGTACTCTCTCCGCTACAATTGCAACGATACAATCAGGCGAAAACAGCATTAGCGCCTGTAGAAATTCAAACATTGGCAGAAGCAAAACTCGCAGAAACTAAGAAATCTACAGCGACTAAAACTTGGGTTTTTGAGGCCAAAGATGTAAGAGATTTTGCTTGGACATCTTCCAGAAAGTTTATCTGGGACGGGATGAACCAAACCATCGAAGCAAATAAAAACCATGTAATGTGTATGAGTTACTATGGAAAAGAAGCCTACGGTTTGTACAGCAAATTCTCTACCCGAGCCGTTGCGCATACCATAAAAACATATTCGGATTTTACAATTCCATATCCATACCCTGTTGCACAAAGCGTAGAGGCGGCGAATGGGATGGAATATCCTATGATTTGCTTCAATTACGGTCGAACAGATGCAGACGGAACCTATAGCGAAAGTACTAAAAATGGAATGTTGGGCGTAATTATTCATGAGGTTGGCCACAACTTTTTCCCGATGATTGTAAATAGCGACGAACGCCAATGGACATGGATGGATGAAGGCTTAAATTCTTTTGTGGAATATTTGACCGAAGAACTTTGGGATAATAAATTTCCAAGCAAAAAAGGCCCGGCATACACTATTGTAGATTATATGAAATTGCCTAAAGATGAGTTGGAACCTATTATGACCAATTCAGAAAATATAGAGCGCTTTGGACCAAACGCATATTCTAAACCGGCGACTGGTTTAAACATTCTGCGTGAAACCATTATGGGTCGCGAACTTTTTGATTTTGCTTTCAAGCAGTATGCGAAACGGTGGGCTTTCAAACATCCAGAACCTGCAGATTTATTTAGAACAATGGAAGATGCAAGCGGCGAAGATTTAGACTGGTTTTGGAGAGGTTGGTTTTATGGAACAGAGCCATGCGATATTGCTTTGGACAGCGTAAAATATGCCAAAGCCGCCTTCCCAACTTCGTTGCCAGAGGCGAGAAGTAGAATGGTTAAAATTGACAAGCCGCTTTTAAACGCATTTGATGATATTTCTAAAATTAGAAATAGAGCCGATACCAAGAGGACATTTTATGTTGATAAAGATAAAGAGGCGCAAGATTTTTATTACAAGTATGACCGCAACATGGTTACGGTAGATACCAGTCAAACGAGCAAGGTTGAGTTTCCGGTTCCTTTGGAGGTGGTGGCCAAAAGTGACCAACAAAAGTTTGCGGATAAATATTTGTACGAACTAGATTTTGGCAATAAAGGTGGCTTGGTAATGCCGATAATTGTTCAGTTCACTTACAAGGATGGAACTTCTGATATTGATAGAATTCCTGCACAAATTTGGAGACATGATGAACAAAAAACTTCTAAATTTTATGTGAAGGATAAAGAAGTCGCTTCCATTTTAATCGATCCTCTGCGAGAAACTGCAGATATAGACACCAGCAACAATACCTGGGGAGGAGACGTTAGACCAAGTAAATTCGCAATCTTCAAAAGCAAACGCGGACAACCAGCAAGGGGCCAATCTGCAGGCTCAAATCCAATGCAACAAAAGGGTGGGAAGTAGTTTATCAGAAAAAAATAAGTAAAAAAGCGGATAGAAATATTCGCCTTTTTTACAGTTTCTAGCAAAAAGGGTTACCCTAAGCCAAAAGAAATCATTAAAATTAATAAATTTTTAAAGGTCTGTCAGTCTGAGCCTGTCGAAGACCCCTTAACCCAATATTTCCTTTTACAATCTTATTCCAATATTCCTTAAAGAGCGCTTCTTTCTTTTTTCTACTCCAACCTTTAACTTGCTTTTTAAATTTTATCGCATGTTGTATATAATAAAAACACATACAATATTTTAAGCTTAAAGGCCAACGACCGTAAGTATATGCGAATATGTCTTCTCCTCGATTGTGTTGTTCAAACCTAAGTTCAACATCATTTGTTACACCTGTATAGTAGCTTTTGTCGGCGCACTCTAAAATGTAAACGAAATAGTTATGGATATTTTGTATCAATTAAAGGTATAAAATAACGCTCCTTCGACAAGCTCAGGATGACATACTGATTAGGCATCAATATTTTAATCATCAACTTTTCCTTACATTTTGCTGTTTAGTCTTTTTCTGCTAAACTGTATATTTGTTTCTCACTTATGAAATTCAAAATTACTTCTGCATACCAACCTACCGGCGATCAGCCTTCTGCCATAAAGCAGTTGGTGGATGGTGTAAATGCAAATGAAAATTATCAAACCTTACTTGGCGTCACCGGTTCTGGGAAAACATTTACCATTGCTAATGTTATCGAACAAACTCAAAAACCAACCCTAATTCTAAGCCATAATAAAACCTTGGCAGCACAGTTATACGGAGAATTTAAGCAGTTTTTTCCAGAAAATGCGGTTAATTATTTTGTGTCTTACTATGATTATTATCAGCCCGAAGCCTTTATTCCCTCAAGCAATACCTATATAGAAAAAGATTTAGCAATCAATGAGGAGATTGAAAAGCTTCGCTTGCGTACTACATCGTCGCTTATGAGTGGAAGACGAGACGTTATTGTTGTCTCCTCTATTTCTTGTATTTATGGTATGGGAAACCCAGAAGATTTTTCTAGGATGGTGTTTCGGTTTGGCGTGGGATTAAGGATTTCTAGAAATGCATTTTTACATAGTTTGGTAGAAATTTTATACTCTAGAACAACCAATGAATTTAAACGCGGAACGTTTAGGGTAAAAGGTGATGTGGTCGATATCTTTCCAGCCTATTTGGATCACGCTTATCGCATTTCCTTTTTTGGCGATGATATCGAAGAGCTTTCTGCAATCGATCCGGTTTCTGGCAAAACGATCGAAAAGTTGGAAGACATGGCCATTTATCCGGCCAACCTATTTGTTACCCCGAAGGATCGATTCAATCAGTCCATTTGGGGCATTCAAGAAGAGTTGGAAGTTCGGAAAAACCAGCTCATCGCCGATAGGCATTTACTAGAAGCAAAACGATTGGAAGAGCGCACCAACTTCGATATCGAAATGATGAAAGAATTGGGATATTGCTCGGGCATAGAAAACTACTCTCGTTTTTTCGATGGAAGATCACCAGGCATGCGGCCTTTCTGCCTGCTCGATTATTTCCCTGACGATTATTTGATGGTCATCGACGAAAGTCATGTGACAGTTCCTCAAATTAGAGCCATGTACGGCGGCGATAGGTCCAGAAAGTTATCGTTAGTAGAATATGGATTTCGCTTGCCCGCGGCGCTAGATAACCGTCCGTTAAATTTTAACGAGTTCGAAGCCCTTGCACCACAAACCATTTATGTAAGCGCAACCCCTGCCGATTATGAACTGGAAAAATCTGAAGGTGTGGTGATAGAACAAGTAATCCGCCCCACAGGTTTGCTAGATCCTGTTATCGAAATTAGGCCTGCCATCAATCAGGTGGATGATTTATTGGATGAGATAGACATTACAATAAAAGCTGGTGGAAGAGTTTTGGTAACTACCTTGACGAAGCGTATGGCTGAAGAGCTGACAAAATACATGGATCGCCTAAACATAAAAACGAGATACATCCATTCAGAAATTAAAACTTTAGAACGGGTAGAGATTTTGCGCGGACTGAGACTTGGAGATTTTGATGTTCTGGTTGGGATTAACTTATTGCGAGAGGGTTTAGACTTGCCAGAAGTTACTTTGGTAGCTATTTTAGATGCCGATAAAGAAGGCTTTTTGCGGTCCGAAAAATCACTTATTCAAACCATAGGTCGCGCTGCACGAAATGACAAAGGAAGGGTAATTATGTACGCAGATTCTGTTACGGATAGCATGGCGATGACCATCAGTGAAACAAATAGAAGGCGAGATATACAAATTGCATATAACTCGGAACATGGCATTACGCCAATGACAGTTGGCAAAACTCGTGAAGCAATTTTGGAGCAAACTGCAGTATTAGATTTCTCTCAAAAAGCCAGCGACAATAAAGCAAGGGCATACATAGAAAATGCAGAAGTAAGCTTGGCTGCAGACCCAATTGTGCAGTACATGGGAAAGGGAGATATGCAACGTGCGATTGACAACACTAAAAAAGACATGCAAAAAGCCGCGAAAGACATGGACTTTTTAGCTGCTGCGAAGTTGCGGGATGAAATGTTTGCGTTGGAAAAAATGTTTGCGGAAAAGTTTGGGTAGTTATAGAGGTTCATGAGTAATTTGGGCGCTTTAACACGCTTTCCGCTAAATCTTTCTCCGGGCCGAAGGGGCCAAAGAAAGGATATCGCTACAATCGTTAGCGCTAGCGAATGTGAAGACAGATATTTTATAGTTTGATTTGCAGGAAAATTAAAATTATGCAAGGCCAAAATAGAAAAGACATTTACCCAGGTTTAGAGGTGGGCATTATCTTGAAGAAAGACCAACGCAGCGGCAATATAACTTATGGCGTTGTAAAAGATTTGCTAACCTCTTCGTCTTTCCACTCGCGAGGAATTAAGGTGAGGTTAGAAGATGGGCAAGTAGGGCGGGTAGCAGAAATTGTAGCGGATTAAATTAAAGCCAAAATCAGATTGACTTTGCAACTTGCCAACCCAAACAATTTTCTGTAATTTAGCATTAAATAGCTTTGTAAACGCTTTGCAATTATTTTATCCTGAGGTAACAGAAGAAAGGCTCCGGCGTCTATATTTGTAATTATACAACTTTGAAATGCAGTTATTGAGATTTATTTTCATTGCAATTATGGTGCTTTGGTTAATCAGAATGCTGATTAGGTTAATTTTGCCTATGATTTTTGGCAGAGTGGCTACTAAGATGAATCAACAACCTAATGAATCGTGGCAAAAAACAAAAAAGCCCGAAGGTTCTATTTCTATAGATTATATGCCGCCCAAAAATAAGCAAGGTAATACAGATAAGCTTGGCGACTTTGTAGATTATGAAGAAGTGAAGGAGTAATTATTTATCTAAAATAACTACACCACTTGCCTCAAAAGAAATTTCTGTTTTCGGTTCAGTTATACTTAAAATCTCTTCTTTACTCTTTTTCGCATCCTCTGCATAGTGGCGCAACAGTTGAAGTGATGTGATGTATTTCCTCGCAATGCCATCTAAAACAACCGTCTTCCCTGCAATGTCTTTCGGCATAAAAAATGCGTAATCTTTAAATGTAACGCGCAGTGGGTTGCCATTTGGGTTTTCCAGCATCATCCAACATCCTTTTTTCGGACATACTTCTAAAACTTTTCCGGTAATTTTCATAGCAGAAGAATCTGCCAAACCCAACTCTTTTAAAACATTATTTGCAGTAGTTAATTGACCAAGTTTAACTTCTGAACCAAATTTTTGGCCGTTATATTGCTTTTGTGCAAATACAAAAATAGTTAGGAGACAAAAACCTAAACTCAAAATAATTTTTTTCATTGCTTTGTTTATAATCTTTAAATATATTAAATAAGGTATTTTATCCGATAACGCATTAGCCGAAAATCATCCCAAAAACCTCCTCAATTTTACTCACCGCTCTAATTTGTAATTTAAACTTTTCCGTTACTATTCCTTTAAGGTTATATTTAGAAATATAAATGGTTTCGAAACCCAACTTATCAGCCTCCGCAATGCGTTGCTCTATTCTATTTACTGCCCGTATTTCCCCAGACAGGCCAACTTCTGCAGCAAAGCAATTTTTTGAGGAAACCGGAATGTCTTGATGAGAAGAAATTATCGCAACAAGTACTGCTAAATCTGTGGCTGGGTCTTCTACGCGAATGCCACCTGCAATATTCAAGAACACGTCTTGCGCACTTAGCTTGAATCCACATCGTTTTTCTAACACAGCCAAGAGCATGTTCATGCGCTTGGTATCAAAACCAGTAGCAGATCGTTGCGGCGTTCCGTAAGCCGCCGGACTAACTAATGCTTGTGTTTCTATCAGCATCGGCCGCGCGCCTTCCAATATAGCCGAAACAGCAATGCCACTCAACTCTTCGTCGCGTTGCGAAAGTAAAATTTCTGAGGGATTGGAAACTTCTCTCAGACCGCCAACGTGCATTTCGTAAATGCCCAGCTCTGTTGCGGCGCCAAATCGGTTTTTTATCGAACGTAATATTCTGTAAACATGATGCCTATCTCCCTCAAATTGTAAAACGGTATCTACCATGTGTTCCAAAATTTTTGGTCCGGCAATGGCACCATCTTTGGTAATATGGCCGATTAGAAAAACTGGCGTTCCTGTTTCTTTTGCAAATCTGAGGAGTTCTGCGGTACATTCTCTTACTTGAGAAACACTGCCTGGAGTAGAATCTATGTGGGATGAATGTAGCGTTTGTATGGAATCTATAACTAAAACCTCTGGTTCTAATTGCTCTATTTGTTTGAAAATATTTTGCGTAGAAGTTTCTGTCAAGATATAACAATTGCTGTTCGCAGAATCATTTATCCGCTCCGCACGCATTTTAATTTGTTGTTGGCTTTCTTCTCCCGAGATGTAGAGGATTTTCCTTCCTTTTAAATTCAGCGCAAATTGTAGCATCAAAGTAGATTTACCGATTCCCGGCTCGCCACCAATGAGCACAATTGATCCTTCTACAAGTCCGCCTCCAAGCACACGATCTAACTCTTCATCACCCGTTGAGGCACGCTTCTCTGTTGAATTTTCAATCTCGCTAATTTTATTTGGCTTATTTAAAACTCTTGTACCTAAATCGCTTTTCCAAGTTGGAATAGCAATACTTGTCTTCTCGATTACTTCTTCGACGAAAGTATTCCATTGATTGCAAGATGGGCATTTACCCAACCATTTTGCAGATTCATAGCCACAACTCTGACAGAAATAAGCAACTTTAGATTTAGCCAAGGGGATTTAACATTTAAGATCCGGGGACGCTAAATTACGACTTACACATTGACATCAGAAATTAAATCTAGATCCTGCCTAACGCCTGACACCTCACGCCTATAACTTTATTTCCTCATCCTTCGCAGAAATAAAATGGAATTCGGTTAGATGATAATTTGAGTTGGATTTTACTTTGATCCATTGGTTAAATTTAAAAAACCAGCGCATTTGTAGACTTATAATTCCTTGCTTTATAAAAGCCTCAATGTATGGATGTACAGAAAGCGTCACACCTTTTTCGTTTTGTTCCTTGAGGATATAATTGAGGTTATTTTCGATGTCGTCCATTAAAAGAATGCTTGCCTTAATTTCCCCAGTACCATCGCAGGATGGGCATTTCTCAACTGTAACGATGTTCATCTCAGGTCTAACCCGTTGCCTCGTAATCTGTACCAAACCAAATTTGCTCGGAGGTAGGATTGTATGTTTTGCACGATCTAAAAGCATCAAATCTCTTAAATAGTCGAAGAGCATTTTGCGATTAGCAGGTTTGTGCATGTCGATAAAATCGATCACCACAATACCGCCCATATCTCGCAGGCGCAGTTGCCTCGCAATCTCTTTTGCAGCCTCTTTATTTACCTGCAAAGAGTTTTCCTCTTGGTTTTCTCTGCTTGCAGTTCTATTACCACTATTTACATCAATTACGTGCAACGCTTCGGTATGTTCTATAACAAGGTAAGCGCCTCCTGGTAAATTTACTGTCTTTCCAAAGCCGTTCTTTATTTGTTTCTCAATCCCAAAATAATCGAAAATTGGTTCTTTCTGCTTGTACAGCTTTACAATTTTCTCCATCTCTGGAGAAATGTTTTGAACGTAGGTTTTTATGTCATCAAAAAGAGCTGGAGAACTAAGATGAACGTTCGTAAAGTCAGGATTAAGTATGTCTCTAATTAGGGTAGAAGACCTATCCATTTCTCCCCAAACTCTCTTCGATGGTTCGGTCTTATTAATTTTTTCAACAAAATCTTCCCATTTTGCAACTAAATCCAACAGATCTTTTTGAAGTTCGGCAACGCCTCTACCTTCCGAAACCGTTCTTATAATGACGCCAAAATTCTCAGGCTTAATGCTTTCGATTATCTTCTTTAGGCGATTTCTCTCCGTGTTGCTTTTAATTTTTTTGGAGACGGATATTGTATTTGCAAAAGGCACTAACACCACATACCGTCCGGCGAGCGATAGGTCTGAACTTAGGCGAGGCCCTTTTGTAGAAATGGGTTCTTTCGCAATCTGAACTGGTAAGAGCATATTTTTGCTCAATATTTCAGATATTTTACCAGCCTTAATTATGTCAGATTCTAATTTTAAGCCATCCAACAAATTGCCGGAGGGAGAACCGTTTCTCTTAATTTTGGTTAGCTTAATTAAAGATCTAACTTGGGGTCCTAAATCAAAGTAGTGCAAAAAAGCGTCTTTATCATAACCAACGTCAACAAAGGCGGCATTTAGGCCAGGCATAATTTTCTTTACCCTGCCCAAATAAATATCGCCAACCGCGTAGTTGTTATTTACTTGTTCTTTATGGAGCTCTACAAGCTGTTTATCTTCAATTAAAGCTATGGTTACTCCAACAGGAGTCGAATCTATTATTAATTCCTTTACCAACAGCTATATATTTTTTAGGCTTTTGCCTATGAAAAAAATGGATATTAAAAAAAGGTAATATAGCAAAAAAGAATACAAAGTATTGCATGCAGAAATAAACCCCAAGACAAAAGGCCTAAGGTTTAAAAGGCTATATTAGTTAAGAAAATTATTTTTTCTTATGCCTGTTTTTTCTTAAACGCTTTTTACGTTTATGAGTGGCCATTTTATGTCTTTTTCTTTTTTTTCCGCTTGGCATGTCTTAAAGTTTTAAATGTTTTTATTAATATGTTAATTAATTCTTGCTCCTTAGCTCAGTAACCTTTTTATCTATAAAACTAGATAAAGATTGGTCTGCAGCTAATTTTTTACTTTCAAGGTAAGCATCTATTGCTTCTTTAGTTTCATTAAGGTTCTCGTAAGCCGTTGCCAAATAGAAATAGGCTTCTGGAGTCGGAGATTGGGCTATCACTGTTTTAAAGCGAGGGATAGCTTTTACAAATTGGCCCGATTTTATCGAGAAAAGGCCTAAATTCATATTGGCCTTAAGATTGTTGGGCTGCTTTGAAACTACATCCAAAAGCATTGCAATCCCCTGCATAGGCGCTCCCAAACCGTTAACAATTGTAGCACCCAAACCAGTTTTTGCATCAAGATTTGTAGAATCCTTTGCTAACGCATTTTTAAAAGACGTGTTTGCTTTCTGCAATAGCGCAGGTTGCGCAAGGCTGTCTTGTGTGCGGCCGTAAGCTTTCATAAAAGCGTCACCAGTTTTAACCCAATTTGCTGCGCTTGGGTCGTTGTCAGCAACTACCTCGAGGTACATGGCAGACGGAGTAATTTGCTCCACGTCGTCCCATTTTTGAGCTAACTTTTTCGCCAGTTCGGTTTTACCAGCTCCTGTAGCAGATTCATATTGTTTTTCTAAAACAATAATATCTTTAGCAAGCGCTCCGCTAATGGCACTTTTTCCGGCATCAGATGCATTGGCTAAAGTCAATCCACTACTTGTTGGGGCACTCGGAGACATTTGCGAGGTAGTCTGCCCAGTTTTGCCGTTCTCAGCGGTCGGTTTAATTAAACCTTTGATATCGCGTGTGAATAGAAAAGCGCAAAGCAATAAGATTGCTCCAATAATAATAGTTTGTTTTAGTCTGATGCTACTGTTCACGCTAACTTCTTAAACTTCTTCTTTAATCGCTTTCGTGTTGGTTTTCACCTTGTCTACAAAAACCTTAGCCGGCTTAAAACTTGGCACAAAGTGTTCTGGTATAATTATAGCAGTGTTTTTAGAAATATTTCTGGCTGTTTTTTGTGCTCTCTTTTTAACAACAAAACTACCAAAACCTCTTACATAAACATTTTCACCGCCAATCATGCTGTTTTTTATCACCTTAAAAAACGCTTCTACCGTCTCCTGTACATCTACCTTTTCAATGCCGGTCTTTGTTGATATCTCTGAAATAATATCTGCCTTAGTCATATTCTATATATTTAATTTTCGTATTTTTTGTTACTGTTTTGGGGTTGCAAAAGTATTGCTTTTTAATGAGATAGGGAAATAAAAGACGTTTTTTTTCCGAGTAAAACTTTAGAAGTTTACAACATGTATATAACTGGTGTTAAAACGCCGTATGTTTGAAAAATAATGGATTTTCAGCAGACACTTCTATCCTGGTATAACGCTCATAAAAGAGATCTCCCTTGGCGAAATACAACAGATGCATATACTATTTGGCTCTCCGAAATCATTTTGCAGCAAACTAGGGTTGAACAGGGAAAGCCCTATTTCTTTAAATTCTTAGAAGCTTTTCCTACAATATTGGATTTTGCAAACGCAAAAGAGGTGGATATTCTAAAATTTTGGCAAGGTTTGGGATATTATTCTCGCGCAAGGAATATGCATGCCGCAGCTAAACAAATAATGGAGGAACACCAAGGAATATTTCCGACTAAATATAGCGACTTGATAAATCTAAAAGGAATTGGTCCTTATTCTGCAGCAGCGATTTCTTCATTTTCGGTTGGTGAACCGAAAGCGGTTTTAGATGGAAATGTTTTTAGGGTTTTGGCGAGATATTTTGGGGTGCAAACAGCAATTAATTCAATCAAAGGAAAGGCCGAATTTAATAAGCTGGCCAACGAGTTGCTATTTTTACCACAGCCAGGCCTATACAATCAGGCGATTATGGAGTTTGGGGCTTTGCAATGCAAGCCTAAAAATCCCGATTGCAGAATATGTCCGTTCAATCAAAGTTGTGTTGCATTCAAATTCAACATGGTCAATAGTTTACCTGTAAAATTTCCAAAAGCAGCAAAGAAACAGCGATTTTTCAATTATCTTATTTGCGAAATGGAGGACAAAATTTTGGTTAGGCATCGACAAGCGGGAGATATTTGGCAGCATCTTTATGATTTGCCATGTATAGAAACGGATAAAAAACTTACTCAATTTGACAGAGATTTGTTAGTCGAAGTAGGAGTGCTTTTTGGAGGAGGTGCAGAAATTGTACAGCAGCTAAGTTTGAAACACATTTTAACACATCAATTAATCCACGCTGATTTTTTTTTGGTGAGCAATTTTTCTTTAAATATTGATGACTTCCCTCATTGCTATTGGGTAGCCTTGCCAAGGCTAGATGAGTTGCCACTACCTAAACTTATCCATATTTTTATCGATAAGATATTAAAACAACAGATAATTAGGTGATTTTTTTTGTACTTTGGATTAAAACTTATTTGATGAGTATGTCTGGTATAAACAAAGTTATTTTAGTGGGTCACCTTGGCAAAGATCCTGAGGTACGCCATTTAGACAGCGGCGTTAGTGTAGCAACTTTCCCGTTAGCAACCTCAGAAACCTATAATAAAGATAATAAACGAGTAGAACAGACCGAATGGCATAATATTGTGATGTGGCGTGGATTGGCGGATATCGCCTCAAAACATCTTCATAAAGGAAAATTAGTTTACATAGAAGGCAAGCTTCGCACACGCCACTTTGAAGACAAAGAAAAGGTAAAAAGGTATTTCACGGAGGTCGTTGCAGATAACTTTACCATGCTAGGCAGAAAGACGGATTTTGAGCCAAGCGAAATTCAAACGGAAACAAGCAAAGGGCCAGAAAAAATACACGATGAATATTCAAAAGGAAACGAACATTTAGAAGATGATTTGCCTTTTTAAATCGCCTCCCTATTCTTATTCCACCGTTACCGATTTTGCAAGGTTTCTTGGCTGATCTACGTTACAGCCCCGCATTACCGCAATATGATAGCTTAGCAACTGTAGTGGAATGGTAGCCAACAATGGTAAAAAGGCTTCATTTGCGTCAGGAATTTCAATACAATAATCTGCAAGATCTTTTACCACCTCATCCCCTTCTGTAACAATAGCAATAATTTGACCTTTCCTCGCCTTAACTTCCTGTATATTGCTGATCACTTTTTCGTAAGAAGAGTTTTTTGTTGCGATAAACACCACAGGCATTTCCTCATCAATTAATGCTATCGGGCCATGTTTCATTTCTGCCGCCGGGTAGCCTTCTGCATGGATGTAAGAGATTTCCTTAAGCTTTAAAGCACCTTCCAATGCTACAGGGAAACCACTGCCACGACCTAAAAATAAGCAATTCCTTGAGTCTTTTATCTTCGCAGCAACTTGCTTGATAACTTCATTAGATGCCAAACAAACCTCAATTTTTTGCGGGATTTCATCCAACTCGGTTAAAAGCTGAGTTAATATTGATGCGCTAAGTGTGCCGCGTTGCTGCGCCATATAAAAAGCCATCAGCGTAAGCACGGTAACCTGCGCAGTAAAAGCCTTGGTAGAAGCTACACCAATTTCTGGTCCTGCATGCGTATATACGCCGGCGTCAGATAAACGGGGGATGGATGCTCCTGCAACATTGCAAACACCAAAAATAGTTGCACCTCGCTCTTTAGCCATTTCTATTGCGGCCATAGTGTCGGCTGTTTCTCCAGATTGGGAAATAGCTATTACAATGTCCTTTTCTGTAATAATCGGATTACGATATCTAAATTCTGAAGCATATTCAACCTCAACAGGAATTCGCGCGTATTCCTCAATCAAATATTCGCCAACTAAGCCTGCATGCCAAGATGTACCGCAAGCTATAATGATAATCCGATCGATGTTCTTAAGCTTCCCATCGTACTCTTTAAGTCCGCCGAGCAGAACTTTGCCCTCTCGAGGATATATTCTGCCTCGCATACAATCTTTAATAGATCGGGGTTGCTCATAAATTTCCTTAAGCATAAAATGCTCAAAACCACCTTTTTCCAAAACCTCCAGTTGCATTTCCAACTGATGGATTAAGGGAGTTTCTATCACATTGTCTAATCGTTTAACCAAAAGATCGTTTTTTGTAACCAATGCGATTTCGTTATCATTTAAATAGATTACATTCTTTGTATATTCTATTATCGGTGTTGCATCAGAGGCAATAAAATATTCGCCCTTGCCCACGCCGATAACCAGCGGACTGCCTTTTCTCGCAGCAATAAGTTCGTTCGGATTATTCTCATCCATAATAACGATGGCATAAGCTCCCACCACTTGGTTTAGCGCAAGCCTAACAGCTTCGAGCAGATCAGTTTGTTCTATATTTTTTATCTCCTCTACCAAATGGATTAAAACTTCCGTGTCGGTATCGCTCATAAACTCGTGGCCTCGGCCTGTAAGCTCTTGTTTAAGCGTTGCGTAGTTTTCTATAATGCCATTGTGGATGATACATAAACTTCCATCATTGGAGGCATGTGGGTGAGAATTTCTATCAGACGGTGCACCGTGGGTTGCCCAACGCGTATGGCCCATACCAATTTTACCGCCTACATTTAGCTCTTTCGCAAAATCCTCTAATACCGAAACCTTACCAGCTTTCTTGTAAACCCTCAAACCTTGATCATTTAAGAGTGCGATACCGGCGCTGTCATACCCGCGATACTCTAGGCGTTTCAAACCTTTCAATACAATTGGCCACGCATCTCGGTCGCCTATGTAACCTACAATTCCGCACATACAATTTAAATGATAATTAGATAAAAATATTAAACTATATAAAGAAAGCCTGCACTTTAATTTATCTTGGTGTAATAAATGTTTAACTTTAACTTGTTTGCTGCATTATCATTTGCACCTATAACAGTTCTGCCAGCAGCTGTTGCAGTTGGTATAAGTTGGAATTCTGTTGGTAGAAGTCCAGAAGGGGCTAAGAAAGTACCATAATCAACAGTTTTTCCATCTATTAAGTCTTGGACATAACTCGTAATCACGAAAACATATCGATTACTTAAAGAATCGTAAAATCCTCCAAAACCAGAATCACCCAAGTTTCTTTGTGTTTCCTTCTCATTTATTGGCTGAAGATTACGGTCTGGTAGATTTGCAGGCTGACCCGCGATGTCAAATCTATAAAGAGATAATCTTACGAGTGGGTTAAAGGGATAACCAGTTGTACCGGTACCGGCGGGCACAACCAATTCTGCCCTATTTACTGCAGCCTTGCCATAAGTAGCGGTAAAGTTTTTTAGAGTTGGAAACGATATTTTGGTTTTAACGCCAGCCAAACCTTGCGCATAAGTTACATTGTATTGTGTAGAAGGATTATCTAGTTGAGTTTGAACATCTGTTCCGGTATAATTGTGGGTTAAGGTAGCACCGCTTGCTGTTGAAACTATTGGGTAGTTAACAGAAACGGTATCTAATCCTGCTTGATCATTTCTTCTGCGATACACTAATTGCAAATACGAGTTTGCATTTGTTAATTGTACAAACGCGATGCCCCCAACTCCTGTAGAAGATACTTTGTTGATTGTTAATGATAATCCTTTAAAATAAGTAACAAAAGCTGAATTAGACTTCGTTACGAAAGTAGAGGGGGCAACCACATTATCCTGAAAAAATTGCCTATCCAACTTTATCCGGAGTTGTGGCTTAACAGACTTTAAAGTATCTGGCTGTGCCGTTACGATGTCTGTAATTTTTAAACTTGTATTTGGCTTAATCTTCCCAGTAAAATTTCCTAGCAGCAAGTTGGTAAAAGGATGATTTGTACTACTGAGAAAATTGGTAATTGGGCTTGTAAGCTGATGTACATCTATGCTGTAGACGGAATTGGTGGTATCGCCATAGAACTTAGTCGGTTCTATGTCCTCAGCGCCTGCAATTGCAGAATCTAACTTTAAAACCAATACTACAGAATCTAAATCGGCAGAATTCCCGAAATCGTAATTAACACTAGGAGGATATAAAGTGAGCGCCAAACTTGCTTCTGTCTTTCCAAAAACGGGATCGTCCATGTAACCAAGTGGATAGCGGCTTAGCCCCGCCGTGCCAACATCTGCACTTTTAACTGTGGTAGATGTGATCGTTTGGTTGTCTATCAACTCGCCTTTTATAGCGGTGGTTGCATCTACGTCTAACCCAACGTTGTTTGTACTTTTGCAGCCCGCAAACAGAAAAAGACCTATCAACAGGGTTAATAAGTCTTGTTTTATAAATTTCATAATCAAAGTAAATAATGCTTTTTAGGCAACTGAAACCAATTCTTCATTTGAAATTTCTTCGTAAAAATTATGGAAGTTTTCAAAATCGTCGGTTAAGTTATACGCTAAAATTGGCTTGTTAGAATCTTTAACAAATTTTAACAACGCATCATCTATATTTTCAGAAGCTAGAACTACTGCATCGGCGTGGGTAATTGCGCCAATTTGCAGGCTTTGCGAATCGCCTTTTTCGAAAGCCTTGGTGTCTTTAGCCGCCATGTTAGCCAGCAACGCTTTCTTGGCAAAACTCGGACTTAAGTTTTCATCAAAACTCTTATCGTAAATAGAATAAACAACTTTGGAATTTTTGAATGTAGGATCGTTCTTATAATTCGTTTTTATATAAGCAGGAATAAGCGCGCTCATCCACCCATGACAGTGAACAATATCTGGCGCCCAACCGAGTTTCTTAACGGTTTCTAACGCGCCAATACAGAAAAAGATACTGCGCTCATCATTATCTTCAAAAAACTTACCCTTCGCATCGTTAAATACATGCTTGCGATGGAAATACTCTTCGTTATCTAAAAAGTAAACCTGCATTCGAGCCGCCGGGATAGACGCCACTTTTATTATAAGCGGATTATCGGTGTCATCAATTACGATGTTCATACCCGAAAGTCTAATCACTTCGTGAAGCCTGTTTCTGCGCTCATTAATGTTGCCGAATTTTGGCATCAAAATTCGAATTTCGAATCCCTTTTCTTGCATCGCTTGTGGCAATTGGCGGGTAATCTCAGAAATTTTTGTAAGCTCGAGGAAAGGCGACATTTCGTGGGTAACGATCAGCAGCTTGGTTTTTGCCATCTCCATATAAATCAGAAAAATTTAATTAAATTAACAGATATTGTGACGCAAAGGTAACTAAAATAATGTTATTTATCAATAACGCAATCATTCGTTTGGTTTCCCTTTAAGAAATGCACACCTTTAACCCAAATATCAAAATTCTGAAATTGGAAATATTTAACACGAAGGTTGCATTAAATGGTTTTATAACTCAGCAAAAAATCAATGGGAACAAAATTGCTTTGGTGCCAACTATGGGTGCGCTTCACTCTGGTCATATCTCGCTAATTGCATTGGCAAAAACGCGTGCTGACATCACCATTTGTAGCATTTTTGTAAACCCTACTCAATTTACGGATGTTAAGGATTTGGAGAGATATCCCCGCCCTTTAAGCCATGATTTAGATATGCTAAGCCAAGCAGGATGCGACGCTGTTTTTATGCCCAGTGTAGACGAAATGTATCCGAAAGAAGAGACTTGGCATATTAACTTGGGGTCTGCAGAATTTTTGTTGGAAGGCGAGTTTAGAAAGGGACATTTTCAAGGAGTAACACAAATAGTTAAAAAGCTATTTGATTGCGTTATGCCCGATGTGGCGCTATTTGGACAGAAAGATTTTCAACAGGTGCTGATGATAAAAAACATGATCGAAGTGTTCAATTTGCCGATAGAGATTATGGTTTGTCCAATAGTTAGAGAGCCAGACGGTTTGGCAATGAGCAGCAGAAACATGCACCTATCTGCCTCTGATAGGCAACATGCCCTCATTCTTAGTAAAGCTTTACTTTTTGTAGCAGATAACTTTGAAAAATATTCCTTAGAAACCTTAACCCAACGCGCAAAAGCACTTATTTTAGAAGAAGCAGACGTAGCGCTAGATTATTTTATTATTGCCAACGGAAATACGCTGCTGCCAGTTGTTTCGAAAACCGAAAGAAACCTAGTTGCGCTCGTGGCTGCGAAGGTTGGCTCGACAAGGTTGATAGACAATGTGCTGTTGCCAGAAAGTTAGAAAGATTGGCCACTTTCAAAATTGATGGAAAGTCATTTTAACTCGTTGTAAGTACATCAGGCTGCGGTATTTTAAAACTTATATTTTTTAATATTAACTTTGCGGTATGACCATTACGATACTAAAATCGAAAATACATAGAGTCAAAGTTACTCAGGCAGAACTTAATTATGTGGGCAGCATAACTATTGATGAAGATTTGATGGACGCCGCAAATATTATAGCAAATGAGAAAGTACAAATTGTAAACAACAACAATGGCGCTCGGCTAGAAACTTATGTTATTAAAGGAGAGCGTGGCAGTGGCACTATCTGTTTAAATGGAGCTGCGGCACGTTTAGCACAGTTAGGAGACATTTTAATTGTAATTTCTTATTGCTCTTTGCAGATGGAGGAAGCAAAAAAATACCAGCCAATTTTAGTTTTTCCAGATGATAATAACCGTCTTTTAAGCTGATGTGTTGAGCGCTAGTTTTAAATCGGCATTAAAGCTCGCACTCTTTTTCTTCATAGGGATTGCAATTTTGTACATTGCTTTTAAAAACCAGGATATAAACAAAATTTGGCGCGAGATAAAAGTAGCTAATTTGTGGTGGATAGGAATCTCTCTATTTCTAATAGCCTTTGCAAACGTTCTACGAGCGCTACGGTGGCAAATGCTTTAAGTTTCTATCGATTACAAAATCGGATTTTTGAAAATCTTACTGGCCATTTATTTAGGCTGTTTAGCCAATTTGGCACTACCTAGGTTTGGCGAGTTGTTGAGGTGTCAGGCTTTGCAAAGGCAGGCAAAAGTTCCGTTATTTATAAGTATCGGTACGGTGCTTACAGAACGGTTGTTCGATATTAGTGTATTAGTTTTGGCTGGAGTTGCGATGCTCATCTTTCGATACGAGATTGTCTCAAAATTTTTGATGACTAATATTTACGAAGGCTTGCTCCAGAAACTTGAATCAAAAGATTTTTTGTGGCTAACGGCCAGCGGAGCGCTTATACTCTTTCTGGTTTGCACTTTCTTGATGGTGGCTTTTAGAGGCCGATTTAAAAGAAAACTGATCCGCATTTACCTTTCTTTAATAAAGGGCCTAACTTCTTTCCGGCAGCTTAAACTCAAAGCTCGGTTCTTATTCTACAGCATTGCTATTTGGATGTTTTATCTTCTTTCTATTTTCGCAGGATTTTTATCTCTGGAAAGCACTTCCACTCTTGGGCTAAATGCTGCGTTTACGGCGATGGTTTTTTCAGGACTTGCTATGGCCGCGCCAGTACAGGGTGGCATTGACATTTTCCATTGGATGATGGCCAAATGTTTATTACTCTATCGAGTTGCATTTGGCGACGGGTTGGCATATGCTACCATAATTTATGTAGCACAACTGATTCCGATTGTCATTTTTATATCTGTTGGACTTTTGGTTTTTTTGGAGGCAAATCTTTAAAATCCAACCCAGCCTAATTTAATACCGCCAAAAATTACGGACACATCATAATCCTATTGTGTATAAATGGTACATTTGGATACAACCAATATAAAAGACCCCTATGTATTTTGAATTGAGTGAAGAACAAAAGATGATACAACAGGCGGCAAAGGATTTTGCGCTGCAAGAGTTGTTACCCGGAGTGATAGACCGAGACGAGCATCAAAAGTTCCCAACAGAACAAATTAAAATGCTTGGCGAACTTGGTTTTTTGGGTATGATGGTCGATCCAAAATACAATGGCAGTGGATTAGATGCCATTTCTTACGTGCTAGTGATGGAGGAATTATCAAAAATCGATGCATCTGCGTCCGTAGTAGTTTCTGTAAATAATTCTTTGGTTTGTTATGGGTTAGAGAAATATGGCTCAGAGGAGCAGAAAGAAAAGTTTCTGAAGCCTTTAGCCGCCGGAGAAAAGATCGGCGCGTTCTGCTTATCGGAGCCAGAGGCAGGTTCTGATGCGACCTCGCAACATACCACCGCAGAAGACAAAGGAGATTATTATTTGCTTAACGGAACAAAAAATTGGATAACCAACGGCAACACCGCCTCAACTTATCTCGTCATTGCACAAACGCGCCCCGAACTGCGTCATAAAGGTATAAATGCACTTATTGTAGAAAAAGGGATGGAGGGTTTTACAGTCGGCCCAAAGGAAAATAAATTGGGAATACGCGGATCTGATACGCATTCTTTACTGTTTAATGATGTGAAGGTGCCAAAAGAAAACAGAGTTGGCGCAGACGGTTTTGGGTTTACCTTTGCTATGGCAACTTTAGAAGGTGGTAGAATTGGAATTGCAGCACAAGCGCTTGGCATTGCTCAAGGCGCTTTCGAGCTTGCTACCAAATATGCAAAAGAGAGAAAAACCTTCGGCAAAGCAATCGCAGAGCATCAAGCTATTGCTTTTAAACTTGCCGATATGGCAACCCAAATTGAGGCAGCCAGAATGTTAGTCTACAAAGCTGCTTGGTTAAAAGATCAAGGGTTACCTTATATACAAGCCGGTTCTATGGCAAAGCTTTACGCGTCAAAAGTTGCCATGGAAGTAACGGTAGAAGCAGTACAAGTGCTTGGAGGATACGGTTTTGTAAAAGATTACCACGTAGAACGATTGATGCGCGATGCAAAAATTACACAAATTTATGAGGGCACATCAGAAATTCAAAAAATGGTAATTAGTAGGGGCATTATAAGGTAGTTTTTCCGGAGTAAATTTTTAATCTAAAAACGCTTTCCGCATATGAATTGCACTCGTTAGCAAGTTTTTATGTATGAAAGTTGTCCTAATTCTTAACCTCAACCTCAATTACCCTCCAGCCTTCTTTGCCTTATATCCTTCCTTCAGCAAAATTTGCAAAACCTTATCCCGTACATCGCCTTGAATCAATATCTCTCCATCTTTAACGGAGCCCCCAACGCCACATTTAGTTTTTAGCATTTTACCTAGCGTTTGCAGATCATCGTCTTTGCCTAAAAAACCGGTAACCAAAGTAACTGCTTTGCCACCTCTATTTTTTTTATCTAACATTATCCGCAAATCCTGCTGTTGATTTTTTGGCGTATCTGTTTCCTCTGTTTCTTTTGCAAACTCAAAAGAGCTGTTTGTAGAATACATAATTCCACCTAAATCGCCCAAATTTATTTTTTTAGATTTCATTTTAAAAAACTACAATCGACACCAAATTTCTCAAAACTAATTACACAATAACTTTTAGAGAAAGCTCTAAAATACCAGCTTCAATTTCTGCCGACATTTGTAGGGGCTCTCCATCTACATGCACCGCTGCGGCTTTTTCTCTTGTTATTTTTATTTGCTTCCCTTTTATTATCTCAATCAATTTAGATTGTTTTGCCGTACCTTTAAGCATTATATAAACCAACACGGGCAATTTAAATAGGGAAAAGTTTTTTATAATGCATACGTCTAAAAATCCATCGGTAACAGATGCTAATGGCGCCACTATAACATCGTTTCCATATTGAGATGAGTTTGCGATGCTAATTGCGTATGCCTTTCTTTCATAACGTTTGCCATCAACCTCCAACAAATATTTTTGGGGTTTATAACTCAACACTTCTGCAAGTCCCAGCCTTATATATCCAAAAAGTCCACGGTTTTTATCTCTCGAGAAAATATCGCTTACGTGCGCATCAAAACCCATCCCCGCAAGGTTAAAAAAGGCTTTTCCGCCCAAATGGCCTGAATCGATATTTTTAATTTCTAATCTGTTCAACACATTTATCGCCTTCGGTAAGGCTATCGGAATTCCCAAAAAACGCGCCAATCCGTTGCCAGATCCTAATGGCAAGATGCCCATCGGTTTATTATATTTCATCGCGATACTTGCCACCTCATTAATGGTTCCATCACCGCCAACAGCAACCACAATATCTATATTAACCAGAAAAGCTTGTTCGGCAAGTTGAGATGCGTGCCCACGGAATTCGGTAAATTTAATCTCAAAACTAAACTTTTCCTTATCTAAAAATTGATCGATTGCGTAGGGCGTGTTATTTTTTGTCCGGCCCCCCGAGATCGGATTAATAATAAACAAAATTTTTTTCTTCCTCTCCACTCTTTGCTGTTTAAGCAAAAATGGCCTATTATTTTTTAAATAAAGAAAATATGCTATTTTTGCACTCGAAAAAAGTGGAGGGATTTGCTACGTTTTCTTCAAAGAAAGCCAGATTGCAACCACTTAAAAAAAATGCTAACACCTCTTTTTAACCCGAAATCTAGGGTTGTTGGCTAAATTTTATACTTTTAATTGTTAGTAAATGTCTTATTTATTTACATCAGAATCAGTCTCAGAAGGGCACCCAGATAAAATCGCCGATCAAATTTCGGATGCATTAATTGATAATTTTTTGGCTTTTGATCCAGAAGCGAAGGTGGCTTGCGAGACGTTGGTAACCACAGGGCAAGTAATTTTAGCTGGAGAAGTTAGATCCAAAACTTATTTAGATGTTCAGCACATTGCGAGGGACGTGATAAAAAAAATCGGCTATACAAAAAGCGATTATATGTTCGATGCGAATTCGTGCGGTATTCTTTCTGCGATACACGAGCAATCGCAAGACATCAATCAAGGTGTAGATAGAACGAGCAAAGAAGACCAGGGTGCCGGCGACCAGGGAATGATGTTTGGTTATGCAACCAACGAAACAGAAGACTATATGCCGTTGGCGTTAGATTTATCTCATAAATTGTTGCAAGAGCTTGCGGAGCTGCGCAGAGAAAACAAAGACATTACTTATTTGCGCCCTGATGCTAAAAGCCAAGTTACCTTAAAATACAGTGATGAAAATAAACCGGTTAGCATTGAAGCCATTGTAATTTCTACCCAACATGACGATTTTGCTGAGGAAGAAGTGATGCTTGCAAAAATCAAAAAAGATTTGGTTGAGATTCTGTTGCCCCGCATCATCAAAAAATATCCGCAGTACGCTCATTTGTTCAATGATAATATTGCTCATCACATTAACCCAACAGGAAAATTTGTAATTGGTGGACCGCATGGCGATACTGGCTTAACAGGAAGAAAAATTATTGTAGATACTTACGGCGGCAAAGGCGCACATGGCGGCGGTGCATTCTCTGGTAAAGATCCGAGTAAAGTAGACAGGAGTGCAGCCTACGCTACCCGGCACATTGCAAAAAATATGGTTGCGGCCGGCGTTGCAGACGAAGTTTTGGTACAAGTGAGCTATGCAATCGGCGTAGCAAAGCCAATGGGCATATATGTAAACACCTACGGCACGTCAAAAGTTGATAAGAGCGATGGCGAAATTGCAAAGATCATAGAAAACTTGTTCGATATGCGTCCATATTTCATCGAACAACGCCTAAAACTCCGCAACCCAATTTATAGCGAAACTGCTGCTTATGGCCACATGGGCAGAAAACCGGAGGTGGTTACCAAGACTTTTAAATCGCCGAACGGTGAAGAAAAAACGTTAGAGGTGGAATTGTTTACTTGGGAGAAGCTAGATTTTGTTGAGAAATTGAAAGAAGCCTTTGGAGTGTAAGACATAAGTTTTACCATTTTGAAAATAGCATGTTCATCTATATGGACATGCTATTTTTTTAAAGGATTTGGGCGCCCGGGCACGCCATCCACTATATTTTTTGGGCAGAAGAAAAAAGCCCAAAAAGATGCCGTTCCTGTCGTTGGCGCTCTATCCCGTGGGGATAAGAATTGCCCTAAAACAAAAATGGCGACTTTCAAAGTCGCCATTTTTGTTTTCTTATAAATGATTTATTTAACTGCTTCAATCTCTCCGCAACCTACACGTGGTCCAGAATTTCCGGCCGGCTGCGAAGTATAATCATCGGTACCACCATGTACAATAATTCCTCGGCCAATAATGTCATTCATTTCTCCGCCTTTTACACTCCATCTATCGGTAGTGAGGGAAATTGTACCATGTCCCTTACTGTCTAGCATAATGTTTCCAATATCCCCACTGTGATAAGCAGAAGAGCCCCACTTTCCGTGTGCTTCGTTTGTTGGATTCCAATGTCCCATTGCTGCCTTGCCCATATCTCCACACATTCCCTTTTCGTGGAAATGCACGGCAACATTACTATCTGCACGCAATGCATAATTAATTTCTAAATCCATTTTAATTTTACCGTCTGCAAGCTGATAAAACTTAGCAATGCCAATTTGTTTGGTAGTGTCTGCAGTCGCCATCAATTTAGACATAGCAATTTCTTTACCTTTATTTTTGCTTTGGATGGCGCAGCCGGTAAATATGCTCAGAGCAGCGGGTATTAAAATAAGAATGTTTCTTTTCATCTCACTTAAATTTAGTTTAATAATATACCCTCACTGGTTAAATTAAGCAGCAACGAAACCATTTAAAAAACCAATTGTTAAACTTACATAAATTAAGCTAAAAATTATGGAGCATCAAGGAGAAATGAACACCTTAAGTCAGGTGATGGAGAAACTTAGATTAAAGGGGAAAGACAATGAACTTAAAATCTCTGATCATGGTAAAATGCAGAGTAAGTCTCTGTCAAAAATTTATAGCCCTGACGATTTAACCATCATAAAAACGTATCGTTTTGAGGGGGAGTCTGATCCCGGCGATAATTCGGTTCTTTACATTCTCGAAGATTCTGACCACAATATGAGCTACATTATAGACGCATATGGAATGTACTCAGACCATGATGGTCCAGCATTCGATGACTTTTTGAAAAAGATTAGAGTGGCAGATAGAGACGAGCAGGAATTGTTTGACTAAATAGAAATAGAGCAGGTAGAATTAAAGAAATCTGCCTGTTTTTATAATTATCTAATCATTTGTTTCAAACCTAGATTGCGCCGTCCTTATTTTTAAAACAATAGGGTTAAATTAATTACCTAACTGTCTGTAGTACGGCTAAACTAGTAAGTAATGTTGCTCTGGCGCCATTATAAATCGCGAGACCAATATTCCTACTGGTTTTTTATTTATTTAATAAATTGCCACTCCCCCATCATCTGCCAAATCACCCATTAAATTATAGTCATTTGCCTTCTATAGGCTTGCGACTTTTTAACAAGGGGGAGTTGGAGAGAGTGCGGCTTTTAGACATTTTCTCACGATCTATACAAAATAAGTTTTCTAAAATGTGTTTTATCTGAGAATTATAAATGGATTGGCTAAAATAAACTAAACGTAATATATAACATAACAACTGTTTTTAAGAAATAGCGGGTAAGATATTGGATTAGTTCAAAAGTTAATGCATCAACATTGTTACTAGAACTTAACATTTTTTAACCAAACTTTGATAATTTTCAATCGGGTAAAGCGCTAAATCACTTAAAGGTCAACTAAAAACCGCGTGAGCTTAGATCATATATTCCATAGAGCTATGAGTTTTTTTAAAAGCGACATTTAGGCTGTTATTAAATAGCCAAAATTTTTACTTTTATAATACAGATATCATATCAAATAGATGATTTAATTAGTAAAAACACAATTTTTTTAGAAATTATAAATAAAAGAGATAATTTTTCAAAAACAGTTTGTTAAAACGATTTACCTTTATATATTTGAACCTGCGAACGTAACTAACTAACGACCAAATAACTTATATGAGAACTCTATTGTGCCGACGTCAATTGTAAAACCCTTTTGAATTTAAATAATAGTTTCTATACGAAAAGTGTTTAATCATTTTTATTAGAAAGTAGAAGATTATTATACGTACTGGTTTGACTGATTCGACTGGTTGGTATAGTGTGAAAAAACCCAATTATAGCGAGATTGACAAATTAGCAGGTTTTCATAACTGCAAAAATAAATAGTTCATCGAAATAAAAAACTAGTTCATCGAAATAAAAAACATAAAATGCATTTACTATGATTAAAACCTTTACTAAAGTTTCTATAATTTCTGATCATTCTTTTGTCCCCAAGCCCATCAGAGCTATCAACGTTTACTCGCAACGTCTTTTGTAAACGTTTTAGTCATCAAACTATTAACTAGATTCTTTCAATTACTGAGCGAAAGTTGGCTTAAATATTAATAACTTTCTTATACACCTAAACCCAAATAAATTATGCGTTTTTGCCTTTTTTTGCGTTTTTGCCTTTTTGTTTCCCTAGGCTTGGTCAATACCTTAAGCTATGGAAGCAACTCAAGCGCTGGGAAACTTAAACCAATTTCCCATCTTATGCTTTTACAGGACACCGTACGCCGAGACACGGCAGACAAGGATTCCTTACCGGATTTAAATTCGCCGGTTAACAAGCAAGTTCGGGGATTATCATTAGACCCTAAAAAATTGGCGTTGTTGCCTGCACTTTCACTGCAGCAGTCGCTTAAAGGGAATGCTGCCGGCCTGTATGTCCAAGAACCGAGTGGTGAACCTGGAACTGTGCAAAACATGTTCATTCATGGAACTTCAACACCATTAATCAATGCCAAGGATTTGTACCAAACTCAGCCGCTGATTGTTCTGGATGGAATACCGCTCACTTCTGAACATCCTTTTGCATTAGATATACAGCAGTTTAAATTCAACCGTATTGGAACGGCTACCAATCCGCTGGCATTCATTGACATGGATAATCTAGAATCTGTTGTGGTTTTAAAAGATTTATCAGCTATCGCTATTTATGGGCCGAAGGCGGCAAATGGTGTCATCTTATTGACTAGTAAAAGAGCTGGTAAACAACGTAAAATCAACTTTGAATCCTATGTTGGTGTTGCGCAGAACACTCCGGTAACTACCATTAATGGAAAATTTGAGAATACTTTCAGAAAGCAGTTCTACGACAAATATACCGCTAATGGAACTTACTCAAATAATGATGTTTATCCCTTGTATTTAAGTGATTCTTTGAATAACTCCTATTACGGTCCCTCTAATTGGACAGATAGTTATTATAGAAAAGGTTTGGTATACTCTGTAAATGCTGGAATTTCCGGTGGTGGCGATCGTGCAAATTTCCGGTTTTCAATTGGCAATCTTCGTCATGAAGGGGTTGCAGATCAAACAGCTAGCAATCGGTACAGCACTCGTTTTTTGATAAATATGAAGCCGCTTGCTTGGTTAACCTTCTCTGCAATGATAAATGCCAATCGTGTAGATCGCGATCGGAATAAAAATGTAAGAGATCGATTGGCTCAGGTAAACTACATACCAGATTTAAGTTCTCCATTAACGCCAAACAACGATAATTATTCGCAATACCTCTCAGAATTTGATAAAGGGTTTGATAACAATCGCAATAATATCCTTCAAGGTTTTGCAAGAATAGGGGTTGATTTAGGTAAGTTCAAACTTCATTCTACATTTGGGGTAGATTATAATGAAGGATATAGAGATATTTTTTATCCTCGTACATTGATGCAGACTACCAATTATGCTTCTAATTATTTTGGATATAGCCAAAGAGTGTCTTTTGATAACACTGCTTCTTACGATTTAAATTTAAATGAGGATAATAATTTCCGTTTCGAAGCAGGTGCTTCTATTCAATATGATACTTATAAGTATAATTATGCTTATGCCTATAAAGGAAGCAACGATTTTATTAAATTAAACTTACTACAATCTGATCCTAATAATGGTGATTATTTGAATCCATTTGTTTATGATCGTTTTCTAGTTTATAAGTTTTTAGACAAGACGAGAAACAACTTGGTTTCTGTTAACGGAAGGGTTGTGTATGACTTTAAGAAGAAATATACATTTACGGCTTTATTAAGGGGTGACGGTTCTTCTAACGAACAACCGACCAGTCGCTGGTTCTATTCTCCGGTGTTTTCTGTCGGATGGGATGCAAAGAGTGAGTTTTTACCCAATAGCAAGGTAGTATCGGATCTAAAATTAAGAGCGAGTGTAGGACGACTTGGAAGAAATGAGTATTTTGATAGATTCGCTCAAGGTCCTCAATACACCGCTTTCATCGGTTTTACCGGTAATTTAATTGCACCTGGTTATAATGGTTTTGCAGCATTAACGCGTCCTTATACTTCGGGCTCAATTGGTTACGATCTAGGCTGGGCCTACACAGATCAATTGAATATCGGATTGGACGCTGCATTTATTTCAAACAAAATCAGGGCATCTATCGACCTGTATAGCAGAGAAGATAAAAATCAATTATTGGGTGTGCCGTCAGGAGCAGAATACGGGTATACGAACATTATTAAAAATGGAATGTCCGTAAAGAATACAGGCGTAGATCTAATGCTAAGCGCAACTGTCTTGCCTCAGTCCAAGATAGTTACTTGGACATCGGGCATCAACATCAACTTTAACAAAAATAAGCTTACCGCATTGCCGGATGGTTTGACTGAGTTGGCAATTGGCGACCGACTCTTACAAGTAGGAAAGGCGGTTGATGGTTATTGGCTACTTACAAATCAAGGAATCTATCAGACAGATGATGAAGTACCAGCTAATAGTAGTGGTCAAAAGTTAAACTACAATGGCATTACCTTAAAAGCAGGTGATCCAAAATGGAAAGATCTAAACGGTGACAATGTTATCAACGATATGGATAAAACCATACAAGGACATTCATTGCCGACTGTCTCTGGAGGTTTCAATAATAGTTTTGGTTATAAGAATTGGTCACTAGGTCTAAACTTCTATTATAATTTAGGTCGCGATTTAATTAATCAGCAGATGTCTAATCGTTTTGATTTCGTTAACCGCGAGGGATTAAATGATATTAATTCAGTTAAGGAAATTACTTTTTGGGAGAAGAGAGGGGATTATGCTAAATATCCTTTATATAATCCGTGGAGTTCTGTCGTACCATATCAAGTAAACCAAGATCTTTTCTTAGAAAATGCATCCTTTCTTAAATTAAGAACCGTTACACTAGGTTATGATTTAACCAAAATTCTTAAGAAGAAAAGTCCTTTAGTGCAGCATGTTTTGGTCTACGGTACCGTAAGCAATGTATTTACATTAACCAAATATTCAGGGCAGGATCCAGAATTGGTTGATTATACTGGGTATGACACTGGATATGGATTGCAACTACCCAGAACTTTTACGTTTGGCGTTAAAATGGATCTTTAATTTACGGCAGCTGATAAAGTATTAATAAGTATCGTTTAAAATTGATAAAATGAAAAAAATAATTTTGCCGAGTCTTATCTTTTTGACCCTGCTAGCAGGGAGTTGTAAAAAAGCATTAGATATAGATTCAACGCGTGTAGTTAATGAAAAGAATTTTTGGAATTCGTTAGAGGATTCAAGGGCTGCGTTAATAGGTGTTTATGGATTAACCAGGGCGGCCTTGGCTGAGAATAATGGACATTGGATTTATGGAGATATCCGATTGGGGGCATTTGACAGTCCAATTCGTCAAGATTTGAAAGCCGTTATCAGAAATGATCTAAATGCTGCTTATCCTGTTGTGGAGTCACTTTCTGACTGGAGAAGATTTTACGCTATTATTAATTCAGCGAATATTTTCCTTGAACGGATTCACGAAGTTAAGGAGAAAGACGCGCGTTACACAGCAAATAACATGACGGTAGACATAGCTCAAGTCAGGTTTTTAAGGGCTTTTGCCTATTTTTATATGGCAAGAATTTGGGGCGACGTTCCCTTTGTTACCTCCTCTCGGGATGGTTCTTTCGAAAATAAGGCTAAAACTGATCAAAATACGATTTTAGAATTCGTTCAACAGGAAATGTTAGCAGCAGCGGCAGATTTACCGTATTTGTATAGCGCTAATGATATTCAACAACCAGGGAATTATTATAATGAGACTCGATCAAGATGGGATGGCGCTCTAGTAAGAAAGCTTAGTGCTTTTGCTACACTTGCTCATGTTGCCGCCTGGCGGGGTAAATATGCCGATGTGTCTGTATATACCAAATTTGTTTTGGATAATTACCAAAAAGGCAGTATGTCATACAGTAATACGGATTATCTAACAAGTAGAAATGGAATATTCTACGACAAAAACAACAATCAATTGCTTGGTTTTAGTTTTGTGTATGGCCATCAAGATGCAACCTTTACCGGAAATATCGAATCGTTAACCCTAGCAGAACCTGTTGTAAATAAAAGCATACCCGATGTATACGTTACTAAAGACTCAATTCTTCGGATATTTAAAGAATCAAACGATGCTAGGTTTAATATAGACACAACAGGATTTGTCCATTCCCAATTGTATTTCACAAACTTTCAAGGTAAATACCCCATTTTCAGCAAAATTAAAGTGATTCAGGCAGGATCATCTGATCCCACCTTTCGGATATTCTCAAGTTGCATTCTCTTTACCAGACTTGAAGATGTTACCTTATTAAGAGCGGAAGCATTAGCGGTATTGGGCGAAAGAGATGGAGCCATCGCAGCGCTTAATACAGTTAGGCAGCTAAGATACAATGTGGATAATGTTGGGAAAATTAATGAAAATTCGGCAACTTATGTACCATATAGTGAGGCGCGAAGCGGAGACCTAATCGATGCCATCTTTAACGAGCGACAAAAAGAACTGATGGGCGAAGGGCAGCGTTGGTATGATAAAGTGCGCTACCAGAAGATTGTTCAAAAAGATCCGGCTTTTGCAAAACTGATAAGTACAGGAGGTATTTTTTGGCCTATATCTAAAAAGATCTTAGCCGAGAACCCTTTACTAACTCAAAATTCTTATTGGAAATAATTTAGCACTAATAGATATGAAAAAAACGAATTTATATAACAGATATTTAATTGCCTTAATTTTAGGTGTGCTTTTGATCCAATTTGGGTGCACAAAAGAGAAGGGATTTTATTCCAAAACCGATATTGATGCGTCTACGCCGTTGAACACTTATGAATACTTAAAGAGCAAACCCGGAGTATATGACTCCTTACTATCCTTGATAGATAAGTTCGGAATGCAAAAATACTTGACAGACAGCAACGTTACTTTATTTGCCGTTTCCAATCCAAGTTTTCGAATAGCAATTGATAACTTGAATAATTTGCGCAAAACGCAAGGAAAACCCAATATATTTCTAGCAACATTGGCTTCTGCAAAGCCAACTGACGGAAGAGATATTGGTAAAGCTAAAGCAGATAGTGCGCAGCTTGACACGATGGTGTCCTACTATATTATAAGGGGATCTTATAAATCTACTGACTTTACTGTGGGCGATGGGCAAAATATATATAGTGTACGAGGAAACTATCCAATGCATGGGAAGCGTCTTTATGCAGACGCTGAAGGTCATCAAGATGGCGGCTCTGAAATTATCGAATTTGCCAACACTGCTAGAAGTGTATTCATCCCCAATTGGTCTTTAGCCACGACCAGTTCTGTAAATATAAACACCAAAAATGGGATAGTGCATTTGCTGCAGCCCGATCACGTGTTTGGTTTTAATGAGTTTGTGAAACGCTTAACTTACATTCCACCACCAACAAACTTGTTTAAAAATCTCGGAAGCGTATTTACCTTTCATTTTGGAGATCCTAACGAATTCGATGGACGTATATCCGCTGGGGAGAAATTTGTTAAGGTGCACGATGGCAATGTGTTAACCAAATTTCTAAGCGGTTTTAATGCGAGCCTCGGCGGACTCTACATGCAATGGGAATCGCCGGAACCAATAGTCGCGAATGCATATACTTTGACATCAGCAAATGATGCGCAAGCTCGTGATATGAAGAGTTGGAAATTGGAAGGATCATTAGACAACGTTAATTGGACAAGTTTGGATACCCGCCAAGATCAGATTTTTGAGAGCCGTTTTCAAACTAAAATCTTTGATTTCGATAATACTACACCGTACAAGTATTACCGGTTGACCATTTTAACAAATCGTGGAGATGGCTTATTCCAGGTAGCTGAGTGGACCATGAACTATAGACAGAAGTATAATTAATTGTTATAGGGCATTAAGAATGCAAAATCACGATTGATGACAAAAAAAGACTACTGCAGGATTTAAATTATAAAATGTTATGCAAAACATGTTAAAATATAGAATAATTACAGTTTTATTGGCGGTAATAATATTCTCCGGATGCCGAAAAATATTTGACCTGCCACAGGAGAAAGATTATCTCAGTTCTAAACTTAATTATACGACTAAAGATTTTACGGCTATTTTGGGTCGGACAACACTATTTCAAGGAGCTTTTAATGCAGATAACTCAAGTTTTCCTATAAAATTTGAAATGTTAAACCCGCATTTTGGGGACGGAAGACCTGCGAATGACATCCTAACTAAAAAACAAACATTGGTTTGGCTTGCAGAGTACACTGGGAAAGAAACCAGCTTGGCAGAAATTGAGGCTAAAAGAAAATTGGAAGAGCATTCGGTTGTTGAGGTTCGTGGTTCTGGTGAGATCGTTGTTTGGAATACGGCTACAAGTGATATTGTCACTCCTCGAGATTCCATAGTTAATCCGCAGGATAAGAGATATTTCGATGTTAGAGTGTCAAACTCTGGGGGTTCGAGGGTTATTCGGGATTTATCCATCACCCCATCTATTGAACGTCCATATTCGCCTGATAATGATATCAATCCGATTAATGGTAAACCAAATACCACTACGCCTGGGGGCAAGACGTTAATCCATAATTATCCAACTATTTTTGGTATGGTTGGAGAATCAACCAATCAGCCATTGACCACTAATGATAAGAATAGAGGGCTTGTCTATTTATACATCCGAAAGTTTCAGGGGGGTAACGGCAACTCTTTAAGATTTGTGTTTTTGGATAAAGATTCAATGGCAATCGATCCTGCCAGGTTTAATGAAACTAAGTGGGATCAAGTAGTCCACGGATTTAATATGAAAATGACTAAGCAGTATGTGCAGTATGATGTAGCTTACCCTATTCCTGTAGCGCCGATACCTACTCGGTTTACCAGTGGTGGTGTAGATGGTAGTGGAACAGATGCACATGTTGAATTTAGTTATTCGCGTATTGGTTTTGGTGGTCGTCGTGAACAAGGAACCATATCCCAGAATTTTAGAATATATGAGAAAGGTGATTGGGAGGTTGTGTTTCATTTTAAGACAGTGAATCCAAAATTTGGAGATGAATAGAATCTTAACGATAAAAACTAATTCAATGAGAAAACAAATAATTTTAGCAGCTATTTTTTTCAGTTTCGTGGTATTGTGCAATGATGTATTCGCGCAAACAAAAGTAACTGTCAGGGGAACGGTAAGTGATGCTACAACTAAAGAAACGCTTGTTTCGGTTAGTGTGGGTGTTGGAACACCACCAAGTTCATTTGTGGCCACAGATGTAAGGGGACGTTATTCTATCGTGGTTCCCGATGGTTCCTTGTTAACTTTCTCTTATATCGGTTATAAGTCGAAGAAAGTTAAATTGAGTCCCGGTCAGACTACCGCAAACGTGACTTTGCAGTCGGATGTAAATCAAATGTCTGAAGTGGTTATCCGGGGATATCAAAAGCGTACTCGAGAAGAAACAACAGGCTCATCTTACATTGTTACTGGTAAAGAGGTGCAGGATGTTCCGGTTGCAAACGTCGAAGAACTGTTACAAGGTAAGGTAGCGGGTCTAAATATTCAAAATAATACTGGCGCGCCTGGTCTTAGGGGTTCTACTCAAATTCGTGGGTTATCTACGCTAAACGTGTCAGGTAATGGTAATGAGAGTTTTCTTCAACCTACTTCCCCTCTATATGTAATTGATGGCGTACCATTGGATGCTGATAAAGCGGCCGAATTTGGGTTTCAGCAACAAGGTCCTGGTGTCAGCCCATTATCCCTAATACCACAGGAAGATATTGCAAGTATAGAAGTATTGAAGGATGCCACAGCCACTTCTCTGTATGGCTCTAGGGGAGCATACGGCGTGATTTTAATTCAGACCATTAGGGGTAATTCACCTATTCCAAGGGTGCGTTATACTACTAATTTTTTCATGAAGGCAATTCCTAAATTGCGAGAAACGTTAGGAGGTTCGTCAGAAAGAGACGTTAAATTAGCACAGATTAACAATTACGGGCTTTATAACGACGGTTATCTTGTTTCTAACACGCCTTTTTTAGCAGATAGTCTTAATGCCTTTTACAACAACTCTACAGACTGGCAAAGCGTTTTTTATCAAAATACATATAATCAAAGTCATAATATTGCCTTAGACGGTGGCGATGAGAAGTTTAATTATAAATCAAATTTGGGCTATTATGCGGAAAACGGTATAATTAAGAATACAGGTTTTGATCGTTATAGCATCAATATGAACATGGAATTTAAGCCATCTAAAAAGCTTAGGTTTTTTGGTGCCATGTTTGGATCTATCGGGAAAATTAAGAAAGGTAATGGTGTAGGTTTGTTGCAAACGGGCGTAGCTACAAATGGTCAAAATTCTTCTCTACTGCCGGGACCTTCCTTCTTCCAGGCAACCAGCAGTGTTCTTTCATCGTTGAAAACTGTTAGTGATTCGGGTCCAAAGAATATCCGTGCGAATGTGGAAGGTAGCTATGAACTATTTCCTGGATTTAGCTTAGGTACAACGGGAAGTTATGATTATACGTTAAATTCTGAAGATACTTTCACCCCTGCAGCTGCGAATAGCCAATTCGCTAAAATTTACTCCTATTACGATTACACATCTACTTTATATAACAGAAATAACATTTCTTATAGCAAAACCTTTAATGACACGCATAATTTGTTTTTCAATTTCTTTAATGAAATTTATGTAAAAAAAGGTCAATCTGATATTACTCAGTTGGAAAGGTCTCCGAATGATCAGTTTCAAGGACCCTTGGGATATGATGGTTATTTTTCTAAAGGTGGCGGTGTACTAACCAATTTCTTAGATCAGAACACGGCTTCCTTCGCAGGCGCATTCACATACGATTTTAAAAAGAAATTTGTTGTAGATTTTATTTACCGGATTGATGGAGATTCTAAAAGCGGTAGTAGAGATCCATATTCCAAGAATCCTGCAGCGGGTTTGAAGTGGAATTTTTACAAAGAACCTTGGCTTGAAAAATACAAATGGCTAAACTATGGTGATTTTAGATTCTCGGTAGGTAAAAACATATTTCCAAATGGAAGTTTAACAGATATTTACGGTCGTTATAATCCAAATGGTTTTTATAACAATAAGCCTAGGGTGGGTATTGATTATGAATTTGTTCCTAATCCATTGCTGAAGCCAACTACTGTATTGCAATATAATTTTGGATTTGACTTGGGTGTGTATGATGGAAAATTAGATGTGATTTTCGATACCTATTTCAAAAAGGTTGATAATTTACTGTTTGTCAATTTCTTATCCAATACACTGGGTTTTCAAAAATATACTAGTAATGACGCAGGTATCGCCAATTACGGTTATGAGTTGGCATTAACCAGCCGCCCGTTATCCAAAACTAGCCCGGTTAGTTGGACAATTTCCATCAATGGAGCCATTAACAAAGACGTTTTGACGCAGTTGCCGGCAGAATACAACAATCAATACATAAAATTTGACCGTACATCTGGCATCAATCAACACATTGCCCAGCGCGTAGGCCGAAACAGCCTTTCTAATTTTTTATATGTGAATAATGGGGTTTATGCTACTACTGAAGATGTCCCTGTAGATCCAGTTACCGGTTTACGCTATCGGAACGCGGGTGGTAGTTATCGGAATTCTTTCCAGGGCGGAGATCCAATTCTATACGATGCCAACGGTGATTATACATTGGATGAAAGAGACCTCCAGGTTTCTGGTAATTCACAGCCGTTAATTACAGGGGGTATTTCAAATACCATTTCGTATAAACGATTTGCTCTGAATATTTATGCCTCATATACCGCTAAGCGCTCGGTATTGAACAATGCATTGGCAGACCGTCTAAGACTTCTGTCTAATCCGTTTGGTTATAAAGATGGCGTGCAGGGTGTTGATACAAAGGCAGTGATTCCAATTAATGATTTAAATATGTGGAGAAAGCCGGGTGATGTGGCAACTTTTGGTAATGCGTATGATTACGCACACAATCAATATACTAATCCATATCGGTACGAGCAAGGGTTATGGCAAGAAGACGGTAGCTATTTAAAAATTAATCAAGCCACTATTGCTTATTCTTTTGATAAGAAAGTTGCCAAGAGAGTGGGAATGAACAACATTCGTTTAACCGCATCCGCATCGAATTTGGTCACTTTCTCAAAATATTCGGGACCTAACCCAGAAGCGGTGTCTGCTTTAGGAAGAGATGCATCAGGTGGTTATCCAGTACCTCGCACGTACAATTTTGGTTTTAACGTAGAATTTTAATTGGGGTATTAAAAAGAATTAACTATGAAAAAATATATTATTTGCATTGTCCTTACCGTATGTTTTACTCAGTATGGATGTAAAAAGTTTCTAAGTATTACACCTATTGATAAATTAACAGGTAATAATTTTTATCAGTCGAAAGAAGATTTAGAGTCCAATGTTACTGATATGTATGGCCAACTATTTGATAAGTACACCCGAACATCGTTTGCAGGTGCAACTGGCGAGTTCCGATCCGGAGAAGTTATTCCTGCAGCTCAAGGTGGCGAGGGTCGTGCGGGTTCTGCGAGGATTGGCGGTCATACGAGGCAAACACCTAATCCTAACGGAAATACGGATAAGCAAACCATACCTTTTACAGATGTAAATGATCGACGCTTATTGGAGGCATTGGATAACAGCAGAGCTTGGGGAGGTTACAATTTTAAGGATTTAACCATTTGGGATCAGTACTACAAGGTAATTCAAGAGGCCAATCTAATGGTCGATAAGGTTAAAGAAGGTATTCCTAATCTATCCGAATCAGATACGAAGCGTTATAATGCTGAGGGTCGTTTCATTCGGAGTTTTTGTTATTTTCAGTTGGTTCGCTTATATGGAGATGTGGTTTATTATACAGACGCTTATCAAAAAGATCCTTTGCCAAGAGAAGATATGGTGAAAGTGGTTAATAGTTGTATTGCAGATTTAATGCCATTCAAGAATGATTTACCGGTTACATTTTCAGATCCTTCATCAAAAGGTGTTAGGGCTTCTCAAGGTGCTGTTATTGGTTTATTAATGAATCTTAACATGTGGAATGCGGGATTTGACATTCCCAACCGAAATGAATATTATAAAGCAACCGCGACTTTAGGCGCCGAGATTATGGATAGCAATGCTTACCGTTTGCTGCCGATATCAGAGTGGGCGACCGTATCTAAGGGGCGTTCTGATGAAAGCTTATTTGAATTATTCCGTACCTTAAATTATAATAGTGATCGAGACAATCCTTATCAACAAGCCAATGCTTATTCACCCTTTGGAGATGCCTTTATTCACTTCCCTTATAAACAACCGGAGTATACCCACCGCTATAGTTTTTCTGTTTTTACAGAGCAATATATGCGAAAGCTTTATCCTGATGAAGGTGATCAGCGGTTACTTACCTGGTTTGTAGCGCCATTTGATCAAAACGCAGAAACATTTCAATTACGAAAATTTGCATTAAATACTTTCGCAGACGCAAATAATCCAAACTTGGATTTAAACCCGGATAACACGTATTTAATTATGCGTTATTCAGATGCAATTCTATTGCGTGCGGAAGCATTGGCTAATTTAGGCCAAGATGCAGAAGCCATTACTTATTTAAATGTCGTACGTCAACGTGCGTTAGCACCATTGTTTCCTAATGGGTCTGCAGATGGGGATTTAAAAGACGCCATATTTTTAGAACGCTCCAAAGAGTTGATGGGCGAGGGCAGTCATTACTTTGACTTAGTACGTACCCGTAGAGTTTTAAATAAGCAATGGACAGACAACCCTCTTTCTGCTGATAAATTTAGCCGGGGAGCATGGACTTGGCCAATTGATGCCTCTGCTTTGACAAATAACCCGTATATGACACTCAACACATATTGGATAGGTACTGGTCTCTAGTTAGGTAGACAATTATGGAAAACTTTTTTAGTAGATTGAAGTAAGTTATACAATTGGACAGCTCCTCAAACTTAATTATATTTAAAATAAATTATTCTAATGAAAAATATTAATCGCTATCTTAAATCAGTTCCCTTACTTGCTTTGCTCGCAATAATGGTAATATCTTCCTGTAAAAAGGACAATTACTATGTAGATGGCGGCAAGGCAGATCCAGCATTTAAAGGTAACATGCTTCAATATCTAGAATCGAATCCAAAGTTTGATACCATCGCCCAAATTGTCAAATTGGCGGGTATGGAAAAGATATTTACAGATGAAAAAATTACGTTTTTTGCCCCAACAGATGAGGTTATTCGGCGCACCATTGGTCAAGTAAATGCTGTTAGACCAGAGTTGCGCTTTGGTTTGAATCAAGTTCTGTTTAATGTCGGAAAAGATACCATTAAAACATTGTCAGACATCAATCCTATTATTTGGCGAAAATTTCTCTCTCGATATGTTTTCAAAGGAGCTTACAAATTGAAAGATTATCCGCAGTTGGATTTTGATTTAAAGCCCATTTATCCCGGTTCATTTTATACGAGTTATGATGGTGATTTGGCAAATATTGGGGTAGTGTTTAATGATGTTAATGGCGTAAAATACACCGGCTACCGTCAATTATCGTTTTCATACATTCCAGATCCGTCCGACCCAACGAATTACATTCCAGTCGCAGTTGCTTCTTCAGATATTCAGCCAAGCAATGGAATAGTGCATGTATTGGCAGTCTATGTTTCTAATAATGTTAATGGAGTAGATAGAATTGGCTCGACAGAACATAGTGCCGGTGCGAATTTGTTTGGTTTTGATGGGCAAATTTTCACCGACGTAATTTTAAGTAAGTAGAAAATATTAATATAAATGACTCTGTAGGAGCTCTAATCTATTAAGTAAAAAGGAAGATTGAACATTATTTTATGATAAGCATATGAAATTTAGATATTTTAGTTTACTAGTGATTCTATCAGTCGCATTATTTAGCAGCTGTAAAAAGGCAGATACTGTTTATGACAATCCATATTCTGGTGGAATACCGCCATTGGGTATAGTTGTCGATCCGCAACAAGTTCCGAGCCCTGCTTCAGGGATTGCAGGTACAACGGTAACAATCGCTGTAACGGGCTTAATGCCCCATAAAGATCAGTTAAAGTTTTTATTCAATGGGCAGGATGCTGAAATTGTCAAAATAACTGATAGTGAAATTCAGGTGAAGGTTCCTGGTAAAGCCAGTTCGGGTATAACAACGTTTGTGGTAGATGGTCAATTAGTGTTTGGTCCAAAATTTACTGTATTAGGATTGGTAAAGTTGGATGAAACCTTTAAAGCTGTTAATGGTACGAATAATATAATTAATAGAGCAGTAGAAGTAACAGGAGGGAATTGGTTCTTGCTTGGTGATTTTACCAATTACGACAATAAAGGGGTGGTTAAACCCATAAATCGGATTGTAAGAATATTACCTAACGGAACTTATGATCGCTCACTACAGTCCGCTGATGGAGCTAACGGTCCATTGTATGACATGGCGACACTAAATAACCAATATTACATTGGAGGAGGCTTTAGCGGTTACGCTCAACGTGGTGATGGAATAAATAACATTACAAGAATTTCGACAGCTGGTGTTATCGATACGGTGTTTGCACCGACCTATACAGGAAGACTTAAATTTGCTCCGGCATTCAATGGTGGTACAGACGGCTTTATTGAAAAAGTTTATGCCTATCAGAATAAAATCATCGCCACAGGTGGTTTTAGATATTATCTTTCCCGCCGTTACGATCAACCGTCCAGAAATTTGAAAGACACCACCATTTTGGATAGCGTAGATGTTCGACAGTTGGTACGTTTTAATCAAGATGGAAGCCTGGATAAGACATGGCGCTTCGATAAGGAAGCCATTGGTTATAAAGGTTTGAAAGGGAAAAGTTTGCCCGGTGGTAATGGCAATGTTTCTACGATAATGCATGCTGATGGGAAAATTGTTGCTTATGGTGGCTTTAATAAATTTGATGACAAAACTGCCGGTTATATCGTGCGTTTAAACGCGGATGGTACTATAGACAATTCTTTCAATGTGGGCACGGGAGCTGACTTTTATATAAGTAATGTAAATTATAATGATATTACAAAAAAATATACAATAATCGGGACTTTTAAAAACTTTAATGGTAAATCTGCCGTAAGTATGTTATTGTTAAACTACGACGGTTCTATTGATGAGACTTTTAAGGCTAAAGTGTTTACGGGTGGATACCCTAACTATGCCAAGCAATTAAAAGATGGTTTGATTGTGGTTGGTGGCTATTTTAAAACATATGACGGCGTAAGTAAACAAGGTCTTTTGATATTGAATGCAAAAGGAGAGCTTGCAGACGGGTACAATACCGTAGGCAATGTATTGGGTTACATATCGGATGTGGAGGAAACCAAGTCTGAGGACAATAAACGGGCGTTGTTAATTGTTGGTAGCTTTTACGTTTTTGATAATCAGCCTGCGTACAACATTGTGCGTGTAACACTTGAATAAACTGCGTTATTATCATTTTAATTATTGAATAGGGATTTAAAGTATAAAAAATTAAGCATATGAAAAATTTTCAAGTAAAAAATCGCCTAAGCGCTCAGCTTTATCTTTTGATCGTCTTGTTCACGTTCTCGTGTAACAAGAAGTTTGATAAGGTAATTCCAGATTCGCCAGATGGTGCCGTTCAGGCTTATAAGGTTCCGAAGGTTCTCTATCTCATTGCAGATGGGGCGCGGGGATCCTCTGTAAGAGACGCTAAGACTCCTGTTATTAGTGAACTAATCAAGAATTCTATTTACTCTTGGAACTCGGTTAGCGATACGACTAAAAATGATGCAACTAATTGGGCAGATATGTTGACTGGTGTTAAAAAGGAAAAGCATGGTGTGTTAACGGGAGATTTTGCTGGTAATAAGTTGGATGAATATCCTGTTATTTTTCAGCATATTAAGTCTGTTAAACCTGGCTTCAGAATGGTATCATTTTCAGCTTCAAGCGCATTTAAAAACAATTTAACTGCTGGAACTGACGTATCAGAATCTTTTGAGGGAAATGATGTGGCCGTTAAAGACCGCCTTGTTAGTTTTTTGAAATCAGATAGTGCGTCTGTAATTGTTGGTCAGTTTGGTGCAATTGAGAAAGCAGGTAAACAAGTTGGTTTTGACAACCAGTATCCTGCATACAAGGCTGCAATTAACACGTTTGATACCCAAGTGGGAGAGATATTGACTGCACTAAAGGGGAGGGCTACCTATAATAATGAAAATTGGTTAATTATAGTTACTTCTAACAGAGGTGGTCAATTTACTTTGCCCGCAGCTGACGATGATAAGACGCTTTTTAGCAATACCAATGCCAATACATTTACAATTTTTCATAACCAAAATTATAAAGCTACATTTATCGGTCGTCCTTTTTTAGGCAATACATATTCAGGGTCTGCGATTCGCTTCAAAGGACAAAATAATGATGCTGTAAAAGCAAAGTTGGATAAGCAGATATCAAATGAGCAATTTAATTTTGGGGCAAATTCTGATTTTACAGTTTCAATCAAAGTAAAAAAAGGAAAAACGGTAGATAGGTCTCAGGGGGATTATTGGTATCAATGGCCTTCTATTTTGGGTAAGAGAGATAATAGCACTTGGGGTAATGCTGGATGGAACATATGTTTATTTTATAACGGTTGGAGATTCTTTGGAGCAGGTGGTCCAAACAACTCCAATGGCGATGAGGTTGGAGGTTTAGACTTCAGCGGCGATACCTGGCATGACCTTACTTTCGTTATAGAGAAGAAAGCAGATGGTTTTAGGTACATTAGATTATATACTGACGGTGTAAAAGGAATTACGAATAAAGATGGAGCTTCCGTTAGCCAACCAAGTAAGTTGGATTGGCGTCTTACGGGTAGTCCCAATTATAACAATTTGGATCCTTTAACTTTAGGTTGGGTACCAGGTGATATTGATGGCAATAAAGGTATTCTAAATCTTCAAATGTCTGAATTTAAGATTTGGAAGACAGCCCTTCCCGACGCAGTAATTAAACAGTATGCGTGCGATCCTACTATGGACGAAAGTCATCCTTATTACGACTATTTAGTAGGATACTGGCCGATGGTAGACGGTCAGGGAGATAAGCTTGAAGATAAAGGCCCATTTGCGGCGAATTTTCAACTACAAGGTCCATATCAGTGGGAAAGTTTTACAGATTTGATTTGTTCACCAAGTAACGCTAGTGTTGGTAATTTAGTTCCAAAAAACTCGGATATTCCAACCCAGATATTAAGCTGGTTTAACATTGCCCGACAAGACAATTGGGCACTTGACGGCCGTGTTTGGATTTCTAATTAAACATTAAACTAACCGGAACTGTGTCTAACAGTTCCGGTTTGATAAACTGAGCAAAATATAAAATCTACGAGATGAAAAAAATAATTACGTATGCGAATGTTGGCTTGCTGGCAATCGTTCTATTTATAGTGTCGTGTAAGCGCGAACCACTTTCTGATGCCCTGACCAAAGAAAACTTACCTAAAGTAAGCCTTATGGTTAATGAAATGACAGAAATCAGTGATACTACAGTCGCAATGCTTGATAACGACAAGTTAGTAATCCCTGTAAAAATTAGTTTTTCGGGTGCGTCTCCACAGGCATTTAGTGTGCAATTGTCTGGATCTACAGATACAATAGGAACACTCGTAAGCGCAGGTAAACTTCCGGCAAACACCGTGGCTTTGGAACAAGGACAGTTTACACTTCCACCCGAAGTTGACGTTGCGTTCGGGGTGAAGGATGTTACTTTCGATCTTGTTGTTAGCCGTACCTTTATGGAATTAAATTACGGGAAAGAAGTCGCTTTAGCGGTGAAATTGATAGATCCTAAAAAAGGAAACATGCTCGCACTCAATAAAAGTACAACAATTGTGGTAATTAAAACAGGGCTGACAATCGCTCCACAAGATGTTCATTATGTTGGTTTTGTCGATGCTGGAAATATCATTAACATTCCTGGTACCATTAAATATTCGATGGGTTCGCAAAATATGTCCATACCTTTAGACTTGGTGCTTTCTGGTGAGGCGGGTGCTTCGTTTACTGTTGAAGCGGTAAAAAATACAGACACATTAAATACTTTGATTGCTAACGGTACGCTCCAAAATACTGTTTTAATGGCTGCTAAAAATTTCACTACAGAAAACGGTAAAGTTAAATTTGAAGCAGGTAAAAATAAGGCTTCCCTCAATTTGTTGGTTAACTTTAAAGAATTGATGCTTATTAAGGGGAAAAAAGTTGCTCTGGCACTCTCCTTGTCTAACCTATCAAAGTATCAAACTAATCCAACTAAAAAAACTGTTGTTGTAGTATTTGATCAAGATAAGTTTAGACCGTATAATGGCACCCCATTTACGATCTCCGGTGTAATCGGTCAAGCATCAGCAACCATTTTTGCCGCCTATTATGATTTTGGTGGCGAAGGAGTAGCATTCCATGATAACGGTGGTAGAGATGGCGGTGATTTTAGAAGACCTGATGAAGTAGATATAGGTGGTAATGCACCTGAATATGTGGTTGGTTGGACAAACTCTGATGAATGGTTAACTTATAGTGTTAATGTAGAGGAAAGCGGCGACTATGAATTTAACGCAATTATAGGCGCTCCAGGTACAAACGGCAGATATAGTTTATTCATGGATGATGTAGACATTAGTGGTGTTTTGGCCAGTGCACAAACTCCGGGTGCTTATGGAGATCAACGGCCAAATTTGTCAATGGTGCATCTTACTAAGGGTAAGCATATTCTTAAATTTTATATGAATGTGGGAGCTTACGATTTTAAAGGAATGATTTTCACTAGAAAGAAATAAACCTTTTTATATTGTTTTCCCGAGACTAAGCTAAAAAAAACAAAAAATCAGAATCATGAATAAATTACTTATATCATTTGTGTTTTTCTTTTGCACTGTAGCATTTTTTTCATGCTCGAAGAAAGGTGATGTTCAGGTCGAGCAGGAAAGCGTAGATCGACCACTTGTAGATTATACCATTGTGCCGGGTACTGACCCATTTACTTTTAAGTTTGAAAATAATTCTAAAAATTATAAAGACTTGGAGTGGCGTTTTGGTGATGATAGCCTTTCTACAGAACTATCGCCAGAACACGTTTATCCTAAGCCTGGTGTTTATGATGTTACTTTAAAGGCCACCGCCGAAGATGGATCTACTGCTAAGAAGTTGTTGACGATAAAAATAATAGCTGATAGCGTTGCGAATTTTTTTGCTGAGAAAACAGGTGTTGAGAATACAGTAAGATTTTCGTCTAGTACTAAAGCAGTTATTAAGTCATTTAAATGGACTTTTCATGATGGTACTACTTCAACAGAAGCAAATCCGGTAAAAAAATACGATCCTAATACATTTTTTGATGCAACTCTAGATTTGATCACAGAAAAAGGTTCAACAGTTCAGTTAAAACGAAAAGTAACAACCGGCGGTTCTTTAGTAGATATTACAGATAGTTATCTTCGAAACACCAAAAGACCTTTTCTTACTATTTCAAAAGATAGCCGATGGGGTATTTTAGCAGATTGGACTGTAAACGATGCTGTTAAGCAGAGGCCCAATGGACAAGGTAGCGTGGACGGAGACAATATGTCAATGGAATCTTGGTGTAATGAAACTTGGATTACAAACGGTAAAATATACCAAACGGTGGATTTGAAAGCTGGCACATATTATTTTAGCGCAAATTTCAATGATTATACGATCAATGGTCCTGGAAATTCTTATATGCTATTGGCTGAGGGTAATACGCTCCCGGATGTGAGTGACGTGCCTGCAAAACCAGCGGAATCTTACTACCGTTTCAGCGGCACAAAACCTCTGGATGTTATAGTTAATATGACGATCGCCAACGCAAGCAAAGTTTCAATGGGATTTTCTTGTACTATGGAAGCCAACTGTCAGAATTTTAGAGCGAATTCATTTAAATTGTACAAGACTTTTAAATAGTTAGAGTAGTTCTTTATTTTTCAGTGCTACAGTAAGACATGATGAAAATCATGTCTTTTTTTGCGCGTTTTTTCAATTTGATTATGTCCGTAATGATAAGGAGTTATTGTTTTTGCCTGCGGCAGTAAATTTTTTTTGGCGTATTTAATCGGCTTTAAAATGCCGCAAAACGCCTATTCGGAAATTGTCTAATCGCAGTAGTGAATAAACTGATTTAAGCAAAACCCATTCTTAATCATCAGACACTACTAGCTTTGGCATCAAAAGTCATTGCCATATTTTCCAAATATCTGACCATGAAACCTACAAATTTAAATGGCATTCTTTAAAATGATATTGTTCTTTAAATTTATTAATCGAATTGAAATTTAGAACTGAAGGACTCTTTATGTTATTCCAAATGGCATAACGGACAATAGTAAAACGCAACCTTAATTTTATTTACGTAACTTTATTACCAAAACCTAAATTAAATGCTGCGGTATTTTTTTAATTTTAGGACAAAAATATTTGATTAATATAATTTTTAAAACATATAAAAATGAAGGCAACTCAGAATTTTAGATATTATCTTTTAATCCTCTTTATCTTACCAATTTTAAATTCTGCTGCTCAAGAGCGAAAGGCTCCTTCTTATCCCCTAATAACGCACAATACTTATTTTAGCATTTGGTCTAATACAGACAAGTTAAATGAATCTAACACCACTCATTGGACAGGAAAAGATAATGCATTGACAGGCGTTATTAGCATTGATGGCCTCCTGTATCGATTTATGGGTGCAGAGACTATAAATTACAAAACTATACTGGCCGCTGCAGATGAGAAGCCTTTTAGCGTAAACTATACCGAAGTGGAGCCAAAAGGAAGCTGGAAAGAGATTGATTTTGATGCTGGAACCTGGAAGATGGGAGCTTCTCCAATTGGTGATAATCCAAAAGCTGTAAAAACGCTTTGGAATAGCGATAATATTTGGGTAAGGAGAGTTTTTCAACTGTCTAACGTAAAAAGCCTTGAAGATGTTTTTTTAAAACTTAATCATGATGACAATGTCGAGGTTTTTTTAAATGGGAAAAGAATATACAAAAAGCAGGGTTGGACGACCGATTTTGATTTGATTCCTCTTTCCAAGGCGGAAACTGGTTATTTGAAGGAAGGAAAGAACGCAATAGCAATTCATCTGATGAACAACGCTGGCGGTAGATATTTAGATTTTGGTTTGGTCGAAAAGATTAAGGATAAATCAAAGCCAATTCAGTTGGCGAATCAAAAAAGTGTTGATTTGAATGCGACCCAAACCATCTATAAATTTAATTGTGGGTCGGTAGATTTGAAACTTACGTTCACCTCCCCATTGCTACTAAATGATTTGGGCATTTTAGCCAGACCAGTCTCTTACATCAGCTATTTGGTAAACTCTAACGATTCAAAAAACCATCGTGTAAAAGTGTTTTTCGGAGCCTCAACAAATATCGCTGTCGATCAAACAAGCCAAAAAGTTACGACAAAAGAATATCAAACGTCAAAACTTTCTATTTTAAAGGCCGGCACCGTAGAGCAGCCAATACTTAAAAAAACTGGTGATGATAGGCGAATTGACTGGGGTTATTTTACAGTAGCGGTCCCGAAAGGCAATGATGCTAAGCAATTTATAACGAGCCAAAAGGAAGCTGTTAGTGCATTTGCCACCAACCAAAACAATTCGACAGTAAAGGATGGCACAATGTTGTCTTTGAACACAGTATTAGACTTTGGAAAGGTAGGAAACGCGCCCGCAGAAAAGATGTTAGAGCTGGGATTTGACGAAATTTATTCTGTAGAATATTTTAATACGAAGCTTAGACCGTGGTGGAATACTTCTGGAAAGGAGACCATCGAGAGCCAACTTACAGATGCCTACGCTAATTATGCCGACGTATTAAAAAAATGCCAGGTTTTTAACAAAGATATGTATGCGGATGCCTTAAAGGTTGGAGGAACAAAATATGCCGACTTGTGTGTGTTGGCATATCGACAAAGCATTGCTGCCCATACATTGGTTAAAAGTCCAAAAAAGGAAATTCTATGGCTTTCTAAAGAGAACAACAGTGGCGGCTTCATCAATACGGTAGATGTAACTTATCCTTCTGCACCTCTGTACTTAATATACAATCCTGAATTATTACAGGGAATGCTAAACGGAATATTTTACTTCAGCGAAAGCGGCAAATATCCACATCCATGGGCCGCGCACGATTTAGGAACCTATCCGCTTGCAAATGGATCAACATATGGAGAACCTATGCCAATAGAGGAATCTGGTAACATGATTATTCTCACTGCGGCGATTGCTAGGGCGCAGGGAAATGCAAAATACGCAGAAATGCACTGGAAAATATTGTCAACATGGGCTAGATATTTAAGCGAAGAAGGCCTAGATCCGAAAACACAACTTTGTACCGATGACTTTGCCGGTCACTTAGCTCGCAATGCAAATTTATCTGTTAAAGCAATTGTGGGGATAGCCTGTTATGCACAAATGGCCGAGACGCTCGGGAAACTGGAGACAGCAAAAGAGTACAGAGCTGTAGCCGAAGGAATGGTTAAAAAATGGATGCAAATGGCGGATGCCGGGGACCATTATGCATTAACTTTTAACGACAAGGACACATGGAGCCAGAAATATAATTTAGTTTGGGACAAAGTATTAGATTTGAAGCTGTTCCCTCAGAGCGTTTTCAATACCGAAACTAATTATTATTTAACCAAGCAAAACGAATTTGGCTTACCTCTCGATAGTAGGAGAGCTTACACAAAAAACGACTGGATTTTATGGACGGCTACTTTTGCACCGACTAGAAAGGAGTTCGAGGAATTAATTGACCCTGTTTATAAGTTTGCATTAGAAACAGAATCTAGAGTTCCTTTAAATGATTTTTACGACTCAAATACCGGAATTAGAGACAATTTTAAAGCCAGAAGCGTAGTTGGTGGTTTTTTTATGAAGATGCTAGAGGAGAAATTAAATAAATAGTTCTTAAAGTATTTATTTACAAATTGTAGGGCTTTGTAATCGCAAAGCCCATTTTTGTTTATGCACCTTTTTCAAGAAACCCTTTGAACTCTAGCTCTAATTGAATAATCTCCTCCGGCGTAAGGGGTTTTAGATTAAAGCCAGATAAACCAATCCCAAGCAACCTAATACTTTGGTTTTTTAAGTCAACAAAACTTAATAATTTGACGGCATTCTCATAAATTGGCTTTGCTTCGTTAAACGGTTTGGCAAAAGTTTGGCTTCGGGTTATTACGGTAAAGTTGCCAAACTTAACTTTTAATGTCATCGTTTTTCCAGCCAAAAGTTGCTTCTTCAAACGTACAGAAAGGGTTTCGCTCAGCTTTAACAAGACTGATTTTAACACCACATAATCTGCGGTATTCTCTGCCATCGTATCTTCGGCACTTACAGATTTAGCAATGCGATGGGGTTTAACAAGTCTATTATCTATTCCCCTAACTACATTATAGAAATAACTACCAGATTTGCCAAATATGGCTTTAAGTTGGGTTTCTGTAAGTCTCTTTAAATCTGCGCCAGTATTAATTTGCATCGCCTTCATTTTGGCCGCCGTGACTTTACCTATCCCATAAAATTTCTCGACGGGTAGCTCTTCCATAAATCGTTTTATTTTAGAAGGGCCAATAAAGGTTAAGCCGTTAGGCTTTTCCAAATCTGATGCAACTTTGGCAACAAATTTATTTATAGATATGCCTGCCGAGGCATTTAGTTTTAACTCGGTTTTAATATCTTGTTTTATTCTCCTGGCAATTTCTAAGGCAGATCCAATTCCAACCTTATCTTCGGTCACATCTAAATAAGCTTCATCTAGCGACAGGGGCTCAACTAAATCAGTATATCTAAAAAAAATAGCCCTTATCGACTTGGAGACTTCTTTGTAAACATCAAATCGCGGATACACAAATATGGCTGTAGGACAAAGCCGGTAAGCTTGGCTACATGGCATCGCAGATCTTACGCCGAAAGCTCTTGCTTCGTAACTCGCCGCAGCTACCACACCGCGGCTATCCGGTTTACCACCAACAATAACAGGTTTTTTTCGGTATTCTGGAAAATCACGTTGCTCTACGGAAGCATAAAATGCATCCATATCTACGTGGATAATTTTCCTAAAAGATTGTGGAACGGCATCTGCCATTGAAGAACATTTTCTGGTTATTTTTTTTAAAAAAGCTACCTGCTTTAATGTCCGCTAATAAAATTACGAAGAGACAGTAACTATTTAAACCCGACAACATCTACTAGTTAAGCAGTCGATCAACGTGCTCAAGCAAAGAATCCATCTCGAATGGTTTTTCCATAAAATCATTTGCGCCGGCATCTAATGCAGATTGTTTAATTCCCCTGCTTGCAGAAATCATTAAAACCGGAATGTGTTTCAATGCCGGATTTTCTTTAAGCGCCTTACAAATATCCCTACCATCGTATCCGCTCATCCATATATCCAATAAAATCAAATCCGGCTTATCTTCTACCGCAGAAAGAACTTCTCCGCCATTATATGTTGACTCAACATCGTAACCCATTATCTCTAAAATCATGGTCAGGGCATCAACGATTCCCTCATCATCATCTGCAATTAGTATTTTTTTGCTCATTTTCCCACCCGTTTCCCAAGGCTTCTACAATTTTAAAAGATTGGGTTATATTTAGTAAGATAAAATTTAGCCAATTTGTTTTTTATATTTCATAAATGTCTGCAAGCAAAAGACAAATTCAATTTTCAATTTTTTAAGCAGTGTGGAGGGCGATTTCAATATGTGCTGACAAATTTTTTTGGAAGCTTTAACACGCTATTAACTTTATCTTTTTGGGGAAAAATGCCAAAAAGGATATCGTTTCTATCGTTAGCGCTTAAACTGATCTTTTACAAAAAAAGGGCAATAATTATCTTAAGAGGCTCAATTTTTGTTCTTTCCACCCGCGTCTGGCTGTTTTTCTATAGCAATGGGTATTGCTTTTTGGCTTCCATAAAGTTTAATTTCTTGAATATCTGCAGGCATGCTGAAACCGTTCTCCTCTAACGCAACCTTTACGTTGGTAATCACTTGCCCACGTTTTCTTACTGCATCTTTTCTAAACTCTTTGGTCGATACCCAAAAGAATATCTTAATATTTACAGTACTTACAGAAAGTTCATCTACGGCCGCATAAGTTTCATGTTCTTCATCTTGGTAAACTCCCTCTGCATCATTTACCGTTTTCAGTATCAAATCTTGGGCGGCATCCACATTATCCTCATAAGCAATACCAACAACAAAATCCCATCTAAAAAGGCCATCTTCGGTGTAATTGAATAATGGAAGTTGCAAGACGTCGCTATTCGGTATGTACACATCGCGTCCGTCGAATGTCTTGACTTTTGTATACCTAAACTCCATTGACTTTACTTTCCCAAAAATATCTCCACTTTTTATGGTGTCGTTAATGTTGAATGGCCTATTAAACGATAAAATGATTCCAGCAAGAAAATTCTCTCCAATGTCTTTGAAAGCAAAACCGATAATTAACGCAGAGGCGCCGGCCGCAGTAACAAGTGCGTTAGTAATACCATCCAAACCTGCTATCCTCAAGCCTGCTAGTATAACCAAGATAATAAGAATAAGCTTGATGCTCTTACTCAAAAAATTAGTCATAATCGGATCATCCGTTTTGTTGCGAATGGTCTTTCTAAAAAGCTGAGTCAATTTGCCAGAAAGGAAGATGCCTAGCGTAATAACTAAAATGCCCAACAAAATATTTGGAAGTTGAGCTATGAAATTCTTATAACTTTCTTCGAGCGATTTGAATAAGGTATTTGTAAATATTGTAGAATTATCAGTATTGATCATTTGTTGGTTATAGGTAGCTCGCAATACGCACGGGCGTAAAGAAGTTTAACAACAATTCTAAGCAGTTTGTTTGATTTTTGAGATGGTAGAAAGTTGCACTAATCATTAACCAAATAGGTTTTAAATCCCTCAAAATCGATTCCTAACTTATCAGCATGTTTGGTTTTACGCGATAACTCAGAAACCTGTACCGGAATTTTTATGTGTTCTGCAATATTCTCTGGAAAAATATCTGGAAACTTACAGGCATGTGCAGTCGAAAGAAAAACTGCTGCGCTCTTAACTTGAGGATTTTCTGCCCTATATTTTTGAATCCCTAAATAGGCAATTGCCGTATGTGGACAAGATACATAATTGTATTTCTCAAAAATTTCCTTAATGCCGGTAACGGTTTCTTCATCGTTAAAACTCTCAGAAGAAATAAGATTTTTAAGCTGCGTGGCTTCTGCTCCAAATAAATCCATAATGCGCACCCAATTGCTTGGAGCGCCTACATCCATTGCATTCGAATAGGTCTGAACGGATGGTTTTGTCTCATAAATTCCGGTTCTTAAAAACCGCGGCACCGTATCGTTTATGTTTGTTGCAGCTATAAACTGCTTAACGGGCAGACCCATTTTGTGAGCAATAATTCCTGCACCAATGTTGCCGAAATTTCCGCTCGGAACAGAAAAAATAACTTCTGAAAAGCCAAGTTTTTTCAACTGTGCGTACGCATAGAAATAGTAAAACGTTTGTGGAATTAGCCTGGCAATGTTAATAGAATTGGCAGAGGTAAGTCTTAATTTGGCATTTAGTTCTTTATCTCCAAAGGCTTGTTTAACTAGGGCTTGGCAGTCATCAAAAGTGCCGTCTATTTCTATAGCGCGTATATTATGGCCATTTGTGGTAAGCTGTAATTCCTGTATTTCGCTTACTTTCCCTTTTGGATACAGAATGGTAACTCTAGTATTTTCCACCTTCAAAAACCCTAAAGCAACAGCACCACCTGTGTCTCCAGAAGTGGCCACCAAGACGTTTAGAAGTTTTTCATCTTTATTTAAAAAATAGGCCATCACACGGCTCATAAATCGTGCACCGAAATCTTTAAAGGCTAGGGAAGGCCCATGAAAAAGCTCCAAAACAAAAGTGTTTTCATTAAGCTTTACTGCAGGCGCATCGAAATTTATTGCATCGTAGATGATGGCTTTAAGTTTAACTTCGGGAATTTCATTTTGCAATAAAGTAAAAGCAACCTCAAAAGCTATTTCTTGCAGCGACTTATCTTCAATGGTATTGATAAAAGACGCATTTAATTGAGGAATTTCTTCAGGCATAAACAATCCTTTATCTAAAGGTAAGCTGTTGAAAACTGCCTCTTTGAAAGAAACAAACTGGTTTTTATTATTAGTGCTATATAATTTCATGCTCATGTTTTCAGCGGGTTGTAATGGCAAAATAGGTTGCTAAGTATTCTTGGACCGTTGCAATTTATGGCAGAAACAAAAACTTTGCTGTTAATGTCTAAGCCGCTCAAGTAATCTTGCTGTGATTCCACAATCCTCTCTGCAGTTTCTTTACTTTTGGTCAATGCAAACACTGAAGGTCCTGAGCCGGAAATACCGAAACCGATGGCGCCGTTTTCCATCGCCAGTTTTCTTAAATCATCAAAACCGGGAATTAATATCGAGCGTGTAGGTTCTATCAAAACGTCTGTCATACTGCGGCCAATCAAATCGAAATCTTGCATAAAGAGTCCGCTTACTAATCCGGCAACGTTGCCCCATTGCGTAACCGCATCTTTTAAAAGCACTTTGCTCCTAATCATCTGGCGTGCATCTTTGGTGGGAACATCTACTTCTGGATATACAATTGCGGCAAACATATTTTCTGGCGTTGGCAGAGAGATCACATCCAACGGATCATAACTCCTTATCAACACAAACCCACCCAATAAGGCTGGTGCAACATTATCAGCATGGCCGTACCCACAAGCCAACTCTTCGCCTTTCATGGCAAACGGAATTAATTCTTGCGCAGTAAGTGGCCTTCCCATTAAGTTATTTATTGCAAATAATCCCGCTACTGTGCTCGCAGAACTAGAACCGAGCCCACTACCGATTGGCATTTTTTTGTGGAGTTCTATTTCCACTCCAACGTCTAACCTATTGATGTGTGTCAAGTAATGCTGCACGCTGGCGCTAACGGTGTTTTTTTCTGACTCCAAAGGGAGCCTGCCGTCATCCCCGGTAATTTTGGTAATGATAACTCCTGGAGTATCAGTCAATCGCATTTCTACCTCATCGCCAGGTTCGTTAACGGCAAAACCAAGTACATCGAAACCACAAACCACATTTGCAACCGTTGCCGGTGCAAAAACTTTTATACTTTTACTCATTTATCTTAAAAGAATTTTTCATTTCTCTCTTATTTCGGTTCTTGGCGACACGAACCCAGGATTAGGTTACCCTGACTTAACACGTACCACATAAAACTTACAACTTCAATTTGACCCTACATTTATAATATCTGCAAACACTCCAGCGGCAGTAACTTCTGCCCCTGCGCCGGGCCCTTTAACTACCAATGGGCGGTTTTTATATCTATCTGTGGTAAAGGAAATAATATTATCACTACCAGAAAGCATATAAAAAGGATGGTTTTCATCCACCATTTGTAAACTGATAGATACTTCGCCATTTTCCATTTGCCCAATATAGCGCAATACTTTTTTCTGCTCTCTCGCCGTGTTTTTCAAATCTTCAAAATAGGCAGCGTTTGCTTTTAGTTGTACATAAAAATCATCGACACTTACCGCATTAAGACAAGTCGCTGGTAAAATATTATCAATTTTTACATTTGAAGCTTCTAAGGGATAACCGGCATCTCGAGCCAAAATGAGCATTTTGCGCATAAAGTCTTTTCCATTCAAATCATCGCGAGGATCTGGTTCTGTATAACCGAGTTCTTGTGCTTCTTTCACAATTTCATAAAAACCAACATCATCTTTAAAATTGTTAAAGATATATGAAATAGTGCCAGATAATATAGCTTCGATTTTTGCTACTTTATCGCCGCTGAGCATCAATTCTTTTAGTGTTCTAATAATTGGAAGACCCGCACCAACATTTGTTTCATAATAAAAATCCACTCCAAATTTTCTGGCGGTATCTTTAAAAGATTTGTATTGCGCAAAATCTGCCGAATTGCCTTTTTTGTTACAAGTAACTATCGAAATGCTACTTTCAAAAACTTCTTGATAAAACCCTATCGGAACTTCGCTTGCGGTATTATCGACAAAGACGCAGTTTGGCAAATTTAAGTCCTTCATCTGCTCGATAAAGTCTGTCAGGTTTGCGGGCTGTCCGTCTTCTTTTAATTTGTTTTCCCAGTTTTCAAGCGATAAGCCATCAGCATCAAAAATCATTTTTCGTGTATTGCTAATGCCTGCTACTTTAACTTGCAAATCGTTATTTACGGCCAAAAAAGGCGTTTGTTCTTTTAATTGATTAAATAATGTTTTGCCAATGTTGCCAGTACCTAAACAAAAGATGTTTAATGTCCTTTTTAAATCAGTAAAAAAGGCATCGTGTACAGCATTTACAGCTTTAGAAAGATCGGCAGAAGAAATGATTACCGATATGTTATATTCAGAACTTCCTTGCGCAATTGCCCTAACGTTTATACCGTTTCTACCAAGCGAATGAAATAGCCGACCGCTCATTCCAGGCGTGTGCTTCATATTTTCGCCTACAATTGCCAAGACAGATAAGCTATTTTCTACTAGTGGATATTCAAGCTTTTTGGCATCTAGCTCTAGCTCAAACTCCTTTTTTATAAAATTTACGGCAGTTTCTGCATCGCTTGGTTTTACCGCAAACGTTATGCTATGTTCTGAACTAGATTGTGTGATAAGTACAATATTAATCTGCTCGCGCGATAATAATGAGAATAGCCGTCCGCTAAAGCCAGCTTTGCCCACCATGCCGCTGCCGGTAAGGTTAATTATGCTAATTTCGTTAATTGAAGAAATACCTTTAATGGGAACTTTCGAAGTTTGGACATTGCTTCTGATGTATGTGCCGCCAAATTCGGGCTGAAATGTGTTTTTTATAACAATGGGAATTTTTTTGAGAAAAGCTGGAATCATCGTTGGCGGATAAATTACTTTCGCGCCAAAATAGCTCAATTCCATAGCTTCGATATAACTTAACTCCGGCAGAGAAAAAGCTTTCCTTACAATTCTTGGATCAGCTGTCATCATACCATTCACATCTGTCCAAATTTCTATTTCGCTAACGTTTAATGCAGAGCCCCAAATGGCTGCGGTATAGTCAGAGCCTCCGCGGCCAAGGGTAGTTAGCCTGCCGGCCATATTACTTGCAATAAAGCCGGTTAAAAAAAGCACTTTATCGGCATTTGTTCTGTAGAAGTTACTTATTAACATTTCCGAAAGTGCAGTATCAACTTTTGCCTGCCCAAAATTATTATCCGTTTTAATTAATCCGGAACCATCTACAAATAGCGATTCTATTATTTGCAACGATGCAATATGCGCAACCATAAAAGTAGTGCAACGTTCGCCATAACTTAAAATCTGATCTTTGGTTTGCAAGCTCAGCTCTCTTAAATTGCTAACCGCTTGCAATAGATCTTCTAGCTCGTTAAAGAAAATTTTTAGCTTGGTAAACACAGGGTTTTGAGCGGCTGCGGGTAATAACGCTCTAATTACTGCAAAGTGTTTTGCTTCAATTCGTTTTAGAATTTCATCATAATCTTCGCCTCGTTCGGCCTTTTCTGCCATCTCGGTAAGCAAGTTCGTAACTCCGCTCATAGCCGAAAGCACTACAACTGGTTTTTCGCTTTTCGCTTCAGCTACAACAATACCCAGCAACGTTTTTATACTTTCGGCGGTGCCTACAGATGTTCCCCCGAACTTTAAGACTTTCATAGTTTTAGGTTAAAAAAAAAGCCCCGATTTGTTGTCGGGGCGTTTTCTGTATGTTTAAGTTTTTTCAAATACATCAAATTAGCCCTGCTCGTAAATCCCGCCGGTAATTATTATTGTTGTTGTAATTGAAAAATAATTGTTCATTTTGCTTTTTAACGAGCCGTAAAATAACGGATTACTTTTATTAATTGCAAACACTTTTAAATTTTGTTTAAAGGTTACTAAAAGATATGAATTCTCATTAAAAAAATGCAATTATGCATTTTTGATTGCCATTGGAGGATAAATAACAAAAGAAAAGGGATTTGGCACCGGGGATTTATACGGACTATAAAGTCCTAAATAGTTTATCTCTCTAGTGATGTCTGTTTTGTTTATAAAGAAATCTGTAGAAAGCAGGAAATATTTAACCAGCTCTGAGAGAGAATTGGATTGGCTAGCCGTATAATTTAAATAATAAAAAGTTTTCCATTTTGCAGTTTCCAACATGTTGTTTTTGTTGTGTTCGAAATAATCGTTAACATACTGCGCCGCAATTCCTGGCCGAAGTTTTAAATAACTCAACTCTTTCGTAATCAATTGCACAGCAAATTCTTTTATAGAAGGCGCTACAAAATATAAAGTCGGCGGAATGACCGCTGCACCAAGTGCCACGCCTGTTAACCTTATGAAGTTTCGTCTTTTCATCACATCAAAAGGTTTTGTTGGCTGCCCAAAGCGAAAGTGCAGAAAGTGTTAAAGTTGGATTTGAAGGCGAATACGTTGTGAAGGACCCAGCTCCAAGCACAAATAAATTTCTGTATTGGTGGTGAATGAGGTGTTTGTCTACGACACCGAGTGTTGCATCCGTACTCATCCTTGTTCCTCCAATAATGTGTCCCTCATTTGGAAAAGGGTCTAGAAATTCTAATTTCTCAACTGGGAGGCAAGACAAAATTTCGGGCATCTTTTGCTTCATGTTTTCTACTGCCTTTAAGGTATATTCAGATCGACCTTCAAAATTAACTTTTGGTACAAATCTATTTTCGGTCGTGGTTATGTAGTTAACATCACGCGGCAAATCTTCAAAGAGCATCCTAATACTTGCCATATCAAGCCATTTCTCTTTCTCCAACCTAAAATAATAAGGCGCATTACTTACCTCCATCAAGCAGCCGGCGAAATCCTTTCTATGCGGACCATCGTATAGCATGTATCCGTTGGCATTTACCCAAGTGCTTCCGCCAACATTGCTCATGTTTTTTAAATAAATTAATACCTGCGTTCCCATTTGCTCTCCAAAACCTTTCCCAGTAAATTTATTTTTATCTCCGGCATTAAGTAAAATGTTGCAGTTAAAAAATGGATTAGCTCCAAGAACTACCGTTTCTCCTACCGCTTTTTGTTCCTTACCATCCCTAACGAACAAAACTTCTTCTACAAGATGGTTATGCAGGGTTAGACTATAAACCTGGGCGCCATAGATTAATTCCACCCGTTTATCTTCATACACTCCAATTTGAGAATTTTCTATAGTAAACTTTGCATTGACTGGGCAAATATCACAAGCGCTAGAGCTCATGCATTGGTTTCTACCCTTTGTAGCACGACTTGCCCGGGCAGAGGGTTGGCTGATGTATTTGTTGCCATAGGTTTTGTGCAATATTTTGTCTACCAAACTAAATTCGTGTTGTGGTAGCGGATATTTTCCCTTTCGCGGAAAAGGTGTATTCTCAGGCCCAGATACAGACATCAATTCTTCGGCTTCGTAGTAATAAGGGTCTAAATCGTCGTAATCTACTGGCCAATCTTGCTCAATACCATAAAGGGTCTTCATTTTAAAATCGCTTGGCATAAACCTAGGCGTGCAGCCCCACCAACAATTAGAGCACCCGCCCATTCCCGTGGTAAATGGCCAACGCTTTTTATTATTTACGTTTACAATGGCTTTTTCCCAAGGTTCCTCATATTTCTCAAAAGTAGTTGGTTCTCCTCTTTTTAATTTTAAACGTTCTGCGTGAGGATAGTCGTAGCCTCTTTCTAGCACTAAAACTCTGGCTGTAGGTTTAGCTTTAGACAGGTATTTTTTTAAAAAAAAGGTTGAGGCAAAACCCGTCCCCACAACTACCAAATCGTATTTGTCTTGCTTCATAGAAATCTCGGTAGATTAATAATTATTTGCATTTTGCAAAAACCAGTGCAACCATGGAATATCTACAAACATCAACACGCAGATCAAAATGGCAAATAATATGAGATAGGTCATAAACCATTTACGCACGTAAAGCTTTTCTGAACCTTGAACAGGTGAATCATTTAATAAGCCAATTCTTAAATACCAAGAAAACAATAAAGCAAAAAAAGGGAAGCTAACTAGCAACTCTATTCGGTCTTTTACCAAGAAAATGCCCATAAAAAACGCACAGGTTATCGCATAGAAAAACATAGATACAAGTAGGCTATTCTCGGTATAATATCTAAAAGATCTTCTATATAATCCAGCTAACTCTGCATCTGCAATAAGTCTGTATTCTGCAAAACGTTTGGTTGCCATTAAAAATGCGCCGCCCATCCAGTAGGCAAGCAGAATGCTTAAGGGAGGGAAAGTGTTTATCCAATCTAAATCCCATTTGGTGTTTGGTAGTCCTAAGGCGGGGCTAAAAATAAACCAACCTGCGGCAAACCTTATGGGGTTGTTTATAGATTCTGAAAGAACATCTAAAAAAACGCGTTCTTTACTTCTAAAAGGCCTCACGTTATAAATAATGCCCATGCAAAGTAAAATAGTAGCAGTTGTCAAAAATTTTATCGAGACCAAAGAAGCCAAACTGAGGCCAACGATAGCTAACAGACCATATTCTATATAGATGATTTTTGGATTTACCGTTGTAACCACCAATGAACGTTTCTTTTTAAGTGGGTGAAAGCGATCATAATCTATGTCTAGGTATTCGTTTATAACGTAATTTGCAGATGCGACCAGACATATGCTAAACGTGCCGACAAAAATTTTAAAAAGCAGTTGAGTACTATATGGAGTATGAAAAAGTGCCAATGCAAACACCATTCCCGGCAACATGAATACGTTTTTAACCCAGTTGTCTATCCTTGCAATTTTTAAATATTGCCTCCAGCCGGCAGATACTCCGGTGGAATTATCCGTAGTTTCGGAGTAGAAAAGGCTATCGGTTTGGGACGATGGAGGATTCATTTTAGTGCGTGGTTGCGTTAATTTGTTTCAATAGGTTTGAGTAAAAGTTTTTGACTGCGTGTTTTTTTTCAATCAATAAAAACGGAACATCTAGTTTGTTGGCACAACGGCCATCTAATTCTGCCCTGTCGCCAATAAAAAGGCAATTTCTTGGATCATTAATTTGAAAATGCCTCAAAATAAATTGTAATCCATTTGTGGCAGGCTTTAGGACATTTATCTCAGCATCTGTGCCGCTAACGTTTAAATCTGCAGTTAGCATCATGGTTTCCATTTTCGTTTTTGCAGGATAATCTGACAGTGTTGCTACCAGGATATTTTTGTTTCTCAATTCTCCAAAAAACGTAGCCACTTCTGGAAACATTGCCGATGATAAAAATTCATTAGGCGCTGTAAAAATCCATTTTTCTACCGTTTTTTTGATTTTTTCTATCGGAAATCCTGTTTTTGTTTTACACCACTGATACTGCTCCTCCTCTAAATTAGAGCCTGTAAAACCAGTGTGTCGCTCTCGCTCTTTTCTAAAATGATAAAGAATTAATAGCTCTCGAAATCTCCATGGATGAATTAAAAAATATTTAACCAACTCGAGTAACATTTTTCTTCTCAATACCGTTTGGTTGTATAGTGTTCCATCCACATCCAAAATTACCAAGTCTATATTCTTCCAATCGATAAACTGCATGTGAAGCGATAACTTTTTAAAATTAGAAAAAAATTAGATATTGCACTAATTCTTAACGCTAAAAAACCATGCAGAGCTTTTTAAGCCGTTTTAAATTGTCTCAAGAAGGCAACCAAAATATGTATCTGTATATCTTGCTGTTGCTCGGTGTTTTTTTCAGGCTTTACCAGTATTTTTACGATCACTCTTTATGGCTAGATGAGACTTACTTGAGCATCAGTTTATTTAAAAAAGATTATTTGGACTTGGCCTCTACCTCATTATTAAAGCAACAAAAAGCGCCCTTGGGTTTCTTATGGCTTGTAAAATTAAGCATAAATGTATTGGGTAAAACCGAGTATGCGCTTAGGTTAATTTCATTAGTTTCTGGAATAGCAACACTTTTTGTGTTTATGCCTGTAGCAAAATTTTTCTTAAAGGCTTGGGGCGCCATTACCGCGTTCGGAGTTTTGTGTTTGGCACCAGCTTTTGTACACCATAGTGTAGAGGTTAAACAATATGGAGTAGAACTGTTTTGTTCCGTTTTGCTACTTTACGCTTATATCAAACTGAGAAAAAATAAATCGATAACTAGTTTAATACTTTGGAGTTTTATAGGCGCGGTAACCTTATGGTTTTCTTTTTCGGCAGTTTTTATAGCTGCGGGAATTGCGGCTGGTGTAAGTCTTGACAGTTTTTTTTCTAAAAATTGGCCATTGCTTTTTAAAAATGTGCTTGTATTTTTAATATGGATGGTTAGTTTTCTAATAAATTACATTTGCATCATTCATGCACACGCTGAGTCTCCATGGACAAAATATTGGTTTGATGCCTACCATACCTTTATGCCACTGCCTCCAAACAACGTTGCTGATTTTAAATGGTTTCCATTGACCATTTATCGTATGTTCGATTACCCCTTGGGATTGTTGTGGAATTTTATGCCAGACTCATCCAATAAATTAGTAGTGGTTCTCACCAAAATGCCATTTATCCCAATCGCGGCACTTGTGTTTGGTATTTACCAACAAGCTAAGGGAAAAAGAGAGTATTTTTTGGTGTTTGGTTTTTCGATCTTGCTCACATTCATCGCCTCAGGCTTAAAGTTATATCCATTGGTGGAGCGATTTTGGGTATTTATCGCACCGATTTTTTTATTAGTTATGGGGTTGTCTGTCGATTTTTTGGCACAAGGATTTAAGCCTAAATCTGTTCCGATTATAGCGGCACTTTTGTTAATTTTTTCGCCTTTGGTTCAATCAACAAATTACGTGCTGCATCCAAAAGAATTTTTTCTGCATAAAAGATCTTTCCATAGAGAGGCTTTCAACTATGTGAACCAACAATTTAAACCGGGCGATGTGTTTTATGTGTATTGGAACGACCTTGCAGCGTTGCGGGTTTACGAGATGATGAGCAAATACAAGTTCAAAGCGATTGAGGGAATTGACGTTAGAAACCAGTCAAAAAGCTATGCTGATTATTATAAAAACTTACAGCCCGATTTTAGTAAGTTAACTGGCAAGCGTGTTTGGGTGATGTTTAATACTTATTTTGTTTCTGATATAGGAGATCTTGTTGACGAGCCAGCTTGGTATTATCTTGATAGCAAAAAACCAACACAGCATTTGATAGAGCAATTCTCTAAGATGGGCAAAAAACTAGCTGCTTTCAAGTCTGCAGATGTAGATGTGTATCTGTTCGATTTACGGCCATAAATAACAGTCGAACGTGCTACGGCAAACTGAGCCTAACCAAAAATTGGTCTTCTCCATCTTCTAACAAAATTTCTGCTTTCCAGCCATTCCGTTCGGCAACGTTTATAATGGTTTTCTTATCAATATAAACCCAATTAAACCAATTACCTTTTTGGCCTTTGTATTCGTATCGATAGGAAACTTCGCCAAAATATTTATTTATGGGGCGGGGCAAATCCTCATACAAATAGGAAATGTCTGAACTGTCAAACAATATTTGGCCTTCGGCATTTAAAAGCCCTTTCGCTTCGCAAATGAATTTTTCAAACACCGGCAAAGTGCCCATCAGGCCTATGCCATTCATCAACATTAAGAGTGTATCGTATCTTTCGTCCGATTTGAACTTGAGTATGTCTGCAACAAGCGCGGTCTTTACTCCACGCTTTTTCATTATTTCAACCGCAGTCTTAGAAATATCTATGGCAGTTACATCTACATTAAAAGCTTGCAGGAATAGCGCATGGCTGCCAACACCGGCGCCAATATCTAAAATTTTGCCTTTGCATAAATGTAGGGCGCTCAGTTCTAGGTCTGGCATATTTTCATTCTCTCTGAAAAAAAGATCTACCGGCATTTCCTCTTCTTCTGCGTAAGAATTGTGCAAAATAAGGGTATCTGCTTTTCCAGTTTGATAATAATCTAGTAATGCTTTTCCAAAAACATCCATTATTTTTCTAGGTCAACAAAATTAAGATTTTATAGTTCGAATTCTTGGTGATATTCGGGTATTTGCACATCGCCGAAACCATGTTCTTTTAATGTTTTTGCAAAATGTTGTTGCACATCATAATCGCCATGAACCAAAAATAGTTTTTTCACGTTCTTTGGGTCTTGACAAGAGAGAAATTGTAGCAAATCTTCATAATCTCCATGCGCACTCATAGATTTTATACTTTGCACCTCTGCCTCCACATCGTATTCTTTATGAAAAATATCTACGACCTTTTTGCCAGCCATCAATTCTCCTCCCAAAGACTGTGGCGAACAATAGCCAACCAATAAAATTGTATTTTTCTTATTGTTGATGTTATTTTTTATATGATGCTTAACCCGCCCTGCATCTGCCATGCCAGAAGCCGAGATGATGACACAGGGTCTTAAATCTGCATTTAGCGCTTTAGATTGCTGCACACTTTCTATAAACTCCAATCCCTTAAAAGAAAAGACATCATGATCGTATTTTAATGTTTCCTTAACTCCGTTATTGTAAACCTCAGGATGGTTTTTCAAAACCTCTGTTGCTTTGGATGACAACGGACTATCTACATAATACTTTACATTTGGCAATATGTTCTTTAGCTCTAAGGCGTTGAGAGCATACAATAGTTCCTGTGTTCTTCCTACGCTAAAAGCCGGAATGATCAACTTGCCCTTTTTCTCTACACAGGTGCGTTTTACTGCTTCGAACAGTTGGTTTTCGATTGGTGCCAAATCTTTATGCAGGGAATCTCCATAGGTAGATTCCATCACAATGTAATCTGCTTGATCGAACACCTGCGGACTTTTAAGCAGTAAATCTCCGTATCTGCCAACATCGCCGCTAAAAGTTAGTTTTGTAGTCTTTTCGTTTTCTTTGAGCGTCAGGTGCACAGCGGTGCTTCCCAAAATATGTCCAGCATCCGTAAATTGCAATTGAATGTTTGGTGCAATCTCGTACAGCTCGTTATAATTTATAATCTTAAAAAGACCGATGGTTCTTACCACATCATCTTCATTGTATAGTGGTTGTTCTACTTCTTCAGCATCTCTCCGATGTCGATTAGCATATTCGGCATCTTGTTCTTGTATATGGGCCGAATCCATTAATAAAATCCGGGCGAGATCCATCGTCGCTGATGTACAAAAAATGTTTCCCTCGAAACCTTCTGCAACCAAGCGAGGCAAAAGCCCGCAATGGTCTATGTGAGCATGAGATAAAACCACATAGGAAATTCTTTTGGGATCAAAACCGAAATAAGCGTTCAGTTTTTCGGTAACATAGCCCATCCCCTGGAATAACCCGCAGTCTAGTAATATTTGGGTGTCGTCATCTAACGTTATTAAATGTTTGCTGCCTGTAACCGTCCGAGCAGCGCCATGAAAAGCAATTTTCATCTAATGTTATTTATTTTTTAATATAAACAGAAAATGCCGGGATTTCCCGGCATTTTTACAGTAATTAAAAATTATCAAGCATATCTGTTCTTAGCTTTTTTCGCAGCTTTTTCTGCTGCGTCGTATGCCTCACCCTTATAATCGTCATACTTATCTTTAGCTCGGTCTGCTAATTTCTCAGCAGAGTGCCTAGCTTGATCTTTATAGTCATCATATTTGTCTTTAGCTCTATCTGCAACTTTTTCTGCAGCATCTAATGCCTTATCCTTATACTCTGAATATTTATCTTTAGTTGCATCTAATAAATCGCTAAACCAATCCTCTACTTTCCCCTTTAATTCGCTATTGGAATTTGATGAAAGTGCTAATGCAATCGTGGCGCCGAGTGCTGCACCCGCCAAAACGCCTACTATAATTTTTGTGTCTTTAGTCATGTTAGTCTATTTTAGTGGAATAACAGATTAATTGACAAGCTGTTTTATTTATTTTAAAATTATAATGGAATTATTGTTTCTAGTATGCCTTATAGGCAAAAAAAGATCGGAATTTTCGTCCCGATCTTTTAATTATAATATTATCTGCCGCCCCTGCTGGGTCTTCCCCCCGCCGGCGCACGCTCCGTACGTTGCTGTGGCGCTTGTTGCTGTCTTGGCGCTTCCACACGCTCTACGCGTTGTGGTCTTTCTACTTGTTGTTGGCGTGCTTGCTCTTGTCGTTGAGATTGTACCGCTCGCTCTTGCTGCGCACGTTGGGCACTTTGTTGTTTTGCCTGCTCTTGGCGTTGTGCTTGCACGGCCTGCTCATGCTGTGCGCGCATTGCTCTTTGTTGATCTGCTTGTACCCTTTGTTGCTCAGCCGCTTTCTGCGATTCTTGAGAACGTTGCGCTCTCGCTCTCTGTTGTTCTTGTTGTGCCGCATCTGTGCGTTGGCTGTTTGCCGCAACATCGCTGCTTGTTCTGCTAGGTTGATTGACAGGTGCAGAGACGCCACTTTGTTCGGCTGGATTTCTCTCCATCACATTTCTATTCTGCTGCTGTGCATCTTGATATCTTTGAGACCTTTGCTGCGTTTGTTGTTGCGCGGCATCTGCGCTTCTACGTTGGTCGGTAACTCCAGAATTCCTATCGGGTCTTCCATTATACTGAGTGGTTTCTGAAACCCCACTTTGTTCTTTCGGATTTCGCTCCATCACATTTCCATCCCTCTGTTGCGCATTATTCGAATTGTCAACACCACGCTGAGGTCTCCCATTGGTAACTGCACCACGACTGGCATTTTTATCTAAGCCTCTTCCATTATTTGTCACATCATTTCTACGGTCTGTTGCAGCGTTATTGGTTCTGCTTCCCCTCTCCGGGCGATTAGATGTCTCGTTACTTATCGTGGCTAAACTTCCTCTCTGATAATTATTCGGGGCAGCGTTCCTGTTAGATTCTCCTCTCGAAGGTCTTGGCCTGTAAATTTCTACATTGTTGTTGTTAATTACGCTCGCTCCAGGTCTATCGCTTCTACCAACTCGGTAAACCGTTACGTTGCGATTAGTCGCTCTGCCAATGTCATACCTGCTTGGGCCGCCGTAATAGGTTCTTCGGTTATATACATAGGTATTGTTTATAATCGTGGTGTTGTTGATGTAAATGTTATTTCGGCCATAATTATAACGCGGGTAATAATTATTATAAATGGATCTTTGTGGGATGAAATTCCAGCAATAAGTTGGGAGGTTGTATCTGCGACCGAACCGGATATTTATATTAATGCTGGGACCCATCGGCGCCCAACCGTAATAGCCGCCGCCACTTCTCCAGTTTACCCAGGCAGGACCCCAATTTGAATCTGGCAACCAAATCCACTGTCTGTAATTGTTGTACACCCAGCGTCCATAATGAAAGGGAGCCCAACCCCAATCATAGTTTGAAACCCAGGTATTTCCATACTCGGTCATCGCCCATCTTCCTTCAGTATAGTAAGGTCTAAACTGACTCTGATCTACATCCGGTCGCCAAACATACCCGTATTGCGGATCTTGTATCCAGGTGCCGTACGGCGAAAGCTCGTCATAAAAGGTTTGCAACGATACATCTGCGTCATTGCTGTAGGTATCTTGATACCCATCGTCATAGTCTTGCGCCCTAACAATTGTGGTTCCGGCAAGGAGCAAAGAAAGCCCCAGCGCAAGTGCCGTAGTTTTAAATGTTTTCATCTGTGTTTGTTTTAATAACCTATTGTGTGTATAGCAATTAGAGTTCCAAACTAGGGAAAAGTTTAATATGCCTGCATAGTATTTCTTATCTAGGAGGTAGAATGACATTTGGACAGATTTTACCCTTCATTTAACGTTTTAACCGATTTATAATTGTACTAAAAAAGTGAATTTCCTCACAGAATTTGCTACAATTTCAATAAATTGATCGAAGCGTTTGTTAGCAACAGGCGCTTATGAATCTAATGATAATAAGTTTTTTGTGCTTATTTTTGCGTTATGCATAATGGCACCTTATTTTTAATTCCCGTTCCTCTTGCAGAAGAAGCGGCTCATAAAACCTTTACCCCATATTTGGTAGATACCATCAATCAAATAGACACCTACATTGTAGAAAACAGTAAAACTGCCCGAAAATTTTTGAAGGAAGCCGGCTTAAAAACTCCGCAAAAGGATCTGATCGTACACGATTATGGAAAGCATAACAGAAGCGATTTAAAAGAGTTTTTTGTTGAACTCAAAGCGGGCAAAAATGTCGGACTTATGAGCGAAGCGGGTTGTCCAGGTATAGCAGATCCCGGTGCAGAAATAGTTGCAGAAGCACATAGAAGAAATATTAGAGTAGTTCCATTGGTGGGTCCGAGTTCTATTTTGCTTGCGCTTATGGCATCTGGCTTTAATGGGCAGAGTTTTGCTTTTTGGGGATATCTTCCTATCGATAAAGAACAGCGGGCTAAACGGATTAAGGATTTAGACTTATCCGCAAGCCGATATAAACAAACTCAAATTTTTATCGAAACGCCCTTTCGAAACAATCCGCTATTGGCCGAGTTGCTAAAAAGTTGTAAGTCAGACACCAAATTATGCATCGCTTGTAATTTAACCGGCGAAGACGAATTTATTAAAACCGATAATATTAAAAATTGGCGCAATGAAGAGATAGATTTGCATAAAAAGCCATGTATTTTTTTGCTTCAATAAGAAAGAGATGCTCCTTAAAAGTTTTATCTAACGGTACATCCCCTTTCCCTCCATAAATTCAATCACCATATCTGGCAAAAAAAAACGCACATTTTTATTTTCTTTTATCGCTTTGCGGATAAATGTAGAAGAAATTTCCATTAGCGGAGTATCTGTAAATGTAACCGATGGATGATTTTCCCACTCTTGGGTGTTTGCACCCGGCCGAGGATAAACAAAAATTTCATAATCTCTAAGCAGAACCTCATAGTTTTTCCATTTTTTTAACGAAAGCAAATTATCCGCACCCATAATTAGAACGAATTTTTTTTCTGGGTAGCGTTCATGTAAATGCGCCAAGGTATCGATGGTGTAAGAGGGTTGAGGCAACGAAAATTCTACATCACTCACCCTGATGTTTTCGGCATTTTCGGTAGCTAGTTTGGCCATTTCCAACCTATCATACATTTTAATTAAAGCTCGTTTGTCTTTTAGAGGATTATGCGGAGATACCACCAACCAAACTTCTGCCAAATCTGTATGGTTGGCCATGTAGTTGGCGATGATTAAATGACCCGTATGGATGGGATTGAATGAACCGAAAAAAAGACCTGTCTTCATTTGATAAAGTTACAAAAGAACGAGAAAATAGTTTTTTAGATCAGATTTAGTTTTTCACCCCGAAATCGGGAAAAGCTTCTCAAAATAGATATCCAATTTGAATAAAATTGCTTTAGGTTGAAACCCAATGCTATGGTAATCTATTTTTGGAAAAGGAAATCTGTAACTATTTTTTCGGCCTCTGCACAAGCAACATCCAAGTCGTTATTTTTTAAGATTACATCGAATTTATCTGCGTAGAGCAACTCTTTTTCTGCCTTGATAAACCGTTCTTCTAGTTTTTCTAGATTATCTGTGCCTCTTGCGCTTAATCGCTCTTTTAATACTTGTAACGATGGCGGCTGCACAAAAATGGCAATCGCATCGTTTTCGTATTTTCTGCGCAGCCTCAAGCCGCCTTCTACATCAATATCAAAAATAACATGTTTCCCTTCGTTCCAAATGCGCTGTATTTCCGATCGCAACGTGCCGTAATACGTTCCCTTGTACACTTCCTCAAATTCTACAAATTCTTGGTGTGCAACCTTGTGCAAAAATTCTCCTTTGCTTATAAAATAGTAATCGCTTTCGTGCCTTTCTTTTCCCCGCTTTGAACGGGTAGTCGCAGAGATAGAAAAGCTTAGCTCGGGGATTTTTTCTAGCAAATGATGAACTATGGTGGTTTTGCCTGCGCCCGATGGAGCTGAGAAGATTACCAGTTTGCCCTGCATGTTTCTATAATTGTTTAATTGAGGGGTTGCTAAACCTTTACAGAACGTTTAACAATTGTTCTTTAATTTTTTCCAACTCCTCTTTCATGCCAACCACAAATTGCTGCATGTGGGCATTGTTGGCTTTTGCGCCCATGGTATTGATCTCCCTGCCAATCTCTTGGGAGATGAACCCCAACTTTTTTCCATTTGCTTCGGCACTTGCCAAAGTTTTCAAAAAATAGTCGCAATGACTTTTTAGCCTCGTTTTTTCTTCGGTAATGTCTATCTTATCAATATAATAAATAAGCTCTTGCTCAAAACGATTCTGATCAATATTCACTTTACCGACAACGTCGTCTAAAAATTGATTAAAGCGTTCTCTAATTGAGGTAATTCTTGTTGGCTCCAATTCCTCTACTGAACTGAAAAAACCAAGTATATTATTTATTCTTAGTTCAAGATCTGTTTTAAGGGCCAGGCCTTCCGTCTCCCTAAATACGTTAAATCTATTCAACGCTTTTATAAAAACGTTATGAACTTGCAGCCATTCTTCCTCGTTTACGCTTTCTTCTTTATAGTTTATTACTTCTGGCAAGCTCATAGCCAGTTGCATTAAATTAGAACCATCGGCTCCCAAAGCATCGCTAAGCTCTTTTAATTGACGATAATAGTTGCCAAGTACTTTACTATTTAGCTGCGCTGCAGACGGTTCACCATCGGCTCGTTCTACCGTTATTGAAACGCTTACCTTGCCACGCTCAATGTCTTTACTGCAAACGTTGCGCAGCAGCAATTCTTTGTCAGAAAACGCTCTTGGAAATTTCAAGTTGAGTTCTAAGAATTTGCTGTTCAGCGACTTAATTTCTACGCTGTATTTTGTTGCTGCAAAATCGATGGTTGCTAAGCCATATCCAGTCATGGATTTTATCATGCGCAAAGATATAAAAAAATGTATTTTTTGGCGACCAAAAACCGGGTAATCTAGTGCAGCAAGTCTTTTAGTGATCTTGTTTTTATCTACGACGCGATACAAAAATGAAATACGAATTGATCATTTGTGATGCCTTTTGTTCGACCATACAGGCGTCCGCTATATGACTAGGTTGAACCAAATGCATTTGTTAACTATTTTTAACAAAACAAAGCACGTATTTAGCTTATCTTTAATGTTTGTTATTTGTCTAAATGCATATATCGAAATGTATCTTTTGTAACGTGTTTTTTTTAGTTTCGATTTGGTCGGGTGCTGCGATTGCGCAACAGGTTTTTGTAAAAGGGGCTGTTATGGAGAAAGGATCAAATATTCGCATCGCATTGGCAGATATTACAAATCTTCGTACGAGATTAGGCGTTGGCAGCAATGACCTAGGACTTTTTCAACTACAAGCTAAACCTGGCGATACCTTGATGATAACTAAGCGAGATCATACCGATGGTTACGTTGTAGTAATAGATGATAGAAATTTGGTTATTTATTTGTCTCGATCAAGCAACCAGTTGCGAGACGTAAACGTTTTCGGCAACACTAAAAAACAAGATTTAGAAGCTATAAAAAGCGAATATAAACGCAAAGGTTCTTTCTATGGAGGTAAGCCTCCATTTTTGTCATTTTTATTCTCTCCATTAACAGCGATTTATGAGCTAGTTGGTAAAACCCCTCGCAACGCGCGTAGATTTAGCCGCTATGCAGATAACGAAATAAAACAAAGCGAAATAGATCGATATTTTAATCAAAGCATAATAAAAGCCAATAGCGATTAAGTGGCGATGTTCTGGAAAAATACATGTTAAACTGTAGGCCGAACTACGATAGCGCTCAACATTGGAACAGCTACGACTATATAAAGTACATTAAAGGCAGCTCTAAAAAATTTACAGATACTTTGGGAAAGGCGAATTGAAATGTTTTATGGTGAACTAGGTTGAACTGTTAAATTGTTAATGTTGCCAAATTTTAAGTGGTTGAGATAGTTAGCAACTCAAGTTAAGGGCATCTAGACATATAACCTTCAACACATAAACTCTAACGCTGTCTTACTCAAAATCCAAAATTTCGCAGGCTTTTTCTGCAGCCAATTTTTCTGCGTTTTTCTTATTGTAATCTCTCCCCGAACCGCGGGTTTTACCATCAACTACGGCATTAACTGTAAAAAGCTTTGAACTTTCGCCATCGGCGTTTGTGGTTAACTCAAATGAAATGTCTTTGCCATGCCGCTGGCACCATTCTATAAGTTTGCTTTTAAAGTTGGTTTCGGTTAGCTCCAGCGTGTGGATATCAATATGTGGTTTTACGATTCTTTTTAGCAAGAAGTCTCTAGTAAAATCATACCCTTTATCCATATAAATGGCTCCGATAACAGCCTCGAAAGCATCTCCTAACATAGAATTGTGCTTAGTCTGTACACTTACAGAACGCTCATCGTATTTTATCAAGCTGTCAAAACCGATTTTTTTTGCCAATTGGTTCAAGTTTACGCGATTTACAATTTTTGAGCGCATTTCTGTAAGAAAACCTTCCTCTTTATACGGATATTGCTTAAAGAGTAGCTCGGCAATTACCGAGCCCAATATGGCATCGCCTAAAAACTCTAAACGCTCATTACTGCTGCGCGATCCATTTTTTAATAGTCTTGCAACAGAGCGATGCCTAAAAGCCATTTTATACAACGAAATATTATTCGGGACAAAGCCAAGAACATTCTTAAGTTGTTTTACAAACTCTTTTTGTGGGGAGAAGTAAAGTTTATATAAATTTAAAAACGGCATTAACAAACAACATTATTAGGGGCATATAAGCATTTTTTAAACAGTTATTTGTCGGAGAATGCCTACTACGAAATTATATAGCAAGACTTTACTCTGTGTACTTTTTAAAAATTACCGATGCATTATGACCTCCAAAACCAAAGGTATTGCTCAATGCGGCATTAACAGTACGTTTTTGAGCCTTATTAAAGGTAAAATTTAATTTTGGATCAAACTCAGGATCATCTGTAAAATGATTGATCGTTGGCGGAACTATATCATTTTGAACAGCCAAAATACATGCTATAGCCTCTACAGCACCAGCGGCACCAAGTAAATGCCCCGTCATGGATTTAGTAGAACTTATGTTCAATTTATAAGCGTCTTCGCCAAATAACGCGCGTATGGCTTTTGTTTCGCTAATATCGCCCAGAGGAGTTGACGTACCGTGAACGTTAATATAATCTATATCTGCCGTACCTAATCCCGCATCATTAAGCGCATTTTTCATTACCATTTTTGCGCCTAATCCCTCTGGATGCGGGGCTGTAATATGGTTTGCATCTGCACTCATACCGCCACCAACAAGTTCTGCATAAATTTTTGCGCCCCTGGCTTTGGCATGTTCCAGATCTTCTAAAATAATAGTTCCTGCGCCTTCGCCGGCAACAAAGCCATCGCGGTCTTTATCAAATGGCCTAGAAGCTGTTGCTGGATCGTCATTGCGCGTGGAAAGTGCATGCATCGCGTTAAAACCGCCCATACCCGCTTCATTTATAATCGCTTCAGACCCGCCGGTAATGATAATATCTGCCATGTTTAGGCGGATATAGTTGAAAGCATCTATCATTGCATTGGTAGAAGATGCGCATGCAGAAACTGTTGAAAAATTTGGCCCTCTTAGTCCATATTTTATAGATATGTGCCCAGGTGCTATATCTATAATCATTTTTGGGATAAAAAACGGATTGTAGCGAGGAGTTCCATCGCCTTTGGCAAAATTTGTAACCTCATCTAAAAAAGTTTTCAAACCGCCAATACCAGCGCCCCAAATTACCCCTATTCGATTTGTATCTAGATTTGAAAAATCCAGCTCGGCATCTTTTACCGCCTCTTCTGTTGCTACTAAAGCATACTGTACAAAAGGATCTATTTTACGTGCCTCTTTCTTGTCTAAATAATCTTCGGCATTGAAATCTTTAAGTTCGCAGGCAAACTTTGTCTTAAACTTTTCTGTATTAAAACCTTTAATTAGAGCAGCGCCGCTCACCCCATTTATTAACCCATCCCAAAACTCAGGAATGTTATCACCTATCGGAGTGAGCGCACCTAACCCAGTTACTACTACTCTTCTTAATACCATTTATACGTAAAATGCGTAAATTTTATTTAACGTTCTTTTCCAAGTAGGCAATAGCTTGCCCCACGGTACCGATGGTTTCGGCCTGATCATCAGGAATGGCTACATTGAACTCTTTTTCAAATTCCATGATCAATTCCACGGTATCTAAAGAATCTGCACCCAAATCGTTAGTGAAAGAAGCCTCTGGCGTAACTTCGCTCTCATCTACACCTAGTTTTTCAACGATAATAGATTTTACTCTTGAAGCAATATCAGACATAATTTTATAATTTAGTGGTTAAATAATTCTGTGCAAAGAAAAATAAATTCTTACAATATTCAAATGTTTTTATTTAGTTAGCCCTTTTTAAGCCCGAATATAAAGCGAATATAGAATTAGTTTTTTAATTTCGACTTGTTTAAAATATTTTGTTTTGAATAAGACTTACCTTAAACTTCCCTTAGATCTAGATTTTACGTTGATAGCAATTACTGCTCCCTTGAAGGATTATACGCTTTGCCACAAGATAAACAGTAATTTAGAACTAGAGTTTGTAAAAATCCAAGATCATGAAATTTTTAATTCTCTTGAGGCCTACACGCTAAATTTTGCCAAATACTTTTTTTTAAAAGATGAAGATGAGCAAGAGTATTTTATTTTGAGCAATAAAAGTTGCGAAGGGATATTGGTGCCAGAAATGGCCAACGTAGATTATTTTCTTATTATAAGGGAGTATATTACTGAGGATGATCTTAACAGACTAATTTCTAAGCTAAACCAGTTGCCAGACATACAGGTGGCCGCAAAAATAGATCCGAGCAAGCTGAAGAGTAGAGAAAATCTCGTGTTTTAAAAAATTGGCACTCATATTTTAATTACGCTATATTTGACCGTTTTTAAATTAATTATATAAATTAGCAATGTCCGCATTCCAGAAAGAAATTTGGAATTTTTCCTTGTAAAATAAATCACATAAATGAAACCTTTTCATTCTAGAACAAAAATTGTTGCCACGCTTGGTCCGGCATCAGCTCAACCCGACGTATTGTTTAACATGTTTAATGCGGGATTGGATGTTTGCAGACTCAATTTCTCACACGGTAGCCAGGCAGATCATCAGGCAGTTTTGGACACCATAAAAGACTTAAACAAGAAACATGACTACAACGTTGGTATCTTAGCAGATTTGCAGGGTCCAAAAATACGCATTGGAAAGGTGCAAGAGGGCGGAATTCATTTAATTAACGGCAGAACTACAGTAATTACCACAGAAGAGTGCATTGGCACTGAAGATCGGATTTACATTACCTACGAAAATTTTCCTAAAGACGTTCAAAAAGGTGAGATAATCTTATTAGACGATGGAAAATTGCAAATGGAAGTTTTGGAATCCGATTTAAAAACTACTGTAACCTGTAGAATTGTACATGGCGGCCTGCTTACCTCTAGAAAAGGCGTTAACCTTCCAAACACCAAAGTATCTATCCCATCATTAACGGAAGAAGATAGAGATAATTTAGAATTTGTTCTACAAAATGATGTTGAGTGGATTGGTTTATCCTTTGTGCGCAAGGCAGAAGATATTATCGAGTTGAAACAAATCATTGCCGATAGGGGCAAAACTGCCCGAGTAATTGCAAAGATCGAAAAGCCGGAAGCAATACAAAATATCGACGAAATAATTGCCGTTACAGACGCAATTATGGTTGCCAGAGGAGATCTTGGCGTAGAATGCCCTATGGAAGAAGTTCCTTTGTTGCAAAAAATGATTGTAGAGAAATGTAGAGCAGCATCTAAACCAGTAATTATTGCCACGCAGATGCTAGAAAGCATGATTACTACACCTAGGCCAACTAGGGCGGAGGTAAATGACGTAGCTAATTCGGTTTTAGACGGCGCTGATGCAGTTATGTTGAGCGGAGAAACATCTGTTGGAGAGTTTCCCCTGATTGTTATTGAAACCATGCAGAAAATTATCCAAAACATAGAAACAAACAAATATCCGTTTAATCCAGATAAGTTTTTACACCAGGGTTCGTCAACTTTTCTGGGCGATGCAATTTGCAATTCTGCATGCTTTTTGGCTAAACAAACCAACGCTGTAGGGATTGTTTCTATGACAGTAAGCGGCTACACCGCATTCGAAATCTCTAGTTACCGATCTAAAGCGCTCACTTTTATTTTTACCAGCAATCGTGCGCTCTTAAACACTGTTAGTTTACTTTGGGGCGTTCGTGGCTTTTACTACGATAAATTTGAAAGCACCGACAATACCATCATCGAAGTAAATCAATTTTTAAAAAATAAGGACTTGGTAAAAGCGGGCGATATTTTGATAAACACTGCTTCGACACCGTTAAAAGCTAAAGGCAAAACCAATATGTTAAAAATTTCTGTCGTAGAATAATCTGTTTTTGGTTTAAAGATAGAATAGATCTGGAGAGGTGTCAGAGTGGTCGATCGAGCACGCTTGGAAAGCGTGTGTACTGCAAGGTACCGCGGGTTCGAATCCCGCTCTCTCCGCCAGTTTCAATATCAAAAAGAGCTAAAAGCCTGCAAATCAAATGATTGCAGGCTTTTGCGTTTTAGTCGAAAACCCAATTTATTCACCTTTTCCCATTAAAAAGGTGCGTGATTCGGTGAGTAGATAATATGCTTTAACCAACTCACCGAATAGTCCATAAGTTATTGATAAACAGCTAATTCAATAACTGTGCATCTTGACCGATGGTATCTGCAAAGCTAAATTTGTTTCACTTTTTAATGTCAAAACATTATGAAAACCAATTTCAGCTTGCTCTTCTATATGAAGAAGCCAAAAAATTACCAGTCGGGATGTGCGCCGATCTACATGCGTATCACCGTTAACGGCAAAAGATCAGAAACCACAACAGGTCGAGAGTGCGACCCAGCCAAATGGAACGCCCATTCGGGACGCGCAAACGGAACCAAGGAGGCATTGAGGGCTTTTAACGCGTATCTCGACGATCTACAGACGAAGATTTATGAAGCGCACCGACAGCTGACCGAAATGGGCGAAGGTATAAGTGCAGAAAGTTTACGCAACAAGTTTCTGGGCAAGACCGAAAAACCACACTCCCTGATAGAGATATTCAAAGATCACAATAGAAAGGTGGAAGCGCTTTTGGGAAAGGAATTTACCAAGGGCACGCTCTGTCGTTACAGGACGTCTCTGAAACATACACAGGAATTTTTGAAGTGGAAGTATAATTTTGTAGATATAGACATTAAAAAGATAGACCATGCCTTTATTATGGAATTTGAGTTTTATCTGCGTTCGGAGCGCAATTGTGCCAATAACTCTGCGGTAAAGTACATCAAGAACTTTGGCAAGATCATCCGCATCTGTATCGCCAACCGATGGCTGGTCTACGATCCTTTTTTGAACTATAAGACTAAGATCAAGACCGTGGATAGGTATTTCTTGACAAGCGATGAACTACGAGTTATAAGGGAAAGGTTGATGGGTACAGAAAGACTTTCACAGGTGCGCGATATTTTTCTGTTCTGCTGTTTTACCGGGCTGGCCTACGCTGACGTAAAAAATCTTCGTAGGTTGGATATTGTCACCGGAGTGGACGGGGGAGACTGGATTTCCATCAAAAGGCAAAAAACGGATACCCCATCCCGTGTCCCATTGCTGCCCGCTGCAAGCTCCTTGATCTTGCGCTACGAAAGCCATCCGCAATGTGAGAATAGCGGAAGGTTGTTGCCCGTATTGAGCAATCAGAAGATGAACAGCTACCTGAAGGAGATAGCGGACGTTTGCGGGATCAAAAAACCAATCACTTTCCACATTGCAAGGCATACGTTTGCCACAACGGTAACGCTACTGAACGGTATTCCCATCGAAAGTGTCTCCAAGATGCTTGGACACACAAACATTAGGACTACACAGCACTATGCAAAGATCTTGGACATTAAGGTCGGTGCAGATATGGCAATGCTTAGAAACAAATTTGCGGCAAGTTAAAACCGCGACGAACACGGTGTCGCGATTTGTGATGCCGTGCTCAGCAATCAATAAAATAAAATCTACGGAAGAACAACCAATTCCAGATCAACTGATTATGAACAAGATCTATTTTATCTTAAGCAAAAGAAACACTGGGCGAAAATTTGTTAATAGCTATCGGCCCGGCGGCATAACAAAAATAAATAACACGCAAGTTGCGAACAGCTTGCGAACGAATGCCAGTGCAAACAGCAACCTTTACTGATACCTAAAATAAAAAAGATATGGAAACGATCCAGTTATTGACCAAAGAAGATTTGGAAGATTTTAAAAGAGACCTCATTCAAGAAATCAAGGCCTTAATGCACCCCGAAGGATTGCAGGCAAAACAATGGCTCAAAAGCGTGGAAGTGCGCAAGCTGCTGAACATCTCTCCCGGCACCTTGCAGAACATGCGGATCAACGGAACGCTATCCTATACCAGGGTGGGCAGCATCCTTTACTACAAATATGCCGATATCCTGAAAATGCTGAACGATAACCAGACTTAAAGATTAGCGTTATGAAATTAGCCCATCCGGCAGAATACTTCCTGAAAAAGGCAGCGGACGATCACCGTTTATTGCCCTCACACATTAGCCTTTTTATGGCTATGTTCTATTACAGCACCGATGAGGATCCAAAAAGTTTTTTTAAGGTCAGCCGCAAAAACTTGATGCGTTTTTCTCGTATCAGGTCTTTTGCCACCTACCACAAGTGCATCCGCGAACTGGTGGAATTCGGTTACATTATTTACCAGCCATCTTATGACCCGTACCGGGCAAGTATGATATCTTTAAACCCTATTGATCCCATCTGAATAACCGTTTAAAAAATTTATCTTGTTAAACGAAGTTAAGTTTCTGTTTTAGTCGAGTAAGATCACAGTCCTGAAAAGATTACGCCTTGTTTTACAAGCAACACTAAAAATGCATAATTCCTATGTTTCCTGATTGTCTCTAAGCTTTGCCCCACGATTGGGCTGATAGCGATTATCCTCTTCTACACGCTGTTCAATGGATGCCCTCATCTTATCCAAGTAGCGCGTGTGGCTATCGCGTTTCCTGTTCCTGATGTCCAAAAAGTTTCTATAGGCCCTTTTGAGATCTACGTTCAGTTGCTCTTCCATCCATTTGATAATATCGGCAACCGTGGCGTTGCCATGATTGAGCTGACCGGTATAAAACAAACCATAGATAACCTCTACTAAATTGGTTTTATCCCCGGTCCAAGTAAGTTGATGAAAAGAATCTTTGGATGAAGGTGGTGTCGCAGCATTTTCGGAAATCAAAGAAAGTTGATCCAGCAGGTATTTTTGTAATTTTTCATAGGCCATAAATTTTGAAAACAGATAGCCGATTGAGGTACTGAAAGAAGGATCTACTTCTGGTATTTCCGGTGTCAGAATATCTGTTAGCACTAATCCCCTAATAAAATATATATCATCCAATTCAGAGGCTTTCAACTTATAATATTGATAGTTGAACTCATTTTGGTGCAGAAACAGTGTGTAGAATTTGAGGTGGTTCTGATAGTATTTTTCAATTTCTCTTGTTCCGAGTAAAGGCTTACCATTTTCAACGGCATATACTTCTAGATAATAGATCTGCCACTGAAAAAACCTAGGTTTTGTTTCTTTGAAAAACTTGATTTCTTCCTCATTGGTTAAACTAGCTGTTTCGAGCAAATAATTCCTCAGTTTAAGTAAATCTGTTCTAATTCGCGCGAGAGAGGAGGAGAGGTTTTCTACCTTGGCAATGTCCCCGCCGTTGATTTCGGATAAGTCTTGCACCATCTTCTGATACAAAGACTCAAAATTAAGCTGTTTCATAGTTAGAATTTTAATTGCTTTCGTAGCTTCTTATTTTGTACCAGATGCTAAGAAAAGAAAATGAATTGTTGAATAACTGCCCTAAATTCTGAATTATAAAAATGGATAAAAATAGGATAAAGCCACTATTCTGTATTTATAGGGGAAAGCCCCTATAAATTTTTTACTACAAAAACTGGATCAGTTTGTGGGCCAGTGCAGTACGGTTATTAACCTTAGTCTTTTCGAAAATATGTTGGATGTGAACGCTCAACGTCTTTTCTGATATGAACAAGTGCTCGGCAATCTGTTTATACCTGTCGCCATTGCGCATCAAATTCGCGACTTCGGCTTCCCTATTGGTCAGGCCATATCTAATGCAATTTTTTTCGAACAGTTCGGGATAGGTATTTTTATTGCACAATTCATTAAACTTCGAATATTCTTTTCGCGAATCTCGAACATATTGGTATACGAACATGATGGTGATGACCACAAAGCCGCCGTTCGTCAAGATAGCTTCCCAGAATTGCCCTATTTTAAAATAGGAAATAGGAGCCAGAGTAGCCCAGGGCAATACCGCACAAAAAACAGCGATCATTTCCCAAAAATGATAATCATCAGGGTTCCGTTCATACTTTTTGCTGATGGCGTTAATGATTGCGAAGAGCAGAATGAACGAATAAAAAAATGGGATTACAATTCCGTATTTTATGGCGAAATCTAGATCTTGATTGATCGAGTAAGATATTACAAAGAATATAACGTATGGTGCAATAAGAAACATCAAAACTCCATATACGGCGTGAAATCTCAATTCCGACAAATTAAATGCCCTATAAAAATAATAGGGGAAAAAGGCGCCAACAGTGAAACCTGTGCCGTAAGCTAAGATATTCTGCAAAACTATCGAAATTGGGATGTTCGGATCGGGCAGTAGCCCACCGGCAACATTGTAGCTAATCAATAGGGAAAGTAGGATAAAATACCATTTCCGTCCCTGGTCTTGAGGTCTCAAAAGAAAATAAAAAAGCTGAAAGAAAAAAAGCGGCACCTCTAGCAACAGGAATAGGAAAGTCACGAGGTGCATTTCTGTTCCGAACACCCGCATAATCTTATTGTTATAATGATATTTATTTGCTGAGGAAGTATAATTTGTACCCCAGATGTATTTCATGATAAATTTTTAGGCCAAATGATTGGTACCAAACGATATTTTTTAGCGTCGAAGTCTCTAGATAAATTATCCGGTCAAGGAGTTCCGCTTCAGCTATGATCGCGTTCATCAAATCACTCCCGATTCCTTTTCCCTGGTGAGACTTCTTTACCCCAATAAACCATAGATAATATCCGTAACCTTTAAACTGATATCTTTTGATCATTTTTTCTCTTTCCAATATTCGTGGGATATTTAGTAGCCTAATAGCATTAAAAAGGAGCTGTAAATCTTTTTTAATGCTCCAATAGGTTGTTTTTTTCTGGTCGGGATAAAGAACCAGTGCACAGCCACGATTATCCGGGCTTAAATAGACCTTCCCATATTTCCAACAAATCTCAAAACAGTAGTCCATCAAAAAGTTAATGCGACGTTCCTGTCCCGATCTCGTGCCCACTGTATATTTGATACTTTTGTTATCTTCGAAAGCCTCTGTAAGGATATTTATTACCAAAGTTTTCTGATCATAAGTGGCTTCTCTCATTTTAAGTAGATTTGTTAGTAGATAATGCGTTCAATGTTTATAGTTGATGTAATTGATCATCGCAATTAGCTGATCTTTTACCTTTTTAATGTCTAGACTTTGTGTTTTCCCAAACTTTCGCTGCAGACTTCCTCGTGAAAGTTGTGTAGATCTAACCGTGCCTATATGGTTTGTAATGAAGTCAAAAATGCCGGTTCTATTTTTGGTGATAACCGTTCGGGTGTCCACCAACACCTGGAAAAAGAATAGCAACTGTCTTGAGGTAAAACTAACTTTGAAATAGGGTCTAGTAGCTAACGACTTCTCACTTTCAGCAGTTGATTCGTCTTTGATTGGATGATTTTCGCGAGCCTTATCAATCAAATCGTATAAACCAATTGTTTTGGCGCAAAACCACCTTTGTCCAGTGATGGCAAATTTGAGGGTATCCCAGTTTACCAGATCATCGTTCCCCAATATTGTCAAACAAAAATCGATAAACAAGGGCGTGTTAAAATTCATTTTGACCAGTTCAACGATGAGCAGCTTTTGGAAATCTACCAAATTGCTTTTTTTGATAAGGGTTGATAAAACGCCTACCAAATGTTGGAAAGACTCAAGTTCCAGATACGTGAAGACTTTATCGACCAAAGGGAACTGCATCTGATAGAAATAATCTGCTAAGCTATTTTGAAGGTACCTGTCCAATTGATTTTTACGCAGGAAAGTTTGAATCTCCTGGATCACGGCGGCTTGATCATCTATCATCTCCTTGCGATAACACCAGGGAGCAGTAAAAGACATTTTAAACTCTCCTGGAAAATTCTTTCTGTAATAGCCGATAAGTTGATTCAGCTGATGTAATAAAAAAGAGTTGCCATCTTGAGGTAGTTCTTTTGCTTCTGAAGTATTTTGCTTCCTCAATCCTAGACATGCGACGTCCGCGAGAGTTAACTGCAAAAATGGAATCAAATCCAGGTTGGATTTTCTTGGATAGAGAACAATATCGAAACTGCACTCCTTAATTTTGTCCAAGTGTTTTTGGAAAGCCAGGGAATCGCTATTATCGACTCGCTGCTTTCCAATAATGGATTTCAGGTTTGTAATCTCTGTTTTTAAATCTTTCGGTCCCATAGATTTAATTTTATTGTAAATCCTAAATCTGCGCCTGCTGATGCTACAACTTATTTTGGTCTGTCCTTTTCTGACTGGATAAACGCCCAACGCACAATCTGTTCTATCGATCTTAAAATAATGTCTCTATCCTGTCTAGTCGTGATATTTAGACCACAATTGGTCGCGTCATTTTTTTGAGACTGTAATACAAGATAATAGATGCCTGCATGTAATAAGGCCGTTATTCCCCTGAAGTTGACGCTTGAACCTTGAAAATGGTGCTGCATACTATCAAAGAATGGTTCTGCCATAGTTTCTTTTAAATGAGAAAGTTTTTTTAGAAGCTCATGGTCATAGGTAATCTCAGACAGGATGAGATGTTGCATTTCCTGTTCCTGAAAAAAATAGGTAAATTGATGCTGTAGTAGGGATACTATTGCATTTATCATCATCTCTTTTGGCGTATCAGTTGTAAATGCCTGACTAAATTCTTTGTTGTCTGCCAGCCAATAATCCTTGTGCCTAATGTAAGTTTCCACCAAATGATCTACCGAATCAAAATATCGGTAGATCAGATTTTTATTGACCCCCGCAGTTCGTGCTATTTTATTGACCCCTAAACCCGAATATCCATAGGTTCTTAATGTTTCGCCGACGGCTTGGATAAGTTTTTTTTCGGTTAGGGTTCTATTCTTCATCATAGACTTTGTTTTTTGATACTTGGCAACCTACGTGAAATCTTTTCAAATGCATTTAGCGCCTTATCAAGTTGGTCTCTGCCGTGGGTTGCCATCAGGGCCATTCTGATGCGGGCATCCTTTTTGGAAACGGCTGGGTAAATAATCGCGTTTGCATATATACCTTCTTCCAATAAAAGCCTCCCGACCTCGCCAGTTATGTCTGGACTTCCAATTTTCACGGGAATAATGGCAGATTCGGTGTTTCCGATATCCAGACCTATACTGACCAGTCCACTCCTGAAATAGTTTGTGTTTTCCCACAATTTGTCTTTCCAGCGCGGTTCTTCATCCAAAAGTTCTATTGCACGGAGAACGCAGGCGGCCGTTGCGGGCGGCATAGTGGCTGAAAAAAGGTGTTGTCTGGATTGAAATTTCAGAAAGCGTATCAATTCTGGACTGCCAACTACATAACCTCCCAGTCCTGCGAAGGCTTTGCTGAATGTTCCGGATATCAGGTCGATCTGGTCAAAAAGCCCACATTCTTCAATTAATCCCCTGCCGGTTTTTCCGAGTACACCGGTTCCATGGGCATCATCAACCAAGATGTAAGCGCCATATTGGTGAGTTAGACTGACGATGTTTTCCAACAACGCAAGGTCGCCATCCTGAGAATACACTCCGTCTATGACTACCAACTTTGTATTGTAAGAATGTTGCGCCTTCTTAAGAACTTCTTCCAGATGGTTAAGGTTATTGTGAAGAAAACTTTTAACGTTGGTATTGAGGCACCCTTCATAAACGCTAGCGTGAACTGCCATATCTAAAATAGCAATATCGTCCTTCTTCAGCAAGCACTGTAAGGTAGCACTATTTGCAGTATAACCTGTGGTATACAATATTGCAGACGGCTTATGGAAGAACCAAGCCATTTTTTCCTCCAATTTTTCGTGATAGGAAAAGTGGCCGCCGATCGCTGGCGATGCTCCAGCCCCTGTACCATACCTTTTAACCCCTTTTATCGATGCTGCCTTTACCAAAGGATGCTGGGTAAAACCCAGATAATCATTTGAAACGAAGTTTACAAATTCTGTTTGTTGCGGAATTCCTTTAAACTGAAGTTTCAGAAATGGGCCGCAAGCCGAATTATTTTTGATTCTGTAATTTAGATGACCCCGATCATCTAAATAATTTAAATAGTCATTAAAGGCAGACGCCCTTTGCATAATATCCAAAGTTGGTATGCTCTCAAAATCTTTAAAGCTTGCATTTGCATAGTCGATTTTCATAGCGATTTTTTATGTACCTGATACTGATTTATCGGACACACTAATTAACGGGTATTTAATTTTAATGTCAATAATTAATTAACAAAATAATAATCGGCCTTTTGTACACCCTAAACCTGTCGCTGCACATCGCACTTACGCATTTTGGGTGTAACCGTAAAAACAACTATACACCCCCGCATCTTGACACTTTTAATAAAAAGCATTCTTTTGTGGAATAATACACTGAACAAAGTCAATGGCGACTATTGAAGAGAAACTTGTGAAAATGAATACCTCAACTCCAGAGGCTGTTAAGCTTATGGTCGGTCTGGGCATCCAGGAAAACTTCAAGAAAGGTGCTATCATCACCAGTCCCCAACACCGCTTTCCGATACTGTATTTTATTAAAGAAGGTTTAGCAAGGGGATATACAGAGAATAACGGCAAAGAAACTACCTTTTGGCTAATGGATGAGGGCTTCATTTTACCTTCAGAAGGTTATTTCACTAAAAGCAGTTTTCCAGAATATGTAGAATTTTTGGTTGACACAGAAGTCTGGTCAATCAACCTAATCAAGGCTTCGCTTTTGGCCAGCCAGCATCCCGAACTTTATCTAATGCTATTGGAAATTTTTGAGGTAAGCATTTTCGACGCGAAGGGTAGAGAATGCCTATTGAGAATTACTGATGCCAAAGAACGGTATCTCTTTCTTAAAGCGACCCAGCCCTTGGTCATCTATCAACTTACAAAAGAAATTCTAGCATCCTTTTTACGGATAAGCGCAAAACAGCTTTCTAGAATAAAAGCAGAGGACGCTAAGCAGGTTTAACTGAGCTTACACTGAATTTCCATTTTACGTATAGGACATGTGTCCTACATTTTAGTGTCATTCGATGTAAAATAAGCTGAATATATCGCCGAATTTTGAATCAATGAATAGCTATCCATTTAAGGAATTACCGAAAACCTTTAAAAGAGTAGGTACAAACTCTAAGTTTTTGTGGCTTTTTAATTAAAAAAAGCTTCTTAATTATGAAAAAGTTAAAATTAGTGATTTTAGCGCTTGCGCTATTTGCTGTACCAGTTGGATTTGCGTTCAGTCGCTATACAACTACCATTAAACTGTGGGAATTTAATGGCACGGGTCAGGTATTAAATCCCCAAAGCTATCAACAGACGGATACTTCTCCTGGATGCGAAGGAACCGCAGAAATCTGTACTGTTAGCGCTCCCGATGATGGAATGGGCCATCCGGTTTTTAGTACCGCGCTGAAAAGCCGTATTCAGAATAAGGACATTTCCCAAGGAGATGTGACCTTGAGGGATTAAACATCAAACTTAGAATGGGTTCTTTTTTGAACCCATTCTTTTACCTTTCGTTCTGTTTAAGTCCCGAGATAAGTATGCTGGTTTTAGGTACTAGGAAGGCCGTTTTAAGGTCTTCTGGTTTTATACTAAATATGTCAGCATCCAGCGTTCTTTCCATAGCAAATCGGTTCTGGCTATCATTCTTTAAGCGTTTGAAATCCATCCACCTTATCATACCCCTGAAGGACAATTCCTTTCTTCTTTCCAAAAGGATATATACTAATAAGTCTGTTTTCGAAATGCCGCTAGAGGGTGGAATATAGGTTCCTGATACGAATCGCTTATTCAATAGCGACGTAATGGTAGCTATCGAGCCACTTAAATCTCCCAACCTTGCTTCACATTCGGCCTTGTTCAAATAGAGCTCGTCAACGGTCATTCCAAAAAATAGTTGCGAAGAACTCTTTCCACTATAATCCCCTTTAAAGGCGTACCCATCGCTCAATGACTTATAGAATAGCGTCTTTCGAAGATCGTTAGCGCTATATGCATCATAAAGATTTGGTATTACCCTCGCCCTCGACTGACTGAGCAATCCACCCCGCCCCGAGCTGATTCCATAGAACAAGGTTTCGATATTAAACCTAACAAAGGGGTTGGCAGCATTTGGGCTTAAGTTATTATAATCTATCAGGTCATTTTTTATTGTGAGCGCTTCGTTCACCGCATCCAGCGACTGCTGTGTCTGATTCATATATAAATAAACCCTGGAAAGCAGTGCCAATGCAGCAGGTTTTGATGGACGGGTCAATACGAGTGCCTTATTTGGTAACAGTTCTTTGGCAACCTGTAGATCACGGAGCAATTGGTTAAAACCTTCATCAATCGTGTTTCTATGAACCCTCTCATTTATAGAGGAATTCAATCGGAGCGGCACGCCGAGCTTTTCAAGATTTTCTTGCTGATAGGGCAGCGAATATTGAACCAGCAGATTAAAAAGCGCATACGCTCTTTTAAACAGTGCTGAACCTTTTACCTGCGCCTTATCTGTTTGTGAAAGTCCTCCCTGGGGAATATTGTCTACGAGTCCCAACACGACATTGGCATCGAAGATCATTTTATATTGATACTGCCAATCGAAATCCGAGACCGCATCCGGATCCCATACATATTGTTTTCTAGCGTCTTGATCTCTAACAGCGTTATATACTTTTAAACTTAAAAAATAATCATCTGAGGCGTTGTCCATCCCTACGGGATAAAGGTCGTTGACACCAGCATCGTTTATGGCCTGAAGGTCTTTGAGCGTGGAAGGGATTACCAGCTTCTGGTCTGGTTTTACATCAAGATAGTCCTTACAGTTGCTAAATGTTATTGCAAGCGTAAAAATGGCTAGGTAGGATATTAATCGTTTCATCTTAGTTGATATTAGTTTTAAAACCTATTGAGAATGTTTTACCAGGTGCTATGACCAAGGAATACTCGGGATCGGTGGGGTAGCCGCTGGCTTTCCATAAGAGGCCTAGATCGGAACCATATACAAAAAATTCGGTCTGGCTAAAATGTGTGCTTGGTTTTAGCCTGTATGACAACCGAATATCTTTTAGCCGGATATGATCTGCAGGTTCCACCAGAACATCTGAATTTGCATAAACCTGATCCCTATCGCTATCCAACGGATATTTGAATCTTGGCACAGTTGTATGCATCTCATCACCTGGTTGCTGCCATCGGAGTGCATAGTCTGGATGGCCTTGCCACAACGCCAGACCATAGTAACTAATGGATGGCCTGCGGTAATAATACCCTGCCTTCCAACTGATGTTAAAGGATAGTGCCCACTTTCCATAGTAAAGATCGTTTCTGTATGCACCGAAAAAAGTGGGAAGCGCTGACCCGCTAAAGGTGATGTCATCGATGCCGAGGCTATAGATCAGGTTGGAATAGTCTTTGGAAATTTCCCCGTTACTGGAAACGGTGGGATCGCCTTCTAAATCCAGTCCTTTCCATTTATAGCTGCCTATGTTATAAGCTGATTGTCCCAGTACCGGATTGATAAGGCTACCGTCTCCGATATAACTGCTAAATAGGGTCGGCTGGTAAAGATACTTTTTTACCCGGTTGCTGTTCCAGGATGCCAACAAGTTCATGTCCCATCTAAAATCACTATTTCTAACTATTGGGTAAAGAAAATTCAGGTCAATTCCCTTCGTGTTCAATGCCGCTGTGTTGGCCGGCTCAGCGGTACTTCCTCCCAAGGTAGGATCCGCTGGACGTAGGCCAATCAGGTCATCAGATCTCTTCGTATAAATATCAGCGGTAAAGCTCCATCTTTTAACTTTTCCGTTCAGGTCTATCCCAGCATTGATGATCCTAGTGTTCTCCCACTTTAGGTCGGGGTTCGGGATTCCGGTGATGTTCGCATTCGGAAGGCCGGTCAGTGAGTTTCCTCCAATTGCAGCAGGGCGATAGGTAATGATGGTATAGGCCGACACGTTGCCGTTCACATTTCCGGTATAACCGTAACTCAACCTGATCTTTGCATCTGGAAGATCCGTTTTTTTATAGAACGCCTCGTTTGAGAGGTTCCACCCAAAGCCCGCTGACCAGAGCGGTTGCCATTTATTATTGGTACTCGCCCCGAAGAGGTTGCTGGCATCCCTTCTTAGGGAAGTACTAAGGGTATATCGATCGGCATAGGTATAATAAGCTGCCGAATACAGCGATACATTATGGCTGGTGGTAAGCTCAATGTCATCGATATTCGGAATGTTTTCATCTGAAGATAGATTACCATAAATGGGGAAACTAGAACGATAATCTACGGGACTGCTGGTAAGTATGTCCGCATTATAACCATAGTACCTATAAGCATTGGAATGGTTTTGGTAAGAGCGCTGTTCTGCGCCCGCTATAAAATTGAGGTGGTGATCTTTGCCCCAGTATTTCTGATAGTTTAGTTGTAGGCGACCGCTATTGGCTCTGTATCCAGACGGAGTGCCATCTAAGATTGCTCCAAAAGGTATATTACGGGTAACGCTGTTTGCATCTGCATTGCTGTATCTGTTAACCAGGTTTCTCACAAAATAGCTGTTCTGGCTATGCAAGTTTTGGTTAGTGCTGTTGCTGTTTTCATACTGGAAACGTGCCTCTATATTTAATCCCTGTAGTAGATTGAGCTTCATCCCGGTACGCAGGATGATCGCATTTGTCTCTGAGGTATTGTCGTTCAGCACCAATTCTTGCAGCGGGCGATAACCCCAATCATAGAGGTTGCCATTTCCGGCGGTATCGGTATAGGCAAGCCGAACGTCTTTTGGCACCGCTGCAGGTCCACCATTATCTCCGGCAAGTCTTGCATAAGGATACAAGGTCGATTTTCCACCACCGGGATAGATGCTTCCGTAGCCTCCCGATGTATTGTTTTGATTCTTTGAATGGGTATAAAAGACACCAAGATTAAGCTCCACAAACTTGAAGGGCTTGTAGGTATTATCGGTGTGAAGGTTTATTCTTTGTAGATCGTTGCCTTTTAGCACAGCCTGATTCAAAGTATAAGCTACATTTAGCGAATGTGCACTTTTGGTTGTGCCACCACTTAAATTTAGGTTGTGTAATGTAGCCTGTGCCGGTCGATAAACATATTTTTCAAAGTCGCTCCTTACGTCTGCTTTAGAAAAATTAGCCAGCGAGTTTTGCAGCATCTGTTCGCTGATCTCGCCATTTCGGTAGCCGGAAAGCATTTCTATATATGGGGAAACCACCGGTCGGTCACTGGTGTTTTCCAATGCTGAATTGTAAACTCCAAGGTCGAAAAGTTGTTTTTCGAAAGAAAGAAAATCGCTGGTCGCAATGGTGGGAATCTTGAACAGGTCAGGTTTTTGGGTAACACTATACGATGCACTATAGTTGATCCGCACAGCACTGTTCAATCTGCCTTTCTTAGTGGTGATTACCAATACGCCGTTGGCAGCTCCAACACCCCAAATAGCCGCTGCGGCGGCATCCTTTAACAAGGTAACGCTTTCAATATCTTCCGGATTAATGTTCTTAAGATCTCCCTGATAGGGAAAATTATCCAAAACGATAAGCGGTGATGAAGAATTATCGGAGAGTGTGCTCAATCCCCTGATGCTGAATTTGGTGTCATTTCCCGCCCGGTGGTCAAAATCCACCGAGGTCACCAACCCTTCAATTCGACTGAGAAAATTTGGGGAAGTACTTCTCGAAAGTTTCGCGCTATCCAGTTGCTCGAAAGATCCCGTAAGGTCTTTTTGCTTGAGTTGTTGATATCCGCTGCTCACGGTTATCTCTTGGAGGTCTTGCTGTGTGGGCATGAGTTTGATAACCTGCTGCATTTGATTAAATACTGAAACAGTGATTACGCTGCGCTGGTATCCCAAGAAGCTGAACTGCAAAGAATCGTTAAAGGAGCTTGTGCGAAGGCTGAAATAACCTTCGTCATTGGTCGTCGTACCAATACCATTCTGGAGATTAAGTACTGTTGCCTGTTTTAGAGGCTGTAGAGAAGCGCCATCCAGTACCCTGCCTTTGATGACATTCTGGGCATAAAGCATGCTGCTGATTCCTCCGAGAAAGAAGCTGATAAAAATAATCTTGTACATCATATTTAGATTTAAAGTTTGGTTAGTATGAATTTTTCAATGGGCAATCGGACTTTTTGTAGGTTCAATCCTTGCGCCTTTAGGATGGATTGTAAAGCTGGCCACTTCAATTTTTCCGGTTGATCGGGGAGGGAAAAACGAGCATCCGTTTCTAGGGTCGCTTCATTTACAATAAGAGGCACTGTGGGCAGTGGCTCAAGTTGCCAAATCAATTGTTGCAAAGTCAGTTTTCCTCCCGTGTTAATTCTGGTTGTCGGCTTTTGAAAAGTGATGAGACATACTGTGTCCTCCACCTTAGCTAAATGACCATTTAACTGGAAGGCAGCATTTAGGTCTTTAAGCATCCATGCCCTTCTTACCGAATCAGAAGTGCCAACAGGCATCTCAAGTTCGTACCAGTAGCTGTGGGTCTGTCCCCAGATTTCCCGATAGCCATCTGCTGTTGTGTAGTCTATTTCAGCTAAGAGACTGTCTTTGATTACCCTTCGTTGGGGATTGAAGGGAAACCCCTGTGTATTCATTGCGAGGGCGTAAAGCTGTAGGATGGGGGCGTTTCTTACCATATAACGATCGCTTTGGGTTCCCTTTATCAGTTTGCTACCATAGCGCAGGCTGGAGATGTTATTGCCAAGCCATCCCTTGCCCTTATAGAAATGTGAAAATTCAGAATGTAAGGCGGTAAGGGTGTCATTGAAATTCAAGAGGTCTTTTTTGTCATCGGGTAGGGATTTACCGTCAAGTACTTCTTTGATTACCTTTTCATTTACAAATTCCTCTGTAGTTGCACCTAAATAAACACCGCTTGAATTTATCCAGACCTCGTGCGGCAGGAAGCGGTGGGGGAATAGGGCAGAAAACAGACTGTCTGAAAATAAAACCGGCAGGCGATTATTTTCCAACAGTTCGTTCCTGCGCGTCAATCGGTTTATCCTTGTGCTGTCGTCGCCGGTAACCATTAAGATGGCAATTTTATCATTAAAACTTTTCTGTTGGTTATTGAGCAAGGGGATCTGTTCGATGCATGTGCCACACCAGGTGGCCCAAAAATCGAGGATGATAAGCTTTCCCTTATAGGCAGATAGCGTGGTAGTTTGCAGCTGCCCGGTATGGTCTAACACCTTTAGCTGCACCTGCCAAATACTGGCCGGAAGCTTGTCGCCGCGTTTTAATGCAATAATTGCCTGCCCACTGCCCTGCTGCCCTATGAATAGCAGCAGGAGCAGTAAAATTGGTTTGGGCAGGCGGGGGAATGGGTACAACACTCCGCCCATGAGTTTTCGAAAGGATGATCGCTTAAGGGCTTTATAAACTCCATTTCTCTCCATTTTTGGAAAGAAAAAATGCCAAAGCGTTGCCACCCGATCGTATATGTGCTTCATTTGAATGGGGATTTCAAGTAAGAAATGAGGAAACGGTTTCCGTGTAGGCCAATCAGTTAAAAATGGCGACAGCAGAAAAATAAAGGGAGTAGCCTTGCCGCTAAAAAACGGAAAGATTGCCCTTATTTGCCCGAGCTACTCGGGTGCGCAGATTTTAATGGCATAAATGATTTGACGCTGCTCCATATTTTTGAATATTTAGGAGCCTTGTTTTGGGTAGGCAAGAAACGTCAAAGACGTGGAACTCAACCTACCGCAACTGAGGTACTGGTATACCCTGACCACGAATAAGTGAGCCCACGCCTTTGGCGTGAGCATCAACACTATCCGTCTCGTGGTCTTTAAATTACCAGTTTTCAGTTACGAGACTCTTAGTACGAATGCTTCAATATCTTTAGAAGTTCGCTAAGTTATAAGTAATACTTCTAAATATGTATCAAATATAATAATTGTGGGTTTAAAAACCAACATTTTATAAATTTTTATATGAGAAATTTCTACCATGGGAATTTCTGTAAATGAAACAGGTGAAGTTTTAAGAGCTTTTGGAGAAAATATCAAGAAATTTAAACAACAAAAAAAACTGTCATATAGGAAAATGGCACAGATGTGTGAAATTGATTATAGTGATTTGCAAAAATATGCAGGTGGGAAAAAGAATATTACCCTTATCACTATTGCTGAATTAGCGAAGGGACTAGGTGTTAGACCTAAAGATTTAATTGATTTCTGATGTGTTTTTTTGTTCAAACTATATTTTTTACGTTATGTAATTGACATTTGCGATTCGAAATTATTAAAATGTGGAAATTTTGTTAAGGTTGTCGATAATTAAGAAATAATGGGCAAAGATAAGTCGACTCCGCTGGGTGTATTTTTAAATAAAAGATCTATAAATCGGGCAGAAGTTGCTAGGAAGACAGGATTAAGTACCTCTCGGCTAAACCAGCTTTCAAATAATCCAAACACACAATTAAAGGCGTCTGAACTTTTTTTAATATCTTTAGCAATAGGGGTAGATGTCAATACGATGTTCCTAGAAATATTTAAAAACCTGAAATTAAGTGAAGGTTAAATGGTGCAGAATGATGTGCCAAAAGCTGAGTATTTGAATTAATCTTGGAGTAGTGGGATTCTACTAAAATATTTGATAATTGTTCGAGTATTTAGCGAATTATTAACTAGTTCGAAAAAAGACTCGTTTACATAGGTAATTTAGGCACCGATGTTCGCGATGTTGTTTTTTAATCTATTGATTTGATATAAAAAAATGGCCCGATTTCAATTTCATTATTTCTGTCAATATACTTTACTTTAGCTTCTTTAATCGATTGACCGTTTTTCGTAAGTCTTAAAGTCCAATTAGAATTACAAGGAATAAAAATTCGATATTTATCATCTTCAATATTCCATGGATATTCTTGAGCATACTGACCCCCCCGGTATTGCTTACCAGTTCGCTAAAAAAACAAAGTCCTAAAGAAGGATTTTGCTGACATTCCGACGGATACTGACCCCACCTTTGATTGTTAAAGGTTTTGTGCCGGATCATGTTGACCCCTGGTGACTGCCTTCAATGCGCGTTTTACCGGAGCATGTCGACCCCTCCCTTTAACTTGGTTTGGCTTACTCAGGTGAATATATCGCACCTAAACCAGAACGGTGATGGCCGGAAAAGCAAAAGCAATGAGTCAGATCAAACAACTATTACGCCTTCATCAGCAGGGCGATTCCATTAAGCACATCGCCCGATCCCTTGGTATCAGCAAGAACACGGTCAAGTCTCATCTGTTGAAACTATCAGCTGGAAAACTTCCGTTATCTGATCTTTTATTGACGGACGATCCGGGTTGGCTTGTGCGAATTGCAAATGTGTTTGCGTTGTCAATTTGAAATGTTTGTAAAATCAAATATTAAATGCTTCAATGTTCCAATGTTGGAGTGATTGGATTGGTAAATAAACTTTAGTTTTTTCTCCGATTTTAAGTTTAAAATTTCTGAATTCCTTTTGTCTTTCTCCAATAATGAGTTTATGCCTTTTACCGTTTCATCTGTTTTCCCTTCAAGAAGATAGCCCAACATAGAGCCGATTGGATACTTTTCAGAAATATATCTGTCCATTCCCTCATGTATGTATGCTCTCTTCAAATGAGAACTTTTTTCTTTTAATCTTTTGGCTTCAAAGAAATATTTAAACTCTTGCTTTAAAGCGAAATGAGCCATTTTTAAATCAATTCGTGGTAATTTATCTGAAAAACCTTTTGTTTTGGACACATTTTTAGGAATACGAAATTCCGGAGATAAATGTATTTTGAATTTTGAAACCCTTTTGAGGCTTACTTCCATTTTTTCATATAACTCATATGAAATGTCATTTTCGTTCCAATCTAATTGTATTACTTTTTCAGTTAGAGAAGTTTGATATGCTTCAATGATTAACTTATAGCAATGTTGCTCAAAAGCATTTCTGAATTTTTCGTAAACAATCGTATTCAATGCCATCATTAATTCCCGTTTAAGATTTCAAGAATTAACTCTGATGAATCTTCCAGTGCCATTGAGTGTGACCAAAATCTACGTTGATTGGGGCGAATAATATAAATATCATCGCCTGTTTTATAGTTCAGTTTCTTTCTGAAATAGATACTACTTGATTTTTTCTCCCATAAATGTTGGTCTAACTTTTTTAGTTCTTCATCAACAAATTCTTTTGACAATGTAACTTCTTTTTTCTTTTTATCAAAAGTTAGTTTAACCATCATCAAAGGTGTAAATCTACTAATATTATACACCGTTAAGTTTGCATATAATTCTTGATCATCAAGAAAATCGTTAATTTCCTGACTAAGTAATTTACTATACTCTTTTACTTGTATTTCTTTTATAGGATATAAAGAAACTGATTTTTCCTGTTTATGAAATAGTTCAATAGTGTTTAGAAGATGTTGAACTATATATTGTTCGTTTTCAGATAAACAACTTAAAATTATTTCATTAATTTCATTTTCAATTGACTTGTTTACTGTATAAAATTCCTTACTATACAGCTTCTCATCAAATAACTTTACAATACGTTCTTTTTGTTTTTCATTTAATTGCTCCAGTAAATAAGGAGCATCAAATAACTCTTTATGTTTGACTACATCTCTTTCAATTCCCCAACTCGATGTTGTTAAAAAAGCGTAGTATCTTATAAAGTCAGAGTTCAGATAAGTCGTCAATAACTTTAGCAGAATTTCATCGTTGTTTTTTGAATAAATACCAACAATACCTTTTGAATAAGCACTTTTATAGTCGACAAAAGATGCTAATATTGAAAGTTGATTTTCATTAACTTTTACGCCTTCGTTTAGTAAAATATGAGAAGTTTGATAGGCTTCTGTTTTACCTAATCTTCTGAATTTAACTTTAGTAATTCTATCACTTGGTTTGGGTGTATAATATTTTAAAATATTATTTGGTGTATGAATTGGTAATTCCTTTATTTCATTATTGGGCTTATTGGCAGGACTACTAAGTTCAAAACCAACACCGTAATCAATGTCTTTATTTTCAAAGAAAGATTTAATTGTGATGAAACCATTATTGAGATTTTGAATTAGCTCCCAATCATTCATTCCTCCCCACATTGCAATTTTCCAAATCTTGCTGTTAGGTTTCTGACATTCGTCTCTGGGCAAAAACTTCAAATCTGTAAAGTCTATACTCAATCCCTCAATCACATTTGATTTTATGAATGTTTTTGGAGCATAATAAACTATTTTATCGTTTGGCTTCTTAGGTTGTTCTTTTTGATAAAACACAATGCTTATCGGCCCTGTTGCATCGCCAAATAATTGTCCGCCAAAGTTCTTTTTAGCATTTCGAAGAATAGAAAAATTAAAAACTTTATCTACATAGCAATCCTTGAATAACCACTTCCTAAAATTCTTATAAGTTCCACCTGTATTGGTCAATACTTTAGTATTAAATATCAAAGCTACTTCACCATTTGGTGCAAATTTTGTTGCTTTATGCAAAAAAGGCAAAACCATTTCTTTTGCAAATTTATATTTGTTACAATAGTTTCTAATGTTTTTGTGCTTACCTTCTATATCCTTTTCTTCAGATATTAGCGCACCAAATGGAGGATTACCAACTATCAAATCAAATTCAATAAACTCAATTTCTTTGTTTTGTGCAATGGTATCTCTGCAAAATAAATTTCCGCCTTGTGTTTTTAATGATGTATCATCGGGATTATTAATCAAATTCGGCAAACGATGTTTTTTCTTTTGCCACAAAGTTTTCGGGTCTAAGCTATCGACTAATGCCAAATACAAACTAAATGCAGCGACTTTTATAGCTTGCGGATGCAGTTCTATACCAAAAATATTATCGGTTAGTAATTTCTTTAGTTTGTCAAAATCGTTTAGCTTTTCTTTGTGTTGGTTTTCGTAGCGTTTTACTAATCGTTTAAAGCTTTCCACCAAGAAAATTCCTGAACCACAACTTGGGTCTAAAACCTTGACACTATAATTCTTTTCTCCATTATTAGTTGGTAATTTCTCATTCAAAATAAATTCGACCAAAGATGGAGGAGTATAATAAGTGCCTGTTTGTTTCTTTAATTCAGGATCTGTTTTAAATAGAAAATTTTCGTAAATCTCACTTAACAGCTCAATTTGAATAATACTAAAATTGAACAACCTCCATTCTTCAAAAAGTTTGGTTTGAGGTGTATTATCATTTCCGCTGATAAAGCAGTTCTTTATAATTTGAAGTTGTTCCGCCTTTATGGTTTCGTTCTCTTCAAGAGTAAAAACATTGCCATTAAAATCTTCCTCTAATCTTTCATAAAGTTTGTAAGTGGCTTTTGCATCATCCAAGATGTCAAAATAAGAACGTGCATCTTTTTTATAAGTGGAATAAAGCTTTTTATCAGTTGCGCCCCTGTCTTCTAGATATAAAAGAAATAAGGAGCGAAGAATTATTTTATGAATAAAATTAATTTCTAAGCCATCATCTTCAAGTTGCTTTGAAGTATTGACTAAACTTTCCACCAAATATTTATCAACCCTTTTTTGAAGGTTAATTTTGTCTCGGATAAATTGAGCATCTTTTAAAGTCCAGATAATTCCTGTATCAATAGCAATTCTCGAAAACAATTTATTGAGTTCTTGTAATTGCTGCTTGTCGGAATATTGATAAGATTTGATTTCAATTTCTTGTAACTCTTTTTTGTAATCAAAACGTTCTTTGGTTACAATGAGTGGTTTTTCGGAACAATTGTAAATGCGTATTTCTGTTTCAGAATAGGCATACAGAAACAATACTTTTTTGTAGTTCCAAATTTTCCGCTGAGTTTCTGCAATACCTTTCAAGGTTTCTACATCACTAAAGTTGGTAACTTTTTTCAGGAAAACGGCGGGAAAACTATTGTTAGTTTCCTCGTCTATATTGAAATAAATTAAGTCAACACCAAAATCTTTTTCTTTTACTTCGTTTAGGATAACAGCTTCGCTATCAGATAGATTTTTACTATCCGAATGAGTGGACTTTGCTCTGTCCAAATCAAGAAATTCAAGTATGTCCAGGTTTACCATTCTTTGTTTTGCGTACGAATACGAAAATTTTGACTAAAATACCAATTTTAGTCCGCAAAGGTATTTTTTTTACTAATTTTTTTGGTATATTTTGAACTAAAACGCTTATAAATTTCTTTCGTCAGTCGAGTTGTTTCCGATAATACCACCATGATTTTTTGATAATGCAGAATATCGTCAAATTCTAAAGTCCCGTCTTTGCGGTCTTTCAGCTACTTTTGAGCAGGTTTTTATATATGATGTTAATATTTTGGTCTAAAGTCCCATGTGCTGGCGCACGCGTGCCGCGTGTTCCTTCGAAAATAAACACCTACAAAACCAATAAGGTAAGACTCTCATTCAGAAAAAAATTGTTGATTATGCACACCCGGCACACGAGCGACAGCGAGGGGTGTATTTTTCGTGGTTGGGCTGTCTTCTTATATTATTTCAATGTTTGAGCTTCTTCCGATAAATAAGGTGCGTATGCTTTCGGCTTAAGTTTTTCACTGGCAAAATATGTTGGCGTTTTATATCGTGTGCTTGTTGCTGCTGTCAAAGCAAAAACTTTCCAATCAATTTTTGCAAAAAAGAAATTAGTGTCTATTGAAGACTTATGTTTCATGTCATTCTCAAAAAAATCAGGGTGGCTGTTGCAGAATTCCTGTAAACATCAGCTTTTGCTTTTATAAGTTTGCGAAAATTTGTCAATTTAGGCCCTGCAAGGTAGAAAGGATATACCGAAAAGCTCTTCATCAGCTTCCGGTTGTCAACCGAATCCTAAGGGAAATCTGTACGGAAGACTCAGAGAAACGCTTAATTTGAGCTTCTGTATAAAGATTAGAAAGAACTTTATGGCAGTACAGGCAATCCTTCAATCGACTCGGTAGTCTTTTTCAAGCTATTACTTTCAGGATACCTTTAGACCATAACCTCTGACCGCAAGCTGGTATAACAAAGCGGCATGCGGATTGGACGTAATGTACTTTCTAGGTTTGACATAGACGAAGGGCTGCCCCCGCATTCAACGATCAGCCGAACAGGCAACTTTACCCCACATCTCTTTTGAGACTTTGTCTAACAAAGTATTTGCACGGCGTATCAGTAGCGGAATGATATCCGACCATATTCAGGCGGTAGATTCGGCTCTGTTTAAGGCAAATGTAGAGCATGGTGCTGAAAGTACCTGCATCTGCTTTAGACAGCCATTTAAAAAAGTATCGGAAAATTGGGCAACTACTAAGAAACATGTTGAACTCGTATCTTCAGTACAAGTGACAGCGCCCGAACATTAGTTAAAACGTGTAGGAAAAAAACACCAAAGATTACGCGACAACGAAGTGGGCGCCGTCGGTGCATTCCACGAAAAATCACAGCTGCTTAGCAAAGACCCATTCTAACCCCAAAATATATCACCCGAGATTGTCAAGGTTTGCCCAATGCCGATAGATTATTTACTATCAAATAAGTGTTAATAAAGGCTTCCATTCCATAAATCCACTGAGGAATCTCAAAAATTTTTGAATCAACGTTGCAATTATAGGGATCTTTATCAAGATATACAGCTGATTTGAATCTCAGTCTAATTGATTCGCCGGCGGGTTGGTCTATGTTAGGTTTAATCAAATTGCCATACTTTTCCGACGCTTGATGTTCCGTAACGATGATGTACCTGTAATTTTTAAATTTTTGAACAATTTGTTTAATGGAATTGTTGTTAAGATGTTGCAGGACCTGTCTTATCAACAAAAGATCACCGCCCTTTATCTTGCCTGTAGAAGAGTCTTTACAAATAAATCTCACTGCTGATGATCCAAATATAAAATTATTGCGGCTAACCAAGGGTTTCACAACATCATAGCCGACGTAAGAATAAATGTGTTTGACACTGTTTAATTTATTTAAAATGGAATTGCTAACGTTAAAATCACCACATCCAATTTCTACAATATCATAAACATCGTTTTTTTTTATAAAATCGGCTATCACGTTTGCATACCCTTCAATATATGCGTTATGTGAACCAGGACCAGAGAAGAATTCACCCTTAATTCCGCCCCAAACGTTCTTTTTGTATATGCCAGTGAAAATTGTGGAATTATAAGATTCCCTAATATCTTGTTTCTTGATTAATTTCTTCATACCATCTCTTTTAGCTTTATTTGTCAATTGAAGTTGATTTTACAAACCCATAATAAAATCGTTCTAGTAGTCTCATGTCTTTGGTAATAATTATAGCCTGTGCACTTAGCCCATTTTTATAAGCCAAGCGCTGTCTATTACTTGTTATTAAACCACTATCTAATTTTATTGTGATTAGAAACCCGTTTCTCGTGGGTACATTTGATATGTGGCTGATAGTACAACCTACAAAGCCCCATTCTTCGTAAGAATAAGCATCAAATCGTAATTGAACATGCAACCCCGTGTCTATCTTGCCGAAATTATTCTGAGGTAAAACTGCTTCTGCATAATATCTGCCATCATCTGGCACAATATATCCCAATAGTGCCCCTTTCCTCAGATACTTATTTTCTTCAATTGAAGTTACAAAAGATATAGTACCATCTGTTGATGCCTGCAATACATGTTTTTCTACCCAGTCATCTACCTGATATTTTAAGGACTGCAGATCCCGTTGAAATACCATTTTTTGCTGATGCTGTTTGAGCAGATAATCAGGGCCTTTTGAAGATCGGTTATAATCTTTAAGGATGTCTTTTGATGTTAAAAACTGTTGGTATGACTGCTGAAGTTCACCTAGTTCTGTAATCGGCTTATTGAATAAATAGAATATTTCCTCAAGTTTATTGGTGTTTAATATTAGTATGCAATGTTCTAACTGTCTGGATAATTCAATTACTTGATTATAATTTGCCTCACTTTCAATCAAACCAATAATATTGCTTTTCTTTATTTTTTGATTGTTTTTAACAAAAAGTTTTACCAATCGCCCTTCTTGCTTGACAATTATTTCTTTTGGGTTATTTTCGGCTGTTAAAATCGCACGTGCAGTAATAACATCAGGATAATGAACAAACCAAGTTCCCCCAAATATGAGCAATAAAATTCCAAAAAAAATCAATAGTGCCCATTTCTCCAAAAAGCCGGGCTGCCGCGAAATAATTTCCTGCGCCATTTCTGAGCGTAAGGTATGTCCCGATAATCGCGACTGACCATCTAAAGATATCTTTTCACTTCCGTCATCAAGTATTTCTTCGTGCATTTGTACAAAGTTAAGTTCCTAATTCCAATTGATTTTTCACCAATTCGTAATATCTACCCTTTAAAACGGTCAGCTGCTGATGAGTTCCTTCTTCAGCTATTTTTCCCTCGTGTAATACTACTATTTTATCGGCGCCTCTAACAGTACTCAATCTATGCGCAACCACTACAACAGTCCTGCCTTGAAAAAAATTGCCTAAGTGTTCCACAATGTCTTTTTCATTATTAGCATCAAGAGCGTTGGTTGCCTCATCAAAGAACAGGTAGTTAGGTTTTTTATAAACTGCTCTGGCAATTAGTAATCTTTGCTTTTGCCCTTGGCTCACACCAACACCACCACCGCCTAAAAGCGTATTAAAGCCGTTTGGTAGACCTTCTATGAAAGAAAGTATGTTAGCTATGCTGCAACTTTGTATCAGCCTGTCCTGATCTATTTCTTCGTAACCAACAGCTATATTTTTGGCAATAGTATCACTGAAGATATAGCCGTCTTGTAAAACAGAACCACATTGACTCCGCCAAAAAGAGGCACTTAAATGATTGAAATTAACATCACCAATTTTAATTTCTCCATCATATTGGTTGTATATTTTTAGTAATAATTTCAATAAAGTAGTTTTTCCACTACCACTTACTCCTACAATTGCGGTAACTTTTCCCTCTGGAATAGTTATTGATATATTTTCTATAACAGGTTCATTTCCTGCGCCTGGATATGTAAAAGATAATTTATTAAAGGAAATATCTTTATCAGCAGGAAGGTGGGATATGAGGGCTTTCTCGATTGGTTCCTCGTCCTCTAATCCATGTACTTCATTTAATCGCTCCATACCAATTCGTGCGTCCTGAAATATCTGAGACAACCCTATAAACTGACTTACCGGCCCACTTAATGATCCTATTATATACTGTATTGCAAGCATGGCGCCAAAAGTGAGTTCCCCGCTAACTACCATCTGGGCTACCATAAAACTTATAAATATATCTTTGGCCTGATTGATAAATAAACCACCGATACCTTGAATTTGCCCATAGTTCATACTCTTAAATCCCAGTTTAAAAACATTTACCTGGATATTTTCCCATTCCCATCGTTTTAATTGTTCTGCATTATTTAGCCGAATTTCTTGCATGCCTTGCACCAACTGAATGGTGGCATTATTTGCTTTGGAAGAAATTTCAAAACTTTGGTAATTAAGCTTTCTACGTACTCCCATAAAGAGTTGAATCCAACCAAAATAGGCTAGGTTACCAATAGCAAATACCATAAATAATTTAATATTGAAAGCTATAAGGATAGAAGAATAGACGATAAAGTTGAAAAATGAAAAGAGGGTGGTCATGGTCTGACCTGTCAAAAATGATTGGATCTGTCCGTTATCGCCAATACGTTGCATGGTATCACCCGGTTGATGTGTTTCAAAATACGATACGGGTAACCGGGTAAGCTTGATCAGAAAGTCAGACAGAATAGATATACTGGTAATATTTGCAATCTTTAACTGAAGGCGGCTTCTTATAAAGCTAATAATTGTACTACTAAATGTTAGCATAAGTTGTGCCATCAACACCATCGTTATAAATTGAATATTGCGGGTATTGATACCAATATCCACCATGCTCTTAGTTAAAAATGGAAGTATAAGCTGTAATGAGGAAGTAACCAATAATGATATAAATACTAAAGCCAATTGCCTTTTACTTAACGTTAGGTATTGGGCAATTATCCCCCATCGTAGCTTATGCTCTTTTTCTCCTTCATTATCATAAAACAATGGGGTTGGCTCCATCAACAATACGGTACCTACCTCGCCTATCTCTTCTTTTTTATTGGATATCCAGTATCCTAAAAATTCCGATTTATTATAGGTTATCAATCCCCTGCCCGGATCAGCAACTACCGCCTTTTTTTTGGACAAAGAGATTAGTACCACAAAGTGATTATTGTTCCAGTGTAGAATCGCAGGAAGTGGTGCTAGTAATAATTTATTAAAATTTATTTGCGCACTTCGGGTTCTAAAACCTATTTGCTCGGCAGTCTCGCTAATACCCAGCATAGAAACGCCACCTCTGTTAAAACCGGCTTTGGCACGCAATGTATTTGCATTGTAGTGTTTTCCATAATGTTTTGCGACCATCCGCAAACAAGTAGGTCCACAATCCATTGCATTTAATTGCTTGTAAAAAGAAAAATGCATGTTAAGGTTATCGTTTTAAGTAAGTGTAAAGTAAGTGAAAAATAGCGTATTAAATTTTAAAATTAGAATATTGCTTTTTTAAAAAATAGTTCTATATTTACTTGACTAACGAGCTTACACACAACCTTATATTTCCCGTTTCTGCATGCTGTTTCTGACGCCCAACACCACAGCAAATTAATAAAATAGTTTGGATATGAATAGTAAATTAGCCTCTGTACCTACTTATATTATAAATTTAAAAAAACGTGCTGACCGAAAAGTCCATGTTTTAGAACAATTTGAAGGCCGGGATGAATTTCAAATGCAGATTGTTGAAGCTTTCGAGCATTCATTTGGAGCTTTAGGTTTGTGGGCAACTATACGGCACATCGTGATAGATCTTGTTCAGGCGAATGCTGACTATATTATTGTGTGCGAGGACGATATTGAGTTTACCGAACATTATTCGAAAGAAGGCCTTATCCAATCTATTAATGAAGCGAAAGAGCTTGATGCGGACGTTTTATTAGGTGGGGTAAGTTGGCTTGATGATGCTGTGCAAATCTCAGAATACATGTTTTGGACTAATAATTTCTCTGGGCTTCAATTCACCATCATATTTAAAAAGTTCATTAAAGAACTTAAGCAGGTTAGGTTACTCAACTATGGAGCTGCCGATTACTTTATGGCAAGACTTTCAAACAATGTGTTGGTAAGGCACCCATTTTTAGCTGTTCAAAAAGACTTTGGATATTCCGATGCGACTACAAAAAATAATGAAGCGGGTAGGGTAAAATCACTTTTTAATTATTCGGGTTCTAACTTACTTAGCAATAAACGGGTTAAGGGTCTTTATGAAGATCTTCCTAAAGATAATATGGAGGATTTAAACAGTATAGCCTATCACACCATTACGATTCCAACCTACGTAATCAATTTGCCCGAACGAACAGAGCGTTTAGCACATATAAGGGCTGAGTTTGAGGGCAAGCCTGAATTTGATGTGCAAATTGTTGAAGCTTGTAAGAATGAAGTTGGCGCCTTAGGCTTGTGGATGAGTATCAGAAAGGTAATTAAAATGGCCATCGCCAATGACGATGATGTGATTGTAATTTGTGAAGACGATCACCAATTCACCAAAGATTACACGAAGGAGTTTCTGCTCAGAAATATTATTGAAGCCAACGGGGATGGGGCATTTTTACTTTCGGGGGGCAGTGGGAAATTTAATAATGCAATACCAATTACTAAAAATAGGTATTGGGTAGGTCATCTGCTGTCATCGCAATTTATCGTGATTTATAAAGGTTTCTTTCAATATATACTGGAGGAGCCTTTCGATGAAAAAATAGTAGCTGATTTAGCTTATTCACTTATGACACCGCATAAAATGCTCCTCTATCCATTTATATCAACACAGAAGGATTTTGGTTACTCGGATATTACGTCTATCCATAATGAACAAAAAAATTTAGTCACCAATATGTTTATACAGAGTGATCTTAAGCTTAAACGCATACAACAGGCTTATATAAAATATAACTTAAAAACTTCGTGTCTGACCAGTAAATACACGTTAATCTAAATTAAAATGAGAAAGCTAATAACCAGATTGCTGGAACCTAAGGATAATGCCCCAGAAGCCGCATTTCTGTTAGCGAAATTATTGGGCGCAAAAATTTCTAGATCCACCTTGGAGAAGGAGATCAAAGGGCATCCCAATTATCCGACTTTTTTAAGTATAAGCGACGTGTTGAACAATTATGGGGTCGAAAATCTTACGGCACGGTTTGATAAAGAGAAACTGCCTGAAATACCCACGCCTTTTATCACGCAGATAAATGGGAAAAGGCAGGTAAATCAATTTACCGTAGTTAAAGAAATAATCGATAAACAAGTACAGTATTATGATCCTGAAATGCAAAGCTGGATGGTTGTTACGCTGGATGATTTCGCTGAAAAATCATCGGACACCGTTTTGATGGCTGAAATTGAAGAACCTGTAAAAGAAAAAGATTACGAGGGAAAAGTTGCCGAGGAAAAAAGGATAAGGCTATCGCAAACCGTAATGGTAGCTTGTCTGCCATTATTTTTATTGCTTTCTGCAACCTTTGCCTTTATTAATGCCGGCTCATTGGCGATACTGCCTGCGCTGTATGCTATCTTAATCCTAATAGGCATGGCTATTACTGTGTTGCTGTTATGGTATGAGGTCGATCAAACCAATATTGCCTTGCAAGATATTTGTGCCGCTGGTAAAAAGGTAAACTGTAGCGCCATCTTACAATCTAAAGATGCCAAGATATTTGGTATTAGTTGGAGTACGTTAGGCTTTGTTTACTTTGCCGGAAGTCTGACCATACTTTTATTTTCAGGACTAACCAATCTCCTGGTTTTAACTGTCTTGTCATGGATCACCTTAATAGCAACCCCTTATGTTTTTTATTCAGTTTATTATCAATGGCGAGTAGCTAAAGAATGGTGTGTCCTTTGTTTATCGGTGCAAGCGGTGCTGGCTCTACAGTGCCTTATAACCTTTATTGCCGGCTGGCATGATATTGCCTTACTTGAAAACACCAATTTAGGTGATATGTTTATTACCATCGTATCCGCATACGCTATCCCATTTATTATAGCTACCCTTTTAATACCCGCTTTACGTAAATCCAAAGAAAACGGGCAGTTAACACAGGAGTTACAAAGATTAAAGCATAGCCCCGAAATATTTACTGCAATACTTGAAAGACAAAAAGCCATTGAATATAGCACAGAAGGGCTGGGTATAACGATGGGTAATCCAAGTGGTAGTGTTAAGATCGTTAAAGTTTGCAACCCATATTGCGGTCCATGCGCCAAGGCTCATACTCCGATTGAAGAATTATTACACAACAATCCTGATTTACAGGTACAGATCATTTTTAACGCAACTAATAGGGAGGGAGATATGCGGGCAAAACCGGTCAAGCATTTACTGGCTATCGATCAAAATCAAGATGCCGCTTTAACCGGAAAGGCCTTATACGACTGGTATTTTGCAGAAACAAAGAACTATGATGTTTTTGCTCAGAAATATCCCATGAACGGCGAATTAGCAAAGCAGGGCGACAAAGTTGAATCTATGAGTGACTGGTGCAATAAAACCGAAATAAAATTTACACCGACCTTTTTTGTAAATGGATATCAGTTACCGTCCAACTATTCGGTACATGATCTGAAATATTTTTTATCTGTATGAAAGCGGCAAGACACTTTTATTTGATAGCTAAGACATAATCCGGTTGTGGCCAAACTTAGGATTATATAATTAACCCAATTTTTTAACCAATTTTAAACCATTAAAAAAATGAAAAAATTAAGACTGAAGGCGCTAAGCTTAGGCGCGAGGGAAATTTTAAGCAGAGAGCAGTTAAGGAGTATCACGGGCGGATGTTCAGGACCTGACGAGTGTTTAGGTGGCTGGTGCATTAACGGAAATTGTACGAGCACTAATCTTGGAAGCGGAAGCTCCACAGGTTCGGGGGGTAGAGATGGGTGTGTGCACGAACCTTGTCCCGACCAATATATTAATAATGTACTAACGTGCATGACTCCGCAATGTAGTGCAAACGGTAATTTTGTAGGTTGTGTGCCTTGTGATATGCACATTTAAAAAAGGAGGCTGCCTTTCACTTGAAACGGCAGCCCCTTATTCTAATACGCCATTCCATAAATTTCAGGTTACAAAGTCAAAAAAACAATATTTTCTGAATTACGAGACTCAGCGGCAGTCGACTTTACTATTTGGTCTTGGCCACTTCAAACATCTGCTCTCCATATACCATATCCTTGGTTGTAAGCCCCTGCACCACAATCTTGAACCTGCCGGTAATATCGTTGCTGTAGAATGAGAACTCGGCTGTCCCCGATGATGATACTTTGGCTATATGTTTCCAATACAGAGTAGAAATATATTCAGGGGGTGAATTTGGCTGTGAAAGATCAGAAGGGTAAAATTCTTGGGCTGCATAAATACCTGGTGATAATACATCTTGTTTTTTAAGCTGTACATGGCAACCATTGTAAACAATAGTGTGTCCATCAAATTTATAGGTCTTGCCTTCTATGGGTTGCCTATTATCGGGTCGATCCCTATCCTGAGCGCAATTTAACACATTAGCTGTACAAACGTAGTCACCGCAGGCATTTGGCCCCGGCAGGGCGACCTGACCGTAAGACAAATTGTCTTTCTTACTCGTTATTTTCACATCCTTTAAGTTGATAGCCCGTTCCATCCCAGTCATTTCAAGTAATTGCGTGTTGGGTTGCTGGGGCAAATTTTGGTCTGGAAACACAAGCTCTTTGATGAGCTTTTCCGAGGTTGCCAGGTAGGGGTCGATTAATTCTACCTGATATTGTTGTTTCCCGTCATTGTTTATCATAAACCGCAACTTTTTATTGCGGTGAACTAGCAGCTTCTCTGCCTCCAGGGTAAAATTCCCTGCGGAATCTGTAGGGATGAGCTGAAGGGGCGCACTGGCATTGACCACCTCTACCGGTTCCCTTATTTTAGAGCCGTAACGGGTCACCAAGCCTTTGAATATTAAATCACCTGACTTGTCCATGGTATCGGCAGGGGTGGTCTTCAGCATATCCAGCCACGTATATCTTCGCCAGCCTTTTATCAGTAGGATATCTTCCAAAAAGCTGTTGTCGGCTTTTCCTGTACCCATATAGCTTTCCCTTACCGGCAGGTCGTCCAGCTGGCTTTTCAGATAAAAATAACTCTCGATATCGTTTTTATTGTTGACTGACAACCTGTTTTCCTGGATGCAAGCTATAGACACCAGGCCGCTGTCAGGGAAGCTGGCATTATCCAGTTTTAGGCTGAGCGTAATCTTTTCTTTCGATTTGTAACTGGCCTTGTCCGTTCTGATCTGTAAAGCTGGGCGCTTATCATAATGTGCAAAAAAGAGTCTTTCAGCGAGTGGGCGCCCGAGGCTATCCGTTATGGTCGCCTGTGTAAGCCCCTTGGGCATATCATCCAGAAGCACACTGATTTTTTTCTCCCCAATATCCAGACCTATCGGCGTGCTGGAGAAAAGCCGCGCATAATTATGCAGGTTCAGGTAGACCAGTTGTGGCTTGTCCGTATAGAATTCAATAGACAAAAGATTGCCCGCAACGGCTGCCGGGACAGACATTACGGGTATATGACTTACCGCGGCAGGTAGGTTATACAATGTGTCTCTTTTGTTCAAGCCCAAAAGCTTTACTCGATATACCGTATTAGCCTTTGGTGTCAACGAAAACCTGCCAAGCCCGTAGCTGTTTGTATGGATGGTATCGATGATGGTCTTATCTTCATATAAGATCGCGCCTGCAGCCAAACCCTGACCAGCGCGGCTTTTGACCTCCCAGGCAACCACATTTTTTAGACCCGAAACGAGATTGCCGCCTTCGGGAAAGAAGCCCACTACGGCAGGTGCCGGCTGGGCAGGTAAGTCGATGTTGAGATCCTTCACCTCATCGGCCTGTCTTACCCTTACATGGAGCCTGTTTTCGCCCTGCCGTAGCATGGCCGACGGTATATCGAAAACATATTGCCCAACAGGGGTGATCTTGACGTCGCCTTTCATTAACGGATGGGCACTGTTGCCCAAATAGTAGGAAACTTCTGTTTTAGGGGCCTTCTTATTAACCTCATTATTGATGACCGTCAGCATTACCTTTTGTTGTGTGTGTGCCAGTAAGGTATCAAGCGGGCTTAACGAGGCAACATATCCGCTCTGTGCGTTTCTTTTTATGGTGATGCTTTGCGTAAACAATACATCGGGCTTACCATTCAACAAACGGTTGCCATAGGCAATAAAACTGTAGTTGCCCGCTGCCGTAGTGTCTGGTATGACCGTATTGCCAAATGCCAGGCCATTGTTGACCATGAACTTTTCGTTAAAGGCCATCAGATGGTCGTCGTCCCTTACCAAAGCTACCGACAAAACTTTATATGCTTTTTTATCGCTGAGGTGTAGGAAATATGCAGTAAACCAAACATTTTCATTATTGGTGTAAATATTTTTATCAAAATGGATGAACAATATGGGCGACTGTGTTTTATGGCCATAGAGCTCCAACTTATCGGCCAGGCTGTCGGCCAAGGCATTGCCGTTGAGCCCCTGCGCAGAAACATCTCTGACAGCAAAAAAGAGGAGAAAAACCATTAGATATCTGGCCACGAATTCTATGATCCCAATAAGGTTGTATAGAAACTCTAAAGGCCTAACGAATAGCGATATTCTCATGGTCGGAAATACTTTGGGTTCAACCTGGTGGATAGTCAAATATAATGAAATTTTACTTATTATGCAGCGCCTATAATCTCTCGTAGGAATTTGGTGACCCGCGTAATATTTGTTTCCGAGGATGTTTGCCTCTTTCAATAGTATGATTGGTTAAATTCAGGTCAGCTTTATTAAGCGGTTTGGCACGTCGCTTTTTTAACTTCATTTAGGATGCAGAAATAAGAATGTAATAGCCATTCAAATTAACTGGATTGTCACCTCTTAAACCGGTGTTTTAAGGAGGTTGCGGCAACATCATTTTAGTTTGAGATATCCACTTTTACATGCAAATCATCGGTTACCGACACGGAGAACTAACCCAGAACGGGGGATCCATTTTTCATCTTTCACTTCAATACTCAGACTCAAGCTATCGCCCTAGCCATAATCTACCTACGGCCATTTAACCCTAATCACTGTTTATACCGCTAATATTTACCTGGTGGCGTATCGGTAATAGATCTAAGTAGGAATAACTTCATTGCAAAAAGAATTGGGATTTTTTTAATTACTATAGTCAATACTAGGAGTTGCTAAATTTAAATATATGCTTAAACAAGTATTTCGGTAAAATTTTTATTTTTCCATTGTTCAATAAGTTAAAATACATATTATTTAACTTATATTTACCCTAAACCTATTTCATAATTGTTAAGCTTCTATGTTACAGATTAATGCCTCAATTGCGATGCACCGAGAAAAGATCTGGTGCGCATACAGAACCCAGCATTTATACCATTATAACGCGGAGTGCTTTTTAACCCAGCTGGATGAAGAGCTAGAGCCCGTCTCTGATAAACGGCTAATTGCCGAAAATCATAATACTGCGTTCGAGGATATACGGCTGTTTTCATTCAACGGTAAACTCTTGGCATTCTACAATTATCTTCCTTTTCAGGAAAACGTTGGCTGGAAGATTGAGTATGCTATAGGCTTTGGTGAGGTGGATACGGAAACGGGGGTGATCAAAAACCAGGTCTCATTAAGAAGCCTTTCCAAAAGGTTTCACGAAAAGAACTGGTCGCCTTATGTTTTCAATAACGAGCTTTTCATGGTGACCGATTTTGACCCATTCCTAAGAGTGATAAAAATTAATTTGATGGATGAAAATCCTCAATTTGAAGAAATATTTTTTTCAATAGAAAAGACGCATGGATGGGAATTTGGCGAATTAAGAGGGGGAACCCCTTTAATCGATGAACCTGGCGCTACCAATAACTTACTTTATGGTTTCATACACTCTTTTCTTACCGACCAGCATGGATTTAAAAGGTATTACTATTATACCATTGTGAGGTACAACCATATGGATAAAAGTTTTGAATATCAACCCGATCCATTGCCTTACTTAGATGAAGAGCCAGATGAAGAATATGAAATGCTTTGGAAGCGAAGCAACGGCAGACATTGTAAGGTGATTTTCCCTATCGGGATTATGCACTACAAAGACGGGATTCTGGTTTCTTTTGGGAAAGACGATGTAGCCAGCCATACCGAACACTTCTCTTGGGATCGTATAAAGAAATATTTTCATTGATCTTCAGATTTTATTAGCTAAATATGGTGCCAAAAATTATTCACCGCATTGTGGGGCCAAAACCCTCGCCTTTAGTTGTTCAATGTATAACTTCATGGAATGTTGTAAAAGAGCATGGATATGAGATCAATATTTGGAACGACGATTTGCTAAAAGAATTTATAGCTAAAGAATATCCGCATATTCTGGATGCATTTATCAGCGCAAGAAATTATGGCGAAGCGGCAGATATAGCAAGATATCTAATTGTGTATCATTTCGGGGGATATTACTTTGACTGGGATACGGAGTTGTTAAGCCTTAATAAATTTCTGGAACTAGCAGAACAAAACCCACACGGTTTTTTAGTTCAGGATCCCGTAAATCAAACACTATCTCCCGAAGCATTTTCGGCATTGCCACGCGAACGTTATCTGTTTAATTTACTTGATAATATCTGTTATATCCACGAAAACGGATTTAGACATTCGTTACAAACTATCCACTATTCAGGTCCCTATAGAATGCGAGAGGTTTACTACTTTACCAGAAAAGCCAGCCTGCAAAACTTGATCAAACCTAAAGATATTTTTTTATATGATTATTGGGAAATCCGACAAAAACCGTTCAGGGATGAAGAAGTTGCGATGATACACTATTGGGAGCATGGATGGATGAAATAGTGTCATAACAAAAGGACAAATTATTGGAACGAGCAATAAATATTTTGAATATGTTTGTTAACTGATCGTCCTTTATTTTCTTTGCCCCTAAAGTTATAGAGTCAATTGTATCGAATTCATAAAAAAGCATCGAAAGTATCTTTTTTAGGATAGAACTAACACAAGATCAATATATCACGCACTGATTAAACTATAGATGTATAATGCGAATCTAATTTGAAACTTGGAAAATACTGAAGCAGTACATTATCATTAAACGGTGGAAATAGCAATAATGCAAATTGCACTCTATCGAATGGCGAAGGCAGTGATGTAAATCTGGATAGGCCACATTTTATAAAAATTTACCTTTTAAAATGTAAGGCCTACCTATCAATTCTCGTCTGACATTTTTTGTAGGTTATGCAAGCACATCTAATGGTATACTTAAATGGTTTCAAAACACCACACTAAGTGAACTAAAAGTTTAATCCCTCTCCATATCTATTGTTCACATAAAACATTAATCTTTGTTAAAATTGGTATAATCGCCTCCTACTTATAGTTTGCAATTTTTTTGATAGCTTAAATTTTAGTTATATGTTTGTTCAGACTTAATAACGCGCTCATGAACTTCAAAATCTTATTGAGCTTTCTTTGCTGTTCTTATAGCTTTGCCGTATTTGCTCAAAAAAATTATGCAGTTAAAGGGTCGCTGGTTGATACTGCATCAAACTTTAAAATAGATAATGCAACAATAACGGTTCTTAACTTTAAAGATTCTGTTTTGCAAAAATTCGCATATAGCAACAAGGGAACCTTTGAAGTAAACAATTTGAAGGCTGGCGAATTTTTGTTAATGGTAACCTACCCAGATTATGCAGATTTTGTAGAGCGCTTTGTACTCAATTCAGACAACCCAGTATACAACTTTGGAAATATAAAAATGATCATTAAAGCGAGGCTCTTAAAAGAGGTGATTATTAAGTCTAGAATGGCATCTATGAAAATAAAGGGCGATACTACCGAATTTAACGCAGCTGCCTACGCAACTCAAAAAAATGCAAAAGTAGAAGACCTACTTAAACAATTAAACGGAATGAGGATCAATCAAAGTGGCGAGATCTTTTTTCAAGGTGAATCTGTAAGCAAAATACTTGTTGATGGAGAAGAGTTTTTTAGTGATGATCCTACACTGGTTTCTAAAACCATTAGGGCAGATATGGTAAATAAAATTCAGGTTTACGATCAAAAAAGCGAAAAAGCCAAATTAACTGGGGTAGAAGATGGCGTAAAGGTAAATACCATAAATATAGTGCTGCTAGAGGATAAACGAAAAGGTGTTTTTGGCAAGGTAGATGCCGGACTTGGAACACACGATTATTATGAAGCGCAATCTGCGTTTAGTAAGTTTAGCAGCAAGCAAAAGATCTCTTTGTATGGCAATATTAGTAATACAGGCAAAATTGGCTTGAGCCAAGCCGACAGAAGTAAATTTGGAGGTTCTGGCATCTTTAATTTTGGAGAACCAGCCGGTAAAATATTTGCCAGAGATGCCGGTGCACATTACGATACGAAGTGGAATAAAGATAAAGAGTCTATTAATCTAAATTATACGTTAGGTGCTGTAACTAGAGAAGGAACAACAAATAACCTAATCCAGAACAACCTGCCAGGCAATTTTAACATAAGCAGTCAAGATAGAAAATTTGACAATTATAACCTTAATCAGTTATTTAATTCAAGCTTTTCAGCCAAACTAGATTCTACATCAGATTTGAGGGTAAACATTAGTAATCGTAATGGTAAAAGCACAAGTGAAAATACCAATATTGGAAATACGACTCGTGGAAACGGAATTTTGCAGAATTCGAGTACGGTTGTTTCAAATGGTGATTATCGAGACGAGTATTTTTATTCCAGTGCCAATTACACTAAACGGTTTAAAAAGAAGGGGCGAAGCTTGTCTCTGAATGCATCAACGAATTTTGGAAATTCAAAAAGTAATAGTTATCTAAAATCCGGTCTAAAATATTACGATGAACAAGGTATGATTGATAGCTTGAGCCATATTGATCAATTTAAACCCGGGTTGAATAATAATGCAGGTTTTACCACAGGGTTTTCTTATACTGATGTATTTAGTAAGTCGCTATCATTTGGTGCAGGTTATAGTTTTTCTAGTTCAGAGAATCACAATAATCAAAGGTCTTTTAACCAGGTTTCAAATAACAATTATAACCAACTAGATTCTGCTTTTAGTAGTGATTACAGGCTGATTGAACAATCGGGAACCTATGCGGCAAACATATCTTACAATAAAAATAAGGTTTCAGCAAATGCAGGTACGGGCGTTGCAAATGCAAGTTTTAAACAAACAGACATGTTTTCTGATGTTATTCTGGATAGAAAATTTTTAAATTGGACACCTAATGCTTTTATTCTTTACCGCTTTAGTAAGGCAGCTACCTTAACTTTTAGGTATTCTGGGGCTACCCAACAACCAAGCTCATATCAGCTGCAGCAATTGCGCCAGAATACCGATCCTTTTAATATTACCGTGGGTAATTCAGAATTGAGACCTTCGTTCAGAAATTCCTTCAACTACAATTACAGGGTGTATCAAAATACATTAGATCGCGGCATTAATTTTCGTGGCAATTTTAGTGCAACAACAAATGCAATCATTAACAACAGATCTACCGATTCTACAGGCGTAAATGTATTTCAGTACGCTAACCTAAAAGGAAAAACTCAAAAAGATTGGGATATTTATACCGAGTTTTATGGACATGCCACCAAACTAGATTTTGTGTTATTTATTAGTTTTACAGTAAGGGGAAGCACTTATTTTAATTATGTAAATAAGCAATTAAATAAGGTGATAAGGGTAGAATATAACCCATTGCTAGAGCTGTCAAAAAATAACGCCAATTTTAATTATGGCTTGTCTATTGGGCCAAACTTTATTGTAAATACATCCTCATTGCAACAGGTAAATAACAATACTAAAGGCTTCTCGGCCTCTGCTAATTATTACACCAAACTACCTCTTAACTTTTTTATGGGTTCTGATTTTAATTATAAGTTCACGGGTAAAAACCAGGTGTTCGATCGTAATTTCGAGCAGTTTATTATAAATTCCTATTTAGGTAAAACATTCTTCAAAAACGAAAGTTTAAAACTAACCATCAAAGGAAATGATTTGCTAAATCAGAATACGGGCTATTATAGGTACGGAACGACAGATAGGTTTACAGAATCACGTAATAGTACCATCAAAAGATATTTCATGTTTTCGGCAACTTGGGATTTCGCAAAGTTTGGTAAATCACTTCAAAAACAACCATAGTTATGAAACAATTTCTTCTATCATGTAGCTGCTTAATGCTGTTGAATTTGAGCAATCTTAAAGGGCAAAACAAACATTTTATAACCAGTGGGACTATCGAGTTTGAGCGAACGGTTAATATGTTTGCCGTGGTGAAAAATAAGATTACCAAAACTTCGATGGAATATAAAAGCTCTTATGAAAAATATTTAAGAACCGAACCTCAATTTAGAAAATTGAGAAGCAATTTAGTGTTCAATGCAAATACTACACTATTCACACCAGAAGCTGCACAAAGCGTATATTGGGTGTACGATAGCCCGATGGCAAACCAAGTTAATATTGTTTTTTCTGATTTGAAAATTGGAACAAGTGTTATCCAGAAAGAATTTTATGAACGTACCTATTTGGTTAAAGATTCCATTCGCCAAATTAAATGGAAAATAACAGACGAGATGCGGGAAATTGCAGGTTACAATTGCAGAAGAGCAAATGGCATCATGCTCGATTCAATTTATGTTGTTGCGTTTTACACGGATGAAATTCACGTTAACGGCGGCCCAGAATCATTTAATGGATTGCCTGGGATGATTTTAGGTGTCTCTGTGCCACATGAACATATTACCTGGTTTGCCTCTTCAATAAAAGAACAGACTGTTGAACCTAAAACGCTTTTAGCTCCCAAAAAAGGTACGGTTGTAAATAATAAGCAGATGGAGGCCGAAATTATGAAGGCGCTCGGAATCCAAGGGGATTTGGCAATCGTTCAGTTGAAAGGACTGTTGTTGTGAAGAAGAATCCCTAAATACTTCACTAAAAACTTTTTCAAATGGCACAGACCTTTAAGCAAAGCAATCTTTAACTACCATTTGATCTATAGCATGTACTATTGGAAATATATAAATAACATGCAAATCTTATTAACCTGAGAGTTCGATTAATATTTTGAAATAAATCAGTCAATCAAAAAAATAAATCGTATATTTAAGTGTCTAAAAAACAAATTCTTAGATATAATTTTTTATGCCTTACTACAGTGAAATTAGCGATATTTTTTGTCTTATGGATAAGTTCTGCAAAGATTTCGAAAAAAGCACCAGGACCTTCTTACAGAACGCCGGGTAGCCACAACCCCAACGTGAAGGATTTGCGGATGGGCGGAACCATGGAACTCAACGGCATTAATCACTGGGTACTAGCCAAATGGGTGGCAGCCATTTTTGCGGCGGCTTAGGAATATTACCCCGGCCTGTAGGTAGCCGCTCCGCAACCAGGGTAGTTATGGCACGGCCTACGGCCGCTCAGCCCCGACGGGCTGCCTTATATCTGGCGGCACGAAAGGTACAGCAGCCTCTGCATCGCCGGTGGCCATGCGATGCTGGGACTGTCACTTTCAGCAGTCACAGGGAAATTGATAGCGGAGGTATTATCCGGGCATCAACCGGCAGTTAATCTCAAACTCTTCAACCCCTCACGTTTCACCCTTTAAGGTTGTAGTGCCTTCGAACTCCGCCGGCAGCAAACCAACGATTGGCACTTAATCGCAATTTATATATATATTTGAATTTCAAATAGTTAATCAGGCGGCACGAATTTAGCTGGATCAGAGAAAAGAGGTAAGTTCGGGCTCATATGCGCAAACTTAAAGTTGAAAAATCCGTGAAATTGCTAAAACGCTGAGAGCAATTGAGCACCATAGCTTATGCATGCGGGTTTTTTGACCAAAGCCATTTTATACGAACCTTCAAATCGCTCACCGGCTTCCTTCCGGCTCAATACAAGAAATTGAGATCAAATTTTAAGGCCGATATCGAATAGATGGTTAAAAAATGACGGGAATTTTTTATTTGGGTGATATAGTTATCAGTCACGGCTTTCGCTGTAAGTGACTTGTTTTTTTCTTTTTAAGTCTAAAACGGATGATCAGGATTACTGGATATTCCGGACATGGTGACCCCGGTAATGCATGATACTGACAACCCTCGGGATCTGGCTCATCAGTTTATGATGGCATGACAATTTTACCTTTTTTTTCTTAGACTTTCTCCTTTTAGTTCAACTCTGTAGGAAGTATGTACCATATGGTCCAAAAGCGCATCTGCAGTTGTATTCTCTCCGATGATATCATACCATTTTGCTACGGGCAATTGGCTGGCTATAATTGTGGCCCTCGTGGCATGTCGATCTTCTATGATTTCCATCATGTCCATCCGCTGCTGCTGTTAGAGATGGGTGAGCCTCGAAATCATCAAATATCAGCAGTTCTGCCTTGGATATTTTTTCGAACAACTTATACACCGTACCATCAATCCTGCTCATCTTGGTTTTCAGCAAAAGCTTCTGCGCATTAAAATAAGCTACCCTATACCCCTGGGCACAGGCCTGATGCCCCGGGGCCTAGGCAAAGAATGATTTTCCGGTACCTGTAGCACCACAGATTAGGATTGCTTCCCCCTTGGGAATGTAGTCGCCAGTTGCAAAGCTGGCAACCATAGATCTGTCCAAGCCCCTGGCAGCATCCATGTTCAGTTCCCCGATGGAAGCCTTGTAACTGAAGTTGGCATTTGCCTGCAGTCTTTCGAACCGCTTGCCGTCTCTGTCATCGGTTTCCGCCTGTAGCAGTACCTCCCTCCCTTCACTAAGGGTAAGTTCGTGCAATTTTCTGGTCTCGTTCAACGCCTGCCAGCTACGGTTCATACGGTGCAGGCGGAGTTGTTTTAATTGTGTTTCAATGTTCATTATTTAGTATTTGCCCATTAGCTACCGACTCATCCAATTTAAGCGGAATTTTTATCATCTGCGACTGATAGTAGGGCTTGAAAACTGGTCTTGGTCTGACATAAATCACGAATATCTATACTAAATATGTTGAATAGTTGAATTTTCGATCTGAATTTGTAGCGTTTCTAAACCCTCCAATTTTACATTATTGCCTGACAAAAATGTAAGGGGAAGGAGGACAACTCTCGTTATCGGGCAACTAAAATACAATGAAAGCTTTTTTTTCTCCATTTTGATAGTGAAGATAATAGTCGGTGCTGAAACTACAGTTTCAACAAGTTCTTTTTCTGGACAATAATCTCCTTTAGAATTACCAAAAGTTTTACAGCATAGAATATCAATTCTGAATTATTTATATGGTATCTACCTTTACTCTGGTAACGATAACCCTGCACTTTGGTTGTACCTTCATCTATCACCATGTCAATAAATACGAATATGGAATCACGTCTAAATTGATACTGCTTTATTCCCCCTGTGGCCGACTTCCTCCATGTGCCAAAAACATTGAGCGTATTCGATTTGCGATCGTTTGCACAGCCGACTAGGCCCGAAATAATTACTCCTGCTACTGCAATGACAAACACAGACTTTATATTTTTTCTTGTATTACTATTATATATTTGGTTCTCAGCGTATTAAAATTTGTTTGAATTTTTTACTTCATTTATTTTTTAAAATTCTTCATCAAATTTCATTTGTTAGTTTTGAACCCTTTCAGAAACTATATTCCCAGTTCCGTGAATTATGATTTCATACCCACACGAACCAATCTCTTATATTCTTACAACATTATATATTCTTATTTTTAAAAGCGTAACAAAATCAGATGGCGTGGAAATAACAAACGTTACTTGAATTTTTTACCAGGCTCTCTATTGTATTTGTCGCGGTACGTTAGCGGGGACACACCAGTAATCCCTTTAAAAAGAGACCTAATGCCTTTGGGGTCATTATAGCCGACGCTGAACATGACTTCATTCAGATTCTTGTCGCTGACTTCAAAATATTTTTTGGCTGCTTCTATTTTGACCCGTTGGATGTACCCTGCTATAGAATTTCCGGTAGCCTTTTTAAAACGGCGTTCAAGTGTTCGTCTACCGGTGCTTAAAAGCGCTGATAGCTGGTCGATAGTTAATTTTTTATCGACATTAGTTTCAATAATACGCTGAGCCTCTTCAATAAGTATGTCCCGATGACCCTTCTGCGTGTCAAAAATAGCAAAAGGAGACTGACTGGTTCGATTTATGTCGATCATGTAGTTTTTAGCAATCTCTACCGCAACCTCCCGATCTGCAAATTTTTCTATCAGGTAAACAAGCAAATTCAGGTAACATAAAGCGCCGCCGCTTGTGTAAATTCCTCTGTCATCTGTTACGATTCGATCGTCAACAACAATTATATTCGGAAACAAACCACGTAGGCTATCCGCCGCATACCAATGGGTTGAACATTGTTTGTTGTTTAACAGCCCGGTAGCAGCCAAGAGAAAAGCACCCACACAAAAGCTTGCAATCTCGGCACCCTGCTGATAATGACGTCTTATCCAGGGAAATAGTACTTTGTTCTGATCAATGACTTCGCTAGGCGTTCCTGATACAGACGGAATTATGATCAGATCTGTTTTAACAATTTGATTAATAAGCACATCGGGTTTAACAATATAACGAAGGTTCGACTGATCCGATGGTACTAACATTCCTACAATATCAACGCAAAAGATTGCTGCTTTTCCCTTGTCTTTCATAATGCTGTTTGCATGCGAAAATAGTTGACAGGTGCCCTCGATATTGGCAACATTCATTTTTCCATGTGGAATGATGACAGAAACATGTATCATGGTATTTATTGCGGGTTGATAAATTCAATAATTATTGTTCGCAGTTCAACATCCACTTCAATCCAAACCGATCCTGTAGGGTTCCAAATATGGCGCCCCAAAACTGCTCTTTTAATGGTTCAAGTACCCTACCGCCCTGAGCAAGCTTATCAAAGATCAAGTAGGTTTCTTCCCTACTTTCAAGACCTAGCGCTAACGCTATATCGGTGCCTTTAACGTAGCCAAGCTCATCGGTCATATCTGAGCCCATGAGTAACTGAACATTATCTAGCGATAATTTTGCGTGGAGTATTTGGTCTTTGGGTCCTTTCCAGAACTCTTTCATGCCGGTACCGGAGATTTCTTTTAAATCAAGTTTGCCTCCTAAACATTGTTGATAAAAAGTCATTGCTTCACGGCATCTGCCATTATAGCAAACGTAAGGGCTTATAATATTTATAATAATATAATTTTTGTTTTGTATAAAGGTAAGGTTAGTGTAATTAATACAATGGGTATGTATGCGGCAAATTTGGGTGTTTTAATGACATATAATCTGCGTTGCAACTTATTACAGTTATGTTACTGCAACAGCAGGTCTGAACAATCGTCTGTCTAATATCAGATCATTTACCCTTAAAAAACATTCCTGGATTTTTTGGGATGTCGATTAACCAGTAACGGTCATAAATGATAAATCAAATTAAAAGCGTTTAGAATTGCCTGATGTTCAATCGTAGCATGGTTTTCTTTTGGTAAATAATCAAATATCACGGTAACTAGGGGATTTTTAATTTTTCTCACTTTTTCTGCTAATAAATTTGCGTCACCCTCAATTACGCTGGGAATCTCTGAACGCGTCAACCCCTCTTTTCCCACTCCAATATAAATATGTTTTGATTCTTGATCAGCTTTTAAGGGACCTTCTGAACTATTAAGCAATGATCCGTTATCCCACCATAAACTTGGACTAATAATAATATAAGTACTGAAAAGGTCGGGCTTTTTAAAAAGGATTTCTGTGGCTAACAACCCTCCCAGCGATTGTCCGATGATGGTTTTAGAAGTTGATGTATGATACTTTTTATCGATAAAAGGTTCTAATTCGGTTTCAATAAATCTTATAAATCTATTAGAATTGCCAGTAGTAGGATATTGCTCTTTATCTTTTAGCACTGTAGTAGGATAAGTAAAATCACGTCTCCTATCAACGTTGGCAATACCCACTACTATTGATTTTGGCAAAAGATTAATCCAAGGAAAACTGTAGAATTGTACAATCCCAGAAACGTGTAAAAAATCTTCGTCTGCAGATCCATCTAACAGATATATTACGGAATATTTAGTTGTATCGTTTCCATTATAACCGTTTGGAATATATACATTTAAAATCCTTTTCTCCCCTAATACTTTAGATTGCAATTCTTCAATGGTGCCAATAATAAATGGTTTACTGTTAGTTGGTTTTGGTCTGTTGCCTTTTTGGCCAAACCCTATAGTCGATGTAATTATAAGAAAAGAAAGCAAGGTTATTAATTTCATTTTAAAGAATTTTAGATTATGATGATTGTTATATAGTTGCAATTAGGTTGGTGTTAATGATAATGTAAAACAGGAGTCATGTCCAAAAATTCTTGTAAAGAACAAAATTTGAGTTGTCGTGTTTAAATTGGTTGGAGTTTATGCTATGGGATCGATGTGAAGTAAAACCTTAGTATATTCTAGGGTCATGATTACCATCACTCTCCTACGGGTTATTTCAATACTGGAAATTCTTTTCATTTTTAAATGTGTATTTCTTGTCAATTATTTGACCTGAGATAATGAATGCAATTCCGCTGAATGCAAGTGCCGAAAGTGCACTAAAGACAAGATTTCCTTTGTTCAATAATGGATTTTTAATAGGGTTGGGAATGTGAAGAAGTAAACACCAGATTAAGATCATAATTCCAAGCAACATGCTTGCCTTTTTAGCCCAAACTCCAACAATTATTGATACACCTGCACTCATTAGTGCTGCAGCAGAAAAATATGCCCAGAAATAATGACCCGGGATCCATGATGGAACAATATCTGCTATGCCTGGTGTGTATAGTAAATGACAAACGCCGAAAAGGATTATTGTAGTAGAAAAAAATGCCGGGCCAAATGGAATTAATTTGGCGAGAAATACGATTATGGGGAACTTCGACTGATTTTGATTATCTTTTCGGTTATATGCACCTGCGATGCAAAAGGCTCCTCCGGGCGATGCAAGTCCTTTCAATGGTAGCCCCCAAACACTAAGGTGCGTTTTCTTATGGGGGAACACAAAGTACTCCCAAGGCACCTGAACAAAAACCAACATTAGCAGTAACAATCCACCAGGTAACAAGGCATGAAAACGCACATGTTTACCATTGATAATAGAAACGCAGGAGATAATAAGCAGAAAGCTGAATAAATAAGCAAATACACTATACCCCGAAATCGGATTAGGCCATGGCGGGAAAAATATGGGACAAGAGTCTCCATAGAAAATCTGCTGGATAGCAATTGCTACTGTGGCGACCGTATAGAATATGCAGCCTGTTTTAGTAATAAGATTCATTGCAATTAGGTAGATACTTCAAAATTCTGTTTTTATTTATATTATAACTAGCTGCTTCTTACCGAAGCAATACAGAAAAAGCTGACAAGTGGCTGATTTCCTTGTTAAATATTTACTCCATTAAATTTTCCGATCGAATTTTGTCTTATATATCTATTCATATAAAATAATGTCAATAAGCCTTAAAACTTATTTATATTAAATAAATCAAGATTCCAACGAGGAAAACTTGTACAAAAACTAACGTGGTCAGTATTTTCAAGGCAAACACTTTAACAAAAACGGTAGCTACTATGCTTTATATCTATTTACTGGGTAAAAAGTAACTACCAACTCATATTTATTTCGGTGGTCATTTTTTCATTTGGATTTTCACGCAAAAATTCCGGCCTAATAAAAAATTCTTCATAAACAATTTCACGTAGTTTATCAAGCTTATCATAGCCAATATTCTTGAGTTTAAATTCCTACTTGAATCCACGTCTATACTCGTAAACACTCCTTTTCGCGTGTTCAAAAAAAGCAGTCTATTATTAATTTCATACAAAGCTGTTCTTTTTAAGTTTTCAATAACTGGATCACATATCAAAGTTGAAGGGAATCTTATTATTAGTTAGTATGCAATTTCTAGTATTTTAACCATAGCAGATAGCAATGATAAATAGCTATAATTCATGAACAACGCCGAGGTTCAGCCTCGAGGTCGTTTATTCTTTATTTAATAAAATGACCAAAGAAAAGAATTAGACTTGTTGTACAATTAATCCCTTGGCTATATCCCCTAGAGTTTTAAATGCCCATTCTAATTTATCGTTCCACTGCATTGCATAATTAATCCGAATACAATTATTATATTGTTCTTGAAGGGTAAACATTCTTCCTGGAGCAATGCTTATACCTCTTCTGAGTGCTTGTTCATGTAAGGCAATGGAATTTACTTTTTTATCAAGCTCTATCCATAAGACAAAGCCGCCTTGAGGTCTGCTGATCTTAGTGCCGGATGGGAAATATTCTTGAATTGCTCTAATGTAATTGAGACTGCTAATTTGCAGCGCATTCCGTAATTTACGTAGGTGGTGTTCATACCGTCCATTTTCCAAAAAGTTGGCAATTACTTCTTGTGTAATATTAGTTGAAGAAATAGAATTGAAACGTTTTATTCTTAAAATTTCCCTCTTAAAATTTCCCGCCTCAATCCAACCTACACGATATCCTGGAGCTAAAGTTTTTGAAACAGAACTGCACCAAAGAACCAATCCACTATCATCGAAACTTTTACAAGTAGCGGGTCGCCTCCCCCCAAAATAGACATCACCATATATATCATCCTCTATTAATGGAATTTTGAACTTTTGTATCAGTCTTACAACTTCTTTTTTATGTTCATCCGGCATTAAACTGCCTATAGGGTTACTAAAATTGCTTACCAATAAACAAAGTTTAACTTTGTGCTTTTGTAAAGCTGTTTTAAGCGCTTCTATTTCAATTCCTGTTTCTGGATGAGTAGGAAGTTCTAATACTTGTAAACGCAAGCTTTTTGCTAATTGCAAAATTCCAAAATAAACAGGGCTCTCTACTGCAATTACGTCTCCCGGTTTTGTTAGTGACATCATTGCATAAGAGATAGCATTGATGCATCCTGTGGTCGTAATTATATCATCATACTTGATATTCGGAATGAAAAATGCATGGCGGGTTATCTGTCTACGCAGTTTTTCATTTCCTTGAGAATCTCCATAACCTGTGCCGCTATCTTTGAGTTGGCGCATAGCCTGTATCATCGCTTTGTTGAGTTTGGCGATCGGGAGTAGAGCATCAGGTGGAACACCTTCACAAAGAGTAATGTAGTTGTGCTGATAGGAACTAAAAACTTTTTCAACGATATCTTCAATTGGTATAGTTCCATTTTCTCCGTCAGGCTGACTTGTTTGAGGTAATGGCAGTAATTCTTTAAATGATCCACATACAAAGTAACCGGACTGTGGTCGTGCCTCAACCAATCCTTTTCCTTCAAGTTCATAATAAATCTTAATAGCGGTGCTTTGACTTATACCATGCATATTACAAAGACTTCGCAATGACGGAAGTTTCTCCCCCATGACAAGTACTTTGTTCTTGATTTGCTGTTCAATACCTTGAGCTATTCGCTGATATAAATGTTCTTTAAGTATCGGATTTCTTTTCATGATTCCAACTGCTATGCTCGAATATAACGAAATTGCATCTGCACTGGTATATATTTTTTCTCCAACTTTGTATATATAGAATGAAAAATAAATTGAATGCAAATTATTAATTCCACATTAAAGGACGTTGATGACATTTTCAGATTGTACGAAGACGGCACAAGCTATCAAAAACTTGTAGGGAATAAACACTGGAAAGGATTTAAAAGAGAATTGATTGAAAATGAAATTAAAGAAAAGCGACAGTGGAAAATAATTTTTGAAGATGAAATTGTCTGTGTATTTGCTATCAGTTTTAACGATCCGCAAATATGGAAGGAGAAAGATAGAGACCCTGCCATATATATTCATAGAATAGCTACCAATACTTTCTTTAGAGGAAATTCCTTTACAAAGCACATTATTGCCTGGGCGATAACTTTTGCTACAGAACATGGTAAAACATTTATTAGAATGGATACTGGAAGCGGAAATGAAAAGCTTAACAACTATTATGTTAGCTGTGGTTTTACAAACTTAGGGGTAATCCAATTGACTGACACAGATGGTTTACCTCAACATTACAAAGAAGGATCTTCAAATCTATTTGAAATAGACTTGAGTAAATGATGTATTATGATATGTTATTATTACAGTTGGAATAGATCACATAAAAGAATTATAATAAAATGAAACGTAGGGAAATAATCCAATGCCGGAATATTATGACAGGTATATAAATCTTGTAGCCGATATACCGCTTAGCGAAGCACTAGAAATCAGTGTTAAAGACTTAAATAAACTTAATTTATACTAATTGGAAAACCTTGGCGATAAAACGTATGAAGTTGATAAATGGACAGTAAAAGAAATTTTTCAACATCTTGTTGATATTGAGAGAATATTGTGCTATCGTGCTTTACTTATTGCAAGGAACGATAAATCATTGGCTCCGTATTTCGATGAAGACTCAATATCTGATAACTCAAATGCCAACGACAGATCTGTAACAAATATTATCTCAGAACTAGTGATTTTGAGAAGATCGACTATTGCGCTTTTTAGATCTTTCGACAAGGAAGTTCTTTTAAGAAAAGGCACAAACTGGAAATATGAGATGAATGTACTTGGCTTTGGATTTTGTGTGATTGGACATCAAATTTGGCATCTTAAGATTATTCAGGATAGGTATCTCAATCTGATGTCTTACAGCAATATTAATAAAATAAATATATGAAAAAACTGACCTCAAGTTATGCCAAATCATTTGCTAAAAATTGGATATCCTCATGGAATTCACATGATATAGATTTAATCTTAAGTCATTATTCAGATGATTTTATAATAGAATCTCAAATTGCATATAAATTTTTACCACTAAGCGGAGGAAGAATAGTTGGGAAATCGGCAGTGAAAGAATATTGGACAATTGGACTTAACAAAAATAAGAAGTTACATTTCAAATTATTAGATGTGCTAGTTGGAATAAACGGACTAACAATTTATTATATAAATACCACCAACAAACTAAGGGCAGTAGAAATGATGATATTTAATGATGATGGTAAAGTACAGAAAGCATTTGTCCACCATACTGCTAGCTAACGGAAAAATTTGTAATTACTCTTAGTTTTTAAAAATAAATATACCAAAATTGGAAAAAGTAAATATTAAAGCAAAGAACTCTCTTTTCTCCGGTTATCGAAATGCAAGGATTATAGTAGAATTTAACTGCCCACAAAGAAATAATTAAAAAAAATTGTGTAGTTAAATAACTACGTTTATATTTGTAGCCAAATAGCTACATGATGAATTTAAGACGAGATGTATTTCAAGCCATCGCAGACCCTACCAGAAGAGCAATACTTCTGCTGGTGGCTTCGCAAGCCCTGACTGCGGGAGCAATAGCCGCAAACTTTGATACGGCAAGACCAACAGTTTCAAAACACTTACAGATCCTTACCGAATGCGGACTGCTTAAACAAGTGCAAAACGGCAGGGAAATTTATTACCGCCTCAATCCCAAAAGCATAAACGAAATAGCCGACTTTATAGAGCCTTTCCGCAAAATGTGGCATGACAGGTTTAACAAACTAGAAACTATAATGAAAAATCATAAATCAAAAAAATAATAAAAAATGGAACAGCAAACAAAAATTCATGCCGAAGAAGGCAAACAGGAACTAATTATTACAAGGGAATTTGATTTGCCTTTAAAACTGCTTTTTGAAGCACATTCGAACCCAGAAATTATCGGGCAGTGGATGTCGCACGAATATGGAACAACAATTGCAAAACAGGAGAACAAAAAATATGGCAATTGGCAATTTGAAACAACCGACCAAAAAGGAAACAAAGTTTTTGGCGCAAGTGGTGTTATTCTTGAATTTGTTACCAATGAAAAAATCACCCGCACATTTGAAATGGAAAGCGCGCCGTTTTCTGTGCAATTGGAATTTATGGAATTTGAAAAGTTAACAGACAACACCAGCAAACTTACGATGCAAATAGTATTCAAATCTGTTGACATCAGAACCCAGCTACTTAAAATGCCGTTCGCTCAAGGCATAAATATAGCGCATAACCGTATACAGAAACTTTTTAATAAAATTAAATAAAATGGGAAAGGAAAAAAATATACTCCACTACGTTACAACAAGCATTTGTCCACCATACTGATAGCGAAAGAGAAAATTTGTAATTACTCTTAATTTTTAAAATTAGATATAACAAAGATGGGAAAGTAAATATTGAAGAAAAGTTATCTCTTTTCTCCGATTATGGAAAAGCAAGTATTGTATGAAAATTAAACGGACAACAAGTTAAGCTTATAAAACAAAAAGGTGAATTTATATGGCGCAAACACGATAACGAAAACGAATTGTTTTATGTGGTTAGAGGAGGATTTAAAATGGAATTCCGAGACAAACCGTTGAGGTAAATGAGAACGAATTTTTAATTGTACCCCGTCGTGTTGAACACAAACCAGTTGCAGATGAATGAGTATCTATTATGCCTTTTTGAACCTGCAACTTCCGTAAATATTGGTAATGTACAAAATGAAGTACCAAAATACGCTTTAGATAAAATATAGACTTTCTTCATCGCAATTGGCCTATAAAACCTCATTATTGAGGTTTTTATACCCTGCCAATTTTACGGTTATAGATGTTGAGAAGTAAACATTTTTGCTTCATTTTACAAACACATAAAGTAAACAAATTAAATGAAAATATTAATATTCGGACCCTCTGGATCTGGCAAAACATTCTTTTCAAATAAGCTTAGCAAGCAAGGGTTTAATGCCTTTGATGCCGATCAGATAAAAGGATTATCAGGATGGTATGATAAAAATGGTCAAAAAATATTCAACCCCAAAGATCTTCATCAAGTATTTAACAATAATTACTCATTTTTATGGAGCCGAAGAGTTTTAAGGATTTTTCTTTCAAAATACGAGCATGTGCTTGTTTTTGGTGGGGCAGGTAATATTTTTGATATGATTGACCTATTTGACAGTACCTATTTTCTTAAGGTAGATGTGAAAACTCAAAAAGAACGAATTCAGAAATCCACCGAACGAAATTCAGGGTTTGATTCTCGGAATAATGAATTGGTAATATGGGGACAATGGCTCGAAGAGGAAGCCATAAAAATGAATATACCCTTTATTAACGGAAATCTATCCCCTGACGAGATTTATTCAATAATTTATTCAGGAGGTCAGGCATCTTAAAGTAAAAAAGTAGAATGAACACATGTTATGTTGCAACTTATTGGACTTAACACGAATCCAATCGGAATTGTAGAACATGTTGCTAAAATGAGTATGCACTAACACTGGATTGAAAATTATATAGGAAATCAAATTTTGATAATCCAAAAGAGAGAATCTATTAATAGGAATTGCTGCAATTAACAAACTTGCGCAGCGAGATGAGGGCAAATGAATTTCTGTTTAAATAAGGTTAGATATACAACAACTTGTTTTAAAGAAATAATTAAAAATAAATTTGCGCAGTTAAATAACTTCACTTATATTCGCAGTTAAATAACTGCATAAATGGAAATACGTAGAGATGTTTATCAAGCAATAGCAGACCCAACACGTAGGGCGATATTGGGTTTGGTTGCTCTAGGAGCAATGACTCCAGGTGCGATTGCCGAAAAATTTGATTCGTCGAGGCAAACGATTTCAAAACATATTCAAATTCTAACAGAATGCGCATTGCTTAATCAAAAGCAATCTGGTAGGAAAATTTATTATCATTTCAATCCTAATAAAATGAAAGAAATAGCCGATTGGTTGGCGCCGTACCAAAAAATGTGGGAGGAGAGGTTTGATGCAATTGATGACTTACTGAATGAAATACAAGCGAAAAAAATAAGGTAAAAAAAATAATTTTTAAACAATTTAAAAGCAAATAAAATGACAAAGCAAATGTATCCCTGTTTATGGTTTGAAAAAGAAGCCAAAACAGCAGCAGAATTTTACTGTAAAGTTTTTCCTAATTCTAAAATTCTTAACCAGTCACCCGTTGTGATAAATTTTGAATTGAATGGCACACATTATATGGCACTTAACGACAAGCGGCCACCACAGGATTTCAATGAATCAGTATCCTTTGTAATTCCCTGCCAAAATCAAAGGGAAATAGATTATTATTGGAATGCACTAACGGCCGATGGCGGGAAAGAAAGTATGTGCGGCTGGTGTACGGATAAGTTTGGGGTTTCATGGCAGGTAGTCCCAGAGATTCTAGGTGAGCTTATGTCCAATCCCGATAAAGGGCAAAGAGTGGTACAGGCATTTATGAAGATGAAAAAATTTGACATTGAGGCATTAAAAAATGCATAGAGCTATGAACAAAAGTAAAATTATCTATTGGGTAAGTACAGGATTCTTCTGTACTTTCCTTTTGCTAACAGGTATCTCATACCTTACTGATCCAAAGTTTGTGGAAATTTTTAGGCATATGGGATTTCCACAGTATTTCCGTGTAGAGCTTGCCATAGCAAAAATTTTAGGGGTTATAATGCTTATTACCCCACAAACACCTATAAAAATCAAAGAATGGGTTTATGCAGGTTTTGGAATTATGTTATTTTCAGGAGCGATAGCCCACTTCAATAGTGGCGACCCATTTGGTTATATCATCAATGTACTTTTCTGGTTTACTCTTTTGATAATTTCATATACCTATTTGCGCAAAAGAAACAACGAACGAACAACTTCCTCATTAAGTTAAATTATATTTTAAGCAAGTATGGCAAAGCAAATTGAAGTTACAAGAACATTTAATGCCCCTATTGAAATGGTTTGGCAAGTCTGGACAGACCCTGAACTGGTTAAGCGTTGGTGGGGTCCAAAACATTTTACATCACCTGTGGCAAAAATCGATTTTCGCATTGGCGGAAAATCGATTGTAAGTATGCAGGCACCAAAAGAAATGGGCGGACAGATGTATTATTCTGTTTGGGAGTATATGAAAATACTTCCCTTCGAAACAATCGAATTTATGCAAAGCTTATGTGATGAAGGTGGCAATAAAATTAATCCAACATCAGTGGGGATGCCCGCTGACTTTCCTGTAGATGTTAGAACGGTTGCAACTTTTACGAAAGCTTCCGAAGAGACAACAGAAATGACCGTTACTGAATATGCTGAGTTTGGCACTATCAGCAATTTTGCACGAATTGGTTTAGAAGAAAGCATGGACAAAATGCTGGCCATTTTCCAATAAAGAAGATCTCTTTCAATTAGCCACTATTTAATATGAATATATAAACTATTTGCTAGTCACAACGATAGAAAGCTTAAAAAAAGCAGTTAACACCCATTGTATAGTAGCCAGCAATCAAACAACATTATGAAACTTGACCCTATAATTGCAGTAAATGACGTTGAACTAAGTGCTAAATGGTATGAGCAAATATTTGGGTTTAAAAAAAGTCATGGTGGAAAAAACTTTGCCGTTTTAGTTAATGATAATGATGAAATAATTATTTGTCTACACAAATGGGGAGAGCATGAACATTCCACCTTAAAAAACAAAAATATAACCGCAGGAAATGGAATGCTATTTTATTTTAAGACAAACAATATGAGAGCAATAAGAAAAATGTTGAGCAAGCAAATTGTATAATTGAAGAAGAGATACACTTGAATCCAAATTCTTTGAAAAATGAATTTTCAATAAAAGATTTAGATGATTACTTTTTGACAGTGACTGAATATCATAAATATTAGAATATCATTGCTGACATTTCGATAATTACTATGGAAGACGAATTATTAATAACGAGCGATATAGCACCAATTGTTTCTTTTGTTCAAATTATAGAAAAAACTGACAAACGTGCACTCGTGCTGGGAGGTGGCGGAGCAACGGGTAATGCGTGGTTAATCGGACTTATTGCTGGCCTGTTAGATGGCGGGTTAAATGTGACCCAGGCCAATCTGATCATCGGAACTTCGGCCGGCTCGACTACCGCAGCCCAAATAACTAGTATCACCCCCTGCCGAACTATTTGCTTCCGTCTTAACTGCTGCACCGATTCTACAGAACGAATTAGGCCGAGAATCTCTCCCAATTAGACCGACCTCGAACGACATGGAGATTACAGGTGCTATCATCACCACCGCCAAGGATGCAACCGACATGCGTCGTAAAATGGGTGCATGGGCGCTTGAGAATGATGCAACATTGAGCATTTCTGCGCAAAAGCAATGGCGTACAACGGTCGCCTCTCGGCTTCCTCATCAGCTTTGGCCGCAACAAGATATACTCATCACGGCAGTCGATGCCCATTCTGGTGAGCCGGTGGTGTTCGACCGCTACAGTGGAGTTGATCTCGTGGACGCCGTAGGCGCCAGCACAGCTGGTGGCTTTGCCTATACAATTGGTGAAAACCGTTACATAGACGGAGGCTATCGAGCAGACTTGAATGCTGATTTGGCAACTGGATATGGACGGGCACTAATAATTGCACCGCTGGGCGACAGAACAAGGAAACCATTGGACTGGGGACTACATCTAACAGCACAGGTAAAAGAGTTGCTTGCACTGGGTAGTGTGGTCGAAACAATCTTCCCAGATAATGAAGCCAAAAACGCAATTGGCATTGGTATGAATCTAATGAATTTGTCCGCACGTCTGCACTCTGCTCAAGCGGGTTATAACCAAGGTAAAGCCGTTTCCCAGCAGCTTGGTGTGTTCTGGTGTTGACGCACGACTAATCATATTTCACATAACACCTTATTAAAAACCAATGCCAAATAAACCCTTTATTATGAAGAGTTTAAAGATGAGTAATCAATGAATCCAAAGAATGGGAATGTCGAAAGATCCTTTTGGACACATTTGGATTATTTTGACACACAAACCGGATATGACCCAAAATAATTCAAAAATAGCGCAGAAAAATTCTTAAAAAAGATTTAGTACACCGTAAGTAAACACGCGGTTTTGCCCTAGCCTACATTAGGCTTGTATTATGATTTGGTGGCTGAATTGTGTTTTCTGTTATAAATAGACTCTTTTGGGATCTTAAATTAATAAATCACACTTTTGGCTTAAAACAGTCTTTTTTTGTCACAAATTGCCCCCACTCTGATGGATGCAATATTTTATTTTTAACTTTTATTCAAACCACACTAGTTTAAAATGGTAGAGATTTTTAAAACAAATGTTCAAAAAATGGATGAAACAAAACCAATCGTGCATACACTTCTTGGCCAATTTCCCTTATATAAAATAAATTTTGATTTAGAAGATTGCGACAAAATCCTGAGGATTGAGGGGGTTTTTATTGAGAAAGAAAATATTAATTTAATCCTAAAATCTCTAGGCTATCAATGTGAAATAATTCCTTATTAAGCATTGAAAATCATAGATAACAATAATATATGAAATCAATATTTATCACTACTTAAAAGACGACTTTGAATAAATTACTTATAAATTATAATAGCAGACATTTTATCGAAAATGATTGCCTTTAAGATACTAGCCGGGTTAAATTTTGTAAGAGTTTCCCTGGTTGAGTTAGTTAGTATAAAGCAAGTTTCCCGGATGGGGACTTGCTTTTACAATTAAGGTTCATATTTTTTATAGCATTTAAATGTGCCTTTAATTCTCGTCAAATCCCACTAAAACTTATATGCCTGATCGTAAAAGATATCAGTCGAAAATGAGTATTTCGACAGATAGACTATAACTTTTTCCAAATAAAGATAAATTTAACGGTCGTATTATATTTTTTTTCTGTTTCGAAGGCTTTTAGAGTTTTAGATAAGTCAATTATGCTCTTGGCTTTAAACTCATTATTTTTGTCCCAGACTGCCCCCCCTTTCGATGGGTACTATAGTTTATATTTGTGTTTTACGCAAACCATAAATGCAAAATCAAAACTAAAACAAATTAAATGAAAAATATAATTTATGCAATCAACACTACCTTAGATGGCTACTGCGATCATACCAAATTCTATCCAGATGAAGAGACGATGGAATATTTTACTCTGCTCACGCGGGATGCTGACACGCTCCTCTATGGACGCAAGACTTATCAATTGATGGTTCCTTATTGGCCCGATATAGCGAAAAATCCCACGAAAAATCCTTCCGAGGATAGAACTGTAGATATCGAATTTGCTCAAACATTTGATGCCGTCAACAAAATTATTGTTTTCTCACAATCGTTAGACAACGTCGAAGAAAACAAAACGAGAATTTTTCATACAAACCTACTCGAAGAAGTAGTTAAGCTGAAAAAAGAACAGGGCGAGAATATTTTAACCGGTGGCGTTACCATTCCTTCGCAACTAGCAACACTTAATCTGATCGATGAATATCATTTTGTGGTTCATCCGATAGTTGTAGGAGAAGGCAGACGGTTGTTTGATGAGATCAATCTGAAAGATAAATTAGAATTAAAATTGGCTGGAACGACGGTTTTTAAGTCAGGGGTCATTGTACTGCGTTACTTAAAAAAGTAGGGGTCATTTTAAAACCATAATGTAAGGCGTAAAATAGACAAAAATGGCGACTTCAATAAAACAACTTAGGACTTGCCCCAAGGGACACAAATATTATAAAAGTAGTGACTGCCCCACTTGTCCTATTTGCGAAGATGCACGTAAACCAAAAGATAGTTTTCTTTCATTACTTGCAGCACCTGCAAGAAGGGCTTTAGAAAGTAAAGGCATCACTACTGTACAGCACCTACCTCAGTTCAGTGAAATGGAAATATTGCAATTACATGGAATGAGACCAGCTTCAATGCTGAAGCTTCGTAAAGAATTGCAAACAAACGGGCTATCATTTAAAAAATAGATAATAGTAAGAGGGAGATAATAGCCGTAATTTTGAATGGTTTCATTTATTTCAAATAATTAAAAATATTAGTCACACCAATCTGCCAATGTACTTTGAAATCAAGCAAAACAGCAAACATCAAACAAGCAAAAATGCAAGAACAAAAGGCTTATTTAACCAAATAAAACAGCACGACAAACTTGCGATTAGAGTGAGTTCTAATTCAAATAACAATTTAACCGAAGAGGTTATGAAAATGCTCATTCAACCTCACAGAAAAGCCAATTATTTTTTTGTTTTCATTGAAAATGGTTCAATAACTCATAAAGTTGATTTAAACGATTTGACAATTACAAATGGGCAATTGTTTTTTATTTTGCCTAATCAAATTCATTCTGTGCCGGCTCAGAAGAAAGAGGGCGTTGAATGTTTGAAAATGAGTTTTTACCAGAACTGCTTGTCTTTACTTCCGAAGCAATTTTTCTTTTTACTCAATCCATTAAACTCACAAATCATTTCATTTGACAGTGATTCAAAACAAAGAGTAAAAACACTTTTTGAAATACTCAACAAAATTTTGCATTCAGACAACGGCCAAAAAGATGCTGAAATTATTTTGGCTCATCTAAATTCACTTTTAACAGAATTGAACAACGCCTATTTTAAAAGTGCTGCAAAAGAAAAATCAGAACCAAACAAACTTTCAAAATACATTGATTTTAAAATTGCAGTTGAAACTCATTTGACGGAGCAACAGTCTATAACCGCTATTGCCAATAACCTTTCTGTAACGACAAATAATCTTTACAACATTGTAAAAGAGTTTTCGGGAGTTTCACCAAAAGGATTTATCACTAACCGTTTGTTGTTAGAGGCACAAAGGAAACTTTTCTATTCCGAGACATCGGTAAAGGAATTGGCTTATGAGTTAGGCTTCAATGACCCCGATTATTTTTCAAAACTTTTCAAAAAGAACACGAGGAAAAGCATTACACAGTTTGTAAAAACATTCAAAATTTGTCAAGCATTTAAAGTGAATCGTCCATCTCACTTGACTTTAGCCTAGCTAATTTTGCAGTTCATCAAAAAAGATAATAATGAAATCAGCATTAGTAACAGGAGCAAACAAAAGCATCGATTTTGAAACTGCCAGACAATTAGCACAACTTGGATATTTCGTTTACATCGGTAGTCGAGATAAAACGAAAGGACTTGAGGCGATTGAAAAATTAAAAGCAATGGGCTTGACAAATGTGGACTGCATTCAATTGGATGTTACCGACATCAATTCAATAAAATCTGCAAGACAAGAACTTGAAGTAAAAAGTATAAAGTTAGACATCTTAATAAACAAAGCAGGCATTATTGGTCGTTTGCCGCAACCAGCAACAAAAGTTTCTGATAATACTTTGCGACTTGTATTTGAAACTAATTTTTTCGGTGCAATTCAAGTAACACAAGAATTTATGGAGTTTTTAAAAAAATCAGACCAACCCAGAATTGTAAATGTAACCACCGAATTGTCTTCATTGACAAATCAAAGCGACCCAAACTGGATATTTGCACAATTTAAACCTGCTGCGTATGGTCCATCAAAGACAACATTGAACGCATACACCGTAATGTTAGCCGTTAATTTGAAAGACACAAATTTTAAAGTGAATTGTGTGTGCCCTGGATTTACTGCTACAGACTTTAATAATCACCAAGGAACAAAAACAGTTGAACAGGGTGCTAGTGTAATTGTGAAATATGCTACAATTCACAATACAGGTTCGACAGGTAAATTTTTTAATGAAGATGGCGAAATTGCTTGGTAATAAAAAGACAAATAAAAACAACGAACCGCTAACAGCACCTACCAGTAATTGGTGCCGAGAGGTAATAGAATGTTTTGTATTGTTAACGTAGATATAAAATAACCCTGAACAGTCAATAAAAGAAATGGCAATAAGCTGAACAACAAACCTCAAAAAAAGAATACTAGTTAATTGTGAGACACGATCAAAATAATCTATAGCTATTAAAAACAAAAAATGGAATTCGACCCAAACAATAATATAGTTAAGCTTTGTGCCAACGGTATGGACATGGAAAGAAAGGGAAAATCAGAAGAAGCAAAGGAGCTCTTTTTACAAGCTTGGAATGAAGCTTCAAACGACTTCGAAAAATTTACAGCTGCCCATTATGTAGCCCGGCATCAAAAAAGTGTTGCAGAAAAATTGAACTGGGACGAAACATCATTGCGGTTGGCAGTAAAAATAAATAACGACACTGTTAGAGGAGCGTTTCCATCATTATATTTAAACATTGCCAAATGCTATGAAGATCTAAATGATTTAAAGAAAGCAAAAAAAAATTATGAATTAGCGCTTTCATTTATAGACTTGTTACAAGACAATGGTTACGGAAGTATGATAAAAGGTGGAATCCTTAATGGTATTGAAAGAGTTAACAAACTATCGTTGTGAAAGTGAACATATATTAACGGTAAGCCCATCATAAAATATAGCAGGTTCCGGATTTAATAGCTGCAAAGTCCTTTAGAAAGTTATGTTAGGGCTGTCTTCTGTTTCGCTGGCATATGCAATTAATTTGGTGAACTGTTTAATTCGAGCATTTTATTTGATATGATAGTTTTATCAGTTGTAGACCGGGCAAGCTCTAAGGCATTTTTAAAATGCGAAATCGCGTTAATATTATCAAGATCTGTATACAGCTCTCCTAAAAGTATATGATACAGGTGGTTTTCATTAAATTTTAATTTTTCAGCTTCTATAATCGCTTCGGCTTTTCCATTGGCTTTCGCAAGCGCGTAGGTGCGGTTCAATGCAGCCATCGGCGAATATTCTATCTGTAATAATTGGTTATACAACTGTAAAATGCTTTCCCATTTTTCAGTTGTGTCTTCTTTTACGGTATGCCAATAGGCAATATTCGCCTCGATATGGTATTTTGAAATCTCAGTTCCCTGTGATGCTTGGCTTAAATAATAAACCCTTTTTGTTATTAGCTCCTTGTTCCATAAGCCGGTATCCTGATCCTGGTATAAAATGGTACCGCCATTATTGTCGGAACGTGCATCAAATCGGGAAGAGTGGAAACACATTAAAGATATCAACGCATTTACCGCTGGCTTATTGGTGGAGGCGTTGTCGATTAGCATATGTGTTAGACGCATGGCCTCTAAGCAAAGATCCTTCCGCAGCGTAATATTTTTGCCGGATGAATAATAACCTTCGTTAAAAAGCAGATACAGCGTTGTCAATACAATCTCAAGGCGATTGTTTATCTCATCCTTATTTGGGAATTCGATTTTTACCTTTTCAATGCGCAAGATTTCCTTAGCCCGGAATAAGCGCTTATTTATGACTTCTTTATTGGTTAAAAATGCATCTGCAATTTCATTTATCCCAAAACCGCAAAGTATGCGAAGCGATAAGCCTATTTGTGCATCTACGGGTATTGAAGGCTGGCAAATGGCAAACATCATTTGTAACTGGCTGTCCACAATGTTTTTATCAGACAGATCTATTTCAATTTCCCCAGTAATAGAATATCCATTGCTTATTTGGGCACCCACTTTCTGATTAAAAATTGCATCTCGTTTAAAATAATCTTTGGTTTTATTGGTGGCAACTTTATAAGGCCAGGCTACCGGGTTTTCGGGCAGGCCTTTAATGCCCCATGTTTCATAAGCAAGCAGAAAGGTGTCACTTGCAATATCTTCCGCTATCTTTATATTAGAAATGCCAAAAAGCTTGCAAAGTACAGCAGTTATTTTCTGGTACTCAGATCTAAATAAATGAGGGATTAATTCTTGCTGCTCCATAATGTGAAAAAAGCCTCTGTAAAGATACAAAGGCTTTCCTGTTATTCTGGCGTTGAACGCCCTACATTACATTTATTTGCCGCACTTCAACGCTACCGCCGTAACTAAAAATTGGGCAGCCATCAGCCAGTTCAACAGCTTCTTCTAAAGAATCGGCTCTAACTATAGTATAACCTCCTAGAACCTCTTTAATTTCGGTATAAGGTCCATCGGTAATTACATTATTTGGCCTTACCACTTTACCTGCCGCTGCTAAACTATTGCCCCTGTTGCCCAATTTATTTTGCGCCTCGATACTACCTATCCAATCCATCCATTTTTTAGTAATAGCCTGCAGTTCTTCGGGCGATCCGGCTGGGATGGTCGCAGGGTCGTTCCTAAATACAAATAAGATATCTTTCATTTTGTCGTTTATGGTTAGTGGCTCTATATAAAGTCGATTGGTTGTAAATAAAGGTTGAATGTCCATTTTTATACCTATTTATTGCTTAGGATATATTTATTCCAGGCTGCAAGATGGTTTGCAAATTGGCGATAGAGTGGATTGTTAAATCACTATTGAATGGAAGAACAGAAGTAAAATTTTATGATGACACATTCAGCCGCTGAATCCTTCAAAGGATAAGAAAAGTTTTCGAAAATAAATGTCTACATGCAATTCATAAATGTTTAAACTTCTCAATTCTTTTCCCGTAGTTAGTAGAATGTATTTCTTACCAAATGTATGGAACAATTTTGTATGTTTTTTTTTGATATTCTTTATATTGTTGTCCGAATTTTTCAATTAACATTTTTTCCTCACTTTTTATTCTCCATTTATAGACTAGTAAAATAAGAAAAACAGCTGTAAAAAAAACAACATAATTTTCCAAAGCCAAACCAAAAAAAACCCAAACTAAAATTGTCCCTAAATACCCTGGATGCCTGATGTAACTATAAATTCCCTCCGTTGTTAATTTTTGAGTTTCTGTAGTTCTTAGCATTCTTGTGTAAGAATTTTTCAATTTTAGAATTGAATAAACTCTCAATGCCAAGCCTAACAACATAATTACTAAAGCAATAAGCACAATTGTCTCATTATAAAATGTACCAAAGCGGTAATATCCCGAAACTTCTGCCAAAATTATTATGATGGCAAATGCCAGAACAATAAATAAGGTCGTATGATTATCTTCTTTGGTTCGTTCTATCGCTTTTGCTTTCACGCCATTCCTAATAAAAAAATCCACTATAAAAAATGTACTAACGATAATGTATGCCACATATTTCATATATTTTTTTCTTTTTAGTTGACAACTTGGATTGGTTTATCTTTTCAAACTTTTTTTGAAAACGAGCATTGCAACTACATTGTACTTCAGTAATGTAATTTTAGTGCTCTTTGACACACTTAGCCATTAAAATTGTCACTGTCAACCACATTTGCACAACCTTAATTAAACTGACGTTTGCCTTTGTAACTTCTTTCAACAGTATCAGCAACATAGGTGTCCACAAAGCTGTTTTGACCTTATGGAAAAATTAATCTCAGAAATCAATGCCTTGTAAGTTCCCACCGCCATATTTCGTTTCCCTTGTAGCGCCCGTTTTGCATGACAGCAGATTACTGATCAAGCCAGATTTCAATTTTGTAAATTAGGTTGAAAATCTTTGAGACCTCAAATACCTTCCTCGACACCGAGCATCGATAATGCAATGTGAGTCTTTCTAAAAAACGATGTTTACGGCACGGTTAATGAAGAATGGCTACCTCCTACCAACAGAGACTATCTAATTAATAATTTAAATCAGGAGTTTTGTTGCCTTATGGATGTACTAATATTTAATTATTTTACGCCATTGTTATCGTTCCACCAGCCCCTCATTTTTCTAATATAAATAATCTGTCCAGAATGGTAGGCGTTGTGTGTACCAACGTGCGCAATTGTAGAGTACCATTTTTGTAGTTTTTTTTCATCTGCATTTTTTATGGCAGTCTCAAGTGCAGTAAGCACACTATCTAATTTTTGTCGGGTTGCAGCCCATGTTTGTTTATTCACTACAGTAAATGTTTCCTTGTTATTTCCGTTAAATTTTTTGGGTGGAATTCCCATAAATTTATCGAGCATATTCAAGTCCCAAAAAACAAGGTGCGTGGTTAGCTGAGCGATAGAATGATTGGCAGTACTGTCTTTCCAATTTGCCTGTTCAGCAGTAAGGCCTGCAATGGCAATGTCAGGAGGCACAAACCAATCCTTTACATTATGCGTGGTTCTAAGTTGTTCCAATAAAATAGACTTTAATGTGACGGTTGAGTCGGTTTGAGCAAATAAGGCACATGCTGTAAAAGACAGGAATATTGTCAGAATAATTTTCGTTTTCATGAGTTTAATTTTCGTTCATTAAAATAATGGAGTGAAGTAGTTTTTTAAGCTTTTGGTAATAATAGCTATATTTTATTGGTTTCAATATCTCTAGTCACGCTTAACCCCTCAAATTGTCACTTTCAGCCACCTTCCATCATCTTAATTAAACAGATCTTAGATTTGGTAACTTTTACTTAATCCATAAAAGAATTGTTTTTGAAAAATACGGCCAAATTTGGAAGAATATTTTTTTGCATAGCATTGATAGGTGTTGGTATTCAGCAACTTTTTTACTTAGACTTTTGCCAAATGTTATTTCTGCAATGGCCAGATCCACTTAAAGCATTTTCTGTACCAGCATATTTATTCAACATTGCGCTTATATCAGCCTGTGTAAATATTGTTATTGGTAAAGGCGCAGGAGTCGTAGCATTGACATTCAGAGCCTTATTATTTGCAATACTTTTGTTAGCCCAGATTCCTTATGAATACAGATATAGCGATTCTTTATAAAAGATGTTTCCCTTGAAAGAGTTGGCGTTTACAGATGGAGATTTTTACATTACAGGTTTGTTTGGAAAAAAAATGAAATTAATATTAAGTCTTATCGACTTAACAGAGAAAATATTCCCCTTGTGGTGCATATTTTTTTCTAATTTAATGATCGTTTTCTGGGTTTGTAACTTACTCTGCACATTGGGAATAGCTGATATAGTTTCGTCATGGAACTCAAGCCATTATTTTTGGGCTTATTTTGCAGCTATTGCAGTTATCGCATCGGGTGCTTCAATAATCATAAATGTCTGGGTAAAAATATCCGACCAGCCTCTTGAATAATGATTTTTTGTGGTTCATATTTTTGCATTAATCATGGGTAATAAATCATAATTTGCCTAATAAGGGAAATGAGATGTACAGTGTTTTTTCAGTATTGATTTTTATCGAGATAGCTTTAGCTACTGCGAACAATTATCAATCAAAATTATATCAAAGTAAATGAAAAGGATTCTTAGTATAGATATCACAAGGGGAATTGTCATGATAATCATGGCACTTGATCATGTACGTGATCTAATGCACGTAAGTTCAATTGCACAAAGTCCTACTGATCTATCAACTACCACACCTATCCTGTTTTTCACTAGATGGATTACTTATCTGTGTGCACCAATTTTTGTTTTTTTGGCTGGAAGTTCTGCTTATTTAGCATTTCTAAAAAGAAATGATTTGTTGCAAAGCAAAGAATTCTTATTAAAACGTGGAATTTGGCTTATAGTTTTAGAATTCACTATGGTAAATTTTGGACTGTTTTTCGATGCAGGCTTTCACTTGTTGCTTTTCGAGGTAATTGCAGCTATTGGTGTTGGGTTCATCATACTGTCTTTCCTACTTAGCATATCGCCTAAAACTATTTTGGTCGTAGGTCTCATAATTGTATTTGGGCATGATCTTTTTCATTTGGTTACGCTTGTCCAAGGTTCCCTAGCCAGTAAAATAGTCTCACCGTTTTTTACACTAACTGCACTGCCGCTGTTTGAAAATCACGTCTTAGTTATGGCATATCCTCCTATACCATGGTTGGGCATTATGCTGATTGGGTTCGCAACCGGACAGCTCTTTGAGTTGCAGGAAGATAAGCGCAAACGAATATTTTTTTACTTGGGTTCAGTAACATTAGTATTTTTTATAGTATTGCGGGCAATTAACGTTTATGGAGACCCTTCAACTTGGTCTTCACAAAAGACATGTATTGACACTTTTCTTTCCTTTATGAATGTCAGTAAATATCCTCCATCACTATTATTCTGTTTAGTCACCTTGGGCCTAATGTTTTTTATTTTGGCTATGGCTGAACAATTAAAAAATAAATTTACAAAGGTGGCACAGGTATATGGAAATACGCCACTATTTTATTTCGTGGTGCATTTCTTCATTGTTCATTCTTTATTGCTTGTGATACTTTTTGTTCAAGGTTTTCACTGGAAAGATTTAAGTTTTGCTTCGGGATCTTTCGGAAGACCTAAAGGCTTAGAAAGTGGAGTTCCGTTATGGGCGGTTTACATGATATGGATACTGGTGGTCGGGGTGCTCTACAAACCTTGTAAGTGGTTTGGCCAATACAAATCTACACATAAACAGTGGTGGCTTAGATATATTTGACAAACGTCTTTTTGATTTTAGAATGACAGCTTGGGCCTCATTATTTTTTGTTACAAACAATCCCTTAACAGGGAAATCTAACCTTTAAAATCTATTTTAAACACAGTAATCTTGATTTTACCCGTCAAAATGCTATAACTAAATTTAATCGTAAAAGAAATATAAGAGTTAGAGATGGAAGAAGGCAATAGTTCGATCTGCTAGGTGCTGTAAAGAATATTTTGATCGAAAACTTATAATACATTACTAATGGAACGGTTATTTTACTAAAAGTAAGATGAAGCAAATAATCATAATATCAATTGTTTTTTACACATGCCACTCTTTAATTAATAAAGACAAAAGTCTTTTGTTGCATTGCAGTTACCCTTTATTATGAGCTGAAAAACCAGTAAAATCAACCAACCGTTATATTTGATGTAATCTGTGTGATCTGCCTAAATAGATTCAAAAAGTGCGACCAGCTAATTATATCCTTGTAAATTAAACGTGAGCAATAAATTAAAAATGAAGGCAACATCTTTCTTTTTCACCTTAAACCTAGTTTGTTGAATGCCGTTTATAGCTTTTTATCAAAATAACCTTGGAGTAGTAACTGGAAACAATATTGCAGTTGTAAAAACGCAATATGGTGCTATTCGGGGATACCTACGTGGAGGAACTTACGCGTTTAAAGGTATTCCGTACGGCACAGCCGACCGTTTCATGGCACCGAAAGGGCCGGAAAAATGGACAGGTATCAGAAATTCTATGTCCTATGGTTTCGTTTGCCCGCCAAGTTCATATCCTATTTTTAGCGATGAATTTGCATTTGCTTTTCAGCGCGATTTGGGTATCAGTAATGAGAATTGTCTTAACTTACACATCTGGACACAAGCTATCAATACAAATATTAAAAAGCCAGTTATGGTTTATATTCACGGAGGTGGTTTCTCATCTGGTTCTTGCCGTGAATTTCCTTCGTTAGATGGTGAAAATTTAAGCAAGAATGGTGATGTGGTTGTTGTGAGCTTCAATCATCGATTAAATGTATTAGGGTTTTTGGATTTATCTGCTTACGGGGAAAAATATATGCACTCTGCAAACGCTGGCGCGATGGATATGGTTTTGGCTTTAAACTGGGTAAAAAAGAATATCGCTAATTTTGGTGGTGACGCAAATAACGTAACCATTTTCGGGCAATCTGGAGGCGGAACAAAAGTAATGTGTTTGATGAATGCTCCGTCTGCTAAAGGGTTATTTCAAAAAGCTATTGTGCAAAGCGGCAGTTCGCTTACTCATATTATAGAACCAAGTGTTTCAAAAAAAATAAGTGCTGAATTATTAAAAGAATTAAACCTAAGTCATAGTGATGTTGATTCTTTGCAAAAAATATCTTTTGTGATTCTAGATGCAGCGGGAAAAAGCGCTTTAACCAAGGTGGAAAAAACTTTAAAGCCAGAAGAAATTTCGGTACTTGGTTTAGAATGGGAACCAGTGCATGACGGCGATTTTCTGCCTTACCAACCCAATGAAAAAGCGGCAATCGAGTTGTCAAAAGATATCCCGTTGTTGGTAGGATCTTGTAAAAATGAGTTGATGCTGTTTATAACAGGTTCCACCGATATTTCAATGGAAGAAGTTAAACTAAAAATAAAAAAAAGATATGCAGAGCAAACGACGGCCTATATAGCGGCTGTGAAAAAAGCTTATCCCAAACCTGTTAAGCCTGTAGATTACATAAATATAGATTTCTTGTTCAGGCCCCTCGCAATAGCACATGCTAATGAAAAATCTATGAATGGTAACACGCCGGTATATATGTACGTTTTTAACTGGCAATCACCAGTGCTCGACGGGAAATTTAAAGCCATGCATGGTATGGATTTGCCGTTTGTCTTCAATAACGTTCAACGTTGCGAAGAAATGACTGGCGGCGGCAAAGAAGCATATCTTTTAGGCGACAAAATTAGCGGAGCATGGATAAATTTTGCAAGGACAGGAAAACCTTATTACAAAGAATTACCACAATGGCCTTTATACACCTCACAAAATGGTGCAACTATGATTTTTGATAAGGAATGTGAAATTAAATATCATTACGACAAAAAGTTATTAGCTATAGGTGTCGAAAATAATTGAAAACTAACGAGTTATAAATAATCATTTCTATGAAAATAGCAAGAGTTCAATATACTATATCGCAGGAATTTGTTGCAACGAATACCGAAAACATAGAAGAAATTGTTGACGAGTTAAAAAAAATAGGAAATATTGGAGAATCTTATAGTACTTTTTATTATCCGATGAAAAAACGTTCATCTACTTTGATCAATTTGAAAATAAGGTGCCCATAAGGTTTTACTGGAGTTAAAATCTTTCAAAAATTTTTCCCATGAACTGATGGCTAACCGTTTGGAAATACAACCCAAACTAGAGTTTTTGACAATAATAGAGTCTTCAAATCTTTAATGAAAATCTTTTTAAATGCTGTAGCGAAACACTATGTTATATTTCAATAGAATTGCTTTAACCTTATTCTTTATACAGATGTTTTACATACAACGCGTTGATGCCCAAAGCAAGGACCCTGTGACTTTATTAAAAACTGAACTTCAGTGTAAAGATTTTTTTAGGCTCAGGGAAAATTACGAAACTTCGGTAAAACACTTAAAGATAAAAGATCAATTGTATTTTAAAGCTTTTATTACAAACGCTTTTAATCAATGTGGAAAATCAATTGTATGCATTCAAACTCTCCTGCTAAATTATTGTAATCAGATAAACTTGCATGATAAAGTCGGGTTAATGATTCTTCAGATTGATAACTTTGCAAAAACATATAAATATAAACTTGCTGCTAAAACTTATAAAGACCTAATAAAAAAATATGAAAAAAAAATTGATTCAGCTAAATTATTTGATCTAAAAAATGAAAATATAATTTGGACTTCATTAGCTAAAATACCGCCAATGCATTTGAGTTCTCACAAAAATGTAGAAATTGCTTGGAAAAAAGATGCTGCTGATTTAATAAATATCCCGGTAAAAATAGATGGAAAAATAATTGATTTTATTTTTGATACCGGAGCTAATCTATCAACAATTAGCGATAGCTATGCAAAAAAACTAAATCTGAAAAGAATTAATGTGTTTTTTTCATTGGGAAGCAGTACTTCTATTAGTACCAAAGCATCGTTGGCCGTTGCATCAAACCTTTATATTGGAAGTCTGCATTTTAAAAATGTTGTTTTTATTGTTTTACCAGACTATCAACTTTCTTTTCCTCAAATAAACTATAGAATTGATGGCATCATTGGATTTCCAGTGATAAAGGAAATGGGCGAGGTAACTATAAGTCAGTCTGAAACTATAACTGTACCTAAAAAAGAAGGGGTAAGTAAGCTGAGAAATTTAGCGTTAGACGGATTGCAACTAATTATTCAATTACACACGAAGAACGATGCATTACCTTTTAGTTTTGACACTGGTGCAAAAGAAACCCAATTATCAAAACTTTATTTTGATCGTTTTAAAGACGAAATTTTGCTAAACGCTAAACAAGATACTATTGCATTGGGCGGTGCGGGGGGGGTAGCGAAATTTCCGACATATCGTTTAGCGAATTTTGAGTTCTATTTGAACAAAAAAATTTCCTTGCCAAACGTAAATGTATTAACAACGCAGATAAATAAAAATGAGAATTACTACTACGGTAATATTGGTCAGGATGTTATTAAGAAGTTTAATAGTATGACCATCAATTTTATTAACATGTATCTCGACTTAAAATAAATTATGGTATCTAATCATCTTCACTACATGACATTCATAAATTTATCGCATAGCTAACTTGGATTTTGAGACTCCTATAAGAATGATGAACGCCTTTCGTCCGGATATATTACAAAAATGTTTAAGTGAAAGAAAAATTTTATCAAGCAATTAGGACATTCAGATTTATTTCTACGATAAAAAAAATCTCTAATGCTCTAGGCGACTATAACTTGTAGCAACAAATAGTATTTAATAATAAAAAAGCAATAAATTTTTAAAAAAAAATGACTGAGAATAAATTTTATACAGAATTATACATCAACGCAATTCCAGAAACCGTTTGGGATAAATTTATTTCACCAACAGGTTTTTTTAAATCCTTTTATGGAACAGAAATTCAATCTACGTTTAATGTTGGTGAGAGCATCAAGTTTGTAAGCCAACAAGCCGGACAAAAGACAATTCATATTTATGGAAATATTGTCGCTATTGAGAAACATAAACTTTTAGTTTATACGGAACACCCAGGAGCAATATATACCGACAAACATAGTGTATTGAACTCAATTATTAAAATTACCTTTGACCGTGTTGGCCATTCAACAAAACTTACGCTTCTAAACGATCAATTTTCACATCCATCACTCGAAGAAAAAGCAAATCAATGGTTTTTGGTATTAAGTAACTTTAAAACTTATATTGAAACAGGGAAATTAATGACCTTAAAATAGAATTTAAACATCAAAAGCAGAACCGACCACTTACGTTGAATGATATTATTTATGGACAGACACCCGACTTAGCAGCAATGGTAGCGAAAACTAAACGGGCAATCGTAATTACAGTTGTCCTTAACCGCTCGACAATTAACGATTCTGGTGAAGTTCGAACTCTATTCAGCCAGCTCATAGAAAAAGAAGTAGAGAAAAATTTCTTACTTATTCATCGTTCTAGACTTCCGGTGGTCAAGAAATTAGCATGGTCGAACTGTCTTCATTAATCGGAACTATACTTTCTATGTCCTTGGGGGTATAGATATAGGGGAAGGTGTAATAATAGGCCCAAACGTAAGCGTTATTACCAACGGACATCCGATTGAACCCTCACATCGAGGAAGTGTGACAATTGGCAAGTCCATCTTGATAGAGAGAAACGTTTGGATTGCTACTGGAGCAACGATTATTGGTGGTTACTGCAGATGCAAATTCTGTTATAACCACAGGTTCTGTAGTGAGAGGATGTTCCATCGATACAGTTGTTGGAGGAAACCCCCGCACGAATTATTAGTTCATTTAAAGATGATACCATAAAGAATACAATAATTTTATCTCGACTCGGCGAAAAAAGCGAACAACTAATATTGGTTCTCTATTTCAAATAAAATGCTTTTCAAAATTAAGATTGCAGAGTGCAATTAATATGGCAAAATGAAAAAATTCAGTTTAATCATGCTTTTTTTGATAGCACTTTTTCATACAGGCTACTCACAACTAAAAAAAAGCCAATATATATTAAGAGATTTATACGGTTATTATCTAATAATATCTAAATAAAGTAAATCTATTTTGAAACCGGAGTTAAATTCAAAGGAAATAGAAAAATATTTATTGTCTGACCAACAAATTTTTTCTAATGACGAAACAATTATTTCATATAAAACCATAGGGAGAGGTATATCAATTATTATAATACCAGGAGTATTATCAACAAGTCAAAATTACACATCGCTTGCAGTTGAATTATCTTCCCGTTTTACAATAAATGTAATTGAAAGACGTGGGCGTGGCTTGAGTGGCTCCCAAGGTCAGGATTATAAAAGCTCCAAAGAATGTGAAGACGTTCTTGCGCTGCAAGAGAAAACTAAATCACATTATTTATTTGGACATAGCTATGGAGGTTTAATTGCACTTGAAATTGCTCAATTTAAGCAGCCAATTTCAAAAATTGCGGTTTATTAGCCTGGTGTGTCTATAAACGAATGGATTCCAATAAAGTAAGCTAATAATTATAAAAGTGATTTAAAGAAGGGTAAACATATTGATGCATTTGCTGAATTTGTTATGGGAGTTGGGAGTGCGCCAAAAATGCCAAATTGGATCTTTAAATACATTTTGAAAATAGTTTAAAAAAAGAGAAGAGTGGAACAAGTTAATTCCATTATTATCTACTAATTTATTAGAACATCAAGAAATAGCCCACTTAAATAATGCCTTTGAAAAATATAAAAACATAAACCTAAGATTTTGCTGATGTTTGAAAGTAAAAGCTCTACGTTTTTTGCATCTGAACAACCAAACGTTTTAAAGATTATTTTAGCAAATGCTGAAACTCATAAATTTAACGGACTAGACCATTTTGGGCCTGATAAAACAGGGCCAAAGGAAGTTGCAAAAATTAAACAATCATTCTTTAAGCCTTAAATTTTTAAACTGCGAAAAAGACACCCAACTGTAGCGATTTTAGAGTGATACAAAATAATAAATGTTATCAATATTCAAGGTAGCAATAATGAGTGTTACAAATTAACCCACAAAAAGGTATGAAAAATGATTAAATTCCTAAATCAAATTCTTGTTTTTATTTTGGAAATTGCTATGTTAATTTCATATGGATATTTTGGGTTAACAAGAGAATGGAACTTTCCGCTGAAAATTTCATTTTCTGTTATCCTTGTTTGCATTGCTATTCTAGTCTGGTCGATATTTGCAGCGCCAAAATCTGGACATCGTTTAGAAATGCCATATTTACAGATATTTCGAATGTTTATGTTTTCACTATCTGCATTTTTGCTGTTTCAATCAGGCTTGAAAAATTTTGCAGCACTTACTTTTATTCTGGCTTTACTATCACAAATAATTTGCTTATTTACAGAATGAGAAAAATATCCTTAGTTATCCCTAAAAGTTGCCTAATTTCCGTTATAAATGTGCATTATCACGAATATAAGAGTCCTTTAAAATGGTGGTAATAAATCTTTTACTCAATAACCTAAGCAATTTTCTTAACTAACCGAAATATCTCAATTTATGATTATGTGAGACATTTCTACTTGGTCTAAAATACTAATTTAAGTGACTAAATTTCGTTTTGTATTCTCTAGGAGTTAAACCGGCGATCTTTTTGAATGTGGTTCTAAATGCTTTTACATCCGAGTAGCCAAGCGCGTACATTATCTCGTTTATATTTTTTCGCCCTTTTTCAAGTTCTCTTTTAGCAGATTCAATCTTTACCCTTTGTATATACTCATATGGTACGTTATTTGTTGCCTTTTTGAATCTTCTGATAAGGGTTCGTTTACTAATATTAAATTTATCTGATAAAAATTCTACCGTTATTTTCTTTTCGACATTAAACTCAATAAATTCCTGTACTTCTTTAATTTCCTTATCCTCATGACTTTTCTGTCCTTCAAAAAGTATAAAAGTAGACTGACTTTTTCGCTCAATATCAATTTGCAACATTTTAGCGCAGTATAGCGCGGCCTCCCTCCCATTATATTTTTCTAACAGGTATAAAAGTAAATTTAAAGAGGAAGATGCACCAGCTGCGGTATAAATACCATTTTTATCAGTAATTAAATTGTCGGAACACAATTTAACCTCCGGGAACATTTGTCTAAAAGGCTCTTCCGCTATCCAATGCGTTGTGCATTCAACATTTTTCAGAAGTCCGGTTGCAGCGAGTAGAAAGGTACCTGTACATAAACTGGCAACTTCTGCACCCAAATTATATTGCTTAACAATCCATCTAATTTGGGATTCATCAACTTTCGTCAGGAAATAGTTTTGAGGGGTAATTCCTGGAATAATAATCAAATCAGGCTTATATGACGGTTTAATCCTTTCAGTTTTAATTTCTAGATAGCCGTCAATAATTCCTTGCGAAGCATTCACCCCTCCAATTTTGACACTATAAAAATCACTACCTGATTTTTTTTTTAAAAACTGATTTGCCATTTCAAACACTTCAATTGCGGAGAATAGAGATGTTGGCTTGAGTAAAGCGTCTGGTAATAAAAAAATAATATTTTTCATGTGCAAATATAAAAATTTGGCACTAATAACCCTGTATAATGTTATTTATCCACCCTATATAAGCTAATTAGCGATACTAACTTTGAATACGACCTAATTATAAGCCATAAGCCTAATAATTAAATCAAACAAAATGAAAATAAATGAAATAGCGAATCAATTAGTGGCCTATTGTAGTAAAGCGGATTGGGAGGGTGCTTACAATACACTATATGCCGAAAAAATACTTAGTCTAGAGCCAGTTACGGGTCCATTCTTCGAAAAAGAAACCACAGGTCTTGAAGCTGTGCGAACAAAAGCTAAACTATTCGATAGCATGATTGAAGAGCTATACTCAATAATAGTTTCGGAGCCTATAGTTGTGGGCAATCATATTGCTTTTACAATAACAGTTGATGCGGTCAGAAAAAATATCGGGCGGGTAACATTACCGGAGCTTTGTGTTTATACTGTTGAAGGGGGTAAAATCATTAAAGAAGAATTTTTTTACAATTAACATTTTATTGGTTTTCAAAAAAAATAGTATTTCTAAAACCTAAATTATATGAGACATTTATTAATTCATTATGCGTTGCACGAAAATAAAATAGGAGAAAATAAAATTTTCATAAAAGATGTTTTTGACAAATTAAAAAATGACGAGCAAAATGAGAGCAAATGAGTTTATTTATAAATCACGTATTTCGAGTATGAAACAATACAAGGAAAGCCAAACTTCAACGCTGTTGCCATAATCATTCTAGTATTAGTCCGGCTAATTATAGGCGCGATATTATTTCATAAACTATAATCTTATTAAGGTTGACCCACGGCTCCCGCATCTCGGTAGAAACAAGCTAGTATCTTCGTCTAAGGAGTCGAGTGGAGAGAAACACCAGCCACCCGATTAGCTCAATGGTAGGGATGCCCAGATAATGCAGTGCCGCACTAACAAAATACACCAGCATCAGCTCCTCTTCGATGTACTCGTAGTGCATTTTATGCCTTAAAGGCACGGTTATGCTCTTGTAGCAGATCACAGAACATGGGGTATTGAAATTTTCTGGGTAACCTATCTGACATGCAGCGTAGATAAGTGGGGTTAAATTTAGACTGTGACTAGTGTTTGATAATCAAATCTGAAAACGATTTTAATGGTATATGGTTAAAAATTGTGTTGGCCAAATTTGTAATACTAAAAATATTAGCATTATTTTGTGGCATAATTCCTACTATGCTACGAGAGATAGAGATCCCAAAGAACGACGAACAAGAACCACTTAAAGATGCAGGATCGGTAAGCGGTTTCATCAGCCCGGCAGAAGATTATAAGGACCGAAGACTGCATATTGCACAGCGAATTGTTTCTGATCCTACTAATACCTTCTATTTCGAGGCGGTGAACGATGAGATGAAAGAGCATGGAATTACGGAGGGGACAATTATTATTGTGGATAGGTCGAAGGAGATTATGAACGGCTCTCTCATTATCTTTAATGTAGAAGGAGAGTGGCTGAATAGATTTATCGTTAAAAAAAACAAACAGATTTTTCTTTATGCTTCAAAGCAAAAGCCACCCATCGAAATCACAGGAAGAGACATAGAGATTTTTGGAGCCGTAACTTGGCACTGTGTACCTCAAAAAAGCAAATATGTACGTCCTAGTAGATTGTAACAACTTCTATGCGAGTTGTCATAGGCTATGGATGCCGCAATATAGAACTTCTCCCGTAGTTGTGTTGAGCAACAATGATGGATGCGTGATTGCCAGGAGTAATGAGGCAAAAGCATTGAGCATTGAAATGGGGGCGCCATATTTTAAGATTGAAGAGTTAGTCAAGGAAAAAAACGTCATTGTTTTCAGCAGCCATTATGCTTTATACGGCAATATGAGCGAAAGGGTGATGAACAACTTGGCTCGATTTAGCCCGGATGTGGAGGTTTATAGCATTGATGAATGTTTCCTGAAATTGGAAGGTTTTACTGAAATAGAATCTTATCTCTTTAAGATCCGAAACACCATTATCAAGAATACGGGTATTCCTGTGAGCGTTGGTTACGCCCCAACAAAAACGCTCGCGAAACTTGCAAATAAACTGGCCAAAAAAGGAAAAGGGGTAATGATGTTGGATACCGAAGAAAAGATAAATGAGGCGGTCAAAAACTATCCTGTAGGAGACGTTTGGGGAATAGGCCGACAATATGCCGCAAAGCTTATTTCCATACGGATTGATACCGCAAAAAAATTTAGAGAACTCCCGATGGAATGGGTGAATAAAAATATGTCCATTGTAGGCGTAAGACTTTGGAAGGAATTGAAAGGGGAGAGTTGCCTCCATCTCAAAACACATTTGAATCCCAAAAAAGCAATGTGTACGAGTAGGTCTTTTGGAAAGTTGGTGGAAAGCTATTCAGAAATGGAGCAGGCAACTGCAAGTTATGCAGCTCGCTTAGCAATGAAACTGAGGAAAGAAAAATTATGCACCAATGTGATTTCCATCAGGCTTTTAACAAATCGTTTTAGAACAGACCTCGAACAAATATATCCATGTATCACGATAAAATTAGATCATCCGGCAAATAATACCCCCGACTTAATTAAGGCTGCATTGCTTGGTCTAAAAAAAGTATTTATCAAAGGATATAAATTTCAAAAGGTAGAGGTGACTGCTACATGCTTAATTCCCGAAACGGAAGTGCAGTTAAATATATTCAGTGCATATAAAACGGAAAACAATGAGATAAGCAAAGTGTTGGATAACATTAACCAGTATTATGGCAAGGGCACTATAAAGATTGCAAGTGAGGGACTAATAAAGAAATGGGACATGAGACGAAATTACTTAACGCCTGATTATACCAATTCTTGGGACGACATTATAAAAGTGCATTGATTGATTTAAAATCTCGATTAATTGACAATGTTTCGAGATATATTATTAAATTTTCTAAAACTAAAGCTATGTGTTATTATGTAAGTCAAAAAGTAAAAGCTTCAAAGCTTGCCGCAGATTTTAATGCAATCTATAATGAGCATTTAGAAGATTCAGTTGGTTTTCATCTTGCGGGTGGTTTTTCTCATCCAAAGTTGTCGATGGTGTTAAAACAAGATGGACGGCGGGTGATAGATCAGATGCAATGGGGCCTAATTCCAAATTGGAAAAAGCCTTATACTGATATGCTCAAAATGAGCAACAACACGTTGAATGCTAAGAGTGAAACAATCTTTGATCTAGCATCATTCAAAATCTCGATCATGAAGTTTCGCGCAATTCTTCCAGTGAACGGATTTTTTGAGTATAAACACGTTGATGGCGACAAACTTCCGTTTTTTATCCATCCAAAAGAGCAAAGTTATTTCAATCTTGCCTGTATTTTTTCAAACTATAAAGATCCTGCCACAGACCAATGGTTGCAAACTTTTTCTATTGTTACTGGTGCTGCAAATGAGTTGATGACGGATATCCATAATACCAAAAAAAGACAGCCTGTTATGATTGATACGGATCAAATTGACAATTGGCTTGACGTTGATGCGAGCAAGGAAGAGATTGCACATCTAATGGAGCCTTGCGACGACAGCAAAATGGCTGCCTTTCGCGTGGATAGGAATTTGATTAAAATTGGAAACAATCCTGAGGCATTAATTCCTATTTGATGATAAGTAAATACGGCTACTTGAAGACCTCAAATACCAAATAGGATGCTGATCGTTTGACAATGCGTTCATTGGGATTTGTTTTTAATAACGCAAATTTTAGTATAGTTGAACTTTCAACGCGTTCCCGCGAACAAAAAGGTAAACAAGGTTGAATAGTTTTTATAAGTTACTGAAAAGCTGCTAACTTTACAACCAGTCAACATATCGGGTACCTCTTGATTCTAAATAGATATCTCGAGGTTTGAATTGAACCCATTAAGGAGAAAAGAGTAATAACCTCGATTAATTTTCAGGGGAGCTTCTTTCCTTTTCAGATTTGATAAGGTGCAAATCTTTCGATATCAAATTTAGACTAATTAAATAACACCCTTACCAAGCGTTTTATAATTCTTTTCAAACATCGATTTTAGTTCTTCAGCCTTTTTCCAGTATTCCGTTGGATTTTCCCAGCCGTGGACGGGGTTCAACAAAGCGTCTGGCACACCGGGGCAGCTTTTCGGGATCATCAGATCGAATTTGGGCAACAGTTCATAATCTACCTGATGCAGCTTTCCACCGAGCGCCGCGGCGATAATGAAACGGGTATGGGCAAGGTCGATGCGTTTACCGATGCCATAACCGCCACCGGTCCAGCCCGTATTGACCAGCCAAACGTTGATTGATTTATCGCCCAGTTTTTTCATCAGCATATCGGAGTAGACCTTTGGGTGCAAAGGGAGAAAAGCCTTGCCGAAACAGGCGGAAAAAGTTGCTTGAGGCTCGTTGATGCCAAACTCGGTACCGGCAATCTTTGCGGTATAACCAGACAGGAAGTAATAGATGGCCTGTTCAGCATCCAGCTTTGCAACGGGAGGCAATACCCCAAAAGCGTCGCAGGTCAGGAAAAAAATATTGTCCGGTTCGGGGCCAATAGAAGGAATGAGCGCATTTTTTATAAAATTGATTGGATAGGAAACGCGCGTGTTCTCCGTCTTGTTGATGTCCGAAAAATCGACTTTATTTGTAGAGGGGTAAAATCCAACGTTTTCCAGCAGCGCACCTTTTTTGATGGCCGAAAATATCTGCGGTTCTTTTTCTGCATCGAGGTTGACCGTCTTGGCATAGCAGCCCCCCTCAAAATTGAATATGGAATTGGCAGACCAGCCATGCTCGTCATCTCCGATCAATCGCCTATCTGGATCTGCAGAGAGGGTGGTCTTGCCGGTGCCCGATAAACCGAAAAACAATGCGGTATCATTCTTTTCACCTACATTGGCAGAACAGTGCATTGGCAATATGCCACGCTGCGGGAACAGAAAATTCAAGATCGTAAAAACAGCCTTTTTGATTTCGCCGGTGTATCCAGTACCGCCAATCAGAATAATCTTTTTAGAGAAATTGATGATGGAAAAATTCTCTTGTCGGGTACCATCGGTCAACGGGTCGGCCATAAAGCTTGTATAGCCAATATCAGCCACTCCGGACGTTCAGGAAACTCCGCTCCCGGTCTGATGAACATGTTGTAGGCAAACAAACTTTGATAAGCTTTTTCTGTGATGACTCGCAAGGACACCCTGGTGTTTTCCTCCGCACCTGCCCACGCGTCTCTCAAAAACAATTCGCTATTTTCCAGATATGCGATCATTTTTGCGTATAAAAGATCAAAAGCTACCGGTCGGAAAGGGATGTTTACTTCGCCCCACCAAATCTTGCCGATGGTCATCTGGTCTTTGACTATAAAGCGATCTTTTGGAGATCGGCCGGTAAACCTTCCGGTGTCTATCACCAGAACCTGTTGATCGCTCAGCCTGCCTTCTCCACGCGCAAGCGCGTAACGGGTAAGCGATGCAGGCGACAGGTTTTTATGGACGGTCTGTCCGACTATGAATGGTCGAGTTTCTACATTGTATTCCAAATTCTGCACTTCTGTTGTCAGGCTCATAACATTATATTTAAGAAGTTGATTACACGCAATTCCTATCGCAAAGGTGGCTAGTTTTAGATTAATGTGTTATAACACGATCTATTTTTGGAAAATATGACCACGTAACTTTGTTTCTAAAGCATAAAAGACCACGTTGCCCTAAGTTCATTTATGTTTTCCTCGATTTTGGTCTTTTCTATTTTAATTAAATACACTAAGATAAAATATAACACAAGCCCTTAATATTTATTTTTAGCTTAATTAGCTTTAATAAAGAAGATTATTCTTAGTTTTGCCTCCACCAATCTGAGGTATATATATTGTAAAATATACACTAAGTACATGGAGGATTTTAAAACCCTCGGACAATTCATCATTGAAAAGCAAAACGACTTTCCCTATGCGAAAGGAGAGCTTTCGCGTTTGCTCCGGGACATCGGCATCGCTGCAAAAATTGTAAATAGGGAGGTGAACAAAGCCGGTCTTATGGATATTCTCGGTCATCAGGGCATTGTTAACGTTCAGGGCGAAAAGCAGCAGAAACTGGATGTTTATGCCAACGAGCAGTTTATAGCTGCATTGCGGTGTGGCGGCGAATGCTGCGTGCTGGTTTCTGAGGAGAACGAAGAGTTCATCCCAATCGACCCGGAGGCCAACTATGTTGTAGCCCTAGATCCCTTGGACGGCTCGTCAAACATCGATGTTAACGTGGCCGTGGGCACAATTTTCTCTATCTATCGCAAAGTTTCAACCCATGGCGCATGTTCTATGCAAGATGTACTTCAAAGTGGCACCGAACAGGTGGCGGCCGGATATATTATTTACGGCTCATCGACCATGCTGGTCTATACCACCGGCAAAGGGGTAAATGGTTTTACTTTGGATCCCTCTATTGGCGAGTTTTGCCTTTCGCATCCCAACCTAACAATACCCCGAACGGGAACCATCTATTCGGTAAACGAAGGAAATTACGTACATTTTCCCGATGGCGTAAAGCAATACATCAAATATTGCCAGATGGAAGATGAGGCGAGCGCCCGCCCATACACCTCAAGATACATTGGCTCTATGGTGGCTGATGTCCATCGAAATCTGATCAAGGGCGGTATATTTATCTATCCCGTTACCGCCGCTGCGGCCAATGGCAAACTGCGTTTGGTTTACGAGTGCAACCCTTTGGCGTTTATTATAGAGCAGGCTGGCGGCAGGGCCACAGACGGCAAAAACAGAATATTGGAAGTTGAGGTGACCGGGCTACATCAACGTTCCCCAATCTTTATCGGGTCAGAGGAAATGGTGTTATGTGCCGAGGATTTCCTTGCAAAAGCGGAGTTCGAAGCTACAACCATATTACAATTATGATCAATAACAGACCAGATCAGACAGACCTCGGGATATTGAGCCTATTACAGCACGATGCCCGCCTTACCCATAAGGAATTGGGTTATCGGCTACATAAAACAATTACACCCATCCATGCACGGGTGAAGAAACTCGAAGAGCAGGGTTATATAAAGGGTTATGCGGCGATCATAGAGCCCAAAAAAATAGGTCTGACCCTAATTGCCTATACCCAGGTTCAGCTGAAACAACATTCGCAACAAAGCCTGCTTGCTTTTCAGCAGGAAGTAGTGAAGCTGCCAGAGGTAATGGAATGCTACCACATGACTGGCGCCTTCGATTTTTTGCTTCGGATAGCCATTGCGGATATGGACGCATATAGTTTGTTGTTGACCACTAAGCTGTCCAACCTGCCCGATGTGGGGACGATGCAGAGTTTCTTTGTAATGTCGGAGGTGAAAAATGAAACCGCTTTTCCATTGATTGATAAGTTGCCGGCAAAGCGATGATAGTCGAATCTCATTTGGAAGTTTTATTGAAAGTTAACCCGATATCTTACTGGGTTCTATATATCAACAATTAATAACGTAATCCCTGAATTAGATTTTTAACATCTGGGATATGCTTTTTATTTGGGCGGCAATTTTTGGCTGTGAAAGAATTCCCTTAAGTTTTATTTGAAGAAAAAACTCAACCCTCATGGTATTCGGCCAAATAACAGAGGGAATCGTTATTTTAGTGTGTTCAGATTTTATCGGCAATCTTTTTAGCATTTGATTTTAAATATCTTATCTTAACAACCGCAAACAAGCTCTCAAATTTTAGATGATTTTAAAAGAATTGAAACCCAGAAAGGCATTGAACAAAGCTTTTCTAAAAGTAAAGCCGAACCGCATCGATATTGAGCGTTTTAAGGCCAACCTTATTCAGTTGCTCAATCGTACAAACGATACCGAAACAGAGGAGTTTCATAAAAATATACTCAGCGATTTCTTAAAGAAAACCTATTACGATCCAAACCATTTTATAAATACCAAAGGCCGTAACGACCTCGTAATCCATAACGGCGACAAAGCCAGAAGTTCTGTTGGTGTTATTATAGAAGCTAAAAAGCCGACCAATAGAAGTGAGATGGTCAGCGTTCAAAATCTAAACCGAAAGGCTTTTCAAGAATTGGTGCTTTATTACCTGCGCGAACGCATCACCCACAAAAATTTAGAGGTAAAGCACTTGGTCATTACCAACATTAACGAATGGTTTATTTTTGATGCCACCATCTTCGATAGGCTTTTTGCCCAAAACAAACAGCTCGTTCAGCAATTTAATGATTTTGAGGCCGGAAGATTGGCAGGCGTTAAGACCGATTTCTTCTATAAAGAGATTGCAGAACCGTTTATTGCCAGTAGCCAATTAGAGATAGAATTTACGTATTTCAATATACAAGATTATCAACAGCCACTTCGCAATGCCAATATGGCAGATGATAGTGTGCTGATTGCGCTGTTTAAAGTGCTCTCGCCAGAACATTTGCTAAAGCTGCCTTTTAGCAACGACAGTAATAGTTTAGATAAGCGCTTTTACATTGAGCTGTTGCACATCATTGGGTTAACCGAAACCAAAGTAGGTGGCAAAAAACTGATAGAACGCAATAAAGCTGGCGAAAGAAATTCGGGAAGCCTTTTGGAAGATGCCATCATCCAGCTTGATAGTTTGGATAAACTTAACCGAATTGAAAAACTTAACCAGTTTGGAAGTAGCGCCGCAGACCGTCTTTTTAATGTGGGGCTAGAACTTTCCATTACTTGGATCAATAGGATTTTGTTTCTAAAACTGTTAGAGGCTCAACTTATTTCTTACCATAAAGGTGATAAATCTTATGCTTTTCTCAACCTGGAAAAAATAAAAAACTACGACGACCTGAACAGCCTATTTTTTCAGGTGTTGGCGCGAAGGTTCGACGAGAGAAACGACGATGTAAAAACAGCTTTTGAGAAAGTTCCATACCTCAATTCTTCGTTATTCGAGCCGACAGAACTAGAGCAGGTTACGTTATTTATCAGCAATATGAAAGACGATAAGACCATACCCATAATCCCGGGTACGGTTTTAAAAAACGACCAGGGCAAAAAACGTTTGGGAAATTTAAACACACTCGAGTATCTTTTTGAGTTTTTAAATGCTTACGATTTTAGCAGCGAAGGTGCAGAAGAAATTCAAGAAGACAACAAAACGCTCATCAATGCCTCGGTGCTTGGTCTTATTTTCGAAAAAATAAACGGTTATAAAGATGGTTCTTTCTTTACACCGGGTTTCATCACCATGTACATGTGTCGCGAGACGATACGCAAAGCCATAGTGCAGAAATTTAACGAGCGCAAAAACTGGACCTGCACCACTTTAGAAGATCTGTACGATAAAATTGAAGACCGAAACGAAGCAAACAAAATTGTAAACAGCATTAAAATTTGCGATCCCGCCGTTGGTTCTGGCCATTTTTTGGTTTCGGCGCTAAATGAAATTATCGCGGTAAAAAACGACCTTAAAATTTTGCAAGACCGCAATGGCAAACGGCTGAAAGAATATGATGTAACGGTGGAGAATGATAAGCTGATCGTTACCGACGAAGACGGAGAACTTTTTGAGTATGTGCCGGGACCTTCCCCCCTCCCGGGGGGACAAAAGGGGGGCTTTGGGGAAAGTCAACGTATACAAGAAACCCTCTTTCATGAAAAACAAACTATTATAGAAAACTGCCTTTTTGGTGTAGATATCAATTCAAACTCGGTTAAAATTTGCCGACTGCGTTTATGGATTGAGCTTTTAAAAAATGCCTATTATAAAGATGCGACCGCATTAGAAACGCTGCCGAATATAGACATCAACATAAAATGCGGAAACTCTCTGGTTAGCCGTTTTGCAATGGATGCCGACCTGAAGCAGGCGCTTAAAAAAAGCAAGTGGAGCATAGAGAGCTATCGTGCTGCGGTAGATACTTACCGAAATGCAGAAAGCAAGGCGCAAAAGCGGGAAATGGAGCGGCTTATCGACGATATAAAATCTGACTTTCGGAGTGAGATATCTTTGAACGATAAAAAGGCCGTTCGACTTAGAAAAGCATCTGGCGAACTCTTCACACTTACCAACCAAGGGCAGCTTTTTGAAATGAGCAAAAAAGACAAAGCCGATTGGAACAAAAAAGTGCTGCAAAAAACCGAAGAAATTAACAAGCTAGAAACTGAGATTGAGGAAATAAAATCCAACAAAATATTCGAGAACGCTTTCGAATGGCGCTTTGAGTTTCCAGAGGTTCTAAATGATGAAGGCGATTTTGTTGGTTTTGATGTGGTGATCGGGAATCCGCCGTATATAAGGCAGGAGGAGTTTATCAATATGAAGCCTTACCTAAAGTCTCGATTTGAAGTCTTTGATTCGCTTGCGGATTTACTAACTTATTTTGTCGAATTAGGCCATCAGATTATGAAGAGTGATGGAAGTTTCCAATTCATTATATCTGGCAAGTTCACAAGGGCAGGATATGGTGCAGTTTTAAGAAGATACTTATCTGAAAATGTTAAAATGACTCATTTTATTGATTTCGGAGGAAAGCCAATCTTCGATGAAGCAACCGTTGATGCAGCCATTGTGGGCTTCGAAAAGTCGAAAAGTTCGGATGAAGATTCTTTTATTTTTAGAAATGTAGAGAAAACTGATGATTTAACTACTGATTTTGAGAAATACATTGTAGATAAAGCCATTTCATTTCCAACAAATTCTCTCAGTCAAGAAATTTGGACTTTTAATGATCCGATTTCAAATTCACTAATTGAGAAAATACAAAAAAACGGAATACCTTTAAGCGAATGGGATATCGAAATTAATCGAGGAGTCTTAACTGGCTATAATGCTGCATTTCTAGTTGATGAAGACGTGAAAAACAAACTAATAAAAAATGATAGTAATGCATCTAGCTTGCTCAATCCAATTTTAAGAGGAAGAGATATACAAAAATATAGTTCTGGAGAGCCCTCAAATTGGGTAATAGCTACATTTCCGAGCAAAAAAATTAACATAGACGACTTTGCGTCTGTCAAAAATCATCTAATAACATTCGGGAAAACAATTGAGCAGTCTGGCGAAAAAGGGTCTCGTAAAAAAACAAGACATGCATGGTTCGAAACCCAAGACAATATTGCCTTTTGGAAAGATTTTGAGAAACCTAAATTAATTTGGAAACGAATTGGCTCGATTTTAAGGTTCTGCTATGATGAATCTGGAGCATATTGTTTGGATAGCACATGTATTGCCACCGGTAGTAAAGTCAAATTCCTAGCAGCTGTGTTAAATTCCAAGCTATGTAATATGGAATTATTTAGGCAATCGCCAAAAACTGGAACTGGAGATTTAATAATAAGTGTGCAAGCATTGAATCCACTAAGAGTTCCTTTGCCAAATCCACTTCAAGAAAAAGAAATCTGTGAGAATTTAGACAACATCATAGAATTAAAAAAACAAAACCAATCAGCAGACACCACCTTCCTCGAAAACGAAATAGACCAATTGGTTTACCAGCTTTATGATTTGACAGAAGAGGAGATAAGGATTGTGGAGGCGGGAGAGGATATTATTTGATACTAATTTTAGAATTCACATTTAAAACAAAAATATGACACCCGAAAATTCTATTGACGCTTATATGCGAGGCTCACGATTTGAAGCTTTTATGCGCAAGGCTTTTCCTGATAAAGCCAGAAATAAACCTGGAATGAATGGCGCAGAATTTCAAAACCTTATCAATTCTGAAAATGGAGAATCATTCGTGAAACATCTTGGTTCAACTGCCAAACTATTGACGGGTATTAAAAAACATATGGAAAAAGCTATGAATAAGTATTTGAGCAATAAGAAGCTTCCAGAAAATAATTTGGCAAAAATTGAAGCTTTAGGTCACCAAATTTCGAGGTGTAATTCATCTGATGAATTATATGACATTATTTGCAGCACAATTGAACTCACTCAAGTTTTAGTTAAAGAATAGTTCGAAAGAAATATTCAGCTAAACTATGCTTTTGGATTGCAGTAATAAAAACAATAAAATTTTACCCATAGACGTATACCTAACGAAATGATACTCAAAAACGAAATAGACCCAATGGTTTAAAAACTCTAAGATTTGACAGAGGAGGAGATAAGAATTGTGGAGGGGAACTGATAAATTGCCTAACATTAATAATCGATGGATAAGAACCAAGATAAATTACCGATTTTAGAAATGAAATCTTTCGAAGGACATAATTTTACCGATTATTGGGGGTTAAAAGAACACCCACTGTTTGTTAAATTGAACAAGAATGCGAAGCCTTATCTTCGTTTTGATGAGGAATATTTTTTAGGTTCCACTAAAGTAAATTCTCTGTCAGCACTTGCTAATTTTTTGAGAGCAAACGAATGGACAGCTCAGAAAAAATATCTCGAGAATATTAGGAGAACGATTGCAGCGGCAATTGGCATACCCTGCAATTAGTATAGTAGGTCACAAGTTTATGGATAGTAGCCTATTATATCAGACAATTGGAGAATTTGCTGTTAACGCTTCTTTTTTAATTCAAGTTAATAATTTAATAACACGCCTAAACCTCCTATAGGCTTAAAGGTTATTAAAATAAGATTTGTTAAACCTTTAAATCACGTCCCCGATCGAAACCATCGGTCAATTCCGTGCCTTAATAGACCGGTGCCCTTCGGGTGCCACGCCCCGCTCGGCAGCAACCTCGGCAGTTTCGGTGTGGGACTAATTTAACTGCGCGGATCAATGGCCTCCACTGCTTTCCGGCCACCAATCTTCGTTTTCAATGACAGCCAAAACTTGAAAACTGCCCTCAAGATTCGCCAAGTGATGTCTCCAATCAAAACCATCGGTCACTTCTCGTTCCTCAAAGAAACCTTGCCCTTCGGGTGCCATGTTACGTTCTTTAGCGGAATGGGCAGTTCGATCAGGGACTAATTTAATTGAGCGGATCAATGGCCTCCATTGCATTCCGGCCACAAATCCTTGTTTGTAAAGACAGCCTAAACTTGAAAACTGCCCTCAAGATTCGCGAAGTGATGTCCCCAATCAAAACCATCTGTCACTTCTCGTTCCTCGAAGAAACCGATGCCCTTCGGGTGCCTCGTTCCGCTCCATAGCGGAATGGGCAGTTTAGATACGCGACTATCTAGATGCACGGATCAATGGACCCCACTGCGTTTCGGCCATTCATCCTTTCAGCATTAAAATCAATAAGGTGAAGTTTTCCTAAACTCCTTATGGCTTTTTTGCTGAGGCAAAGATAAACCTCTTCGGCGGGCAAGACCATGCCCTTCGGGTCTGGACAAATAAATCTCCACCCTCCGCTGCGCTGCGGGTCGTATTTTTTTGCCTCAGAGTCTTGCTCCGCCAGCCCAGCGCCCATTTTTTTTGCCTCTACAAAAAGCCAATGGAGGCGTATGCCGATGGGGCTTGAAATACTAATTACTATTATTTATAAACCTTTAAAACGTAATGTTATGGCACACCAGATTAATTTTAACCAACAGACAAACATGCACAGCTTTTTCTCGGTGAACGAAAAAGCATGGCACGGCCTGGGACAGATCGTCTCAGATTATCCAACGAGCGCGGAAGCGCTCCGCTATGCTGGATTGGATTTTGAAGTGGAAAAACTTCCGAACTTGCATAGGCTTCCCGATGGCAGCGAAGTCGTTTCAGAAAAGTCTTTTTTCACGTATCGGAAAGATACTGGCGATATCCTTGGCGATAAGCTGGGAAGCGATTATGAAGTCGTCCAAAACCGAGATGCTTTTGCTTTCTTCGATGCCATTGTGGGTAATGGCGAGGGAATTTTGTATGAGACTGCTGGCGCCCTAGGCAACGGGGAGCGGATCTTTATCACCGCAAAACTACCGGAATATATACGTGTGGGCAAGGAAGACCTCATTGAAAAATACCTTTTCCTTACCACCTCGCATGATGGGTCGGGCAGTATTACGGCCGCCTTTACGCCCATTAGGATCGTATGTAACAACACGCTTAATGCAGCGCTGAAGGATGCTGCAAATTGCATCAAGATTAAGCACACCAATAATGTAAGGGATAGACTTGGCGAAGCGCATAAATTGATGGGCATAAGCAACCTGCTCTCGGACGAGCTCGAACAGGTTTTCAACAACTGGTCAAAGGTAAGTATCACAGACCGCCAAGTGTTAAAATTGGTGCAGCAAGCAATGGCACCATCTAGGGAGGTATTGCAACAGGTGGTTGAAGGCAGGGAGGACGAGCATTCCGCACGTTTTAAAAATGTATGCAATTCCATTATGGAATATGCTCTGGGTAGTGAAACACAGCAAACCGCAACGACGAGGGGAACGCTTTTTGGAGCATATAATGCCGTTACTGGCTATTATCAAAACGTGAAACAGCACAAGGACTTAGAACAAAAGCTAAAATCCATCCAGTTCGGAACGGGCTTTCAAAGAACGCAACGAGCGTTTAGGCTGTGTCAGGCATATTCAAAAAATAGGGATTTAGACTTTATACTCTAATCTACGAAAGGGCGAAAGCCCTTTTTTTATTTAGCTTCAAAATCAGGTTTAAGTGATGGAGAAATCATTAGACCGATAATCAGTTTCGAGGAACAAGCAATCCCTCTTTTTGCCGTACCTTCCATCATACTTGCGCCTTCATCGTTTTTGGGAAAAGCATCTTTGACCGTCAATTCAAACGGTCATGAAAAACAAAAAAGAAATAATAGGCCCGACGGGCAGGGCCTTTAACGGTAGATTTTTTCCGAAGCTAAAGCGGATCCGTACCGAACCTCGCCAGCGCATCCGACAACTCTTGCGTTCTTTCGTTCCGCTGGACACTTTTCAAGATCAGCAGGAAAACAATCGGGAATTGTATCCTAATTAGAAAAAAATTATTAGACCCATTCAGTCGTAAACCGACGTTTCAGTACACTTCCGGGAGCGGCGTGCCGAAGTCCGAGGGGACTTAGCAAAGATGTAGTTTTGCATGCGCAAAACGATCTTTGCCGGCTTGGGCCGGGGACTTCACTCGGAACTCGTGAAGTCTGGAACTTTCTAAAAGGTATATTATGTCAATAAAAAAAGACAAGGATCAGGACGCTTTGTTAAGCCACAATCTTATCATAAGGGTGACCGAATCGACTTTTAATCGACTGGAAAAGTTGCATAAAGAAAGCAATTATGCGTCCATTGCCGAGGTAGCGAGAAAGCTGTTGTCCAATCAACAGATTAAACTCTATTATACCGATGTTTCCATGAACGGCCCGATGGAAGAAATGGCGCTTATCCGAAAGGAGCTCAAAGCGATCGGAATCAACATCAACCAGATTACTAGGAGCTTTAACCAGGACAAAGCGGGAATACACAAACCATTATATGTACTCAAAGTAGCCGATCTTTACAAAGAGGTCGATAAGAAGGTAGATAGCCTGTTGATCATTATTTCAAAGCTGGCGGAGAAATGGTTGCAAAAATCGTGACGGGAAAAAGCATTCGTGGCATCTTACATTATAACGAGAATAAGGTAACAAAAGGCGAAGCCATGCTGATACTCGCCAACGGTTTTGCTGGAGATATAGAAAGAATGAGCTTTGCCCATAAGCTGCAAAGATTTGTGCATCTGACCTCGCTCAAGCCAAGCGTAAAAACAAACGCCCTGCACATTACGTTGAATTTTGATGCTTCGGAGAAGCTAGAAAACACCAAGATGCAGCAGATTGCAATTGCGTATATGGAACGCATCGGGTTTGGAGAACAGCCTTTTTTGGTCTACCGGCATAACGATGTTGCCCATCAGCATTTGCATATTGCCACCACGAGCATAAAACGGGATGGCAAAATCATCGACCTGCACAACATCGGCAGCGACCTGTCAGAACCAGCAAGGAAGTCGATAGAGCAAGAGTTCAATTTGGTGGTGGCCGAAAGGAAGAAATACAAGCCCCAACCTGCCATCAGACCTGCTGACCCGGAAAGTATAGCATACGGCCATCTCCCCACCAAGCGTGCCATCAGCAATATTGTACATGCCGTTATGGATACGTATAAATTTACGTCTCTGGCCGAATTCAATGCGGTTTTGAAACAGTTCAACGTTATGGCAGATCGGGGCAAAGAGGAAAATGAAATGTTCCAGAAAAAGGGACTGATCTATTTTCTGTTGGACAAATCGGGCAACAAAATCGGTGTGCCGATCAAAGCGAGTGCGTTTTATGGTAAGCCTACGCTTAGAAATCTGGAAAAGAAATTTGAAAGGAACGCCGATAAGAGAAAGCCATTTAGACAGGACCTGATCAGACGAATCGATTTGGTAATCAATAAATACGATATGGTCACCAAAAACACGTTGATTGCCGAGCTTCAAAAAAATGGAACAGCACTAGTGTTTAGGCAGAATGAAAAGGACTTAATTTATGGGGTCACCTTTATCGACCATATAAACAAGACCGTTTTTAACGGGAGCGATCTGGGGAAAGCCTACAGCGCAAAATCATTGACCCAAAGATTGGGCTACCGGGATCTAATAAAGACTTATTTAAGACCTCTAAATACAGAAAACAGGTACTCAAAACCTGCGGCAGGTCAGGAAACAAGCCATCTCGAACCCATTGAGCAAACACATTTTTTGGATGGACTGCTCGGAAAACCACAGACCGATTATACGCCGACCATAGATCGCAAGAAGAAAAAAAGAAAAAGGAGACTATTTAAAATTTAAAAGTCCTCCCTACTGGGAAGGATTTAGGAGGGGCTTATGAACACAGGAGAAGACGTACAGGGATTAAGGAAAATTATAGATTTTACCCGACTGATCAGCATTTTTATATTGGCGATCCATTTTTACCTATGCTGTTATCTGGCATTTAAAAATTGGGGTTGGACAGCCGAAGTAACTGACCGTATTGTTGCAAACATCGCAAAGACCGGCCTGTTCAATAACATCCTAAAACCGAAACTTGCGGCTTTGCTGTTCTTGGGAATATCGCTTATTGGCGTGAAAGGCAAAAAAGAGGAGAAGTTAGCAGGAAAGACGATTGTCATTTGCCTGATTAGCGGATTGCTTTTGTATCTTATTAGTGGTCTTTGTTTTTTTATGAATGAGGCGGTTTCGACGATCGCAGTTTTTTATATGGGAATCACCGTTAGCGGCTATCTTTTGATACTTACAGGTGGCGGTCTGTTGTCGAGGTTGATCCATGAAAAATTAAATACAGATATTTTTAATGAGGATAATGAAAGTTTCCCACAAGAGGAACGCCTGCTTGAGAATGAATACTCCATCAATTTACCCACAATTTATAACCTAAAGGGAAGACCACGACATGGATACATCAACGTGATCAATCCACAACGGGGGCTTTTGATTGCTGGGACGCCCGGTGCAGGAAAATCCTATTTTGTTATCCGCCACATCATCGACCAGCACCTGAAAAAAGGCTTTTCCATGTTCTTGTATGATTTTAAGTATGATGACCTGAGTAAGATTGCTTTTAATAAACTGCTGAAATATCAAAATAACTTTAAGGTGAAGCCGGCCTTCTTCGTGATAAACTTTGACGATCTAAACCGAACCCACCGCTGTAATCCTTTAGATCCTGCTGGGATGGATGACATTACCGATGCCACCGAGGCCGGACGCACCATTATGTTGGGATTGAATAGAGACTGGATCAAAAAACAAGGCGACTTTTTTGTAGAGAGTCCAATCAATTTTCTAACGGCCATCATCTGGTACCTAAGAAAATATGAGAATGGGAAATTCTGCACATTGCCCCATGTAATAGAATTGATGCAAGCAGACTATGATCCATTGTTTGCGGTGCTTCAACAGGAGGAAGAGATAAAGGTACTCATCAATCCTTTTGTTTCCGCATTCCAGAATAAGGCAAAAGAGCAATTGGAAGGGCAAATCGCATCAGCCAAGATTGGCCTGGCAAGGCTATCATCGCCACAACTGTATTATGTACTCTCCGGGAATGATTTTACCCTGGATGTGAACAATCCGAAAGCACCGAAAGTAGTGTGCGTGGGAAATAATCCGCAGAAGCTGCAAGTATATGGTGCGGTGCTTTCTCTTTACATATCTCGGATGATCAAACTCGTCAACCGAAAGGATCAACTTAAAAGCAGCTTGGTGTTTGATGAATTTCCCACGATTTATTTCAACAACATGGATAGTCTGATTGCTACAGCTAGGAGTAATAAAGTGGCAACAAGTTTGGCCGTTCAGGATTTTAGCCAATTAAAAAAGGATTACGGCGCAGAACAGGCGGATGTGATCACTGGAATAGTGGGCAACATCATCAGCGGGCAAGTTACCGGTGATACCGCTAAAAAATTATCCGAAACAATAGGAAAGATCATGCAGGATAGGCAGAGCCTGAGCATCAACAGCTCGGATACATCTATCTCAAAATCAACCCAGTTAGACTATGCCGTCCCGGCTTCAAAAATTGGTTCTCTTTCATCTGGCGAGTTTGTGGGTATCGTTGCAGATAATCCAGACTGCAAAATCAAGTTGAAGGCATTCCATGCCGAGATACAGAATAACCATGCCGCCATCAAGGCAGAAGAAGATAGCTACAAGCCAATCCCTTTGATCGCAAAAGTGAGCGAGACAGATCTTCAAGAAAATTACAGAAGAATCAAGGAAGATATACAAGACATTTTCAGGAAGCAACTCCCCCAAATAGATCGTGCCAATAACGAGGCAGACCCCTTAAAAACCAATAAAAAAGTAGAAGATTCCGATGATAGTTTGAGTATTTCTCTGTAGCTAAACATGCTGATCTATTTCTTTTGAATAGCTAGGGCGTAAACCATTAATCATTGCTACAAAGTTAGGCCAAACCAGAAATATGGGGTCGCTTCGCCAAAGTAGTATCAAAAAAATGGGTATCCACTGTCGTGGAGCCTCCGCATTTTTTTGATCTCCACTTTGCCCGTTAATTCTGATTTGGCCACTTGCCGCACCATAATTAATTCATTCACTTAATCAAGGTAATTATGGAAAAGCTTCAAAACTCGGGAAAAGCGAACTCGATAACATCAAAAAATCAAAGCAAAGAATTGTCAGATCAAATTTCATTGTTTCAGGTATCGGAAATCAATGTGACTTATCGACCTAAATTTAAAGCGTCTGAAAGGCCAAAAATAGCCTCTTCAAAGGACGTATATAGCATTTTGTATCACAATTGGGATCTGAGTAAAATTGAACTTTTGGAACAATTTAAGATCTTATTGTTGAACAGAGCGAACCGGATCATAGGAATCTATGAAGTTTCATCGGGCGGAATGGCTGGAACAATAGCCGATCCCAAACTTATTTTCTCAACCGCTTTAAAAGCATGCGCCAGCTCCATAATCCTGAGCCATAATCATCCGTCAGGCAATCTAAACCCAAGCCAAGCAGATATTTCTCTAACGAAAAAATTGAAAACCGCTGGAAGTTATCTAGACATTGTCGTATTGGAACATATCATAATTACATCAGAAGGCTATTATTCCTTCGCAGATGAGGGATTGATCTAGGGGGAATCCCCTTTTTACCTTCTTAAGCCCACCTATTGGAAATTTTCAGTGGAGTAAGGTGTTCCTTTTTGCGCAAACAGGGATTTTCTTATCCAATTGTTTTGGGAGTAGGTGGACGTGCAAAACTTCGGCCGTAAAATAAAGTCCATAAAAGCGCACTTATACTTCGTTGAAGCATTAAAACAACAAATTTCACGTACGTTCCGTACTGCTTGCGCCTCAAAAATCCCACACATCTGAACCTTTGCCCTTGAACCTGATGCAATGGAGCGCCAGGCAAAAGCGAAAGTAATGTTACAACAATTCACGTGGCCGCAATTTCTGATCGCCGCACTGTTACTCACCGTCGTCTGGTATGTGGGCGTCATCTCCATCTTCTATCAGAACGAACTCCGTGCATTCCTGAGCGGGAGAAAAAATGAAAAAGCAACGCCAGAACCGCTTCCCCATACCTGGAAAGAAGACCCAGAATATACAGAGGATGAACACGCAAATTCCCTTGTCGGAGCATCCAGATTGCCCGAAGGAATGAGCACGATCAGCATGAATGGATTCGGTTTTAGTCGGAGCGAAGATGCGAAAGAAGATCAGGTGGGCTTAGTTCCCGATGTGCTTGAAGAAGTAAAATCTGCCTTTAAACTTCTAAGTAAAGAGGATGGGAATAAAAAAGATTTTTTACGCTTGATGAGGTTGGTCAGTGAAAGATATCCAAAGATCGGTTCAAATCCGAATATCGGGTACATCAACGAATTTATTGCCGATCACGCTCCATTCCATCTTTCGGCCGAGGAACTCGAAGATCTATGGATCTAGCGCTATCAATTGATGATCGCTTAAAATCTAAGACATGGATGCTTCAAAAAATTTCTTTTCTAAACAATAAAAATTAAAATAATTATGAAAAATTCAACGAAAATCGTTAACCGAAAACGCGTGGTCAAATGCTGCTTGATCTCGGGAATTCTTTTTGTATCCAACACGCTCGGGAGCGTAGCTCTTTTTGCGCAGGACGGGAATGCGGGAATCCAGGAGGCCACCAACAAGGTAAAAGGATATTTTGACACCGGAACCAGTCTTATGTATGCCATCGGTGCAGTGGTCGGTATTATCGGAGCAATCAAGGTATTTAATAAATGGAACGCCGGCGAACCCGACACCAACAAGGTTGCTGCTGCGTGGTTTGGCTCCTGTATTTTTTTAGTGGTCGTTGCAACCGTCCTCAAATCTTTCTTCGGCATCTAACTCATTATTCATCATAAATAAAAAATTCCGCCCCATTGGGGGAGGATTTAGGAGGAGACTATGGCAAGTATCTATCAAATCAATAAGGGCGTCTCAAAACCGATCGAATTTAAAGGGTTAAAAGCGCAATACATCGCATACCTCGCCATTGGGCTAGTTGTTTTGCTGATCAGTTTTGCGATCCTGTACATTATTGGCCTGAGTTTGTTTTTCGTGCTTCCCCTGATCTTCGGCCTCGGAGCTGCATTGTTTTTTACGGTCTTTCGGTTGAGCCATAAGTTTGGAGAGCACGGACTATCCAAATATTTCGCAAAACGCAGCTTGCCGAAGTACATAAAAATTCGTTCTAGGCGATTGTTTACGAGCTTGAAACAAAGCGGTGGCCATCGCAATAGTGGTAATAGGATAAGATAAAAACCCACCAAATATCAACCAAACATGGTAGAAGCCCAAAACATATTGCCCATTTATAAAGTCGAAAATAACTGTATACTGTCGATGCAGGGAGATATTACCATCGCTTACCAAGCTAATCTGCCCGAGATTTTCACGCTGTCCGATAGGGATTATGAAGCTTATCATCAGGCATGGGTAAAGGCCATTAAGATCCTTCCCCAATACAGCATCTTTCACAAACAAGACTGGTTTACAGAGAGTGTATATAAAGCAGATTTCGAAAGCTCAGATAACAGCTTCCTATCAATTGCTAGCGAAAGATTCTTTAATGAGCGACCCTTTCTAGACCATCATTGCTACCTCTTTCTGACCAAGAAACCAAAGGATAGAAAATTATCCTCATCGGTCTACAGCAACATCCTCCGCAAAACCATTGTTCCGACCCAGACCATTAACACCGTGCTGCTTCAAGACTTTACAGATATTTTAGGTCAATTTAAGCAGATCTTAAAAGATAGCGGATTTGTTAAACTTCAAAGACTAGATGACGATGAATTGGCGGGTAATGCAAATCACGCCGGCGTAATCGAACGCTACTGCTCCCTCTCCGCTGTCGGACAGCAACCGGTTATCCATGACATCCATATTAAAAATGAGATCCGGATTGGCGAAAAGCAAGTGGAACTTTACACGTTGTCGGATACGGAGGAACTACCGGCGCTTTGCGGCAGTCGCATCAATTATGATAAGTACAGTACAGATCGGACGAAATTCAGCATCGGTTTTGCCTCACCGTTGGGAACGCTCCTAAATTGTAATCATATCCTGAACCAATATGTGTTCATCGGGGATGCACAGAAAACGATCAAACGCTTGGAGGCAAAGAAACTTCGTCTGCAATCGCTCTCGAGCTATTCCAGGGCAAACTCCATTGGTCGGGACGCAGTGAATGATTTTCTGAATGAGGCTATTGTAAACCAGCGCCTACCGATCAAGGCACATTTTAATGTGGTAACCTGGTCAGAGAATTCCGAAAAAGTCAAAGACCTAAAGAATTTGGTGAGTTCTGCGATGGCCCAAATGGATGCGATTGCAAAACGGGAGACCGATGGACAGGCGCAGATATGGTGGGCTGGCCTGCCCGGAAACGAGGCAGACTTTCCGATGAACGATACCTTTGATACCTTTTTGGAACAGGCAACCTGTTTTTTCAATCTGGAAAGCAATTATCGTTCGAGCATCAGTCCTTTTGGCCTGCGGTTGGGCGACCGGTTGAGCGGCAGGCCTGTACATGTGGACATTTCCGACGAACCCATCAAACAGGGATATACCACCAACCGCAACAAATTTATTTTGGGGCCGAGCGGCAGTGGCAAATCTTTTTTTACCAACCATCTGGTACGTTCTTACTTCGAACAGGGAGCACATGTCGTTCTGGTGGATGTTGGACACAGCTACAAAGGACTTTGTGATCTGGTTGGAGGCTATTATTTCACCTATACCGAGGATAACCCGATCAAGTTCAATCCCTTTTATCTGACCGCGGGCGATGTACTCGATACCGAAAAAAAAGAGAGCATAAAGACCTTATTGCTTGCGCTATGGAAAAAGGAAGATGAAACTTTTCGAAGATCTGAATACGTAGCACTGTCCAATGCGCTGACACTTTATTTCGAACATGTTGAAGAACGCCCAGATATCTTCCCATGCTTCAATACTTTCTACGAGTTCCTACTATCGGAATACATGCAGGTGCTGGAAGATGGAAAAGTTAAGGAAAAGGACTTTGATGTCAGCAACTTTCTGTATGTGCTCAATCCATATTATCGCGGTGGCGAATTTGATTACCTGTTGAATGCCACCCAAAACCTGGATCTTTTGAACGAGCGATTTATTGTTTTCGAACTGGATCAGGTAAAGGACCATCCCATCCTTTTTCCAGCGATTACGCTGATCATTATGGAAGTGTTCATCTCCAAGATGCGCAAGCTCAAAGGCATCCGTAAGGTTATTTTGCTTGAAGAAGCTTGGAAAGCAATTGCCAAAGAAGGCATGGCCGAGTACATCAAATACCTATTCAAGACCGTGAGAAAATTCTTCGGCGAGGCGATCGTGGTCACGCAGGAGGTCGAGGACATCATCGGTTCAACGGTGGTCAAGCAGGCCATCATCAATAATTCCGACTGTAAGATTCTGCTGGATCAGAGCAAGTACCAGAACAAGTTTGACAGCATACAAGAATTGCTGGGATTGACAGAAAAAGAAAAAGCGCAGATTTTATCGATGAACAAGGCGAATGATCCGAAGCGAAAATACAAAGAAGTTTTCATCTCCCTGGGCGGACAATATAGTAAAGTGTATCGAACAGAAGTTAGCCTAGAAGAATACTGGGCCTACACGACCGAAGAAAGCGAGAAGGTAAAAGTGCAGCAATATACAGCACGGTACGGCGGCATTAAAAAAGGCATTGCCGTGCTGGCAAACGAAATCAGAATCGAACAACGATCAAAAGGCTAGAGGAATAGCAACCTCGCCGATAACTTAAAATCAAAAATCAAACAAAAACAGAAACCACACTATGAAAAACATTAATATTTTCTTTGCGATAGGGGTAGGATTGATTACCTCTTGTAATACGGATACCACTCGGAAATTTATCCCGGGCACCTACGTAAACAGTGACGGAAGCGAATACAGCGTTGCCTGGGATACGTTGGCCATCGAACCTTCCGAAAGCAATAATTTTTTGATCCACCGCAAAACAGGATTCAACATGATCCACAATGGAAAGCTTGGCAAACACGAATATGAAACAGAAGAATGGTTGGGTATTTATGACAAGAACACCAAGACAATAACAGAATCGGCAAAAGGTAAGCTCATTACTTTTTATCCCAAGGGAAACAAGCTTTTGGTGGGAAGACGCGAATACCGCAAACTAAAAGGGAGCTAAGCGCAAATACCAAACAGCATCGAATAGTCATCAAATGGATGCCGAATAGAATTAACTCCCATAAAGGCCCCTTCACGCCCATCAACTTTAAAATAACCAATTATCAACCGATGAAAATTATAAACATTATGAAAAAGTACATGGTCATCCTACCCGTGAGCGCCATGACCCTATTTGTTTCGCTGCCAAAGGGGGCAGATGCGCAGATTGCGGTTATGGAAGTCATCAAGGCAGGGGTAAAAAAAGTCATCAAGGCCGTCGACCTAAAGGTCCAACGGCTACAGAACAAAACGATCTGGTTACAGAACGCGCAAAAGGTACTTGAAAACCAACTCTCAAAACTAAAACTGACCGAGATTGCGGACTGGACAGAAAAGCAGAAAAATCTGTACGGAGAGTATTATGAGGAGCTGTGGAAGATCAAATCTGCCATAGCCTACTATAAGCGCATCAAAGACCTGATCCAAAAGCAGGTGGCTATCGTGGATGAATATGAATGGGCTTGGAAACTCTTCAAGCAGGACAAGCACTTTTCCTCGGACGAACTTGGATACATGCAGAAGGTCTATTCGGGCATACTGGATGAAAGCATCAAGAACCTCGACCAGATCTTGTTGGTAGTGAACAGTTTTAAGACACAGATGAGCGATGCCAAGAGACTGGAGATCATCAACACTGCCGCAGATAAGATGGACACAAATTACAGCGACCTCAAACAATTCAATGCACAGAACAGCAGTCTGAGCATCCAACGCGCCCAATCTTTAGATGAGGCAGCCAAACTAAAAGAAATCTATGGAATCGAATAAATTTAAAATGCTCCTAAGTACCCTTCTTGCAGTTATCCTGTTGGCTAACTCCACTTTTGGACAGACTTTTTCAGAATGGTTCAATCAAAAGAAAACGCAGAAAAAATACCTCATAGAACAGATTGCTGCATTACAGGTCTATGCTGGCTACTTAAAAAAAGGGTATGACATCGCAAATCAAGGCATAAATACGGTAAAGGATTTCAAAAATGGAGAGTTCGGTCTCCACAGCACCTTTATCAACGGCCTTAAAATGGTCAGTCCCGTGGTTAAAAACAGCGTCCAAGTGGCAGAGATCATCAACTTTCAGCTGAAGATTAGTAAGAGGCTGAATGATTTAAAGACCAATGATTGGCTATCTGTGGAGAATCAATTTTACATCCGAAAGGTAAAAGATCAGGTCATGAACGAATGTGCAACGGATCTCGAAGAACTGTTATTGGTCATCACATCGAGAAAGGTAGAAATGAGCGATGACGAACGGATCAAAAGATTGGATAGGATACATAACGCTATGCTCGATAAGGCTGAATTTACGCAAAGCTTTTGCAGCCAAGTTGACTTGCTCATCCGGCAAAAGGAAGACTCACAAAGATCTATTGACCAATTAAAAAAATATCATGGAATCATCGACTAAACTATTTATCCGCCATTTAATGGGCGCAGTAATGCTATTGGCGCTATGGACTTCTCCGATAGTTGTCAAAGCGCAATCGACCGAAGCCGAACAACTTCTGCTAAATGTCGAAAAGCTGTCCCAATTGAAAAACATTCTTGCCGATATGAAAAAAGGGTATACGATAATTACCAATGGTTACAATGCCGTAAAAAATGTTTCGAAAGGTAACTTTTCCCTGCACGAAGTATTTCTGGATGGTCTGATGCTCGTCAACCCGGAGATAAAAAAATACAGGCGTGTCGGGGACATCATCAGTTACCAGAAAGATCTGGTTGCAGAGTATAAAGCGGCATTTAAACGCTTCAAGGAGTCGGATAATTTCAATCCACAGGAAGTCATTTATTTAGCGCAGGTGTACAAACAGCTGTTCGACCAGAGCCTGAATAATCTAGAAGAGCTAACGACCATAATTACCTCCTCGAAATTAAGAATGAGCGATGACGAGCGGTTGAATGCCATCGATCGGATTTTTGCGGACACGCAGGACAAACTGATGTTTTTGCGAAACTTTAACAAAGGGGCTAACATCCTAAATCTGCAGCGGCAGAAGGAAAAGGCAGATATTCAGGCAACAAAGCGATACTACGACCTAAACTAAATGGATGGTAAACTCAAAACGAAATGTAACTCGCGTTCTCTTCATCACTTTAACACAGCACCGAAATGATAAAAAACAAAATATTGGTAGCCACAGGTATAACAACGGTTGGCATACTTATCCCCCATCTGCTTGCCGCACAGGATATGGCGGAATCACTCTTGGGGATGCAACCCGTCCTCGACAGGGTCTACAGTGAAATGCTCCCACTTTGCAGTCGCCTTATCAATGTGGCGCGTGGTATTGCAGGTTTCGGGGCATTGTGGTACATCGCAAGTAGGGTATGGCGGCAGATTGCAGCTGCCGAGCCCATTGATTTTTACCCCCTACTTCGACCGTTTGCACTAGGGATGGCAATTATGATGTTTCCCATGGTCATTGCTTTAATAAACGGCGTATTGAACCCGACCGTGTCTGCAACAGCTGCAATGGTCAAAGATAGCAACAAGGCCATTGCCGCGTTATTGAAACAAAAGGAGCGCGCGGTCAAAAACAGCGATGCCTATCAGATGTACATAGGTGATGACGGGCGCGGCGATAGTGACAAATGGTACAAATATTCCCACCCTAAAGATCCTGGCAGAACAGATGAGGGCGTATTTGAGGGCATCGGAAACGACATCAAATTCTGGATGGACAAACAGTCCTACAATTTCAGGAACAGTATCAAACAATGGATGAGCGAAATATTGGAGGTGTTGTATGCCGCCGCTTCCCTCTGCATCAACACCATTCGTACCTTCTTTCTGATCGTGCTTGCCATACTCGGCCCGCTTGTTTTTGGGTTTGCGGTATTTGATGGTTTTCAAAACACCCTGACGGTTTGGCTGGCAAGATATGTGAACATCTTTTTGTGGCTGCCGATAGCAAATATTTTTGGGAGCATTTTGGGGAAAATCCAGGAAAACATGCTAAAGTTGGACATCTCCCAGATAGACCAGCAGGGAGATACGTTCTTCAGTAGCACAGATACGGCATACCTCATTTTTTTGGTCATCGGTATTGTGGGGTATTTCAGCGTACCCAATATCGCCAACTATGTGGTGCACGCAGGCGGAGGGAACACCATTTTACAAAAAGTTAATACGCTGGTCGGCAATACATCCAGTAGCAGTATGAAAGCGGGTATGGCAGGGGGAAGCATGGCTGCCGATGCACTCGGTGACGGAGCAAGAAAACTATACCAGGGATCTTCGACGGCCAGCCACGGGGATTACTTCCCCGATAGCAAAGGACAAAATCCAAGCCGCCAACATGACCAACTATCCGGTAAATAAATCAATTAATTTAAAGCATTATGTTCACACAACTCAAAAATATAGACACTGCCTTCAAACACATTAAAAGGTTTAGCCTCTTTTTGATACTTGCTTGCGTGCTGATCTCAGGGTTCTCGATATGGAAAAGCTTTGATATGGTAAAGTCGGTACAGGAGAAGATATACATTCTTGCCAATGGAAAGGCTATCGAGGCCTTTAGTGCAGAACGTAAGGATAACATAGGCGTGGAGCTTCGCGACCACATCAAGATGTTCCATCATTATTTCTTTACCCTAGATCCTGACGACAAAGTTATTCAGGGAAATATCTCCAAGGCATTAGATCTAGCGGACGAGAGCGCGAAAACGGAATATGATAACCTTAAGGAACAGGGTTACTACAACAACCTGATCTCGGCCAACATATCCCAAGAAATAACGGTCGATAGTATACAACTGGATATGAACAAATATCCCTTTCAATTTAGATGTTACGCCACCCAAAAACTCATCCGGTCAACTTCGACGATAATCCGAAAACTTATCACCCAGGGGGATGCGCGAAACGTTTCGAGGTCGGATAATAATCCCCACGGCTTTCTTATCCAACACTGGGAGACCTTGGAGAACAGGGATGAGTAGGTGAAATAAACCCATAAGATTATGAAATTATTCAGAAAAACGAGGCAAGCCTCCGGCCACGATGAAGTTGCCCGGAAATTGGCCAGTAAAATTATTAATGTTCAGCATCAGATAGCGGACTACTTAAATAAGCGAACAGAGATGGTCTCACGCAAAAGTTCAATACAGGCTTTAGCAACTTTCTGTATTGTTTTCGCAATCTACCTAGTCTGGTTGCTCATCAATGCTTTGAACTAACACGATACTAACCTTTAAAAATAACGATATGGAATCACAGAAAAAGAACAACAGAAAGGTTTTGTTGATGTTGCCGATCTTGGTCCTCCCCTTTCTCGCCCTAGCATTTTATGCCATGGGCGGAGGCAGGGAAGACATCACAGACGAAAATGCTGTTCAGCACGGTATCAACACCCGATTGCCAAATGCCAAATTTAAACAGCCTAATCCGACCGATAAAATGGGTTTTTATCAGCAGAGCGACAAAGACAGTGCAAGCAGTGACAAGGCCGTTAAAGAAGTAACCGACCGTTTGGGTTTCAATGTTCGGGACGATCTACAAACAGCGCGGATCAAAGAGAAGCTCGAAGCGCTCAACAGGGAGGTCAACAAGCCCGCCGAGACCACAAAGAATCTCTATACGTCTGAGAAAAATCAGGAAAATCCATCTATGAAAAACGATGTAGATCGCTTGGAATCTCTGATGAAGGTGATGAACGAGGATAAAGGTGAAGATCCAGAAATTGCGCAGCTTAACGGCCTATTGAAAAGTATTATAGAGATACAACATCCTGAAGGAAAACAGCAGGAAATGGTGGAGCATCAAAGTCCTGGAGCGGATAGTGTTTTCAAGGCCATACCCGCAACAATCGCAAATACGCAAAAGGTAGTGCAGGGCGGAACCGTTAAAATCCGAATTCAGGAAACTATCAATATTAGTGGTATCAATGTTCCGAAAGGGCACGAACTTTTCGGGATTTGCCGGATAACAAACCAGCGGTTGCTGTTGGATATTAAAAATATCCGGCTTGGCACATCCATTATACCGGTCGACCTTTCGGTCTATAGCCTAGATGGGATGGTGGGCATCAATGCGCCAGAGGTTTTGCTGACCGACGCAGTCAATGATGGAGCGGAAAATGCCGTGCGAAACATTCGGCTGAGCGGCATAGATCATTCCATCGGCATTCAGGCCGCCGATGCTAGTATAGAGGCTGCAAAAGCGCTTTTCAGCAAAAAGGTCAAGAAGATAAAAATTAGTCTAGAGGCTGGTCAGCAAATATTGCTGCGAAATAATCAGCCAAAAGCCAGGTAGAAAAAATTTAATGGTACAGCTGAAAAATCCAGCAATGGCAGCGCAGCTGCGAGCGCATTTGGAGGAGGAGGCCAGCAATGGGCATGGGTGGGTGGTATATGACACCGATAATCCCATTACGACGCGGTATGATCTGCATTGTTTTCGCGACAGTCATGAAGCCTCTACTTTTGCTCGAGAGTACCAGCAGATATGGAATTGGCATGAAGCCCTACCCATCAACAGCCTGATATCTGGCCTGAAAGAATTGGAAAAAACCCTCTCGCAGCCATTGCCCGAGATGGCGATAAACAAACTGAATGTTACACTAAAAACAATAAATGTTATGAATTTAAACAACTTAGAAAACCTCAAAGAGGAAATGAAGGGATTGGGTTTTGCGGATAAGCTCATTGCCCAAATGGAGGAGCAGATGAAAAAAGATGTTTCCGAATTTAAACTGCATGATACCGTTACCTTACTAAAAGGACAGCTTGATGTGACGCTCCATTTTAAACAATCGGGACAGTCCGACTTTTATTACTTTAATAAATTTGAGGTGGCGCAAAACCAGGGGAAGGTCTTGGAAGAAGGACAAAAATATATGGTCATTACGCCCGGGGCAGATGGAAAGAACACCGTCAAAAAAATGGATGATGCTGGCGAAGCCCTTGATTTCTTTAAAAAGCAGAAGGGAGACAGCGAGCTTGCTATGGGAAAAGATCCAGCACATAAAACCATGCTTGCCAAATCGGAGAACGGCAAAGTCAACTTTGTTGACAAAGACTTCCGCCAGACCTTTAACGCTCAATCACTGTCACAGACTTTTTGGGTAGAAAAAGGAAAGGGTTTTTCGGCAGAACAGGCCGTCAATCTTGTACAGGGACGTTCGGTATATAGAGACGACCTATTGACCTTGGGCGGTGTGCCTTTTAAAGCTTGGATGAACCTCGATCTGGATAAACCGAGAGACCGTTACAACAACTTAAACTTTAACCAATACCATGATCCGGCTTATGGTTTTGATCTAGACAAGATATTGGACAAGTTTAACATAAAGGAGACGGAAGATCCGGCAAAAAGAGTTTTATTGGAAGCCTCCATTAAAAATGGCAACAGGCCGTTGGTTACAGCAGTAAAAGAAGGTCAGGAAGTGAAGGTGTTGGTGGAAGCGGTGCCACGCTATATGCAGCTCAATATGTACAAAGAGAACGGTAAACCGGAAAAAAGGGAACAATTTTTAAAAGAAAGTGCACTTTCTCGCAAGACTGAACACGCCAAAGGCAAAGAAAAAGAACTGAGCGAGAGCCAAGGGATGAGGATATAGGGGATAGCTTTCTTCTCTGTATTGAAAAAATTAATTATTTTTGAACAGAAAATAGTCAATCGGGAAACTGCAAAATGTGGTTTCCCTAACCCTTAATTTAAATGAATACCATGGAAAAATTCAAAGAACTGAAAGAAATGATCGCCTCGGCAGAGGCAGATGCAACGGCATTTTATGACAAAAGCAACAAGGCAGCAGGTACAAGATTGAGAAATGCGATGCAGAAGGCAAAAGTACTTGCGCAAGACATTCGTGCCGAAGTTACCGCTAAAAAGAACGATAAATAAACAGACAAGCTGTTTTGGGTAGAATGCCTGACTGGAAACAGTTAGGCATTTTTTTTGCTCTAAATATTGGCGCTATTCTGTCGTATACATTGTTATGGCGGATCCGACAGTGTCAGTGTCTTTCCTAAGCCTGTAACTTTCGTATGTTAAACTGTTTATATTTTTTCCTGATAAATTAGGTTCGGAAATCCTGGAGAGGAATAACTTACTATGTTGAAGTTATCAAGTTATGACAAAATATGAATTCTTGTACAGAGGCAAAGATAAGGGGCATTTCAAGGGTCAGGAAATGGCAATGTTTACTTTATCTGTTAATAACTAATTTCAATTCTCAATGTCAATATTTCAAAAGATCAAGGATTTGGTAGCTGCTACCGACGCAGATGCAACCGCTTTTCATGAAAAAGGTAATAGGAACTCGTTTAAGAAAAGCATATCAGGAAATAAAGGTATGGGCGTCACGAATTGATGGAAACGAAAAATAAATTGAATTCTTTTTTAACGGAAAGTACTCTAATTGAAAGCTTGCCTGTTTACTGCAAGCCTTCTTTTTTATTGCCTGCCAAAATGCTATTACAAATTATGATGTTTTGAACTATTATAGCTGATAAAATACAAAGAAATATATTTCGAGGTATAAAACGTAAATAAAGCACCATCAGTGTGTATTGTTGCCTAATGTAAATAGTAATAATAAATTATTTTTTTATATTAGCTAAAAATAGTGGTAGAATTGGCAGGGATTTTAGGAGTATAACTTAATTAGGTAGCTGACATGAAGTCAGTGTTAATATCGAAAGGCGCCGAAATGAGTACTTTATTATGTTTGGGAAAATAATGGCATAATTATGATGGTAACATTATTGGTTAGTTCTTTATAAAAAAAGAAAAGCCTGCAGGACTCGCGATCCATGCAAGCTTTAAAGTATGTCATCTGTTTCAGGAAACGGTTAGCCACCGTTGGCATGCTAATATGACGGTTTTTGTTATTTACGTCGCAAAAGTAAAAAAAGTTTGATACAATCATAATTTATAAGCTTTGTAACAGTATTATTATCATTCATATCTTAACCACCTGATCCCGGAGTAAGCGTCCCGACACGAAATAGAATGGGCGCTAATGTAGATTTTGCAAACTAAAACTATTATGCAGAACCACATAAATTCGGATGCGATGCACCGATCAGGAGCGGTAAAGAAACCCAACTCCCTTTTGCCTGTTTTTAAACAGGTCACGTTTTTAACGTATATACAGCCAAGCGCTGTCTTTTCGAAAGGAGTAGCTAATGGCTAATTCTACGAAAAACACAATTAAATTTTATCCAGTAGGTAATGGCGATACGACGCTCATTACACTTTCTGAGAACCAGCAAATAATGATTGATTGTAAAATCGATAATGATGCAGCTACCAACAAGGATAAATTTGATGTGAAAGCAGATCTGCTTTCGGTTCTACCGAAAGATGAAAATAACAGACATCATTTAGATGCATTCATCTTAACTCACCCTGACAACGATCATTGTGCAGGATTTAAGGATACTTTTTTCTGTGATGACCCTTCAGAGTACGATAAAGACGCAAAAGCAAGAAATGCCATCATTATTGATGAATTATGGTTTAGCAATACTCTTTTTGAAAGGTTTACAAATCCGCTTTCTGAAGCCGCTAAAAATTTTAAAAAAGAAGCTAAAAGAAGAAAAGATCTTTTCAAAAGCAATCCAGAAAAAGCTAAACTTGCTGGAAATAGAATTATTCTTATTGATTTCAAAGATGATTGCAAGGATGGAGCTTTCGAGAGTATAATCGTAGAACCTGGAACTTCAACAAACATTTTTAATAAAGTAGATAAAACTGATTTTTCAATCTTTGTTCATGGCCCATTCAAGACACCTACAGAAGATAGCCAGGATAGAAATGAGACAAGTATTATTGTACAATTAAGGTTTGGAGTCAATAATGACCAGATGGCTGCGCTGGCATTCTTTGCAGGAGATGCAGATTACAACAGATTTAAGCGTTTGTTAGATGAGCGTGACGATGAAAGCATTGAATGGGATTTGCTGATGGCACCTCATCATTGCTCTTGGACTTTCTTTAATATGACCCCACAAGATGAATATCCGGAGCCGCAAGACTCGGCCACAGAATATCTACAGCGCCAAAGAGGTTCTGGTATCGTTGTGGCTTCCTGCAAAGCTATAGTGGATGATGATGATAATCCACCACATCATGAGGCCAAAGAAGAGTATGTCGGTCCAATAAACGAAAGTGATTTCTATTGTACGGGAGACTCCCCGTTAAAACCGTTGGTGTTTGAAGCTGGCCAAAATGGTTTCTCTAAAATAGAATCTTTGATAAAAGCTACCGTGCCAGCGGCTATCAATGTCATTACTGAGCGTCCGAAAACTTATGGCAAATTTTTCAGATAAATTAACATTGCTTGGATCGCAGCATGAGGCGAGGCTGTCTTTAGAAATTAAGGACAGCCTAGCTTTATTGCGAAAAAACTATCCAAATGCAAATTTGAGGTGTTATGATTTTGATGGGCAGGTTGGTTTAGTTATGGATCTTGACATCAAAAGGCCCAATCGTGCGGTAGATTTTCGTAAAAAAGAACCAGTAATCATTAAAATTGACAGGAATAGCTATCCCTTTGTTCCCCCATTCCCGTATACCGATAGATTAGATTTTCCTGCAGAAAATACACCTCACATCAATCCTGTGAAAAAAGGGAAACCTTATTCTATTTGTCTTTTTAGGGGGGATTCATCGGATTGGTTCGCTCAGCATACCATTGTTGATTTCGTCGAGCGGCTGAGGTCCTGGATGGAAGATGCAGCAGCAGGGGAACTCAATAAACCTGGTGATGATTTTGAGTTTACTAGAGTCGACCAGGATCAGCATGCTATTTTCTTTCCACAAAAAGATGTATTAGATGCGCTTGAAAAATCTTGGAGGGGCAATAATGGAAGTGGTGGATTAATACTTTCAAGCTACGTCCAAGAGCTCGATACTGACCCTCATAATCCTTTAAAAAAACGTTGCACTTGGTTATTGAGTTTGACCGATAAACCGATTAATGGTATTTTAAAGGAGGATGTAATTCTAAATATTGATCAGATAGCCGGTATAATTTTATTTGCAAAGGAAGATCATGTTGATAGCAGATATATAACCAAATTACCCGAAAATGTTGATGAGCTGATTGAATGGGCAATTAATAGACATATTGACCTAAAAACTTCTTTAGAGGGCTTTAAAAACTCATCATTGAAACAAGATGTTATTATTCCGATAACATTTGCAATTAAACGTCCCAGAAAAGTCATTAATCATATTAGCGAAATAGAGTTTATTTCTTTTATGATATTTCCAACCCAGGCTCAGGATGGCTATGAAATACAATCCGGATCTTTGGTTGAGAGTGCAGGATTGATTCCAAGAAATAGCGTTGCATTGGCCAAATATTTATCAGGCTATCCAGATTCTTACGAATATGAAAACATACATTATGTTGGCTTAGGTGCGGTTGGCTCCAAAGTAGCGCTCCATTTTGCAAGATCGGGTATTATTCCCTCAAGTCTGATAGATCCACAGCATTCTTTGCCCCATAACAATATCCGTAATGGAATCATTAACCTTCCTGGTGTAAGGAAAATCGATAAGCTTTCAATGGATATCATAACCCTATATCCATTGGACACAGAAATAACAGAGACAATGCGCAATTATGCCCACCCTGTTATAAAGGTGTTAAAAGATGAGCCTGAGCTATTTTCTGACCATAGAGCACTCATAGTTGACAGTTCAGCATCCTTTGGCGTAGAAAGCCTATTAAATAGCAAACTAAAAGATAATGGATCAAGGTATAACAGGATAGAATTAGCCGACAAGGGCAACCTTGGTTTTCTAAGAATTGAGGGCATAAATCGAAATCCAAGAATAGACGACCTTATGATGGAGGTTTATCGTTCAGCATTGACAAATGATACAATTTCAGCATGGCTGAATGACAACAAAACTGCAAGGTCAAGCCATTCGTTATTAGATGAAATATATTTGGGTTTGAACTGCAGTTCTGATACATTAATTATGCCCGACGATAAAGTGAGCTTACATGCATCAGCAGCAACACTAGGTTTACGTTCGGTCATGCATACCAAATCATCAGATGGCTATTTGAAGATTACTATTTTAAGTGATGGCAATAAAGCGACAATGGTTACTGAGCAATCGCAGATCAGGCCAGTTGTAGTGGCTAAATGCGACAACCGGCCTGACTGGCAGATGAGATTTAGGAACTCTCTGACAGAAAAACTTATGGATGAACTTGAAAATAATAAGCCAAACGAGACTGGCGGTATTCTGATCGGCAGAATAGACCGTGCAAAAAAAATCATATATGTAACTGATGTTATTACTGCTCCGGAGGATAGTAAAAAATCACCATATTTGTTCACCAGAGGAGTTAAAGGATTGACCGAACAAGTTGAAAAAATTAGGTCTCAAAGTGGTGAAATGCTGGAATACGTTGGAGAGTGGCATACCCATCCCACAGGAAGTGCAAAGTTAAGTGGAACAGATCAACATGCAATTGGTGAAATTAGAAAGGTGCTTGATCCTCTAAAATATCCTACATGCGTAACAATAATCAACGGATCGAAAATACACCCTTACATTTTCACTAAATATGAGTAACGAATCGAACCTGAAAGCAAAAAATGCACCATCACTATGGGTATTTTTCTTTTTTAACTTAACTGTATTTGCAGGACTATTTTTTGCCAGTTATTTTGATGCAATCCTTAATGATTTTAAACTCATGTTGTCGATTAGGACATCTGGAATTATTATTGCCCCAGTAGTACTGTTTATAGTGAATGGATTTCTTTCCAGTGAACAAAAGGCGGTTTTGGTCTTTTGGAAATTTAAGAATGTACTTCCAGGATCAAGAGCATTTTCTAAGTACGGCAAGAGAGACTCCCGCGTAGATATTAAAAGGCTTGCTGTTCTTCATGCTCCATTGCCGACTGATCCGATGGATCAAAATAGATTATGGTTTAAACTTTACAAAAGTCATCGTGATGACATTGCAATATTAAAAGCTCATAAAGATTTCCTGTTAGCTAGAGATATGACTTCAATGGCCTTTCTTAATTTAGCGCTTGCTGGTATCCCAATGTTATTTTTTGGGGCAGCGCCCTTGGTATATTATTATCTCCTTTTTTTAACCCTGCAATACCTTTTCTTGGTAAGGGTGGGACAGAATAAAGGAGAGGCATTTGTAACCAATGTATTGGCAATAGAATCTATTAAATAGAGATTATTGGATATAGAGTAAAAATGGCGGATCCTCGAAAGACTATCTGCCATTTTTATTTACATAATTTATTGACTACCAGATTAAGTTAAATAAATGTCTCTCATTTTATGGTTTTTTAGGTATCCCGCAGGATACATGATGTGTATTTTGAAATTAGAGCTTATCCTTTCCAAAAATATCAGAAACCGGATGGCAACTTTCCAAGATTCTGGTTGGCTACCACCTAGCTGTGCTGGTGTCCAGAGTTCGAAGAGATCTTGGCCTTGGAAACAAGGCTTTCCTCTATGGCGTCTAAATGAGATTTTAGCATTGAGATATGTTGATTTTTAAATAGCATTTACTAGGGTTGTTCTTTTTTATTCCTGTTTTTGGGGTAGTGTACCAATAGGCTGTCGTTCTTCTTTTTCAAAAAGGCCAGCATCTCATCTGATACAGGCGATTCGACGATAAAATCACCATACCTTTTTCTTAAGGTATCCCAATTTCTTGATAGATGCCCGTTTCTTCTTTCTTTTGGGCAGAACCATACCCAGTCTAGCCCCCATAGCTTTTCCCCATCTTCACCTGTTCGATCTCTAAAAGAGCATGCGCCAACAATTGCATCTTGTTCATCGGTAAATAAAATGCCATTGGCCTTTGGATCATCATCACCTTTAGGGCTTTGCCACTGTGTAAAATCATAGCAGAACTCCCGCTTGAATGCTAGGGCTCGGGAATACATTTCATAATGTTTCCATTCTGGTGATTCATTATTTACCATTTCCACATCCTTATCACTTTCTCTTTCCTCAATGAGCCGTAGATTTGGTTTCGGGTCGAGATAAGCCATCCGTCTTTTGTGTTCTTTCCGATGGTTTGCACTGGAATCTGGATCGCCCTTGTACCATTCCATACCACAATCTGTACAGGTAACCCTAACAGGATTTACTATATCCCGAAACTTAGGAGCGTTGCATTTTATATGGATAGCCTTGCCTGTTTCATCTACTTTCAGATCGATCTTATATCTTGTATCTGTTGTTATCAATTCTTTACTTTTGCCCGATTTTCCTTTTTCAATCATCAGGTTGAGCGGGTAATTCTTGTATCTACACCTTTCAAACCAGAAAATTTCCAGTTCTGAGCTGGAAAGAATCGTTTTTTTTCTGGATTTGATTTCAGGCAAAAGTGCTTTAACTAGAAACGATGGGTCTACACTAAAACCAATTTGTTCGAGTATGATTAGAAAAAATGTAGCATCTTCCACAGTGATTGCGTCGAATTCGGTAACCGTGATCGATCTGGCATTGGGTCGATAGCATACCTGTTGCCAATTGACCCCAAAGGCTTCTACAAGTGTTACAATCTTGAACTGGTTGGGGTTCAAACGGGAGTCCATGGAATCCAAAACATCTTCTAGGTCTACACGGAACACCCATCTTGATTTTATGAATTTCTCGAAGTATTTATGTGTACGAACCGTCTGTCTAGGGTGCTTTTTTTCATTCAGGGCAGACCATAAAAAATCGAGGGTTTCGGCATCTATAAAATATTCCATAACATTTGAATTTCAAAGATTTGATTTAAAATACTACCAGGTCAATTTATCATAATCTATATGGTCGTCGCTAAGTTCCAGCTCCGAAATTTTACATTGAAGCTTTGTCGCTTCCAATATCAAAAAGGCATTGTAGCTGTGGTATTCTTGGGTTGCATATATAGCTCTTTTGAATATGCCTGCTAGTTTTCGGAATGCGGTCTTCCCGCCATGGAGTTCAAAGAAGTCTGAATTGATACTGCGCATGAATTGGTAAAGGTATGGGTTTGCCTGCTCAATGCCTCCAGAAAGGCATGCAATGAGCGCTGTGGCGCCCTGTGAATCGAAATTGCGCATTGCTTCTTCCAGCCAGTATTCCATCTGGAGCATAATTCCAAGATCAAGTTTGTTGCTCTCAAAGAAGCGCAGTTTAATCTGATGGCGTTCATCGAAAAGATGATATGCACCCAAGATAGCTGGCATCCGAAGTGAGGAACAAGATCCGGCATAAAGTGACTGTATTCTCTTTTCAATCTACGGCCTTCATAAGTTTTTCTGATTTCATATATAAAACTGCTGATGACCTTATCTCTGCTGTCAAACCCAGCTTTTTCCGTGAAACCATCTTGGTTCCAGAATTTTCCGAGAACTTCATAGAGAGTTCTCAAGTCGTCATAAGTTCCCCACAATTCAGCGCCGATACCTTTTTTTGTTGCTATAAAATAATACACGTTAGTTCTAGATTAGAAAGCTAAACTATAAAAAAATCTGATTATTCTGCTAACGGAAAGTACAGATGTTAACAACTAATTTTTTTGTGCAGATAAGTTGAGGTTATCACATACTTTTCCTTAGATCAGCAGGCGCAGCCGCTTCATTCCGTTCCTTCATTCTGCCGCTTCCTTGCGAACTGGCATGAGTGGCTCCGTTCCTCCGCCAACCATGCTGCCAACAAAACCTTTTTACAAGTGCTTGCCAATTCCTGATTAATAGTTCCATCCGATCTTTTTGGAAGCAAATTTCTCAACAATCCTTTTGGCGTCAAGGCCGGGGCCCTGCGGGTTTTCAGAAAAAAATCTTCCCTGCTCGCTGCGCTCACGAGGTTTTTTTTTCTGAAAAGTCTTGCCTTATAAAAGGATTGGTTTAGGTGAGGGCGCTTATCAAAAAGACAGGAGGCTCCTGCCGACTGACATTAAACAAATAAGCACATGGAAAAGATAAAAGGCAGAAGTCCACCCCCAACACCCAAATCAGAAAGAAACAGGCAAAATGCCCCATCGGGCAAAAAAAGAATTCATTAGAAAATATTTAATCAAAAAAAATCATGAAAACTACAGTAATAGAAAGTAGCAAATCAAACGGAAAAGTAGGTAGTACAGCTGCAACTGCCAAGGCAGATAATAGCAAAACGGAACAGCAAAAAGTCAACGGTTTGCCAATCAGTAGTGAGTTTAACAATAGGGCAAAAGATAAAACCGAGCCTAATAAGGAACAAATCACGCCAAAGGTGGCAGACCAAAAGCCACAAGCGCCAAAGGTTGAAACTGAAAAACCACAGGAGCAGGTAAAACCCGAAATACAGAAACTGGAAACAGAACAACCGACGCAGAGCAGACCAAAATGGAGGTTAGGGGAGACCTACAGCAAAAGCCAACTTTGAATTTGGAAAGTACTTTAAAATTGGTGGAAGAGCTGCACCGCAGGAAGATACAGCGTGATAGGTTGTTGGATACCATTGATGCGTTGGAAGCCTCTGAAATTGAACAGCAGGAAAGTGCGGAAGAGACCGACAGCAGCCATTTTCAGGGTTGCGTGCTTATGATTGAGGGCGATGACCGCAAGAAATTTGGCTCCAAAACCCCGTTGTTATAAAAGCGGCTGCACAATTCGTAAATGAGATTTGTGTAAACAGATTTGCGGAAATCAGAGCAGATTTTATGATTTCTACCAAAGTAACCCAATACTGGCATCATAGCGGTACCATGACGTATAAAAAAAGTCGAAAATTTTAGTAAATGGCTGATTTGCTATTTTTTTATGTGTTTTACCGCTGGAACAATAGAGCGTTTCAATTTGCTTATTAAATACCTTTTTATTATCTTTAAAACATAGCATTTGCAGCTATACCAAAGGAAATTAAAAGTGGTGAGTAATTCGGTGAGTGCAGAATTATAACCCTTAAAAATATTGAATCAAGGCGGTTTTTTAAGGTGGGTACAAATCCCGCTCTCTCCGCCAGTTTCGATATAAAAAAAGCTAAAAGCCTGCAACCGTTAACGGCAAAAGATCAGAAACCAGAACAAATAGAGAGTGCGACCCTGCCAAATGGAACGCCCAGTCGGGACGCGCAAACGGAACAAAGGAAGCATTCAGGGCTTTTAACGCGTATCTCGACGATCTGCAGACCAAGATTTATGAAGCGCACCGACAGCTGACCGAAATGGGCGAAGGTATAAGTGCAGAAAGTTTACGCAACAAGTTTCTGGGCAAGACCGAAAAGCCACACTCCCTGATTGAGATATTCAAAGATCGCAATAGAAAGGCGGAAGCGCTTTTGGTAAAGAAATTTACCAAGGGCACGCTTTGTCGTTACAGGACGTCTCTGTAACATACACAGGATTTTTGAAATGGATGTACAATTTTGCAGATATCGACCTTAAAAAAATAGACCACGCCTATATTATGGAGTTTGAGTTTATCTGCGTTCGCAGCGCAGCTGTGCGATGTTCTTAATTTCTTCAGAAAACTCAAAATCTATCCAAGGCGAGGAGAATACCAAAACTGGGTTAAGAAATTCCTATAGATACTTCTAATGGTCTGGGTAGTATATAGGCCAACTAAAATGCGCGAACCGAATTTACCTTTAGATATCTATAAAAAAAATATCAGTGCAATGTTACCAGAGAACAAAAAAGGTTTGTGTGGAAAACCTGAGATTAATCGTTCAGAAATTAAATCTCCGCCATAAGTACCTAGTGCAAAAAGTAATAGAATAGCTCCCTAATAGAGAGACTTCCTTTGCGGAAAAGTTATTTTTATAAACCGTTAATTTTAAAATTAGAGAAATGATAACAATCCCTTAATAATAAGCTAACGTCTTCAAAACATGAAAAACCTTTATTTACAAGAAATAAAGGGGGGTTAGCTATTTTATCCCTAGAAGAGATCTTATGAAGATAATCTCTTATTTCTGTCAAAACGTTGTTGAGCGAATTTTTCAACGGCGGATTTCGTTTTTTTTATCGAATAAATATTTTAAAATGAGTTGGTAATGCAAACAAAGGGAAAGCGCATTGTAGAATTATTGGTTATCAGTGATGTTCATCTGGGTACCTATGGTTGTCAGGCGAAGCGACTCTTGTCTTATCTCAAATCCATCAGACCAAAAACTGTAATTCTTAATGGCGATATTATCGATATATGGCAGTTCAATAAACGGTATTGGCCAAACAGCCACATGCAAATTATAAAGCGCCTGATGGCTTGGATGAGCAAAGGTGTAAAGATTTATTATGTGACGGGAAATCATGATGAAATGCTCAGAAAGTTTGTTGGCTTTAAAATGGGATCTTTTCGCATCGTAAATAAGGTAGTCTTGCCGCTCTCTGGAGATAAAATAGCTTGGTTTTTTCACGGAGATGTTTTTGATGTAACTATGCAGCACTCCAAATGGTTGGCAAGACTTGGTGCTGTTGGGTATGATACATTGATACTCATTAATCTATTCGCCAACTTCGTTTCAGAAAAAATATTTAGGAAAGGAAAATTGTCCCTTTCGAAAAAAATTAAAAACAGCGTAAAGGGTGCGGTTAAATTCATCAACAACTTTGAAGCTACCGCTGCAGAAATCGGCATCTCTAATAATTACGATTATGTAGTCTGCGGACACATACACCACCCCGAAATGAGAGAGATAAAAAATGACAACGGCTCTATCGTTTATCTAAACTCTGGAGACTGGATAGAAAATCTCACGGCGTTAGAATACAACGAAGGTAAGTGGACACTTTATAGATATAATGAAACAGACCTTCCTTTAGGCTTAGAGGATGATGACGATAACCTGGATAATAAGGAGCTCTTTAACAGTATGCTCAATGAATTTAATCTGATGGGTCAGCCATGAAAATTTTATATGCAATTCAGGGTACAGGCAATGGACACATAAGCAGAGCAAGAGATGTTATTCCCGAACTCCAAAAGAAAGGAGAGGTGGATATATTGATAAGTGGCACTGAGGCGGATGTTGTTCTTGGTTTTCCAATTAAGTATAGTCTAAAGGGACTGAGTTTTGTTTTTGGTAAGAAAGGGGGAATAGATCTAGTTTCAACCTACAAAAAAGCAAGACTTAAGAGATTTTTTAAAGAGGTAAAAAATCTTCCTGTTAAAGACTATGATCTAGTTATAAATGATTTTGAACCAGTAAGCGCTTGGGCATGCATTATTAACCATAAAAAATGCATAGGACTTAGTCACCAAGCAGCCGCATCTAACATAAACTCGCCGCAACCGAGTAAAAAGGATTTTGTCGGCGAAACTATCCTGAAAAAGTATGCGCCAGTTACAGAAATTTATGGCTTTCATTTTAAAGCTTATGATAAAAATATTTTCACCCCTGTTATTCGCGGTCAAATTAGAAGTGCGAATAGCTTTCAATTGCCCCATTATACCGTTTATTTACCTGCCTATAGTGATGAGAGAATCATCAAAATATTGAAAGAGGTAACAGAAGTTAAATGGGAGGTGTTTTCTAAGCATTCAAAAATGCCTTACAACGAAAATAACATTTCTGTTTATCCGGTAGAGAATGATGCTTTTATAACCAGTATGGTAACATGTACGGGGGTTCTTTGCGGCGCAGGTTTTGAAACTCCGGCCGAGGCGCTCTTTTTAAAGAAAAAACTAATGGTAATCCCGATGAAAGGACAATATGAACAGCAGTGCAACGCAGCAGCTTTAATGGAAATGGGTGTGCCTGTTCTAAAAAAATTAAAGCGCTCTAGAATTGACGAAATTAAGGCTTGGGTAAAGGATGCTTCAATTATCGAGGTTGACTATCCAGATGTTACACGTACAATCATCGATTGCATTTTTAATCGACATTTTAAAGGCGATGCTAAGTTTATTGATGCCAAAAGTAATACGTTCAACATTACTAAAGTTAATAAAATGATATAATTTGGTAATATGCTGTTTTCGAAAGAAGATTTTGGAAAAGCTTTCGCTTGGGGAGTTTCTACTGCTGCTTATCAAATAGAAGGAATTGGTAGTTCCAGTTTTAAGGGACAATCTATATGGGATGTATTCGTAAAGAAAAGAGGGAATATTTTTAAAAATCATACCGGAGATATCGCCTGTGATTTTTATAACCGTTATGCAGATGATATCCGCCTGATGGCAAAACTCAACATTTCAAACTACCGTTTTTCTATTGCGTGGAGTCGTATTTTCCCTCTCGGCACAGGTTCGGTAAACCAAGATGGAATTGATTTTTACAACCACATAATTGATCTTTGTCTCGAGCTGAATATTATACCCTGGATTACTTTGTACCATTGGGATTTACCTAATGAACTACAGAAGGGGGGCGGATGGGCTAACCGAGATGTGATTAATTGGTTTTCTGAATTTACTGCCTGCTGTGTCGAATATTTTGGAGATAGAGTAAAAAATTGGATGATATTAAATGAGCCAATGGTATTTACCGGTGCAGGATATTTTCTAGGTATACACGCGCCTGGAAAAAAAGGGCTTAATAATTTTCTCGCCGCGGCACATCATGCAGCATTATGCCAAGCAAGAGGTGGCGCGCTGATAAAATCACTTCAACCGCAAGCTAACGTAGGCACTACCTTTTCATGTTCGCATATTGAGCCGCATCGAAATACGCAGAGAGATGTTATAGCTGCGAATAAAGTAGACGCGTTGTTAAACCGCTTTTTTATAGAGCCACTTTTGGGTTTGGGATATCCCACAAATGAGCTAAAATTGTTACGGCGCATTGAGAAATTTATAAAATATGATGATGAAAAAAATCTTGCATTTGATATGGATTTTATCGGAATTCAAAATTATACCAGAGAAATTGTGAGGTACACTCCTTTTAATCCATACCTAAATGCTAAATTAGTCAACGCGAATAAGAGAAAAGTAGAAACTACACTGATGAATTGGGAAGTATATCCCGAATCCATGTATCATATACTGAAAAAATTTGGAACATATAAAAATATGCCCCCCTTAATTGTCACAGAGAACGGAGCAGCATTTACAGACACAATAGAATCCGGACAAATAGATGATGTGAAACGTATTAAATACCTCAAAGAGAATATTTATCAACTATTGAGGGCAAAAAATGAGGGGGTAAATGTCAACGGTTATTTCGTGTGGACATTTCTGGACAACTTTGAATGGGCAGAAGGACTCCGTCCACGTTTTGGATTGGTGCATGTAGACTTTCAAACCCAGAAAAGAACCGTAAAATCCTCTGGATACTGGTACGCAGAATTCTTGAAACAAAATGAACTCGCCGTGATAAAGACATGAAACAGGTTGAGGCAAGCTTGATCCATGAGCTGTCCCACATTCGCCGCAACGATCACCTTATTAACCTGGTAAAAATGGGAATTCAAACCCCGTTGTTCTTTAATCCGTTTGTATTATTAATAGGCAGATTGTAACTATTGAAAGAGAATATGCTTGTGTTGATCTGGTGGTTAGTTTAACAGGAACCCCTTTAACCTGCGCCCATGCACTTTTAAGATTAGAACTTATTATAAAGAAAAATTCACCGGCGGAATTGGTTTCTTCCTAACTTTTCTTGACTTGTGTAAAGTAGCTTTACATTTTCAGTTTCTAATTTTGATAAGGTAAATCAAAAAGAGATAGAATGAGTACACCGGGGCGACCATGGAAATATCTCCTTGGTAGCTGATGATGCGATTGCATATATTAAATCATTAAAAGAAGCTGGAAATAAAAACATGATTATATGGGGAAGTATTTCTTTGGCTCGATCCCTACTGACTGCAAATTTGCTCGATGAAATAACAACTGATGTTCGTGCCTGTAGCGATTAGGCAAGGGTACAAGCTACTTCCAGAACAAAATAAATTATTTCCCTTAAAAGGCCTACATATAGATAAAAAGAATGCTTCAAAAAATGGAATCTAATCAAAAAAGCAGTGGAAAGAATAAATAAACTATTTATAGCAACGCTCCAAAAAGGCCGCAATAAAGGTGCTTGGACATTTGTAAAGATGGCAGACTCTGTCGAATATTTCGGAACTCGTGGTCTTGTGAAGGTTCGTGGAACAATAGATGGGCATCCATTTGAAAGTGCTTTTATGCCTTTGGGTGACGGCACTCATAAATTACCTGTCAAATCTTCGCTGCGAAAGATTGCAAATAAAGAAGCGGATGAAACGGTAGAAGTGCATTTAACAGAAAGAATATCTTGAAAGATGTGCGGTAGATTGAAATACGTGCAAAAAGACAAGTAGCGGTGCAGGCAGTAAATTAGTGCGCAAATTTGATAGCTAAAGTGTTAAAATTGGTTTTACATAAATACTTCAAAGAAATGAAAACGCAACAAAACAAAATTGGCATCTGCCTATGGTTCGATAATCAGGCAGAGGAGGCAGCAAAATTCTACACCGATGTTTTCAAAGATTCAAAAATTGGAAACACCAATCGCTACTCAAAAGCGGGTCAGGAAATTCATGGAAAACCCGCCGGATCCGTAATGACGGTAGAGTTTCAATTGGAGAATCAACAATTCTTGGGGCTGAATGGCGGCCCACTTTTTAAGCCAAACCCATCCATTTCTTTTTTTGTACATCGAGATACAAAAGAGGAAATCGATGCCCTTTGGGAAAAACTTGCCGATGGCGGACAAGCTTTGATGCCATTAGACACTTATCCATTTAGCAAACGATATGGTTGGGTGCAGGATCAATATGGCGTTTCGTGGCAGTTGATTTTAGCTTCAAAAGAGGGCGATTGGCGCCCGAGCATTGTTCCTTCGTTACTGTTTGTGGGAAAGCAATTTGGCAACGCCGAAAAAGCTATGGGCTTTTATCAATCGATATTTAACAACAGTAAACCGGGTATGATTGCTCGATACGGAGCAGATCAAAAACCTGATGAAGAAGGAAACGTGATGTATGGCGACTTTGCCATCGAGGGTGAATGGTTTGCCGCCATGGATAGTGGGCATGAGCATAAATTTGAGTTTAATGAGGCGATTTCTTTTATCGTTAAATGTCGTTCGCAAGAAGAACTAGATTATTATTGGAAAAATTTATCATCAGATCCGTCCGCGGAACAATGCGGTTGGCTAAAAGATAGGTTTGGCATTTCATGGCAAATTGTGCCAACTATTCTATCGAATCTTTTAAACAATCCGGCCAAACAAGAGCGTGTGATGCAAGTTTTTATGGAAATGAAAAAGATAGATATTGATACGTTGGAGAATGCCTGACGAGCATCTTATTAAATCATCCTCGATGGGGATTATCGAGAAACCGTGGAGGTCTTTTATATGTAAATCATCATGAACAACACCGTAACATTACACCGAGTGCTAGCTACTTCTCCCGAGAAGGTATTCCGCGCTTTTTCTAACTCAGACGCCTATTCCTCCTGGCTTCCGCCCTACGGATTTATCTGTAAGGTGCATCACATAATACACCGACCGATTTGATGACCCGAATATGCCGGGAGAGATGATAACCACCGTGCGGTTAAAGAAAGTTTTATGCGGTACAGATTTACATATTGTGCAAGAAGGAATCCCTGAAGCAATTGCGGTAGAAATGTGCTACTTGGGATGGCAGGAATCTTTAGAGAAACTGAAGAAACTGGTGGAACCGGATATTCCCGATGCCTGAAAAGGATCTCAATGCAGTACCACTTACATTTTAAGTTTACAAAAACATAATTTTTAGAAACTCAACATAGAAACAGTGAGAAAATTAAAATTACAGATGCACTTGTCATTAGATAATTATGTAAATATGGAGCAGGGTGGAGCAGACTTTAAATGGGATGATAATGTGATAAAGTTCTGCGTTGATAATCTTGAAAATGTAGACGGCATTTTGCTTGGACGAAAAACCGCAGAAGAACTTATACCGTTCTGGGACAAGGTAGCTACCAATCCAAGTCATTCTGACTTTGCTCTTGGTAAACGAATTTCAGAAATTCCAAAGCTGGTATTTTCAAATTCTATAACTCATCCTCGTTGGAAAAATACTGCTGTGTTTAATGGTAACTTCAAAGATGAGATACTTAACATCAAAAAATCAACCGGTAGAGATATTTTGGTTTATGGTGGTGCCTCTTTTGCTTCTGCCTTAATTCAAAACAATTTGATTGACGAGTTTTATTTCCTGCTAAACCCTTTTTGTTTGGGTAAAGGGGTAACAATATTTAAACAAAAGGAAAGCGTTGAAACCTTCACCTTCTTAAAGTCTATACCTTTTCCTTGCGGAACAATATTGCTTAATTACAAACCCAACTACTGATGCATAAAACTATTTTTCGGGCAGTAGCAACTCTCTTTCGCTATAGTTAGTGTTGGCAATACCTCCCACAGAGAACGCTTACCAGGAATATATATATACGCGAGAAAAAAATGAAATGAAAACTCAAAGCAAAAACAACAATACCGAATCCCGCACTCGATTCTCTGAAAATATTAATTGGGGAACGGGAAACCGTTGGCACCCATCCCCTTATTTCAATCACTACCTTGCACGGATATTCTTCGTTTAATTGGACGGAGGTGCTTTTCTGATTTAGAATTCGGAAATTGAACACGAAGATTTTCCGACAGGCATTGCGATTTGGGGTAGCGACGATTCTACTGGGCAATTTATTATGCTCTATTTCGATGAGCGAAAAGTATCAAGAAAATACAAGGCATCATATACCCATCTTGAAAACTAAAGTTCAACAAGACTTTTGGAGAAATTTTTATTTATCTTTCTTTAATAAATTGAACATAAATTAGAACAAAGTGACTGAAGAAGCCATAGCATATTCTATTATAAAGCCGGAAGATTCACTTTCTGATTATATTGAGTTTTTTTGGCATCTCACTAATCATTCAGACAATGAAAAGAAAGTAATTATTCTTCCTGATGGTTATTTTGATTTTATTTTTTTCAGTTATGATAATAAATCGTTTCAATGTTTGTTGGTAGGATTAGCAACAAAGCCTGCGACCTTTGTTATTCCAAGAGGATGTGTAAGCTTCGCAATTAGCTTTAAACTTCTTGCTGCAGAATATCTTTTACATACCAGCATTGCCCCTTTAATAAATGAGCAAACGTTCTTGACTAAAGATTTCTGGAACATAAAGCCGGGGTGCTTGCCCGACTTTACAAGCTTTACGCAGGAGGTCACTCGAAAAATGAAAGAATTAATCATTGATAATATTGACGCCAGAAAACAAAAGTTATTTGATATTATTTATGATACAAACGGTTTAGCAACCATACAGCAAATGTCTGCTAACTGTAACTGGAGCAGCCGGCAAATCAACCGTTACTTCAGTACCTGGTTTGGTCTGTCGTTAAAAACTTACTGTAATATTTTGCGTTACAGGGCATCCTTCAAAAATCTGAAAGGAGGCAACCTTTTTCCTGAGGCGCATTTTGCAGACCAAGCGCATTTTATAAAGGAAATAAAAAAATTTTCAGCGGTTACACCAAAAGAACTGTTCAAAAATGAAAATGACCGATTTATACAATTATCTACCTTACCAAAAGAGTAATTTTGTGTTGCTAAACGCAAACTATATTAAAAAAATGCATACCAATGCCCATGCTATAAATTGGTTTAAAATCCCTGTTTTAAAATTGATAAGAGCAAAAAGTTTTATGAAATATTTTTGAAACTGAAATGCGCCAATCCCAAAAAGTAAATCTGCATTTTTAAGTGAATATAAAAAAACGAAGCATGGATATCAAGATTTTAGCTTTTTCAGGAAGCTTGCGAAAAGCATCTTTTACTACTAAACTCGTTGAGGCTTTTAAAGAAGCTGCACCACAAAATATAAAAGTTGAGATATTTCAGATTGGTAATTTGCCTTTCATTAATGAAGATCTGGAAAACAAATTACCCAAGACAGTAAAAGATTTAAAAAAAGTAGTCGAATCTGCAGATGCTTTTCTTTTTGCCACGCCGGAATATAATCGTTCTTATTCCCCGGTTTTAAAGAACGCCATTGACTGGGGTTCCCGTCCCGAAGGGAAAAATAGCTGGGATAAAAAGCCTGCGGCTGTTATTGGATGTTCTCCATACACGCTAGGGGCTTTTGGCGCTGTCAATCATTTAAGACAAGTTTTATTATATGTGAACACCTACATAATGCAGCAACCCGAATTTTACTTATCAGAAGTGAGTAAAGCTATGGATAGTGAAGGCAGGATTACAGACAAAGAAACACAGAAACGAATAACAGGCTTCTGGACGGAATATGAAGCCTGGCTCAAAAATTTTATAAACAAATAAATACAAACGGTTATGAAACAAACAGCAAAAGATGTAGTACTAACTTTTATTGAAGCATTGAATAAAGAAGATTTTGAAACGGCTGCAGCGTGCCTGAATGAAGATATGGTTTTCGAAGGTGTGATGGGCACAAGAAACGGCGCTGAATCATATATTAGTGACATGAAAAAAATGAAGTTCAAGTACGACATTCAAAAATTATTTGAAAATGAAAATGAGGTATGTCTGTTGTATAACATTGACATGAGCGGCAATGCCACAATATTTACCTGCGGATGGTATCATGTTGCTTACGGAAAAATTAAAAAACTCAAAGTTGTTTTTGACCCGAGGCCATTGCTTGAAAATTCAGATAAGAAATAAGCAATTTTTGCGAATAACTGTTGATATCAACTATAGGTGATTTGCATCGATAAAATATTTTGTGATTTGGTCGCCCTTATTGTTGTAACAAATCCTCATAACACCTTCCTCTAAAAAATAATTTCACGGGCGGATCTTTCCATGTTCCTGGTAGTAGGCTTTTTTTCCTTTAAATGCCTTTGCTTTTTAACAGTTCAATGTGATGTGCATTTAAGTGTCCGAATTGTAAAAGATAATTTATCAGCAATGCCATACGCCGATGTTGCCAAAGGTTGTTGTGTAAGAATTTGTCATTTGGCAAAAACAAAAGAATAATTGTATGCGTTTGAGGGTATTTCGATTAGCGGTTTTAAAGACAAATTGCTTTTCGTTTGAATGCTTATTAAAGATTGCAGATGTTTTTCCTGGCGAATGACAGCGAGCATTTATAAAAAAGCCCGTCAACAGATAGTTCGGCGGGCTTTTATTTGAGTCTAAAGGACAATCATCCCTTATATTTTTCTACGGCATCATACCACCGGATACTTCGATGCGCTGCCCGTTAATCCACTTTGCATCTTCTGTGCACAAGAACGAAACCACACTTCCAATATCATCCGGCAATCCAACACGACCTAATGCTGTCATGCCTGCTACCTGTGCATTTAGCTCCTTATCATCTCTTACATGACCACCACCAAAATCGGTTTCAATAGCTCCGGGAGCTACAACGTTTGCTGCAATCTGGCGTGAACCCAATTCCTTGGCAAGGTATCTGGTAAGCACTTCAACCGCTCCTTTCATAGAAGCATAAGTAGAAGAACCGGGAAAAGAAAAGCGTGCAAGCCCTGATGAAATATTAATGATGCGTCCGCCATCATTTAGTAGTGGCAATGCCTTTTGCGTAAGGAAGAATACGCCTTTGTAATGAATGTTCAAAGCGGTGTCAAATTGTTCTTCCGTAGTCTCTGCAAAAGCAGCATATAATGCAGTACCTGCATTGTTAATTAAAAAGTCGAAATGCTCCGTGGTGAAAATTTTGCTCAATACATCTTTCACCTGATCATAAAATGAATCGAAAGTTTTTACATCTCCGGCATCTAATTGCAGCGCTGCTGCCTTTTGACCGGTTTTTTCTATTTCAGCAATTACGGCAAGTGCTTCGTCTTTTTTACTGTGATAAGTCAAGATAACATCAATCCCTTTTTTAGCAAGGCTAATCGCCATATCTCTTCCTAATCCGCGGCTGCCGCCGGTTACCAATGCAATTTTACTTGTTGACATATTATTTATTTTATTTTAAATTTGATCGTACAAAGTTGAGACAAAAAATTGCTTTGGCACTTGCGGGCATCAATCCATTGTTTGCAAAATTCAAATCTTTTATCAAGCCCTAAAAAATAGCGGAGCGTAAGAAGTTTGTTTTTTAAAGAAGTTAGAAAAGTGAGATACTTCCTCAAAACCTAAGCTGTCAGATATTTCAGAAATGTTCCAGCCGGTTTGTTTTAAAAGAATCTTTGCTTCCTGTATAACCCTGCTGCTGATGATTTCAGTAGTGGTTTTGCCGGTGTTTTCCTTCAATACTTTATTAAGATGATTCACGTGAACGGCTAACCTGTTTGCATAATCTTTAGCGGTTCGCAAACGAAGTTTTTGCCGCGGTGATTCAATAGGAAACTGGCGTTCCAAAAGTTCGATAAACAATGATGCAACACGAGTCGAAGCATTGTTAGTTGTATAAAGCGAGGTGGCCGGCTGCAGCTTTTGACCATAATGGATCAGCTCTAAAACATAATTTCGCAACAGGTCATATTTATATACATATTCAGAAGACAACTCTTTATACATCTTTTCGAAAATAGCATTCAGCTCTTCTAATTCTTGTTGTGAAATTTGAAACACGGGGTAACCTCCCGGTTTAAAAATTGGTAAATCATCCAATGCAACGCCGCTTTTATTTTTAACTAAAAATTCATCCGTAAAAATACAGAAGTAGCCCGATTGGCTTTCATCTTTCGGCACATAATGATACGGCACTTTCGGGGTAGCGAAGAGGAGTGTATTGTTCTCCACTTCCATTGTTTTATCAGCATATTCAACCTTGTACCTGCCCGTTATCAAACTGATCTTATAATAAGCTCTTCTGCTGTAAGGCATCACAGGTTTTATCTTTAGCTGCGCTATAAAATCTTTATACCGGAAAATATTAAAATGACCGATTTCTTTGCTGATCTCTTCGGGGAAACGGGTGGCTATTTCCTTATAGAATTCTTCTACTGATTTGGTTTTCATAAATTTTTCGGTTTGTAAAATACAAATGTACGAAAGGCAAAAGTAAGATCTATAAAAGAAGACAGTATGTTGTGGCAGCCTTTGCCATTTGACAAATCGGTTTTTTGTCAACAGGTTTGTTATCTAAATCTTTTAGTATGTTTAATAACGAGGTAGTAAAGCCATTATCTTCCCGCCTTTCAGTAAAGTGTGCAATGCGGGTGTTGCATTTTTCGCGTCGAATACATTCCTTCCAGCATAGTAATGCCTGTGTAAAAAGCTTTGATCGGTGTGAGGTAAGGGCGAATTTCCATCGCCGACTTCAAAAAGGAAAACTGGGCAAAAGATGAATTTTTTCTGGAGTTACGGCAACCAAGCATCACTCATTTAAGGCAGGTTAAAACAGTTATCCTAGACACCTTAGGCGACTTAAGCGTTTATTTTTATGGAGATAAGGAAGTGAGACACGGCCTTGCTAGCGTCGAAAACCTTACCAGCTCTATACGGCACGGCAACAGCACTTATTCCATATTTTCGTCTTCTTTCTGACGAAGATTTTTGTAAAAATCTTCAAACCAATAATTTTTTGTGGGGTTCTCCAAATATCATCAAAGGAAAATATTATGAACGAGCAAAATAAACAAGGAAGGCGCAAAGCGCTAGAAGGTATTGGTATCGGCGTAGCGGCCATGGCAGCCGCACCAATCTTAGGTGCATCTGCATCAAACTTAGGAGAAAATAATACGCAATTAAATATGGAAGACCCAAGAACGAAATATCCGCAGCCACCGTTTAAAGAACAATCTCAACCTTGGCCAGGGTTGGCCAGTAAAATGGATCCAAAACCAGACCATGGCGAGAAAAGCTATAAGGGATCTGGTAGATTAGCCGGCCGTAAGGCATTAATAACCGGTGGAGACTCTGGCATGGGTAGGGCAGCGGCCATTGCTTACGCAAGAGAAGGAGCAGATGTTGCCATAAACTATTTGCCGGCAGAGGAAGAAGATGCCAAGGAAGTAATAGACTTGATAAAAAAGGCAGGTCGAAAAGCAGTTGCACTTCCTGGCGATCTGCGAAATGAGGATTTTTGCAAAAAATTAGTGGCAGATGCCGTTAGTGCTTTAGGTGGCTTAGACATTCTGGTAAATAACGCCGGAAGACAACAAGCGCATGAGTCTATTTTAGACATTACCACAGAAAACTTCGACTGGACGATGAAAACAAATATTTACGCGCCCTTTTGGATTATCAAGGCAGCTTTACCGCATTTACAACCCGGCTCGTGTATTATCGGAACTACCTCTGAGCAGGCACAAGATCCATCAGCAGAACTCTATGATTACGCTCAAACCAAAGCAGCTACCACTAATTATGTCCGCTCGCTTTCTAAGCAACTTGCCCCAAGAGGTATTAGGGTAAATGGTGTGGCACCTGGTCCAATTTGGACAGCTTTGCAAGTTAGCGGCGGTGCTACCATGGAAAAACTTAAAAACTTTGGTGCCAAGGCGCCAATGGAACGACCGGGCCAACCTGCAGAATTAGGCTCTATATATGTTCAGTTAGCAGACAATAACGCAAGTTATGCAACAGGACAGGTATATGGAGCAATGGGTGGTAATGGGCAACCGTAAAAATTAAAAGGCCGTTTTGATAAATTTATCTTAAACTTAAAAACCATGGCACAGAAAAAAGAAAAATCAGATGATAAAAAAGTTGGCGTAGTGCCGGCTGAAGAAATAAAGGGAAGTGATGCCGACAAGGCTTATGCCGATTCTTCAGATAGTGGAACTGATGAACATGCGAAAGAAGCGGCTAAAGCGGACGCTGCAGATCAATAATCAAACATAAATTATAAAATTATGGAAAACACGAACAGCTTTGCGCTTATTACAGGAGCGACAAGTGGCATTGGCTTGGAACTAGCCAAGCTTTTTGCAAGAGACAAGTATAACATCGTAATTGTTGCGAGAGGAGAAGAAGGCCTCCGTACAACCGCTGATCTTTTGAAGAGTGAGGGCATCCGGGTTGTGACCATAAGCAAGGATCTTTTTAACCCCAATGCTGCAGCAGAACTTTATGAAGAAGTTAAACAACAGGGAATTCAAGTAGATGTTTTAGTAAACGATGCAGGGCAGGGAGTATATGGCAAATTTTTGGAAACCGATCTTGATAGAGAACTGGATATTATTCAGCTAAATATTTCCTCGTTGGTAACCCTTACCAAGATGTATGTGAGGGAAATGGTCGCTAGAAAATCAGGAAAAATATTAAATCTTGCTTCAATTGCTGGTAAAACCCCCGGACCTTACCAAGCTGTTTACCATGGCACGAAGGCCTTTGTTCATTTCTTTAATGAGGCAGTAAGGGCAGAAATTATAGACACAGGAGTTACCATTACTTCTTTGCTGCCTGGAGCTACTGACACAGACTTTTTTAGCAAAGCAGATATGCTTAACGCGAAAATAGTACAAGATGGAGATTTAGCAGACCCGGCAGATGTTGCCAAAGATGGTTATGAAGCGATGATGGCAGGGAAAGACATGGTAGTTTCTGGTTTTAAAAATAAAATGCAAGTAGCAATGGGAAATTTTATTCCAGATAGTGTCCAGACTGCTCAAACGGGCAAGATGCAAGAACCGGAAGATGATGTTGAGGGATAAAAGAAAAAGAGGGGCAACATTCCCCTCTTTACCTGTTATTGAAAGCCACGATTTTAAACGCTCGCCTGATATCTGATGATTTAAAAACGCTTCTTCAAATCTGCTTAAACGTCTTATTTAATTCCATATTTATTGCGTCTAAATGCTTTATCTTTATTCATGTAATAGGCTTATATAGTAATCGGCGAAAAGCCAAAAACTTATGTAAAAGAAAGTCTCATCTCGCATTTCGAAAGAATATTTATATTCTGCCAATTTGGTTTTTGTTCCAATCAATTTTAGCCGAAAGATACATGATCGCGGATACGGTTATAAAGAGCCCAATACTTCCACAAAGCAGCGCTAGATCTTGTAGCTGGATAATAATGAATATAAAGCCATAAAATAAACTAAGTATCGCGGCGAAAATCAATGCCGCTTTTTTGTTTTTGAGCAAAGATGCGATGAAGACAGCTATTAATCCAACAGTAGCACAAGAAGCGATAAGATAGGCAAAGTTGAATCCAACTTGCTCACTAAAAGATAAAAGCAGTGCGTAATAAATTAGCATTGCGGCACCAATTAATACATATTGCAATAAATGCACTTTTTTCTTGTTCAACAATTCGGTGAAAAAAAGTGAAACGAATGTTAACAAGACTATGAGTATTCCGTATTTGGCAGTGCGCATTGTTTTTTGATATTGATCTATTGAAAGCATAAATTTCACACCAAAAGTGGTATCCGCACCTCTTGAAATTAAGGTACTATTTTCCTCTTCCCATTGCTGAGGAAATGGACGATTGAAGTGTGGTATTTTCCAAGTTGCGCTGAAATTATTTTTGGCAACTTTTCTGTTTTCGGGCAAATACCTCCCCGTAAAGCTGGGATTTTCCCATTTGCCGGCAATATTAACCTCTGTACGTTTACCCAGTGGTAAAAAACTTAATTCGTCGCTTCCCCTAAGTGCTAAGTCAAACTTAAAATTAAGAGCAGTTAATTTATCAGCACTTAAATCAACAAGAGAAATTAAATTGTTGCCAAACAGCTTTAGCGATGAAAAATCTGGTTCTACTGGATAACTGCTGTTGCCAAGTTTTACCGTCGGGTTGTTCTTCATGCCTTTTAAATCCGTTAGGCCAATTACAATTTTTACTTTGTTCCATTGCAGCATGTTCAGGTCAATGCCTGATTTTTCCAGCTCCAGTGCGCTAAATTTCCCGCTTACGCTGATGTTGGCGTCATACACAACAGCATCAAAAATTCCGCGGTGTAACGTTTGAGGAATCGCCTCGCTGCCAATGTTCAATTTTTCTGGTAATATATAAATATTGGTAAGCACCTCCCGAACGGCTGTTTTGCCCTTACCGTCTTTATCGGTTATCAATTTTTTATATGGCAAGACCATAACCGGTCCCTGAATCAACTGCCGCCCTGCCCACCTGTCTGAAATCTCTGCAGTTACATCTTCCTGCCGCTGCTGTCTTTCGCGAATGAGATCTTGAATTAAGGAAGAGGGAATTAATAAAATAAGGGTGAGTATCCCGATGAGACATAACTTTACCAATACAGATTCTCCGAGCCATTTGGTAAAGCTGTTGCCAGCTTGAGGTTGAAATTGCGGCTGATACTGATTTTGTGTTTCCATTTTTTCTAGTTTTTGTATTTTGTCTTTTATATTTCTATGTAATAATAATTTCTTAAAAAGTACTTTGTATTTCAAAGTAAAAGGGCAAAAAAATTATTTTTGCTGTTTTATTAAGTTTTCCAGTGCTTCTAAATGTTTTTTAAATGCCTGTTTGCCAAGCTTGGTTGCGCTGTACTTCGTGTTCGGCTTTCGCCCGATGAAACTCTTGTTTATATTGATGTACTCCTCTTTTTCTAAAGCCTTTAAATGTGATGCAAGATTGCCATCGGTTACCGCCAGTAGTTCTTTCAGCGCGTTAAAATCGTAATGATCGTTAGCCACCAAAACGCTCATAACCTGCAGGCGTAACCTGTTTTCAAAGGCCTTGTCAAATTGATCAAAAATCCTCACCGGTTGTATTTAAAATGCATAACCGTTCCATAAATAATATGTAGAAAACCAAAGCCAACACTCCAGAAAACAATGCCATAACCGGGAAAAGCGGCGGCGAGTAAGCCCAAGGTTATTTCGCACAAGCCAAGCCATTTTACGTCAGAAAAAGTATACTGACTTGCAGAGATAAGTGCCAAACCATAAAAAATCAAACTAGCCGAAGCAACAATGCCAAATGCCCCCTGATAGATCAAAATCGATATAAACAAACCACCAGCTACCAATGGAATTGCAAAATTGGTAAGCAGCCTCCTACTTACGGGATTCCAAAAATTTTCTCCCTTTTTATTCGCTTCGCGAATCGTTAACAATACTCCCGTAGCAATTGACATTAACAAGACCACCACTGCTATCGCGATAAGCTCGAATAAAACAGAAAAGTCATTGATGTAGTAATTGCGGTACTGCAAACCACCATTTGTTTGGTAAACTATCCTATAAGCCAAAAAGGCTCCGGTTAATGCAAAAATCCCAGCCATTACGCCAGACATACCGCTGAGCGAAATAAATTTACTAGAGCGTTCCATTAAATTTCTAATAGAACTTAACTCTGCATACGCATCTTTTTCCTTCATGTTTAAAAAGAACTTTGAAATTCAAAGTAAATAATAAATTTTGGTAGCTGCAAGCGGAAAAGAAGAATTTCTAAAAGGCGGTTTTTTTCTAGTCGAGCTTATATACATGGTCGCAGATGGCGGAAATCGAAAAAATATTTGGCTGTTGTTGCTTTACATCCAGACAGTGTTGTAGGCTGGCGCAAGTGCTTTAAATCGCTTTAAATAAATAAAACCAAATTACTTTAAACTTTAATTGATATTTGTGTCAAAAAGAAAATATGAATAACTATGTCAGCCATGTTAAAATATCTGTGCCTGTACTGCTGTACTGTTTTGAGCTTTAGCTTGTCTTGTCAGGTCGGTTTTGCGCAAAAAGATCTTCACCTGGCAACACAATGGATGAAAGATAATGTATCTGCATTAGGCGGAAAAGCAGTTTTACTTGTGTACAAAGATGGTAAGGTGATATACAATAATGCCGAAAATTCCGAGAACATTAAATTTAGCCGCTTGAAAAAACGAATTGCCGGTAAAACAGGAAGGGATATCGATGTTAAATATAACTCTCAGACCGTAATGGCAATAGCAAGCAGCAGCAAGTGGCTCACTGCAGCCCTAGCAATGAGCTGTGTGGAGGCCAATATTCTCTCTTTAAATGATAGCATCGGGAAATATCTACCTGTTATGACAAAACATGGAAAAGGAAACATTTTGGTGAGCGAATGCCTTAGCCATACCACAGGCATAAAGCCCGCAACGAGGTTCGGACTCGAAAAAACTGACGAACCAACTATGGAGGCGGTCATGGAGAAAATTGCTGCTTTGCCTATGGAGAGCAAACATGGCGAAAGTTTTCACTACGGTAGCATCGGGCTGCAAATTATTGCCGGCATTTTAGAAAAGCAGACCAGAAAAAAATTTGAAACGCTTTTTCAGGAACGGATAGCAGTTCCACTCGGTATGAGCCATACCAGTTTTGGAGACAAGCCCGTAATCCTCGCTGCTGGCGGTGCAAAAAGCTCGGCCGAAGATTACATGAAATTCCTGTTGATGCTCTTAAATAAGGGTAACAAAGATGGTGTAAAAATTTTACATGAAAGCTCCATAAACCTAATGGAGCAAAATAGAATAAAAAACGTAAAGATTGCATATTCGCCCGTTGAAGCCAAAGGCTTTGGCTATGGCTTTGGCCTGTGGACTATGGAAAATTCAAATAAAAATACACCTGCCGAAGCTGTTACCAGTCCGGGCCTTTTTGGAAGCTTCCCCTGGATTGACAATAAAAAAGGTTACGCTGCTTTATTATTATGCACAAACTTAAAGCAACAAGGCAGAAATGAGAGATATAAGGAATTAAAAAAAATTATCGACGCATCAGTAGGTTCCAGATAAAGCTTTTTGAAGCGCTGTTTACGCAAATAAACTTAAAAGTTGATGTATTATATTATCCCCATCCTTCATTTTACAAACTGTTTCTTTGCTGCTGTTGTATCTCGCAATGAAACAAAAAACCAGTTGTAAAAGCCGCTTGGTGTCATTAATATTCATTTTGCCTGCCCGATTTGTAGCCGATTGTTCTTCCGTTAACCAGCCTATTGCCAAGCCTTTTGTTAACGGCTGGTATTCTTCTCTTGTTTTGTCAGCTCAATTGGTGTCAACCCGAACCGCTTTTTAAAAGCGAACGAAAAATGTGATAGGTTTTCAAAACCGACTTCCAAATACACATCCGATGGTCGTTGTTTTTTCTTTAAAAGAAGATAATAAGCTTGTTCCAACCGTTTTTGTTGTAACCACTTTTCGGGCGATGCATTGAATATTTTTGCGAAATCCCTTTGGAACGTCGAAAGACTACGCCCGGTAAGTTTCGCAAAGGTTGGGAGGGACACATTGTATTTATAATTCTGGTTGATAAAGGCTTCCAAATCTATTTTGTGCGGTTCTTGGAAATCAAATAAAAAATTTTGAAATAAATTATCAGTTTGCAGCAACAGTTCAATGGCTTCACAGGTTTTTAGTGCAGAAATTTTTTGGGTCAGTCTAGTGGGATTATTTACATAGGGCAATAGCGAATCAAAAAAGCCCTTTAAATAAACATTCTTTGTGAGGTCGATTACAGGAGAGCCTTTGTATTTATTTTGTTTCGGGATACTATTTTCTGCAGCATATTGATGCAACGAATTTTGATCGAAAACCAGACTAACTAATTTAAATGGTTGTCCATCCGGCGTTGGTTTTTTTAATTTTTTTACTAACTGGTTTCTTCTCAGCAACCCAATGGAACCTTCTTTTGCAACAAACGTTCCCTCATTCATAAAATAATGCGATTCTCCTGAAAGCATTAGCCCTAAAGCATGTTCGGGAATGAACTGTTCTGCACTTTGCTCTTTAAAAGATGAACAGGAATATAAAATGTTGTAATGAAGATTGGGATTATTATCCATTGTATGTTATTTGTATTGATTCATAATTACTTTATCCATCATTTTATCCGACAATAATTTTTTAGTAAGCAATAGAGGTTTTGCCATTAGACCGCCAGAATATCTCGTTTTTGGTTGTTTAGCTTCAATTCCTTTTTTCACCAGTTTTGCGATAACAAGTGCTTCCGGCTTTTTAGCCATGTTTTTCTTAAATCCGTTGTAGACTTTAGTCGCCAATTCCTTATAGGCTGTTTTTCCTGACACTTTGAGTAAACTATCCAGCGCAATCTCTCCCCATTCGGATTTTGTAGCGCCCGGTTCAATTATAATTACGTCTATTCCAAACTGGCCCACTTCATTTCGCAAACTATCGCTCAGCGCTTCCAGCGCAAATTTACTTGCATGATACCAGCCGCCCAATGGAAAAGCAACCCTACCGCCAACAGACGAAATGTTTACAATTTTCCCATATTTATTTTCCCGCATTTTAGGTAATACCAGTTGTGTCAAACGCATGGCGCCAAATACATTTACTTCCAACTGATAACGCGCATCTTCTATTGAAACATCTTCAATCGAGCCATAAGAGCCAAAGCCTGCATTGTTTACCAAAATATCTATGCTTCCTGCTTCTTTCAGAATCTGGTTTATACAGGTGGCAACGCTTTCCTCTTTTGTAACATCCAACTGAATTGGTTTGATACCGAAGTTCTTTAAATCTTCCAATTTATCCAATCTGCGGGCTGCTCCAAATACGTTGTATCCATTTTGCGCCAAATAAATAGCAGTTGCCTTTCCTATTCCCGCCGAGGCGCCTGTCACCAAAACTGTTTTTTCCATTTCTATATTTTTTATATTGCAAAAGTAATTAACCCTTGCAAGAAGTAGTTTGTTGAAAAGGTCAGATTTGTATGCTGAAGCGGTCACCTAAAAGCACCTTGTTTGCGATGTATGATATCATACTTGCCGCTAACGTTGAAGCTTGGCGACGAGCTGGTATTTATTGTTCGTCAAGCTTGGAACCAAAGTTGAGGATTGTTACTAAAGTGAAGATAACAATTAATAGCAAAAACTATAACCTCGAGCTGAAACCATTCCTGATATTGATTTTTAACCTTGTCTTTATTATAAAGGCAAAAGTTTGTTTTTTATTACTTAAACAAAGCCCGGAAATCCAGTGGCGAGGACCTCGTTTTTGCTTTAAATAATTTGCTGAATGATTGCGGGTGTCCAAAACCTAATGTATAGGCAATTTCAAAAACCAGCGGTTCTGGTTTTCCTAAATTGTAAACTAAATCTTCCTGCAAATTCTGTCTGTTTTTTAGCTAAAGGCTTAGCTAGGCAATTATCTTTGAATAGTTTTGCCTGACCATCTTCACGAACATTTTATTTACATCAGCTTGTCTGGTGTAAAAGGCAAATCTCTTAACCGTTTTCCGGTAGCATTGAAAACTGCATTGGCAATGGCTGCTGAAACACCGGTGATTCCAATTTCCCCAGCGCCCCTAACACCGGTAGAAGAAATATGCGGATCAGGTTTCCCGATAAAATAAACATCAATAGGAGGTACATCTAAATTTACTGGAACATGGTAATCTGCCAGTGTGCGTGTAACCGGGTTTGCCCAGCGTTTATCATAAGCCGTTTCTTCCATAAGTGCCGAGCCAAAGCCATAAATTATGCCCCCAATAATTTGAGAACGGGCGGTTTTTTCATTCATGATTGTTCCAACGTCTATCACGCTAACAAAACGCTTCACGCGAATGGTTCCTAAATCTTCATCTACCCACACTTCTGCAAACTGCGCCCCGAAGGAGTGGAACGAATATTTTTTATCATTGCTGTTTTCATCTTCTGGTATTGGCGCAAGATTGCATGGAACTTCGGGTGACCCCAGACCGCTGCCCGACTTCGGCATAGCCGTTGTACAAACTTCCATCATTTCTTTTTTGCTGCGGCGGATAATGTCAGCATACAAATCATTTTTAGAATGATCGTCTTTTACGAACAATCTGCCGTCTTTAGCATCTATCTCGTCCGCATTTCTGCCTTTTAATTTAGATTTTGAATCGGCAAGAGCCAGCTGCATCAAATTTTTCCGGAGCATTTTTCCGGCTTCCCACACCGCCGGAGTTACACTGGCAGCAGTTGTTGACCCACCTGAATTTGGACCGGGAGGCAGGCTGGAATCGCCAATTTTTACAGTAATTTTATTAATAGGTACGCCCAATGCATCGGCTGCTGTTTGCGCCATTATTGTATAAGTGCCGGTGCCTATATCTTGCGTGGCGCACATAACAACTACCGACCCGTCAGCCATCATTTGTATTTTTACCGAGGCGGCGCTGCGGATGCCGGGGTATGTTGCCGTTGCCATACCGTAACCCACCCACTGGTTGCCTTTGCGAACCTGGCGTGGCTCTGCCTTACGCTTGTCCCAGCCAAATTTGTCTGCGCCCATCTTATAACATTCCAGTAGATATTCGCTGGAAAAAGGATGTTTGGTTAAAGGATCTTCAGCCGTATGATTTACCATGCGTAACTGAAGAGGATCCATCTTTAATTCAAAAGCCAGTTCGTCAAGCGCCGACTCCAAAGCAAATGTTCCAGGCGTTTCACCAGGCGCTCTCATAAAGCTAGGTGCACCTATGTTCAAGTTAGTAGTAACATACGTGATTTCACGAACAGGTGCCTTGTACAAAACTTTTGTCTGGATGCCGCTTGATTCGAAATATTCTGCAAGACCCCTATAGGTATCGTTATGATGGCGCATAGCTGTAAGCTGACCATTTTTTTCGGCAGACAACGCTACCTGCTGCATAGTTTCGGGGCGCCGGCCTACATTTGTCTGCATCATTTGCCTGGTGATGACAACTTTTACCGGGCGGTTAACCACCTGCGCAGCCATACCAGCAACCATCATATGCGGCCAATGTTCGCCCTTGCATCCAAAACCACCCCCGATGTAAGGAGATAGGATCTTTACATTTTCGGGTTTTAAGTTGAAAAAATATGCCATAGTTCCAGCTACGCCCATCACTCCTTGTGTAGCTTCGTACATCAGCAGCTTATCTTTTGCTTCCCAGATTGCAATAGTAGCATGCGTCTCCATAGGATGGTGGTTTTCCGTAGGAGTAGTGTAAGCATGGTCTACTTTTACAGGAGCAGCAGCAATAATATCTTCCGTTTTTCCCGGGTTAATTTGCACTTCCTGCCCCATAAACATTACCGGTTTTGTCCCTTTTGGCAGTTCAGCTTTTAAATCAATGGCAGGCGATTCTTTATCATAAGCTACTTTTACGAGTGCCGCTGCAGCACGTGCCTGCTCGTAGGTGTCAGCAATCACCACAGCAATATATTGCCCGAAATAATACACTTTATTATCCTGCAGAGGTATCAGGTTTTCACCAATTGAACCGCCTGCCTGCCGTAATGCTTGAGGGTCTATAGCCTTTAACCGGGGTGCGTTTTCATGGGTTAAAATCTTTATCACACCACCACTTTTTTGTGCTACATCTGTATCAAATGAAGTAATACTTCCCTTAGCTATGGTGGCACGAACAGGAAAGCCGTACACCATATTTTTTGGGTTAAATTCGGCTGCATATTTTGCAGTGCCGGTTACTTTTAAAAATGCATCTATCCGGTTAATGGGTTTGCCTATTTGTGCCATAGCTTGTTTCCTCAGTTTTTAGTTAAGAATTTGTATTGCCGTTCATTGCCTGCATCAGTGCCCGTGCAATAGCTCTTTTTCCCATTTCAATTTTATACGCGTTCTGCGCTAAAGGTTTCGCCCCCTTCATAGCAATGTTTGCAGCTTCTTTAAAATTGGCTTCATTAGGGTCTTTGCCTACTAAAAATTTTTCTGCCTCCCCAGTGCGCCAGGGTTTATGTGCTACGCCGCCCATAGCTATTCTTGCTTCTTTAATTTGACCGCCCGAAACGTCTAATGCCGCAGCAACCGAAATAAGCGCAAATGCATAGCTGGAACGGTCGCGTACTTTTAAATAATAAGAATGCTCTTGAAAATTGTTAGCTGGAATATCTATTGACGTAATTACTTCATCCGGATTCAGGTTGTTATCTTTTTCAGGTGTATCGCTAGGCAAACGGTGGTAATCGGTAAACAAAATGCGGCGTTCGCCTTTTGTTCCTTGAACAACAACCACGGCATCCAGCGCTGCTAAAGCCACACACATATCTGAGGGATGAACCGCCACGCATTTTTTTGACCAGCCAAAAATGGCATGCAGCCGGTTAACGCCTTCCAAAGCACCGCAACCAGTTCCAGGTTCCCTTTTATTGCATGGCATGGACACCTCGTAAAAGTACGGGCAGCGTGTTCGCTGGTTGGGGTTGCCGCCATTAGTTGCCATATTGCGGATCTGAGCAGAAGCACCGGCCAAAATAGACTGCGATAATAAAGGAAAATTTTCGCGGATAAGCGGATGATTTGCCGTGTCTGTATTATTTGCTATGGCGCCAATGGAAACACCGCCATCGTTGCCTCCGCCAGAAAGTTTTTTAATTTCTGTAAGATGGATGTTTGTTACGTCAACCAACTGGTCGGGCAATTCTACATTTTCCTTCATCAGGTCCAAGATATTGGTACCGCCCGCCAATATCTTAGCTTTCGGATTGGCAGTAAGTAACTGGCTGGTAGCAGTTACATCATTTGCTTTTGAATATTTAAATGGTTGCATAGTTTCCTCCTTTTTGCGGTAATGTGCTGTTTGCTGAACTTTCGTCCATGCCGTTAGGTAAATCCTGCCAAATCTGTTCTATGTCTTTCCCAAGATGCACTTCTTTTATGGCATCGATGATGTTTGGATAAGCGCCGCACCGGCAAATATTGCCAGACATTCGCTCTCTAATCTCATCATCTGAAAGTTTTATGGGATTTGCTTTTGAGCGAATATCCGGGCTGACATAGCTAAGCTCTCCGCGCTTTGCTTCATCCATCAACGCGGTAGCTGAACAAATTTGTCCTGGTGTACAATAGCCACATTGAAAACCATCATGCTTTACAAACGAAGCCTGCATGGCACTTAATTGATTGCCTTTGGCTAAACCTTCTATTGTCGTTACCGATTTACCTTCACAACAGGCAGCCAGCGTAAGACACGACAGTAGCCGTTTTCCATCAACAATTACGGTACACGCGCCGCATTGCCCATGGTCGCAACCCTTTTTTGAACCGGTTAGATCCAGCCTTTCCCGTAGCGCATCAAGGAGTGTCATTCGTGAATCAACGTCAAGCGATTTTTTATTCCCATTAACCCGGAAAGCAACTTTTAAAGCATTTTCAATACTAGCGGGTGCGGGCGTATCCACTATTGGCTGCGCCAACAAGTCGTGTGCGTTAAGAAGTTGGGCACCTAAGAAGGCGCCGCCCGTTATGGCTAAAAGTTTCAAAAAGTGGCGCCGTTGAATGCCATGCGAAATGATTTCTGATAAATCTTCGGGCATGTGTTCTTGAAAAAGTTCTTTTTCTTCTTCGGTTAGAGTTGGTAAGTTGGGCTTTGCCATAATAAGAAAACAATGTTGAATAATAGTGACTAATATAGAGCTTTAAAAGGGACTAATTGTTTTGAAAAATCTCAGGAAGGAGTAACTATCTTTGAAAAAAATGAAATGTTCCCTGAATTTATCGAATATCTCAGCAGACAGCGGCTATTCCTTTTACAAATATCGTAACTTCATTTTTCAATTAACTTGCCAAAAGGCAAGAAACTAAGATATTTATTCTGTTTTTATAATCTTTCTGCGAATACGGCTCAAGCTACTTTCGGTGATGTCTATGTAAGAAGCAATATGTTTAAGTGGAACCCTGCGAACGATGTCGGGCCTTGTCTGTAATAAATATAGATAGCGATCTTGTGCATTCAAATGAATTTTGTGCAGCATATCTTCCTTAATGGTAATGATAGTTTCTTGGTAAACCAGGCGCACAAATTTGTCAAAAACGGGGTATCGGTCGGTAAGTTTTTGTAACGTAGAGGCATTCAATATCGCTATTTCAGTATCTTCCAACGCCACAAAATTTTCGAGGCTGGGGGCTTGCTTGAAAAAACTGACAAATTCACTAAAGAATTCGCCTTCTCTTAAAAACCAGTTCGTGTATTCCTCACCGTTGCTTTTGTGGGAATAAATACGCAGGAGTCCGCAGTTAACGAAGCCCCACATATCGCAGCTAGCGCCTTCCCGCAGGAGCATCTGATTTTTTTTCAAGGATCGGCATTCAAAATGTCTGGTAATGATTTCGAGGTCGGTTTCGGAGATCTCAATAAGGGATTTCATTCTCCGTTTTAAATTTTGCAAACAAGCTTCTTTCATGGATGTTTCGCTTATAATATATGGCTTCTCTTTAGTGATTGAAAAAATATTCTAAAAATCCTTTATGTCAACTGCTTACAGTTGGAATCAATTCAAAAGGTTTTTGTCAATTAGACTACTCATCTTTTAACACTGAAACCTGCTTTTTTTTTATGATAAAATCTCACGTTTAGTGGCAGAAATATTGGCAGTTTATACATTTTAACTTCAATTAAAAGTCGATCTAAATTCTAAGGGAGAAAATCTAGTTTTTATTTTAAATAGCTTACTAAACGATTGCGGGTGTTCAAAACCCAAATAATAGGCAACTTCGCTGATGGATAAATTGGTGGTTGATAATTTTTCCTTTGCTTTTTCAATAAGTTTTTCATGAATATGCTGCTGTGCATTTTGCCCCGTTAGTGAGCGAAGCATATCACTTAAGTAACCCGGCGAAATGTTTAAATTTTCGGAAAGATACTGAACAGTAGGTATTCCGCCCCGTAATGGTTTTTCGTTTTCGAAATAATCATTCAAAACAACTTCCATCTTTTGCAATAAATCGTTATTTACTGCTTTGCGTGTTATGAATTGCCTCTTGTAAAAACGGTTGCTGTAATTCAACAACAATTCAACTTGTGAGATGATCACATCATGGCTAAAATCATCTATCCGGCTTTTTAATTCATCATCAATAATTTTAAAAATAGACAAGATAGTTTCTTTTTCCTGATCTGATAAATGCAGCGCTTCATTGGCAGCATAAGAAAAAAATCCATATTGTTTCATTTTGCTTGCCAGGGGATACGACAATAAAAAATCAGGATGAATGAAAAGAATGTAACCTGATTTCACGGCATCATCTGGCGATTCAAATACTTGGTTCGGAGCTGTAAAAATTAATCCGCCTTCGCCAAAGTCGTAATAATCTTGGCCGTATTTTACTTTGCTGTATAGTCTTGTTTTGTAGGCAATTTTATAAAAGTTTAAAACGATGGTTTCTGGCAATTCATCTGGAAGTATTTTTATGTCTTCAAGATGTATCAGACTTACCAACGGGTGCAAAGGCTTTGGCAGCCCCAACACATAGTGCAAGTCTGTTAGCGACTCAAATTTCCTGGGTAAATAATTTTCCTTTTTCACATAAGTAGTCTTAGTAATCGTTGCTTATCATTTTATTTTTCTGTTTTTATCATCATACCAAAGATTAGCCAGAATATCAACGTTAAGGTAGTAAAAATAGCTGCCGTTATAGGAAACCACAAGGATAAGATTGCCAGCAATGCATAAAATAGTAACGCAAAGAATGCGTGTTTGCGACCGATGCGCAATTGCGCAATAGCTTCTGAATCTGTGGTGAGTTTGCCATTCAGTGCAGCGCCTGTGTTGCATATCCATGCGAGCCCGTGAACTGCCAATACTGCATTGTAGAGGAATACGGCAGGCGCTGCATGGTTGGTTAAAATAAACTCGCCGATTAAAGATGCAGGGAATGGCATTACTACAATGGTCAGCAGTACAAAAGCGTTTGCATAAACAAATGGTGTTGAAGATCTATTTACCAGCTTATGAACATTATGATGATTTACCCACGAAATAAATATTAACACAAAGCTTAAAACAAACGCCCCGATAGAAGGCAACATATTTGCTAATACATTCCATAACTCACCCGTGTTATTGATTTTTTCTGGTGAAGAAATTTTTATATCAATAATCAACAATGTAATGGCAATTGCATACACACCATCGGAAAACGCTTCGAGGCGTGCATTCGGGTTTTTCTCTGTCATAATGTTTTACTAAGCTTGGTACAAAGTAAACATTCTTTACCAAGGAATTTCTCCGGTCTGCGGGTTGTATTCTTCACTGAAAAATTTACCGGTTGGTCCGTCATTTCCAATTAAAGCGTATTTACTGATGCGTCCTGCTGCTTCTTCTACGGTACCTGTGCCACGGTGATTATTGAAATCGGTTTTAATGAAACCTGGATCCACCATGTTTACTTTTACCGGCGTGTCTCTCAACTCGTAAGCAAGGCAGATGCTATACATGTTCAATGCTGATTTTGTGGGTTGATACACCGCCCCTTTGTGCTCGTAATACGAATAGGTAGGATCGTTGGCTAAAGTAAGTGAGCCCTGGCTGGAGCTAACGTTTACAATGCGTGGTTCTGGCGACTTTTTTAATAAATCTATAAACGCCTGCGTTACCCTTACTACGCCAAATAAGTTGGTTTCAAAGGCATTTTTAAATTGGTCAATGCTTGCAGAAAGTGCAGATTGGGGCATTCCGCCGGTAATTCCTGCGTTGTTGATCAGCACATCCAAAACGCCGGTTTTTTTTCCTATTTCCTGCCGCGCTGCGTTTACCGATTCATCATCCGAAACATCTATTTGGATTGCTTCTACTTCGGTCAATCCTTCACTTTTCAATTTTTCCACTGCTTCCTGTCCATTTTCCACAGTTCGACTGCCGAGATAAACATAAAAATCTTTTTGCAATAATTGTCTTGCCGTTTCAAAACCAATACTTTTATTGGCTCCTGTAATTAATACTTTTTTCATTTTTCTTTATTTTCTTTATTTTCTTTGTTTAACTTTTTGAGATTTTTTTACCATGGAATTTTACCATCATCTTCAAAATACCCACCGGTCGGCCCAGTTTCATTTATTTCAGCAAGGCGAACAATTACCGCACAAGCCTGCGACACGGTGTTTTTTCCTTTTCCATTATTCATATCCGTAATTGTGTAACCTGGCGCCGCGGAATTTATTTTAATTTTGCTCTCTTTTAATTCCTTTGCAAATTGAATTGTCAGCATATTGAGCGCTGCCTTGGAGCTATTATATGCCAGTTGTAATCTTTTAGAATCGGGACTGCTGCTGCGCGTAAGAGAGCCTTGCCCACTCGAAACATTTATGATTCTGCCGGCAGAGGATTTTTTTATCAGCGGAAGAAATGTGGTGGTAACGGAAAACACGCCAAAAAAATTCACCTCAAAAGTTTCTTTCAACATAGCTAGGGAAAGTTGAGTGGGAAGAATTCCGTCCTCCAAAAAAACACCAGCATTATTTATTAAAACATCAAGGGAGCCGATTTCCTGTGCGATAAGGTTAAATGCCTCATCAATTGTTTGTTGATCGGCTACGTCCAGCATCAAAAATTTGGCATCTATACCTTCATCTCTTAAAAATCTTGCTGCCTCATCGCCCAATTTTTTATCTCGTGCGCCAAGCAAAACTTTATAACCCAACTTACCTAACTGTCTTGCTGTCTCGAAACCAATGCCTTTATTCGCACCGGTAATTAATGCATTTTTCATTTTTTTCCAATTTTATATTTTAGTTTAAGTTTTAAAAAATTTCTGAGATGCGAGGTTCCTTTTTTAACTTTTATTACTGCAAAGGTGGGCAACTTTTAAAAAGCGACCGTAGCCTAATAGAGGAAGTTCGTAGCCAAAATGAGAAAGCTAAAATGATATTTCTGCTGAATAACCTCTAAATTGATTTGTAATAATGGCTTCTTTTTTATCGGAAAGAAATTAGGCTTCATGCAAAGAAAAACTCCAGAAACTGGATTATTTTATGGTTTTAGTTAAGGCGTGTTTCACATAGAATCAGCATGAATTTAATCATCTATCCTCGTAGTTCTTTCTCTTCATCTGAAAAAATCTAAGCAGTTCTGAACAGGCAACCGGATATTTCTGGCGCGCAAAGTGCCAAGCACAAATGCACAATCAACTTTGTTTACATAACCGTTTGTACCATCCCGAAAATTGATTATTTATATTTCGCATTGTTTCTAAACAATCCAACCAATATAAATACCAATCCAACAAACACCATGGACAACCCAAACCATAAAAGTTGCCGATTGTTACTGAGCCCATACAACATCAAAGCAAGTCCGGCAACTTGTATAACAATCCCAATTGTAGCTAAAGTATATTTTTTCATTGATTTGCGTATGTTTCCTGATTATCTGTCATTTCTTGTTTTCCACCCCTAACTTGTATGATTTAACTTTTTATTAATCCTTTAGTGACTGTAAATTAAAGCATTTTTGTATTTATTCAAAGCCGGCGCTAACAAAAGTTGCTAGAATTCCTTTTATAGCTTGTTGTGCGTAGGCTTTTCCGTCAGACCAGCGATGCGCCTTTCTCTTATTCCCCGCCGCGCCGGTGCAGTTTCGTGGTTTTGTGCGGCATAGCCTTTTAATCATATCTTATTTCTTAAAATTAGTTCAAATTAAAAATTACATTATACAAAACAGATTTCGTCCGATATGCTTAAAAAAACTAATTAAACCCTAAAAATAAATTATTAATGACGATATTGGAGTAAATTTCTGCCCCAGTTGCAGAAATATAGAAGCGAGGGAGATACGCGCCAATACCATTTTAAAAGGTAAGGACGCCAATTTGTTAGGTCGATAGCCTTAATTTTTCTTTCGAATGCGTTTTGCGTTAAGGATGCAGTTTTATATTTGCCACCACAGATTATATAATTTAAAATAAAGTAATGAAGTTAAATTTCACAATAGCAATTTTATTAATCGGCTCGATTCTAAATTTTTCCTATGGCCAAGATGTTAAACAAGGCAACTACACCTTTAACCGCGCCCCGTTAGTGCAAACCGCTAATGTACAATTGCCTTTGGGTAGCATAAAGGCAAAAGGTTGGTTGTTGGAGCAGCTAAAGTTGCAAAAAGATGGCTTCACTGGTCATGCAGAAGAGCTTTACCCAGGAAAAGACGATTTAGGGTTGGATGCAGATTGGCTTGGCGGCGATGGCAGAAGCTGGGAAAAGGCGCCGTATTATTTAAAGGGTTTAGTTGCGCTTGCATACACTTTAAACGATGCTGATTTAAAATTGAAGGCACAAAAGTGGATAGATTATACTTTAGATCATCAACAAGAAAATGGCTTGTTTGGCCCGCCAAATATGAAGGATTGGTGGCCGCGTATGCCTTTTATGTATGCGCTACAAAGTTATTACGAGGCTACAAATGATAAAAGAGTAATTCCTTTCTTATCGAAATATTTTAAGTACGAATTAGCGCATCTAGATGCAGATCCGCTAAAAGATTGGGCTAAATCTCGGGCAGGTGATAATATAGAAATTGCCCTATGGGTGTATAACAAAACTGGCGAAAAACATTTGTTAGATCTTGCCAATAAACTCAAAGAACAGGCTTATCCATGGGCAGATATTTTTAATAATAACGAGTTTGATTATTTTGGCAGAGACTACCAACCAAAGCACATGGTAAATGTTGCCCAAGCATTAAAGTTTCCTGCAATTTATTGGCAGTTAGACCAATCTGCCTACTATAAAAATGCTTTGGAAAATGGAGTGCTAACTTTAGAAAACGGTAGCGGCCAGCCAACTGGCATGGCATCTGGAACAGAACGCCTCTCTGGAAAAAGTTCTGTGCAGGGGGTAGAAACCTGTACGGTGGTAGAGTGGATGCAAAGTTTGGAAACCGCGGCTAGATTGTTGCAAGACCCAAAAATTGGAGACCAGTTAGAAAAAATTGCGTTTAACGCCTTACCCGCGCAATTTAACGAAGATTTAACGCAGCATACCTATTACACCCTGCCAAACCAAGTTACGAGCGTAATTGGTGGACATGGTTTTAACCAAGATTACCACAATGGTATTGTGCCGGGCCCTTATTCTGGTTTTCCATGCTGCAGGTATAATATGCACATGGGATGGCCGTATTTTGTAAAGAATAGCTGGAGCGCTACGCCAAACGGTGGCTTAGCCGTTACCGCTTACGCGCCGATGGATGTGAACGCAAAAGTTGGCAGTAACGTTCCGATTAAATTTTCTGTAATTACAAACTACCCATTTGAGGAACAGATAAAGCTAAAAATTACCACAGCCAAAGAAGTTAATTTTCCGCTTGTTTTGAGAATTCCCGGTTGGTGCAAAAATCCTACTATTGCAATAAATGGCAAACTTTTAAATGGCGTAAAAACAGGCGAATTTTACACGATAGACAGAAAATGGGCTGATAACGAGGAAGTGGTATTGAATTTTCCAATGCATGTAAATCTTTCACAACAAGTTAACAATGGAGTAAGTGTAGAGAGAGGTCCAATTGTTTATGCGCTAAAGATTGCTCAAGACAAAGAAAATCTAAAAACTTTTCCAATAGCGGGTTTTGCAGAAACACAGGTTAAACCAGTGTCTAATTGGAATTACGGTTTAATTCTAAATGCAGCGCAGAGTAATGGTAGCTTCGATGTTATTAAGTCGAAAATGCCGATAAATCCGTTTGTTCAGGGCGAAACGCCAATTACCATAACTGCAAATGCGAAGACTATACCTAGCTGGACATTAGATTACAACAAGACTGCAGCGTTTGATGTGCCGGTGAGTCCGGTAGCATCTACTGAAAAAATAGAGAAAATTACCCTGGTGCCGTATGGTTCGGAAACAATACGTTTGAGTATTTTCCCTACAATAGGCACTCCCAAGCCAACTTCGAAAAACTATTCAGAAGATTTTAACAACAACCAATCAAATGGACTTGTAACCTATGGCGGAGCTTGGTTTTATAAAGATAATGCCATACACGCGGCACCAAACGAAGACGGCAAGACAGGCAATGGCACAAAAATTATTGCTACCAAAACCAATTTTTCTAACTTCATTTTTAAGGCAGAAATTTCCGTAAATACCGCTGGCAACGCCGGACTATTATTCAGAGTAACCAATCCGGCTATTGGAGCAGATGCCTATAAAGGTTACTACCTTGGCTTTAACGCAGAAACAGGAACGGTTGAACTTGGAAAAGCAGACGGTGCAAAATGGGTGGTGATTGCCTCGGCAAAATATCCGTTAAAACTAAAGGAGAATAACAAGGTAGAAGTTAAAGCTGTTGCCGATAGATTTGAGGTGTATTTGAATGGAGAAAAAATTCCGGTGATTACTTCAAAGGATAGCGAATATAGCCAGGGAAGTATTGGCTTACGAGCCTACAATGCAATTGCTGTTGTAGATAACATTAATGTTGAAAAAATTTAATGGTAATAATTCCGAGAATTGGATTCCAATATTGGGAAACGCTCTATCTTTTACATGTTTTATATTTATAAACATTTCTTGCAATGGTGGTATTAATCGCAATGTGACCTTCTTTGATAGACGCAAGGGGCTAGATTTAGAAGCAATTAATTTTAACGAAAAACCGATAGCAATTCTAAAATCCAACTTAATAGTGCCGGGAATAATTCTAGTTTCTATGCAAATCCGGCAAATAAACCATTTGGGTTTCCTTTAGATTGTGAGGCTGCAGATCGGAACGAAAAGTTTTCTTGTTATGGACTGGCTTATTATCGTAAAATTGTACATAGCATTGCCTTTTACAAAAGTGTTTATTTTAATAAGCTTGCATTTTTAGTAAAAGATGGAAGCACCGTTGCCGTTTTGGCTAACGCGAAATTAAAATCTGATACGGCATACAATAATTTCGTTGCTGTGCTTAAATCCAAATTTGGAGAGCCAACATTCACACCGCAAACAGATGCAGCCTATGCTTATGAATGGGCAACAAAAAAGCAACGAATTCAAGTTGATTATTCTACAGGCCAATCGTTTACCATAAGCACAGAAAATGCATCGAAGTTTGAAATAGAACATTACCTAACCATGGTAATTTTTGAAAAAGCTGCCGCCGATAAAATAAATCTGTTACAGCAACAAAATTATGCAAAAACGAAAAGCTACAAAGTGATGGAAGGCGATTTTAAACTTTTAAAACATGATCCAAATACGAACATTTTGTTGGCAGATAGTTTGATTGCACAAAAGTTTAAATATTTATTTATTTCCTAATATTTTTTTTCTTTAATCCCAACAAGGTTGTTATCGCAATTGTGAAAATAAGGTTGATGCTGCTGCTTTCAATAACTCAGGGCTCAGTCTTTCAGTAATGTTTGGATTGATATATTCAAAGCGAATATTTCCTTTGGTATTCAAAATAAAAACAGAAGGTACAGGTAGTAGCTTGTCTACATTTTTTCCACCAGACGTTGTAGGTAAAAATTTATCGTAGTTAGCAGGTGATTTAAATGCAATTCCGAATTGTTTTGAAACTGCTAAATCTGCATCAGACAATAGTGTGTAGGTTAGCTTCTCCTTTGTTTGAGATTTTTTTAAATTTTCTGGGCTGTCGGTGCTAACGGCAATAATTTGGTAACCCATTTTCGTTAAGTCTGCCTGAATATCCTGCAATCCTGCAAGTTGCTTAGAACAAAATGGACACCATCCACCACGATAAAAAATAAGTATCGTTGGCTTTGAAGCAACAGCGGCATTTAGATTAAAATTGTTGCCATCGATATCCACCAGGTTCACTTTAGGAATGTTTTCTCCATTTAGCAACGGGCTGATGTTCTGCGGAAGCAACGGCACGCCAGAAATCATTTTGGTTGTATCGACTAATACATCCGTAGCACCAGCACTTTTTGCTGAACCAGCCGAACTCAATAGACCAACGAAAGCTATTGACATCACAAGTGTGCCTAACAGTGTTTCACTTCTCATAGTTGTTTTTTCTTTTTATTGATTATTTTTTGCGGCTATCTCCAAGGAATTACCTTAATAACAGCAGGTTTTTTATTTAATTAATAATAGACGCAAAAGTCAATTTCTAATGGTTTAAATAAAATATCCTTAATTCCCGATAACATGCCGATTGTTCCCGAAATAAATGATACGTTTTTCAATATCAGTTATATTTGAGGGTGATTATGCATTAAGATTTCACATCACAGAAATATCCATGAATACACTAAAAGTAGCCATAGCGCAGATTTCTCCTGTTTGGCTCAACAAAGAGAAAACAATCGATAAAATTTTGTCTTTCATCGCGGAAGCTGGAAATAATAATTGTGAGCTTATAGTTTTTGGGGAGGGATTATTACCAGGCTATCCATTCTGGGTATCGCTAACCAACGGCGCTGAATGGAATTCAAAAACACAAAAAGAACTACATGCACATTATTTAAGGAATGCGATACAAATTGAAAAGGATGAGCTTGATGTGGTGTGTGAAATTGCTGCACAATATAAGATTGCCATTTACTTAGGAATAATAGAGCGGGCACAAGATCGCGGCGGTCATAGCCTATACTGTTCTTTGGTTTATATTGATGCACAGGGAATTTTCCAATCCATACACCGCAAATTGCAACCTACCTATGAGGAACGGTTGACTTGGGCGCCCGGTGATGGAAATGGTTTGCGGGTGCATGCTTTAAAACAGTTTACCCTTGGCGGATTAACTGTTGGGAAAACTGGATGCCGTTAGCAAGAACTGCGCTGTACGCATTGGGCGAAGATTTGCATATTGCCGTTTGGCCAGGTGCCGATAGAAATACGAATGACATTACCCGTTTTATCGCGCTAGAGTCGAGATCGTTTGTTATTTCTGCCTGCGGATTAATGACCGCCAATGATTTCCCGAAAGATACTCCCCACGTAGGCAAAATTCTAGAAAACGCACCGGTCACTTTGGCAAATGGCGGCTCTTGCATTGCAGGCCCCGACGGGGAATGGATTGTGAGCCCCGTGTTAAATACAGAAGGGCTGATTATCGAAACTCTAGATTTCAATAGGGTGTTGGAAGAGCGGCAAAACTTTGATGTTCCCGGACATTATGCACGCCCGGATGTTACCCAATTGACCATAAACAGGAAACGGCAATCCATAATCGAAATAAGCTCCGAATAACTATTTGTATAAATTTCAATTTTGTGAAGGGGCATAATTGGCCATTTTTCGGGAAGACTGTCCGTTTTATGTTTTGTTGCAAAGGTGCAACTTTGCAGTGTCAATAATGACCATTTTGTAGCTCCAAGTCTAAACGGCTTACTCAACAAAAAGATGGACAAAATAAACACAGATAAGAACTCCATTATAAAATTTAAGAATACTGATAAGTTGTTAACACCAAAAGGCTATTCTCTTTTGGTTACCAGATGCCTTTCTGTTAAAGGATTTAATGGCTTTAGGCATTAGTATATATGCAGCCGCGGTATCGGCAAGCGCATTAAAAGTACCCGGTAATACTACTGAGAAATTATCATATCGAATAAATTAAAGGTTATTGAGTGGCATTGTATTTCTGATGAATTGCACACGTGATACACTTAAATAAACGCTCCCAACAAAAAACAACAAGTTAAAAAGAAAAGACATGAAAAGATTAGAGAACAAAGTGGCGGTAATTACCGGTGCTACAAGTGGAATGGCATTAGCCACTGCAAAATTATTTGTCGAGGAAGGCGCTTATGTATTTATTACGGGCCGAAGGCAAGAGGAACTGGATGAAGCAGTGAAATCTATAGGCAAAAATGTTACAGGCGTAAGAAGTGATTCCGCTAACCTTGCAGACCTTGATAATTTGTTTGCTATTGTATCAAAAGAAAAAGGCAAGATAGACATACTATTCGCAAGCGCGGGCGTTGGTGAATTTGGCTTCCCGATAGGCGCTATCACCGAAGAACATTTTGATAAAAATTTTAATCTCAATACCAAAGGAACTTTGTTTACCGTGCAAAAAGCGTTGCCTTTGCTCAACGATGGCGGGTCGATTATAATGACTGGAACTGCAGCCATTGCAAAAGTGATGGAAGGCATGAGTATTTATAGCGCAAGTAAAATAACGTTACGTGTTTTTGCCCGTACTTGGTCTGTAGAATTAAAACAACGCAGAATAAGGGTAAACGTCATCAGTCCTGGGCCAATTGATACTGCAATATTTGCTAAGGCACCTAAAGAAATGGTTGATGCCATGGTAGGGATGGTACCGTTTAACAGAATTGGCGAGCCTGAAGAAATTGCCGCAGCTGCTTTATTTTTGGCCTCAGACGATTCTAAATTTGTAACTGGGGTTGAGCTAAATGTTGATGGTGGAATGTCGTTGGTATAAGGTGCGATAAAAAACGGAAAGCTGTTTCCGCTGTAAATAGTTCAATTTCTATGGTAAAGCAAGAAATAAGTACCATTATTTATTATTATTTACAGCGGTACTCCGATTTGTAGGAAGATTTTTCTGTTTTGTGTTTTTTGAACTGGGAGAATTTCTGTCGATTTAAAACAAAAAGGAAAGAAAATGCGTCTCAAATTATTTACATATTAAATCTTAAATGACTTTACAGTCTTTTTTAAATTCGGAAGGAGACATACCTGTTCCATTTTTAAAGAATCTGCTGAAGTGACCTGGGTCGTCAAAGCCCAATTCATACCCAACTTCTTTGGCAGATTTATCAGTGTAATAAAACAACCGCTTAGCTTCCATCACTATTCGATCTTGGATAACTTCTAATGGCGACTTATGGTTGTAAATCGCAAAAAGATTGGAGATCGTTTTGGGAGATTTATTCATTTCCGCAGCGTAAAATTGTACACTGTGCTGCTTTCTGTAGTGCAATTCGACTAATAAGTTAAAGTTGCGAATAATATCGAACTTGGTACCGGTCTCCAAGCTGTGTTGTAAATATTGCTGTTTGGCGAGACGTGTGGCCTTGATAATTAGGCGTTTTACAAGCATTTGCAACATGTCTCCTTGTATTAAATCATTCACCTCCAATTCTTCCTTAAAAACGCCTAAAAGATTTTCAAACTTTTTTTGCTCATCTTCGTCCAGAAGCAGAAATGGAATTTCAGCGTTGCCATAAAATAAGAAGCCTACACAACCAACCTCTTTATCATGATCAACGATGCAATAAAACTCACGATTGAATTGCCAAGCCACAATCTCTTTCGCATTTTCGAAACGGAAAGATTGATGTATCATAAGTGGCAAAAGTGTGTTTGCGGGAAAAAAATATGGAACTTTATCAATCAATATTTCCTGCGCCGGACCTGTATTCCAGCAGAAAGTGTAATAAAGTTTTTGATGATCACGTCCATAATAAAAGCGGTCAAAATTTTCGTCTTCTTGAATGAGCAGAAGTTCTCCGCCGGTAGACTTATTTAAAAATTGTTGTCGCATAAATTTCCGCTATAGAACAGGCTGTGGTAAAATGAAAGACACAGCTTAAACCGATTATTTGTGCTTAAAGGCAATTGCAAATTCCTTCGCGAAATCTTCTAACTTCACTTTGCCTAAAGTTGGTTTATTATTGTAATAATCTTCAAAAAACTTACCGTTTTTTATAGCGCTGTACATTTCTGTCAATCCTTTTGCTACGCCCGCATTTATGCCCGCTTTTACCATTCCGTCTTCTGTCTGATCATCTGAAACGATCATCCATTTGAGGTCGGGATTTCCAATTGCATTTCCCAAAACCGCTCCCGTATCTTCACCTGTTTTTTCGTCACTTGCCACATACCGAACATTTAATTTTTCCGGCTTCAATAACAATTCATCGGCAACTGTCTGGGCAATATCTTTTGGTGAAACCCATACAATATCATCTTCACCATAATTAGCAGCAATAAAACCCTGTTTTACCATCCCCATATAGCCGTACAGATTGTAGTATATTGCAGTGGGACGAACAAAACTTATAGAAACATCTTCCAGTTTGCTCAAGATCTGTTCTGCTTTATAATGTTCCTGTATAATTCCGTTTCCTTCGCTCATATGAGCGCCAACGCTGCTCAAAAACACTACCCGCGGCATCTTTGTGTTTTTAACTGCTGTTGCAAAACTTTCTGCAATCCCTACGGTGTAGGCATTTAAATCTAACTCCTGATCAAAATAATTGGCAGGCGGAACCATACAATATGCAGCATCTGCTCCTTTAAAGGTTTTCGTTAAAAAATTAGCGTCATCTAAATTTCCAATGGCAGGCTTTGCCCCAAGGTTTTCGATTTCTTTTTTTCGCGCTTCCGTGCTGCTAACCACGGTAACTTCATGACCTTCTTTAATCAATATTTCTGTCAGCGGTTTGCTGATGTGGCCCAATGAGCCAGTAACTACTATTCTCATTGTTTTTTATTTTATTAAAATTAATTTACCAAGGACTAAATCCCGTTTCAGGATTATTATCATCGCTGAAAAATTGTCCAGTTGCACCAGATTCATCGAGCGTAGCCGCCTTCACAACCCGAGCTGCAGCATCTTCTACTGTTCCTGGTCCGCTGTGGTGGTTAAAATCTGTGGCGGTATAACCGGGATCAACAGAATTCACCTTGAAAGGCAGGTCGCGAAGTTCGTAAGCCAAAGTGATGGTAAACATATTTAATGCTGCCTTCGAACTGTTGTAAGCCAGCAACTTTACAGGATAATAAATCCAATTTGGATCTGTGTGCAAGCTAAGACTTCCCAAACCGGACGTTACATTGACGATGCGGGGTTGTGTTGATTTTTTTAAAAGATCAAGGAACGTTTGTGTGACATTAATAAGGCCAAAGAAGTTGGTTTCAAAAACTTCTTTAAGTAAGGTAATATTTGCTGTAGCAGCACTTTGTTCCATTCCGCCACTTATTCCAGCATTGTTAATCAAAACATCAAGAACATCTGTTTTTTTACTGAGTTGTTCAAGCGCTGCTTTTACACTATCGGAATCAGAAACATCAATCTGGATAAATTCAACGTTTTGAAATCCCTCGGATTGCAATTTACCGACAGCTTCGTTTCCATTTTCGTCAGTTCTGCTCCCAAGAAAAACATAATAGCCGAGTTTTAATAATTGTCTTGCTGTTTCAAAACCAATACTTTTATTGGCGCCTGTTATGAATGCTTTTCTCATTTTTTAAATTTAATGATAATCGAGATTATTCTCCGACTAAAATACGTTTTTAACTTAGACCCGTAATACAACCATTAAATGAGATTTATAATTTAGTTTCTGCGTTATATGGTACACAAATGTCCTCTCCAAACTATCAATAGTGAACGAGCCACTTTTGTTTGGGTTGATAATGTTCCAACGATACATATAAATAAACAGGCTGGCTATGCAGATTGTAAGGATGCTTAATATTAAGTAAGCCATTTTTTTCGTTTTTAAATATTTTATTGTCTTAGATAATGAGTCATGAATTGTCATTGAAAGATGTCTAGATCAACCTAAAAACCTATCTTTAATCTCCTTTCGAAATTCTTCTGCACCAATTTCCAATCTTCTTGCGTAAGCCGCTTGCGCATCTGCGCCCGCTACATAACGAAGTTGGTCTTTTCCATCGGTCGCTGCTTCATAAACTATCGCTGCAATTTCTTCAGGTGTGGATGTCGCTTCCATATCAGCAACGGTTGCAAACAATGCATCTTCTAATTTTTTATATTCTGGCATCAAATTTTTGTCTAAAGACCTGCCTGTAAAATCTGTTGCAATTCCGCCCGGAGAAACGGTTTTAATTCCTATATTATGAAGTGCTAATTCAAAAGACATGCTTTCGCTCCAGCCTTCTACCGCAAATTTTGTAGCGTGGTAGATTGAATGTAACGGAAAAGCCAATAATCCTCCCATCGACGTTGTACTTATAAACAAACCACTTTTCTTTTCTCTAAAATAAGGAATGAAGGCGTGTGTAACCCGCAAAACGCCCAATAAATTGGTATTGATTTGTTTTAAGATCTGCTCATCGGTGAACGACTCCATAGCGCCCATCAATCCGTAACCTGCATTGTTAAACACGACATCAACATTGAAATCTGCAATCACTTTAGCAACGGTTAATTTTATTTGTTCAAGGTTGGTGACATCAAGCGGAAAAAGGGAAACGTTTGCCAATTGATTAAGCTCTGTTTCCTCTTCTGGCTTGCGCATGGTAGCGATAACGTTCCAGCCTTTTGACTGAAATAATTTTGCAGTGGCTTTTCCTAACCCCGATGATGCTCCTGTGATGAATATTGTTTTTGACATTTTTGTTATTGTTGATTTAATTTACTGAATTCAACATGGTTTTTTAAATACCTTTTGTTAATGACTGGTCTATTTCTTTTGTTTAAATTAGTTAAACGACTGCCTGAACTCCATCGGTGAAGCTTTCGTTTTTGCCTTGAATAATTTACTGAACGATTGGAGATGCTCAAAGCCCAATTCATAAGCAATCTCGTTAATAGATAAATTAGTGGTGGTTAGTTTTTCTTTCGCTTTTTCTATCAATTTTTCGTGAAGATATTGCTGCGTATTTTGCCCCGTTAAACTTTTTAGTAAACTGCTTAAATATTTTGGCGAAAGGTTTAGCTGCGCTGCAATGTATTGTACCGACGGCAAGCCTCTGTTTATCAAATCATCACTATTAAAATAATCGCTAACTAAGTCTTCCAAACGATCGAGTATCTGATGATTGGCTTTTTCCCGTGTGATGAATTGCCTATGATAAAACCTGTCTGCATAATTGAGCAAACTTTCAATTTGGGAAATGATGATTTGCTTGCTGAACTTATCAATATTGGACTGATATTCGTGGTTGATGTTTTGAATGATATTATTGATGATTGCCTCTTCTTTTTCTGAAAGAAACAAAGCTTCATGCAAAGAATAACTCCAGAAATCGTATTGCTTTATGGTCTTGGCTAAAGGCGTGTTCCACAAAAAATCAGGATGGATATAGATCACCCATCCTGACTGTTTTATTTCTTCATCTTTATTATTTACAGCAAGGCTAAGGACTTGGTTTGGTGACATGAAGGACATTATACCTTCATTAAAGTCGAATGGTTGTTGCCCATATTTAATGCTAACGTTAGCCATTCTTTTTATTGCAATGGAATAAAAATCAAAAGCCATTGCCACCGGCTCATCGTTATTTAAAGGCTTAACGCCCGCCACATTTATCACGCTCAATAGGGGATGTTGCGGTTTCGGCAGCTGCCTAAAAGCGTGAAACTCACTGATGGTTTTAAAATGCTTCATTAAAAATTGTCTTCCTTTTGTATTTCCAGCACCATCTTACCACGGGTATGGAAGGTTTCGCTTTCTTTATGAGCTTCGGCAACTTGCTCCAATGGATACACTTTGCTGATGTGCACTATTACTTTGCCTTCATCAATCCACTTTGCCATTTCATTTAGCCAATGGCGGTGGTTTATTTGTGTGGCAACCAGTTCACCTGTTGCATTCTTTTTTTCAAGCGCTGTTTTAACTTCATCACTAAACGGAAAGTCAACATTTACACTTACAAAAATACCACCATCTTTCAAAACCCTTATACATTTTAATCGTTCAGTCTCTTCTCGAAGTGGGGAGGCATCGAATACGAGGTCGACGTCTTGTAGCAATTCTTCAAACTTTTGCGTGCTGTAGTCAATGACTTCGTCTGTGCCAATTTGTTTCAAAAATTCCATATTCCGGGAGGAAGCACTTCCAATTACAAAACCTCCTTTTGCTTTCGCGATCTGCACGGCAAGGCTTCCTACGCCGCCAGATGCACCGTGAATAAATATACGTTGGCCTGCTTGTAATTTTCCCAACTCAAAGAGCGCATTGCAAGCCACCATGCCGGTTAGTGGAACACCTGCCGCCTCATTAAAAGAAATGCTTTTCGGTTTTTTTGCAAACTGGTTTGCTTTCGCAGCACAATATTCAGCATAGCTTCCATTGGTGCCAGGAAAATTTGGAATGCCATAAACCTCGTCTCCTTCTTTAAAGTCTGTAACCTCGCTACCTGTTAATTCCACAATGCCTGCTGCGTCCCAACCTATCGTCATCGGTAGGGTTAAATAGGGTCTTAAAAAATCGTTACCACCTTTGCGTACTACCCAATCAACAGGGTTTATGCCGCTTGCAAATACCTTCACTAAAATTTCATCCGCTGCTGGTTTCGGGCGTTCTAATTCTTCTAATCTTAATACTTCCGGACCACCAAACTCATGCATTCTTATTGCTTTCATAATTAATTGTTAATTAATGTTTCCATGCAAAGTTGCTTAAAAGATGACTTACTTATTTATCCAAATGGCAGTTTTATTTAGCCAAAATTCTAAATTTTACAGGTGATAATCGAATGGGATTTTTAATTTTAAATTAATCTGTCAGACAAAAGGCAGTAAATTTTCTGATGCCCTTTTTAGCAGAACTTATATAGTTGGCTAACCATAATTTCGCCTACATCAGCATCGAAATCTAGTTCATCCATTGCCGCTGGCGTTCGGCTTTACTTAATTAAGAAACTGCCTGAATTTCCATGAAGTTAAATTCGTTTTTGACTTAAAAAGCCTGCTGAAGCATTGCAGATGCTCCAAACCCAGTTCGTAAGCAATCTCACTGTGGAAAGTTCCGTGCTGGAATTCTTTCTTCGCTCTCTAAACCAGCTACTATGGATGGCGGCTGTAATTGAGATGTTAATCTTCTTCGGAATGTCTCAGAAATTTGATTGGTTCAACTAAAGCCTCAACATTTAAAAAAATTCGACGCATTACGAAAGCCAATTATAAATTTGGGTTATCAAAGAAAGTATTTATTTACAATTGGAATAGCCTGCTTATCTAATACAATAATTAATCCCTACGACAGACTATTTTTTAAAAACCTCTAAAGGGGAAGCACCTTTTTCCCGTAAATCTCATTGAGTACTTGAGCTATAGCGGCATAGATGGCAGAAAACCCACAGATAATCCCTTCGTAACCGGCAATATGTTTTATGGTGGTATTTTCTGTATAATCGCCAAGGGCAAGTAAAAAGAAAAGCACTGTTAAAGTAGAAAACACCACCTGTAGCGCTCTGCTCAATTTTAGGGTTCCAATAAATAGTAAACCGGTAAAAATGCCCCACATCATTAAATAAACTACCATTGCCAATTTATCGGGTGCGTCTGCAATACCCATTTTTGGCAAGACGATCAAGCCGACCAACGTAAGCCAGAAAAAACCGTAGGATGTAAAAGCAGTTGTTCCGAAAGTGTTTCCTTTTTTCCATTCCATAATGCCGGCAATAACTTGCGCCAACCCGCCATAAAAAATACCCATAGCCAATATCATGGAGCCTAGTCCAAAAAACCCGGCATTATGAAAATTCAAAAGTACAGTAGTCATTCCAAAGGCCATTAAACCGAGCGGGGCGGGGTTAGAGGTAACATCTGTTTGTTTTACGATTTGTATTTCCTTTTCCATTTTATTAAGTTTTGTTGGTTAGTATTCTAAATTCTTCCCTTAAAGGCGGCGACATGACTTATTCTCTATCTGCAAATCGGTAAACAATCGCTTCCTCGGTTTTTGCAGGTGATTCTAATTTTTAATTCAATCAAATCTTTTTGGAGTTGCCACGCAATGGCTGTACAGTTTCAATTGACAAAAAAATGAATCTAGTAAAATTAAAAATGAAATACATAAAGAACTATAAATTTTATCAAAATAATTTTTTGGAGTCAATTGTTTGGAACGGAAGAATGGAATTTTGAAGACACGTTTCCTTCTTTTTAAATTGAATTTTAAAGCGGTTTGTTGTTCTAACACTTATTATTTTGTTGACGATCATTTCGTCCGCCTGAAATTAAAGGTGGCAAAAATGCAATCTTAATAACTGTCTGATCGTACCGAAATGCTGCACAATACTTTAAATGTTTTTTTGGATGTCAAAGTTTAGAAAACTAATGCTTTTAAGGTTTATTTTTTCTTATTTAATTTCTTCCAGTCGATAAGCAGTTACTATTTTATTAAAGAACGAAGGCACATACAAAATCCTTTTTTTTGCATCATAGGCAAGGTCTGCAGTATTTATACGAGGATTATGACTGTCTAACAATGTCTCAATTTCGCCACCTTTATGGATGTAATAAATATAACCGCCCCAACTCGTTGCCAAAAAATCGCCGTTGCCTACAGGCTCTAACCCGTCACCTCCCTCTGGAAGCGTAGCTAAATCTGTTTCTTTCAGGTTTTTATCCACTTTAAAAAATCGCTTACCTCCTAAAATATAAAGATCTGTGCCTATTGCCTTTAATCCATTTATACCATCTATACCCGCCATAAACGTAGTTAATTGATTATTTTCTATTTTATGGATTTTTTTTGTTCTTGAGTCCGAAATGTAAACCACACCTTTATCACTCACTGTAATATCGTTTAACATTCCTGCCCCTTCAATTGGGAATGTTTTTAACGTACCTCCAGTTTTTAAGTTAATTACAAACACTTTGGTCAAGTCTGCCACATATAAGCTATTGCCAAACATTCCCAATCCTTTTGGAGAATCCATCCCTTTGGCAAAGTGTAGGTTTTTAATTTTTCCATCTAAACCAATTAGCGCTATCTCGCCATTTCCATCGGATGCTGAGGCATCTCCCGCACCAATTTCTGATACATAGAGCATTTTCTTATCATAATCGATTAATACAGATTCTGGAACAGCAACTACGGTGTCTGTTTGCCACAGCTTAATAAGGCTATGTTTCTGTTGAGCTTTTGCGAATGAAAAGCAAAAAATTACCAATGGAGTTAAAAGGATAAATTTTTTCATTTCTTTAGAGATTTACAACAATGTTGATTTGCTGCAAGTTACGCGTTATTTTTCAAAAGAAGCTGGCCAAACCTCCAGGGAAACCAAAATAAAATTTAAAATAAAAACGAAATTTCTGTAATTCAATTCTTCTGGCTGCAACAAGCAAAAGCTGATAATTATTGATTGGGCTTGCTTGATCGGTTTCATTTTTTGCCACTAACTTTTACCTAACTTTTTTTTATGGTCACCAACGGGGACTATTTTTAGATGATGCTGTTAAAAAAAAAGCTATTGCGCACTAAGCGCCCTCCAAACTATAAATTTTCTCCGAAACGTTTAAATTAGCTTTTGTGAGCGCCACTTTTCAACACCAATATTAGAATAAACGATATACATAACATCAATACACCAATATAACAATATGGAGTGTTAATCCAAATTGAGCCAAAGTTTACGACGAATGATTTGTTTCTGCCTAACACGAATACCAAAACTGTCGCAACAATCAGCGTACCAGAAGTTATCTTTTTCATGCCCGTAAACTTATCAAATTGCCCAAGTTAAAGCGAATAAATCTTTCTCCAATTTAATATCTTATCTTTGATCTTAAATCTAACCAGATATGAAAAATTTTTCTATACAAAGATACTTTTACGCCCTCTTTTTTAGCAGTCCCGATCCCCGAGCCGCCCGTAGATACAGTACACGTAGATCCGGTAAAGGCAATAGATTATACCCTACCGCAAATAACTATCACCACTACAGATAGCATCGTAGATGATCCAAAAGTGCTTGGAAAAATTACAATTTCGCAGTTGGATAGTGTTTCTTTCTCTGGTAGTTTGGGAATCGAATTTAGAGGTGCCTCTTCTCAAAGTTTTCCAAAAAAATCTTTTGGCCTGGAAATTCGCGATGCAGATAACAAAGGCCTTTCTGTGTCTCTACTGGGTTTACCCGAAGAGGAAGACTGGATTTTATACGGCCCATATAGTGATAAATCTTTGATGCGTAACGTGCTGATTTACGATCTCGCACGCAAAATGGGCGATTATGCAAGTCGTACTACTTTTGTAGAACTTACTATAAACAAAGAATATAGGGGTATTTATGTGTTTATGGAAAAGTTGAAAAGAGACGAAAACAGAATAAATATAGACAAGTTGAAGTCTAGCGAAAACACTGGCGAAGATGTAACTGGGGGTTACATTTTAAAAGTAGATAAACTTGCCGGAAACAATGTTGGAATTGGCTATAATAGCGACAACTCATTTTCTTCGACGATAAAACCGACTGGAGCATCTGGAAACCAGAAAATAAATTTTTTATATGAATATCCAAAGGCAGAAGACATTACAGCTGCCCAAAAAACTTATATTGCTAAATATGTCGGCGACTTTGAAACAACTCTTAACGCCGCAAACTTTGCCGATCCAACCGTCGGTTATGCAACATACATAGACGTGCCCAGCTTTATAGATTTTTTCTTGCTTAACGAATTATCTAACAATGTAGATGGTTATCGTTTAAGTACTTATTTAAATAAAGACAAAAATGGAAAACTGAAGGCCGGTCCAATTTGGGACTTTAACCTCGCCTTTGGCAATGCCAATTACTGCGGCGGCGACAAAACCAACGTTTGGGCCTATAAATTTAACGAGCGCTGCTCTGCAGATGGAAATTTAGTGCCTTTTTGGTGGGGAAGATTATTGCAAGATCCCAATTATGTAGCTAAGCTTAAGGCAAGATGGAACGAGTTAAAAGCTGGGCCGATGTCACAAACCGAGCTATTTGGTAATATAGATGGATACGTAGATAAGTTGGCAAAGGCAAAAGTAATTGATAAAAATTTTTCGAAATGGCCTGTATTGGGTACTTACGTTTGGCCAAACGCTTTTGTTGGCACAAACTATGATAGCGAGACCGGATATTTAAAAACATGGCTTACAAATAGAATTGCTTGGATGGATGGAGCGATAAACGCTTTGTAGGGAGTGTTGAAAGCTACGAGTTGAAAGTTAAGGGTTAAAAGTTTAAAGTCGTGGCGCTTTAAATCTTATAACTCTAAAACCTTCCACCCCTCGCTCTTCGGGATGTTAAGCTTGCGCATCCCGAAGTATTCATAACTGGGATTTTCCCAATCCGAAACGGAATAAACTTGTGGCTGTTTATTTATAGGGTAAAAATCCCTTCTTATCAATAGTTAGACAGCATCCTGCGGAAGATGGCGAACAGGGGATAAACCTCTTCGCGGATTAAAGTTGCCACCACACTCCCTTTCGAAAATCCAGAGAAATAGTCGGAGCTTAACGTTATGTCAGCATTAGAAACGGATTCTCAATCCGCCTTATCAATACTTCGAGATTTACAAGTATAACATCTCGAAGAGCAAGTGGCCAAGTTAGTTCTTACCCAACACTTTCAACATATCTCTGTAGGGTACGGGATAATAGACACTAAAAAAGTTCGCTCCCTTTAGATACCGCTCAGCACCTTTCAAAAAAGTGATCTTAATATCGCTGGCCTTGATCTTCTGTTCGATTTCTGCTAAATCGTTTGCGCTTATAAGAGAGGTAGTGCTTATTACAAAAACCATTTCTTTAGGAGAGCCCTTAACATCGAATCTCATGGCTATGCCCAACGCATCATTCATTCCCTGAGGCATTTTTCGCAATCTGTCGGCACCTATAACATGGGCGCAAATTTTGGTAACGGGTCTTATATCAAGTGCGTCTCTATCTACCCGGTCAAATGTTGGGTCTAAATTTGATGTTACCTGTGTTACATTTTCTAATCTGTTGGCCAAATTTTTCACTACGATATACTTTTTCCCCTCATTTTCAATGCTGTAGCTTTGGGAACGTGACGATATTTTATTGGATTTAATATTGGCGATTGGAATCTGGCCTTTGCAAGATGTTGTTATAATAACTGTCGCGCAAAAAATGATCATTATGTTTCTCATGGTGTTTTACAATTAGTGGTAGAAAATAAATTTAATAACGTAGTTGGCTGAAGGTTAAGGTCTATTTTCCCTCGGCCATTATACGCAGAATATTCCGTAAAGTTTTGCATAAAATAAAAGTATTGGCCTCTTAAATCAGCAAACGTTTTTGGATATTTTGTATTGTTTGCAGTGATTAGATTTACCTCGCTCTTCGGGATGTTAAGCTTGGGCATCCAGAAGTAAATATAAAACAGATTTTCCCAATCCGAAACGGAATAAATTTGTGGCTGTTTATTTATAGGGATTAAAATATCTTCTTATCAATAGTTAGACAGCATCCTGCGGAAGACGGCGAAAAGCGGAGATCTTATCAAGGTTGTTTTGTAAGTGAAAGTGGAGCATTTGTTGGCAATACCGGTGTAAAACCTGCAGGACAATCACTTGTTTGTATGTCTGAGAGAATGCCATATTGCAAAATTATCTTTCCGGTAGAAGGAATCAGTTCGATAAATGCCTGTCCCGAATCATTGTAACATTGTCCCGTAAAATTCATACGATAAACATTCGTTCCTGTTTGAAAATTTACCCCCGTAAAACCATTTAGGTTTTGCGCCTTATTCGCATTGGTAAAGATAATTCCTCCACTATTATTTTTAACGGTAATTAAACCTTTCAGGAGATCAATGCCTGCATCCTGATTAGGACTAGACTTATACGCAGTCTGCTTAGTAAATGCTATTTCGTAATTTCTGCTGTTAACACTGCCTTTCCAAACGCCCACGTATTTATTCAATTCGTTGTTAACGTCTTTAACATAGGTAATGTCGTCCCCATCATCACCTGTATCGGGGTTAGTTTGATAGTTATGCTTCAAAATTTCGAAATCTCGTAGAGAAATTGTGCGTTGGGCGAGGCTTTCATTGCTAATAGCAACTAAGCATACCGCAAGTAATAATATTTGTTTTATGGTTTTCATCTTGGATTAAATTAAATTTTGATAACAATCTGTCTTCAATTTTCCTTTACCGTTAGGCTTTAAAGTAATAGTTTTTATATCACCGTTGGGTTTTATTTGATATAGCTCAACTCCTTTTACATTCATTTCCTGCTTCAAAAATCGAAGGAACCCTTTTTCAAGATCGCTTTATCCTCTTATAAAGCCCCGCTCTTCGGGATGTTAAGCTTGCGCATCCCGAAGTATTCAATCCGAAACGGAATAAACTTGTGGATTTTCATTTATAGGGATTAAAAATCCCTTTTTATCAATAGTTCGACATTATCCTGCCGAAGATGGCGAACAGTACGGATCATTATTTGCTTAAAACTTATTTTTTTATCAAAACCGTCTTTCCGTACTTTTTCGAAAATAAGTAAATTGACTTACCGGTGGTAAGTTTGACTTGATATATTTCTTTGTGTGGCTTAGCATAAATCTCTGTCTGTAGTTTTAATCTAACTAAAATTTTGGATTTTTTTGCCAGTAATTTTTTAACAGGGAAAGATGCCGCATTGTAGCCGATAAACTCAACCGTAAAGTTTGCCTTACGCTCTTTCCATCTACATATAGCAAAAGCGATAAAAGTGTCGTCAAACGGTGCCGTAATAATCTTTATGTTTTAAACAGGCAACCGATTAATTTTATTTATAGAGGTATCAGGCTTTAAAAGTATCAACGTAATAATCCAGACTACTATAAAAGGAATTAGCACAACAGAAAAAATAGTCAGACTAATAAATTGCGATACCAAAAAAAATAATGGAACGTAAATTACCAATTTGTAGGATTTGCGAAAATAATAAATTATTGGTAAAATAAGCCATACAGATATAAGCAATAACCAAGAAAATCCAATGTACAATTTGCAATGTGCTCAAATTAGGCAAATACTTCGGGCTAGCCAAAACTCCAGGCATTGAGACAAAAGCATACTCATATAAGAATTCGAACTGGTTATTTATAGAGTAACCAGTAAATAAGCTTTGAACCGCTAATATAATTAAAAGTAAATAACCAATAGTTTTTTTCATAGTTAATGGCTTATTCAATTGCATGGGCCTTTGCCAATAATTCCGTTTGTTGGCCCAACAATGGCACCAGGAGTATTGCGTTACACTTCCCGCTCTTCGGGATGTTAAGCTTGCGCATCCCGAAGTAAATATAAAACAGATTTTCCCAATCCGAAACAGAATAAACTTGTGGCTGTTTATTTATAGGGATTAAAAATCCCTTCTTATCAATAGTTCGACATCACCCTGTGTAAGATGGCGAACAGCGGATCTTAATTTTTTGTTACAGTTATATCGCAGATCAACGGCCGTGCAAGAATGACATCCTCGAAAACGGAACGATTGTTATATTTGTCTTTTAGCCTAAAAGGTAAGTATTTTTCCGAATCTTCTATGTTGTTATATGGAACGTCAGAATAAAGCGCATAAGCGGCATTTATGGCCGCCTGCATATTTATAAGCGGGTCTCCGTTTTTATTTCGGTGTCTAATTTTGTCAGTCGTGGCTCCATGAATCAAGATGGGAATGACCAAGACTGCTTCATTTTTAGTGCCCAAAAGGCTAGTAAAATTTATTTTTTCAAGGTCTTTATATCTAGGGAAAACCTTATAGCCCAAACTATCATTAGCAACTATTTTTGTTACAACCGTCTGAGTGTCACTATTTTTGACAATCGTTACCCTAAAATTTATAGAGTATATCGCAACGCTATCTTCAAAACCCCGTAAGCTGTTAAGCACAAAGATGTTATAAAACCGCTTTTCGAAGCTTAAATTTTTTGAAATCCCGCTCTTTTGTTGACCGGCTGCAAGGACAGCCTGCATCAAGCAAACACTACATAGAAAAAAGATGGTTAGATTATTTCTTTTCATTACCAATTCTATTGATTGTTTATTGTTCAAAGGCTCAAATATAAGCCACAAAAGGGGTTTCAATTGCAAAATTTCTTCGATAAATTGAGGAAGATACTATTCGAGCAGAAAACAATTCTTTTCAATCAACTTATTCTGCTATAACCAGTATTAATACAATCTACTTGATAGTCCCAACATCAAAATTTACACTATTATAAATCTGGTTAACAAGTTTGTTTGCATCTCTACCCTCGTCTAAAATAAACATGCCTGATAAGAACTTGGAAAACGATTTGTTATATATAAAGATTGATGTAATATTATTATTATTAATCCAAAGCATTGACTTATCGACATTGGTAATAATTTTTGAGTTATAATTTTTAACACCTCTAGCCATTTCATCGAATGCTCCTTTTAAATCTGTTAAGCGATCTTTTTTAGCGGCATGATCGTCTGCATTTAAAAAGAAGGTAATTCCGTTTATCGAGTATAAGTATTCTGCATCGGCACTTTCGATTATGTCGTTAACGACCTTGCTCTCACTATTTTTTGAATTAGCTCTCAATAAAGAAGTTTTGCTTGCAATATTAGCTTCTGCCGGAATCTTAACGCTTACAAGATCTTTCACAACGATTTTTTTTTGCGCTAAGCAACCTAGGCTGAGCGAACAAGCAATAAAAAACAAGTAAATTTTCATAATAATATTTCCTAAGTTAATAAATTGTTGGGTACTTACGTGTGGCCAAACGCTTTTGTTGGCACAAACTATAATAGCGAGACCGGATATTTAAAAACGTGGCTTACAAGTAGAATGGCTTGGATGGACGGAGCAATAAATGCTTTGTAGGGAGTGTTGAAAGTTAAGGGTTAAAAGTTTAAAGTCGTGGCGCTTTAAATCTTATAACTCTGAAACCTTTCGCATTTCGCTCTTCGGGATGTTAAGCTTGGGCATCCAGAAGTAAATATAAAACAGATTTTCCCAATCCGAAACGGAATAAATTTGTGGCTGTTTATTTATAGGGATTAAAATATCTTCTTATCAATAGTTAGACAGCATCCTGCGGAAGATGGCGAAAAGCGGATGATTTATTACTGCCAGATATAAACTTTATCAGTATTCCCGATCTATACCTGTCGAAAGCATCAATTTGAGATAGGACGATTTTTTACAATGGTGTATTCCCCTAAATCTTACCAACCTTTTGTCGCTCAATGACTGAACTCAAACTATCTTGATATTTTACTACTAAGGACTGACTAATACTTTGCAAAGAGATAATTTTCGCTTTTAAATTTTTTTCATAAGACTCTAACATCTTTCGGTCTTTGAGTATACTAAATTCTTTGCTGTCGGACGCGTAAACGGTTATATCAGCTTCATGAAAATCCTTTGTTACTTTATGATCTTTCGAATAAAACTCGAATTCATAACGCAAACTATGGCTGTAATTAAGTTCCAAATTGGAAATACTCTCTGTTAAAAATAATTTTTGAGACGTTGAGAAAAGATCATACAATTTATTGACTCGAAATTTTATTGGTTTATAAGATTCACATTCGTCAAATGCTTGAACATACCAATAATTCGATCCATACCATAGCAAATATTTTTTCTGGCGGGTTGAACATCCGTAAACAACAATTGCTTTGGGTCCACCTTGTATATAAGGATTGTAAGTATAAACAAATTTTGCACCGAACATCTTTAAAAAATCAATTTTCTCTAATAATTTTTCTCCCTTACTGCCGTAAATCATATTTTGATATGGAACGAGCGTCAAACTCTCTCCGGATTTCCATCCTGACATGCCGACATTCAATAAAATTAGACGCCATTGATTGTCGTCTGCTTTAAATTTCCCATTGAGAACATCACGAACAAGGTTTTTATATATAATTGCTGCTTTGTCATACACCTTCAGATTTATCAATGAATCGCCTGATTTCATAAGCTGTTTTAAATCTTGGCCATTAGAATTCAACATCATCAGGGCTACGACAATTGTAAGCGCGATTTTTTTCATAATTGATGATAATTAACGTCAATAAAAAAGAGTTCCAAAACATTCCGTAGAACCCCTTCTTTACAACAGGTTTAAAGCATTATTATTAGGGCTCATAAAATTTGATACCATACACTAAATCACTATCCGCGGAACAAATACTATGGAAGTCTGTAAATGTGTTCTCCCTGTACAACAGCTGTACCTGCGCCTAACGTAGTTGTTTTATGAATTGCCGCCTGTCTACTATTTAGAATCCAATCCGGTATTCCCGCTCTTCGGGATGTTAAGCTTGCGCATCCCGAAATTGAAGATAAGGTGAATTTTTGAATCCGCAAAAATAAAAGACTTCATTTTTCTCTCTTCATGAGGCAGTTTCCAGACAAAATATATCTTTTAATGCTTTGTAAAAGTGTTGAAAGTTAAGGGTTAAAAGTTGAAAGTCGTGGCGCTTTGAATCTTATAACTCTAAAACCTTTTGACTCAGGGTTAAAATAAATAGGATTATTCAGTAAAAAGAGCTTTTTCAACCTTGCATCCTACCGATCCCAAAATCCAACAAATCCAAATTCTGACGGTAGTTGGCACTTTGCGTTTTGCCCGCGAGAGGGATTGTAGGGGTTTAGTGCCGCTTTTTCTGCGGTACCGGAGCAAAGCGCAGCCCCGAAAAGCCCGGTTTATGAGATTTTTTGCGGCAGCAAAAAGTCGGATAAACTCGCCCTAGTAAATCGCAAATTAATTTTCCGACAAATTGTATTGCGCTACAATCAGAACGAAGTCTAAATTGTTTTTTTTAAAAAACTAAGGAATTAAAAGAGGTGGAATTAATAAGCGTTAACGACACTGGGCGATAGTAACCTTTATGACGAACTGTACAAAGGCAGCTTTTACCTAAATTTGCTATTTGTGTCTGCAAATTCTAACAATCTTTTTCTGCAGTAAACTCGTATTTTAATTTGATTTTGTTAGTTGTGGAATGAATCTTGCCTGCTTCATTAAAACCTCATTGATTAACAGCATATTGCATTACAAAATTTTGAAATGAAAAAAATATTTTTAGCCTTCGCTCTTTTTGTTCCTTCCATGCTTTTTGCACAAACGATAAAGACCGATGTTTTGGTTATTGGCAATTCTGAAGCTGCTTTTTCAGCCGCGGCGCAGGCAAGCATTTCTGGCGTAAATACCATTTTACTTACGCCAAGCGATCAATTTCAGCTGAACGATTTTAAGAAATTTTATGGCAATGGAATTGCTACAGCGTTTGAAAAGAGTGCTAAAAAATATTTGAAACTTGCCGATAGTACAGTGCTTCCTGTTCTGAGCAGTGCAACCGCAAATTCGGTTATTAAATATTGGGCAGATAGTTCTAAGTTATTAAGCATTTACACCAATTCCAACTATTCAGATTTAAAACGTAGTGGATCTGGTTGGTCATTAAAACTTGCAAATGGCAGGGACATAAAAAGTAAGGTATTGATAATGACAAACGAGCCTAAAATGTTGCTTGCCTCTTTAAAAATAACAGAATTAAAGCCAAGCGAAACCGATACTTTAACTTATAAAAACAATTTATATAGAACTACCATTGCTGGGATAATCGCTTCAAAACCGAGAACGCTCTCTCTTTACAGTTTGTTAAATTCCACACAAGATAATTTGATATATTTTACCGCCGGGACATTAGAAATTGGTCAAGCGGCCGGCGCTACAGCGGCTTATGCGGCTTTTTATGATAAGAAAACAAGCGAGTCTAATTTAAAAGCCATACAAGGAGAATTGTTGAGTTATAAGTTGCAGCTTATGCCTTTTTCTGACGTTCAGCTAACTGACACCAATTGGCTCGCGATACAAAAAGTTGGAATTACAGGAATATTAAAGGCCGATATTTCTAACGGGAAAGCGTTGTTCAATCCTGATAAAAAAGTAAGTTATGAGGAGATTAAGCAACCGATAAAAGAATATTTTACCAAAGCGCAAATTTGGTTTGATGATTACCAAAATGTCCCAATCAACTTAAAAAATATGATTGATATGATTGGCTATGTTGGCAACAAAGGTAAAGACGCTACATTAAAAATTATTAAAACGAATTGGAACAAAGCATACGGTTTGAAGTCTGACTTCGATTTGGACAGGGTTTTAACTAGACGCGAATTTGCAGAAGTGATTAGCCAATTTTTACAACCTTTTGATGAAGTGAATATTGGGCCGAATGGTAGGGTAATTAGGTGAGAGACGCCACAGGTAGAGATGATATCTATTTAATCATCTATCTTACCCTACTTCTCATCTAATCCTTTACCTAAAAAGATTTTCTCTGTTGCTTTCTGTATTCTCGACTTTCTGGTGGCGGCTTGTTTTGCACTGGAAAAATAAAGGGTGTAGCCCCGCTGCCTGCCTGGCGTCAACGCTTCAAACGCGGCTTTGAAGTCAGAATCTTCCGCAAATTTTTGTTCTAGTTCTTCGGGATACTTAAAGTCGCTGCTAGTTTTAAGCTCCACTTTTAATCCTGCTTTTTCTATCTCGATGGCTTCTAATATATAGGATCTTAAGATCGGTTGAAATTCTACCACTTCATCTATATGCGTAAAACGAATCTGCCTTGCGGCCTGCACATTTTTTGTTTGTTGAATTAGAATCTGCTCTTTGTCTTTCATCAATACGCCTTTAAAAAATAAAAGTGCGCAATATTCTTTAAACGTGTGTATCAACACAATGTTAGCCGTTTTGCCTTTTTGTTTATCGTCAGACAGTATATAGCACGGGCATCCCCATTTTAATTCTTCATGTAAGTCGCAGTCTAAGACTATGGTCCTTAAAAGGCTGAGTTCTTCTTTCCATTTTTTAGACTTGTCGAAATAAAAGTTAACTTTTGGGTTCATAGTAATTTACGTTATATCTAGCTAAAGTTTTAATTTCAATTATTCAATTTTTGGTTTGTTTATAAGAATCATTTTTGATCACTTCATTTTGGTATTCGGCTCTTTGTAACAAAATACATTCAATTATTCCTGTTGCACTTTGGCAAACGCTGAGAGTATCCATTTAAGGTTCTCCATTTAATAGCGAACAAAGCCTTATGGGCAAAATAGCCGTTGATTATTATTCAAACAGCAATTTACTCCTTTTCCCAATCGTAATTTTCTAAATCTCGATCGGCTTTTCCCCTAATAATTTCTATTCGCTTAGAGCTTTCTGCCTCCACTTTGGTATCATAAATATTATCCGTCACCTGCAATTTAAAATCTTTCTTTTTCCCAGACTTATGTATGTCTGCTTCATCTCCATCGGCAATGGCATAATCGTAAGAACCGCGTTGGCTCATAAGCTTTACAAAAACAGGTAAACATTCAAAAAAGATAAAAAGAAGTCCGATAAATGTGATGGCCAAATTTGTGTTGCTATCGCTAGTTCCGTCTGCGTTTTTCTTCAGTTGGCCAAGGGCCCAATTTCTATCAGCAAAGCCTGCAATTTTGGCAAGGCTGTCTTGCTGTTTGTTGGTGTATAGTTTTTCGGTAAATAACCCATCGAACTCCTTTCTGCCATCTATAAAAGTTTGTGCCGTATTTATTTTCGATTTTAGAGTGTCCAATTCTGCTGTGCGCTCCTTAATTTCTGCCTCCTTTCGCTTTGCATACGGACCGTAACCCATCACCCCAGACGTTTCTGTAGTCTTATTTCCAAAAATCTCGAAATTCAGTTTCTTCCGTGATAATTTTATGTCGCTTTCCAGTGAGTCTCGTTCGGCGATTTGCTGAGCCAAACGTCCAAATTCTACTTTGTATTTGCTTTGGAAAGCCGCATTTAATGTGTCAATTTTATTTCGCTGCGCGTTCAAATAACTCACCTTTAAACGATCTTTGATTTCTTTGTCGAATATTTTAAGTTCTAAAGGCCTCGAGATCACAATTCCAATCATAATGGCCAACAAAATTCGTGGCGTTGCCTGTAAAAGTTGCTTGCCAGTGCTGTTACTTTTATTTATGCTAGAAACGATGTACCTATCCATATTAAAAATGGCCGCGCCCCAGATTAAAGCAAAAAGCACCGCGAAAGCAACAGCGAAATCGTCTCCTTTAAAAACAAAATACATGGCGTAACCGCCCGATAAAGCAGCAAATAACCCGGTAAAGAAAATGGTTGCGCCGATACCAAAATACCTGTTCTGCTCAGTTGGGTATTTCTTTAGTGTATTTATATGAGCGCCAGAGCAGAACCAGAAAAAGCGACTTATTTTATCCATATTTTCTCTTTATACTTAAACGAATTGGGTTACGATATGTTACAGTAAAAACTAAGCAATGTGGCAAAACAAATAAAACAAAGTAAGATAGCGAAAACTAGTTTCGCAAAGATATTTGCGCTGAACATTTTTTTTTGACATAGCAGTTGTCGAATTTAGCCGATAAGATGTTACATTTGTTTTGAATAACCAACTATCCACGATATGAAATATAATCTATTAAAGATCTTTTTGCTATTTATGGCGATTACTCCCATTGCAAATGCACAAGACTGGCCGAACTTGAAGCGCTTCCGCGTTGATAATGAAAAATTGAAACAGGACAATACCAAAATCGCTGCCGTTTTTATGGGAGATTCTATAACAGATTTCTGGATTAACTCTTCCTCCGATTTTTTCTCCCAAAACAATTATATAGATCGTGGAATCAGCGGACAGACATCGCCACAGATGTTGCTTAGATTTAGGGCAGATGTGTTAGACCTTAAGCCAAAAGCTGTTTTGATTTTGTGTGGTACAAATGATCTTGCCGGCAATACGGGGCCTTCTACCTTGCAAATGACAGAAAACAACATTATGGACATGGCGCAATTGGCCAAAGCAAATAAAATTAAGGTTTTGTTGTGTTCGATTACTCCTTCCAACAAATTTGGCTGGAAACCTGAGCTGAAACCTGCAGACGATATTATCGCTTTAAACAAGTGGATAGCAGCGTACGCTAAGGAAAATCACTTTACGTTTGTAGATTACTATTCGGCGCTTGTTAATACTGAAAAAGGAATGCAAGCCGCTTATTCTAAAGACGGGGTTCATCCAACAAAAGAAGGTTATACCGTAATGGAAGGCGTTGTTCAGCCCATTTTGAAAAAAATGCTTTAGAACGGTTGAGGGTTGAGATTGATTAGATTTGAGGCTGAGACTTAGATCGAGACTAGGGTTTTTGGTTGAAAACGCTTGGTCAGCATTTTGCAAATCTTGAATAATTTTCATTCTGATTTTTCTTGGGTACCCAAGCGCTAGGCTGTTCATTTTGGCCGCGAGAGGGATTGTAGGGGTTAAGTGCCGCTTTTTGGCGGTACCGAAGCGAAGCGAAGCCCCGTAAAGCCCGGTTTGAGCGATTTTTTGATTTGACAAAAAATCGCTCAAACTCGCCCTAATAAATACACATATTGGCCACCAAAAAGATTTAGATTTGAGACCTCATTCTCTCGATAAGACGATTTTAGCGCGCTTCCTTCTCAACCTCAACCTTTTCCCCCTTTGGGGTTAGGGGATCCTAACCTCAACCTTACTCTTAACCTCAACCTAAATCCTTGTTCTGTATCCGCACCGCATTTAAAATCGCCAATAACGCAACACCAACATCGGCAATTACGGCTTCCCACAACGTTGCGATACCGCCGGCACCTAGCGCGAGCACAACAATTTTTACGCCCATGGCCAGAGCAATGTTTTGCCAAACGATGTTTTTGGTGAGTTTCCCAATTTTAATGGCCATCCAAATTTTAGAAGGCTGGTCATTTTGAATCACGATATCTGCAGTCTCTATCGCCGCATCGCTACCTAAACCGCCCATGGCAATTCCCGCATCTGCAAGCGCAATTACCGGTGCGTCATTTATGCCATCACCCACAAAAGCAATGCGCTGTTTTAAGTTTTTTAACGTCTGCAAATGCGCAACCTTATCTTCCGGCATTAAATCGCCATAAGCCTGATCAATGTTCAAAACCCGGGCAACTTCATTTACTACGGTTTGCTTATCGCCACTTAGCATAATGGTCTTAACACCTTGTTTATGTAAACTTTCTATGGCCACCTTTGCATCTTCTTTAATTTCATCTGCAATGGTAATGTACCCAACATATTGATTTTCAATTGCCATGGCCACTAAGGTTTCATTAATGCGCTCTAGCGCAGAGGCAAAACTGATGTTATATTTTCTAAGTAGTTTTAAATTTCCGGCAAGCACTTCCTTTCCATTTATCGTAGCTTTTAAACCATGCCCGGCAACTTCCTCCACTTTTTTAATTTCGAAACTTTGAGGGGGTTTTCCTACATGTGCTTCGATGGCTTTTGCAATTGGATGGGTAGATTTACTTTCTATTGCCGCAGCATATTGCAAAAGTTTCTCCTCCTCTATGTTTTCTGCTAGCACTTTCTGAACTTTGAAGATGCCCTTGGTCAAGGTGCCTGTTTTATCCATTACAACAGTGTCTATCTTTGTCATAACATCTAAAAAGTTGCTGCCTTTAAACAGAATGCCATTTTTAGATGCCAAGCCTATGCCTCCAAAATATCCCAACGGAATGGAGACCACTAACGCGCAAGGGCAACTAATTACCAAAAACACTAAACCACGGTAAAACCATTGATGGAAACTATAATTGCCCACAAACAACATTGGTAAAACAACCACCAAAACCGCTAGGGCAAAGACAATAGGCGTATAAATTTTTGCAAATCGCGAGATGAAAAGTTGGGTCTGAGACTTTCTTGCAGTCGCATCTTGAACCATTTCCAAAATTTTGCTCAGCTTGCTGTCTCTAAAAAAAGTACTTACTTCTATTTCGGCGACGTTTGCTAAATTTATCATTCCTGCATAAACTGCATCGCCTGCTGTCTTTTCGTCGGGTTTGCTCTCGCCAGTTAGCGCTGCGGTATTAAACGTTGCTTTTTGAGAAATCATTTTCCCATCTAAGGCGACTTTTTCGCCGGCTTTTATCTGGATGGTTTCGCCAATTTGTACATCGCCAGGCGAAACTTCTATTAATTTGCCATTTCGTAGTACTCCTACCACATCCGGACGAACATCTAACAATGCTTTTATGCTTTTTTTCGCATTGCCAACTGCCACCTCTTGAAACCATTCGCCGATAGAATAAAAAACCATAACCGCCACGCCCTCACCAAAAGAACCAATGGCAAAAGCGCCAATGGTGGCAACGCTCATCAGAAAAAATTCGTTAAAAAAATCGAATCTTATTGCTTTGCGCAGCGCTAGATTAAATACATTATATCCTGCCAGCAAAAGTGCTATACCGAAAACGATTAAACTAACGGTAAGGTTAAAAGTAATGTGAAACCCAAATTCTAGTATTTGGGTAATTATTAAGGTGGCAACCGAAACTAGTAACGGCCAATGCACTAACCAAGCTGCAGATTCTTCACCATGGTTATGGCCGTCATCTGAAGTATGATCGTGGTTATCATTGAGATTGTGACCATTTTCGCTTCCACCTTCATCTCCACAACAATTTTCGCGATTACTATTTTTATTTTTTACAGCCATCAATCTCAGTTAAGTCTAATTTTCGAAGCGCTTCAAAGCTAATAACAATTACTTAGCAATTTTGATTATTAAGGTTGGGTAACATGGCAAAACCTTAAAGCAAAATGGCTTACGCCGGCCAACTGATCTTCTTTGCGATCTACCCCTATCGCTAGATTGTATATTTTTAAAACAGCAAAGCTTAGCCCAAAAAAACCTAATGACTATTTCTATGTTTTCAATTTGAAAGCAAATAAGTGTTTCGCAAAAATTGTAGCAATGAAAGCAATTAGATTAAATGAATACGTAGCCGTTAATGAATTAAAGATAGAAGAGGTTCCAACTCCAGAGCCGAACGATAATGAAGTGTTAATTAAAGTTTATGCTGCAGGAATAAATCCAGTAGATTGGAAAATCATAGAAGGCCACGCACGTGAAAGAATTCCTGTAAAGTTTCCGCTTATACCTGGCTGGGATCTTGCCGGAGTTGTAGAAAAAGTAGGCAAAAGTGTTAAAAATTTTAACGAAGGAGATGAAGTTTTCTGCAAACCAGAATTAAATATGCAAGGCGCTTATGCAGAATTTATAGTGGTGCCAGAAAGCATCGTCTCAATAAAACCTACAAATATTTCTTTTACAGATGCAGCAAGTATTCCATTGGCAGGATTAACTGCTTGGCAAGCGCTATTTCAATATGGACATTTAAAAGAGGGGGAAAAAATACTAATTCATGCCGCATCTGGCGGAGTTGGCTCTTTGGCGGTACAGTTTGCAAAAACGAAAGGGGCATACGTTATCGGTACTTGTTCTACAGATAACGTGAGTTTTGTAAAAAGATTAGGTGCAGATGAGGTTATTGATTATACCAAAGAAAATTTTGAGGATGAATTAGAAGATCTAGATATGGTTTTTGATACGCTCGGTGGCGAAGATCAACAAAAGTCTATCAGCGTTTTAAAAAGCGGAGGTAGAATTATCAGCATCGTTTCAGATGAGTTTGAGGCAGAAGCTAAAGAAAAAAATATTCGTTTAGAAAGATTTATGGCCAGCTCAAATTCAGAGCAGCTCGATGAAATTGCAGAACTTATTCAACAAAATTCGGTTGTGCCTGTGGTAAGTGCAGTTTATAGTTTAGAAGAAGCATCGCAAGCGCTTAGGTTAAGTAAAGATGGCCACGTACAAGGTAAACTGGTATTAAGAGTTTATTAGATTTAATAGAAGTTGGTATAAAGTATATATTACTTAGTATAAGGTATATGGATAAGTTGGGTTCAAAACCTTTCCTATTAATTATTTCGAATGGTTGCTTTCTGACTTCAGAAAATCATAAAAAAACTACCTTCTCGTGTTTATACTTTTTTGTATAAACAAGCATTAAACCTTACCTTTACACCTCATTAACGGCATGCGCCAACATTGAAACGTTATGAGTGAAGAATTAAAATTGCTAGAAGATACCGTCTCTAGCGAATATAAATACGGTTTTGTTACCGAGATAGATACAGACACAATCCCTAAAGGATTGAATGAAGATGTGGTGCGGTTGATTTCTGAAAAGAAAAATGAGCCACAATGGATGCTAGAATGGCGGCTAAAAGCTTACCGTCAATGGGAAAAAATGGTTGGGCCAAGCTGGGCAAATCTTCATGTCGCGCCAATAGATTATCAAGAAATAATCTATTATGCTGCCCCAAAAAAGAAACCTACTTTAGATAGTTTAGACGAGGTTGACCCAGAATTATTAAAAACTTTTGAGAAGCTTGGTATTTCTTTGGGCGAGCAAAAGCGCTTAACCGGCGTTGCAGTAGATGTGGTTATGGATAGCGTTTCTGTCGCAACATCTTTTAAAAAGCAACTCTCAGAAATTGGGGTTATTTTCTGTTCAATTAGCGAAGCCATTCAAGAGCATCCAGAACTGGTTAAAAAATATATGGGTTCTGTAGTACCCGCAGCAGATAATTTTTTCGCAGCGCTAAACTCTGCAGTTTTTACTGATGGCTCTTTCTGTTTTATCCCAAAAGGGGTACGTTGCCCGATGGAATTATCTACCTATTTTAGGATAAACACCTTAGGTTCCGGTCAGTTTGAGCGTACGTTAATTGTATGCGAAGATGACGCTTACGTAAGCTATTTAGAAGGTTGTACGGCACCAATGCGCGATGAAAACCAACTGCATGCCGCTGTGGTAGAATTGGTTGCTGCAGAAAATGCAGAGATTAAATATTCTACGGTACAAAACTGGTACCCCGGCGATGAGAATGGAAAAGGCGGCATTTATAACTTTGTTACGAAACGGGGAATTTGCGCAGGTAATAGATCTAAAATATCGTGGACCCAGGTAGAGACCGGTTCCTCTATTACATGGAAATATCCGAGCGTAATTTTAAAAGGAGACGATTCTATTGGCGAGTTTTACTCAGTTGCGTTAACCAATAACTATCAACAGGCAGATACAGGTACAAAAATGATTCACCTCGGTAAAAATACCAAGAGCAGAATTGTATCAAAAGGTATTTCTGCTGGTAAAAGTCACAACAGTTATCGTGGTTTGGTTCGGGCTTCTAAAAATGCGCTTAACGCGAGGAATTATTCGCAGTGCGATTCCCTTTTGCTTGGAGATAGATGTGGCGCACATACTTTCCCTTACATAGAATCTAAAAATCCGACTGCGATTATAGAACACGAGGCAACAACCTCTAAAATTGGCGAAGACCAAATGTTCTATTGTCAGCAACGCGGAATAGATCCGGAAGCTGCAGTTGCTATGATTGTTACCGGTTTTGCTAAAGAAGTGATGAACCAATTGCCAATGGAGTTTGCGGTTGAGGCGCAAAAGTTGCTTGCCATTAGTTTAGAAGGCAGCGTAGGATAATTTTTAAAGACAACAAAATATAAAAATGTTATTATCAATAAAAGATTTACAAGCTTCTGTAGAAGGCAAAGAAATACTTAAAGGCATAAGTTTGAATATCAGACCCGGAGAAGTTCACGCCATTATGGGTCCGAACGGAAGCGGAAAAAGCACGCTCGCATCGGTTTTGGCAGGTAGAGAAGAATATGAAGTTACTGGCGGTTCGGTAGAATTTGATGGTGAGGAATTACTTGGGCTTTCACCCGAAGTTCGCGCACGCATGGGTTTGTTTTTGGCTTTCCAATATCCGGTAGAAATTCCGGGTGTTAGTACCACCAATTTTATGAAAGCTGCGGTAAATGAAAAGCGTAAGTTCAACGGACAAGAACCTTTAGATGCGGTTTCGTTTTTAAAACTGATGAAAGAAAAAACCGAATTGGTAGAGATCAAAAAATCTTTATTGAGTCGTTCTATAAACGAAGGTTTTTCTGGTGGTGAGAAGAAACGTAACGAAATTTTCCAGATGGCCATGTTAGAACCTAAGCTGGCTATTTTAGATGAAACCGACTCTGGTTTGGATATAGATGCGCTTCGCATCGTGGCAAATGGCGTAAATAAATTGCGTACACCAGAGCGTGGTGTAATTGTAATTACCCACTACCAACGTTTGTTAGATTATTTAGAACCAGATTTTGTGCACGTTTTAATGGGTGGCAGAATCGTAAAATCTGGCGGCAAAGAACTGGCTTTAGAGCTGGAAGATAAAGGCTACGATTTTATTAAAGAAGAAGTTGGCGCAGTGCAAGAACATTAATAAGCATGGAAAATATTAATATAGAACAGCTTACTGCACAATTTTCGCAACTTCAGTCTGCAGATGATGAAAGTTTAAAGGCTGTTCGCAAAAGTGGTTTTACCGCTTTAAAGCAACTCGGTTTGCCAACTGCAAAAACAGAAGAGTGGAAATATACCAGGGTTAGAAATTTATTTAATCAAAATTTTAGCCTTACCGACGATGAAAATTTATCAGGCGTAAGCCAAAAGGAAATGGACGAGATTCGTTTACCTGGATTTGAGCATGCAAACCAAATCGTCTTTGTAAACGGAAAATATTCTCAAGAACTATCTACTATAATTTCCCCGGCAAATAAAATGACCGTTTTGCCTTTAGAAAAAGCGCTAGAAAGCGAATTTAAAGAGCTGGTTTTGGCGCATATTAACAAAAGCAGTTTGGCGCTAAATGATGGTTTGCAGGCGTTGAATACCTCGTTAATTAATCATGGAATTTTCATCCACGTAAGTAAAAATCAAATTGTAGAAGCGCCGATTTATATTTACCACATAAATAATGCAACGGCCAACTTTAGCTTTGCGCAACCGCGTAGTTTGGTGTTTTTAGCTAAGAATGCAAAGCTTCAGATTGTAGAAAACTACATTACGTTGGGCACTTTGGAAAGTTTTACCAATGAGGTGATGGAAATTGTTGTAGATGATAATGCCTTTTTAGAGCATTACAAAATCCAGAATGACGTTGCTGCAGCGAACCAGGTAAATAGTACGCACATTAGGCAAATTGGCAAATGTAACGTACATACTTTCACGCTTTCTTTAAGCGGCGGCACCATTAGAAATAACACGTACATTGTTATGGAAACCGCAGGAAACGAAGCCCACATGTTTGGGTTATACCTGCTTAAGGACAAAACTCATGTAGATAACCACACTTTGGTAGATAACACCCAGCCAAATTGTTATAGCAATGAGCTTTACAAAGGCATTATGGATGAGCAATCTACCGGTGTTTTTAGTGGCAAAATTGTGGTTAGGCAAGATGCGCAAAAGACAAATGCGTATCAATCGAACAAAAATATTTTACTGTCTGATGAGGCGACAATAAACTCTAAACCGCAGTTGGAAATTTTTGCAGATGATGTTAAATGCTCGCACGGTTGCACGGTTGGTCAATTAGATAACGAAGCATTATTTTATCTCCGCTCTCGCGGGATGTCTGAGCAATCGGCAAGATCTTTTCTATTGCAAGCTTTCGCATCAGATATTTTAGAACAAGTTAAAATTTCGGCTTTGCACGATTATTTGCAAAATTTGGTTGCCGATAGACTTTTAATAAATTAGTTATGGAAGAAGTAAATGCCACTTTAAATGCTCCCAAAACTTTTGATGTTGATGCGATTAGAGCGCAATTTCCAATACTTGCAAGAGAAGTTCATGGCAAGCCTTTGGTTTATTTAGACAATGCCGCCACCTCTCAGAAACCGCAGGCGGTTATAGATGCAATCTCTAATTATTACAGTAGCTATAACGCAAATATTCATCGTGGCATACACACACTTGCAGAAGAAGCAACCGCAGCCTATGAGGCGACTAGACTTTGCGTAAAAGAATTTCTTGGCGCTGCAGCATTGGAAGAAATAGTTTTTACCCGCGGAACGACGGAAAGTATAAATCTGGTTTCGAATGCTTGGGGCAGAGCAAATGTTGGCGCAGGCGATGAAATCATAATCTCTGCCATGGAGCATCACTCTAACATAGTGCCATGGCAATTATTGTGTGAGGAAAAAGGCGCAACGTTAAAAATCATCCCAATTAATGATGATGGCGAATTGTTGATTGACGAATACCAAAAATTGCTTTCACCAAAAACCAAGTTGGTATCTATCGTTCATGTTTCCAACAGTTTAGGCACCATAAATCCTGTTAAGGAGATGATTAAAATGGCGCATGAGGTTGGTGCAGTTTTTATGTTAGATGGCGCACAGTCTTCTGTACATTTAACGATAGATGTTCAAGATTTAGATTGCGATTTCTTTGCCTTCTCCGGACATAAAGTTTATGGCCCAACCGGAATAGGCGTACTTTACGGAAAAAAACACTTGCTAGAGGATATGCCTGTTTTTATGGGCGGCGGCGAAATGATCAAAGAGGTAACTTTTGAGAAAACTACCTTTAATAGTTTGCCTTATAAATTTGAAGCCGGTACGCCAAACATTGCAGATACCATAGCCCTAAAATTCGCTTTAGATTATTCGGTGAACAATGGAATGCGGTTCTCCAAAGAACATGAAGAAAAATTGCTTGTATATGCAACCCAAGAATTAGAAAGAATTCCAGGTTTACGCATTATTGGAAAAGCAAAAGAAAAAGTTAGCATTGTTTCCTTTGTAATTGATAAAACCCATCCTCAAGATTTGGGCGTTTTGTTAGACAATCAAGGCATTGCATTACGTACCGGACACCATTGCACACAACCTTTAATGAAACGTTTTGGCATTCCGGGAACGGTAAGGGCATCTTTTGCGGTTTATAATACCACAGAAGAAGTAGATAAACTTATTGCCGGTTTGCAGAAGGCACTAAAAATGTTATTGTAATTTTTATGAGTTCAGTATCGATAAAAGAAAAAGAGGCAGAAATTATAGATGCATTTTCTTGGTTAGAAACCTGGGAAGAAAAGTACGAATACATTATAGAATTGGGCAAAAAATTACGTCCGATTAATGAGAAATTCAAGGTTGAAGAAAATATAATTAAAGGTTGCCAATCTACGGTATGGCTTGTCGCCGATTATAACGATGGCGAGGTAACTTACCAGGCAGATAGCGATGCCATTATTGTAAAAGGTTTGGTTAGCATGTTGCTTTCCGTTTTATCTGGGCATACGCCCGATGAAATTTTAGATGCAAAACTGGATTTTATCAATGAAATTGGCATGATGTCTCATTTGGCACAAACCCGCTCAAATGGTTTGGTCGCCATGATAAAACAGATTAAGAACTACGCTTTGGCTTATAAATCTCTCGGCGAAACAGAAAAAACAACATTATGATAGGTGTAGAAGAACTCAGAGAAAAGATAATAGATTGTTTGCAAACCATTTATGATCCAGAAATTCCGGTAAGTATTTTTGAGTTGGGACTAATTTACAATATTAACATTCAGCCGCTTAATAATGTATTGGTTACTATGACGCTAACTGCACCTAGTTGCCCTTCTGCACAAGAAATTCCGATAGAGGTAGAACAGAAAGTTAGGCAGATTGAAGGGGTGGCAGATGTAGATGTGGTAGTGGTTTGGAGTCCGCCTTGGGATAGAAGCATGATGAGCGAGGCTGCACAACTGGAGTTGGGTTTTATGTGATATTTTCTAGGTTGACTTTAAAAATACAGCGATGAAGATTACCGCACAAGAGGAATATGGTTTACGGATATTACTTCGCATTGCGCGTAGTGATGATGAGAAAAATACGAACATTCAAGCATTAAGTGAGTTGGAAGGATTATCTCATGCTTATACCGCAAAACTTACCCGTATTCTTCGCAAAGGTGGTTTTATAAATAGTAATCCTGGAAATATTGGTGGCTATGTTCTGGCAAAATCTCCGACAGAAATTAACATCAATCTGGTTTTAAGACACCTGGGCGGCTCGCTTTTTAGCAAAGAGTTTTGTGGCGATTATAATGGCGCCGTAACCATTTGTACCAATTCTGTAGATTGTTCGGTGCGATCACTTTGGCAAAAGATTCAGTATTCTGTAGATCAGGTTTTAAACCAGGTGAGCTTGGCAGAGTTAATTGGGGCAGAAGATACCTCTGCTGCACTCCTTTCTAAAATGAAAGGCTAGGCTCTATCGTCTTTGAAAACCGAATGTTTGTTTGAGTTTAATTGTAATTTTCGTAGGTTTAGGTTAAGTTAAAGCTAAAATATCTCCATTTAAATAATTATTGATTTATCATCGTATTGATTCATCTTCGCTCGCCCTTCAAACAAATAAAATGACTTATGTTAAAGACCAAATTTTTTGTAATCGCCTTAATAGTTAGTTTTGCTATTCGCGCATTTGCACAAGAAGAAATGCCATTGTATTCTGGTAATATTCCAAACTCAAAGACAAACGAAAATTTAGATAAAATAGATAGGCGCCAAAATGGAGACGATTTTATCAGCAATACCTCTATACCAACCTTAACAAGCTTCTTGCCGAGCGCCGGAACAGAAAATGGCACCGCAGTAATTATTTGTCCGGGAGGTGGTTATGGCGGCGTGGCAATTAATAAAGAAGGTTATTTGGTTGCACAAGAATTTCAGAAAATGGGTGTAGCTGCTTTTGTGCTTAAATATCGTATGCCCAGCGATTTAACTATGGTAGATAAAAGTATTGGGCCAATTCAAGATGCCCAGGAGGCAATAAAGGTTGTTAAACAGAATGCCAAAGATTGGAAGATAGATACTGCCAAAGTTGGTATTGTTGGATTTTCCGCTGGTGGGCATTTGGCCGCTTTCGCGGGAACACATTATGCACGCAACTACGTTGAAAATAAAAACAGTATGAGCCTTAGGCCTGCATTTATGGTTCTTGCTTATCCGGTAATTAGTTTTACAGATAGCCTTACGCATCAAGGTTCCCGCAATAGTTTAATCGGGAAAAACCCATCGTCAGAAAAAATAAGGGAGTATTCAAACGAATTGAATGTAACACGTAATACGCCTCCAGCTTTCATTGTTCATGCCGGAGACGATGGCGTGGTAAATGTGGAGAATAGCATTTGTTTCTATCGGTCGCTACTCGCCAATGGCGTTAAAGCAGAGCTGTTGCTTTATCCAAAAGGCGGCCATGGCTTCGGTTTAGTCAATCCTACAACGCCCTCTAGGTGGATTGATGAATGCAAAAAATGGATGATGGGCAATGGTTGGTTTTAATAGTATAGAAGTATTAATTTTTTATCTCTCGCTCATAAATTTCTATCCAATTTTCTACAGTTAGCTTTGCCGCTAATTGGCCAATTAAATTAAGGGGAATGTAATCACTATATTTAAAGCGGATACATCCCTTCCCGATATCTAAACTTCCGTCATATTCTTTAGTGTACGCTGCTTTTAACCACTCTGTTAGGGTTTCGCTCGCATATATACCCAAGTGATGAATTGAAATATGTTTTTTTTGAGCAGCAAGTGCCATAAAAGGAAGCGGCTTTTTTGGGTTGCAATGATAGCCATTTGGGTAAATGCTATGGGGAACAACGTAACCAATCATCCCGTAATTGAGTATTTCTGTAAAACCTAGCGGTAGGTTTTTTACAATAATGTTTCTCAAATTTGTTATCGGATCTTTCTGTTGTTCTGCTAGCTGATCTAAATATTGTTGCGGGGTTTCTGCTTTTGATAACATAGAAATTTCGTTTAGTTAAATATACCCTGTAATTAAATGTAATGGTTAAAAAGCATCATTAATAAAAATAAAGCTAAACTTTATTTTTCTAATTTGTTATATACAAACGCAGGGTTTTTTTAATTAATTGCCTTTTGCATAAAAATGATCGTTAAACTGGGTTTAATGTATAATTATCTAACAATTTTGGCCGTTCGGGAACGGAAATTGATAGGATAAATTTCAGCTGATTTTGATGTATGGCACGTTTAATAATTTTGCTTATTGTCTTGATAGCTCCGTTTGGAGCATTAAATGCCCAAACTGTTTCCGGCTCAAACGTTGCCGGTCCAAACGGCGAACGTTTTGCTGTACGAGTTGTGGCCGAGAAGCTGGCAGATCCTTGGGAAATCACTTACGGGCCTGACGGTCAGCTTTGGACGACAGAATCAAAAGGTTATTTGCTCAGCCGTATTGACCCTACAAGCGGCAAAAAGAAAATCATGCTGGATCTTAACTCAAAAAGGGAATTTCCTCGATATGATATTATGGGAAAGGCAGCCGGCGGTAAACCTTGGACACAGGGCGGATTAATGGGCATGGCGCTTCATCCACAACTTTTGGCAGGCAAGCCGTTTGTTTACCTGATGTATGTGTATCATTATGATGGTGCCGACAAAGCCGGTAGTGGCTGCGCTGTAAACTTTGGCGGGTGTAGGTTTAGGGGACGAATTGTTAGATACATTTATAACAAAGATAAACAAACCTTGGGGAACCCCATCATCTTGTGTGATAGCATTCCGCAAAGCAATGATCATAACGGTGGGCGTCTTACCATTGCGCCCGTTAACGGGAAGCAGTTCTTATTCTATGCCATTGGCGATATGGGCGCGGGTCAGTTTGGCAACGCCGGGCAGCCAAATCACGCACAGGATAAAGCTGACTACGAAGGCAAAATACTTCGCTTTAATACCGAACCAGACACTGATATGGATAAATATGATAAATGGATACCCAGCGATAATCCGTTTAATGGTAGCCGGCAAAACGCGGTTTGGAGTGTAGGCCACAGAAACCCGCAAGGACTGGCTTATGCAGAAGTTGGCGGGAAAAGCTATCTTTACGAGTGCGAGCATGGTCCATTCTCTGATGATGAAATTAACATAATTAGTGTTGGGAAGAACTATGGCCATCCATTAATTATAGGTTATGCAGACGGAAATTATGACGGTCTCGCTGCATGCGCAACATCTCATGAGTCGTTGCCGGGAAAATGGAATACCACTTATCCACTTATAGAAAGCGAAAAGCAAAACGCAAAGTTATTGGGCAGTGCTTATCGCGATCCATTAATCACCTTTTATCCAAATAGTAATAAATTTCTAACAAAGCTTTATGAAGATAGGTTACAGGGAAGGCAAAACGACCAATGGCCATCTGAAGCGCCTAGTAGCATTGCTGTGTATACTGCAAGTGCCATACCGGGCTGGCGCAATTCTCTTTTGATGTCTACACTAAAAGGGAACAAACTTATTCGGCTAAAGCTCAATAATAGTGGCGATGGGATTGTTGGAGACACCATCTGCTACTTTAAAAATAGTTTGCGTTACCGCGATATCGCCCTGTCTCCTGATGGAAAAAAAATATATCTAGCAGTTGATAGTACTTCCCAATCTTCTAACCCGGCGAAGCAGAACCCAGAGCAAATTCTTCATCCCGGCTCGATAATAGAGTTTACCTATTTGGGTTCAGCGGTCAGCGAGATGGACAATAAAAGAAGGTAACGGCTTTTAATACGTTCCTTATTGAAAATAATCAATAAAGCTTATTTAATTAATAAATGTGGTGATAAATCTGTTTTTGCTCTTTGTCACGCATGTTAAAAGTCTAATCTTTGTCTTTCTAATGCAACTCTCAAACTAGCTCTTCAAAATGTTTCGTCACACCAAGCGTTTGAGCATTTTCTTTCGGCAGGTTTAAAAATCTAAGCGCATTTAAAAAATTCTATTAAACGCCTGTTAGCGTCCTTTCTATTTTATGGGTTTTATATTTCTAGACGAATTCTTCAAAAGAAAGTTTTGTTACTTAGTCTTTTCAAACATAGACTGTCGCTGCTTCTCACCTAATATATTTAGCTTATGCCCATGCTATAGATAAAAAGCATATTTTACGATGCTTTTAACAAGCATATCAATAGGTTGCGGGTTACTACAGAACAGATAATAAAGAAAAACATCATGAAGATAACAGGGTTAATTCTCGCCATTTTAGCGGGTGCGGTTTCCACTGCATGTAATTCACCTAAAAAATCTTCTTTCCAGAATGAAGGCGATACAGCTACTTATGTGATGGTAATCCATGGCGGTGCCGGCACCATTTTAAAGAGCAAAATGACGCCCGAAAAGGAAGCTAACTACAAGGAAGCGTTAAAATTGGCTTTAGAAACGGGGTATAGGGAATTAGAGGGAGGCAAAACTAGCATAGATGCCGTGGAAGCCACCATCCACGTGATGGAAGACAGTCCACTATTTAATGCCGGTAAAGGGGCGGTTTTCAACCATAATGGCAAAAACGAAATGGATGCAGCAATTATGAATGGCCAAAACCTTATGGCCGGCGCCGTGGCAAGCGTTGGGAATGTTAAAAACCCGATTAGCGCAGCAAGGGCTGTAATGGAAAAGTCTGAACACGTAATGATGGCCGGAAAAGGTGCGCAGGAATTTGCAAAACAGGCAGGATTGGAAATAGTAGATCCATCCTATTTTTATACAAGGGAACGTTGGGAAGGTTTGCAACAGGCGCTAAAGGACGATTCTGCAAAAGCAGTTTTAGATCATCACCAAAAAATTTCCACAAAACTTGGCACTGTTAATCGCGATTCCAAATTCGGAACCGTTGGTTGCGTTGCTTTAGATCATAACGGAAATTTGGCTGCAGGAACATCTACCGGTGGCATGACCAATAAAAAATTTGGCAGAATTGGAGATGCCCCTATAATTGGTGCGGGAACCTATGCCAACAATAACACCGTTGCAATATCTTGCACAGGTTGGGGAGAGTTTTATATTAGAAGCGTTGCCGCTTATGATGTTTCTGCTTTAATGGAATATAAAGGTCTATCGGTAAAGGAAGCAAGCCAAACTGTAATCGATAAAATTGGGAAACTGGGCGGCAACGGTGGAATGATTGCGCTAGACAAAAACGGTAAAATGGCAATGCCATTTAATACCGCAGGAATGTATAGAGCTTCTATAACAAAAGACGGGAAAATTGAAGTGCTGATATTTAAGTAATTGATTCTAAAAATCGCTAAGCTTTTAAAGCCGAAAGAAGGGTTTCCAAAAACCAGCCGGTGCTTCCAGATAAAATAGTACTTTTATGCTTTAGAAATATTCTATTTGTAGCCATGAAATTTAAGGTTTTTAGCGAGCTATCCTATAAAGTAAATGCCGATACCACTTTCCTTTTTAATATAGAGGCTGCAAATACGAGGGTTCAAAAAGTGCTGGAAGAAAAAATCACAACCAACCCAATAAATCTAAAAATCGACAGACTTAATTTTGGATTAGGCAAAGCAAAAATTCTAAGGTTGCATGTAAAAAAAATGGATTGCTTTAAGATAAACTATAGCGCCACAGTAGAAACTAAATTAGAGCATCTTAGCTTAAAAAATGAGCTGGAGACACCATTGCATGCAATTGCTGCAGACGTTATTCCATATTTATTCCCCAGCAGATACAGCCAGGAAGACATGTTGGATAATTTTGCAGATAAAGAGTTTGGCGCAGTACAGAGCACCTACGGAAAAGTGCTTGCCATTTGCGATTGGATTTATAAAAAAGTAAGCTATTTGAGCGGAAGTAGTAATGGTAATACTTCTGCCATTGAAACAATTACACAACTCGCAGGTGTGTGTAGAGATTTTGCCCATCTGGCCATAGCATGCTGCCGAGCATTATCCATACCGGCAAGGTATTTTGCAGGTTACGCTTATCAACTTACGCCACCAGATTTTCATGCGTGTTTCGAAGCATATATTGATGGGAAATGGCTCTTTTTCGACGCAACCAGACTTATCCCTATAAATGGAATGGTAAAAATAGCGCACGGGTGCGATGCCTCTGATACCTCTTTTGCAAATATTTATGGAGATGCAGAGGGCATTGGCGTGGTTGTAAGCTGTGAAGCTATGGATAGGGATGCGTTCGAAGAAGAGCGGAAGAACCTCGCTGTGGTAAGTTATGAATGACAATAATTTTGATGCTTTCTTTATATCGTTCCCCGAAACTCTAAGGACTTGCGTTAAAAGCAATAAAAATAGAGTAGTTTAAAGGGGCATCTGACAGGGGATGCGACCACTACGCGATATTGACACTTTCTGTTTGAATTTTACCCGTGCTTGCGTTTGAGATTAAAAGCGCAAATACGGTATCGGCTACACTCAAAGATTAATAGTTTAGCGGAGAAGGCGGGATTCGAACCTGCGTTACCTTTCAGTACACACGCTTTCCAACCGTGCTCGATCGACTACTCTGAAACCTCTCCGGTTAATATTCTCGCCTTCCCCCGAGCGCTGCAACATTAGTAAATACAAATTTCATACTCAACTTTTAACTGGCCAAATATTGCCTCAACATCCAGCCGCTTTTTTGGCAACCCCTGCGGATAGTTTTGCTGCACAAAAGTTATTATTCGTTCCCGAACCTGCAGCGAAGATCAAAAACTCTTAGCTGCAGTTGAAATCACTAACAATCTGTTTTTCCAGTTTTTGCAGTCAGCCAATAAGTAGCAGCAACTAAACCGAGCAAAGAAATTATTACTGCTGCGCGCTTAATAGTTAGCGCCGTAGAATGTAACATCATAGCATCTACGTATTTTTTCTCTGGATAATTTAGATTTGTTTTTTCTCTTCTTAGCGCCATTTGCAATATCTGGGCAGTGTGTACTCCCTTACGATCTGTTTCTTGTTCTATCTGCTCCCTACAACTAAATCCATCGGTGACTATAATGGTTTCCTCATCTGCATCTCTTACCGCGGGAAGAAGGACGCGCTCTCCAGCTGCCAATCCAACCTCATAATGCCTTCCGGCCTCATATCCAAAATAACCAGCCATTCCGCAGCAGCCAGAATCCAGCATTTTATATTCAAGTTTCATATCGTCAAGCAATTTGGTATCACTATCCATTTTCATTATTGCCTTATGGTGGCAATGGCCGTGGACAACAGCTTTTGCTTTAAATTCTGGAATGGTAAAATCGGGCGCTTTTTTTTCTAAAAACTCTGCGAGAGTAAACACCTGTTTTTTTAGACGTTTTGCATCTTCGTTATTCGGAAAAATATTGCAAAGTTCATCTCTAAATACGGCCACGCAACTCGGCTCCAGGCCCACAATCGGTATCTCATTTGCAATGTCTTCTTTTAAAGAAGTCATAATTTCCCTTAGCAGTTTCTTCGCAAGGTGCAAAAAGCCAAAATCATATAACGGTCTTCCACAGCAAAGCATTTGTTTGGGTATGGTTACCTGAAAGCCCGCGGCATCTAACACCTCATGCGCAGCGACTAATGTTTCTGGAAGAAAGAAATTGTTAAAGGTATCTGCCCACAGGATAACTTTTGGCTTATTGGAGTGCGCGCTCTTGTTATGCTTAAACCAACTTCTATAAGTCTGTTGGGCAAATTTTGGAATAACACGTTGCTGAGCCACGCCCGCGATAATTTTAGCCAAATTGCCTGTAATAGGGTTTTGCGTAAAAAAGTTTACAATATTTGGTATATGAGAAGCAGCTCTCGCCCACCAATAAATAAGGCCAAAGGCGTAAGCAGATCTCGGCCTAAGTTTCTTCTTATAGTAATGCGATAAAAACTCTGATTTGTAGGTGGCTACATCTACGTTTACAGGACAGTCCCCCTTACAACCTTTGCAAGCCAGACATAAATCTAGGGCTTTTTTTACTTCTTCGCTTTGCCAACCACTTTTAATCTCTTGGCCCTGTAGCATTTCGAATATCATCCGCGTTCTGCCACGCGTAGAATCTTCTTCCTCGCGTGTAACCATATAGCTTGGGCACATGGTGCCGCCCTCATGCCTGCGGCATTTGCCAACCCCAACACAACGCATGGTGGCGTGCGCAAAGCTGCCGTTGTCTTCTGGAAATTGGAAATGAGTCTCTAGCACCGGTGGGTTGTAATTTGTTCCCAAACGTAGGTTGGCGGTTTCGCCGTAGGCCTCTACAATTTTACCTGGATTCATTTTCCATTCCGGATCCCAAATTTCTTTAAACTCCCTAAAAGCATGCATAAGTTCTTCCCCAAACATCATTTCCAACAGATCAGCCCGTGCCTGCCCGTCGCCGTGCTCGCCAGAAACTGAGCCTCCGTATTTTAATGCAAGCTTTGCTCCTTCTACCGTAAACTTTTGGTACTTCTCTATACCTTTTTTGGTAAAAAGGTCAAAATCTATACGGCAATGGATACAGCCTTGGCCAAAGTGACCATAAAGGGCCGCTTCGTAGCCGTATTTATCAAACAGTTCCCGCAATTCCTTTAAATAATCGCCAACGTTCTTTGGATCCACTGCCGAATCTTCCCAACCAGGCCAAGCTGGGTTCGTTCCTGGAACAAAAGCCGTGGCGCCCAATCCAGACTCCCTTACTTCCCAAAGTTTTTGTTCTTGGGCGGGGTCATCAAACAGCTTCATATCTGGCGGGTTATCACCTCTCTTTAGCTCATCCATCAATTCTCTTGCGCTTCGGTCCGAGTCTTCCTTATTGTCGCCACCAAACTCTACCAATAGCCAGCCTTTACCTTTGGGTAAAAGACTGATATCGTCTGTGTTCAGCCCTTTTTTTTCCATAAAGCCGATAAGCTGATCGTCGATCCCTTCTAGTGCAATGGGCTTATGTTTCAACACCGCTGGCGCATGATGGCCGGCTGCAATTACATCGGGATAACCTAAAACCAACAGACTTTTCGCCTTTGGCTTCTCCATAATCTTTAGGGTTGCGTCTAAAATCAAAATGCAAGTGCTTTCTGAACCTACCAACGCCCGGGCAACGTTGAAGCCATTTTCTGGAAGTAGATCATCCAAGTTATATCCAGAAACCCGCCTCGGGATTTTTGGATATTTTTTTCGTATCTGATCAGCGTACTTGTCTCGCAAATTTTTGAGCTTCCTATAAATCTCTCCTTTTCTACCACCCTCATGGATAATTTTTTCAAGCTCTTCCTCGGTTGTTGGCCCAACCTCAAGAATTAAACCATCGTATGTAAGCAAGGTGAGCCGCTCTGTATTGTCTGATGTTCTAGCACCATAACCTTCTACCTGCGCCATAACCGAATGTATTCCACAAGAATTGTTTCCCATCATCCCGCCAAGGGTACAATGCGTATGGGTGGCCGGGTCTGGGCCGAAGGTTAGGTTATACTTTTTTTCTGTGGTTTGCCGCATCGTATCTAGCACAATGCCCGGTTCTACGGTTACCAACTTATTTGCTGGATCTATGTTTAAAATATGGTTATAATATTTAGACATATCTATCAATACAGCAACATTACAACCCTGGCCGGCCAAACTGGTACCACCACCCCTGGAAATAACTGGCGCCTTAAACTGGTGGCAAATTGCCATTGTTGATATCACGTCTTCGCGGTTCTTCGGAATTACCACGCCAATAGGAACCTGCCGATAATTAGAAGCATCTGTAGCATAAGCCGCACGACTTCCAGAATCGAACCTAACCTCGCCCGTAATCGCACCTTTTAATGCTGCCTCTAGTAAAGTAATGTCTATTTGGTCAACTTCTGCCTGTACTGTTTCCGTTTTCATCTAAATACTTTAAAAATTTAATAAATCTTATATTTTTCTACGTCTTGTCGTTTAAAAACCAAGCCTAAACCGGGTGAAGAGAGATCGGGACTTAAGTAACCGTTCTTCGGCTTTACAGCGCCATCAAAAAACATCTTTTCAATACGTACATGATCATGAAAGTATTCTCCAATGTAAAAGTTTGGAAGCGCCAGGGCAGCGTGTAGATGTACTGACGGTGCGCAATGAAAGGAAAACGGCAATTGGAATGTGTCGCATAAAGTTCCGGCCTTTAAAAATCCCGTAATCCCTCCGCACCTAGTAGCGTCTGCTTGTAATACATCTACTGCATTGTGCATAAGCATGTTTAAAAAATAACCAGGTGCAAAACCATACTCGCCCGCGGCAACGTTTATTCCGCTAGGCAAATGTTGTTTTATAAAAGCTAAGTCAGTTAAATTGTCTGAACTAACGGGTTCCTCAAACCACGAGACTTTGTTTGCGATAAATTTATCTGCAATTGCGATTGCCTGTTTTGCAAGATAAGCCCCGTTTGCATCTACAAACAAATCTGTATTGGGGCCTATAGCTGTGCGAGCAACTTTTATGCGATGCGGATCATCTTCTGGGTGTCTACCTATTTTCATTTTAACAGCAGTGATTCCCTCGTTTGCCCAACCACCCAGCTGTTTTTCCAATTGCTTATCTGAGTAAGAAGTAAAACCGCCGCTTCCGTAAATAAGCGCCTTTTCCTTTACCTTTTCTAAAAGCAACGCCAGAGGAAGGCCAAGCAGCCTAGCCTTTAAATCCCACAAGGCGATATCGATCGCAGATACGGCCATATAGGCCAATCCACAATGGCCGTCGTTGCGAATAGCAGCTAATAAATTATCGACTATTTTTCCATTCTCAAATGGATTTTTGTCAATTATCATCGGCCTCAACCGTTTGTTAATCAACGTGGTTATTGAACCGTCTGCGTAGGTATAGCCCAAAGCAGACACATTTCCCGCCTGTAATTCCACCAAAACAATTGTGGTGGTATCCCAATTTAAAGTACCATCTGATTCAGGAGAATCTGTAGGAACCGTGTATCCAGATACACTCAGCCCGGTAATCATTTCACTCTGATACACCATTAGTCTTTGTGAGGCAGCACCCCCTGTAACACGTCTTTAAATGTTTGCTTGATAATTCCGTATTCATCGGGGTCGCCCTTTATTAATGTTTTGCTGAAGTTGACTGCCTGCTCAAAACTAATGTGTGGAGGTAGGGTAGCAACATTCGGATCTGTTACCACTTCTAGCAGTGCTGGGCGATCGGCAGATAAGACTGCATCCCAAGCTTCACCCAATTTATCCGGATTATCTACCTTTATTCCCTTTAAACCTAGCATTTCTGCGTAGCGGGCGTAGGGAAATTCTGGCAGTTCTTGTGAAGCTTCAAATTTTGGATCGCCTACCATTACGCGCTGCTCCCAAGTAACCTGGTTTAAATCGCCATTATTTAACACCATTATTACAAGTCGCGGATCCGACCACTGCTTCCAATATTTGGAAATGGTGATTAGGCCATTCACTCCAAGCATTTGCATGGCGCCGTCTCCCACAAGCGCAATAGAAACACGATTTGGAAAGGCAAACTTTGCTGCAATTGCGTACGGTACGCCCGGGCACATGGTCGCCAAGTTTCCTGAGAGGGTAGCCATCATCCCTTTCCTAATCTTTAGGTTTCGCGCAAACCAGTTTGCAGAAGAACCAGAATCAGAAGTAATAATACAATCGTCGGGCAAACGCGGCGACAGTTCTGAGAATACGCGCTGTGGATTTACGGGATCGGCAGAATTCATTGCCTTTGCATCTATATCTTTCCACCATTCTACGATGTTTTTTTCAATCGTATTGCGCCAACTTCTGTCTTGTTTATTATCGATTAATGGGATGAGTGCTTTTAGCGTCTCTCTACTGTCACCAACAAGATTTACATCCATTGGGTAGCGAATGCTTAGCATTTTGTTATCGATATCTATCTGTATCGCTTTTGCCTGCCCTTCTTTTGGAAGAAATTCTGAGTAAGGAAAACTGCTACCAACCATCAGTAAAGTATCGCAATCTGTCATCATATCCCAACTTGGTTTCGTTCCAAGCAAACCTATGGAACCAGTTACGTAAGGCACATCATCGGGCAGTACTGCTCTTCCAAGCAGCGCCTTTGCCACACCAGCTCCTAAGAGCTCTGCAATTTGCATCACTTCTTCTGCAGCGTGTAGTGCGCCAGCGCCAACCAACATAGCCACTTTTTTCCCCTCATTTAATAGGGTTGCCGCTTGCTGTAAAGACGGTAATGGAGGAATTATAGAAACATCTGCATGGCCTATGCCCGAATGCAGGCTTCCGTGTTTACGCGGTGGCACTTCTACGGCATCTAGTTCCTGCACATCATTGGGCACAATTACACAAGTTACCGTACGTTCTGCTTTTGCAATCCTAATTGCCCTGTCTATTACATGCCTGGCCTGGGCCGGATCGGTAATCATCTGCACATATTCGTGCGCCACATCTTTATATAACGAAATAAGGTCAACCTCTTGCTGGTAACTTCCGCCAAGCGCCATCCTTGCCTGCTGCCCAACAATGGCAACTACGGGTTGATGATCCATTTTGGCATCGTACAAACCGTTTAGCAGATGGATAGCTCCCGGACCCGAGGTGGCCATACACACGCCAACTTCGCCGGTAAACTTTGCGTGTGCACAGGCCATAAAAGCTGCCATTTCTTCGTGTCTTACCTGCACAAAATCTATTTCGTCTTTCGCACGGTTAAGCGCGCCCATAAATCCGTTTATTCCGTCTCCCGGAAAACCAAAAATTCTGGATATTCCCCATTGTTTTACACGGTCGATGATAAAATCGCCTACTTGCTTACTCATGATGATACTAAGTTTAAGATTAAAAAAATGTCTAACGGTGAGAAGGCAACCGGTCTTTAAAAGCCGGTTACTTGTTAATTAAGATATGGGTGGTGTTTTGTGGTTAAAACACCCTTATCTCGAATAGGTTTGTTAAAATTTTATTTGTTCCATTTTTCTTCATAGAACTTTACTTGCTTACACAGATGTGGTATAAAAATCTTGCTAGTCACATTAAATTTAACCTACTCATTTAATAATAGTAAGATCTCGTGACCACTTGTTTGCTGGAAAACAACAAGATGAACCAATTCGTATTTTCGGTAGCTGAGTGTTCCGAAGGAGAGGAGGCATACTCCATCGCAATAATTGTTGCCGAATATTTAGAGGCTTTAACGGTAAAGAAAAAGCCAAAATTGCAAATTTTTGCAGCCGACTTAGACTGCAGAGCCATTGCAACCGCGATACTCTCATCAGAAATATTATGAACATGTTTCAGAATCAATAACCCTACCATCAAGCCGATAGGTTTGGCTGGCCAACCGTTATCATGGCAATATGGGGGCTTAATGCTGTCTCAAACTGCTGCCACTCAAGAAGGTTGGTCAAAATATAAAGGGGGTGCTTGGCATTTAATGTGTCTTCTAGAGAAGAACAAACAAGATTGGTTTGACGTCTTTTTCTTCGCCGGCATCGTTTGAATTGCAACGTTTCTACGCCAAATACACAAAATTCGGCAAACAAACACAAGCAAACAACACATCAAATAAAGTAGGACGCGGTATATCTATTAAAACTATTGTAAAGCAAACCATTAAATACAATCCAACCACGAACTATTTTCTTCGTAATCTTCTATAACTCCGGTCGTATTTTCAAAATGAAAGGAACTGATAAGAGCCGCAACCTCTTGTGTTACCATGGTGATGCAATTTTCGACTAAACCTTTTTTGAAGCCTTTTTCTTGAAGAGCTAAAACATATCCTATACAAACTACTCTTCCCAACACCCTACCTAAATCTATTAGCTTACGTTGCGATAGTTGGGTATTGATGGTAAAGCTTAAACTCTCTTTAAAATACAAACAAGCTTGGGCAGTTGGGTCAAAACCTTTTAGAAAAACAAAAAGATTTGACTCCTTTTGCTTTTTCATTAAGCGTGTTACAATTTCTGCAATTTGCCCGTACAGCATTTCGTTTGATCCTTCAAAAATTTGGAAGGGTCTGCTGTCCATAATACCACGACCTGCAATATGGTCTATTTTATAGCCCTGCGCACCAGAAAGCTGCATAAGCAACTGCGCAGATTCTTGCATCAAATCTGTAACCACCGCTTTCATACTATTTGCTTCTAAGCCTTCAGCAGCTAAATTATACGCAATACCACTTATTTTACTACTTCTAGCGCACATGGCAGAGCAAATGGTATAAGCGGATTGTATTCTTGCCAACTGAAACTGAACTTGGTCTATTGCTAATAAATTCCCGGTGCCCACTATTCTATTTCTACAGTGGGCGGTTGCCTCATCTAACATGCGTTTTATAAAACCCATACCCATACCCGGAAACTGCAATCGGCTCCTGTGCAAAATATCCAACATCATTTTTATGCCTGTGGTTTCTGGCTCTAGCTTGTGGTTTTTTGGCACTTCTATGTCCACAATATTTAATCCATAAGGGATCATGTAAAGCCCAGGATTTTTAAATAGTTCTTGCACAACAATTTTTTGCTTTTGTTGAGAAACATCCGCAATAAAGAAATCGATGTCTCTGGCTAGATCACCGCCATTTAACTGCTTGCGCGATGCAATTAACCAAAAATCTGCCATACCTGTTAAGCCTTGCCAATGCTTTGTCCCTTTTATCTGGTATCCCTCATCAATCTCTGCGTTAAAACATTTCATGTTTAAGGCATCGCTTCCGTAATCGGGTTCGGTGATCATTAACCCGCCCATGTTTTGGTTTTCTAAAAAGCGGTTAAAGATGCCGGATTTGACATCGTTATTTGCATATTTAGAAATAGGTTCTAAAAATAAAGCGATGTTAATTCCGAAAGTTAGGGATAGGCCAAGCGATTCATAAGATGACGCAGCTAAAATTCCCAAGCACTCTTTAACGATACTTCCCCGGCCTCCAAATTCTGTTGGTATTGCAACGGATAAGGGTTTATTGGCCATAATACCACTCAAAATTTCTGGTGGCAAGCCTCTATCCAGACTTAAAGCATTAATGTCAGATTTTTTGTGGAATAGGTGTTTTAATGAGTCTTCAAAGTTTTTTAAAAATTCTGGAAAGGCTTTATGTGTCGTCATCATAGGGGTGTTGACTTTAGTGAATCTTTCGAATGTATACTTAAGTTTTCAGGTAAAAACGTCAAATCGATCTAAAGTTTTTTAAATTACAATTATTTTTAAACTATCTACTCAAAAGATCCAGTCAATGTTAAAGTAAGTTTGATTTGCCTAGTATTGCATACCTTCACGTGTAGAATTTCAATAGGCATTATGAGCGCCAATAATTTATTATCTTTTTTTTAAATCAACACCAAAATCTGCCCGACATTTACCGCATCCAGTTTTATCTCTTAATCTTACACATCATAATATTTTGGAGCGCTAAACTACACTTATTTTCGTTTTTTGTTATTACATCCATCACTTATAAAGGTGATAAAAAGCAGTTTTAAATACGCCCTAAAGGTAAATCGTTACTTTTAAAATTGCTGGAGCTGCGGTTATTCTCAGCATGGAACTTATATAAATATGATAACTTTACCTACTATCATGAAAAAGCACACCTTTATACTCTTACTGCCTCTATTTTGCATACTTGCAAGTTTCCGAAAGAGTGTTTATTCAAAAGAAGAATATTCGCTAAACTCATTTGCGAAAAAAACCGACACGCTGCATCGCCATAAGATAAATATTAAAGGTGTAAACTGGGCAGATGTACGAGATAACTTTATAAATGGAGCTATAGTTTTATCTGGGCTTAGTGCGTCTGACAATTATATGCAGGTTAAGAAAAAAGCTGGTTTAATTCTTTCCGGCTTTAAAAAAGATGGGATAAATACCATCCGTTTGCCTATTAATCCGCCAACCGTTTCAGAAAATTGGTGGAAGGCTTATAAAGCCGTGGCGGACAAGGCGCTGAGCAAAAAGATGAATGTAATCTTTTGCTGTTGGGAGGCAGATTCTTCCCGAAACGGTCGCGTGGATAATTTAAAATTTTTTTGGCCGATGTGGCAACAGGTGATCAATCAATACGGTAAAAACTCTAAAGTGTATTTCGAAGTTTTCAACGAGCCGCACGGATATAATTTAAAAGAGCTAAAGGATTTATACGTAGATTTTTTAGCCCATTATCCAACGATTCCTCAAAACAGAATTCTGCTAAGCGGAACGGGGTATTCTGAAGATGTGACTAAAATTGGGGCAGATTTACGGTTCGATGGGTGCTTGTTGGCACTTCACGACTATTCCTTTTTTGCAAAAGATAGCATTAAAACTTCTGCCGAATGGGAAAATAGAGTGCGCAAACGAATTGGGGCTTATGCAAATAGAACTGTTATAACTGAATTTGGGGCACGAATGACTAATGGCAAGGACTATATGTGTGACATAAAAGGAGATGGGGAAATCGCGTTTATTCAAGGGGTTACCAATGTGCTTCATTTTGATGGAATTTCTAGCGTTTATTGGCCAGGCTTAAGAGATAAAGATCATTTTAGTCTCTATAAATTTAAAGATTCTAAGTTAATTTTTACAAACGCATCTGCATTGCAAAGATTGAAATTTGGTTGGGGGATGTGGTAATTAGAAGATAGTCTGATCATTATGCGCAACAATTTTACCAGTTCCAAATAGTTTTATGGAAAGTCTGATGCACAGAGGTTCGATAGACAATTTGATTGGGAAAAATCCTTCAGCAGAAAAAAAAGGAGAATATTCTTACGAACACAATGTTACTTTGGAAAAGCCACCGGCCTTTATTGTGCAAGCTGGCGATGACGATGTGGTAAGGGTAGAAAACAGCATCGCTTTCTATCAATGATCTACGCGCAACCAGTCGTCCTTAGTGCTTTTTTTGCACTCCTATTGTATCGCATTTCTTCATCTACCATGAGGGATGGCGGATTTCTGTCGAAACTAGGTGATGCTTTTGTGCCCACTTGGTGTGTAAAATACCGGGCTTTAAGACGCTCCGACTTTCACCCTGAACCTCAACTTTCACCCTTCTTACTTCCTTGTCATTAAAAAACTCACAATATCGTTCATTTCATTTTTAGTGAGGATGCCTCCATAAGCAGGCATATTTAATGCGCCGTTTGTAATCTGGACTTTTAACTGTTGGGCATTCCAAGAACGTGCGATAATGGAAAGATCTGGCCCGCGTTTACCACCAACCCCGTCTATTCTGTGGCAGTATTGGCAACCTTTTTTGTAAAAAAGATTTAAGCCGCTTTCTAAATGAGCGTCCTTAAATTTCATCGTATTCGCGAGCGGGGGGGTATCAAAATGTGGCGACCAATCTGCCTGATATCCTAAGTACATAAATCCGAAAATAAAAGACAACGTAGTCATTACGCCAAAAACGGCCCAAGGTCTGCGGATGGCATGCCGTTCGCCACGGTTTGAAATAAACGGCACCGAAAGGAAAATTAGTATCGTAAGCAGCGGACCGAAAAATATGATATATGAACCAAGTTTTGGGGGCATCAATGCAAACACTGCAAAAAATGGAATCATATACCAATCGGGTTCTGGCACCGCGTCTATTGAAGAAGGATCTGGCGCTTTTGTCAAAGCCGGGGCACCGAATACGATGGCCAAGCCGATGATAGCTAAAATTACACATGCGCCAAACAAGGCATCGCGCCAAGCAGCATTTGGCCAAAATGGTACGCCTACCTTTTTCAGCATATCATTATACCATTTCTTATAGGTTTTTGGATCTACCAAACGCCCAACTTTAGGCGGTTCTGAAATGCCATTTCTGATTACTAAGAATAGGTGAAGTCCGATGAGCAAAAACATGAGCGCCGGGATGGCAAACACATGGAAAGCGAAAAATCGGCTGAGCGTGTTGTCTCCAATCGTTGGGCCACCCAACAGTACCTGGGCTAACCAGTGGCCAATAATTGGCACCCGCCCAGCTTGTTCTGCCGCCACCACCGTACTCCAAACGCCATTGCTGTCCCAACGCAACAATTGCCCAGTAAATCCCATGGCTACAGTTAAAAAAAGTAGGATAACACCCGTTACCCAATTCATTTCTCGGGGATACTTATATGCTGCGGTAATGTAAACCCTAATTAGGTGTATACCGGCAAATAGCACCATACCAGATGCTCCATAAAAATGAATGCCTCGCAACACATTGCCCAAAAAAGCTTGATTTGTAATGTATTGTAACGAATGATAAGCATTGGCAGAAGAAGGTTCGTATAAAAAGCTTAGACCAATGCCGGTAACTACCTGAAGTATAAAACAAAAAAATGTTGCACTTCCAAATACATAGCTCCATTTACTATTTGGGGGTACAAGATGATCTAACAGCGGTTTTACCGCAGCACCGATCCCCGTTCTATCTTCTAAATAGCTAACTAACTTTTTTAACCAAGCCATGCTAAGATTTCATTTTTGTAATGGGTATAGCTGCCGTTTGTATTTCTATCTTGCCGCTTTTAGTTCGAACCTCATATTGCACGAGAGGTTTTGGCGGTGGACCTGCGGCAACCGATCCATCGTTGTAAAACACACCACCATGGCAAGGACACATAAATAAATCGGCACCTTGCTCCCAGCGAATTGGGCAACCCAGATGCGTACAGTTTATAGAAAAAGCGGTGAACTTATTTTCGCCATCTCGCCGAAGCCATGCTGCAGACTGATCACTTTTGCCAGCTAAAGTATTATTATTAGCATTTGTAAATTTTACGAGTTGTGTATTGCCGATTGAAAAACCATCTAGCTCTGCAACTTCTCGCCAAGTTTGTCTATGCTTTTTTATTATCGGATTAAACAAAGCACCGATAACCGGAATGCCTGCGCCTAAGGCAGCGAGACTTCCCAAGCCGATACTCAATTTTAATAGGAAGTTCCGTCTTCCCTCGCTAATTTCCTTCTCTTGTCTCATCAATTAAATCTTTTATCCAACCGCTAATAGAAACTACAATGGTAATAAAACCAACAACAGAAATAATCCATGTCGTTAAAATTCCCCAAAGTAAAAACGCAAATCCGAAAGCTAGAAAAAACGGCCAATACGTTGGTTTGGGTAATTTTTGTGGTTTGGCATAATCTGTCCAAGTTTTTATCTCTTCCTGTAAAATATCGTTGGTGAGGTTTTTGTCCATTATGCCACCACCTTGCACGTTATTCATAATAGCTTCCTTTCCAAATTGGGGTTTTTATTTTGGGAACTTCTTTGTCCTTTATAAAATTAAAAAATAGAGAGCAACATCCAGAAATATAAATAAAACAACAAGGTACCCACATAATCAGTCCGGCAGCTTGTTGATCTGTACTTCTGTTGATGTTCCAATTATTCTGGATTAATCCCGAGAAGCCAAACTCATCAGGCATAAAGTAGTGTTTGTATAAAGTTGGCGGTGCAAAAGTTAAGTATAAGCCCAAAATAGAGCATCCAACGCAGGCGGTAAAAAGATAAATAACACCTAAAAGAGGATGTAGACGCATGTTTTTCATCGGTCCCATAATTGGCCAAGCAAATAGTACACCGGCAAAAAATAGAGTTACTGTATGCAATATTGGTAAAATGTTAAAGCTAAAAGTAGTATGATGTATCGGGAAAACGGCATCAAAAACCGATGGGATATGCCAAAACCACATTAAGCCAATTCCGGCAATCCAACCAAGCCACGGCCATCTGTTCATTGCTGCAGAAACGAAGGTTATTATGGTGCTTTCTTTGGAGAGATTTTTTGGCAGGCCCATAACTACTAATGGACCACAAAGCAGCAATAAGAATATGTGCACTAACATATATGCACTTAACAAATAATGCATCCCAAGAAAATGCAATGGAGAAGTAGTCACTAAAAGCATCAAAACTAATCCCGAAAAATAGCTACCAGCTCCTTTTAAAATTTTGCCTTCGGTTAATTTAAAGTAAAGATAAGTGAGCGAAACCGCTAATATAATTGCTCCCCAATCAACCATCCAATAACTTAATAGATTCTCCATCTTAACTTAGTTTAAAAAATATGGTGAAACATATACGAGTGTAAATACAAAAATCCAAACCACATCTACAAAATGCCAATAGAGCCCAATAGTGGCAATAACAGAAGAATTTTTATCCCTGAAATTTCCCTTAATTATTAGGTAAATTAATATGCACAGCATGATCAAACCTACAATAACGTGGAATGCATGAAATCCCGTAAGGGTAAAATAATTGGTGCCAAACATATCGTTGCTAACGGTAAAGTTTGCTTCTAAAAGGTTTTTATACTCAATAGCTTGCCCCGATAAAAAAATTAATCCCAGTCCCACCGTCAAAATCATCCAAATTTTTAAACCTTTAAAATTGCCTTTTCTATAATTAAGCTCTGCGAGATAAAGTGTGAAGCTGCTTAAAAATAATGCAACGGTAAATATGCTTTCTTGCGCGATGTTGAGAAGTGATTTAGACTGACTGCTGAAATTAGAATTGAGCGCAAAGTACACATAGGCAATCATCAGCGAAATGAAAAGCACTGCTTCTGTGGCGATAACCAATTTTATCATGAGTTTATTTTCCATATCAATTCTTATCTGCTAACTTTTTTCTCAAATCTCTCAATGGCCTAAAGGTTGGTATAGGAGGCACTTTTGTAAAATTTTTTAATTGCGGTGGCGATGTTGTCGCCCATTCTAAAGTGTAGCCTGCCCACGGATCGTTCTCTGCAACTGCGCCAGTTTTTCTACTTTTGTAAATGATGTACAATAGGAATAGCACAGAAAATCCCATAAAAAAGGCGCCAACGGTCGAAAGCATATTCATCCACGCATATCCCCTAAAATTAGCAAAAGTATAAACCCTACGAGGCAAGCCATTTACACCTAATATATGCTGAATAAAAAACGTTGCATTAAATCCGATGACAAAAAGCCAGAAAAACCTTCTGCCCAGTTTTTCGCTGATCATACGCCCTGTAATTTTTGGAAACCAATAGAATAGTCCAGACAGTAAGCCAAAAAGAGTTCCTCCAACAAAAACATAATGCAGATGCGCAACAACATAGTACGTATCTGTTAATTGCCAATCTATTGGCACAATGGCAAAAGATACTCCGCTTAGACCGCCAATGGTAAATTCTACCAAAAAAGCCATCGCGAATAGCATAGAAGTGGTAAACCGAAGCGAACCGCCCCACATGGTTGCCAACCAGGTAAATATTTTTATTCCGGTAGGAACACCAATGAGCATACTGGCTGCCGCGAAGAAACTGTAAACGGTTAGGCCCAAACCTACCGCAAACATGTGGTGCACCCAAACTCCAAACGCAAGTAATGCAATCAGTATTCCGGAGCCGACCACAATCCAATAGCCAAAAATTGGTTTGCGAGAAAATACAGAAAACACTTCGGATAATATGCCAAATGCCGGCAAAATTAGAATGTATACTTCTGGATGCCCGAAACCCCAAAACAGATGCTGCCAAAGTAATGCCGATCCGCCATCATCGGGATTAAAGAAATGCGCGTGCAATTGCCTATCCATCAAAAGCATACTCAAAGCGGCATTTAAAGGCGGAAAAGCGGCGACAATTAAAAAAGAATTTATCAAAACCATCCACACAAAAAGTGGCATTTTCTTTAAGCTCATCCCGGGGCACCGGTAATAAAGTATAGTTACAATGAGGTTGATAGCGGTGCCAACCGTGCCCGCGCCAATTAGAAGTAAGCCGATGCAATAATAATCTACTCCACTTGTAGAAGAATATTTCTCTGTATTTAAAGGGGCATAGTTAAACCAGCCGGCATCTGGAGCGCCGCCAGATAAAAAACTATAATATAAAAGCAGCCCGCCAAAAAGACTTATCCATACACTAAAAGCATTCATTCTTGGGAAGGCAGTCTCGTTTGCACCAATCATTAATGGCGACATATAAACCGAAAAACCCAAAATTGCAGGGGTTGCAACCAAAAATATCATAGTAGTGCCATGCATAGTGAACAGCTGATTGTATGCCTCTGGACCTAAAAAGGTATTGTTCGGAACAGACAATTGTATTCTCATCAGCAATGCCGCGAAACCACCAACCAATAAAAAAACAACCGACATTAGAAGATAAAGTATCCCAATCTGTTTATGATCTACGGTAGAAATCCATTGCAACAAACCCTGGCTATAGCTTACACTTAACCCCGGAATTTGTTCGTCTGGCTCGGGTATGTTTAATTCTTCCACTATTTTAAGCTGTTCAAATAATCTACTAATACTGCAATACTGTCCTCCGAATAGATAAATCTCGGCATGTTTACACCTGGTTTAACAGATTGTGGATTGCTTATAAAACGTGTAAGATTTTCTTTACTATTTTCCACCAGTCCGGATAACAGTGTTCCCCTACTTGCTATATGCGTTAAATCTGGCCCAACATGTCCGTTCGCACCGGTACCACGGATGTTATGGCAAGATCCACAACTGTTTTCACTAAAAAGCAATTCGCCTTTTTTAATATTTTCATCTGGAGAGATTACAGCAGGCAGCGCATTTGCCGCTAGCCATTTATTGTAATCTTGTCGAGTTTGGGCAATCACTTTAATCCGCATGCCTGCATGTTGCTTGCCGCAGAATTCGCTACACGCGCCAATGTAAATGCCGGGTTTTAAAATATTTAGCCAAAGATAATTGGTAACGCCGGGAATCATATCCATTTTTGGCCCAAAAGATGGCAACCACCAATCGTGTATTACGTCTGCCGCTTTTAACTCTAGCAAAACCTTTTCGTTAATAGGGAGGTGAATCTCATTTGCCGTTACGGCACCATTGGGATAGTGCGCATCCCACCACCATTGCTTGCCAGTAATGGTCACCGTTGGTTTTTCGTTTACCACTCGAGGTTCGGTATCTCGCATCGTTTTTATCGTGAGGTAAAAAAAATAGGAAACCAATAGAAATGGAATCGCAACCATAAAAATCTCTAGCAATCTATTGCTATAAATTTGTTTGGGTTCTGTTTGACTTTGCTTTCCGCGAAATTTAAATGAGATAAAAATTAATAACCCAATTACCAGAATTAGAATGGCAGATGAGGCAATGATAAAGTAAACATTTAGGGTATGCAGTTCTTCAGCCTCGCGGGTTTGCGTGCTGAATATGGAAATATCCTTAACATATTGTACTGAATCTTGCATACTGCGGGATTAACAAAAATAATATTGCAAAAGGTTTAACCTCCAAGAAGATTAAAGAACAAGGATTAAAGACCAAGCGGCATAACCTCAACCTAAAACTTGATCTTAGCCTCAACTAACCTACCTTAACGCCTTTCCAAAAAGCAACATAATCTTTAATCTCTTTTGCCGCATCTTTTGGTTCGGGATAATACCAAGCCGCATCTTTATTTTCTTGTCCATTTACCACAATAGAAAAATAAGAAGCCTCGCCCTTCCATGGACAGCTGCTGTGCGTATCAGATTTTTTAAATAAATTTTCCTTAATGGATGATTTTGGGAAATAGTGATTGTTTTCAATTACAATGGTGTCATTACTTTCGGCGAGTGTTTCGCCATTCCAAGTTGCTTTCATATATCGCTAACAATTTTTATAATGCTTTGATTTCGGTATTTTTAGCCGACGGTCTAAAAAAATAAACTAAACGAACTTTTAGAGGCGCTTAGTACAAATTTAAACGATAGCTGATCAAAGCAGAATTAAAAGCAGATCTAATTGCACTTTAAAATCATTCTATACAATGAAGAAAATACTAATTGGCATTTTGATAATTTCAATATTTTTAGAGGGCTATCTCACCTTCTTGGCATTTTTCAAACCTGCCGCACTTCTAAGCGGAATGGAGCTTACTTATTCTGATTCTCTAAAATTGCCTGTTTTTTTAATTGCCTGGTTTCTATTGCTCATCACCATGCTCATCGGTTACCTTATTCATGCAGCTGTTAATAACCTTCCGGAATATAAAAGCCTTATTTATTTGCTCTCTTTTTGGTGGATAGGCATTGGAATAGCGATTTATTTTTACAGCGGCCTAACCTCTAATTTGGTTAGCGATTCTTTAAAAGGTGTGTTGCTTATTGTTTTTACCGCAGCAAATAAGAAATGATTTTATTGCTAATCCGGAAGATTTTTTTGGATTACGCCAAAAAGAAAAGTGCCAAGCAAAGCGCCAATAATTACTATAAGCATAGAATAATAGCCGTAACCAACGTTCACAAACATCGGTCCGGGGCAAGATCCTGTCAACGCCCAGCCAAGGCCAAAAATACTTCCGCCATACAAATACCTTTTCCAACTTCTCGTTTTATCTTGTATTGAAATCTTTTCACCATCGATGTCGTTTAGTCTGAATTTTTTTATCAACCAAATAATGATTACACCAAAAAAGATAGCCGTAAAAATGATACCGTACATCTTAAAAGATTGGAAACGAAACATTTCCTGAATGCGATACCAAGAAACAGCTTCTGACTTTACCATGACGATGCCAAAGAAAATGCCGCAAAGAATATATTTCAAGCCTTTCATAGTCAAAAAATTAAGGGTAAGATGAAAAATGTCATGATCAAGCCGCCAATAAAAAAGCCTATAACGGCAATTAACGATGGAATTTGTAGATTAGCCAAACCACTTATAGCATGGCCAGATGTGCAACCGCCTGCATATCTCGTTCCAAAACCAACAAGCATCCCGCCAAAAATTAAAATGGCAAAGCCTTTGAATGTCAGAAGCGCATCTAAACTATAAATTTGCGATGGGTTTAATTGTCCATCGAAATATAATCCAATATGTTTTAAATCTATAATGGTAGAGCTAGATAATTGCATAGGTTGATCGCTCTTTAAAAACGTCGCTGCAATAAAACCACCAATAACAGACCCAATTAAAAACAGCAAATTCCAGCGTTGCGCTTTCCAATCGTAATCAAAAAAGGGCACTTTTTTGCCTGCGCCAAGGATGCTGCACATAGTGCGCAGGTTGGAGGAAAATCCAAATGTTTTTCCGGAAAATAACAATGCGGCCATGATAAGTGCAATGCAAAATCCAGAGAAATACCACGGCCATGGCTCTTTTAAAAATTCTACCATATCAAATATATTTTCTAACTAGAGACAGTTGTAATGGTAGATTTTTCTTTAATTGCCTTAAAACCGCCTTCAATATCAATTAAATTTCGATAGCCACGAGCCCTCAAAATAGAATTGAAAACCATAGATCTATAACCGCCTCCACAATGAACATAGTAAGTTTTATCCTTCTTTAGATTGTTCATTTGATCGTTCACATAATCTAATGGAACATTTTCCGCACCTTTTGCATGTTCAGTGCCGAATTCGGTTTCCTTCCTAACATCGATAAGCGCCACATCGCCTGTGTTCATTTGTTTCTCCAATTCAGCAACGCTAATGGAAGTGATATGGTCGGTTTCTTTACCTGCTTTTTCCCATGCCTTAAATCCGCCTTTTAAGAATCCAATTGTATTATCGTAGCCCACACGGGCTAATCTAGTAATGCTTTCTTCTGCTCGCCCTTCATCTGTAACTAACAGAATTTGTTGCTTTATGTCAGTAATCAACGTGCCAACCCATGGTGCAAAACTTCCATCAATACCAATATTTATGGCGTTCGGAACAAAGCCTGCCGCGAATGTTTGCGGTGCGCGCGTATCTAAAATGATGGCGCCTGTTTGGTTTGCCAAACGCTCAAATTCTGCTGGGTCAAGCGCTTTGTTCCCGCGTTCCAAAACTTGATCGATAGGTTCATAGCCCTCAATATTCATTTTAACATTTAGTGGAAAATAGGCGGGCGGCGGTAATAGTCCATTTGTAACTTCTTTTACGAACTCGACTTTCGTCAGCTCTTCGCGTAAAGCATAATTTACCTTTTTCTGATTGCCAAGCGTATCAGTAGTTTCTTTGCTCATGTTTTTGCCGCAAGCACTTCCAGCACCATGAGCGGGGTAAACAATTACCTTATTATCTAACGGCATAATTTTTTCTCGGAGCGAATCAAACAGAAGCTCAGCAAGTTTTTCTTGCGTCAAACCTTCAATCGCGCTTTGTGCAAGATCTGGGCGGCCAACATCACCGATAAACAAGGTATCGCCAGAAAATAATCCTTTTTGCTTTCCGTTTTTATCTGTTAGCAAGTAGCAGGTGCTTTCCATGGTGTGACCGGGCGTATGCAAAGCGGTTATGGTAATTTTTCCTAATTTAAAAACTTCGTTGTCTTTGGCTTGACGAAATTCGAAACTCGGATTTGCATTTGGGCCGTAGATAATTGAAGCTCCAGTTTTTTTAGCTAAATCTACATGGCCGGAAACGAAATCTGCATGAAAATGCGTTTCGAAAACGTATTTTATTTTTGCATTTCTTGCAAATGCTTTATTAATATAGGGCTGCACTTCTCTCAGCGGATCTATAATCACAGCTTCGCCATCACTCTCAATATAGTACGCACCCTGCGCTAAACAGCCTGTATAAATTTGTTCTATAATCATTTTTAAAAGTATAGGAAATTCTTATCTCAAATTTTTGAGGTGGTTATCTTATTTCTAGTAGTTTGACAATAGAAATTATGGTAAAGGTACGGAAGTTTGCGGAAGCAAAACAGTGTATACCGGGAATCAACCCTATCTTGGGTTTCTTGATTATTTGATGTTTCGGAGAATAAATGTTATTTTCATAAAAATACCCCAATTGTATTAAATGCAGAAAACATTTTTATCGTCAAAATCGCGCAGAGCGATGACTAAACTTATTACCTTTTGCTTGTTAATTTTAACCGCTCTTTCTGCAAAAGCTCAGGATATTGCTTACGTTAAAAATGTTATAGATACCCTTGCATCTCCAAAATATTGGGGCAGAGGTTATACCAAAAACGGAATGCATTTAGCAGCAGATTACCTGTCAGAACAATTTAATGAAATCGGTTTAAAGCTTTTGGCAAAAGATTATCGCCAAAATTTTGAATATCCGGTAAATATTTTCCCAGGGAAAATGGAAGTGAAATTGAACGGGAAGCAATTAACTCCGGGCAAAGATTTTATTGTGGGCAACGGAAGCCCTAATTTAAAGGAAGTTGGAAAACTAACAAAGATAGATAGCATAAATTTCGCTGCGGAAAAGCTAAAAGTGGTTTTAAAAAATAAACTCACTTGGTCAGTTGCTACGAGTTTGGATAGTCTAACCACCATCGAGCTAAATACAAATACGGTAAAGCAAACTCCAAAACGTATTGAGGTAAACATTGAAAATAAGTTCGATTCTGCCTTTCGCGCTTTTAACATTTGCGGCTTTGTGCGAGGAACGACACATCCAGATTCTGTTTTGATGATCACCGCACATTACGATCATTTGGGTGGCATGGGCGCAAACACCTTTTTTCCCGGTGCGAATGACAATGCAGCAGGAGTTGCAACTTTACTGAGTTTAGCAAAATACTATGTGAAAAATCCGCAGTCGTATTCTATTGTTTTCGTCTGTTTCGCGGGTGAGGAAGCGGGTTTGTTGGGCTCTAGATTTTTTGTAGAAAACCCACCGGTTCCTTTAGCAAACATAAAATTTTTGATTAACCTAGATTTGGTTGGAACAGGCTCAGAAGGAATGACTGTGGTGAACTCTACCGTTTACCCCAAAGCTTTCGGATTAATGAATAAGATAAACAACTCACAACATTTAATTTCGGTAATTCATCCCAGAGGAAAAGCGGCAAACAGCGACCATTATTTTTTTAGCGAAGCAGGAGTTCCTGCATTTTTCATTTATACCCAAGGCGGCCCAAAGGCGTACCATGATATAGATGACGTGCCGCAAACCCTGCCTTTAACGGCGTACAATAATTTGTTTATACTGATTGTGGGTTTTTTTGCTGAAATGCAGAAGTAGAATAGAGGTCAATGCTGATATTGAGGCTGAGGTTAAGACTAGGTTGAGGTTAGCAAAGATGAAAGATCGAGTGCCCAATGATTCCTAAAAAAGATGCGTAGCTTCGGCCGAATCATAGCGGTAAGTTTAAACCCATGGCAGAACAACAGCAATAAAAAAGACTAAACTCCTTTGAGATATATCGAAAATTAAAAAATGATTATCCTTCGACAGGCTCAGGATGACATCATTTGTATAATTTTTAGCTAGATGATATTAACTCGTAACTCGTAACTCAACTTATCCTAAGATTATCTTCGCCTTTAAAATCGTAGCGATGCTCAGCGAGTCGGTAATCTCTCCGTTTAAAACCATTTGATAAGCTTCTTTAAAGGGCAATTTTCTAACTTGCAGTTGTTCTGTCTCCTCTGGCTTGGAAATTCCGGCAGTTAAATCTGTTGCTAGATATGCGATAGCCAATTCATCTGATACAGAATTTGATAAGTGCATTTGCAAAATTTCTCTATAATTTCTTGCGCTAAAACCCGTTTCCTCAAATAACTCCCGCTTTGCATTTTCTAATGGATCTTCTTCTAATGCGCCGCCACCTTCTGGAATCTCCCAGCTATAACTGTTCGTGGCATATCTAAACTGCCCAACTAACCAAGTATTGTTTTCTTCATCAATTGGCAATATGCCAATGGCGATGTTTTTAAAATGTACTACGCCATAAATGCCTTGTCCGCCAGAAGGATTAATTACCTGATGCTCGGTAAGGCTAATCCAATTGTTATTGTACTTTTCTTCGCTGCTTAGCGTTTGCCAAGGGTTGGTTTCTTCCATTGCCAAATATAGAACTTTGTTCTAATAACGTACCTTAAAACGAAGTTTCGTCAGGGCGGTTGTCTTGTTGTTGATCTGCTTTCTTTTGTTTGCTCATGTTAAACGTAGTTTTTCCGAAACGATAAGAGAGTGTAAGATTGCCAGTAGTACCGTTTTGACGCCGTTCAAAACTGGTAGCAGCATAGGTGCCAACATTGGTAAAGCTATATTTCCTAGTGTTAAAAACATCTCTAACGTTAAAACTTAATGATGCTTTTCCCGCGAGGAAATCATATTTAGCTCCTGCATCTATATTATAAATTGCGTTTCTTTTGCCTTGTGGCTGCACTTCCGCTCCACGATATTCACCTCTAATTTGTATGCTAAGGTTTTTTATATAGCTTAAATTTGCGGTTAAGTTTCCATTGTAGCTAAAACCGCTATTGGGCGCAATGCCAAATGCAGGTGAACCCTTTAGATTGCTCTGATAAAGATTTACATTTCCGGTAAGGCTCAATTTTTTAGAGGCATTGTATTGCCCGATAAGTTCTAAACCGCTATTAGTCTCGCTGCTTAAGTTTTGAGGCGTGGTAATAATAATTCCGTTTTCATCTGGCTCGCTGCGCACGCGCTCCACCACATCATTTGTTTTTCTAACGTAAATACTAGAAGTGAAAGTAAGATTTGTCCAATATTTACTGTACCCCAATTCAAAAGAGTGCACATCTTCTGGTATTAAGTTTGGATTTCCTTGTCTGTAATTCAACGGATCCGAAACATCTAAAAATGGGTTTGTTTCCCACGCGCGCGGCCTATTTACGCGCCTCGTGTAGCTTAATTGTAATTGTTGCTCGCCATCAAATTTTTGGGTTAAAAAAACGCTCGGGTATAACCTGTTGTATTTAATTTTACCTGGCGTACTATAAAGTACATTGTTATTATAGCCTTCTAAATAGGTATCTAATTGTGCATTTTCTGCACGTACACCAATTTGGTAACCAAAATTATTTATTTGGTTTTGGTAATTCATGTACAACGCATGCACTTGATCTTTGCTTTTAAAGTAATTGTTTAGCAGGTTGTTACCAATGTTTATAGAAGAACCTGAAAGTAACGAATCTGCATCTTGTGTATTATCTGCAAGTTTAATTTGGCTTCTGTAACCAGCTTCGATTTTGGCGTTTGCGCCAATAGGTAAAATATAATCTGTCTGGATGTTGTAATTGCTATTGTTGCCGGTATTGTAAATATTCTGCAAAGCCGTTTCCAAATCTGTCGGCGTACCATTTAGGTTGGTAATTCTGGTATCGTACGCTTGATAGTTGTCGTTTATACCATTACTATAACCAAAGTTAAAAGTCAATTCCTCTTTCGGTTTGTTAAATTTTTGACTATAATCTAAGTTTAAATCATAGCTGTTGCCTGTGCCGTCAGATGCATTATTTCTATTGCTCAATTTTATTGGTTGCAAAGAATTAGTTAGCTGGTTTATGTTGATAAGTTCATTTCTATTGTTATCACGATTATTAAAACCACCAGAAAAACTTACAATGCTCTTATCGGTAATGTAGTAGTCTAATCCAGCTTTTACATTATTTCCTTTATCGTTGGATTTTGAGTCGGTAAATTGATTTGCGAAACTTACGTTCCCAACAGGTTGAAAATAATTTATATTTTGGAAACCACCGAACAATCTGTTTCCATACCGATAGCTGTAGTTTGCGTACAGATTTACCTTGCTATTTTGAAAACTTAGATTAGTGCTTGCATTGTAATTATCTCTGTTGCCTGCACTTAGCGCCACAGAACCATTAAAACCAAGTTTGGTGTTCTTTTTAAGCACAATGTTTATAATTCCCGATTGTCCCTCGGCATCGTATTTTGCACTCGGATTTGTGATTAGCTCCACACTTTCTATTGAGCTTGCGGGTATAGATTGCAAAATTTGCGCAATGTTGCCGCCCGCAATTAGCGATTGTTTTCCATCTATTAAAACTTTAACCCCGCTAGATCCACGTAAACTTACATTTCCATCAATATCGGTTTGAACAGAGGGCACATTTTGTAATAAGTCTGATGCCGAGCCGCCCTCGCTTACTAAACTTTGATCTACCGAAAATATTTTTTTATCAATCCCCAACTGAATAGGCGCCTTTTTGCCCACAACCTGCACTTCGTTTAACACATTGCCTTTTCCGCTGAGCATTTTTATATCGCCAAAATTCAGGGTTCCAGTAGTAGCCGCAATTTCTACATTGTTTCTAACCATGGTTTGATAACCTACAAAACTAATTTTAAAGGTATATTTTCCTACCGGGATGTTTTCCATCGTAAAAGCGCCCTTAATATCCGTCTGAATAAGTTTTACCTTGGCCTGCGATGCAGGGTTTAGCAGCACAGCCGTTGCAAAAGGAATGGTTTCTTGGGTTGTGGCATCTTTTAAAACACCTGTAATCTTGGCTTTGCCGGCTTTTTGTGCAAATAACGAGCTTGTAAATAATAAAAAAGCAACTGTAAAAAACTGTAGTTTCAAAGGTATCTGTATCATTAATTATCTTATCTGTTAACGACTGACAAAGAAACGACAACAAGGTTTAGGAAACAGCGTAGTAACTATTTTATTACAGCATTTAAAAGTAAACTTTCTGGTAGGGAAAAGCTTTTTGGTTTTGCGATGAATTAGTCGCAGCCTTCCAATCGGCTAAAGTTTTCTCTAACCAAATAACGTATTTTTGCTTTATTATGGAGAATAAGATACTAATTGTTGATGATTTACATTCAGTTTTTAACTTGGAAGCCACCGCTTTAGGATATGTGGTGGATGAGGAACCGCAAATTACCCGAGAACAAACGTTGGCAAAAATTAGAGATTATGTTGGGATTGCTGTACGAACAAAATTTAAAATTGATGAAGAAATCTTAAATGCTGCTAAAAAGCTGAAATTTATCGCTCGCGCGGGTGCAGGATTAGATAATATAGATGTGGCTTTGGCCGATAAATTAAATATTAAACTTATAAACGCGCCCGAAGGAAACAGAGATGCCGTAGGTGAGCACGCTATTGGGATGTTGCTATCGCTAATGAATAAGTTAAACATCGCAAATCAAGAAATTAGGGATCTAAAATGGGATAGGGAAGGAAACCGGGGACATGAGTTAAAAGGAAAAACTGTCGGTATTATTGGTTATGGATTTATGGGGCAAAGTTTTGCAAAAAAGCTCTCAGGGTTTGAAGTAAATGTATTGGCTTATGATAAATATAAAACAAACTTTAGTGATGCTTACGCCCGCGAGGTAAGCATGGAAGAAATGGTTAAACAATGCGATGTATTAAGTCTGCACATCCCGCTAACTAGAGAGACAAAACAATTGGTTGATGACGAATATTTTTTCCATTTTAAAAAACCTATCTTTTTCTTGAACACTGCTCGTGGCGAAATAGTGAGTATAAAAGCGGTTTTAAACAATATAAAATCGGGCAAAATTTTGGGCGCTGGGTTGGATGTATTGGAAACCGAAAAATTTCCTGCCTTGTGTAACCAACACTGGTTTAAAGAGTTGCAGGATAATGAAAAGGTTATTTTAACTCCGCACGTTGCGGGATGGACTTTTGAAAGCTACCGTAAAATTTCTGAAGTACTGATAGAAAAACTAAAAGGTTTGAACCTGTAAAAGTGCCGATCGCGAGATTCGAGTATTGGCAAGCCACATTTATTTGTACCTTATTGTAGTATCTTTGCAGATAGAATTTTAATTTAATTATGGCGATTTTACACAACAAAGAACATAAGATAGCTACGGTGATTGAAAAATTGCCAAAAAAATATTCCGAAGATCAGTTTGTAGAGAAATTTATACAGCTTTTTTCTAAAGAATGGGGAAAAATTAAATCTGCATACATCAAACAATCTCAAGATAAAGAGCTTGGCACCGTGATAAAAATGCCGAAGCCAGAATTGTATCTAAAACAATTGTTAAAGAATTTTTTGCAACGGGAAGATGTAAAAATCAACGAGATAGAAGAAACCGAATCAAGTACTGTTGCCACGAAAAATGTTGAGGAGCCAAAAGAAACGATAAAAAAGGTCAAATTGGAGAAACCAGAATCTAATGCACCTTCCAAGAAACCAAAAACCCCCAAAGAAACCTGCAACAATTTCTACTGAAAAACTAATTAAGAAAAAAACTGAAAATAAAATTTAGGTTAATACAATAAAAGATATTTCTGCTCGTCTATATATTTGAGAGCGTTAATTTAGATTTCGGGGATGGGTCGGTATGATTCATCCCCGATTTTTTTGCTGAATAAAGTTAAAGTGTCTTAATGCACCATCCATTTGGTAGCTTTTGAAGAAAGACATAGTTAAAAGACTTTAGAATAAAACCAACCAAACACTGCTTTTCGAATTTATTTTAAGCAAGCCAACAATCAATCAAAAATATTGTCGCTTCGATACAATAAACCTAACTGTTCTTCGTCTTTATATGGAGAGCGTTAATTTAGATTTCGGGGATGGGTCGGTATGATTCATCCCCGATTTTTTAGTCCTGGAAAGCTGATTTCCGACTTCTGACCTCTGACTTCCGTCTATTTTTCAATCATCTTATAGTACCTTACATAATCTACTTCCATTTTTTGCGGAAATATACTGTCATCCACACCTTTTGCACCGCCCCAATCACCTCCAATGGCCAAGTTTAATAACAAGTGGAAACGTTTATCGAACGGCCAAGTTTTATAACCTGTTCCTTCGTTTGCGAATTCGAAAACCTTCAAACCATCATAATAACCTCTTATAGCATAAGGTGTCCAGTCTACTCTGTAAATATGAAAATCGGTACTTGCGGTTTCTATAATTTTTGTTGCAGTTTTCTGCGTATTTATTTTAAAGTAGTAAGCTTCTGAATGTGTTGTAAAGTGAACCATGTTTTGATCGTACCCAACGTGTTCCATAATATCTATCTCACCAGACTTTGGCCAATCGCCATAAGCTCTGTCTGTCGGCAGCATCCAAATAGCTGGCCAAGTACCTTTGCCTAATGGCAATTTAGCCTTAATCTCAAACCTGCCGTAAAGTACATCTAACTTACCTCGCGTAGCCATGCGAGACGAAGTATAATGTTTGCCCTCGAAATCTTCTTTTTTAGCTGTAATTGACAGTACGCCATTTGCAACACTGGCATTATTGGTTGTATTTGTGTAATACTCTAACTCATTGTTTCCCCAACCGTTTCCGCCAGTATCATAGGTCCACTTACTGGAAAGCGGAGCCCCGTTGTTTGTAAACTCATCGGCCCAGGTAGGTGTGGCTTCAAACGTCCAATTTTTATCTACCGGAACTTTGGTTTTGGTCGCCGCCATAGAGGACATTTCTTGTGCAGAACTTATAGAACAATAAGCAGCAGCAAAACCAAAAATAACAACAAAAACGGCAAGGCTTATTCGATTTTTTTCCATGTTTTTTTATTGCAAGGTAAATGATTTTCTATTCATTTAAAATGTTAAAAGCTGAGATGATTTTAAAAATTAACTCAATAAACAGCTAAAACTTTACTTAGGGTAGTTTAACGAATGTACAAAAAGGTTGTAAAATTAGGGGGCAATATTTTTAAGGTAGAACTTATTAGAACCTACCACAAATTCGGCTCTTTCGTTGATAAAACTTAGCTGTTTCATTTGTATCAAACAGATATAGTTCAATATCTTTCGGCATTGAAATTCAAGGAAATCTATTTCAAGTACTTTTCTTGCAAATTTGCTATATTTACGCAATATTCATTTGCCTGCATGAAAAAAATTATAGAGAAACATCCGCTCGCTATCCGCTGGTTTCATTGGGTAAATTTTCCAATTTTAACAATAATGATCTGGAGCGGATTGCTAATCTATTGGGCAAATGATGTGTATTCGATTAGCGTGTTCGACCATTTGATTTTTAAATTTTTCCCACAGTCGTTTTATACAACCTTGCATCTAAAGCAACGCTTGGCAGAGGGCATGGCATTTCATTTTGTATTTATGTGGATTTTCTTTTTAAACGGATTTTTCTACGTATTGTACACATGGATTTCTGGTGAGTGGCGGTACCTGCTTCCCAATAGAAATTCGTTTAAAGAAGCATGGGTTGTTTTCCTCCATGATTTGCATTTGACCAAAAAACCATTGCCGAGTCAAAAAAAATATAATGCGGCACAAAAAGTTGCCTATTCTGCAATTATTGTAATGGGATTCGGGTCCATTTTAACCGGACTCGCCATTTATAAACCGATACAATTTCAGTTTATTTGTAATCTTTTTGGCGGTTATACCAGTTGTAGGGTTATCCATTTTATATTAACTATCGGTTATTGTTTATTTTTTATTATTCATGTTGTTCAGGTGGCTATCGCCGGATGGAATAATTTTAGGGCGATGATTGCGGGTTTTGAAGTGGTAAAAAAAGACATTAAGAAAGACTAGAATGAACGAGAAAATAGAAAATAGAACCCAGCGCCAACTCAATATCCGCACATTAATTTCATTTTTGGTGTTTGCAATTCTCGCGGCGGGCGCAACTTTGTTTTGGTTTAAAGTTAAAAACGCAAAGACCGATAGAGGCGCACGTGGTGGTGTTCAAATCCCGCTTAGAAAAGTATTAAATGCAAACGAACAAGTTTTTAACAAAGCTTTTAGCAAAAAAAACCTTGCGAAAGAATTCCCAAAAGATGAGTCGGCAAAAAAACCAAGGGCAAATGGGAATGTTGGGTTGAGAACAAATTTGAATAATAAGAACTGGCGATTCAATGTAATCAAAGCTAAAGGAGATACGTTAAAACTTACACTTGCCGATATTCAAAAATTGCCAAAAACAAAAGTAAATTTTAACTTTAAATGTATAGAAGGCTGGAGCCAGGTATCTCAGTGGGGCGGCGTTAAATTTTCTGATTTTGTCAAAGCCTACCATTTAGAAAAACAATCAGCTAAAGAATACATTGGTTTAATTACCCCTGACGGGCAGTATTATGTGGGTATTGATATGCCGAGCGCCATGCAACCGCAAACCCTTTTATGTTATGAAATGAACGGTGCGCCTTTGCCCAACAATCAAGGTTACCCGTTGCGACTAATCATCCCCGTTAAATACGGTATTAAAAGCCTAAAGCGAATTGGCAATTTATCCTTTAGCAACGAGCGCCCGCCCGATTATTGGTTCGAACGAGGGTATGATTATTATGCAGGGTTATAACGAGTTATGAGGTATCAGTTGTGAGTTACGGGTTATGAGTTATCAGTTTTGGGTTATGAGCTATTAGCTTAAAAAAACCCCTAACCCCTAACCTCTAACCAGCCAACTACTCTTGCAACAATGCTTCTCTAATTTTATGGGCGGCAGCTTCCAACTCCTCTTCTGTGAGATTTAACTTCGGCTTGCTAAAATTCATATCGCCAATGCTATTCAATGGAATTAAATGAACGTGTGCATGGGCAACTTCTAATCCAATTACAGAAATACCAACTTTTTCGCACGGAAAAGCGGTTTTAATCCCTTTGGCAACTATTTTGGCAAACATCCACAAGCCAACATAGAGGTCTTCATCCATATCAAAAATGTAATCCACCTCTATTTTTGGGATCACCAAAACGTGCCCTTCTATTAATGGATTAATATCTAAAAAAGCCAAAAACTGCACGGTTTCGGCGACAATGTGCGCCTTAATCTCACCAGATACTATTTTAGAAAATACGCTCATTTTTTTTGGATTTTTGGAGGGTCGAATTTTTGGTTTGTTGAATTTATGAATTACCGTCTAAGATATTATTAGCTAAAGCAAAATTAACTATCTGGAGATTTCTAAAATCTCAAATTGCATTTTGCCGGCGGGCACATCTATTTCGGCAACATCGCCGACAGATTTTCCCAAAAGACCCTTGGCAATTGGCGATTTTACAGAAATTTTTCCCGTCTTTAGATCGGCTTCTGTCTCCGCAACCAATTGATAACTCATGGTTGTCCCATTTTTAACATTTTTTATTTTTACAATTGATAATGCCAAAACCTTCGAAAGGTCTAGTTTAGATTCGTCAATTAATCGGGCAACCGATAAAACGTCTTTTAGCTTTGAAATTTTAGCTTCATGCAAACCTTGCGCTTCTTTTGCTGCATCATATTCTGCATTTTCAGATAAATCGCCCTTGTCTCTAGCCTCGGCTATGGCTTTAGAAATAAGTTGACGGCCGGTAGTAGTTAAATATTTTATCTCTTCCTTTAATTTGTCTAGCCCCTCTTGGGTGTAATATGTAACGTCTGTCATCGCTTTGCTTGTTCTATCATCTATAAAACACAACAAGACTACATAGCTTTTACTACGTAGTCTTGCTGAACCTATAACGAAGATAAAATGAAGGAATTATAAAAGCAAATAAAAAATGCGCTAATTAATTAATTGCAACTTTTTACGTGAGTCTTTAACATATACATTATCAAAATTAAACCCTTACGTTTCCTATAAAATGGCTAAATTTGCCACGTGCCGAAGTAGCATGACTATTGGCTTTACAGTTTTAAAGTAGGTTACTTTTTAAAAGGAGACAAAATTAATTGGCAGGGCCGATAAAAAAAGACCAAGGTATTAGATGTTTAAAGAAGATAAAATTTACATAGCTGGCCATCGTGGCATGGTTGGCTCAGCGCTGATGCGCAATTTACAAGAAAAAGGTTTTACAAATTTACTGACGAAAACATCTTCAGAGTTAGACTTGCGCGAAACCGTTGCTGTGAAAGATTTTTTTGAGACCGAAAAACCAAAGTATGTTTTTCTGGCAGCAGCGAAAGTGGGCGGAATTGTGGCAAACAATACGTATCGTGCGGATTTTATCTACGAAAATTTGATGATACAGAACAATGTTATTCATCAAAGCTATAAAATTGGGGTTGAAAAAATGATGTTTTTAGGCTCATCTTGCATCTATCCGAAATTAGCACCACAACCTTTAAAAGAAGATTACTTGCTTACCGGTTTGTTGGAAGAAACCAACGAGCCTTACGCCATTGCAAAAATTGCTGGTATTAAAATGTGCGATGCGTATCGTGCACAATATGGTTGCAACTTTATTTCTGTGATGCCAACCAATTTGTACGGGCCAAATGATAATTACGATTTAGAAAATTCGCACGTATTGCCTGCCATGCTGCGCAAATTTATTATTGCTAAAAAAAACAACGACAAAAAAGTTATCATTTGGGGCTCCGGAACGCCAAGAAGAGAGTTTTTGCACGCCGATGATTTGGCGGAAGCATGTTTTTTTCTGATGCAGAATTACAATGATGCCGGTTTTTTAAACATTGGCGTTGGTCATGACGTATCTATTCTAGAACTCGCCAACTTAGTAAAAAACATTGTTGGGTTTGAGGGAGAAATAGAAAAGGATTTATCAAAGCCAGATGGAACACCTAGAAAGCTAATGGACGTAGGCAAATTGGAAGCCTTGGGTTGGACAGCCAAACTTGGGTTAGAAGAAGGGATTGGCCGAGTTTACAATGAGATAAAAAATAATAACTGGTAAGACCAGAAAGAACAATTTTTCATGAAAAAGCTAGTTTTAGTAAGCCTATTTTTTTGCGCCGCTTTGCCATTTGCGCAAAGTCAAGAATTATACATGCCAAGGAACATTACGGCCGCTTATGCAAAAGGAACGCGGAGCATGGATGGTAAGCCCGGTAAAAATTATTGGCAGAACCATGGTGTTTACAATATGGAAATTAAAGTTGATGCAAACACCAAAGTGGTTAGCGGTAACGAACAGATTACTTATTCGAATAATAGCCCCGATACACTAAAATCACTTGCCATTAGGTTTGTCAACAATCTGCACAAACCTACCTCGCCCCGTGCGGGCGCTGTGGACGACGATTTTTTAGACGCAGGCTTAACCATCACTTCTTTTTCGGTTGATGGCGAAACATACAATGTTGATGCAAAAGATTGGGGAACAGTTGGCAATGTTAGCTTAAAAAAAGCGCTTATCCCGGGAGAGAAAATAGATTTAAAAATTGGGTGGAATTACCCTTTATCCAAACAAAGCGGTAGAGAAGGGCAAATAGATTCTACCACCTTTTATGTGGCCTACAGCTATCCACGTGTTTCAGTTTATGACGATTACAATGGTTGGGATCGAATCCCTCATACCGATAGAGCAGAATTTTACAACGATTTTAACGATTATACATTTGCAGTTACCGTCCCAAAAAATTATGTGGTTTATGCCACGGGCGATTTTTTGAATCCTGAGCAGGTGCTTATGCCAAACATCGCCGAAAGGCTTAAAAAATCTTATACCAGCAATGAGGTAATGCACATTGCGACCGAAGAAGAGATGAAAGATGGTAAAGTAACTAAGCAAAATGATTGGAACACTTGGGAATTTTCTGTGAAACACATTACCGATGTTTGCTTTGGATTGAGCAATCATTATTTGTGGGATGCCGCGAGCGTAGTGGTAGACAACAAGACCAATAGGCGCTCAAGTGTTCAGGCAGCTTATAATATTACCGGCAAAGATTTTGTAAATTCGGTTAAATACAATTTGTATGCCCTTGATTGGTTTTCTAACAATTGGCCGGGCGTTCCATATCCATTTAGTAAAATGACCGCTTTCCAGGGCTTTGCAGATATGGAATATCCAATGATGACCAATGATTCTAACTCTGGCGACCCCACATTTGCGCAACTAGTACAAGACCATGAGGTGGCGCACACGTATTTTCCATTTTATATGGGAATAAACGAAACCCGTTACGCCTATATGGATGAAGGTTGGGCGACTACACTAGAATATCTAATTGGTATTGCGGAGCATGGCAAAGATGCTGCCGATAAGTTTTACAAGAATTTTAGGGTACAACGCTATATTAACGATAAATCGACTGAGGAAGATCAACCAATTATCTCGATGTCAACACAGGTTTCGGGCGCAGGTTATGGAAATAATTCTTACGGCAAGGCATCGCTTTCTTACCTCGCATTAAAAGATATGCTGGGCGATGATGTTTTTAAAACCGCGTTGCACAATTACATGAGTAACTGGAATGGCAAACATCCAATTCCGTGGGATTATTTTAATTCTATGAGCACCGGGGCAAAGCAAAACTTAAACTGGTTTTTTAACAACTGGTTCTTCAGTAACAATTACATCGATATTGCTGTAGAAAACGTGTCTCCTCTAAATGGAAAAACAAATATTATCATAAAAAACACTGGCGGTTTTGCCATTCCGTTTGATATGATAATTTCATATACTGACGGATTCACGGAGACAATCCATCAATCGCCTGCGGTATGGCGAGCGAACAATAAAAACATTGCCGTAGTGCTTAACACAACAAAAATTGTAAGTGCTATAAAATTAGATGGTGGGATTTTTATGGATGCAACTCCAGCGGATAATATGTGGAGTAAGAAGTAGAGGGGAGTAGTTTAATTGTTGATGGTTAATGCTTTATTGCTAATTGTAAACTGTTAATATCGCAATAATGTGCGAGACGTGCCTAGAATTTCCCCCGTTTTCTCTAACTATTTTCTGCCCTAATCGCAGGTTTATGCGCAATTGGAAAATTTAACGAATTTGCAATGAAGCACATTTTATGTGCTTCTTTGTGTAAGCGCTCTGCTAAACCCAAATGTGCCTTATCGGCGATGACGATTTTTGGAAATAAAGTTACTTCTCTAAATTTCCCGCTCCCATCTGCCAATTCTTCTAAGGTACCAACTGCTTCATCTTTGTATTCTATCACTACAATTTCGTTGTTAGAACATAGGTGTAAATACCAAAGCATGTGGCAACTAGATACCGCAGCCAACAACATATCTTCTGGATTATATTTTGTTTTATCGCCAAGAAAGATCGAATCTGAAGAGCCTGGAATATCCAATTTGCCATCAATAGAAATAACATAATCTCTATCATAAGAACGATAATCCATAGTTCCAGAACCCTTATTGCCCGTCCACGTTACCTTCGTTTTGTATTGATGATCTTTAGACATACTTTTTTAATAAATTGGCATTCGCAATTTAATAAATATGCGCAATATATTCTACACAAATTGTTATTGCCATACGCGTGCATTATGTATTTTTGATATGACGATTGCGCAGTAAAAAGATATTTTCTAACTAATTTTTGCCACATTAGCTTATCTTTAAGCCTTTATGAAAAAGATTTTATCGTCTTTAAATTTTTTGCGTTACGCAAAACATACATTTCTAACACTTGCTGTTTTGTTATTTTGCAAAGGTTTGGCGGCACAACGGGTTAGCGATACAGTTGGCAACGAAATCGATTCTGCAAAATTAACCAAGCTAAAATACAATTCAGATTCGGTACGGAAGTATTTTAATGCCTCAGATACCTTAGTTGCCTATCAGCTGGGCAAAGTAGAACAGTACACCTTAGATTTTAACAAAATTAACAGCGACTTGAAGCGAGGTTTTTCTACGAGAGATATAGATAGGGGCTTGCCAATAACCGATACCATTATCAGCATTGCCAAAATAAACCTTACTGGCGTGCGCAGGCATTCTAGTTTAAAGATTTTATACAATACCAAAGCACTTTTATTAGAACAAAAAGATATTTTAAGCAAATGGCAAAAGGAGTTCTCTACCCTAAATGATAAATTAATTGATAAAAAAAACAGTGTAAATAAATTTAGGGGTGATCAAAAATTGTTGCTTATGCCCACCGATAGCATTTTGTTTAACGCTTATGTAAAAAAGTTACGTCTATTGGGTGAAAAGGTAGATCTTGCAGACTCTGGAGTGGTAGCACAACTTAGGCTGCTCGGAGTGCTGCAAAATAACATATCTAGCAATTTTCTAGAAGTTTCTGATCTTTTAGAGGAAACAGACTATCAAATAAGTACGTTCAGCAGCCTAGTTTTAGAAAATGAATTTGGCTATATCTGGAACCACAAATACAATCCAGATAATAAAAGAAATTTTAAAACTGTGGTACTAAGATCTTTCGCCGAAAGCAAAACCCTACTGGATATTTATGGCGATACAAATTGGCTATCTAGAATTATAGTAATTGCAGTGGCGCTGATTTTTTATTTTACAATGCGCCGAAATATTAAGCGCATAAAAGCGCAAAGTGACGCGCCCGCCGCAGTTTTCGCCAAAACAAAACACATTGTGCGGCACTTATTTCTATCTACATTGGTGTTTAGTTTACTCTTAATACCGTTTGTTTACAGTGCCGCGCCGCAAGCTTTTACCTTATCCTTGTGGGGATTACAAATCATCGCTCTTGGTTTTTTGGTGCGGCGAAAGCTCAATTTTATCTCTGGTGTACAGCTCGCAATTCTTCTGCTTTTATTCTACACCACAGGCTTTGCCAATTTGCTCATCGAAACAACTTACACAGAACGATGGATTCAAGTTGCGATAAGCGCGACTTCAATTTGCCTTGGCTTTTGGATGATAAGCAAAAAAGACGAAAATTATTTTGCTGGGAAAAAATATTTTAATCTGCTCTTGTATCTGTTTTTGGTGATGAATATTCTCGCATTAATCCTAAATGTTATTGGGCGGGTTACTCTGGCAAAAGTTTTAAATACTGGAGCCAATTACGGGATGATTGCTGCCATAAACCTATTTATTTTTGTAGAAATTATCGTTGATGCCATCTTTTTATCGATGGAGGCTAGTAAACAAAGTTCTAGATTAACTGCCTATTTTCAATATAATGGGATGGAAAAGCAGATTACCAGATTTTTGGGTTTTGCAGCCATATTGTTATGGATATTGTTGTTTACCAGCAGTGTGCACTTGTACGATTATATTTTTGGCAATATGGTAAGTTTCCTATCTGATGAACAAAAGCTCGGAAGCATAACCTTCACCTTTGGAAACATTGCTGTTTTTATTTTAATCATTTGGGTATCTACCATTTTGGCACAAATGATTTCTTTCATATTTGGCAACGTAGATGACAATATAAAAACAGAAAGGAGTCGGTTGGGTTCTACAATTCTGTTAATTCGGTTAGCCATTCTTTTTTTAGGAATTATATTGGCCTTTATTATCTCAGGCATTCCGCTAGATAAGCTCACCATTATTATTGGTGCATTAGGCGTTGGTATAGGTTTCGGCCTGCAAAATATTGTTAACAATTTGGTTTCGGGCGTAATTTTGGCATTTGAAAAACCAATCCAAATCGGAGATTTAGTAGAGGTTGGAGCGCGTACCGGCTATGTAAAAGAAATTGGCATTCGCTCTAGCAAGTTGAATACATTCGAGGGTTCTGAAATTATTATTCCCAATGGCGATTTATTGGCACAACATCTTATAAACTGGACAAGAAACAACAAAAATAGAAGAATAGCAATAGATGTTGGTGTTGCTTATGGTACTGACATTAGCCAAGTGGAAGAAATAATGAAAAAGATTGTTGATGAAAACCCCGAAGTGCACAAATTGCCAGAACCTTTAATTTTTGTTAAAAACTTTGGAGATAGTTCAGTTGATATTACCGTATATTTTTGGACGGACGTAAACGGATGGCTCGTGGTAAAAGCAGCACTTTATAAATCAATTTACAATGCATTAAATGATGCAGATATTATCATCCCTTTTCCTCAAAGAGATTTGCACATCAAGTCTATAGATAAAAACCTAAATTTTGGCGTCAAAGAAAACAGGGAGAATCCAAAAGAGAAGCCAAAACAGAATTAATTTTATTTGCAATTTGGGCGCAAAAAAAATCCCAACAAATTAACGCCGGGATTTCTGTTTTTATAGGATAATAATTTATTATTTCATCGCTTTATCAATTGCATTTATTTTGTCTAAATGCATTTGTACAACTGGAGCAGTTTTGGCAGCGAACGCTTTTAACTCTGCATCGTTACCATCTTTGGCTTCGTTTTGCAACAAATCTAAGGTTGATTTATGTCCATCCACCATGGTGTTTACATAGTCTTTATCAAAATCGGCCCCAGTCTTACCTTTCAATTCATCATATTTTTTTTGATGGTCTTCATCTAATGCAGTTGGCAAAGTAATATTTTTGGTTTTTGCAATGGCCATCAATTCGTCATTTGCCTTTCCGTGGTCCTTAACCATCATAGAGGCAAAATCTTTAACCGATGTATTAGATGATTTTTCTTGTGCTAGTTTTGCCATCTCTACCTCTGCCATGCCACCGACAGCAGCTTTTGTTGCAAATTCGGAATCAGATTGTTCAACCGCAATACCTCCAGTGTTCATAGCATTGGTGGTAGTGTCTTTAGTCATGTTTAAACTATCAGCCGTTTCTTGCGAATCTTTGTTTGAGTTACAGGCTTGGAACGCAAATGCAGATAGTGCTATTGCAGCACCGTAAATTAATTTTTTCATAATGTTCTTGTTTTTTTTGAATAACAAGCTGTTTTTGAGAATGTTTAAAAAATTTTGTTTTTAGGGTCTCCGATTAACTAAAAAATCCTAAGAGAGTTTGTGGGAGAGACAAATATTGATTACATCTAAGAATGTTTTGTTAACGGTAACCTTCAGAAAACAATAGATTCGGCAAAAATTAAAATTTTACACAACAGTTTGTTTCTCAATGGGGAAATGAGCATCTTTAAATAAGGTAATGAATGAAAGCAAATTTTGACATGGAGCTATTGCCCGAAGCTGTCGATCTCTTTGGAAATATAGATGATCAAACAAGAAAGAAGATTTATTAAAAATATAAGTGAGTAATAATATTACAAAAAAAATGTTAGGTCCAGACGCATGACAAGTATTATAATAAACTTTATTACTAATTAGTAAACTTTAAAGAATATGAAAAGAGACAAATTTATTGCGGCTATTTTGGCGGTTGTGTCAGCTCCCATCTTTGTATTTTCACAGTTGCCAAGAAATCGGGCAAAACAAGCGAAAGGATTTAAAATATTAGCAGGCGAAGGAAGAATTCACGGACACATTAGGTTAAAAGGAGTAAACTCAAATATTCTTGATGTGAAAATTTCGGGAAGTGACACCCAAGGAGAGTTGGCAATCTTTGAGCAAACTTCTCTTTCGCAAGGCAAGGGAACACCTTTACACATTCATAGCTCCCAAGACGAAATATTCTATGTTATTGAGGGTGCATATAAGTTTCAAGTAGGTGGCGACAAGTACGATTTATTAACTGGCGACAGTATATTTTTACCACGGCAAATAGCTCATGCTTGGACACAAGTATCTGAAAAAGGAAGAATGACGGTAACTTTGCAACCGGCAGGCAAACTGGAAAACTTCTTTGTTACCATGGCCTCCCTAACCCACGAGCCGACCAAGGAAGAAATATCAAAAATCTTTGCAGATAATGATATGCTAGTAGTCGGACCGCCTTTGCAAGTTGATTAACCTTAATTAGAATAAAAAGAAATGAAACTGGCAACCCAAAATGTTGATGAGTATATTTCTGCCTTTCCAATCAAAACGCAGGAAAAACTGGAAGCTTTAAGAAATTTGGTTTTCAAACACGCCGAGTACGCTTCTGAGGCGATTTCTTACGGGATGCCTGCTTACAAGTTGAACGGCAAACCATTGATTTATTTTGGTGGCTACACGAAACACATAGGCGTTTACGCCACGCCAAATGCCCACAATCAATTTAAAAAAGAACTTTCTGCATATAAACAGGGCAAAGGGTCGGTTCAATTTCGGTTGGATAAACTTTTGCCTATCGAGTTGATTACGGCTATGATTGTGTTTAATATCGACAGAATAGAAAATAAGGAGAAAAAATAGTTTTTCTTGCCTTTGTTATTTGAGTGTTCCTTTTGGGATGATTATTTGTAGTTATTGCTTCAAGCAAGTAAACTCAATTTAATTTTTTTTGAATAGAATATATGGAATTGTTTGTTTTAGTACATCCTATCAATTTGTAGAAGATAATTACTATTCCTGTCAAATTAATTCCACTAATGACACCAATAACCAACCTAGCTCTGAAATTTAATTGCCAGCAAGACATCAATAAAATGAAGCCTTGCGCAACAGGTAAATTTTGCGGTACATGCTCTACGATCATTATCGATTTTAGAAATAAAGATGCCGAAGCTCTTACAAATGCATTACACATAAATCCAGAAATTTGTGGCATTTTTTCGGAAGCTCAAACGCCAAGAATTCAGTTGTTAAAAAGAAATTTTCTCGGTAACCTAAAAACATCGCACAATTGGTCTTTTTATCTCTTTAGGGACGATTTTTATTGGTCGTGATGCCTTTGCTCAAGAATGCAGAGCAGACACATCTAGAATCAACGATGAGCAAGAAAATGTGTATTCGTTTGGTGGGATAAAAGAGTTGCAACCTGAGTTTCGTGGCGGCGTGGGTAAGTTGTATGAGTTTATCAGCCGCAATAAAAATTATTCCGAGAAAGAAAAAAAAGGTACGGTAACCATAGAGTTTATAATTGATGGAAAAGGAAACGTAAGCCATTTAAAAATTAAAAAAGGACTTAATAAAACTGCAAATGCAGAAGCGCTACGGGTGGTTAATCTTTTAAATTTTAATCCCGGATTTTTTAATGGCTATGCTAAAGCATACAAGTTCGGTATAACAATTCCGTTTAATATGGAAGCAGAAAAGCCAAAGATTTATCGTGTTAAAGAATAGGAATTTATTATTTTTAGCCTGCACCTTTTTTCTCCGTAAGTGTCTTTAGACCGGGTAAAAACTCTAAATTAGCAAAAGTGTAGTGGAGAAACTACGTGGCTGGGGTCGGGAAATTGCTAAATTATAGTATTTTTTTCTGCCGCCTCGCTGTCTAAATACCTAACATCTAACTACTAAAAATCAATATGAACTGGACCTTCGATAATTTTCCTACAGAACTGAAAGAATTAGAGCCTCAAGTGAGAGAGAAGGCCATTGAGATTTTAAATAGTCCAAAAGAGCAATTCGAAAAGGTGGATGATTTGCAGCTGATTAAATTAGCTATTAAAGAGGCACAAGAGTGGTTTTTGGATATGGAAGGCTAAGACCTTATTTGCAGGGGTTTTAATAGGTTAATGCTTTTGACATCTGCACTTGCTGGTTACCGAATAACCACCAAACCGTAAAAGCTAAACCCGATTGACGTGAAAAGCCCACAGCGAGGAACGAGCGAGGACTTGTAACAAAAAGCGGGACTGCCCTTACCGATGAAAGGGAAACGTTCGTTTACAAACAGTTATGTATGGCAAAAATTATAATCAAATAGTAGTGACTATTTTTAACAGCAACTTTAGTGAGTATTTGTGGCTAATATATTTTAACACCTACAGGATCGGTAATTCTACTTAGATTTCCATCTTTATCTTCTACCTGAATTTGATAGTAGTATGTGCTACCTTTAGTAATTTTATCATCGTTATATTCTTGCTGATCTGCTGTGAGATTTATGCGAAATGTTGCGTTTTTATCCCCCTCGTTCATCCTTGATAAAGTGATATTCTTTATATTCGTACTAACTGGATTATCCCACTTTATAAGCACCTTTCCTTCGGTAGAAAATAGCCTTACGTTGGCTACGTTATTAACATCTGCCGTTGTATATCTGTAGCCAGACTCTAAACTGGGGCTGCTTTCGGTACCTTGATCGCCAATGGTTTTAATGCTGTAATAGTACACCATGTTCGGTTTTGCGGTGGTATCTATGTAGGAGTTTTGACTAGGCGGTAGGGTGGCGATTTTCCTTAGGTTCTCTGTTTTGGTGCTATCTAGAGATCTTCCCCTTCTATACACTCCATAGTTTGCGACGTAGTTAGATTCTTTTTGCATGTTTGCCCATAAAAGTTGCACATGTTTTTGCGGCAATTCGCTAACATTTAAATCATGTGGGATTGGTGTGGCATTAATACCTTGAAAATATGCATACACTGGTGGGGTTAATGAGCTAATTGCGTAAGAGGTGTTCTGATCTGCAATTGCATAGGCATACATTCCAGGTTCTATTGTTTGCGGAACAGTATCTGTATAAGAAATGGTTGCGCTATCTGTAATGATCAATTTACCAACCTGCTGCATAACGTTGTCTCGTTTGGTAGACCTATAAACATAATATGCCCTTGTATCGTCTTCGTTTTTTTTCCAACTGAGGTGAACCATGTTTTTTTCTTGAACAAGCCTTAAGTTTTGGGGCGGAAATAAATTTAGTCGAGATGCTTTTAAGATACCCGGCGTGCGGGCCGACATGGGCGATTTTTCATAAGTACTGTTTAGTCTTACTGTATAAAAATACGTTTCTATCGGGCTTACCGCGCCATCAAAATAGGTGGTGTCTGTACCGGGGATTGTAGCAATTTTAATATATTTTCCATCGTATTTATCACCTTTAAAAATATCTATAGAGATCATGTTTTTGGTGTCTTTTAGTGACCATGATAATTTAATAGCATTTTTATCTTCTACAGATGTTGTTTGGAAATTGGTAACTGATGGTATTATGGTTTTGTCTGCTACGTTAAACAATTTTAGTTCGGGAGATAATGCGCCCTCATTGCCAGCAGCATCAATTGGTAAAATGGCATACGTGTAAGGAACTTTACCCGTTGCAGTTTTATCTGTAAACTCTATAACTGGTATGCTATCATTTTGAGTAAAGATAGGTTCGCCCTGAATTTCTTCGAACCCACTACGCAAGTAATAACTTCTGTAAACCTTGCATGTAACCATCCTTTCCCTATCTATAATTGCGAATTGCCCAACAATGCTTGTATTAATAGATCTTACATTTAGGGGTAGTATTTGTGGTTGAGGAGCTTTGCCGGGCCACGATGATTGGTAACTTGTAACTTCACTAAGCATTTCATTTTTGTTGCCGATCATTTGCACTTTGTAGGTATAACTAACTGCACTATCTGTAACGGCATCAAAAAAAGCAGTTCCTACAGCTTCTCTCATTGGGTAGTCGCTTACCATTTCTATGGGCAACTCGTTATCTACACTTTGGTTTAATCTTTGCCAAATTAGGTTTAATCTATTTTCTGACACAGAATTTATGGGTAAACCTGCCAATTGTTGGGCAGCGATTAGGTCTCCTTGTAGTTTCTCTTTCGCGTTTGGAGATGTGAGTTCTGCAATGGGTTTAAAATCTTCTCTACCAATTTGCCTTAAAATACGGTAGGAAAAATTTTTAGGCATTTTTGTTCCACATAAAACCCAAATGCCTTTTTTGCCGGCATGTGTAATATTAGTTTGGGCCGCAGCATTGATACAAATAAGTATGGCAATTATGCTAGTTATATTTTTTTGGAAGATAGATTTAAGCATGGTCTTAATTTATTGTTCGCATTTTTGATCTGGCGCAGGGTCTAAGCTGAATTTAACAAATGTAGGCCCGCCTTTTTTATACTGAAAATCTACCCGGGCATCTTGACTACCGCTAAAAGTGAGGGTATCAAAAACCACATATTGCGATACAGTATAATTTACATGTAAGCCCCCATTTCCGTTTACTGTAAAGCCGCTGTTACCGTATTCTGCTGCAGCGGTCATGTGCGCTTTTGCGTCACCTTTAATAGAGGTGCCGCTTATGGCGCTCATCCCAGCATTAACACTACCGTGTACACCTACCAAAAGTCTATAACTTTTTTTGTTGAAATTGGCACCAATTGAAGCCTCTACGCCCAACAGGGCATTTAGATAAACAGAAGCGACTGCAAGGTCAAAAGTCTTATGCTCATTTATAATTTCATATCCACCAGCGATAAAGAAGCCTTGAAAATTATCTTTATTATCCTCTAACCAACAAGTGTTTTCTTTTGCTTTGCTATACTGTGTAACTCGTTGTATAGAATTAGGTGTTAAAGTGGCATTGGCAAATAATACACCAATGTTAAAAACCCCGAAGCCATCGCCACCAACCAGAAATAATGTGCCAGTATTAAGTTGCCCCGCGCCCATTAGCAGAAAGCCTTGACTGCCGCCATATCCTATTTCAACATCGCCTGTGAAAAAATATTCCCCAAATTTTACTTCTTTCATGTGCAAAGTTCCCATCATTCTTTTGGTAGCAAAATCGTAGGTCATTTTTACATCACCCAATGGCGTGGTCTTTTCCATCTCTAACCCCTTTGAGCTGGCGCTAATGTCTCCTAAAACTGTAAATGTATAGGTTGGCTTTTTGGTAACCATATCTTTAGACTTTGGGTCGGTTAGCTCGCCGGAGAATTGTAATACATTCCAGTCCTTATCAACCACCTTCATTCCATTAAGTAACTTATCGTCACTTAATGTCAGCTTTACACTATTTTGATTAACTGGCCCTACGCCATCTAAATTTAATTCGAAGCCTTTATTAAGTTCTATTTTACCTGGGTTGGCTTGGCCAAAAGAAAATACACACGGTATTGGGTTTATTTTGCCAGGTTCTACAACCGTGCCTTCTAGCGTTGTAACGCCACCTGCAAAGGTTGGTATTTTGGAAACATCATTCTGAAACTGAACATTACCTTTGCCTTCAAAATTTAAGTTTAGCCCGGCAGGATTCATATCAAGACCACTAGCACCATTGGAGAACATCAAATTCATGGCGAGATTATTAACTCTTGGTACCGAAATTACGCCCTGACCGCCAAGGGTAAAACTGCCTGTGCTGCTGCCTATAAATTGAGGATAAAAAGTAAATAATGGGTTATTATATAATTTTACGCCGTTTTCTGCACCACTTAAGCAAATGAGGTTTTCCTTGTTATAGCTTATCATCTGGAAATAGTTAACATTTAACGTGGTTTCTGGAAACTTGCCTGTTACAGCTTTCAATGGTATGGTTGCCACAGCCTTATTGTTAACTCCAATACCAGAAAAACGCCAATGTGCAAGTTGGTCACTGCCGCAAGATTGATCATACACCAAGTGGATATTTTTTGTATCCAAAACGTTTAAATTTAAAAGACCGCTTCCTAATGAAATTTGTTTCACGTCAAAATCTGTCAGGATAAAATTATCTTTACGGAGATTAAATGTATTCGCTTTAACATCTACCACGGTAGTTTTTATCAGTGAGTTTTGTGAAGCGATACCACCTTTGATCGGATCGAGGGTCCAGTCTCTAACCTCTAGTTTCCAATCTTGCAAATTCAAAACGAGTGGATAATTGCCTTTCGACGGGTAAATTTGATTGTCATCCAACACTAAATCTTTGATGTTTACATCTACCTGGCTTGGGGTAGCGTTTGGCACATCGCCATAAAAATTAACATCTAAATGTATTTTACCGTCAGTTGCTATGTAAGAATTTTTTGTGTCGGCGGTTGCGTTAAAGCCAATAAAATTAAATTTTAGGGGTGCCCCGATTATGTTAGATAGAAAATAACTATCTGTCTCGGTTTTAGCATTGTAAATAGCGCTGATGATGGTCTTGTTAAAATTAAATCCTGCTGCAGCCGGTAGTGATAAATAGAATGGGATGTTCTTTTTGGTTTGCTCATCTGTAAAGTTTATATAGGTAGAAGGGTAATTGAAGGAATTGTCTACCAGATTAACCCGACCGATTACTTCGCCTCCATTGCCAGAAGGCGAAATTTTTAGGCTTCCAAAGATGCTGCTTAACATTACGTTATACTTATTTTGGTAAGTCATTTTTATTTGAGAGATAGCATCTAACGTTACATCACCACTGGGTTGGTTTTTATTGGCCGAATCAAAAATTACATCGCTTATGCGGAACTTATAAGAAGATAAGCCAGAAAATTTAGAGTAGTTTTTAGATAAATCTACTATTGCCGTAATTTTAGTTTTAGTTGCGGAAACCGACTCTGCTTTTTCTACCGCTATTGGAAAACCATATAAATTTGTGATAACCGGTCCGACAAATATTGATAAAACAAAATCTGCAGCCCCCTTTTGGTTTGTAATTATCACTTCTTTCTCTTCACCTTTTATGGTATAAGGATTATCTACGCTAGGCGCTAAAGTTGCATGTATTTTTACTTTTTGGTTGTCTTTTATGGGCAGCCCTGCCAGTTCATAATGGCCAAATTGGTCTGCGTGTGTTTCAAATTGCGAAACATCATTTTTTAACTTATTACCAACTGCTAAGTCTGATGAATTATAGTCTACATATACTTTTGCAAACTTTCCATATTGTGCGCCCAACATTACCTTACCAGATATTGTGGCGCCTTTTTCCATAACAATTTCATACTGTTTAGGCAGCTTACTCTCTGGATTGGCAATATTAATTATTTTAGGTATGTAGCCACTTTTACTAATCCCTTGAAATTGCACAGTATAGTTATTAACCGCAACGTTCTCAAATTCGAATTCTACGATGCTTTTGGTGTTTTGTTTCACCTGTCCACTTTGCCCGTTGATGCTTATTTGAGCGGTATTGATAGGCAGAGGATTATGGTTTTCATCAACCAACTTAAAATTTAGTCTGTGTTTTAATCTGGACAGCGTTACAAACTGATAATTCTTCTCACCACCGTTAATTGTTACTGTATCTCCAAAATAGCCTACATCCTCTGGTATGATATAAAATTTCTGTGCTTTTCCGCTTAACATAGGCACTCCTTTACTACTTGCTTCTGCTGAAGTAAATACAGTTCCATCCTCCCTCTTTATGTACGCGTTAATAACCTTATTGATATTGCTGCTATTGCTGCCAGGTTGTTCGCCATACACGATAAATTTCGTATTGGCCCCTGGCTTCTTAGTTATTGGAAAATTATAGTTAACACCATTCTCATTTATGATTGGTAAATTGTTTACAGCTGCCGTAGATAGAATATTCAACTTCTCATTTTCGTATCCTGGCGCATAAGCCACGACACGAACGTGTGCGTTGTCTTTCCAATTTAGCTCGTTGGCACCATTTGTAATTTCGAAATGACCATTCGCGTCTGCAGTAATAGCGCGTGATTGTTTGTTAATTGGTCCATCGAGAGTATATCCTTGTGGATACAGCACTATATATATCGTAGCTCCTGCAATGCCTTGGCTACTAGACTCGTCTATCACCTGCCCAGCAACTCTGCTTGGCGAAACATCTACATGAATTTCTTGCGTGCCTGAATTTGCCAAATTGAAGATAAACGGGTCAAAACGACCTCCGTAACCTTCTGGGTTTGGGGTAACCAAGGCCATATAGTCGCCATGATCCCAAAGCCTTTTGTCGTTAACATCAAAAGTTCCAACATTGCCTGTGCCCAATGTTATATCTAAAGGAGCTTCTAAAACCCACTCAAAACTATTGTTAAAACCAGTTGTGGCACCTTTTTTAGCCGTAGAATAGTTTTGATCGTAAACGGTGGTATATTTAACGCTGTTTGTACTATAATTAGAATTTATAAGCAATTTATTTGGGTGTACGGGAGACCCTTCTCCAATAGGAGGAACAAAGTTTTGAATAAAGTTTTTGCTGGTTCTGAAAATAACAAGCTTAGCACCGGTTAAAGCAACATTGCTGGATTGTTTATCAACGATTATTTTAAGATTCAACTTTCTAATTTCTTTAACTTCTATTACAGAAATTCCTAAATTAACGGTTCCAAAAGGCGGCACTTGAAATTTGCTAATGGTTTGGTTAGCATCGTTGTTGATGGTATTTACTGGTTTAAGATCATAAAAATACAATCCATCAACGCCTTCCATATAAAAAAACCTACTTATACTTCCGGGTACAATTACGGTTTCGTCTACGGGTTCAAGGTTCTCTGCAGCCTCTTCATCGTCTGCATAAGATACAATGTGCTGCATGTTTAGTTGTTGTAGGGCCTTAACCGCCGTACTACCTACTTTATTAGCACCATTCTTAGCCCCTGAACCTGCTAAATCAGAGGCTACATTTGAACCATATTGGCTTTGAAGTGAAGAATTTGTTGAGTGAAAATCTCCACCAACGGGTCCGCCAGAGTAAGCGCCAGAACCACTACCTGAATAGCCACCAGTATTACCCCCCCCAAAATAACCGCTTCCATTACCAGTACTGGCGCCATTGCCAGTTGCATAATCTATCACTTCGATAATGCTTTGAGTACTTTCGCCGCCTAACCCATAACCCGTAGCTTTTTGTATATCCTCCACTTGTTGTTTCATTGCCCCCTTTGTATAGTCTCCGGGATTTATAAACGGTTGAGACTGACTTGCCTTATCTTTTATTAGCCCAGCAGTGTTGGCATCTGCTTGTTTCTTTAGTTGATTACAATCTAGGCCAATGGCTACATTACTACTTTGCACCACCCTGACATCGTAGTCTTTCATTTCCAAATAATCCAGCACTGCAATTTCATAGTTCCCGTCTTTATCCGTTCTGCCAGAAGCTACAACCTTTTTACTTCCACCACCATAATCTGTAAAGTCTTGCCAGCTTTTAGAGCCATCGGCTGCGGTTACCTGTTTTTGTAATTTAGATGGATAATACTTACAATCGTCTCTTTTTAGGAGTTCTGTATAGTCATCAGGAATTGTAGAACTTATAACCAAATTAATATTGAAAAATTTATTGGCATACGGATGTAAAACGCCTGGCGTACTTGGCCACTGCTCCATAATTTTACCCCTAACCAAAGCTGTTGGTGGTTTTTTTGAAACAATTTTATAATCTATCTCATAGTTATACTTTGTAACGTTTGGGTTAAGCGACTTGGGATAAAATGCCAATCGAGTTTCGGGCGCTTCCAGATCGTCTAAATTATCTCCTAATAATTTTTTAGGGTCAGATTTTGGTAGGTTGAGTTTGATGTAATATTCATCGTCGCTAGCGAAACTAATTAACAGCTTGTCGAACACGGCTTGGGTTTTTCCGTTAGCAATTACCGTTTTACCTTCTGCTACTCTGATATACCCAATAGGAGTAGGAAATGTTGGGTTTTTTTGATCGACATCTCCTTCATATTTTGGAATATCACTTTTCTTCGCTTTACGGTAAATCCCCACCAACAAGCCAGCTTCTACCGTAGCTTTTTCGTTCACCATATCTTGAGACAGGTTTACATTAGTGTTCACATTTTGACCCGAATAATTTTTAATATTTGTATTATAAAGTTTATCAAACAGTTTGGTAAAGTTTACAGTAAGTGCGTAATTAAAGGCTTTAACCTTAAAGTCTGTAAGTGTAACACTGCTCTGCTTATAATTCATCACGCCTTTATCCATAACCATCTCTGCTTTGGGAATATTTATGGCTAAGTTTATTTTAGACTTTTGGTAGTAGGGGCTTATCATTTCGATGGCAACGTATCTAGCTCCAGTATCAGATGGTAGCTTATCTATAGTGGCGGTATAATTTCCTTCTGCATCTGTGGTTGCGTAGCCAATGTTTTGTTGTTGATTATAATAAGTTCCATTTTGGTAGACATATTTATAACTGGAAATACCTTCATTTGCACCATTTGCTATTTGCAACTTAAAAGTTGCATTATTTGCAGGGTAATAGGTTGTCTGATCGAAAGTATAGATAATTTTACCTCTAATTACCAATTTTGGCACTGTCGGTTCGGCTGTCAAAACCCAATCGCAACTTTCTGCTGTCGCCAATTCTGTATTTTTATCACTTAGCGCAGTTACATTAAGTCGGTATGTGTTGCCCACCACTAAGCCCAACTGTATGGATTGCGCTAACGTATATTCTAAGGTTTGTTTAGGAGCATCTGTAACAAACTCAATTAAAGATTTGCCACCTTTACCTTTTTGTAAAGCAATTTTAATTTTATAAGATTTTATATTCTCAACGTTTGATCCTAAGTTCATTTTACCAAGTGCTGTAGATTTACTTTTTACAATGGTTGGCATGCTCACTTTGGTATAGTTTTCCAAGAGATTGCTGTCTAATGTTCCAAAAAATTTAAGGCTTTGTATTTGGTCTTTCCACAACCACTTAAATTTAAAAGGGGTACTTGGGCCAACATAAACATTAGGAGAAATATCGCAGCTTGGCGAAACAACATTTAATAGTGCCGTATTGGCAATAAATTTTGGATCTGATTGTTGAATCTGGGTAGTGCTACCATAAACAAATACGTTGGCATTACTTTTTCCATCGTTCATAAACCCAGTTTTATTGGTAGGATCTATGGCTATTACCCGCCAAGCATAGGTTTTGCCAACTTTTAGTGGTACGTTGCCAATTCCATAAATATAACTTGTACTAGTAATGCGTTGGTTTAACATATAGAAAGAGGTCGCGTTAAGTACCTGGTTGGGGTCGCTGTTTACGAGCGGCATTTCTGCAACCTGAATGGTGTACTGCGTGTTTGGGGGCACCACACCCGGATTTATCCAATTAAAATTAACGCTTTGTATGGTTGTTGCTTCCTTCTTTTCAAATGCCATGGGTGATATAAGTACAGGAGCATTTGGGTAGGCAATATCAAACCGTGTGCACCCCATTGGTGCATTGTCTGATATAACTTGGTTGGTAGTTAAATCTACAGCTTGCAAGCAAAAGTCATAATTTCCCTCGGGTAGGCGAGAGGTTTGCACTAATTTAACCTTATCTATACCATATACATTTAGTGTATTTAAATCAAAAACGTCTCTTAGAGCTGTACCATTTAATTGCTTTGTCTCGTTGGGGAGCAAGGTTATTGGCTGCAATGGCACATAAGTAGATTTTGTGGTTATTCTAACTCCGTTATCTCCCTTTAATTCTCCTGTTAATTTTATCTGTTTCTGGGTGGCCGATAAATTTCTAATGGTTAACAACACTTTACCTGCACTTACATCAGAATAATCTGAATAGTAAGGAGAATACGGAGGCAATATATTTATGGTGATGCTTACCTGGGCAGGCTGGCTTTGCGCAAAGGCGCCAAAACCAAATAAAAGTGTACAAGCTAGCAAAGCTAACTGAGCAGCCTTGTTTTTCAAATCTATAAGTGAGGGAATAGAAATTGGCATAGAGAGATGATTAGACGATCAAAAGGAGTGCGTTAAACTAAGATTACTATAGATTTCATTAAATGATGGCAACGTAATGTCCTTCGAGTTACTTTTGAGGTAATTGAATGACAGATTTGCGGCGTTCTTTTTAGAGAATCTGTAGGCACCATTTAAATTACCATTTAGTATACTGCCCGCATTAACCCTGTTGTTTTTCTGCTGTTGAATGCTTAGCGAGGATGCGACTCCAAGCTTTCCTTTCAGAAGATCTTTGTTAACACCTATAGAAGGACCGAAGAAAACGGTGTGCCCTAAATAGATATCTGCCACCGTATAATTTACACTTGTGGTAAAGTTTAAACCGATTTTTTGCAGCCCTAATTGATAAGATAAGTTTGCAGTTTTACTGTTCGATAAACTTTGGGCAGAAGTAAACGTATTAAGATCTACTAAAGATTGGAGATTTGCTACTAAAATGAAACTGTGAGACAATAAGCTATCAGTAATGCTATACCTAAGCATGGCATTTAGGTTATGATTGGTTTTTGCCACCCTAAGTGTATCAACAATCGGGTTTAAACCACGATCTTGCGTTATACCATAATTAGAATACCGCACATCTATACCATAATTAGGCTTATTATAATTTGCGTTAACAGAACCTATCTTTCTGTTAGATTGATAAGCCTTATCATGCAATAAATTATCGTTTTGGAGACCGAACGTACCAATTACCTGCATTAGGCCTTTCAATAATTTCACGCCTCCCTCAACGGTATAGTTCTGTACATCGTTTTCGAAATAGTATGCGCCCATAGATTTATAGTCGGGATCTATTCTCTTATACCTAACCAAAACGTTGTAATTTTTTGCTTGATAGCCCAAGCTTGTGTTCCCTGCGGTTAAAAATTGGGTGGAGGCATTTAAATGAACAAGGCCCTTAATAAAGTTGAGCCTATTCAACTGTAAATTACCCACGGTATCTGCTAGTAAATTCCTGGTATATAAACTCCCTGCTGCATCAAAACCAACCACAAAATGTTTTAAAAATGAAAATTTACCCGATACCCCCAAAACAAGATTTTCTCCAGGTGTTAGGTTAAAAGAAGTAGGGCGATTAGCTAAAGAACCTACCTGATCCTTTGCTTTTAATAGCGTAAGGTCTAAATGATTTCGCTCCGTGCCATAACCAATTTTTGTACTTAATCCAATTCTGCGATATGCCGGCGTTTGTGAGAAGGAAGTGATTCTTAAAGGATCTTCTTCAATCGCTTTGTTAAATCTTCCATATATAAACCCAAACCTGAGTTTACCGGGATTTAGCTCCGCGCCACCTCCCAAAAAGTTATACCCTGCTAGGGTATATGGCGACCATTGTAGACTTTGCCAGCCAGCGTGTATTGTAACCCATTTATAAGTTGGGCTTATGCCATATTGATTGAATGGTTGGGTAAAGCCCCGTTGCTGATCACTCACTACTACACTAAATGGAAACGCTACACCATAGAGCGAAAGACTCGGCGCACCGTTAAAAAGATAAGAAAATGCTCTTTGCCTTGCGGGTATGCCGCTAGAACTGTAAGTACCAATGCCCAAGCCTAAGCTTCCGCTTATTACTATTGGTTTTTGCTTAACCAATTGTTGGATATCTTGCGCCTGAACCATTACGCTACAAGAAATACCAACCAACACGCAAAATCTAAAAGGGGCAGCTGTTCTCATAAAAGGTTATGGGTTAATAGAAACAATAAGTAGGTAGCCGATTTGTCTAATTACTCAATCAATAAATTTTTTTGAAGTCGCTATCGGTAATCTGCAGCTTTTGCATTATCTCTTTCATAGAGATATTTTTATCGTTCTGCACGCTACTAATTACTCCACTATTGGTATAAGGAACCAATACAAGCCTCACTTTGTTAATGTCCGGATGTATGGAAGCTCGATTGCTTCTTTCAATAATTCTTGCAGAAGCCGTAGTCCTGGTAATCCTAGATTTACTATAAATACCAATGATGGTTGAATCACCTTCAGTAACTTGTTTCCAGCCATTAACTACATCACGCATATAAATAAGCATTACGCTATTTTGAGCTGTGGCGACAGCACTAGGTGGAATACCAAAGACAGAGGTGCTATCATTATAATTGCCATTCCTATGCATTCTTAAGTTAGTCCTATCATAAAAATATGATGCTTCGTATCCCCAATCAAACGTTGCATTATCTGGTGTTTCAAATAGTAAGCTCGATCCATCTGCCCCTTTTAAACGTGTGGCTGCGCCCCAACCTGCTGTGGTTTTTGGCCCATAAATTAAATATGTAGATACATCAATGTAAAAATCGCCATTTACACCAAACGCTACAGCCGGCACTCCAACTCCATTTCTCACTGTGTTGCCGTTGGTACCATTAGCTCCATTCATTCCATTGGTACCATTAGTTCCATTGGTACCGTTCGTTCCATTAGTTCCGTCTATACCATTAGCTCCGTCGCTACCTCGTAGTGGAGTAGGCCGGCCCCACCCCGCTGCGGTTCTTGGGCCATAAAGATCTACTGTATATTTTCCGATAAAAAAATCTCCAATCTTGCCCAAATTAGGATCTGGAAAATAATCGCCACTATAAATGACTGTTCCATCTGCCCCTGGAGGGCCCATTGGTCCCTGAGCGCCGTCTGCTCCTCGTAATAACGTACCAACGCCCCATCCATCGACATTTTTAGGGCCGTATAAAGTTTGGGTAGTTTTATCTAAATAAAAGTCGCCGTTTGCCCCATTTGGGGCATTAGGACTTCCTAAACCAACTAAAATTTGCGATCCGTTTGTGCCGTTAGTTCCATTCGTACCATTGGATCCTGCCGTGCCATTTGCACCTGTCGCTCCTGCTGCACCATTTGAACCGGTGGCACCTGTTGCGCCCGTTGCTCCAGTTGCTCCGTTTGTTCCATTAGTGCCCCTTAGAACAATTGGTGTTCCCCAAGCTCCGGCAATCTTTGGCCCGTATAAGTTTCCAGTATTTTTATCTAAATAATAATCGCCATTTGCGCCCAGAGTTGTTACAGGCGCCCCGCTACCGCTATAAATAATGCTTCCATCTTTGCCTGCAGAACCTGTTGGGCCTTGCGCACCGTCTGCACCCCGAAGTAAAATTGGTATTCCCCAATTCGCTGCTGCTGTTTTTGGACCATACAGTAAGAAATTGGTTTTGTCTAAGTAGTAGTCACCATTTACACCTAGGGTACTAATTGGAGCACCGCTACCGCTTAATGTGGTACTACCATTGGTTCCGTTGGCACCATTTGTTCCGTTGGCCCCGTTAGCGCCAGTTGCTCCGGTTGCGCCTGTCGCTCCGTTCGCTCCGTTGGTACCGTTTAGTCCATCTGTTCCGCGCAAAACGGTTGCTGTACCCCATGCACCCGAAACCTTTGGCCCATATAAATTGCCGGTATTTTTATCTAAATAATAATCGCCGTTTGCGCCTGTGGTGATTGTTGGCACCCCATTTCCACTGTAAAGAATGCTGCCATCCTTACCAGCAGCCCCAACCGGTCCTGCCACTCCACTGGCACCTGTTTTGCCTACAGGTCCTTCTGGGCCTTCCAACCCTTCTTTTGTACACGAACCCATCACTAATAAAAGAGTACACATTAGGATCACATAGCAGGTATTTCTCATGTTTTTATCGTTTTAGTATTTAAAGAATTGGAAATAATCACATCTTAGGTTTGAAGTTAGTGTTGATCTTTGCTTCTGTAATGCGAAAATCGATGAACGAGTTTAAATAATCGTTGAGTGGGAGGTTGTACCACTTACCCGAAATATTGTTAGCGTTAAACCGGTTGGTGTTTTGATAGACATTACTAAATAAGGCTAGGTTAAATGGAAAAAAATCCAACCCACTTATAAAGAATTTTTGTTAACTATGGGTTGCATTTTAACTTTACCGTATTTTTAATCTGTGTGCTAAGAACACATACTTTTTATGGCAATAAATTTTTGTTTTATAACAGATGCCTTTGCGAAAAAATTGAAGGAAACACTTTCTACAAGTTTTCCCTAATTATCGAGTGAATAGAAAAAAAACCAAGCAGCTGACAGTATTAACGATATGTTTATTCGAATATAACTTTGATTTCTGTACCCGCAGTTGCCGAACTTTTGATGGTAAGCGTGGCACCGATTTTTTCTACCAATTCGTTTATAATAACCAATCCATAACCCGATGATTTACTTTTAATATTAATATTGCACATTAAATCTTTAATTTTATCTGCAGGAATTACCTCTCCTTGATTTAAAACAACAATCTCTTTTTTCGAATTCCGATATTGGCTGTCGAGTAAAATGGTAGTGTGCTCGAATGAGTTGTTAATAGCGTTTTGAAGTAAGTTTCTTAAAACGATTGCTAATAAATTATAATCGCTCGTCACACTATCGAACTCTAATTTTTGCGTTGTTATTTTAATATGCCTCTCATCAGCTTGCGTTTGCATGAGAGGAATGACTGCAGTAAACAAATCGGCGACATCTATCTCTTCAAGATCGGGCTGAAATTGCTCCATCTGGCTTTTACTCCATAATAATAAGTCTTCCATAGTATCCAATAGCAATGTAGATGATTTAATGAGGTCTTGCTGATGATGACTTTTTTCCTCCTCTGATATTAAGTTAGAAACTTGCTGTAGTTTCAAAAAACTAAAAAGCTGACTTATTGGGGTTCTGAGATCATGAGAGATAATGCCAAACAGCTTTGCTTTGGTTTGGTTTGAAGCGCTTAGCTTAGTGTTTAAACTATCGAGTTGCTCGTTTTTGTTGGCCAAAAGTTCGTTGGCTTTTTTCTTATTTCTAAAATTATGGTAGGCCAACCCGGCGGCTATGAAGGCCAACAAAATGGCTATAATAAGGATACTTTGAAACCATTTTTGTTGCCGAATTTCTTTACGTTGCACTTTACTTTGAAAGTTCAACGTGTTTATTTGATGCTCTTTTTGAGCATTTTTGTATTTAAATTCTATAGCACTAATTTCTTCTTTGGTCTTCTCTATAAAAATTTCATCTCGTAGTAGATTGTATTTATTATAGAAAATGTTGGCTTTTTTGTAGTTGCCTAAATTTTCATAACATTGTGCTAACCTCAAATTAATGTTTGAAAAAACATCTTTGTTAAAGTTTTTTGAATTAGGTAAAACCTGTTCTAAATAATTAATCGCTTTTGCATATTTTTTTTGCTGGTAACTTAAATTTCCCATCATGTAAATAGACATTAAAATGGCTTCTTCACTTTCTGAAATTATACCCTTTGCATACGCCCTTTCTGCATACTTTGATGCGGTAGAAATGTTGCCGGTATTTAAATAATATTCTGCGAATAACCTATTAACGTCACTAATATCTTCTGCAGATTCATAGACCCCCGGTTGCATAACCGCGTAAACTTTATTGTAGAAACCTGTGGCACTGTCTACCCTATCTATATTCAAGTATGCCCGCAGAAGCTTCTTGTACAACCTAACCCGGCCACCAATATATTCTGTAAAATAAGGTGCACCCTTTTTAAGGTAATTTAAAGCATTCTGATTTTGATTTAATTGCAGATAAAGACTCCCCAATTCTGAAAATGCCAATCCTAAATTAATTTTAGATTTATAATCTTTTTCTCGGTTATAGAGGTACTCTTTTGTGTTTAGCGATCCTAAAAGCAACTCGAGCGCTCTGGTATACGCGCCTCGATGCAAAAAATCATCACTCAGTGCAGATACTATTTTGTCTTTGAGATTAATATCTTTCACCTGCTTAACAAGTACATTTAGTCTGGCAATGTATGGGCTGGTACGCTCTACCATGCCTAGGTATCTAAACAGATAGTTAATCTGTTGCGTGCCGGTAACTTCTATATCCACTTCGTTTGCTTCCCTTGCATTTAAAATGCTTTGCGTGAGATGATAGATAGCGCTGTCGTTCTTTAATTGTATTTTGTAAGTCATGCCAACCAAAAAATGCAAACCAGCTAAATTTTTTAGATCTGCTGGTTTGGTAAGGGAAAGTCCCTTTTTAGCAATTTTCAAAACATCATCAAAATCAGCAAATTTTCCTTTCTCTTGGGTATAATTTAGAAGCTTAAGACCGGCGCGATAGTAATCCGTGGGCGTTTTTAGTGAGATACCTCTAATAGGAAACTTTTTTTGCGCATTTGCAACAAAATAAAATATCAGCAGAAATGCAATTACCAAAATTTTATCTAGCTTTTTCATCAAAAGTGGGCAAACCTATAATTCTTAAAGTTAAACAACAAAAAAGTTAACGGTTTTATTTTTCACAAAAAGGAAGCTCAATTTTTTAAGCAATGTTTAACGGTTTTTAGATATGTTTTTCCAATAGGCAACAGGTTAGCTTCTACCTCTACAGATTTGGTACTTAAAAAATTAATTTTATCTTTTGCAATAATATAGCTTCTATGAATTCTTATAAACTTGCCCTCTGGCAGCGACTCTAAAAAATTAGATAGCGTTGTAAGGGTTAAATGTATTTTGTTCTTTGTAACAATTTTTGTGTAATCGCCAAACGCTTCTAAATAAACAATATCGCTCGCATTGACTTTGACAGTAACCAAGCCATCTTTAAAAATAACACACTCACGCTCAAATAGCACATCATAGGCCTTTGCTTTGCTTTTTAACTGGGAAAAATCTTTAAGTCTTTCAACTGCCTTATCAAAGCGCGCATGCTCCAAGGGTTTTAAAATGTAATCGAAAACTTTTAACTGAAAGCTTTCTAAAGCATATTCTGGGTGCGAAGATATAATGATGTTAGTAGAATCGCTGTTATTTATTCCTTTAATAAATTCCAAACCATTTATTTCCGGCATATCAATATCCATAAATAACACGTCAGGTTTGCTGTTTTCTATCAAGCTCAATGCCTCCAAACAATTGTTAAAACTGCCTAACAAATGTAAATCAGGGCGAAGTAGAATTTCTGCTTCTACGGCTTTTCTATCCAACTCACAGTCATCTACAACAATACATGTTAACTTGCTCTTCATTAAATAGTTAATTAGATGGCTAAATATAGTAAAAAAGGTGGACTGAGATTTTTAATTTCTATACCTTCTTTTAGTTAGTTTGAAAAATTATTTCCTCTTAAGTTGATTTGAAATTAGGTTCAATAAAAAAAGCAGCCAAGTTTTTGGCTGCTTATCAAGATCCTATTTTATTCTGCAAATTTGAAACTAAAGCAATGTTGCTATTCCTTCAACAAATTTTTTTAATATCGATGTCGGAATATTTAATTGCGTGCTATCAGAAAAGTTTGCTCTTGCTTTAGATAACTTGTAGTTTGTTAAAGTCACTTGGTTTTTACCTTCGGTTTTTAGGTTCAAATTTCCGATAGTGGCCCCTTTTTTATCAAATTGATTTCCATCTAATTTGATGTCACAATTATCAGTTGCAACGACACGTAAACTGTTTAAGTTTAGGCCAGATATGTTTATGTTCGAGTAATTGGCCACAACTTTTAAACTCTTAACAATGGTTTGATTAGACACACCAGGGCTTAAAGTGTCTCCGGTATTGTTAAATTGATTAAAATTAACATTAGAGTTGCCAATTGAAAAAAAACATTTTGTTAAGTCTATTGCCAAACTATCCGTTTGAACCACGCAGTTAAAATACATAAAGTTGTTTGCACTCAATTTTTCCAAATTTGGTGCATAAACTACGATGAAACATCGGTTGTTAAAATCCGGCACCGACGGTTCTTTATTAAAAATTAAATTTAAAACACCATTTACCACTTTGGCCTTAATAGAACCAACCAATTCCTCTGGAATTTTAACTCCGTAGGTTTTACTTTTGTTAAAATGTATCTCTACGTTAGAATTGTTTCCATTCGGAAAATTTACCTCCGAGAATGGCTTATCTAATGCAATTGCTTTTCTTCCCTTTGATGCAGTACGAAAAGGTTGATTATTTGCCTCTTGAATCTCTGCCATATTTATTTTAGACGCATCTTATAATACATTTCCGAAACCACCACCATTCCTAATAGCGGAGCAAGGAAAAGAAAAACGCCAAATGCGATTAATAATTTATTACTTGTTTTCATCGTTGTTTGAGTTAAAGTTTTGTGCTACAAAAGTTTCGTAACGCGTTTTCAATTCGTTAAAATCTATGTTTAATAAATACATCGTTCTAAAAAGTATGGGCATTTCTTCTTGCATGAAATTTTTCCTCCGATAGGCTTTTACTTTCTTTGTTGCGTCTTCATCCAAGAAAAAACCAATGCCTCTTTTGTTGTGAATGATGCCTTCGTTTTGCAAAATATCATAGCTGCGCATTACCGTATTTGGATTAACCTCCATGGTTACGGCCAACTCTCGCACAGATAAAATTTTCTCTTCCGGTTTCCATTTATCAAGCAAAATCTGCTCGCATACATATTCTACAATTTGGAGATAGATGGCTTTATTATCATTGAATTCCATATTAAACCTCCTTTTCTTTAAACCGTATATAAGCAATGGTGTAAAAAATAATGGTTAAGACCAATAAAAAAACCGAAAAGCCCCAACCCAATACATTTTGAGACACATGCTGATTGTAACTACTTGTCGAAATTTTGTTGTTGAAAATAAACTCTTGCGAGTTAATTACAAAAGTTAGCCAAACGCCACCAAAAACAAGCGTTGTAATTACCGTTTTTATGTATTGAAATTTTTTGAAAAAAAGTGAACCTAGTAGGAATAAGCTGCTAAGTAACATTGAACCTGCAAATGGCGAAAGCTGAATTGAAGGTATTTTCGTAATGCGGGCGAAAAAATATTGGGGTACTTGTTCAATTAGAATTCGTTCTGGGTTTTCAACATAATTGTGGGTAATTGCTTTTGGAAATTGACTTCTCAACTTGCTTACAAATGCAAAGTCTACCAGATAGAAAATTAACAAATAACTTAACAAAGCTAACACGCTACTAAATAAAATTCCGACGAGAAATTTTTCTAAGCTCGATGCTGGCAGCGTGAGTTCTAAGATAGCTTTTGGTTTTTGGCCGAGGGGTGCAAAGTAATGATTTGCAGCAAGTGTTAAAAAAAGAATACCAAAGACAGCAAACAATGGCCATCTAAAACCCAATTGTAAATTTAAGTTTCCAAAATCGGCACCTATGGCTATTATATCCCAGTAAATATAGCCGTATATGGCGCCAAGTATTCCCGCCACAATCCCAAGTACAATTAAGTAAAGCTTGCCATATTCTAACCAGTGCTTCCGTATCAACAGCCCAAGTCGATTTATATCAAAAGTGTTGTTCATCAGTTTGTAGGTTTAGTTAAAAATTTGGTTTAAAGAATTCTTCGCGTTAAGCATTGCATTAAAAAGCAGCTCTATGTCTAACTTGCTATCTTGCTTAGAAGGGTTTGGATAAATTGCTTGGTAACCCGCCAAAGACGGTTCGCTGTAAATTGCGGTTTCATCTAACGTTTTTACGGTTTTAAAAAGCAGTTTTTGGGTAATCGCATCAACGGAAGCATTTAGTGCGACCTTGTTGTCATTTAACATAATAACCGTATCTATCAAATTGTCTAAATCCCGCACTTGGTGCGTAGAAATTACGATGCAACGGTCATCGGTCAATACCGATGACATAATTTTTCTAAATTGTGTTTTTGATGGAATGTCCAGTCCATTTGTCGGTTCATCCATAACAATCAACTTTGCTTTAGTAGATAGGCCGAAGGCGATAATGAATTTCTTTTTTTGCCCATAGCTCATTTCGCTTAGATTTTGATCCTTTGGAACATCAAACTCATCCAGCAAAGTCTTTAGTTCTTCGTGATCGAACTTTGGATAGAATGGCGCAATACTTTTTACGTAAGCCTTGATTTTCATGCTAGGTAAGTCAAACTCTTCTGGTATAAAACAAATGTTTTGCAGCATTTCGGGGTTTCGCTTCCGCGGATTAAAGCCCATTACATCAACCGTTCCTTGTTGTGCATAGACCAAGCCGACCATGTTTTTTAACAAGGTAGATTTGCCTGCACCGTTTTCGCCGAATAAGCCATAAATATGCCCAGCGTTTAATTGCAGATTAATGTCTTTAAACAAATTTTGGTTTTTTCTGTAGCCAAAATTTAGACTGTCAATTTTAACCATTGAGTAGTGTATTAGTTAAATAATACACTAAAGTATTGTTTGATTTTTTAAATTCAAAATCATTTAAGATAAATTTAGTTAGTTAATTGATATTTAGGTATTTAAAATTAATTTTGAACTGCGGTATTAATTCAAGTGATCAGTAATTAAAAAATAAGCTTACTTGATTGAGGTGCTTCATTAACCGTAGTGGTTCACCAGAATCCAAAAATTGCCGTTAAAATATGTCATCTTAAAAAAAACTTTCTAGTTTACAAGGCGCTTTTCAACTTTTTGGGGGCCTGGCCACGATTGGGTTCCCGACCATAATTGGGGAGGATCTAGCATGATAGGTCTGCAGGAAATGCTAATGCAAACGGTAGTTATTAAAATCTATCTATTACCTGCCTGGCTAAAAGATTGGGTTGTAAATTTTACACTGCATGCACCAAAAGACACCAATGTAGAGTTGATCTACCAAGATAGCAAAGTTGACGATCTAGAAGTTTCATCATCCATTAGACAAAAAGATAATGGCCTAATTTTTTTAGCTCAGAAAACTTTAAAACAGCCAAGAAGAAAATAAAAACGCCTTGAAGGTGTACGAAACTTTTGGACATTACAACAAAAACGCCTTTAGGTAACTTTGCCCGTAATTTCCCCAATCTTTCATGGCGCCCATCAAAACATCAGTTAAACCCTTATCATTTACTTGCTTACCTTTGGTTGGAGCAACCAATTCTTTCTCTGGCACTTCTGTCTCGGTAACTTTCGTGGCAAACCAGGTAACATTATCATGCGGAAGCGCAAGGCCCAAAATCATCCCGGGCAAACCGGCAAACGACTCGGGACCCCCCGAAACCGCAATCTGATCGGTATAGAAAGCAACCACATAGACAGAGTCCATAATAATGGCATTCGCCCGGCGGCATTGATAGCCTGCAATTTCCCTAGTTTCGTCTGTAATTTTCCAGGTGATGTTGCGAATACTGTCGGTTACCAAATAGTTCTCCTCAAAAACGCTTTTTGCGGTAGTGCTTTTTTGCGTATCGAAATTGGTGAAAATGGTATTTTTTAAATCTGCAAGTGGATCTGCCCCGAACCAGCCATTTCTAGTTACATCATCAGTTTCTGACCATTTATAGAGACTTTTACTTTGAGTAAAATTTAAGGTGCTTTTTAAGGTTTTAAATTGCGGATTGTTTTTTTTGTAATCTTCGAATGCTGCAGCATAATAAGATTCGTTATCCGCATTTATTTTTTTTTTCAGTAAAGCATACATATTGGCTTTTTTTTCAAATTCTACTACTCCATTTTTTACAAAATGAATGTTTTGTGCAAAAGAAACTTTTGCCGAAAAGATGAAGACGACGATCAATAGGAAATTTAGTATGTTTCTCATAGGTATTATTTTTTAGTTGTTGCGCCGCCTCCCATTTGGCTAAAATCCCAAATGATAGAGAATAAGAAATATCTGCGAATGGTTGTATAGCTAGTTTGTGTAATGTTGCCATTGTATGCGCTTCTATCAAAGCCAACATTCTGGTTTAAAAGATCATTTACTTTCATCTGGAGTTTTAAATCCTCGCCTTTAAAGAACTTTTTAGAGACCGCGGCATTCCACAAAAATCGGCTAAAACTAGTTGCAAAAGTTTGCGATTTGCCATTGTAAATATAATTCGCATCGGTAGAAATTTCAAATTTACTTGGCAATTGAATGCTTCCACTCGCGTTGCCTCTTGCACCCCAAGCTTTACTGTTGCCAAATTTGCTAACGCTGGCGGTAGATACATCGTAGCTCGGGCCAAAATTGGTATAAAAACTATATTTTTTGTTTTTGTATTTAGAAAAACCTAAAGACACAGCGTAAGATTTATTTTGGGTATTGTTTAAAGCCGAGTTTATATAATTGTAAGAAGAATTTGCATTTATATCCGTACCCAAATCAACACTCAAATCTAATGCTTTAATTTTTCGGCTAAAGCCACCATAGAAACCAAAATTAAATGGCGTTCTGTTGTTTAGATTTACAGATCTAAAGGTACTTGCACCAATAGTTGCATCCGTAACAACGTCGCTAACAATTTGATTGGTGGTAAAGCCGCCATAGGCACCTACATAAATATTTTGATCGGTGAGCACTTTGTAGGAGTTAAAGTTTAAATTAAAATTACTTCTAAAAGAAGGCTTTAAATCCGGATTTCCCAAATCAATATTCAGTGGATCGTTATTGTTCCTTATCGGTTGAATTTGGTCTAAAGAAGGTTGGTTACTGTTACCGTTATAGTTTATTCTAAAAGATTTTTGTTGAGAAAATCGGTATTGATAAGATGCTTGGGGATTATAGTTGATGAAATTTCGTTTATAATCCACGTTGCGATAAACGTCTCTTTGATCGAAGTTTACATTGCTAAATTTTGAACCGAAATTAAACGTTGTTTTACCTTTTTTATAATTAAAAATGGCACCTGCCTGATTATTTAATTGATTAAGTTCGTAGTTGTTGCTAAAAAGTGTGTCTAAAACACGGTAGTTTCCACCGGCATCTTGGTTAAAAGATTTTCGATCTGATTGACCTTTCAATTTACTCAATCCATAATTAATGATCACCGTAAGGGTTTTAGACAATGGCTCTGTGTAAACGAGGTTGGAAACAAAGGTGTTGTTGGAAATATCGTTCGCTTTAAGCTGATTGATAATACTATCTCTAACATTGGCTCCGATGTAAAATTTGTTATCGCTGTTCAAAAAGCCATTGCTGCTATTTTTATTCAAGCCAGTATTAAGATTTAGCGAAAGTGTTCTCCCTTTTTTGTTGAACTTTTTGGTTAAAAGAGCATTGCCGTTAAATTGCTGATCATTGGTTTTATTGCTTAGTAATCTGGCACTGGTATTTAACAAATCGTTATTGCCATTTCTACTAGAGGCGTTATAGCTGTTGTAAGTATCTCCATTTTTTAGCGTTCCATCAATAACCATTTTTAGTGTGAGTGTAGAGTCCAATTTAATCTCATAAGTTGCATCTAACTTCTGTCTAAATAAGTTGTTGTCGTTAGAGTTATCAGATAAATTGTTAATTACGCCACTAGTTAAATTATTCTGGCTTATGGTATTTCGATTTCCGCTAACGCCAAATGAGCCAATTTTGTAATTGGTATTTAGAGACTCATTGTCTTTATTCCATTTGCTATCAAAGTGTAAACCGCCGGTGCGTGCAACTGGAATACCCTGCCCATTATATTGCCCATCAAAAGACTCAAAATCATCGCCTCCGCCATAACTAAAATAAAAGCCACCATCGCTGTAGCTGCCATTAGAGCCACCATATTTACCTCTATCGGTCCAACCGAGCCCAATGGTCCCAGTGTTGGCTAAAATACCATAAGCGGAGAATTTTTTCTTGCCCCAAAACCTATTAAACATACCTTGACCCTGGTAAAATTTGCTTGTGCCGTAGTTGCCTTCTGCCTTTCCAAAATAGCCGTTTTTCTTATCTTCTTTCAACTTGATGTTAAGCGTCTTGGTTTTTTCTCCATCATCAATTCCGGTAAAAGCCGCCTGGTCGCTTGTTTTATCGTAAAGTTGGATTGACTCGACCATATCTGCACGTAAATTTTTGGTAACTAGCGTTGGGTCGTCGCCAAAAAATTCCTCGCCATCTACCAATACTTTTGGCACGCTCTTCCCTTGTGCAGTAATTTTTCCATCTTTATCTATTTGGAAACCTGGGAACTGTTTTATTAAATCCTCTATTTTTGCATTGGGTTCAATATTAAATGCCTTCGGATCGAAGATGGTTGTGTCGCCTTTTATTTTTATTGCTGCGCGATTACCAGTTATCACTACATCAGATAAAAGTTGTGCAATTCCGGTTAGATTTATCTTCCCATAATCTTTTATAAGTGAGGTTGAATCTAAAGTAAAATTATCTACAAAATCAGCGTATTTAGGATAGGTGACAAGTAATATAAATTTGCCATTTTTTATTCCATCTATCTCAAAAGAGCCGTTTTTTGCTGCTCGGGTAAATTTTACCAGCGTAGAATCTTTTGCATTAAGCACGGCAATTGAAGCATTTACTAATAAAGCGGTGGCTGCGGTATCTACAGTTTTTCCTTTAATTATATGTTGGTTTTGCGCTTTCGCCGATGATGGTATCAACGATACAAAAAGGGAAATTATGCAAATATGGTATAGAAATTTTAGCAGATTTGAGCGCTTAAAAAATGGCATAAAAGGTTTTTAAATTTAGGTATCTCAAAAGTAAAACTAATTAGTTAGTTTTTATGAAGTCTTAACCATATTTAACATTTCGAATGTAAAAGTATTATTACGCAGATTGTTGGAAGTGTTATAACTTTAATGGCTTTTATGATGTATAGAATCTTAATTTCCATAAATAACATTATTTTTTTTGTATTAAATGTCGTTGGTTTTATTGTAGATGTTGCATGGGTAGGACTGCAAAACACTGGTTTTAGACGCCTCAAATTTTTTTTCACAAAACCCTACGTAATTCATCTCTCCCCCAAACAACTTACAGCTGCCTAATTACTCTAAGAACCAATTCTATTTTCAGTTCGTTATTTTGACGAAAGTTGATTAATTTAGGAGCTTATGAAAGGAGACTGTAAGTTTTTAATTGGAGCTTTATTTTGTGTGATACTTTCTTTCGGTTTTGCCAAAATTAAAATGGGCGCTATCCGCGGGCAGGTAAGTCCGGCAAACGCGGCTGCGGCAATTTATTTAATAAAGGGAACAGATACACTTTCTAAAACGAACACCCAGCAAAATTTTATTTTTAAAGATCTCCCACAAGGAGTTTATACTCTTTTTATAAAGGGAAACAACAATTATCGCGATAGCTTAATAAACACGGTGGCAGTAAAAGACAGTTCGATTACCGATATGGGCTTAATTAGGTTGCATTTGTAGTTGATTGTTGGATGCAAAATTTATCCGCGGAAGCGAACCTATAGCTATTAAAATTTTCCAAAAAAAGGCTGGATAATACCCTCGAAAAACCTACCTTTGCATCCCGACAGAACAGTTGGGATTTTTCTTTTTAAAGCAAAAAACCTTCTTGCTTTCATGGTTCGCAAATGGACCTAATTTTTAATTTTATTTTATTGTCTAAATCTTTATCATGCCTAAAGACACTTCCCTACGCTCAATTCTCATTATTGGTTCTGGTCCAATTATTATTGGTCAAGCTTGCGAGTTCGATTATGCGGGTTCTCAGGCCGCTTTATCTTTAAAAGAGGAAGGAATTTCGGTTTCAATCATCAATTCTAATCCGGCAACCATTATGACGGATAAAGTAATTGGAGACCATGTGTATTTAAAACCATTGACCGTAGATTCGATAGAGGAGATTTTGCTTGCGCACAAAGCATCTGCAGATTTACCAGCAATAGACGCTGTATTACCAACTATGGGAGGTCAAACGGCTTTGAATTTATGTATCGAGGCAGGTGAACGCGGTATTTGGGCAAAACATAATGTTAGGATAGTTGGGGTTGACGTGGCGGCCATAGAAAAAACAGAAAATAGAGAAGCCTTCCGTCAGTTGATGGTCGATATTGGCGTTGGTGTTGCAGAATCTAAAATTGCCAACTCTTTTTTAGAGGGAAAGGAAGCTGCGCAGACTATTGGTTATCCACTGGTTATTCGTCCTTCTTATACTTTAGGAGGATACGGTGGTGGGTTTGTACACAATAAAGATGAATTCGATTCTGCCTTAAAGCGCGGTTTGGAAGCATCGCCAACGCATGAGGTATTGGTAGAGAAGGCGGTTTTAGGTTGGAAAGAGTATGAGTTGGAGTTGCTTAGAGATAGCGCAGATAATGTAATTATCATCTGTTCTATAGAAAACTTCGATCCAATGGGCATTCACACCGGCGATTCGATTACTGTTGCGCCCGCCATGACGTTAAGCGATCGCTGCTATCAAGATATGCGCAACCAAGCCATAAAAATGATGCGCGCCATTGGTACGTTTGCAGGTGGATGCAATGTTCAGTTTTCGGTAAATCCGGATAATGATGAGATTATAGCGATAGAAATTAATCCACGGGTGTCGCGTTCGTCTGCATTAGCGAGTAAAGCAACGGGTTATCCAATTGCAAAGATTGCGGCAAAGTTGGCCATCGGATATAATTTAGATGAAATAGAAAATCAAATTACTAAAACTACCTCGGCGTATTTCGAGCCGACTTTAGATTATGTAATTGTTAAGATTCCACGTTGGAATTTCGATAAATTTAAAGGGGCCAACAAAGAACTTGGCTTGCAAATGAAATCGGTTGGCGAGGTAATGGCCATTGGCCGCACGTTTATAGAAGCGCTACAAAAAGCTTGTCAGAGTTTAGAGATTGGGCGCGCTGGCTTAGGCGCAGATGGTAAAGAAGTGCGCTACATTAACGAAATAATGGATGGTTTGGAACATGCCTCTTGGAATCGTTTGTTTCTGATAAAAGATGCCATGCGCATGGGCGTTCCGTTAGAATCCGTACGCAAGGTTACCAAAATTGACAAGTGGTTTTTAAACCAAATACAAGAGCTGGTAGCGGTAGAAGTAGAGTTAAAAAGATATTCATTAAACAACATTCCTTACGATTTTTTCTTTAATCTGAAGCAAAAAGGTTTTTCAGATATTCAGATTGCTTATTCATTGGGCAACGTAACCGAAGATGAAGTATTCGATAGACGTACAGAATTAGGCATTAGGCGCGTGTATAAGATGGTAGATACCTGCGCGGCAGAATTTCCCGCACAAACGCCTTATTTCTATTCTACTTTTGAAGAAAAATCTTCTGGGGGAAGTTTTGAAGGTGCAAATGAATCTATCTCTAGCGACAACAAAAAAGTGATTGTTTTAGGATCAGGTCCAAATAGAATTGGGCAGGGAATAGAGTTTGATTATTCTTGTGTGCATGGATTATTGGCTGCTAAGGAATCTGGCATAGAGGCGATTATGATCAACTGTAACCCAGAAACGGTAAGTACCGATTTTAACATGGCTGATAAATTATACTTTGAGCCGGTTTTTTGGGAACATGTCAGAGAAATTATCGAACTGGAAAAACCGATGGGCGTAATTGTTCAACTCGGCGGCCAAACGGCGTTAAAAATGGCCGAAAAATTAAAGGAGCATAACATTAAAATTATTGGAACCGTCTTTGAGGATATGGACACTGCCGAAGATCGCGGTAGGTTTTCTGACTTGCTAAAAGAATTGGAGATTCCTTATCCAAGGTACGGAGTTGCAGAAAATGCCGAGGAAGCCATTTTGGTTGCGAAGGAAGTTGGTTACCCGGTATTGGTTAGACCGAGTTACGTGCTCGGCGGACAAGGAATGAGTATTGTTATAAATGATGAAGATTTAGAAAAAGCGGTAGTTAAATTACTTGGCGATTTGCCCGGAAACCGCGTATTGATAGATCATTTTTTGGATAGGGCAGAAGAAGCCGAATCAGATTCAATAAGTGATGGAGACGACGTGCATATTATAGGAATGATGGAGCATATCGAACCGGCGGGCATTCACTCTGGAGATTCTTTTGCCGTGCTTCCTAGCTTTAGTTTAAGCGAAAATGTGACCAAAGCGATGGAAGAATATTCCATTAAGATTGCCAAGGCTTTGAACGTAATCGGACTTTTAAACATTCAATTTGCGATAAAAGACGAAAAGGTTTATGTAATCGAAGCGAATCCAAGAGCATCTCGTACCGTGCCTTTCATCGCGAAAGCTTATGATGTGCCTTACATAAACATTGCCGCAAAAGTTATGCTCGGCGTAGCAAAGATTAAAGATTTTAAAATCGAGCGCAAGCTTAAGGGCTTTGCCATTAAAGAACCTGTTTTTAGCTACAATAAATTTCCGGAGGTTACCAAAGAATTAGGTCCAGAGATGAAATCTACCGGAGAATCTATTCGATTTATCAAAGACTTAGAAGACCCGTATTTCCGCAAATTATATACCGATAAATCGATGTATTTGAGTAAGTAGATTGGAAGGCAAAAGGTAGAGGGTTTAAGGTTCAGGGCGCATCTCGCTCTATTGCGATTGCCTGCCCATAGTTATAAAATTAAAAATCTTATAATTTCCAGGCTTACTAGGTTTAGGTTGTAATCTTTCAGCCTTATGCTTTTAACCTTGGTCTTTCAGCGTTCAGCCCGCCTTAAGCCTCACACCCCGTACCTCAAACCTTATTTGAACGTTCTAAAATCTTGATCTACTTCTAATCCCAATAAACTATGATAAATTAAGCTAATTACATTATCTACATCTTCTTTGTGCACCATTTCTACCGTGGTGTGCATGTAGCGCAAAGGCAAAGAAATTAATGCCGATGGAACACCGCCGTTAGAGTATGCAAAAGCATCTGTATCGGTACCGGTAGACCGGGAAGACGCTTGGCGCTGAAACGGAACGTTGTTCTTTTCTGCAGTTTTGATTAGATGTTTATTAAGATTTGTTTGTACTGCTGGTGCGTAAGAAACTACTGGTCCTTTTCCTGCAAAGAGTTCGCCTTGGGTGTTCTTGTTTATCATTGGCGTTGTGGTATCATGCGTTACATCGGTAATAATTGCCACATTGGGTTTAATACGATCTGCAATCATTTCCGCCCCTCTCAAACCAATTTCTTCTTGTACAGAGTTTACGATATACAATCCGAAGGGAAGTTTTTTCTTATTTTCTTTCAACAAACGTGCAACTTCAGCAATCATAAAACCTCCAACGCGGTTGTCTAAAGCTCTCCCTACATAATAGCGATTGTTCAACACCATGAAAGTATCCTCGTAGGTAATTACACAACCCACATGCACACCCAAATTTTCTACTTCTTCTTTTGTTGTGCACCCACAATCTAAAAAGATATTTTTAAGTTCCGGTGCTTGTTCTTTCTCACCGCCGTGTCTTGTGTGTATTGCAGGCCAACCAAAAACGGCTTTTACCATGCCTTTATCTGTATGGATATCTACGCGTTTACTTGGCGCAATTTGATGGTCTGAACCACCATTTTTAATTACGTATATCAATCCATCACTAGTAATATAATTTACATACCAAGATATCTCATCGGCATGAGCTTCGATTACAACTTTATAATCTGCTTTTGGATTTATAACTCCAACAGCTGTTCCGTAGTTGTCTACAAAGTGCTCATCTATATATGGTTTTAAATACTTCAACCACATTTTTTGTCCTTCCCACTCGTAACTGGTTGGCGCTGGGTTGTTAATATATTCCTCAAAAAACTGTAGCGATTTTTTAGTCACTACCTCTACATGTTTTGGTTTATTTTCTTTTTCTTCTTCTTTCTTTTTAGACATATTGAATTACGATTTTAGATTTACGATTTTGGATTGCTTAAAACCCAAAACGACGTAAAGCTTTATTATTTGATGTTTGCTTTCAAAGCTACAAAAGTAAAATTGAAAGGTTTGATAGAATGTCTGATATTTCGGTTGCACTTCGACTTCACGTGATAACTCGTCAATCTAAAATCGCAAATCTCGTCTCCATTACCACAAAATCAATGTGATATTTAGAAAACGTCTCACCTATTTCTTCGAAACCAAATTTGGTATAAAATTCCTTGGTGCTGAGTGTTGCATTACACCATAGCTTGGTCGCTTTCTGAATTTTGCAGAAATCAATAATGTAATTTATCAGGTCCATTCCAAAGCCTTTATGTTGATGTTCTGGTAAAACCGCGAGTTTTCTAAATTGATATTCGTTACCGTTTTGGAATAAAGATACAACTGCCGTAAGGTGATGATTGTGGTACAAACCAAAATGCAACCCATCGAAATCTTCTGGCAGTTTAACATAATCGAAGGGTTTATCAGGGTACATGGCCAAATGCCTGATACGCCAAGTGAGAGAAGGAAAAATCTGTTCGATAACGGGCATTATAACATAAAATTTACGCCGAGTCTAAATAAGGCTGAGATACGCATTCTTTTGAAATCTGTTTGAAAGGAAGGCCCGGCGTCAAGTTCTATATTAAAATGCTTGCTTAAACTCTCGTGATAACCCCAAAAGGGAGAAAAAGAACTTAGGGTGTTAGACGTATATAGATTATTATATAAAATTGGCATTATTAAATCGTACTCAAAACCTGCAAAGCTTGCCCTATTGTTTTGGATGCTTTTGCCAAGTCTTACCCTGCGATTAAGATTGTAATAATATTTATATGCGGCAGATAATACTGGTGCGGCGTTTATGCTATATGAGAATCGAAGTATATCGCTAGAGTTTTGTGGTTGCATAGGGAAAAACGGAACGACACTTTCTATGGAAGCACGAAAGCTTATGGTAGATAGTTTTGAGACTTTCTGTTCGCGCTCCAGACCAAAACCAACGAGATAGAGCTTAACTTTATTCAGAGATCTGACCTCTGACTTTTGCTGTATGTCTGTAGTGTCTTGCGCCCATGTACGAACATTAAGAAATAGAACGATAGCAATTGGCAATACCAGGTGATAGATTCTTTTAGAGCGCATAGTTTAATTGGTTATTTATTCAGCTTTTTTTCGAATATAGTTTATAAATAACAATGTTTAGGATTACAACAGCCCCAATACCGTAGTTGAACAAATTCCACTTGCCAATTTCCCACAGCCAAAGGCCAAATGCAGAGCCGCAGCTTGCGCCAACAAAACTGACCGACATAAAAATGGTGTTTAGCCTATTTCTGGCTTCGGGCACCAACGCATAAACTCTGGTTTGGTTGGTAACGTGGATTGCTTGTTGGCCAACGTCTATCAAAATAATTCCCAATATAAAGATGAATAGATGATTTTTCGTAAAATAAAAAAGGCCAACACTTACAAGTTGCAGAACAAAACCAACCAACAGGTTTTTTCTTGGATTTCTGCCATCACTAATTTTTCCGATAAGGGGAGCAGCCAATGCACCTGCCGCACCCGCAATGCCAAAAAGACCAATTTTTAATGTATCAAATCCAAACGGCCGATTTGCCAAAAACAAAACCATCGTAGTCCAAAAACCACTTATTACAACAAACGAAAAAAAGTTGATTATGGAAGCTTCCCTTAAAACAGGTTGGGTTTTTATATAAGCAAACATAGATTTTAGTAAACTTTTATAGGTGCCATTAAACGTTGGATAATTTTTAGGAAATCTTTTCGCCATCAAGACGATGAGGAAAAGGCAAATGCCCGCTGCTATAAAAAATACTGCGCGCCAGCCAAGCCAGAAGCCAACACTTCCGCTTACCGCTCGCGACAGTAAAATACCAACCAATAGTCCGCTCATTATGATCCCGATATTGTGACCGCGATTTTTATCGTTGCTAAGATTTGCCGCTAAAGGCAAGATAAGTTGCGGCACAATAGATGCTGCACCAATCAGCACACTTGCAATTTCTAGCACCAAAAAAGTGTGTGAGAAACCCGCAGCCAGCAGCGCTAAAATAGCCAATCCTGTAATTACCAAAATCTGCTTTTTCCGTTCGAACATATCGCCTAGTGGCACCAAAATAAAAAGGCCAATGGCATAACCTGCTTGTGTTAAGTAATTTATACGTCCGGCGTAAGTTTCGGTTAAATTAAATTCCTTTGCGATGAGTACAATCAGCGGTTGGCAATAGTAAATATTGGCAACAATGAGCCCCGTAGAAAAAGCCATCAATAGAATATCAGAACGTTTTAACATTTAAAAAAGGTAGTGTTGTCTTTTTACTATAAAAAAGATTAAGGTTTTATTTTTCGCTTTCGCTGATGAATTTACAAGGGTATATTTCCGTGTTTCTTCCTTGGATTGTTCACCACCTTATTTTCTAACATTTTAAAAGCTTTTATTAATTTTAACCGCGTTTGAGAAGGCTCTATAACTTCATCTACAAAGCCACGTTCTGCAGCCCGATACGGATTTGCAAAAATATCTGAATATAGCTTCTCTTTTTCCTGCCATTTTTCCTCCGGATTTTCTGCTGCATTTATTTCTTTCTTGAAAATAATTTCTGCAGCTCCTTTTGCGCCCATCACGGCAATCTCTGCATTTGGCCAAGCGTAATTTAAATCGGCGCCGATGTGTTTACTGTTCATTACGTCATACGCACCACCATAAGCCTTTCTTGTAATTACGGTAATTCTTGGTACGGTTGCTTCACTAAAGGCATATAAAAGTTTTGCGCCGTTGGTAATAATTCCATTCCACTCTTGATCTGTACCTGGCAAAAAGCCTGGCACATCTTCTAATACCAACAACGGAATGTTAAAGCAATCGCAAAAGCGGACGAACCTAGCTGCTTTTTTAGAGGAATTACTATCTAGAACTCCAGCTAAATAAGCAGGTTGATTGCCAACAATTCCTATACTTCTTCCCGCTAAACGAGCAAAACCAACTACAATATTTTCGGCATAATTTTCATGAACTTCTAAAAAAGTATTTTCATCACAAACAGATGAAATCACCTCTCGCATATCATAAGGTTGTGTGGCAAATTCTGGCAACAAGGAGTTTAGTTCTGGCCTGTCTTCATTAGAAGGTCGATAGTCTAAAAAGCTAGCATTTTCCTCACAGTTTTGCGGCATATAGCTTAACAAGCCTTTCAGTTTTGTAATTAATGCAATTTCATTTTCGCAGGCAAAATGGGTAACGCCAGATTTTGTAGCATGCGTATTTGCGCCCCCCAATTCTTCTGAAGTAACTTCCTCATGCGTAACGGTTTTAACCACATTTGGGCCGGTAACAAACATATAAGAGGTATTTTCTACCATCAATGTAAAATCTGTAATTGCAGGCGAATAAACCGCACCACCTGCACATGGCCCCATAATACCAGAGAGTTGTGGGATAACGCCAGAGGCCTGAACATTACGATAGAATATATCGGCATAGCCACCCAAAGAAACCACACCTTCTTGGATTCTTGCGCCGCCGCTATCATTTAAACCAATTAACGGGGCGCCGTTTTTCATGGCCATCTCCATTAACTTGCAAATTTTTTCTGCATGCGTCTCTGAAAGTGAACCTCCAAAAACAGTAAAATCTTGAGAAAAAACATAAGTTAACCGCCCGTTTATAGTTCCATATCCCGTAACTACGCCATCGCCAAGATATTGTTCCTTTTCCATCCCAAAATCGGTGCTTCGGTGTGTTACCATCATGCCAATTTCTTCAAAACTTCCATCGTCCAACAGAAAATGTAAACGCTCTCTGGCGGTAAGCTTTCCTTTTTTATGCTGACTTTCTATTCGGGCTTCGCCTCCACCTAAATTTGCCTTCGCAATTTTCTCTTTTAGAATATCTATCTTTTTTTGCATGTACGCTTATTTCAAATATTGTTTATACCATTTTAAATAGCGCTCAAACCTATCAACTTGGTAGCTTAACACACTAATTCCATGAAATTGATTTGGATAAATGACCAATTCTGTAGGGATATTTAACGTTTTTAGCGCTGCATACATTTGCTCGCTACCTTCTGATGGTACGTTAAAATCGTTTTGACCAACCATAAACAGCGTTGGCGTTTTTATTTTATCGGCATGTAAAAACGGGTAGGAAATTTTTAGATATTTTTCTAATCCTTTTTTCTCCCAAGGCAAACCAATTTCTTCATTCCATTGCAATAAATACTGGTCTATGCCATACATAGAAAGTTGCATTGCGCTACCCGCTCCGCTACAGGCAGCTTTAAAACGCGTATCAGAAGCTATGGTGTAATCTGTTAATATCCCTCCGTAACTCCATCCTCCAATGCCCATTCTATTTGGATCGATAACATCTTTTTTGATCAAATAATCTGTCGCTCCCAACAGATCCTGCACTTCTAGATTCCCCCAATCCCCGTAAATCGCTTTGCTATAAGCTCTGCCTCTGCCGTTGCTCCCGCGATAATTTACCGCCGCTACTGCGAAACCGCCCGCAGCCAACATTTGCCGAGACAAATCAAAAGAGAATTCATCTTGCCCAACCGGGCCGCCATGTATAAATAATATGAACGGAAGTTTTTTTGTGCCCGCATCGCTCGGAGTAAACAACAAGTTCGACACTTCGTTTCCATCCTTGCTCTTCGAAGTAAATCCTGTAACGGTTGCTAAATTTAACTTGCTTACCCAATCATCATTAACTGTTGTAATTTTATTTAAATCGCCATTGATAAGTGTATAGAAATTACTTGGGTGCATGGGGTCGGTCATAACAGTTAGCCATCCACCTGTTGGATTCATCTTCAAATCTGTAAAGCTTCTATCGCCACCAATTACGTTCTCTATTTTGCCCGAGATAATATCTACTTTAGAAACAGTTGTCCGTCTGTCATCATCTACCAAAAAAGAAATGCTCTTATCATCGCTAGCCCATCTGAAACTAGAGATGGGACGATCTAAAGTTTGGGTAAGCAATTTTTTGCCGCTCCCGTCTGGCGCCATTATAGCCAATATAGCTTGGTCATAATTAATGTAATTCTCTTCACCCGTAGATCTGGCATAGGCTATATATTTACCATCTTTGCTCCATACGGGATTTGCATCAACACCCTTCCAAGTGGTTAATTGTTTTATGGCGGCGGTTTTTAAATCAACAACATAGATATCACTATTCTTATTCCTGTCGGGGTCTGCAGTTCTATTGCTGGCAAAGGCTATCTGTAAACCATCTGGCGACCAGGTAGGAGAATTTTCACTAAACACCCCTTTTGTTAACTGCGTTATTTTGGACGACTTAACATCTAAAATATAAATATGGGTACTTAAGCTATCTACATAACCTTGTATATCTTGCTTGTAATGGTACTTATCTGCAATAATTGGCGCCTTGGTTTTAGATTTTTTCTTTTCCTTCGGATTTTCATCTGTCATTAACAACGCAATTTTACTTGCATCTGGAGACCAGACGTAATCTTTCAAATCTTGCTTTACTTTTGTAAACTGGTGTGCTTCCCCGCCTCGTCTATCCATCAACCAAATTTGTGCATTATCTACGCTATCCACTTTTCTAGATGATATAAAAGAAATATATTTCCCATCAGGACTGAAATCCGCATCAGACTCCGCATCATCAGAATAAGTAAGCTGCAGGTTTTCCTTGCCGTTCCAACTTACCATAAACAAATCAGTAGTTTTTTTATTCGCCGCTGAATCAGGAGTTGATATCGAATACAATACCCAATCACCTGCGGGCGAAATTTTAGGGTTTGATAATGATTTGTAATGGTATAAATCATTCGGCTGCATGCTTCTTTTAACGGTTTGGGCACTTGCAAAAAATAGGGCGGAGCAGCTAAAAATAAAAGTAAGTAGGGTGGTTTTCATTCCGTTATAATCTTAAGGCATTAATTTACAATATTTGTTTACATCGAATAAAAATAACACTTATTTTATGACAATAGCGAGTTTTAATTTTCTTAAGATAAGTGCCTATGGTTAGTCCAGGCAAGCAATAGCGTTTGCTTTTCTGCGGCGTTGTCTGTACATTTGCAAGCATTGGAAAATAAAAAATACAAATATTATATCGTCGGCGTGTTTCTTTTTGTCTTTTTGGCAAAGATGGTAATTTCTGGTGCGCCCGTATTTTTTAAAAGTGCAGATAGAGCACTTATGAATGCTGTGATTATGCAAATTGAAGTGTCGCACGGTTCTGAAGACGATGCCAAAGATGGTTTAAAGTTTACCGACTTTAAATTGCTCGAGGTTACTCAGCCAATAACAAACTTTTCGTTTTTATATTCTTTTATAGAGTTGAAAGAAGACGAAACCAGAAGTTCGAATCGCGTCTTTACATCTTTCCACCCTACGGTTGCAACCCCGCCGCCTAATTTTAGCTGATTTTTTCTGTAAATATTGCAGCATGTAAATCTACATGTAGCTGCCTTGCTGTTTTATGCAGCAATGCATGTCCTTATTTTATATCTTAAATCAACTATTATCTTTATGCAAGATTTTAAACCGGCATTCTCCAAATCGGATGTCAATAAATACATTTTAAAAAAGAATTTAAAGAAAGACTTTCCCGCGAGTATCGTTGTCTTTCTTGTTGCGTTGCCCCTATGTTTGGGTATAGCGTTAGCATCTGGCGCGCCGCTTTTCGCTGGATTAATATCGGGAATAATTGGCGGCATTGTGGTTGCTTCCTTTAGCGGTTCGCAACTTAGTGTGAGCGGGCCGGCGGCGGGGTTAACCGTTATTATTTTAGGTGCTATAACATCTTTGGGCAGTTACCAGACATTTTTATTGGCGGTTGTCCTGGCTGGAATATTTCAACTTATTCTTGGTTTAATAAAAGCAGGAACTATAGGAAATTACTTTCCGTCTAGCGTGATAGAAGGAATGCTTGCTGCCATTGGCCTCATACTTATCTTAAAACAACTGCCGCACGCCGTTGGTGTGGATGCCGACTTTGATGGAGACCAAGAATTTGCTCAAACCAACGATCAAAATACTTTTTCTGCCATAGGCGATGCATTGAGCCATATAAGCGTTGCGGCAATAGTGATCAGTGCGCTTTCCATCATAATACTTTTGTTTTGGCCAAAACTTAAAAAGATAAACATCATTCCTTCTCCATTAGTGGTGGTAATTCTAGGTGTAAGTGTTGGGCTGCTATTTGCGGGCACTGAGTTTGATTTACGTGCAGACCAAATGGTAAGTATTCCTGTTGCCGGCAATTTTAATGACTTTATTGGTTTGTTTACCACACCAGATTTTTCTGCCTTTTCAAATAAAGAAGTTTATATAGTGGGGGCAACAATAGCTATTGTGGCAAGTTTAGAAACGCTTCTAAGTTTAGAGGCCGTAGATAAATTAGACCCAATAAAACGTATCTCACCAACAAATAGAGAATTGATGGCGCAGGGAATAGGTAATATTTGTAGCGGTATGGTTGGCGGTTTGCCCATGACATCGGTTATTGTGAGAAGTTCTGCAAATGTTGGCTCTGGTGCTAGAACTAGGTTATCTGCCATTTTGCATGGCGGCTGGCTGTTACTCTCGGTCTTGTTTATTCCAGGTATTATAAATTTAATTCCACTGTCTTGCCTTGCGGCGATATTATTGGTTGTAGGTTATAAGCTTACCCGGATAGAATTATTCAAAAAAATGTATCGTAAGGGGTGGGATCAATTTGTGCCCTTTGTGGTAACCATTTTGGCAGTTCTTTTTACAGATTTGTTAAAAGGTGTTGGTATTGGCTTGTTGGTAGCGGTATTTTATTTGCTTCGTACCAACATGAGAAATTCTTATTTTTACAAAGTGCAACAGGAGGGAGATAAAAAACATCTGCGTATAAAACTTGCAGAGGAGGTTTCGTTTTTAAATAAGGCGGCAATCCAAGTGCTGTTAACCAACATTCCAAAAGAAACGCATGTAATTATAGATGGGTCGAATGCGAGATATATTCATCCGGACGTGCTGGAAACCATCTTCAATTTTGAGGAAAATGCCTACACTAAAGGAACCACCGTAATTTTAGAAGATATTAAGAAAAATTACGTGGTGCCGAAAATAGATAATAAAATAGCTAACGAAATATTAAATTAAAAGATATGTGTGCAAAACAAATAGAAACTTCGAAGATAAATTGCGAAACGCTACTTCAAGGAAATAAAGATTGGGTGAAGGACGTCTTAGATTCAGATCCTACCTATTTTGAAAAACTGTCGGCAGGCCAAACGCCACCAGTTTTATGGATTGGCTGTTCTGATAGTCGCGTACCTGCAAATCAAATTACCAATACGATGCCGGGCGACATTTTTGTTCATCGTAACATTTCTAATCTAGTAGTTCACACCGATATGAACATGCTTTCGGTATTAGATTATTCTGTGAATGTATTGAAGGTAAAACACGTAATTGTTTGCGGACACTACGGCTGCGGTGGCGTTAAGGCTGCCTTGGATAATAAGCGTGTTGGCATTATAGACAATTGGCTTAGAAATATTAAAGACATTTACAAAACGCACGATCGAGAGATGGCTACCATAAAAGATCCGGAGAAAAAGTTCGATCGGTTGGTAGAACTAACTGCCATTACTGGTGCAGAAAACGTTGCAAACACTTCAATTGTACAAAACGCTTGGGCAAGCGGACAGGAATTATCGGTACATGCTTGGGTGTACAGCCTAAAAACCGGTTTGATAAAAGATTTGAAACATACCGGTTCTGGCTTGGATGATGTAAGCGATGTTTTTAAGCTTACCTAACCTAAATTTTAATAGCGGCCTGCAGATAATGCGGGCCGCTTTTTTTTGATATTATTTGTTTTGATACTCGTTGCGGTTGGCGACTATGTTCAACTTTTAGAAAAGGAGGAGCTTTTAAAAATTAATTTTCTATTATCGGAGAGCCGGGAGCAAATAGTACAGCGTAATGAGGGGCTATGTTTTCGCTTATTTTAAAAAAATCGGGATGCTTTCCTTTATTCCATTAATTCGTTAAGCTTGTTTTGCCACTCGTCTTCAAACACCACCTGAAACTCAAAGTCGTGGTATGAAAATTCGTCAAAGAGTTCTTTCCAAGCTTTCCTTGCTCCTAATTCGTTGCAAAGCGAGAAAACATCTTGTTTGTATTTGGTGTCTTCATTTTTGAGATGGATTCCTTGTGTTTCCAAAACATACACCGCGTAATCAGCCTTATCCCCGTTCCTTTTCGGAGAAAAAGAATGGGTTCATTTAATCATAAAAAAATCAGCGGTTCTGGTGATACTTTACCGCCAAATGGTGGTTCTGCACAAAAGTTTTTCCTTTAAAATGTATTGTTGGCATATAATTAAAATTCGTTTTTCAATATGTTTTTCATCTCATTTTCGAGCGTCTCTAAATCCTGTGTAGCATAATAAATTCTTTCCAATTTTATTCCGTGATACACATGAATTATAAAATTTCTGAATGAGCGGGGAATGTGCCATGGATAATCGTATTTGGCCAAAATATCTTCATCCGTTTGTCTTATAGCTTCGCCAATAATCAAAAACTGATATTGAACTGCACTCTGAACTTTTTTATCCTTCAGAAAATCCGTTTCATTCACATTCGTGACAAATTCCCTGATTAACTTGATGGCTTCAAGAACGTGTTCTATTCGTTGTCGTGGTGTAGGCTTATCCATAGATTTTCAACAAATCGTTATCTGCTGTTTTTAGCGCGAAATCATCCAATTGCCCTTTCTCCATTAGATCCACTTTTCTGTCGATTTTTAGCTCAATTGAATGGGCAATATCTAATAGGTCAAACATGGAGTATTTTTTCCCGTCATGCAATTCTACCATAATATCCACATCGCTATTGGGTCTTGTTTCTCCCCTAGCCATTGACCCAAAAAGCCATGCGGTTGCAACTCTACCATCATTTTTAAGTACAGATTGTATTGTCTTGATGATTGTTTTTTTATCGGTCTGATTCCCTGCCTTATAAACAACTTTCTCTTCTGCTACTTGCAAGGCTTTCAATGCCACATCTTCGTCTGCCACCTCATACATCAACTTGTCTGATAGCCAAGACACGAGCAAATCGTTTTCTTTTACCTTAAAAAATTCGGCAAGTTTTATTACGTTTTTTCGGGTTCCATTGCGCTGTCCTCGTTCAATTTTGCTTAAAATTGCTTGATCAATGTCGAGGAATGCTGCAACTGTCCGCAATGGCAATCCCTTCTCTTCTCGTAGTTTCCTTATCGTTTCGCCTAAGCTGTCCATTTTGAACAAATATACTTTGAATAATTTTGTCAAAAATATAAATTTTCCTAGAAAGAAGTATCTTAAAATATCCTCAAAGTTTTCAACAGTTTATTGTCACAGATAGAGTAAAAATAAAATCTTAGTCCCAATCTTAATGTTAACTGTACTGTGTCTAAAAAAACTAATATTACTTCTCCTTGTAAAAGTGTTTTAGCTTAATTGGCTATTTTTGCCTTATGCTTACCCAACGCCAATTATTTTTACAGCATAACGCGCAAACATCGCCTACTCCGCTTCTATTAGAATTTGTAAGGGCAAAAGGGGTTTACATTTATGATAGTGCCGGTAAAAAACATGTAGACTTAATTGCTGGAATTGGCGTAAGCAACGTTGGCCACTGCCACCCAAAAGTTATAAAGGCGGTAAAGAAACAGGCTGAAACGTATATGCACTTGATGGTTTACGGCGAATATGTGCAGACACCGCAGGTAAATTTTGCCAAGGCTTTGGCAAATGTCTTACCCGAAAGTTTAAACTGTACCTATTTTTTAAATTCAGGTACAGAAGCTGTGGAGGGAGCAATGAAATTGGCAAAGCGTTTTACCGGCCGGCAAGGATTTATTGCCTGCAAAAATGCCTATCATGGCAGCACGCATGGCGCTGAAAGCTTAACAGAAAGCACAGAATATTCTAAAGGTTATGGCCCGTTTCTTCCTAATGTGCGCTTTATCGAATATAATAAATTTCCATATTTAGACTTAATAGACAATACGGTTGCTGCCGTTTTTATCGAACCTATTCAAGGAGAATCTGGAGTTCGGATGGCAGATACGGCTTACCTCTTAGCATTGAAGCAGCGATGCAAAGAAGTGGGCGCATTGCTCGTTTTTGATGAAATTCAATCAGGTTTCGGCCGTACCGGAAAACTCTTTGCCTTTGAGCATTTTTGCGTAACGCCAGATATTTTGTTGTTGGCAAAGGGAATGGGTGGCGGCATGCCTATCGGCGCCTTTATCAGCTCTACCGAAATTATGTCGGTTTTATCGCATACGCCAATTCTGGGCCACATGACTACATTTGGCGGTCACCCGGTTTGCTGTGCGGCAGGGTTGGCTACGTTAAATGTTTTGCTTGATGAAAAAATAATAGAAGATGTAGAACGAAAAGGCCAACTGTTTATAACGTTGTTAAAACATCCGGCCATTAAAGAGGTTCGAGGAAAAGGTTTAATGTTGGCCGTAGAGTTTGAGAATTTCGACTTCAATAAAAAAGTAATTGATGCCTGTATTTTAGAAGGTGTTCTATCTGATTGGTTTTTGCACTGTAACAATTCCATGAGGATTGCGCCGCCTTTAATTATTACCGAAAAGCAAATAGAAGAGGTCTGTGCTGTGATTTTAAAAAACATCAACAAGATTGTTTAAGCTCGATTGTTAAAACATCGTTCAAAATCGTTTCGTTCAAGTAGCTTTTTTCTGATGCACAATGCGTTATTCCAATAGAAAGTCTCCATATTGCTTCAATTAATATCACCATACGAAAATGAACATTTTAATTGTTGAAGACGAGAGAAGTCTTGCTTTCGAAATAAACGAATTTTTAACCAACGAAGGTTTTACCGTAGAGCACGCTTGGAAAAAAGCATCTGCCGAGGAAAAAATTTTTGTAAACAGCTATGATTTTATCCTGCTTGATCTTGGTTTGCCAGATGGCGATGGATTTGATGTGTTACAACTATTAAAATCTTTAAAAGGGAGGGAAGATGCAGTTATCATTTTAACCGCCCGAAGTGCTGTTGATGATCGGATTAGAGGTTTGGATGGCGGAGCCGATGACTATTTGCCAAAACCGTTTTCACTAAATGAACTTCTAGCAAGGATGCATGCCATCATCCGCCGAAAACATAAATTAGAAAATAACGAGATAAATGTGCACGGCTTTTTGCTGAATATACAAAATAGAACGGTTGCATTTGGGGAGGAAAGAATTAACCTTACAAAAAAGGAGTTTGAGATTTTCAATTATTTGGTACTAAACAAAAACCGGGTCGTTTCTAGAATGGGACTAACAGAACATGTTTGGGGCGACATTTTAGAGGTGAATTCCGACTCAAATTTTGTAGATGTTCATGTAAAAAATCTTCGGAAAAAGTTATCATTACTAGCAGATATTAATTGGTTCGAGACTGTTAGAAGTATTGGTTATCGCATCGATTGCTAAATGGCGCATTCGGGAAGGTAAATTTATTGCATTTTTTTCATAAATATTAAGGTGCTTGGTTAGATGAAACTTAAGGTAAAATTATCGCTTTACAACACTATAACCAAAATTGCCATTGCATTGCTGGTAGGAAGCGTTGTTTTGTTTTCGATAGAAAAAATTGCCTACAATCAATTAGACACCCGACTTGCCAAAAAGAAAAACAAGATTATTGCTCATTTGAGCGATGATGAAATACAAGTTCTATTAGATAAGCAAGACTCGTTTACTGACTATAATATTCTAAAAGAAGAGTTTATCATTTTAAGCGATATACCAGACAAGCAAAAACCAGAGTCTGCAAAAATAATTACAGAAGATAGGGAGATAGAGGGAGAAGTAGAAACGTTCCGCATATTAAACTATAAGTTTTTATATCATACCAATTGGTACAACTTAGAGCTTGGCGAAAGTATTGGCAGCTTGGAAAATTTAAAGACTTTTATTAGAGTTTACATGCTAATATTATTGGCTGTCGCGCTCGCTCTTAGTCTTTTCGCAGATTTCGCCTTTACCAACTTTCTGTTAAAGCCGTTTTATACAATAATCGATAAAAAAATAATCAAGGTAAACGATCCTGCACTCTACAATTACCAGAACGTTCCAACAAGCACAGACGATTTTAAGATTTTGGATGAGAGTATAAATTCTTTAATGAGAAAGATAAACGAATTGTTCTCATTAGAAAAACAGTTTATCGCAAACGTTTCTCACGAATTGCTTACGCCCATTACCATTTTAAGCACTCGCTTTGAGAACATGCTAAATTCAGCAGAAATTCCTGCTTCGCATGAAGATAAATTGTACGCTTCGCTAAAAACCTTAAATCGGTTAAAAGTAATTATAAACAGCTTACTTCTAATCTCTAGCGTAGAAAACAATCAATATTTAAAAAAAGAAAACGTCAGTATCAGCGATGAATTAGAAGAAGTTTATGAAGAACTCGAAGATAGAATAACTGCTAAAAACATCGATTATAAGTTAGATTTGCAGTCTGATTCTAAATTTTTGGGCAGCAAGACACTCATCCATATTTTGCTTACAAACATTATTAGTAATGCGATAAAATACAATCATCCAGGCGGCTCAGTCTGTGTGGCCGGAGCCGCAGATCGCAAGCAGTTCAAACTCAGTATTTCAGATTCGGGAATTGGGATGAATATAGAAACTGCGGAAACTGCTTTTGATCGGTTTAAACGTGGGAGCACGGAAGAAACAGGTTTTGGTCTTGGTTTAGCCATTGTTAAAAGCATCGCCAATTATCATAAAATTGAGGTTTTGATGGAATCGTCAGAGAACAACGGAACAAAAATTACGCTAATTTTTCCAGTGACGCGATAAGCAACCGCACGATGTGCGCTATCTTTTTAGTTTTAGAAATTTATCTAATTGGATACGTCTTCCAATAATTCTTGCAATTCTTTAAGCTCGGCCACTTTTTCCATAGCCCCAGCTTTTTCATAAGAAGAAATTAAATTCCTTAACACCCTGCGTATAATGTCTGTATTTGTACAAGGTTTGTAGTAAATCGATTGTGGATCTAAATTCAGCTGGCGGAGAAATTGATCTACATCATGCTTCCCGAAAATATTACCGCGATTAAAAGCATTTATATAAAACAGCACGCCATATTCGGTGCTTTCTTGTTTGCTTTCATCTAAATAGCCCAAAATAAAATGTTGCGGCAGGTTGATGCCGTAAATAGGCATATCCAATTTTTGGGCTAGTGTAGAATAAATAATTGCTAAAGTAATTTGGTTGCCTTTTTTGCTTTCTAACACCTGGCTCAAGTAAGAATTTTGCGGATCGTGGTGATTTTTGGTATTACCTCCAAAACCCATTTGATTGTACAGTACATGATTTATCAATTTTACTTTTTCCAATGCGCTCATATCGTACTGCAAACTCAGCCAAATCTCTCGCTTAATGTCTTCTATTTGATTGATGACTTTTTGCTCATCCAAATCAGGATACTGATAGCGATTTATAATTAGTGCACCCTGCAACAAATCGAATGCACCGCCCATATACCAAAGACTCAGATCTTCTTTAACACCGTTAAATTGTATTAAATGAACAATATTCTCAATTCGTTCTTGCAACAGAGAATCTAAAGAATGTTCCCAAGCGTTTTCTAAAAACTCTATTACCTCTGCGCCATAGCTTAAAAGCCTCTTTTCTATTTGATGATAGATTTGTTCATCAGGATCGTCCAAAAGCCTTAGCAAAGCATCTATTTCTGATTTATTTTCCATAAAAAAATCTTTCAAACGTGGTTTATATCTATTTTTGCAGCCTATGGTTTTCTCTTTTATCGCCGATTACCTGCAGCACCGTTTTTCAGCAAAAACTCTTCACGGAACCCATTCGCCTTTTGTATATACGTTGGCCGATAAAGTAATTTACAATTTTGCTGCCAATGCAGATTATAAATCTATCGAGCAACAGCGAAAAAAACTTTTTAATGACCATTCTACCATTAACATCACAGATCTAGGTGCAGGTTCTCATTTGAATAATAAACGAAAAAAGCAAATTAGGCAGATTGCAAAAAATGCTTTAAAATCTCCAAAACTCGCACAACTAATTTTTCGATTGGCCAAAAATGTCGATCCAAAAATTGTAGTAGAACTCGGAACCTGTTTGGGCATAACTACCGCTTATCTTGCGAAAGCATGCCCCAACGCAAGAATCATAAGCATAGAAGGTTGTCCAGAAACTGCGGCAGTTGCGAAACAGAATTTTAAAGATTTAGAATTAAAGAACATTGAACTCCACACAGGAAATTTTGATTTTATTTTGCCAGATTTGATTGCAAAGCAGCCAAATTTAGATCTAGTTTATGTTGACGGAAACCACCGCAAAGAGGCAACGACCAATTATTTTAAGTGGTGTCTGCCAAAAATTTCTGAAAATTCTCTTTTAATTTTTGATGACATTTATTGGAGCAAGGGCATGAAGGAAGCTTGGAGCGAAATAAAAAACCATCCAGATGTTACCCTCACGATAGATTTATTTTGGATTGGCTTGGTGTATTTTAGAAAAGGACAAGCGAAACAGCATTTTAAACTTAAAATTTAGTGACCGACATACATATAAAATTAAGTACGTTCCAGAGGCTAACGGCACTTGCAATATTGCTTATCAGTTTAGGCGTTGGCTTGCTGTTTTTACTTGGCGGATTTTTGCTGAAATTAAATGGACTGACAGAAATAATGTTTGGCTGGGACGGGTTTTCCATTACCGTAATAGCCATATACTGGCAAATTTTTTTCTCGGTAAGTACAGCGCAAACCAAGTTAAGAGCAAAATTACAGGATGAAAATAGAAGTGAAATTTTCTTTGTGGTACTTATCGCTACTTTTGCGGCCTTGTTTGCAGTGGTTTTAGTTTTAATTGACAAAGAGTTAAACGCTACAGACATCACTGTGGCGATTGTTGGTTTAGTCCTTTCATGGTTTCTGGTGCATACCACTTTTACCATGCGTTATGCGCACTTATTTTATGGCGATACCGAAGAAAGCGGCGGCAAGAAGTCTGAAGGTGGCCTAGATTTTCCCGGTGATGATAAGCCCGATTTTCTCGACTTTGCCTATTACTCCTTTGTTATCGGCATGACCTTTCAGGTATCTGATGTGGAAGTTTCGTCCAAAAAACTTCGTCGACTTACCTTATTGCATAGTTTGCTTTCTTTTGTTTTCAATACCATCATTGTGGCGCTTACCATTAACGTATTAGCCGGTTTGGGAGATAAGTAGTTTGGCTTTTACAAATTAACCGCAGCGTTTACCGAGGCTCTTACCAAGCAGGCAAAGTTATGCACGGCTTTTCGTTTCAATCTTTCAAGGGTTCTGCGTCGTTTTCTTTAAGTCGTTTTCTTAAAGAGCATGAGAGGAATAATTCCTAACTTCTTTTACCTGTTACTTGATCTACTTAAAAGCAAAAGGCTAAGAAAAATCTTAGCCTTTTTGCCTAATCATATATTTGGTTAGTCGATTCTTATATAAGCTTTCGTTAGTTTTCGCTTTTATTCGTTTGCTTAAACTTTCCGAAGTAAATACCGCTATTTTGTTAGAGTTTTTAAATGTAGAGCTATTATTTTAATAAACCAAATTTTTTTAACTTTCTTATGCTTTCGTTTGCTGCCACTCTGCCAGAAATAATGGCAGGCGGAACGCCCGGACCGGGAACCGTAAGTTGTCCTGTGTAGAGAAAGTTCTTTATTTTGCTTTCCATTTTTGGTTTCAAAAAAGCTGTTTGTGGCAGCGTATTTGCCAACCCGTAGGCATTTCCTTTAAAAGCATGGTAATCTTTTACAAAATCGTGCATGGCATAACTTCGCTTAAATAAAATAGAACTTGCAATCTCATTGCCAGTCAATTCCTCAAATCTTCTTAAAATTAATTCGAAATATTTTTCTCGTTGAGCCATTGAATCTTCCAAACCAGGTGCAATAGGCATTAGAAAAAATAGATTTTCGCAATTCTCGGGCGCCACCGATTCATCAGTTATAGATGGGCAACAGGCGTAAAAAAGTGGCTCTGTCGGCCAAATAGGTTTGGAGTAAATTTCTTCTGCATGTTTGTCAAAATCTTTATCGAAAAACAGATTATGGTGAAGAACATTGCTTAGTTTTTTATCCAAACCAATATAAAAAAGTAAGCAAGAAGGTGCCATCGTTCTTGTTTGCCAGTAGTTTTCTGTATATCTGCGGTTATTTTTTTCTAGCAATTGCTGTTCTAGATGATGGTAGTCGGCATTTCCGATTACGAAATCAGTTTTGAAAGTCCGCTCGGCGACTTTAACGTATTTAACCTCGTTCTCCTCTACTTTGATTTCAGTAACTTCACTATCAAACAAAAATTTTACTCCTTCTGCCTCGGCAATTTTTTGCATGGCCGAAACGATTTTATGCATTCCGCCCATCGGATACCAAGTACCCAAAATGAGATCGGCATAGTTCATCAAGCTATATAGGGCCGGCGTGTTTTGGGGCGTGGCCCCTAGAAATAAAACAGGAAATTCTAAGAGTTTTCTTAATTTCTCGTTTTTAAATAACTTGTGTACATGCTTGCGCATGTTACCCAATAATTGCAGTTTAATGCCGCTAATAGCCAACCGCGGATCGAAATATTCCAATATACTGTGCGAGGGTTTAAAGACATATTCGTTCATCCCAACCTCATACTTATATTCTGCCTGTTTTAAAAAAACACCTAGGTTTTTACTGCTTCCAGGTTCTAACTCCTCAAACAATTGATAGAGTTTTTCGACAGTTGCAGGAATGTTTAATTCATCGTCTTTGCAAAAAAAAATTCTGTAAGAAGGATCTAATCTTTTTAACTCGTAAAAATCTGAAGTTTTTTTGCCAAATAGGGCGAAGTAATTTTCAAAAACGTCTGGCATCCAATACCAACTTGGTCCCATATCAAAATGGAACCCGTCTTTCTGCCAAGTTCTTGCACGGCCGCCGGCCATTTCATTTTTTTCTAAAACGGTTACTTTGCAACCTGCTTTCGCCATTAATGCTGCTGCGGCCATGCCGGCAAAACCTGCCCCTATTACAATTACTTTTGGTTTTTTAGCTGATGCTAGTTCTAAATTCATTCAGTATTTCTTCGTCGTAGTAAGGATTTGCACCCGGTCTGGAAGTTACAAATGCGCCCATCAAACATGCGGTTTCCAAGACGTTTGATATTTGTTTTCCTTCCAAAAAGCCTGCAAGAAAGCTAGCTAAAAATGCGTCGCCTGCGCCAACCGTGTCCGTAACTTTTACTTTATACCCTTTTTGATGGTAGATATTTTCTTCGTGAAGCAGCATGGCACCTTCATGGCCCAACGTCAAACAAATGGTTTTTAATTCAAAAGCAGCAGCCAAGTCTCTCAGACTTTGCTCTTTTTGATTCTCAGGAAGGTTTAGATTTTCTATCAAATAATCGAACTCGATTCGATTCATTTTTAAAATGTTCGCTTTTTTCAATAAACTTTTTATCGTTTCGATATCATAAAAAGGAGGACGCAAGTTTAAGTCTAAAACAGCCAAACGAGCCTTATCTGCCAGGGCAAAAACGGTATTCCTGCTCATTTCAGTGCGACAAGTTAAGCTGCAAAAAATTAATGCGTCTGCTTTCTCTACACGTTTAATTAGGTTTTGGGTAAGCTTTAAAGCATCCCAAGCTACATTTTCTACAATTTTGTAATTTGGATTGCCGGCCTCGTCTAATTCAATAACTACTCGGCTAGTGGGCAAATTTTTCTTTATTTGGATAAGCTCGGTAGAAAAACCTTGAACAGTTAGATTATTAATAAGTTCTATTCCATCATCGTCATCGCCAATGCCGCTAATTAATAAGCATTTTAGTCTGTGCAGGTTTAAATGGAGCGCTACGTTGGTGCTAGAGCCACCTATTTTTTTCCTACCATTAGGGAAGACATCCCAAAGTAACTCGCCAATACAAACCACCGTGTTTTTCATATCAATTAATTTTCGAACTGATTATTCCCAAAAGAAGTTTATCGCTAAAGTTATCAATAATAACTCGCTTTTTTTAAGTAGTTTCCCGTTATGAAATATATTTGGACGACTATAGCAGTTGCATTTGTTTTACAAGCATCGGCTCAAAGACACTTAGAAGAAAAGAAAGTTCTTGCCGTATTGGAAAATCAACAAACCGCGTGGAATAATGGGAATATTAATGGGTTCATGTTAGGCTATATCAAAACAGATAGTCTGCTATTTGTTGGCGCTTCTGAGCCCACTTATGGCTGGCAAAAAACGTTAGAAAACTATAAGAAAAGTTATCCCGATAAGAAAGCTATGGGAACGCTAACCTTTGATATCAAGAAAATAAATCTCTTATCAAAAGATGCCGCATTTGTGCTTGGGAGTTGGGCCTTAAAACGTGAAGCCGATAAGCCTCACGGTTATTTTACCTTAATCTTTAGAAAGATAGACGGCGAGTGGAAAATTGCGGTGGACCATACCTCGAGTAGCAAGAATTAGGTGAATGCAAATCGTTATTCAATTGTCTTTGATATATCAAAAACTAAAATACAAATTGACTGACTGGAGTAAATTTGAAAATTGAACAAAATCTATGTCATTAATAGAATTCGGTAGGAGTTGTTTGTTTTTACCCCCGTTACAAAAGCACATCGAAATATAGGTCCATCGTTCAATCCACCACATGTGGATTTGCATAATTCTTCGCCGCATCGTCTATAATCACTATCCAATCGCTGCCCCGGCCTACTGATTGCGGGGCGATCTCTTTGGTTCCCGTATTATTAAAAGTTCCTAAGACAATCGTGCGCCCGTCGCGCGGGTTGAAAAGCCAGCCATTTAACTTGCTTCCTTTTATTTTCGCGGTGCTGATTTTTGTCTTCTGTCCGTAAGGAAGATACGCCATCAAGAAATCACCATCCAAAGAAACCGCTGCCATCGCATATTGAAGGTCTTCTGGATTATTTTGTGCAATAACGCTTTGGTCGGATGTTAACCGCTGCCAATTGCGTTTTTCAAATAGTTTTCGCATCAACCCTACTTGCATCGCCCCGAGATGTGTTAAAGCAACTTTCCAATGGGTTCTCGCCCACGAGATAGGCTTGCGCTGCTCGGTATAAAACTGCCAAATGTTGTGGTTGCCGTAGGTATGACCGAACGCCCCAGAAAGCATACTCCAATAAGCAGTCTGGCGGGCATCAAAATCATCCATCCAGCCGTATTTTTCTGGGTCGAACCGGTTTGGGTGATCTTCATATCTTGGTTCGCCATCAACATGGGGCTTCAATGGTTTTAAGGCGAGGTTGTTTTGATTGAAACGGTAGTTCTTAGAATCTTTGCTGTGCCCGGTTTGCGACATATTGAAGTCCATCCAAAGATCATCTTTGAAAAAATCTGACGAACTTTTTCCGCCGGTAGGATGGAAAGTCATTAGATGTTTTCCTCCATCACCCTTTTTTATACCTTCTGCCATGGCCCTAATCGTTTCAAATTGTATTGGCGATTCGACATTACGATCTCCGCCCAATACCCAGACAATGCTCTTATTTTTATAGCGCTTGCCTATATACTCGCCAAATGAACGGGCATTCTTTGGATTGAAGAGGCTTTGTCCGGAAGCGTTTGCATCGTGCCAATTATTCCCCCAAGTGGGAAGCATGGCAATGATCAGTCCAAGCTTTTCTGCTTTGTTGACGATATAATCTACATGTTTAAAATACGCTTCGTTTGGCTGATTGGGATCATTATTTACCAGGGGTTTTTCGCCGTAGGGATTTGGAACATTTAAACCATCCAGCTCAGATAAAACAACAGCCTGAATCACCGTGAATCCTTTCGCCGCCCGATCGTTGAGATATAAATTAGCTTCTTCACGGTTAAGCCGGTGAAACAATTCCCATGCCGTATCCGCAAGCCAGAAAAATGGTTTCCCATCCGCGGTTTGTAGATGGCGATGATCCGCACTTACTTTTAACTGCGCAAAAGCAGGGATGGTAAGAAGGGTCGATAAAAATAAATACGAAAGTAGTTTTTTGGCATTCATAGCTTATGATTGATTTGGTTTCCAAAACTAAGGTAAAGATGCGGATAAACACCAAATGTATATCTACCTGCATTCTGCATAGTTTTAATACTAAGTAGATAAAGCCGTGTTGCTACAAGACTCTTTAAACACAACTACTCTGTTAGACTTCGAATTTAATAGAATAAAAACACTATCTTAGATTACTTAAAAGACAACTATACATGAAAAAAGTATTCCTAATTACCGTTGCACTGTTTACTTTATCCTCGACAGCTATATTTGCCCAGACACGAAAGAAAGCTTCAATTCCACTTGTCAAGACTAAACCTGTTAGAGCTAAAAATCCAGTTAAAGCTAGTCACATCGGCACTTGGAAGCTAGTATCACAAAAAGTCACGTACAGTAATGGAGATCAATACATGGGTGATAGTACGATGGTCTTTCAGAGAAAAATAATAACACCCACTACTTTCGTCGTGGTAATTGAGAAGAAAATTAAAGAGTTGGATGGCAAAAAAATGGTTACCTCTACAGCAGGCGGACACTATACCCTCGTAAATGGTAATTATCAGGAATTAACTGAATATGCTACCTTCCAAGGCTTTGAAAATATGGAAGTAAAATATGCGCTTACTGTTAATGGGAATCAATTACATACCGTAGGGAAAGTTGGTGAAAATATGATTTACGATGAAACCTACGTCAGAGAAGATTAAAAACATAGCCAACCCCGATGCTAACCTTTTGTAGTTGCATTGGAGCTGGCTTGCAAGAAAATATGTATTCTTAGTTTGTGAGATTTTTCTTTTTTCTCTCAGCTCGCCAAAAGTCATATGATGAAACATAGTCCCAATATTGAAATGTTAGACCTGATTCGATTTTGTCACTTTTATTCGATTTAAAAACTACTTGTAAGTAATCATTTCCTCTCGGAGTCTTTCCGTGAAAAGCACCAATTATTTGACTCTTAGGGTCTTCAACAACATATCTTGTTTTATTATCAATTAATTGCCTAGATATTATTCTTAGGTCGACATCTTCGCCAATATTTATATAATTCGTGGTGATTTTAATTTCAAAACCATCGCATAATGGTTCATTCTCTGTTTTGAAACTACCATAAAAATGGCAAGCATTTACATAGAAAGATTTCGTCTGTTGTGCTTGCGCGAATAGTTTTGTCATTGGCATCAATAGAAAACTTATAATCAATATGTATTTCATAAATTTTAATTTTTCTCGTTTTGTTTAAAAATTACACATAACAATTGGCCGGTTTTGGCTGTACCCGTATTAATGCATAACCTTCCGCCCAAGCACAAACATAGTTAATTTGCAGAAAAAAAGTAAAACCCTCCGGTCTGTATAGACTAAACTTGTTTTTATCAATAAGTTTTTTAGTAAGCTATGCACAAAATAATTATCACAACTACAAACGATAAGCAACTTAAAAAGAACGATACAGTTGTTATCCATGCTGCGACTTTCAATTTAATATGTGCGTTGTCAGCAAATAATGTATCAACTCTTTCTTTTGATAAACCGAAAGCTTTTTGAAATGTATCTTTAGTGTATTCAATCGCTAATTCAAAATCTTTTTTAGCCCATTCTCCAGTTCTTTTATGATGTGATTTCAAATTATTCAAAAGAAATAACTTTCTATCTTCGTCAGAGTGTTCGTAAATATTCAGCATGTCAGAAACATCTTCTCCAAAGTCTTCTCTCAATCTTCTAATTACTACTTTTATGTCTGTTTCTTCAACTAAGTCGTCAGGTTCAATTTCCATAAATTCCTTATTAGAAAACGCAGCTTCCAAATAAAATTCTTTTTGTTGATAATAAATTTGATAGGAGTAAAAAGCAACTCTGTATACAATGCCAGAGACTATGGAGATTGCTAAAAGTACCAAAATAGACTTCAACAAAGTGTGACTTAATGTTTTGTCGAATTTACTAAGGTTGATTACAATGAGTGATAAACCGCCAATAGAAAAACCAACTATCCAAACCATAAATTTGTCGGAGTGCTCAAAAATAAATCTGTTGTTTTCACGAGTTCTTTCTAGACTGTCAAAAACAAGTTCTCTTACTGCTTCAAATGGTCTTTTCATCGTACATCTTTAAATACTTATAATAAAAATCTTTATCGGCTTCAGTAATCTCTCTAATTACCCTGCACGGATTTCCAACCGCCAAAACATTGTCTGGAATATTTTTGGTAACCACGCTTCCAGATCCAATGACCACATTGTTGCCAATGGTTATTCCTGGATTTATGATTGCGCCCGCGCCAATCCATACACTGTTGCCAATAGTAATCGGCTGTGCCCACTCCACTTCTTTATCTCTTAGAAAAGGGTGAATAGGATGCCCTGCAGTATAAATGCCAACATTTGGAGCAATAAACACGTTGTTGCCGATGCTTACCTTTGCGCAATCCAAAATAATCAGATTAAAATTAGCGTAAAAGTGTTCGCCTATTTCTATGTTGTAACCGTAATCACACCGAAAAGGGGGTTCGAAATAAAAATTGGTTCCTGTTATTCCGAGAAGACTTTTTAGCTGCTGCTTTCGCTGCTTAATAAACTTAGGCGCAGAGTTGTTGAACTGAAAAAGCACTTCTCGCGCCTTTAAGCGTTCTGCAGTTAGTGTTTTTTCTCCGGCGAAATAAGGTAATCCCGCAAGCATCTTCTCTTTTTGTGTTTTTGGTTGTTCCATTTTTAATGGCAAATTATAAAAAACCTTCTATTAAATAAGGATTAAATCAGATACAAATGATTATCCTCGTTTTGATTAGCAAATCTTTTATAAGATATTTAGAAACCAATCAATCTCAAAATGAAAATTAATTTTCTACTATTTTCTTGCATCTTTTCTATCGGCTTTGCCAAAGCACAAGAAAAATCTACAAAGCCTTCAAAAGAAACGGTTACCACTACACAAGTCACTGTAAAAGATCCGCAGAATGTTGTTGGCGATGAGCGGAAAATTAACGTCGAGTGCGCGGTGATTACCAATCATACGCTCACGGCTAACGGTAAAAACATTACATACAAAGCTACCGCAGGCACTATGCCCGTTTGGGATGAAGATGGAAAACCCATTGCCGGCTTGTTTTACACTTACTATCAACGCACCGATGTTAAAGATGGCAATAAACGCCCTTTGGTTATTTCCTTTAATGGCGGACCCGGTTCTGCATCGGTTTGGATGCACATTGCCTATACCGGTCCGGTGGTTTTAAATATTGATAGCGAAGGATATCCCGTGCAACCTTATGGTTATAGCGACAATCCGTATTCTATTTTAGATGTTGCAGACATTGTTTACATCGATCCGGTAAACACTGGTTACTCCCGAGCGGTAAATAAAGACGTGCCAAAGTCTACCTTCTTTGGTGTTAATGTCGACATCAAATACTTGGCAGAATGGATAAACACCTTTGTAACTAGGAATGACAGATGGGCTTCTCCAAAGTTCTTAATAGGCGAAAGCTACGGAACTGCACGTGTATCTGGATTAGCCTTGGCGTTGCAAAATAGCCAATGGATGTATTTGAATGGCGTAGTTTTGGTTTCTCCAACCGATTTAGGAATAGATAGGGCAGGCCCCGTAGATGCCGCTTTGAGATTGCCCTATTTTGCAGCAACGGCTTGGTACCACAAAAAACTCCCTGCAGATTTGCAACAAAAAGATCTATTGTTAGTTTTACCCGAGGTTGAGAAATTTACGATCAATGAACTGATCCCCGCTATTGCTGCTGGCAGTACGATGAGCCAAAGCAAAAAGCAAGAAATTGCAGATAAAATGGCGAGATATAGTGGCCTGCCTGCAAAAACTATTCTAGATTATAATTTAGTCGTGCCTTTCGATTTTTTCTGGAAAGATCTGCTTCGCGATAAAGGTTTAACCATTGGTCGACTTGATTCCAGGTATCGCGGAATCGATAAAATAAATGCTGGTGACAGCCCAGATTACAATGCCGAGTTAACCTCATGGTTGCACTCTTTTACTCCGGCTATAAACATGTACCTCCGCAATGCGTTAAATTACAAGACCGACCTAAAATACAATATGTTTGGCTCGGTTTATCCTTGGGATGATTCTAATAATCATACGGGCGAAAACTTGAGAGATGCCATGGCCCAAAATCCCTACTTGCATTTGTTTGTGCAATCTGGTTATTTTGATGGCGCGTGTGATTATTTCAATGCAAAATATAACCTTTGGCAATTAGATGCATCAGGCAAACTGAAAGATAGAATACAGTGGGAAGGTTACAGAAGCGGCCACATGATGTACCTCCGCAAAGACGATTTGAAAACCGCGACAGAACACATTAGGAAATTTATTTTGGCCGCCTTGCCAAAAACAGGTGTGCCGGCCAAATTTTAAATGGTAATGATGCTACATAGGTATTGCTTCTTTCCAAAACACTTTCAATGTAAGCCATTTTTTAGATGAGCCAATAGTCTGATTATAATTAAATTTAATCCGTAAATTTGCCAACCAGTTATGCAGCAAATAAAAACTTCATTCGATTTTGAAAAACCTATCGCGGATTTATATCAACAGATAGAAAAAGTTAATCAAGTTGCCGAGAAAACAAAAGTAAACATGTCGGCCACTATTAACGAACTCCAACAAAGGTTAGACGAAACTACTAAAACGCTTTACAGCAACTTAACAGGTTGGCAAGAAGTTCAGTTGAGCAGACATCCAGATAGGCCACAAACATTAGATTACATCAGTTTAATTTGCGATGATTTTATCGAAATGCACGGCGATAGAACAGTAAGTGACGACAAGGCCATAGTTGGCGGGTTTGCGACCGTGAATGGACAAACGCTTATGATTATCGGTCATCAAAAAGGGAAAAATACCAAGGAGCGTCAATATAGAAACTTTGGTATGGCAAATCCCGAAGGTTATAGAAAAGCTTTGCGCTTGATGCGACTTGCAGAAAAATTTAACAAACCTGTAATTTCCTTTATAGATACCATGGGTGCATACCCTGGTTTAGAGGCAGAAGAACGTGGCCAAGGCGAGGCGATTGCCAGAAACTTGCTTGAAATGTCTATACTAAGAGTACCAATTATTTGTATTGTGGTGGGCGAAGGTGCCTCGGGTGGTGCTTTAGGAATCGGTATTGGAGATAGAGTATACATGCTAGAACATACTTGGTATTCGGTAATTTCACCAGAATCTTGCTCCTCTATTCTTTGGCGCAGCTGGGATTTTAAAGAAAAAGCGGCAGAGTGTTTAAAGCTTACTTCTGATGATATGTTTGGAAATAAGCTTATCGATGGTATCATTGCGGAACCATTGGGCGGAGCGCATCAAGATGCTGAACTTATGGCACAAACCATAAAAGAAAGAATAATTACTGATCTTGCTGAGCTTGGCAAAATCGAAACTGATCAACTAATACAAACTAGAATAAACAAGTTTTGCGCAATGGGCGTGGTTGAGGAGTAGAAAAGGCAACCTTCGTTGCTAGCCCGTTTCTGAGATTTAAGCCGTTGGCGTTTCTATTGCAAGCTAATCAAAGCTTGTTTTATCATGGCGTCATTTTGGTTCAATGACTTGTAATAACCCACATCGCCAAAATAATATCTGTATAAATAGGCTTTTAGGTTACTCAAAATTATTGGCTTCGAGATATTTAATTGATTTAAGTCGACCAACATATTTTTCGTCTGAAGAAAATTAGTAAAATCTTTAAAATCGTTATCAGTTAATTTTAGGTTATTTACGTTTTGCTCCACTACATTGGATGGATACCTTAAAATAAGTGTTTGAAATACAAAGTCAGAAAGCAGCTTTTTGCTCATTAAATTTGCGTACAAAGAATTGTAGCCAACGGTATCTAGCTTTACAAAAACATCTGGTCTAATGCCGCCCAAGATTTTTGAAATTTTTACTGAGTTAACTGCCGCAGGTTCACTTTTTATTATCGAATCGTCAAACAAGCCTCTGTCAGACGTTAATTCTCCATCAACCATTCTTTCATCCAACTCTCGTTTGTAAGCATCATAGCCTTTGGCATAAGATTTTTGAATGCTTTTGCCGTTTGGTGTGTAGTAGCGGGCAATAGTTAAATTAAGGGCAGATCCATCTTCAAAGGGAAACTGTTCTTGTACCAACCCTTTGCCGAACGATCGCCTGCCAATAATGATTCCCCTGCCAAGATCTTGCATTGCACCCGCAACTATTTCGCTAGCCGAGGCAGTATTTTCGTTAATCAAGATGGCAAGTTTACCTTGTTGAAAAATGCCTGTGCCAGTAGATAAATAATCCGTACGTGGTTCGTGTTTGCCTTGGGTGTAAACGATAAGTTTATTTTCTGGCAAAAATTGATCCGCAAGTCCGGTTGCAGCGGTAAAATAGCCGCCACCATTATCTCTTAAATCTAAGACCAACTTCTTCATTCCCGAAGCCTTCAAACTAGAAAGCGCAGAATAGAAATCGGCATCGGTGTTTGCACCAAACTTACTTATTCTTACATAACCAATTTCGGGCGTTAAAAGATAGGAAGCGTCAACGCTGCTTATATTTATTTTGCCCCGGGTAACCACCAAACGCTTACTTTGTGGACTGTCAGGATGCAACAAAATGACGGAGACACCAGTGCCAGATTTACCTCTAAAACGCCCATATAATTGGTCTTTTCCCAATTTCCTTCCACTAACTGCCGCCGTGTCGATCTGCAAGATTTTATCGCCGCGTTCTATTCCGGCAAAGTTAGCAGGCCCACCTTTTACCACGCCCGTTACAAACATGGTGTCGTTTAACATATAATATTCCAAACCCACACCCTCAAAATTTCCCTCAAGTGTGTTGCTCATATCCTCGGCATCGGCAGGCGGTAAATATGCACTGTGTGGGTCTAACCTATGTAGAAGACTGTCTATTGGTAGTTTTTTAAGCTTTGAAATATTTATGTCATCCACATATTTTTTATCAATAATCTGCAGAATTTCATTCTTCTTTTCGTCTTGCTGATAAGCGAGATCAGGATTTTTTTTGATTGTGTATCCCTGGTCTTTCAAAAACCGAAATCCTAAATACATTCCAACTATCAAAATGATAGAATAGCTAAGCGCAAGAAGTAAATTGGTACGGGTATTCTTTTTCATCTAGGACGTTACAAATTTACGGAAATTAGTAGCTCAATCACCTTGGGAAGAGAAATTTAACTGCATTTGTTTGTAAAAATTTGCAGAGAGAAGAGCGATCGGCTCTGATGTAAGAAGTGGGAGATTGAAAGTATGATTACGAAGAATTAGGAACAAGCAAAAAACGGGAGATGAATACAAGTGTCCATCTTATTTTTCAGACAAATTTATCATTGCTATTTAAAAAATTGCGATTTTTATAGAAAATGCATTTTATGAATAGAGTTACGGAGAAAGAATCTAATTATACCAATATAGAAAAAATGTCTGTTTTGGAAGTGTTGCAGTCGATTAATGCCGAAGATAAAACCGTCGCAACCGCAGTAGAAAAAGCCTTGCCTCAAATAGAAAAATTAACATCGGCTGTAGCCGAAAAAATGAAAAACGGCGGAAGGCTTTTTTACATTGGCGCCGGCACAAGCGGTAGATTGGGAGTCGTAGATGCTTCTGAATGTCCGCCAACTTTTGGTGTTTCGTTCGATAGTGTTGTAGGAATTATAGCCGGCGGCGATTCTGCCATTAGAAAAGCTGTGGAATTTGCCGAAGATGACAATGTGCAGGCTTGGAAAGATTTGCAAGAGTATCAAATCAACGAAAAAGACTGTCTGGTAGGTTTGGCAGCCTCTGGTACCACGCCCTATGTAACTGGCGGTTTACAAATGGCAAATAAATTCGGCATTTTAACAGGCTGTATTGTGTGTAACGAGGGCGGGCCGATTGTGGTGGAAGCAAATTTTCCGGTAGAAGTAGTGGTTGGCCCGGAGTTTATCACAGGGTCTACCAGAATGAAATCTGGCACAGCACAAAAAATGGTTCTTAACATGCTTAGTACAACTGTAATGGTTCAATTGGGAAGAGTTGTAGGAAACAAAATGGTAGATATGCAGTTAAGCAATAATAAACTGGTGGATCGCGGAACGCAGATGGTGGCAAAAGATTTGAAAATAAACTATGACGATGCAGCAAAACTGCTGACTAAATATGGTAGCGTAAGAAAAGCAGTAGAAGCGGGGAAATAATGTAGTTGTCAGTTATCAGCTGTGAGTTGTCAATTATGGGTTACCAGTTGTGAGCTAACAGTTATAAGGCGAAGAACCCACAAACCTTAAAATGTATTAATATAAAGTATTTAGACGCCCAAGCCCTTTGCCTAAACCTTCAACCTTCAACCCATAACCTGTAACCCACAACCCACGTCCCACAACTCACAACCAAAATCCAACTTGCACGAAATAGAACCATATTACAGATGGCGAGACGATTACATTTCTGCAGAAGATGAGAAATCGCCTTTTTACAATACGGAATACTCTGAGCTTTATTTTGATAAACAGATTTATAACTTTTTGCTTCATCCTCAATGGGATGAGTTTGGCTCAAATACCCTTTATTTAAAAGTGCTTTACGCTGATTATGATCGCAGATATACCATTATAGAATTTATTGGCGAATGGAACGATGCCATTAATAATGACATCATGTTGTTAAAACGTGATATTTTGGAGTTGATGATGGATGCCGGCATAAATAAGTTCATTCTAATTGGAGAAAATGTACTAAATTTTCACGCTTCTGATGATAGCTATTATGAAGAATGGTTTCAAGAAGTTGAAGACGGGTGGATTGTAGGTATAAATTTTACAGAGCATGTAATAACTGAATTTAAAAATAATAACATCGATTATTACATCAATTTTGGGGGTGCCTTTGACGATTTTGCTTGGCGCCCGCTAAAGCCTTTGCAGATATTTAAAAAAATTGAAGAATTGTTGACAAAAAGATTGAATTAAAACGATTACTTTTATATTAACATACTGCCAAATCGACTGTGAGTTAATCTCTGCACGCTTTTTGATAAGTAGTTAGCATATTTAATACAGCCACAAGGTTTAGTTGGTTGATTATAATTAGTTACACAAAATTTTAATAATATTCAGAATATAATGGAACACCAAAATTATCAATATCAAGACAACAGCGTTTTTGTTCAGCAAGAAGGCTCTATTTCTAAAAAGTTTTTCGCGAACGTTTTTTTATGGATGTTTGTAGCACTTAGTCTTTCTACTATAGCCGCTTATATTTTTGGCACAAATGAAAGCTTTATGCAGTATCTCCTTGAGGTCAATCCCGCCACAGGTAAAGTGGGCATGACAATATTTGGCTACGTTGCAATGTTCGCTCCCCTGGGATTGGTGCTGCTTATGAGTTTCGGTTTAAGCAAACTTTCGCTTCCTGCCCTAATTGGTGTATTTGTGCTATACTCGGTACTAACTGGCATTAGTTTAAGTTTTATACTGTTGGCATATACATCTGGTTCTGTGGTAAGTTGTTTTGCTGGCGCTGCAGGGATTTTTGGTATTATGGCTGTAATGGGTTATACCACAAATGTAGACCTAAGTAAATTTGGACCCATATTAATGGTCGGGGTAATTGGATTGGTCGTAGCAATGGTTATAAATATGTTTGTGCAAAGCGAGCAATTCAGTTTGATTATGGCAATTATTGGCATTGCGATTTTTACCGCTCTAACCGCTTACGATGTTCAAAAAATAAAACGCATCGGAATGGGAATTGAAGCCAGAGGTGATGAAGTATTGCAAGTTGATTCCAAAAAAATGGCCATCGTAGCGGCACTGTCTTTGTATCTAGATTTCTTAAATATTTTCCTTTTCTTACTTCGCATCTTCGGCGGAAGAAAATAATCAGATCGATTCACAGATTTATGAAAGCACATCGGAAGGTGTGCTTTTTTCGTTTTCTTGAGCGTTTTCAGGAATTATCAGACATACCACAAATAACTTGTGGAGTAAGTTCCATGCCAAACTTTATTTTGGCAAGTAATCAAATTGTGTAGCTAAACTGCAACAAAATTTCGCTAATTACCCAATAATTTGATAATGATATGGCGATATGCTATTTTTGCAATGCTTATAAAGAAAGACGGAGGGACTAGAACCGCTGAAGTCTTAGCAACCTGTAAAAAACAAGGTGCTACATTCTATCTCTAAACAGAGAAAAGATAAGTTTCGGAGGATGCAACCCTGCACCAGCGTTTTTTAAATAAGCATTGTAAAGTATTGAGTAGTTAGTTCAAGTATCAAGACGAGGTTGTCATGCTTAAACATAACACAGATTTATTTAGCTTGTATTTTGTCTTTATACTAACTACTAATTACTAACTGCTTGCTTCTTGCTACTCACAAATGGATATTAGAAAAGAATTAGAAAAACGTATTTTAATTATAGATGGTGCCATGGGCACTATGATTCAGCGCTATCAACTCACAGAAGAAGATTTTCGCGGCGAGCGGTTTAAAAACCATCCTTGCGATGTTAAGGGAAATAACGACCTTTTAAACATCACCAGACCTGAAATTATCAAATCCATCCATTTAGAATACTTGGCTGCCGGCGCAGATATTATAGAAACAAATACGTTTAGCACGCAGCGCATTTCTATGGCCGATTACCAAATGGAAGAGTTAAGTTATGAGCTTAGCTTCGAAGGTGCCAAAGTTGCCAAAGCCGCTGCAACAGAATTTATGTCAGTAAATCCCGATAGGAAATGTTTTGTTGCGGGAGCTATCGGACCAACAAATCGCACCCTTTCTCTTTCGCCAAATGTTAACGACCCAGGTTTTAGGGCTATTAGCTTTGATGAATTGGTGGAAGCCTACTATGAGCAAGTGCGTGGTTTGGTAGATGGCGGTTCTGATTTGCTTTTAATCGAAACCATTTTTGATACCTTAAATGCAAAAGCGGCAATTTTTGCCATCAAAAAATATGAGGCAGAATTAAGGGGGGCAGCTTCTGAAAGCAATCATCCGGAAAGGATGAAAAAAGACTGGCATTTTGAAATAATGATTTCTGGGACTATTACCGATGCCTCGGGAAGAACTCTTTCCGGACAAACTGCAGAGGCATTTTTAAATTCTGTTTTGCATGCAAAACCCCTAAGCATAGGTTTTAACTGTGCCCTTGGCGCTAAAGATATGCGTCCCCATATAGAAGAATTATCCGCGAAAGCGAACTGCTACGTTTCTGCTTACCCAAACGCTGGTTTACCAAACGAATTTGGCGAATATGATGAGCAACCACATGAAACCGCCCATCTGGTAGATGATTTTATATTGTCTGGGTTTGTAAATATTGTTGGCGGTTGTTGTGGTACGACGCCAGAACATATCAAATGCATCGCCGATAAGGCAAAAAAAATAGCGCCAAGAAAAATACCAGCAATTACGCCATACATGCGTTTGAGTGGCTTGGAACCCGTTACCATTACGCCAGAAAGTATTTTTGTCAACATCGGAGAGCGTACCAACATAACGGGATCGCCAAAGTTTTCTAAGCTTATTTTAAGTGGCGATTATGAAGCCGCACTTGCCGTTGCCCGTCAGCAGGTAGAAGGCGGCGCGCAAATAATCGATGTAAATATGGACGAAGGCATGCTTGATTCTGAAGCGGCCATGACCAAATTTATGAACCTCATTGCATCAGAACCAGACATTGCGAAGCTGCCGATTATGGTAGATTCTTCTAAGTGGAGTGTAATAGAATGTGGCTTAAAATGTATGCAAGGTAAAGGGATTGTTAATTCCATTTCGCTTAAAGAAGGCGAAGAAAAATTTAAGGAAGGTGCCAGGAAAATTATGACTTACGGCGCTGCGGTTGTCGTGATGGCTTTTGATGAACAAGGGCAAGCAGATAATTATCAACGCCGCACAGAAATTTGCAGAAGAAGTTATGATATTTTGGTTAACGAAGTTGGCTTTCCGCCAGAAGACATCATTTTTGATCCTAACATTTTAACCGTTGCAACGGGTTTAGAAGAACACAACAACTATGCGGTAGATTTTATAAATGCCACAAAGTGGATAAAAGAAAACCTTCCGCATGCCAAGGTTAGCGGTGGCGTTTCTAACATTTCTTTTTCTTTCCGTGGGAATAATACCGTTCGCGAAGCTATGCATTCTGCCTTTTTATACCATGCCATTAAAGCAGGTTTAGATATGGGCATTGTAAATGCAGGAATGTTGGAAGTCTATCAACAGATACCGCCAGAATTGTTGGAAAGGGTAGAAGATGTGCTATTGAATAGGAGAGAAGATGCGACAGAGCGCTTGGTAGATTTTGCAGAAAATGTAAAATCTAAGGGAAAAGTTATTGTAAAAGACGAAGCTTGGCGGAACGACACCGTGCAAAAGCGTTTATCGCATGCGTTGGTAAAAGGTTTGGTAGAGTTTTTAGATGATGATGTGGAGGAAGCAAGACAACTTTATGCCCGCCCAATAGAAGTAATAGAAGGCCCTTTGATGGATGGGATGAACATTGTCGGTGATTTATTTGGCGCCGGAAAAATGTTTCTGCCGCAGGTGGTTAAATCTGCAAGGGTGATGAAAAAAGCTGTAGCCTATTTGCTTCCCTTTATTGAACAAGGTAAATTAGATAATCCCGATCAAAATCAGAGTTCTTCTGCAGGGAAAATTCTGCTTGCCACCGTTAAAGGTGATGTACATGATATTGGAAAAAACATTGTCGGCGTGGTACTTGCCTGCAATAATTTCGAAGTAGTTGATATGGGTGTGATGGTTCCTGCACAAGAAATCATTAAAAAAGCGAGAGAAATCAATGCGGATATTGTTGGCTTAAGCGGCTTAATTACACCATCACTAGACGAAATGGTGCATTTTGCAAAGGAATTTGAAAGGGAAAAGTTTGATATCCCACTGATTCTTGGCGGCGCAACAACTTCTAGAATTCATGCTGCGGTAAAGGTTGCGCCGAATTATTCTGGTCCAACTATACATGTTTTAGATGCCTCTAGAAGCGTTACCGTTTGCAGCACGTTGATGAATGACGAAAAGAAGGGCGAATATGTAAATACCATCCGCGCAGAGTACGATAAAGCCAGAGAAGCCCATTTAAATAAACGGTCTGATAAGCGATACAAGACTTTGGAAGAAGCGAGAGAACATAAATTCAAGATTGATTTTAAAGAAAATTTACCGAAACCGTCTTTTTTAGGGACAAAGGTTTTTGATGACTATCCGTTAGAAGAATTAATTGACTACATAGATTGGACGCCATTTTTCCACACTTGGGAATTGCGAGGCAGCTATCCGAAAATTTTTGATGATAAGTTCGTTGGCGTAGAAGCGAAAAAACTTTTCGGCGATGCACAAGCCATGTTGCATAAAATTGTGAGCGAAAAATTGCTTACTGCAAAAGCGGCTATCGGCTTTTGGCCAGCAAATTCCATCGGAGATGATGATATTGAACTCAATGTAGAAAGCATTAAAGGAAAACAAATTAATGGCGAATGGGATATTTTGGCTCAATCTATTGCTCGCCCTCAGCCTCAATCTCAACCTCAAAAAGTTATCATCCACACCCTTCGCCAACAAGTAGACAAAGTTGATGGACAACCTTACTACGCGCTTGCAGATTTCATCGCACCAAAAGAAAGCCACATACAAGATTACTTTGGAAGTTTCGCATTAACCACAGGAATCGGCGTTGATGAATTGGTTGCACAATATGAAAAAGACCACGATGATTATAACAGCATTATGGTAAAAGCGATTGCAGATCGGCTGGCAGAAGCTTTTGCCGAGCGCATGCACGAGCGTGTGCGCAAAGAATTTTGGGGTTACGCTTCCGCAGAAAAATTAAGCAATGAAGAATTAATAAAGGAACAATATGCAGGCATTCGCCCAGCGCCGGGCTATCCTGCTTGTCCGGAACATACCGAAAAAGGAACTTTATTTGCTTTGCTAAACGCAACAGAAGAAATCGGACTGGAGATTACAGAGAGCTATGCGATGTATCCAACGGCAGCAGTTAGTGGTTTCTATTTCTCACACCCAGACTCAAGGTATTTTGGTTTGGGAAAAATCACCAAAGACCAAGTAGAAGATTACGCTAAAAGAAAAGGAATGCCTTTGGAAGTAGCGGAGAAATGGTTGGGACCGAATCTGGCGTATTAGATGTTTGGTTGTTTAGGTGTTTAGGTGTTTAGGTGTTTGGTTGTTTAGGTGTTTAAGTATTCGGATGTTTAGTTTCTTGTGAAAAGTTTTTGTAATTAAATATTAGATGGCGTATCAAAAATATACAGAATTAGAAGTTTGGATAAGAGCGAGAGCGTTTGCCTCATTTATCTATACGCTAACTTCTAACTTTCCTAAAGAAGAGGTTTATGGCTTAACCTCTCAAATACGAAGATGCGCTGTATCTATTCCATCAAATATCGCCGAAGGTTCTGGCAGAAGGCATGCAAAAGAGACCATTCAGTTTTTAGGTATCTCCAGAGGTTCACTATACGAACTAGAAACCCAAATTTATATTTCTTTTGATATTAAATTAATAACAGAACTACAGCTTGTAGAATGCCTAAGTCAAATCGAAATTTTAGGAAAATTAATCAATGGCTATATTAGATATTTTAGTAAAGAAATATGAGTTTTGCTTAGGAACTAAGATATCTCCAAATCATCTAGCAAAACCAACCACCCAACAAACTAACAACCCAACCACCAACAAACTAACAACCCAACAACCCAACAAACCAACCACCTAAACAACCAAACACCCAACCACCCAATCATCCAAAAAATGAAAATAACAGATCACATAAAAAACGCCAATAACAAAACACTTTTTTCTTTTGAATTGCTTCCGCCGATGAAAGGGCAAAGTATTAAATGGGTTTTTGATGCCATAGAACCGCTTTTGGAATTTGAACCACCATTTATAGATGTGACTTCCTTGCGGGAAGATTATATTTATAAAGAACAAGAAAATGGTTTGTTGCAAAAGGTTTCGTACAGAAAAAGACCTGGAACGATTGCCATTTGCGCTGCCATCATCCATAAATATAAAATAGATGCGGTGCCGCATTTAATTTGCGGTGGCTTTACCAAAGAGGAAACCGAGAATGCGCTGATTGACTTACAGTTTTTGGGCATAGATAATGTGCTTGCCTTGCGTGGCGATGCAAGACAGGCAGACAAAGCATTTATCCCGACTAACGGAGGCCACAATTATGCCACCGAATTGATACAACATATTAAAGACCATAATGCAGGAAAGTTTCTGCATGAAGATATAGACAATACGCATCAAAGCGATTTTTGTATCGGTGTTGCCGGTTATCCCGAGAAACATTTTGAAGCACCAAACCTTAATACCGATTTTAAATATCTAAAAGCTAAAGTAGATATGGGTGCAGAATTTATCGTTACCCAAATGTTTTTCGATAATCAGAAGTATTTCGATTTTGTAAAAAAGTGTCGCGAAAACGACATCAACGTGCCGATAATTCCAGGCTTAAAACCCATAAGTTCTTTAAAACAACTGGTTAGCTTGCCTAAAATTTTCCATATAGATTTACCAGATGATTTAAGCGAGGCTTTGCAACATTGCAAATCTACCGCAGAGGCCAAGGATGTTGGAACGCAGTTTATGATTAAGCAATGTAAGGAGTTAGTGGACTTTGGCGCACCGGTGTTGCATTTTTACACAATGGGAAAGCCAGAGCAGACGAAGATGATTGCGAAGGCGGTTTTTTAAATATTTAACGTTGTAGGATGCTTTTTTCGGCGCACTCGTAAAGCGTACGAACTACTATTTAAGGCAAAAAGAATAAAATCGCAGCTGAAGTTTCTATCTATTAATAGGTAGCAAAAACCAGAAACGTGCCTTAGGCTAGTAAATAAAACCTAAAGTAAGCCCAATTCCTACGGCCTACTCTTCGCCAATGCTTTTTCTGCCCTCGTTACCGCTAACTTCTCTCTATAGTTGGCATACTTTTCTTTAAACATCATTTTAATGGCGCTGTCTACGGCACCATGTGTAAACAAACTCCAAACGCTTGCTATTTTACGAGAAATAGATGCATCCCAGGCTCGTAAACTTAACGAAAACGAACCGTCGATATACTTCATCCAATGCCACATCCCGGTAGGCATAAACAAAGTATCGCCATGCTCTAAAAAAACTTCATAACCTTCTACACCATTTAACGCAGGAAATTTTTCGAAATCAGGATTATCAACCTGGTAATCTTCCAAGGCATAAGTTGCATTTGGTAAGCAATAAAGTCTTTCTTTCCATTCATTATCGAATAAAATGATATGCTTTCTGCCTCCAAAGTGGGTGTGGAAGATATGGGGCAAATCAATATCATAATGTAAAAAAGTAACAGAATTAGAGCCGCCGAAAAACATCGCAGGCATGCTTTCTATGAAACCCCCCATCAAATCTTTCGGAATTTTGATATCGTTAATCAAGCTTGGAACTTTCTTAAAAAGGTTAAAAAAGAATATTCTCAACTCCGTCGGCTCGCGTTTAATCAAATCAAGGTAATCGCCAAATTTCATGTGCTTTGTTGCGGCATTAATGGGCTTAGAAGGATCAGCTTTAGAATTATCATATAAAGGCACTTCTAGCTCGCCGGCAATTTGCTTTAAATAATCGGTTGTCCATTTTTCTCGGGCAGGCCAATCTTTGGTTAAGCCCTTAATTATTAAAGGGCGCCTTTTATCCAAATAATTTTTTTTAAAATCTTTTTGGCTAATCTCCTCTACGGTATCTACGGGTTTTAAAATGAAGCTCATGGTTAAGAATCTATTGCTAGCGCTAATACTAGCAAAGGTGTAAAATTTATTGCATTATAAGAACACAGCTTAATAACGGCGTTGTAAATATTTGGCGAGAAGCTGCCGGTCTGACATTTAAGCTGTACGGGCTGAACGTGTGATGGCGAAAAGTTGAAATGTAGTTAAGGATATATCCTTTCGTTTAAAATGCCTTTTTTATTAATACAGTGTCCTTCTTCGGGAAAATTGGCTTAATTTCAAGATTGCTAGAATCTAGCGGTTTTACCAATTTTGGTAGGGCATTTTCTAATTTTGTCGAATCGATTTTTTTCGGTTCTACCACCTTTTTTAAAGTTTCTTTGGATTTTGATGCAGGTTTTTTGGTTGCTTTAGAAGCAATTCGTTTATTAACAGAATTTTTTATAATCGGGGTTGGGGTGATGGCATCTTTTTTAGATTTCGGTCTTTCCTTTGGTTTCCAAGAAAACCCTGTCAATACGTTATCTATCGGCACCTTACTATCAGGATTAATAGCACCTTCGACCCCCTTAATATATACTACATCTTCAATGTCTTTATCCTTAAAAACAAACTTTATGCGGCTGCTTAGCGTTTGATTTACCTCTTTATAAACCTTTGTGCTATCATCTTGCGTGTAATAAATGCTTTCTGCATTGCCATCGACGTACATGGTTTTAAGCTGTCCATCGGCAAAAAATCCGGTCATAAGTCGCCCTTTAATTTGGTTAAACCGTAGCGAATCTTTTGGGGTATTTACAAGAAAGGCATTTTTTATAGACTGTAAATTGTTCAGTTTCTTGTTCTTAAACTGAACATAAATGGTGTCTGCAATCTGTTGTGAGCCCTCTGCCCAAACAATGGGGTTTTGGTAACATCGCAAAGTCGAATCTGCACTGGTATAAAATAAACTGTCAGTTTTTGCCTGGATGTTGCTTTTAAATACCTTAACGTGATAATACGCTTTAATTATTCTTGCCTGTACAGTATCTAGAGGGTTTAATTTTATCGAGTCCTTTTTCCCTAAGCCCGGTTTCAGTTTTAATAACATTGTTTTTGCACTATCCAATATTGGCTTTTTTAGGTTCACAGGTAACTTATCTTGTGCGACCTTAGATTGCGTCAGCAAGCTGTCTGCTATTGTGAGCAGCTTTTTTTGCACGGAATCCGCAGGTGGTTTTGGTAGGTTTTTTATAATCGAATCTGCAACCGATTTCAACTTTTTCTTCTCGACCAAACTATCTAACGGGAAATCTTTTATTTTTTTCGCCAAAGAATCAATTCCAGTTTTTAAACTATCGTTGCCAAGCGGTGATAATTTATTGTTGTTTTTTTTGTCATTCTCCTTTGTTTTTTTGTCGCGCTTTCTGTTACTGGTCGGTTTTATTTTTTCTGCCACAGCCCCAAGATTTTTATCAACATTACCGTTCCTTTCTGGGCGCTCTGGCTCGTCTTCGCCCACTTGATTATCGGCCTTGATAGAGATTTTTGGGATGAGTTTTAAGGTTTGCCTCAACACCATTTGGGTAATTAGGGTATCTGCGCCAACCCAAAGACTATCAGGCTTTTTCTTCCCATCTACCGTTACAGAGTCGTCTGTTCCTATACCTAAATAGGCTTTTCTGGTAACTAAGGTTCGTTTGTCTGCCTTGTAATAGTAACCTAAATCGCCATACATTTTAATCTTATCTTTTGTATCACTAAAGACAATATTTTTTACTGCTTTGCCGTAACCTTTCGCACCGTAATAATAAAGACTGTCGCCTTTAAGAGATTTCGTATCTTGCGTATAGAGGTTTTTTTTACCGAAATAGGCATCTTGCGTTTGGGTATTGTAAGCGCCATTTTCGGTGTATAAGTTATCGTCTTTTCCTTTAATGTTCGTTGGGCCATAAAAGTAAGCCCATTTACTTTGCGTATTGTAGCGCATCGTGTCAGACTTAATGGTTGTTTGCGGCGTAACTGCTACTACATTATATCTAAAATAAGCGTCGTTGCTACGGCTAAAATAATAGCCATTTCGGCTAGTTAGCGTTACGTCTTTGCTTACAATTTTTCCTCCGCTGGTATAGGTACCAATTTTTGCAGCCATATCATAATCCAATATATCTGTGGTTAGCGTGGTGCCATCTCCATCAATCATCTGTACATTCCCTGTAAGATGGGCCTTTTTGGTATTTCCATCATACTTTAACTCATCAGAATAAATGTCTGTCCTTTCTTGATTGATGTGCACCCTGTTATATGCCTCAAAATAATTCCGCTCGCTGTAAAAAACTGCACTATCAGAAGTAAGCGTTGCATTGTCTTGCCTAAAAACGGGATTGCGTAAATAGGAGACCTTTTTCTCTGGCACGCCTGTAATTTGGTCGTAAGTAAATTTTATGGGAGTTTTTTGTTGTGCCGACAAAAGCAACGGCCCTAACAGCAGCAGAAAGAAAACAAAGGATTTTTGCACTTTACAAAGTTAGTTTTTTGTTTCGTATGGTGCGGATTAACAGTTAAAATTAAATATTTTTGAGCCATGTTACCCATTAAAAAGTTTGAAAATTTTATCGCCGAGAAACAATTATTTGATAAGAAAGACAGGATTTTGCTTGCCGTAAGCGGCGGAAAGGACTCTGTGTTGATGCTGCATTTATTCAAATTAATGGGAATAGATTGTGGCGTAGCACACGTAAATTTTGCCTTGCGCGAAGAGGAATCTCGACGAGATGAAGATTTTGTCAGGCGTCTTTCTTCCACTTTAAACTTGCCATTTTATGTAACAAAATTCGATACCAAAAAGTATGCTCAAACCAATAAAATCTCCACACAAATGGCAGCTAGAGATTTGCGTTACTCTTGGTTTGAGCAAATAAGAATGGAACAGAATTTCGATTTTATCGCGCTAGCGCAGCACAAAAACGATGTTGTAGAAACAATGTTGATTAATCTGATTCGCGGTACGGGGTTGAGAGGACTTCATGGAATTTTGCCAAAAAAAAACAAATTAATTAGACCATTGCTGTTTCTCACACGCGCTGAAATAAATAATATAGTCGGCGAAAATGAATTAAGTTACGTAGAAGACAGCTCTAATTTGAGTATTGATTATACACGAAATAAACTTCGGTTAGAAGTTATTCCGCTTTTAAAAAAAATAAATCCACACTTAGAAAGTACTTTTATCGAAAATGCCGCCCATTTTGCTGAAGCAGAATATTTTTTAAATTTCGAGGTAGATAAAATCAGAAAAGAGGTTGTGGAAGAAACAAAAGATGGATTGTTGTTTTCCTTGGAAAGAATTAAAAGACTAAATCCAATTTCTCTATTGCTGTTTGAATTGCTGAAGCCGTATGATTTTAGCGCTTCGGTAGTAGAAGAGATCCTTGCAGCTTTAAACGGCTTGTCTGGAAAGCATTTTTTTTCGGTAAGTCACCGGGCTATTATCGATAGGAAACACCTTATTGTTACTTCGCTGCAAACGGGTATTGTTAAAACTCAACCTATTTATCCAGATACCGAAACATTGCAATTTGGCAATTATCAACTTTGTTTTAGTTATAAAATTGAGAACGGATTCGAACAAGATAGATGCAAGGCTTTTACAGACGCAGAGAAACTTGTTTACCCTTTGCAGGTGCGGGTTTGGCAAGCTGCCGATAAATTTATCCCGTTAGGAATGAAAAATTTTAAGAAGTTGAGCGATTTTTTTATCGACGAAAAAATTGCACTGCACGTTAAAGAGCGTACGCCGCTAATTATAAATGGCAATGGAGATATAGTTTGGGTGGTTGGAATGAGACAAGATAATAGGTATAAAGTCTCCGCTTCAACAAAAAAAGTTGCTATCTTCGAAATTAAATAATTTGAATCCCTTGGACACCAAATACGCATTTTTAGAGAAACAATACTTGGGGCGAGATTATGTACGAATCTTTATTCGGCTAATTATGGCCACATTTTGTTTTGCCGCGTATGTTTATGAGCGCGATAGAGACAACACAGAAGATTTATTTCTTGTAGTGGGTTTCGGGATTATTGGAGTTTCTATGTTGCTGCTTTTTCTTGTTCAATATAAAACAATGGTGGTAAATAAGAGCATTATTTTAGATGGTCTTTGGACTACCAAAAAAGTTAAGATAGATTTAAACAGTATTATTGATGTAAAAAAAGCCCAATACAGTAATTATTTTTTCAACAACCCTGTTTATAATCTTCACCAAAAGGGAACCATAAGATTTTATTCCTCGGGCAGGGAAGCCGTGGTGTTAACAGATAGAGATGGCCTGAAATATTACATCGGTACTCAAAGACCCAACGAATTGTTTTTGGTACTAAAAGATGAAATGAAAAAATAGTTTAGATTTATATCAATTAATCGCCGCCAACCCCGACGAAAAAAGAGGAGGAGAATTTCTTCTCGGCTTTGCAACAGCTTTATTGCAATTTGCTTACCGTCTTTTTTAACATAATTGGGGTACATTTGGCGAGATAAAATTTTTGCACTTTACATGAAAATAGGAATAGTTTGCTACCCAACCTTTGGCGGAAGCGGTGTTGTAGCTACAGAATTGGGCAAAGCACTTGCCAACGAAGGGCATCAAGTACATTTTATAACCTATAGCCAACCTGCGAGGTTAGATTTTTTCTCTGCAAATTTATTTTACCATGAGGTTTCGGTACGTAATTATCCGCTTTTCGATTACGCCCCTTATGAGTCTGCATTGGCAAGCAAAATGGTAGATGTAGTTAGGTTTGAGAAGTTGGACGTTTTACATGTACATTATGCCATTCCGCATGCTTCGGCAGCATTTATGGCCAAACAAATTTTGGCTAGTTACGGTATAAATATTCCGGTAGTTACTACGCTGCACGGTACAGATATTACTTTGGTGGGCAAAGACCCAACATATAAGCCGGTGGTAACCTTCTCTATCAATCAAAGTGATGGAATTACAACGGTTTCTAATGATTTAAAGAAAGACACCCTCAAGCATTTCGAGATTACCAAAGATATAAAGGTAATTCCTAATTTTATAGACTTAACCAGGTTTACGCTACAGGCTAAAGATCATTTTAAAAAGGCGATTGCGCCAAATAACGAACGTATTTTAATCCATACAAGCAATTTTAGAAAGGTCAAACGCACCAAGGATGTAATTAGGGTTTTCGAAAAAATACAAGCTAAAATACCTTCTAAGTTATTGATGGTTGGCGATGGGCCAGAGCGTGCTTACGACGAACAATTGTGTAGAGAATTGGATATTTGCGAAAATGTTAGGTTTTTGGGAAAGCAAGATGCGGTGGAGGAAATTCTGTCTGTCAGCGATTTATTCCTTATACCCTCAGAATCAGAAAGTTTCGGTTTGGCTGCCTTGGAAGCGATGGCGTGCAAGGTTCCGGTGCTTTCCTCTAACGCAGGCGGATTGCCGGAGCTTAACGTTAACGGTTTTTGTGGCTTTTTGGATAATGTTGGTGATATAGACGGGATGGCGAAACATGCCATTGAGATTTTAAAAGACGATGATACCTTAAACCAGTTTAAGGAAAATGCTTTTCTACGTGCAAAAGATTTTGATTTAAAAAAGATATTGCCAATTTATGTGGAGTATTATGAAGAAATAGTTGCTAATTGCAAACCGGTGAAGAGTTGAAATTAAGTTGTCTTAATTTAATCAAATTCATTTAACCTTGTTAAGAAATAATATGTCAAACAATTTTGTAAGTTTCATTTCAGATGAACATCTAATAAATTGTATTGCAAATTTGCACAAGTCTTATCTCAGAGCAAAAAATAACGTTACAAAACGATCATTTTATGCCAATAAAATTGATACGTTCAAACTCACTTTCGATTCTCGCTTTAATAACATTTCTGAAGGAGACCTTATTCAAACCGAAATTTTAAGACAAATCGATAAATCCATAAACAATTCCATCGGCACCTTTCATGAGGAGATTTTGGGAGGGATTGAGGGTTTTGAAGTAGGTAAGTTAAGCGGATTTGATATTAGGGCAATAGATGATAGTTTGTTCGCGATTTTTGGGAATACAGACATTCCAAAAAACGTTTCTGACGGAGTTTTTGAAAAGCTTGCAAATACAGCTAGAATATATAAAAAAGCAAACTTTTATTATGTGCGCCTAGACGACTACTCACCTTTAAATGAAAAGTGGGTAATAGGAAATGATGAATCTAGCATTAGTCACAAACATGTTTTTAAAATATCGTTGGCGGAATTCTATTCGGTTGTATCGGGACAGAAACAAGCTTTTGAAGAGTTAACAAATGCTTTGCCAATTGCCATAAAGCAATTTTTGGCTATCCCACAGCCATCTTAGCTGAATCTTTCCAAAGATATGGTGGCATAGTTGCTTTTAACTCCCACTTTATGCTCATAGGTTTGCTTCCTGTATATTCGATAAATTTTGCCTCGCCTAAAAAAACTGATCCCAAAACATTTCCATATTCATCCTCACTTTTTTCCCTTACAAAAAGCAAGATTTTTCTATTGTCATTCAAGTGGTTTATGTATGCCTTCCCACGACCGCTTTCTGGCTTGACATTATTTTGAGTTTGCCAATGGAACAGATTTTCACTTATTGCAAAATCTTCATATAACGTGGTCGGAGAAAAATTTTTATCCGACTTGTTTAAAGTAATAAACAAAAGTTCGGTATTTTTCTCAGAAGAATAGGCCACACCTTCACGGATGTTGCTTTTTTGGCCAAAACTGCTAAAGTTAAATGCAGCAAGAATTTGCTCGCGGGTGTATCTACTGTGAATTTTTAAAGGTTGTAAGTAAGGTAACTGTATATCTGATTCCAGATAATCAATATTATCTATCAAAATATTCATCACTTCTACAATTTCTTCGTTTAAAGCAGTATTAAAGCCGATTGAATTTATACTCTCTTCTAAAGAGGTAAAACAACCTGCATTTTGCCAAATATCATAGTGTAACATTAAGCACATTTGTATTTCCTGTTTAGAAAGGTCACTTAATCTTATTCTAAAGTTTTTTTCTGCAAGATGTTTTATAAATTTAAAATAACTTATTGAACGCATAGAGTGCCACTTTTTATGGATTGCTCTATGTATTTCTTTTTCGTTTGTAGTATCAACTTCTGTAATTTTTCCTGCATTTGCACACAGTCTTTTCCAACAATCCTTTTTGTAAATCAACTGTAAGGGAATATGATAGAATTGAGAGAAGTTTTTGAGAGTGAAAGGGAGATTTGTTTGATGCTGATAGTTTTGGATTTTGTTAATTAACTGGTTTTTATTAAGAGAGGTTGCACTATAAATGTTTTTAAGAATAAATTCTTTTGCCTTTTTCTCTAATACTACTGTACAGCCCAATGGCAAATGTGGAAAGTCATCTTCGATTTCCTTATAAATTGATGAGTTTGTTTTACCTACAATTGCTCTAAACTTTCTTTCAAAATCATACTCAGGGTGAGAGTTTCCTACAAAATCCAATACTGTCAAACAATCTTTTTCATCAGATAATCTTAATCCGCGCCCAAGCTGTTGAAGAAAAACAGTTAAGCTTTCTGTTGGTCGCAAAAAAAGCACTGTATCAATCTCGGGAATATCCACCCCTTCGTTAAATATATCTACAACAAAAAGATAATTTATTTCTTTTTTTTCAAATTTTAACCGTAACTCCTCTCTTCCTCCGCTTCTAGCGCTAACTAGATAATCAGCTTTTAGGCCTGCTAAAACAAACTTTTCTGCCATAAATTGAGCATGTTCTTGGGAAGCGCAAAAACATAACGCTCTTACATCGTCTATGGCATTTAAATACTTATTTAGGTTTGATAAAATATGGTTTGTTCGATTATCGTTTTGAGTATAAATTTTGGTGAGTTCTCCAGGCACGTATTTTCCATTTTTCCAACTAACAGATGTTAAATCTACACTATCTGTAACTCCAAAATACTGAAATGGGCAAAGTAGCTTTCTGTTCATAGCCTCAGGCAAGCGTATTTCAGCAGCAATTGCATTGCAGAAATCCTTTAGGATATCTTCCTCATCCATTCGCTCTGGGGTTGCTGTCAGTCCCAAAAGAATTTGTGGTTTAAAATAGTTTAAAACTGGTCTATAGCTAGATGCAGCTATGTGATGAACTTCATCAATTATTATAAAATCATAGAAATTAAGGGATAATCTTAGATTAGCGAGACGATTATTCAGCGTCTGTACGGAGGCAAAAATAACATTATAATTTTCTGGCTCTAAACCATCTACCCAAAGTTCTCCAAAATTTGCGTCTTTTAAGATACCTCGGAAAGTTGTTTGAGCTTGTTGCAAGATTTCTTTTCTATGGGCTAAAAAAAGTAATTTTGCAGATGGATTTTCTCTTTTAAATCTCTTAAAATCAAAAGCAGCTACAACGGTTTTACCTGTGCCTGTTGCTGCGACCAGTAGATTTTTATTTCGATTATGAAGTGTGCGCTCGACCTCTAATTTTTCTAAAATTTCTTCTTGATAATGAAATGGCTTGATGTCAAAATAATAAATTGCGTTATTACTATTAACCCCTCTTTCTTTTTTTAACGCTATTCTTAACTTGTCAGAATCTGTTACTTTATTAAACTTTTCAAACTCTTTATCTTCCCAATACGTTTCGAAAGTTTTTTCGAACTTATCGATAATATGGGTAACCTCTTTGGTAGTAATTTTTATATTCCATTCCAGGCCATTTGTTAATGCTGATCTAGATAAATTAGATGAGCCAATATAGCCTGTATGAAAGCCCGAGTTTCTATGAAAAAGATAGGCCTTTGCATGTAACCTCTCGTTAGCAGTATTGTAAGAAACTTTAATTTCTGCACCTCTCAAGTTTGAGAGAAATTCTATCGCCTTTAAATCGGTAGCGCCCATGTAAGATGTGGTAATAATTTTAAGCCTTCCGCCTCTGTCAGTAAATTCCCTCAGTTCCCGCTCAAAAATTCTTATTCCTGTCCACTTTATAAATGATACTAAAAAAGAGATTTTGTCTGCTGAAAGTATCTCCTTTTTTATTTCGCTTTCTAATGAAATTCCTGCATTGTTCCCCGTAAAAAGTTCGCTATTACTTAATCTAGAGTATGGTGTTATCTGCTTTAAATGATGTTCAAAGTCAGAAAATTCCGAATCAAGTTTTGAAAATATTGCTGAAAGAATTTTTGCTTCTACAGAAATTATATCTTCATCAAAATCCTGATTAGAAAGCTCATCTCTTAATAACCTAATAATTTCGTTAGAAAGCGTAATTTGTTTTGATATGCTATCATCACCTGTAATTAAGCTTAGCGCATTTTTAATTACGGTACTTAGATATTGCGAAAGAACTTTAGCGGCCTCGGCTTTATCCATCGGCTCTTCTTTTATATAGAATTTATCCCTTTCTAGCTCGTTTAATTTAGAAACAAATAGTTTATTTATTAACTGTTCGTAAAGGCCTTGTTGCATGGAGAGGGTCTATTATATCTTTATTAAGATTATTGCGCTAACCTTTTTAATGAGTGGAATGTTATTAGCTTCGATAAAAAGCGCTCTATAATTAACTGTCTTTTATAGTCTCTTCTTTATTACGCTGAGCTAAACCTCCACCCTTATACTTAATTCCTTTAACTGTTTATCATCAATCGTGCTTGGGCTATCTATCATTACATCTCTGCCAGAGTTGTTTTTTGGGAAAGCGATTACATCCCGAATAGAATCTAAACCCGCAAAAATAGAACAAAGTCTATCGAAGCCGAAAGCGATTCCGCCATGTGGTGGCGCGCCAAATTCGAAGGCGTCCATTAAAAACCCAAACTGCTTTTGGGCTTCTTCATCGCTAAAGCCCAAATGTTTGAACATTAAAGCCTGTAATTTTCTATCGTGAATACGGATGGAGCCGCCACCAATCTCAGTGCCGTTCACTACCATATCATAAGCATTTGCGCGCACTTCGCCAGGTTTGGTATCTAGCAGCGCAATATCTTCGGGCTTTGGCGAGGTAAATGGGTGGTGCATGGCATGGTAACGCTCGGTTTCTTCATCCCACTCTAATAATGGAAAATCCAAAACCCAAAGCGCAGAGAAGGTATTTCTATCGCGCAAGCCCAATTGGTTGCCCATTTCTAAACGCAGTTCGCTTAACTGTTTCCTAACTTTTTCAGTCGGTCCGGCTAGGATAAGCAATAAATCGCCTTTTTCTGTTTCGAACGTTCTGCTCCAATCTTTAAGATCGCTTTCGCTAAAGAATTTATCTACTGAAGATTTCAAAGTATCATCCTCATTATGACGTGCATAAATCAGTCCTGTTGCGCCAATTTGTGGGCGTTTTACAAAATCTGTGAGTGCATCTAATTGCTTGCGGGTGTAATGTGCAGCACCTTTCGCATTTATGCCGACAACCAGTTCTGCATTATCAAAAACAGGGAAACCTTTTCCTTTAGCAAAATCATTTAGCTCTACAAATTTCATCTCAAACCTAGTGTCGGGCTTATCAGAACCGTAAAAACGCATGGCATCTGCATATTGCATTCTTGGAACTTCTGGTAAATCGTAATTCCGAACTTCTTTAAATAATGTTCGAATTAATCCCTCAAAAGTGTTTAGAATATCTTCTTGCTCGATGAAACTCATTTCGCAGTCTATCTGCGTAAACTCGGGCTGTCTATCGGCACGTAAATCCTCATCTCTAAAACATTTTACGATTTGAAAATATCTATCAAATCCAGAAACCATAAGCAATTGCTTAAACGTTTGTGGCGATTGCGGTAACGCATAAAATTCTCCCTCGTTCATTCTGCTCGGCACCACAAAATCTCTCGCACCTTCTGGCGTAGATTTTATCAAAACGGGCGTTTCCACTTCTATAAAATCCAATCCATCTAAGTAACGGCGTACAGACTGAGCCATTTTATGTCTAAGGACTAAGTTATTGCGAACGGGATTTCTGCGTAAATCTAAATAGCGATATTTCATTCGCAGCTCATCGCCGCCATCAGTTTCATCGTCTATTAAAAAGGGTGGGAGTTTAGCAGCATTTAAGATTTCTAGGTCAGAAATTTTAATTTCGATATCGCCGGTACCCATTTTAGGGTTTTTGTTACTTCTTTCTACAACCGTTCCGGTAGCTTTGATCACAAATTCTCTACCAAGTTCACGTGCTTTTTTGCATAAATCTGCATGGTCATCCATATTAAAAACAAGTTGGGTAATGCCGTAACGATCGCGAATATCGATAAAAGTCATGCCACCCAAATCTCTCGATTTTTGCACCCAGCCACATAAAACCACTTGTTCATTTAAATTTTTGATGGTTAAATCACCACAGGTTGCCGTTCTTAACATAATGATTAATGAAAGTAATGTTTAAAGGCGCAAAAGTACCTATTTTGTTTTAAAATATTTATTAGCAAGTAGGAGGTATCGAGTATCAAGAGAGTGTGCATAGAATTTCCTTTTCAACAGCAACTGTTGATTTTTGATTGGCGACTTCTGATCTCCATTTCGTTTTTGTTGTTTGTTCCCTGTTCTTTGGTCAGAGATGAAGTTAAGGTTAAGACTGAAACTTAATATTTGCAACCCGCAACCCAAAACCCACAACACATTAATCGTCAAACTTCCACCTTACAAAAGCCTCCATTGCTTCGTATTCTGCAAGACCCAAATCATCGTAATCCTTTGCAGTTTCTCTATTGCGGTCTTCAGCACGTTGCCAAAACTCTCTAGCATCATCACCAGGAAAAACAGCACGATCTTTTTGACTTTGATGTTTAAAGATGGCGTACTTTTTCTTTTCAAGTTCTTTTGGGCTAAGTGGAACAGCCATTTCAATTTCGTAAGTATCAAACTCTAACCAAGCGCCTCGGTACATCCAAAGCCAGCAATCTTTTGCCCACTCCTCGGTCTTTCTTAAACGGTTTAAGGCATCAAGAATGATGTTGAAACATACAATATGAGTTCCGTGCGGATCTTCAAAATCTCCCGCAGCGAAAATTTGTTGCGGTTTCACTTGGCGCATCAATTCCATGGTTAGTTCAACATCCTTATCGCTAACCGGATTTTTTTGGTTTTTTCCAGTTTCGTAGAACGGAAGCGCCTGGAAATGGATATGGTCGTCATCTAAACCACAATACCTCGCTCCCGCAATGGCCTCGCCTTTTCTTATCAAGCCTTTAACGGTTTGGATCTCTGGCGTATCCACTTGGTTTGGCTCTTTCTTCTCCATAAAAGCACGCATGTTTAAATATTGCTTTTTGAGCTCAGAATTATCCAAACCCATTTTCTCTGCAAAATCTACATTAAACTCTACAAATCTTAAGGCATCGTCATCCCAAACTGCTGTATTTCCAGAAGTTTGGTAAGCCACGTGCACATCATGTTGTTGATCTACCAAGCGGATAAAAGTTCCACCCATAGAAATTACATCATCATCTGGATGTGGAGAAAATATGATCACGCTTTTTTTGGCCGGCTCTGCTCTCTCCGGCCGTTGAGAATCATCGGCATTTGGTTTTCCTCCCGGCCAACCTGTAATGGTATGTTGTAACTTATTAAAGATGTGGATATTTATATTGTAAACAGGCCCTTTTTCAGTAGCCAACTGCGCCATGCCATTGTTGTTATAATCATCTTCCGTAAGCTTTAAAATCGGTTTGCCTAGTGTATTTGCAAGCCAAATTACTGCCTTACGAATTAATACATCTGTCCAAATACAGTCTTTTACCAGCCAAGGCGTGTCGAATCTTGTCAGTTGAGATGCTGCCGGCTGATCCAAAATAAACTCAACATGGTCTGAAAGCTGTAGGTAAGTTGCGGGTACTTCGCCAGAAATTTCTTCCTCTACCGCTTTTTTAATGATTGGTGCTTTCTTACGGCTCCAAGCCATCAAAATTATTTCTCTAGCCTTAAATATAGTACCGATACCCATGGTTATCGCTTTGGTTGGCACAAATGTTTTACCACCAAAATCTCTGGCGGCATCTCTGCGTGTCAAATCATCCAGCGTAACCAAACGCGTACCTGAGTTTGGCGCAGAGCCTGGTTCGTTAAAACCGATGTGGCCTGTACGACCAATACCCAAAATCTGAATATCCAACCCACCAAACTCGCCTATCTTTTTTTCATATTCGATGCAAAATGCTGGAATATCTTCCAAGGCAAGTGTTCCATCGGGTATATGTATGTTTTCCTTTTTAATGTCTATATGATCGAAAAGATTTTCGTTCATAAACCTAACATAACTTTGGGCCGCATTCGGTTGCATGGGATAATATTCATCTAAATTGAACGTAACGACATTTTCAAAACTTAGTCCTTCTTCTTTATGCAGGCGTACCAATTCGGCATATACATAAATTGGGGTAACGCCGGTTGCCAAGCCCAAAACCGCCGATGCGCTTTGTTGTTGTTTGCTTTTAATGAGTTTTGCTATGCGTTTTGCAACATTTATAGATGCGATTGATTGGTTTTCGAATACGGTTACTGGAAGTTTCTCGAAGCGCGTTTCTTCCAATAGATTTAATCTAGCCATGGTTTTTACATTTTGATTTTTAGGTGCGGAGCAGCAAAGATAGAAATATTTACCGTACGCATATTGGCAAAACTATTTTTTACCAGTAGCTTTAGCACGCTTTTTTAGAACGCTTTTGAAACGAAAAATGGCATGAACAATCAAATCGTGAACCTGTATTTGAGAGCGGGCAAAGAAGAAAAATTAATTATTGGTTTGATGAGTGGCACCTCTATGGACGGCCTTGATATTGCGCTGTGTTCTGTGACGGGAAATGGGGCAAATGCCAAAATAAAAGTGCTGCATTTTACCACTTCGAATTATGAAAATACTTTTAGGGCAGCGTTAAAGTTGATTTTTGCAAACAGAAATTCGGATTTACAACAGGTATGTTTAATGAACGAACATATTGCCGATGTCCACGCTTGCCTAATTAACGAAGCATTAAAAACCTGGGGTTACAATTTTGATGAGATTGATTTTATCGCGAGCCATGGGCAAACTATTTTCCATGCCCCAAAATCGCAACATAAGCTAAAAGATTATCCAAATGCGACGCTGCAAATTGGCGATGGCGACCACATCGCTGTTAAAACGGGTATTATCACGCTTTCAGATTTTAGGCAGAAACACTTGGCTGCCGGAGGCGAAGGCGCGCCGTTGGCTGTTTATGGCGATTATTTAATGTTCTCTAAACCCGGTGAGAACAGAATAATGCTAAACATTGGCGGTATTGCAAATTTTACCTACTTGCCAGCAGATTTAGATTCGTCAGCTGTTTATTCTACAGATGTTGGGCCGGGCAATACGATAATGGATCAATACATGCAGCACTATTTCGACCGATTTTACGATGAGTATGCTGCAGTAGCTTCGACCGGAACGCTCAGTCAACCACTTTTATCTGCTTTGCTGGATGATGATTTCTTCATTTTAGAGTTGCCCAAAACCACCGGGCCTGAGCTTTTTAATTTGACATATTTGCAAAATGCGCAAAGCAAATCTTTTACTGACAATATATCCCACGCAGATGTAATGGCCACACTATGCCATTTTACCGCAGAAGCTATCGCAAACGCGATTAAAAAATCTTTTTCTTTTAGCTCTTATTTAAAAGTGTTTTCCAGCGGTGGGGGTATTCATAATCCGCTTTTATCAACTTTGCTAAAAGAGAAACTATCTCCTGCAGAAATAGAAACTACCGATGCACTCGGCATAATTCCAGATGCTAAAGAAGCGGTATTGTTTGCTGTGCTCGCAAATGAGACTTTAAGCGGCAAGCCGATTGATTTTGGAAATAGAAAGGGCGTACCATCCGTTTTTATGGGTAAGATAAGTTTGCCGGGTTAGTAGGGAAGTTATAAGCTATACGTTTCTAGATCTATATCTTAAGATTGAATTAAGAATAAGAAGCAAGGAATAAAGACTGGAAAAGAAAGATGCGATATGAGATGTCGACCCGTAAGGTGAAAGAGCAAGGAACGAAGGGAGTAAACACAGAGGAATGGATATGCCGCCAAAGCCATACATTACGTCCTAAACCTTACGCATTCGGCTTCAATTTTATCTACGATGAAAGAACAGGGATAAAGATTTGGCGCACTCAACCTCGTATTTCATAAATCTAAAATCGTAAATCAATTCGGCCTCAACATTTAAAAGTCTCTCCTAAAGTATCGTCAATCCGGCGCTCCTGTAACCTGCCAAAGCCAAATCGCTGCTTTTTAGCTCGGTAATTAAATAGCCTATGCTCTGCAAGGCGCAAACGCGTAAACGCAGCGCAATATTTAACTTTTCTGAAATACACAGTACAGCTGTTTTTCTAGAAGATGCAACCATTGCTTTTTTTAATTGGTTTATCTCCCAGTCTGTGTCTGTAAGACCCTCAATTGGATGAATCGCGCTTGTTCCCATTAAACATAAATCGGCATTTATTTCTGCCAATTGACTTATTACATGACCACCATAAGTAACTTGAGAGTTCTTTGAAAAAAGTCCACCTATTAAAATCACCTCTATTCTAACATATTTCGCCAATTCTATCGCAACCAATGGACTGATTGTAAAAAATGTAGCTTCCAAATTTCTTGGCAATTGTTTGACGAATTCTATAACGGTTGTACCGCCTCCAAGTAGAACCACAGCACCATCTTTAATTAAAGAGATTGCTTTTTTTCCTATCGCAATTTTAATATCTTTTGCATAGACTTTACTGCTATCAAAGGTGTTTTGATAAGAGTTAGATAAGGCACCTCCATGGGCTTTAAAGAGTAATCCGTGGCCACTTAATTCTTGCAGATCTCTTCGAATGGTGTCTTCTGAAACCGCTAACAGCTCTACCAAATCTGAAGTAAGCACCCTGTTATGTAGATTAATTTGACGCATTATGCTGTCATGTCTTTCTTTTTTAAGCATTCATTTATCTTTTTTTTGACTGAACTAATCTACTTTATTTTTACCAACTTATGCAGTTTTATGCAGGTTTTTGCATCAAAATTAAAATCTTGTTTAAAATGCTGTTATTTAATTGGTAGTTAGTCAATAAGTTTTCTCATCTTTACTTTTGGTAAAAATCTGATGCGTGTATTTGCGTGTTTGTACGCAGTTAGTAAACCAAACGATTTTATTTATTAATTGGCATTTTATGAAAAAAAAGCTACTCTTAATTTTTCTCGGATCTATATTTTTCTTTACGCGTGCGACCGCGCAGCAGATAAACGTAACCGGCAAGGTTGCCTCTTCAGAAGGGCCTTTGCCCGGGGTTTCTATCAAGGTAAAAGGATCTAATACGGCAGCCCAAACAAATGGTGATGGAAATTATTCCATTAAGGCCGCTACTAATGATGTATTGGTGTTTACTTATATTGGATATGGTGCCGTAGAGAGAACGGTGGGTAGCGCCGGGGTAATTAATGTAATCTTGAAACCTGATGCAAATGCTTTAGATGAAGTGGTGGTTACCGCATTTGGTATTACGCGTGATAAGAAAGCATTGGGATATTCTGCGCAGACCATACAAGGTTCTGTCATTGCAGATACGCAAAGAGAAAACTTTATAAATGCACTACAGGGTAGGGTTGCAGGTGCAACTATTACACCTACAAACGGCACACCTGGCGCATCTTCGCAAATTATAATCAGGGGTGCTGTTTCATTAGATGGCGATAATCAACCCCTTTTTGTGGTAGATGGGTTGCCTATTTCGAATAAGACTTTTTCTGAGTATAATTTGGTAGGGCAGGGAAGCTACAATCGCCAAAACGATTACGGCAATAGAGCGATGGATATAAATCCAGAAGAAATAGAGTCTATTACCATATTAAAAGGGCCAGAAGCTGCTGCATTATATGGCACCCAAGGTGCTTCTGGTGCGGTAGTAATTACTACAAAACGCGCCAAGGCCGGCACAGCAAGAGTTTCTTACAGCAACAATTTTAGGGTAGAGAATGCTTATCGCTTTCCACCCGTACAGACTACTTATGGCCCAGGTGCAGGTGGTATTTTTGACGAAGAAAACCAAACTCGCGTATTCTTTGGTGCAAAATACCCCGCCAATATCCAGTTGTTTGATAACGTTGGCAACTTTTATAAGATTGGGTTTACCCAGCGTCATAACGCAACAGTAGAAGGCGGTTCAGAAAAGCTATCTATTCGTACCTCTTTAAGCTATACAGATCAAGGTGGAATTATACCAGGTACAGGTTATAAAAACCTAAATTTAAAGGTAACAGGCGTTTCTCAAATCAGCGAAAAATTTAGCTTAAACGCTTCGTTAAATTTAATCAACTCTAAAACCGATAAAACGTATAAAGGCGCTAGTAGCCCTATGCTTAGCTCGCTAACTTGGCCATTAAATGACGATATGCGCAATTATCTCTCGGAAACTGGAGATAGACGCGTTATCACAGGAAGTTACGCATTAGAATTAGATAATCCTTATTGGGGCGTACAGAACGACCCCAATAGAGATAAAATGAACAGAATACTAACTAACGTAGGTTTAGATTATAAGCCTACCAACTGGCTAAACTTTTCTGCCCGCGTAGGTGCAGATGTTTTTGCACAACAAGGTTTGTCTGGCTATGGAGCACAAGCATACGAAGCAAACAAGTCTGGGACTGCATACTCTGGTGGCGGTTTAAACACATATAATGCAAATGAGCGATTGTTAAATGGAAGTTTAGTTGCTACGTTGAGAAAGGATTTTGGAAAGTTTAAACCTATTTTGCGGTTGGGAACCGATATAACCGACGATTCTTATCAGGTAAATGCGCAAAAGGGCACTAAGCTTTTTCAAGACAATTTTTTTAGCCTAAATAACACAGATCCGGCTACACAACAGGTTTTTTACACTGATGAGCTTAAACGTAAAGTCGGTGCTTTCGCTAGTGCAGAGTTTGGATTTGATGATTTTTTATATGTAACTTTAACAGGTAGGGAAGATTTATCTTCTACCCTGCCAATTAAAAATTATAGTTTCTTTTATCCAGCAACGTCATTAAGTTTTGTGTTTTCTGAGTTAGCGCCATTTAAAAAGTTAAATTGGCTGTCTTTTGGTAAATTACGCGCTTCTTGGGGTCAATCTGGTAAAGATGCAAGAGTAGCCTACATTACCAAAACCAAGCTAGTAGCCCAACAAACAACAGGCGGAGGGTTTGCAGTAGATGTTACTGCAGGTAATCCAGATTTAAAGGCCGAATTTACAACCTCTAAAGAAACGGGTATAGAGCTTGGCTTTTTCAAAAAACGGTTGTCTCTAGATTTCTCTTATTATGAAACTCTATCTGACAAGCAAATTACTGCCCCGCGTTTAAGCTATGGAACCGGAGCAATTTTAGGGTATATAAATAGTGGAAAAATCAAATATAAAGGTTTTGAGCTATTGGTAAAAGGCACACCTATACAAAACAAAAAATTCGCGTGGGATATTTCAGCAAATATTGCTCGAAACCGTGGTCATCTATTATCTTTACCCGCTGGCCAAGACATATTTTATCTTTCTGATAGTTGGCTGTTTGATAACGTTAGGGCACAATACTATCCTGGTTCTTCTATTTCTGCCTTTGCAGGTATTCAAAATCTTAGAAACGATGATGGCCAGTTGCTAATTAATCCGGCCAACGGAATGCCTATCAAAGATGCTAATTTTACGCCGATTGGGGATAGGGCGCCGCAGTTTAGCATGGGTGTAACGAACAGCTTTACATACAAAAATTTTAACCTTTCTTTCTTGCTAGATATACGTAAAGGCGGTGATATTTACAACGCTACCGAGCTTTATCTATATGCCAGAGGACAATCTAGGCTAAGTTTAGATAGGGAAACACCACGAATAATAGAAGGTGTGCTTAGAGATGGATTGGAAAATACTGCTAATCCAACAAAAAACAATATAATAGTTACTCCATATATTACATCATCTTATTATTCTACCTATTACAATACCTTAGACTTTTTAGAGAAAGACGTAAATTGGATAAGATTGAAGGATATTACCCTAAGTTTTAACCTGCCGAAAACCCTATTTGCAAAAAGTAATGTGTTTAAAAGCATAAACGTTTTTGCTACCGGTACCGACCTTTTATTAATAACAAACTATAAAGGCGTAGATCCGGCTATTAACGGGTTGAGCGCAGCTACCGGAGGTTTGGGCGGTACAGGTATAGACTTTGGTTCGGTTGGCTTGCCGAGAGGGTATAATTTTGGGCTTAAAGTTGGTTTCTAAAGAACGATTATTATGAAAAATAAATATATATTATTTACGATAGTTTTATTAGTAAGTCTATCAAGCTGTAAAAAGTATCTTGATGTTAATACCGATCCTGCTACGCCGCAAGATCCAGATGCCCGCACCCTAACTATGCCATTGTTTGCGCAGATGGAACGGGGGGTTCAATTTGATGCGCGGTATTTAAGCAACGTTACCCAAGTTTGGGGCAGAAGTACGAGCGGCTATTTTGCAGAAACGCATGGATGGGTGCAAGGAAGCGATGCTACAGGAGAAATTTGGAGAACCAATTATTACGGTCTGGGTGCAAACTTGGGCTTAATTATGGATGATGCCACAGGAAAGCAGCTTTATAACTTTTTAGGTTTGGCGCAAGCGCTGCGCGCATGGAGCTGGCAAACAACTACCGATTATCACGGAGATATTATCCTTAAAGAGGCTTTCGAGCCAAATAGGTATGTTTTCGATTATGATCCACAGCCAGATGTTTACGCAGAGGTGGTGCGGTTGGCAAACGAATCTATTGCAAACTTTAGCAAAACCGATGGAAAAGGAACCGTGGTAGGTTTAGCACAGTCTGACCTTGTCTATAAAGGTGACAATGCCAAATGGATAAAATTTAACTATGGTCTGCTAGCGCGTAATATGAATAATTTGGTTAACAAATCATCTTATGATCCAAAAAAGGTAATTGAGTTTGTAGATAAATCTTTAGCAAGCAATGCCGATAATTTTATTATACCAAATGATGGAGGTAACACTAGCAATGCAAATTTCTTTGGTCCGTTACGAAACAATATTGGGTCTTTTAAACAGACGAATTTAATTGTTGGCTTATTAAATGGATCTATAACAGGCTTGCCAGATACATTGATAGATCCAAGAAGAGATAATATGATTACGGCTTCGCCGGATAAAGTTTTTCGAGGTGTTTTACCGGCGCAAGGAGATCCCGGGTCTATAAAACTCGGTAATATTATACCAAATCCGTGGGGAGTATTCGTTACGCCACCGGCGGGATCAGGCAAGTATCTCTTTAAAGATAATGCAGGTTACCCAATAATGACGTATGCAGAAATACAATTTATTAAAGCTGAAGCCGCATTTAGAGATAACAACCCTGTTTTAGCGCTGGACGCTTATCGCAAGGGTATTTTAGGATCGATAGAATTTGTAAGCGGCAACGGTACAGCAATTTCTGCAGCCAGTAGAGATGCTTATATGCTGAGCGCATCTGTGGTGCAAACTCCAGAAAAGTTAACGCTAAAAGATATTATGTTACAGAAATTTATAGCAACTTGGGGTTTCAACTTTGTAGAAACCTGGTGCGATCTAAGAAAATACCACTACAATGTTGGCGATAGCAAAGGAAATAACCCATACCTAAATTATTTTGTTTTCCCTGCGTTTTCTCCTGATAATGGCGGCAAGCCGGCACAAAGATATCGGCCTCGTTATAATTCAGAGTATGTTTGGAATTTAGCTGCACTTACAAAAGTAGGTGGCGATCAGCCAGATTATCATACCTACAAAATGTGGTTTTCTGAACCTTAATTAACTCTTAATAAGAAAAAAATGAAAAATCTACTATATGTTTTCGCATTAGGTGTCGTTTTATTTACCGCTTGTAAAAAAGGCACTTTGGTAGAAAATACGGTTTACGAAAAATTAGAGCCGGGTAATACAACCTATGGCAATTTAAAGCTGCTAAATGCTTCGCCAGGATCTCCTACTATAAATTTTTATGTAAATGGAACCAAATTTTCTTCTTTGTACACATCGTCAGGTAGCGAAAATGGAGGCTATGGTTACAACGGGCTTTTCCCTGGCTTAGGTTATGCTGTTACCACCCCGGGTACACAAACATTAACCGCATCTACTTTGGCAACCGCAACGGTAGATCCTGCTTTGCAAGTGTTTAGCACCTCAATTAGCCCCGATGGAGGCAAATACTACTCTATTTTTGCTACAGGAGTTTATGATACGATAGCGAAGAAGATACCAACTTCGTTTATACTAAATGATGTACGGCCGACAACAGATACAACCAAAATTTTTATTCGGTTTGTAAACCTGTATATCGGCGGACCGAGCATTGATATGAAACAAGTAGTCGATGGGCAAAAAATTGCATCGGGCATAGCTTTTGGAAAGGCATCGGCTTGGGTAAACATTCCTAACCCTGGTCAATCGAATAAGTACTCGTTCTCAGACTCGGGTACTGATGTAGCTTTTCCAGGTACGTTAACGGCGGCACTTACAAAAGGCAGAGCTTATACTGTTTATGTGTATGGATCAACAGGGTCTGCCACTTACCCATTAAAAGCAGATTACTACACAACGTTTTACTAAAAAATATACACATTAAAGAGGCAAAACGTAAAGCTTTGCTGCTTTAATGTGTTCTCAAGTTTTACTGACTTTCTTCGGCCTAAAGTTGAACCTGTATCTTCAAAAAATACTCAAAAACATTCAACCTCCCAATATCGGGCCCAATTTTTCTTGCTTTGCAAAACATTTATTCCCTCTTTTTCTACAAGTTGCTGGCTCGTTCCAATTTCATCAGCAATGCCGCACCATGGTTCTAAGCAAACAAAAGGTGCATCGGGTGCAGACCAAATTCCAAAATACGGGAAGTCTTCAAAATGGAAATGTAAACCATGGTGGTTTTTATGGTTTAGCAAACTGATACAGTTGCTTTGCAATGATTTTAAAATTAGAGCGTCATTTTTAAACAGGTGATGTGTCAACGGCAGTTTGTGTCCGCTTAAAACAATTTCCTCCATTTTATTGCTCACTAATCCGTCTATAAGTTCATAGTGCTGCAGCTTAGTATCGTCGTTAAAAGTAAGGTAATAATCCTCGTATCTGGTTTTGGGCGTGTTTGGTACCGCAAATGCCGGATGCGCGCCTAGCGAGAACAACATGTTTTCCTTACCAGTATTTTTTACGGTGTAACTTACTGCGAGTTTACTTTCCACCAATTTGTATTGGATTGTAAGCTCGAAGTAGAAAGGATAAACTTTTAAAGTCTCCTCACTCTGAGATAATAAAAAAGACGCCTCGTTTTGCCCTTGTTTAACAGCTTTAAAAACATAATCTCTGGCGAAACCATGTCTCGAGAGCGAATATCTATTTCCGTTGTAAATGTAACTGTCGTCTTTTAGAGCGCCAACAATCGGAAACAATATCGGACTATGCTTTGCCCAAAACTTTGGGTCTGCATTCCACAAATAATCTATTTTTGTTTCTTTGCTAACCAGCGTCTGCAACTCCGCGCCTTTTTCTGCAATATTTATTTTTAGGTATTCGTTTTCTAAGCTTATCATCGAGCTTTAAAAGTAACAATTCGTTTTGTTTTTAATTACAAAAATTTAAAATCATGTCTGCGGTTTCTCCTAGCTGATTTATCCTTTTCAATTCCTTTTCTGGAATTTTTCCATTAAGGTGAGATATGATTAATCTTTGCTTGTTTTAAACTTCCGCTTTTAAAAAAGCAATCATCTTTTTTAACGCTTTCGCGCGATGACTTATCTGGTTTTTCTCATCCATGCCCATTTCTGCAAAAGTGATGTCATACCCATCCGGCTGGAAGATTGGATCGTATCCAAAACCTTTTTTCCCGGCTTTTTCTGTTCGGATTGTTCCAGTAATCTCACCCTCAAAATAATAGTTTTTGGCGCCTTTTAACAAGGAGATTACTGTTTTAAATCTAGCGCTTCTATCTATTTTCCCGTCAAGATTTTTCAATAATAAATCCATGTTATCTTCGCTATCACCAGTGCCGGCATATCTTGCCGAAAGCACTCCGGGCGCACCGTTTAAGGCAGAAACTTCTAAACCACTGTCATCCGCAAAGCAATTTAAATGAAAGCTATCGAAAACAAATTTGCTCTTTAAGCTTGCGTTGCCAGCAAAGGTGGTTTCGGTTTCTTCAATCTCTCCCTTAAAATTTAGATCGTTTAGGTTTAGAATTTCATACTGCCCGATTAAAGCGGCTCTGATCTCTTCGGTTTTATTTTCATTTTGGGTGGCGAAAATTAATTTGGACATGGCGAGTGGATTTGGGTACTTAGTTGGTTGGTTGTTAGCTGTTAGGGTTTAGGCGGTTATCTGTTTAGGAGTGAGAAGTTGGCTGGTAAATCAATTGAACTTGCAGCCTTTTAAGAGAGATTATTTAGAGTCAAATAACTGGCAACCCGTCACTCACAACAATCCGCACCAACAAACGTAATTCATAAATCAAAGTTATTGTTTTACTGCCAATTGCCCGCAAGCTGCGTCTATGTCTTTTCCTCGGCTGCGCCGGATGTTGGTGTTTATCCCTTGACTTTTTAGATAGTTGGAAAAAGCATCGATCTTATCACCTTCGGCATTGGTATAATCTGCAAATCCAATCGGATTGTATTCTATTAGATTTACTTTGCACGGAATGTGCCTGCAAAATTTTGCTAAATCAATGGCGTCATCAATCTCATCGTTAAAATTATTAAAAACGATATACTCGTAGGTTACTGGGTTTTTGGTTTTAGCGAAATAATATTTTAAGGCATCCGCCAAAGCGGCCAAAGTATTTGTCTCATTTATCGGCATTATTTGGTTTCGCTTTTTATCCTCTGCCGCATGTAGAGAAAGTGCAAGATTAAATTTTGCACCATCATCTGCCAGTTTTTTGATCATTTTTGCGATGCCTGCCGTAGAAACCGTGATGCGCTTATAGCTCATGTTCAAACCATCTGGCGCGGTTATGCGTTCGATAGATTTTAAAACATTGGTGTAATTTAACAACGGCTCGCCCATGCCCATGTATACGATGTTGGTTAGTGGTGTGTTGTAATTTTCTTTTGCCTGTTTGTCTATCAAAACAACTTGGTCATAAATCTCATCGGCGTTTAAATTTCTTTTTCTATCCATATAGCCGGTGGCGCAAAACTTGCAGCTTAAACTACAACCCACTTGCGAACTTACGCAGGCTGTCATGCGTTCGTCTAACGGAATTAAAACCCCCTCTACAATATTCCCATCCATCAAGCGAAACGCATTTTTTATCGTATCGTCATTGCTAGTCTGATAGTTGCTAATTTGAACGGCATTGATTACAAATTTATCGTCTAATACTTGGCGCAGATCTTTAGAAAGATTGCTCATTTCATCGAAAGTTGTTGCAGATTTTTCCCAAAGCCATTGATAGATTTGCTTTGCTCTGAACGCAGGTTGCTTTAAAGCAGCAAGATGTTCCTGCAATTGCAGCAAGTTTAAAAGACGGATATCTATTTTCTTGTTTGCTAAAGTTGCCATGATATTTATCGCCGTAAGAACTTAAAACGAAGGGTACAAAGGTAGAGAAAATAATGACCAAAGCGGAAAGATCAAAGTACCCGGCATTTCGCAATGCGAGGCACTGCGTGGCCCGACTATTCGGTAAAGCAGTCTCTCTTGAGGTTAATATGCAGCAGTAATTCTAAGAGACTTGTATTTAATTTCTAAAAAATTTGGTCTTATTGCTTAAGAATTACTACCTAACTTTTCCTCCAAAATTTGCCTTAACTGCCCGCTTACCTCTAAGAGTTTTCTTTTTGGCAGGTGCGGCACTCAACTTCCCAGTGGGTTTTCCTTTGGCTTTTAATGGTGGTTTTTTATCACTTGTTTTCTGCGAAGGGCTTCTCCTATTGTCTGGGTTTTTTGGTCTTTCTTCTTTTACTAGATTTTCTTCCCAATTTTTAGTTTTTGTCTTGGTGTTTTTTTGCTTTGCAGTTCCATGTGAAGATGATTTTTCTACACTATGCATCAACACCGACATTTCTTCTTGGGTAAGTTCTCTAAACTCGCCAGAAGGAATGCCTTTCAACGTTATGTTCATAATCCGCGTTCGTTCTAATTTGGTCACTTCGTAGCCAAAATGCTCGCACATTCTGCGGATTTGCCTATTTAAACCTTGAATAAGTATGATAGTAAAAACATTGGCGCTTAACTGCCGGACTTTGCATTTACGGGTATTAACCCCTAAAATTGGTACGCCATTCGCCATTTGAATGATAAAATCTTCGGTAATTGGTTTGTTCACGGTTACCACATATTCTTTCTCGTGTTTATTGCCTGCCCGTAATATCTTGTTTACGATATCGCCGTCGTTGGTTAAAAAAATTAATCCCGAAGAATCTTTATCCAACCGACCGATTGGAAAAACGCGCTCACTGTAGTTTACATAATCTATAATGTTTGCAGATACATTTTTCTCCGTGGTGCTGGTAATTCCTATTGGTTTGTTAAAAGCAATCAGTACAAAGTTTTCTTCCTCTTTTGGTTCTATATTGTGGCCATTCACCATCACCCGATCGCGAGGCATAACTTGGTCGCCAAGGTTTGCTCGTTTGCCGTTAATAAATACATTCCCCTTTTCTATAAACCTGTCTGCCTCTCTTCGAGAGCACAAACCGCTTTCGCTGATGAATTTATTTAGACGGGTAGAAGTGTTGGTGTTCATGCTGCAATTTTACAGAAAATTTTTCTCGTTTATCAAACGGCGTAAATAGCTAACTTGCAAAATTAAGATTCTAGAATTGATGAGGGCAGTAATACAAAGAGTAACACAAGCAAACTGCAAAGTAGATGATAAAAGAACCGGTGAAATATCAAACGGATTTCTGGTCTTATTAGGCATAGAGGATGCAGATGGAAAAGAAGATTTAGATTGGCTTGCCCAAAAGATTGTTGGTCTAAGGGTTTTTGGTGATGAAAACGGATTGATGAATAAGGCTCTTGCCGATGTTGATGGAAATATTTTGCTTGTAAGTCAGTTTACGTTATTTGCTACAAATAAAAAAGGCAATCGGCCGGGGTTTACCAGAGCAGCAAAACCCGAAGTTGCCATTCCATTGTATGAGCAAATGATTTCTAAATTATCAGCTTTGCTAAATAAAAAAGTAGAAACCGGGATATTTGGAGCGGATATGAAATTAAGTTTGTTAAATGACGGGCCAGTAACGATATTGATTGATACGAAGAACAAAGAATAAAAAATGTCTCATTTAGTCAGCGAAAGCGTAAATCAAAAAATTAACATGACCATTGAAGAAGCACAGAAGGCCGTTGATAATTGGATAAAAACAACCGGAATCCGGTACTTTAGCGAACTGACCAATACGGCCATTTTAATGGAGGAAGTTGGAGAGGTTGCTCGAATTATGGCGAGAAAATACGGCGAGCAATCTTATAAAAAAAGCGATGAAGAAGTAAATTTGGCGGATGAAATGGCTGATGTACTTTTTGTGTTGATTTGTTTGGCGAATCAAACAGGGATAGATTTAAATGAGGCGCTACGAAAAAATATGGCGAAGAAGACAATCCGAGATGCTGAAAGGCATAAGAATAACAAAAAGATAAATCCGGAAAAAGGTTGAGGCAAAGGTTAAGATCCAGGTTAGATATAAGAAATAATTCATAAAAGAAAATCCAAAATCATGTTCAATGCTATTATTCCTAAATTACCCATGCGAGATAAGTCGATTACCAAAGATTATTATTTAAATAAACTGGGTTTCAAACAATCGGGCGCTGCAGATTTTGATGGATATTTGATGCTGCAAAAAGAAGGTATCGAGATTCACTTTTTCGAATTTAAAACTTTAGATCCAAAAGAAAATTATGGACAGGTTTATATCCGCGTGGACAAGATAGAAGAATTTTATAAATCGTTAAAAAACAATGGCGTTGAAATCCATCCGAATGGGCCTTTACAAGCCAAACCTTGGGGGCAAAAGGAATTTGCGTTGTTAGATCCTGATAGTAATTTGTTAACTTTTGGCGAGAATACGTAGACTTTTTTAGATTAAAGAACAAGGAACACAGGGCAAAGACGTGGTGCTTTAATGATGTGCTAGCTAACCAACCGACCTACCAACTAAACACCAACCAACTAATCAACAAACTCCATCAACGTTCTATAAGCCACAAATTTATTTGCAAATTTTGTGTTCATCTCGTCTTGTAGGGCAGGCGCAAATTCACTGAGATAGCGCTGATAATTTTCTTCATTCTCTGCAACGTATTGTGCACAATAGGTAACGCCTTCGTTTGGCGAATCTACAACGCGTAAAAGCCTGTTTGATAAGAACATTTCTGTAGCCATCACCGCAGGAAGATGGATTGTGTTCATCCAATTTAGCCATTCTTTTTCGATGGCTTCTTCTAAAATTAAGGTTACGTTGTATAAAAGCATGTGGCAAGATACTGTTTGGACTAATTATTTGTTCGGAAATCTAAACACTAAACATTATACTCCATCGCCACGCAAAGCCCTAAACCGCTTTCTTGCATCGGCAACGAACATGCTGCCCGGATAATCGGTTATCAATTTTTCAAAAAAAGTTTGTGCTCTCTGTTTATCGTTCAGTTTGGTTTCGTATAAATCGCCGAGCATAAATAAGGCATCGTCTGTAAAAATTCCGTCTTTGTACTGCTCTGTTATTTTTTTTAGGGTTTCTGCAGCTTGAGTATAATCTGCATTGCTGATAAATAACTTTGCCTTACTCATCAAAACCGCATCGGCCAAACTATTTTGTGGATACACAACATTTATGCTATCCACTTTTTGCAGCGCAAGATTACTCTTATTTCGGAAGATAAGCATTTCTGCATCGGCGTACATTTTTAAAGCGCTGCTGTCTGCTGCTGTCTGCTTGTTATCAGAAATGAGCAAACTTAAATTTAGCGCATCGTTTGCAATGAGCTGAGATGTAGCGGCTTTAAGCACTTGGCATTGAGAAAGGGCATAATCAAAATTACCTTGGTAAAACGACAGTTGGGCACTTTTAAAACTTGCCTCGTTTGCAATTTGCTGACCTTCAAATTGTTTGGCCACTTGCTCATAAACTAAAAATGCATCCCAAGGTTGGTTCGTCAGAATATAAATATCTCCCAAATCTAACTTAATTTGCCCCTTAACCATTTCGGGCAAATCTGCAATTTTTAAGACTTCTTCTAAAATGGTTTGCGCCTTTGCCGGATTGTTTAAATAGTAAGCGTTTAGCTTAGCCAACTTTTGGGAAGCAAATAATGTGTTTTTATTTTTCCCAAATTGGTTAATTAATTGCTCATAAGATGAAGCTAATTTTGCTATATCAGCTTCTGGTCTTAAACCCTGCATCAACAGATCATATTGGGTGTTAAGTAACTCTACTTTAGCAGGTAAGAAATATGGGTTTTTTCCCCCTTTATCCACCAAATATTGATAGCCTTTAATGGCGCTTTCGAAAGCATTATTGTTGGCAAATATTTTTAACGAATTGTATAAAGTATTCCCATCATCCTTGGTTCGCTTATCAAAAGCAATAAGCTGCCTCAGTGCCATATCGTATTGTTGCATTTGTATATAATTCCAAGTAAGAAGTTTTATATATACGGCTTCGTCTGGTTGCTTTTGTATTTTTTTTAGTATTCCTGTCTGAAAATTTACATAATCAGAGTTATCATCAAAGGCGTTAGACAGCACCATTTCTGCCTGCGGTAGCAACTCCGGCATGGTGCCAAGCGCATCTAAATAGGTCTGCATTAGCATTGGTTTATCTTTCCTAAATCTATATAAATTTATCAGCTCGAACGTGAAAGCCGTCGGATCGTTTAAAAGCAATTGTCCGCGTCTAAAGGTTGCTATTGCCTCATCGTAATTTCCATATTGATAAAAAGAATTAGCTAAAATCCTTATCTTAAATTCATCTTTCGGCAGTTCATCTATAAGGGTTGCGAAAGTTTTATCGGCACTTTTTTCGTTTCCCTTTTCTTGATTTATTTTCCCCAAGGCAATAACATAGTCATTGTTTGATGGATCTGCCTTAATCGCCTTTTTAACCAGCGCTTCTGCCTCGTTAAATTTCTTAAGTTTAAGCAATGTGCTGAAATAAATATTGAAATAAGGCTCTGGATTTTGTTTGCGGAATAGCTTTTCAAAAATAGCGTCAGCCTTTTCAAACTCGCCATCTCTAAAATATCGTGCCGCTAAACTGCCATCGTCTTCTTTAATTGTAGGTAATTGACCTAAAATTTGGGCTGACGCAGATATTGTGCAACACCATAGAAGGATAAAAAATAACTTCTGCATTTAAATAATTTGATCTATAAATATAAGCATAAAGAACTAAGACGCGGCTTTGCGCCTCAATACCCACTATATAATCTCAGCATTAAAAGTTTTAGATATAAAAATGTTACTTGCCTGCGTAATTTTTGGTAAGTTTAAATATTACATTGTCGTCCTGATAAGTGGAGACACTATCGATTTTTCGAGGTGGAGTTTCTTACCAAGAAGCTTTCTATAAGAGCGAACAGCAAATATGTTAAAAGGTGTTGGTATAATAATTTTGTCTGTATTTCTTTTTTGTTGCAAAAATAACGTTGCGGTAAAAAACATACCTGTCGATGATTTTTTTAAATCGCGAGATAAAGCATATTATAGAGTTTCTCCCGACGGAAAAAGCTTGGCTTATTTACAAATTCAAAAAGAAAACTCTGCGCTTTACGTAGAAGACCTTACTAGCGGAAAAAAAAAACAGCTGACAGACTTTAAAGATAAAGATATTAGTTTTTATTTTTGGACGAGCAGCAACGAGTTGATTTTCTACGCCGAGGAGAATGGGAAAGAAAAAAAGTCAGATCTTTTTTTGATAAATAAAGATGGTGGGAAATTATTTCTTCTAAATTCCAGTAAAAAATCGAGTTTAAGAATAATCGAAGATCAGCTTATAGATAATAAGTACATAGTTGTGCTTTCAAATAAGAGAGACTCTACGGTTTTTGATGTGTATAGGCTAAACGTGCGAAACGGAACTATGCAAATTGCCGCAAAAAACCCCGGTAACATTACCCGTTGGATGACCGATAGAAAGGGTGTTTTAAGAATTGCCATCGCAAGCGATGGCGTTAACGAAACCCTTTTATATCGGCAAACCGAACAGCAACCGTTTAAACCGGTAGTTACCAATAATTTTAACAGCAATTTAATGCCGATTGCATTTTCTGATCGGCAACCGAATGTAATCTATGCAATATCGAATGTTGATAGGGATAAGAATGCGCTCGTTACCTTAGATTTATCGAATGGACATGAAGACAGCGTTCTATTCGCAAGCGATACTCTAGACGTAATCAACGCTAAATATTCTCAAAAAAAGGAGAAAATATTATTTGTTACCTGCGAAACTTGGCTAAAAGAAAAGTTTTATTTAGATGACAGTACGAGACTGGCCAACGCAAAGATAGACAAGCTTTTGCCCGGAACCGAATGGAGAATAGTAGACAAAGATAATGATGACCGAGTATTCATAATCAGAACTTTTACAGACAAAAATCCGGGTTCTTTTTACCTCTACAATTCTATAAGCTATAAACTAAAAAAACTAGCCGATATAAATCCTGCAATACACCAGGAAAGTATGAGCGCTACTAAACCGATCAGTTTTAAGGCGAAAGACGGTCTTATTATCCACGGGTATCTCACTTTGCCAAAAAAGAAGATGGATAAAAACTTGCCCGTAGTTGTATTACCGCACGACGGCCCTCGCGGACGAAGCAGTTGGGGATATAATGCAGAAGTCCAATTTTTGGCCAATCGGGGCTATGCGGTATTACAGGTAAATTATCGAGGATCTTCTGGCTATGGTAAGGCATTTTATTCGGCAGGCTATCAGCAATGGGACGGAAAAATTTTGAGCGATGTAAATAGTGGTGTAGAATGGTTAATTTCAGAAAAAATTGCCGACCCTAAAAGAATTGCCATCTATGGCAGCGGACTTGGCGGCTATATCGCCCTAAATTGCTTGTATAAAAATCCAAAGTTATATCGCTGTGGCGGCTCTAATGCTGGCGTAATCAATTTATTTAGTTACTTAAAATCCATTCCTCCGTATTTTAAATCCTATCTTCAAATGTATTATGAGGTTATTGGCAACCCAATTACAGGTTCTGAGGCGTTGCGTTTGGCTAGTCCCGTTTTCCACGCAGACGAATTTAGGAGGCCTGTTTTTATCGCCCAAAATCCCAACGATCCGGAAGTGAATGTTGCAGAAGGAATTCAGTTTATTAAAGAACTAAAAAAACTAAACGTTCCCGTAACTTATGTTGAGAAGCAAGACAGTTCAAACCCAATAGTTAGGCAACAAGGAAGAACAGCACTGTATAAATCTTTAGAATCTTTTTTGGAAGAAAATTTAAAGTGACAATGACCGAAAAAAGCAAAAGTGGTTTCCGCAATAGTTTTAGGCTAGGTATTGCTTTTTTTATGTTAATATCCACAGCCTTTATCGCGTCGCTCTTTTTGGCATTGAAATATTGCAAAAAGTCAATCGAAAACGATTTTGCATCAGAAAAAATAAATGTTTTTGAAGCCAGTATTAAGCCTTACAACGATTTTTTTCAGAATAAGATGCCTGAGATTTCTTATTATAACGGCTACTTGGACTCCGCAACTGCAGCAAAATTTATTGCAGGGGTTTTAGAAAAATACCCATTTGTATCAAAAGTTGTTTTTTACGATACCGAGGTTAAAAATACCCCGGTTAAAGATGGGATGAATGTAGAACGACTATCTATTGGCCCCAAAGCGATCTATCAATTTGGAAAGGGCATAAATGCAGACTCTGTAAAGCTATTTTCTTTAAATAATACCCGCAGATTTAAGATTGGAGACGACTTTAATTTGATGGCTTATAAGTTGGTTACCTTTGTAGATCAGTTAGACACTTCTTCGGTTCCTAGTCAAGATGATTTGTCTACCAATTTCTCTGTTATATCCCCCAACGAGAATAGAATCACCTACCTCAATATTCCTCGACTTGAAGACCTGAAAGTCTACAGAAAAATGATTCGGAGAAGGTTAGATCCGACGCCGATATATCAACAAGATATGTTGGTATTTCAGCTAAACCCTAATTTTTTAACCGTTGTAAACAATAGGGAAAAACTCTATGAAAAGATAAAAGTAGTCCCGATCACTTACGATCCCATACATAATTTAGAGCCGAATGTACATACGGAGATTGCTTTGCCCGGCGCGTTCTCTAATTTTAAATTGTACTTTACTTCTTCTAAAGCGCATATTAAAAGCGAGGTTCTTATTTACTTTTTACCTATTGCAGTAGGCCTATTTTTAATTTACGGGATATTGATACTTGTTGCTTTTTTAATTTTTAGAAATCTGCGCATAAATAACAAAATGTTCGAGCTTCAATACGATTTTGTGAACAATCTTACCCACGAGTTTAAAACCCCGGTAAGTGTTATAAAAATTGCTGGCAACAACATTAAGAGTGGCTCGTCGCTGTCGCAGATGGAATTGAGCCGCTACGGCAAAATTTTAGATGAGGAAGCCGACAAGCTCAACGGGTTGATAAACAAACTTTTGGAGTTTACTCAAATAGAGAATCGGTCTATAAAGCTTAACAAGGAAGAAATTAACATTAAAAGTTTCATAGAAGATACGATAGATGCCCGGCAACTTAAGCATCCTGATTTTGAAATAGATTTTGAAGTTATCGGATTTAAAACTTTTATAACCGATCCGCTGTTACTAGGCAGTCTGTTTGATAATTTGATAGAAAACGCTTATAAATATTCAAGACCAGATAGAAAATACCTGCATATTAGTGTAATTATAGAAAAGGGACTTTTGGTTTTCTATTTTAGGGATAAGGGAATTGGAATTCCGCGGCGTGATTTACGTAATGTGTTCAAGAAGTTTTTTAGGGTGGAGAATGAGTACAACCAAAGTGGTAGCGTTGGCCTTGGATTAGCTTTTTGTAAAGAATTGGCGAATTTGATGCAGGGCGACATTACCGTAGAAAGTAAATTGGGGGTAGGTACAGAGTTTAAGATTGTGCTGCCTTATACGCATTAGTTTTTTGACAAGTACAAAAAACGATTTCTGCCGATATTTGAAATGGCGTTTATTGTAAGTAAATAGAAATGACAAAGGAAATTAAAGTGTTGATTGTTGAGGACGATGAAAATTTAAGATTTCTGATCTCGCATAGATTAAAAACCGAGGGCTACGTAGTTTTAGAAGCAAACGACGGAGAAAGGGGTGAGCAGATTATTTTAGAAGAGCAACCTGATATCGTATTGCTAGATTGGATGTTACCCGGAAAACAAGGCGCGAAAGTTTGCGAAAGTGTTAGGGAGAAAGGTTTCGAAAAGCTAATAATTATGCTAACTGCAAAGGCGCAAGATGTAGATAAAATAGATGCTTTTAATTTTGGTGCGTCAGACTATCTTACGAAACCTTTTAGCATGGGTGTGCTTGTTGCAATGTTAGATAGCAAGGTAAAATTTGCAGTAAATAAAGATGTAACCGAAGCGCATCGCTTTGCAAATATGGAGCATCAGCCAAATATTCACTCTTTAATTAAAGACGGTAAAAAAATAGAATTAACGATTTTAGAGAATAGGATCTTGCTTTATTTTTTACGCAATACAGGCAAGGTGATTAGCAGAGATGAATTGATGATGGCTGTTTGGGGCTACAATTCTGATGTGAATACCAGAACGTTGGATATGCACATTGTTAGGCTGAGGAAGAAGATAGAACACAATCCAGACAGTCCGCATTTATTGCAAACTGTCCGTGGAGTTGGTTATAAGTTTAATAGAGATTCTTAGCAAAGGAAGGGGAGGTTTAGGCTTTTCTAAAAAGCTGTTTCCTCTAAATTTAGAAAGAGGGAATGCTGGAAGGATTGCTGCAAATAAACCTTGTAAATTCAAAATCCTAAATCGGTTTAGGCACGTTTTAATGTGAAAATAGTTATCTCTGGTAAAATGCCTACCCTACCCGGATAACCCAAAAAGCCGTAACCAACGTTCACATACAGTTGTTGATGTTGCTCTTGATAAAGGCCCGCCCATTCTTTATAAATGTACTGAATCGGACTCCATTGAATTTCTTTAAATCTTAAGCCAAATTGCATCCCGTGAGTATGACCGCTAAACATGGCATCTATTTGAGGATATTCAGGTAAAATCTGCGCCCTCCAATGCGATGGGTCATGACTTAAAAGTAATTTTACAGGCAAATCACCTGTATTTTTTACCGTTAGCTCCATTCTGCCATATTTAGGAAAACGACCCATGCCCCAGTTTTCTACACCAAGAATACCAATCTCTTCTCCATTAACTTTTAGCCGCCTATTCTCATTCCGAAGTAAATCGTAGCCCATTTGTTTATGCACAGTGTACATGTCTTGCATGTTTTTTACCTTGGCAGGTGATGATTGTGCCCCAAAATAATAATCGCCATAATCATGATTTCCTAAACTGGAAAAAACGCCGAGTGGCGCTTTAACTTTTGAGAATATTTCTTGATAGTCCCGAATCTCTCTTGTAAGGTTATTTACCAAGTCTCCGGTAAAAAAGATGAAGTCCGGCTTTTCTTTCATCAACATTTCTACGCCTCCTTTAACAGCAACCTTATTGTAAAAACTGCCCGAATGGATGTCTGATATTTGGCCAAGTGTAATTCCATCGAATGCTGCGGGCAAGTTTGTCAAAATTAAATTAACTCGCTTTATTCTATAATCATAAGCGCCAGAAATAACCCCCCAAGTAAGCGAGGTAAGAGGGATGGCTGCGGTTACTAACCCTGCTTTAACCAAAAAAGAAGAACGAGAAATTGGTTCATTGGCCGGAGTTGACGAATGGTTAATTGGTTCAATCTGTTGGTTTTTTTCCTTAAAATTTCTTTTTAATTTTATCAATCCACGACGAACATCGTCTATAAGTAAAAATGGCAACATAACCATTTTACAAGCGACCGTTAGAAAGAAAGCAACTAAAATAATCGCCCGCAGGGTTAAAAATAAATTGAGATAAATCCCACAGAAAACACCAATTATTAGTAATGCGCTATATAACCAATAGCAAACGGAAAATGCTTTTCTCGTACTTCGCTTCCACTTTTTAAATACAGAAATAATTGCTTTAAAAAAGTAAAAATCGAAGGCGATAACGAAAAGGCAAGCGGCAATAATAATGGGCAGTCTTCCCATGGGGGATATATTCGAATTATAGAAATGGACGAATTCTCGGGTTCGTCCATGTTAAAGTTTGTCTGGTGTTATTTATTTAAAATCGTCTTCATCTTCTTCGCTATCAAATTCAGCATTAAAAAGGCTTCCAAACATATCACTAAATCCAAAGCCTCCGCTAACATAGTTTTTGTTTAATTGCGAATACTCGGCAAGCCCATGCAACACAAATTCCATTAACAGCAAAGTTTGGTTTTCGCTTAGCTTTGGATGGAATTTTTTAACCAAATCATATAAATTTGGTACGCCCATTAACGCTTTTTTATATTGTGCATTAGTTAGCAAGTCTGTTAAATCTATACTGTTTCCATCGGTAAACCAGTCTGTAATTTCATTGTATGGATTTGCAGTTTTGCTCTTTTTCGCTTTTTCCGGGTCTGGAAAAAACTTGGCAAACATGCTTTTTATCGCTTTGCCGATTAAGATAGATGCCACATGAGCTGGTCCTTCTAATTCCCCCTCGTAAACCAATTCTATTTTTCCAGTTATAGCCGGGATAATTCCCGCTAAATCTGCCATTCGAACGAAGGTGTTTTTCTCATTAGAGATAAGCATTCTTCGTTCTGCTGTGCTGATCAGATTTTCATAGGCAGAAATTGTTAAACGAGCAGAAACCCCCGATTTTTGATCGATAAATTCACTTTTTCTGGCTTCGAATGCGATTTGCTCTATCAAGTCTTTTATCAATCCGTCTACTTCTATTTTTTCTTTCTGATCTTTAGAAAGTCTTGCCTCTTGAAAAGTGATTTTCTTAGAAATTTCTATGGTTTTAGGATAATGGGTTAGAATCTGGCTTTCTATTCGATCCTTTAGTGGCGTTACTATGCTACCGCGATTGGTATAATCTTCTGGGTTTGCAGTAAAAACAAACTGAATGTCTAACGGTAAACGCAGCTTAAAACCACGGATCTGGATGTCTTTTTCTTGCAGCATGTTAAAAAGTGCAACCTGTATTCTTGCTTGCAAATCTGGGAGTTCGTTTATTACAAAAATACCTCGGTGCGCTCGCGGGATGAGACCATAATGAATAACTCGCTCATCGTTATAGGTTAACTTTAATGTTGCCGCTTTTATTGGGTCAACATCACCAATTAAATCTGCAACAGTAACATCTGGTGTCGCCAATTTTTCTGTATAACGTTCGCTGCGATGTAGCCAAGCAATTTCTGTCTCGTCACCCTTTGTAGAAATTTCGTTTCGGGCAAACCAAGAAATTGGATTTAATGGATCGTCAAAAATTTCGCTGCCTACAATGTATGGAGTATATTCATCTAACAGGTTTACCATTAGTCTAGCTATCCTAGTTTTCGCTTGGCCGCGTAAACCCAATAAGAGAATGTTGTGCCGAGAAAGGATGGCAGTCTGCAATTCTGGAATTACAGTTTCATCGTATCCAATTATGCCCTCGAATTCTGTTTTTTTGTCTTTTAAAACTTGAATTAGGTTCTCTCTAAGTTCTTCTTTAACTGATCTAGTTTTATAACCTGTACTTTTTAATTGGCCCAGCGTGGTATTTTGCATATAATTCTGTTGCGTATTATGGGTTGAAAGTTACGTGTTGTACGTTGAAAGTTACGGATTAAACACCTTAAGTTAAATGTGGAGGATTTTTGCATCCAGCCCCTTAACTCATAACTGATAACACTTAACCCATAACCTATTTGACTGTTCTTCTTCTATTTTTAATGTAATCCTCAAAGATGTATTCTCCTAAACCTGTTAACGAGCTATAAAACGCGCGGCCACCATTAATTTCAGTAAACTGCCTTACAAATTGTTGCAGGTATGGGTCTTTAGCGATCATAAAGGTAGTAATGGGAATTTTTAATCGCTTGCATTGGGCAGCCATATTTAGCGTCTTGTTAATTACCTTTCTGTCCAAACCCATGCTATTTTTATAATACTTCCCACCCTCTTTTAAACAAGTTGGTTTTCCATCGGTAATCATAAAAATTTGTTTGTTGTGGGTCTTTCTCCGCCGAAGCAAATCTGTTGCAAGTTCTAAGCCAGCATAGGTATTTGTATGATAAGGACCAACTTGCAAGTAAGGTAAATCTTTAACTGCGATAGGCCAAGCATCGTTCCCAAAAACCACAATGTCTAAGGTATCTTTTGGATATTTTGTTTTTATCAGTTCTGCTAAAGCCATTGCCACTTTCTTGGCAGGTGTAATTCTATCTTCTCCGTAAAGTATCATAGAATGAGAAATATCTATCATCAAAACGGTAGAAGTTAACGTTTTAAAATCTTTTTCCTCTACCTCCAAATCCCGCTCGGTAAGCGTAAAGTTACCAATGCCGTGGTTAATTTGGGCATTGTGGATAGAAGCAGTCATATCTATCTGATCCAAACTATCGCCAAAATTGTATTCTCGCCTATCGGCATTTTTTTCTTCTCCAATACCGCTTTGGTTGCTGTTGTGGTTACCTCTACCGCTCTTTGTCAGTTTACCAAAAATCTCCTCAAGTGCCGATTTACGGATGGTCTGCTCCGTTTTGGCTGTAATTTTTATTTGGCCGGTTTTATTGTCCTCGGTTAGATAGCCCTTGTCTTTTAAATCGTCTATAAAATTGCCAATTCCATATTCGTTGTTGGTTATTTTATATTGTTTATCTAATTCGTTTAACCAACTTAACGCCTCATCTGCATCTCCAGAGGTATAATTAAGTAGTTCGCTAAATAATTTTAAAAGCTCGTCAAAGCCTCCCTTTGGTGAATCGCTCGGAACATAATCTGAAAAACGAAAACCTCTCATTTGTTGCTATAACTAAACATCTAAGGTAAAAGTTTGGCTGCATATTAATTTAAGTAGGATGTCATTTTTAGTTTAAGAACATTAATTCTTAAATCCCAAATCTTTTTAATAATCGTCAGAAAGCAAATAGGTATAATTTACGCCAATCTGAAGCTGCGCCACAGGCAATCGAGATTGTTTTTTTATCTTTGTAAGCTATGCGAGCGTCAACTTTGAGCTTTTTTTTGTTTTTCTTAAGTCTGTGCAGTTCTTTCGCGCAACTTTCTCAAAACCAAATAAAAACCGTAAAAGCAGATTTGGTTAAAGCGGTAGAAAGCAGTAAGACAACCGATTCGTTGTACAATAGATTAGAAGCTTTACCAACTAAATCGGCAATTTTAACTGCCTATATAGGTGCGCTTCAAGCCTTAAAAGCAAAGCACGCTTGGAATCCGTACAGCAAAATTTCCAATGTCAACAGATCCCTAAAGACGCTTGCGAAGGCCGTAAAGATGGACAGAGAGAATTTAGAAATTAGATTTATCCGCTTCTCTATAGAATATAATACACCATCTTTTTTAGGGTATGGAAAAAATTTAGAAGAAGACAAGATGGAAATTTTAAAACATTTCAAAAACGAAAATTTCAAACTGGCGGGAGAAGATTTAGTGAAAAATATAGCCAAGTTTATGGTCGAAAGCAAACGTTGTACCGCTGATGAAATTAAACTCTTAAAACGCTACATCTAAATGAATTACACCTATTTGTTTATAAATCTTGGAGTAATCTTGTTTCCGCTCATTTTGTCTTTTGATAAAAAAGTGCATTTTGTTGGCAAGTGGAAATTTGCACTGCCCGCTATTTTAATTACTGGCGGTGTTTTTATGGTTTGGGATTTATTGTTCGTGAGGTTAAATGTTTGGTCTTTCAATCCAGATTATATTGTAGGAATAAGGTTTTTTGGGCTGCCTTTAGAAGAAATGATGTTTTTTTTAACAGTTCCATACGCATGTATTTTCATTTATGAGTGCTTAAATGCCTATTTTCCTGTTAATACGTTACAAAAATACAGTTTGGCACTAAGCAATCTGTTGATAGGTATTTGTATTGCATTCTTATTTTTTGGCTATAGCCGATGGTACACCGTAATAAATTTTGGATTTTTATTATTGGTTCTTGTTGGTGTGGAATATTTAAACCATAAATTTCGTTTTATGTATAAATTTTACAGGGCTTATTTGGTTGCGTTAATTCCTTTTTACGTCGTTAACGGATTTCTTACCGCAATACCTGTGGTGATGTACAACAATGCCGAAAATACCGGTATAAGAATTGGAACCATTCCTTTCGAAGATCATTTTTACCTAATGTCGCTGTTGCTGATGAATATTTATCTTTACGAGTTTTTTAAAAGTCGCGCTAAAACCTGATGGAATTGCCGATTTATACCTTGCAACAGCTGGCGCTAAGAAATGGGCAAGATAAGCCAGCAATTTGGATTGCTTTTAACGGTTTAATTTACGATGTTACCGAGAGCAAACTTTGGCGAAACGGGAATCATTACGAGCATTGGGCAGGGCAAGATTTAACAGATGAGCTAAAAGATGCACCGCATACTCAAACGGTTTTCGAAAAATTTAAAGTGGTAGGAAAAATTTGAAACGCGGGAAACAATGAAAATCTGATCCCACAATTATTCTGTGCTCCGCTAAAGCTTAATGTCAAACGAACTTAATTTTACAAATTGATTAATTCGGGCAGCAATCTCCTCCTTGGTTAAGTTAATTAATTTTTCGGCGCCAAATTTTTCTACACAAAAGGATGCCAAAGCAGAACCATAAATTATTGCGTTCTTCATGTTGGCAAAAGTAACATCATCAGCATTTGCCAAATAACCAATAAAACCGCCTGCAAAAGTGTCTCCTGCTCCGGTTGGGTCAAAAACCTCGGCTAATGGAAGTGCGGGTGCAGCAAATATTTCAGCCTCATGAAATAGCAATGCGCCATGTTCGCCTTTTTTAATGATGAGGTATTTTGGTCCCATAGACAATATTTTTTTTGCGGCTTTAACAAGCGAATATTCTCCTGACAATTGTCTAGCTTCTTCATCATTAATAGTCAACACGTCTACCATTTTTATGGTTTCTAACAAATCCTCCATCATAATGTCCATCCAAAAATTCATGGTGTCCATTACGATAAGCTTCGGTCTGTTTTTTAAGCGCTTAATTACAGTTTGTTGAACTTGCGGCGTGAGATTTCCCAAAAGGAGATACTTGCAATCTTGGTAACTTTTCGGAATAATCGGATCGAAGTTTTCCAAAACATTTAATTCTGTAACTAAGGTATCTCGACTATTCATATCGTTATGATATTTACCGCTCCAGAAAAAAGATTTCTCACCTTTTTTTATTTGTAAACCTTCGGTATCTATACCATGTTTTTTAAAGGCGTCAAGATCACTTTGGGGAAAATCATCTCCAACTACAGCAACTATCTTGGTGTCGTTATTTAGGTAAGATGCAGCCAAACTAGCATATGTCGCCGCTCCGCCAACTATTTTATCTGTTTTTCCAAAAGGTGTCTCAATCGCATCAAACGCTACAGTTCCAATGATTATCAGGCTCATGTGTAGATATCTAAAAATTTAAAAATTTTTTCTGTGCAAAGATTGCATAAATAACTTAAAAGCCCTAATATTGCATTCCCAAAAACGAGGAAGAATAAGCACTCCCTCTTAGCTCAGCTGGTTAGAGCATCTGACTGTTAATCAGAGGGTCGCTGGTTCGAGCCCAGCAGAGGGAGCTACCCATACCATGGCTGGTATGGGTTTTTTTGTTTTAAGTTCTTCTTATGAAAAAACAAGATCGCCTTACTCTTATTGAAATATATTCGGGGGAAATTTGGCAAGTAAAAATGATGCAATCCGTTTTACTCGAATATCAGATTACAACACTACTGAAAAATGAACTAATGTCTTCAATCGATCCTACCCTCCTTTCCGGAGGTGGATTTAGTCCGGCAAGCCTATGGGTAAATAGCCCTAACTTGGAATCAGCAAAAAAAATAATTGATGATTTTAATAATGGAACCAATGTAGATGATGGAGAGTACGCTTAGTTATAATAGACTATTATTAGGTATCTAAGCAGCATGAATATGAGATGCAGATGGTTTAATGATTTTTATAGATAGGCTCCTGCAAACCGGCGTATGGATGATGGAAAACTTTACCTACTTACACCCAATTACGTATAAAAAATAAATGTTTCAGGCTTTAAACCGGGACAAGAACCTATTGATGCATCGAAGCTTTCCGAAAGAAGACATCCGCAATTTTGAAATCCATGTCCATTTTATACATAATGCGCGTGATTCTCATCTCTATAAACCTCACAAATGGATCAGATGGAGATATTTTCATTGCCGACGCTGATGCTGTTGCAATTATTCCTGGTAAAGGAGTCGACGACTATTCAGTGCTGGCAGAGGTGCAGTTTATTGCCAATTCCACCCGAAGAGCCTCTCTAATTAGAAAGCGTGCCCACAGTAGTTATTTTTTTACTGAAATAATTTTTTAGTAGAAACCTAGCTTGCGTTTCCTTTTCGTACAAGATAGGGATTAGATTATAAGGTTTGGATGACCGGAAAGGTGTCATTTAACCAAAGTGGATTTACAAATGATTGCCAGGATGAACTTAGCCTTATAGTTTAAATTGCACTAGAAATTACATTCCCGATAACACGGGAATGTAAAAAGGAATGCTAATAGTAATTTAGATAATAAAATCCAACCGGTTCTCAATAAGTCTCACTATCCGGCGGGATTCCGTAATCGATTCTTTTTTTGGGAGGTTTATGTGGTATTTTTTCTTCAACCCAATCTTTAGCCGAATTAAACAAATGCGTAATTTTTTTGGCATTGATAGATTGACCAATTTTTCTAGAAGCAAGTCCAACAATTGCTTTGGTAATAAAGCCGGAGCTTCTAAAAAGTGTTTTGCGCATAAAAACCGGCAATAAAAATGACATTGCGTTGCCGACCAGGTTGAATTGCCTATTTGCATCGTCTAAACTACGTTTTGTTGTAAACTTTTTAAACAACGCTTTCGGGGTAAATTGCATCACATAATCTTTCCCGCTCTGTTTTAAATCGTCCTCTAAAATCATGTAGTCGATCTTTAGCTGCACGCGCTTATTTTGCAATTCCTTTAGCGTATTTATGTTATACCGTTTCATTTGCCTCCTTTTCTTCTTCTTCTAGCTTGGTAAAGTAACTTTTAACCGCAAAATTAGCAAGCACACGCTCTAAAAAACTAGTCTTCGTAACAAAAATAATTACAGCGAGCAACACATATATTAACGCTACCGCACCAAAGCCGGCAGTATAGCTTCCAAATACATTCGATAGAAAAAATGCCAATGTTACGCATCCGAATAAAAATGCCAATATAAAGCTGACCGCAACTACCAAATTTGTTACTAGGCTAGCGAATACTTTCGAGGCACGTTCAACTGCATACAATCTTAAATATTCCAAGCGTACGTTTACATAACCTTTTACATCGGTTACCAAATCCTCGATGGTTTTTTCGTTACTTTCCTTTTTCGTTTCTTGCATCTTTTCATTTTTAAATTAAGTGCAGAATTTACCATTTAGGCGTGTTCAACATCATCGTTATAATCTTCTTCTACACCCCTTAATTTGGTTTTTATAGAGCTGACCACCTTTTCTTTAAAATTGTTAAGCGAGTCTAATTCCGATGCTGCCATATCTTTTACGGTATCAGATAAGTCTTTTAAAGACTGACTCAATTTATCGCGTGTCTCATCACCTTTATCTGGTGCAAATAAAATTCCTAATGCAGCTCCGGCTGCCAAACCTGCTAATAAGGCTACTACTGTTTTTGAATTATCGTTCATGATGTTTTTTTTAAGGTTAACAATATTTTAAATTACAATTTTCTAAGAGTTTATTGTTACGTACATAACTAATAATATAACCTATTGTTTTTTTCTGTTTAAAAGTTGTTGTTAGGGCATATATTTGGCCTGTCATTAAATTGTAACCGAAAACTCCGACAAAGGTTTGTAGAAAGTTATTTTTTTATAAAATGTGCTTTTCTTTTTTCTAAAAAAGCGTTTACACCTTCTTTAAAATCCATCGTACCGAAACAATTGGCAAAACCGTCGATTTCTGCCGCATATCCATCAGTTGTATTAACACCTGCTCCAACAGCTTTTAATGCCGCGGCTATGGCTAACGGCGCCCTTTGTTTTATCGAGCCAAAAATCTCTTCTGCTTTTTCTAATAAGTTGTCTTGGGCTACCGTATAATTTACGAGTCCAATCTTTTCTGCTTCGGTTGAGGTTATCATATTGGCGGTGGTAATAAGTTCTATGGCTTTTCCTTTGCCAACCAACTGGGTTAGGCGTTGTGTACCTCCGTAGCCTGGTATCAAACCAAGCGACACTTCTGGCAGTCCCATTTTTGCATTTTCGGATGCTATTCTAATATGACAAGCCATTGCTAATTCCAATCCTCCGCCAAGGGCAAAACCATTAATTGCAGCCACATACACTTTGCTTGCGTTTTCTATCGCACTAAAAACATTGTTTTGACCATCCATCGCCAATTGTCTGCCTTGTTTTACATCAAAACCGGCAAACTCTTTAATGTCTGCGCCTGCTACAAATGCTTTTTTGCCAGCACCGGTAATAATTACGCCAAAAACCTCATCATTCTCCTCTACGTACGCTACCGCTTGCGCCAACTCGTTCAAAGTAAGCTGGTTTAAAGCATTTAGTGCCTCCTCCCTGTTAATTGTTATTGTTAAGATGCTCTCCCTTAAAGCAACCAAAAGGTTTTGATATTCCATTTCTTTAAAAATTTCTGTTTTCTGCAACCCAATTCGTTATGTAACTAACAATGCTTGCCATGGTAGTTCCTGACGGGAAAAGTGTACCTACTCCGATCTCAGCTAATTTTTTCCGATCTGGTTCTGGAATAATTCCTCCTCCCGTTATTAGCACATCGTCCATCTTTTTCTCTTCCATGAGTTGGATGATTTTTGGGAAAACCGTCATATGCGCACCAGAAAGAATGGAAATACCTATGGCATCTACATCTTCTTGCAACGCAGTATTTACAACCATTTCTGGGGTTTGGCGAAGTCCGGTGTAAATCACCTCCATGCCCGCGTCTCTAAGTGAGGTGGCAATTACTTTTGCGCCTCTATCATGCCCGTCTAGTCCAACTTTTGCCACTAAAACCCTAATTGGGCGGTTTATTGTTTTGCTCATCCAAGAGTGCTAGCTAAACTAAATGAATCGAATTTAGCAATTTTATTTAACCCTTGGCTGTTTATGTCCGAGAAATATCACCAATGTTTTTAACTTTACCTTTTAAATTTTGTGAGTTAGGTATGAATGAGGAAAAATCTTTAAACTTTATTGAAGAAATTATAGAAGGCGATCTCAAAAGCGGCAAGTACAACCAGTTAGTTACCAGATTTCCTCCAGAACCTAACGGTTATTTGCATATCGGCCACGCAAAGGCCATTTGCCTAAACTTTGGACTAACCCAAAAATATGGAGGTTACACCAATTTAAGGTTTGATGATACCAATCCACTTACAGAGAAAACCGAGTATGTAGATAGTCAGCAAGAGGATATAAAGTGGTTGGGCTTTACATGGCAGAACGAATTTTATACGTCGGATTATTTTGAAAAACTGTTTCAATTTGCGTTAGATCTCATAAATAAAGGGTTGGCGTATGTGGATGAAAGTACGGCCGACGAAATTGCAGATTTAAAGGGCACACCAACAGAGCCGGGAAAAGACAGCGTATATAGAAACCGGTCGATTGATGAAAATTTAGACCTTTTTCTGCGGATGAAAAACGGGGAATTTCCCGACGGCACTTACACGTTAAGGGCCAAAATAGATATGGCAAGCCCAAATATGTTGATGCGAGATCCGATAGTTTATCGCATTAAACATTCAGAACACCATCGCACTGGAAATATCTGGTGCATTTACCCGATGTACGATTTTGCTCACGGCCAAAGTGATAGTATAGAAAATATTACCCATTCCATTTGTACGCTAGAATATGTTTCTCACCGAGAATTATATGATTGGTTTATAGAAAAGTTAGAAATATTTCCTTCGAAACAATATGAATTTGCCCGTTTAAATTTAACCAGTACGGTAATGAGCAAGCGGAAATTGCTTCAATTGGTGAATGATAATTTGGTAGATGGTTGGAACGACCCGCGCATGCCGACCATAAGCGGTTTACGACGACGCGGATATACGCCGGCGAGCATCCGCGAATTTTGTGACCGCATAGGAATTGCCAAAAGAGAAAATCTAATAGAGCTTAGTTTGTTAGAGTTTTGCATACGCGAAGACTTAAATAAAACTGCCCGGCGGGTAATGGCTGTTTTGGATCCGATAAAGATGTATATTACCAATTATGAAAGCGGCAAGACTGAAAGCTTAGTTAGCGAAAATAATCCTGAGGAAGAAGACGGGGGAGGAACTCGTGAGCTTCCGTTTAGCAACGAACTTTGGATAGAGCGTGATGATTTTATGGAAGAACCGGCAAAAAAATGGTTTAGGTTGGCGCCTGGCGCAATGGTTCGCTTAAAATCGGCTTATATTGTTAGATGCGATGATTTTAAAAAAGATGTCAATGGCAATGTAACGGAAATTTATTGCACTTATTTTCCAGATTCGAAAAGCGGCAACGACACAAGTGGAATAAATGTGAAAGGAACCATACATTGGGTAAGTGCGGCGCATGCAAAAACCGCCGAGGTGAGACTTTATGATAGGTTGTTCACTTCAGAAACTCCAGACGATGAAGAGGGTGACTTCAAGGAATATTTAAACCCTAATAGCCTTACCATTTTGCCAAATGTTTTTATAGAACCAGCATTGGCCGATGCAAAGACAGACCACCGCTATCAGTTTATCAGAAAAGGTTATTTCTGTTTAGATACAGATTCTACACCAGAAAAACTCGTTTTTAACAGGACAGTTACTTTAAAGGATACGTATAAGAAGAAGTGACGTAATTTTGCAGGTTGTGGTAGAAGTGTTTATATCACCATGTTTTTTAAACATAAAATTTTATGACCACTAAATTTTTATTTGGATTTTATTAACAGCATTTTTTTCTTTTGCAGGCATTGCTGTATTCAAGTCTTTTGGAATAAGCTATGCTTACCTTTTTGTTTTATTGACTATACCGGTGTGTTATCTTATAAAAAAATATGGGCGTGACTTTGCTAAAGAAAGTGAAAATAATAGCTCTAAAAGATAAAATTTGCATCTATTCGATACTCATTAGCTCATCTAAATCGCTTTGACAAGCTTTGCAGCAATGATTTAAATATAAGGTAGAAGTATTAGGTTTTGATACGTAGTAATTGTAAACAAAGCCGGTAGGCGGCCATAATTAGGCTGACTAGGAGTATAGAACAAGGAACAAAGACCGAAGCGAATTTCTAGAGAACTGATTTAGATATTTAAAAGATGCGCAGTTCGACCGAAATAGTAGCGGTGATTTTCAACCCACGGCAGAACCAAATTGATATTATTTTGATTTCTTATCATCCTGGAGTTATCTTTAGCTTTTAATGCCCAATCAAAAACTTCTGATGAAAAAATTCTTCCTATTTATAATAGCCGTTTTCTCTGCGCAACCAATTTTTGCCCAAAATAGCTACGAGCTAAATAGTGGCTGGAGATGCAAAAATATCAAAGACGTTAACGTTGGGGGCTTAGAGCTTTCTAATCCTAAGCAACTTATAAACAGTTGGGTGCCAGCAACCGTCCCAGGCACTGTGCTTACCACGCTGTTAAATAACAAAAAAGTTCCAGATCCTTTTTATGGGATGAACAACGAGAAAATCTCCGACATTTATAATACAGGAAACGACTATTACACTTATTGGTTTGTTAAAGATTTTACAGAAATAGCCAGAGGCGATGACCTAGTTTGGTTAAAATTTAGAGGAATAAATTATAAAGCAGATGTTTTTTTAAATGGTAAAAAACTAACGCCAACGCCAATTGAAGGCATGTTTTTGCGCTCAGAGTTTAACATTACGAAAATTCTTTCGAAAAATGGCAAGAACAAATTGGCGGTAATTGTTTATCCGCCAGATTTTCCTGGCAATCCAAATGGCGGACAAGGAGGAGACGGCACCATCGCTAAAAATTTAACTACACATTATACTGCAGGTTGGGATTGGATCCAGCCCATGAGAGACCGAAATACAGGAATTTGGGACAAAGTTACCATCGAGAAAACCAAAGGGATAAATTTGAAAAATCCACATATAGTCACTCTAGTGCCGGGCAAGCGTTTACCAAACGAAAAACAGGCGCCCGTGACATTAAAAGTTTCGGTAGAAGCAGAAAACCCAACAGATAAAACCATTTCTGGAGTTTTGAAATACCAAATATCTGGCGTTTCTGTAACGCAAACAGCCAACATTCCTGCACATAGCACAAAAGAAATTCAATTTTCAGATCTGACCTTTTCAAATCCAAAACTTTGGTGGCCAAATGGATATGGCGCACAAAACTTGTACAACTTGAACATCAACTTCGTTAAAGGCAAAAAAATATTGGATTCCGAAAAACTAAAAATCGGGATTCGGCAGATAGATAATATTTGGAACGAGCAGACAAAAAGCATGGGCGCTTTTGTAAACGGTCAGCTAATTTTTATAAAGGGCGGAAATTGGATTATTTCTGATGCTATGTTGCGCTTTACCGATGCCCGCTATGATGCCGAAATCCGTTATCACAAAGACATGAACCTTAACCTAATTCGGGTTTGGGGCGGTGCATTGTTAGAAAGGCCGGAGTTTTACAGTGCCTGCGACAAATACGGGTTGCTTGTTTTTCAAGATTTTTGGTTTAGTGGCGATTGTAACGGGCGGTGGGCAGACCCGAAAAAGAAAGACGATCAAGCGACACGTAGAGAGTATCCAGACAACCATCAACTGGTTTTATCGGCGATGGAAGATCAAATTAAAATGGTTCGAAACCATGCGTCGTTAGCATTTTGGTGCGGTGGAAATGAAATTACGCCACCAGATGATATTCTCAATCCGCTTAAAAACGATATTTTGCCAAGGCTAGATGGAACACGCATCTTGTTCGATTTCTCTAACAGCGATAAAATGTCTCTTGGCGGCGGAGACGGTCCTTACAGTATCCAAAATATCAACAGTTTTTGGGCAACCAAAACATTTCCATATAATTCTGAGGTAGGCTCTGTTGGCGTTGGCGATTATGTTTCATTGCAGCGCTTTATTCCAGAGCAAAACTTAATAGCACCCCAAGGAAAACAAGTAGATTCTGTGTGGGAATATCATACATACATCGGCTACGATAACCACATCGATGTTTATGGCAGGGCTAAAGGTGCAAAAGATTTCGCGATGAAGGCACAGCTGGTAAACTACAATCAATACCGTGCCTTGATGGAAGGATTTTCTAACCAGATGTGGAATTGGTACACCGGTTCTATTATCTGGAAAACCCAAAACCCATGGACTGCACTTCGCGGGCAGATGTATGATTATTACCTCGACCCGAATGCCTGTTTATATGGTTTGAGAAAAGGAGCGGAACCGTTCCATATTATGATGAATCCGTTGGATAGCATGGTTACTGTGGTAAATAATGGATTTAAGGCCGAGGCTAAGTTAAAAGTAGAAGCTAAGGTAATTGATATGGCTGGCAAAGCTTATTCCTATTTCCAACCCTTAAATTCAATTGAACCCTCATCTGTAAAACCCTTTTTCAGTTTAAAGGATTTGTTAAAAAAGCTCGATAAAAAAGAAGGTGTTTTTATTTCTTTGCGTATTTTAAATACTATCGATGCAATATTAAGTGATAATCTTTACTGGCTACCTGCAAAAGATGGTAATTACGAAGGCTTGCAAAAAATAAAAGTGGCAAATTTAAAAGCAGAGGCCCACTTTATTTCTAAAAATAAAGTTGCCATTAAGTTATCTAACTTCAAGAGCAATCCGGTTGCCTTTTTTAACCGAGTTGCTTTAATTGATACCAAAACAGGAAAACGTATTTTGCCATGCTTTTACGATGATAATTACGTGAGCGTTTTGCCGGGTGAGTCAAAAGCGGTTATGGCAGAATTCACCGGAAAGCCCACAAATATTGCCGTGGAGATTTACGGATGGAATGTTGCGAAGCAGAAAATTGCGGTAGGAAAGTAGGGGCATATAGATTTTCCTGTATCCGGCGCAAGCGTCCGCTTGTGCCAGTATTTCCCGATCTTCACAAGGGGACGCTTGCGCTAGGCTCGGATTCTGTCGTCATTTAAAAAATGTGCTATTTGCTTTCCACCCCCCTTTAATTTTTTCTCCTTGCTCTAAAAACCTTCCACCTCAAACCTCATTACATAATCATCCATAAAAAAACCGCCGCCGATGTCTATTTTAACTTCTTCGATAACTTCAAAGCCAAACTTCTCGTAAAAGAACTTGGCCTTATTATTTTTGTTTACGTTTAGCTGCAAAAATCTTCCGCCGGCGAGCGTAACACGATTTATAACTTCCTTCATTAAGTTTTTTCCCAAACCCAAACCCTGGATTTCTGGTAACACATACAACTTGTGTAATTTGTAGGTTTTTGGCTTTACTAAAGAAAATCCGGCAAAGCCGACAGCTTGATGATTTTGTTCTGCAATCAAAAAAATATGGCCATTTGCCATTTGATTAGAAAGCTCACTTCCATTGTACATTTTATCGATCATATAGTCTATTTGCGCCTGACCAATAATTGCTAAATAAGCACTAGGCCAAATGCGATCAGCCAAATCTCTAATCAATCCCAGATCTTCAGTTGTGGCCGCTCGAACTTCTATCATAAAAGCTCGCCAATGAAAATAGATTCGCCCATAAAATCAAACTTTACAAAGCCATCCTTTAAAACTTCGTAGCGGTTATTTGGAAGCTTACGCAAATTGGTTGGCGCAAGTTTATCAATACCAAAAATATTGAAAATGCTACCTGCAGGTTTCCAAACAGAAAAACCCGAACTTATGACATAATATTTATGAGTGCTTGTAAAAACTACCAAGTTTATTTTATCGCACCAACTATAAAATCGACCAGCTTCAAAATGATCAGTAATAATGTTTACCGCCGGGTATTGTTCTTGCTGAAGATAAGAAATCGCCGTCGTCAAAGAATCTGCTGCAGAATTAATCAGCTTTGTATGTTCTTGCGCATCCTCGCTTTTGGCATTTACAAGTACATCTACTTTTATATTCCAGGAAGAAATTTTGTCGTAAGAATTGTAATTTACCAATAGCGTTGGGCTCCATTCTAACAATTGACCTAGCAATTCTTCGTCAAAATTTCCAATTTCGTCAATGTATAAAGCTGGTTCTTGTTTTTCTCTAACAATATGATGCGATGACATAGAACGAATATAAGACATTTAGCGTCGAGAATCGAGGCTAGAAAGAATTACAAATGATATGGATATTCATTTATCTAAAGAAAACTTCGATTTATAAGTCTAAATTTTTTGAGGGTTCTTAAATTTATGGTTGAATGATTTGATTGCAAAAGAGCGCAAAATGCAGATTGCTAGGATAACTTGTCTTTAAGTCTTGCGCTTGTTAATAAAACAGATGATCATAATATCGAAACATAAAAAAAGAAATTCAGTTTTAGTAGAAGGCAGTTATTGCCGATATTAATATATTTGCCATCTGATGCAAAATCTAGCACCCTTAGCCGAGCGTTTGCGCCCTAAAAATTTGAATGAATATGTTGGCCAAAAACATTTAGTTGGAAAAGAAGCGGTTTTGCGCAAGGCGATAGAAAGCAGTCAGTTACCATCGATGATTTTTTGGGGCCCGCCAGGCGTTGGCAAAACTACGTTGGCATACATCATTTCAGAAACTCTAGATCGGCCATTCTTTAATTTGAGCGCAATAAACAGTGGCGTTAAAGATATCAGGGAAATTATAGAAAAAGCATCGGCACTAAATGATGGGTTATTGGGTAAACCAATTTTGTTTATTGATGAGATTCATCGTTTTAGCAAATCTCAACAAGACAGTTTATTGGGTGCCGTAGAACGCGGTATTATAACGCTTATTGGCGCAACTACAGAGAATCCATCTTTTGAGGTAATTTCAGCATTGCTTTCGCGATGTCAGGTTTATATATTAAAGGCGCTAACCGAGGAAGAATTGTTAGGCTTACTGCAAACAGCCATCAAAAAAGACGAGGTTTTAATAGCAAAGCAGATAACATTGAAAGAGCATGAAGCGCTCATTCGTTTATCTGGAGGTGATGCCCGCAAGTTACTGAATGTGTTAGAAATTGCAATTAACGGGATAGGCGGGGAAGAAATTACGCTAACAAACGAAAATGTAATGGAGCATGCGCAGCAAAACCTCGCTTTGTATGATAAAGCGGGCGAGCAACATTACGACATTATATCGGCTTTTATTAAATCCATCCGCGGAAGCGACCCAAATGCCGCCGTTTATTGGCTTGCAAGAATGATTGAGGGGGGCGAAGACCCGCTATTTATTGCCCGCCGACTGCTCATTTTATCATCAGAAGATATTGGTAATGCAAACCCCAACGCGCTGTTGCTTGCCAATAATTGTTTTAGTGCAGTAAATGTAATCGGCTACCCAGAAGCGAGGATTATCTTATCGCAATGCGTTACTTATTTGGCAAGCTCTGCTAAAAGCAATGCAGCCTATCAGGCAATAGGCAAAGCTCAGGCCCTCGTAAAGCAAACAGGAAATTTACCCGTTCCGCTTCATCTTAGAAATGCGCCAACCAAACTGATGAAAAACATTGGTTACGGCAAAGATTACGAATATTCGCACAGCTATGACGGCAATTTTTCTCCGCAAGAATATTTACCAGAAAGCATTAGCGGCACAACATTATATGAACCAGGAAACAACCCCGCTGAGGCAAAATTAAGGGAAATCTTAAAGCGAAATTGGAAGAAAAAATACAATTATTGATGCAATAATTTTTTAAATTTGCCCTCTTAACAAGCAACCTCCAAATTATTAGACCTGTATGCTTTCGATATTTTTAGATCATCAGTGGAAAGCTTTTTGGCGTTCCAGAAATAAAGCAGGCAGTGTTGCTAGCCAAATTATAATCGGTTTTTTTGTATTATATTTCTTGGGCATTGCGATTGTTGTGGGCGTTGCCATGGCGCCAATTCTAAAAGAGGTTTTCCCCGGCAAACCAGCTATCGCAAGTTTTAATGGTCTTATCTTATATTATTTTGCTGCAGATTTTTTAATGCGGAGTCAACTTCAGGATCTTCCAACATTAGGTATCGTTCCTTATTTGCATCTAAGCATAAAAAGATCCGAGATTGTAAAATTTCTAAACGTAAAGTCGCTTTTTTCCGCATTTAACTTTTTGCCGATATTTATTTTTTTCCCGTTTATTTTGGTTCAAATTGCACCAGCTTATGGTGGTTTTGCAGCTTTGATGTACATTGTAGCTATTATGTCGTTTGCCTTTTTTAATAACTTTATGGCACTTTACATTAAGCGAAAATCAATTACAAATACGCTTTACACCATTATCGGCTTTGCCATACTTGTCGTATTGGGTTTATTGGATTATTTTAAAATAATTTCAATTATGGCTGCATCTAGCTTTGTTTTTGGCTTGGTGGTTAAATACCCATTATTGGCATTGGTTTTTACCGCCGCTGCGGCTGCACTGTTTTTTCTTAATTCAAATTACTTATTGAAGAACCTTTACGTTGAGGAATTAAGCAGCAAAACAGAGAAAAAGGTAAGTACTGATTATGCTTTTTTAAACAGATTTGGTAATGTTGGCGAACTAGCAGCGCTAGAACTTAAGCTTATTTTGCGCCATAAAAGACCTCGCTCCGCGATGATTATGGGCTGCTTATTTCTATTCTATGGTTTTATATTTTATAAGCAAAAGGCCATTGATAGAGATGCGTTTGGGCCGATGATGTTTGCTGCCATTTTTATGACAGGCATTTCTGTAATTATTTACGGTCAGTTTATGTTCGCTTGGCAAAGCGCACATTTTGATGGACTGTTGAGTAGTAAAATAAATTTTAAAAATTTTATAAAAGCCAAGTTTTTACTGTTTACCATTGGCTGTACAATTGTGACCATTTTGGCAACTTTCTACGGATTTCTAAGTCCGAAATTAATTTTGCTGCAATTGGTTGCTTATGTGTATAATATCGGTTTCGGCACTGTTGTAGTGCTATATTTGGCCACTTTAAATTACAAGCGTTTGGATATTAATAAGGCCGCAAGTTTTAATTACCAAGGCACAGGAGCTACCCAATGGTTGCTCATGTTTCCTTATGTGCTTACACCCATTTTAATTTATCTGCCTTTCGGGCTATTTAATTTGCCATACTATGGGCTATTGGCCGTTTTTGTTTTTGGGGCAATAATGCTTTTAATGAGAAATTTTTGGGTGGATTATTTAACAAAGAGATTTGAAAAACAACGTTATAAAATAGCCGAAGGCTTTAGAGAATAATTATGGTTTTAGAAATTATCGATTTGAAGAAAATTTACGGCGATAAAACCGTTGTAGATATCTCTAATTTACAAATAAAGGCTAGCGAAACGGTTGGGTTGGTCGGTAATAATGGGGCAGGAAAAACTACGTTTTTTAGAATGCTGTTGGATTTAATTCGTCCATCTCAGGGCCAAGTTTTATCAAAGGGAGAGAATGTAATGCTCAACAGCACTTGGAAAGATTATACTGCATCTTTTTTAGATGAAGGTTTTTTAATCGATTATTTAACACCCGAAGAATATTTTATTTTTATTGGAAGCCTACACAAAATGAGCATTGCAGATGTACAGGCTTACCTAAACCAATACCAAGAGTTTTTCAATGGCGAAGTGCTTAATAGCGGAAAATACATCCGTGATTTTAGCAAAGGAAATCAAAACAAAGTAGGGATTGCCGCTGCGCTTATGCAAAAACCAGAGCTCCTAATATTAGACGAACCCTTTGCAAACCTAGATCCTACCACGCAAATTCGGCTTAAAAAAATATTGAAAGATCAAATTGGTGGAATGACAACATTTATTTCAAGCCATGATTTAACTCACGTTACCGAAGTTTGTGATAGGATTATATTGTTGGAGAAAGGCATCATTATCAAAGATTTTGCAACAGACGAAAACTCATTGAAAGACTTGGAGAGCTACTTTTCTGCATAATTTTGTACTAGAAATGATACATTTAACCAGCTGCTAAGGGCTGCATAATCATTGTTGCAATCTTGTCTCACTATTTTGCCCGCTCAACAATATAAAAATTCAAAAAGCAATTCATTTGTACTTTTTGGCATTGTGTTTGAACATCCGAACTAAATACAAACTTATAAATTATGAAGATTTCGAAATTAAGAATAGCAACGGTAAGCATTGGGTTAGCAATCGGTGCAATGGGCCTACAAAGTTGCGATAGTTTAACTAAAACGCAAAAAGGAGCAGGTATTGGTGCCGCAGCCGGCGGAGTAATTGGCGCATTGATTGGAAAAAAGGCAGGTAACACTGCGGTTGGTGCGTTAATTGGAGGCGCTATCGGTGGTACCGCAGGTGCTTTTATCGGTAAAAGAATGGATAAGCAAGCAGCTGAAATTCAAAAAGCAATTCCAAATGCAGAAGTTATCCGCGAAGGTGAAGGCATTATTGTTAAGTTCGATAGCGGAATTTTGTTTGATTTTGATAAGTATGCGCTAAAAGATGCAGCCAAAACAAACGTACAAAGTTTGGCAGCTTCTTTAAATCAGTATCCTAATACTAATATTAAAGTAATCGGCCATACAGATAGTGTTGGTTCTGATAACTACAATCAAAAATTATCTCAAAGGCGAGCTGCTGCAGTTAAAGCTTATGCCGTTTCACAAGGCGTACCTACAAATAGATTGGAAATAGTTGGTAAAGGTTCTTCTGAGCCAATTGCAAGCAATGCTACAGATGCAGGTCGTGCAGAAAATCGTAGGGTAGAGATTGTAATTGTAGCAAATGACCAATTAAAGGAAGAAGCAAAACAACAACAAGGATAATTATCGTTTTTAAACTAACATGTTAAAAGCCCAGAATATTTCTGGGCTTTTTTGGTTGGCGTTAGTTATAAATGTCTTCAAAGTAGCCAACAACCAAAGACTTCATGAGCATTTCTTGCTCGAGCGTGGTGTAGGGTGGTATTGGTTTAGACAATTTCCAATGCGGCCAGCCATCTTGGTCTAAACCTTCTAATTCGTAGAAGCCCATTTCACTAAGCAACCTGCACGTTGCAATGTGCATTAATTCTTCTTTTTGCCGTTTACTGTATTTTCTGGTGCCTTTTCCAAGTTCTTGTACGCCTATTAAAAATAGCATTACTTTAAGGTCGGGAATGTCGGTATCGAACTCCTTAGCAATTCTTTGTTGTAAAGTATTCCACTTTTTGTTGGTCTCCGAAGGTGTCATGGGGGCAAAGATAAGATTAAAAAAGAGGTATCGCCGAAAGGGATAAATGCTTTGATATTTGTATTTTTGGAAATATCTCATGTAACATGGAAAATCAATTTGATAAGAAAATTACGGTAGGTCTGCTTGCTTATGGCATGTCTGGAACGGTTTTTCAAGCTCCTTTTTTTTCAACGCACTCTGGCTTCGAATTAAAAGCAATTGTGGAGCGAACAGCAAAAAAAGCTGTAGAAGATTATCCAAATATTGTGAGTTATGACAGTATTGATGAGTTGCTAGAAGATAACGAGATTGAACTTGTGGTTGTAAATACCCCAAATTACTTACATTTCGGAAATGTTAAATCAGCGTTGCAGAGCGGCAAACATGTATTAGTAGAAAAACCGTTTACCGCGACAGCAAGACAGGCTAAAGAATTGTTTGCCCTTGCCGATAAGGTTCAAAAGCAAATATTCTTTTTTCAAAATAGACGTTATGACAGCGAATTCTTGTCTGTTAAAAAAGTGTTAGATAGTGGCGTTTTGGGCAAACTGAACGAAATGCACCTGCGTTACGATAGGTATAGAAATTTTGTAGGACCAAAAAAATTTAAGGAAAATCCCGGTGCGGCAAGTGGATTAATGTATGATTTAGGGCCGCACTTGCTCGATCAAGTAATCAGCTTGTTTGGTACCCCGTTAAATTTTTATAAAACCCTCGGGAAAAATAGGGCTGATACTTTGGTAGATGATTACTTTAGCATCCAATTAACTTATCCCGACAGCATCCACATGTATGTTTCTTCTAGCATGCTAGTTGTAGAACCGCAAGCATCTTTTGTGCTGCATGGGGTAAAAGGAACATTTATAAAAGAGCGCGCAGACGTGCAAGAAAACCAATTGTTAGCGGGAATGAAACCCGATGATGATAGATATGGCATTGAAGAAGAGGGGAAAGGAGGCGTTTTAACCACCATAAATGAGGAGGGCATTAAAGAGCAAAAAGTGCTTCCATCAGAGCGGGGCGATTATATGCCTTTGTTCGATTCTGTTTACGAGAGCATTGTAAACGATAAGCCTTACCCAATTACGCGAGAACAGGTTTTACTTCAGATAGAAATTCTAGAGAGCTAATATTGCAAAACGAACAATGAACAATTTGCCTTGGCTGTATCTTATTCCCTTATTTCTTCTAACGCTATATTTCATTCTTAAAAAGCGAAAAGTTAGGCTTTTTCCTTTACGCGATGAAGATCGACAAATCTTAAACAGCAACGTATCTTTTTATAAGCATCTGGACGCTGAGCAAAAGCAAAAGTTCGAAAAAAAAGTATCGGAGTTTCTTGGCGGCGTTAGAATAGAAGGTATAGAATTAGAGGTTACCAAGATGGATAAAATGTTGGTTGCGTCTAGCGCGGTTATTCCAATTTTTGGTTTTGATGATTGGCGGTACAAAAATTTAACTTCGGTGCTTTTATATCCAGATACGTTTAATGCCGAGTTTCAGTTCGATAATTCTAAAAACTCTGAGAGCGTCGGGCAAGTTCTCCTTGGAGAGCGGAATATTATGGGCATGGTTGGGAGCGGCTTTATGAACGGGCAAATGGTTTTATCGCGCGCAGCGCTAACGCATGGATTTAAAAACAGAGTAGATGGAGAAAATACAGGAATACATGAGTTTGTACATTTGCTAGATAAATCTGACGGAGCCACAGATGGCGTTCCAGAAAATTTATTGCTGCATCGCTACACGCTGCCTTGGGTAAAAATGATGCACGAGGAAATGCAGCGAATCGCCGCCAATAAATCAGACATTAATCCTTATGCTTCTGTTAACGAGGCAGAATTTTTTGCGGTTGTCTCAGAGTATTTCTTCGAAACACCAGCTAAACTAAAAGATAAACACCCACAAATTTATGAGCTATTAAGCTTAATTTTTGCTCAGGATTTGGTAGTTTAAAGGCGCAAGTTTTATAAGCTCCCGACAAGCGCTACCATAAACTCCGTAGTAATTTCTATATGCGGAATGTGCCCGCAGCGATCAAACTCTACCAGCTTTGCGCCAGGAATTCTTGCCGCAGTTTGTTTTCCCAAAAACCTATATTGACCATGTAAAGTTTGTTGTGCAGGCGACAGCAAATTTTTGCCGACAATTGTCTTATCCTCTTTGCCGATAAACAAAACTGTGGGTACCCTTAAGTTTTGAAATTCGTAAAAAACCGGTTGTTCGTAAATCATGGTATAAGTTTCTGCAGCTACTTTGGCGTATCTAGGGTAATCGGCACTAAAAGTAACTCCCGCGGCAATATTTACCAACTTCTCATACTCAACTTTCCAAAGCGTAAAATAAGATGACCTGTAATAATTGCGAACACTTGTCGCTGTGGTTTTTAATTCTGTTTGATATTGCTGTTCAGTGGTAATGTATGGAACAAAAGTTCTATAATCTTCTAAACCTATTGGGTCTTCTAGCAACAGTTTTTCTGTCTTTTGTGGAAACATTAGCGCAAATCTTGTTGCCAGCATACCCCCCATACTGTGGCCCAAAATACTGACTCTTACTATTCCGAGAGTGTCTAATAGTTTTTTGTTCCACAATGCCAGTTGGTGAAAACTATAGTGAATTGATGCTTTAGTGGATTTGCCGAACCCTATTTGATCTGGCGCAATTACCCTAAAGCCGGCGTTCGTTAACCCTTTTATCACATCGCCCCAATAATAACCACCAAAATTTTTGCCATGAAAAAGCATTACAGTCCTGCCGTTTGGCTGCCTTGTAGGTGCAACATCCATATAGGCCATTCTTAAATCTTGCCCCTCGGAGTGTATCGGATAGAATTTAACGGGATAAGGATACGGTACGTTTTCTAGATTAATAGAAAGTGTATCCATCTTTTGTGCAAAGCAATATATAGTGGTAGATAAAATAATCGCAAAAAGCAAAAGTGATTTTTTCATATAGAGTTAATTAAATCAATTTGGGATGTCGGCCAATTTAGCATAAATTTTTTTAAAGAAAAGTTTAGATTATTAATTGGAGCAAATGCTATAAATGGCTGCGTTTCTTTACAAAAATATTTGGGCGTGTCCCAAGCTACGCAAGGGTCGGGTCATCCGCTTCAAGTCCTCGCTCGTTCCTCGCTGTGGGCTTTTCGCTGCTACCCCTCACGCAAAAAACCGGTTGGATAATGCAGGCATCAACCTTTATTAGCGAGTAGTTTGGCGAAAGTAATTTTTTCTTGGCGAACACCAAGAAAGCTTTGCAAATGCAGATTCTTACGCCGCCACTCTCATTTTTAAAACAACGCATTCTAAAAATTGTATTTTTCATACAGATAAAAATATATAATGGAATATAGAAAAATAGGAGAATCAGATTTAGAACTTTCGATAATAACCTTTGGCGCATGGGCAGCGGGCGGTTGGATGTGGGGAAGTACAGATAGAAACGAAGCCATCAAGGCCATAAAAGCGAGCTACGATTTAGGCGTAACAAGTATAGATACCGCGCCAGTTTACGGTCAGGGCGAAAGCGAAGAAATTGTTGCCGGCGCGATCAAAGGAATTTCTAGAGACAAAATTCAGTTGCTTACCAAATTTGGCATGCGTTGGGATTTAGACAAAGGTAGACTTGCCATGAAAAGCAAGAACAATGAAGGCAAAGCAATTGATATTTACAAATACGCCGGGAAAGAAAGTATTGTTTATGAGTGCGAGCAGTCCCTAAAAAGGTTAAAAACCGATTATATAGATTTATATCAAATCCACTGGCCAGATGAAACCACGCCGATTGCCGAAAGCATGGAAGCGGTAAGCAAGCTTATAAAAGAAGGTAAGATAAGGTTTGGGGGCGTTTGCAATTACAACGCAAACGAAGTTGAAGAAGCATCGAATAGTTTAAATATTATTTCGAATCAAATTCCATTTAGCATGGTAAAGAGAGATGTAGAGGAAAAAACCGTTCCCTATTGTATCAAACACAATAAATCTGTTTTAGCTTACAGCCCGATGGAGCGCGGATTGCTTACCGGAAAAATCACAGAAGATTATAAATTTGAAGACGGCGACCATAGAAAAGACAACAAGTTTTTCAAGGCAGAAAATGTGAAGAAAACAAATGCCTTTTTAGATAAAATTAAACCAATCGCCGATGATAAAGGCTTCAGTTTGTCACAGTTGGTTTTACGTTGGACGATAGAACAACCCGGAATTACCATTGCACTGGTGGGCGCACGTAATGCAGATCAATCAACACAAAACGCAAAAGCAGCCGAATTGAAACTTAGCAAAGATGAATTGACTTTCATTACAGATGAATTAAATAATGCCAATTTAAAATTTTAAATTCTCTCATGTCAAAATTATTTTCTCCGTTCAAAATTAAGGACGTAACCCTAAAAAATAGAATTGTCGTCTCTCCAATGTGCCAGTATTCTTCTGTCGATGGCTTTGCCAGCAACTGGCATTTGGTCCACTTGGGTAGTAGAGCAGTTGGCGGCGGCGGATTAATTATTCAAGAAGCAAGCGCAGTCTCTGCAAATGGAAGAATTACTTATGCCGATTTAGGTATTTGGAAAGATGAACATATCGAAAAACTCAGACAAATTGTAAAATTTATCCATGAAAATGGATCTATTGCAGGAATCCAATTGGCTCATGCAGGCAGAAAAGCTAGCTGTGAAGTGCCTTGGAAAGGTGGCGAACAAATAAAAGATGGCGATCGCAGTTGGCTTCCGGTCGCGCCTTCAGAAATTCCATTTAATCCAGAACAACGTGTTCCGCATCAATTATCAATTCCAGAGATAAAGGACATTATATCAGATTTTTCAGAAGCAACAAAGCGTGCTGTCAAAGTTGGTTACAAAGTTTTGGAACTTCATGCGGCACATGGTTACTTGATTCATGAGTTTTTGAGTCCACTAAGCAATACTCGGACAGATGAATATGGCGGAAGTTTCGAGAATCGCATTCGCTTTGCATTAGAAGTGGTAGAGGCGGTAACAACTGAATGGCCAAAAGAATTGCCGTTATTTGTAAGAATCTCTGCTACTGACTGGGCAACTGGTGGTTGGAATGAAACCGACTCTATAAAGTTATCGGCGGTGCTGAAGCAAAAAGGAGTAGATTTGATAGACACTTCTTCTGGAGGAAATATTTTCGTGGCTTCAATCCCAGCAGGACCGAATTATCAAGTTCCTTTTTCAAAAAAAATTAGGGAAGAAGCTGGCATTGCTACCGGCGCCGTGGGCATCATCACAAAAGCTGAACAAGCCGAAGCAATTTTGGAATCTGGCGAAGCAGACTTAATTTTTATTGCTCGAGAATCGCTAAGAAACCCGAATTTCCCTTTGGATGCTGCAAAAGAGCTGGGCAATAATGTAGATTGGCCCGTACAGTATGCAAGAGCAAAAAGATAGAAGAGCCCTTTAAATTTAACAAAAAGCCCATCAAAAATTGATGGGCTTTATTGTTTTGGAAACTTTTTATCGGAAAAGTTGGTGTTTTAACCGATTAGATAGTCGTTTAAGAAATTTCTTTCAAAAATCGCTTTGTCTTTACTCCTTGCTCTTTTATCTTTCTTCCAAAAATTACCTAACAACCGTAAACGGCAAATAGATGCCGAAAGTGATATTTCTACCTGCATTGTAAACGCCCAAAGCTGGTTGTGTTTGGTCGAACCTGCCTGGTTTAAATCTACTTAACGCATTATAATACTTCTGATCTAGCAGATTATTTGCAGCAGCAGACAATTTAACTTGCTGTTTGCCGATGTTTAACGTTGCACCAATACCCGCATTTAATAAGGTATAACCGCTAGTCGGCGTTTCGAAAATTTCGTCAACTCTATTTTGTTTGAAGGCAGAATTTATTCCGACTGATAGATATGAATCTTTTACGGTTTTAAACTTTGGTTCGAAACGCAGTTCATTGCGCATGCTAGCCGCCGGGATAAAAGACAAAGGCTTTTTTAAGCTTTCGTTTTGTGCATGTACATAGCTAAAGGTATTCTCAAAATGGATAAATGGTACAGGATGAATGGTTAAACTTGCTTCTGTACCATATAAGTTGGCATTTACTTGCCCGTACCGATAAACAGGCAAATCGGTTCCGTCAACCGTTCTCAATTCGCCATTATTAGATGCATAGATAAAGTCGTGGATGTAATTGTTATAAATGCTTCCGCTTGCGCTGATTATTTTTGCATCGTATTCTAAAGTTGCATCAACCTGGAAACTTTGCTCAGGTTTAAGACTAGAGTTACCTACCTCATATCGAAAGGTTCCCTCGTGTACACCGTTACTTCCTAACTCTGCCGGGTTTGGCGCCCTAAATGCCGAACCTGCATTTGCTTTAAAGTTTAATTGATCAGTAAATTGATGGGTAAAACCGACTGCGCCGCTCAAATTGGAAAACTTATTTGTAAAAGGAGCAAACTTCTCTTCCCCTTCGTCAAAAAGTTGCTTTCCATCATTTTTACGATAGTCGTATCTCAAACCTAGGCTTAAAGTATTTGCTTCCCAATTTTTCTTCGCATAAATAAAACCACCTATTCCGTAAGTATCATAAGCTGGAATCAAGTATTCCACACCTTTATTTTGGCTATGTGCATCATCCAAACTTACACCAAAAACAGGCTGCCACCCGTTTTCAGTTTGGTGTAAGTAATATTTCAAGTCTGCTGAATAGGTTTTTAAATCGAAGAACAAAGCAGGATCTGGACCAGCTAATTCTCTACGTTGATTTTGTTGAAAACCAAAGTCTGCCTTTAAATTCCCATTGCCCAAAATAATATTGTTTGTTAACACAACTTTAAAATGCCTAATATCTTGCCTAGGATATTCCAATGTGCGATTTGTGTAATCGCTGTTTGTATAAGGGCTTCCATCTTCTTGTACAAAGGTGTCATTATCATCAAGAGTTGGCTCATAAAAACCGATGTTATTTTTAAAATTAGAAATATTTAGATGGCTATATCCCCAACTTTTATTTAATCCAACCATTCCACTCAAATCGGTTTCGTTAAACCCAGAATTAGGGAAATAGCCTGTTGGCGTTTTAAAAGAATAGGCATTTTTATAAGTTCCGCGTGCGCGCCAAACAAAGCCATTCTCATTGCCGTTGAGCATTAGAGAATTTGCTGAAAGGCCATTGTTAGTAGCGTAATTAGAGATGAATTCACCCTTTATTTGACCTTGTGGCGGACTTGTAGGTTCTAATAAATTAATTACCCCAGCCAACGCGTCAGATCCATAAATTAAAGATGCTGGGCCTCGCAAAACTTCCACTCTATCCGCTTTAAACTGATCTATTTCTATGCCGTGTTCATCGCCCCACTGTTGGCCTTCTTGCTTAACACCGTCGTCTAACGTTACAACCCGATTGTAACCTAAACCCCGAATTACTGGTTTAGAAATAGATGGACCTGTGGTTATTTCGTTTACGCCTGGAATTTTTGCCAATGCGTCGATCAAATTGCTAGATGGTGCCAAGAGCTGATCTTTTCCGACAACCGTAACTGCAGTACTGTTTCGTTTGCCAGTACTGCTAATTAAACTGCCAGTTATCACCACTTCTTTTGTTTCTATTGCAGTTGGTATTAAAGCAAAATCTACTTTGACAGTCGTAGCGAAGTTGACTGTTTTTGTGTTTGATTTAAACCCGATGTATCTTACCTCAATTAAGTAAGTTCCTTTGCTGGGCAGATTATCTAATGTAAAGTTACCACTCTCATCCGTTTCCGTAGAAACCTTTAAATCTGGAATATAAATAGTGGCACCTGGTAAAGTTTGGCTGTTGCTCGCATCGGTTACTTTGCCCGTTATTTTGCGGAGCCCATCGGCGAAAGCCATATTATTTAAAGTAAACATCGCTATCAAAGCAATGATTACAGATTTTAATTTGTTCATTTCTTGTGTGTTTACAGTAAGTTAAGTCCATCGGCTTTGCCGTAGAAGAAACTGAAAAAATAATTTAGAATTTTTGCGCACTGCGCAATTGGATTTGTAAACTACACAACCGGCGGACCGCGGAGACTCGTTTGAATTAACTTTGTGTAATAGGCTGGGAACACTAATTCTGCCGGACAAAAAATCTTTACCGACAGGAAAACTTTGTAAATACTATGGGTTGATGTATAATGTTTTGTGAAATTAGCCTTACAGATTAAGCAATCTGCTGCGTGTGCTTGAACATGTGCTAGGTGAGTGCAATGGGCTTCCTTAGGTGGATCTGGAACATAATCATGGTGATGTAACACACTCCACGGCGTTAAGGCAATGGCAAGAACCACCAACATAATTGATGATAGTACACTGCTAACCTTTTTTTTGTGTCTCCTCACTTTTGCAAAACTAGTGAATATTTATAAATGGAAGTATCTGTCAAGAGTAAAAATAACATAACTTAATTAGAGCCGTCTAAAGCAACACAATGAAATAAATTGGTTTGGTTTAACAAACAAACCTTAAATTTACCGCATGAAAATATTGGTGGTTGCGGCCACGAACGCAGAACTGGCGCCACTTTTTGCACATTTTAATTTAGAGGACGGAGATTTTGTATCGACCGAAAAATTTGATGTGATTGTGACAGGCGTAGGAATGGTTGCTACCGCTTTCGCATTGGGAAAATTTCTTGCTAATAATTCTTATAACTTAATTATTAATCTAGGTATTGCCGGCTGTTTTGATACAAGCGCTGCTTTAGGCTCGGTTTTTAAAATAACGAAAGACAGTTTTGCAGATTTTGGCGCAGAAGATAATGAGCGTTTTTTGAGCGTAGAAGAACTGGGTTTTGGCAAACAAACTTTTCTCAGCTCGATCAACTTAATGATTGATTTACCAGAAGCTACAGGAATAACTATTAATACCATCAGCGGAAGCGTAAATTCCATAGAAAATCGAGAAAAACGTTGGGAGGCAGACACAGAAAGTATGGAAGGTGCCGCAGTCTTTTACGTAGCTGAGAAACAAAAAATTGCGGCAATACAGGTACGTAGCATTTCCAACTATATAACGCCAAGGAATAAATCTACTTGGAACATTGGTTTAGCGATAGAAAATTTAAATAAATGGGCAATAGAGTTTTTAGAAAATCCAACCTATTTTTAACTTTTAGCATTTATAATGACGCTTTTAATTAGGCGAAACTTTAATTTTGACTATGAAACTTACACTTGGCTTTTCTCCCTGTCCAAACGATACATTCATATTCGATGCGCTTATCCACCATAAAATTGACACCGAAGGCTTAGAATTTGAGGTTTTTTTTGATGATGTAGAAACGCTAAATCAAAAGGCAATGAGGGGCGTTTTGGATGTTACCAAACTAAGTTTTCATACGTTGGCTTTCACAGCCGATAAATATGCGCTTTTAGATGCGGGTAGCGCGTTGGGTTTTGGAGTGGGTCCATTGCTCATCAGTAAAAATTTTGATAAAGAAAGTTTCGAACTATTAGATAAAACTCATCGCGAAAAGCTTAAAATTGGTATACCTGGCAAATACACTACAGCGAATTTTTTGTTGGGAATAGCTTATCCCGAACTTCAAAATAAAATGGAACTGCTATTTTCTGAAATTGAAGACGGTTTGCTAAAAAAAGAAATAGACCTTGGTCTGATCATACACGAAAACAGGTTTACTTATCAAGATAAAAATCTGCACAAAATCATCGATCTGGGAGATTATTGGGAAAATTTAACGGGTTGCGCAATTCCGCTTGGTGGGATTGTAGTAAACCGAAAATTAGACAAGGAAACGCAGCAAAAAGTAAACCGCTTGGTAAGAAAATCTGTAGAATATGCTTTTGCGAATCCAAAGGCTAGCTTTGAGTTTATAAAAGAACATGCGCAAACCATGCAAGAAAGCGTTATGCAAAAACATATAGATCTCTACGTTAATAAATATAGTATTAATTTGGGTTCGGATGGTCGCAAAGCAGTCGATACACTTTTTCAGTGGGCCAAAAAGCGAGGGATAATAAAAAATATGCCTGAGGATCTATACGTCTAGCTTAGCCCCAAGGATTTTATCGCCGAAAGGCAAAAACTAATTTACCAAAAGCTTATAGCCTTTGCCATGCACATTTAAAATTTCTACAGAAGAATCTCCCTTTAAATATTTTCTAAGCTTGCTTAAAAAAACATCCATACTTCTACCGTTAAAATAATTATCGTCGTGCCAAATGCTAAGCAACGCTTCTTCTCTGGTAAGCACCTCGTTCTTTTTTAAACAAAGCAAGCGTAACAATTCTGCTTCTTTGGTAGATAATTTTTGCTGAGTTCCATTAAATGTAATGATCTGCGTGGTATAATCGAAATGATAATCACCAATTGAAAACTTGGTCTCTTTCTTCAATTCGTTTTCATCTGAACTGCCCGAAACCCGCTTCAGCAATGCGTTTATTCGCAATAAAAGCTCTTCTATTCTAAACGGTTTGGTAATGTAATCGTCGCCTCCCAAATCATAAGCCGCAGCTTTATCTTCTAACATGGCCTTAGCAGTGGCAAAAATAATGGGTATCTGCGGGTTAATTTTTCTAATTTCTTTGCCGAGGGTAAACCCATCTTTTTTAGGCATCATTACGTCCAAAATGCAGAGATCGAAAGCGGTGGTATTAAAAGCTTTAAAGCCTTCATCTCCATCTACGCAGAGCACAACTTCAAACTTACCTTTTAACTGTAAATAATCTTGCAACAACAATCCTAGGTTGGGATCGTCTTCTACCAAAAGGACTTTTTTCATGCTACTGCTTAATTTAAGTGGTTAATAAGGGTAATAAGATTTCAAACGTGGTGCCTTTGTCTTTTTCGCTACGTACTTTAATGCGACCGTTTATTTGTTTAATAATATCTTGCACGTAATTTAATCCTAGGCCAAAACCTTTCACATCGTGCAGATTTCCGGTCGGTACTCTGTAAAACTGTTCGAATATTTTTTTACTGTGGTCTTTGCTCATTCCAATGCCTTTATCAGACACCTTAATAATTAAATTATTGGACGTATTTTCAGTAGAGATGGTTATGTATGGGTGGTTTAAACTGTATTTGTTTGCATTGTCTACTAAATTAAAAATTACATTAGATAAGTGGAGTTCATCGCCAAAAACGGTAGATTTATCCGCTTCTAATTTCAAATCTATTATTGCGTTTCGTTTTTCCAGTTGTAAATCCATCGAATCAATTACCACTGCAATAAGCTCGTTCATATTCACCTCGCTATTGTCCATACTGAGTTGATTCTTTTCTAAGCGCGCGATGCTAAGCACCCTTTCTATATGGTTTCCTAGCCTAACATTTTCATCGTAAATTATATCAGCAAGTCGTTTTAACCGGTTTTTATCCCTACTAACCTCTGTGTCTTTCAGCGCTTCGCTGGCAATCATTATGGTTGAAACTGGCGTTTTAAACTCGTGCGTCATGTTGTTTATAAAGTCTGTCTTCATTTCAGATAACTTTTTTTGCCTGAGAATTGCGTAAAGGGTATAGCTGAAAATAAAAACCAAAACCAACAACAATCCCACAGATGATGCTACGGTTGCTGTTAGATTAGAAAGTATTGCCGAATTTTTGTTTGGAAAACTAACCATCAACACACCTGGGTCTCTAAATAGGCCGTTATTATCTAGATTGGTAGAATATGTATTGTTATCTGTAAAGTTATTTTTTTCGCCACCGTTACTTGCAAAAAGCACGGAATCTTTGCGCGCAAGATTTACGGAATAAGTAAAGGGCTGATTGATATTACTGTTCCTAAATTCTTTTTTTAACAAAGGTTTCAACTGGCTAAAATCTATCCGTTTATCTAACGGCAAATTTGGTTGGCTCATTTCTTTGGCAACATCTTCTAGCTGACTTAAATTTGCGGTGTACACAAACGCAGAATCTGAACGTAGAAACCGGACTTTTTGTTCGTATTCTTTTTTAGCAAGAAAGCTTTCTTTTTTAAACCTCGTTTTTACATTTGGCTGCACAGTAGCCAAAGATATTAGCACGATTCTGCCTGTATTTGGGTCTTGCGCAGCATAGCGGATGGAATCTGGCAATTTCCCGCCATTGAAGTTTAAGGTTCGCCGCCCCGTCGGTGTAAATTTTGTTGAAATGGACCCGCTAACAATGTTGAAATTCTCATCAACATTTGCGTACACATCAACCCTTACAGGCGAATTTGGATTTTGTCCGTTCCGGGCATCTGCGGCTTTAAAATCAGTTTCTGATAAAATTACCGGTTTGCGGTAAAAGGAGCGAATTACACTGTCTTGCGAAATCAGCTCTGCTTCTATCTGCCGTTGATGACTTAAGCGGTTACGATCCAAAAGCGTTTCATAGTTTTTTTTTGCATCCGCGAGTTGTAATTCGCGTTGCCTCAAATCAATTATCCGCTGCCGTTTATCTCTAGCTTCTTTACGGCTATAGTAATTAAAGGCGTTTTGTTTTTGCAGTTTGCCAACAACGGTTCGAAGTGTTTGATTAACCTGCTGATCAAAAAGTTGGCATTTTAGATTGTAGGCTTCCCTAATATAATACAATTGCATTATAAAAACGCCTAACAAGGCCAACGTCATTAAAATGGTGATGAACCAGAAACTTCGCTTTTTCATGTCTTGCAGAAAGAGAATGTATGGCACTAAGTGCAAAGAGAGTTCGCCTTTATTCAAAAATAGCTAAACATACCTATGTTAGCTGCGGTTTAACATAATTTAACATCGAAATTTTGATCTTGGTTTTAGCATGGTTTAGTTATTTTAAGCTCTAATAACTTTAATAAATGAGGTAACGCATCACTTTATGGAAATTTTAACAAAATTTTTTCCATAAAAAAATGCCGAGATTTCCATCCCGGCATGCATTAATTATTCTCTTAAAAAATCCTTATTCTAGAACGGAAGATCATCTTCTTCGCCTTCCGATGCACTTACATCTACAGGTTGGGCCGTTGCCGGCGTGTTAGTCGAAGTATTAGTAGCATTCATTTTATTTATGCGCCAGATAACCATGCTATTAAAATAAGCAGTTTTACCAGTTTTATCCGTCCAGGCTCTGCCCCGCAAGTTAAAAAACACTTCTACCTCATCGCCAACTTTGTAAGTATCTAGCAAAGAGGTTTTGTCTTGCAAAGCTTCAAACTTTAAATACTCAGGGTATTGAGGGTTTTCGGCATATTCTACAACCAAATCCCTTTTTTTGAATGTTTCGCTTATTTGTTGGGTTTCGCCAACTTCATGCACCTTTCCTTTAATTTCCATAACACAATTCTAATAATGTCTCCTAAATTTCAAATCTCTATATTTTTATTGATAACTTCGCATAAATATTATGCAAGTTTTCCACAATAAGAGCAAGGTTATTATAACCTGCAATAACCGTCTGGCTCTTTATTTAAAGAAGGAGGTTTTAGCACTTGGTTATACAATAGAGCGCTATTTTTCTACAGGGTTGGAACTAAATATTACACTGACGGAGTGCATCAAATTAAACCTTAAACTGCGTTGTGCAAGCCAAATTTTATATTCCATAAAGGAATTTAAGGCCATTACGCCCGACGATCTCTATAATGAATTATTGAAAATTCCCTGGGAAGAATTGATAGATTTTGCTGGGTATTTTTCAGTAACATCTAACGTAGATAACCCAAACATCACTACACCACTTTTTGCCAATCTGAAGGTCAAAGATGCAATTGTAGATCGTATAAAAGAAAAAAAAGATTTACGTCCAAATTCTGGCTCGGATGCTAATAAAACTGTAATTCATCTATATTGGAAAGACGCAGAAGCAAATATTTTTTTAGACACTTCTGGCGAAACGTTGGCAAAACATGGCTACAGAAAAATTCCGGGCAAAGCACCGATGTTAGAAGCCTTGGCAGCAGGGGTTATATATTCCACTGCGTGGGATAAAATTAGCCCTTTCATAAACCCCATGTGTGGTTCGGGAACAATTGCCATAGAAGCAGCTCTTATCGCTACAAATAGAGCACCCGGTTTGCTTCGAATGAATTATGCTTTTATGCACATCATGGGGTATAATGAAGAAGCATTTTTTGCAGAGCGGAGAATGTTGAAAGAGCAAGTGGTAAAAAGTTCCAGTCTTAAAATAATCGCTTCAGACATTTCAAAAGATGCAGTTGACATTAGCATCCGCAATGCAAAGACCGCTGGAGTTGATACATTTATAGATTTTCAGGTATGCGATTTTGAGAGTACTCAAATGCCAGCACAGGAAAAAGGTGTTATTGTTTTTAACCCTGAATATGGAGAGAGATTAGGAACACATTCTCAATTAGAATTGACTTACAGCCGGATGGGCGATTTTTTAAAGAAAAATTGTAAAGGTTATTTTGGTTATATTTTTACGGGCAATCCAGATCTAGCCAAAAAAGTGGGCTTAAAAGCGTCAAGAAAAATAGAGTTTTACAACGGCAAGCTAGATTGTAGATTATTGGAGTATGAACTTTACGACGGTTCTAAAAGAGCTGACGAAGACCGCGCTCCAAAGCATAAATCTATAGATAATTGATTTTATTGCTTAAATTTCCGTGTAAAAACAGTCGGCACTTTCACTGTAAATCACATCTTTAAACTTAAAAAAAAACCTTTTAAGAGTATTTTCCGTAAATGTGTTTGAACAACTTATTAGCTCATAAACATGGAAAGTATTTTTTCGGCTCACGTGGAGAACGTGGCTATAAACATTAGAAAAGTTAGGGAACATAACGGCTATACGCAAGATTATTTAGCGGCGAAATTAAAAATTTCTCAAAACGCATACAGCAAATTAGAATTAGGCTACAGCAAATTAACCGTTGATCGATTATTTAAAATCGCCGTTATTCTAGAAGTAGAAGCGACCGCTTTAATTTCATTAAACTATCATGATTTAATTAAGATTTCTAACAACCACGGCAGGTTGGCAACGGCGTAACATATTTGGTTCTACTTAAAGTTGCTTATCAGATTGATTTTTCTGCTACTTTTGGGAAAGACTTAGCCAATGGAAGAAAAAATTGATAACACCATCAACTTTGTAAAAAAAACCTTAGCTAATGCCGAGGCGGGGCACGATTGGTTTCACATCGACCGGGTATATAAAACTGCCCTAACCATAAACAAAGTAGAAAATGCCGATGTGTTGGTGATTTCCCTTGCCGCTTTACTTCACGATATTGCAGATCCGAAATTTCACAACGGTGATGAAGATTTGGGGCCGAAAATTGCTGGTGAGTTTTTAACGTCAATACGAATTCCGTCTAATACAATTACGCATGTGGTAAAGATAATTCGAAACATGTCTTTTAAAAATAGTTTTGATAACGAGGCGTTTTCATCCAAAGAGATGCAAGTGGTGCAAGATGCAGATCGGTTAGATGCCATGGGCGCCATCGGAATCGCCAGAGCTTTTACTTATGGCGGTTTTAAAAATCGGGTGTTGTACGATCCAGATATTGAGCCAAATATAAACCACACAAAAGACAGTTATAAGAATACCTCTGCGCCCACCATTAATCATTTCTACGAGAAGTTGCTTCTTTTAAAAGACACCATGAAAACGGATTCTGGCAGCGCGATAGCAGAAAAACGGCACGAATTTATGCTCACTTATCTCGATCATTTTTTCAAAGAATGGGCAGGTAATTAAAATAATCATTTTCTATCTTCGTCCTATTAGATAAAAGAACTTATGGTAGAATTGTTAACGAGCCCCGAGGCATGGACTTCCTTATTGGTTTTAACGGTTTTAGAGGTGGTTCTTGGAATAGACAACGTCATTTTTGTGAGCTTAATTCTTAACAGAATTGATAGTAACTCGCAGAAAAAGGGTCGTTTAGTTTGGATGATTACCGGTATCGCTTCCAGATGCTTAATGCTATTTGGCCTAAGCTGGTTGCTTTCTCAAAAAGGTAAATTCATCATTCCCGAAGCTTGGTTTGGCAAAGGTTTCGATTTGGCAAGTTTGGTAATGCTTTTAGGCGGTTTGTTCCTAATTTACAAATCTGTAATGGAAATCCACCACAAGCTAGAGGGAGAAGATCCATCTGAAGACGATGAAAAGAGCAAACCCTTAGGCTTTGGGCAAGCCATTGTGCAAATTATGTTAATAGATGCCGTTTTTTCTTTCGACAGTATTATTACTGCTGGAGGAACTGCCAAACATCTTGAAGTAATGATTATTGCCGTAATTATTGCCATGATAATTATGTTCACGTTTAGTCCTAAAATCTCCGCCTTTATCCATGAACACCCAACTTTAAAGATGTTGGCATTGTCGTTTTTGGTAATGATAGGTTTAAGTTTAATTATAGAAGGTTGGGATGCGAATGCCGCGCACGATATGCATTTGAAAAACTACATCTATTTCGGCATGGCATTTTCGGTTGGGGTAGAAATGTTGAATATGGTTTTTAGAAACCGGGAAAAGAAAAGAAGGCTCGTTAGGCTAAACGAGCCAGAGCTAGAAGCAGAAAGAAAAACTTAGGTTTTGTCGGTTTGCTTTTTACAATAAAGCCACAGATAAATAATCTTTTTGTCTATCAATTTAAAAAACTTACCTAAGCAGAAAATTAACCCAGTGCTAATCAATTTTCGTTTATAAATTTTTAAAGCTACTTTTATACCCAATACCGTTTTGGTTTACGGTTTTAAATTTAAGAGTATGATTAATACTGTACTTATAGGAACAGGTAGCTATATTCCAGAGCGCATTGTGTCTGGCAATGCTTTTTTACAACACAGCTTTTTCGAAAACGGAGAAAAAATAAAAAAGGAAAACAAAGATATTGTTGAAAAATTTACCGAGATAACCGAAATAAAGGAACGTAGATACATCGAGGATGACCAACTGAACAATGGAATTGGCTTAATTGCGGCAGAAAGAGCGATTGCAGATGCAGCCATTGACAAAGAAAGCCTCGACTATATCATCTTCTGCCATAATTTTGGCGATGTCCATTTAGATAGTAATCGTATAGATATGTTGCCCGCGCTTGCCGCCAAAGTAAAGCAACTGATGCGCATAGAAAATCCGGATTGTGTTGCTTTTGACCTTATTTTCGGTTGCCCCGGATGGGTACAAGGCTCAATCCAAGCAGATTATTTGATTAAAAGTGGCGATGCAAAGCGGGTACTTGTAATTGGAGCAGAAACGCTTAGCAGGATGGTCGATCCGCACGATCGGGATAGTATGATTTTTGCTGACGGTGCAGGTGCGGCGATTTACGAAGGCCAAGAAGCTGATGCTAAAAAAGGTATTTTAGCCCATAAAACGCAAACTCACGCCATAGATCATGGCCATCTTTTGATAATGGGCAACAGCGCAAATCCAAATGATGGAAGTGGAAATGCATACTTGAAAATGAACGGTCGTAAGCTTTACGAGTTTGCAGTTGTAGCCGTTCCTCAGGTAATAAAAAAAGCGTTGGACAAGGCTAAATTGACGGTGGATGATGTAAATATTGTTTTTGTGCATCAAGCAAATGGTAAAATGGATGCCGCCATAATGAAGCGCCTGTTTAAGCTTTATGATAAGAACGAGGTTCCTACAAATTTAGTTCCGATGACCATCTCTTGGCTAGGAAACAGTTCTGTTGCAACCATCCCTACACTGATAGATTTAGTGTTGCACAACCAGGTAGAAGGCTATAATGTAAAGCCTGGAGATGTAGCAATCTTTGCTTCTGTAGGAGCGGGAATGCACATCAATGCAATAGTTTATCAATTTTAGGTTAACGTTCGCAACGCTCTGAATCGGTGTTTAACATAAAAAGCTTTTAAACCTTTTTAATCGACTAAAATCGCACCGAATTTATTGGAATAGATCTCGAAAAAGTTTCGTCAAATTTTTTTTAAAACAAAAACGGCCATGCTAAAAAGCAAGGCCGGATTCCCTTAAAATTGTTTGGCTCTTAAGCCTCTACCACTTCTTGTGTTAGTGCTTCATCCACCAATATGCGGCCGCAATGTTCGCAAACAATAACCTTTTTGCGTTGGCGAATGTCTAATTGTCTTTGTGGCGGAATTTGATTAAAGCAACCCGAGCAGGCATCTCTATCTATCGTTACCACCGCTAACCCATTAACCGAGTTTTTACGCAAACGTTTGTAGGCAATCAACAAACGATCTTCTATGGCTTTCTCTGCCTTTTCTGCCTTCTTTTGTAATCCTGATTCTTCCTTCTCAGTTTCAGAAGTGATTACATCAAGTTCTGATTTCTTAATCTCCAAATCCTTTCTGCGACTTTCCAACTGAACTTCAGCAGCTTCGTAAGTTTCGTTCTTTGTAGTGATATCAAACCCAAATTCCTTGATTTTTTTTTCAGCTACCTGAATGTCTAATCCCTGAATTTCGATTTCTTTATTCAAAGCATCGTATTCGCGATTATTTTTTACCTCTTTCAATTGGGTTTCGTAGCGTTTGATAGCTGCTTGAGAATCTTTGATAGCATTTTTGCGCATCACAATGGAATCATCCATCTCATCTAAATCTCCTTTAATTTTCTGAATACGAGTTTCCAGTCCAAGAACGTCATCTTCTAAATCTGCAACCTCCATTGGTAGTTCACCTCTAACCTGACGTATTCTATCAATTTTTGTGTGGATATTTTGTAATTCGTATAAAGCTCTCAGCTTCTGTTCTACGGTTTGTTCCATTAAAACATGTAATTTATTGGGTTCGTATTTTGCTTCGTTAAACGGATTGCAAAGTTAGCAAATTTTTTCCTAATAATTCCCACCAATAAATCAGAGGTAAAATGTTCAGTTTCAAAGTGCCCAATGTCTGCAATCATTAGTTTTTGCTCCGCATCAAAAAACTCGTGATATTTGAAATCTGCGGTAATGAACGCATCGGCGCCCGCTGTAATGGCGTCTTTTAAAAGAAAACTTCCAGCCCCACCGCAAACTGCAACTTTTCTTATTTTTTTTGGAAGGATGGAAGTGTGTCTAATTACCTTTGCGTGCATCTGGTATTTTACCATTTCCAAGAAATCTTTTGCGTCCATCGGTTCTTCCAACCAGCCCAACATACCTGCCCCAACGTCCTGATTTGTATTTTCAAGCTGATAGATATCATAGGCAACTTCCTCATAAGGGTGATTTTCGAAGAGCGCCAACAAAATTTTGCGTTCTTGTTGCCCGGTAAATATAATTTCTATCCGCAATTCTTCTACCTGTTCTTGCATACCTCGCTCGCCGACAACCGGATTCGATTGCTCGTTTCCTTTGAAAGTTCCCATCCCGGAAATATTGAAACTTGCTTCGCTATAATTGCCAATATTTCCCGCTCCTGCGTAAAATAACGCTTGGCGTAATTGTTCGGCTTGTTTAACCGGGCAGAACGTTACTAATTTTTTCAATAAGTTGCCTTTCGGCCGAAGTATTTTTGTGCCTGTTAACCCCAGGCGCTCACAAATTTTGGCATTAACTCCGTGTTTAACGCTATCTAAGTTTGTGTGGATGGCATATAAGGCGATGTCGTTTTTAATCGCCTTCATCACAACACGCTCAATGTATGAGCTGGCATTCAGTTTTTTTAAGCCTTTAAATACGATTGGATGATGGGTAATAATTAAATTACAGCCTTCAGCTATTGCTTCATCTACAACCGCCTCTATACAATCTAGTGCAACCAACGCCGCTGTTATTTCCATATTGAAATCGCCAACAATCAAACCAGAATTATCATAATCTTCTTGATAATTTAGTGGCGCAATTTCTTCTAGGCAGCTTGTAAGTTCTAATAATCTCATGCCATAAAATTAACCAAATTTATAAGCATCCAAAATCGGATTGGGCTTCTAAAGGCGGTTGAAAGAAATTCATCCGCCGAAAGGCAAATAATGATAACACTATTGCGCCGTTTGCTGAAAACTGCCCATGCGAACCAACTGCAAGCTTTCAAAAATCATTTTTTGATTGTGCTCAAAGGCTAAGGTTTTGTGGTTAACAACATCTATAATTGAACCTATAAAGCACAATCCGATAGTGAATAAGTATAAAATTCCCATACCTATTTGCCCAACTATAAATCTTTGAAGGCCAGGCACTAGAAAAAGCCCGATTAAACAAAACAACAGCATGTCTGATGGGTTTTTGCGCTTACTGCTATACACCATCAAAAAATTGCGCAGCTGTTGCTCGTTTAATCCTGTGGTCGCCTGTTGTAAGTAGGCGTACTCATCTGGCGTTATACCTGGTAACGACATGAGCGGCGATTGAAATATATCCATGATTTAATTTGCTATTTGGCTAAAATATATAAACTGTTTTTTCTTTCTTAAAAGTTGATAAATACGGAATAAAATGATTCCTAAAGCTGGCATTCCCAACCAATGTTGATTAAAGGATTGGGCAAAATTGCCACGGAATAGATAACTGATAGACCTGCCCAATCCACAGCCTGGACACCATTCCTCAAATCCTAAATTTGCCAATGGACATAGCGTAAAATGGTGGTTTGTTGGATTTGTTATGGCTAACGCAGCTAAGGCGGTACACCAAAAGATTAGTTCTACCGGAAGATTTTTAAAGCCTTTCATTTTTTAATTAGAGCGAGGTTAGTGGGAATTGTTACAGAGGGAAGTCGTGAAGTTGAAAGTTTGGGAAGTCGGATTTGAGATTTGAAAACGTGGCGCTTATTTCCAAAACTAATGTCGACTAGTTTTGTACTGTTTTGCTGATAGATGTTTTCAGCCTTTTTGCTTTTTTAATACTTCGAAACCGATTAGGTTTTTTATTTCACTTTCTGTAATTTCTACATTTTCTACTTTTGCGCCATCTGGTCCTTCCTTGCACCAATTTACCAACTCTTCTAGCAAAAAAATTTCACCTTCTGCTTCTAGATAAACTGATCCGTCGGTTTCATTCCTCACAAATCCGTTAATTCCCATTTGGTTTGCCACAGCTTTGGTGCTTACCCTAAAAAACACTCCCTGCACTTTACCTGTCACTTTTATGTTCAAATGCTTTTTATCTGCCATTGTTGTATTCTTTTGGAAATTTACTTTTTAAAAGAAAACCTAGATTGAAGGCAGCAAAAGTAAAACTAATTTTTGCTTGTGCGATGGATGTTTACAAACCAAGCAATGCTTGTCGCCCGGTTTGGAATTCTTGCCAAATCTCTTCCAAAATTTGTGCAGCAGGTTTTATTTCGTTTAGCATGGCCGATACCTGTCCAATTTCTAGCTCCCCGTTTTCCATATCACCTTCAAACATGCCGAGTTTTGCACGTGCCTTTCCCAACAGTTCTAATAACGCAATTCTATTTGCACCTTCTGCTTCTGCCTGCGATATTGCTTCAGCAAATTTGTTTTTTAACAACCTCACGGGAACAAGCTTTTTCATCGCCAATTTAGTATCGCCTTCCTCAGATGAAATTATCCTTTCCTTAAAATTGAGATGTGCGGAAGATTCTTCAGAAACCGCAAAAGCTGAACCTATTTGAACCGCCGATGCGCCCAGCGCAAATGCAGCCAACATCGCTTTCCCACTTGCTATTCCGCCAGCAGCAATAACAGGAATATTTACGATATTACAAATCATCGGGACTAAACATAAAGTGGTCGTTTCTTCCCGACCGTTGTGCCCGCCGGCCTCAAATCCCTCGGCAACAATGGCATCTACACCTGCCTCTTGCGCTTTTAAAGCAAACTTAGTATTTGCGATTACGTGTACCACCGTAATTCGGTGCGATTTGAAAAAAGGTGTCCAAGTTGCGGGATTCCCCGCAGAGGAAAAAACAATAGTTACCTCCTCCTCTATAATTACATCTATAATTTCTTTCACATTTGGATAAAGCAACGGAACGTTTACTCCAAATGGTTTGTCAGTCGCCGCTTTACATTTCTTAATGTTTTCGCGCAACACTTCTGGATACATAGAACCAGCGCCAATAATTCCCAAGCCGCCTGCATTGCTAACCGCAGAAGCCAAACGCCAACCACTTACCCAAACCATACCTGCTTGAACGATGGGATATTGGATGCCGAAAAGTTTGCAAATTGGATTTTTGTCGTTCATAAATAGTTTCAAATTACAACAACTTTTCTATCTTGTCGCTCAAAATTTCAAAATCTTCAGACAATTCAATTAAGTTTAAACCCGGTTTTTTCCCAACTTCAATGCTGCCTAATTCTGCGTCTCTATTTAAGAACGCTGCGCCGTTTATTGTAGCCCATGTCAAGAGTTTTTCGAAAGGAATGCTTTTATGTTCTTGCAGCGTTTGCATTTCTGCCAAAATATTTAACTGATTATTGCTTGCCAAGCTATCGGTTCCCAAAGTTATTTTTACACCTTCTTTCATCAGCATTTCCACGTTGGGCAAGATATTTTCAATATACAGATTTGCCTGCGGACAAAGACACCAATACAAATTTGAATTTGTTCGTTCAGCAAATCTAACATCGGCTTTGCTGCTAAACGTATTGTGCACCAACAACATTTTTTGAGTTGCAAACGCTGTTATAAATGTTTGTAATGATGATTTTCCACTCGCCTTAAAATGCGAAATATCAATCCCCAAAAAATTGAAGAAAGGTAAAAAGTCCCCTTTTTTCTGCTCGAAAAATACATTTTCTGCTTTGCACTCTTGGTTGTGGATACTTAAAAAATCGTTGTTTTTTGATGCAAACTCGCTTATTAATTTCATCAGCTTTGCTGAAATTGAATAAGGCGCATGTGGAATTACGCTCGAATTAAGCGGCAAAAATGCATCGTGCAAAGAAATAGCATTTTCTATTATTTCTTCGGCTTTCGCCGGATTAAAACCTAACGTTTCTATAAACGTATGGTAATAAATTTCGCTCTGAAGCTTTATCTTTTTTGATAGAAGGTTGTTACTAATGTCTCCAACCGCAACAATTCCATTACGCTTCATTTCGGCATCGGCATCAAACATCGCAGCTTCAATTTCTTCTATGTTCTGATCTCTCTTGGTAATTACAGTTTCGACAAATTTTACCAAACCAATATGTTTTGGCACGATTCCCAGCATCGCCGAGAGTTCCAAATGGCAATGCGTATTTATAAAACCTGGAACAATGACACCGCTGTGGGTTTCTATATCATCTTTTATGCTTTTAGAATGCTCTGCCGGTAGAACATCTCTTATTATTCCGATTTCGTCAACCGCTATAATACCGTTTTTTAAAGGTGCGCAACTGACAGGGAAAATCCAATCGGCAGAGATGTATTTCAACATGTACAAATTAAAGGAATTATTTGCTAAGTCGGTTTGTGGTCTGCACCAATGCTACTAAATAAAGCTGAGGAGACATTGATGGAACTTAGTTTTGTTTTCCCTTGTCGTGATTTTAATTTTGATTCCTACAATACGAAATAGTATAAATTTGAACTCTCCACGATAAGAATCCCAACACTTGCGCTAGTCTCAAAAGTTTGTATTTCTGCATCGCAGCCGATCTTTTCTAAAAAACATTTCGCATTCTCATAATTCTTTATATTTTTGCCGTAGATGAACAGCAAAAATTATACTTGGCTTTGGCGTAACAATTTAAAAATGATTTGTGCCTGGTGCGTATAGCGAAAATATTTTATCAACCTAAACCAACAAAAACCCAGCGCAACATAACGCTGGGTTTTTTGTTTTTGAATCTAGTTTGACTAATAAATCCCTTGCATCATTTGTATTATCAATAACAAAAAATGTATAAAATCAACACCCAATATAAAAAACTCCTAGCTGATACCACCACGCCTGTAAGCATTTACCTTCGTCTGCGCGATGTTTTTCCGAATAGTATTTTGCTAGAAAGTTCTGATTATCATAGTAGAGAAAACTCCATGAGCTTTGTTTGCGCAGACCCAATGGCAGGGATTATTTTGAAAAACAAAAGTTTAGAAACGTATTTTCCCGATGGTAGCGTAGAAATAAAGGAGACGGAAAATCTCTTAAATGAGATGGAACTCTTCAAGAAGAAGTTTAAAGTTACAGAAATTCCAGAAATTAAATTTATAAGCACCGGCTTGTTCGGCTATTTCAACTGGAATGCGGTGCAGCATTTTGAGGATATAAAATTTAAAGCAGAAACTCCTTCAGAAGAGGGAATTCCAGAACTGCAGTATCATTTATATAAATATCTTATCGCGATAGACCATTTTAAAAATGAGATTACCCTTTTTAAAAACACTTTGGAGGGTGAAGAGGATGAAGGTTTGGACAAAATGCAATACCTAATCCAGAATAAAAACTATCCCGAATATAAATTTGACATCAAGGGAGAGGAATCTTCTAACTTGGCCGATGAAGATTTTATCGCATTGGTTAAAAAGCTTCAAAAACATATTTTTAGAGGCGATGTATTTCAAATTGTTCCATCTCGGGCTTTTAAACAAGGTTTTATAGGAGACGAGTTTAATGTATATCGATGCTTACGTTCCATAAATCCATCTCCATACTTATTTTACTTCGATTATGGAAACTTTAAACTTTTCGGTTCGTCGCCAGAAGCACAGATAACCATAAAAGACAATCATGCAGATATCTTCCCGATTGCGGGTACCTTTAAAAGAACCGGAAATGATGTAGAAGACGCAGAGCAGGCAAAAAAATTGGAGGCTGACCCAAAAGAAAGTGCAGAACATGTTATGCTGGTAGATCTTGCCCGCAACGATTTAAGCAGACACTGCAACAAGGTTGAGGTAAAATCTTTTAAGGAAGTGCAATATTATTCTCATTTGATACACTTGGTAAGCAAGGTGGGTGGCCATTTGCAACCAAATGTTCATGCGTTTAATGTAGTTGCAGACACGTATCCCGCAGGAACTTTAAGCGGCGCGCCAAAATATAAGGCTATGCAGTTGTTAGATGAAAACGAAACCTTAGGAAGGAACTTTTATGCGGGAGCTATTGGTTTTATGGGCTTCGGAGAAGATTTTAATCACGCCATCATGATCCGTACTTTCATGAGTAAAAACAACGAGTTGCATTATCGGGCAGGCGCAGGTATTGTTGCAGACTCTATACCAGAAAGCGAGTTGCAGGAAGTAAACAATAAAATTGCCGCATTGCGCAAAGCAATAGAAATGGCGACAGGAATTTAATGGAACGTAACGATGGAAAACAAAAAAGACACTAGTAAAACGGTTTTAGTAATAGATAATTACGACAGTTTCACCTATAATTTGGTTCACTTAATTAATGAGGTTGGCTTTGAGGCGGAAGTGTGGCGTAACGATAAATTCGATTTGGAAGATGTAGAAGCCTACGATAAGATTCTTTTATCGCCAGGACCAGGTATTCCTACAGAAGCAGGTCTGTTGATGGACGTGATTAGAGAATACAGCAAAACCAAAAGTATTTTTGGCGTTTGTTTAGGTCAGCAGGCCATTGCAGAGGTTTTTGGTGCTACGTTATTAAACCTTGGCAGACCAATGCACGGCATCGCAACCCCGGTCACCGTTACCGATGGAGAGGAAAGTTTGTTTTGGGAATGTCCACAAACTATAAATGTGGGGCGATACCACAGTTGGGTGGTTAGCAATGAAAATCTACCATCTTGTTTGAAGATTACCGCAAAAGACCATACAAACGGAATTATGGCACTTAGGCATGAAAATTTAGATGTTCGTGGCGTTCAATTTCACCCGGAAAGTGTGCTTACAGAACATGGTAAAAAAATGATGGAAAATTGGTTGACATATTAGTTTCCGAGTTTTAAAAATTAAAGAGATAGTAGTTTTGATTAAATTGGGTGGAAATATAAAATGAATATCCTGCAAAAAATAGTGGCTAGAAAACGAGAAGAGCTGGTTTCTGCGAAACAATTTGTTAGCATTGCAGAACTAGAGCAATCGGCTTATTTCGGCAGCACTCCTCTAATTTTTAAAGATTTTTTGTTGGATGAAAACCGCAGCGGCATTATTGCAGAATTTAAACGGAGATCGCCATCTAAAGGATTGATAAATGGCATGGCCGATGTTACAGAAATTACGCAGGCTTACAATAAAGCGGGTGCTTCAGCGCTCAGCGTCCTTACGGATGTAGATTTTTTTGGTGGTTCTATCGATGATATTTTAGCCGCTAGAGAGGCGAACAAAATCCCAATTTTAAGGAAAGATTTTATAATTGATGAATATCAAATTTTGGAGGCGAAAGCTTGGGGCGCAGATATAATTCTTCTCATAGCAGCTATCTTATCGCCTGAGGAAATAAACCGGTTCTCGAAAACGGCAAAAAATCTTGGTTTAAATATTTTGCTCGAGGTACATAACCAATTTGAATTAGAACGAAGCATTTGCCCAGAATTGGATGCGATTGGAGTAAACAATAGAAACTTGGCAGATTTTACGGTAGATATTAAGAACTCTTACAATTTGGTAAATCAAATCCCAAACGAGTTTTTAAAAATTTCTGAAAGCGCCATCAGCGATCCGGCTATTATAAGAAGTTTAAGATCAGCAGGTTTTCAAGGATTTTTAATTGGCGAAAATTTTATGAAGACCGAAAATCCGGGGAAGGCGATGGAGGAATTTGTGGGGCGGATGTAGAATTCTTTTAAGCATTGCGCAACTAGTAGAATTACTATTTTATGATCAAAAGCACTTTGCAAGCACAATTCATCAGCAGTTGACAATTTTCACGGGATTGGTTTAACTCCGTAGGAGCGCTATGATTATGAAGCAGATGCACGCGATGAACTTCAAGCTCAGTATAAGCGAAATAATTTATTTTGAACACATCCGCCCAAAAATTAATTTCTAAGCACTTTTTGCATATCAAACTTTTACATTCTCGCCATCAAACCAAATAAATTGGCTTCTTAATTTTGTATATTTGTTTTGAAACTATGAGTAAACAAAAAATGCATGATACCGCTGCGGTACAAGAAAGAGTAGTACTTGTTGGCATAATAACTCCGGGCGAGAAAGAAGCCCAAACAAAAGAATATTTAGATGAGTTGGCCTTTTTGGTTCAGACCGCGGGAGGCGAAGTAGAAAAAACCTTCACGCAAAAAATGCTTAAGCCAGATCGCTCCACCTTTGTTGGTACCGGAAAACTGGAAGAAATTCAAGCTTACGTAAAAGCAGAGGAAATAGATGTGGTGGTATTCGATGATGAATTGTCGCCATCGCAGTTGCGTAACATCGAAAGAGAGCTCGGCGTTAAGATATTGGACAGGAGTATTTTGATTTTAGATATTTTTGCGAATAGGGCGCAAACGGCGCAAGCAAAAACGCAGGTAGAACTTGCACAATTACAATATATGCTGCCAAGACTTACCAGAATGTGGACTCACCTAGAACGTCAAAAAGGTGGCATTGGGATGCGTGGGCCGGGCGAAACCCAAATTGAAACCGATAGAAGAATTATTTTGAGCAAAATTTCGTTGCTGAAAGAACGATTGCGGCATATAGATAGGCAGAACGAAACACAACGGAAAAATCGGGGAGAGCTGATTCGTATTGCTTTGGTTGGTTATACCAATGTGGGCAAGTCCACCATCATGAATATGCTGTCAAAATCGGAAGTATTTGCTGAGAATAAATTATTTGCGACGTTAGATACTACCGTGAGAAAAATGGTGATTGGCAATGTGCCCTTTTTACTTAGCGATACGGTTGGCTTTATTAGAAAACTTCCGCACCATTTGGTGGAATGTTTTAAATCTACTTTAGATGAGGTGCGCGAAGCAGACATTTTAATTCATGTGGTAGATGTTTCGCACCCAAACTTCGAAGATCAACTGTTTACCGTTAACGAAACACTTAAAGATATTGGCGCAATAGATAAAGAAATGCTTTTGGTTTTTAACAAGATTGATGCATATGTTCCGCCGGAAGAAGACGATTTGCAAGCGCTTGAGGATGGAAAAATGTCTTTAGAAGATTTTAAAAATAGCTGGATGAGTCATGGAAATATTCCGACTTTATTTATATCGGCTACAGAAAAGGAAAATATTGATGAATTTAAGAACAAACTTTACGAGATGGTAAGCGCAGCAAACATTATTCGGTATCCGTACAGCGGTAATTTGCTTTATTGATTATAAGCTTTAGCGATGCATGTCATCGCTTTGAGAAAAACTAAATTAGGAATTATGGAAAGTAAAAGACAGCAAAAATTTGCAGGGGTTTTACAAGAAGAATTGGCCCAAATTTTTCAGCGTGAAGGTTCATCACTTTTGCCAGATACGTTAGTTACAATAACCAGAGTGCGTGTATCTCCAGACTTGGCTGTAGCAAAAATATACCTTAGCTTTTTTAACACGAAAGATACAGAAGCTTCCATCAACATCGTAAATTCGCACAACGGGGAGATTAGATATAAACTGGGAACGCGCATTAGAAATCAAGTACGTGTAATTCCGGAGCTAAACTTCTTTGTAGATGATACCAACGAATACGTGGAAAGAATGGATCATCTTTTTGAGCAGATAAATAAAGATCGAAAGGAAGAAACCAGTGAAGATTAGCTTATTATCTGTTTGAAAAACATAGAAGATATTTTTGCTAACACAAACAAAAGGTTTGGAAAAGTCGTTGATTTCGATGCCTCGGCAGACGCTCTTCTTCATATAGATTTTACAAAAAACAACGTCAGCTTGTGTAAAGAGCAGTTGGACGACACCTCACTTTTTTCTACTTGGATCGATGAAAAATTGGCAACCGCTAAAGCTAATTACGGAATTGGAGGCTACAACGAACACCGAACGATTTATAGTAGAAGCGAGCATTTTACCGCGGTTGGCGAGGCTCGCAGGTTGCATCTCGGTCTAGATATTTGGGGAAGAGTCGGCACGCCAATCTACAATTTTTATAATGCTAAAGTGCATAGTGTTGGCTCAAACAATAACTTTGGAGACTATGGTGCCACTATTATTTTAGAATACAATATCGATAATTTTATTTTCCACGCTCTTTACGGCCATCTTACTACGGCTTCGCTTGTTGGCCTGAAAGTAGGAAAAATAATCCCGAAAGGGAAAAACTTCGGTGCTTTTGGCAACGAAAACGAAAATGGCTCTTGGCCGCCACATTTGCATTTTCAACTCATACTGAACATGGGCGATTATTTTGGCGATTATCCCGGTGTTTGTAAATTTAGCGAACGAGAAAAATATTTAAGAAACTGCCCGAATCCTGAAGTTATCTTGCGGCATACTTTTGGTAAGATCAGCGACGTTTATTATTCGTAAATTAATAAGATGAAAAAGCTTTTGGTTATTTGTTTTATGCTTATTTGTTTGATTGTCTCTGCTCAACCGCGTTTTAAGAGTGGGCCAAGTGGTTTCGCAAATTTCCTAACGCAGAACACAATCTATCCAACCTTTTCTAAAGACAACTGCATTCAAGGAACAACAGAAATTAGTTTCAAATTGGATGAACAGGGTAGAGTATATTTTTCTAAAATTACAAAACGCATCGGTACAGATTTGGATGACGAAGCGCTTCGGCTTGTGCGTATGAGTAGCGGCAAATGGTTGGTGCCATCCGATTATGATACGACAACCAATATTGTGGTACCCGTTAAATTTACCTTGCAAGGCTATAATTGTGCTAGCAAAAGTCAGCAGGAAATTAACCAAGCAATTAATCAATATCAAGTAGAGTTGGGGCAAATAAATACGATTGCCAATTTCTATAAAAATTACAGTGAGGCGAAACCTGGGCAAGAACAACAAATTATTAATTTGAAAAATCAGTTAGGTATTGATGACGAATATTTGAATGAACGAATAAAAGCTGCATTAAAAAAAATTAAACAAGGTGATAGACAAGGCGCTTGCGAAGATTTTAATTTTGTGAAAAATATGGGAAGCAGCCTTGCCGATGATTATCTAACAAAGTATTGCAGTTAAATGCGTTTTTTGACAAAAATTTTTGCTGCTTTCGATATAGTCTCAACCTTTTTATTGTTTCTGCCTACCTGGAATTTAGCAACGCATATAGAAGATGTGCCGAATAACTTTCTTTCTCAAGCGAGGGTTTGGCTGACCTTTCCTCTTTTCTTTTCGCTGGTCGCATCGGCTGCAGGCTTAATGTTTTTTAAAAAATTCGGATTCATCACCTATTATATCCAATTTCCTTTTCGATTGATACTTTGGGTTTTTTCCATAGGATTTATTACGCTTTTACCTGAATGGTTGAATTTATCAAACGGCTGGTTTGATGCATTTTTTAGGGTATGTATTGTAGCCGAGTTTTTTAGGGTTTACTATAGCGTGAAAATTTATCGGCGGTATTTTTAAATTGGCCCGTGGTTGATAGTAAACTTAAGAGTCAATCTTCAAAATCTGATTTTTAAACTGTCAAAACGATTCATTTTTCGAAAAAAAATCGGTTATGATACTCTAACCAGCCTTCCGCCTCTCACAAAATAATACTTATTGCCGCAGGCATAATTTTAGCATGTACCTTATCTACTTTTCCAAGATATTCCCCATCAACTTGAAAGTGTGTTTTTTTCTTTGCTCTTATGGTGACTTCCGCCGCTTGCAATACTTCAATTTTTTGTGGATTTAGGGGCAGGCTGGTAATCCACATTTTTAAGATCTCATAATAGGAGTAGTCTTTTACTAAAATTATTTCAAAAAGCTCGTCATCTAGTTTACCTACTGGGTTTATTTTCAAACCCGATCCATACATGGTTGCATTCGCAATTGCAACCATTGCTGCTTTGCTCGTTTTGGTTTCGCCATCTATCATCAATGCTACATCCATTTTTTTATGGTTCAGCAAAGCGTACCAAGCAGCTTTTGCATAACTCCACATTCCACGTTGCGGTAGAGCATCGAAAATCTTAATTAGATACGCATTGAAACCCATGTCAGATAAGTGCATGCAGATTTCATCGTTTACTTTTACAAGATGAATCGATTTTGGCGTTCCTGTTTTTGCAAGGTTTAACGCGCTCGGGATATCCAAAGGAACTCCCAACTCTTTTGCCATTCCGTTTGCAGATCCGGCTGCAACTACACCAATTGGAATAGCCTTACCAATTAAACATTCGGCAGCCAACTTTAAAGTTCCATCGCCACCAACGGCAACAACTCTATCAGGCTGGGAATCCGTTATTTTTTGCCTTATTTTTTCTAAAGAGCAGTCACTCGGTAATTCATAAAAATCTAATTGGGCATCTCCGTCTGAGAAATGCGCTGAGATAATTTCTTTAAAGTTTTCGTCATGATTGCCCGCCCCAGGATTTATGATAAATAATAGCTTCATTTATATAGTTCGGAATTTAGTTCTCTACAAACAAGTTAATGGAAACTCTGTTTTAAAATTATGAGCAACACGGTTACCGTAAAAGTTTATCATGGTTACGGACATACGCACAACTTGGTTGTTTTCGGACATGTTTTTAAGCAGAAACTAAAATACAACCAAAAATTTAGTGATAGCCTTTGGACAAATATGGTTAACCTTATTAAATTGTTTTTGGTAAAGCCGTATCCTTTCGCCAATGTCCGCCTTAGTTTTTATGGTCAAACCTTTTTAAACAAAACAGAGGCTGATGGATTTTTTAAATTTGAGTGGGCCGCGAATGAGAATGTAGCGGCAGGTTGGCACGAAGTAAAAATAGATGCTTTAGATCAAGATGAAAATGTAATTTCATCAAGTTTAGGAAAAGTGTATGTGCCGCATATTACCCAATATGCGTTTATTTCTGATATTGACGATACCGTAATTAATTCTTATTCTGCATCTATTTGGAAAAGGTTAAAGGTGCTTCTTACTGAAAATCCGCGAACGCGTACTGTCTTTCCGTCGGCCGCAAATTATTATCAGCAACTGGCGCTTGCGCATACTCGTTTAGATCAACCAAATCCATTCTTTTACGTCAGCAGTAGCGAGTGGAATTTGTATGATTATCTTACTGAAATGTTTAGATTTAATCAACTTCCAAATGGCACATTTTCATTGAATGCCATAAAACAATTACGAGATTTTTTTAAAACCGGCAAGACTGGCCACCAAGGAAAACTGCTTCGAGTAATGAGGGTTATAGACGCGTTCCCTGAGCAAAAATTTGTTTTCTTCGGAGATAATTCCCAACAAGATCCTCAAATTTACACTACTATAACCGAGCGATATCCAGCAAATATTGCTGCGGTATATATTCGAAATATAAGTTCTACTAAGGCAGACAGCACAAAAAGATTACTCGATGAAATAGAGCAGCGTGGAATCGCAACCTGCTTTTTTAGGCACAGCGATGAAGCCAAGGCACATTCCAAAAAAATTGGGCTGATAGTTTAATTGCTCGCTTTCGCGGATGAAACCCACTTACAACAGCAACAAATTTTTGTATTTTTGCGGCCATGGCTATAATTAAACCTTCGCTAGCAAAAGGAACTAGAGATTTCTCTCCGCACGAGATGGTAAAACGCAACCACATTTTCAGCATTTTAAAAAAGGTATTTTTAAAATATGGCTTTACCGAAATTCAAACTCCAAGCCTAGAAAACCTAACTACCCTTACCGGAAAATATGGAGAAGAAGGAGACAAACTTATTTTTAAGATATTAAATAGTGGAGATTTTTTAGGAAAAATCAACGAGCAAATACTCACTAGCCGTAACTCACAACTCGCAACTCCAAAAATATCTGAAAAGGCCCTACGTTACGATCTTACCGTTCCGTTTGCGAGGTATGTGGTGATGCACCAAAACGATTTGACGTTTCCGTTTAAGCGTTTTCAAATTCAACCTGTTTGGCGCGCAGATAGGCCACAGCGTGGCAGATATAGAGAATTTTATCAATGTGATGTAGATGTAGTTGGATCAGAAAGTTTGTTAAATGAAGCGGAATTTATCCTGATTTATCATGAAGCGCTAACTTTACTGGGTTTAAAAGACTTTAACATCAAACTCAATAATCGTAAGATATTATCCGGCCTAGCCGAAATTATTGGCAAACCCGAACTCATTATAGACATGACGATTGCTATTGATAAATTAGACAAAATTGGTATCGATGGAGTTAACAGAGAACTGTTATCCACGGGATTTACCGAAACCGATTTGAACATATTACACCCCATAATTCTGTTAGGTGGCAGCAATGATAATAAATTGCAACAGTTGAAAACTGCCTTATCTAAATCACAAATCGGACTTAAGGGTATTGCAGAGATAGAAAAGGTTTTGGAGTATGTTAAATTGCTTACCGCAGAAAATTACCAACGACTGGAAGAATCTATTGAAATAGACATAACCTTAGCCCGCGGATTGAACTACTACACAGGCAGCATTTTTGAGGTTAAAACCAACGAAGCTGAAATGGGGAGTATTGGCGGCGGCGGCCGATATGATGATCTAACCGGAATGTTTGGGCTGCAAAACCTCACAGGCGTTGGCATTTCATTTGGCGCGGATAGGATTTACGATGTTTTGGAAGAACTTAATCTGTTTCCGACTTCTGCCTCTACCGGAGCAAAAGTATTGATTAGCAATTTTGATGAAGCTGCAGAAAAGTTTGCCTTACCTATTTTGCAAAAACTTAGAGAGAAAGATATCGCCGCAGAACTTTATCCAAACGGAGCTAAACTAAAAAAGCAGTTGGCTTACGCCGATGCAAAAAACATTCCTTTCGTTTTACTGATTGGAAGCGATGAGCTGAGCAGCAACTTGCTCACTCTTAAAAACATGAAAAGCGGTGAGCAACAGAAATTAACTGAGGTTGAGCTGATCGGTTTTTTAGAGGGAAGTTCGATTTAGGGTGTTTTCGCAAAAAAGGATTGCAACTTACCCTTGCGCATCAATGCTGACGAAGGAAGCATCTCACTTGCATGATCGAATAGAAAGATAAATTGTGAAAGTGCTTGCAATAGGCCTTCGTCTCTGCGTGATGCTTCGCTGAGCTAAAAAAGACGACCTCTTATAACCTAGCCTCGCTATAACGAAACCTTAAAGCTGCTCAACCTTAGTTGTGTCTGGTTTAGTTAACAAACCGTTAATATCTCCTTCAGGCTCAAGCTGCTTGCCTTTTTTTTTCTTTTTAGATTCTGTGGTAATCCCGCGCAAGCGTTCTTCTATAATTTTATCGAATTCTGCCTTTTGATCGTCTTTTAAAACGTTTCTAATATTGGCGTTAGTTTCATTTTGAATTTTGTAATACTTGTCGCCATCATCATCTCTACTTGTTCCCGCCTCTTGCCGCTTAATCATTTCTGATTGTTCCTTAGCCTGAGCAAACGTAAATCTGTAAATTACACTTTTTTGCGTATCGTTTAACCTCAATCTTTTGGTTAAATCATCAACATTTTTTTTGGCGACTTCTGCTGGAGTGGGTTGTTTATTCTGTTGTGCGCTTACGGCCAGATTAAATCCGAATAGAATAAAAAGTATAAAAATTAAATGTTTCATTGATAGCAATATTTTATTCAAAGTTACCCATATAAATTGGAAACATAAAAACCCGAGCTTTTGGCATCGGGTTTTTACATTAGATGTTGCTAAATTAAATCGCTTTTTTATATAACTCGGAAACCACATCCCAATTAACTGCATCCCAAATAGCAGCCAAATAATCGGGGCGCTTGTTTTGATATTTCAAATAATAGGCATGCTCCCAAACATCAATTCCAAAAATTGGCGTTCCCTTTACCTCGGCAACATCCATTAAGGGATTATCCTGGTTTGGAGTAGAAGAAACTTGCAATTTTTTATCAGCCCCTACAGAAAGCCAAGCCCAACCAGAGCCAAAACGCGTAGCGCCTGCCTCTTTCATTTTGGTCTTAAAATCTTCAAAAGATCCAAAAGCTTCTTTAATAGCATCAGCAAGATCGCCACTTGGTTCGCCGCCTTTGTTAGGTCCAAGCACTTTCCAAAAAATGGAGTGATTATAATGCCCGCCACCGTTATTGCGAACTCCTGCAGGATATTTAGAAATATTTTTTATTAAATCTTCTATGTCGCTTTCCGCCTCGGGTTTTCCTTCTAGCGCTTTATTTAAATTTGTAACGTACGCTTGGTGATGTTTGTCATGGTGTATTTCCATGGTCGTCTTATCTATATGCGGTTCTAACGCATCTGCTGCATATGGTAATGCAGGTAGTTCAAAAGCCATAATGGTATATTTTAAAGTTTATTAATATGATTTATTATAGTTTAACAATGATGAGGTGCAATTGTTCTATTCAAGGGTTCTCAAAGTGCGATTACGCTAAAAAAGTCCTAGCGCTTATTTTTAAAAAAATTAGTCATTAGTGCCGCACATTCGTCAGCCAAAATGCCGCCGGCCAGTCTTGTTTTTGGGTGAAGTAAAGACTTATCCTTCGATAAAAATCCAAATTTTTCTTCACGGGCACCGTAAACTATTCTATCTATTTTGGTCCAAAGGCTTGCGCCGGCACACATTATGCAAGGTTCTATCGTAACATATAGGGTGCAACCAATTAGATATTTGCCGCCAAGTGTTTGGGCCGCTGAGGTAAATGCCTGCATCTCTGCATGTGCGGTAACGTCTCCAAGTTTTTCGGTCAGATTATAGCCACGCCCAATGATTCTGTTTTGGCAAACTACAACTGCGCCAATCGGAATTTCATCTTCATCCATTGCTTTATGCGCTTCCAAAAGCGCCTGTTTCATGTAATGAATATCTTCCGCGCCAGATTTGTCACCTTCAAAATTGTAAAAACCCATCATACAAATATAGAAATTGAGCCTAAACAATTTTACTTCCATTTGGCAGTTTGGCATTTACGCTGGTGAGAACACTGTAACCATTTTCGTCTGCAAAACCGGTTAGCAAAAACTCAAACATAAACTTCCCTATTTGCTTTTTCGAAAGTTCATTACTCCAATAATCTGCTTTCCCATTACATCTTGCCTTTTACAATGTTTTGTAATTTTGTGCACTAGTTCAGTTTAATTCCCAAAGATCCAAAATCTACCTTTGATTGATATGCTGGCTTTCTTGCTTCTGGAAAATCACAAGGCAATACGCAAACTCAACAAAAATTTTTTGATATTTTTTTTACTATCTGTGGTTTTGTTTGATGATTTTCCTACATTTAGCGTTCGAAGCCAATATTAATCCAACCAAATGAACCATAAATTATTAGATACAAAAGACTATATTGTTTTTTTTATCTACTTTATCATCGTGTCCGCGTACGGTCTGTACGTATACAATCGCAAAAAAACAATAAATGCGGATTCCAAAGACTATTTTTTAGCAGAAGGCTCGTTAACTTGGTGGGCCATAGGCGCATCGTTAATTGCGTCTAATATTTCTGCCGAGCAAATGATAGGGATGAGCGGTTCGGGCTTTAAACTTGGCCTTGCCATATCGGCTTACGAGTGGATGTCGGCAGCAACCCTTATTGTGGTAGGCATATTTTTTATGCCAGTTTACCTAAAGAACAAAATTTTTACCATGCCGCAATTTCTTAGCGAGCGGTATAACAAACAGGTGGCCATGATTATGGCAATCTTTTGGCTAATGCTTTACATTGTAGTAAACTTGATGTCTATTTTATATTTAGGTGCTTTGGCAATTAGCGGCATTTCTGGCATCAGCATTACCGTCTGTATCTTCGCTCTCGCTATCTTCGCTATTTTTATTACCCTTGGCGGGATGAAAGTAATTGGATATACAGATGTTATACAGGTGTTTTTTTTAGTCCTTGGCGGCTTAGTGGCTACCTATATTGCCTTAAACCTTATCTCTGGTGGTAAAGGAATAGCCCAAGGATTTTCTATACTTCATGGCGGAGCGAAAGACCATTTTCATCTAATTTTTAACAAGGAAAATCCAAATTATATAGATTTGCCAGGCTTAAGTGTGTTAATAGGCGGTATGTGGATTGCTAATCTAAATTATTGGGGCTGTAACCAGTATATAACCCAAAGAGCTTTGGGCGCCTCATTGCCAGTTGCGAGGAAAGGGCTTTTGTTTGCTGGGTTTTTAAAAATGTTGATGCCGTTAATCGTAGTAATTCCTGGCATCGCAGTTTATTATATGGTTAAAAATAATGTAAGCGGGATTGATCCTAAAGATATGCTAACCTCTAGCGGCGTTCAGGATGTAAACAAAGCTTACCCTGCGTTGCTAACGCTTCTTCCTGTGGGATTAAAAGGATTATCGTTTGCGGCACTTACGGCTGCCATTGTTGCCTCGCTGGCAGGAAAGGCAAACAGTATTGCTACAATTTTTACGCTAGATATTTATAAGAAAGCCTTTAATCGTAACGCATCAGAAAATAACCTGGTAAACACAGGTAAGGTAACTGTTGTTGTTGCTATGATGTTAGCAGTATTACTTTCGTTAATGTTGGGCGATGCTTTAATGGGCGAAGGAAAACAAGGATTTCAATACATTCAAGAATATACAGGTTTCGTTTCTCCAGGCATTTTTGCCATGTTTATTTATGGCTTTTTCTGGAAAAAAACCACCTCAAACGCCGCATTATTTGCGACAATTGGGGGTTTTATCTTCTCTGTTATTTTAAAGCTGATACCGCCTTACGTGGATCTTTCTCCACTTTACAGTATGGGCTGGGCTGTTCCAAACGCATCTGGAGTATTTGAAATTCCGTTTTTAGATAGAATGCTTATCGTATTTGTGTTGTGTTCAATCGGTATGTATTTCATTAGTATCTACGAACATAAAAAAGGGGTAGTTACAAATGGTCTAGAAATAGATGCGAAAATGTTCAAAACCTCAACCAGTTTTGCGATCGGCTCGTTTATTATTGTAGCGATGTTGGTTGCGCTTTATAGCGTTTATTGGTAAAACAACTATAAGAAATTATTTATTCAAGGCTCTTTGCAATTTGCAGAGAGCCTTTTTTGTTATAGGAAAAGTTATATTTAAACTTCTGCACCCTGCTTTAGTTTCTTTTAAGCTCTATCTATCCACCTTTTTGTAAATGTTTTATGCGTAACCTATGATTGGTTTCGAAAAGAATTAACTTGCCATTTTAAAAGTTCCATAGGAACGACCGATTTAATAGCCGTGGGTTTCAACCCACGGCTTGGTTAAAAAAGTTGCCTAAATTTTGTTCCATCGTTTTTGGTTTCAATTTTCATTAGTCTTCTATCCTTTTGCTTTTTTCACATAAAAAAACAGCGAGGTCTACTCGCTGTTTTTTAATATTCAACTATTTGCTCCTTGTTATTCTGCAGGAAAACTATAATTAAAAGTTCCTTGACTGTTTACCCCGGAAATACTTACCATATTTCTATTTGCAGAACCTAATGCCTTTTTAACATCGTCTGCGGTGTTAACAGCAACTCCGTTTACTTTTGTAATTACCAAACCCTTGGTAACGCCCACGTTATCAAACATTTTGCCAGGCGCAACTCCAGTAACCACTACTCCATTGCCTATTCTTAATTGAGCTTTTTGTTCTTTGCTTGCCGGGGCAAAAGTGGCTCCCAATTTATCTACAGCCATACCCTTAGCAGGTGTGCTACTTTTGGCAATCATTCCCAAGCTAGTTTCGCCTTTAAGTTGAACCGCAAAGTTTTTTAATTTACCGTCTCTTAAAACTGTTAATTTAACATTATCGCCCGGGTTTAACCTTCCTATTTTCTCCTGCAAATCTGGCGAATCATAGATAATTCTTCCATCGACTTCTTTGATAATATCACCTTTTTTAATTCCTGCAGCAGCTGCACCACTACCAGGTACAACATCATTTACATAAAGTCCATTAACTTCTGATGTGTTTATGGATTTTGGATTATCTGCGCTTAAAGGAACAAACTTAACTCCAATATAACCTCGTTTAACCTTACCATATTTCATAAAATCATCGACCACTTTTTTCGCTAAGTTGATAGGAATTGCAAAACCATACCCTTGGTTGTAGCCGCTTTGCGACGCAATTGCAGAATTAATCCCAATTAACTCACCGTTGGTATTTACTAAAGCGCCACCACTATTTCCGGGGTTAATAGCTGCATCTGTTTGAATGAATGCTTCTATGCCGGTATTTGGAGCAGCTTCGGGTTTTTTACCTGTGCGGAGGTACTCTTGATACTCTTCTTCAGTAGGTTGACTTCCTTGCTGTTCACGGCCAATTATGCCGATACTACGATTCTTTGCACTAACAATTCCAGCAGTAACCGTAGTATTCAAATCTAACGGATAACCAACTGCGAGAACCCACTCACCAACCTGCACATTATCAGAGTTTCCCATCTTTACAACTGGTAAATTCTTTTGATCAACTTTAATTAAAGCTAAATCTGTATTGGGATCTCTTCCAATTACTTTTGCTTCAACCTTACGTCTATCAGTTAAAATAACTTCAACTTTACTCGCATTTTCTACAACATGGTTATTGGTCATTATATAACCGTCAGGGCTAATAATTACTCCAGAGCCAGAAGCTGCACTCGGCATCGGTTTTCCTCGGCGCATACCGCCTCCAAAAATATCATTTAAAAAATCTGGTTGGGAGTCGCTATCATCTGTCTCCTTGGCGGCATAAGTAGTTCTAATATGCACAACACCCGGCGCTACAGCCGCCGCCGCTTCTGTAAAATCTACAGCCCCAGCAGAAGAAACTTTTAAAGGGTTATTTGCAAAATATACATCCTGTTTGCCAGAGATGGTATCTGCAGACTGGTTGCGCTCTAACAGCTTATAGCTTCCAAGCGCTGCTGCACCTCCAATAAGGGCAGCTAAAACTGAAATTCCTAATATTTTTTTCATTGTTTATTGATTATTTATTTTGAAACCAACACAAACACAACACGCAACTCGAGCAGCTTATTGTGATTGATGCAAAGTTTCTATGTAATTAAAGTAATTTGCAAATCGTTTGTTTTGTAAGAAGTATTTTAAGAAAGCAACTAACTCTGTATCTATCAATTCAAATTTAATACCATAATAACGATATTTGCCCTAAACAGATATTACACTCGTGTTAAATTATGTTAAATACTAGTCTACTAACGCAATACGATAACACAACAATTAAAGGTCTGTTTTTTTAATGAAGAAATTATGAACATAAGTTTTTACAAATACCAAGGTGCAGGAAATGATTTTGTAGTTATAGATAATCGGAAAAATTTAATAGAAGCTTTTGATAAAGAGCATGTTAGTTCGATTTGTAGTAGGCGATTTGGCGTCGGTGCAGATGGCTTGATGCTATTAAACCTGCATTCTGATTATGATTTCGAGATGAAATATTATAATGCTGATGGAAACTTGGGCAGCATGTGCGGAAACGGCGGGAGGTGCATCGTTGCGTGTGCAAAGGAGTTGGGGATTATACAAAACGAGACCACCTTTTTGGCAGTAGATGGCGCACATTATGCCAAAATTGCAGCGAGCGGCAATTGGGTAAACCTGCAAATGATTGATGTTGAAGCTATTACCGAAATGGATGGTGCGTATATTTTGGATACAGGTTCGCCGCATTATGTGGTGATTCAAGAAAATTTAGCCCAGTTAGATGTTTTTACGGAGGGCAGCAAAATTAGGAACAATACTACATTTGCTGCAAAAGGCATTAACGTAAATTTTGTAGAAGTTAATAGTGACGGATATTTCGTGCGTACTTTTGAGCGTGGCGTAGAAGACGAAACATTTGCGTGCGGTACAGGCGTTACTGCGGTTGCGCTTGCTATGGCGAGACTAAATAATAAAATAGGCAAACAAAGAACCAATATCAAAACCCTTGGCGGAGAAATGGAAATTAAGTTTGACTACGATGGTAGCAAATTTTCAAATGTCTTCCTCTGTGGAGCTGCCAAATTTGTTTTTAAGGGAGAATTGGTTTTATAGCTTTTCTGTCCTAAGTTCCCATATCATTACAGAATTAAGAACTTATTTGCCGTAGAGCATCTTGTCGCAAAATAATTACAAAACAGATTTTGTTTCTCATCATACCAGAACGTTGGTTTTTGGGGCCGCGGAACGGTTGTAAAAGTTAAAAAATTAATTTTTAATCAAACGATTAATTTAATGACTAAGCGATAACCGTTTTATTTCTATGGTCTTTTACTTTTGCAAAATAATCTAAACACTTATAGATTTCTTTGATAAGCGATAACCTAAAATACCTAAATATGAAACTAAGTTACGTTTCTTTAACATTTTCAACACCCTCAGTTTTTTCAACGCTTCCAACAAGATTAACGTCGATTATATTGGCAGTCAGTTTACTGTTGTCGTCCTGTGGAAATTCAGATAAAAAAGCCGGCGGCAAACCCGGTGGACCAGGTGGTGCCCCAGCAGGTCCACAGGCCTATCCGGTAATTGAGGTTGAACCGCAGACCACCATACTAAATACGGATTATCCGGCAACCATAGAAGGAATTCAAGACATTGAGATACGTCCCAAGGTGGATGGTTTTGTTCAAAATATATATTTAGATGAAGGTGCGGTAGTTAAAAAAGGACAACTGCTGTTTAAGATAAACGCTCCCCAATATGAACAAGCAGTAAGAACTGCAGCTGCAGCCATTAGCAGCGCACAAGCTGAAGTAAATGCAGCCCAATTACAAGTTACAAAAACCAAACCGCTTGTAGATAAAGACATAATAAGCAAGTATGAATTAGATGCGGCGCAGTTAATGCAACAAACAAAACAAGCCGCGCTGTCTCAAGCAAGAGCATCCCTTGTAAACGCAAAAGTAAATTTAGGCTATACGAAAATTACCAGTCCGGTGGATGGTATTGTGGGCAGCATTCCGTTTAGAACTGGTAGTTTGGTTAGCAGCAGCGGCGCGCAGCCGTTAACAACAGTCTCTAATACATCAAAAGTTTATGCCTATTTTTCTCTTAATGAGAAGCAACTATTAGATTTTTCTAACACCTATGGTAGCGGAACGCTTAAAGAACAAATGAAAAAAATACCGCCGGTAAGTTTGATTCTCGCCGATGGGAGTATTTTCGACAAAAAAGGGCATATCGAATCCATAAATAGTCAGTTGAATACAAGCACGGGTTCTGCAAGTTTGCGTGCTACCTTTTCTAACCCAACAGCTCTGCTGAAAAGTGGCGGAAGTGCTTTGGTTAGAATTCCTAGAACGGTTGATAGCGCGTTATTAATCCCACAAAAATCAACGGTAGATATACAGGGTAAAAAATTCGTTTTCATTCTGGGCGATTCTGCAAAAGTAATTAACACCGAAATAGAAATAATGGATTTAACCAGCGGCAAATTTTACGTGGTAACTAAAGGGTTAAAGGCGGGTGAAAAAATTGTTGTAGAAGGTTTGCAAGGACTAAAAGACGGTGTTAAAATAAAACCGGAAATTAAAAATGCAGATTCTGTTTACAAAGAGATAAGAAAATAAGATGCTAGGCTATTGTTAACGAAATTAAAAAACCATTATGTTTAAACAATTTATCCAAAGGCCGGTATTATCCACCGTTATTTCCATAATCATAGTTATACTGGGAGTTTTGGGTTTAAACAGTTTGCCTGTAACCCAATACCCAGAAATTGCGCCGCCAACGGTAAGAGTTTCCGCATCTTATCCCGGTGCAAATGCCGATGTGGTTCTGAGTAGCGTTGTGGTGCCTTTAGAAGAAGCAATAAATGGTGTAGAAGACATGACCTACATGACTTCTTCATCTACTAATGATGGCTCTGCTACCATTACCGTAAACTTTAAATTAGGTACCAATGCAGATATTGCAGCGGTAAACGTACAAAATAGGGTTGCAAGAGCTACAAGTCTACTGCCTGCAGAGGTTACAAGATCGGGGGTTATCACTGCAAAAGCTCAAGCAAGTAACGTGTTGATTTTCGGTATTTACAGCGACAGCCCAAACTACGATCAGAAGTTTTTACAGAACTATGCCAACATTAACATCATCCCACAAATAAAAAGAATAAATGGCGTTGGAGATGCGAGTGCATTTGGAACTTTGGATTATACCATGCGGATTTGGCTAAAGCCAGATGTTATGGCAACTTATGGGTTAGTGCCCAGCGATGTAAACGCAGCTTTGGCTGAGCAAAATATAGAAGCCGCGCCCGGACAATTTGGAGAGGAAGGCGATCAGGCGTTTCAATACACGCTCAAATATACCGGTAGGCTAAAAGACGAGCAGCAGTTTAGCAACATTATTGTTAAGGCAGATGATAAAGGCAACATTTTAAGACTTAGCGATATAGCCAGGATAGAACTCGGTGCGCAAAGCTATGCCAGTACAGTACAGTTGGATGGAAAACCTGCATTGGGTATCGCGATTAACCAAACGGCTGGATCTAACGCGAAAGAAGTGATCGACAACTCTATCGCAGCTTTAGACCAAGCCCAACTAAGTTTTCCCAAAGGAATACATTACAAGACGTTAATAAACGTAAACGATTTCTTAGGTGCCTCTATAGACAAGGTAGTACACACCTTAATAGAGGCTTTCATACTGGTGTTTTTGGTAGTATTTATCTTTTTGCAAGATTTTCGATCTACCTTAATCCCTGCCATAAGCGTACCCGTAGCCATTATAGGCACGTTCTTTTTCTTAGGATTATTTGGCTTTACCATAAACCTACTAACACTCTTTGCACTTGTCTTGGCAATTGGGATTGTGGTGGATGATGCCATTGTGGTTGTTGAGGCGGTGCATGCAAAGCTAGATGAAGGGTATAAAGATGCTACAAAGGCCTCTATAGATGCCATGGACGAAATTAGCGGCGCCATAATTTCCATCACGTTGGTTATGGCCGCGGTTTTTGTACCGGTAAGCTTTATAGAAGGTTCTTCTGGTGTTTTCTATAAGCAATTTGGTTTAACATTAGCTATAGCGATAATTATATCCGCGGTAAACGCGCTAACGCTGAGCCCTGCGCTTTGTGCGCTATTTCTAAAACCGCATAACGAAGACGAGCACAAGAAGAAAAGCTACCTAAATCGTTTTTATGCTGCGTTTAATGCTTCGTTTGAAAAGGTAACTGCGAAATATAAACGCTCTATCGGATTTCTCGCCAAGAAAAAGTGGATTGTTGGCGTTGGCATCGCAGTTTTTGCAGGTTTACTGATACTTTTGATGAATACCACCCCAAAGGGATTTGTACCTGCTGAGGATTTGGGAACAATATTTTCTGACATTTCGCTTGCGCCAGGAACATCAAGAGAAGAAACAGCAAAGCTAATAGATCAAATAGATGCTGTGGTGCGGGGAACGCCTGAAATTAACACGACCTTAAAAATTGTTGGCAGAAGTATTATCAGCGGCTCCGGCAGTTCTTACGGAATGGTTATTGGCCGCTTAAAAAAGTGGGACGATCGAAAGCGCGATGTTAAAGCCATTATTGGAGAATTGTTCGCGAAAACAGCATCTATAAAGGGCGCGAAGATTATATTTTTTGCACCGCCTACCATATCTGGTTTCGGAAACAACGGCGGTTTTTCTTTCGAGCTGCAAGACAAAACCGGCGGAGAGCTGAGCCAATTTAATGCCGTTGGAACTAAGTTTATAGATGCCCTCAACAAACGGCCAGAGATTCAATACGCTTCCACCTCATTTAACATAAATTTTCCGCAATATCAAATTGACGTAAATGTAGCCAAAGTAAAACAGGCTAATTTAAAGGTAAATGATGTTTTAGGGGTTTTGCAAGGTTATTATGGCGGTGTTTACGCTTCCAATTTCAACAAATTTGGAAAGCAGTTTAGGGTAGTTTACCAGGCAGATGCTCAATTTAGAGCAAACGAGGAAAGCCTAAATGGTATTTATGTGCGTAATGCAAACGGAGATATGGCACCGATAACGCAGTTTATTAAACTAACCAGGGTTTACGGCCCGCAGGCTATCTCAAGATTTAATCTGTTCACCTCCATCTCTATGCAAGGCAGTCCGAACGCAGGCTACAGTACCGGCGATGCTTTAAAGGCCATACAAGAAGAGGCGGCAAAGTATCTACCTGCTGGGTATAGCTATGAGTTTTCTGGTCTATCTAGGGAAGAAATTGCAGGTGGTAATCAAACTGTATTTATCTTTTTACTTTGTATTATTTTTGTGTTTTTTCTACTCGCTGCACAATACGAAAGTTACCTGTTGCCGTTTTCGGTTCTGTTTTCTCTACCAATTGGTTTAGCGGGGGTTTTTCTGTTTGATAAGATTTTTGGCGTCGATAACAACATTTACACGCAAATTACGCTGATCATGTTAGTAGGATTGCTTGCCAAAAATGCAATCTTAATCGTTGAATATGCCATCGATAGACGTAAAAAAGGCATGTCTATAGTAGATGCAGCTATTGAAGGTGCAACTGCCCGTTTACGTCCTATATTGATGACCTCATTTGCATTTATTTTTGGATTAATGCCACTTATGTTTTCGAGCGGTGTGGGTGCTGCAGGAAACAAGTCTATCGGTACAGGCGCCGTTGGCGGAATGCTTATCGGTACTCTTTTTGGTTTGTTCGTAATTCCGTCGCTTTTTATTGTATTTCAACTTTTACAAGAGAAGGTAAGCAGTAAATCTCCATTTAACAAGGGTATAGAGAAAGAATTAAGTTTAGAAGCATATAAAGAAGCAGAGCAAAAACGTAAACATCATTAAAAATAACTTATGAAATTGACGAATAAAATTCTACTCTTTATTGGCTTAATTACGATAAGTTTATCGGCCTGCATTTCGCGAAAATACACTGCGCCGGCGGTAAATGTCGATGGTTTGTATCGAGATGCAACAACAACAGACACCTTAACCATGGCAACCTTACCTTGGCAAAACCTGTTTACCGATTCAGATCTGCAGGCTTTGATTAATCAAGGGCTGGCAGCAAATTTAGATTTAAAGCAAGCCATAGAGCGTATTAAAATTGCCGAGGCAAATCTATACCAGAGTAGAAGCGCGTTACTCCCAAGCCTACAGGCAGACATATCGGCATCAGATGCAAAACAATCTGCAAAATCTTTAAATTTTCCTCCCGGGATAAATATAAATCTAAAGACACAAAGTTACCGAGCCCAGCTAAGCACCGCATGGGAAGCAGATATTTGGGGCAAGCTAAGTAGTGCGAAGCGTTCTGCTTACGCATCGTTACTGCAAACCGATGCTGCAAAACGTGCCATCCAGACAGAATTGATTGCAAACATTGCAAACAGTTATTATAATTTGATGGCTTTTGATAAGCAGATAAAAATAACAGAGCAAACAGTTTTGGTGAGGCAGAAAAATGTAGAAACACTAAAAGCTTTAAAGGAAGCAGCAATCGTAACCGGCGCTGCGGTTGTACAAGCTGAGGGAAATTTATATGGCGCCGAAGTTCTACTGCCAGACTTAAGAAGGCAAGCGCGGGAGGTGGAAAATGCGTTGTCTATATTACTTGCCCTACCTGCAAACGACATTAGACGAGGCATACTAGATAACCAGCAAATTTATTCCGACCTTAAAACTGGGGTTTCTGCACAGCTTTTAGAAAACCGGCCAGATGTACAAGCGGCAGAATTTGGTTTTAGAGCCGCTTTTGAACAAACGAATGCTGCAAAAGCTTATTTTTATCCAGCTTTAACACTTACAGCTGCAGGTGGTTTGTCTAGTTTGAAACTCCAAAACTTCTTTGACAATTCTATTTTTTACAATCTTGTTGGCGGGTTAACACAACCGATTTTTGCTAAGGGGCAAAACAGAGCAAGGTTAACAACAGCGCAAGCGCAACAACAGGTCGCTTATCTCGCTTTCCAAAAAGCATTACTAACCGGCGGACAAGAAGTAAGCAATGCGCTTTACGCCTACCAAACCGCAGCAGAAAAAAAGACCATCCGCGCAAACCAAATCGCCTCTTTAACCAAAGCGGTAGATTTTACAAACGAATTATTGCGGTACAGCTCTGCAACAAATTATACAGACGTTTTAACCTCCGAGCAAAGCTTGCTGACAGCCCAGTTAAATGGTGTTGGCGATCAACTGCAACAATTGCAGGCGGTTGTTAATTTGTATCGGGCGTTGGGTGGGGGATGGAGGTAGGGTTTGTTTGTTTAGTTTATTTGTTGTTTGGGTGATTCGTTTGACGGGTTTTGCGAAATCAATTGGCAAATATTTATGGTAAAAACGATTTCGGTAGCATGAGTAAAGAAGGCAATGCCTTTCCATAATCAAGTTCCTCGTAAAAAACACCAAGTTTATTTAGGTTTTTGTAATAGTCGTTTACGTGGCGGTAATAGTTGAGTTCGCTTTGTAAAAACCAAGCTTGTTTGCCAAGTTTTTCGGAGATAAACCATTTTTCCAAAAGTCGCCCGGCACGGCCGTTGCCATCTTCGAAAGGATGAATATTTACGAATACCAAATGAATGTAGGCTGCGTAATAAAATACTTCTTCTACGCTTAGCCTTTGTTTTAAGAGCGTCGCAACATCACCCCAAAGTTTTTTCATCAGCTGCGCAACTTCGCTCCAGCCGGCAGCTTCGAATTGTATTTTACCTGTGTTATGCTCCATTACAAGCATATTTACTTTTCGGTATTTTCCTCTTTTAAGCGGAGGCAGTAAGTGGGCGCTAATAAGTTTATGCGCTTTTAAAAAATTGGCTTTGGTTAACTTATTTTTCTGTGCAAAAAGATAAGCTTCATATAAGTCGTTTGGTTTCTCTATTAGATCTTCTAAATATGCTATGTTTAACATCTTGTGTTTTACATAGCTGTCTATTTCCATTTGTTCGCCCTCTATTTTGCTGCTAGCTATGGCAGAAACCGAGGTATAAAAACTAAAGGTATACGTACTTATTTCGGCATCTTTTAACGCATTAAATCTGTTGGCTAATTGAAAATTGACAATTGACAATTGATATTGCTCCAATAAGGCATTACTGATGATGGAAAGGTTAGGTTTATCTATGGGCATTGCTTTTTGTAGTTTTTATGATGCATATCAACTAATTGATAATTGGTAATTGATACTCTTGTAGAATTATCGCTGATGATCGAAAGCTTCCGGTTTATTTTTTGGCATTTCCTTTCGTAGTTTTTATGATGCTTACTAGTAGTTTTAATAATTCTAAAATATCGGTTTTTATAGAAGATTAAGCTGCTTCCTCGAGGTAATTTGCTTAAAATAGCAGTTCTATCCAATAGTCTGTTTCGTTTTGCTTCCTTCAAAGCAATTACTAATTTGTGGATAAAGTCGACTTTACTTTCGGCTTGCTCTACCTCACGAACCAGAGCCCCGATAGCAGTACCGCTTCTTAGTAATTGTTTGCTCATGACATACTCACTTTTATTTTTGGTAAGGAAAACATTTAATTAAACAATCCTCAATGCAAACTCAAAAGATTTAACCTTTATAACATTCTCCGCCATACTAAATTATCCATTATCAATTATTCATTATCCACTATCAATTAAACTAGTCCCTCATCTCCTTATGCCACAACTTATGCCAGGCCAAATTTAAAGCAATTATAAAATGGTTAAATATGTTCGGTACAAACCCATAATATTTTTTAAAGATTTTGTATCGTTCTATTAAGCTTTCGCGATGTTTTTTCTTGCTTATCCCACCAACCAAATACTTAGCTACATAACCATCTACCTTTGCTATTTTTTTTGCCTTTTTTGCTGCGCGAATAATCCAATCTATATCGGCGCTGTATTTATAAGAAGTATCATAAGGTGAGATAATAGATTTGCGGATATAGATAGCTTGGTGACTTACACTCATTCCGTATTTAAAACTTCGCCAATTAAATTTATCTGGGACTCTATGCCTTCTACAACCTAAGCTCTGCCAACTATCGTTGTACATTTCTGTTTCACCGTAATAAATATCTGCATCGGTTGCCACTGAAAATACTCGTTCCACCGTTTTGGCATCATAAATTTCATCCCCAGAATTCATAAATAAAACAAAATCGCCTGTGGCAGATTTTAAACCTTTATTCATGGCGAAGTAAATTCCACCATCGCGCTCACTGATCATTTTGGAAATTTTATCGCGGTAACGCGTGATGATTTCTAAAGTTCCATCTGTAGATGCGCCATCAATAACTATATATTCTATGTCGGTAAAGGATTGCCCGACTACAGATTTCATGGTTCGTTCTATATCTCGAACATTGTTAAAAACAATGGTAATTACGGTTAGCTTTGGCACAGTTTGGAGCAGTTTATGTCACAAATATCTGCTAATTTAATTATTTTTCAATTCTGCTGCTCTACAATGGTAATCGCATATTTGGATGGTTGACCAGAAAAGTAAAAATCAAAATTTGAAGTTGAAAAATTAAATATCTCTTAACTTCTCTATAAAACTTTCAATTTTCTTATCAGCATAATCTGCCAAACCCTCGTGATGGAAGGAAAGTCTGCCTTGTTTATCAAAAATTACGGTGGTGGGTAGCGTGCGCTCAAATATGCTGCTTGGCATAGTAGTTTCTATTTTGTAAAGCGGCAGATTGTAATTTTTACGTGCCAAGAATTTGGCAGATTTTAATAGGTCACCGTCGGCATCGGCAAAAATGAAAACCACGTTTTTATCGTTCTTAAATTTATTATACAATCTATTTAATCCTGGCATTTCTGCCCTGCACGGCGGACACCAGGTTGCCCAAAAATTTATAAAAATAACTTTACCTTTTAATTCGCCGAGATTAACCAATAACCCCTTTTGATCTCTAAAAACAATGCCACTTAGATCAGCTTTTGCATCGTTAACTGGTTCTATTTTCGGCGAGAACAGTCCAACTTTCATTAATCCTCGCCACACCAATGCCTTTGCATCAGGTGCAAATAAAAGCATTAAAAGAAACGAAGAGATAGCGATTGTTAGTCCGTTCTTCTTCAGAAATGACAGAAACATAAATAAGCCTTTACAAAAATCATTCCCTCAGCAAAAACTTAGTCTATCCTAACAAATCCGTTTAATAACCCTAGTACAAAAACTGCGTTGGAAGATAGTCTTTTCCACGCTTGGTGTTTTTCTTTGCTTATCTGTTAAACCGTATATTTGTGCTTTATTTGAAGAGATGATTTATATAACACGGAAGGCGTCTTTTAATGCAGCGCATAAATTAGCGAGGCCAGATTGGAATGACGAGAAGAACCAAGAGGTTTTTGGAAAATGCTCAAACCCAAATTGGCACGGACATAACTATGCTCTATATGTAACGGTTAAAGGCGAAATAAATCCCGAAACAGGGTTTTTGGTAGATTTAAAGTGGCTTAAACAAATAACAAACGATCTTGTGATCGATAAGATTGACCATAAAAACATTAATTTGGATGTAGATTTCATGAAAGGCAAACTAGCATCTACAGAGAATTTGGCCATTGGCATTTGGGAACAGCTTTTTGCCGCGATAGAAGAAAGCGGGGCGGTTTTACACTCGATAAAAATTTACGAAACCGAGAACAATTACGTAGAGTTTTTTGGATAATATTTAGCACAGCATAAATGGAAATGGATAGTGAAGCAATAGACGGCTATTTAAAAATAGATCGTTATGATGAAGAAAAGGTAGCGAGTTTGGCAGCCGTTTACAAGGGTGTTTTAGAACAACTTGGCGAAGACCCAAACAGACAAGGTTTGTTAAAAACGCCAGAAAGAGTTGCAAAGTCTTTGCAGTTTTTAACCCATGGTTATGATTTAAAACCAGCAGAGATTCTAAAATCGGCCATGTTTGAAGAAGATTATAGCCAAATGGTTGTTGTAAAAGACATTGAAGTTTATTCTTTATGCGAACACCACATGTTGCCTTTTTTTGGAAAAGCACATATTGCTTACGTTCCGAATGGGCACATTGTTGGCTTGAGCAAAATACCACGTGTGGTAGATGCTTATGCGCGCCGCTTGCAGGTGCAAGAAAGGTTAACCAACGAAATTAGAGATTGTATTGAAGATACTTTAAAGCCAAAGGGCGTTGCGGTGGTGATAGAATGCAAACATCTTTGTATGTCGATGCGCGGCGCCCAAAAACAAAACTCTGTAACAACTACCTCGGCATTTACAGGTGCATTTTTAAACAACGAAAGAACTAGAGCTGAGTTTTTGAGGTTGATTACGGCTAGCTTGGATTAATGTTTAAATCATCATTATAAATTCGATGGACGTAATAGAATAGGGATAGACAGAAAACATGGCGAATTGTAAAAACTGCAATACCGAAATAACGCTAAAATTTTGTCCTAGTTGTGGGCAAGCAGCATACATACACAGAATTGATGGGCATTATATCATCCACGAAATTGAGCATGTGCTGCATTTTGAACGGGGAATTTTATATACGGTTAAGGAGCTTTTTATCCGGCCGGGGCAGACTATTAAAGACTATATAACCGAAAACAGGAGCCGACTTGTAAAGCCAATTATTTTTATAATTATAACATCGTTAATTTATACGCTTGTAAATCATTTTTTTCATATCGAAGACGAGTATGTAAATTTTAGCGGATTAGAAAAATCTACGATTGGGAAGATGTTAAAGTGGGTACAAGATCATTATGGCTATGCAAACATCATCATGGGAGCTTTTATTGCCTGGTGGCTGAAAGTATTTTTTAGTAAATACCGTTATAACTTTTTCGAAATCCTAATCATGTTATGCTTTGTAATGGGGATTGGAATGTTGATTTTTGCGCTGTTTGCAACGCTTCAAGGATTGATGCATATTAACTTAATGACTACTGCGGGAGTTGTTGGATTAATTTATTCTGCTTGGGCAATTGGGCAGTTTTTTGACAAAAAGAAAGTTACAAGTTATCTAAAAGCATTTATTGCTTATATGTTTGGTATGATAACTTTTTATATTTTAGTGATGGTTGTGGGCGTAACGATTGATTTGATAATAAGACATTAAAATTTATGAAAAGTATTTGGACAACGAATTACCAAGGCAATCAAATTAAGATCATCAACACTTGGTTTGGTGGAGAACAATTATTTGTGAACGGAGTTTTGCAAGACAAAAAATTCAGTTTTTTCTCGGCTAATTTAAGCGGACATCTTTTAAACTCGAATAGAGAAAGAGAATTAATCAAGGTAAGCCTTTTCGGCTGGTTTAAAATTGGTTGCCAACTTTTTATCGATGACAAAAAAATAGAGGTAACGCAAGAAAATTAAACGATTTGCAGGCTGCGATGCTAGTTTGAAAAATTAGGCTTTATCCATCGCCGAAAGGCAAAATATTTGGTGACTTAAGAAGCAGCTAGAGATTATCTAATTTGTGAACGATAAAAGAATTTTTTTTCGTGAATATTGACAATTGCATCGTTAAATAATTTGATAATTTTAACTACACTAAAATTTCGATATAAAATATGAGCAAGAAAGCATATATTTTTCCAGGGCAAGGTGCTCAATTTGTTGGCATGGGTAAGGAGCTTTATCAACACGAAAGAGGCAAAGAATTATTTGAAAAAGCAAATGAGATTATTGGTTTCCGCCTAAGCGATATTATGTTTGATGGCACAGACGACGAGCTTAAACAAACCAATGTAACGCAGCCTGCTATTTTTGTACATTCGGTAGTTCTTGCCAAATTGTTGGGTGATGATTTTAAGCCTGATATGGTTGCAGGGCATTCATTAGGCGAATTTTCGGCATTGGTTGCTGCAACAGCGCTAAGTTTTGAGGACGGATTAAGGTTGGTAATTGCACGTGCCAATGCTATGCAGAAGGCATGCGAGAAACAACCCTCTACAATGGCCGCAATTTTAGGCCTCGCAGATGATGTTGTGGAGCGTATATGTAGCGAGATTGACGCAATTGTTGTACCTGCTAATTACAACTGCCCAGGGCAATTGGTTATTTCTGGAAGTATAGAAGGAATTGATTTGGCCTGTGCAAAATTAACCGAAGCCGGTGCGAAACGGGCATTAAAACTCAATGTAGGCGGCGCTTTTCATTCGCCGTTGATGGAGCCTGCAAAAGTAGAATTACAGACCGCGATAGAGCAAACAACCATTCTGCAACCTGTATGCCCAGTTTATCAGAACATTGATGCGCAGCCATATATCAATCCCAATGACATTAAAGCAAATCTGATTAAGCAATTGACCGGTGCAGTACGCTGGACACAAACTGCAAGCAATATGCTGGCTGATGGAGCTACCGAATTTATAGAAGTTGGCCCAGGTAAAGTTTTGCAGAGCTTGGTTAAAAAAGTAGATAGAATGATAGATGCCAGTAGCGCAAGCGTGGAACTTGGATAGAACTTTTCTCAAACAAACCTATTGTAAAGAATTGTAGAACAAAGATTTGTTAAAATTGTCATGGGCTTAGGGTTTGGTATTAAAATTCGATTTTTGTTATTGGCCTTAGGTTGCTCTCTTTTAGTTACCTCTGTTTCGTTAAGACTATTTTCTACAAGGGTAGAAATTCTAGAAAATGAGGGGAGAGAGATAGAGCAGAATTTACTAGGCCGTGAGAGAATAGTAAAAAACATCCTGTCTGATAAAGAAAAAGTCGAAGAACTAAAAACGTATCCGCAAAATACCAAAGCGGCGTTAAATTTTATTGATACGTACAGAAAAAACGGCATTAACCTTTTTCTCTATCAAAAAAACAAACTGCAATTTTGGAGCTCGTTTAGGATAAACGAACCAATCCTGAAAAACATTAGATCCGGTACCTCGGCAATATTTTTATCAAATGGGTGGTATGAGGTAATAAGGAAAGATAGTGGAGAATTTACTTTTGTATTCTTCATTCCCATCCAATCTCAATTTGGGGTTAAAGAAAGCGATTATTTTAATGATCAAATCGATCCGCTGCTATCCGAATCAAAAAACATAATGGTTGCTGCTTTTGCAGATAAAGACGTGTATGCTGTTAAGGGGCTAGACAATAAGTTTCTTTTTTCTCTAAAGCTTAAGCCTAATATACAGGTAAATTATATGCCTAACCTACAAATTTGGCTGTTTGTTGCGGGGTTATTATTCATCTGCACTTTTTTTAACTCTTTAAGTTCTTATATCGCAAAAAAAGGTCAGCTTGGTTTGGCTACGCTGCTGTTATTGAGCTTTTTTTTAACATTTAGGCTTACGGATTTATATTGGGGATGGTTTAACCATAGGTTTGAAGCGCCTATATTCGATCCCAAAATTTACTCCCAAAGTTTCTTAATGCCCTCTCTCGGAGATTTGATTACCAACATAATCTCTGTTACGTGGTTGTTGCTTTTTATATTTAACCATCGAAAAAGTTATCGATTTCCAAATTGGGTAACTCAAATAAAATGGGTCGGTATCGCTCTTCATTTTATCTTATTGGCAATTATTGGAGCCACCGCACTGCTGGCGGATGAGATGCTATTTGGCATAATCTACAATTCGAAGATCAACTTCGATATAATTAATATTTTAAAGTTGAGTGGTTCAAGTTGGGTAAGTATTGTAATAGTGTGTTTGGTTTGGTTTCAATTGTATCTTATCACTATAATTTTTATGGTAATGAGCAAAAAATTGAACGTTACCAACAAGGAACGCGTTTATATATTACTCACCTCATTTATTGCAGTGGCCGTGTACGTTGTTTTTGCCGGCTTCAATGTTTTTTTTATTGCATTTTTTCTTGTTCTGTTTTTACTTGCTCGAAAGGAATATGAGATAAATGCAAAATTTGGAATTAGTCTATTTGCTGCGGCATTTATTTGCCTAGCTTTTATAACATCGGTGAAATACCTGGAATATAAAGACATCGCAGAAGAATCTATTCGCGAACCTTTGGCTCGCAAAGTGGAGTCTTCTGACGACCCAAATGCAATTTTGGCTTTGGGGGATTTAGAAAACAAATTACTCGCAAGCGGTCTTTTACCCCGGTTTTACGATAATTATAAAAGCATTAACTATAACCGCTTTAAAACGGATATCAAAGGGATGTCAAATGGCTACCTGAGCCGTTATAATTTCCAAATTTATAGTTACAATAAAAAAGGCGAAGCACTAACAACTGCCGGCAATGCAAGCTTTGCTAAATACAAAAAGCTGGTAGAAGCTGGCGCTATTAAGCTAGATGGTTCAAAATACTTTTACCAAGTCAACAATACCTTTGGCTATCAAAACTACTTTGGGATCGTTCCGATCATAGAGAAAGGCAACTTAAAAGGCACGTTAATAATAGAATTTCGGTCTAGGCCTTTTAACTATAACAATAGACTTCCAGATCTTTTGGGCGATCAAAAGTTTAATAATGATCAAGATTTTAAGGGTTATTCTAGCGCATTGTACGCTAACAACAATTTACTAAACCAAAGTGGAAATTTCACATATCCATTAAACGGAAAAGTTTTTAAGGGAAAATTAAATGATTTTCTTTCTTATAATGATGATAAACTTGGCTACAGCCATTTGGTTTTTAAACCCTCAGCAAACAAGATGGTCGTTATTAGCAAGGCAAATCCAAGCTTTTTAGAACGTGCGGCAGTACTATCTTTTTTCTTTATAGTTTTCATCATTTTTTCTCTGGTTCTGTTTGGTCTAATTTGGGTTGTAAAAAACTTAGAAGACGATAACGTTGGCTGGTTTACCGTGAACCGTTCGCTAATGATTAATGCGAACAAAATTTTATATAAAACACGCATACAACTATCTGTAGTGCTTGCTGTAGTGGCCACCTTAGTTATTGTGGGATGGATTACATATTTTTATATGAACCTAGAGTATCGCAACCAGCAAAACGACATTATTAAACAGAAAATTAGAACAGTACAACAGAATTTTGAAAAGCAGGTTTTAAACACTGGAGAAATTACCGATGATGAGGCTGCCCTTACCGGATTTGGAAATTTTGCAGACGTAAACAATGCAGATTTGAACCTATACGATTTAGATGGTAGGTTGGTGACCACTTCTTATCCAAAACTTTATGATTCTAAGATACTGGGAAAAAGAATGGGCGCGGCGGCTTATATTAATCTAAAATATCTGCAAAGGTCTGAATACATAAATTCCCAAGAAAAATTAGGCTCTTTAACTTATGCAGCGGCCTACGCGCCAATAGAAAACGCGCAGAGCAAAACGGTAGCATTTATTGGTTTACCAAATTATTTAAACGAAGAAGAATATAGCAGTAAGATTGCTCTGTTTTTAAGCAACCTAATTAATATTTATGCGTTGGTTTTTGTAGGAACCGGGGTGTTGGCTATATTTTTGGCAAATCAAATTACAAACCCGCTAACCTTTATTCAACAAAATATTAGGAAAACCAAACTTGGGCAAAGAAACGAACCCATAGTTTGGCGAAGGCATGACGAGTTAGGCTCGCTAATTAAAGAATACAACAACCTTATAGCTGCATTAGATGAGAGCGCAAAAAAATTAGCCAAGTCTGAAAGAGAAAGCGCTTGGCGAGAAATGGCTAAGCAGGTTGCGCACGAGATAAAAAACCCGCTTACACCTTTAAGGTTGGGCGTTCAGCTTTTAGAAAAAGCTTGGAAAGAGGACGATCCGAATTTCGAAACCAAGTTTAATAGGTTTAGCAAATCATTTATAGAGCAAATAGACAGTCTGTCTAGAATCGCCTCGGAGTTTTCTAATTTTGCAAAAATGCCCGACGCGGTTTTAAAAAAAATGGAGCTGCTGCCGATTCTGGAGAAAACCATAGAGGTTTTTGAGAGTTCAGAAAATGCGCATTTTACGCTAAGTAATCGAACAAAAAAAGGGGTTAAAATTATGGCAGATGCAGATCAGTTGTTGAGAACTTTTAACAATTTGTTTAAAAATGCCATTGAGGCTACTTCGAAAAATGGTTTTTGCAAAATCGAAGTACGTGTATATACCAATCAAAAAAACGTTTTTATCGAAATAGAAGACAACGGCATTGGCATCTCTCCAGATATTTACCATCAAATATTTGTGCCTAACTTTACTACAAAGTCTTCGGGCACAGGCTTGGGCTTAGCTTTTGTAAGGCAGTCGATGGAAAATGCTGGTGGCTCTGTTGATTTTACCTCACATAAAAACGGCACAACTTTCTTTTTAAAGTTTCCGCTTGCTTAGTATCTGGTTTTTATAGAATGGTCTACCTAAACAAGATGGTTTGAAGAGCCTGATAATGTTTTTATTTCGCTACCTCAAAGTTATTTGCACTTTTCCAAGAGTATTGCCTTCCGTATATAGAATCACAGTATAATCACCGGCAATAAAGGGTTGGGGATTTGCCCAGTCGATAATATAGGTACTGTTGTCATTGTTGTAATCTATATAAATAGAATGGCTGTATTGCATGTCTTGTCCATCTGCCTCAAACCTATTATTATCGTCAGCTATTAGGTTTCCTGCAGGATCGAATACTCTTAAAAAAATATTATAATGCCCTTTCTCTGCCAAGTCGTTAGGTAGAATCGCAAATCTAATGCTTAATTTTTCGGCAGTAGAAGATTTAGTTACTTCTATTTTCCTGCCGTTAGATTTCGTTTTAAATGCTACTATATCTGCATCTTTTAACCTAAGTTGGGAGGCAGTGTTTACTTTGTCGTTCAGAGAAAGATTTTCTACCTCTAAATTTGAAATTTTGCTAGAGATAGAGTTTACCTTTTGCTGCAAACTGTCTCTACTGCTTCTTAAAAACAGGGCATCCTTTTGTAGCTTCGCTACCTGGTTATTGTAGCTTTTTACGAATCCTTTTAGCTTACCTACTTGGAGATAAGCTTGATCTAGTTCTATTTTTGTAATAGTTCCTTTCTTAAGCGCAATTTTTAATTGGTCAATTTTTGCTCTTATATCGTTCTGCTGCCCAATTAAAGTGTTATTAAGCGTTACATTTAATGCACTTACGCGGTCTAATTCGACTTCAATTTTTTCTACCTCTAGCTTTAATTGGTCTTTTTCTACCCCGGTGGTTGTAACTTTTTCGGTTTGCTGTTTGTTCTTAAAAAACAGATAGCCGTTAATGCCCACCAAGGCTGTAATTACCAAAATTAAAAAGTAAATTTTATTTCTATTACCCCTGCTAACATCCCTAGCTTCCATGCAATGCCAATATTTTGTGTTTTGTAACCGAAATTTATTCCCAAAAAATTTTATTTGTATTTTTTAAAGATAACTTCGTCCCGAAATTAAAACCTTCACTAAAAATGTAAGACTTTTTAAAAGCTATCGTTTATCTGCTAGAAGTCTGGTTACTAAATTTGTGATAGATAAAATAATAAAATAGACACTAAAAATGCCCAAAGCCGTAACAATTGCCCTTTTTACCTTTATTTCAACTACCTTCAATTTATATGCACAGTCAATAGCAAATATAGCACCAAAACGAGAGTTTAGGGGTGTTTGGGTCGCTACCGTAACAAATATAGACTGGCCATCTAAACCCGGTTTAACTACAGACCAGCAAAAGCAAGAGCTAATTGGCATTTTAAATAGACATAAGGCAGAAGGCATGAATGCTATTATGTTACAAATTAGGCCTGCGGGCGATGCCTTCTACGCTAAGTCTAGAGAACCTTGGAGTTATTGGTTGATGGGAACACAAGGTATTGCACCCTCTCCTGGTTACGATCCGCTTGAATTTGCCATTAAGGAAGCACACTCCAGAGGGATGGAATTGCATGCTTGGTTTAATCCTTACCGCGCCAGTATGAGTGTAAATACGGTATTCGCAAAAAATCATCCTACGCAAATTCATCCAGAATGGTTTTTTACTTATGGTGGGAAAAAACAGTTCGATCCGGGCATTCCTGAGGTTAGGGAATATATCGTACAAGTAGTTTTAGATGTGGTTAAACAATACGATATTGATGGCGTACACTTCGACGATTATTTCTACCCATATCCAATTGCGGGGCAAAAAATTAACGATGGCACCACCTTTGCAAAATACGGCGCCGAATTTACGGACATTAGAGATTGGCGTAGAAGTAATGTAGATAATCTGATTAAAGAACTGGATGATAGCATCCATTACTATAAGAAATTTGTAAAGTTCGGCATAAGCCCATTTGGTATTTGGAGGAATAGTTACGAGGATCCGGAAGGCTCTGCCAGCAGTGGACTATCAAACTATGCTGAGCTATACGCTGATAGTAGAAAATGGATTAAAGAAGGTTGGGTTGATTACATTAATCCCCAGATATACTTTACGTTTACTCGCCGCGTAGCACCTTTTGCGACTTTGTTAGATTGGTGGGCAAACAACAGTTACGGACGACATGTGTATATTGGCATGGCAGCTTATCTTGTTAACAGTAGGGCCGAGGCGGCCTGGAGAAATCCGCAAGAAATTCCAAACCAAATTAGGTATTTGCGTAACAACAACCGCATTGAGGGAAGCGTTTATTTCTCGTCCAAATCTTTAAGCACCGTAGCCCGAGGACTGAGCGATTCGTTAAAAAACAATCTTTATGAATATCCTGCCCTGCCTCCACAAATGCCATGGCTAGATGAGGTGCCACCAAATAAACCTAAAGAATTAACCGCAGAAGCAACAAAGCTTGGAGTTACTTTAAAGTGGAAAATGCCAGAACTTGCGAGCGATGGAGAGACAGCATCTGGCTTTGTAGTTTATAGATTTGACGAAGGCGAAAAAATATCAGTATTAGATTCAAAAAACATCATTAACATCAGTTTTGAAGATTTTCCTTTTTTTCTTGATACAAACACCGAGGCAGGCCATAGATATAGCTATCTAGTTACCGCTTTAGACAGGTTGAAAAACGAGAGTGTAGCATCTGGCCCAGTTGGGGTAGAAACGAAGTAAGAATTTTTGAAGAGACTTTGTTAAACTTTGATGATGATGTTTTTTTTATACATGATCCAAAGTAGAACGAAAAATCCCAGTACATAGCTTATCGCCCAAGCCAAAGATGCGTTAACGGGAGAGAAAAACGGCTCGTAACAAAGCTCGTAAAATCTGGTTAAGATGGTTACTTCAACGCCATCTGGTCTCGTAACGGTAAAAAAGCCCAATAATCTGGGCATTAATCCCGCAAGGAAAAAAACAGTAATGGCATTAAGCCCATAAATTACAAAAGGGGTTGTAAAACGCTTATAGTTTTGAATATCGATAATCCAGTAGCATAGGGCCAATGCAAAACACGCCAGCCCACCTGTGTAAAGCACAAAAGAACTTGTCCATAATGCTTTGTTTATAGGAAATTGGAGGTCCCAAGTTAAACCTAATATGATGGCAATTATGCCCGTAGAAAACAGCCAAGCAACTTTGCTTGCTCCATCAACATCTTTTCTGCGCATCCAAAGACCAACCAATATTCCAAAAAGGCAAGTTCCAACAGCTGGGAGCGTGCTCAACACCCCTTCAGGGTCCCAGGTTATTGATTGAGACCACGTATGTGCTTCAGTTAAAACGCCGCGATCTACCCAGGCTGCGAGGTTGATTTCCTTTTCTAAGTTTGCATAACCAATCCCCGGGACAGGAATAAAAGTCATTAGCGCCCAGTAAATTACAAGAATTGAAATAAAAATTATGAAAATTGTCTTTTTGGAAGATTTAACAAATATAATGCTGCTGATGATAAACACAATCGCGATTCGCTGTAGCACGCCTAAAATTCTAACGGTTTCTAACGCGTGCCGATAGTCGTTGACTAGTTTTCCAAAAATCGCCAAGAAAAAACCCAGCAAATATAAAATGATGCCCCTTTTTATCGCTTTTAAAATAATGGCTTTGTGTTGAGAAGGATCTTCTTTTTTTGTCCCCATTGCAAAGGCAATGGATACCCCAACAATCCATAGGAAGAAAGGGAAAATCATATCGGTGGGTGTGCAACCACTCCATTCAGAATGCTCCAACGGTGCATAGATGTGCCCCCAACTACCCGGATTGTTTACCAAGATCATCGACGCAACGGTTAAACCTCGTAAAAAATCCAGAGATAGTAATCGCTGTTTTTGCACAATCATGGTTGGTTGGTTTGATAAAATAAATGTAGCGTATTGTTTTTAAAAATAGAAGTACTTATTTGAATCGATACACTTGAAAATTTACTAAATGTCCTCTCGGCCTTGAGGCCCAACCCCCTTAAACAACAAAATCCGTAACATTTTCACGCTAAACCCAAAAATAGAATTTCGTTTAATTAAATTGCGCGCTTAAACCATTCTCAGCATGAAATATTTTTTACCCATCGTTCTTTTTTTAATGGTGGAACAAAGTTTTGCTCAATTAGCACCGCTGACGGTAGAAAAGATTATGCGCGACCCAAAATGGATTGGCGTAGCCCCAGCAAATTATCGATGGAGCGAAGATAGCAAAACGCTATATTTCGATTGGAATCCGGAAAACGAAGAGGACATGCAGCTTTATAAGGTCTCTCCGCTAACTGATAAAATTTTAAAGGCGGCAAAAGAAGAAAAAGAAATCGCCGATGCAGAAGATTATGTTCTAAATAACACAGGCATTTTCGGGTTGGCAGAAAAAAAGGGCGACATCTATTTAAAAAATATTAGGACAGGAAAAGTAAATCGCTTAACTAATACTGTTGAAAGAGAAAGCAATCCGGTTTTTCTTATCAGCGGAGATGTGGTGTTCGAAAAAGATAAAAACCTGTTCCAAATAAACATCGAGACAGCCGAGGTAAAGCAGTTAAGCAACTTTATTGCTGATAAGAAACCAACTAAGGAATCTAAGGAAAAGCTATCTAACCAAAATCAGTATTTAAAAGATGAACAAGCTGATTTGTTTGATGTCATTAAAAAACAGAATGCAGATTTTGTAAAAGAAATTAAAGAGAAGGCAGACGAAAAGCCAGAGAAAACGCTAAAAAAAATTTACACTGAAGGAAAATTTCTAAGAAATATTGCCATTAACCCAAACGGAAAATACATCACCTATACACTTACCACTTTTTCAACGGGAAACCGAAATACCATTGTGCCGAACTATGTTACCGCGAGTGGGTACACAGAAGACATAAGCGGAAGAACCAAAGTGGGCGAGGCGCTAGGTTTGTCTGAAAGTTATGTTTTTGATGTTGCGAGAGATTCTGTTTACGCCATGCAAACATCTACCATCGCTGGTATAAAAGATTTGCCAGATTATTTAAAAGATTATCCTAAAGCTTTAGATTCTTTAAAAAAGAAAAATGCAGATAGGCCAGTTGATTTATCAAAAATAATTTGGAATGATAACGGAACTTCTGCCGTGTTGATTGGAAGTTCTTTAGACAACAAAGACCGTTGGATCTTAAAGTTAGATGCCTCAACCGGAAAGTTTTCTACTCTAGATAGACAGCGGGATGAAGCTTGGATTGGAGGACCAGATATTTCTGGTTATGATGATGGTAGTGTTGGTTGGATAGACAACGACACGTTTTATTACCAAAGCGAGGCAAGCGGTTATTCGCATATTTATGTAGCAAACATTGCCACGGGTGATAAAAAACAATTGACGAGCGGCAACTGGGAAGTACAAACCTTAAAAATATCGAAAGACAAAAAAGCATTCTATTTTACAGCAAATAAGGAGCATCCCGGCATTACAAATTTTTATAAAATTGGGGTTGATGGTCGCAATTTAGTTCAGTTGACGAATTTGAAAGGGCTCAATGAAATCACTATTTCTCCTGATGAAAAGTATTTTGCCATACGCCACTCTTATATGAACATACCTTGGGAACTTTATCTCCAAGCAAATAATCCAACGGCAAAAGCAATCAAAATCACACAATCTACATCCGCAGAATTTAATTCTTATTTCTGGAAGGATCCTGAATTAATAAGCTTTAAAAACCGCTACGGAACAGATGTTTATGCCCGAGTTTACAAACCAGCAGTTGCCGATAAAAACCATCCTGCGGTAGTTTTTGTACACGGCGCGGGTTATCTCCAAAACGTTCATTTTGGCTGGAGCGATTATTTTAGGGAATACATGTTCAATAATTTGCTTGCAGATAATGGTTATACCGTAATTGATATAGATTATACAGGAAGTGCCGGATATGGAAGAGATTTTCGGACAGGTATTTATAGGCACATGGGAGGAAAAGACTTAACAGACCAAGTGGATGGCGTTAAATATTTGGTAAAAAACTATGGCGTAAATCCTGCACATGTTGGCCTGTACGGAGGTTCTTATGGAGGCTTTATAACTCTTATGGGCATGTTTAACGAAAGCGATACTTTTACCAGCGGAGCTGCATTGCGATCGGTTACCGATTGGGCAAACTATAATCATGGCTACACTTCCAATATTTTGAACGAGCCTTATAACGACCCAATTGCCTACAAACAAAGCTCGCCAATTTATTTTGCAGACAAGCTAAAAGGAAATCTTTTAATGGCGCACGGAATGGTAGATGTTAATGTGCATTTTCAAGATATTGTACATATTACCCAGCGTTTTATCGAGTTGGGAAAAAACAATTGGGAACTTGCAGTCTATCCTGTAGAAAGCCACGGTTTTCTACAACCAAGCAGCTGGACCGATGAGTACAAAAGAATTTTTAAACTTTTTGAAACTACGCTGAAGAAGTAATCGCCGAAAGCTAGAAGCCTCTCAATCATTATTTCGCAATGCAACCCATAATATGGTCATTTACCATTCCGGTTGCTTGCATATGGGCATAACAGATGGTTGTACCGAAAAACTTAAATCCTCGCTTCTTCATGTCTTTGCTTATTCTATCGGATAACGCTGTAGAAGCAGGCAGGTCTGTAATGTTTTTAACTTGATTTATTAATGGTTTTCCGTCGGGCAAAAAACCCCAAATGTAATTCGCAAATGAGCCAAATTCTTTTTGCACCTCCATAAATCGCAAAGCATTATTAATGGCACCTTTAATCTTTAAGCCGTTGCGGATAATGCCTACATCCTGCATCAAACGCTCAACATCTTGTTCATCAAAAATGGCAACTTTTTTTACATCGAAATCGGCGAAAGCATTTCTATAATTTTCTCTTCTGCGCAAAATGGTTATCCAACTTAAACCTGCCTGCGCTCCCTCCAAAATCAAAAATTCAAACAGCGTTTTATCATCATATACAGGTTTGCCCCATTCTTCATCGTGGTATTTGATGTAAAGCGGGTCTGTGCCGCACCAATGGCATCTTTTTTTTTCTTCTTCCATAATATTGTACTCTAAACTAAGTAAAACTGAGCATTCAAATCGTCACAGCAGGTTATCGCTTTGCGGTACTGTATAATTTCAATACTTCTGCTCAATAAATTTTCAACTATAAAAATCTCGTTCAATTCTTCTGTCGTTACGCCTTCTTTGTGGCAATTTTCCAAATGGTATTTTATGCAATCATCGCATCGAGAAACCATCGAGGCAACTCGTCCAAGCATCTCCAAAGACTTTACACTTATAGCGCCGTCTGAGCACAATGTAGTGTGAGATTGGTATTTGCCGTTTCTGTAGCACGATGATTAAAGATTGTCCGTTCAACGTTAAATTTATCTACTAATTTTCCCATATTTTTTATGCTGACTAAAATTTATTAATTTACAGAAATAAGCATCCATCCATGAGAATCATTTCCTCTAGAACACATGCCGTTTTAGATTTTATAACCGTTATTGGGTTATTGGCTTTGCCAAATTTAATCTTATTGTCGCCCAATGCAGAAATATTATCTTACTCACTTGCGGGCATCCATTTTGTTATGACGATAATGACCGATTTTGGTGGAGGGATATTTAAAATAATACCGTTTAAAATTCACGGCTACATCGAACTTATTGTTGGCATTACACTTATAGCGCTTGCGTTTACGGTTTTTAAGGGAGACAATATAGATGAAATTTATTATGCGTGTGTCGGGCTGATTATTTTAATTGTGTTTTCTATAACAGATTATCATAAAAAGCTTCCCGTCATATTGTAATTTCGTCCATCGGGTTCCAGAAAAGCGCTTTAAAATCCACCACCTTATTATCTTCGACTCTCACATTTTCTTTTCTTAAAAGTTGTTCCATTTGCTCTGGCGGGTTAAAGTGAAACCTGCCCGTTAGCAAGCCGCTGTGGTTTACCACTCGATGTGCCGGAACGCGTGGCGCAGCAAAATGCGATAAACTCATCGCCGTTCCGACCATTCGAGACGAATTCGCCGCGCCCAAACACTTGGCAATTGCACCGTAAGAGGTAACTCTTCCTTTTGGGATGAGTCTAGCGATTTCATAGACCTGTTCGTAAAAATTAACGTTCATCAGTCAAATGAAAACTGGATATAATTGATATTTTTATCACGTAACAAATATTTTTTTTCGTAATAAGTTTTGATAGATAATACATCATCCAATACTTCAGAGGTATATAAATGATCAGTGTTTTTATGTACAATTAAATCTAGCTCTTCTACCTTTTCGCAAGTGTACTTATAGAGCTGATCGTTATCTGTTTTAAGGTTTATTTTGCCGCCCTTTTTCATTAAAATTTTATATTTATCTAAGAATCTTGGCGAAGTTAATCTTTTCTTTTCTCTGCTGATTTGTGGTTGCGGATCTGGGAACGTAATCCAAATTTCTTCTATTTCGCTATGGCTGAAGTAATCCAGCAAATGTTCTATTTGGATGCGTAAAAAAGCGACATTATCAATTTTTTCTTCGACAGCAGTTTTTGCACCACGCCAAATCCGATTTCCCTTTAGGTCTATACCGATAAAGTTTTTATCGGGAAATAGCTCGGCTAACTTTACCGCATATTCTCCCTTTCCACAGGCAAGTTCTAGAACAATTGGATTGTTATTTTTAAATTGAGTCTGCGCCCAATTGCCTCTTAACGGTTTTGCTTCTTCTAATTGCAAAACGTTTGCAAAGGTATTTATCTCTGCAAATCTTCTTAGCTTGTCCTTTCCCAATGTGTTGTAATGTCGATTAAAGAAATCAAAATTAGCATAAAAATCTTACACCAAAAATCGCGTAAAAAAAATAACAATGATCTTTTAAGTTCAACAAAGCTAAAATAGGTCGGCGTAAATTATGCCTTACCCTAAATTTTTCAGCTAACTATTTTTTGGAATTTGCTTTCATAGTCTAAATTGATAACTTTGAAAATATAAATTGATTTTACCTATATGACTTTAGTTCAGTTAGAATATATTGTTGCAGTAGATACTTACAGAAGTTTTGTTTCGGCCGCAGAGAAGTGTTTTGTTACGCAGCCAACTTTAAGTATGCAAGTGCAAAAGTTAGAAGATTTGTTAAATGTTAAAATCTTTGATAGGAGCAGGCAGCCAATTAATCCCACAGAAATTGGCGTGCAAATTATAGCGCAAGCAAGAGCTATTTTACAAGAAGCAGGCAAAGTTAAAGAGTTGATAAATGCACAACAACTAGAAGTTTCTGGCGAGTTTAAAATTGGTGTAATTCCAACTGTTGCACCATATTTATTGCCGAAAGTAATTGCAAATGTTTTAGCAAAATACCCAGGATTGAAATTGATGATCTGGGAATATACTACCGCAGAGGTTATCGCTCAGCTTAAAACCGGTATTCTCGATTGTGGAATTTTAGCAACACCGCTGACCGATGCAAACATTGTAGAGCACGTACTTTATTATGAAAATTTTGTTGGCTACCTAAATAAGGGAAGCAATTTATATAAAAAGAAGTTTATCGATGCAGCAGATTTGAATGAGGAAAATGTTTGGGTATTGAATGAAGGACATTGCATGCGAAATCAGGTGTTAAGTATTTGCAGGTCAACAAAAAACAGCCGTTTGCAAGGTTTAGAATATAATACTGGTAGCGTAGAAACCTTGGTAAGGATGGTTGATTTAAACGGCGGAGCTACTTTATTGCCAGAGCTTGGCGCGGAGGAATTAACCGGTAAACAGAAAAATAGACTTCGCACTTTTAAAGCCCCAGAACCGGTGAGGGAAATTAGTTTGGTTACACATAAGAATTTTATTAAGCAGAGGATGCTAAATTTAGTGAAGGGAGAAATTTTAGAGACCATCCCGAAGCACATGAAAAACAAAAAAAAGAGAAATGTGGTGGAACTTTAGATTTATCGCCGAAGCTTTAAGTTTTATTAAGCTTTACAGCAGCGGAGAAAGCATCGTACTCATCGGCAAAATCATCGGCAAAATTTATCGCATGCGAAACTGCAATTCCATAAATTCCTGTTTCCATAAGGATTGGAACATCTTTTAATTCCACACCACCCACAGCAAAAATAGGTAGGTCGAGATTTAATTCTTTAAACTTTTCTACCGCACTTCTATAATCTGAAAGAGTTATAAATGGATGATCATTTGGCTTGGTATTGGTTTTGGCGAATGGCCCAAACCCGAAGTAATCTGCTCCGGTTTTTGCCATTCGAAGTAGATTTTCTAACGTATTTGAAGAGCCGCCGAGTGTTAAATCGTTTCCTAATTTTTTTCGCAAAGCGATAAAATCTGCGTCCATATTTTCTATGTGGAAACCTTGAATGTCTGCCTTTCCGGCCAAATGAACATGGTCGGTAACTATTAAAGTGGTTCCCCAATCGTCGCAAATAGCGGCAATAGCATTTATGTCTGCAAGCAGTTCTTCATCAGCTTTGCTTAAACAACGGTACTGAATCCATTTTGCGCCAGCTTCACAAGCCAATTGCGCCTGTTCTACATGGCTGCGGTGTGGAACATCATGTGTTATAAACTGAAATCTTTCTATGTATCTATACATGTTTGGTTAACAATTAGTTATTATAGATAATTTGAATTTTACAAATCTTTTCCTGCATCTTCCATCTAGTCTATCGTCTCAAATCTCACTTCTCATATCTTTTCCTCAGAACTTCACATTCAAATTTAAAAGAAAATTTCTTCCTGCTTGTGGATAATAAAAATTTTCGGTAGTTAAAGCGCCGCCATAGAAATAACCGTAGGTGTAACCATTGCTTGCATATTTCTTATCGAAAAGATTGTTAACCAATAAACCTAAATTGAAGTTTTTTAAGTTAAAGACCTTAAAGTCATAACCCAAACGGACGTTATTGACCCAGTATCCATCCAACTTTCTCGCATCATTCTGCGTATTATCTAAATACTGTTTGCTTACGTATTTACTTTGGATTGCGATTCCAGAACCTTTTGTTGGCTTGTAAACCAGCTCGCCAAACATTACCGCATTTGGAGAATAGGAAATATCTGGGAGTGCATAATTATTTACTATCTGTCCGCCATTATCATAATCATCTATGTATTCAGTGAAGTTTTCTATTTTATTTCGACTAATTGCAGCATTTGCATTTAGGGCAAATTGTTTGTTAATTTGATAAGAACCGTCTAGTTCTATTCCGAGGCGATAACTCTTATCCACATTCTGACGATAGTTTGCGCCGACATCGTTAATTTTTCCAGTAACTACCAACTGATTCTTATAAAACATTTCATACACATTTGCGCCTATATTCAGCTTTGCAGCTTTGTATCTGTAGCCGATTTCTACATCATTCAAATGTTCTGATTTCGGAAAAGCATTGGCATCTCCGTCTACATAATCATCTCTATTTGGCTCTTTATTGGCCACACTAAATGATGCATAAACATTTTGCTCGGCATTGATAAAATATGTGGCTCCCACTTTTGGATTAAAGAAGTTTAAGTTGTCTTTGATGTCCAAACTATTCAATTTATTTTCGGTTCCCCTGATGGTGTAATTTATCCTACGGTATTGTAAATCAACAAATAAACTTAACGCTTCTAAAGGACTGTAGTTGGCTTTTAAGTAGGTATTAAAATCATTTTTATTTCCTTCATTATCGTAATAGTGCCTGTCGATACTTCCATTACTGGCATATTCTGACCAAATTACCTGCCCGTAATGTGCACCAGAATACTGGTTATATGCACCCCCCAAAGTAAAGTTAAGAGCTTTTTTTGGTGCATAATTAAAGGCGTAAGTCAGTCCATAAAAGTCGTTATCAAGCCATCTTCTTCTAACTAGGTTTGTTGTATTGATTGTATCATTCCCAGTAATCACTGGATTTAATCCGTAGTTTTTAAGTTTATCCTCTGGGCGATATTCCTCGTAATATCCCGCGCCTTTAGTATAATGTAAAGCGCCATTAAAAGAAAATTGGTTGGAAATCTGCCTCGCGTAAAGCAACTGAAAGTGGCTTTGATTGTAGTTGTCTGTTTGATTGTTGTAGGTAAAACTATTATACCTGATGCCGGAGTTTAGCAAGTTTGCCGCATCTTCAGGGCCTAAGCCATTTCTGTCTATGTACGCTTGCATGCCTGCAAGATCATTATTGTATCTAGATTCGGGAATTCCATTCCAACTTTGGTAGGTTTTTTCTTGTCCGGAAAAAATATTTACTCGAAGCAAATCTTTATTTCCCTGATATGCGCCCGTTAGGAAGTAAGACTTTAGCAATGAAGCACCTCTATCTACATAACCATTACTACTAATTCTAGAAAGCCGACCATCAAAACTGAACTTATTATTAATCAAGCCAGTGCCGATTTTCACTGTGTTTTTCCAAGTGTTAAAGCTACCGTAGGTATTATTCACTTCAGCATAAGGTTCTAATTCTCCACTGGCGGTTTGAATATTTAAGCTTCCACCGAAAGCACCTGCGCCATTGGTTGAAGTTCCAACGCCTCGTTGGATCTGGATGTTGTTCACCGAAGAGGCGAAATCGGGCATGTTGACATAAAAAGTACCTTGGCTCTCGCTATCGTTAATCGGTATACCGTTTACGGTAACATTTGTTCTGCTATTATCGCTTCCGCGGATGCGAATTCCGGTATAACCCACGCCTGCACCGGCATCAGAAGTTACGACAACTCCAGGCGTATTCTGCAAAATAAAAGGCAAATCCTGTCCGAAGTTATTTTCTTCGATGTCTTTTTTGCTAATGTTTTTGTAGGTCGTTGCCGATTTGTCATTTGCTCGGGTTGCTCGAACGATTACATCTTCGGCAAGATAAACCTGTTCTTTCAAATCAAAATTTTGGGTGATGTCTGAATTTACATCAACTTGTTTTAAAATGTTTTGAAAACCAACAAAACTTACTTTTAGTGTTTTCGTTCCTTTCGGGATGTTTTCAAAACGATAGTTTCCCTCTTGATTCGAGGATGCGGTCCGATTCCCGATTTTTACTGTAGCGCCATTAATAGGTTTGTTTCCATTTGTTATTTTTCCGCTCACCACAAACTGTGCCATGGCAAAGCAAGGCAAAAACATGGCTGCTAAAGCCATTAAATTAAATTTTTTCACTGTTTTGTTTTTTAGTTAAACCCATTGCGCGTAGGGGTACGCCCAATTTTAGTTAAACTTCCATAACTCCAATCCCTACGCCGGCATTATCCGGATCAGGTGCATTTAAGGAATAGGGTTTAGAGGTTTAGGGTTTAAGGTTGTTGCATACGCATTACCTTTTACCTTTCGCCTTTTTACCTTTCGCCTCAAAATGGGTATGTTCTCAGCCTGTCTTTGTGTTTTACAAACAAGGCACCCCTAATGATGGGGCAAATGTATAAAATATTGCGAGATAAAATAAAAGAAATATTTTTGCGCGATATTGGTGTTTGTTAAATAACCGTTTTCAAGAAGATGGAAAGAAGAAATTTTTTAAAAGCTGGAGCGTCGTCTGTAGCGTTAAGTACTCTGCCTAATTTGTTAAAGGCAAACTCCATTTCATCGGCCGAGGCAGAACTTTCTTTTGCTTTAATCACTGATGTGCATTTAGAACCGACTGAAGTTGCTATCACTGGATTTACAAAAGCAATAAAGAAAATAAACGCCCAACCAACCAGGCCAGATTTTATCATTAATGGTGGCGATACAATTTTCGATAGCTTAGAACGAACAGAAGAAAACATTGCTGCGCAATGGGCAACCTGGCATAAAATTGTAGCAGCAGAAAATAAACTACCAATGTTTCACTCCATCGGCAATCATGATGTTTATGGTTGGATGAACGCAGATGCCGCGATAAAAAATTCTCCAGATTACGGAAAAGCCAGAGTACTTAGAGAGCTGAAAATGAGCAATCGGTATTATCGTTTTAAACAAAAAAACTGGAATTTTATCGTGTTGGATAGCATACACCAACATCCGAAAGGTTATGAGGCTAGATTGGATGATGAACAATTCAGGTGGTTAGAAAATAGCCTCAAAAACATCCCGGTAACGGAACCAATAGTAATTATTTCGCACATGCCATTATTTTCTGCCGTTTATAACTATGTTTTTGAGGGTAAAAAAAGCGATCTATATACAGAGCTTACAGACCGTATTCTCCTTCATCGCGATAGCTGGAAAATTAAAGAGTTGCTGAAAAACTATCCGAACGTAAAGCTTTGTTTGTCTGGCCATTTACATTTGCAAGAAGAAATAAATTATCTGCATACCACATACATTAACTGTGGCGCCGTTAGCGGGAACTGGTGGAAGGGAAAACTGCAAGAATTCAATCCCGCTTATTTCAACTTCGATCTTTTTGAAGATGGAAGTTTTAAATATGAAGTGGTGGAGTATTAAAGATTAATAATGCCCTCTCAGGGAATAGATAAAAAGCGTACCGTCTTTTATAAGATAGATAAATCTGTGCTCTCTATCAATTCTGCGAGACCATTTTGGCGCGAGATCATACTTTAAAGCTACGGGTTTGCCGATACCTTGATATGGGTTTTCTAAAATTGAATCTAGTAACTTATCAATCTTTTTCAGAATTGAAGTATTGCTAGTGTTTTGTCAATACAATAGATGTTCCTTCGCCTTGCTACCTAGCTCAATTTGCATAAGTCTTTGAATTGAGATATAGACATTTTTAGGCCCTTACCATCTGCAAATTCTTTATCTGCCTTTTTTATTTCAGCAACAAACTCAGCGTCGTAAGGCTTTTCAACTTCTTTAGAGAGCTCGAATTTTATTTTCAATGCCTTCATAAATGCTTTAATTGCATCTATTTGAGAACTATCTTCTGTGTAAGCTTTAATATTTATTGCTTCCATAATTTATAAATTTTTTGGTGAAGACTATCTTGCTATTCGCGAAAGTTTAGGAAAGATGTATTTAATACAATTATAAGTGATTTCTGGTGAGTTTTAATTTTTTGTGTTTTTTACCAAAAGCCCATCTACCGCCTCAATCGCATTTTCCAAGCGTTCATTTCCCAAACCACTTATAACTTTATAATTTGCGTTTAGCGCTTTCAACTCTTTATGCCAAACATCCATAAAAAATTGGCGCTTATGCGGAAAATCCCGCAATGGGTCGTCCTGCCAAGGTAAATCTATATCCATTAAAAGGTATAAATCATAAGTTCTTTTAGGAAGCGCATCTAAAACAGCTTTTGGAGTTTCGCCTAGCATTTCATCGCTCCAAATTTTTACGGTTACAAATGTGGTATCACAAATGACAAAATCTTTTTCTGTAGTAGCAATCACGGAATCTTCTAGCGCAAGTTGACCATAGAACATATTTTCTTCATCTTGCAGCGTACAAGGTTGGGTAAGTGCAGCGCAATAATAACGCGCATATTCTGGCACCCAATCTACTCGATAATGTTTTGCTAAGGCTACAGAAATGGTAGATTTTCCGGTGCTTTCTGGTCCAACGATTGCAATTTTTTTAATTTGTTTGTTCACGATACGTTCTTTTCCATTCTAAATACCCCATAACGGCAATGTAAATGTACAATGCATACATGCCAGATGTCGCGTACAAACCCTTGTAAATGTACAAGCCAATGTAAATAAGATCAACAAATATCCACATAAGCCAATTCTCTATAACCTTGCGGGCAAGAAAAACCTGTGCAACTAAACTTATTGCAGTGCAAAAACTGTCTAAATAGGGCGCTGCTGCATCGGTTTTCTGATGGAAGTAAAATCCCAATGTTAACGTAAACACAATCACACCTAATACGGAAAGGAAGATTTCTTTTGGTCTTATAGAACTTACCGGTCGCGGCTCGGCTTCACTTTTGCGCTCTTCATTCCAATAGTACCATCCATAAATATTCATTACTAAAAAATAAACCTGCAAGCCAGTATCTGCATAAAGCTTTGCCTCATAAAAAATAAAAATATAGATGATTACGCTAACGATGGCTATTGGCCAATTCCAAATAATATTTTTTGCGGCAAGATAAACGCATAAAATGCCTGTGAAGACTCCACACCACTCTAATAAACTAGTTTGTAAAAAATAATTTATAAGTTGATTCATAGTAGGGTTTGGCAAATGTAGAAAAAAGATGCAAAAAAATCCGGTCGCAGCTGGGAGCTGTAACCGGAATTTAAACCAAACAAACTATTTATGAAGAACCTCTTTGTCGCGGTTAACTACTCCGCTCGAGGTACCTTAGAATTAACTAAAGTATGTTCAAAACGCATGCTAGGAGCAATTGTTGCAAAAGATTTGCCAAAATTTCGTTACAATTAGAAAGGCTCCGGCTAAAAATTAGGGCTTAGAATAAACAACTAAATAAATAAAGAGCCACGATAAGAGATTGGGTGCCTATAACCTTCGTGCTACCGTTTTTGCCACGTTGCTGTACCTATAAACAAAGCGCGCTTTGTATCTCCTTTTTGGAAACAAACCTCAAAAAGACGATCACAACACTTTTTCGTTCAGCGTTTTTTCGTAAATTTGTAACGCCTTAAACGCCGTTTGCAGCGGTATCAATGCATTATGAAAAAATACTTAACTTTACTTTACTACTGCTATTCGCCAATTGCAGATGCAGAGCAGTTTGCCATCGACCACTTAGCCTTTTGCAAATCTTTAAATCTTGTTGGTCGCATTATTGTGGCCGATGAAGGATTAAACGGAACTGTATCTGGAACACTAACTGATTGTAATGCTTATATAAAATCCATTCATTCCGATGAACGCTTTGCAAAAACGGAATTTAAAATAGACGAGGTGGATCAGCCTACTTTCATTAAAATGCACTGTAGGTATAAGACAGAAATTGTCCACTCTGGTTTACGAGATACATCTATCATAAACCCAGTAGAGAAAACTGGGAAGCACTTAGAGCCGCAAGACTTTTTGGCGATGAAAGATCAGGAAGACGTTATCATTTTAGATGTGCGATCCAACTATGAACATCAGTTGGGTAGATTTAAAAACGCCTTAACATTGGATATAGAAAATTTTAGGGATTTTCCAGAACAGATTAACCAATTGGCTCAGTACAAAGATAAGAAAGTGCTTACCTATTGTACAGGTGGCATAAAATGCGAAAAAGCATCTGCACTGTTGTTGCACCATGGGTTTAAAGACGTGTATCAGTTGCATGGAGGCATTATAAAATATGGTAAAGAAGCGGGCGGCGAAGATTTTGAGGGCAAGTGTTACGTATTTGATAACAGACTATCTATAGAGGTAAATAGTGTAAACCCAACAGTGGTTTCTAAATGTTACAACTGCGACAAGGTCACATCGAAAATGATTAATTGCGCCAACCCAGAATGTAATGCACACATTACGCAATGCAATGATTGTGGTACAAAATTGAATGGATGTTGCTGTAACGATTGCACCACGCACCCCAGGTTGAGAAAGTATGATGGCACGGGATATTACGTGAAAGTGCCGCAGCCGGTGGCGGTAAAATGAATTCTTTTGCAGCCTTTTGTAATAAAAGCGTGTTTCTCCCTTAAGCCTTTTTTTCGCAACGTGCGGTTATTTTACGCAAGATAGTTAATTTGGAAGAATATTGTTTTCGGTTAAAGCCTAATATGCCGCTAAAAGCCCGTTATTCTGTTTTTTTTATTGCGCTGATTCTCCTCGGTAAAAACGTTTTTGCCTACGATGTAAAAAGCATTGGCGTGCCTTATATACAAAACTTTCCAAAATCTTTATATGGTTCGGGCAATCAAAATTGGAGTTTAACCAAAGATAGCCAAGGCGTAATGTATTTTGGCAATGCAGAAGGGCTGCTTAGTTACGATGGGAAATACTGGCAGCGGTACCTAATGCCGAATAGACAAATAGTGCGAGCTGTTGCAGCCGCAAAAGATGACCGAATTTATGTCGGAGGCTTTGGCGAATTTGGCTATTGGAAGTTAAAAAGCAACAAATTTACCTACCATTCTTTGGCGACACTTTTGCCAAAAAGCCTAGAACTTAAAGACGAAATATGGAAAATATACGTAGAAAAAAAACGAGTACTTTTCCAATCGTTTTCAAAGATAATTATTTATAAAAACAACAAATTAAGTGTTGTAAAGGCACCCTCTCCATTCTTGTTTTTGCATCACGCCGACAATAGATTTTTTGTTGAGGTGCTTAAGAAAGGGTTATTTGAGCTGATTGGCGATAAGCTAGTATTTTTGCCTCAAAGTGATAAGTTGGGCAAAGAAGGCGTTTTATGTGTACTACCTTTTGGCCACGGTAGGTTTTTAGTTGGAACCAGTAAAAACGGCTTATTTATTTACGATGGAAAGCAATTTTTGCCTTTTGCTACGCAGGCAGATTCGTTTTTAAAAACTTACCAGCTAAACAATGGTGTAGCGCTCAACGAAAAATACTTCGCTTTTGGCACCATACTAAACGGCTTGATTTTGATTGATACAGCTGGCAATATTGTACAAAAAATAAGCAAATCTAGCGGGCTACAAAACAATACGGTTCTAAGTATTTTTGCGGATGATGAGCAAAATCTTTGGGCAGGCCTAGATAATGGAATAGATCGTATAGAACTTAATTCGCCGCTCTATTATTATTTTGATAAGGCCGGTCAGTTTGGAACGGTTTATAGCAGCATTGTTTTTAACGACAAAATTTACTTGGGTACCAATCAAGGATTGTTTTACAGCAAATGGTCTCCTGGAATCACTTCGGCCGATTTCAGTTTTTCGCTTGTTCCCAATTCGCAAGGGCAGGTTTGGGATTTGGTCGTTATAGATGACCAACTTATTTGCGGCCATAACTATGGAACGTTTCGTGTATTGGAAAATAGTTTAGAGAAAATATCTCCAATTAATGGCGGATGGACATTAAAAAATCTTCGAACGAACCCAAATTTTTTTATTCAGGGTACCTATACCGGCCTTGCGCTTTTCGAAAAAAGGCCGGGGAAGCCGCTAAAGTTTATTACAAAAATAGCTGGTTTTGGCGAACCATCTAGGTACGTTGAGCAAGATAATAAAGGCGACGTTTGGGTAAGCCAAGCCTATAAAGGGTTATACAAACTTACTTTAAGTGCAGATTATAAGTCCGTAACTAAATTAGAATATTTTGATAAAAAAAACGGTTTGCCCGGAAATTTCAACATCAATATATTTAATCTCGCAAACAAGATTGTCTTCTCTTCTGATGTTGGATTTTTTACTTATGATGAATTAAGCGATAAGTTTACTAGTTATAGTGTGCTGAATAAAAGTTTGGGATCTTTCGCAACATCAAATAAAATAATCAACGCTGGAAACGATACTTTTTGGTTCATAAATCATGGTAAAACGGCACTTGTAAATCTTGCCGGAGCTGGAAAAATTGTTGTAGATTCTACCAAATTTAGTCAGCTTGATGGACGGATGGTTCAGTTCTACGAGAATATAAGTAAAATCGGGAAGAGCAAATATTTAATAAGTATAGATGACGGTTTTGTAATCTATAACTCCGATGATACTTACGATCGAATTTTAACTCCGCTCCCAAAAGTGCTTATCCGGAGAATAGATGATATTACGGACAAGGATTTGAATATTAGTGAAGGTGCGGATAGCACCGTGGTTAGTTCCTTTAAAAATAGCAGGAATAGCATTCGTATCTCTTTTTCGCTCCCATATTACCGTCAGGCTAAAATACGTTTCCAATATTATTTAGAAGGATATTCTAACGATTGGGGTGAATGGAATTCGGCCACGCAAAAAGATTTTACCAATCTACAAAGCGGAAATTATGTTTTTAGGGTTAGAGCAAAAATAAACGATGGTTCTGTTACCCAAGTTACCCGCTATAGATTTACTATTTCTAAACCTTGGTACTTTAGTACTTGGGCGCTGGTATTTTACTTTGTTTTATTTATTGTTCTATTGGGTTTAGGTAAAAAACTTTACGAGAGAAAGCTAAGAAAAGATAGTGAGCGTATTGCTGTTCAGTTAAAAAAAGAACAAGAAGAAATTATAAAGCAAAAAGCAGAGGCCAACGAACGCAGCATCCACAAACTGCAAACCGAGACATTGCAAGCAGAACTTTCTTCTAAAAGTAGGGAACTGGCAAATTCTGCCATGAGCTTGGTTTATAAAAACGAATTATTGCAAAGGTTAAGTGAGGAAATAACAAAACTAAAAGATGGTAATGGAAAGCACCTAGCAGAAGATCAAACCAGAAAAATTCAAAAGGTAATAGACGATGGGATGAACGATGAGCGCGATTGGAATCTTTTTGAGCATAGTTTTAACGAAGCCCATGAAAGTTTTTTTATTAAACTTAAAAAGCAACACCCCGCTCTAGTTCCAAACGACCTGAAATTATGTGCCTACCTACATATGAATATGAGTAGTAAAGAGATGTCTTCTTTACTTAACATCACACTCCGAGGAATAGAAATTCGCCGCTATCGTTTAAGAAAAAAGCTAAATGTTCCCCATGATAAAAACCTATCTGAATTTTTAATGGAAATTTAATACTACATCTTCACTACACAAAATTAAGAAACCACCTCACAAATAGTTTTTGGTGCATTGATTAGATTCCACTAATCAAACTTGCCGCAAATGCTCTAAAGTTCATTTTCAGACAACAATGCCTATATCAACAGATCTGAAAAAGAAGATTTTACGCCCTTGACGTAATGATGTAGAGGCATTGCTAGTTGCACAAACGCGATTTTATTGGCAAATTTGAGTAATCAACCTTCTAACAAATATAAAAGCATGGAAAAAATCTTTACAAAAATTTCTGTTCTTGCATCAGTTTTAATGCTATTCTTTAATGTGTCATTTGCGCAAAATGTAACAGTAAAAGGAATCGTTACAGACGCAGGCGACAAAAGCACCTTACCAGGCGTGAGCGTTTTGGTTAAGGGAACAACTACCGCTGCCCAAACCGATATCAACGGTGCTTACAGCATCGCTGCACCTGCAAATGCAACTTTGGTGTTTAGTTACATAGGGTATACCTCCCAAGAAGTTGCGGTTGCAGGTAAGACATTAATAAACGTTTCTCTTTCATCATCTGCGCAACAACTTCAGCAAGTGGTTGTAGTTGGTTATGGTACGCAACGAAAAATAGATGTTACCGGTACCATTGCAAGTGTTAAAGGAGAGGAGATAGAAAAACTGGTTACAACAAATCCTGTTGCCGCTTTGCAAGGTAAGGTTCCCGGACTTACCATCGCAAATCCGAGTTCTCCGGGCGCTGCGCCTGTGGTTAGGATAAGGGGTGTGGCAAGCACAAAAGACGCCAATCCTTTGTATGTAGTAGATGGATTACTTCAGGATAATATAGATTATCTAAATCCTGGAGACATTGAAACCATCGATGTGTTAAAGGACGCATCTTCAACCGCCATTTATGGTTTGCGGGGAGCGAATGGCGTTATTGCAATCACAACAAAGAAAGCCGCAAGAGGTAAAACCGTGGTTAACTTTCAAAGTACGTATGGTGTCCAACATGTTACCAATTTAATCGATGTTACAGATGCTGCTGGTTTTACGAAACTTTACTCTGCTGCTTTGGCAAACGCCGGCGCCGCGCCGTTTGATTTTTCCAATTATACAGGCAACACGAATTGGCAAAAAGAAATTTTTAGAGACGCTGGCATCAGTACCAACGCTTTAAACATATCTAACAATAACGATAAAAGTACAACCGTAATAAGTTTAGGCTACAACAACCAAGATGGAGTTGTTAAATACAACAATTATCAAAAATATATAGCACGTTTTAACGAAGAAATAAGAATTACGGATAATATAAAAGCTGGTGGACAGTTTACCGGTTATCATTTTAGGAACGAACCTACAGCGGCAACATTAAATTCTTTAATTTACTCAGCGCCCATTGTGTCTGTTAGAAATGCCGATGGCCTATATAATACCCTTCCTTCTTTCCAAAGGGCCCAGGTGGGTAATCAGGTTTACAATGTAGAACGTAATAGAAATACCGCCATAGATAGAGGATACAGGGTGAACGGAAGTGTGTTTGCGGAAATAAAGTTTTTAAAAGATTTTACCGTTAGATCTACCGTGTACACCGATTTAGGTTTTAATAATCTTAGAGGTTATACTCCACTTCCTTATACAGTAAACAACATTGGCGAAGGAACAACAGCAACCCAAACGTTTCTAGATCAAACGGCTAGAACTTCGGTAAATCAAAAAACCTTCGAAAGCCGAAGATACCAACAGGATCATACGCTGACGTATGAAAAAACAATAAAAGAAGATCATAGATTAACCGCCTTAATTGGTTTTACCTCTGTTTTTTCTTCTAGCACCACTTTAGAAGGATCGAGAACAGATTCCATATTAAACGTTCCGTTCGATCCTAACCTTTGGTATCTTAATGTAATTGGCAACAACAATATTTTATCAAATGGAGGATCTGGCGGAGAAGAATCTAATGCTGGAGTTTTTGGTAGAGTAAGTTACGCATACAAGAATAGGTATTTACTAAATGCCACTATCAGAAGAGATGGTAGCTCTAGGTTTGCTCCGAAGAACAGATGGGGTACATTTGGAAGTGTAGGTTTAGGATGGATTGTTAGTGATGAAGATTTTTTCAAAAATAACGTTCCTGGCATCGATTTCTTAAAGATACGTTCTGCCTACGGTAGATTAGGCAATTCTAACGGTGTAGATCCAAACTTATATCAACAAACAGTTTCTCAAGCTTCAACAGCGGTTTTTGGTGAGAACGTTTATCCTGCCGTAGATTTTACTTACATTCCAGATCCCAACCTTCATTTTGAAATTGTGGCAGGTTTCGATGTTGGTTTAGATTTAAGGGCATTTAAAAGTAGGTTAAGTGCAGAGGTTAACTACTACAACAAAACAACTGATGGTATTTTAACCAGTTTTACTCTCCCGGGGGAAAACAAAACGTTTTTCACAAATCTCGGAAAACTTACCAATAAAGGAGTGGAGGTAAATGTTGGATGGAACGATAGACTAGGTGCTGATTTCACCTACAACATCTCGGGTAATTTTAGCTACAATAAAAATATTGTAAACTCTATCGGTAACGTGAGCAACTTTCAAATCGTTGGAAACGGAGGCGTTAATCTGACCGAAACAGGGCAGTCTGTTGGATATTTTTATGGCTACAGACAAACCGGGATTTACCAAACCACCGCAGATTTAGACAACACTCCTTCATTGCCTACCTCTCTCCCTGGCGACATTTCTTATGCAGATATTAATGGAGACGGTGTAATTACTCCGGCAGACAGAACTTATTTGGGCACTCCATTTCCTCCATATAATTACGGTTTAAATTTGGGCTTTAGTTATAAAGGATTTGATTTGAATGCTCAAGGACAGGGTGTAGCGGGCAACAAAATTTATACCCAGCGTAGAACCGCAAATTTTGCCCAATTCAATTATGAGAGCAATAGACTGAATGCATATACAGGCCCGGGCACATCTAATATTGAGCCAATTATAGATTCTAGGGCAAATAATTTGTTGTTCAGCACGTATTATTTAGAATCAGGCAGTTATTTTCGCATTCGTAATTTACAACTTGGCTATACCTTCAACAATGATATGTTTGGTAAAGTAGGAGTTAGAAAGCTTAGGATTTACGCCAGTGGCCAAAATATAAAGACTTGGAGCAAAGTTACTGGCTATTCTCCAGAGCCGCTGATTGGCAATATTTTAGGCGGTGGGGCAGATAACGGAACTTATCCTGTGCCTGCAATTTATTCGCTTGGCTTAAACGTTACTTTCTAATTTAAAATCATTTAATTTTTATAAAATGAAAACAAAATATTTCACAGATAAGAAGATAGCCGCTGCGCTAATTGCACTGCTAATGTTCATTTCTACCGGCTGCCGGAAATTTTTAGATACGCAGAGACAAGGTGAATATACCACTGAAGATTATCCTTATCCGAAAGGATCTGGTCCATATGATGTCTTTCTTTATGCTGCTTACAACGATCTTAGGTCTTTCGGGGTGCATTGTACAGGTTTCTTTTTGGCAACAAGCGTAAGGAGCGACGATGCAGATAAAGGAAGTAGCCCTACAGATGGTGGAGCAGATGCAATAACAATGGATATGTTTCCAGTTTCGCCCAGTAATGGTTTTAGCAATGGCATGTGGTCGGCGTATTACACGTTAATATCCAAGTGTAATTTGGTGTTACAAAATATAGAGACAGGTAATGCTGTAGCTACCGATGCTCAAAAAATTCAGGCACAGGCAGAAGCTAGGTTTTTAAGGGCCTACGCATATTTTAACATGGTACGCTTCTACGGCAATATACCGTTAATAGATAAGGTGCTAACCGTAGATCAATATAATGTACCACAAAGCTCGCCTGCGCAGATTTACACTTTTATAGAAAGCGATCTGCAATTTGCAGCTGCAAATTTACCACTTAGTTGGGACGCAAAATTTATTGGTCGTTCAACCAAAGGTGCAGCAAACGGTCTCTTGGCAAAGGTCTACCTAACTCAAAAGAAATGGGGCGCTGCCATGGGCGCTGCAAATATGGTTATGGCATCTGGTCAATACGATCTCTTAACACCTTACTCTAAAATTTTTGGAGAAACTGGAGAGAATAGCTCGGAATCGGTTTTCGAAGTTCAGGCAAAAGCTTCTGCCGCAATTCCCGAAGCGAACGGCGCAGAGTTTACTGTTTGGCAAGGTGTTAGAGCAGATGGGGTTTGGAATTTGGGCTATGGTTGGAACGTACCTAACGGGTATTTAGAGGCAGCTTACGAGCCAAATGATCCGAGAGAAGATCGCACATTTTTAAGGAGAAGCACGGCAACAGAGACTTATAGAACGGTGTATGGAGAAACTACGCCAACTACCTGGGTTAATCCGATTTATAATCAAAAAGTGTATAGCAGCCCGTCATACAGAGCATTATATAACAATAGATCAGGTAGATGGATGAACATTAGACTTTTGCGTTATGCAGATGTGGTGCTAATGTTTGCAGAAGCAGCAAATGAGATTGGCGGAACTGGCAACACCACCGCGGCCCTTGCTGCATTAAATAGTGTTCGCGCCAGAGCAAGAATGGGCGCTCCGGCAGGAACTTTGCCAGATGTTACCGTTACTGATCAGGCGCAACTTCGCGACGCCATTAGGCATGAAAGAAGGGTTGAGCTTGGGATGGAGTTCGATCGTTTCTTCGATTTGGTTCGTTGGGGAACGTCTGGTACGGTATTACCTGCCTCTGGAAGACCAAATTTTGTTGCTTCTCGCGATAACTTATTGCCAATCCCACAACAACAAATAGATTTAAGTAAAGGTGTTTTAAAGCAAAACACAGGTTATTAAACGTCAAACTTAATAGAAGATGAAATTTTCAATCATAGATATAAAATGCTTTGCAATTGGACTAACAATTTGCTCGGCACTATTTTCCTCTTGCAAGAAGAGCGACAATCCCAATAATTTGCCAAGTGTAAGTCCTGCCGATTACGAGGGAAAGATAGATGGCTTCGCATCGTCAGATGAGATATATTCCAAAAATCTAGTTGCTTATTGGTCTTTCGATGGAAATAAGAACGAAACAAAAACAAGCACCGCGCCAACTTCAACAACTGGCGACAGCTTTATTCCTGGAGGAGTAAGAGGTCAAGCGATTAGTCTCAACAACGGCTACTTGTATTACGGCAAACAATTCGATGCTTTTAAAACTGCAGCTTTTCAAAGTTTTACAATTAGTGCTTGGGTGCAGATTTTAAATAATGGGAGCAAAAAAACGATGCTCTTTCAAGTTGCGAGGCCGGGGATGTTTGACGGGAATGTAGATTTTGTTCTAGAAACCCAAGCCAATCCTGCTAGTAAAACTGATTATCTGCAAATTCACCCAACTTTTGCTACAGCTGGTGGTGGAAGACAAGATAATATTAACAATTACGGAGCAAACAACGTTTCACCTGCAATTGGGGCAAATAAATGGATAAACATTATAATTACTTATAACTCAGCATCTGGAACATTTAATATATGGGGTAATGCTGCAAAAATTGGTAATTATCCTGATAGAGGCACGGGTGATGCGCTGTTTAAATCTTACGAGCCAAACGAAATTATCATTGGAGGCAATTATAATGTCATCCCAGGAAAATCTGTAAATGCAGATACGAACTATGCCCCGATGACTGGTTCTATTGACGAATTAAGGGTTTATAATACAGTCCTTCCAGATGCGTACATCAAAACGCTGTACAACCTAGGAGTAGCGGGAAAATAAAATTTTGTTCGGGTCTACAAATGTAGGCCTGAACGTTTTAAATCATTACCCATCGGTATGTACAATTGTTATTTAAAAATAGGTTTGCCTCTGTTTATGTTGATATTTCTTATCAATCTAAACGCTTGTAAAAAAGCAGGCACTCCCCCCCAACCGCCTCAAGATGCCAATCTTTCTTTTACCGTAGATGGTGCGTATAATGGAACGCTATCTTATATTGGAGTTGCTGTAAAACCTAAAATTGCAATCAGTTTTTCGCAGCCTATCAACGCCAATCAAGCTAGTAAAATTAGCTTTAAGAATGAGGGCGGGCAAGTTGTTTTATTCCAAAGCACTTTTAGTAATAACAACAAAATACTTTCGATCACTCCAACGGTAAATCTGGCCTCTTATGAGAAATATCAAATTATTATTCCGAGCGATTTGATGACCGAAGGTGGCGGAAAAATTGTTAACCCGGTTCAAATAAATCTGCAAACAAGTTTAGACGGTACAGATAAATTTACAAGAATTTCGGATGATGATTTGCTAACGCTGATCCAAAGACAAACCTTTAAATATTTTTGGGATTTTGGGCATCCGACAAGCGGTATGGCGCGAGAGCGAAATAACTCGGGCGATGTGGTAACAACCGGCGGTTCTGGTTTCGGAATTATGTCTATTGTTGTTGGCATAAATAGAAATTTTATTACCAAAGCGGATGGGTTGGCAAGACTGCAAAAAATTGTCGGGTTTCTCAAAACCGCCGATACCTTCCATGGTGCGTTTCCACATTGGTTAAATGGAAGTACGGGCAAAGTAATCCCTTTTAGCACCAAAGATAACGGTGCCGATTTGGTAGAAACTTCCTTTTTAATGCAAGGTTTACTTGTGGCTAGACAATATTTTGGCGGTAGCGATGCGCAAGAAACTCAGTTGCGCACCGACATAAATACCTTAAGTAATAATGTAGAATGGGATTGGTTTAGGCAAGGAAACCAGCAGAAGTTATTTTGGCATTGGAGCCCGAATTATAATTGGGACATAAACCTGCAAGTAAAAGGTTGGAATGAAGCCTTGATGGTGTACGTTTTGGCGGCATCTTCTACCACGCATAGTGTTCCAAAATCTGTGTATGATGCGGGTTGGGCAGACAATGGTGCGATGAAAAATGGAAATACGTTTTACGGGATTTCCTTACCATTAGGGCCTGCGAACGGTGGTCCGCTGTTTTTTGAGCAATATTCTTTTCAGGGCATTAATCCCAACGGCTTAAAAGATGCTTACGCCGATTATCAAGCGCAAACCTTAGCGCACACCAAAATCAATTACAACTATTGTGTTGCCAATCCAAAGAATTATGTCAGTTATTCTAAAGATTCATGGGGTTTAACTGCAAGCGACATAAAAGATGGATATACGGCGAGTTCGCCTGACAATGACCAAGGTTATATTGCTCCAACGGCTGCAGTTTCGTCAATTGCCTATACGCCCACAGAATCTATGGCTGCCATCCGTTTCTTTTATTACAAATTGGGCGATAAAATGTGGGGAGATTACGGCTTTAAAGATTCATTTTCGCTAACAGAACCTTGGTTTGCCGACTCGTATTTAGCGATAGATCAAGGACCTCAAATAGTGATGATCGAGAATTATCGCACAAAGCTTATCTGGAATTTATTTATGAGCACCCCAGAAGTAAAAACGGGCATGCGCAGCTTAGGATTTAGCAGTCCAAGTCTTTAATTTTATTTGTATGAGGAATAACAAGCTCGTTTTTGCCTTTGTACTATTTATTATTTTTGGCTTTACGCAATGCAAGGCGCAAAAATTTGAGGCGATTTCTGAGCCGCCAACTATAAAAAAAAATCTGAGCGATGAACAATTACTGGATGTAGTTCAAAGGCAGACTTTCGAATACTTTTGGGACGGTGCCGAACCAAATTCTGGCGCCGCTAGAGAGCGCTATCATGCCGATAACATTTATCCTGCAAATGATAAAAATACCGTAACTACCGGAGCAACTGGTTTTGGAATGTTGGCCATTTTGAGCGCAATTGATAGAGGATTTGTAAAAAGACCCGAAGGCGTAGCGAGACTAACTAAAATTTTAAATTTTTTAAGCAAAGCCGATAGGTTCCATGGCGCCTGGCCGCATTGGCTCAACGGCGAAACCGGCAAAGTTATTCCGTTTGGCAAAAAAGACAATGGCGGCGATTTGGTAGAAACGTCCTTCCTTGCGCAAGGCTTAATTTGCATAAACGAATATTTTAAAAACGGTTCTGCAAAAGAAAAAGCATTGGCAAAAACAGCCCAAACACTTTGGCGCGAAATAGACTTTAATTGGTATAGAAATGGCGACCAAAATGTATTGTTTTGGCACTGGTCGCCGGAGTATGCATGGCAAATGAATTTTCCCGTTAAAGGTTACAACGAATGTTTAGTTATGTATGTTTTGGCAGCTTCATCACCCACACATACCGTTCCGGCAGAAGTTTACCACGAAGGTTGGGCAAGAAACGGAGCGATAAAAACGAGCTTCGATGTTTATGGACATCATTTTACGTTAAATTACCAAGGCGAAAAAAATAGCGTTGGACCATTATTTTGGGCGCACTATTCTTACCTTGCCCTAAATCCAAAAGGGCTAAAAGATAGATATGCAGATTATTGGCAAAACAACGCAAACCAAACTTTAGCCATACACGATTATTGCGTTGCCAATCCAAAAGGTTTTAAGGGATACGGACCTGATAGCTGGGGCCTAACCGCAAGTTACTCGGTAAATGGCTACGCTGCACACACCATCAGTAGAGATTTGGGCGTTGTTTCCCCGACAGCAGCCATCTCTTCCATTCCCTACACGCCAAAACAATCTATGAAAGTTATTAGGCATTTTTACGAAGATTTCGGCGACAAGCTTTGGGGCAAATACGGTTTTTACGATGCTTTTTCTGAAACAGACAATTGGTATCCGAAATGGTATTTGGGAATAGATCAAGGCCCAATGGTGGTTATGATAGAAAATTACCGTTCTGGGCTGTTGTGGAAATTATTTATGAAGAATGCAGATGTGCAAAAAGGGTTGAAGAAGTTGGGATTTGACAGTCCTGATTTGAAGAAATAGAAATGAAGTTAGTTAGAAACGTCATATCAATTGTTTTATTTTGGAGTATCGCTGGTGCATCTTTTGCGCAACAACAAACCTATTGTAACCCACTTAATATTGATTATACTTATATGATTTATAATGCCGATAAAGGCATTTCATATCGATCGGGCGCAGATCCAGCGGTGGTAAGTTTTCGGGGAGAATATTATATGTTCGTTACACGTTCGCTCGGGTATTGGCATTCTACAGATTTGACAAATTGGGATTTTATCAAACCCGAGAAATGGTATTTTCAAGGATCAAATGCGCCTGCGGCGCATAATTATAAAGATTCTATTTTGTACGTCACTGGCGATCCCTCTGGCGCAATGAGTATTTTATACACCGATAATCCTAAAAAAGGCGATTGGAAAGCTACTCCCTCCATTTTAAACGATTTGCAAGATCCGGATTTTTTTATCGATGATGATGGCAAAGCGTACATGTTTTGGGGTTCTTCGAACGTATTTCCCATTCGTGGCGAAGAACTTGACAAAAAAGATAACTTCATCCCGAAAGGAAAACCAGTGGAGCTTTTTAAGTTAGATGAAGCAAAACATGGTTGGGAACGCTTCGGCGAAAACAACGTTTCGACGTTGAAAGGCTATATGGAAGGCGCTTGGCTAACCAAACATAGCGATACCTATTATATGCAATATGCCGCACCAGGCACCGAATTTAATGTATATGCAGATGGAGTTTACACTGCAAAGAAACCTTTAGGGCCATATACTTACGCACCAAATAATCCCGTTTTTTTAAAACCGGGTGGTTTTATTAATGGCTCCGGGCATGGCGCAACAGTAAAAGGGCCGGGCGGGCAATATTGGCATTATGCCTCTATGGCCGTTTCTGTAAATGTAAATTGGGAGCGCCGATTGTGTGTGTTTCCAACTTGGTTTGACAAGGATGGATTGATGTATGGAAATACGTCTTTCGGCGATTACCCGCATTTTGCGCCCTCCGCACCTGATAAAGAAGCGGCTTTTGCTGGTTGGATGTTGTTATCGTATAAAAAACCTGCAACTGCATTTTCTACCGTTGACACATTAAAAGCAGGCAACGTAACAGATGAAAACGTTAAATCCTTTTGGTTGGCTAAAGAGAATGATGATAAGCAATGGTTAGAGATAGATTTGCAAGACCCCGGAAAGGTTTACGCCATCCAAATTAATTATCACGATTATAAATCTAATTTGTACGGCAGACCAGACAGTATGTACCATCGTTATTTTATAGAAGGTTCTTTAGATGGTAAAAATTGGAATATTATTGTTGATAGGAAAAATAGTTTTAAAGATGTTCCTAATGATTATGTTGAGTTGGAAACGCCAAAAACCTTGCGCTACATTCGCTATCGAAATATCCATGTGCCAACACCACATTTGGCCATTTCGGGCTTGAGGATTTTCGGAACAGGAAGTGGCAAAAAGCCAGAAACCGTGAAGAATTTTAGAGTCATAAGGCAGGCAGATCAAAGAGATGTTTTGATAACTTGGGATAAAATTCAAAACGCACAGGGTTATAATGTTAAATGGGGCATTGCGCCCGATAAACTATACAACTCTTGGTTGGTGTATGAGGAAAATAAATTAGACCTTAGAAGTTTGACAGTTAATCAAAAGTATTATTTTACCATAGAAAGTTTCAATGAAAATGGAGTTTCAAACACATTGCAGCCAGTAAAAATAGATTAGCTTAAAAAAAATTAATTTTTCTGGTCTTACTGTGTTTTTAGCTTTTGCTCTTCATGAGAAAAAACAGCCAAAGCAACTTTTTAACATCAAATAAATAGAAATAAAATAAAAGATAATGTAGCTTTAAATGTATTCACCTCTTCTTACAAAGAGTTACTCGTTTTTTCTGACCACATCGAAGTATTAAAATGAAAGTTAAATTATTTTTTACTCTGTTAATTTTGTCTGGCTTTAACGCCAGGCTTTTCGCCCAAGATTGTAATTGTTCCACCCAATTTGCTTTTATTAAAAGCTATTTCGAGACTAACAATCCATCGTTTCAAAAGATTAAAACCGATGCGCCTGAGCTAAAACTTTACAAGGAAAAGGTGGAGTTTTTAACTAAGCAAATTAATGCCGAACGAGACACAGAAAGGTGCGCGCTTTATTTCGAACGGTATGTGGCTTTATTGAAAGACCATCACAGCCATTTTGTTGAAAATATTAATATTCCAAGTTGGGATTCCAAACAAGAAAGGGAGCAGTACAAATTATCTGCAAGATATAAATCCTATATAAAGCTAAAAATTGATACGACTGCGCTCATTGCAGAACTGGAAACCAAGCCTCTAAACACCATTGAGGGACTATACAAAACCAGTTTTACAAATAATTTCATTGCGGTTATTAAAAAAAATAAAAACGAATATGTTGGCGTTGCGTTGAGAGACGATGGATGGTTATCAGAAGTGGGTCATGTTCTTATGGAATTTACTAGGATAGATGATGACATATTCGAATGTCGTTCTTCAAACATACAGAACGATTTAGGCCCGCTTTATTCGTACGACGATGTTACGATAGAAAATGGAAGGTTGTATGGGATGGGTTTAGTAAAAGCGCGATTGCCCGGCGGCAATAAGTTGGCAGAATATGAATTTAGGCAATTAGACTCCGCTACAAACTATTTAAAACTCCCATCGTTCAGCAGTTACAAGCCAAAAGAGGTCGACTCATTTTTCACCTCATTAGATACTAAAATACAGCAGAGAGAAAATTTAGTTATCGATTTAAGAGACTGCAGAAGTGGCCCTGCCAACTATTTTTTAGACCTGTTAAAATACATCAATACGCAACCACTTAAACCAGAGGTAGAAGAAGTTTGGGTTACCCCAGAAATAATTAAATTATACGAATCTCGAAAAAAAAATGCAGAACTCATTGCACGTATGAAAGCTGCCACCCCTTTTACCTTTATCTCCAAAACAGCAGCGCCCCAGCCAAATTTTGAAAATGGGATGGAAAAATTTCCAAAAAAAGTCGCCATACTTTTTAATGACCAAACAAGAGAGAATGCAGAATTATTAATTTATTATGCGCTACAGAGTAAAAAGACAATAACATTGGGCACTAACTCTGGCGGTCACATTGGTTATTACGATGTCGTAACCACAAAAATTCCTTGCTCCTTATCGAGCGTTTCTACCAGTACCACAAAAAGCGAAAAATCTAAGTATTCTTTTGTTGGCATCGCACCACAATATAACCTTACCGAAAATGAGGACTGGCTTGAAGCCGCAAAGATGAAATTGGAAAAGAAATAGACAACAATAACAAAGCGAGTACCACTTTGAAATTTTATAGAAACATGAAAAAAATTATTTTACTATTTATTACAATAGCAGTCGGTACAACAACATTTGCTCAACAAAAAGCAGCACCTTTCCAAGACGAAATAAACGCGTTTAAAACCAAAGATGCAATTGCAATGCCTGCAAAAGGCGGTATATTATTTATTGGCAGCTCCTCTTTGCGCAAATGGACAGATTTAGAAAAAGTGTATTCAAAATATAGCGCCATCAATAGAGGTTTTGGCGGTTCTACTTTGCTGAACGCGATTTATTATGCCGATGATATTATCTTCCCTTATCAACCTCGACAGATAGTAATTTACAGTGGAGAAAATGACATTGCCGAAGGTGCGAGTGCAGAAATAACTGCAGATCGGTTTAAAATTCTTTTTGACCTTATTAGAAAGAAAATGCCCGAAGTACCAATCGACTTTATCTCTATAAAGCCGAGTGTAAGTAGAGAAAAGTTTATGCCCGAGTTTTTGTATGCAAATGCGCTAATTAAAACTTTTTTGGCCGCACAAAGCAAAACAGGTTTTATTGACGTTTATAATCCTATGCTTATCGCTGATGGAAAACCGATGCCGGATATTTTCTTGGATGACAACCTCCACATGAATCAAAAAGGTTATGACATTTGGATCAAAGCCATCAATCCTTTTCTATTAAAATAAAACTCCTAAACCTTCGAAATGAAATTATTCAGATTATTTTTTATCTTTTTAACCGTTGGAAACTTCGGCGTTTACGCACAAAAAAAAGCTGTCGCAAAATCAACTCCGATGGATCAATTTGTAAAATCGTTAATGGCCAAAATGACTATCGAAGAAAAAATTGGTCAGCTAAATTTGTTAACCGGTGGCGAGGCAACTACCGGCTCTGTAGTGAGTACTGATGTGGAAAAGAAAATTGCTGCGGGCAAAGTTGGTGGTATTTTCAGCATGACCACGCCAGAGAAGATTAGGAAAACCCAAGAGGTCGCAATGAAAAGTCGTTTAAAAATACCAATGATTTTTGGACAAGATGTAATTCATGGTTATAAAACCGTTTTTCCAATTCCGTTGGCTTTAGCCGCGAGTTGGGACTTGCCAATGATACAACAAACTGCACGAATTGCTGCACAAGAAGCGAGTGCCGATGGCCTAAATTGGACTTTCTCTCCGATGGTAGATATTGCGAGAGATGCGCGTTGGGGCAGAATTTCAGAGGGAAGTGGTGAAGATCCGTTCTTAGGGTCGGCGATAGCAAAGGTGATGGTCAAAGGTTATCAAGGCAATGACCTGTCGAAAAACAATACGCTAATGGCTTGCGTAAAACACTTTGCTTTATATGGCGCCGCCGAAGCTGGGCGAGATTACAATACCGTCGACATGAGTAAAGATAGGATGTATAACGCTTATTTCCCACCTTACAAAGCCGCGATAGATGCGGGCGCCGGTAGCGTTATGGCTTCTTTTAACGATATTACCGGAACCCCTGCAACGGCAAATAAATGGCTGCTGACAGATGTGCTACGAAAAGAATGGGGCTTTAAAGGTTTTGTAGTTTCTGATTATACAGGAGTAAACGAACTTAGCGCCCACGGCCTTGGCGATTTGCAACAAGTGAGCGCTAGAGCTTTGGTAGCAGGTACGGATATGGATATGGTTGGCGAGGGTTATTTAACAACTTTAAAGAAATCTTTGGCAGAAGGGAGAGTTTCCCTTGCACAAATAGATAATGCTTGCCGTCTGATTTTAGAAGCTAAATACAAACTTGGACTTTTTGCAGACCCATTTAAATATTGCAGCGATGAACGTGCAAAGACAGAAATATTAACACCTGCCAATTTGAAAGCTGCCCGCGAAGCGGCGGCTCAGACATTTGTATTATTAAAAAACGACAACAACATTTTGCCATTAAAGAAAACGGGTTCGATTGCAGTTATAGGTCCGCTGGGAAATACGAAACCAAATATGGTTGGTACTTGGGCGGTAAATGCCGATTTAAGTGTAGTCTCAACTTTAGTAGAAGGCATCCAAAATGTTGCTGGAAATAACGTGAAAGTTACTTACGCTTTAGGCTCTAATCTTACCGCCGATTCGGTTTTACAGGAAAATGCAACGATGTTTGGGCGTACAATTCCGCGTGATGATAGACCCGAACAAGAGGTTATTGATGATGCTTTAAAAGTTGCGGGCAGAGCCGATGTAATTGTTGCCGCGTTGGGCGAATCTTCAGAAATGAGTGGAGAAGCATCGAGCAGAACAGATATAGATATTCCCGAAGTGCAAAAAAGATTGTTATCAGCTTTGCTAAAAACTGGTAAACCTGTTGTCCTGGTGCTTTTTACAGGCCGACCTTTAGCTATAAAAACAGAAAGTGAAACGGTTCCTGCCATTTTAAATGTGTGGTTTGGAGGTTCGGAAGCAACAACTGCCATAGGCGATGTGCTTTTTGGCAATGTAAATCCATCTGGAAAATTGCCTGTAACTTTTCCTCAAAACGTTGGACAAGTACCCATTTACTATGCCCATAAAAACACAGGCCGTCCTTTGCCCGCCGGCGGATGGTTTTCTAAATTCAAATCTAACTATCTTGATGTAAGTAACGACCCGTTATATCCATTTGGATATGGATTGAGTTATACAACTTTTAATTATAGTGATATAAAGTTAAGCAGTAATTCGATGGCTAGGGGAAAAATCATTACTGCATCCATCACCTTGACCAACACCGGTAAAGTAGCCGGTAAAGAAGTAGTGCAAATGTACATCCAAGATCTTGTCGGCAGCACAAGTAGGCCTGTAAAGGAATTAAAAGGCTTCCAAAAAATTAGCTTAAATCCTGGCGAAAGCAAGGAAGTGAGTTTCAAAATTTCTGAGAGTGACCTAAAGTTCTACAATGCAGATTTAGAATATGTGGCCGAACCAGGAGATTTTAAGGTTTTTATCGGAACAAATTCTGCAGATGTAAAAGAAGCTGATTTTAAACTGAGTAAATAGGAAATTTAGAATTTCATCATGAAATATACTAAAATCTTCTTCTCCGCGATGATAGCTCTTGCTTCCCTTAGCAGCTTTGCGCAAGACACAACGCTATATAAAAAAGTGGTTTTTGCAAAAAGCGGCGACACTCTTAATTCGAGGGTTTTGTATCCAAAAGATTTTGATGGGAGTAAAAAGTATCCAATTTTATTTTTTCTGCATGGAAGTGGCGAACGCGGTAACGACAATGAAAGTCAGCTGGTGCACGGCAGTAAGCTATTTTTAAAAGACAGTGTTCGCAACGCATTTCCTTCTATCGTGGTGTTTCCACAATGTCCCGCCAACGATTATTGGTCGGATGTAAATATAGTAACAGAAAACGGCAAGCGAACTTTTAATTTTCTAAAAGGTGGCAAACCAACCAAAGCGATGCATGCGCTTTTGGCGGTCGTAAAGGATTTTCTTCACAAAGATTATGTAGATGAAAACCAAGTTTATGTCGGCGGTTTATCCATGGGCGGAATGGGCACTTATGAAATCTTAAGAAGAAAACGCCTCACTTTTGCCGCTGCTTTCGCGATTTGTGGCGGAGACGACCTTGCCAATGTTAGGAAATATAGGCACGTTCCAATGCAAATTTTCCATGGTGCGAAAGACGATATCGTAAATCCGGCATTCTCTATTGCAATCGCAGATCGACTGAAAACTTTTGGGGATGAGGTAGAACTTACCATCTATCCAAACGCCAATCACAACAGCTGGGACAGCGCTTTTGCAGAACCAGATTTTTTATCTTGGTTGTATAAACACACAAACTCAATCAACTGACAATAAAAAGTTTTAAGTAAGACAGTTTTTAGTTATTTTTAGATGGGTTGGGCGTTGCCCAAGCTGCGCATGGGCCCGCGCTTTCCGTTCCAATCTTTTTAGGCTCGTCCCTCGCAAAAAAGGATTTCCTCTGCAATCACTAACGCAAAAAAATACTTCGTTATAAGATTTAGTTTTAGTTTAGGGCAGTTTTTCTGGGGCTCTACAATGAGCGCTAACGACAGGAACGGCATCCTTTTCCATCAGCTTTTTTGCTGAGGAAAAGATACAGTGGATGGCGTGCCCGAGCGCCACAATTCTAATTAATTTTAACCTATTCCCTTATAGCTCCCTCCGTTTCTTTACGTTGCAAAGGAAAACCTTTAAGCGAAATATTTTATATTTGTACAAATAGGAAAAAGACAAAATTATGCTGAAAGGATTTTTTAACGTACCCGAACCTATAAATGAACCGATTTTAAATTATGCACCCGGCAGTAAAGAGCGCGAGCTATTAAAAAATGCAATAGCAAAGGCGCGTGCAGAAGAGCAAGACATACCTATGTACATTGCCGGTAAAAAAGTTTATACAGATAAAAAAGGAACTTTAGCACCGCCGCATGATCACAAGCACATTTTAGGAAAGTTTAGCATTGGTAGTAGAACCCATATTAACCAAGCAATAGATGCCGCATTAGCAGCAAAAACCGATTGGGAAAACTTAGCCTGGGAACATAGAGCTGCTATTTTTTTAAAAGCAGCAGATTTAATTGCCGGTAAATACCGCTACAAATTAAATGCGGCAACCATGCTCGGTCAGAGCAAAAATGCTTACCAAGCAGAAATTGATGCAGCTTGCGAACTGATTGATTTTTTGCGTTTTAACGTGGGCTACATGGCTGAAATCTATGCGCAACAACCACCGGTTTCTCCTCGTGGCATGTGGAATAGGGTAGAACAGCGTCCGTTAGAAGGATTTGTGTTTGCACTTACGCCTTTCAATTTTACGGCCATTGCTGCAAATCTACCTGCGTCTGCAGCTATGATGGGCAATGTGGTGGTTTGGAAACCCGCAGATACCCAAATTTATGCCGCAAATTTATTGATGGAAATCTTTATCGAAGCTGGTGTGCCAGACGGTGTTATCAACTTAATTTATGCCGACGGACCGGAAACTGGCGATGTGATTTTTAACCATAAAGATTTTGCAGGTATCCATTTTACTGGTTCTACCAAAGTGTTTCAAGAAATATGGAAAACCATTGGTACCAACATTCATAAGTACAAGTCGTACCCGCGCATTGTCGGTGAGACCGGTGGAAAAGATTTCATTCTAGTTCATCCATCTGCGCTAGTTGATGTTGCAAGCACGGCTATTGTGCGTGGCGCGTTCGAATATCAAGGGCAAAAATGTTCTGCGGCGAGCAGAGTTTATATTGCAAAAAGCTTATGGCCGCAGATTAAAGAAAAAATGCTTGCAGATTTGGCAACTTTTAAAATGGGCGGAACAGAAGATTTTGGAAATTTTATAAATGCCGTAATAGATGAACGCTCGTTTGATAAGCTTTCCAAATACATTGATACTGCAAAAAAAGACAAAGGTGTGGAAATTATTGCAGGGGGTAATTACGATAGAAGTAAAGGTTATTTTATAGAGCCTACTATTTTGGTTGCAACAGACCCAAAATATACCACCATGTGCGAGGAACTTTTTGGTCCGGTATTAACCATATTTGTGTACGAAGATGTAGATTTTGATGCTGTTTTAGAATTAATCGACACCACCTCTCCCTACGCTTTAACTGGCGCTGTGATTGCCCAAGATAGATATGCGATTGAGCATGCAAGCCACGCATTGAGAAACGCTGCTGGTAATTTTTACATCAACGATAAATGCACCGGCGCAGTTGTCGGTCAGCAGCCATTTGGCGGCGCCCGGGGTTCTGGTACAAATGACAAGGCCGGTTCGATGATAAATTTGCTACGATGGGTTTCACCCCGAACCATTAAAGAGGTTTTCGATTCGCCAACGGATTACCGTTACCCGTTCTTGGCAGAAGATTAAAAATTTACCTTTTACAAACCGCACAGTTTATTTTAAAATCGTGTGGTTTCTTTTTCGCTTTCGCGGATTTATCTTATCTAAACTATTATCACCGTAAAAAAAGTTGCCTAAAAAAAACACCATGTTTAAATCATTACAGCCCATCCTACGAAAAGAATTAAAGGACATAGAAGACGCCGGTTTATATAAGAAAGAGCGTGTAATTATCACTCCACAGGGCGCGGATATTAAGGTAAAAGATGGTGGTGAAGTAATTAATTTTTGTGCGAACAATTACCTCGGACTTTCTTCTCATCCAAAAGTATTGGAAGCGGCCAAAAAATCTATAGATGAGCATGGCTACGGTTTATCTTCAGTCAGATTTATCTGTGGTACGCAAGATGTACACAAAGAATTAGAGGCAAAAATCTCTGCCTTTTTGGGCATGGAAGACACCATTCTTTACGCAGCTGCTTTTGATGCTAACGGTGGAGTCTTCGAGCCATTATTCGGTGCAGAAGATGCCATCATTTCTGATGAGTTGAATCATGCATCGATTATAGACGGTGTTAGACTCTGCAAGGCGCAACGTTTCCGCTACAAAAATGCCGATATGGAAGATTTGGAAAAGCAACTGAAGGCTGCCAAAGATTGCCGTACAAGAATAATAGTTACTGATGGTGCTTTTTCTATGGACGGCTCTGTTGCTCCGTTGGATAAAATCTGTGACCTCGCCGATAAATATGATGCGTTGGTAATGATTGATGAGTGTCATTGCAGCGGATTTATTGGTAAAACTGGGCGTGGAACACACGAACATTTTGGTGTAATGGATCGCGTAGATATTATTACCGGCACCTTAGGCAAAGCTTTGGGAGGTGCTTCTGGCGGTTTTACAGCTGCAAGAAAAGAAATCGTGGCCATGTTGCGCCAGCGTTCAAGGCCTTATTTATTTTCTAACACGTTGGCGCCTGCTATTGCCGGAGCGTCTATTGTGGTGCTAGACATGCTTAGCGAGACCACACATTTGCGGGATAAATTAGAAGAAAACACCAAATATTTTAGGGAAAAAATGACTTCCGCCGGTTTTGACATCAAACCTGGATTTCACCCGATAGTTCCTGTAATGCTGTATGACGCGAAAATTGCACAGACTTTTGCTGCAAAAATGTTGAACGAAGGGATTTATGTCATTGGGTTCTTCTATCCTGTGGTTCCAAAAGAGAAGGCGAGGATCAGAGTTCAAATTTCTGCTGGACACGAGCGCCATCATTTAGATAAAGCGATTGCCGCTTTTACCAAAGTGGGTAAAGAATTGGGGGTGATTTAGCGTGAGGAAGAGGCTAAGTTTGAGGTTATGACCAAGGATTAAGAAACAAAGAAAAATGACAAGGCGGCTATTCACAAAGCAACCTTAAAATAATTGAACCAAAAAAAACGCAGCCCCAACTTTCGTCGAAACTGCGTTACTAACTAAAAACAGACACTGAAAAAAATGTATAATTAAATTTCAAATTTAATCTCTGTCAATTCTCACTCTAAAAAGTTAGTTTCCATCCTTTCTACGGTATTTATCTTTACTAAGAAATCATCATAGCAACTATAATTAAAACAAGTGCAGTTATTGCAAAAAGGATAGCTACAAAGAAATTTAATGTTCCCATCAATGTTAAACTATAAATGGTATCCAGTAATTTCTTTGTTGCCCGATTTGTAAAAAATTAAATTATCAATATCATCGGCAATGTAGTCTGGTTTTTTATCGTCTAAAACTACCTTAGCCTCTATTTTTCCGCTGTCTTTGTTTACCCTAACAAGTCCGATTCCGCTGTCAGTTCCCGTATTTACCTTGGTTTGAATAACTTGATATGAGTCTGCACTTTGCGTGGCTTTAAAACGACGACTTAGATCGTTTAACGCTCCTTGGCTTACGTCACCCCACCTATCGGCTTTATCCATTTCACTGCGGCCAGTAGTTGTACTTTGCCCGCCAGATGCACCCGATTGGAAGCCATGTGCTGCTGACTGGCTCATGGAAACCGCCATTGTTGTAACGCTCATTATTTTGCCAAACGTACTAATGCCCGGTGGCTTTTGATAGACGTGATAAATTTTATTTCCATCAAAATCAAAAAGAGCCATATTCTGATCAGAACTCACAAAAATTCCCTTCTCCCTTATTTCTATATGGTTAGGCAACTCATCGCCACCAAATTTTACTCCCTTTCCTAAAGCCTTATACTCTCCACTTTCGGTATCTAAAACATATAGTTGATTATTGCCCCAAATATAAGTCTTGGCGCCTTTTTGTACACCAATACCGCCACCTTCTTTATAGCTTAAAGAGGATGACCAAAGATCTTTTCCAGAATTAATATCTTGAATATTTGTTTCTTTAGTTGTGCGGTAAACCAAGCCTTTATCAGTCATGCTGATGTCGTTAATGTTGCCAGAAACCTTGAGCGCCTTATTAGATAATGGTGAGCCAGAATTGATATCGATAATATTTACCATGTTAGTGCCAGATGATTTTGCAGAAGCAACTGCAAGTTTATCGCCATTTAAGCGCATAGCCGATATATTTCCAGACAGCTTTACCAATGGCCATTTAGGCTGGCCGTTTTCATAGTTAAGTAGCATCAGGTCGGAGTTTTTTTCGTTAGTTGCAATCAGAAATCCTCTTTCATCAGGAATGAAATTAGCAATTGGATCTCCAAACTTAACAGGTGTCCAAATCTGCGCGCCCGATGTTAAATCGAAGGCCGTCATTCCCATCGTGTTATAATAATATACTTTGCCAGGCATCTTATCAACCAAAACAAATTTTCCATAAACAGAAACCGCTGATTTTGCTGATGCGTTGCGCATTTGGCCTCCCATACCGCCAAGTTTAGAAAAAGCTCCTATACCCGGCAACTTTCCTAGTAAATCAGGTTTCTTCTCTCCATCACGGGTACTCTCTTTACCATCTTCACCCTCATCTGTTTCTGTCGCGAGGCTCATTTTATCCATATTTGTCTTAAAATCGGCCTTCCAAACTACAGAACCACTAGCGGTATTTATTTTGTAGATGCGTTTTGTTGTCGCAAGCATAATGTTGCCGCCTTCTACCGCAATTGGCGTAGCTGTCAATTGTTCGCTAGTGCTTTCAAAAACGCTAGAAAGTGTAAATAGCTTTTTGCCTGTACTCGCATCAATCATCATTAAAGCCGCACCCTTATTATCTACTCCATTAAACAAAATGCCATTTAGCGATGGAACCACATACCGCTTAGACACATATTTTATCCCTAAGTCTTTAGTATCGGCTACAATTCGTCCATCAGTAATATCAATAATGGTATGATGCATAGATAAAATCCCACCTTGTACTATGGCCACAAAAGGAGAGTTTGGTATAGCATCATAATTATCAGTACTTAACCCGCTGAATTCTGTACGTTTCCAAATTATTTTACCGGCTGCAGGATCTATTCCATATAATGCATCACTAGCTGCTGCCACCAGTTTGCCCGTTGGGGCAAGCTTAAACCACTCTATTCCACGATCGAATGCTACGGTCCAAGCTTTAGGATTGGCGGCAACATTGGCAGTAGATGTCTCAGACTGCTCATCGCCCGATGTTTGAGGACTTGGCTCTTCTGTTTTTGATTTTTCAGTTTTAGTTTCTTCTGTTTTTTCTTTTTTGCCCATCAAACTTTTCAGTTTTCCGAACTGCGCATTTGCACCGCAAGCCACAAGGCAGCAGAGCAAAACTGTCAGGTTAATTTTCTTTTTCATAATATGTTTTTTTTAGTGATACAAATAAACAGAATTACGAAAGGCAGGAAAATACGTCGAATTACGTATTTTGTGCATCATGCAAAGGAGATAAACGTTTAGTAATTTTTTGGAGCGCGATGCTCTGAGTTAATTAAAATCAAAATCGCAATTGGGCAATAAAATTTAAAAAGTGTACAGGTTTTATTTCCGCATTTGGATGCTGAAAATCTCGTTAAATAAGTCCGTTGGCCGAACCTTTAGCAATGGCATTCACCTTATTGTTTACGTGGAGTTTGCGATAAATATTATTGATATGCTTTCGAACCGTGCCGCTACTAATACAGAGGTTATCGGCAATTTGATCGTAGCTTAGGCCATTTTTAAGTTGCCCAAGTAATTCAACCTCGCGACCGCTGAGTCCAAAATCTTCAATGATCGCATCTCTATTAAATAGCTGTGGTTTACGCAGCAAGTTCAGTACTTTCGAAGCTATGCCTGCAGACATCGGTGCGCCTCCATCCATCGCATCGTTAATGGCGCTGATTATATTTGCCGCAGAATTATCTTTAAGTAAATAGCCAGAAGCACCAGCCATTATGGCGTTCAAGATGTTTTCGTCATCATCAAAAGTAGTCAACATTAAAATTTTTATTTGTGGATGTTGCCTCTTTACCTCTCTAGTACAGGTAATTCCATCCATTCCGGGCATCATAATATCCATCAAAATCACATCTACAGTATGGCGGGCAAGTACGCTAAGCATTTCGATGCCGTTGTAAGCATTGGCTACTATCTTAAAATCTGTTGCCTGTTTCATTTTATCCATGCAGGCTCGCAAGGCAAAACTGTTGTCTTCTGCAATCGCAATCTTTACAGGCATCGCATTTAAAATTAATTTAGTTCAAACATCAAAATTGTAAAAAGACAAATCAATACGTAAAATTACGGATTAGATTGGGACTACAACCTGGATAGAAGTGCCCTCTCCTTGTGTAGATAAAACTTTTAAATTGCCGCCAGATTTTTTCGCCCTCACTTCCATATTTCGTAATCCAAAACCTGCCGTATGGAAATCTGTATTGAAGCCGCAACCGTTGTCTTTTATGCCCAATATGATTTTTTGTTTACTATCGGTTGCTAGTTCGATAGTAATTTGAGAGGCAGACGCATATTTAATTGCATTGTTTACCGCCTCTTGAACAATCCGAAACAAGTGCGTTGCCGTGGTGGATGATAAAAGCCAATCTGTAGGTACAAGGTTTTTAATTACGATGTTGGTGCTGCCTATGGTTTGATAAGGTTTTAAGTATTCACGTAATCTTATCACAAAATCTTCTGCAGTAAAACTGGTATTATTTATGAACCAAACCGTTTGCCGCAAATCTCTTATAGTATTCCCTGCAATGTCTTCGGTCTCCTGCAAAATAAGTTTGTTGTCTCGCCCGGATGTACCCCGCAAATTTTGAATAGAAGAATGGATAAACGTTAGTTGCGAGCCAATATTATCGTGCAATTCGCTAGAGATTCGGAGCTTCTCATTTAACAAATCTTGCTTTGCCCTATAGGATGCGAGTTCTTTCTCTGCTTGTAGTTTGGTACGTTGCAAGCGCATATTTCGGCTTACTAGAATAATTAAACAAATCAATCCTGCAGTTGCAGCACCAAGCAGTGCAAGTATTCGCCTACTTTGCCCCAACTCCGCTCTAGATTTGGCCTCACTTAACGCATTCTGAGAAATTAAGATATCCTTGCGTTGAGATTCTAATTGTTTTTTATCCAGCAAACCTTGCTTGTTCTTTATCTCTAATGTTTGCGTGGCTTGAAGCAATTCATTTCGATCTATAACGAGGCGATTTTTGCTTAGCTGAAGGTTATTCTGCGCCAGTTGCAATTGTTGGTTCCTTAGGTTGAGGATTTGTAAAGCGTTCTGCCGACTAAGCAAATTTATCTGCCCTTCCTTTTTTTCTGTTTCGTATTTGGTTTGCAGTTCATTAATCTGTTTACTTAATTTCTCGTTCTGCAAGCTATCTTTTATCTGTAGATATTTATTGCGCTCATTAAAAGCGCCCCTAAAATTTCCCATAGCCGAATCTAGCATAGATCGATGCTTATAAATTTCACCAAAAACTGAGGTATTATTTTTATAAGTTGTTGCAGATTGTTCTGCCTCATCATATAACGCAGTGGCTTTATCAAACTCCCTAAGTTTCATAAATGCATAAGCGATGTTTTGTTGCGTAAGTGCCACCCCGGTATAATTTTTAGACGATTTCGAAATACTTAAGGAGTTTTCTAATAATGGTATTGCATCGGCAAAACGCTCCTGACGAAGCGCTAGTGCGCCGAGATTGTTAAAACTCACTTGCACACCTTTGGTAAAACTGCTTTTTTTAAACGCTTCTAATGCGTTGTTGTATTGAGCAACCGCATCATCGTATTCCGCCCGTTCTGTATAAACGTTAGCCAAATTTAAACTTGCTATGCCTAAATTTCGTTGATCATTCACAGCTTTATTTTTGGCAATGGCTTTTTTAAAATAAGTTTCTGCACCAGCATAGTTTTTATCAGCAGAGAGTAGTTGCCCAAGGTTGTTATATATTTGAGGAAGAGCGGCTTGGTCATCTATTTTATCTGCCAGCGTAGCTGCACTTATATAATATTCTACTGCCTTTTGGTTATTGCCATCTTGAAAATATACAACGCCAAGTTGGTTAAGATCAGCCAAAAGATTCGCATTATCGTTAATTTTTTGGTGTGCTTGCTCTGCCTTTAAAAAATAATTTAAAGCCTCTTTACGAGAATTTTCAGCCAAATAAGCCAAACCAATATCGCTATAAACTAAGCCTTGTCCCTTAATATTTTTGTCGGTTTCGTAAAATTGAAGTGCATTGTTAAATGCCGAAAAGGCGGCAGGGAAATGATTGCGGGATGCCTGCACCAAACCAAAAATTCGCTGAGCAAGAGCCAAACCGTTAGAAGATTTTATTTTTTCTGCCAACGCCTTAACCTGCAACGCGTATTGCCAAGCTCTCGCAGAATCTGTCTTTGCAGCCTTTAAACCTAGTTCGCTTAGAGTAGAAATTTGTTGATTTTCAGTTTGATTTTTGGTAATATTTGCACCTTGACCGAACAAAAATGCTGGCATTGCAAAAGATAAAAACAAGGTGGTTAGCCTTAATTTTAAACCACTAACCTGCTTGATGGCGTTCATGTTAACGATAAAAGGATGTTTGATTTTGGTAGGCAATATAAGGAAATTTCCGTTTGATTTATGGGTTAACTCTGCACTTGAGACTGCGACCAGCGTGACACTCAAACTCAAAAGTGAAACCGTAATAACAGTAATGTTCAAAGGCACAATGTTACAGCTGTTCGCTTTGCGAATAAAACCCGTCCTACCAGTTCATTTCCTTGCAATAAATTGCTTAAAACTTGTTTTTGAACTCGACGCGACAAAAAACATCAATAAAATACCCGTATATTTGACGCAATGCTACAGGATAAAATTCAACAATATACGGAAGATATAAATCTCTTTGCAACCCAAAAGGTAGACGAAATCGAACAGTTCCGTATTAAATATTTAGGTTCTAAAGGACTCATCAAAGAAATTTTCGAAGAGTTCAAAGCCGCTTCAGTAGAAGAGAAAAAATCTCTCGGCAAAGTCTTAAATACCTTTAAGCAACTTGCAGAAAGCAAATATCAAAGTTTAAAGGAAAACGAAATTACAAGCGAAGCACCCGATAAAACCAACAATTTAGATTTGAGTTTGCCTGGTGAAGGGTTTGAAATTGGTTCCCGCCATCCGCTTGCGCTTGTAAGGAGGGAAATTGTAGAAATTTTTTCTAAGCTAGGATTTACCGTTGCAGAAGGTCCCGAAATAGAAGATGATTGGCATAATTTCTCTGCGCTGAACTTTCCAGAAGAACATCCTGCAAGAGATATGCAAGATACGTTCTTCATTAAAAAGGGTGGAGAAAAAGGAGATATCGCTTTGCGTACACATACCTCTAGCGTGCAAGTACGGATGATGGAACAAGGCAAACCGCCGTTTCGGGCAATTATGCCAGGACGCGTTTATAGAAATGAAGCTATTTCTGCAAGAGCGCATTGCTTCTTTCACCAAATAGAGGGTTTGTATGTGGATGAAGATGTTTCTTTTGCCGATTTAAAACAAACGCTATTTTACTTTGTGCAAGAATTGTACGGCGAGGAAACAGAGGTGCGGTTCCGTCCATCTTATTTTCCATTTACAGAACCGAGTGCCGAGATGGATATCTCTTGTACCATCTGTAAAGGTGTTGGTTGCGCCATGTGTAAATACAGTGGTTGGGTAGAAATTTTGGGCTGCGGCATGGTAGATCCAAATGTATTGGAAAATTGCGGAATTGACCCGAAAAAATACAGCGGTTTTGCTTTCGGGATGGGAATTGAACGCATTACAAACCTAAAGTTTGAGATTAAAGATTTGCGTCTATTCTCAGAAAATGATATTCGTTTTTTGAAACAATATAAATCTGCCTTAATATAATGAGGGGTTTCTTTGGCTTTCTGTTGAGTGTATTTCTTTTTAGCAGCTGCGGAAAACAGCAAAATCTTATTCCAGATGTGCCGGTAAATTTTAGTACCCCACTAACAGACCCAAGGTTAAATGCACTAAATGCTGGAGGAGCGGTAACTATAAACGGATTTGGCATCTCAGGTATCATCATTTACAGAACCCCCCTCGGTAAATATGTAGCTTATGATAGAACCAGCAGCGTAAACCCTCAACAAAGATGTGCTGTAAACTTAGACAAGGGGGAGTTTACCGTTACCGACCCCTGCTCAGGAGCCAAATTTTTGTTACTGGACGGATCTCCCGCTAAAGCACCTGCGGTAAAATCTCTTAAAGAATATCATGTTTCTATCACTAGCTATTTATTACAAGTAACCAATTAGAATGGAAGCCGAAAAAATTAAGGAGACCGTAAAAAAAGCAGCAAAAGAGTTGTTCAGAAAATATGGTTACCATAAAACCAGTGTAAACGAAATTGCAAAGAAAGCGCGCATAGCAAAGGCAACCATCTACAAATATTTCGACAGCAAAGAGCAAGTGTTAGATCAGATTTTAATGGATTATCTGGATGTAAATCTGCATGAGATACTACATCATAAAGTTCCCTACAAAAATGAGGAGGAACATTTAAAAGCTTTAATTATGCGCACATGTAGGCTTTCGTTTACGGTGTGTAATGAGTTTATAGGTTGGGATTTTGTGCGAGAGAATGCAAACTCACAAGAATTTTTGAAGCAATTATCAGATCAGTTAGAGGCGCTTTTGCTCGCTGCCTATTTGGAACTAGACAATTTTAAAAACAACCCATCGAGAAGAGAAGGACTTGCATTTTTGCTAAAGGCAAGTAAAAGTATCGTATTTTCTTTTGCATTTACTTCAGTTAGCGATGCTGATGTTAGAAAGAATTTTGTAAGTTTTCAAAAGGAGATTTTGCCTTTTTTGGTAAAGGCTGCGCTATAACAATAATAAAATAAGAGAGCCACCCTGCCCAATGGCAGAATGGCATTTATCACTCAACTTTTTAAAACCGTGTTCTATTCTTTTTCGTTAAACTATTCTTAACAAGGGTAAAGAAAGTTCACAGTTTAAAATTACGGTTTATCCCACCACAACGGATCGCTTAAGGCGTTTACATTCGGCACATTTGCACCGTTCTTATTTTTTTCTCCATCAGGATAAGCAACTCGTCTTATAAAGGTTGGTAACACAGCATTTGCCGGTAAAGTAAAATCTTTATACATATAATTATATCGCCTTGCATCGTTCCATGCTTCTGGATTTAAATAGGTTGCGATATATTTCTCTTGAAAAACCTTGGCAAGCGTAAGTTCCGCCGGGGTTTGTACAACCGTAGCACTAGCTAGGTAAACCGTCTTATCTACTGCAGTCACATTTAATTCATCCATATCTGCGCCAATTCCCGCGCGGTATGCGTTAAAGGCACGTTGTGATAAGCCAGCTCTTAATGCAGCCTCTGCCTCAATAAACTTCATTTCACTATAAGATGCAATAATCAGAGGCGAACTTGGGCTACTTAAAACGCCTGTCAAACTTATATAACTTTCATCTCTTACGGTGTTGGCTGCAGGCCCAACGTTTCCAGCACCATTTGGCGTTCCAGTATAACTATTTGTTATCGTCTTACTTGCATACGCACCAATCCGCGGATCTAATACGCCGAAGGTTTTACCGTTCATGGCGTCAACCAGCTGTTCTGACAACCACCCGCCCAATAAGTTTGCATTATTATCGAATGCAATTTGATTCCAAGGGTTTTTTGATGTAAAAACACCCATTTTTGCATTATCATCATTAGATGTAAAACCTTTATCTACTGCGGCCAAAACGGCTGTTGGATTATAACTCGCTTTTTTGCTGATCTTGTTAAGCCACCGGGCCTTTAATGTATAGGCAAACTTAACCCAATTAGCCACTTTTCCGCCGTAGATCAAATCATCAGCCGGGCTAAGTTCAAAGGTAGAATTGGGTTTGTTTATGGCGGTAATCCCTTCATCTAATAATGAGCCGATGGTTTTGTAAAGATCTTCTTCAGAATCATAAACTGGGGTAAAATTGCTTTCCATGAAGGCTTGGGTGTATGGGCCTTGCCCAAACATATCTGTAATTAGAGAGAGGTGATATGCTGTTAAAATATCGGCTACCCCAACATATTGACTTGCACCCGTAGTTTCTGCCTTCTTTTTCATCTCGTTAATATCAGCCATCGCGAAATAAATAGCGTCCCACGTTCCAGTATAATCTACTTGATCGTACACATCTGTAGATGCGCCCGCACTAGGATTAGCAAGATATTGAACAAAGTAATTTGTGGTTGAAGCAACCCGATAGCTGTTTAAACCTGTTTTATTCGTTACCGTAGATAGCAGCCCCTTTAATGGAGGATCGGTAATTTGGTTGGGATTCTGGTTTAAATCAAAATATTTTTTGCATCCCGAAAATGAAAACGCCAAGAAAATAGTGGCTATGATAATAATATATTTATTTTTCATGTTTTTTAAGTTAGAAGCCAACGTTTAAAGTAAGGAGAAATGTACGATTTGCAGGATAGGTAAATCCACCAAAACCAACTACATTGCTGCCGCTGGGAAAAGAGCTAGATTCAGGATCGAAGCCTTTATATTTTGTGATGATGAACGCATTATTCACTGTACCTGTTAAGCGAACGCTTTTTATAAATACATTTTGCAAAACTTGAGAAGGCAGCGAATAAGATAATCCCGCAGAGCGAAGCCTAAACCACGATGCATCTTGAATAAAATTTTCTGAAACGCCACGATAGGTATTTCGGTAATATCCCGCATTGTAATTTACACCATCTGGACCAACACCTTGCCCAAGGAAAACTGCTTTTGTGTTTGGCGTTCCGTCTGCCAAAACACCTTCAAAAACTTTGGTTTCAACTCTGTCTTCGGTGTATTTTGCAATGCCAAAGGCGGCAAAGAAGTTATCCATTTGGTTGTACTTATATTGGCCTTGGCGGGTATCAAACAATAAGTTTAGGCTTATATTTTTATACCGAAAGTTAGAATTTAAACCACCAATCCATCTGGGCGACGAGTTTGCAATTAATACGCCTGAGGTTTTTGTTTGGAAACCGTTTGCTCCGATAACAATAGGCGCAGTTGCATCTATTGCATAAGTGGGTCCAACTTGGCCGTTGGTATAATATCTGGTATATGCAGAACCGAATAAATCGCCATAAGCATGTCCAGGAACTATTTTAGACGTAACTGAAGAGCCTGCATAGCCAGATTGGCTAGCAATTGATATCTCCGTCAACCCTTCGTTTAAAGCGATTACCTTATTTCTATTTGCAGAGAAATTGATACTAAGATCCCAACTGACATCCTTAGATGCAATTGGCTTTGTGTTAAGGGTTAGCTCTATACCCCTGTTACGCATGCTACCTGCGTTTACGGCTGCGCGAACATAACCAGTAGTGCTAGAAATATTTGCTTGCAAAAGTTGATCTTTAGAAAGCGAATAATAATAGGTTGCACTCAATCCTATGCGATTTTTTAAAAATTGTAAGTCAATCCCGCCCTCATAGGTATCGGTAAATTCAGGTCTCAAACTTGGGTTTCCAAGCAATGCGCTCTTTGTAAAACCGGTATAACCGGCCGGCAGCGCTGTGTAAAAAGAAAAGCCGTTAGATGTTGCGTATGGTAATGCGTCTTTACCGGTTTGCGCATAAGAAAACCGTGCTTTTGCATAGCTAAAATAACTTGGTAATTTAAATTGATCAGAAAATACGTAAGATAAACTTGCGGATGGATAGAAGAAAGAATTGTTCGGTCTAGACAATGTAGAGGTAAAATCATTCCTTCCTGTTAAGTTTAAATAGAGGAACTTGTTAAAATCTACGGTTAAATCTGCAAAAACACCCATCAGCCTATACTCGCTTAGCGTACTTGTTGCCGAAACTCTCTTTGCATTGTTTAAATTAAAGTTATCAAAAATACTAAGAGTATCACCTTCTACGGATACGTTTTTTGTTCGTGCGTCAGAAAGATCTTGTCCAACCCTTAAGTTTGCCGAAAATTTTTCTCCCAACTTAGTAGTCGCAGTGGCGATGAACGTAGAAGTTATAATTCTGCTTCGAGTGTTATATGCATACGTAAAACCGGCTGCATTATCTTCATACACAATTTCATTTGCTACGCCTTTCGGCCCAGGTGCAGTTCTGGTTCTCGCGTCATTGTATGTGTCAACTCCAGCTCGGTAAGATAAGTTTAGCCAGCTTAACGGTTGATATTCAAAGTGGGCACTTCCTATCAATCTATTTACATCATCTACAAAACGGTTAGAAAATGCGCCATAAATGGGATTGTTGTTGCCATAAGTCTTCATTGTGCCATCTGGCTTAATGTAATCATTTACGTTCCACCGTGGAGACCAATAGCTTAGGCTTTCATTAAAACGATCGGCATTGTATCTCCTACCGCCAGAATTAACAAAGTTTAAAGAAACATCTGCCTTAATCTTTTTGCTGATTGTTGCTTGCGCGCTAAGCTTTGCAGATAGGTTTTTATAATCGGTGAAAGGTATGGTACCGTTTTCTTTAAATTGAGAAAAAGAACTATTGTAGGTTATCTTATCAGTTCCGCCAGATAGTGATAGTGTATTTCTATATTGATAACCGTTGTGGTATGCATCTTTAAAATGGTTATAAAGTTTATCTGGGTGGCTCGAGTCTAATTTTTTAGCCTCCGCTACAGTTGGCCCCCAAGACGGCCAAAAACTTGTAGAATCATAAACGCCAATATAACCCTGCGAAAACTTATCTTGTATCTCTGGAAATTTATCTACACTTTCTACACCGGCCGAAGAAGAGAAATTTACCCGCATTTGCCCTGCTTTGCCAGATTTTGTGGTAATAACCACAACACCGTTAGCTCCTCTTATACCGTACAATGCTGTTGCTGCACCACTTTTTAAAACTGTAAGAGATTCTATATCGTCGGGGTTGATGTCTGCACCCCGATTGGAAACTCCCCGCAGCTCGGCTTGATCTCCCAAAGTTGAGGTAGAATTATCTATCACAATACCATCAATAACAAAAAGTGGCTCATTGCTTCTATTCGGATCTAAAGAATTTACACCTCTAATTTGAATGCTAGCACCTTGACCTGGTGCGCCGCCGCCGCTGCTAATGGTTACGCCAGCTATTTTACCTTGTATGGCATTCACCATATTAGTTTGTCTGTTCTCATTTAGGTCTTTGGATGAAATTGTTTGCGCAGAATAACCAAGCTCGTTTGCGTTCCGCTGTATGCCGAGGGCGCCTGTAACAACTACCTCGTTTAAGTCATTTGCACTCGTTGTTAAAGAGGCATTTATTATGGTTCTGTTGTTAACTGAAATATCGAGGGTTGTAAAACCAACGTACTTAAATTGTAGAACAGCGCCTTCTCCATTTACAGTAAGTTTATAGGTGCCATCTGCATTAGAAATTGTGCCGTTATTTGTGTTCGTTTCAAAAATACTCGCGCCAGGTATTGGTGAGCCATCTGTGCCAGAAGTTACCTTGCCAGTAATTATTTTTTGCCCAAAACTTTGGTGTGAAAAAATAATAAGCGCAAAGAGATACAGTAGATGTTTTTTCATAGGATTAATTTTGATAGTTTAAGGTTGGTAAAAAACTAATTGTGTAAGCAAAACTGCTTTTTTAAAAGTAGTTAAGCTAAAAATAGGTATTTATTTTGCCATAGTTAAGACTTATTGTCTTTTTTTTATTTTAAAGAATGAAAATCTTCAAACGCATTGCGTAGTAAGCTTTATTTACTACCATATGAGTATATATTTTTTATAAAAAAAGTTAGATTAGCTTTTGTTATTGATTATTTCAAAGTAAATTTTTCGTTTTGTTAATTCTAATACGAATTTTATTAAAACTAGCAATGTTATAGAGCAAGTTGGTATCCATTACCGAGGTTAAAAAATGAATCATATTTCAATGCATTCAAAAGCAAAAAACAAGGTGTCAATATAAATTACAAGAAAATATAAATTTAAACGGTATTTTGCGCTGAACTACTTATTGCTTCACTAACCACATTAACATCTAAATCGATTTTAAAATATAACTTTCTCGGCATGAAAAACAGATTACTAATATTTTTTGGCTGCCTTGGTTTCTTGGCCAGCATTATTGCATTTAAAATAGAAGACGATCCTTTTGCGGCTATACTTAAAAAGCTAGAGGATTATTCGGCCATGTATCCGCAAGAAAAGGTTTACTTACAACTAGATAAGCCGTATTATGCAGTGGGCGATGACATTTGGTTTAAGGGATATGCGCTTAACACCAAAACACAAGCTCCATCTGCCATTAGCAGTATCTTGTATGTAGAGCTTATTACTGAAAAGGACTCTATTGCCACAAGGTTAAAACTTCCGTTGGGCGGCGGGATTACTTGGGGTGATTTTAAATTGACAGATTCTCTCAAAGAAGGAAACTATCGCATTAGGGCTTACACCAACTATATGCGAAATTTTGGCGCCGATTTCTTTTTTGATAAAACCATAAAGATTGGTAACAGCTGGACAAACAAGGTTTTTGCGAAAACAGATTTTAGTTATATAACCGAAAATGGTCTTCAAAAAACTTCTGCAAAAATTCATTTCGAAGATAAAAATGGCATTCCGTACATAGACAATGAGGTAAATTATCAAGTGGCGCTGGATTTCAAGACTGTAAAAAAAGGCAAGGCAAAGACAGATAATAAGGGAAACATTGACCTAGATTTTACTAACTCTGCTGCATTTTCTGAGAATAAAGGTAAAATTACCGCCACCTTAAAGCTTCTAGACAAAACGGAGATTACCAAAATAATCCCAATAGCAGCTACATCTTCTGCAGTAGATGTACAGTTTATGCCCGAGGGCGGTACTTTTTTAGAGGGCATTCCAACTAAAATTGCGTTGAAAGCTGTATATTCATCTGGGAGAGGAGAAACTGTAAATGGGCAAATTTTAGATGCCTCTGGCCAGGAGGTAACTAGCTTTATAACAGACAGCCTTGGTATGGGAAGCTTTACTTTAACCTCGTTGCCCGACGTCGTCTATACTTCGAAAATTAAATTTAAAGATGGCTCTAGTAAAGAATTTAAGCTTCCTTTAATGCAAAAGAGTGGTTATGCGCTAAGCATAAATAACTCCGACAGCAGCAATGTATATTTAAAAATATTCTCTACGCCAGATAAAGCAAATGGTGGAGAATTAAAAATTGTCGCCCAACAGGCAGGAAACTTGTTATACGTTTCTAAGGCAAATATGGATAGGCAAGTGTTGTCGGCAACGATCCCGAAAGCAAAATTGCTCGCTGGTATAGTCCAATTTACATTGTTCTCTAATACCAATCAGCCCATTGCAGAACGATTGGTTTTTATAAAAAGTAACGATAGGACACTTGATATAGAATTGAACACCTTAAATGTCTCAAAAAATATTAAAGGGAAATCTACCTTTCAATTTTTGGCCAAACACGATCAACAATCTGAGGTAGGCAGTTTTTCTGTATCAATTACGAACGCCAAAAAGGTTACTCCAGAGCTTGAGAATGAAAGCAATATTTTAACAACCATGCTGCTCACATCAGACATAGCTGGCTACGTACAAAACCCAAATTATTATTTTTTAAAAGATGATCCAAAAACAAACGAAGATTTAGACAACTTAATGTTGACCCAAGGATACAGAAGGTTTACTTGGAAAAATGTATTAAGCGATGTAAAGCCCACAATAACCTTTAAGCCGGAAAATTCTCTCACCATCAGCGGCACGGTTACCAGAGGTAAAAAACCGGTTGCCGGCGGGCATGTGATGTTGCTTTCTACCAAAGGCACCCAATTTATTTTAGATACCGTTACCAATGCAGAGGGTAAATTTGTGTTTGATAATTTAGCATATAGAGATAGTACGAAGTTTGTGGTTCAAGCGCGCACATCAAATGAACGAAAATTTGTAGAGATAGAGTTAGATGCGGCTCCAGATCAATTGGTTACTAAAAATAAAAACAGTGCAGACGTAGAAGTAAATGTAAATGATGTGTTGATGAAATACATTAAAGAGAACGACCGGTATTTAAACGAAATGGCGAGGCTGGGTTTAGTTACGAGGACAATTCAATTGGCAGAGGTAAATATTGTCCAAAAAAAGAACCCGGCAAAAAACTCTTCTAACTTAAATGGACCCGGCAATGCTGATTTTGTTCTCACAGGAGATAAACTAATCTCTTGCCCATCATTGATTATGTGCTTACAGGGTAGGTTGCCTGGGGTAATTTTTAGAGAGAACACCCCATATTCTACCCGCAGTCAGGATACGCCAATGGGTATTAAGGTAGATGGTATAACTACAGAGCCTGATTTTGTAGACGCCATTTCTCCAGAAGATATCGAGACAATAGAAGTATTAAAAAGTGTATCTTATACTACGATTTATGGAAGTGAAGGCCGCGGAGGCATGCTTATAATCACCACAAAACGAGGTGGTAGCGGAGGCAACTATAATAGGTATGCACCTGGGGTTGTAGCTCTGAGTCCAAAGGGTTTTTATATTGCACGAGAATTTTATTCGCCAAAATACGATGATCCTGCAAAAAGCCCAAGGATAGATTTACGGTCGACCATTTACTGGAACCCACAAGTAGTTGCCAAAAAAGAAGAGGGCGCAAGTTTTGATTTTTACAATGCAAGCGAGCCAGGCACTTATAGAATGGTGATTGAAGGAATAGACGCTGTTGGCCATTTAGGCAGGAAAGTGTACATGTACGAGGTAAAATAACACCAATTAATGGAGCATATTAAAGTAAACGTTAAAGATCACGTTGCAACTATTACTCTAAATAGAGGAAAATCGAATGCGTTAAACTATGCCCTTATCGCAGAATTGGATGAAATGTTTGCAAACATTTTAAAAGACGATACGGTTGCCGGCGTGATTTTAACAGGCAACCCTCCTTTTTTCTCCGCTGGTTTAGATTTGATAGAGCTTTATGACTATGATGAAAAACAGGTGGAAAATTTTTGGATTCTTTTCCTAAAGTTCGTTAAAAATATAGTGGGTTTTAAAAAACCGTTAATTGCCGCCATTTCTGGGCATGCTCCAGCCGGTGGCTGTGTAATGGCGCTCGCTGCCGATTATCGAATTATGGCAGATGGACCATTTATTATTGGATTAAATGAGGTACCCGTCGGAATTATTGTGCCGAGTGGCATCTTTAACTTATATGCTTTTTGGATTGGGCAAGCTCAAGCTGCGCGCAATTTGCTTCAAGGTATGCTTTACAAACCCCAAGAAGCATTAGCTGCCGGTTTGATTGATGAGTTGGTAAGCGCAGAAAGTCTGCAAACCATCGCCGAACGGCGCATTAAGAGATACGTAGAACTAGAAAGTAACACTTGGCAACAAAGTAAATTGAGTATTAGACAGGATTTACTAAAATCTTTTGAAGCCACTCAGTCAGAATTTTTAGAAAAAATGATGGCTCAATGGTGGGCGCCTACTACAAGGAATTTGCTAAAAACCATCATTGGTAATCTCCAGAGAAAATAAGATCATTTATACAACTTTTTATTTAACATTTCAGAGTTCGTTGCCATGTCAAACTTTACCCAACCTATGCTTCGCGATGATGCCTTAAAGGGCAAAACGGTTGTTATAACTGGCGGCGGTACTGGTTTGGGAAAGGCCATGGGCGTTTATTTTTTAAAACTCGGTGCAAATTTGATCATCACTAGCAGAAAATTAGATGTATTAACAAAGACTGCGGGTGAGATGGAAGAGAAAACGGGAGGAAAAGTTTTGGCAATTGCCTGCGATGTTAGGCAGCCAGCTCAGGTTAACAATCTTTTAGAAAAATCGTTAGAAAAATTTGGCAAAGTAGATGTGCTTCTAAACAATGCGGCTGGCAATTTTATCTCACCAACAGAGCGGCTATCTGCAAACGCATTTTCTACCATTATTGATATTGTTCTAAAAGGAACAGTAAATTGTTCTTTGGCTTTTGGCAAACATTGGATCAAAGAAAAACAAGCGGCAACTGTGCTAAACATCATCACAACTTATGCTTTTACTGGTTCTGCTTATGTGGTTCCTTCTGCATGTGCAAAGGGCGGTGTGTTAGCACTTACCAGATCGTTGGCTGTAGAGTGGGGAAAATATCAAATAAGAACCAATGCCATTGCACCTGGTCCTTTCCCTACTAAGGGCGCTTGGGAGCGTTTGCTGCCGGGCGACTTGGCCAAAAAGTTTGATTTTAAAAATCGAGTACCACTAAAGCGAGTTGGAGAACACCAAGAACTTGCAAATTTGGCGGCTTTTTTAATTAGTGATTTTTCGAACTACATCAACGGAGAAATAATTACCATTGACGGTGGAGAATGGTTGCAAGGCGCAGGGCAGATGAATGGTTTAGAAGCTATCTCGCCAGAAATGTGGGATATGCTAGAGCAAATGACACGAAGTGCGGAGTAAAATAAGTTGCGAATTGAGATTTACGATTTTCGAATGCCTGTGGCCAACAGAGTAATTTTCTACCTTAACCATCTAACTAGACAACTAACCTCCTAACCAACCAACATCTTAACCAACTAACTAACCAACCATCTAACCATCAAAACCTCTATATTTGCACCATGAACATCTTAATTTTAGGCTCTGGTGGTAGAGAAAGTGCATTTGCGTGGAAAATCAGCCAATCTCCACATTGTGATAAACTTATTGTTGCACCGGGCAATGGCGGCACTGGTGTTTACGGTACCAACATCAACATTGGCATAAATGATTTTGATGCAGTGCGAAAATTGGTGATTGCCGAAAATATTGGCCTAGTGATAGTTGGCCCAGAGGAGCCATTGGTTAATGGAATACACGATTTTTTTCTTGCCGATAAATCTATTGCGCACATTCCGGTAATCGGTCCAAAAAAAGAAGGAGCCAGATTGGAGGGGAGCAAAGATTTTTCGAAACAGTTTATGGCTCGCCATAATATTCCTACAGCTTCATCTCGATCTTTTACGCAGGCCAATTTAGAAGACGGGCTTGCTTATTTATCAACCCATAATTTACCAGTCGTTTTAAAAGCAGATGGTTTAGCAGCAGGTAAAGGCGTAGTTATCTGCGCGGATCTTGCATCTGCGCAAGAAGAATTAAAGTTGATGCTCGATGGAAAATTTGGAACTGCGGGCGCAACAGTAGTTGTAGAAGAATTTTTAGACGGAATAGAACTTTCTGTGTTTATATTAACAGATGGAGAAAATTACGTAACCCTGCCGGAGGCAAAAGATTATAAAAAAATAGGTTTGGGCGATACTGGGCCAAATACCGGCGGTATGGGTTCGGTTTCACCGGTTCCATTTGCGGTTGCAGCCTTTTTGCAGAAAATAGAGGATAGAATTATTAAGCCAACAGTAAGCGGCCTAAAACAAGAAGGCATAGATTATACAGGTTTCATATTTTTCGGGTTGATAAAAGTAGGCGATGATCCGTTCTTAATAGAATATAATGCCCGGATGGGAGACCCTGAAACAGAAAGCGTAATCCCTCGTTTGGAGAATGATCTTGTGGAGCTTTTTTTAAGCGCTGCAAAAAAAGAATTAAATAATGTAACCCTAAAAATCAGTGAAAAAAAGGCTGCAACCATCATGATTGTCGCTGGCGGTTACCCCCACGAATACGAAAAAGGGAAAGTAATTTCTGGAATTGAAAACTTACGCCATTCTTATGCTTTCCACGCCGGAACTTTGATAGATAATGGAGAGGTTAAAAGCAACGGGGGCAGGGTAATTGCAATAACAAGTGTACAAGACGATATGTTCTCAGCGCTTCAAAGCGCTACCGCCGATGCAGGGCGAATTTATTTTGACGGCAAGTTTTTTAGAGAAGATATTGGGTTTGATTTGATTTAAGAGCTTTCGTTGTTAAAATTTCTACCCAGAAAAATCCAGATGAGCTTTGCCTCTCAATGATACTAACCCGCGTCTTGACGAAGAACAAAGCAATCTACATCTCAGATTAAAACCACATATCAAACTTCCAAACAAAAAGCCCTGAGCTTGCAAGCTCAGGGCTTTTTGTTAAACTACACAAAAACCTTTTACTTAGACTTCGCAGAAAATATTTCTTCTAATTTAGCATTAAGCTCTTCGCCCCGCAATCCTTTTCCAATTATTTTACCAGTTGGATCAATTAAAAAATTTGCAGGAATACCACGCACGCCATACATTTCTGCAACTTCGTTACTCCAACCCTTTAGATTGGATACTTGCGCCCAATCTAATTTATCGTCTGCAATTGCTTTTTGCCAATCTTCTTTGGTTGTTTTTGTCTTTCCACCATCTAAAGAAACACCCAATACGGTAAATCCTTTGCCTTTGTATTTATTATACGCAGCAACTACATTTGGATTTTCTTGTCTGCATGGCCCACACCACGATGCCCAGAAATCCAACAATACATACTTTCCCTTAAAATCCGACAATGAAACGGGTTTGCCATTTACGTCATTTTGAGTAAAATTCATCGCCATTACGCCAACCGCCGTTTTAGAAACAGCATCAAAGATCTGTTTCAACTTTTTACCCTCCGTACTTTCTTTAAGTGTTGGGCTTAACATTGCGAATGCCTTTTGGACTTCTACAGCGTGGCTAGGATCACTTGCTAATTGCATCAAAGAAGATAAGCTTACAAAAGAGCTTGGATTGTTTTTAACAAAGTTGAGGATAATTGGAGTTAAGCCTGCAGAAATCTTCTCGAAACGGTTCTGTAGATCTTGCATTGTTTTATCATCCTTTTTTAAAGAATCAGAAAGTCCATTATATTCTGCATTCAATGCAGCCATTTGCGTGGTAATTGGTTTTGATGATTCTTCCAACTTCTTATTGTCAGTGTTTAAAGGGGAGCCGGAGATGGTCGCATTTTTTAAAGAGTCACTTGCTGTTATTTTCAAATTGCCAGGTTCTAAATACAAAGGCAGAAAATCTAGTGTAACCCCCTGCTCAGGTCTAGTAACATAGGGATTCATATTTAAAAATAAATTTCCCTTAGCTGGTTTCTCTAGCGTTCCTTTAAACATAAAGTTGCCGTTGGTTACCATTGCGCTATCGGTAACATTTGTACCGCCACTGTTATAGATAAGGTAAACTTTGTCGCCTGTTTTTAAATTTTTAATGTTTCCATTAACGGTATATGGCTTTTGCGCCATTGCTGCAATTGGCAATAAAGCCAACGCAGAAATCAATAATCTTTTCATAATATTCTAAAGAATTGTGCCTTCAAATATAAATATTGTTAGCTCGGTAACGATAAATACAGTGTAAAATTACGATAGCTTTTGGTAAGTGCGCCACCACAAGTCGGGCATTTCACCATTGATAGCTTGTTGATAATCATCATATTTGCAAGGCATTAAATGGTAGCGCTCGTTTTTTGTAGGCCCTGGAGGATAGGGCACTTGCATCCACCACCTATCAGACTTTTTGCTTTTTACAAAAACCAGTTCACCTATTTCTTCTTTCAAACTTGTTCTATAAATAATATACTGCGATTTTGGAGTTAACGGAAAATCTTTTTTCCTGGCATAAAATCCATCAATAAAATACCAAACCATCTGTGCCAAAAGCAACGCAGTTTGCCCGTTATTATCATAAGCAGGATTAAATTCGTAAAAACCGATAGAAGTAAGTTTATCGTTAATGCCTGCATATCTGGCAATTCTGCAAGCTTTTTCGCCATCGAAACCATTTGGTGTTGAGTTTGCATTGCCTACTGCATCGGCAGATCTAATTGCTCCAATATCAAAGCTTATCAAATTTGCATTTCTTATAATCGGCTCTGCCAAAGCAATATTTTGGAAAAAATCGCCTAGTCGGTGAGCGTCAAAATATAATTTTTCCATTACCGATAAACTCTCCTGATTTATAAAATAGGTTTGATAACCAATATTGCTAAAGTTGAAAAGATAGTTGGGTTGATGAAGAAAAACTTTGTTAAGGTAACAGTCAGACCGAGTTTCAATCCCCTCGTTTCCATCTTCTCCAATGTCAAACTGATTATCTACAATAACTAAATCTACCTTTTGCTCCAAACCCTCATAACCCAAATACTGGGCATAAGTTAAGTCTTGTCCGCCGCCAATAATTACAGGAATAATATTTTTTTTTATCAGTTCGGCAACGATTGTTTTTACTGCAATGTAAGTGTCGGCTACCGTTTGGCCTGCAATTATATTTCCTAAATCGACAAGCCTGCTCTCAAAAGCGCCTTCGTTTAAAAGATAAAATTGTGCTCTAAAATAATCGGGAGCCAGGGCGCACCCCTCATTATTTACGGAGTTTCTCCCATCTTGCACACCAAACAAAGCTATATCTAAATTGCCTTCTTCCAAATTTGGGAAAGCATCTATAAATATATCCGCTTTGCTGCCCATTTGCGAAGTTAAAAAGCCTTGTTTGGGTGTAAAGCTGTTCGGTTTTACAGGGGTGAAAAAATCCTTTAATGACATATATTTAAAACTATCGCCTCAAATATCTATTTTTGGGGGCGTATTTTTACATTTAGCGGCAAAAAAATTAGCGATGATATTGGTTACCGGCGGCACGGGATTTTTAGGTTCTGAATTATTGAAGAAACTCACAACTGCCGGTCAGCCTGTTAGGGCGATTAAAAGAGCCAATTCAGTTATTCCAAAAATATTAGCCCAAAATCCTTTAATTGAATGGCGTACCGCAGACATTAATGAACCAGCAACTCTGGCCGACGCATTTTACGGAATTACGAAGATATATCATTGTGCTGCGTTTGTTTCCTTAAATCCTGCCGATAAAAAGAAACTGTATCATGTAAATATACATGGAACTTCTAACATTGTAAACCTTTGCCAAGAACACCATTGCAGGTTGCTCCACGTAAGTTCTGTTGCCGCCCTCGGCGAAGCAAAAAAGGGAAATATGATTAACGAAGAAAACTATTGGGAATACGACTCCAAGTCTCAAGCTTATGGTCTTTCTAAATACGAAGGCGAGATGGAAGTGTGGCGAGGAATTGCCGAAGGTTTGGAAGCTGTTATCATAAATCCATCGATTATTTTAGGCAAAAGCACAAATTTTGAGGGAAGTGGCGCAATTTTTAAATTGATAAAAGAGGGATTCAAATTCTATACAGAAGGCGCAACAGGTTTGGTAGATGTAGAAGACGTTGCCAAGGCAATGATTTTATTGATGGAGAGTGATATAAAAGGCGAGCGCTTTATTATCTCATCAGAAAATTATACTTACAAACAATTATTTAGCGAGATAGCCGAGGGATTTAAGTTGCCACAACCAAAAATCGAGGCAAAAGCCTGGATGTTAGGCCTTGCATGGAGAGCTCTTAAATTTGGCTCGCTCTTTACTGGTAATGCGCCATCCATCACCAAAGATACCGCAAAAAGTAGCCTGACATACAGTTATTATGATAACGAGAAAATAATCGCTGCAACGGCGATTGAGTTTAAACCACTTGCAGAAACCATAAAAGAAATTACCAAACATTTAAGTTGATGCAAAAAGACAAAGCATGTTACATTATAGATTTCGATAGTACTTTTACCCAAGTAGAGGCTCTAGATGAATTGGCAAGAATTTCTTTAAAAGATCATCCTGACAGGGCGCAGATTTATCAAAAAATAGAAGATTATACCAATTTGGCCATGGAGGGCAAGCTTTCATTTTCAGAAAGTTTGGCGCAAAGGGTTAAGCTTTTGGAGGCTAATGATCAACATCTTAAAAAGCTGATAAAGCACCTGAGAAAGAAAGTTTCTATTTCATTTTCTCGCAATGCTGCTTTTTTCAAAAAACACGCCGATGATGTGTTCATCGTTTCCGGCGGCTTTAAAGAATTTATCATCCCGGTGGTGAGCCAGTATCACATCAAAAAAAAGAATATTTATGCAAACACTTTTATAACCAATGCAAATGGCGATATTATCGATTACGACCACGAGAACCCCCTTAGCCAAGAAGGTGGCAAAGTAAAGTTAATGCAACAATTAAAATTGAAAGGTAACCTCTTTGGTATTGGCGATGGATATTCTGATTTTCAGCTCAGAGAAAGTGGAATGATTAATAAATTTTACGCATTTACAGAAAACATTTCTCGCCAAACGATTGTAGAAAAAGCAGACCACATTACACCAAGTTTTGATGAATTTTTATATGTGAACGACCTTCCGCAGTCTATTTCTTACCCTAAAAACCGCATTCTTTGTTTGGTGATTGGAGAGGTGGACGAAAAAGCAATAAAAGTTCTAAAGGACGATGGACTATCTATCAGGCATAAGAAAACGTTTGAAGAAAAGTATGTAAACGATGTTGGAATGATGTTGCTTGCCAATGGCGAAGAGGTGGCGACGACTCAGTTAAAGAACGCAAGCAACTTAAAAGCGATTGGTTATTTGGGCAACAGCAAGGCAAAGGTAGATGCGCCGCTTTGCACACAGATGGGTATTGTAATTTTCGATGATCCAAAACACAATCCTCGAAATATAGATTTCATTCCGAGTAGAATGGTCAAATTTATGAATTCTGGCGCCACCTATTTAAGTAGCAACTTCCCTAATTTACAACTTCCCAAAATAGAAAAATCGCACAGATTGATACACATCCACCACAATGTGCCCGGCGTTATGGCTCAAATAAATACGGTCTTTGCGAAGAATGACGTAAATATTGTAGGTCAATTTTTAATGACCAATAAACAAATAGGCTATGCCATTACAGACATCGATACCGAGTACGATAAGGCAATTTTTAAATCACTAAAAAAGATAGAGCATACCATTAAATTTAGGGTGCTTTATTAGATTTTAGAATTCAAATAACGTAATATTATCATCTCAGCGTATATATCCCATTTGAATAACAGCTAATATACTAGGCGAAATAAAAGTTAAAAACCAAACCATATAACACACAATTCTGTTCGATTTGGTGTTCATGGCATGATTCTGAAACTCTTCAAAAATATGCATGTACTTGCCACTATGAATTAATGTGTATTGAAATAACACACCTAGCAATATAAATAATACGATTAGTCCTAATCTTGCGTAAGAATATATTCCTATTAAGTTAGGGTATAAAAGAAGCAAGATGAAGGACAAAATACTAATAATAGTTATCAAAACTAGAAAGAAGCTTCTGTATTCGGAAATCCAGTCAAGTGGCTTATCTTTATAGAAATACAAAAAAGAAAAGTAGTAGAATCTTAAATATTTCATGTCTCTAATATAAGACATATATTTAAAATAGAATGAATTGCTAACTTGCTCTTCGGGATATTAGCGTGCGCATCGCGAAGCATAAATAGGTCCGATTTCCGAATCCGCAAAAGAAAGCTTTTTTTGATTTCCTTATTGGATTTCAATCTAATTAGCTAAACTTCTACATCGCCCTTCTGAGGATATCGAAGAGTGACCCATCACCTCAAAAACTGATGGCGTTTAAGCAATAGATGCTTCGGGCTACCGATGCTTTGCGATTCATAAATGCCAGAATGGCCCGAGAAAATGTAGGCCATTACACATGCGAGAGCAATGTAAACTCCTGTTGCCGCGCCAAACAATTCTATCCCCATAAAAATGCAAGCCAAAGGGGTGTTCGCCGCGCCAGAAAAAACGGCAACAAAGCCCATCGCAGCCAATAATCCAACAGGTAACGGAACAAAGACGCTCAGAAAACTACCAAGCGTTGCGCCAATAAAAAATAACGGCGTTACTTCGCCACCTTTAAAACCTGCACTTAAAGTAAGCGCGGTAAGGGCAATTTTTACAGCAAAAGTGTAATACTTTTCTTGTTTTGTAAAAGCAGCGCTAATTTCGGGAAGACCCAAACCTAAAAAACGGTAAGCGCCGAAACCAATAATAATCGCCAAGAAAATAATGCCGCCAACCACCGGACGAATAGGCGGATATTTGATTTTCTTAAAAATTCCAGACAGCTTTTGGTTCAAAACAGAAAAACTACGCGCAGCCAAACCAAATAGAATACCAGTAGCCAAACAATAACCGGCTTTAAGTAAATCTATTGGTGGCACATTGGGCACTTCGTAATGGGTATGATGTGCGCCAAGTTGCAAACAAACATAATGGGCAACTACGGCAGAAATAAAGGAGGGCAAAATTGCGGTGTAGAGCAAACTACCAATTACAAATACTTCTAGACCAAAAACGGCGCCTGCCAAAGGTGTACCAAAAACCGAGGCAAAGCCTGCGCTAATTCCGCAAATTAAAATGATTTTTCGGTCGCGAGGCTTTAGTTTTAATACTTTCGTAAATTGATCGGCAATCGCCCCGCCAACCTGTACCGACGTACCTTCTCTACCTGCAGAGCCACCAAAAAGATGGGTAACAATGGTGCCGATAAAAACCAAAGGCGCCATAATAAGCGGTATTATTTTCTTCGGGCTTTGCAGTTCTTCAATCAGCAAATTGTTGCCTTTTACAGCTTCTTTGCCATAATAGTGGTAAGAAAATCCAATCAATAATCCCGCAAGCGGAAGAAAATAGATAATCCACAAATTTGCTTCGCGATAGTTGGTTGCGAGATGAAGTAAATTTAGAAATGCTGCAGAAGCTGCGCCAACCAAACAGCCCAAAATTATAGACAGCCCAAGCCATTTTAAGCTATCGACAAATAGAAATTTAAAATCTTTTGTTATATAATTTTTGGCAGATAGAAAAGTTTTAGACGCAGGATTAACAGGCATTTAAGTGCAATTTTAAATAAAATCGTAGGAGTCATCAGCCTGTTGGGCGGTTTTGGTGGTACCCCATCACCATGATTCAAATGTAGATAATTTATCAACGCCGCCAAAAACTTTTTCTGAGCCGCTGATCGTTAGTTCAAAACGAATTTTTGGTTGATTTTGGTTAAATTGCCAAGATTACTCGCAGATAATTGTAAAACCTCAATTATTAAAATTAGGAAGAAACAGTTTTTTGCTATTTTTGCTTTTTGCAAAGTCGTATCATCACGACTGATATTTATTACGACATTGCATTGATTTGATTTTTTAACACGATCGCAAGAATGACAGACACCCTAGATATAAAAATAACAAAGGCAGAAAAAACTCGCTTAACCACTACAGATTTTAGCCAGTTGCCTTTCGGAAAAATATTTTCCGACCACATGTTTACCGCCGATTTTGAAGATGGACAGTGGACCAATCTTCAAATTTTGCCTTACGGGCCAATTAAAATGAGCCCGGCAATTTCTGCGCTGCATTACGGGCAGGCTATTTTTGAGGGGTTAAAAGCGTATCGTTTGCCTGATGGAAAAATTAGTGTTTTTAGAGCAGATAAAAATTTCGAACGGTTCAACAAATCTGCCACGCGGATGTCTATGGCAAACATACCCGAGAATATTTTTATGGAAGGTTTGGCAGAATTGGTAAGAATGGATGAACGTTGGGTGCCCAATCAAGAAGGCTACTCGCTTTACATTAGGCCGGTAATGTTTGCAACAGATCCTTATTTGGGAGTTAGAGCTTCAGAAAGCTATAAGTTTGCTTTACTCACCACCCCAACAGGGCCATATTATAGCAAAGCGTTAAAAGTGAAGATAGAGACTAAATACACCCGTGCAGATGATGGAGGTGTTGGATTTGCAAAAACAGCAGGAAATTATGGTCGTTCTTTATATCCGTTTGAGGTAGCAAAAGAACAAGGCTTTGATCAACTTATATGGACAGATGCCATCTCGCATGAATACATCGAGGAAGCAGGAACGGCAAATTTATTGTTTGTTATCGACAACAAATTAATCACACCCTCGATAAGAAGCACTGTGTTAGACGGAGTGACTAGAGATACGATAATTACGTTGGCAAAAGATGTAGGAGTTGAAGTGGAAGAACGCCGAGTTTCAGTTGAAGAGGTTATTTCAGGCATAACGAGTGGCACATTAACAGAAGCTTTCGCAGCAGGAACCGCCGCAACAGTTACTCATATTGGGGAAATTGGCTATAAGGATGAACTGTATACCTTGCCAGATGCTTCTGCACGTACCATCTCAAATGGCATCGCAAAAAAATTGAATGACATACGTTATGGTTTATCGCCAGATACTTATGGCTGGAATTGGATACTTTAAGGGATTTTACATTTAGATTTGACGAATTGCGATTCAACATCGCTAGTTAAAATAAGTATTGTCAGTCTGAGCTTGTAGAAGCCCATCTACAAAGCGAATAAAATGATTGTCCTTTGACAGGCTCAGAATGATATCATTTGGGGTGCTTTTTCCTAAATAAACGACATTTAATAATGATTATCGAAAGCTGATTTCTGACCTCTGACTTCTTTACTCCTTCATCCTTGTTAGCACAAAAACAAATAAAAAGCATATTGCTCTTTTATACCACCCAAATTTTTATTTTTGACGTTCAATTTTAATTAAATACAAACCTAAATGAACAATTGGTTTAGCAGAAATGGCACCCACTTAGCTATAATAACATTTTTTCTAATTATCACTTTTGCTTATTTCAGCCCGGTGTTGAAAGGTAAAGTGCCTCTGCAAAGCGATGTGGTGCAATCAAAAGCCATGCAAACTGAAATTATGGATTACAAAGCCAAAGACGGTACGGCGCCTCTTTGGACAAACCAAATGTTTGGAGGAATGCCTGCTTATCAAATTTGGGCTGCCTATGCTTTTAATGGCGCCACCTATGGCATCGCGTTAATTACAAAGGCATTTCCATCGCCCGTAGGGATTGTTTTATTACTGCTTTTTGGCGCATATTTTTTGTTTATCGTATTAAAAGTAAATCCATGGTTGGCCGCTGCAGGCGCGATTGCATTTGCATTTACTACCTATAATTTTGTTGTGTTGGGTAGCGGTCACGGCAATAAGGCGTTGGCCATAGGTTTTTTTGCGCCTATTATTGGCAGCATTTTGCTTACAATGCGGGGCAAATATTGGTATGGCGCAAGTTTAACAGCGCTTTTTTTAGCGCTAGAAATTAGAGCCAACCACGTGCAAATGACTTATTACCTAGTGCTTGCCGTACTGATTTTCGCCGGTGTTGAAATCTTTCAAGCGTATAAAACTAAAACCCTACCTGCACTTGCTAAGGCGTTTGGATTTTTAATGCTGTCTGTGCTTCTAGCAGTTATGGTAAATGCGAGCGTACTATGGACAACCGCCGAATATGCAAACGAGACCAATCGTGGAAAATCTAATCTTACGGCGCTAAATTCTGATAAAAAAGATGCTGGCGTATCAAAAGAATATGCGTATCAATGGAGCCAGGGAGTAGGCGAAAGTTTAACTTTTCTTATTCCAGATTTATATGGTGGAGCAACAGGAAGTAAGGAACTACTAAATCCAGATAGCCACATGTACAAAGCAGTTTCTGAACTAGTTGGTAATGATCCTAACCAAACGGTTGGCGCAATCCAGTCTCTCGGGCAGCAATTGGGCATGCAGCAATATTGGGGAGAAAAACCCTTTACACAAGGTGGCTATTATTTTGGTGCTATTATTTGTTTTCTTTTCATTTTCGGATTGTTTGTAGTAAAAAGTCCTTTAAAGTGGTGGATATTAATCACTACCATTTTATTCATGTTGCTATCTTTTGGTAAAAACTTTCCCTATGTTAGCGACATATTCTTCAACTATTTTCCGCTCTATAACAAGTTTCGGGTGGTGGAATCTATTTTGGCTGTCGTCGGATTAATGGTTCCGATCTTAGCTATTCTGGCCGTTAAAGAAACGCAAGATGGCAAGCAGGATCAAAAGACATTGATAAAGAATTTAAAATGGTCAGCGGGGATTACAGGTGGTTTTGCGCTGATTGTTGCGTTAGCGCCAACTTTGTTTTTCAGTTTCAAAACAGCGAACCACGTAGAAATGATACAAGGCTTAACCCAAGTATTACAAAATAATGCAGAAATGGCCAATAAAATCGCCAACGCTTTGGTATTGGATAGGATAGCTATCGCGCGTGCAGATGCCATTCGGACTGTAATTTTCATCTTAATAGGATTTGGGATTATGTGGGCATACATATCTAAAAAACTCAACGCCCAACTGGCATTTGGCGTTCTAGCGTTTGCCATTTTGGTTGATATGTGGCAAGTAGATAGACGCTATTTAAACAATGATAATTTTCAGGAAAAATCGGCTATGGCCGGTGTCTTTCAATCCAGAGATGTAGATACTTTTATCTCTGCAGATAAAGATCCGGATTTTAGGGTTTTCGATCAAAGCATTAATACTTTTAGCGATGCAAGCACCTCTGCCTTTCATAAAACAGTTGGTGGATATCATGCGGCAAAATTGAAAAGATTTGATGAGTTGATCCAAAATCAGTTTTCAAAGAGCATAAATCAGGATGTAGTGGATATGTTAAACACCAAGTACATTATCCAACAAGATCAAAAAAACGGTTCTTATAAAATGCAGCGTAATTATTCTGCCTGCGGCAATGCCTGGTTTGTGCCTAACATTGCATTTGTAAAAAATGCAGACCAAGAGATGGAGGCGATAAGTAGCTTTGATCCAAAAAAAGAAGCCATTGTGGATGACCAATTTAAAAATTTGATTGATACCAACAGATTAGGAACAGGGACTGAAGGTTTTATCAAATTGACCAATTACAATCCAGACCACATGACGTATGAGTATTCTACGTCGAAAGATGCCATCGCGGTTTTTTCTGAGATCTATTATAATAAGGGTTGGAAAATGTATGTGGATAAGATTGAAAAGCCTTATTTTAGAGCAGATTATGTTTTGCGTGCTGCGCAACTTGAAGCGGGAAACCATAGGTTGGAATTTATTTTTCATCCAACATCTTACTATACTGGCGAGAAAATTTCTTTGGCCGGATCGATTTTATTGGTAATAGGATTAGGTTTTGGGATTTACGTGGAGGAGAAGAAAAAAAGTAAAAAATCATAAATACATTTTAAGTTTCTATAAAGCCGCCAAGTGTCGTTTATCAACTTGGCGGCTTCTGCTGTATAAAATTATAAACAATTGTTGTTTGGATGTTGTATTTAAGAAAATAATATAAAATTTTAAAATTAATATGGCACATTTAAGCAATCGCAACATTGCGATACTATCCGAAAACGGATTTGAAGAAGTAGAATTAACAGAACCTTTAAAAAGACTAAAGGAAGAAGGTGCAACAGTATATGTAATTTCTTCAAAAAGCGGCAAAATAAAAGCTTGGGATACCGATCATTGGTCGATAGAAGTAGATGTAGATAAAACTTTAGAAGAGGCAGATGCCGATGATTACGATGGTTTGGTGCTTCCAGGTGGCGTGATTAATCCAGATAAATTAAGAGTAAATGAGGATGCATTAAGTTTTATTAAGGCTTTTTTTAAAGCTGGAAAACCGGTAGCAGCAATTTGTCATGGCGCACAAACGCTCATAAATGCAGAGGTTGTGAAAAGCCGAAAAATGACTTCGGTAAAAAATATTTCTAAAGATCTAATTAATGCGGGCGCAAATTGGGTAGATGAAGAGGTTGTTGTAGACCAAGGATTAGTTACTAGCCGTACACCAAAAGATTTGCCCGCTTTTAAAGATAAAATGGTCGAAGAATTCGCAGAAGGTTCGCATAAAGAACAGCATGCCTAATTTTAAGAACACTTAATAAGAAAGGTTAGTTTAAGGGCTAACCTTTTTTTATTCGATGATTTTTTGCCGAATCTTACGCCGTTCGAGATTTTCTTACCAAGTTTTTAGTGCATACCCAACTACTTAAACGAGATTGAATCAGAAATCCTTTTGCCGAGGAATGAGGCAAAAGATTGTAGGAAAAAGCCCGCCTTCCATTGATTATAACTGGAAAGCCTCATTTTCAAGATAAATTCGTCCTATGTTTTATAATATTAAACCAACTACGGAAAAGCAAGAAACGGCACTTGGAGTTCGCCCAATTTTTTGTAGCCGGCCACGTTCATGTGTATTGCATCGCGATAATACAAAGACTTATTATATATATTATAGCCTCCTAAAAAATATTGGTCCAGGACAGGTATTCCGTGCAGTTCGCAGACTTTCTTTTGCATTTCTACATATTTATTCATGCCATCTGCATAAAATGGATCGTAGCCTCCTCTATCATTAAAGGCCTTGCTTGAGGTAAAAAAGTAAATAATTGCTTTTGGGTTTAATTCGTAAATTTTCTTTACGCAAAAGTTTATGCCTCCAGCTTGAGTAACTAATTTTGTCTTATCGAAGTTGTCAAATTCAGTATAATCCGTATAGGCCCCAACTTCTCTGTGGCCAGTGTAATCATTCGTAGATGCCCATAACACATAAATATCAAACACGCCAGCCTCATTAACCTGTTGCTGTACAGATTTTCCTTGCAGAGAAGAAAAACCTGCCCCGCCGACACCAAAATTAGTAATTGTCATGCCCAAGCATCTTTGCCACATTACTTTTGCGCTATCACTTTCTGGTATTACAGAAACAGACCCTCCAAATACGGCTACGGATTTTCCATAGTTAAAAGATTGTTTAAAAGTTAATGGTTTAGCCTTAATTTGTGAAAAAATGCTAGGAGATAGCAGCATTAATAAAACAACCAAATTAGTAATCTTTCGTTTCATGGTGGTTTGGAATTTAGTGTTTGGCAGGATATATTTCTGCAGTTGTCAATTTAGTACCGCATTCATTTTTTGATAATCAAAACTAACAATAAAAATAGTTTTGTGGTAACTGGCCAAAAACATTAATTTAAGGTGTTGCTAAAAACCGCTTACAAATAACAGCAGATGAAACAATTTTAAATTACCCCTTTAGTCTCGTATTTTGTAACGCGAAACAAACTTTTACTGCAATTGCCTTCGCGTAATGTATAACCAAAAAATGCTAGTGGCTTTGCTCGTCTATAAAATAGACCATTTATCATAAGTTATGATGACAGATAAAATTTTACTCAAACGGTTATTGATGGTAATTTTTCTTTTTACCTCAACTAGTATCTACACCAACGCCCAAAAATTTCAAATAAGAGATTTAGAGGTAGAATATATACCTCATCCCATCGGGATAGACAATCCGCACCCACGTTTCAGTTGGAAATTAGAAAGCAGCCAAAATGGTGTCGCACAGCAATCTTATGAAATAAGGGTTGCTACGAGCGTCCGCAACTTAAATTCTGTCAAGGATTTAGTTTGGGAAAGCGGCGAGATTAAAAGTGAAGAGTCTAACCAAATAAACTATGTCGGGAAGGCATTAAAATCGAAGACACGTTATTATTGGCAAGTAAGAATAAAAGATAACTATGGCAAAAAATCGCCTTGGAGCGTGCCAAACTATTGGCAAACAGGAATGTTATCGCCATCTGACTGGTCGGCAAAGTGGATTACAACTTTTGTCGGCGATACTTTGGTTGGGCCAAGTCCATATTTCAGAAAATCTTTCCATTTGGACAATAAGGTAAAATCCGCCACCGTTTACATCACTACACATGGTATGTATGAGGCACATTTGAATGGAAAACGCATTGGCACTGATTTTTTCACCCCTGGCTGGACGAGTTACCAGAAACGTCTATTATTCCAAACCTACGACGTTACCAATATGATTAAAAATGGCGAAAATAGTATCGGTTTTGTACTTGGCGATGGATGGTATAAAGGACATATTGGCTTTGCCGGCCAACATAGCTTTTATGGCAACCAGTTAAGTGGGATAGTTCAATTAGAGATTGAATATACAGATGGAAAAAAACAAATAGTGCAGACTGATGGATCTTGGAAATATCACTTTGGCCCAATCCTTACCTCAGATGTGTATAATGGCGAGACTTATGATGCGCGGCTTGAACTTTCTGGTTGGTCAGAAAATGGATATAACGATGATAGTTGGAAAAGTGTTGCAATAGTAGCAGCAGGAAAAGAAAAGATTGAAAGTAGCATAAGCCCTTTAGCCCGCAAGCATGAGGAATTTAAACCTAAGCAACTTATAACCACCCCAAAAGGAGAAATTGTTTTAGACTTTGGGCAGAACCTAGTGGGCTGGGTAAAATTTAAAGTAAAAGGAAAAAAAGGTATTGTTGTAAAAATTGAACATGCAGAAGTGCTTGATAAAGCCGGTAATTTTTATACTACCAATCTGCGTAGTGCGAAACAACTCATAGCATATACTTTAAGCGGCGCTGCAGAAGAATCTTACGAACCGCATTTTACCTACCAAGGTTTTAGGTATGTGAAACTAGAAGGCTTTCCTGGTAAAATCAATCCAGATGATTTTGCTGCCATTGCAGTTTATTCAGATATGAAACCTACGGGAACTTTTAGCACCTCAAACGTTATGCTCAATCAGCTACAGCACAATATACAATGGGGACAGAAAAGTAATTTTGTTGATGTTCCGACAGATTGCCCACAGCGCGATGAACGCTTAGGCTGGACTGGCGATGCGCAGGTTTTCTCTAGCACAGCTGCTTTTAATATGGATGTAGCGGGTTTTTTTACCAAATGGATGAAAGATTTAAAAGCAGATCAGCTACCAAACGGAAGCGTGCCTCATGTAATTCCAGATGTAATGGTAAACGGACAAGCTGGCTCTGCCGGATGGGCCGATGCTGCTACAATTATACCATGGAATATGTATCTAGCGTATGGCGATAAACAAATTCTTAAGAATCAATACCAGAGTATGAAGAATTGGGTAGATTACATGACCGGTAGAAGCATCAATAACCTTTGGAACACGGGTTTTCATTTTGGCGATTGGTTATTTTATCGCCCTGATGATGATAACGATGGTAGAGCAGCTATAACAGATAAATATTTGATTGCACAAATGTTTTATGCCCACTCTACCCAATTGCTTATTAATGTGGCAACCGTATTAAATAACCAAGAAGATGTTAAAAAATATAATGCCTTGCTGGGCGCAATCAAAAAAGCTTTTGTGGCGGAATATATTACTCCAAGCGGCAGATTGGTATCGGGAACCCAAACTGCTTATGTACTTGCGTTAAACTTTGACATGTTGCCAGAAAATTTGCGAACACAGGCTGCAGATCGGCTAGTTGCAAGCATAAAAGATTATGGAAATCACCTCACCACAGGCTTTTTAGGTACGCCCTATCTTTGCGAGGTGCTTACCCGTTTTGGCCATTCTGATATTGCGTATGATTTGCTGTTACAAGACACTTACCCATCTTGGTTATATCCAGTAAAGATGGGTGCAACTACCATTTGGGAAAGGTGGGACGGGCAGAAGCCTGATGGAAGCTTCGAAAATCCAAGTATGAATTCCTTTAATCATTATGCGTATGGTGCCATTGGCGATTGGATGTATAAGCATGTGGCTGGTATTCAGGCTGGAAGCCCGGGATATAAAAAAATTATTATTAAACCCGAAATTGGTGGAGGGCTTACTTGGGCAAAGGGAACCTTCGACTGTATTTATGGAACCATTAGCTGTAAATGGGAAATTACAGGCGATAAACTGGATATGACAGTTGCCGTTCCTCCAAATACGACTGCAGACGTATTTGTGCCAAATGCGCATGGAAAAGAATATAAGAAGTTCACGGTACAATCTGGCACTTATAATTATTCACGGTAAGGTTGAATAGAGGTAAGAAATCTGGATTCGATTAAAAACATTCTAAAAGAAACCTTTTTTCTAGAAAGTATCGCTATGAAATGGTGCAATTATTTAAGATATTGGCGGCTTTTACATGAAGATACTTTACGCGATACAGGCCACCGGAAACGGGCACATCAGCAGAGCAAGAGATATTATTCCATTTTTACAAAACCATGGTGAGGTAGATATTTTATTGAGCGGTACCCAAGCCGATGTTGATTTGGGTTTTCAAATAAAATACAGGTTGCACGGTTTTAGTTTTGTTTACGGTACACATGGCGGAGTGCACCATTTTAAAACCTGGCAAAGCATGAATCTTTTTAGGTTTTGGAGAGACGTAAGAAATTTGAAGTTGCACGATTACAGCCTTATTATAAATGATTTTGAACCAATAACGGCCTGGGCCTGCAAATTACGGGGCTTGGAAAGTGTGTCCATGGGACATCAGGCTTCATTCAAATCAAAAAAAGTTCCCCGTCCGAAAACCATCGACTGGGGCAAGCTTATCCTTAGTCATTACGCACCAACCACACAACATATTGGTTTCCATTTTAAAAAGTACGACGATTTTATATTCACACCCGTAATTCGGGAAGAAATAAGAAGCTTAAAACCCAAAAACTTGGATCATTACACAGTCTACCTTCCGGCGGTTGGCGACGAGTTTTTGATTGCCTTGTTAAAGAAACTGCCAGTGCAATGGCAAGTTTTTTCTAAGCACAGTAAACAAAGTTATAAAGTGGAAAATGTAAGCATTCAGCCCATAAATAACGAAAAGTATAATAAAAGTTTGGCTGGCTGCGTAGGTTTGCTTACAGGCGGGGGTTTTGAAGGGCCGGCAGAAGCACTTTTTCTAAAGAAGAAACTGCTGGTTGCGCCGATGCGTTACCAATTTGAGCAGCAATGCAATGCCTATGCATTAAAGCAATTAGGTCTGCCAATTATTTGGGCAAGCAATAAAAATTGGCTTCCTATAGTCAAAAGCTGGATTGAAAATCCGCAAACTCATAAATTTGATTTCCCGAACGAGACTGAGCAAATTGTAGAGAAGTTGGTGAGGGAGTTTGGGCGGAAAGGCCGAGGATGAGACCAAGTAACAATGTCAAAAAATCATCGGGACGAAACCAAAATTTGGAAACCTGCTATCGTAATTCGTCAATCCAAAATCGTAAATATTCCTTTACTTTGCCTAACCTTTATCAGAAATGATCAATCAGTTTAGGAAACTTAATCCGATAAATATATTTTACCTGCTGTTATTCACAGCTTTTTTTCGCATTCCAATTCTTTACGAACTGCCATCACATTCAAACAGCAACTTTTTGGGTCCGTTTGCTCATCTGTTGTTTACAATAGATTTAGAGAATGCTTTTTCTCCATTTGCAAATATTCTAATTTCCGCCATTTTAACGATTGCTCAAGCCTTAATTTTTAACTATTTAATAAACAAAAACAACCTGCACGGCAAACAAAGTTTTTTACCGGGTTTGCTTTATGTTACAACCGCAAGCTTATTTTTGCCGTTTACAACACTTAACCCTGCTTTGATCTGTAATTTTCTCGTGATTTGGATAATCGCAAAGTTTTTGCAGATTGGCAAAAGTGGCACTGCACTACTTCTAATCTTTGATGTAGGATTAATTATTGGCGTTGGTACATTAATTTATTTTCCATTTATCGCCATGCTGCTGATGGTTTTTATTGCTTTGCTTCTTTATAGATCATTTAATTGGCGCGAATGGGTTGTCGGTATTCTCGGGTTTATAACCATCTTCTTTTTTTTGGCAGTATTTTATTATTGGACAGATAATTTCAGCGTATTTTATCAAATTTTTAAACCATTAAGCAACAAGTTTCCTGCTGTATTTAAAATAGATTACAACCACTATTTGGTATTGATACCGATCTTATCTATCATTGTTTTAGCACTATTGCAATTAAGGCAGAATTTCTTTAGAAGCTTTATAAGTACTCGAAAAGCCTATCAGCTGTTGTTTATCATGTTTCTTGTAGCGGGCGCTAGTTTTTATTTGAATACGGAATTTCAAATATGGCATTTTCTCCTTTGCGTGCCGCCTGGCGCAGTAATCCTCTCCTATTATTTTGCAAATGCAAAAAAATTATGGGTGTACGAACCGTTATTTGTTGTGTTGGTACTATCTATAGAATATTTTCTTTTTGTTTAACCTTTTTTAACAAAATACCTAAGCTATACTTATTAAAGATTAATAGCTTTGTGCCATAGGGTTTTAGCTATAGCGTGTTCTTTTTTATATCACCAATAGCAGTCTTAAATATTATAAAAACGGAACAACAAGCCAACAGCCGAAGTTTTGAGCAATATATGTATGCGAAATTTATGCTTAGATATAGGAAATTCATTCACAAAGGCGGCCGTTTTTGACAAGGACGTTTTGACTAAGTTCTTGAAGTTCAAGGATTTTAATATTACTGAATTAGGCAAGTTAATCAAAGAGTTTAAACCGACAAATTCTATAATAAGTACCGTAACCGACGTTGTGGAGCCATTTGAAAAGATGTTAAATGCAAGCACGAATTATAAACGTTTTTCTACGGTGCTAAAGACTTCGGTAGAAAACAAATATAAGTCTACCGATACTTTAGGACTGGACAGATGGGCAGCGGTTTTGGGCGCAAACGCAACTTATAAAACTATGGCGGTTCTTGTTGTAGATGCTGGCACCTGCATTACCTATGATGTGCTAACCGCAGAAAAAAAGTATTTTGGAGGCAGTATAAGTCCGGGTATAAACATGCGGTTTAAAGCATTAAATGCTTTCACTGCAAGGTTGCCATTAGTTAGTTGGGATGCGAAAAGTGAGGTAAAAGACGGGACAGATACCCAAACCGCTATTATAAATGGCGTTTTACAAGGAACAGTCAACGAAATAGAAGGTTTTATTGCTTACAATACCAAAAAACACAATACTTTAAATGTAATTATAACTGGCGGTGATGGTAATTTTTTGTTTAAGCAATTACAAAATAGCATCTTTGCGCCTCAAATAATATTAGACCCCTTTTTGGTGTTGAAAGGATTAAATGAAGCTTTAGTAGATTAAAATGTATAAAAAATTAAATTATATAGCTGTCGTAATCGCGGTGATTTTTGGGGCAAGTGCCAATGCGCAAGTTACCACCTCTTCTCCTTACTCTAGTTTCGGTCTCGGAAATTACAAGGGCTCGCTATTGCCCCAGTTACGCGCCATGGGCGGAATTTCTACTGCTGTCGATAGGCTTCCGGGTTCTGGAATAAACTACATAAACATGGCCAACCCAGCCTCTTATTCCAGCATAAACTTCGTAACGATAGATATTGGGATGAGCGCCAATTTTACCCAATTAAATAAAAACAACACTACAGCAAAAGATTTTAATGGATCATTTAGCCACTTAGCTTTTGCTGCTCCGGTAACTAGGCGTTCTGCCCTAAGTTTGGGCATTTTACCTTACACAAACCTTGGTTATTCTTTTCAAAATACGGTTAAACTAGATACGCTCTCTGTAAATCAAATTTATGAGGGAGAAGGGGGATTGTCAAAAGCTTATTTAGGTTACGGTTATCGTTTTGGAGACCATCTTCGCATAGGGGCTAATTTAGAATTCATTTTTGGCAACCTTCAAACAACGCGGTCAACGGAGTTTGCGTCACAAGCCGCGCTTAATGCAAAGTTGTCTGACAAAAACAGTATCGGAGGGGCAAATTTTTCGTATGGTGCACAGTATGATTTTTTAGTTGGTAAAAATACCTTGTTTACCATCGGGTACTCTGGCAGTTATAATGGCAACTTGAATTCCACCCGGTCTTTTTTCGCCACACAATACACAAGGCAAGCAGACGGAAGCGAAAACCCGGCAATAGACACGCTTAGCATGTCAAACGGCAGCAAATCTTCCCTTAAATTACCTTTGATGCATAATTTTGGAGTTTCGATGCAGGGCGAAAAGTGGCTTGTAGGTGCAGATTTTAGAATGAGCAAATGGTCTGAACTCTCCATAAATTCGGTAAACCAAGGTTTACAAGACAGTTGGGGCGCTTCGCTCGGCGGGCAGTTTACACCAGATCCAATTTCTTATAATAGTTTTTTCAAACGTGTAGATTATCGTTTAGGTTTTAGTTATGATAAAACCTACATTAACATCCGCAACCAAGATATAAACCAATACGGCGCTTCTATCGGTTTTGGCTTCCCACTTCCATCTGCAAATGCCGGTAGAACATTTTACAAAATAAACTTTACGGCAGAGGCGGGGCAGCGGGGTACGTTAGCCGACAATTTAATTAAGGAACAGTACTTAAATCTGCATTTGGGCTTTACCCTCAACGATAAATGGTTTCAGAGGTATAGACTTAATTAATGAGACTTCTTTTTTTTTCGATGATGGCATTCGCCTCGGTAGCGCTTTTTTTTGCTAGCTGCGCAAGCGATGATCTTAAAAACGTTAATGCAGTCTCTTCGAATAAGATATCCTTCTCGCGAGAGCGAACCTTAGGTGCAGAAGTAATATATAGCGATTCTGCGTTAGTTAAGGCGCGAGGCACCGCGCCAATTCTAGATAAGATAACACCATCTACCGGCGGTGCCTATCAAGAAATGATCAAAGGGGTAAAAATAGATTTTTTTAATCCACAGGGAAAGCTTGATGGAACGCTAACATCAGACTATGCCATTAAAAAGGACGCCGAGCAAATAACAACATTTAAAAAGCATGTTCTGGTTAAAAATAGCAAAGGCGATACTTTTGCATCGGAGGAATTGATTTGGGATGAGACAAAAAAACTTTTTTACTCCAACCTGCCGGTAACGGTAAAAACCATAGATGGAAATAGCGTTGAGGGAATGGACTTTGAGGCGCCGCAAGATTTTAGCACCTATAAAATAACTCGGGGCAGTGGAGAGCTTAAGCTAAAAGACGAATTGGCTCCTTAGCATCTTGGTCATAGTTGTTAGCTAATTATAGCCATCAACTTTTGATTTGTATTTGAACGCAACATTTCGACGGGGGGAAATATTGGAGATTGAGGGTTCGGGAAAAGCACTTTCTACATAAAATTAAGAGTTTTCTTTTTTGAGTCTATTTTGTATCTTGCGCCCTCTAAAAAAAAAATAAAATAATAAAAGTACAATATGGGAATAATGACATTTTTGCGGAATCGTGCAGGCTACATTTTGGTGTTTGCCATCGGTTTTGCAATTGTTGCATTTTTGGTAGGTGATGCAATTAACGTGGGGAAGCCTTTTTGGGCTGCAAACCAAAAAACTGTAGGTAGCATTGATGGGGAAAGCATTAGTATCGATGATTTTGGTCCAAAGGTAGATCAAAGTCTAAATCAATTTAAACAACAGTACGGCAGCAATGTAAATCCACAGATGACTGCCATGGCTGTAGATCAGGCCTGGAATCAAGAGATGGCAAGTGTGCTGTTAAACAAAGAGTACGATCGCTTGGGCTTAACAGTTTCTGACGATGAGCTAATAGATTTATTGCAAGGGTCCAATCCGAGCCCGCTCATTAAACAGTACTTTACAAACCCGCAAACAGGTTTGTTGGATCGTGTTTCATTGATGAATTTTTTAAAATCCAAAGATCCAGGCGCCATCAACCAAAGCAACTTATTGCAACAAGAAGTAAGAAACCAAGCACTGCAGGCTAAATATACAGCGCTTGTTCGTAATTCTATTTACGTAACTACATTGGATGCTACGGACGAATACAATAATAGAAACAAGCTGGCTAACTTTAAATTTGTAGGATTAGATTATACCACAATTCCGGAGGCATCTGTAAAACTCACAGATGAGGATTACAACGCTTACTATAACGAGAACAAACAGCGCTTTGATAATCCGCAGGAAACTAGAAGTTTCGATTACGTTAGTTTTGATGTAAAGCCAACGGCGGTTGATTCTGCAACAGTTAAAAAGCAAGTAGATAAAATCTTCAGCGAGTTTCAAACTGCTCCAAACGATTCTTTATTTGCCGCAATAAATTCTGATGTACAAGTTCCTTACACATACGTACCGAAAGGAAAATTAAATCCCGCGGTAGATTCTGCTGTATTTTCTTTACCTGCTGGCAGTTTTTACGGCCCCGAATTATCTGGAGATTCGTACAAAATGGCAAAGGTTATTGATACGCGTTTCTCTCCTGATTCGGTTAAAGCAAGTCACATTCTTTTAGATGTATCTAAACTTGGTGGAGAGGAAAATGCAATGAAACTTGCAGATTCTTTAAAAACGCTCATTCAAAAAGGCACCGACCTTGCTGCGCTTGCAAAAGAATACAGTGTAGATGGCTCTAAAGATAAAGGTGGAGATTTGGGAACTTTTGCGCGGGGAGCAATGGTGCCAGAATTCGAAACTGCTGCTTTTGACGGCAAACCTGGCGATGTAAAAATTGTAAAATCACAATATGGTATCCATATACTTAAAATAGAAAAGCAGATTGGTTCTCAAAAGGTGGTTAAAGTTGCTTACATAGAAAAAGCGTTGGCACCAAGCAGCAAGACGAGAGATGCAGCTTATAAAGCAGCGAGCTCTTTTTTAAATGATGTAAAAGGTAAAGATTTTGCCAAGTACGCAAAAGAGAAAAATTTAACGGTTGGCGTGGCCGATAAAGTTACAGGCGTTCAAGGTTTTGCACCGGGTTTGGATAATCCACGTAAATTGATACAAGATGCTTATAAAGCAGATAAAGGTGATATTTTGCCTGAGATTTACAACATGACCAATGCCTTTGTAGTTGCGCACTTAACTGATGTTAAGCCCAAAGGAATCTTGCCGCTCGACGCTGTTAAAAAAGATATAGAGCCGATGGTGCTTATGGCTGCAAAAGCAAAAATACTTTCAGCAAAATTTAGCAAGGCAGGTGGCAGAAGTTTGGAGCAAATTGCAGGCAAAGTCGGCAGCAAGGTAGATCCTGTTCAAAATATTGTTTTTGCCAATCCGGTATTGCCTGGTGTTGCGCAAGAGGCAACCTTGGTAGGTAGTGTTTTTGGTTCGCAACCGGGAAAAATATCACAGCCAATAAGTGGAGATAAAGGCGTTTACGTGTTCACCGTAGATGGATTTACAAATCCTGCGCCGGTTGCAAATATGTTTCAACAAAAGCAGGCTTTGTTGCAAACCTTAACACAGCGCAGTTTGGGTGCAGCGTTTCAAGCGTTGCAAGACAATGCTAAGATTAAAGACAATCGCGTGAAATTCTATTAAGTAGAAATATGTAATTTTAAGGCCGTTTCGAATACCTCGAAACGGCTTTTTTATGTTGCTAAATGGAAATTCAAGAAAACATCATTAATAGAGTTGCCACCAGCGGATTGATCACCTTAAATCTGGAAGATTTTTATACAAAGGGTGAACGCGTTGTTTACGATATTAAAGAAAATCTTTTTCAGGGTATGATGCTTAAGGAGAAAGATTTTCGCGAGTTTATCAAAACGCATGATTGGACTCAATATAAAGATAAGAACGTAGCGATAATCTGCTCTGCAGATGCAATTGTACCAACTTGGGCTTATATGTTATTGGCAAATAAAATGGCGCCCTATGCAAATCAATTTGTTTTTGGATCGTTAGAGAGTTTAGAAACGGTACTTTTTGTAAGAGCATTTTCTAACATAGACATTGCCCGCTATGCAGATCAACGCATTGTTGTAAAAGGTTGTGGCGACATTAACATTCCCGTTTCTGCTTATGTCGAAATCACAAAACTGTTAACTCCAGTGGTGAAAAGCATTATGTTTGGCGAGGCTTGTTCTACAGTGCCTGTGTTTAAACGCAAAGATTAAATCCTGTAAAGCAATTGTTCTAAGGGTTTTTTATCGCTTCCGCCGATGCGGGATCTTTCGTAAAAATTATTTTGGATTGTTTTTTGCACTAAAGGAATTACACACAAATTTTTGAAACCAGCAAAATGAAACAAACCATTCTACTTATAATTTGCGCAACCCTCAGTTTTTTTGCCTTGGCGCAACAATTGCCGGTAATGCAAGAACCTGTATTTCAAAGTGGAGAAGTGCTAAATTATAAACTTCGTTATGGGTTTATTACCGCGGCAGAAGCAACCATCAATGTTACCAATTCCGATCTTAAGTTTGATAATAAACCCACCTTCCGACTTTCGGTAGATGCACATACCTCGGGCACTTTTGATCTTTTTTACAAGGTAAGAGACAGATATGACTCTTACATCGATAAAGACACTTTTACACCCTATTTTTATCAAGAAAATATAAGAGAAAGCAGTTATCGCAGGCAAGACAAAGCGAGGTTTAATCAAGAAGGGAAAAAAGTAGTTTCAAATCGAGGCACGTTTACAACACCCACAACCCAAACTTTCGATTTGGTGTCTGCTTATTATTTTGCAAGAAGTCTGGACATATCTCGTTTAAAGATAGGCGATAAATTTAGAATAAACTATTTTTTACAAGACCGTATTTCCAATCTCGAAATAGAATTTATGGGTAAGGAAGTTGTAAAAACAGAATTGGGCAAAATTCGTTGTTTAAAGTTTAGTCCATCGATAGAAGCTGGTCGAATTTTTAAAAAAGACAGTAGATTGTATCTTTGGGTAACTGATGATGGAAATCGTGTTCCGGTAAAAGCTCAAGTAGAAATTTTGGTCGGCGCAGTAACGTTGGAGTTAAAATCTGCATCTGGCTTAAAATACCCAATAGGCAAAATATAATGATGATAGAGGTAGAACAAGTGCTGATACACGAAGATGTAATAAGCGAAAACTTTGTCTGCAATTTAAGTAAATGTAAGGGTATTTGCTGTGTAGAGGGAGATTCTGGCGCACCTTTAGATCAATCGGAAACCGTTATCTTAGAAGAAATATATCCTAAAATAAAACATCTTTTGAATGCAGAGGGTATTAATGCGATAGAGCAACAAGGCACTTCTGTTACAGATCTAGATGGAGATTTAACCACACCTTGCGTTGGCGGAAACAAAGAATGTGCATACGTTGTGTTTGAGAATGGCATTACTAAATGTGCCATAGAAAAGGCTTTTGAACTAGGAATAATAGATTGGCAGAAACCGCTCTCTTGCCATCTTTATCCAATAAGAATTACTAAATATCCCGAGTTTGATGTCCTTAATTACGACAGATGGCACATTTGCCATGATGCTTGTACGCTTGGGCGAGAGCTAAAAGTTCCTGTATATAGTTTCCTAAAAACACCTCTGATAAGAAGATACGGCGAAGCGTGGTACCAAGAATTGGAAGAATCTGTAGCGGCGATGGGCTAGGGCTGAGGCTGAAGATAAGTGGGAGCAAAGGCAAGGAGCAAAGATCAAAGACTTGGCGTGCAACTTTCGCCCGCCATAAATGGCTAAATACTAAACATTAAATATCGATTACTCAAGTCTCACGTCTCATTTCTCACGTCTAAGTTTTTTTTTTCACAAATTCCGTCGTATTTTTGCCGACAAATCAAAATAAGTGAAGAAAATTCTCATAACCGGAGGAGCAGGTTTTATTGGCTCTCATGTTGTTCGCCGATTTGTAAACAACTATCCCGATACTCAAATCATTAATCTTGATAAACTTACCTATGCTGGCAATCTGGCTAATCTAACCGATATTGAAGATAAGCCAAATTATAAATTTGTAAAAGCCGACATTGCAGATGCAGAAGCAATGAATGCGCTTTTTAAGGACGAAAACTTTGATGCCGTTATTCATTTGGCAGCAGAAAGCCATGTAGATAGATCAATTATAGATCCAACGGCTTTTGTAATAACCAACGTAATCGGTACCGTAAATTTGTTAAATGCAGCCCGAGAGTTCTGGAAAGGCGGTTACGACAAAAAGAGATTTTATCACGTGAGTACCGACGAAGTTTACGGAGCGCTCGGTGAAACCGGAATGTTTACCGAAACTACATCTTATGACCCACACAGCCCATATTCTGCTTCTAAGGCAAGTTCAGATCATTTTGTTCGCGCATATCATGACACTTATGGGTTAGATTGCGTTATTTCCAATTGCTCTAACAATTATGGTTCCCACCATTTTCCAGAGAAGCTGATTCCGCTTGCCATCAACAACATCAAAAATAACAAACCTGTACCTGTTTATGGAAAGGGCGAAAATGTAAGAGATTGGCTTTGGGTAGAAGACCATGCAAGGGCGATTGACGTTATTTTCCATCAGGCGAAAGCTGGAGACACTTATAACATTGGTGGCCATAACGAGTGGAAAAACATAGACTTGATAAATCTTTTGTGCAACATTATGGATGAAAAACTAGGTCGGGAGAAAGGGACTTCATCAAAACTGATTACTTATGTAACCGACAGGGCTGGGCATGACATTCGTTACGCAATAGATTCTACCAAGCTCCAACAAAATCTAGATTGGGTGCCGAGCTTACAATTTGAGGAAGGTTTAGCCAAAACCGTAGATTGGTATTTAGAAAACGAGCAGTGGTTAAGTAATGTAACCTCAGGAAATTATCAGACCTATTACGAAAAGCAATACGAAAATAAATAATGCAGATAGAACAGACTGGCTTGATAGATTGCGTAGTGATAACGCCAAGAATATTTGAAGATGATCGGGGCTATTTTTTCGAGAGCTTTAACAAGAATAGCTTCGAAGAAAAAACTGGTATGTCTGGGAGTTTCGTGCAGGATAACCAATCGGTATCCACTTATGGAGTGATTAGAGGATTGCACGCCCAAACTGGCGATTTTGCGCAGGCAAAATTGGTTCGGGTGCTAGAAGGTGAAGTGTTAGATGTTGCGGTAGATGTGAGGCCAAGTTCGCCAACGTTTGGGCAAAAATTTTCTGTAAAACTAAGTGCCGAAAATAAGAAGCAATTGTATGTGCCACGTGGCTTTTTGCATGGGTTTTCTGTCTTGAGTGAAACAGCGATCTTCTTTTATAAGTGCGATAATTTTTACAACAAACAGTCGGAAATGGGTGTGATGTACAATGATTTGGATTTAAACATTGATTGGCATATCCCAAAAGACAAACAAATTATTTCTGAAAAAGACTTAGCGTTATCAGCATTTTCATCTTTAAAAAATGGGTAAAATAGTAGTAATTGGCGCCGGCGGACAGTTAGGACAATGCCTAAAACTTGTAGCCAAGCAGCAAAATATCGAAAATATATATTTTCCGGAAGAGGGTGAAGCCAATATATTAAATACAGTTCAGCTGAATAACTTGCTGGAAAGAGAAGCTGCAACGTACGTTATAAATTGTGCAGCATACACGGCGGTAGATAAGGCAGAAGACGAATTTGAAACCGCAAAGGCGATAAATGAAACCGGCGCAGCCAATTTGGCTAATGCATGCAAAACAAATCAGGTTACGCTAATTCATGTTTCTACAGATTTTGTATTTGCAGGAAACGAGGTTAAGTTATTAACCGAAGAGGATGTTGCCGAACCAATAAATGTATATGGCCAAACAAAACTAGATGGCGAAAAGGCAATCACATCTGTGTTAACAGCGCATTACATTCTACGCACAAGTTGGTTATATTCTGAATTTGCCAATAATTTTACAAAAACCATGTTAAAATTGGGCGCAGATAGAGATGAATTGAACATCATCGCCGACCAAGTAGGAACGCCTACGTATGGCATTGATTTGGCAAATGCTATTCTTAACATTATCGCAGCCGATAAACAAGAATATGGCATTTACCATTACAGCAATGAAGGCGTAACTTCTTGGTACGATTTTGCAAAAGCAATTTTTGAGTTAAATGATACGCAAGTAAGGGTAAATCCTATACCGGGTTCGGCATATCCAACTAAAGCTAAGCGCCCTAGTTTTTCTGTGATGGATAAATCTAAAATTAAAAATACGTTTAATTTAGAGATACCCTATTGGCGAAATAGCCTAGAAGTTTGTATTGGGAAAATAAAGGACCAGGGATGAGAACGGAAGTTGGAAGTCAGAGGTCGGCGTCAAATCATCGTGCGTTCAGCTCCCCAACTTATTTTCAAGGAGGGGCAGGAGGTAGTTATAAGTTAGCGGTCTGAAGTCAGTACCAGCCTATTGAACATTTAAAAATGGGTTTTTATACGATAGGTCCTAAAATATATTCTGCGTGAAGGATAGAAGTGGAAAGCCCACAGTGAGGAACGAACGAGGACTTGGAACGGATAGCCTGACCCTTGCGCAGCTTGGGGCACGCCCAAAAAATGAAACCTTAATAAAAGTAAAGACTTAAAAGGAATACACCATGAAAGGAATAATACTAGCAGGCGGCAGTGGAACACGTTTGCATCCATTAACCCTCGCAACGAGCAAACAAATGATGCCGGTATATGATAAGCCGATGATTTATTATCCGCTTTCTACTTTAATGTTGGCAGGGATAAGAGAAGTCTTAATCATTTCTACGCCGCACGATTTGCCGAATTTCGAGAAGCTATTGGGCGATGGAACTTCGTTAGGCTGTAAATTTTCTTATGCGGTGCAAGAAGTTCCAAACGGACTTGCACAGGCTTTTGTAATTGGCGCCGACTTTATTGGCAACGACAAAGTTGCTTTAGTATTGGGCGATAATATTTTTTATGGTGATGGAATGTCGAATCTTTTACAAGCTAGTTCGGACCCAGATGGAGGTGTAGTTTTTGCCTATCAAGTGTCAGATCCTGAACGGTATGGTGTAGTGGAGTTTGATAAAGACAAAAATGCAATTTCGATAGAGGAGAAACCTACACAACCAAAATCTAACTATGCGGTTCCAGGTTTATACTTTTACGATAATGAAGTGGTTGAAATTGCCAAGAACATTGAGCCCTCTCCACGTGGAGAATATGAGATTACGGATATCAATCGCGTTTATTTAGAACGTGGAAAACTAAAAGTTGCCGTGCTTAGCCGTGGTACAGCTTGGCTAGATACAGGTACATTTACATCACTTATGCAAGCCGGACAATTTGTACAGATTATTGAAGAGCGCCAAGGTTTAAAAATTGGTTGTATAGAAGAAATCGCGTATCGGATGGGCTTTATCTCTGCCGAACAGTTGAAAGAAATAGCGATGCCTTTAGTTAAAAGTGGCTACGGCAGTTATTTGTTGCAACAGGTTAAATGAAGGAGCAAGAAGTCAGAGGTCAGAGTTCGGACGTTAAAATTGGAAGTTAGAGTTTGTACCGAATTGTCGTAGGTTGTAATGCATTCAATACAAGAATACTATTTTGCGACATTGCTCTACCCCTGCAAAACAATATTTACGTATGTTTGCCTAAAATTTAGAAAAGATTTATGAAGGTTGCTCTTATTACTGGCGTTACTGGCCAAGACGGTGCTTATTTGGCAGAGTTTCTGCTAAAAAAAGGTTATTTTGTACATGGACTGAAAAGGCGTTCATCTTTATTCAATACAGATAGGATAGATCATCTCTATCAAGATCAGCACGAAAACAACGTGCATTTTAAATTGCATTATGGCGATTTGACAGATTCTACCAACCTCATCCGCATCATTCAAGAAACTCAGCCAGACGAAATTTATAATTTGGCCGCCATGAGCCATGTGCAGGTAAGCTTCGAGATGCCCGAATATACGGCCAATGCAGATGGAATAGGTACGCTTAGGTTATTAGAAGCCGTGCGGATTTTAGGGCTTGAAAAAAAGACCAGAATTTATCAAGCTAGTACTTCAGAATTATATGGTTTGGTCCAAGCTGTTCCTCAAAGTGAAACCACACCGTTTTATCCGCGCTCTCCTTATGCGGTTGCGAAAATGTATGCTTATTGGATTACAGTAAACTATCGCGAAGCTTACGGAATGTTTGCTTGTAACGGAATTTTGTTTAACCACGAAAGTCCGTTAAGGGGAGAAACTTTTGTGACAAGGAAAATTACCCGGGCAGCATCGAAAATAGCTCTTGGTCTCCAAAGCTCTTTATATTTAGGAAACCTTTCTGCCCAAAGAGATTGGGGCCACGCTAAAGACTATATTGAAGCAATGTATCTTATCTTGCAACAAGAAAAGCCAGAAGATTTTGTTATTGCAACGGGAGTAACCACAACGGTGCGGGATTTTGTGCGTATGAGCTTTGGAGAATTGGGAATAGAAGTGGAGTTTAGTGGAAAAGATGAGCATGAAAAAGGCGTGATTATTAATGTAGATGAAGACATGGCAGCCTCGCTTGGTCTAAATATGAATAAATTGAAGCTAGGACAAACAGTGGTTAAAGTCGATGAAAAATATTTTAGACCTACAGAGGTAGATTTACTATTGGGCGATCCAACAAAGTCGAAAACGCAATTGGGCTGGAAGCCCAAATATGATTTAGCAGCACTCGTTAAAGATATGATGTCGGCTGATTTTGAATTGATGAAAAAAGACGAACATTTAAAACAGGCCGGTTACAGTACGTTAAATTACTTTGAGTAACATTGTAGAATACACTAAAAATTCAAGATGGCGGGGATGGTAGATGTTGTTCAACAACGCTTATCCTAAAATTTTAGCTCCTAATGGCTATGAAACAAACGATTAAAATATTTCTATCCGTTTTTTTATTGGCTCTATCGTTCACATCGTTTGCGCAAAATTACTCGACAATTAAAGTAGATGAACTGTCAGATGCACAGATTTTGCAGATGATCAAAAAGGCAGAATCGATAGGTTATTCTGATGCACAACTGGTACAAATGGCAGCTGCCCAAGGAATGAAGCCAGATGAAATTCAAAAACTTCAGCTTAGAGTTCAAAAAGTAAGAAACCAGGCCTTACCTTATTCTTTAAATCAAGACAACATCAACAATTCTGTTGATAGAGCAATGAGCGATACCGCGAACTATGGACAGTTCAAAAATTTTCAAAGAGACACTATTGAAAGATCTCGCCCAAAAATCTTTGGTGCGGAACTGTTTAGAAATGGAAGCATCAGTTTCGAGCCCAATCTCAGAATTGCTACCCCAAAAGGATATATCATTGGTCCTGACGACCATCTATTAATAGATTTAAGTGGCGATAATGAAGCAAGTTATAACTTGCCGGTAAGTCCAGATGGTGTAATTACGCTCCAGTATGTAGGTAGAGTGTCTGTAGCTGGTTTAACAATAGAGCAAGCAACCTCTAAAATCCGATCTGCACTATCCTCAACTTATCCATCTTTAAAATCTGGCAGAACAAGTGTCTCTGTTAATTTGGGCAACATTAGAAGCATCAAAATAGTGATGACAGGTCAAGTAGTTAAACCTGGCACCTATACCTTATCTTCGCTCTCTACAGTATATAATGCTTTATATGCATCTGGTGGCCCTTCCCAAAACGGGTCTTTTCGTAACATCCAATTAATTAGAAATAATAAGATAGTTGCCACGATAGATGTTTACAGTTTCTTGCTTAAAGGAATTCAACAAGGTAACATTCGTTTACAAGACCAAGATGTAATAAACGTTCCGGTTTTTGAGAGAAGAGTCGAAATTACTGGCGAGGTTAAGCGCCCTGCTTTATTTGAGGTGGCAAAAAACGAAACCTTGCAAGATGTGATTGACTTTGCCGGAGGCTTTGGTACAGAAGCTTATACAGCAAATATCAAAGCGCTTCAAAACACAGCTAAAGATCGAAAAATTGAAGATATTTCTGCATCGGACTTTGATACTTATAAGCCTAAAAATGGCGACAAATATATTATAGAAGCAATTTTAGATCGCTTTGCAAATCGTGTAGAGATTTCTGGAGCTGTGTTTCGCCCAGGCTATTTTGAATTAAGTAAAGGCTTAACACTTCGGAAACTTATTGAAAATGCGGATGGCCTTACAGAAGACGCATTTTTAAATAGAGGTTACATCAATAGATTAAACCCAGATAACACGCAATCTTTACTGTCTTTCGATGTCGGAAAGATTATGGCAGGAACTGAAGCAGATGTTCCGTTGCAACGAGAAGATAAAATTACTATTTCTTCATTATTTGATTTAAGAGACGAGTATAAAGTGTCCATTCAAGGCGAGGTTAGGGCACCAAGCACGTTTGATTATGCTGATGGAATGACTTTGGAATCTATTATCCAGATGGCGGGTGGTTTTAAAGAGGGAGCAACGCCAAATAGGATTGAGATTTCTAGACGCATAAAAAACAGTGATGCTACTCAAGCGTCTGCTCGCACTGCCCAAGTATTTACAATCAATGTAGATAAGAATTTACGCCTGGTAGGCCAACCATTTACTTTAATGCCATTCGATATTGTTACGGTAAGAAACTCTGAAGGTTATACAGTGCAGAAGCAAGTTAAATTAGAAGGGGAAGTATTATATCCAGGAATGTACACCATCATCAAAAAAGATGAACGAATTTCAGAATTGATAAGGCGGGCTGGTGGTCTAACTTCATCTGCCTATGCAGAAGGTGCATCTTTAAAAAGACCAGGCGAAGAAAAAGTTAACCCAACCAATAAAAATGCAATCAATAATCAAGAGGAAGAACGGAAAAAATTTCTGAATTTAAAACGGGCCCAAGGTGCTGGGGTAAAGGATACCATTGCACCGCAAACAGAACAAATATTGATTCAAAGCGACCTTGTGGGAATTAATTTGCCAAAAATATTAAAGGATACTTTATCTAAATACGACTTGGTTGTAGAAGACGGCGACATTATAAGAGTACCCAGAATCTTGCAGACCGTAAAAGTAACTGGCGAGGTTTTGAACCCTAATAACATTGTTTATTTATCCAATAAAGGTTTAAGACAATACATTAGGGGGGCTGGCGGCTTTACCTCGACCGCTAGAAAGGGCGGCGTTTATGTTAAATATGCAAACGGCTCCGTAAGTGGCGTGAGTAGATTCTTGTTTTTTAGGGGCAATCCCACCATCAAACCTGGCGCAGAAATTCTTGTTCCAAAGCGAGCAGAACGAGAAAGACTTAGTCCACAAGCTTGGATAGGAATTGGAACCGGTTTGGCATCGGTAGCAGCGATAATTGTAAGTTTGCTTCGTAAATAATTTTATAGATCAGAATGGCGTCCGAAAGTCAGAAACATTATTTGAAGGCTGATAATGATGAAATTTCCCTTAGGGAGATCATCCTTAAAATCCGTGAATGGTGGCGCTATTTGCTTTCAAAATGGATAGCTATTTTTTTATTGGGCTTGATTGGGGCATGTTTAGGTTTGGCTTACGCATATTTTAAAAAACCAGTTTACACTGCCACCACTACTTTTGTGTTAGAGGATGAAAAGGGCAGTAGCCTAGGTGGTTTGGCTGGTTTGGCTTCGATGGCGGGAGTAGATATCGGCGGAGGCGGCGGCGATATTTTTCAGGGTGATAATATTTTAGATCTGTACAAATCGCGAACAATGCTTCAAAAAACTTTGCTGACGTCGGTTAGCAGAAACGGAAAAATATTTCTATTGGTTGACGAATATGTCGCTTTTAATAAACTAAGGGATAAGTGGAGAGATAATCCGATGCTAGAAAACCTACGCTTTGCTGATGAAAGTTTGCCTAATTCTAATACCCTACCTGGCAACAAACGTTTAACAGATAGTATATTAGGTGTAATTGTTTTGGATATAGGTAAGAACTATCTAAGCGTTGCAAAGCCGGATAATAAGTTAAGTACAATTGAGGTGGATGTGCACTCCAAAGACGAATTTTTTGCCAAGGCGTTTAATGATGAGTTAGTGAAAAATGTCAACGAGTTTTACATCAATACCAAAACGAGAAAAGCCTTAAACAATGTTAAAATATTACAACATAAAACCGATTCGGTAAGATCTGTCATGAATGGCGCCATCTATAGTGCAGTGGCAGTTGCAGATGCCACACCAAATTTAAACCCCACCAGGCAGGTTCAGCGCGTTGCGCCAGCGCAGAGAGCACAGTTTTCTGCAGAAACTAATAAAGCAATTTTAGCAGAAATGGTAAAGAATCTAGAGCTCACAAAAATATCCTTACTTAAGGATACACCGCTAATACAAGTGATAGATCAACCGATTTATCCCTTAGAAAACGATAGACTTAAAATATCAAGAGGCATAGCTCTAGGTTTTTTGCTATTCGTTTTTTTAACCGTTGTTTTCACTACAATTAGTAGATTTCTTAAGACCCAACTAGACTAAAAGTGGTAAAGCGCAACACGCAAGAGTACTTTTTTAGCATACTCGATATGAACTTCTTAAATAATGTTGATCATGTTAAAGCGGCATTTATTTATCTACAATCGCAATTTGCAAGGGTGTGCTAGTGTTGGTTTTTTTGAAAATTGAAATTGATTCTATTTTATCTTAATGATTTACTAAAATAGACCACGGTAAAAATAAATTAACGAATGTACTTAGCTAAAATTTTCGATATAATTAAGCGTGGTGATGAACGAACTTCGACGGCTAAAAAAAATATATTCTACTCCTTCTTTATAAAAGGATTTAGTATACTAATATCCTTATTGCTTATTCCCATCACGATAAGATATTTAAACACAACAGAGTACGGAATTTGGCTAACACTTAACTCAATTTTATTGTGGATAAATACACTTGATGTTGGGCTTGGCAACGGTCTTAGAAACAAACTTGCTGAATCTTTGGCAATTAAAGATTTTTTGAAAGCCAAAGCTTATGTATCAACCTGTTATGTGGTAATATTGTTATTGATGCTAGGGGTGTTTTGTGTTTTCCAAACCATGAATATATTTCTAGATTGGCATGCAATTTTAAATATCAACAAAGACCTCGTTCCAAATTTAGACAGTATTGTTTCAATTTCTTTTGGCTTATTCTGTTTAACGTTTGTTTTAAAATTAATTGGAAACATACTACTCGCTTTGCATAGAGCTGCAGTAGAAAACTTTTTAATAATGGCCGGACAACTACTATCGTTGATTATTATATACGGCCTTTCTTTTTTTTCAAACGGAAATTTGTTAACTGTGGCTGTTATTTATTCTGCCACTCCAGCATTTGTATTTGCCCTCTCTTATCCTTTTGTTTTTAGTGGTAACTATAAGCAAATCTCTCCTAGTATTAGATGCTATAAAAGAATTTACGTTAAATCCCTAGTGAGTTTGGGTAGCCAGTTTTTTATAGTTCAAATTGCAAGTCTGGTGATTTTCTCTACAGCAAATCTTTTGATAGCTAACTTATTTGGCCCAAAAATGGTGACCACCTACAATGTTGCTTTCAGATACTTTAGTGTGATTACTATGTTGTTTTCGATAATATTGCCGCCAATGTGGTCTGCCACAACAGACGCTTATGTTAAAGGTGATTTAGAATGGATTAGAAAAGGTAGAAAGAAACTTAATTTATTAATTGTCTATTCTTTCATAGCTCTTGGAGTAATGACTTTAGTTTCCAAATTCGTCTTCAGAGTTTGGGTAGGTAATTTGGTTACCGTGCCGATTAACTTAGCTATAATAATTGCAATATCTATCTTTGTGCTAGTGGCAAGCATGAGCTATTCGTCTCTAATTAACGGAATGGGGAAGTTAAGGGTACAAATGATAAATACTGTATTTAGCGCAGTTATATTTCTTCCTTTAACGTATTTTATGGGTCATAGGCTTGGAATTAATGGGGTAATTTTGTCCATTATTATTGTTAATTTGTCTGGTCTCTTATTAAATTATTTTCAACTTAATTTGTTGATCACAAACAAAGCAACAGGAATTTGGGCCAAATAAAGGTAGTATCTTATCTATCAAATTTTTGCAAACAAAAATAGTGTTGAAGGTATCATGATTAAAGCAGTAATTAAAGTAACCTATGCGATTGTTGGTAAGAACAAATATTCTACGATAGCTTTAGGGCAACTCAACTGCTCTCTAGCAAACCCGCCGCTGCTTACGCAACAGATTCTGATAACACCACAGGCATAAAAAAATGAGTCTATTCGTTGTAGCAATATTAATTTTGTTCATCGCTTTGTCACTCTTATCTATCATTAAAATAAAAGATAAGAATACCGAAGTAATAATAGTTGTATGTTTTAGTGTTATGCTTATAATCCTCGCAGGATTTAGAGGTGATGGCATTGACAAAGATTATCAAAATTATAAAGAAATCTTCCAATCCCTCGGAGGCAAAACCAATTATTTTATTGAACCGGGGTTTGTAGTCATCACAAAGTTGGTTAGATTATTTTCTGGAACTTATTCCTTACTGTTTTTAATATTTGCGCTTTTAAGCGTAGTCATAAGAGTTTACGGGATAGGTAAATTATCTAACTACTTATTTGTGAGCTTATTAATCTATTTCTGTAATACTTTTATCCAACAAGAAGTAACCCAAATTAGGGCTGGTATAGCTTCTGGACTGTTCTTATTGAGTCTATTACCTCTTCAAAAAAAAAATAATGTACAATTTTTCGCTATTGCTATCTTAGCAGTTCTTTTTCATTATACCGCTCTTGTTCTATTTTTGGTATGGTTCTTAGATACTGAGAAAGTAAATTTAAAAGTATGGGTATTTATTTTGCCCCTAAGTTATTTATTTCTATATATTGGTTTGTCGCCTATCAATTTATATAAGTTTATCCCAATTGAAGCAATTCAGGCAAAAGTAAATACCTATATTCTATTGCAACAATCTGGAGATGGCAAAACCGTTAACGTTTTTAGCACGCTCGTACTAATGCGTTTTGCATTCATTATTTATCTCCTAGTTAATATAGAAAAATTGCAGGCGATTAATAAATACGCGGTAATTATGACAAAAATTTATGTTATCGCCATGGCAGTTCTAATTATTATGTCTAAAACCGCTGCAATTGCTTTGAGATTTAGCGAATTCTTTATGGTTGTGGAAATTGTAGCCCTGCCATTAATCATTGATGCAGTAAGTCCAAGATATCGCTTAATACCACGCATTACTTTAATTGTCTTTTCTGCAACATTACTATTCTTTCAGTTCCGTTCGAAAACGTTGCTCATATTCTGATGATTTCATTGTCTGACATACAGTTTGTAATTATTTTGTATAAATGTGAACTTCATAATTCCTCAAGTTTTATATCGTTATCTAATTCACTAAAAATCCATGCGACTATTTCAAACGTAAATTTATACGTTCATGACAATACACCATACTGGCAGAATTATCAAAACTCCGATAATCTGTGGGAAATAACTTATAAACGAGATGAACTAAATGGTGGCTTGAGTAAAGCATATAACGAAGCAAGTTTATATGCGAAAAGTAACGGAAAGCAATATTTATTTTTGTTAGATCAAGATACCACATTTCCAGATTATGCTTTGGAAAGATATTTGAAAGCTATAAACAGAAATGATCACATTAACTTATTTGCGCCCATCATAAGGATTCAAACAGGAAAAATTATGTCCCCTTGTAAATATGTGAATAAATGGGGGAAGTTAGTAGATAATATACAATACGGTATTCATCATCTAGATAGTTATGTTCCCGTTAATAGCGGGTTATGTATAAAACTGGAAAGCTTTTTCAAAGCAGGCGGATATAATGAGAAAATTAAAGTGGATGGTGCCGATTTCCAGTTCTTAGAACGATTTAAGAGGCAGGTTTCTAAAGATTTTTATGTTTTAGATTTAGAAATTATACAAGATTTCTCGCTATTTGAAAACGATTTGAACAATATATTTTCGCGATTTAAAATTTTTCTTACAGACGTGTCCAACTTTGAAAGAGATGATATATCCGACAACTACTATTATGGTCGTATAGCCTTAATAAGAACGCTTAAACTTTTCTTTCAAACAAAAAGTTTTACGGTGCTTGAGTATTATATTAAATTTTATCTAAAAAGTAAATGAACAAATTGGCCATATTACTTGCTACGTACAATAGCCAAAAATTTCTCGCCCAGCAGCTTGACTCCCTATACAATCAAACGGAAAAAAACTGGTCTCTATATATTCGTGATGATGGATCAGACGATGATACGTTACTTATTGTCGATGATTTTCGCAAACGTTATGGAAATATTACCCTTGTTGACGATAGAAAATCAGGATTGGGCGCTATGCGAAGCTTCCTTACCTTGTTAAACGAAGTAGATGCAGATTATTATATGTTTTGTGACCACGATGATATCTGGCTCCCGAATAAAATTGAACTATCAATAGAAAAGATGCTTTCGACGGAGCGGGAGCATCCTGATAAACCAGTTATTATTCATACGGATTTAACAGTCGTAAATGATGATTTAAAGGTTATAAATGCCTCTTTTTGGGAAATGTCTGCCATTAAGCCTAATACAATTGAAGACAAAAATCTAATACAGGTATTTAACTGTGTTACAGGTTGTACCATGATTTTTAACTGCAAAGTAAAAGCTTTGGCATTCCCATTTGTAAATGAAGCTCCAATGCATGACTGGTGGTTGGCGTTGCAAACGCTAAGAAATAATGGTGTGATTAAACACTTAAAAGAAAAAACAATTTTGTATAGGCAACACACATTAAACGAAATTGGTGCTCGCAACGTTAAGCTTGGGTATTTTGTAAAAAAGATAACCGATCTAAAAAATACGCTGAACGGTCAGTTCAAGCAAATTCGATTTCTAAAAAAAATAAATGGCTTAAGCGCGTTGCAGTATTACTACTATAAATTGTTTTACACCATTTATAGAAATTTATGAAAGCGAAGATACAACAGTTGCAGTTCTTTTTTATCATATTTTTAGAACTCCTATTTTTGCCATTTCTTTACCTTTTTGAAGAATTAAAAAAAATCTGTAGCAGTTCCAAGCCCTTAACGCAGAGAAGAAAAAGAGCCAATGTTGTTTCAAAAAAAATCTACATCAACATACACGAGTGGGGCGGCTATGCATCATCTAGGAAGAAAAAAATTAAAAACGGTAAGGAGCTTACATGCGGTCTGGAATATCAACTTCTGCGTTTCGGGAGCTTAAACAACCGTATCGAAAAGGAAATATACTTAACTGTGTCAGACATAGATCTTTTTAGCGACAAAATGCAAAACGCAAAAAATGTTAATGTAATAAAATCAGTAAGTAATCATGGGATGGATTTCTCAGGTTATTCTGAGTTTTATAACTTAGTAAAAGAAAAAGAAAACGCATACGTAATTTTAACCAATACATCTGTAAATTCAATTCAAACTAATTTTTTGTCAGATTATATATCCTATATGGAAGGTAATACAGACGTTGGCATGTTGGGCGTATCCTATAGTTCTAAAATTTATCAGTCGCTAATTAAAAATAACTTCAATCCACATTTACAGAGTTTTTTTTTACTTACAACAATTGGTGTTTTAGGTGAAATAATTGCAGAAAATAGCAAACACTTTCCTGGAGCCGGAGTTGTTTATAAAAGATTACTAATAAAAAAAGGCGAGGTAAAAATATCAAAACTTGTGCAAAAGGCAGGTTATAATTTAGCAGTTACGCTGGAAGATGGTAGTGTTTTTAAATTTGGCAAAAACAACGCTTTCGATAATGGGTACAAACGCTGGAAACTTAAGAATGGCGATGTAAGGCTAACTTGCGCAAATCCCAATATAATAAACGAAATAAAAAAATGAGTCGTTTAAAAATTATGTTGCCGTTCATACTTCTCATTTCGGCAATACCTGCATTTGCATCAATTAGAAGTTTAAAGTCTTTTGGGGCAAAAGGCGATGGTATAACAGATGATTCTGAGGCAATACTCAAAGCCCTATTATTTTGTCAAAACGGGATCGAGATAAATGGAGAAGATCTTACTTATTTAGTTGAAAAACCAATAAAGGCTTCGGTAAAGCAGTTGCGCCTTATCAATTGTAAATTTATTGCCGGCAAAAGTTACAGCAGGCAGGGTAATTTTAACCTCATTTGTAATGATATCTCCTTACAAAGTATTTCTGTAGATGGGGGAAGAGGAACCTATGTAACTGATATAGAGAGATGGAAGGTGTTCTCTACAGAAAACAAGATAAAAAGTATTTGTCCAGATAGACCCGATTATTTTCATTTCTACGCAATGGATAAAGCGGCAACTATCGAAATAAAAAATTTTAATGTAAAAAATCTAAATGCATTATCTGCCTTAACAATTTATACGTTAGGCACGGTAAAAATGAAAAATTTAGTGTTCAATAACCTCAGTTACAAAACTTTTCATGTTTACCATTCAATTGATGATGGCAAAACGACAGGCGGCGAGACCTTTGTAGAAAATGCTTTTGCCAAGGACATTGGCATCTTACCGCCAAAACTTTTAATAAAAGGGAGGTATTATTTTCGCGACAGCATCCAAATGATGCCTCAAGGCTCCTTCAATTTTATCGTAAGCTTCGGTAATTACACAGCGACTAACGTAAAAGTAGAAAATTATGGTTCCACAGGTATGACCGCAGATCGAAATATTAATTTTGTAGCTGACAAAATAAGCATTGTCAACAATACAAATCTAACCTTTTCCAATAACCCGAGCGGGGGGATGTGGTTAGAGAATTGCAAAAATGCAACGATCAAAAACATTAAAATTAAAATTAGCAAAAGAGATAAGAGGGATTTAAATTTTGATAGTTCGGGAATGCATATTTTTTCCGTTAATGGCAAAGTAACTATTGATTCTTTAAGTATCGAAAGTACAGGCCAATCCTGTTTAAACAAAGGCTTACGAGCTTCTCTTGCGGGGACAAATATGATATCAATTGGCAATTTCACCCTTTCTGGAAATTTTAAACAAGATGGAGCTCATTTTGCAATTTTGGATAATGCTGTTTTGTCTACCATCAATATTGGGCAAGTAAACTTATTTAGCCCTTCAATGAGTTTTTATGGAATTAAAAATATTAATATAGGTCATTTGAATGGTAAATATGGCAGGGAGATTGTTAGGTTTGCACTTCCCGTCCTAAATGGGAATAATGAAAGTTATAAAATAAAAACAACCAATTTGAAATCTATTATAATCGACAAAAATGTAAAGGAAATAACCATTAATCGCAATGGAAAGACACCGGTTTTGGAGGTTATTGATTAGAAATCATGATTACAGCCAGCATTGTCTTATATAAAAACGACCCAGCAATTCTTAAACGGGCCATCAACAGCTTCTTAGCAACAGATCAAAAGGTACATTTATACCTCATTGATAACTCTCCAAGCGCACATCTTCAAACTATATCCAAAGGCGCGCAGATTACGTATATACATAACCCGTCTAATCCGGGGTTCGGCGCAGCACATAATATCGCTTTAAAACGTGCAATAGAAAAAGATGCTCTCTACCATCTTGTTTTAAATCCCGATGTATATTACGATGAGGGGGTCTTAGAGAAGTTGGTGTTGTATATGGAAAATGATAAAAATGTAGGAAATATTATGCCGAAAGTTCTCTATCCAAGTGGAGAAGTTCAATACCTTTGCAAGTTGTTGCCTACGCCTTATGATTGGATCGGGCGGCGTTTTAATCCTTTTAAAGGTGCAGTAATAAGAAGAAATGATTTGTTCGAGTTGAGGTTTACTAAATATGATCACGTTATGGAGGTTCCCTATTTATCTGGCTGTTTTATGTTGTTGCGATTGGAAGCTATAAAAGAGGTGGGTTTTTTTGACGAAAAAATATTTATGTATGGAGAAGAAACAGACATGTGTAGAAGATTGATTGATGGCGGTTTCAAGACTGTATTTTATCCGATGGTTTCAATTTTTCACTATTTCGAAAAGGGTTCTCATAAATCATGGCGGTTAACAAAAATCGGAATGCAGTCTGCAATCTATTATTTTAATAAGTGGGGTTGGTTTTTCGATAAAAAGCGTAAAGAAATTAACGAAGAGATTTTGAATAAATTAAATTACAAAACTAAATGAAAGTTAAGATACTTTTAACCGGCTCTTCCGGTTTTTTTGGAAAGACCATCTTAAGATTTTTTAGCAATTATGAAATAATTTCTGTTGGAAGAACTAATTCAGATATTAACTGCGACTTGTCAGTCCAAATTCCTAATCTCCCCTCATCAGACCTAGTTATTCATGCCGCAGGCAAAGCGCACATGATACCAAAAACTGATGCGGAAAAACAGGCTTTTTTTGATGTAAATGTAAGAGGTACTCACAATCTTTTAAAAGGCTTAGATCAAGCGCCGACTTTGCCAAAAACCTTTCTTTTTCTCAGTTCAGTTTCTGTGTACGGTTTGGACAAGGGGCATAATATTATAGAAACTCAATCTCTCGACGCTAAAGATCCTTATGGACAAAGCAAGATTCAAGCGGAAAGATTAATTACCGATTGGTGCGAAAAAAATAATGTTATCTGCACCATATTGCGCCTTCCCTTATCAGTTGGTAGAAACCCGCCGGGCAATTTAGGCAGTATGATTACGGCGATAAAAAAGGGATACTATCTTAACATCGCAGGTGGAAAGGCTCGCAAAAGCATGGTAATGGCCGAGGATGTGGCTAAATTTATTCTGCCTGCTTCAAAAATTGGGGGGGTTTACAATTTAACAGATCGCTGTCACCCAAGTTTTAACGAGCTAAGTAAAAGCCTAGCTAACCAACTCAATAAGGATAGCCCTTTGGATATTCCTATATGGTTGGCAAGAATTATGGCTCGTGTCGGCGATTTATTTGGAGGCAAAGCTCCCTTCGGTTCATATAAGCTCTCTAAAATTACTGCCGATTTGACTTTTGATGACGAAAAAGCTAGAAAAGCCTTTGGTTGGAACCCACAAAGTGTATTGGAAAAGTTCAAAATAAAGGATTAAATAAAAATTTTTTAGCTTTTGAACGATTGTGGATTATTTGATGGGCTTTAGCCCCAAGCTAAATCAACTCTTGTTTGTTCAATAATCCATATTCAGCAATTTAGCGAAAAATTTGCTCTAGAGTACTTGTACTAAAGTTTCTATAGCTTTGCAATCAATTTCCCGCCACGTAGGATTTACACACTTAAATAAACTAGACCCTTTAGAACAATGATTTTACGTTTTAGGCGACATTTTTCCTTCCTAAGATAATATGTTCTCTACCTTCATAAGTTACTAAAACTTCTAATTTAAAATACCTGTATATTTCTTTTAAAATATTAATATCAAATACATGATGATGCAATGCCCTATTTTCAAAATTCTTTAAAGACCTTTCTTTAAATTGTTCCAAACTACCTGCGAGCTTATCCATGCTTAAATCATGAAATTCTAATATTTCATCTAAATGGGTTAAATCATCCTCTGTTATATTATTCTGATAATCTTCCAATAAATGAGAAAATTTTGTTACTGAACGATTGTGGTCAAAACAGTACTCCTTATTAGGAAGCACAAGAAATAGTAACCCACCCTTTTTTAAGACCCGAACCCACTCTTCAATTGCTTTTAGTGGATTAGCAACGTGTTCCAGACAATTAGAAGATATGATAAACTCATATTTCGAGTCAGGGAAAAGACTTAAATCCGTTGCTTCCGAAATATACTGAATGCCTTTTTTATTTTTATAATAACTAAACTTTTCTCCACCTAAAATACTACCCTCCCATATTGTAGTATTTGAAAAGTTACATCCGTCAAGCTCTTTCACAATTTTATATAATGGAACAAAACCACCGTTTTGGAAGATTCTGCTTGGTCCACCAAGTTCTAAACCAGATTTATTAGCAAATAATCCCTTTATGTAAGTAAAATTATTTATTCGCTTTCTCACTATCTTGGATAATACAATTTCAAATAAATATCCTAATCCATGTTCATTTACAGCTTTAAATACGCTCTTTAATTTGGTCATCATTTTACTTTATTAAATCATTTATGATACATTTATTATCTACGATTAAGAACCTCGAATTAATCCTTCATCTCTCATTGCTTTTATTCGCGCGTTAGCCTGCGCTAAAATGTCGTCTTACTTTTTTTGGGTAATAATAGTGTGGTTTTGTGTATGAAGATTTTCCGCACGGAAATGAAACTTAATAAATTAGCTTAACCTTTTATTGAACGCTGAATTTAGCATTATTTTTAAACATCTGTCAGAGAATGTTTTTTACGGTTAGGTAGATCGGTCGTAAAAGAACCCTCAAATTTTATTAAAAAGTTCAAAATATACAATTAAATCAAAATTTTTTGGCTTTTGGACGATTCTAACCTTTTCGGATTATTTAATGAGCTTTAGCCCCTCGCTAAATCAACTCTTTGTTTTTCAATAATCCACTATCCAGCAACCTAGCGAAAAATTTGCTCTGCGGCACTTGTGCTAAAGTTTCTATGTGCTGTAGGTGGTGGGTATCTGTACCGATAAAATCGATCAAATCTTTTTCGATAAGTTTTTCTGCAATTTTTCTTATGCTCTTTCCATAATGGTCTGTTAAAGAGAGCGCATTTACCTGCAATTCTACGCCCATATCTTTAATGCGTTTATAGTATTCGAATTTTTTGTGAAAAAACAAATAGCGCTCTGGATGCGCCAGTATTGGTTGATAGCCTCTTACATTCAAATCAAAAAAGCGCTCCTCCAAATCAAAAGGTTTCGCAATTTGGCTAAACTCTACCAGCAATCTGTTACCAGGTAAGGGCATTACCGCACCTTCCTCCATCTGACCTTGAAATTGTTCGTCTAAGTAATATTCTGACGATAAGCGAAGCGTTAAACCCTCAGGTATTTTCCCATCGAGCAAAAGATGACCCTTGCTTAGGCTTTCTTTACTGTTTGGGTGGATATCTTGTAAAGTATGTGGGGTAGTAACCAAATGCTCGAAACCCAAGTTCCTTAAACCGTCAATTAGTGCGATGCTGTTTGCTACATCCTTTGCGCCGTCGTCCACGCCGGGAATTAGGTGAGAGTGCATGTCTAAACCAACCCTGTTAAAATCGGTATATTGGCCTTTACGGACTCTTTTAAAAAAAAGCATACATCTATTGGCTAGTACAAGCAAAGTTAAGGTTTTTTGATGAAAAAGTAGATTTGGGCAAAATGAGACCTCGTAATTCGTAAATAGAGGTCAGCAATCAGTAATCGGCAGTCAGCCTTTTACACAGAAGCTTTTGTCGTAAATCAGCTCCACTCCTTATTTTAAAGGAGGGGCTTCGGCAATGTCATTAACTTAACTAAAAAACAAACAAATGTTGTCATCCTGAGCTTGTCGAAGGACAATCCTTTGTTTGTTTTTGACTTTAAATGGTCTTCGACAGGCTCAGACTGACAGCCCGTTTTGTTTAAGTTAATGATATTGGGATTGGGGGTGGTGCTAAAATTGTCAATTGAGTAAGCGCACTTTTGACCATCCAGATTTACTTGCTTATGAGTATTTTTGTATCAAAACATTTATGTTAATTTGTGACATTAACTGAAACCCATAAAATAATATTTTGAAGATCCTGATAATGGTGGTGTTAAGCTTAGCACTCTCTCACTCCTCTTCGCCAGTCCATACTGTTAAAAGACCTATCGCTACCTGTTATGGTTACAGTTCTTGTAGGGCATGTTCAGATTGTAGCCATTGCAGGCATTGTAATGCCGGTGGAAGCTGTGGCGTGTGCGCCCCAAGGAACAGCAAAACAGTGAACAAGGTTTTAAGTGTACATAAAGCTAGGCCTAAGGCATCTGCTGGTTATATCGGACAATGTAAGGCGCTAACTAAAAAGCGGAGCCGGTGCAAAAGAGCGGGCACCGGGACAGGATATTGTTGGCAGCATAAAAAGTAAAGTGTTCAGCTATTAAATTACTTTTTGAAGCTATCTTAAAAAGCTATTCATCATCGTCTGCAGCGCGATGGCGGATTTTACATCATAGGAGACTCGTAATCGATACCTATGCAGATTCAAATAACCGGATTATTGTTTTTACGGGAGGCGCTAGCTCAGCATTTCGAAGACAATTAATTTGGCTTTGTGTTGTTACCACTAAGTCATTGAGATTTTTTTTACAAATCAATTGATATATAAACAAACGTTTGTATATTAGTAGTACCCTAATTCAAAGCTACATGACAATCATCAAAGAAATAACTGATAGCATGAAGAGCGTATTAGATACATTTTTCGGTTCAGATACGGATGTTATGAGTGATCGAGTAAAGGAGATTATGTCGAATCAGAATGATAGAAAAAATTATTTGGAGGCGCTTTCTAAGCTTAAGGAATTGGAGAAGAACGGTGAGCAAGGTAAAGAAAAAATTACCTTAAGCAATAACCAAGAGCTTGAATTAACAACTTGATAATTGGATACAGGTGTTACGTTTTTTAGCTTTGCATACATCGTAATTCTTATAGTGCCAGGGATTATCTTTAAGAGATTTTATTTTCAAGGCTCCTTTTCAGGCCAGTTCAATTCGGGTTTATTCGCGGACCGTATTATAACCAGTCTTTTCTGGGGAATTTTGGTTCAGCTTGTTAGTGCATTAACATTCAGTAAATTCATAGGTGCAAGTTATCAAGACTGGAGATTAATGCTTCAAACATCGTATAGGAACATCATAGACAATAAGCTACCCAATATTACCTCTGTCAGTTATTAATAGTTCTTGCCTATGCAATATATTCAATTGTCCTTGCCGCCGTTTGTGGCACACTGCTTTATAGGGCGGTAAGGATATTGGAATTAGATGTACGCTTTCCAGCATTCAGATTTTTAAATCATTGGCATTATTATTTTCGTGGAGAGATCTTGAAAACTTCAGATTTTAGAAATAACTCCTTAAATAAAGTTAGTTCTACAGAGGTTGATTTAATGTTAAAAGATAACGACGGGAAATCCAACTTGTTTTCAGGTTTATTGTCTCAATATACTTTAAATGGTAAAAGCGATTTGGAAAATATCTATTTAACAGGTACATCAAGATTCTCTCAAACTACCAATGTTATGAAACTTATACCCGGAGATATTTTTATTATTCCTTTTTCCACGGTGCAAAACATGAATATTAGGTATAACTATCAAGTTAGGCAACCGCGCCAATTATTCAGATATTTTGCTTTGGCTTTCTCTGGATTGGTACTTATAGCTTCAGTTGCTTATCCGTGGCTTCTCGAAGTCGGAGTTTGGAGGAAAATCTTTGGCTCTATTACCATGTTTCTAGCTTGGTTATCGTTTTCTTCTCTACTAATGTCTTTCTTTCCATCATTAAATAGCGCTCAAGCATTATCGGCTTGGGCCAAAGTTATAAACTTTATATTTCTATTTGTAATGCTGTTGCTTTCATATTTTATCTTTAGAATCCATGCAGGTGCGAGCTTGTAGCTCGTACCCTGTATAATTCAACAAAATCTATATCTAACATGCCAACACCTCCCGAATAATCAATTGCGCTGCTGTATTTCCGATTTTCAGTACTCCACACAAAACCATATACCACCGGATTGTTATGGATGTAATCCACTTTTTGGTCAATCACATTTGCGCTCCATAACTCAGTTGGATGAACTCTTGTGCAACCTGCAAAGCACCACGACCCAAAACACTTCCTCCCATTACCAACGGCTATAAGCCAAAATTAAACATTTGGCGACCTCGAAAATATGCACGAACCTTCGTGTTTGCAACGGCTCGCACTATGTTTTATCTACGTTGTTACCTGCAGGATTTTCCGCCCACTTGTTCAAATTCTGTACAAATTCTTCTAATTCAATTTCTGTTTTCTTATCCAATATTTTTCCGTCTTTCCCTACTTTTCCTTTAACTCCTTTAATCAAAAGTGTCGTTTCTGCCGTAAATTTAGTTTGGATAGTTTCCATTATTGACTTTAGTTCTTCGTGTCCTTTTTCTCAACTTGTCGAAGCGGTTATAAGTCCGATTTGTTTGTCAGAGAAAACAGTTGTTGATACGCACCATTCAATCATATTTTTTAAACCACTCGGAATACTGAAAACATATTCTGGTGTACAAATTATAATTCCGTCTGCATCTTCTATTTTATTCCGAAAGTCAACAATTTGTTTAGGTGCATTTTTGTCAGTCAATTCCGTTTTAAAATGTGGTAATCGGTCAAATCATCTATTATCTCTAAATCGAAATTAGATTTATCCGATTCCGCTATCCACTTGAGAATTGAAAAATTTGCAGAATTCCGACTGGCACTTCCACAAATTCCAATTATATTTTTCTTTTTTAACATTCGATTAGAATTCGAGTGTTTTTTTACCTTGCCAGTAACGGTTTCGGGCTTTGCGTTGGTGGGCTTTTGAGACCGTAACTATCTGCCAGCCACGACGTTCATTAAATGCTCAAATGTTTCTATTCGCACTGTCCGCCCATTAAGGCAAAACCCGTGTCAGGTGCTGATAACCTTACTTTCCTTGTGTTGCAATTCGTGTCAACATTAGGAGTTCCTTTAACATTTTCGACATGCTATCTATTGGTGGCAAAAAAATCTTTTTACCATTGTCCATTAAAGCACAATAACGAAGCGAGTGATCTTTATGTTGATCGTCCAATCCGTTAACTAACTGAACAGTCTCGGCTGTCACCATTATTCCTTTGGTAATTAGTTCATCAAGTAGATTCTTTAGATTATGTCGATAGTCAAATTTTTTCAAGTCTTGTTCAGTAGATCCACACTTTAATAGTGCCGATTTAAGAAATAATTCTGCCGCTTGAGATGTCAGGTAGTAAAAAGGTAGAGCAGTTATTTGAGTCGGCCTTCCTCTCATGTCTACTTCTATATTCAGTCTTAATTGTTTCGCTGATTCCCAAAAGTTAACTCCCGTAATTCTGTAAATTGATGCCACATAAATATTGTCCATGCTGTTCATTTATTTGCGCCTAACTTGTATATATGTATGACCCAGTCATAAATATCCACCCCTATCCAGTTGGATAGGTATGATAATGGTCCTTATCAATAAATCAAATCTAAAAATAAATTTGGTAAAATTACTCGAAGAAACTTTTTGCGTAGCAATCTATTCTGGCCAACAAAGCTGATTCAAAAATACAATTGTCTACACTTTTGAACTCGCAAGCTAACATCCCTAAGAGGGGTTTCCTCGTAGGCACAAGTCTTCCGCTTGCCAAAGCCCAGTACAGCAGGGCTTGCGTCAGAATGGAGGTGGTTCTAAAATCGTCAATCGACACTCCGCACATTTGCTTATCCAGATTTACTTGCTTATGAGTATTTTTATATTCAAAACACTTATTTTATTTTGTGAAATTAATTTATTTTCAGTTATTTTAACCACATAGTTATTCCCTTTGAAGTGTGTAAGACTCCTATCTATGACCGTAGAATACATACCCTGCCATATCACATACGCAGCCAGCAACGATTTTATTGAGGCTTATGCAAAAGCTTCGGCACAGCTCGACGAATCACAATATTGTCTGCGATATGAACTTATCCAAAGCGCAAAAGAGCCCGAAGAATTCATTTTGAGAATTGAATGGATGCTATCAGAAGACCATCAAGACGAGTTTAAGAGAGCCACGGATTTTACGGGATTCAGGAATTACATCCGACCTTTTTTAAAATGATGTCGTTACAATGAGCTTCTTGAGCTGAACAAGCCATGTAGCCGAAGTTGATGCCGATATTTCCCGTGGGTAGGGGATTATAGAGCTGCTTACCTATGTATAGTTCAACCTAGTCATTTTGCTAAAACACGTCAGATAGTTTGAATTTTGGACACGTAATGCTAGATTTGTTAACTTGTCAAAAAAAATTCTTTAAAGCAGTACTTAAAATAACCAATGGGGGGAACGTCACCGACACCACTATAAAATTCCAATAGCAAAAATGAAGGGAACAATTTATTCTCATAACAGTATAATTGGAACTGCAGATCTGCATGTTAACAATGTTGGTATTAATTATCTTATAGGGCAATTTATTCCCAATGAAAATTATTTTAGAAATATTCAAAAAAAGGTTTGCCAACTTTGCATCACAGGTAAACCTAACTATCTGAAATGGGCCTCATTTAGGTTTAACGTAAGGCTTGATAATGGTTGTTTTTTGTTTGCTAGTGGACGATATACCATTAGTGATTTACTTGAAGCGCCAATTGAACCAAAATGGATTCACATTGAGGAAGTTTCTCCTTCTTCACTGAACCTTAGGCAAAATGATCTACCCTCCTCTTGGGTTTTCTTGGAAATAGACCAAAAGATTTCTTTTGAAGACGATTTATGCAAAGCCAGCATAACCAGTAAGCCTATATTTAATTTCCTGTCTTCTAGAAACGACCATATTTTACTAAATGCTCAGGTTTCAGCTTTTGCAAAATCCCAAGACAATGATGAGGTGCTTTTCGAAGTAATTAAAAGTGGAGAAGTTCGTCGTTTCGCTGTGGTTTCTTTAGAAAGTAGCGATAAGCACGGAGAATGCCCGAAGTCTAGCCAGACTATAACTCTTTTTTCCGACTTTAACAATTTTGTAGAAAGCAGAATTGCTGCCCACAGTTAAAGTTAGGTAAGCGAGTTTGTTCTCGAGGAGTGGCGCATTTGTTGTATAATAGATCGCCGCAATAACCCATTTACAGTTTTAAAAAAACTTTCAGCACTAATAGGCTTGAACAGGAAATTATCTATACCAAGCTTACGCACTGCTGTCAGATGGCTACCAATTACACCGATAAATACAACAAATCTTACCCTATCCCTTAAACTGTCCAGCATATCGAGTGCAGAGACGTTTTCTGAACTAATGTCGATAAATAAAAAATCGACATTATCTTCATAAGTAAGATTCTCCGCAGCGGCTTGGGCATCCAGATACTGTTCATATAGTTGAAGTTTTGGAGTTTCGTGTATGTAATTTGATAACAAGAAGACAGAAATTGGATCATTGTCAACAATTACACACCGACTTTGAGATTGCTGGTTTACGTTCAAGGTTATAATTTTGATGTTAGATTTATATGGCCGTAAATATAGATTTTATTTCAACTTAATTTATAGGTTATGCACTCCAATATCGAATAAACTAACGTTGCCAATTTCACTTTTACCTTGTTTCTTCGCCCTTTAAAATGTAGCTAATCAAAGGTGAAGAGAAATTTGGCTATCACCCAGGTCTTTGGTAACCTTCGTAAATCCGATAACTTCGCCCATGTCATCGTGGATAGCGGTGATAACTACACCAGCCAAAAAAAGGCTACCGTCTTTTCTAACTCTCCATCCCTCATCTTTTGCTTTTCCGAACTTTTTTGCCTTTTCTATAAGCACTCGGGGTTTATCATTGATAATATCTATCGGCGGATAAAAGACACTGAAATTCTTGCCAATAATTTCCTCTGCCAGGTATCCCTTTAAAAGTTGCGCCCCAAGATTCCAATTTTCAATTTTTCCGTTTTCGTCCAATAATAAAATGGCATAGTCTTCAATTTCATAAACCATACGATTAAACCTTGCTAATTTGGTGTCTTTTTCGAGGGTTGTCGCATTTACGATGGCCTTTACCCTATTGTCGAGTGTTTCTGTAGCCTGAGAAAGCATCTCGAACCACTGGTCATCAAGGTTAAGCACTCCTGTTTTTCCCAGGTCTACCAACGAAATAATTGTTGTTAAGGGATGTCTGATCTCATGAGACTGGATGTGTGCAATCTGCTTAAACGTTCTATTCTGTTGTTCTAGGTGTTCCATTTGCATTTTTAGCTGCATCTCGTTCTTTTCCATTTCCATCAGGTACATGATCTGCCTTGATAGAATCTGCAATATCTGCTGCTGATGGGCGGTCAACTCACCCGGCTTAAAATCAAAAATGCACAGCGTTCCGATTTTTTGGCCATTTTCAGTGATCAGGGGCGATGCCGCATAAAAACGCACGTTTGTTTCTCCGGTAACAAGTGGATTATCCATTACCCGTTCGTCTTTCGTGGCATCGGGTATGATTGTGGTCTCGTCAGACTCGACTGCATACTGGCAGAACGAGCTTTCCCTATTATCGCGGTCAATATCTATACCTTTCATTATCTTTAACCAATTGTACTTGTCGTCTAAAAGAGACAGAAAGGCAATTGGCTTACCACAGATATCGGCCGCCATATCTACAATTGCTTGAAATTCGTTGGTTCGTTTAAAATCTATGTTTATAAACTTGTTTACCTCTGCAACGCGCGCAGTTTCATTTGGAGCCATGGGCAAATTATTCGTATCTAAACTATGAATTATCTTATAAACAAACTCTACTTCAATTTGTTGGCGAAAAATATCCTGTAAAATTACAGAGAAAAGTTACGCGGGTAATTTAAAAAATACCCGCAAATCAGGTCTTTTATTCAGCAAGGATAATAACTTTTCTTGGGTCAATGGTTTTGTAAGGTAGTCGATAACCATCGGCCACTCCCTACAACGTTCAATATCCGCCAAATTTGAGGACGAAGAGACCATAACTACAGAAATGGAGGCCGCGAGCGGATGGATTTTTAAAATGTCCAACATTTCCCACCCGTTCATTGTAGGCATATTGATGTCAAGTAAGATCAAAAACTTTTTCCCCGTCTGCATCGGTAAAAAAAGGTGACCAATTGCCGCTATTGCAGAAATAAAACTAGAAACCGAATACGGTTTTAACTCCTCGAGAACAACTCGATGAATGAATAAGACGATTTGGTCATCATCAACCAACAAGAGCTCATTCGTGCTTTCTGTTACCAGTTTTATTTCGCTACTTTGCTCGGGACCGATTGTATTTTCCAATATATTTCTCCTACTTGGGATGCAAATTAAAATATTTTTTTGTGAAGTAAGAATGTTTATTTCAATCATCCTAAATTAATTCAGGAGCAAGGGTTGCGGTCAATTATCGTTTAAATAGGAAACTTAGCATGCAGGCTAAAACCAGCACTAGTTTGGACAGAGATTGTATTATTTTCTTAAAAAGGTTGGCTGGTTTACAGCGGGCTACCTAGCTGCTCCTGTTCGAATCTTTCCAGATCAAAATTTGGATAATGTTTTTTCCAATGGCTATTTCGGTTTACAACGCCTACATTCAAATTTAATTGATTTAGTGAGTTTGCATCAAACCTTGCCACAACAAAACTACAATCAACTAGCCTAGGTTTGAATCCTTGCTCAATAATTTGAATTGAAATAATGTCCATTGGATTGACTAATCTACGAATAAAACCATCGATACCAATGTTCCATATCCAAACACCCACTTGCTCCATAGCACTATAACTTCCGTTAGAGTGATGTTGTGTTTGTGAAAAATTCTGTTTTTTTTGTGCGTTATAATCAACAAATTACCCATATACCGCGGCTGAAAGACCAAATTATCCCTTTGAGGTCCAGTTTTTTCCGCCCCTGTGGCTAAAAAGTAATGAAAATCGAAATAAAATATTATCTTTGCACATCAATTCCCAAGAAATTGATCGTTAAAAAAATCCCAATGATTACCGTATGAAAAAAAGCCAACGTGTTTACGTTGGCTTTTTTGGCGGCATCAATTAGTTCCATCAATGCCCATCTTCTACTCTTTTAGTATCTGTATGGCCTCGCTCAATTTCAGAGGCAGTTTTAAACATTTTTTGGTTAGATAAATTTGTAGAAATAAAGCTTGTCAAAAAACGACGTAATTGAGAAAAGTGAGTTACTACTATCATTTGACTTTGCTCCCGCCAATATCCCTCTAGTCAAATGCTACTTTTGCAATGAAGATAAACATCGCTTGCCAGCGAAGTTTTTATTGCAAAAAACCTAAAAATCCAGTAAATCCTTTGCATCAATTCCTAAGCCCTTAGCCAATTCAAAAATCGTGGTCAATTGTATATTGAAGTGTCCATTTTCTATTTTTGAAATATTGCTGTCGTCTATATCGCACTGCATTGCCATTTTTCTCAAACTGAGTTGTTTCTCGACTATTAATCTTTTCAAATGCTCACCAAACTTCGACAATGATCTCGACGTTTGTATTGAATGATACGACGACTTTCCTATGAGAAGTCAAATACTCATCTATCCAACAAATCTTTTGAAGAAATCTCTAATGCTATAATTATTTGTTTAAACAAGAATGCCGATATGTTTATCTTGCCGTTTTCGATTCTGCTAATACTTTGAAAGTCTTTATTTAACAGAACGCCCAATTGGGGCTGAGTAAGTCCTTTTTCCTTTCTAAAATATGCGATTCGTTTGCCCAAATCAGATTTAAAAAGATTTAAATCTTCCATAGATGCAAACTCAAAATTTATTTAAAATAACAGCTAAACGTATTTGTTTAGTTCGGTAAAGTTTTTTATATTTGATTAATAATTAAGGTATTAATAAGAGTCTTGCAACTACAATCTCACGCCGTTGAAGCAAGACAGCAGATTAATGCCCATATCTAGTGTAGATGTATATCTTTGTACATCGAAATAGATGTGGGGCTGCTGTAATTCCATTTCAACGTACGGCGTGAGAACTTTGAGTAGTTACGGTTGGCAGTCCCACATGTATTAACTGCGCTCCCTACAAGTCTCGTATCATCAATACGGGTATGGAAAGAACAATACTTCAATCAGAAAAAACGGCTACGTGCCCAAGCAATCGGGTAAAATTCGTAGTGGCCGCTTTCCATACACAAACCCTGTCTTTTTATCCTTTCAATCGGCTTTACGCATTGAAGAAAAAAAGTCCGGTCTAGCTAAAAGCTTAAACCCTGCCGCTTTTTTTTTAAAATTTAGGACATCAATCAATCCGGCGGCGGGGTTTTTTCTAATCAACCCTAGCAAACAACTTCAACTTAACCAAGATTAAAATGATTAAAAAAGCAACGTGTATAGGCGTAATGGCTTTGCTATGCCTAAATTTTTGGGCAGTGGCACAAAGTTTAACTCAAAACATGAAGCCGTTAAACCTAGGCGATACCCTCCCAAATGCGGTTCGGAATATGCCATTACCTGTGGTAAACCATCCCGAGGGAAACAAAACCATAACACTAAACAACTACCCAGGCAAACTGATTATACTGGATTTTTGGGCTACTTGGTGCAGCAGTTGTATCAAGAAGTTACCAGCACTTTATGCTTTAGAAAGAGAAACCGATCATCAATTGAAAGTGCTCTTGGTAAACTCTACATCTACCAAAGATGATCATGAAAAGATAAAACGCTTTTTGATCCAGAGGAAAGCTGCTTATCAATTTACCTCTGTTGTTGAGGATACGGTATTGAGAAAATTATTCCCGCATACGTCTATTCCGCATTACGCATGGATAAAAGACAACAAGGTTATTGCAATAACTGATGCGGATGGTATTACAAAAGAAAATGTAGAAAGGGCGTTAACAGGCCGAGAATTAAAAGCAGCTCCAATAAAAATAGTTTACGTCCCATCGCAGCCCTTATTTGAAGATAAAAGCCAATTAGATATACCAAATTATATCTATAAATCTTCATTAGCACCTTATTTGGAAGGATTTAAACGCAACATGTACACAAATGAAAATGAGGAAGGATTAATAAGTAAGTTAACCATTACAAATAGCCCACTCATAGATTTTTATAGATATGCCTATCCTTTTCTTGCAGATATCGCCGCTGCAAGAATGATCCTTAATATCACTACACCAGAAAAATTGTCGGCGGATAGCACAACTGCATCCTGGAAAATATCGAATTTTTATAATTATGAGGCGCTGTTTACCCCTCGTCCAAGGGAGGAGGCACTGAAAATCTTGCAGGCCGATCTTAATAACATTTTTGGTTATCGGGTCACTACGCTGGAAAAGGAGATAAGTTGCTGGGTACTAAAAGTAACAGATGTAAAGAAGCTAACCAAATTTCCCAAAACAGGTAAACGGGAAACAAATTTATTTGACGAAACGGGTTTGCCTATCTTTTATAACAATTCTCCCATACAATCTCTGGTATTTGAACTCGAAAGAATTTATAAGCAACCATTTCTTGATGAAACTAAATTGGACATTCCGGTTACCTTATCCTTACCTGCAGATTTGCTAGACTCCGTCAAACTCCAATCCAGTCTTTCAACTCAAGGACTTTCTTTAACAAAAGAAACTCGCAAAATTCAAATGGCCATTTTTTCGAACAAATAATTTATATACAGATGAAACATATTCTTTACTATTTAATATTCTTTTTTTGGCCAGCTACAACCTATTGTCAAATGGTGCGTGGTATTGTAGTTGATAGTTCAAAAAACGTTTTGGCTGGAGTAACGGTAGCACTAAAGGGAACCAAACAAAAGACATCTACTAACGGAGAAGGCAAGTTCAGCATTGAAATTACGACAACAAATCAAACGCTGCAATTATCCGCAACAGGCTATAACCCACTTGAAGTATTCGCAGACACACAAAAGTTAATGCGGTTAACATTACAGCAAAAAATAAGTTCATTGGATGAGGTACAGGTAATAGGTTATGGTACTACCACTCAACGCTATAATGTTGGATCAGTTACAAAAGTTAAGGCAGAGGATATAGGAACTCAGCCCGTTTCTAACCCATTGGCTGCATTGCAGGGCCGTGTGCCAGGTTTGGTTGTTACTGCCACAAGCGGTATTCCTGGAGCTGCCTTCAAGGTTCAGATCAGAGGGCAGAATACACTTTCTTCTGCGGTACAAGGATTAGGTGTAGCATTACCTACCGACAATCCTCTTTTCATTATTGATGGAATTCCTTTTTCGCCACAAAATGAAAATATCAATCAATTTAACTCTATACAATCACCCCCAGGTGCAATCTTTAACAATCCATACGGCGGCGCAAGTCCTTTTAATAGCATCAATCCGTCTGATATAGAGAGCATTGAGGTTTTACGAGATGCTGACGCTACAGCAATTTATGGTTCAAGAGGCGGTAACGGAGTTATTCTAATAACAACCAAAAAAGGAAAGGCCGGAAAAACAGACTTTACTTTAGATGCGAGTAATGGCGCAAGCGTTGTGGGTAAAACGATGCCGATGATGAATACCCAACAATATCTAATGATGCGTAGAGAAGCAATCAAAAACGATGGCCTTATACCTAACTTAACATTATTTGATAATGCTTATGCGCCCGATTTATTAGCTTTTGATACCACAAAATCCACCAACTGGAAAGATTATTTTTTGGGGAACACCGCAAACAATACGGTAGTAAATGCGTCCCTCTCGGGTGGTAGCGAAAATACCAACTTTCGTTTTGCTGCAGGAGTTAATCGGAACACCTATATTTTCCCGGGCGATTATGCCGATAACAGAGCAACATTTTCCGCTAGCCTGCATCATAATTCAACAGATAGAAAATTCAGCATAGATTTCAATTCGAATTTTTCCTACAACAAAAATAATTCCTCTGGAAGCCGTGATTTGCTCACCGCATATCGGCTTGAACCAAATTTCCCGAACCTTCTTGATCAAAACGAAAAGCTTGTATGGGCTTACAACGGCGTCTCATTAGGTTTAGGTATTGGCGACAACCCTATTTCCTATTTGAGAAATATTTATTACTTGCAGAATACCAATCTAAATAATGCATTTCAAACGGCTTATAAAATCACTGAAGAACTCACCATAAAGGCAAATGTAGGGCTTAATACCTTGTTAAGTAAAGAATACTTTGGCAATCCATTTTCGGCACAAAACCCACTTTTAAGTCCGGAAGCTACTGCGAGTTTTGGAAATAATAATTATACGTCATTGATTTTAGAACCTCAAATCGAATATAAGAAAGCCATCAAAAGCGGCAGGTTAAGCATTCTGTTCGGAAGTACGTTGCAGCGCAACGTTAATACAAAAACACAAACTACAGGCACCGGTTATATTAACGATGACCTTATAGAATCTATAAACCCTGCCTCAACCCGTTACGCAAGTGATGATTTCAACGAATATAAATATGCTGCGGTCTTTGGTAGAATAAATTATATTCTTAATCAAAAATACATTTTGAACTTAAATGCCAGAAGAGACGGTTCTAGTAGGTTTGGCCCAGGAAAGCAGTTTGGCAATTTTGGTTCTATAGGTGCAGGTTGGCTATTTGCTGAAGAAGGGTATCTAAAGAAGAACCTAAATTTTCTTAGCTACGGTAAATTAAGAGCAACTTATGGCATAACGGGTAGTGATGCCATTGGCGACTATCAATATCTTTCGAGATGGGCCACTACAGATTATCCTTATAACAACGGCATTGGTTATACCCCGCAGAACCTGTTTAACCCCCTGCTTGGCTGGGCCTCTACTAAGAAGTTGGAAATGGGTATTGAACTGGGTTTTCTTCAAGATCGTATTCTTTTTAATGCCACATGGTTCAGGAATAGGTCTGGCGATCAATTAATAAGCTACTATTTGCCAAGCCAAACAGGGTTCAGTTCTGTTACAGAAAACTGGGATGCCGTAGTGCAGAACTCAGGATTCGAATTCACGCTACAAACTCAAAATATCAGAAAGAAAAACTTCAGTTGGTCATCGTCTTTCAATATTTCCATACCAAAGAACAAATTAGTTTCTTTTCCGGGTCTTGAAAGCTCCAGCTATGCAACAACCTATGTGATAGGACAGTCTGTGAACACCATTTACGGACTTCAATATGCAGGAGTAAATGCAGAGTCAGGATTGTTTCAATATAAGAATGCAGCCGGAGAATTGACAAGTACTCCTACATCTCCATCGGGAACTGATTTCAACGATTTTATAAGCATCGGAAATCGCGATCCTAAGTTTTATGGAGGGCTTCAAAATACCTTAAGCTACAAAGGAATACAACTGGATGTTTTCATTGAGTTTAAAAAACAATTGGGGGCAAATTATCTCAATCAGGTTTATGCTTTTACTCCGGGACAGGAATACAATGTTCCTGCTGAATTATTGAGCCGTTGGCAGAAACCCGGTGATATTTCAGACATTCAACGATTTGCGGTGTCTTATACAGATGCCTATGAAAGTGGGCGCTGGTTTCCTTTTTCGAGTGGAGCTTATACTGATGCTTCCTACTTGAGGTTTAGGACGATCAATATCTCCTATAATTTCAATGAAAAATTGTCAAACCGCATTGGATTAAAGAATTTCCGACTATACGGTGCAGCTCAGAACCTCTTCACAATAAGCAATTATTTAGGTAACGATCCAGAAACCCAGAGCTTATATGGTATTCCGGTTCTAAAAACCTTTGTCTTCGGGCTTCAACTCACATTATAAAACTTACATCATGAAAAATTTTCCAATTATATTTTGTACAATGCTCTTTATTGTGCTAGTTGCAAATTCTGCTTGCAAAAAATTTGTAGAAATAGATCTGCCTAAAGATGAATTGACAACCGACAAGGTATTTGCAGATAGTGCAGATGCGAATGCTGCACTCGTGGGCATTTATGCAAGAATGCACAGTGGGCTAACATTTGGTTCTGGCCTACTAACAATTTTTCCCGGTATGTCATCTGATGAGCTATTACAAACGGCATCTAATGATAATCAGCAATTTTATAGCAATACGCTATTGCCAGCAAACAGCACAGTTGGTGGGATATGGTCCGCGGGTTACTCCTATATTTATACCCTTAACGCTTGCATAGAGGGTGTAAAAAGCAACCAAACGCTTACAGAAGCTCAAAAAAGTATCTTCATTGGCGAGGCAAGGTGCTTAAGAGCATTCATCTACTTTTATCTCGTTAACCTTTATGGCGCTGTACCCTTAGCGCTTACCACGGATTATAACATTTCAAGGGTATTGCCCCGTGCTTCTGAGGATGCCGTATACAAGCAGATTGTAGAAGATTTAGTCTATTCAAAATCTGTGTTGCCATTGACAATAGACGGAAACATAAGAGTAAATAAAGACGTAGCAACCGCGTTACTTGCGAGAGTATATCTTTTTAGAGGAAATTATACAGATGCAGTTACTGAAGCAAACAATTTAATCGAGGCCAACAGATACAGTCTTGCTGCTAACCCGAACGATGTATTCGATCCCCAAAGTACAGAAACGATTTGGGGGTTGCTACCCGTATCGCCAAACCGTGCCACTTGGGAGGCATTTAATTTAATTCCATCCTCATCATCCAGAGTACCTGCATATATCATATCGAATGATTTAATTAATGCATTTGACTTTTACGCCAATGACCTCAGAAAAACAGATTGGATACGTTATAATATAGTTAATGGCGTGAAATATCCATATCCATATAAGTATAAGATGCGTGTTGCTGGAACTACAACATTGGAAAACTATGTTATATTACGTTTGACTGAGCAATACTTGATAAGGGCAGAGGCCGAAACAAATTTGAACAACCTTTCTGCAGCAGAAAAAGATATTAATACAATTAGACAACGAGCCGGATTGCAGGATTTTTATGCAGGTAACAACAAAGCGTTGATGTTGGAAGAAATTGAGAGGGAGCGACAACTTGAGTTTGCATTTGAATGGGGTCATCGCTGGTTTGACCTTAAAAGAACTCAAAGAGTGAATGAAGTATTATCGGCCATCAAAGCCAATTGGACACCAACTGCTTCTTTATATCCAATACCACAAGCTCAACTCGAAAGAAATCCAAAGTTGGTTCAAAATCAGGGATACTAAAAGGAGATAGCCTGTTGAGGCTATCTCCTTTTTGATGATTCACCGATGCTGCAAATAAGTAAGATTAAAATCAAACTCCTTGAATGTTTAATCTTTTTCAGCACTGGTTATTGTTGGTGTTTGACTTCCGTTCAATACATAAGAAGACCCACTAGCGGCTGTTTGAGACGTATTAAATCCAGACACGCACTGATTAGTGCTGCCATCACAGTCGTCAGGGCCGCTAGGTGGATTTACACTTGTTTGGATATAAACAGCATCTGCGGTAGGAACAGAAGTTGCGGGTGCATGGACTCCGGAAATTTTAAACCATCTTAGCGAAGCCCGGTTTGCTTCTTTCTTTGTAAAAGCAAAAGTGAGAATGGTTACCATGAATACAAGCGCGATTGCTGCAATCGCTCCTGTTATCTTTCTTGTTAAAGTCATAAGTCGTTGACGCATATATTCAGGTCATATGCCTACCTTTAATGATGTAATTATATTGTGGTTTGTCTTTTAGCAGACCTCGCTGATACCTTTGTATCCCGATACATGGGTATTCATTTCCCGGGTAGTCCTGCGCGGCTATCCGGGCTAATCGTAAAGACGGCATAATTACGGTCGTGAACAATTTTGTTTAAGATTCTCTTTCGGGCGTCAGGGCAATGGAAGATTGCCTGCAACTTTACCATAAGATAGTTTACACCTACAGCAAGGCTAGAAAGGATAAAATGGATGAAAAGCAATGCCAAATAGGCAAGCATTGCCATAAAGGATAAGTTCCTGGCAATGTCCGTTATTTTCGCTGCACCTATAATTTTCATGTTTTAGCTTTTTTTAATTTCATTGCGCTTAGCGGAATTGGAGCTGATAACGTTTCAGGCTCCTATCGTACACCACCAGATAACCTTCTAACCTCAATCTCCTTAGCAACCGCTCAATGGTAGAGGGATGACAGTTAAGCAAAATGGCCGTAGCTTTTACCGTGCCCATGCGGTGCTGCCTCAAGAGTTTTAATAAACGCTGTAGGCGTTCTCTATGCTGTAACCTAGACATCCTTTGCAATTGTTTACACAAATTTTGCAGTTTACTCCTGCATTAGGTGTTACCAAAGGATAATAAAGAAGATAGCAGTAGATTACCTCCTTGTTAAAAGCTCTTTTAAGAAACGGCTAAAAGAAGGAGAGGTAATGCCAAGGTAAGAGGCGATGTCTTTGTGTCTGGCCAACTGGCTGGCGGTTCGGTAGCACTGACAAAAATAGGTGTACTTTTTGGCTGTGGATGCCGTTCTGAAAAGGGCTCTTTCGTGGTCTGCCTGTAAAAGCTGGGCGCACAGCACACACTTGCTTAGCAATAAAAATTCTACTGAGTGGTCTTCGAGCGCCATCCAGTCGTAGTAGCTGAGCCGATAAGCCATAGAATCGGCCTCTGCGATAATGCCAACCTCATTTTTTGCCTGATGGAGGAAGCTTTGTAATACCGTGCTGAATTGGTTTTCGACCGCAAAATCAAGGGTGTGTTCCTCCCCGTCAACCAGATAGTATTGCCTAAAAAAGCCCCGCTCCAAAAAGTACACATATTTACAGACGTCGCCCGGAATAAGTACCTGTGCGCCTTTAATGAAATGAATGGGGTACATCCTGCTAAACAGGAGTGTCTCGCCATTTGGAGAGAGTTGGAAATTGTTGCGCATATAGCTTGCAAGTAGAGAATTTTCCATAGAGGTGTTTGTTAACGTTAACTATTAGGGTTTTGTAGCGGCCCTGGGTATAATTGTACGTCACTAACTAAATTAACGCTATGCAAAATGAAATGATCCTGCTCCTTCGACAACTGGTGCAATTACAAAGGCTCCTGCTAGAGTGTGTCCAAGTTAAAGGTTTGGCTTCTGCTAACCAAGAATGGTTAGATGGGACTGATACGAAACAGTTGCTGCACATCAGCGACAGTACGCTTTATCGTTTGGTTAAACAGAAAAAATTGGAATATAGGCAGGTTGGGGGCAAACGTTATTATTTAAAAGGGACGATGTTTAGCCAGAAAGACCCGCCAAGTTGCGGGCCTTAATCCTGATTTCTTCAATAGGCAATATGGACCTCCAAGGTGCCAGAAGCGGTGTAATCTGCTCCGGCAGTTGCCGTTAACGTGCTTTTAGGCCAGATAATCTTTCCCTGCTCATCATCATTTTCTGTTGGCGTGTCTTTAGTAAGCGAAATAGGCAAACGGTTTTCGATGGCGAAGGCAGTTTGTTCCGCTAACCACCTCACCGCCTTTGTTTCCAGGCTATTGATAAACTGCAGTTGCGAAGGCTGTAGTTCGAAGTTTAGATCCATCCAGGCACTCAGGCCTGTACGGATAGCAACCGCCTGAGCATCTAAGTCAGCATTGGTTAACGCATAAAGTTGTTGTTGGAGGCCTTGAAAACCTTCATTGCTAAAAGGGTACTTTTCCATGTTGTTAAAATTTAGGTTAAATAAATCAATCGAAGCGAAATTAGTAGGCTGTTTAGATTCTTCTATTGTTGCACCCCTTTTACTTTGCTAAGCGATAGTCTTTTTAGCGCTAAGCGATATTTGCTATTGTTTTCCGTTTGCAAACCGGAAGGTTGGGGTTGATTTTGAACCTGAAAAGTTTTATATTAACCCGATGGACAGCTGGAGAAAAACGTATTGGAGCAGGAAGGGTCGTGTGAAATACTTAAGACCTCGCCTCCGCTTGCTGCTTGCGCTGGTTTCTGCGCACTTGATCATCATTTATGAAGACCAACACAGCTTTATGGAAATCTACTTCCAAAAGTATTATTACATCAGCTTAGCCATAAGCACACTTATCGCCTATGGCTTAATTTCCCTAGTGGTGCGAATAACTAACGGCCTCGATTTTTACTATCCATGGGCAAGGAGTTCCAACCGTCGTTTCCTACGTCAGCTTTGCCTCGGAGTCTTTGCGCCCATACTACCAGCCATAGCATTTGCTACCATATACTTTGCCGCTTACGATATCCCGATTTGGGGCACCGTATATTTCAGCCGCTATCTCCAGCAGATCATTATTCTGCTGGCGGCTTTAAACGGATATCTGTTTTACCTATGGTTTATCCATAACAAGAATAAAAAAATCCTCAGCGCGAGTTTTAACAAAACGCAACATTCTGCGGCGGAGGACAAATTTTGGGACATCGCTTATATTTTTACTGCTGATAAAGCTTATTTCAGCGTAAGTTTTGACGGTGAGAAACTGAGCTGGCCGCACAGTATTTCCAAAAGTTTAAAATACCTCCCAGCCCAACAATTTTGTATGCTCCGCCAAGACATTATTGTAAACCGCAGGGCGATAGCTGATGTAGTGGTGAGTAGAAAAGGGCAGGTTACGGTTACTTTGGTCGAACCGCTGGAAAAGGTAGTGTTGGTGAGCCAGCGGAACCAAGTGTACTTTAAACAATGGTATCAGCTGCCACCCGAGTAGCCAGGTTAAAGGATCCGTTAGGATAGGTTTCCTTGTGGTCTTGTTGTGGTTTGGTTTGATAAAAGACCCAAAGACCCGAGCAAGGCGAAAGGAAGACCAAAACAAAAGGTTTTTTTTTGGCGACTAGGTTAGGTTGGTAAAACTCCGAGCCACGTGTAGACGGAGGTAAATGAATTCATTAGAATTTGACTGTTGCACAATGCAAAACCCAGGGATAGAGAGGGTTGGGTTGGTAAAACGCCGAGCCACACGGAGGGACCGTGCGTGGAAGGATCGTTTTACCTTGTCTTTTTGGATACTTTTTTGACTAAGAAAAAAGTATCTTGAGTTGGCCGCTCAAGAGGCCGGAAAGCCGGGAGCGCAGGGCATTTACTTGCGAAAGTCGAGAAGGATTACACAAACTATGGACACAAGATAGGAAGCCTTGGCCGGTAAAACGCCGAGCCACTTGTAGACCTTGCGCATGGACGGAGGTAAATGAATTCATTAAAATTTGACTGTTGCACAATGCAAAACCCAGGGATAGGGAGGGTTGGGTTGGTAAAACGCCGAGCCACGCGGAGAGCCCGTGCGTGGAAGGATCGTTTTACCTTGCGTTTATTCAGATTGTTTATTGTTTTTAATTGCTTTCATGAGCTCGCAGAAAAATGCTCGGTTTTGGATACTTTTTTGGCTAAGCAAAAAGTATCTTGAGTTGGCCGCTCAAGAGGCCGGAAAGCCGGGAGCGCAGGGCATTTACTTGCGAAAGTCGAGAAGGATTACACAAACTATGTCCATAGGATAGGAAGCCTTGGCCGGTAAAACGCCGAGCCACGCATTGGACTTATGGGTGGAAGGAGGTAAATGAATTCATTAAAATTTGACTGTTGCACAATGCAAAACCAAGGGATAGGGAGGGTCGGGCTGGTAAAACGCCGAGCCACGCGGAGGCCTTTGTGTGGAAGGATCGTTTTACCTTGCGTTTATTCAAATTGTTTTCATGAGCTCGCAAAATGCTCGGTTGGATACTTTTTTGGCTAAGCAAAAAGTATCTTGAGTTGGCCGCTCAAAAGGCCGGAAAGCCGGGAGCGCAGGGCATTTAATTGCGAAAGTCGAGAAGGATTACACAAACTATGGACACAGGATAGGAAGCCTTGGCCAGTAAAACGCCTAGCCAAATTGAACTTATAGGTGGAAGGATCGTTTTACCTTTTAGTTATTTGGTGTGCAGAAATAGGAAGTTAGAGATTGAATATTTACGAAATAGCCTTGCCTAGCGAGAGTGATGTATCGTTCCTCAACGATGACGGATTTTTGGAGGGAGCACCAGCTTTAAATTAACAGACTCGTCTTTCGTAAATCTAACATCGTAAACCAAAAGCCTTTTCTGGTCTAAGGCAATTTCATTCTCTGTCAATCCCCATCAATTTCAATCAAACCCGGTCAAATCAATTCACAACGAATTGTACCTCAGATTTTTATAATTTTTTTTCCCACTTTTGACCTGAAGCAATGGCCAGCGCTTTTAAATAACAGATTTTTTAACAATTAAATTTTTGAAATCATGGCAACATATAAAAAAGGAATACTTGGGGTATTCTCAGGGAAAGTAGGCACAGTGATCGGCGCAAGCTGGAAGGGCATAGACTACATGCGAAGCCTACCTAAGTCGAGCAGCAAAGCTCCTACAGACAAACAACAAGATCAACGGTTCCGTTTTGCGCTAGTCAACAATTTTTTTGGTCCCGTTAAGCATTTGATTGCTATCGGATACAAAACTGGAAAGAATGGCGTGACTCCGCTTAACAGCGCGGTTTCTTATCATTTAAGAGAGGCTGTAACGGGCATCAGTCCTGATTTTTCCATCGATTTTCCAAAAGTAGTGTATAGCAAAGGAGAGTTGCTTTCCCCTTGGAATGCCGTCGCAGCGGTAACAGCTGCCGGGAAAATCGATTTTGCTTGGACGGACAATACGGCGCTGGCCCTAGCCGCAGCCAATGATAAGGTTATTTTGATTGTGTACAATCCAGCCACCAACCAATATTTGTTGGTAGAAAACGGTGCGATGCGAGCAGATGCCAGCATTGTGGTAGATACGCCTCCTAATTTCGGCGGCGATACAGTCCACTGCTGGATGGCATTTTTTGCCGCAGATGGTTCCGCCGCTTCCACGAGCGTGTATTTAGGAACCGTTCAGATTATTTAGGTTAATCCAGGTCTGTATCGTACAGATGCAGGCCTTTTAATACAAAATGCGTTGATCAGCTCGCGTAAGATTAGGTGAAACACGATGGCTTAAGAGCGCTATCTAATGTAAACGGGGACGATTGGCAACAATTTGTGCCCTAGAACTGACTTTTATAAACAATTAAAAACTAAAGAGATGAAAACAATTGAAGTAAAACCCTACGCCCATTTAGGCGATGCAGTTAAAATATGGAATATATACCCTCTACTGCGCTTAATGCTATTTGTACTACTGCTTTATCAAAGCCTTCCACTATGGATTTATTACGTTGATCCTACGGCTGCCCTACCAGATGCCGGAATATGGTCTTTGGTATTGTTGGCACTTTTGGTATTCTTGATTTTGATTTTATTAGCAGCATACCTGTTTAAAAACACCTTGCATTGGATGGGCTTTCCATCTGCAAACTTATTAGTTTCACAATTTAAAACCCTAACATTATGGCAACAGTACGCATTCTATTGGGCATCGTTTGCTTTGCTACTATTGGCAGCAATCGGGTGTCTCATCGCAATCTGCTAAGTGCAGATGCACAAGAAAGGACACACCTTATAAACATTGCACGTGCAGAGATAGGTGTGCGAGAGAAAAATGGGCAAAATGATGGCGAACAGGTCGAACGGTATCTAGCTGCTGTAGGCTTAAAGAGGGGCGAACCCTGGTGCGCTGCATTTATAAGCTGGATATTTAAAGAAGGCGGTTACGCCACTCCAAGAACAGCCTGGAGTCCAGATTTATTTAATAAAAAGGTAAACACCAACAAATTGACATTAGGCAATGTTTTTGGCATCTGGTTTCCAACAATGCAGAGGATTGCACATGTAGGTTTAGCAGAGAAGCAGGAGGGCGACTGGCTTATATCGATTGAAGGAAACACCAATGTAATAGGCAGCAGAGAAGGCGATGGGGTTTACCGTAAACGTCGCCCTGTTAAAACCATCTACGCCATTGCCGATTGGCTAAAAGGGAAGGGCGCAAGAAGATGAGTAAGTGGATCATATTTTCGGCAATATTTTTATGGGGCTGTGGCATTCGTAAAGAGAAGACCCGCCTTAAGACAGATAGTCTTAGCCAACTACAGATCAGTGCGCAATGGCAATTAATTAACCAACGGACCAATAACGAATATCAGCTTAAAGACAGCAGCAGTTTAATGATGGTTCTGATTAAAGCAGATGCTCCTTTCAAATGGCAAATAGATAGTGGCCTAACTGCCCGGGCTGGAAATTACGAACTGTATTTAGTCAAGCAAGGCAAATCTATATCGGCGAAAAAACAGCTTGTTCAGCAAGATGAAAATGCTAGGGTAAGTATAGCAAAAAAGGAAGCTAGTCGAACAGTAGCAGAAAAGAAGGAGGTTTTAAAAGCTCCAATGAAATGGAAATTGATACTCTTCTTAAGCTTGTTATTTGTGGTTGGTTTTGTTCTAGTAAGGTGGAATAAGTTGCGTGTTGCGAGTTAAAAACTACAAGTCGTAGCGCCTAGGAAATGCTCAATTTTGGAATAATCCAAACTAATTCGCCTATGAGAGTCGCTCCCCGTGCTTATTTTCAAGGAGCGGGTTGTTAAAAAAGGAAAGTCGGAGGTCGCATATTAAAAGCCGGCAATCGGACATCTGTAGAGATGAACTGAGACCGAGACTAAAGTCTAGGCTATCCGGGACCAAGGCTTATAAGCGGCAAGATTTGAAATAATGGAAATCGGTAATCTAACTATTTCTAGATAGAGCCGGTTTCCTTAGTAAATCGTCACGCCGTCCGCAGAGAGAAGTCTCAGAACTAAGACTTGGTTTTCGACAGAAGTTCTTGTTTCCCTTCGACCAAAAATCGAATTGCCAAGAAAAGAAACGCGCACGCAATTGTAAGAATAATAGTGATTAGTACGGAGTCTTTTGCCACAAACAGCAAGACGGCATTTACAAGAAGTTGTACCAACACGTATAACAAAGAAATAACCAAATGAGGCCATCTTTTTTGATTGGCCAAATATTGATAGAAATGGCTTCTATGAGCTTTGAAGATGTTTTCTTTTTTAAGTACTCTGAAACCAATAGTTACTACGGCGTCAAGGCCGTAAACCAAAAGCAATAGAATGTAAGAAAAATTTCCTGTCGTTAAAATAAGTTGTCCGATAAAAAATACGATGATGAAAGCAATACTAACGCTGCCTACGTCGCCAGCAAAACATTTTGCGCGTTTGCGAAAATTGAAAAAATTAAAGACTAAGAGGGAAAGCGCTATGACGATGAGCAAATCGGGAGAAGTAAAAGAAATAATTTCCTCATTAATATAAAATAATGTCGCAATCGCTGCCAAACTATAGCCTCCTGTAATTCCATTAATACCGTCCATAAAATTATAGGCATTTATGGTGCCGATGACGAAAATTGCAGCTGTGGGTAGCCAATACCAAGGTAAATTAAATAATCCCCATTGTGCAAAAAGAAGCCCAACAGCTAACAGATGTATGCCCAGTCTGATTTTAATAATTAAAGGCACCACGTCATCAACAAAGCTAATGGCAGAAATAAGCATCAACCCAACAATAAAGTATAGATATTGAAATCCAAATACGAGGAAAAATAAAAGTGCAGCCATACTAAAAATAATGCCACCGCCACGCGCTGTTATTACCGAATGAGAGCTTCGGTGGTTTGGCTTATCTATAATATTGTAATGAATGGCAATTTTAAAATAGCCGATTTCTAAAATAAATAATAGAACAAATATAAGGGCGAAAACGGGATACATTAATTTGGGTTAATGATTATGGTTAATGATTATGGTTAATGGTTAGGCTTGGTGTTTGGTATGTTTAGGTATTTTTTGGCGCGTTCCGTAAGTTTATACTTCTGTAGCCTACTGTTGGGTTTATCTGGAATGGTTTGCGTAATAAATCCATTTTCTAAAGCAGGATGCATATAATTGATCCTAAACGTTTGTCGGTGCTTGATCCCAAGCCTAGAACGCATTTCGCCCGAAGATAATTCTTCTTTGACCAATAGGTTTAGTAGCTGTATGACTGGGTCGGTGACTGGGTCGGTGACTGGGTCGGTGACTGGGTCGGTGACTAGGTCGGTGTATGATAGATAATATTTAGAAATAGGGATAACAACCTCAAAGACAGTAATTTTCGAAAAATCAAATTGCGCCGTGCCATTTCCGTTTTCCAGTAATTCTTCTTTTACCCGAGTTACCCCTCTACTAAAACGGTTTACATAGCCCAATACCTTCATCGCCTCTGCAATAATAGGGTTACGGTAATCATTTACATTTGGAAAGTTCTCTGGCCGCGCGTTGCCATAAAGACCGCCAGCGTTCATTAACTCGACACGGTTGCTGAATTCGTAAAATCGAATAGGAGTGTTAGACTCATAATCTCGATGCATTACGGCATTCATAACCAACTCCCTAATGGCCCATTGTGCATAGTTCTTTACCGTTTCTTCGCGCAGAGCACTTACTGGTATAGGTTGCTTTCTAACAAGTGATGTTTCAATAAAAGTATCTAGCTTAGCCAGCACATTAAACAAGTTGCCAGCAAATTTATACTCATTGTTAATATCTGCACCAAGAGTAACTCCCCTAAACTGCACGTATTGAGTATAGGCGCCAAATATAAAATGCTCAGGATTATTTCCAAACATTAAAATACCTGCATTTGTGGGGCAGTTGAATCTTAAATCAAAAAAACGCAACGAAGCCAATTGCTCTTCTATTTTTCGTTTGTCTTTTTCTAACTCCTCTGGCGAGATGGCCTTCGAAAGGTAAAAGTGTTGAAAAGCATTCAGATCCAAGTCTAAAATAGTAGCTTCTAAACATGGCCTTGAATCAAAAGACTTGGCAGAGGATATTCGTTTTTCAATGAGCATTCGCTCTTCTGCTTCATTAGCACCTGCCTTTCTTGGACCAACTCTTACCCAAACCTTTCCTTTATAACGAACGGGTGGAAATAAAGAGGGTAAAACTTCCACAACGGCAACATCACCGTCATCAAAAGAAAAGTGTGCAATATTTATTTGGGGCTGTGGGAGTATCAAACCGTCTGATCTCAAGCCTCCTAAATTCTTGAGCAATCCATCTGTTACTTTTAGTCCCGACAAAGAACCATCGTCTTTTACACCAATTAATAAATAACCAGGCTTTTGATTGTTTGGCAAATCGTTTGCAAAGGCGCAAACAGCAATCCCAAATTTATCAGTATGGTTGGTCGCTACTGTACGTTCCACACCATCCGACTCTAAGTCTTTTATTAAATTACTTAATTGATTTTTGTCGATCACAGCCTTTTAGAGTGCTCAAAGATAAGCAAGAATTATAAAAGCAGGGTTAATTTCTTCGTAAAGCAGTTTCTAATTGTTTAGCCGAGTAAACAAATAGTACAGGTTTTTGTATAGTGGACTAAACAAAATATAGTATTAAAATAAATTGTTTGGGCAAATTAATGTTTAACAAGCCTCTATTTTGTAAACGACTGTACAGTTACCCTTAAACCGTCTCTCGCTGATACAGGTAAATCTATTCCCAAAATATCTTTAACCTTGGGTTGGCTAACCTCTGGCGAACTAACCTCTCTTCAATCTAAAATCATAACTATTTTTTATACAGCCCTAAAATCACCTCTGTTACTCTTTTCAAATCGCTTTCGGTTAAACTAGAACCCGAGGGAAGGCACAAGCCATTCTCGAACAAGCGCTCTGAAGTGCCGTCGCCGTAGAAAGGCGAAGATTCAAATACTGGCTGCAAGTGCATAGGTTTCCATAAAGGCCTGGATTCTATATTTTCCTCCTTTAACGCCAAGCGAATGGTTTCACGGGTAATACCATTTGTTGGGTTTACATATATGCAAGAAAGCCACCGATTCGAGAAATATCCTATCGGTTCATCTACAAATACTAGTTCTTTTATGTCTGCGAACGCATCTTTGTAAAATTGGAAATTGCTTCTTCTATGGCCGATATGTTTGTCCAAAACTTCCATTTGCCCACGACCGACGCCTGCAAGCACATTGCTCATCCTATAGTTATATCCAATTTGTGAATGTTGATAATGTGGTGCATTATCTCTTGCTTGTGTAGCCAAGAATACGGCTTTAACAGCATTTTCCTTTTGTTTTGCCACTAAGGCGCCACCTCCAGAGGTAGTAATAATTTTATTTCCGTTAAAAGAAAGACAAGCCATTTCTCCAAATGTGCCACATTTCTCACCATCTATATGAGAGCCTAATGCTTCTGCAGCATCTTCTAACACTGGGATTTCATATCTTTTGGCAATTTCAGAAATCTCAACCATTTTGGCTGGCATACCGTATAAATGTACGGGAATAATAGCCTTCGGCTTCTTTCCTTTTGCAATGCGTTCTTTTATCGCCTCTTCTAGAAAGCTTGGGGACATGTTCCATGTCTCATTCTCCGAATCAACAAAAACAGGTGTTGCACCAAGATATACGATCGGATTGGCCGACGCAGAGAAGGTCATCGTCTGACAAATAACTTCATCACCTGGTTCAACACCCAACACGATAAGCGCCAAGTGTATGGCTGCAGTACCAGAGCTTAGTGCAGATACGTAAACATCGTCATTTAAATAATTTTTGAGACTATTTTCAAAAGCATTTACATTTGGACCCAAAGGCGCTACCCAGTTGGTATCGAAAGCTTCTTTAACATATTTCTCTTCTGTGCCACCCATGTGCGGGGAAGAAAGCCAGATTTTATCGTTCATTTGTTTATTTCTGCATCGCTAGGAATAAAGAATCTACTAATTCAGTGGCAAATAAATTACTCCTTTTGCGAATATTCGGCACAAAGATAAGTGAATTTTTAATTTTGGTTAAGTTGTTTCCTTAATTATTCGACATGGGTTGCCTACTACGGTACAACCATCTGGAATATCTCTGATTATGACAGCGCCAGCGCCAATCATACACCATTTACCAATTTGAACACCCTGAATGATGCACGCACCTATGCCAACTTGAGTTCCTTCCCCAACGGTTACGCCGCCCGCCAATGCAGCATTTGGGGAGATATGTGTGTAATCGCCAATGGTACAATCATGATCTATTGAAGCATTGGTATTAATAATGGCATGTTTACCAATAACCGTATCTGCGTTTATTGAAGCGTTCGCCATAACCGCTGTACCAACACCAATTTTAGCGCTGTTGGATAGAACACTAGCATAATGAACAGCAGCCAATGTTGTTTCTCTCAGCTTTTCAGCTAATTTCTTCCGAGTCGAATTATTTCCAATCGCCAATATATATTTATCGGAATTCTGTGCTACAAATGCCTGAAAATTGCCGAGTAATATTCGGCCAAGAAAAGTTTGTTTAGTCTCATCATCGTCCCAAATCCCAAACGTTTCAATGCCATTCGATGATAAAATATCAGCAATAACCTTTGCATGACCACTTGCGCCGAAGATATCCATTAGTTGCCTCTAAATTTTTCCATTGTTAAGGATGTATCAGAGGAAATACCCTCTTTTACGACTACTTTTTTTACAGTCAGCCATAATATTTTCAAATCTAACAAAAAGGACAAATTATCTACATACCACACGTCATATTCAAATTTTTGCTGCCAGCCAATGGCATTTCTTCCATTTACCTGTGCCCAACCGGTGATGCCAGGTCTTACCAAATGGCGTTTGTTTTGAACTTCGTTATAAAGTGGAAGGTATTCTGGAAGTAATGGCCTTGGCCCTACTAGGCTCATATCTCCTTTTAGCACGTTCAGTAATTGTGGTAATTCATCTAAAGACGTTTTGCGTACAAAATTACCAATTGGAGTAAGTCTTTCGGAATCCGGTAACAGTTCGCCCAGGGCATCTTTACCATCAGTCATGGTTTTGTACTTTATAATCTTAAAGTTTTTACCATCTTTCCCAGGCCTAGCTTGATAGAAAAATGGTTTTCCATCGTTGGCAAAATACAGCCATATCGTAACGATTAGAAATATAGGAGACAAAATAAGCAGTACAACTAGCGCTGTAAGAAAGTCTGAAAGTGATTTTAGAAAATTTTGATACATATAATACTTGAGGCTTTATTAAAGATCTGCAAAAGTCTTCATTTTTAAATAAATACGAGTTTTTTTGCTAGAGCCGTCTAATTATCCTTTGCTAAATTTCGATATTCGTCTAAAATTTGAGCCCAAACTTCCATGCGTTCGTAGTTACTACAAATGTGCTGGCGAGCATTCAATTGCAATCGGTTGCGTAAATGATTGTCTAATACAAGCGTTTCCATGGACTTTTGTAGCGCATTCGTATCCTTTTTAGGAACAATTAGGCCATTTTCTCCATCTATAATAATTTCATTACATCCATTAATGTTAGATACAATTGACGGAAGTCCCATGGCACCCGCCTGCATCACCACATTTGGAAATCCCTCACGATAACTCGGAAAAACTAGCGTGTTGCTTATGGCAAAATACGGGCGGACGTCCTGCTGAAACCCTATCGATAGTATATTTTTATTTCGGTGTATTTCAGCCAAGGTAGCGTCAGATAAAGCGTCTAGCTCTGTCTCTAAAGGACCGACCAACAACAATCTCACTTCTTTACTCGCTAAACTCAGCTTTGAAAAAGCGGTAACAAGTTCATTTATTCCCTTATGCCCAACTAAGCGACCAACGAAAATAAATACAAAAGCACTAATGGGAATGTTCAACTTTTGCCGAAGCACTTTTCTCTCTATGTCAGAAAAAATAGTAGGATTAAAATAATTCGTATCAATCCCGTTGCTACTACCGTTGCCAATTACCTTCAGTTTTTCTGTGGTTGCAAATCTCGCTGATAAGATGAAGTCATAAAGCCCTTTAGAATTTGGATACACTTTAGTGGCTAAGCGATAAGCCGATTTCTCTACAAAGTTTAACACTTTTCTTTTAATCCCCGTCGCTTCCATCAATGGTAAACCTGCAACTGTATGTAACCTTACCGGTACTTTGGCGAGATATGCTGCCAACATACCCACAATACCAGCTTTAGGTGTGTGGGAATGTACAATATGCGGCTTCTCTTTTTTAAGAAATTTGTACAATTTATACGTGGCCATCAAGTCTTTAATCGGCGTAATCTGACGCGACATCTCTATATGATAGGTGGGGACTTTAGTGCGCTCGCCTAATTGTTGAAGTTTTTCTTTGTCAGCAGAAATAGCTGTAACATTATAAAATTGTTGCATGAAAGTCAATTGACCTTCGAGAAGTTTCTCTAGCGATATGGGTACAGTTGTAATCCTGATGAGTTTAGTTTTCAAATGCTGCAAGTATTTTAGTCAAGTTTTGTTTTATGTTATAGGTGGAATCTACTAAAATTCTGCCGTGTTCGCCCTGAATCTTTGCAAGCCGTTTATTTTCGATATACGCACTTACATAGGAGTACCATTCATTATTTTCGACAAGTTCCCCGTTGTATCCTGCAATTACTACATCATTGTTCATTCCAACTGGAGAGGCTAATGCAGCTACCCCGCAGCCCATATATTGAATGAGTTTATAAGAACACTTACCTAATTCCCAGGGCGTTTGATGAAGCGGCATTATTCCTAAATCAAACTTGTTGATTTCTTCTACTTCCGATTTTTCCTGCCAAGGAATAAAGTGTATAAAATCGATAACCTCCTCATTTACTTTACCCCCAATTATATTTACACGAAAGTTTGTGAACTTTTTATGCAACCTATAAAATACAGGGATCAGTTCCTCAACATATTTAAGTGTAGAAGGAGAACCGATCCAACCTAAAGTGAAGTAGGCATTTTCTGTCTTTTCAATCTTAAAATATTTATTACTATCAATAACAGTTGGCAAAATAACAATCTTTGGTGCGCCAGCATGCTTAGCACGCTCTGCTAGATAGGAATTGCCAGCAAAAACACAAACGCTACTTCTCATCACAAAATCGATTTTATTCGATAGAATTTTTTTTATGTATTTATTTGTGCTTAGATCGTAATTGTGGAATATCGCATCGTCATAATCGGTAAAAAATTCTATACCTAATTTCTTAAGAAGCAGCTCGAACCAAGCAGGTGAATAGGGGAAGAGCTCCTTTTCTATGACCACTATATCAAACCTCTTTAAACCAAACAGAACAAAAAAGCGCTTCAAGTAACCAACAACTAAATAAAATACCTTTATTCGCTTATGATTATAAAGCGCCTTTAGATAGCGGTCGCCTAATAGGGCCGAATTTGAAACGCTAAACCCCTCTAGTTCTAAAAATGGGAAAAATTGAAAGCTTCTAAGCCTACTGCTTGCCCCTAACGAAGAATATTTAGTGAGGTATATGATTTTTCTCATTTAGAAGCTTATCTCTCTTTACAAAATAGATGAACGGTAGTACATAGAAAATATTAAACTCAAAAGAATCTAAATATGGATTGGTAAACGTAGCTAGTAAAATTGAAAAATAGCCAGCTAACATGTAGTAATCATACGAGTTCCTTGTTTTGATGTGCAAATATTTATATACCGAATAAATTACAGGAATTGAATAGATTAAAAAGCCAAAAATGCTAACCTTGTATATAAGAGCAACAGGCACATTTTCGTATCTCCATGGAAATTTTGTGCTTCGAATATAATCCACACCCACGCCATGACCTGCTCCAAAGACATGTTGATTTATTCCATCCAATAGTGCTTTTGTCTGCTCGGGTCTAGCCTTATCTCCGCCTTCAAATAATTTAGAATAAAATCCCTCAAGAATGGCCATTATGTTAACGCCGTAAGCATCTAAAATAAATACCGTTGCAGCCGCAAGAATCAAACCTAAAACCAGAAACCTAATTATTTTTTTAGAGGAATGCGTAGCGAGGTAGAAACAGAAACCAATGAAAACACTGAGCAATAATGCAGATCTTCCCGAAACAATTGCGGTTATAACGCACAATAATACGATTGTAAAGTAAATCCATTTTTTCTCATATAACTTCTCCAATTGCAAAAAAGCAGGAATAAAGAAAATGAGCGATCCGTAGACAAACAATTTCATTTCTACTATACCTCGACTTGAAAAAGTCATGTTAGGATCTTCAATTAATAGTTCTAAAACCTTCCGCTGCCCGTTTCTAAATAACCAAATAGCTATAAATACAGAAATACAGCCGAAAATCATATATATATTTAGATATTTTAGAATAACTTTTAAATGAATTTGTTCAAAACAATAATTCATAATGACTATCCATAATACAGGTGTAATCATATAAACTACCAAAACTTGGGTTAATGCTTCTCCAGGATCTCTAGACTTTCCAATTCCAACCATTAGATAGATTATCGTAACTGCAAAACTTGAGAACAATGCAGTAGTAACTATCTTCTCAATAGACAATAGTTTTCTTAAACCAAAGAGAAAAATTACCAATAGCATTGGTAATTTTACAGGTCTAAAGGAATTTGGGAAAACAAACAATAAAAATGCGGCTACAATGAGAGCCAAGTTTATCAAATGGAAATGTCTGTTATCTTTAAAAGCCCTTTCCACGCTAGTTTTTATTCAATTGGTTGAATTTTATTTTCTGATTGCCCATATAACTTCTAACATTATCAAGTAATTTATCATAATTTTTTGAGTTAACTGTAATTTTATTCACAGACAAATTGATCATGTTATCATTAGTGTTATAAAATTTAATTGGATCCTCGGTATTGTTTGCCAGACTTACATTAGATAGTGTTATATCTCCATAAATGTTCTTAGAATAATTATTTTTCCTATTTAGCCAAAAGGACATTCCATATTTCGATCCATTATCTGAGAAGCCATCGACACTAATCGAAATATTTTTATCAATCGAGTTGTCTTTTCTTAGGTTCACCAAATTTAACAGTAACCCCCAATTCTCATTGTTAGCAGTATATATGTTTTCTAATAATATTTGCTTCAGTTCGTCTTGTGAGCTATTTGGTTCAATATCAATTCCACTTGATGGCCCTTTTCCTTTTGAATTTAAGAACTTACAATTAGAGATGGTAATATTTGTTCCAGCAGTTAAAGAAAGGCCATTTCGTCTGCTGTTCGACACTGATGTATTTGTAATACTAATCTGATCTGAAACTACATTATTTAAGCGACCTATGTATATTCCATCACCAAAGCAATTCGATATTTTTCCTCCGTCAATTTTGATATTTTTAGATCCTCTAATTGATATTCCAAAGCCCCATTCGCCTACCGTACCCAAGTGTGCTGTTTTGTCGCCATTTAAACTTGGATTAAGGATTGTAATGTTCTCTTTCCCATTGCAGTTTAAAATATTATATCCAGATTTACTAGAAGGTAAAAGTATGATACTTGAGTTTTCAGAAAACTTATAAGTAGAGTTACTCTTAAGCTTTAAACCGCTATCATTTATTCCCACGGGGAAATTTGGAAACAAGATATTCTTATTTTGGTTTATCGCCATTTGCAAGAAAGCTGTATAATCTACTGTGCCGTTCGTGACATAACCTTGGGGTAAAATTTTCGTAAGATCAAAATACGCTACTTGAGAAAAACAATAGAGAGAAACGCTAAAAACAACGAGAAATACACATAATTTTTTCATTTGATTTCTTTTTAATAAGTTCAGAGAGATAGTGCATCACACCAAATAACCTGCCAAAATACATCTTAAATATTATGAATACTTGGCTAAACGCATGCTGATTATAGTAGTCAATCAAAACGAGCGCAACTAGCTTATCCAAGTATGTTTTCTCAGAGCGAGACTTATTTTTGTAATTAAAAAGATGGAATCGATTATACAATGGCATGACGTAATCTGCGCTTCTGTTTTCTGCCCCTACAAAGTAGATGGTTGTAATTGTAACATTATAGACAAGCCTATATTTTGAAAATAACCTATACCAAAATTCAACATCTTCGCCATATTTAAGACCTTCGTTAAAAAGGCCAGTGTCTAGAACTTTAGATTTCTTTACCAACAGCGTTGAAGAATTAAATCGAGGCAGAGGTGAAGACATAAATTTAAAATAGTCGGTTACAACTAATGAGTCATGTTCTTCAAATTTCAGTAAATCAAACGTTTTCGAATTTGATTTGTAAAAAGTACTGCCAACTCCGCCAATATCATCACCATTAAACTTCTTTAGCGCAGTCAATAAAAGTTCTAAATGTTTTGGGTGCCAGATGTCGTCGCCATCTAAAAACGCTAAAAATTCATGCTTAGCACTAACAATTCCAGCATTTCGCGCAGAAGAAACTCCTCCATTTAATTTATCCAACACGATAATTCTACTATCGCTTATGTTTTGTACAACCTTTAAGCTATTGTCTTTTGAACCATCATTTACAATGATAAGTTCAAAATCCCGATAGGTTTGGCTTAAGACAGACTGTACGGTATCAACAATGCTGTTTTCTTTGTTGTATAACGGTATGATTACAGAAACCATAATTAATAAGTGCTGGTAAAATTTAACCGCGCTTTTTCTATAGTTTGACAAATATTAGTGGGCTTGCAGATCTGATGATTAAAAATTATTTCCTCAATCTGGTCGGCTACTGAACTAATTTCAACTTCTGCATCCAACAACCTATAGCTATCTGGTTGACCAACATCATGCAAAAAATCAGTACACTTACGGTGGTATTCTAATAAAAAGAAAGGTGTATTGCTATAACAGGCGAAAATACTTGCGTGCAAACGAGTTGACACTACAACAGAACACTCAGAAATTTTTTCGAATGTAGTTTGTACTTTTGATTGATATGGAACAATTTCGAAATTTAACTTTCCATCTTTATTTACACGCTCAATAATCTCTCTTGTAAGCTGCTCATCTCCTTTTATTGGGTTACCATTAAACACAAAAAATCGAAACTTCATGCCTGGATGTCTTTTTAATTGATTAATTAAATCTTCGACAAATCGATTTCGTCTATCTTCCTTTTTTAGATCTCCATTTGTATATGATTCATAGTTGCAAACACTTATCCCAACAATAGATTTTTCTTTGATTCCACTATCTTTTGCCAAATCAAAGTTGTAAATTTCTGGCAGCAGGGCAGCCAGATCGAATGCATTAATTGGTTTGTAGGGAAGCTTGTAGCTTTCTGCTATCTCAAAAGACTTATTATCTCGAAGCGCCAAAAAATCTAAGGTTTTTAGATAAGAAATAGTATCTTTCTCTGAAGCTGTGTTTTTATAAGGACCCAAGGAAATGCCAATTGCTCCTGTTTTACCCTTAATCCCTATCCTCTTTTTTACCTTAGCGTAGGTTCTTAAATCTGTAGCCTTTAACGAAGAATGGAAAGTAGAACCGCCTGCAGAAGTGAAAACATCACTCAACGAAATGTCTTTAATTGCCGTCATAAAATTATAATAATTTTTATGAGCTGAATAGTGACTTGTTGGCGTTGTGATATCTGGTAAGCTTTCTGCAAAAAATAATTGCTTTGTAGAGTTCCAATATTTTTTACTGCCCCATGCCGAAACTTCAACAAAGGCATCATCGCCAGCGTTCTTTGCCCCATAATATCCACTAAATATCGCTTTCATAAATTTTCACAGTCATTTTTAAATTCCCAGCTCTCTTTTCTCTTAGATAAATTTTATTTTGTATTTTTAAACTTTCATATTTATCTAAATCTCTGTATTTTAATATTTTTGCAGGATTTCCTCCGACAATTGCGCCTCTCGGAACATGTTTTGTTACTACCGATGCAGCTCCAACGATCGCTCCTTCTTCAATGACTACACCAGGTAAAATTGTAACATCTCCGCCAATCCAAACATTTTGTTTTATAATAACTTTTTTTGCGATAGTTACCTCGTCGTACGGTAATAGTTTGTCACTATTGTAGTTATGATTGCCAGTATAAATTTTTACTCTAGGGCCAATAATTGTCCCGGACATAATTGAAACACTTCCGTAAGTGGAAATCCAAGCTTCTGGGCCAAGGTATACATCATTTCCTAAAGTTAAATTTTCGGGTTTAGTAATTATAATTGGGTAGCAAATTATTGAATTCTCCCCTCGAACTTTAATCCTGTTTAAAATCCTACGACTACTTAATTTCCAATATAATTTTACAATTTTTTCAAACATTCTCTGTAAAGTTTAAGAATTGTAAATAGGATTAGGGCTATCACAATAATGGACGCGGCACTCCTTAGAAGAAATGAATTATAGAGTTGGGTCGTTATTGTTACTAGAGCGATAAGTAATATCCAAATGAGAATATTCCATTTGCTGTAAAAGATTACTGGCGGTGATATTTTTTTATAGATAAAGTAAGGCATAAAAATAAGATAATTTATCACGTACGAGATCATGTAAGAGAATGCAAAGCCAACTGCTCCATAGCCTTTTAAAAAGTAGAAGATCGTCAAATTTGTAGCAGCCCACTGCCCCATACTGAAGACACTTAGCCACATCTTATTTTTAATAATTAAATCTCTCGAAACACCTGCTCTATTTGTTATTATTAGGGTTGTCATAATGGACATTCCCAAGATTGGCACTATTTGATTAAAATCGAATTTAGGTCCTAAAATAACGGATGTTATTTCAGGAAATAATAAAAGAGGAAACGATATCAAAATCGAAATAATCCAAGATCCAAAATAATTGAAAAACTCCTTTTTAGGTGATTTTCCGTCTGAGTTGGAAAGAAAAATAGGTAATAATACATTACTAATTGCTCCATTAAACATTTGGATTGCTGTAGAAAAAATGATTACTGCGCTATAAAGACCCAAAGCTTTATATCCGTTTGGCTGATTAACCAATAACGTGTCTAAGAACCAAATAGTGGGAGCAACGATGATAGAACTTAAACAAGCCGGTATCGCAAATTTGTATATTTTCTTAATGTTAACTTTAAGATTTTTAAAGCTTACAGTTATTTCTTGCCGTTTACTTTCATCTTTTAATAATTTTAATAGAGCTATAGAAACAAGTGCAATAGCAATTAAATTTCCAAATAAAGCACCTTTTACTCCACCTAAATATCCTCCAAGTACCAAGCCGCAAAACAAGAAAGCACCCTGTAAGATATTTGCTGTAGAATTTTTTTTATACGCTTGAAAGCCTAATAATGCACCCATTTGGGTTACATTAAGCGAAATGAAAATTAAAGTGAAACCTCCGATGATTAATGGAATTTGCAGTCCTGGATTGTTTAGAAACCTTATCGATATTAACCCAGAAAGAAGCATAATAGCTATCGCCACAAGTGTACTAAGCACCACAACCAATAGTAAAGCTGCTCCCAACATTGTTGAGGCCTCTTTTTTATTATTATCTTTTAGTTCAGAAATATATTTCGTTGTAGTTAAACCTATACCTAGTGAGGCGAAAATTAAAAAATTATCAATGGTAGACTTAATCATGCCGAATTCTCCGTATTGTGATACGGTTAAAATTCTAGCCAACACAATAGACGCTAAAGAAAGTAATCCCCTCGACATTAAAGATCCAAAGGCCATCCAAAAAGTTCCGTATATTAACTTTTTGATAAAGCTCGAACTTGAAATTTTTAGCCTTATGGCACTTACTCCCATATCTTTATTGAAATTTTAAACATGGTAAACTTTGTATTTTAGAAAATATGATTTAGAGATTACTTTGTTGTAATAAACAAAGAGCTACTTTATTTAGAGATTTTGACCACTAATTTTTACAAATATTTGAAAACGAATAGTTTAGAAGAGTTATTACATTTTTAGTATAACAAAAATGTTTTACCATTACTTAAACAATCACAATCAATTTTTGCCGCTTTTCTAATAAATTGAAAGGAGATTTTATAATCTGGCGTCAACTTTATTTAACGTACCTTTCACATCATAGACAACTGATTTCTCCTTTTTAAAATGATCTAAATCAAGATCTAAGAACTCTCTATGTGCAACGCCTAAAATAATAGCATCAAATTTTTCAGTAGGGATTTCTGTAGTACTTTCTATACCATACTCATGCTTTACCTCTGCAGCGTTTGCCCAAGGATCGTATGTGGTAACTTGCACGCCATAATCTTCTAAAGCAGCAATAACATCTATAATTTTAGTGTTACGAACGTCAGGACAGTTTTCTTTAAAGGTAATGCCTAGCATTAATATTCTAGCATTGTTTACAGGAATGTCTTTCTTAATCATGGTTTTTACCACCTGAGCAGCAACATATTGTCCCATAGAATCATTTAAACGACGACCAGCGAGGATGATTTCAGGATGATAGCCATATTCTTGTGCTTTTTGAGCCAAATAGTAAGGATCAACTCCTATACAGTGACCACCAACCAATCCTGGTTTAAATGGCAAGAAATTCCACTTCGTTCCTGCTGCTTCTAACACATCATGCGTATTGATGCCCATTAAATTAAAAATTTTCGCCAACTCGTTTACGAACGCAATGTTGATGTCTCGTTGAGAATTTTCGATCACTTTTGCGGCTTCTGCTACCCGAATCGTCGGTGCCAAATGCGTACCTGCGGTAATGACAGATTTATATAGATCGTCTACAATTTTTCCAATTTCTGGTGTAGAGCCTGCCGTTACTTTAAGGATTTTATCCACCGTATGCTCTTTATCTCCTGGATTGATGCGTTCTGGAGAATAACCAGCAAAAAAATCTTCATTGAATTTCAGTCCTGAAATTTTTTCTAATACCGGTACACATTCCTCTTCTGTAACGCCGGGATAAACCGTTGATTCGTAAATAACAATGTCTCCCTTTTTTAACACCTTACCCACCGTTTCGCTAGATTTATAGAGCGGGGTGAGGTCTGGTCTGTTATTTTTATCTACGGGAGTAGGTACGGTAACAATGTACACATTGCAAGATTCGATGTCAGCTAAAGTTGCAGAACAATATAAACCATTATTGTCCGATGGACTTTCTACGAGTACGCCTTTTAACACTTCCTCAGAAATTTCTAAGGTGGCATCGCTGCCGGCCATCAATCCGCTAATGCGGCTTTGGTTGATATCAAAACCAACAACAGGATATTTTGTAGCAAATAGCCTTGCCAGTGGCAAGCCTACATAACCAAGTCCTATAACTGCAATTTTTATTTTGGGGATAAAAGATTCCATAATTTTTTTTGGGGTAAATCTCTGCGGCTTATTTTAAATTCTCCCAGTACCAAGCTAGCGCGTCTTTTAAGCCTGCTTTAATGGTGTGTGTGGGTTTATATCCCAAAAGTTTTTCTGCCTTTTTTATGCTTGCTAAGGAGTGAGGAATGTCGCCAGCTCTATTTGGTCCGTATTCCACTTCAACCGAAGCGATCTCTTCATCAAAGGGAATTAAGCCCTCTTTTATGTATTGCACCAGTTGGTTCAGCGTAGTGCGATCGCCAACAGCTGTATTATATACAGTGTTAACAGCTTCTTTATTAGTGGTTAACATGGCGCACTCATTCATCTGGATCACGTTATCGATGTAGGTAAAATCTCTCGAGTAGTCACCACCTCCATTAATTACAGGACTTTCGTAAGCCATGTACTGCATTACAAATTTTGGAATTACCGCCGCATACGCACCTTTTGGATCTTGTCTTCTGCCGAACACATTGAAATAGCGTAAGCCGATGCACTCTAAACCATAAGTTCTTGAAAATATATCGGCATACAATTCATTTACATATTTGGTAATGGCATAGGGAGAGAGCGGTTTTCCAATCACGTCCTCTACCTTTGGCAGCGATGCAGAATCTCCGTAAGTGGAAGAACTCGCTGCATACATAAAGCGTTTTACCTTTGCATCTCTAGCTGCAACCAGCATGTTTAAAAAGCCGGATACGTTTACATCATTTGTAGTAATGGGATCGTTGATGGATCGTGGTACTGAACCGAGTGCCGCTTGATGAAGGACATAATCCATACCACCAACTGCTTTTTTACAATCATCTATAGAGCGAATGTCGCCTTCGATCAATTCGAAATTAGGGTTGCTGAAAAAAGGTGCTATGTTATGGCGATGGCCGGTTGCAAAATTATCCAAGACCCGAACCTTCGCAGCTTTGTTTAGAAAATACTCACTGAGGTTGGACCCAATAAAGCCTGCTCCGCCTGTAATTAAAATGCGTAGACCATCGCAGTCAAGGTTTTTATCATTTTTTGTGTCTGTCATCGATGTTTTAATCTGCTAAAACCGTTTAATTATATTTTTGAAGAAGCTACCTATAGTAATTTTAGTTTTAGGGGGATCATCAGAATAATAACCATATCCGTATCCATAACCATAACCATAACGCCCACCCATTTTGACACCATTAAGTATAACATTCAGTTTAGGAAATTTTTTGCCCTGATACAATTGCTCTAGGTTTTTGATTTGATGTTTAAACGTAACGTCTTGACGTACCAAATAAATCGTGGTATCGGTTAATCTTGCTAAAATCTGCGCATCCGTTACCAAGCCAATTGGTGGACTGTCAATTAAGATCTCATCAAAATTTGCCCTCAGATAGGTTAGCAGCTCTTCTATATCAGGTTGGATAAGGAGTTCTGCCGGGTTTGGCGGTATAGGCCCAGAACCGATCACATAAAAATTAGGATCGATGCTGGTTTGTTTTACAATTTCTTGTATGCTGGCTTTACCAATTAGGAAATTACTTAATCCGGTCTTATTTGCTAAATCTAAATACTTACTTACTTTCGGCTTGCGCAAATCGAGCTCTAACAAAACGGTTTTCTTGCCTGCGATGGCCATTGCTGCCGCAATGTTAGAGGCCACAAAGGATTTACCCTCGCCGCTCATGCTGGAGGTAAAAAGTGTAACTCTTCCAACCCCCAGCTCCTGCTTTCCGGTTAAGAATTGCATGTTAGTTCTAATCGCCCTAAATTGCTCGGCAATGGCTTTCCGGCTATTTCCCGTAACCACAATGGCTTCAGAGCCATCCTCATATAAAACTTCCCCTAAGATAGGAGCACTGGTTATTTTTATAATATCGCTTGAGCTCTCAACCTTATTGTTTAAGGCATCCTTTGCATATACGTAGCCAGCAGGGAGTATTAGTCCAAGTACAAAAGCTCCTAATAGAATCAACGATTTTTTAGGTTTGACTGGCGCACTATCGCTGAAGGCAGGATCAACCACCCGACTGTCTGCAACAGAAGATGCATAAGAAAGGGCAGCCTCCTCTTTTTTCTGTAATAGGTATAAATAAATGGTTTCTTTGATGGTTTTCTTTCGTTCTAGACCAATCAACTGCCGCTCTTGTCCTGGCACTTTTTTGATTGTCCCCTGAATTTGAGATCCAGTACCTTGTAACGACTTTTTGGTGTTGTTCACGCTTTCGTAAATGTTATCGACGCTGCTCTTAATGCCGCTCCTTAACGTTTCGATCTGACTCTCTATCGGAGCCAACCGTGGATTATTTACACCAGTTGTGGCCACCAAATTGTCGCGTTGCAATTGCAATTGCCCCAATTGGTCTATTTGGGCTAATAAGGTAGGGTCTTCTATGCCCAAGGTACTTGGTAACTTATTTCCAGTAGTAGTGGAATTCACATACCGCCTAATGTCTTCAATGACAGATAGCTTTAAGTTAACCTCACCCAACTTCGCATCGTTAGCTTTTACATTGTCTAAAAATACGCTTGCGTCGCTGCTTAAGTCTGTTAACCCACGTTCACTTTTATACCGTTCTACATCTTTTTCTGCATCTGTTAATTCCCCGCTAATTAGTTTTGCTCGCATGTCGATAAAATCCATCGTGCTTTGGGTGGTGCGATTTTTATCTGCCAAAGCAGCTTCATTATAGACTTGAACTAGCGTGTTTAAAATGTCCTTACCCCGATCTTCAACGGTTGTTGCAAGACGTAGATCAAGAACTGTAGACTGAGGGCTCGCCAGTGTAACAGTAAGGTCTCCCAAATACTGGTCAACAATGGTCTGCGGATTGTTAATGGTAAGATAGATTGGCTTCTTTTCTTGCTTCAGCCAATTCTTAAAATTGCTATTTGGCGAGACCTTAAACACACCGAAAGTATTTCTTTGTAGCGAATCTAACAACCCCTTAACTTTCTTGCCACTTTTGGTATCTAATAATTCATAACTGCCACCGCCCGGAAAAGAAAGATTTAATGTTGTGCCAAACCAGAGGCTGTCCATTTCAACAACCGAGATATCCACCGGCTTTTTGGCGTAAATATCTGACTTAATTACTCTTCCCTCCACGTGGTAACTGAGCATCAGGTTAAGTCTTTTCACGGTGCGAGCCATTAAGGTTTTTGACTTCAGAATTTCGATCTCGTTATCGACAGTCTTCGATGTTCCAAAAATGTCCAGATCTGAGAGAATATCTCCGCCGGGAGTAGGGGTCTTCTTTTCATCTTTAATGAGCAGAACGCTGTTCACAGCATACACCACAGGAGTATAACGCAAATAAAACCAGGCTGCTGCAAGACATAAGATAATACCAACTATAAAAACTGGCCAATGAAATAAAAATTTATCTAAAGTTTCACGAACATTCACTTGCTGCTCTTGCTCCTGTGACGGGCTATTGAGGTTGTCGTCTTCTATCATAGTTCGAATAAGCTTATAAACGCGTAATTAATAAAGCTATAACTGACAAAGCCGAAATAATTAAACTTGCATTTCTATATTTGGAATCTACGCTGGCATATTTGGCGGCACTAGGCGTAACGACCAACACATCATTATTTTGTAAATAATAGTAGGGAGAATTTAGCAAAGATTTATTCTGTAGATCCAAACGAATTTCTTCTCTTCTACCTTGACTTTCCCTTACGAGCAATACGTCATTTCTTTTAGCGGTAATGTTTAAATCGCCTGCCAAACCTAAGGCTTCAAGCACGGTGATGCGTTCGCTTTGCACAGGATACACGCCAGAGCGTGCTACATCGCCTAACACCGAGATTTTGAAGTTAGTCAGTCGTAAATTGACTACCGGCTTAGTTAAAAACCCACCTTCTTGTAATTTATTGGCTACTAGTGTCCTAGCTTCTACAGTACTCAAACCTAGTAGGCTCACTGCGCCTAGATAGGGGAGTTGCACATTTCCAGTCTGATCTACAATGTATCCATTTGGAACAGCACTCGTAGTGGTTTGCGCAGTACCAATATTGCCCAAATTAAAATAGGCATCAGATTGGGCGTCTAAACTGCTAACCGTAATAGATAAGATATCGTTTTTTTGAATTGTTAATATAGTTTGATTTTCAATATCTCCGGATTGGTTTTCAATTGCCGGTAAATCCTTAAAATACGGAATCGTTTCGTACTTAATGCCACAACTGCTTAAGAAAAGCACCAGTGTGGCCAGATAAATTATTTTATTCATATAGATGGAACCATTAGCTATTTTCGCAAATGTAGCAATAAAAATGTCAAGCTAGTGTTGCACGTTTTGCTTTTGAGTATATAGGGCTTACGATAAGCCTATTAAATTTCTGCATATAAGAGTCAGAGATTAGTGGTTTTGAACATTCAAGGTTGTCTTTAAAACAACAGTTATGGTAAAGACACCTTATGTTTATGATCAGTTGCGCTACGAAATTGCGCCGACTTTGGTTTTTTAATTATCAAACATATCGATATTTTATTTTTACCTTTACCGATAATTTAAACTTAGCATTTTGTTCAATCGATTTAACATCGTCCCAAGGTGGATAATCTTTTTGTTAGACATCGTTATCTGCACATGTTCGATGATTTTTGCCTATAGCTTAAGGCATAACCTCGATCTTACTGCTGTCGATATGATGGAAATGGCGCGGAATCTTTTGATTTTATGCGTTATAAATCTTGCTGTTTTTATAAACATAAAAACTTACGCCGGTATCATAAGATACACTAGTGCACAAGATTCTTTTCGAATTTTGTTTTCTGTCATCGTGGCAAATGGTAGTTTTTTCATTCTAAATTTAATTTACATTACTTTCTTTGGCAAGTCATTGGTTCCTAACACGGTTTTGATTACCAATGGACTAACCAGTTTTTTATTATTGATTACCTATCGCGTATTGATTAAATACTTCTTTTTATATATTAAAAATTTAAATCTCGATAAGAAGAAGGTGATCATTTATGGTGCTGGCGAAGCGGGTTTGGCAACCAAGCGAACATTTGACCATGACGGTAGCGTAAACAAAAATATATTTGCCTTTGTAGATGACGATGATCGTAAAGTTGGGAAAACCATAGATGGTGTAAAGATTTTAGATGCCAAGCGCTTAGAGCATTTAATAAAAGAGCATGAACTTGATGAAATAATTTTCGCTTCTTATACCATTCCTGCCGATCGGAAAGATCAGATCGTAGATATTTGTTTGGAGAAACACATCAAAATACTAAATATTCCTCCGCACGATGTTTGGACAAATGGTACGCTTCAACCAGCTCAAATACAAAAGTTAAATATAGAAGATCTACTGGATAGAAAAACCATCAAAATAAACATTAAAGGCATTGGAGAAATGCTCAACAATAAGCGTATTTTAATAACAGGTGCGGCCGGTTCTATAGGTAGTGAAATTGTAAGGCAACTGGCTAAATTCGATATTGGTCTGGTTATTCTTTGCGATCAATCTGAAACTGCACTGCACGAACTTTATTTAGAGTTGGAGGAAAATAACAGTAGTAAAAATTTCCATGCCTTTATTGGCGATGTGCGAGATCAGCAACGCATGGATACACTTTTTAAAAGTTATAGACCACATTATGTGTATCATGCAGCTGCCTATAAACATGTTCCCTTAATGGAGGAAAATCCCGCCGAAGCGGTAAAAGCCAATGTTTTGGGCACAAAGACCATTGCAGATTTGTCTGTAAAGTATGGTGTGCAGAAATTTGTAATGATCTCTACTGATAAAGCGGTAAACCCAACAAACATTATGGGTGCTTCTAAACGGATTGCGGAGATTTATGTGCAATCTTTGAACAATTCCATCCATACAAAAGACTATATTTTTCAGAACGGGCTTAACTATATAAATGATCTCGAAGTAAAACCGGTAACCAAATTTATTACCACTCGTTTTGGAAACGTTTTGGGCTCAAATGGATCGGTTATTCCGCGTTTTAGGCAACAAATAGAGAAGGGCGGGCCTGTAACGGTTACCCATCCCGAGATCACCCGTTATTTTATGACGATTCCAGAAGCTTGTCGTTTGGTTTTAGAGGCCGGTTGCATGGGTAAAGGTGGCGAAATCTTTATCTTTGATATGGGTAAAAGCGTTAAAATTGTAGAGCTTGCTAAGAAAATGATCAGGCTGGCTGGGCTCGAACCAAATAAGGACGTTAACATCGTTTTTTCTGGCCTTCGCCCCGGTGAAAAATTATATGAAGAGTTATTAAACGACAACGAAAATACCATGCCTACCCATCATGAAAAAATAATGATTGGAAAGGTAAGAGAATATGTTTTCGATGAGGTTGAAAAACAGATTTATAAGTTGATAAATTCTGCAAAAACCCAAAATGATAGGCAAGTAGTTTTGAATATGAAGGAAATTGTACCAGAATTTAAAAGTAGAAACTCGGTGTTCGAGGAACTGGATCATTTAAAAATAGAATAATCTTAATGAAGAGACTTTTACTTGTAGCCGCTTTGGCGATTTTCGGCCTTTCTGCCAGAGCACAACAGATTACGCCTTATAGTTTTTATCAATATCAAAAACTTGGAAGACAACTGTACAATATTGATAGCCGTCTCCACACTTCCATCAAACCAATTATTGGAGAAGATACTCTAATCAACAACTCATTAGATTCATTAATGGCTGTAGGAACGGAAAGAAGCTACAATAGTTTGGTTCTCCGCAAGTTGTTTAACGAGCATTTGGTCTCGATACAAAAAGAAGATTTTAACGTTTACATCGATTTTCTGCCTGATTTTATTATCGGAAAGGATGTAAGCCATAAAATTACCACCTGGACCAATACCCGCGGATACCAGGTAATGGGAAATATTGGTAAAAAGTTTTCATTCTATACGAGTGGCTTCGAGAATCAAGCTAGATTTAACGATTATCTTACCAAATACATCGATGCAAAAGGGGTTATTCCCGGAATGGTAAACGATAAATTTGGAGCCTCTAAAACAACGAAAGACTGGGCTTACGCAACTGCCATTTTAAATTATAGACTCGACAAGCATTTTTCATTCACATTAGGAAATGATAAAAATTTTATTGGGGATGGTTACCGTTCCATGTTGCTGTCTGATGTCTCTGCTGCTTACCCATATTTTAAGGTGAATGTAAATTTGGGCAATGTGCGTTATATGGCAATGTGGGCGCAATTCCAAGACCCCTTATCGCCTGAACTTTCTTACGAAAATGGTTTTAGGAAAAAATGGGGCGTCTTTCATTATCTAGATTGGAATGTGAATAACAAGATTTCCCTCGGTTTCTTCGATTCTGTTATATGGCAGGGTGCAGATGAGTCGGGGCGCAGAGGTTTTGATGTAAGCTACGTAAATCCTTTTATTTTCTTGCGTACCATAGAGGGTAAAAATGGTTCGCCAGATAATGCATTGGTTGGTTTTACCGCAAAATATAAAGCCTTTAAAAATGGAACGGTTTACGGACAAGTGGCCATAGATGAATTTACGGCAAAAGAAGTTTTTAAGGGCGAAGGTTATTGGGCCAATAAGTTTGGCTACCAGTTGGGATTAAGGGGATTTGATGCTTTTAAAGTGCCGAACCTGAATTATTTAGTCGAATTCAATACTGCTCGACCCTTCACGTACTCGCAAAGAAGTTCGTTATTAAACTACGGGCAGTATGCAGAAGCCTTGGCACATCCTATGGGCGCCAACTTTAGGGAGTTCTTAACCATTTGGAATTATCAATTGGGAAAATGGAATTTGTATGGGCAAGCAAATTATGCCAACTACGGCTTAAATATGGGTACTTTAGATTATGGAAAAGACATCAACCAGTCATATAATGATCGTTTTCAAGACAGAGGATATAAAACCGGCGACGGTTTGAAAACTGATTTTTACTATGTTGAAGGTAGGATAGCTTATACAATCAATCCGAAATACAATTTGAGGTTAGAAATTGGCGGCGTGATTCGAGAAGAGAAAAATAGTTTGGGTAATGATCGGACCAATCAGATTACGTTTGGCCTTCGAAGTAGTTTTAGGAATATTTATAAAGATTTTTAATTGGTCGAGATCTAGGTTGAGGTTGAGGTTAAGATTGAGGATTAAGATGAGGTTGAGGGACAGCTCCCGTCCTTATTTTAAAGAAGGGGTTTGGGCAATGTCATTAACTTAAGGAGAAAACTAAAAGAATGATGTCATCCAGAGCCTGTCGAAGGACAATCATTTTATTTGTTTTCGACAATATAGGTCTTCGACAAGCTCAGACTGACACCAATTTCTGTTAAGTTTATGACATTGGGGGTTTGGGGGATGGTTTTTAATTATAACGAATAATCTGCCCAGAAACTCCTTTTGAGGAGAGCAAGAAAGTTGCTAAATTGAACTATCCCGTGCATCTTTATTTGTAGTATTCTTGTGGAAATCTCAGAAATAAATCATCCTTAACAAAAAGATATGTTTTTAGATAATTATAAAAGAAATTACCGCTTTAAAAGCAGAAACAACAATGGAAGGAACAATTGGTTAGCGGTGATTGTCTCTATCGTACTTTTTTTATTGTTGTGGTATTTTCTGGGCTAACTCTTATATCATCATCCTAAAAAACGACCATTTGTAAACAAAAAGTGGTTTTATGTTTGCGTCAAACGCTGAATGCTTTTAAACGCCTTTTTTGCTAGTCATGCTTGCTTTTTTGGCAGGTGCAGACGTTCTAGTAGATGCTTTGACATTGGTCGGTTTCCCGCTAGTAGTTTTCTTCTTGTCGGCTTTTGCATCTGCCAACTTTGCATCGCCGGCTTCCACAAGTTCTTCGGCAGGCTCGGTAAATAGCGGCATGTCTTTAATAAGGTTATACCAATTTATGATTTTCTTCATGTCAGACGCGTACACCTTTTCCTTATCATAGCTTGGTGCAATTTCTGTAAAATACGCCTCTAACACCTTTGGGTCTGCTTTTGGATCAGGGGCATTACTCGTCTCGGCCATCTTTGCGAAAATATCTGCAAGCTTAATTTCTTCAGTTTCGCCATAAACGGTAATATCTTCTAAAGATGCAAGCTTAGTATTCGCAATATTTACCACGCCCTTGGTTTTGTTCTCATCTAGCGTTTCTAAAATATAACCAACTTTATTTTGTCCAACTAATTTGAACAGGCCTGGTTTGCCAGATACTGAAACAATTCCTCTTAAATTCATTTGTATTTTGGTTGATATTTAAATTTGGTTATTAACTTTTTAAAATCTAATAACCAAGTCTGATATTTTTAATCAATTATTTCTATGCTCGTAATCTTATCGCCTTGGCGCACTTCGTCTACCACATCTACATTATCTACCACTTTACCAAAAACAGTGTGGTTTCTATCTAAGTGTGCTGTATTTTCTCTACTGTGGCATATGAAAAACTGCGAACCGCCGGTATTTCTACCGGAGTGTGCCATAGAAAGTACGCCTCTATCATGATATTGGTTTTCGCCGGTAAGCTCGCAATCGATTTTATACCCAGGGCCGCCAGTTCCCGCCAAATGGGCTTTAGAGGGGTCTTTTGTATTTGGATCGCCGGTTTGAATCATAAAACTAGGGATTACCCGATGGAAGCTAACGCCATTATAAAATCCTTCTGCAGCTAGTTTTTTAAAATTTGCAACCGCTTTTGGTGCATCGTTCTCAAAAAACTCTACAGTCATGTCGCCCTTATCAGTCTTTATTATCGCTTTACTCATTTTAATAAATTTTTATTTTAATCGCAACCTTTCTATTTTTACGTTGGTTGGCAAAAATAATAAATTTATCACACAACGATACCACAAATTTCTGTAAGCCGTTAAATATGTGTTAATTTAGTGTTTAGCATATGTCCTTCCCAAAAAAATATTTCCTGCTTTTTTCCTGCATCTTGTTAAGTGTAGCTGTTAAAGCTTCTTCTATTTTGATTTTCATGGATGAAGATCAAAAAAATGAGCTAAAAGCTTATGGCATTGCTTATTGGAGCATCAGCAAGCATATAGACGTAGATTGGCTGCTCAACTATCGCGGCGGTAGCTTTTTGGTAAAATACAACCAGCAACTAGAGAACGAATGTAAAATAAGAGGTGTTTCTTATGAGGTTATGGCTGATGGAAAGGTAATTAATTTGCTAAACGAAATCAGCGACCCATCCGTAAACATGGAAATGGTGAAGTTAGAAAAGGCGCCTAAGATCGCGGTATATTCTCCAAAAAGTAAACTCCCGTGGGATGATGCTGTTACCCTCGTGTTAACTTATGCAGAAATTCCGTACGACATTATTTACGATGACGACATCTTGCAAGATAAGCTAACCAAATATGATTGGTTGCATCTGCATCACGAAGATTTTACTGGCCAATATGGTCGTTTTTGGTCGGCATTTAAGTATGCAAGTTGGTACCAGAACGATGTGAAAACCCAAGAGGCATTGGCTAAAAGAATGGGTTTTACTAAAGTTTCTGAAATGAAACTCGCCGTTACCAAGCACATTAAAGAATATTGTGCAGGCGGGGGCTTTTTATTTGCCATGTGTTCTGGTACAGATAGTTTCGATATTGCCCTTGCCGCCGATGGCGTAGACATTTGCGCATCCATGTTCGATGGAGACGCCGCCGATCCAAACGCACAATCGAAATTAGATTACGGTAAAACATTGGCGTTCCAAAACTTTAAATTGGACACAAATCCGAGCGATTACGAATTCTCTAACATAGATGTAACCAACACCCGCTCATTGAATGAAGCAGATGATTATTTTACCTTATTCGATTTTTCTGCAAAATGGGATCTGGTGCCAACCATGCTTACCCAAAACAATCAAAGGGTAATTAAAGGTTTTATGGGGCAAACAACTGCATTTAGAACGGATTTAATAAAGCCCAGCATAACCATTTTAGGCCAAAATAAGGGTGCCAACGAAGTGCGTTATCTCCACGGAGAAATAGGCAAGGGGCAATTTACTTTCTACGGCGGGCACGACCCCGAAGATTATCAACATGCTATTGGCGATCCGCCGACAGACTTAAGCCTGCACCCAAATTCCGCAGGTTACAGATTAATCTTGAACAATGTGCTGTTCCCCGCGGCTAAGAAAAAGATGCAGAAAACTTAAAACTGTAAGTATGATTCTGTTCTTTTGATTCTCTCTACCCCAAATTGTTGAAAGTTGCCCAAGAACAAATTGTCAAAAATTATCCGGTAAAACGATACCTCCTCGCTGGAAAGGCAGTTTCTTTTAACTAAACACCTATAACTAATTATTGGCACGGCTTTTGAAAACAGCCCCCGAGATTTAGGGTCGGAATGGTTCGACTTGTTTTTATTGAAGTTAATTAAAAAAAAAGAACATGAAAAAATTAATGATTGGTGCAGCGGCTTTACTTTTTACGACTGGCGCATTTGCACAAAATACCATGAGCGGTTCAAGCGCAAGGTTTGGACTTAAAGCAGGTGTAAACCTTTCTACGTATAGCGGAACAGGATCTAGAGATTTAGATTACAAAACCAATGTAGGTTATAACGTTACGGGTTACGGCGATTTTGCGGTTGGCAACAATTTCTTTATCCAGCCTGGTATCTCTTTACAAAATAAAGGTGCAAAAATAGAAAGTACTGGCACTGTAAACGGAACAACTGTAACAGGTACATTTAAACAAGATGTAATGGCATTAGAAATTCCTATTAATGCTGTAGTTAGAATCCCTACCGGTAATGCTGGTGCTGTACAAATTAGTGCAGGCCCTTACCTAGGCTTTAACATCTCTGGCAAAAATAAATATACGGGTACTTATACAAATAGTCTTGTTACGGGTGCTAATTATACAGACAGTGATATTAATTTTGGCAGCAAGAATACCGATGATTTGAGTAGTATAGATTTTGGTGCAAATGTTGGTTTGGCCTATCGCTTAAATTCTGGTTTCTCTATTGGCGCAAATTACGGTTTGGGAGTGTCTAATTTGGTACCTAAAGACGCACGATCTAACGATAGCAAACTTAGAAATAGGGTGTTGGGATTCACTGTTGGTTATTCCCTATAAGAAACAACGTTTAAAAACGAGCCGCTCTAACAGTTAGAGCGGCTTTTTTAGCGCAGAAATTTTCCAGTTTTTCCCCTTTTAGTTTGCCGATTTTCTAAGGAGTTGTATGGTAGCCTAAGATAGATAGCACTATCAATTTCAACGGAAAATTATTGTATAGGCTATGATTTTATAATATCTTAGAACGGTGCGTTAGGGATAGCAGCGATATCCTTTTTGGTTTGTTTGCGCCCGCAGCGCAAACAAACCAAAAAGATAAAGCGTATAGCCCGCCCGAACGCCAAAACTATGAACAGAAAAATAACTTTCTTCAGCGCTAATCGTAAAAATTCCAACTTACTCCAAATTTTAACAACGCATCTTGCATTGGGTAACGATTTACTGTATAATATCCATTTAAAGGAAAGCCTTGATTTGCGTAGCTGTACTTAAGAAATAGATTGGTTCGTTTCAAGTTTGCTTTTGCAAAGAAATCTACCACAGGCGTAGTTTTAAAAACAAGATTATCCCCAACGTAGTATTGCGCAGTTGCAGGCGAGTACGAGTAGTTTGCATAAGCTGTATTATATCTAATGTCTATGCCAACATTGGTTTTTAGCACGTTAAACAGTGTTCTGTCTAGATAGAAGCTATTATAGGTATAAAATTCTGGAGTTCTTAAAATACTTTTTTGATCGGTTTTTTGGTAAGCAAGGAAATTCTCTAATATAAAGCTGCCGAAACGCCATTTTTTAGAGACCTCTACTCTAATTAGACTAATATCGGCACCAGCCTGTTTTGGCAAGATGGCATTGCTGCCACTGGTAGAGTCTGCGCCAAAATAAAGGTAATTGCTTGTTAAAAAATACTTCGCACCCGCACTAAAGTCCAGTTTATCGTTTACGTAAGTGAAAGATGCATTTGCAATTTTTGTGTTATTGAAATTTAAATAACCCCACTTGTAATGATTGCCGTGGTAATAATTAAATAATTTGGCCGGCGACTGATTTTGTGCATAGGCGCCGAGTTCGATACGTCCGATGGATTTACTTAACAGAATTTTGCTCTTACCTTCATATAGATAGTCTCCTGCATTTTCGCCTTGCAAAATTTGCTGCACATTAAGGTTTACATCTACGTTGTTGCTAAGTCGGTAACCGCCTTCACCTAGCAAGGTAATGTTCTGGTAAGTCATTTCGCTTCGCTCATAAGTGCTACGCTCATCCTTAAAACCCGCGTATTGCTGTTTGTAAAAGTCGTGCCTTATTCCTGCATCAATTTTAAGTTCGTTTTTTACAACCGATTTATTTTTGCCTCGTAAAAAGAAACTGTAAATAAATTCGTTGCCGATATGTTGTACATGGGTAGAGTCTTTTGTAAAAGTAGGGCTCGCAATGCCAACCGGTAGTACGTTGTATGGGTCGTCCTCGTCTTTGTCAAAATTGTAGCTATCGTTGTTGTAAGACAATGTATAGGCCACCTTATTTGTAGGCAGAGCCACATCGCTCCCAACTGCTGCAGAATCTATCCTACCTACATAGTAGGTTTGCTTTAAAAAGACGGTGTTTTTTCGATAAAGATTTCGAGCGGTCTTCAATTTTACCTGTTCGGCATCTCTGCTTATTTTCTTATAGCTGTCTTCAAAAATATTTTTTTGCACTAAGGATCCATTTTCATAAGCGCGCATGGTATTAAAAATAACTGTTGCCCACAAATTGTACCTTTTGCTTGGCGAGCGATACCAAGAGAAAAGGTCGATGTTTAAGTTGTCGCCACGTTGCTTTGCATAGATTCCTTGATTATCAGATCTATTGAAGTTAAAGCCAATATTTAAGTTTTTGTTAATGTTTTGACTATGTGTACCCCTAAAAATTTGTTCCTTCTGTCCTGAGGTAACAAAATACAGGTTTGTATATTGCGTTCTCGCTTCGTAAAACTTGATGTCTTCTGGCGAAATAGCATAATAATCTAGCGCGTGGAATCCAACGTCGTACCCAATTCTTTTACTTGGCTCGTAAAGCATTGGTGCAGCGGCCAGGCCTAAATTGCCGTTATTAATAGTTGGGTGTTCCGGCTGTAACAAGGGGCTAAAGTTCTGATCGTTTGTTAAAGAAGTATCTAATGGAAGTAGTATAATACTGTCTTTTGTAAGCCCTAGCTTGGTATAACGAATGTATTTTGAATTAAAAATAACTGAATCTTTTCCTTCATCCAGTTCTTTCCTAAGCGAATCTTGTGCGGTTTTTTCGTTTATTGAGGTTTTTAAATCCTGTGCAAATAAATTGCCTGCGGCGAGACAAAAAACGATTGTAAAGCTAAATTTAAAAACACTACGCATGTTACAATTCGGCAATTAGGCGGGTTAAAATTTCGGTCATTTTTGGTTCTGCCTTTGCAGCGGTCTCCAAAATATTCTCAAGACTGAAGGGTTGCAAATCTTCTGCAAAGCCTTCATCTGTAAGTACAGAAAGTGCAAAAACAGGGATGCCGGCATGGTTTGCCACAATTACTTCTGGTACTGTACTCATCCCAACTGCGTCTGCACCTATTAAACGCAAATACTTATACTCTGCTTTGGTTTCTAAATTTGGACCAGTTACCGCAACATAAACACCTTTGTGGCAAACTACATCCACTTTTTTAGCTACCTCAACGGCTTTGGCAATGATGCTTCGCTTATAAGGTTCGCTCATATCCGGAAACCTTGGACCCAATTCGCTTTCATTAAGTCCGCGCAAGGGATTATCTGGCTGCAAATTTATATGGTCAGAAATAATCATTAAATCGCCTTTTTTAAACTCTGGATTTAACGAGCCTGCCGCATTAGACACAAACAAAGTAGCAACGCCCAAACCTTTCATTACCCTAATTGGAAAGGTAATCTGTTGCATGCTATAGCCTTCGTAAAAATGCAAACGGCCTTGCATGGCAACAATATTTTTTCCGTTTAAAGTGCCAAAAATCAATTTGCCGCTATGGAACTCCAGCGTAGAAATTGGAAAATTTGGAATGTTAGAATACATCAATTGATGTTTTATATCAATCTGGTTTACAAGATCTCCTAAACCTGTACCTAAAATAATCCCAACTTCGGGTTTAAAGTTCTCGGTTTTTACCCTTATGTACTCAACCGTTTCTTGTATAGCTCTCAACATATTCTAAAATGGTCCTATCAAATGCATCTTTATCATCATCAAAAATACCTACCTCCATCGGTATATAATAGGTCGGCAAATCTACCAGTAAATTTTCAAACACAGCGGTTTTTAAACGTTGGCAATCTTTTTCTGTTGTAACAATTAGTTTTTTCTCATTTGCTCCCGCAAGGAAATCAGCTTTGAGTTTTTCTATTTCTTTAAAAGAAAAAACATGATGATCGGGGTATCGATGTAGAATTACTCTACCGCCAAGTATTTTAATTTGTTTCAAGAGCGGTTTTGGATTAGCGATGCCAGTAAGCAAATAAACATCGGCGCCCGCTAAAGCCTCTAAGCTTTTTTGTGAGGAATTAAAAACATGAATCAATGTTCGATATTTTAGAAAGGAGTGAACAACTTGCTGTTCTTCGCCAATGCGCAGCGCCCGCTTATCGCGTTGCCTTTGATCTTGTAAAATGTTTAATGGTGTTTTTGTAACCAGTATTAAATCAGCACGTGTGCGAGAGGAAAACGCGTCTCTTAAATCGCCAGCAGGCAAAAAAAACTGTGGCCTTCGCAATTTAAAAAACTCAAATAGTAACATGTTCAATCCCGCTTTAAGACGGCGATGTTGAAAAGCGTCATCCAAAATAATTACATCATGACTTGCCATTAATTTTTTAACACCTTCAACTCTATCCTCTGAAACGGCTACTGTAATATTTTTAAACTTTCTGAAATACTGCAACGGTTCGTCACCAATGGTTTCTGCCGTAGAATTGCCTTCAGCCAGCAAAAAGCCTTTGGTTTTTCTTCCATACCCGCGACTTAGAGTTGCTATCTTGTAGCCTTCCAAAAGTCTAATCAAATATTCGGTTGTCGGGGTTTTGCCAGAGCCACCAACGGCCAAATTGCCTACACAAATTATCGGAAAGTTGAACGAATAACTTTTGAGGATCTCCCAGTCATAAAGTTTGTTTCTGATTAAAATTATCAGACCATAGATTAATGAAAATGGCAGGAGTAAAATGCGCAACTTATTGATTAATTTAACACTATCCATTTAGGTAATAGGTGCAAATCCATACAATTTGATAAACCAAAAACACGATCACGAGTGAGGCTTGAACGCTTTTCTTTGTCGAAGTCATTCCTACAACGCACGCGCTGATATGAAAAACGGCACGAACAATATAGGCTCCCTCAATTCGCGACATATAATTTGCCCCCTTCATGTAAGTATCAAAAATATCAAATAAGTATAGCGCGGCTAAAAAGGCGAAGAACCATTTTTTCCGGTAAAAAAAATAGTTTTTAGAGTCTTTATAGTCGCTTGTATCTTCTGGGAATAATAGAACCGCTAAAATATAATAGATGATGGTGTAACTGATAATAAACAAATATTTAAAAAAATTCCAGTCGGTCACTTCTGATAGATGTACCTCGAACCACCAAAAGTAAACGGTGGTTAAAAACATGTAAAACGCCCATAACAATTGCACCCAATATGGTTTAATTTTTCTCGGATGGTCTATCATTTGGACGGCACTTTTTAGCGAATGTGCAATGCTTAGCCCCAAAATAATTCCTATAACCGTTTTTATGTGTGCAAAATTCTCCATGTTAAAGTAAAAAGTTAGCCAAAGTCCCTTCGATTTTTCAAATTTGGCTAAATTTAAACAATCTAATTAGAAATGTTGTTACCAACGTTTAATGCCTAAAAATTCGAATAAGACTTCTTTACAGAATTTTAAATATGCCTGTCGATAAAACTGTGATCATTATTGGCGGCGGTCTTGCAGGCCTCACATCGGCACTTCACCTTAATAAAATTGGTATAGATGTAATGGTTATAGAAAAATCATCTTATCCACACCATAAAGTATGTGGCGAATACATTTCTAATGAAGTATTGCCCTACTTAAAATGGTTAAATTTAGATATTAGTGGTCTCGGCACAACGACCATAAACAAATTTCAGATGAGTACAATTGGCGGGCAAACTGCTACTTGCACATTGCCACAAGGTGGTTTTGGAATAAGTAGGTATGCGTTGGATTTCTTTTTATTTACCCATTTACAAGGTAGAAAAGTTAAGATAATCAAAGATTTGGTAGAGGAAATCAATTTTGAGAACGATTCGTTCGCAGTAAAAACTTTGGCAGGCGATGTATTTACATCTAAACATGTGCTAGGTGCATTTGGTAAGCGAACCAATTTAGATGTAAAGATGAAGCGGAACTTTACTAAGCAAAAAGCACCTTTTCTGGCGATAAAGGCGCATTATTCCGGCGCATTTGATAATGATTTAGTTGCCCTACATAATTTTGATGGCGGTTATTGTGGCGTTTCAAAGGTTGAAAATAACCTTATCAACATTTGTTACCTTGCCGGTTACGATAGTTTTAAAAAGCACAAAAGTTTTGATGCCTATCAGGAAAATGTACTAAAACGCAACCCGTATTTAAAAGAAATTCTAGATAAAAGCAAGATGGTTTTTGAAGAACCGTTGGCAATTAGTCAAGTTTCTTTTAAAGACAAAAGAAAAGTAGAAAACCACGTCTTAATGATTGGCGATACAGCAGGATTAATTCATCCGCTTTGCGGAAACGGAATGGCAATGGCAATACATAGCGCAAAGATTGCTAGCCAACTAATTACAGAATTCGAGCAGGGAAAAATCTGCTTGCGGAAAGAACTAGAACGGCTCTATACAAGCAGATGGAACAAACTTTTTGGCACGCGAATTAGGATGGGTCGTATAATTTCGTCGATTTTGCAATACCCAAAAATGACCAATTTATTGTTGTCGGTATTGGCAAATTCGCCATTTTTATTAAGGCAGATTATTAAAAAAACGCACGGAAACCCGATAAATAACGAATGACATTAAACACGAAGATTAGAAGTACGGATGCAGAAATAATGGATGATTTTTCTCTCGTTGGCGAAGAACTTAAAGATGCACTAGATAAGATTGCAAGTATAAATAAGTTTTTAGGGGGAAACAAAGTAACGCTAGGTGGGGTTAAGCAATTAATAGGGAAACATGAGGGCAGATCGATAAAAATTATTGATATTGGTTGTGGAAATGGAGATATGTTGCGCGCGTTGGCGAAATTTGGCAGAAAAAATAATCTCGATTTAGAACTTTTGGGAATAGATGCCAATAGCTGTACTATAGCACACGCACAGAGTCTTTCGAAAAACCACAAGAATATAAATTACCAGTGCATAGATGTTTTTAACGATTTGGAAAACCCTGTTAGCTGCGACATCGTACTTTTAACATTAACATTGCATCACTTTACCGATGAGAACATTGTTAAGCTTTTATCCAATTACCGAAAGGCAGCAAAAATGGGCATCGTAGTAAATGATCTACAGAGAAGTGCAACCGCGTATAGGTTGTTTACAACGCTTTGTTATGTTTTCGATCTAAATGGAATGTCTAAACAAGATGGCCTAACTTCTATTTTGAGAGGATTTAAGCGCTTAGATTTAGTGCACTACTCAAAACAACTTTTATTAAAAAATTATACCATCAATTGGAAATGGGCATTTCGATATCAATGGATTATTAAAACAGCATGACCGTTAGAAAGATAGAGCAAGCAGGAAAAGTTAAGATAAAGACAGTTTCTAAGGCATTGCCCGAGTTCTCGCGAGACACCGCAGACATTATCCCTTTTTTAGATGTTTGGTTAAATGGGCAAGAGGATCGCTTTAAAAGAAAGGTTAAAAAGATTTTTGAGAATGCGGCCGTTGATAGAAGGTATTCATTTATGGATCCGACAGAGGTTTTTAGCAATCTTAGTTTCGAAGAAAGAAATGACATTTATGTTCGTGAAGGAATAAAACTTGGTACAAAATGCCTAAGCGATGCGCTTGAAAAGGCTAATTGGAAAGCTACCGATATAGATTTTCTGATTACGGTAAGTTGCACAGGCATCATGATTCCCTCTTTAGACGCATACGTAATCAATAATTTAAAATTAAGGCAAGACGTTGTGCGCCTTCCCGTTACCGAGATGGGTTGTGCAGCAGGCGTTTCTGGAATTATCTACGCCAAAAATTTTTTGAAGGCCAATCCGGGTAAAAGAGCTGCGGTAATTGCCGTCGAATCGCCAACGGCCACTTTTCAGTTAAATGATTTTTCAATGGCAAACATTGTTAGCGCAGCCATTTTTGGCGATGGGGCAGCTTGCGTATTGTTAAGCTCGCACGGCGATGATGAAGGACCGGAGATTGTTGCTGAAGAAATGTACCACTTCTTCGACGCAGAAGAGATGATGGGTTTTAAGCTGACCAATACGGGTTTAAAAATGGTGTTGGATGTTGCTGTGCCAGAAACGATTGAGACACATTTTCCCGACGTTATTCATCCATTTTTAGCAAAGAATGATTTGCTAATTAATAATATAGATCATCTTATTTTTCATCCTGGAGGAAAAAAAATAGTACAAATGGTTGAAGGGCTATTCGGTGCATTAGGCAAAAATATAGACGATACCAAAGAAGTTTTGCGCCTTTTTGGCAACATGAGCAGCGCCACGGTTCTTTATGTGTTGGAACGATTTTTAGATAGAGCGCCAAAGAAAGGAGAGAAAGGGTTAATGTTAAGTTTTGGACCGGGTTTTTCTGCCCAACGCGTATTATTGCAATGGTAACATGACTGTCAAAGAGATACTTGAAAAACTTCCTTATTCACCGCCATTTCTATTTGTTGATGAATTAGATTCAGTTGATGAGAACGGCGTAGTTGGCAGTTATACTTATTTGGCTTCTGCAGATTTTTATATAGGGCATTTTAAAAATTATCCAGTTACACCTGCGGTAATCTTAACGGAAACAATGGCGCAAATTGGCGTGGTTTGTCTAGGTCTTTTTTTAATAGGTGATCAGAGCGGCGAGAAATTATCAATCGCTATGACAAGTAATAATATTGAATTTCTTAAGCCAGTTTTCCCCAATGAAAAGGTTACGGTTATCAGCGAAAAGATTTATTTTAGATTCAAAAAGCTGAGATGCAAAGTAAAAATGCAAAATGCTTTGGGAGAAGTAGTTTGCAAAGGAGAAATTTCTGGTATGATTGTTTAAAAAAGCTATGCATCGAAGGGTCGTAATTACTGGATTAGGCGTTGTTTCTCCAAACGGAAATACCATTGAAGGTTTTAATCATGCGTTAAAAAATGGAATTTCGGGCATTAGGCATCAACCAGATTTAGCCGCACTTGGCTTTTCATGCCAAATTGCTGGCAAACCCGAACTTAGTAGAGAGCGCATAGCCCAATATTTTACCGCTTTAGAGATAAGAAACCTTGATGCAAGCGGTATTATTTATGGCGTTATTGCGGCACTAGATGCCTGGAAAGATGCAGGACTGGAGTTTGCATCTGCAGATGAACCTCTTTGGGAAAGCGGCGTCTCCTTCGGTACAGGTACGTCTGGAATAGATAAGTTTAGGTGGGCGATGAAGAAAATCGATGATTTGGAGGTTCGAAAAATCGGGAGTTCTGTAGTTGGTCAAGTAATGAATGGCGCTGTGAGCGCGTTTATTGCAGGAAAAATTGGTTTGGGTAATCAGATTTCTACTAACTCTTCTGCATGCGCAACTGGAACCGAAAGTATAATAATGGCTTATGAACGTGTAAAATTAGGAACGGCTACAAGAATTTTAGCTGGCAGCACAAGCGACAGCGGCTCGTACATTTGGGGTGGATTTGATGCCATGAAAGTTTGCCCTTACCAATTTAACGAGAACCCGGAGCAAGGCAGTCGGCCTTTTAGTGCAACAGCAAGTGGCTTTGTACCCGGAGCGGGCGCTGGAGCATTGATTTTAGAGGATTTGGAAACGGCACTTGCTAGAGGTGCAAAGATTTATTGTGAAATTCTAGGCGGTCATGTAAATTCTGGCGGTCAGCGCGGACAAGGTACCATGACAGCTCCAAATCCGGCAGCGGTAAGACGATGTATTACAAAAGCGTTGGAAAATGCAAACATTTCTCCACAAGATGTAGAGGTAATTAATGGACACGTTACAGCAACCACCAAAGACAGTTTGGAAATATTAAACTGGAAAGAGGCATTAGAGCGAACTGAAGTTGATTTTCCATTTATAAATTCGATTAAAGGTATGATTGGGCATTGCATCAGCGCTTCTGGAAGCATAGAATGCATTGCGTCTGTTTTGCAGCTTTATGAGGGATATATTTTTCCGAATATCAATTGTGAAGATCTGCATCCAGAGATTGCCGATTTGGTCGCCGCAGAAAAGATTCCTCAGCGAATGCTTAAGAAAGATTTTTCTATCTTAGCGAAAGCCAGTTTCGGATTTGGCGATGTGAACGCTTGTTTAATTTTGAAGAAATATACCAATGAATAGAGAAGAACTCTTCGATGCGCTAAAAGAAATCGTTGCGCCTTATGCTGAGGATAAAGATGCAGTTGACAAAATAAATGAAAACACCGATTTTTTAACCGATCTGAAGATAAACTCTGCCAATCTAGTAGATATCATCTTAGATATTGAAGAAAAATTCGGGATTGAAATAGACAATGCCTCAATGGCGAAAATGCTAAACGTAAAAGCGACAGAAGAAATTATCCAACAAAAACTTGCAGAAAAAAATGCTGGGCAATGATATCGTAGATTTACAATTGGCGAATGTCCAAAGCAATTGGAGAAGAAAAGGGTATTTGCAAAAAATATTTACCGCAGCAGAACAAGAACTGATTTCAAACTCAGCAAAACCGGATATATTGGTGTGGAAACTTTGGACGATGAAAGAGTCTGCGTACAAAATTTATAACAAGCAGACAGGCGTTAGGACATTTGAGCCAAGCCTTATTTTTTGTGAAGTTGACGATGAATTTGGCGAAGTTTATATTAATGGAAAAGCTTTTTTTACAAAAAGTACAATCTCTGCTAAATATATCCACACGATTGCCAGTTTGAATTTACAAGTCTTGCGCAATGGCAAAGCAGGTATTTATCGCGGAAACGCAAGAAATTTTGATTATCACGCGTTAAAACCAAAAAGTATAAGCCATCATGGCGATTTCTTGGCGTTGGTAGGTATCGATTAAAAATTTGGGTCTGGGGAAATAGCGAAAAATTGATGTTTATGTTGCTTCTCGAAGCCCACATTGAAAACAGGCATCGCCCACCTTAAGACGCTACAGATACCGTATTTGCGAGGTACGAAGCATCTATAACTAAGACTACACTTCGCATTTGCAGATTTAATAAAAAACTGAGGTCGGCCTCTTTGTATCTCTTAAAACTGAACCGGGAGCGGGTAGATCCTGAAACGAGTTCAGGATGACCCCTTGCAATTTACTTATACAATGGAAAACGAGCGGCCAATTTTAACACCTCTTGTTTTACGTTTTCAATTTCAGTTTCATTGCTCGGGTCTGTAATTACCCTATCTATCAATGAGACAATTTTTTCCATGTCGGTTTCTTTAAAGCCTCTAGTGGTAATAGCCGCCGTGCCAACCCTTATCCCAGAAGTTACAAAAGGAGATTTATCATCAAAGGGAACCATATTTTTATTTACCGTGATATCTGCTTTTTCCAAGGCTTGCTCGGCCATTTTGCCGGTTACGTTTTTGCTGCGCAAATCAATTAACATTAAATGGTTATCCGTTCCACCTGAGATTATTTTGTAGCCTCGTTTTACAAAAGCTTTCGCCATCGACTGCGCATTTGCGGCTACTTGTTTGATATATTCACCGTACTCATCGGTTAATGCTTCTCCAAAAGCGATTGCTTTTGCCGCAATAATATGTTCTAATGGACCGCCCTGTGTTCCAGGAAAAACGCCCATATCTAACAAATGGCTCATCATTCTAACTTCGCCTTTCGGGGTTTTTAATCCCCATGGATTTTCGAAATCCTTGCCCATCATTATCATGCCGCCGCGTGGACCACGCAAAGTTTTATGGGTGGTAGTGGTAACAATGTGGCAATATGGTAGCGGATTTTCCAATAAACCTTTGGCTATTAAACCAGCTGGGTGAGAAATATCTGCCAAAACCAAAGCGCCAATTTTATCGGCAACCTCACGAATAAATCTAAAATCCCACTCTCTCGAATAAGCTGAGGCGCCGCAAATAATCAATATTGGCTTTTCTGCCAAAGCAACTTCCTCTAATTTCTTATAGTCTATCAGCCCAGTTTCTTCCACCACGCCGTAAAAAAAAGGTTGGTAAAGTTTACCCGAAAAATTAACAGGCGACCCGTGCGTTAAATGTCCTCCGTGCGAAAGATCGAAACCAAGAATTTTATCTCCTGCCTGTAAAACCGCCAACATAACTGCTGCATTTGCCTGCGCACCAGAATGCGGCTGAACATTTACCCATGCTGCACCAAACAATTCTTTTGCTCGGTCAATGGCAATTTGCTCAATGGTATCTACTACTTGGCAGCCACCATAATAGCGTTTTCCTGGTAAACCCTCCGCATATTTGTTGGTTAAACAAGTACCTGCCGCTTCCATAACCTGTTTGCTAACAAAATTTTCTGATGCAATAAGTTCCAAACCGTTTTCCTGGCGGGTCAGTTCTTTATCAATGAGGTCAAAGATTTTGGTGTCTCGTTTCATTTTAAGTTGATTTTTTGTGCAAAAGTAGCAAATTAATTTACGAATTTGGAATTGCGATTTACGAGTGCATAGCGCGAAAGCCGCCTCAAACTCCTCCCACAAAAAGGGAGAAAGGTCAATGCGGCACTAACTAAAATTTTAGCTGCGTGGTTTACGAGAACGGCTTTGTTTTTTTAAATAAATATCCGATAGCTGACCTCCGATTTCTAATTTTCAATTTGTATCAAATCTCATATCTAGTAGTTCAAATCTTATCTTAATTCCTTGCTCTCAACTTCACCCCTTCAGTAGCTTGAAATTATTATAACCTGTACCAATAGTAATGTTTAATAGTTTTTGCTGTAGCATTTCTAATATCGCCAAGAAATTGTAAACAAAATGAACCCGATTTTCTGAATTGCGAACCAACAAAGCAAAATCTAATTCCTTATTGATGTTTACCAAATTGGATATAAGGTATCTTTGCTGTTCGATGGTATAAGGATATTGCACTACGGTATGCCTTATCTCTTCGGTCCGCAAGGCATGTTTTTGCATACACCGATCGTAAACATTTAGCAGCTTATATAAGTTTAGAGAAAGCAACTCGTCATTATGTGATGTAGATTTTGAAATAAGTGACAGGTCTGCCTCAATATTACCTCTTTTCTGTTGCTTAAAACGCTCGTTTTCTAACGGCTTCAGATTTTCTGCCGCATCTTTAAACTGTTTATAGGCAAGTAGGCGAGTAATTAAATCTTCTTCGGTCGCAATCCCTGTTTCATCTGATTCTAACTCCAATCGAGGCAAGAGCATTTTAGATTTTATTCGCATTAACGTGGCGGCGAACAGTATAAATTCGCTTGCCACTTCTACATTTAGCGCTAAGAGCTGGTGGATGTAGGATAGAAAATCGGCGGTTATTTTGGCAATTTCTACCTCATGGATATTCAATTCATCTCTTTCTATAAAAAAAAGCAATAAATCGAACGGCCCTTCAAATACAGGAAGTTTTATCTCAAAAGAGTCCGTTTGCGTCATTTGAATGTGTATACAGAGGTGTTACTTTTTAAAAAGCTATGTAGACATCGGCCAAAATGTGATTGATTTTTTTACTTTTTTGCCCTCCATCAAAAAACGGTATAATTTTTTCCTTTTCAAACTAAAATACCGTAATTTGTACCTCGTTCCACTATTTTAAAATTTGATGCAGGTACAAGCCGGTCCGTTATTATCGAGGATAAACTACCCAATTGATCTAAAACAATTTACTGAAATTGATTTAGAGCAAATCAGTCAAGAGCTTAGGCAGTACATCATTGACGTGGTAAGTGTAAACGGAGGTCATTTTGGTGCCAGTTTGGGGGTTGTTGAGCTGACCGTAGCTCTGCACTATATTCTTGATACACCCTATGATAAATTGGTTTGGGATGTTGGGCATCAAGCGTACGGTCATAAAATCCTTACGGGAAGAAGAGACCTATTCCACACCAACCGGATTTATAAAGGGATTAGTGGTTTCCCAAAAATCAGCGAAAGCGAATACGATACGTTTGGAGTTGGACACTCTTCTACTTCTATTTCCGCCGCTTTGGGTATGGCAGTTGCCTCCCAGCTTAAAGGCGAAAAAAACAGGCAACACGTAGCGGTAATTGGTGATGGCGCCATGACAGCTGGTTTAGCATTTGAAGGTTTAAATCATGCAGGGATAGAAAACAGCAATTTGTTGGTTATTTTAAACGACAATTGCATGTCAATCGATCCAAATGTTGGGGCATTGAAAGAATATTTAACCAGCATAACCATATCCAAACCTTACAATAGATTTAGAGATAGCATTATAAACGTACTTAACGGCATTTCCAAACTAGGCCCGAACGCGCATAAGTATGTTAAAAAAATAGAAAAAAGTATCAAAGGAACTTTGCTTAAACAGAGTAATTTATTCGAAGCGTTAAATTTTAGATATTTCGGTCCGGTCGACGGGCACGACGTTAAACGACTTGCAGCCACCATAAAGGAACTTACGGCCATACCTGGCCCAAAATTGTTGCATTGCATTACTGTAAAAGGCAAGGGCTTTGCGCTAGCAGAGAAAGACCAGACCAAATGGCATGCGCCGGGTTTATTTGATAAAATTACTGGCGAGATTAAAAAAAGCAGTATTGATAAACCCCAGCCACCCAAATATCAAGATGTTTTCGGCCATACGCTGGTAGAGCTTGCAGAGGCAAATGATAAAATTGTAGGTATTACACCAGCTATGCCTTCTGGTTCTTCGCTAAATATTATGATGAAAGCCATGCCAACGCGAGCTTTCGATGTGGGCATTGCAGAGCAACATGCCGTAACTTTTTCTGCAGGATTAGCCGCGCAAGGGATGGTTCCGTTTTGTAATATCTACTCTAGTTTTATGCAAAGAGCCTACGACCAGGTGATTCACGATGTTGCCATCCAAAAATTGAATGTGGTCTTTTGTTTAGATAGGGCAGGTTTGGCAGGTGCCGATGGAGCCACGCATCACGGCGCGTATGATATTGCATATATGCGATGCGTGCCCAATCTCATCGTTTCTGCCCCAATGAACGAGGAAGAACTTAGAAATTTAATGTATACTGCCCAAAAAGAGAATATGGGACCTTTTGTAATTCGTTATCCGCGTGGGAACGGTACAATGGCAGATTGGAAAAGACCTTTCAAGGAATTACCTGTTGGAAAAGGAAGAAAAATTTGCGATGGGGAAGATGTGGCAATTTTAACTTTTGGCCATGTGGGCAATTTTGCTTCAGATGCGCGGGCAGAATTAAATAGTGAGGGCTTTCATCCTGCACATTACGATTTGAGATTCGCAAAACCTTTAGATGAAAATATGCTACACGAGGTTTTTAAAAAATTCAACAGTATTATTACCGTAGAAGACGGTTCTTTGCAAGGAGGAATTGGATCTGCCGTTTTAGAATTTATGGCCGATAATCGATACAATGCAAATGTTTTGCGCTTGGGTATTGCAGATCATTTTATAGACCACGGCGAGCAGCCACAATTGTGGGCAGAATGTGGGTATGATAAGGCAGGGATTATAAAAGCGGTTAAGAAATTAGGCGTTAAGCGAACTACCAATAGTTTGGCCGGATAAGAAGTTAATTTCTAAGCATGGTGATAAGGTTCGCCTTTTAAAATGCTAAAGCCTCGGTACAACTGCTCCACAAAAAATAACCTTATCATTTGGTGGGAAAACGTCATGTCTGAGAGTGAAATTAAGCCATTTGCACGTTTATAAATCGTTTCATCGAAGCCATACGGGCCGCCAATTATAAAAATAATATGTTGTGTGCTTCCAACCATGTGCTGGTTTAAATAGTTTGAAAAGCTTGCCGAAGAATATTTTTTGCCGCCCTCATCCAATAAAATAACGAGATCTGTATTGCCAATTTGTTTTTCCAAAAGCAATGCCTCTTTTGTTTTTTGCTGCGCTTCGCTTAGGTTTTTTACATTTTTTACATCGGGTATTTGCAAAAAGCCAAAGTTTATGTAATGTTTTAATCTGTTTACATATTTCTCTATTCCTTCTGTAAGGTATTTATCTTCTGTTTTGCCAATGGCGATAAGGGTGATTTTCATTTATAAAACCGTACTTAATTCCCAATTATGCTTTAAATTGCTACACAACGCTCAAAATTAACAAATAAAACATTAGCTCATTTTATTGGGTACATTTGATATTTTATTAAATATTTGAACTTATTAAAATGCCCGCCATAGAACATCATAAATTATCATCATATAAAAAGAAAGTAGCCGCGATTACGCACAATATCAAGGGATTAAAAAAGCAAATCGATTGGCTATCTTTAGTTAGGGTGGCGCTTGCTATTGTTGAGGTTTTTTTTATTGTTTTTTTAGTTCAAGCCGTTGAAGGGTTTGAAAGATGGACCTTCGTCGTTGCCTTCTTATTACTAATTGCCTGTTTTATTGTAATTGTTAGAAAACAAAGCAGTTTAGATAAAGAGATCGAATTTCAAACCAACCTCCTTTGGGTGTTTCAAAATGAAGTCGAGTCTATAATTGGTATAACTAATTTAAATGATGGATATAACAATGGAGAAAACTTTCAAGAATCTACACATCCTTACACTTCTGATTTAGATATTTTTGGCCCAAATTCTTTATTCGCCAAAATCAATAGGGCAAGTACTGATGGCGGAAATGAATTGTTGGCCAAAATGCTCTCTACACCATTTTCCAAAGGTGTCATTTCAGAAAGGCAATCGGCAATTGCCGAGCTAATTACGAAGATTGAACCGACTTTTGGATTTAGGGCAAACTTACGGGGGCAAGATCACCGTAAAATAGAACTTGTAAAACTTAGATTGGGTGGTAAACTTGCCGAAGAACTTGTCTTTACGCGCTCGCCTCTGTTAAGGGTTTATGTGGCAGCAGTAACTTATTTCTCTTTGATTTTACTGATGGGTGCAATACTTTTTGGCGGCCTCTTTACAAAAATATTAATTGTCTATTCCTTCGCACATCTGGTTTATAACGGACTTACTTATAAAAAAGCGACGCAAGTTTTTAACCAATTTTCTAGAAACGCCGATTTATTAACCAATTACTCTAAAGCTATTGCCTATACAGAAAATACGATGTGGGAAAGCAGCTACATTAAAAAATTATTTAAACAGGAAATAAAAGTCTCCAATCAAATTAAAAATCTTTCTTCAGTTGTTCAAAGCTTTGATGCGCGCCTTAACATTTTAGTGGGAGTGGTGCTTAATATTTTTTTACTGTGGGATGTGCGTTGCAGCATTAGGTTAGATAAATGGCAAAGTCAATCATCGGCAAACATAATTTTTGCATTAGACAGAATTGGGCATTTCGAAGAGCTGATTTCTTTTGCCATGTTTAGCTACAATCATCCTGAGTATGTTTTTCCAAATATAGAAGACACCTACAGTTTCTCCGCGAGAGAATTTGGCCATCCGCTTATTTTGCCTGAAGTTCGTGTTTATAATAATTTTAAATTTGCAGAAGAGCCTACGGTAGACATTATAACTGGATCTAACATGGCGGGCAAAAGCACTTTTTTGCGGACGGTAGGCATAAATATGGTCTTGGCCTATGCAGGTTCTGTGGTCTGCGCAGAGCGATTAAATTTATCAATTTTTAGTTTGGTTACATACATGCGTATTGCCGATTCGCTAAATGAGAGCACCTCAACCTTTAAGGCCGAACTAATCCGATTAAAAATGATTTTGGATCATGTAGCGAAGGAGCAAAATGGCTTTGTTCTTATCGATGAAATGTTGCGCGGCACCAACAGTCAGGATAAATATACAGGTTCTAAAGTGTTTATAGAAAAGCTGATCAGCACGAGTAAAACTGCACTATTCGCCACGCACGATCTTCAATTGAGTGACCTGGAGCAAAATCATCCCGAGCAGGTAAGAAATTTTAATTTTGATATTCAAATTAGTGACGGACAAATGCACTTCGATTATAAAATCAAAAATGGAGCTTGTAAAACTTTCAATGCGGCAATTTTGCTAAAAGAAATTGGATTAAGATTGGATTAGAGAAGTCTTACTTTATTGATAATTTTGATTTTATAAATCTTCCCGAAGCGGTTAGCACATCATCTCTATCTAATTGATTAGGTTTCGTTCCGGGTATTATGGCTGCAGAACCCTCTTTCTTATCTGCAATAGACCAATTGCACCAAGAAAGTTTGTTTTTATTTATAAAATTGAACCATGCATTTGAAGACGCTTGATAAACGTTACCATCTCCCGTAGCTTCTGTAGTGCCAAATTCGGTGACGAAGATTGGCAATCCTTGATTTATGGCTTCTTGCGCATCTTCTCTAAGTTTTTCTTTATGCGTACCGGCGTAAAAATGTAGCGTATAAGCAATATTTTTAGCGTCGATTGGATCTTTTGCCGCTTCCAAAACTTCTTGAGACCATCTTGGCGTGCCGCACACAATTACATTATTAGGATCGTTTTTTCTGATGGCCGCAATTATCGATAAATGATATGGCTTTAAAACCGTCGCCCATGGGATATCTAAAGGTTCGTTGAAGGTTTCATAAATAATGTTTGGGACACCACCATATTTTTTTGAAAGCTCGCTAAAAAAACCAACGGCTTCAGTTTCATGATTTTGAGCATGATGGTCATGCCAATCTACAATGACGTAGATGCCCAGTTCTATTGCAGCGTCTACCACTGCGTAAATTTTTTGCTTTTCGAGATCGGGATTTTTTAGATAACCGCCGTTCTCAATCGCCATTGCAGCCCTAACAACTGTGATATGCCAATCGCTTTTCAATTTTTCGATAGTTTCGTAATTATAATACTGCGGCATCCATTGGCTCCAAAATAAAGACATGCCCTTTAATTGCACAATCTGATTATGTTCATTCATCAGAAAAGCGCCTTCAATATGAAGCTTTCCATTTAATGCCACAGGCGATTTCCCGTTTTCTTGCGCCTCTGGCAATGTGAAGAGAAAAGTTAAGAGCATTAAACAAGATTGTACAATGTTGTTCATTTTGAATATGTGCGATTGGCTAATATGACCGTTTGACTCTACCCCTAAATTACGTAAACGGCTTAAGAAAAAAGTATTTCAAAATACTTATTTTTACATAATGAGCGATAGAACTACTGTCTATAAAAATTATTACGATCCGATGGAGGCAAATATTGTGAAGGGGAGAGTTGCGGATGCGGGATTTGAATGTTTTTTGGCCGACCAGAATTTAGCAATTCTAAATCCACTTTTTACCCAAGCTATAGGTGGAGTACGGTTAATTGTTTTTGAAAAAGATGTGGCGGCAATAAATGATTTGCTTGCTGAAGAGCCAGAGCTTACAGAAGAGGTACTTGCAAAGCTACCTAGTGGTGAAGAAGAGGTGGAAATTGTAGATGCGAGCGAAAAAATCAGATGTGAAAACTGTGGGTCAACGCATGTTGGTTATGGCCAAGCAACTAAAAAACGCTTTGGTTTTTTGGCTACAGTTTTGGCTTTCATTACTTTGACCTATCCAATTGTAGCAAAACAATGCTACCATTGTTATGATTGTGGGCATGAGTTTAGCAAATGGTAAGTAGTAAGTAGCAAGTATTTAGTATCAAGATCTGGGTGCCGAGATTAGTTATAAGAAATGAGCGGAGTCTGTCATTTCGACGATCGTGGCATAGATATACCTATGGGAGAGAAATTTTACACGCTATATTTGAGATAGGATGACTACTATGCAAACCTGACTTTTTTGTTCTGCTTTTGTTCCTAAACCCGATATACCCGGAAAGCCGCCGGTTTTTCTCCGGCGCTTGCAGCATTAGCGGGGCTGCATTTTCCGAAGAACTACTTCAGCCTCATTTTCAAAAAAACAAAGACGATGTGCTGCGCAATCATCTTTGTTTCGTTAGTCGTTTAATCGTTTTTTTGTTGAGTCGTTGATAGGCAGTAAATCGTAAGTCTAAAATCGTATATTTCTAACCCCCAACCCCTAACCCTTAACCTCTAACCCTTAACCATTCTCCGCTGCTTCTTTTCTAATAATATTTAGCGCACCACCTGCTTTAAACCATTCAATTTGCGGCGCATTATAAGTATGGTTAACTTCAAAATCTTCTTGTGAACCATCAGGATGATGCAACACAAGTTTTAATGGCACATCAGGCTTAAAATCTGTTAGTCCGGCAATGTCTATAATATCATCTTCTAAAATTTTATCGTAATCATCTTTATCGCAAAAGGTTAAGCCCAACATGCCTTGCTTCTTAAGGTTAGTCTCATGTATCCTCGCGAACGATTTTACCAGTACTGCGCGGACACCTAAATGGCGCGGCTCCATGGCGGCATGTTCTCTAGATGAACCTTCGCCATAATTCTCATCTCCAACTACAATAGTATCAATTCCGGCAGCTTTGTAGGCACGTTGAGTAGCAGGAACTGCCCCGTATTCACCTGTGAGACCATTTTTAACAGTATCCGTTTTATCATTAAAAAAATTAACTGCACCGATAAGCATATTGTTAGAAATATTATCCAAATGACCCCGAAACTTTAACCAAGGACCGGCCATACTGATGTGGTCTGTGGTACATTTTCCTTTGGCTTTTATTAACAAACGCAACCCTTTAAGGTCAGTTCCTTCCCAAGCAGGGAAGGGATCTAATAGTTGTAGGCGTTGAGATGTTGGAGATACAAGAATTTCTACAGAAGAACCGTCTTCTGCCGGGGCTTGAAAACCAGCATCTTCTACATCAAAACCTTTTGGCGGTAACTCTAACCCAGTTGGCGGATCTAATTTTACCTCTTCGCCATTGTTGTTCGTTAACGTATCCGTAAGCGGATTAAAACCTAAATTTCCAGAAATTGCAATGGCTGCAACCATTTCTGGCGAAGCCACAAAGGCAAAAGTATTTGGATTACCATCGGCACGTTTTGCAAAATTTCTATTGAAAGAATGTACGATGGTATTTTTTTCTGCTTTGTCTGCACCTACTCTATCCCACATTCCAATACATGGCCCACAGGCATTGGTAAATATTGTTGCATCTAAATCTTCGAAAGTTTTTAGGTATCCATCTCTATTTGCAGTATAACGTACCTGCTCAGAACCGGGGTTTATCCCGAAAGAAGATTTAGTAATCAACCCTTTATCTACGGCTTGTTGGGCAATAGATGCCGCACGAGATAAATCCTCATAGGAAGAGTTGGTACAAGAGCCAATCAATCCCCATTCTACTTTTAGCGGCCAACCGTTCTGCACGGCTTCGGTTTTCATTTTAGAAATTGGGGTGGCCAAATCTGGCGTAAACGGACCGTTTAAATAAGGTTCTAATTCATCAAGATTTATTTCTACAATCTGATCGAAATAATTTTCTGGATCTGCGTAAACTTCTGGGTCGCCAGTTAAATAGTCCTTAACTTTATTTGCCGCATCGGCAACATCTGCACGGTTTGTGGCACGGAGGTAACGTTCCATGCTCTCATCGTAACCAAAAGTAGATGTTGTTGCGCCGATTTCTGCACCCATGTTACAAATTGTGCCTTTACCGGTACAGCTTAAGTTTTTTGCTCCATCGCCAAAATATTCTACAATGGCACCGGTACCGCCTTTAACGGTCAAAATACCAGCGACTTTTAAAATAATATCTTTTGCCGCTGCCCAACCGCTTAATTTACCGGTAAGTTTTACGCCGATTAATTTAGGAAATTTAAGTTCCCATGGCAACCCTGCCATTACATCACAAGCATCTGCACCACCAACGCCAATGGCAACCATACCCAAACCGCCGGCATTTACGGTATGAGAATCGGTTCCAATCATCATACCACCGGGGAATGCATAGTTTTCTAAAACCACTTGGTGGATAATTCCGGCGCCAGGTTTCCAAAAACCGATGCCATATTTATTAGACACAGAGGAAAGAAAATCGAACACTTCGCTACTTTCTTTTCTGGCATTTGGCAAATCAATTGCCGCACCTTGTTTGGCGACAATAAGGTGATCGCAATGCACAGTAGAAGGCACTGCAACCTGCGGTCTGCCCGCCTGCATAAATTGTAGTAGTGCCATTTGCGCGGTCGCATCCTGCATGGCCACGCGATCTGGTGCAAAATCTACATAATCTGTTCCGCGAGTAAAAGTTTTGGTCGGATTGCCATCCCAAAGGTGTGCGTATAATATTTTTTCGGACAAAGTTAAAGGTCTATCAACAACTTTGCGGGCTGCATCTACGCGGCTGCTAAAGTTTGCATAAACCTTTTCAATCATTTCTATATCAAAAGCCATGTATATTTTGTTTAAAATTTGGTAAGTCTATTGTAATGCGAATTTACGAAAAAAAAAGTGGTTCAACTTTTTTCCGGTTTATTATATTATTCCGGGCGGTTTATGAGTAGATTTAAGGAGTAAGTAACAGACTATATGGAACAACATCGTTTTTAGCAAGCTTAAATGATGTTTAGACGTTACCCTGTAAGTGGCTATTCGCCCAATTGCTGCCAGCCTTTCCATATTTTCTAAATTATTTTCCGATTAACAAAATTTTTAGTTTTACATCGTTTTATCTAAATACTAAATACTAAATACTCAAAGCCTTTCAAATCTAAAACCTTGCAATGCAAAATATTCCAAAACCTTCGGCAATGCGTATTTCAATCTCTCAAAGGCTTTCAAACTATCATGAAAAACGACAATAGAACCGTTTCTGGCATTGTTGATTACGTTTTGGTAACATTTTTCTGGCGATAGATTGATGTCAAAATCTCCGCTGAGAACATCCCACATTATAATAGAGGTGTGAGGTTTGAGGTTTGAGGTATTGGGTTTGAGCTTTAAGGTATGGAATTTCAAGTTTAATGCGCTATTAATTCCTGATACCTGATACCTGATACCTGATACCATTTTTATCTGCGCTTTCTTTATCCTCCCGTAAGGAGGCCTAAACAAATTGGTTTGGATTAATGCCTGTGCTTTGAGCACGTTTTTAATATAGATTTTGTCGTCAGTTTTCCATCCATTCAAATGGTTGAAGGTATGGTTTCCGATAGAATGACCGGCTTTTAAAACAGCATTAAACACCTCTGCGTGCTTTTCGATGTTGTCGCCAATGCAGAAAAAAGTTGCCTTGGCATTATAGGTTGATAAGGTTTTTAGAACAAATTCTGTAACAATAGGTATAGGTCCATCATCAAAGGTTAAATAAATGATTTTTTCACGACGGCTTTTATTCCAAACCAAATTTGGATAATACCATTTTAGAAAAAAGGGACTTTTAACTAAATACATACGTGTACAAAGTTACTTAACTACGTTATAGCTTAAAAGATTTAATTTCTTATTTTTGGCGGATTTAAAATAAACATCAAAATACTAACGAACTATAGATGATTGCCCGATTAAACTTTACTAGAAAACAAAATAAATCATTTAAACAAATTAGTTCGACAATCTTATTTGCTGTATTTGGCATATTTGCGTGCTTTCAAAAAACTTCGGCGCAAGAATTTGTTACCCTTCAGCAGGCAGTGGAAAAGACTTTAAACAACAATTTGCAAATAAAGCAGGCAGAACTAAACGAAAGTTTAGCGTTAGAAAATTTGAGTCAGTCTAAATACGCGCTTTATCCAACCTTAAGTGGAAACAGTAATGCAGGGCTAAATTTTGGTCAAAGTAGAGACCAAAACACTTTTCAAATTATAAATCAAAAATTTACTTCTGTTAGTGGCGGCGTAAACGCTGGTGTTGGCCTCTTTCAAGGCTTCCAAAAAATAAACCAGATTAGGCAGAATAAGATTTTATTGGATGTTAATAAAACCGCTAAAGAAAAGGTAAAAAACGATTTAGTCTTACAGGTAATTACACAGTACCTACAAATATTGTACAATAAAGATTTTCTGCGAGCTGCACAGGGACAATTGGCAGTTTCGAACCAGTTGTTAAAAAGAGAGCAGGCTTTATTAGATGCCGGAAGCAAAACATTGGCAGATATATCTTTGGCAAAATCTCAAGCGGCAACCAGCGAGCTAAATGTAACCAATGCCAAAAATGCGCTCACGATCTCTTACATCACGCTTGCGCAGTTAATGGATATTCCATCTTCTACTACCTATGAGGTACAGGCACCTTCTCTAGATAAATTTAAGCAGATGCAAGATTCTGTAGATGCAGAAGCCGTTTATCAAAAAGCAATGGGTGAATTTCCAGACATAAAACTTGCCCAACTTAACTCAGCTGCGGCACTTAAGGGTATCGATATCGCTAAAGGTAATTATTATCCGCGGTTGTCTTTAGGTGCGGGTCTACAAACTGCCTACTCCGACCCAAGTTTTCCGACCAGGTCTTTTGCCCAGCAACTTAATGATAGATTTGGGCAGAATGTAGGGTTGAGTTTACAAATCCCAATTTTTAATGGTTATAACGCCAGGTCTTCCGTTAGAAGGGCACAGATTGATTACCTGCAGAACCAAAATCAGGAAGATTTGGCCAAGAATAATCTCAACAAAATAGTCTATCAGGCTGTAGCCGATTTAAAGGGAGCAGATGCTAGATACGCCTCAACGCAGAATGCCTTTAACGCACAAAAGGATGCATTTTACGCGGTAGAACAGCGCTATAACGTGGGTTTAGCCAATAGTTTAGACTTTAACACGGCTCAAACCAATAGAAACAGAGCAGAAATAGATTTTATCCAAGCTAAGTATGATTTACTTTTTAGGTCTAAAGTAATAGACTATTATTTAGGCAAAACGATTACATATTAGAAGCTCGCGTCGACACATTACTTTAAATATTATGAAACTTAAACCAATACTAATTACCCTGGGCATCCTCGTAGCTCTTATTATCGTTTTAAAGCTTACTGGTGTAATCGGTGGCAAAAAAGCAGAGAAGGTTACAGTGCAAAAAGCAACAGACAAAACAGTGGTTGAAACTGTTACCGCAAGCGGCAAAATACAACCTGAAACCGAAGTTAAGTTAAGTTCTGAGGTATCTGGAGAAGTTACAGAATTGAAAGTGAAAGAAGGCGATGTGGTTAAGGCCGGACAACTGCTGTGTAAAGTAAGACCCGATGTGTTACAGTCTGGATATGATAGAACCGTAGCGAGTTATAACGCCCAAAAAAGTGCCGTAACGGCCTCTGAGCAACAACTCGCGCAAGCTCAAGCAAACTTTGCAAACCAAGAAACTATTTATAAACGTAATGTAGAACTCTCTAACAAAAAGGTAATTTCTGTTGCAGAGTTCGATGCAGCTAAAGCCGCTTACCTTACCGGCAAGGCAACTTTGGCTAGTGCAAAAGCCAATGTTACGGGAGCGAAATATACGCTTGAGCAAACGGGTGCAAACGTAAAGGAAGCGGGGGCAAATCTTGCCAAAACTACAATTTATGCTCCTGTGGATGGAGTTGTGTCAAAACTGTCGATAGAGTTGGGAGACAGAATTTTAGGTACCTCACAGTTTGCGGGTACAGAAATTATGAGAATTTCTAACCTCGCTTCTATGGAGGTAAATGTGGATGTAAATGAAAACGACATCAATAGAGTGCAGGTTGGTGATAAGGCTGCCATAGAAGTAGATGCATTTAATGATAAGAAATTTGTGGGCATCGTGACCGAAATAGCGAGTTCTTCTACCGGTATTGGAACCTCTGGCGGAAATTCTGTAGATCAAGTAACCAACTTTGCTGTAAAAGTTAGAATTACCGAAGGATTGCAGGGAAAGCAGCAATCTATTTTTAGACCGGGAATGTCTGCAACGGTAGATATAGAAAGTGCTTCGATAAAAGGCCTATCTGTGCCAATTCAATCCGTTTTTACGGGGTCGGATAACTTATCTGCAGGAAGCGATAAAAAGGAAAGCGATAATCAAGACGATGCTACAAAACAAAAAGCAAAACTTGCAGACAAAAAGGTGAAGCAGTATGTGTATGTCGTAAATGGCAACAAAGTTAAAAAGGCAGAGGTAACTACGGGTGTTCAAAACGATCAAGACATTATTGTAAAAACAGGTTTAAAAGCCGGACAAGAAATTGTAACCGGTCCTTATTCTGCTATTCAAAATAGATTGAAGGATGGAATGGAGATAGAAAGAACCACTAAAGACAAATTGTTTAGCAAAGACGGCAAATAATAGGCAATTATTAAATAAATGTATAAGTTTGGGCACAGCACAAAAAAATGCTGTGCTTTTTTGTGCGGGCAATAGGAGAATGATTTGCCCATTTAAAACTTATCTCAATATGGTGCCAAATATTGCAATGATCGGTGGGGGAAGTTGGGCCACTGCGATGTTAAAGATGCTTTCGGATAATATAGCTGATAAAGAAATTTTTTGGTGGATGAGAAATACCGACACGATTTCACATGTCAAGAAATTTAAACACAATCCAAATTACATTAGCTCAGTAGAAATTAAGTTAAAAGACGAAAATATATCTGATGACGTAAGATCTGTAATCGCGTCTGCGGATTATGTCGTATTAAATGTACCTGCGGCTTTTTTAAAAGAAACCCTTGCAGGAATTACTAAAGAAGATTTTAAGGGTAAAAAGATTATTTCGGCCATAAAAGGCATCGTTCCCGAGCATAATTTAATTATTGGCGAATTTTTGCACAAGATATATGAAATTGCTTACGATGATATATTAGTAATAAGTGGTCCTTGCCATGCAGAAGAAGTTGCGTTAGAAAAACTCTCTTACTTAACTATAGCTTGTACAGATTTGAAAAAGGCAGAGAGCTTTGCCGCGTTTCTGAATACACGCTACATCAAAACCAATATTTCTGATGATATTTTTGGTACCGAGTACGCTGCCATATTAAAAAATATCTATGCTATTGCAAGCGGTATTTGCCACGGAATTGGATATGGCGATAATTTCCAGGCAGTTTTAATTAGCAATGCGATAAGGGAAATTAGCCATTTCGTAGATTCGGTTCACCCAATTAACCGAGATATTAAAGAGTCTGCATACCTAGGCGATTTACTGGTAACTGCATATTCCCAGTTTAGTAGAAACCGTACTTTTGGCACAATGGTAGGCAAGGGTTATACGGTAAAATCGGCTCAATTGGAAATGAATATGATTGCTGAAGGTTATTATGCGGTACAGTGTATGCACCTAAAAAGGTGTAGTTTCGAAGTAGAAATGCCCATTCTAAAGGCTGTTCATAATATCTTATACCAAAATAAATCTCCGAAGATCGAAATGAAGCTGCTTGCAGAGCAGTTAAATTAAATCAAGTTTTTAATCTGTTGGATATTTTTCCCATAGAAGGAAATTTCCTCACCTTATTTTCCAACCCTAAAACAAAGCCATTTTACTTCTGTTCCTTAATGGTACAACTAAAAGAAATATTATGAAAAATAAATTGGTAGCTGGCTTCTTATCTTGCGCAATTTGTGTGGGATTAAGCCTTGGCGCAAATGCACAAACCCATAAAAACGGAGTTGAAAGGGCGGCTGATAAAACTGGCAAGGCGGTTACGAAAGCTGGCCATAAAACAGCTGAGGTTGCCGTAAAGGGCGAAGCTAAAGTTGCGGATAAAGTTTGGAAGGGAAAAATGGCACCAAATGGATCTGACGTTTACATTAATAACAAAAATGAAAAATATTATGTAAATAAAAAGGGCGCGAAGATTTGGTTAAAGGCCAGCGAAATTAAAAACCGGCCAAAACATTATTAATAGAATTTGGTGATTTTTACGAAAACCGGCAGATAAGCTATTTCTTGCCGGTTTTTTTATGCTAGATATTTAGCTTGGCAAAATTTTTCTAATAAGACTATGTATGCACCAGAACAGGTGTAGGAATCACTGATCCATAAAGATCAAACTCTTCAGCTTGATCAATTTTAACGTTTACAAAACTGCCAACAGCCGAATAATTTATTCTTGCATCTATCAAAACTTCATTGTCCACCTCGGGCGAGTCAAATTCGGTCCTTCCTATAAAATAATCTCCTTCTTTTTTATCGATTAAAACTTTAAATGTTTGCCCAACTTTTTGTTGATTAATATCAAACGAAATTCCTCGTTGGATGTCCATTATTTCTTCGACCCGTTGCAGTTTAACTTCTTCTGGTATATCATCTACTAAAGAATGCGCATGGGTTTTTTCCTCGTGCGAGTAGGTAAAGCAACCTAATCTATCGAATTTAGTATCGGCTACCCAATTTTTCATATCCTGAAAGTCTTGCTCGGTTTCGCCGGGATAACCACAAATAAGCGTAGTGCGCACAGCAATGTTTGGCACTTTATTTCTAATTTGATTTACCAAATCTATCGTTTTTTGTTTGGTGGTTCCTCTGCGCATAGATTTTAGCATGTTATCTGTAATGTGCTGCAATGGCATATCTAAATAATTGCAAATGTTATCGCGCTCGTTCATCGCATCTAAAATCTCCATTGGGAAACCGCTTGGGTAAGCATATTGCAACCTAATCCATTTTATGCCAGGAATGTCTGATAAGCGTCTCATCAACTCATCCAAATTCCGTTTACCGTAAATGTCAAGTCCATAATAAGTTAAATCTTGGGCGATAAGAATCAACTCTTTCGTGCCATTTTTCGCCAAAATTTTCGCCTCATTAACCAGCTCATCAATTGGTCTGCTAACATGTCTTCCACGCATTAAAGGTATCGCACAAAAAGAACACGGACGGTTACAGCCCTCTGCAATTTTGAAATATGCAAAATGCGATGGTGTGGTAAGCAAACGTTCACCGATAAGTTCGTGCTTGTAATTTGCACCAAGTTCTTTTAAAATATTTTGCAAATCATTGGTGCCGAAAAAAGCATCTACATTTTTAATTTCCGCAGAAAGTTCTGGTTTATAGCGCTCGCTAAGACAACCAGTTACTACCACTTTACCAATCTTGCCAGCCTCTCTTAATTCGCTAAATTGCAAAATGGTATCTATGGATTCTTGCTTGGCATTATCAATAAAACCACAGGTATTAATAACGACAATATCATCCTTCCCCATCTTGTCACTTTCGTGAACCACATTTAAATCATTACCACGCAGTTGCCCCATCAACACTTCAGAATCATACACATTTTTGGAACAACCTAATGTAATAACATTTATCTTAGGCTGTTTTATAGATAGTTTATTTTTTGTTATTTTGGTATTCATATTAAATTTAATGAGTCAAATAAACCATAACACGGTTTCAGACTGAATTATTAGCTAGGATAGCTAAGGAAATAGTTTATAAATTTCCTTCCGGTGTAGAACCCTTTCGAAAGTTAAAACTTCATTGATTAATCTTATTCCAACGCGGTAATTACCAAACCTAATTTTGTAAAAGTGACTAAATCAGTCAACTTTTATAAATTTAATACTAAGGACGAATTAGAAAATGCCGATATTTCTTCAAAAACAAATGCTTCAATTTTATTTCTATCTTTTTTAGGTAAGCTAGCTAAATCTTTTAGAAACTTTTTATTGTAATTAACTGTCATTATTTTTATTTAACGACTTGTAATAAGCTACAGCTTCTTTTTGTCCTAAGTCTTCATTATCATCATTAGACATCACCAACTGTGCTAGACCAATGTCTTCCCTGTCATCAGCTTTCAAAATTTGGGCAGAAAGTCCCATTTTTTTTGATAATTCTTTTAATAATGAGATATCTTTTTTGCTTTCTGCGTGAATAATTATACTGGTCATATATGTAAAAATACGAATTATTTAAACAAACTTTCTACAAACTCCTTTTTATCAAATAGCTGCAAATCGCTTTTCTTTTCTCCAACGCCAATGTATTTCACCGGAATTTTAAACTGATCTGAAATTCCGATAACTACGCCACCTTTTGCAGTTCCATCTAATTTAGTGATTGCTAGAGCATTTACATCTGTGGCCTCTGTAAATTGTTGGCATTGTTCAAAAGCATTTTGGCCTGTCGAAGCATCTAGCACAAGCAATATTTCGTGCGGCGCACCGGGCACAATCCTTTGCATCACCTGCTTTATCTTTGCAAGCTCATTCATCAAACCAACTTTATTGTGTAAACGACCAGCGGTATCTATAATCGCAACATCATCGCCATTGGCAATTGCCGATTGCAAAGTATCGAAAGCAACGGAAGCAGGGTCTGAGTGCATGGCTTGGGCCACAACGCGAACGCCGATGCGTTCACCCCAAAGTTTAATCTGTTCAACCGCTGCAGCCCTGAAAGTATCTGCAGCACCTAGAACTACTTTCAAACCGGCTTCTTTTAGTTTGTGCCCAAGCTTCCCGATAGTTGTCGTTTTGCCTACGCCGTTTACGCCGACAACCATAATTACATAGGGTTTGTGGTCGCCATATTCAAATCGTCTAAAATCGTTGCTGTTGTTTTCGGCGAGTAATAACTGTATCTCGTCTTTTAAAAGGAGGTTGAAATCAGATGTAGAAACAAACTTATCTTTCGCTACCCGAGCTTCAATCCTCTTTATAATTTTTAATGTGGTTTTTACACCGACATCACTAGTAACCAATACCTCCTCTAAATTATCCAACACCTCGTCATCTACCGTAGATTTTCCGGCAACGGCTTTTGTAATTTTACTTAAGAAACCATCTTTGGTTTTTTCCAAACCTTTGTCTAGCGCCTCTTTTACCTCAGGAGCAGCTTCTTTTTTTTTGAAAAAATCAAATAAACCCATTACTTAATATAATTATTTAGAAATCCGGTTGGTGCCAATCCTGCAATTTTAATGTTGATGATATTTGGAATATAACGAATTATTGTTCCAGATTAATTAATAAAACAAAAAAAGCCCTTCCTGATAATGGGAACGGCTTAAATCGTTGAAAAAGTAAGATTAGCTTTCTTTTTGTAAAACAATAGCTTCTTTAACGTGATCGTTATGTACCATCATTTGCTTAAAAGAATAGGCACCAGTTTTTGGCGATCTTACCATACTAATTACTTTAGAATATTCTTTACCGGTACCGGTTTTAAGTGTTGCAACAACTTTCTTTGCCATGTTCTTTTAATTTTAAAAGGTTAAGATTATATGTAAATTTGCAGAAAACCGTCCGCCTTCTACCTAATAACCTTTCTCCTTACTTAATTTCTTTGTGTACAGTTATTTTTTTCAAAACCGGATTAAATTTTTTTAACTCCAATCTTTCGGTAGTGTTTTTACGGTTTTTGGTAGATATGTATCTAGACATGCCCGGCATACCGCTGTCTTTGTGTTCAGTGCATTCTAAAATAACCTGAACTCTGTTGCCTTTTTTTGCCATTTTAATATATTTTTAAACCACTGATATAACCAACGCTGTTTTTTACAATGTTCCTTTTTTCACAAAACGTGTAATCGCTTCTGTAATGCCAATTTTGTTTATGGTTTTTATGGCAGATGTACTCACCTTTAAAGTTATCCAACGGCCTTCTTCAGGAATGTAAAAACGCTGAAGCTGTAAGTTTGGATAAAACTTGCGCTTGGTTTTAGTATTGGAGTGAGAAACGTTGTTGCCCACCATGGCCTTTTTTCCTGTTAAATCACAAATTCTTGACATGACTTGCTGTGTGTTGTTATGATCGCTTCCTAAATTTTTTAGGAGTGTGCAAATATCTGAAAAATAAAATGAATAGGCAAGAACCAAACTAAATATTTTTAAACTGAACACCTGTGTCTCATCGACCCGGTTATTTCCCATCTAAGTGAATAGACTTTTTTTCCGAATCCATCTTCAGTCTTAGCAAAAAGGTGACATTTTTTGGCATGTAGATGTTTGAGTGGTGGATAATTTATCGAACCCAAATGTTTTTATAATATCCATCCTATATTTTGATGTGATCTAAAATAGGTTCTCACGTACTTTATGCTTCTCTTGATTTAAGTTTTTCCTGAAATTCTACACATGCAGTGGCGTCCTTAATTTAAAAAAAATAGTGAGTAGTTTATTCTTTCGTCAATTGCATAACTTGGCCGCCGCCTGCTGCTAAATCTACCTTTAGCACGTCTGCTCCTGAAACTGATAGAGATTTTTTTACAAGATTATTAGGGTTTTTATCTACATCGGCAGCATCAGAATATAAGATTGCTTTGTATTTTCCATTAGTTAAAAACCCCATTGGTATTTCAATAGTCCGAGCCGTACTGTTATTAATGCTCCCGACATACCAAGTATTTCCCTTACGCCGTGCAATGGTTACATAGTTCCCCAATTCGGCAGACACTACTTTAATTTCGTCCCAAACGGTAGGCACTTCCTTTAAAAATTCAAATCCTGGCTGACCCTCGTAGGCAGAGGGATAGTCTGCAACCATTTGTAGGTAGCTTTCTAACACCACATACATGGCAAGCATGTGACAGCGTGTGCCTCCCATCAGCGGGCGGGTAAATTGAGTCTTAAAATTATCTAAGGGTACCGCACGGAAACCGCCCAGATGATAATCGGAAGCACCGGCCAGCATTCTTATAAGCACAATGTTTAGGTCATGTTCTGCTGTTATCGGCTTCTTCAACCATTTGTTCTGCTCATAATTATAGGTTCCTTCACGGGTAAATTCGTTAGGATAAGTTCTATGCAACCCAGTTGGCTTAAAAGAACCGTGAAACTGGATATACAATTGATGCTCTGCAGCTTTTTTCAGAATTTCTTCTTGAATGTTAACCATTTCTTGGTCGTCTCGATCCATAAAATCAACCATCATCCCTTTAATTCCCCATTTTTGAAATTGAGTAAAAGCCTCTTCTAGTTTTGGATAAATGGCTTTCCAATTCACCCAAACATCAATATTTACACCTTTTTGTTTAGCATAATCCCTTAGCTGATCCATGTCTAAACTAGGGACAGTTTGAGTAACGTCGGTGTGCGGACCAACTACACTGTATCCGGCCGCATCGCTTTTATACCAAGCAAAACCTCCGTATCCAATTACTGCGTTATACTCTATATTGTTTCTTGCAGCAAAATCGATGTAATATTTATTGGTCTCAAAATTAATTCCGGGGGCAAAAGTAGTATCTGGTGTAATATCGCCATTCCACCAATGAAAAGTTGTTTTGCCGGGTTTAATCCAAGACACCTCTTTTAATTTATTCGGCTCGTTTAAGTTGGTTAGTATGTTCGATTCCATTAGACCGCCCAATCGATTACTAATTAACATTACTCGCCAAGGAGTTTGGTGAGGTAAAGTAGCTCTCACTTTCTCCTTCATTTGGCCAGGTAACGGAGATAACTGACTAGTTAGTGTACCGTCAGCCTGTCTTTTTAAATACATGCCCGCGTAATTTCTCAGGTTTGCTTCTGTAACGGCCATAAATATTTTATTAGGATATTCAAACAGCGCCGGTAAATCCATCATCTTATCTCCCTGAATTTTATTATAGGGTAAAGTTTCATAGAGCCCTTCGTGGCTATTGCTAAAAGTATCCCAAAAAAGAGTGTGTACAGTTGGATTTTTGGCGATATTAAATGAGCTTCTTTCCTCCAACATCACATAGCTTTTCCATTCATCTTGCTTTGGAAATTCATATCGAAATGCGATCCCATCATTAAAAGCCCGAACAATTAAATTAATCTGACGTTTTTTCCCTCGTCTATCTATCAGCGGAATTGTTACCTCGCGGTGATGGTCGACAACAGTTTTTGTTTTACCTACAACCAAATCGTAAGTTTCTGTTACCTCAGCAAAATGAGGCTTAAGCATGACTAGATTTTCTTCAAAATCACCCGATTCTTCAAAAGAAAAACCGATGGTAGAGTTATCAATCAATAACTCTCCCTTATATGCAACCTTATAAAAAGCAGCTTTTTGCGTTATTTGAAATGTGTAAACAAGATTTCCATTAGGAGATTTCAGTTCGATTTTTTTTTGGGCTATGGAAGATAAATGGGCTAATAGAAGGACAAGTAAAAATTTCACCGATTTATTTTGATTCATATTCACGATATTTGAGATAGCTTTGACATTACTGCGCTTTGGTGTGGAATTAAATCAAATGTAAATAAATGTTAGTAAAAGGAGTGTTCGTTACCAACCATTCATTTTGATACGGTTTCCATGGTACAGCTAATCATTAAATCAGTAAATTAGCGGCTACTAATCAAAAAATTATGTCAGCAATGCAAATTACATCTTTTGAGCAATACGAAGCCGATTATAAAAAAAGCGTTGAAAACCCAGAACAATTTTGGGGCGAAGTGGCACAAAACTTTCAGTGGCGTAAACCATGGTACAAAGTCTTGTCTTGGAATTTCGAAGAGCCAAGCATAAAATGGTTTGAGGGCGCCAAGCTGAACATTACCGAAAATTGTTTAGATAGGCATTTGGCAATTAATGGAGATAAAGCTGCAATCATCTTCGAACCAAATAATCCCGAAGAGGAAACCGTAACCCTTACCTACAAAATGCTGCACGAGCGTGTTTGTCGTTTTGCAAATGTATTAAAGCGTAATGGTGCTAAAAAGGGCGATAGAATTTGCATTTACATGCCAATGGTTCCAGAACTTGCCATAGCGGTTTTGGCGTGCGCCCGAATTGGTGCTATTCATTCTGTCGTTTTTGGTGGATTTTCTGCAAAATCAATCGCCGATAGGATTATAGATGCACAATGCAATTTGGTTATTACGGCTGATGGTGCTAACAGAGGGAGCAAGCAAATTCCATTAAAAGATGTAATTGATGATGCATTAATAGGCTGCCCAAGTGTAGTGAAGTGTATTGTACTCACACATGTGCGCACTCCAGTATCTATGTTAAAAGGAAGAGATGTTTGGTGGGAAGATGAGGTAAAGCATGTAAGTCATATTTGCGAGGCTGAGGAAATGGATGCAGAAGACATGCTATTTATTTTATATACCTCTGGCTCTACCGGTAAGCCAAAAGGAGTGGTGCACACATGCGGAGGTTATATGGTTTATACAGGATATACCTTTAGCAACGTATTTAATTATCAACCAGATGAAGTGTATTTCTGCACTGCAGATATTGGTTGGATAACCGGTCATTCTTACATTGTATATGGACCTCTATCACAAGGAGCAACTTCGTTGCTGTTTGAAGGTATTCCAACATATCCAGATGCATCTAGATTTTGGGATATCGTAGAAAAACATAAAGTGAACACTTTATATACTGCGCCAACAGCCATTCGTTCGCTGATGAGTTTCGGTACGGAGCCTTTAAAAGGAAAAGATTTAAGTTCGATAAGGGTTTTAGGATCTGTCGGCGAACCCATTAACGAGGAAGCTTGGCATTGGTACGATGAAAAGATTGGTAAAGGTAAAGCACCTATTGTAGATACTTGGTGGCAAACTGAAACTGGGGGAATTATGATTTCTCCAATTGCAACAATTACCCCAACCAAACCAAGTTTTGCCACACTTCCATTACCTGGCGTACAGCCCGTATTGGTAGATGAAAACGGCGTAGAAATTAAGGGAAATGGGGTTATGGGCAATTTGTGTATTAAATTTCCTTGGCCGGGAATGTTACGCACCACTTATGGCGATCATCAACGTTGTAAACAAACCTATTTTTCTGCATACGCTAACATGTATTTTACCGGAGATGGTTGCATGCGCGATGAAGATGGTTATTACAAAATTACCGGTAGAGTAGATGATGTGCTTAATGTATCTGGCCATCGGATCGGGACTGCCGAAGTAGAAAATGCCATTAATATGCACGCCGGCGTAATGGAAAGCGCTATTGTGGGCTATCCGCACGATGTTAAAGGACAGGGTATTTATGCCTTTGTCATTTATCCTGATATGCACGGCGATGAAGAACTTTCAAAAAGAGATATTTTGCAAACGGTATCGCGGATAATTGGTCCGATTGCCAAGCCAGATAAAATTTTGTTTGTAACGGGGTTACCAAAAACGAGATCGGGTAAAATTATGCGGCGTATATTAAGGAAAATTGCCGAAGGTGATGTATCTAACCTTGGCGACACTTCTACACTTCTAGATCCCGGTGTGGTAGAAGAAATTAAGGAGGCTGCGGCTAGATTATAAATGTTCAATCATTGATATTTGTTGATAAAAACATCCTTAAAACAATTTTATATTAATTGATGTTGTTCAAATACAACCTACAATTAACCAAAGATTATCTTTAAACATTAAATCCGAAAAAATTATGGACAAGCTAGAAATTAAAGGAAAGTGGAATGAATTAAAAGGAAAAGTTAAACAGGCTTACGGCGATTTAACCGACGATGACTTAGCTCATGAAGAAGGTAAAGACGATGAATTACTTGGGAAACTTCAAAAGAAAACCGGCAAAGGGAGAGATGAGTTGGTAAGTTGGATAAACTCTTTGTAAGATATCCATTTCAATATATTAAAAAGGCAATCTGAAAAGATTGCCTTTTTAATTTGCAATTATCTCATCCGCTACAGCGACATACATACTAAATGCCAGATATTTCTAACAGATTTACACAAAATCCAATTCTTGTACCAAGAGATTTGAATCCAAGCGACCAACGTCTGGAGATTGTGTGCCTGTTAAACCCCGGTACTTTTACATTTAATGGTAAAACTTGGTTGATTGTTCGAGTTGCCGAGAGACCGCCGCAAAGACCGAATCTGATTTCTTTCCCGTTATTAAAACGGGGATTAATCGAAATTATGGAAATAACAGAGAGCGATCAGAATTTAATTGCGTTAGATCCTAGAATTATTAATTATAAGGGAGTTGATCACCTCACCACACTTTCTCATTTACGTTTGCTTTGCAGCGATGATGGGATAAATTTTCATCAGCCAAAAGGCTACCCATTATTGCAGGGAGAAGGAGAAAACGAGCATTTCGGTATAGAAGATTGTAGAGTAAGCCAAATTGATAACACCTATTATCTTACTTACACCGCAGTGTCTGCACATGGCGTTGGCGTCGGAATGAGAACGACAAAAGATTTCAAATCGTTTACTCACCACGGAATGATTTTTTCTCCACACAACAAAGATTGTGCGATGTTTGACGCAAAAATTGACGGTAAATATTATGCGCTACATCGCCCGAGCAGCGTAGAATTGGGAGGAAATTACATTTGGCTTGCAGAATCTCCTGATTGCCTACATTGGGGGAACCATACATGCATTTTAAAGACGCGCAAAAACAAATGGGACAGCAAACGAATTGGTGCTGGCGCTTCGCCTATTAAAACTGAAAAAGGGTGGTTATCTATTTATCACGGTGCAGATGAAGAAAATAGATATTGCCTCGGTGCTTTTTTAATGGATTTGGAAAATCCGGCAAAGGTTATCGCAAGAACAGAAAATCCTATTATGGAACCTTTTGCCGATTACGAAATAAACGGTTTTTTTGGAAAGGTTATTTTTACGAATGGCCATATTTCAAACGGCGACGAACTAATTATTTATTACGGCGCAGCCGATGAATTTGTATGCGGGGCAAAGTTTTCTGTAAACGAGATTTTGGACAGTTTAGATTTTTTTAGGCAATCTTCAAAAGCCTAGGGTCGATTTTCTCTCCGAAAATCGACCCTAAACTCTAGGCCTACAGTTACTTTAAACCATTTGGATATATCTCTCTTATTTCAATACCCAAAAATCTGCTCCAAACTCAGTTTGCTTACCAACCCATAATTTTTAAGATCAGCGATATTTATTTTTTTGTCTGATGCAACAATGCAATAGTTATAGGGCTTATTTGAAATTTCGTCTTGATGAAATGTTTTTAAATCTTCGAATGTAAGTGGTTTTAGTGCCTTATACTCATCAATTCTCGAATCATTATCGAAGCCTAATTTTTTGTCGGCCAAATATTTATCTATAATGTCATCTTTGGTTATTCTTGATGTTTCTAGGCTATTTAACGCATTGTTTTTCGATAAGTTAAAGTTCTTATCGCTGAGCGGCAATGTGTCTAATAATTCATTCATTCCTGTGATAGCCTCGTTCATTTTATCGGCTTGTGCACCCACGTAAGCAACAATAAGGTTTTCCTTATCCCTCTTATCAGGTGTAGAATATACGGCATAAGTAGAATAGGCAAGCGCCTTCGACTCTCTAATTACCTGAAAAACGACAGAACCAAAATAGTTGTTGAACAAATCTGTTTTTGCAGCTTCTTCGGCATTGTACAGTCCTGCATTTCTTTCCCACCGAATTTCTGCCTGCACCATATCATAATTGGCGAAATAGACTTTATTTGAATCTGTTTTAGTGTATACAAATTTTTTCCTTGAAGCGGCCGGAGTAAAGGCTTTACCAAGCGGGTGAAGATTTTTTATTTCTGCAGAAAAATCGGCAAGGGCTTTTGGTCCGTAATAAGTTATCTTATGTTCGTAGTTGGTAAGGTTATGTAAGATATAAATCAAATCGTTTGCCTTAATGTTTTTAATCTCTTGGTTGCTCAGTGCGTAATTAAACGGGTTGTCTGATCCATATTCAGCGTAACTCATCAAGCCGCTAAGAATCGCGCCTTTGTTTAATTTGTCATTTTCGCGATCTTTTAAAATCCTGCCTTTTAGGTCTTCAAGAGCTTTCTCATTTGGTTTACAATTAGCCAGAAGGTCTTCGAGCATTTTGGTAGCTTTTTCGAAATTCTCTTGCAAACCACTCAACGAGATTGTTGCCTCTTCTGTACCAACGCTTAGCCTGTAGCTACATGCGATATTATAAAAAGCTTTGCTTATTTCTTCTGCTGAGTTTTTATCCGTTCCCAAAAAAGACAAATATTGTGCTGCATAAGGCAGCAATCTATAGTTGTAAGAACCCATATCAAATCGGTATTGATCCTAAAAATGCTGTTTTCGTTATTCTGTACTTCAATTACATCGGCTATGCCCACTTTGCCAAACTCTAAATCTTTTTTGTAATCTAAAAACTTAGGTGCGATTGGCTTTACAGGTTCCGCTATAATTGCTTTTGTAAATGACGAAACTTCGTTTGCATTTGTTTTAACGGCAGTAATTGCAGGCTTTTCTACTTTTATGATGTTTTTATCCTCGCCCTTATGTTTTAACACAACTACATAATCATCGGCAAAAAACTTGTTGGCAAAAGTTACAATTTCTGGTTTGGTAACCTTTGCCATGTTATCGGTGCTGGCCAAAAATTTGTTCCACTCTGTTCCACGGTTTTGGATAAAAGCGGTCATCGTGGCATATGCTCTTTCATCATTGTTATCATAGCCTTCTAACTCATTAAGTTTTCTGTTTTCAACGGTAGCCTTAATTAAGCTTTCATCAAACTCTCCTTTTTTAAGCAAATCTATTTGTCCGAGCAACAATTTTTTAGCCTCTTCTAAACTCTGGCCGTTTTTTGGCGTGGCTGATAAAATAAAAATCCCATAATCTTTCATTTGTTCGTAAAACGACCCCGAACGTAAAACTTCTTGTTTTTTATTAAGGTTGATGTCCAATAAACCAGCTTTTCCATTGGACATAATGCTGCTAATCAATTCTAACAGCAAACTTGTATGCGTACTTTCTGCATATCCGCGATAACCGATGTATAAATTTTCTGCACTTGGCCCAAAAACATTAATTGTTTGCGTTTGCGTAAGCGGTTTTTCTGGCGCTGGGTTATAGGCTTCAAAAGGTTTTGGTTGCATAAATGCAAAGTCGTTACTTATTTTTTTAATGAGCAAATCATAATTAATATCACCACTCATAATCAAGGCCATATTATTTGGCACATAATATTTATTGTAATAATTTCTAATCTGTACCAACGATGGATTTTTTAGGTTTTCTATGGTTCCAATGGTCGTTTGCTGTCCGTAGTTGTGCGTTGGGAAAAGAGCTGCCAGTATTTTTTCAAACATTTTCCGACCGTCGTTATCTAATCCACGATTTTTTTCCTCATAAACCGCCTCCAATTCTGTGTGGAAAATACGAAAAACCGGTTTTCTAAAACGTTCTGCCTGCACTTCTAAAAATTTGTCTATCGCATTTGAGGGTAAATTTTCTTCATAAACAGTTTCTTCCACAGAAGTGTGGGCATTGGTAACATCGCTTCCAATAGACTTCATCATTTTATCATATTCGTTAGCGATAGAATAATTGGAAGCTTCACCAGATAATTTATCAATTTGCTTGTAAATTTCTTTACGCTTTGCCGTATCCGTGGTTTTATCATAAACTTCATAAAGTGCCTCTATTTTATCTAAATATGGCTTTTCTTTTGCATAATCCATTGTACCAAACTTATCCGTTCCTTTAAAAAGTAGGTGTTCCAAGTAATGTGCTAAGCCAGTGTTCGTTCTGGGATCAGTATTGCTGCCCGCTCGCACGGCCATTTTATATACGATTCTTGGCTCTTTATTGTTCTGTGAAAGAATAACTGTCAGCCCATTTTTTAAAGTGTAGAAGCGGGTTTTAGTCGGATCGTTGGTTACATATTTAAACGTGTAACCTCCTGATGATCCTGTTTTCCATTGATAGGTTGTTTGTGCTTTTGCTAAAAATCCAGTTAGCAAAAGGAATAGTAAAGCTGAGGATTTGATTTTCATGGCGTTTTTTAGTTTAATTTATTTTTGATGGAAGTGATATTTTTGAAGAGATCCTTCTTCTATAATATGTGAGTTAGTCAAATATAGAAATTTAGAAGCCGATCGAATTAAAAATGTTTGATCAAAATTTGCCTATTGATGAAAAATTTTATAGCCATTAAAAAAAATGATTTTATAAAGAAGAGGTTCAATTTTGTACTTTTACGCATATGACAAAGAAAAGCTCCAAGCCTAATATTCTAGTAGTAAATGACGATGGCATCACTGCCAAGGGAATAAAAACCCTGCTAGAAGTAATGCAAGAGTTGGGAAACGTGGTAGTGGTTGCGCCCGATAGCCCGCAAAGTGGTATGGGACACGCAATTACGATTGGAAAACCAATTAGATTTGATCGGGTAGATTTATATGAGGGTGTAGAAATGTACAAATGCAGCGGTACGCCAGTAGATTGTGTTAAGCTTGCTGTTAACCAAATCTTTAAAGGCAGCAAGCCCGATTTATGCGTTTCTGGAATAAACCACGGATTGAACAGTTCTATCAACGTTATTTACTCTGGCACCATGTCTGCGGCGGTAGAGGGTGCCATAGAAAGGATTCCGTCCATCGGTTTTTCTATGGACGATTTTTCTAGCGATGCAGATTTTCAGTATACAAAGCCTTATGTAAAAACCATCTCAGAACAAATTTTGAAGCATGGTTTACCAGAGGGGTCTTTGCTTAACGTAAACTTTCCGAATGGAAATGTGATTAAGGGCATAAAAATTTGCAGGCAGGCAAATGCAAAATGGGCGGAGGAATTCGACGAGCGTTTAGACCCATATCAACGTCCATATTATTGGCTCACGGGCGTTTTTCAAAATTTCGATAAAGGTGAAGATACCGATGTTTGGGCGTTAGAACACAACTACGCTTCGGTAGTACCCGTCCAGTTTGATCTTACGGCTCACCATGTGATTCAAACGTTAAATGGTTGGGATTTTGGAATGGCAAACCATTCACAGGCAGGAGAAAAAATCGCCTCGGCCGACGGCATAAATTTAGGATAACCGATAATGAAGATTAAGCTCACGAACCTTAAAAATTCTGTGTGGATTGGGTTGCTTATCGGTTTACTAGTCCCGATGTTTTTTGGAATCATTGCTTGGTATTTAACCACGCATGTTTTTTATTTGGCCAAGGCAGATTTACTTTATATAGGGTCTATTGCGGTAAACGCTTATACCATGCAATATTTTTTTAAATGCAACCAAGAAAATATAGGCAGAGGAATTTTGGCCGCCACTTTTCTGTACGCCTTTGTGTTTTTCTTTTATAAGGTTGCATAATCTCTAAATGGGTACCGCTGCGAAATCTCTAACATAAAGCAAATGAAATACTTTCTAATTGCCGGCGAAGCATCTGGCGATTTACACGGCGCTAATTTGATGAAGGCATTAAAAGAAGAAGACCACAATGCGTCATTCTTTTATTTTGGCGGCGATAAAATGAGTGCTCAAGGCGGTAAATTAGAGAAGCATTATACCGAAATGGCTTTTATGGGGTTTACCGAGGTGGTTTTGAATTTAACAACAATTTTCAAAAATCTTAAATTCTGTAAGGCCGCAATTATGGCTTGCCAACCCGATGTTGTGGTTTTGATAGATTTCCCTGGTTTTAATTTGAAGATTGCTGATTTTGCGAAAAAACAAGGGTTTAAGATTTGTTACTATATCTCGCCAAAAGTTTGGGCATGGAATCAAAAGCGGGTTTTGAAAATAAAACAAACTGTTGATAAAATGTTCTGTATTCTACCCTTCGAAGTAGATTTCTACAAAAAATGGGGAATGCATGTGGATTATGTTGGGAACCCGCTTTTAGACGAAATTGGAGCTTTTACACCTAGCAACTCTTTCAGGGTGGAGAACGTATTAGGCAATGACAAGGTTATTGCGTTGCTTCCGGGAAGCAGACGGCAAGAAATACAACGATTACTGCCGGTGATGTCAAGTCTCACACCACTCTTTCCTGATTACGTTTTTGCTATTGCTGCGGCACCATCCTTCAACAAAGAATATTACCAAACTTTTTTAGAGGGAAAAGATATAAAACTCATTTTCAACGATACCTATAATTTATTGAGCAATGCACATGCGGCAATTGTCGCTTCGGGCACAGCCACTTTAGAAACGGCACTATTCAACGTTCCGCAGGTGGTGGTTTACAAGGGTGGCGCAATTTCAATCTTCATCGCCCGAATGCTGGTAACGATTAAATTTATATCACTCGTAAATTTAATTATGGATAGGAAAATAGTTACCGAATTGATCCAAGAAGACTTTAACCAAGTTAAAACAAGTGCAGAACTTAAGAAAATTGTAGCTGGAGCAAATCGAGTTAAGATGCTCGAAGACTATAATTACCTCAAAAGAAAAATGGGCAAACGCGGTGCTTCTCAGGCCACGGCAAAACTGATTTATGAGTTTTGCTCAAAATAGCTGCTAAATTTTTTATAAAATTGTAGGCGTTCAATATCCAGAAACTCTTCTTTATTGTCTATCCAATCTCTATTTTGTTGGATAATTCGATCTAATTGGCCTTGAAAAGGCTATGTTGAGATTACTAAAATATTGCAATATTTATTTTATCTTAGCGAGGGTTTTTTTGAAAAACAGGTAAGTCCAAATATAAACCGTCCCTCTTAATGAAAACGTTGTCTATAAAAGATATCGCTGCGCTCGCACAAGTTTCTACTACCACTGTCTCTTTTATCATAAATGGTAAAGCAAAAGAAAAGTCCATTAGCGATGCTGTTACTGCTAAGGTGGAAAAGGTAATCGCAGAAAGTGGCTACAAGCCTAATCAAACCGCCAGAAGTTTGCGTACTGGCAACAGCTTTACCATTGGTTTAATAGTAGAAGACATCTCAAACGCGTTTTTCGCAACGGTAGCTAGAATGATAGAAGATAAAGCGTACGCAAAAGGTTATAAGATTATTTATTCGAGCACAGAGAATAATGTAGAAAAAGCCAAAGAATTAATTCGGTTGTTTAAATCCAGAAACCTCGACGCTTATATAATCGCACCGATTGCCGGTATTGAGGCAGAGGTAGAAATGCTGTTAACCGATGGGAAACCAGTTATTTTTTTCGATAGAAATTTATCTGCAATAAACGCCAACTATGTTGGCGTAGATCATTTTACTGCTTGTTATAAGTCGATCGAAAACTTTGTAAAAAATAACAAAACGAGAATAGCCTTCATTACTACAGATGTTAAGGTAGATCAAGTTATAGAGCGGTGCAAGGGTTACGAAGCTGCAATTACAGATGCCGGACTGCCCTACGATGAAAATTTGATTTTAAAAGTTCCATTTGGTCAAGTGGAGGTATATACCATTAAAGCAATAGAGGATTTATTATTGACGAGAAAGGTAGATGCAGTTCTATTTGTTACCAATTACCTCGCAATTAGTGGATTAAAAGCTATTAGAAATATAAAACGAACGGTAAATAAAGATTTTGAGGTAATGGCTTATGATGATCACGTTGCTTTTGAGCTTCATACACCAGAAATTTCCACCGTTCAGCAACCGATAGATGAGATTTCTGAAACGATAATTAGCCTTATATTAAAGGAACTTTCATCTAAGATTAAGCCAAAGGCAGAAAAAGTGATATTTCCCGCCAAACTCATTCTTAGAAGTCCGTATTAAGATCTTTATCTCAGCATCTTAAAGTTACATTTAAATTAAGGAATGATTTTGCGCGTTTTTTTCCATTTTTTTTTTTGAAGATTTTGCTGTGAGTAAATCGTTTTACTTATATTGGCTTCGCTTTAAGATTTAATTTAGCGTTTTAAGATACCTCAACGCCCTCAATAGTCGATCTTAATTTTCTAACTAACTGACTTACAGATAATTTTTAAAGTTAATTTACGAACCATTATGCTGTTATGAAAAAACTTTTACTCCTCGTGCTAAGCGCGTTTTTTTGCCACGCCATTAGCGCTCAAGATAAAGCGCCCGCTTATCCACTCATTACCCATGATGCTTATTTTAGCATTTGGTCTTTTGGCGATGGATTGAATAAATCAATTACAAAACACTGGACAGGTAAGGATCAGTCGCTTATTGGTGTAGCCAAAGTAGATGGCGTGCTCTATCGCTTTATGGGCGAACAAACAAAAAAACGCAATACCTTATTACCTGCGTCCACCCAAAAGGGATATCAGGCAAATTATACTTTTGCAAATCCGGCAGATGGTTGGTTCGAAAGCAATTTTGATGATGCAAGTTGGGAAAAAGGTGCCGCACCTTTCGGCGATAATAAAGTAGCTAATACAAAATGGGCAACAGACAATTTATATTATCGGAGAAGTTTTGAATTGTCTAAAATTAACCCCGGAAAAAAATACCTCATGTTAAATCATGATGATAATGTAGTTGTTTACTTAAATGGTAAAGAAATTTATAAAAAGGAGGGGTGGGTAAATCAATTTATATATGTTCCAATTCCTGATGGCGTGCTTACCGCTGGAAAGAACGTATTGGCCATACACGTTGAAAACACAGCAGGCGGTAGATTTTTAGATGCGGGCATTGTAGAGGATTTGCCTAGCGACATAAACTTGATGGATGCTAAGCAAACCGATGTTAGTTTTAAAGCAACAACTACCAAATATACATTTACATGCGGACCTGTTGACTTAGAGGCCACTTTTAACTCACCATTATTGCTAAATGATATAAAACTTACCGCCAGACCAGTGAGTTACATTACTTATGGCGTAAAAAGTAACGATAAAAAGGTGCACGATGTAGCAATCTATTTCGGGGCATCCTCAGACATTGCCGTAAACGACCCAAGCCAACCAGTAAATGTTTGGAAAAGTGAAAACAAAGGGCTTTCTATCCTAAAAACTGGCACAGTAGCACAATCGGTCTTACAAAAGAAAGGTGACGATGTACGTATTGATTGGGGATATTTGTATGTCGCCGCGCCTGTTGATTACAAAGCAATTCAGATTATCGGCAATCAAACAGACAACCTAGAAGCATTTGGAAGTTCTAAGTACACCTCTAAAAACCAAATGTCTAACGTAGAAAAAATAGATTTAGGAACCATATTAAACTATGGTAAAGTATCAGAAAACCTAGTACAAAAACATGTGTTGGTTGGTTATGATGATGTAAAATCTGTCACCTATTTTTTCAAAGATTTAATACCAGTTTGGAAACAAACCGGATCTAATAATTTTGTAGATCAATTGGTTCAGGCAGAAACAGACTATAAACCGGTAACTTACCTTTGCGAACAATTTGATAAAAAGCTTTACGCCGATGCTTTAAAAGCTGGGGGTGCAGATTATGCAAAGCTTTGCGAAATGGCCTACCGTCAAAGTATTGCCGCGCATAAAATTGTGTATGCTCCTAACGGTGATATATTATTTTTATCTAAAGAAAATTTTAGCAACGGTTCTATCAACACGGTTGATGTAACCTATCCTTCTGCCCCAGAATTTTTGGTGTACAATCCCGAATTGTTAAAGGGAATGCTTAATGGCATCTTTTATTATTCCGAAAGCGGAATATGGGCAAAGCCCTACCCTTCGCACGATTTGGGAACCTACCCAGTAGCAAACGGACAGACTTATGGCGAAGATATGCCAGTAGAAGAAGCCGGCAATATGGTTATTTTGACAGCTGCCATTGCAAAGGCAGAAGGAAATGCAAATTATGCTAAAAAGCACTGGAAAGAATTATCCGTTTGGGCAGATTATTTGCTCAGAGAGGGTTTCGATCCGGCAAATCAATTATCTACCGATGATTTTGCCGGCCATTTAGCACGTAACGCAAACTTATCTGTAAAAGCTATTGTGGCTTTGGGCGGCTACGCGCAGATGGCAAAAACACTTGGCTATAATGATGTTGCAACCAAATATCGAGATGCCGCAAAGGAAATGGCTAAAAAGTGGGCGGAAATGGCCGATGATGGAGACCATTTTGCGCTCACTTTTAGCGACAAAAACACTTGGAGTCAGAAATATAATTTGGTTTGGGATAAACTTTTAAAATTAGATCTTTTTCCAAAGGAGGTGTATAAAAAAGAGATAGATTTTTACCTTACCAAACAGAATGAGTTTGGAGTACCATTAGATAGCAGAAAAACTTATACAAAATCTGATTGGATTATGTGGACCGCTACCCTGGCCGACAATAAAGCAGACTTCGAAAAATTTATTTCCCCGGTGTATAAATTTGCTACCGAAACGCCGGATAAAATTCCTCTAAGCGATTGGCACGAAACCACAAATGGCAGGCATGTAGGTTTTCAGGCAAGAAGTGTAGTCGGCGGTTATTTTATTAAAATGCTTGCCGATAAGTGGGGCATAGAATGACAGCGTACCAATAGACCGAATTTATAATCATTAACTTCAAAGTAAATCTAACCATAAAATTATCATGCTAAAAACTAAATTTCTATGTTTTTTAGGCTTTTTATGCTGCTTGATTTCAGTAAACGCTTTTAGTCAAGTAACCAATAAACAAAAAACATCTTTTCAAGAAAGCCGGCCTTATAGCGATTCTTTTGATATTAGGACGGATATCGCTATGGTTTATGGCATCTATGGCGGCGGAGGAAATTTCGAAGAACGTGTTAAAGGTTATAGAGATAAAGGCTACGAAGTGCAGTTTATGACGGGCATTGCCTGGGGAGAATATCAAGACTATTTTTTAGGTAAATGGGATGGAAAAAAACACCTAGATGAAGGACAAGTAACGATGAAGGGTGATACCATTTGGCATGGAAAATACATTCCATACATAGTTCCTTCTGATAACTATTTGAGTTATATGAAAACTCAAGTAAAACAGGCTATTGATGCTGGAGTTACTGCAATTTATTTAGAAGAGCCTGAGTTTTGGGCAAGGGCAGGTTACAGCGATGCTTTTAAAGCCGAATGGCAAAAATATTACGGCTTCCCGTGGATGGCGCAAGACAAATCTGCAGAGGCTACCTACCTCTCTTCTAAACTTAAATATCAACTTTATTATAACGCCCTAAAACAGGTATTCAATTTCATAAAGACTTATAGCGAAAGCAAAGGCTCGCGGGTAAAGTGCTATGTGCCCACCCATTCACTAATTAATTATTCACTATGGGAAATTGTTAGTCCAGAAGCAAGTCTGGCCAACCTAGAAGGTATGGATGGCTACATTGCCCAGGTTTGGACCGGTACTGCTAGAGAACCAATATATTATAACGGAGTTAAAAAAGAACGCGTTTTTGAGAACGCTTTTTTAGAATATGGTTCTATGGTTTCAATGACCGCAGTAACTGGCAGGCGCGTCTATTTTTTAACTGATCCGATAGAAGACAGGGCGCACTCTTGGGATGATTATAAGGTAAACTATCAAGCATCATTTGCTGCCGAGCTTTTGTACCCGAGCGTAGACACTTATGAAGTTATGCCATGGCCGAACAGAATTTATAATGGCAAATTTACCGTTGAAGGGATGTCAGGCAAGCAACCTATCTCGCCAGCTTATGCCACTCAAATGCAGGTAATGGTCAATTCCTTAAACCAAATGCCAAAATCTAACAGTAAACTTAATGGAAGTCAGGGAATTGCAGTACTGCTCTCAAACTCAATGATGTTTCAGCGTTTTCCCACACATAACGGTTATGACGATCCAAGCTTATCTAATTTTTATGGGATGGCGGTGCCATTGTTAAAGCGCGGCATTCCGGTAGAAACGGTGCACATGGAAAATTTGGCTAATGCAGAGGCTTTGAAAGGCGTAAAAGTATTGGTAATGAGTTATGCCAACATGAAGCCCCTTTCGGCAAGCTATCATGAGGAATTAACAAAGTGGGTTAAAAATGGGGGTGTGCTAGTTTATCTCGGTAGAGATAACGACCCTTTCCAAACAGTAAAAGAATGGTGGAATACTGGTGGGAATAATTATAAAGCGCCTTCAGAGCATTTGTTCAAATCGTTAGGCATAGCCGATGAAGGTAGAGGAGGTAAATATTCTGTTGGTGGGGGGAAAGTATATATTTTAAGAAAAGATCCCAAGGAGAATGTTTTAGATGAAAATGGTGATGCAGAATTTTTGAGAACTGTAGAAACCGCTTATCAAACCGATGCCCATGCAGGAAAATTGATAGATAAGAACAACTTCGTTTTGCATCGTGGACCATACATCATTGCTGCGGTAATGGATGAGGCAACAGATAAAAAACCGTTAACCCTAAAAGGTGCGTTTATCGATTTGTTTAATCCCGAATTGCCTATTTTAACTGAAAAAATTATTCCATTAAATAGCCAAGGCTATCTTTTTGATTTAAGCAAAATTGAGAACAAACAAAAGCCGCAAACTTTGGCCTCGGCGGCCAGAGTTACAGATGAAGTTATTACCGCCTCTAGCTATTCTTTCATCGCAAAAAGTCCATCGAACACAAATAATGTGATGAGGATTCTACTTCCGCGCAAGCCAACCACAGTTGCTTTAGAATTGGACGGTAAGAATTTAAAGATAGACAAGAATAACTGGGATGAAAAATCTAAAACACTGCTACTCGGTTTCGAAAACTATAGCGAAGGCGTTGGTGTGCATATTAAATGGTAAAAAAAATAATAGTAGAAATGAAAATTAGAATTGCGATTAGTGCTGCGTTTTGTTTAATCTACGCTACAACTCTTGCACAACAAAAAGATTTGGTTCAATATGTAAACACCTTACAGGGAACCAATTCAGATTTTAAGCTAACCCGAGGAAACACGTATCCTACCACTGCGTTGCCTTTCGGCATGCACACTTGGGGCGCCCAAACTGGTAAAAATGGCGATGGTTGGAAATATCAATACGCAAAAGAGCATATTAGAGGTTTTCAACAAGCGCACCAATGCAGTTCTTGGACAAGAGATTACGCGGTTTTTTCTCTTTTTCCAGAGGTGGGAAAGCTTGTTGTAAATGAGAATGATCGCGAAGCAAAATTTAGCCATCAGAACGAAATTGCAAAACCAAATTACTATAAGGTTACCTTTGAGAACAAGATAACGACTGAAATTTCGCCTTCAGAACGCGGCGCACATATACGCTTCTCTTTCCCGAAAGGAGAAAAAAGTTACTTGATACTAGACGGATACACCAGAGTTAGCGGCGTAGAAATTCATCCAAAAGAAAACAAAATAACGGGCTATGTAAACAATGGCGAGGGATTTAAAAAAGGTTGGAAAAGTTATTTTGTGTTGATTTTCGATAAGCCTATAAAATCTTATGGTACTTGGGAGAATAAGCAGAATACGGTAAATGCAGATTCAACATCAGCCGAAGGCTTAGGAAAGGGTGCTTATATTCAGTTTGCAAACGGAGAAACAGTACAGGTTAAAACAGCTTCTTCTTATATAAGTTCTGCGCAGGCTCAGCTAAATTTAGATACAGAGTTAGGAAAAGATAAAACACTAGAAGATACAAAACGCAATGCTGCAGAAGTTTGGAACAAGTCTTTGGGTAAAGTGGAGGTAGAGGGTGGCACAAAGGCAGATGTGGAGACTTTTTATTCCTGTTTTTTTAGAGCAAGTTTATTCTCTAGAAAATTCTATGAGCTAAACGCACAAGGCAAGCCTTACTATCTTAGTCCGTATGATGGTAAAGTACATGATGGATACATGTTTACCGATACAGGCTTTTGGGATACATTTAGGGCACAATTTCCTCTAACAACGTTAATGCGGCCAGAGATGCAGGGCCAATATATGCAAGCCATGCTTGCAGCCTATGAACAGTGTGGATGGCTTCCATCTTGGTCTTTCCCTAGTGAGGGTGGGAGTATGGTGGGTAACCATGCAATTTCTCTTTTTACAGATGCCTGGGCAAAAGGCATAAGAAGTTTTGATCCTGCAAAAGCTTTGGAAGCTTATGCTCATGAAGCGTTTAACAAAGGGCCTTGGGGTCCTGCAAATGGCAGAGATGGTTGGAAAGAATATTTTGAGCTTGGTTACGTGCCATCCAACAAATATCGGGAGGCGACAGCTAAAACGTTAGAATATGCTTATGATGATTTTTGTGCTTTTGAACTTGCAAAAATGACCGGCAATAAATTCTATATGGATGTTTTCAGCAGACAGATGTATAACTACAAAAACGTTTACGATCCATCTACCAACTTTATGCGTGGCCGAGAAGATTCCGGAAATTGGCGTCCAAAGTTCGATCCCGACGAGTGGGGCGGTCCATTTACAGAAGGAAACGCATGGCATTGGGTTTGGTCTGTTTTTCAAGACACGCAAGGCTTAATAGATTTGATGGGCGGTAGCAAGCACTTTACCGCTAAATTAGATTCTGTATTCTCTGAACCGAATAGGGTTAATGTGGGTAGTTATGGCGGCATGATTCATGAAATGACAGAAATGGTGATGGCAAATATGGGGCAATATGCCCATGGAAATCAACCCATACAACACATGGTTTACTTATATAATTATGCCAACGAGCCTTGGAAAGCCCAATTTAGAGCTAGAGATGTGATGGATAAACTCTACAACGCCACAGAAGACGGCTACCCAGGCGATGAAGACCAAGGGCAAACATCTTCTTGGTATGTGCTCAGCGCTCTGGGATTTTACAGTGTAACCCCTGGCACCGGGCAATATGTATTGGGCAGTCCAAAGTTTAAAAAAACTACCATTAATTTAGAAAACGGCAAAAAGTTTGTAATCGACGCTCCGCTGAACTCGGCAGCTAACGTGTACATTAAATCTGCTCAATTAAATGGTAAAGAATACACGCACAATTTTATCACTTATGAAGATTTAAAAAACGGCGGAAATCTAAAATTGGAAATGAGTAGCATACCGAACAAAAATCGCGGTTTGGCTCCAGAAGACAAGCCTTTTTCCCTAACAAAAAACTAACCAGAACACAATATTACGATCAAACACAACCAAATAAATTTTAGAGAGCATGGAAAAGCATGTAGCATTAGGGGTAGATATAGGTGGAACCCACATTACTGCCGGATTAATAAATTTAGACGAGCGGAATCTAATTAAAGGCTCGGTAAAAAGGCAAGCCATAAATTCCAAAGGAAAAATGGAAGAGATAATATTCTCTTGGTGCAAGATTATTAACGAAACCTTTGGAGAAATTCCAGGTCATTTAAGGCATATTGGTATTGCGATGCCCGGCCCTTTTAATTATGAAGAGGGCATATCGCTCATCCAAGATCAAGATAAATTTAGGTCACTTTACGGCATAAATGTTAAAAACGAACTTTCTTTTTGCTTGGGCATACCCAAAGATCATTTTCATTTTGTAAATGATGCAGCAGGTTTTTTGCAAGGAGAGGTATATGCCGGCTCCGCCCGAGGAAAATCTCGTGTTTTTGGTTTAACACTTGGCACCGGCCTCGGTTCGGCATTTTGCACCGACTTTAAATCTTTAGATGCCGATATGTGGAATGCTAATTTTATGGATGGCATAGCCGAAGATTATTTTTCTACCAGATGGTTCGTAAAACGATATAAAGAAATTAGAGGCGAAGAACTCATTGGTGTTAAACATATTGTAGATCGTTTGGAAAGTGATGATTGCGCACAGCAAATATTTGATGAATTTGGTGAAAATATGGCAAAATTTATTAAACCAATTGTGGCCAAAAATGCCATTGACACGGTAGTGTTGGGCGGAAATATTGCAAAAGCATACTTTGCATTTTCGTCTAAGTTGTTCCAAACACTAGAACAGCTAAAAGTGGATGTAGAAGTAAAAACATCTACGCTAAATGAACTTGCCGCAATTATTGGCGCAGCAAGTTGTTGCGAAGAAAATATGATAGATAAGTAAGCCTAAATGAAAAAACTACTTTTTTTCTTTCTTATATTTTTATGTATCGCTGCGCAAGCGCAGAAGGTGCTTTCTAACCTGCAATATGTAGATACTAGAATCGGTGGGGTTGGCCTAATATTAGAGCCTACAAAACCAACCGTGCATTTACCCAATAAACTGATACGGATGTTCCCTATTAGAAAAGATCAAATTGATGACCAAATAGAAGGCTATACACTAACCATTTCTTCTCACCGCCAAGCTTCGCTGTTTTCAATTCTTCCGTTATCTGGCATAGCCGATGATAAAGTTTGGAATTTTAAATCTACTTACAATTTAGAAACCCACAAACCCGAAAGCTATTACGCGTTGCTAAACGACAATGTGGAGGCAAGGTTTGCACCCTCTGCACATAGCGGTTTTTGGACTTTCGATTTTGATAACGAAAAAGGAAACCAGATCAAATTAACAATTTTAAACGACGGAAAAATTTCTGCTGATGGCAAAACCCTTTCAGGCGAGGAAGATTTTGCAGGCATGAAAGCTTTCTTTTATGCAGAACTTAATGCAGACTTTAAAATCGAGCAAAACGCAAAAAAGTATTTGTTGAAGCTTGCAAACGGGCAAAAGCATGTGGCGTTTAAATATGGCCTTTCATTTATCAGCGTAGAACAAGCAAAACAAAATCTACAGAACGAGATTCCGGTGTGGGATTTTGCCGCTGTTAAACAAAATGCTACAAAAGCCTGGAACAAAGTCTTAAATCAAATTAACGTTACAGGCGGTACCGACGCCCAAAAGCGCGTTTTTTATACGTCACTCTATCGCAGCTATGAGCGAATGGTAGATATAAATGAGTTTGGTAAGTATTATAGTGCCTACGACCATGCAGTACACCAATCAGAAAAACCATTTTTTGTAGATAACTGGTTGTGGGATACATATATAGCTTTAGAACCACTACAAACAATTCTAAATCCGAAGCAAGAGGGCGAAAAGATAGATTCTTATGTGAAAATGTACCAACAGAGTGGTTGGATGCCTTCTTTTGCGCTATTATATGGCGATAATCCTTGCATGACAGGAAACCATGCTGCTCCATGGATTTTGGATGCAACTATGAAAGGCATCACAAATTTCGATTTGAAAACTGCCTATCAGGGGCTTAAGAAAAATAGTTTAGAAGCTACTTTGTTGCCCTGGGAAAATGGACCTGCGTGTTCTTTAGACACTTTTTATACTCAGCACGGTTACATGCCCGCGCTCAAACCAGAAGAAAAAGAAACAGTTGCAAAAGTACATGGATTTGAGAGAAGACAGGCGGTTTCTGTAACGTTAGAAAACAGTTACGATGATTGGTGCATTGCACAATTATCAAAATTTTCCAACAATGATGCAGATTACCCGCTGTTTTTAAAGCGTTCTAACAATTATAAAAATGTTTATCGTGCAGACAAGGGCTTCATGTGGCCAAAAGATGCCGACGGAAATTGGATTGAACCCTTTGATCCAAAATTCTCTGGCGGAATGGGCGGAAGAGCTTATTTTACTGAAAATAATGCATACACTTATAATTGGGATGTTAAGCATGATTTTGATGGTTTATTTGACCTGATGGGCGGTAAGCCCGCGGCAGAGGCAAAATTAGATGAGCTGTTCCGGGCTGATTTAGGGAGAAGCAAATATCAGCTTTGGGGCACTTTTCCTGATGCAACCGGTATGGTTGGGCAATTTGTTATGGGTAACGAGCCGAGCTTTCACATCCCATATCTATACAACTTTTTGGGCGCTCCATACAAAACCCAAAGTAGAATTCGTATGTTGATGGACACATGGTATACCGATAATTTGTTTGGGATTCCGGGCGATGAAGACGGTGGTGGTATGACGGCTTTTGTGGTTTTTTCTATGATGGGATTTTTTCCCGTTACGCCGGGCGTTCCAGTATATAACATAGGAAGCCCTGTTTTCAATACCATTTCTATAAAGTTAGATAACGGTAAAACTTTTACCATTAACGCAAAAAACAACAGTGACGCAAATAAATACATTCAATCTGCAACATTAGATGGAAATGTTTTAGACAAAGCCTGGTTCACGCATAAGGACCTTTTAAATGGCGCCACCATCAACCTCAATATGGGTAGTCGGCCAAATAAAAATTGGGGAACCTCTAATTTACCAATATCAAAAATAAACACGCAACTTACTTTGAAATAATGAAATCATTTTTAATTATGCTCGCCGCAGCATCATTTTCAATAGGCGCCTTTGCACAAACTGATAGCGTAAAGAAAAATAGATACACGCTGGTATACCAAAACCTAAAAGAGCTAAAGAATAATAAGGTTAAAGAAAGCTTAGAAGAGGCATTCTTTGAGGCATATCCGGCTTTTGCTAGGGCAGATGGCTATCGCACCAAAAGAACGGTAGATTTAACTGTAAAAAAAGGGCTCGGCAAAAACATCTCCGCAAAGGAGGGCGAGATTGTGGTTGATAAAAAATGGATAAATAAGAATCCCAAAGACCTAGAAAAAATTATGGCTGCAGAATTGGGTTCGCGCTGGCAATGGGCGGATACAACTACGAAGGACGGTTATACGCTGGTATTCGTAAATAAAGCCCCCGGTTTTAGTAGGGATATTCAGAAAAATTTAACCGAAACTTACTTCGCCGTTTATCCAAAATTAAGAGATACTTTTAACAAAAAATCTAGAAAAGAAGTACTTTTTGTTGTTGATACCGCTTACGGTGGTGTTGCCGAAACAAGTGACGGACGAATTTTATTTAGTTCGAAATATATGAAAGCGCATCCTACAGACATAGACATAGTAACGCACGAGGGGATGCACGTGGTGCAAGGTTATGGATATGGCTCCGGCCCAGTTTGGCTAACCGAAGGTATTGCAGATTACGTTCGCTATAAATTTGGGTATGATAACGTAGGTTCAAAATGGTATTTACCAGCGTATAACGCCAAGCAAAACTACAAAAACAGTTATCGGGTAACAGGGCGGTTTTTTGTTTGGTTAGAACAGAATGTTAAAGAAGGACTGATTGCCAAAATAGATGACTTACTAAGAAAAAAGGAATATACAATAGACACATGGAAAAACCTAACGGGCAAAACTTTAGATGAGCTTTGGGAAGAATATGGGGAAAATCCAAATAAAATCAAATTAGAGTATTCTGACAGAAAGACCGGTAAAATGATTCCTGAAAAACCAGCTGGATAGAAATATAAACTATTTCGCAATAATAAAACGATTTACTATCTTAGAGGCTTTCACCAGCACGGTAAAACAGACTTTTTCTCATTTTATATGCATTGCTGCAAATTAAAAATACACCATAAATACACAAATAACCCGTCATAAATAATGAAGAAAATTTTAATTTCCTTATTTGCCTTTGCAATAAGCCATAGTTTTGCGCAAACAAATATGCCACTTGTTGGCCCACTTGTAGATCCTGTAGATTGGATTAACCCATTAATGGGTACGGATTCAGACCCAAGTTTATCGAACGGAAATACCTATCCTGCCATTGGTGTGCCGTGGGGAATGAACATGTGGACGCCACAAACTGGTAAAAATGGCGATGGATGGGCTTATCAATATAGCAAAAATAAAATTCTTGGTTTCAAGCAAACGCATCAGCCATCACCTTGGATGAACGATTACGGCGCATTTTCGTTAATGCCTGTTGTAGGTAGATTAAAGTTTACTGATGAGGAACGCGCAAGTTGGTTTAGCCACAAGGCAGAAGATTCTAAGCCTTATTATTACAGTGTTTATTTAGCTGATTACGATGTTACAACGGAGCTAACACCCACAGAACGCGCTGCCCAGTTTAGGTTTACCTTTCCGAAAGCAGATAGTGCTTACATCGTTGTAGATGCGCAGAACAAAGGTTCGTATATCAAGATAATGCCCAAAGAAAGGAAAATAATTGGTTACACAACCAAATATGCACGCGGACCGTTGCCTAAAAACTTTAAAAATTATTTTGTAATTTATTTCGATAAGGATTTTGATATCTCTAAAACTTGGAGCAGCAAAACTTCTATTACTGGAGATCTGGAATTGCAAAGCGATCAAACAGGAGCTGTTGTTGGTTTTAAAACCAAAAAAGGCGAGCAGGTAAATGCGCGTGTAGCCTCATCTTTTATCAGTTTCGAACAAGCGGATATAAACCTTAAGAGAGAACTCGGCAATGATAATTTTGATGCAACTAAGGCGAAAGCAAAAGCAACTTGGAACAAAACGTTGAGCAAGATTTTGGTAGAGGGTGGTACGGTAGATCAAACCCGCACTTTCTATTCTTGTATGTACCGTACGTTATTTTTTCCAAACAAAATGTACGAGTTAGATGCAAATAATAGAGTTGTGCATTGGAGCCCTTATAATGGCGAAACGTTATCAGGTTATATGTTTGCCGGCACAGGCTTTTGGGATACTTTTAGAGCGCTTTATCCATTCTTGAACTTGGTGTACCCATCTATAAATAAAGAAATGCAACAAGGTTTAGTAAACGACTATAAAGAAGGCGGTTGGTTACCTGAGTGGAGTAGTCCTGGTTATGCAAACATAATGGTTGGTAATAATTCTGCCTCTGTCGTTGCAGATGCCTACATCAAAGGAGGTCGTGGATATGATATAAATGAACTTTGGGAAGCGGTAAAGCACGGGGCAAATGGCCAGGGTCCAATGGATGCTGTCGGTAGAAACGGGTATGAGTATTACAATAAATTAGGTTATGTACCATACAATGTAAACAGAGGCGAAAATGCAGCGAAAACGCTAGAGTATTCGTATGATGATTTTGCTATTTACCAATTGGGTAAGGCTTTGGGCAAACCAGCTTCTGAAATAGACATTTATAAAAAGCGTGCAATGAACTACAAAAACCTTTTCGATGAGCGGGTTGGTTTAATGCGTGCTAAAAATGAGGATGGAACATTCCAAAGTCCTTTCAGTCCTTTTAAATGGGGTGGAGCTTTTACAGAGGGCAATAGTTGGCACTACACCTGGTCGGTTTTTCAAGATATAGATGGCTTGGCCAAAATGATGGGTGGACACCAAAAATTTGTAGAGAAATTAGATTCTGTGTTTTCGATGCCACCAGTTTTTGATGAAAGCGCTTATGGCGGAGTCATCCACGAGATTAGAGAAATGCAAATTGCCGGAATGGGTCAATACGCGCATGGTAACCAACCTATACAACACATGATTTATTTGTACAATTATGGTGGCGCACCCTATAAAACCCAATATTGGGCAAGAGAAACGATGAATAGAATGTACAGCGCTACACCTGATGGTTACTGTGGTGATGAAGATAACGGACAAACATCTGCTTGGTATGTGTTTTCTGCCATGGGTTTTTATCCGGTAACACCTGCAACAGATCAATATGTACTAGGCGCTCCTTTGTTTAAGAAAGTAACGCTAACCCTAGAAAATGGGAAAAAAGTGGTTATTAATGCGCCGCAAAATAGTAAGACAAATCTATATGTCAATTCATTGATGATGAACGGAAAGCCATACAGCAAGAATTGGCTAAGTCACACGGCATTGCAAAATGGCGCAGTTTTAGATTTTGATATGGCCTCCACACCCAATAAACAACGTGGATCTAATCCTGTAGATTTCCCTTACTCTATGTCAACAGCAAAATAAAAACAGTAGGGCTTGCATTCAAATCAATTACTAGCCCTTTTTTAATTTATATAAAAAACAGTACTTCGTTCAAACCAAATATGATTATGAAACTTTTAAATTATCGAACATTTGCGGTAGCATCATCGCTTATGTTTTTGGCAACCATTGGTCACAGCCAAACTCAAAAGATAAATCTAGATGATTTGTCCGCTTTCAAAAATCCTGATAAACATTGGTCCATCGTTGGGGGCGTAATGGCCGATATATCTAAAAACGATGCAGTAAACATAACTAAGGGGACAGGTATTTTGCTCTGTAACTCTAATGATGAAAGCCGCGGGGTAGATATTCTTACAAATCAAAAATTCGGAGATATGGTTCTCGAATTGGATTATATGGTGGCTAAAGGAGGTAACTCTGGGATTTACGTGCAAGGCAATTATGAAGTTCAAGTTCAAGACTCTTGGGGAGTTAGAAACCCATCTGCAGGAAACAATGGTGGAATTTATGGAAGAAGAAATAATCCCGACCCAAATAGTCAAGATGTAATTGGCGGTTTTGCACCTCGCCAAAATGCGAGCAAGGCCCCTGGATTGTGGCAGCATATAAAAATTGTTTTTGAAGCGGCCAAATTTGATGGCTCTGGTAAGAAGACCACAAATGCAAAAATGCGCTTAGTAGAACTTAATGGTGTAACCATCCACGAAAACATCGATTTGATTGGCCCAACAAGGGGAAGCGCATCGTCTGATGATGTTGCGATGGGGCCACTAAAACTTCAGGGAGACCATGGTACGGTTGCTTATCGAAACATTACGATAGGACCATTGCCATCTAACGATGTCGCAAATAGACAAAGGAGAGGCGGTGCAGACCCAATTTATATAGAAGCTACCAGCAATACAAATTTGCGCAGTTTTGTGCCATTAGAAAACCGCACATTGGCACCTCACGGCATCTCTGTTGGCGGCCCTGAGCAAGTTAACTTTAGCTATGATTTAGACAAAGGTTTGTTGATGAAAGCATGGCACGGAGGATTTTTGGAAACCACACCAATGTGGGATGGCCGAGGTAATGGTACATCTATACCATTGGGAAGTGTTACCTATTTCACTAAAGAACTTATTCCCGCTATAGCGATACTAAAAAATAGTTCGGATGCTTGGCCTAAAGATACTTTAGGTTCTGGCTATAAACCAAAGGGTTACGTAATGGATAACCAAGATAGGCCTGAGTTTAAATATGTTTCCTATGGCACAAAAATTAATGATGCCATAAAGGCTATGGATAACGGTCACGGTCTAAATAGAGTAATCTCTACAGATAAATCTTCTAGCGATTTGTATATATTGTTGGCAAACGCATCAGACATTCAAGAGGTAGAAAAAGGAATGTACATCTTAAACGACAAATCTTATTACATTAAAATTAATGAGGCAGATGGCAAACCGTTCATTAGAGAAAATGGCAATATGAAGCAATTGATTATGCCAGTCGGTAGCAAATTAAATTATTCAATCTTATTTTAAGCACATACAACATGAAATTTTTAAACAGAAAAAACGCGATTGTTGCATTGGTATTTAGTCTACTAACGGCTGGTGCAAGCTTTTCGCAAGAGACTCCCAAAGAAGAAGACTTCTTTAGGATAGGTAAGGTTAGCTCTCCAGAGGGTATTATTTTAGAAGTGGGTGGTTTGGCTACGCTGCCAAATGGCGATTTGGGAATCTCTACACGTAGGGGCGAAGTATATATCGTGGAAAACCCAACAGGCACAAGGCCTTATTTTAGAAAATTTGCTTCTGGTTTGCACGAAATTTTAGGTTTCGCTTACAAAGACGGCGCCATTTATGTAGCGCAGCGTGGCGAATTAACCAAACTGATTGATAAAAACATGGATGGTAAGGCCGATGTTTATGAAACCATCTATGCGTGGCCTTTAAGTGGGCACTATCACGAATATAGTTTTGGTCCAAAAATTATGCCCGATGGCACATTTATAGTTACCGCAAATGTTGCCTTCGGCGATGAAGAATGGTGGCGTGGAGAAAGCCGCGTGCCCATGCGTGGTTGGGCAATGAATATTACCGAAGACGGTAAAATGATGCCTTATGCAGCTGGTTTTCGTTCGCCTTGCGGGATAAGTTCAATCGATGGACAATTTTACTATACCGAAAATCAAGGCGATTGGGTTGGTTCGGGTGGTTTATGGAAAGTTAATAAAGGTGACTTTATGGGACATCCGGCCAGTTTACGCTGGGCCAATAGACCAGATTCGCCTGTAAAATTAGATTCAACATTTTTTTATACCCACATGGATGAAAGGCGTATAAGAGATGCAAACGGCCGTTCTATAAAGCCAGAAAATGTAATTGGAGCACCGTTTACCACCTTGCACGAACAACAAAAAACATTTCCATCGTTAAAATTGCCAGAAGTGATTCTGCCTCACGCCATTTTGGGTATTTCTACCTCAGAAGCAGTAAAAATTCCGGAAAATACTTTTGGCCCTTTTGCGGGTCAAATTTTAATTGGAGATCAGGGCATGAGTATTCTTTCTCGCGTTTTTCTAGAAACTGTTAAGGGCCAAGAACAAGGTGCGGCATTTATGTTTAGGCAAGGTTTCCGTTCTGGGGTTTTACGTTTGGCTTGGGCAAAAGATGGTTCATTGTTTGTTGGCGAAACCAACAGGGGTTGGGGTTCTGCCGGCGATGCAAATGAAGGTTTAGAGAGATTGGTGTACAATGGCAAGATGCCTTTTGAGATGAAAGCGGTTAGAGCTATGCCCGATGGTTTTGAAGTGGAGTTTACAAAACCCGTTGATCCAAAATCTGCAGAAGATTTAGCTTCTTATGCAGTGGAGAGTTTCACATACAAATACCATTCAACCTACGGTTCGCCACCGGTTAATCAGGAAACTTTAAAAATAAGCGGCGTAAAATTATCGCCCGATGGCATGAAAGCAAGATTGATCGTACAAGGTTTACGCCCCTATTACGTTCACACTTTAACTTTAGATGGTATTAGAGATAAAGAAGCTTTCTATTCTCTCGTTCACCCCGTCGCCTTCTATACTTTAAATGCTATCCCTGATGGCCCTAAAATGTCTATGAATGGAGTAAGTACCAAAAATTCTTCACTTCTCACCACTGGTAAGCCTATTCCTAAAAGTGTTCCTACTAACTCGGTACCAGAAAAAGCAAATGCTGATAATCCAACTGCGGGCAAACAAATGGTTGCTAAAGCTCCAACTTATAAAGAGGTAGAGGGCTTGTTAACAAAAAACACTTGCTTAGCTTGCCATAATGCAACCAAAAAACAAATTGGTCCTGCGTTTGCAGATGTTGCAAAGAAAAAATATTCAAATGAAAGAATTTTGAAACTTATCCATAATCCAGAGCCAAAAAACTGGCCCGGGTATTCTACAGAAATGCCGCCAATGCCGCAGGTAACTAAAGCAGATGCGCTAAAAATTGCGGCATGGATAAATTCACTTAATTAGACGTTTCTTATTATTTTAGGCGTAAATTCGCCAGTTAAATTATTTAAAGGCGGTTGGCTAAAATGCCGACCGTTTTATTTAAAACTGTTTTACATAGAATGAAAAAGTTTTTTTTAGTTGCTTTTCTACTGATGAATGCTGTAGCTTATGCACAACAAGGAGTAAAATTTGCGGGTAGAGTTTATGATGAAACCGGTAGAGGAATACCAAATGTAAATCTACAGGTTTTAAATACGCAAATTGTTTCTAAAACAAACAGTGCCGGAAATTTTGAAATTTTAGGACTGGCATCAAAAAACAACAGTATAAAATTTTTTGCCTTAGGTTATTCAGAAAAAGTGTTTACGATGGAAATTGATGGCGATTCTTCTTATGTAATTACTCTTAATCCGAGTGGTTTAAAACTGGATGAGGTAGTGGTAAGTTCAGAAAAGCGGGAACAAAAATTACAGGATTTGCCCGCTAGTGTTAGTTCATTTTCTAGTCAGCAAATAGAGGATTATCGCATTCAAAATACTCGAGATTTAAGCACAATCATTCCAAATTTATACAGTAGCGATCCTGGAGATGGCCGCAACGTGACTTCTATTAGAGGAATCGGCACCACCTCCTACGATCAAGCAGTAGCCACTTATATCGATGGTGTTAACCAATTTGGGCTTGATACATACATCGCTTCTTTGTTTGATGTAGAACGCATTGAAGTTTTGCGTGGGCCGCAAGGAACGCTTTACGGGCGTAACGCTATGGGAGGCGTAGTCAACATCATCACCAAAAAACCAACCAATTCTGCTAGCGGTTTTATTGGTGCCGATTTTGGTAAATTTGGTGAGCAGCGTTACAGCGCAGGGCTTAGACTGCCGATAGTTAAAGACCATTTATATTTCGGCGCCGCCGGATTATTTAACCAACAAGATGGTTTTTACACTAATACTTTTAATAATTCTAAGTTTGATAAACTACATGGCATCTTAGGAAATTATTATCTTCGATACCTGCCTAGCAATAAATTTTCGTTAACGCTAAATGTTAAACACAACGAAAATAGAAACAACGGAACTTTTCCTCTTGCTAGTAGCACGGAAGCGGCATTGAAAAATCCATTTGAGGTTAATCAAAATGCAATTACTAAAATGGTGGATAATTTGTTCAACGCCTCACTATCGGCAAATTATTATGGTAACAAAGTTTTTGTAACATCGCAAACTTCATATCAGAGTAACTATAGATATTATACAAATCCAATTGATGGCGATTTTTCTCCGATAGACGGCGTTTCTATCGTCAACAATTACGGTAAAGATTGGAATAAGGTAAAAGTTTACACGCAAGAAATTAGGCTCAGTTCTTCGGCTGCAGCCAACCAAAAACTGAATTGGTTAGGCGGTGTTTATGGATTTTATCAGGATAATCCTGTTAAACAAGGCACCCATTTTGGTACCGATGGCGAATTACTTGGAGCGCCGTTTCCCAACTTTACCACCATAAATACAAACACGGGCAATGGTTACGGGTTAGCTGCCTTTGGGCAAATTAGTTATGCGCTGACACCAAGGCTAACTGTATCGGTAGGTTTGCGTTATGATTATGAGCATAAAAAGCTAACCGCAAAAGGAGAATTTGTTATGGATGATGCAGCCGCAGTTGTTACCCAGAACGATACCACAGGAGAGGCATCATTCAAGGCTTTTTCGCCTAAATTTAGTCTGGCTTACAAGTTAGCGCCTCAAAATAACATATATGCTAGTTTTAGTCGAGGTTTTAGGGCAGGCGGAATTACTCAACTCGGTTCAGACCCTTCTGTTCTGCCGCTTGTATCTTACAAACCAGAATATAGCGATAATTTTGAAATTGGTTTAAAAAATGAATTCTTAAACCAAAGGCTGAGGTTAAATTTATCTTATTTCTACATCAATTTAACTGATGCGCAGATACCTGTTTTAATTTTGCCGGATGCGGTTACGGTAACTAGAAATGCCGGCAAACTGCACAGCGAAGGAATAGAAGTGGAGTTAGCGGCAAAACCTTTTAGAGGTCTGGATGTAGCTTATAATCTTGGTTATACAGATGCCATCTATAAAAAATTAAGCCTGCCAAAAGATGGAGAAGAAGTTAATTACGATGGCAACAGGCAAATCTATACACCGAGCATTACTTCATCTACAGCTGTTCAATACAATTTTCTGTTAAATAAAACATCTAATTTAGGTTTGATAGTTAGGGGCGAATGGTTTTACATTGGCAATCAATTTTATGATTTAGGTAATCAGATTGAACAAACGGGTTATAGTTTGTTAAATACAAAAGTTGGTGTCTCTAATAAAAACTACGAAATTTATTTTTGGGGACGAAATTTAGACAACAAAACCTACATAGATTATGCTTTTGATTTTGGTGCAGCACATTTGGGAAATCCACGAACTTTTGGAGTTTCGGTTAAAGCAAAATTTTAGGTAGAAAAGCAGGTTTGGGTAACCAATACTTCAAAAATCGAAACCAATGAAGAACGAAGAGTTATCCTCTCTGGAAATAGAAAAGAAGGCAGCCGCACTAGCCGCCGTAAATTTAGTTAAAGACGGCGATAGGGTGGGATTGGGTACCGGTAGTACCGTAAAATATGCCATTGATGCTCTTGGGGAAAAAGTTGCCGCGGGCATGCAGATAACGGCTGCCGCCACGTCTATACATACCGCAAATCTCGCTCAAAAATTTGGAATCCAGATAATGGATCTTTCCAAGGTTGGTCAGTTGGATATTAGCATAGACGGTGCAGACGAATTTACGCCAGGTTTAGATTTAATTAAAGGAGGAGGAGGTGCACTTTTTAGAGAGAAAATAGTCGCTTCGTTAACAAAAAATAGCATCGTTATTGCCGATTCCTCTAAGCTTGTACAAACCTTGGGTGCTTTTACCTTACCTATTGAAGTGGTGCCTCTAGCATATCAATATGTTTTTGACGAGTTGGAAAAAATTGGTGGTAAGCCATTTTTGAGAAAAAAAAATATCGAGGAATTTAAAACCGATAATGGAAACATTGTTTTAGATACTGATTTCGGCTTAATCGAAAATCCTGCACAACTTTCAACAACGCTAAACAACATCATAGGCGTTTTTGCCCATGGATTATTTATTGGGCTTACCCAAAAGGTAATAATGGCTAAGGGAGCTGAGATTGAAGTCTTTGAGCATAAAACGATTTAAAGAAAAACGGGGAAACCGCCTTAGTAGCTTCCCCGCAATCTAAATTAACGCTCTCGATACTAAAACGCAATGCAATTAAGAAAGTTTTAAAAAAAAATAAAAAAAATTTCGCCCTGCATTAATACTTTAAAAATCAGGGTATTTGCTTTGAAAATATATTTCTAAAGTGAATAACGTACCTTTTTAACAAAGCATAAAATGAAGCGAGCCTGTATTCTAATAGTTGCCTTATTGTTTTCCTCTTCTGCATTTTCTCAGAACGTGTTAAGCCTTTTTAAAAACGCAAATGATTTTTTTGACTTAATGAAGGAAGAAAAATTTCACGATGCCTATGCCTTTTTCGACGATACCTTAAAAACAGCTCTTCCGGAAAATAAACTTCAGGAACTTTGGGGAAACATTATTACAAAATACGGAGCTGTACAAAGTTTAGAAGCGATAGCAAGTAAGATGCAAGGCGACTTTTTTGCGGTCACTGTAGAGGGTAAATTTAAAAATAGCGACCAGAACTTTTTGTTGGGCTTTAATAAGTCGCAAAAAATTGTCGGCATTTTCGTGGCGCCAAGTCCGACTGGGCAAAAGTACACGCTACCAAATTATGCTGATACAGCCTTGTACGTAGAAAAACCGATTTATATTGGTGCGGCTAAAAACCAGTTGGCCGCCGTGCTTACAGTTCCAAAAAACATAAAGAATTTTCCACTAGTGGTGTTAGTACATGGTTCTGGCCCAAATGATATGGATGAAACATTAGGCCCAAACAAACCATTTAAAGATTTGGCTGCCGGATTTGCCTCAAAAGGAATCGCATCATTAAGATATGTTAAGCGCACCCTTGTTTATCCCTACGAATACGTTGGTGCATTTACGGTTGACCAAGAAACCACCAACGATGCTGTTGCGGCGGTAGAGGTGGCGAAGGCGGTTCAAGGTGTAAATAAAAACGCTATTTATGTTTTTGGCCATAGCCTTGGAGGGATGATGGCGCCGAGAATTGCGGAACGTTCACCCGGTTTGGCTGGTATTATCTTGGCCGCCACGCCTGCCAGAACGATGGTCGATATAATTTTGGAGCAGAACAAATACCAATTTAAGCTTGCAAATGATACAACAGAAGCAGGAAAGGCGAAACTTACTGAGGCCTTAAAAGAGGTGGCAAAGGCAAAAATTACTAAGTTGGGTTCTATGAAACCAGATTCAGTAATTCTGGGCTTGCCGGCATCTTACTGGGTTGACCTAAATACTTATAGCCAAGTGGCCGCGGCCAAAAGATTAACAAAAACCCGCATTTATATTCTTCAAGGCGGCAACGATTTTCAAGTTAGCAAAACCGATTTTGATCTGTGGCAGAGCGCTTTAGGAAAACAAAAAAATGTTCATCTTAAATTTTATCCAACAATAAACCATCTTTTAAGCGAGCAAAAGGAAAGAGGTACTTTAGCACAGTATAATGTTCCTGCAAGCGTGTCGGCAATATTGCTAGATGATGTAGCGAATTGGATTAAGGCTAAATAGTTAAAAGTTCGAATATTGTCTGATGTCTTGAAAATACCATTGTAAAGGATGACTTATTCCCAAAAATGTTAGCGCTAAAAACGCAAAGCGAGCAATTCAATTATTTGGTTGAGGCCTCGCCAATGGCAACTGCCGTCTTTACTGGTAATGATATGGTTATTGCTGCGGCGAACAAACCTATGTTAGACATTTGGGAAAGAAAGGAAGATGTTATCGGTGTTGGGCTGCTGGTTGCTTTTCCGGAGTTTTTAGAACAACCGTTTTTTGAGTCGTTGCGAGGGGTTTTTTATCATGGCCAATCTTATTCGGCCACAGAGGTAGCTACCGATTTGCTCATTAATGGTGCGCTTAAGCGCTTTTATTTTTCTTTTACTTGCAAAGCGCTAAAAGAAGAAGATGATAAAATTATAGGGGTAGTTGCCACAGCTACAGATGTAACAGATCTTGCTTTGATCAAACACCATGCCGCAGAGGCTAGAGAACACCTTGCATTTGCGTTAAACGCGGCAAAAATTGGTACTTGGAGTTTTGATGTAGCGAGCAATGCAGTAACTTTAGATCAGGGCAGTTTGGCTTTAATTGGGCAAACAAATCAAATAGAAACCAACTATCAAAATTTGCGAGAGTACGTGCATCTTGACGATCGGAAAACGGTGGTTTCGGCAATGATAAAGGCAACGATGCCTGGGCAAGGCGGCGAATGCGATGTCAATTTTAGAATCCACAATGGTCAAGAAGGAATCACTTGGATTAGATGTAAAGGAAAAGCTTATTTTGATGCAGGCCAAACCGTTAGTCGATTTGCCGGCATATTGCTTAATATAACAGCAGAGGTAAAAGCCCAGACAGATTTGGAGCGACTTGCTGCCATTGTAGATAGTAGCGATGATTTTTGCAACTATACAGACATGAGCGGAAATATTCTCTACATCAATCCGGCCGGCAGAAGCTTAATCGGGCTTGAGGACGAACCTCTTCAAAATAGTGAAAAATTTGCATACCATGATACAAACTCAAGAATAAAAATTGAACAAGAGGTATTTCCAATCTTATTAGCTAATGGAAGTTGGAGCGGAGAACTAGTTCTCATAAATCAAAAAAATAACGAATCAATTCCAATTTACAAACAATTTCACCTAATTAAAGAGCGGGCAACCAATACGCCTATATGCATTGCCGGTATTGCTAAAGATTTGAGAGAGGAATTAAAAGTGAGAAAAATTCTCGCCGATAAAAATAGAAATCTACAAGAAATTGTAGGGGAGCTAGAATTTTTGGCCAATACGGTGCCACCTGTGGTATGGACAAGTAGGCCAGATGGAGCCCTGGATTTTATAAACCAACGTTGGTATGATCAAACAGGTAAAACCGAAGAAGAAACTTTAGGATTTAACTGGGTAAATTCGGTACATCCGGATGATGTGCAAGCGGCTAGCATTTTATGGGAACGCTCGTTAGCAACCGGCCAAGCTTACGAAGTAGAGTTTAGGGTGATCACAATCACTGATGAGTATAGGTGGTTTCTTGTTCGGGCGCTCCCTTTAAAAAGCGCCGATGGAAAAATTATAAAGTGGTACGGCACAAATACAGATATCCATCATCAAAAAGAATTAGAAAAACAAAAAGACGATTTTTTGGCAATTGCAAGTCACGAGCTAAAAACGCCTGTAACTAGTTTAAAAGCATATACCCAAGTGGTAGAAGCGATGTTTGTAAAAGCGGGCGATCAAAGAAATGCGATGCTTTTAAATAGGATGAACAAGCAAATAGACAGGCTCACAAAATTGATAGACGACCTACTGAACGTTACGAAAATTAGGGCAGGAAAACTTCAAATAAATTTAGCCCCGTTTAACTTTAAAGACATGATAATTGAGGTAATAGAAGAGGTGCAGAAAACCTCATCGAAACACCGCATTAACAAAACAATAAAATTTGATGGAGATGTTTATAGTGATAGAGCCAGGTTATACCAGGTGGTAGTGAATTTGCTTACAAATGCAATTAAATATTCTCCTGAAAATCATAAAATAGATCTATTCGTTACCGCTTCGCAGGCTGAAGTTCAGCTATCCGTTAAAGACTATGGAATAGGCATTGCACAAGAGGCTACGGAAAAGATTTTTGAACAATTTTATCGGGTGCAAGGCAATTCTGATCATACTTTTGCCGGGATGGGGCTTGGCCTTTATATCTGTTCCGACATAGTCAATCGTTTGGGCGGAAAGATTTGGGTAGATTCTGTCGAAGATGAAGGTTCTACTTTTTCTTTTACGCTACCAATAGGCGTTTAAGGGTTGATTAACAAAACAAAGCGGAAACTTTTCGGTTTCTTCAAAAGAGACAAACTATCATGGAAAAGAAAAAGAAGGTAACTTTTAAAGGAGTTTGGGAAGTAATTAAAGCGGCTTTTGCAGGTTTCGGTACGCATAAAGTAACCAAGTTAAGCGGCTCATTAGCATATTACACCGTTTTTTCCATGGCGCCACTACTAGTGGTAATTATTTCATTATGCGGTATTTTTCTTGGCAGAGAGGCTGCTGAAGGCCAAGTTTATGGCCAGCTTGCTGGGTTTTTAGGAAAATCAACTGCTTTGCAGCTTCAAGAAGTTATTAAAAGTGCTTTTTTAAATGGTAAAAGTACAGTTGCACTAATTGTTGGCATCGCCGGACTGCTTATTGGTTCTACCACCGTTTTTGGCGACATCCAAGATTCTATAAATACCATTTGGGGAATAAAACCAAAACCAAAACGCGGATGGTTGCAGTTTTTAAAAATTAGGTTTCTTTCATTTTCTATCATAATAAGCTTGGCGTTTATCTTATTGGTGTCGCTCGCGCTTACTTCTATATTTGATGAGTTTAGCAACAAAATTTTTGCTAGGTTTCAACAAGTTTCAGTTATCATAATATACATCATAAACCAAGCCTTAACCTTAGCCATTGTATCTCTTATCTTTGGAGTTATTTTTAAGGTTTTGCCCGACGCAAAAATTAAGTGGAAAGACGTAATTTCGGGTTCCGTTGTTACTGCCGTTCTGTTTATGATAGGCAAGTTCCTAATCTCCATTTATATTACTAAAACCAATGTTGGCGGCGCTTACGGAGCAGCGGGTTCGTTGGTTGTTTTATTATCTTGGACGTATTATACCGCTATTATCTTATATCTCGGCGCAGAATTTACAAAAGCTTATGCGGTTGCGTATGGCGATGAAATTAGACCTGCAGATTATGCGGTAACCACCAAAGAAGTAGAGGTTGATACAGGTAACAAATCTATCCAAGAGAATCATAAGGAACTGAAAGATAGCATTCCAGATGAATAGTTTTTTTGATAAATCAGTACCATCGTAATCAAATTTTACGGCTAAAAATATATCGAATAGAAACCTTCTTTTAAATTTGAAAGTCGCACTAATTTTTTCTCGCCTAGAAGTTATAGTTTAATACGCCGGCAGATGTTCAATTGTTAATATCTACTTGTTGCTGCTTGGCATAAAAATGCTATTATTGTGTGTCTCCGCTGTCTTAAAAAAAGTTTTGCGGAAGAGATATAAAATACGCAAATGGCAGAAGTAATTTACGATGACGATAGTATCCGTTCTTTAGATTGGAAAGAGCACATTAGATTGCGCCCGGGGATGTACATTGGAAAACTTGGTGATGGATCAGCGCAAGACGATGGAATTTATGTCTTATTAAAGGAGATAGTAGATAATTCTATTGATGAGTTTGTGATGGGAAGCGGAAAAACCGTCGAAATTACAGTGTCTGAACAAAAGGTTAATGTGCGAGATTACGGACGAGGCATTCCGCTAGGCAAGGTGGTAGATTGCGTAAGCAAAATAAACACTGGTGGAAAGTACGATAGCAATGCGTTCCAAAAATCCGTTGGTTTAAATGGTGTCGGTACAAAAGCGGTAAATGCTTTATCTACCAGTTTTGTGGTTCAAAGTTATCGAGATGGAAAAACCAAAAAGGTAGAGTTTAGTAAAGGTAACATTGTAAGCGACCAAGATATTCTAGATACAACACAACGCAACGGAACCTCCATAACCTTTTATCCAGATGAGACTATCTTTAAAAACTATCATTACATTGTAGATTTTGTAGAAAGCATGGTTTGGAATTATGTGTTCTTAAATACCGGCTTAACTGTAAATTTTAACAACCAGAAATACTTCTCAGAACGTGGGCTTTATGATCTTCTATCAAAATTAAATAAACCAGAAGAGCTTCGTTACCCGATCATTCACCTCATTGGCAATGATATAGAGGTAGCAATGACGCATGGCCAACAGTATGGAGAAGACTATCATTCTTTTGTTAATGGGCAACATACTACGCAAGGCGGCACGCACCAAGCTGCATTTAGAGCGGCGGTGGTAAAAACTGTTAGAGAATTTTATAAGAAAGAGTTCGAGCCTGCCGATGTACGATCTTCTATCATCGCAGCAATTTCTGTTAGGGTGCAAGAGCCGGTTTTCGAGTCGCAAACAAAAACCAAACTTGGCTCGCAAAATATGGCGCCAGAGGGACCTTCTGTTGCTACTTTTATAAGCGATTTTGTAAAAAAAGAGTTGGATGATTATCTCCATAAAAACCCCGACGTCGCCGATTCGTTGCTGAAAAGAATTGTACAAAGTGAACGCGAACGGAAAGACATTGCAGGCATAAAAAAATTGGCGAACGACAGGGCTAAAAAAGCTTCGTTACATAATAAAAAGCTAAGAGACTGCAAAGTACACTTTAACAGCAATCATGATAAAAAGTATGAGACCACGCTTTTTATTACAGAAGGTGATTCTGCCTCTGGCTCGATTACAAAATCTAGAGATGTAGATACACAAGCCGTTTTTAGTTTAAAGGGAAAGCCCTTAAACTGTTTCGAATTAACCAAGAAAGTGGTTTATGAAAATGAGGAGTTTAACCTACTGCAGCACGCATTAAATATAGAAGATGGTTTAGAAGGTTTGCATTATAACAACATTGTAATTGCAACCGACGCCGATGTAGACGGAATGCACATTAGGCTATTGATGATGACTTTTTTCCTGCAATTTTTCCCGGATTTGGTTAGAGCTGGGCACGTTTACATATTACAAACTCCGCTTTTTAGGGTGAGGAATAAGAAAGAAACTATATATTGCTATAGCGATGACGAACGAAGAAGCGCGATAGAAAAACTTGGCGGAAAGCCTGAGATTACTAGATTTAAGGGCTTGGGGGAAATTTCGCCAGATGAATTTGGGCTTTTTATTGGTGAAAACATTCGGTTGGATCCCGTCATTTTAAAAGATCAGACCATTAAAAAGCTGCTGGAATATTACATGGGCAAAAACACACCCGATAGACAACAGCACATTATTAAAAATTTAAGGGTAGAAAAAGATGAAATAAGTGAAGTAGAAGAAACGCCGCAGATTGCAGTTGCGTAAAAGACTGTTTTTTGGGTAATCATCTCAGCTCAATCTCAAACAAGCCTATCTTTTATAACCAATGTCTTTGCTATCACATCATGAAAGCATTGATTCTTTTTATTTAAAAAGCTATAAAAGTATCCAGCTAGAAATGGTAAGAAAGAAAAAATTTTAGAAAAGTTTCTTGCCAGAGATTTTGCCATGTTAATCTTGGTTCCGTTTAGATCTGTTACCCGAATATTTACCAATCTTTTTCCAACTGTTGCTTGAGATTTACCTGCTTCTGCGACGCTTCCGTAACAAAGCTTTGCAACAAAAATTAATGCGAACGGAACTGAAAAGGCTAAAATGCGCGCATCTTTTCCTTCGATAAAAATAAAGCTGAACAAAATTAATAGGCAATAAATTATAAAAATGAAAAAATGGTCGATAACCGAGGCAAGTAATCTTAAATCGAAACTTGCATAGTATTGTGGCTGTGTTGATTGTTTAGAGAACCCAAACAAACTCCTTAACTCTGGCAGGTCGTGCGCCTGTTTAAAATCCTCCATTCCAGGCGTTCGCACAAACGTATCGGGCGAAATTGCCAAACTTTTAAGCTCTGAAAAAGGAAACGGTCCCTCGGGCTTGCCCTTAATTACAACAAGATACTTTACTTCTTCTTCAATCATTTTAAACGAACAGGGCAATTGCCTGCCTTGCAGCGGCAACTAACGTGAAGGTACAAAATTCTTAATAATCTGTCTTTGTTCCTTTTCCTTTCAAAGTAGATTGCCTCGTTCCTCGCAACGACGATTTACGACCTACTTAACTTTTAACCCTTAATTCTTGATTTTCAACTTTCTTTGCCCTTAATACCTATCCACCTCAAAACTGCTTAAACCTCCATCTAATTTGATAAAGATTTTATTGGTCGAGCCATTATAATTTGCGGTTTGATAAACGCCTTCACTTATTTTATCAAAACCATCGAAATCTTTGGATGACAGCCCGATTTTTGTGGTAATTCGACAACCAGCATTTTTTGGTACCTCAATTTTTACATCGGCTACGCCGGATTTTACAAATACATCACTAATTGGCAATAATTCGCCAAATTTTAGTTTGAGGGCAGAAGCACCGCCGTTAAAAGTAAATGTTCTAATGCGGTAGTCGGTAAAATCGAAATCAGACTCGCCCGCGCCAAGCTTCATGTTCACGTCCCAAATTGGTGCTTTGTTTAATTTAAAACCGACGCTATTGCCTCCTTCAAAATTGAAGCGATTTTTTTTATCCAACATCTTAAAATTTAAGATGGTTGCGCTGTCTGTAACCATTTTAGTTAGTGAAAAGTTATTTTTTCGGTTTTTTACCTCGGCATTAAACAAAGCGCCGGTTTCTCCGCCCAAACTAAAGGAAATTCCGCCACCCGCAACGTTTAGCACAGCTTTTTTTGATGAGTCTGAGGTTATCAACGGCTCTGAAAACTTCAACTGATTTAAACTAGTTGAGGTGTCATTTGAATTATCATCTCCGTCCCAATCAAAATTAAAATCGTTTCCGTCGCTCTTAAATTTAAGATTTTTTGAGAACTCATCTCTTAAGCTATATGGTTGTTGCCCTCTAACGAAAAGGAAAGTTAAAGTCCCTACCAATAAGACAAGTGAAATAATTTGCCCAATTTTAGAGTTATTTCTATCGAACAAAATATTCACTCCGAATATAATGAGCAGCATTGGCCAAAATCGCCATACATTGCCCCAGTAGAAGTTTATTACGTTAAAGTTTTGGAGCAATAGAATGCATCCTATAAACAGTAGCAAAATGCCCCAGATCAATCTACTTATTTTCATGATTTGATTAGCTTAAAGGGTTTTCAGTGTTATTAGGAATTGGTTCAGCTGGCTCATCCGGTAAATTGGATGGGGCGCTCTCTGGTTGCTTCGGGTTGATGGGATTAGTTTGTTGATTTTGCCAGTGCTGCCAATCATTTTTTCTGCGAGATTTGGCAATAATGCTTACCCCAATAGCAATTAAAATTACTGGCCATAGATTTCTTAGACGTAAAAAATCTGGAATAAGATCAAGTTGCTTCATCATAAAAAAGCACCCAAAAACTATTAAAACTAATCCTGCAATAGTTCGTCCGGTATTATTTGGCTGTTTAAATGCAGAAAAATTTGGTTGTGTTTCAAATGGCGTTTTCTCTTCGTTTGCGCTTAGTGGCTGGGTCCAATTTGGAGATCCTGCCTGATTAGCACCCTGCCCAGCGGCCTCAAAAGGATTTTGGTTTCCAAAGCTGGCGGCACCAGGGTTATTTTTGAAATAGTCGTTAAACTGAGAGAATTTAGCAGCAGGATTGTTATTCACGGGGACAATAATCCACATTACTATATAGGCCACAAGACCTAAACCCGCCATAAAAATGGCCGATAACACAAATAATAACCTTACAATGGTAATTTCTACCTGCATGTAGTCTGCAAGACCAGAAGCAACTCCTGCAATCATCTTATCGTGTTCGTTTCTATAAAGCTTTTTTTCCATTTTAAGTTTATGTCATTAAGTAAAACAAAGAGGCGTTATTTGTATCTCGTCTACGTTTGCGCCTTCGCTTAAATTTAAGATTGCATATAGCAGATCTGCAATATCTTCTGGCTGCACAAATTTTTCTTTAGCTATTTTTGTGTCTTCCCAAGAAGAGGTTAATGTCTCGCCGGGTAAAAAAGCAGAAACCTTAACCTTACTTTCTGCCAATTCTTGGCGCAATACATGGTTAAGACTTAACATTGCCGCTTTTGTTACACTATAGCTTCCTGCATTTTTTGATGGGTTTTTACTAGCGATAGAGCAAATGTTAAATATATGGCCGCGATTCGCTTCGGCCATTTGCGAGCCAAAGAATTTAGAAAAGTAATAGGCCGCGTTTACATTTGCGTTTTGTTGCAACAGAAAGTTGTCGTCTGTTTCTTCTAAAATGTTTGCGGGCAAGAAAACACCTAAATTATTTATCAATACGTCTATCACTCCAAAATCTCGACCGGACTTACTAAAAAAGTCATCAATTTGACCCTTTTCTACACAGTCAATACTGTATATGGAAACTTTGTTTCCAAAAGCCAACAAATGCCGTTTGGCTTCCACCAATTCGGATAGGTCTCGAGCCAATAGCACCAAATCATATTTATTTTGCGCCAACTTTTCGGCAATCGCTCTTCCTATGCCTCTGCTAGCTCCCGTAATTAATGCTTTCATCTTGTATGGTTTAAGTTTTGTAAATAAAGAGCAAAATAAATTTTAAAATCCCAATAATCACAACAAATCGGCATCGCTAATATTATTTATCGTTTATTTGTACTATAAACTAATTGTGAATATTTAACCCCATAGATATAGGAAATGAATTTTACCAATTTCGGCAAATACATTCTTCTTCTAAAATCGGTTTTTAGAAGACCCGAGAAGTTAAAGATTTATCTTAAAGAAATTGCCAAGCAAATGGATTACGTTGGTGTAGGATCATTAGGGCTAATTGCCATTATTTCTACATTTATTGGTGCTGTAATGACTTTACAAATTGCTTTTCAGCTGGTAAGCGATTTTATCCCTAGAACAATTATTGGCTCTGTAAACAGAGATTCTAGTATTTTAGAACTTAGCCCAACCATAAGCGCCATCGTTTTGGCGGGTAAAATTGGCTCAGCAATTTCTTCTGAAATTGGTTCGATGCGTGTGACCGAACAAATAGACGCTCTGGAGATCATGGGGATAAATGCACCAGGCTACCTTATCTTACCAAAAATTATCTCTGGCGTCACCATGGTTCCGGTATTGGTTATCATGTCTATGTTTTTGAGCATTTTAGGAGGCTATTTTGGGGGTACTCTATCTGGTGCTGTTACACCGTCAGATTATATCTTAGGTATCACCACGGGTTTTAATCCTTACACCATTGTAGTAGCGTTGACAAAGGCATTTGTTTTTGGTTTCATAATTACTTCAGTACCTGCGTATGAAGGATTTTACGTGAAGGGCGGGGCATTGGAAGTTTCTCAGGCGAGCACAAGGGCAGTAGTAATTAGCTGCATTTCTATTTTGGTGTGCGATTATTTGGTAACTCAACTTTTATTATAATGATTGAAGTAACAGATATTGATAAAGCCTTTGGCGATAATGTTGTATTGAAAGAAATTTCGGCCACGTTTGATGCCGGAGTAACAAATTTAATTATTGGAGCTTCTGGTTCTGGAAAATCTACACTATTAAAATGTATGGTTGGATTACAAAAACCAGATAAGGGTTCTGTGGTGTATGACGATAGACAATTTACCACCATGGATTACGGAGAGCGCATCGAAATTAGAAAAGAAATCGGAATGCTTTTTCAAGGTTCTGCACTTTTTGATAGTATGACGGTAGAGGAAAATATTATGTTTCCTTTAAATATGTTTACAGAACAATCCAGAGAAGAAAAATTAGACCGCGTAAATTTTTGTTTAAAACGAGTTAATCTAAACGATACAAATAAACTCTTCCCTGCAGAACTTTCTGGCGGAATGATGAAACGTGTTGGAATTGCGAGGGCAATTGCGATGAACCCAAAATATTTATTTTGCGATGAGCCCAACTCAGGCCTCGATCCAAAAACGTCTATCGTTATAGATGAATTGATCAAGGAAATAACGGAAGAATACAATACCACAACCATCGTGGTTACACATGATATGAATTCTGTAATGGGAATTGGAGATTATATTCTTTTTCTTCACCAAGGTGTTAAGTTTTGGGAAGGAAGTAATACAGAAATTGCCCATACCGATATAAAAGAATTAAATGATTTTGTATTTGCCAGTAGATTTATGAAGGCCGCAAAAGATAAATTCTAAAAAGCAAATTAAAATTGGCCAATACGCTGCCAATGACTAACCAACAAAGCCATACAATTTTCTCAAAAAAAAATGATAGAATTAGTTGCCCCAACCCTATGGAACGATTATGAGCTGATTGATTGTGGCGATTTTGAAAAGTTAGAACGTTTTGGAAATTATATTCTCATTAGGCCAGAGCCACAAGCAGTTTGGAAAAAAATGCTTTCGGATAACGAATGGAAGCACCAAGCAAATGTAATTTTTAAGGGCAGGTCTGCAACTTCTGGCGAGTGGCTAAAAAGAAATCCTTCTATAACAGATAGATGGCAAATTGGCTATACAAATTCAGAGGTCGCCATAAAATTAAGACTTGGTCTAACTTCTTTCAAACACGTTGGCGTGTTTCCTGAGCAAGCCGTAAATTGGGATTTTATAAGTTCATCAATTAAAAAATTTAAGAATCGAAATCCAAAAGTTTTAAACCTTTTTGCGTACACTGGTGGCGCATCTTTGGTAGCACGCGCTGCCGGCGCAGATACCACACACGTAGATTCTATCAAGCAAGTTATTACTTGGGCAAACGAAAATCAAGAATTGTCAGGCCTAAAGGATATTAGATGGATGTTGGAAGATGCTTTAAAATTTGTTAAAAAAGAGATAAAACGAGGAAAAAAATACAATGGCATTATCTTGGATCCTCCTGCCTATGGGCATGGGCCAAACGGGGAAAAATGGAAATTAGAAAATCACATCCAAGAAATGATGGCTGAGGTTGTGCAGTTGTTAGATGAGCAAGAACATTTTTTCATCTTAAACACCTATTCGCTCGGTTTCTCTTCTGTAATAGTCGAGAATTTAATTAAGACATCTTTCCCAAAAGTAAAAAACCTTTCTACCGGCGAGCTTTATCTGCAAGCTACAAGCGGCATAAAATTGCCTCTAGGCGTTTTTGGAAAATTTTGTAATGTGTAAATGTTGAATACTTTATTTTCGCTCTTCTATAAACCGCTGTATCTTCGGCGAAAATCAGATTCCTAAAAACTGATAGTAAATCTATTATTACTTATGAAAATTTCTAAATTAACAGCTATAATTTTGTTAACTTGTTTTGCACTTACCATTTTTGCAAGCTGCAGTTCTGACGGGCAAAGCAAAACAAACGGTTCTTCGACCGCAAAGCTTGCTGCAAACGGCAAAGACACCATAGAGAATGTCATGAAACCGGTAGATCATAAACTCTATGATTCATTGATGTTAAAACTTGCTAACGGCGATACTACAGGAAAATGGCCCGTTAAAAAGCAGCCATATCCATTGGCTGGAGCCATACTTCCTTTTAAACGGGTAATAGCGTATTATGGCAACCTACACTCTAAAAAAATGGGGGCTTTGGGAGAGTATGCGCCGAAAGAGATGTGGCAAAAATTACACGTAGAAATTAAACATTGGGAGAAAGCAGATCCATCTACACCAGTACAACCTGCGCTACACTATATTGCTGCTGTGGCGAGTGGTACACCAGGTAAAGATGGAAAATACATCAATAGAATGGCCAATAAACAAATAGATTCTGTTATCACCATTTCTAAAATGTATCCAGGCACCATTGTCTTTCTAGATTTGCAAGTAGCGTTAAGCACGCTAAAAAATGAACTTCCACACATCGAAAAGTATTTGGAATTGCCCTTTGTTCATTTGGGGATGGATCCTGAATTTTCTATGAAAGATGGTAGCTTGCCTGGAAAGAAAATTGGAACTTATGATGCAGCAGACATCAACTACGTAACTCAGTATTTGGCAGACATTGTAAAAAAATACAATCTTCCCCCAAAGATATTAACCGTACATAGGTTTACAAAGAAGATGGTAACCAACTACAAAAACATTAAACTTAGACCAGAAGTACAATTGGTAATGCATATGGATGGTTGGGGCGAACCGGAGCTTAAGTATGGAACTTACCGTTACTTTGTTAGGGATGAACCTGTTGAGTTTACCGGATTTAAGTTATTCTACAAAAACGATATAAAGAAGGCGCCGCACAGGATGCTTACACCTGAGGAGCTACTAAAGTTAACGCCGAAACCGATTTACATTCAATACCAATAAAAAAGAAAGCCCTAAAGAAAATAACTTGAGGGCTTTCTTCTTTTAACAGGGCTAAAATTTTTGTTTAACAAAAACTTAACACGCTAACTGGTATCTTTGGCTTCTAACTCGAAACCAATGAGACGCATTCATAAATTATTTCTTTACCTGTTAACTAGCTGTCCGGTTTTTTTATTTGCACAACAACCCATCGATAATCCAAAGGCAAGTAAAATTCTACTGCCAAACGGTTGGACATTATCGCCGGCAGGCAGATCTTTACAATTAGGCGATTTGCCGCTTAATATGCAGCTATCTCCATCCAAAAAATTATTGGCAGTTACTAACAATGGGCAAGGGAAACAAAGCATCCAACTTATAGATCCAAAAACAGAAAAACTATTGGCAGATCAGCCGATAAAAACGGCGTGGTATGGCTTAAAATTTAGCGATGATAGTAAAACATTGTACGTTTCTGGCGGCAACGATAACATTATTTTAGCTTACCCAATCCTTAAAAAAAGCTTTGGCGAAGCTGATACAATAAGACTGGGAGCTAAGTGGCCAAAGGAAAAGATTAGTCCGACAGGGATTGACGTAGATAAAGGTAAAAACTTGCTTTATACCGTTACCAAAGAAGATAGTTCGCTTTACATTGTTAATTTAAAATCTAAAACGGTTGTAAAGAAATTAGACTTAGCCCACGAGGCATACACTTGCATTTTGTCGCCTAATAAACAGGAGCTTTACATTTCTTTGTGGGGCGGCGATAAAATAATAATTTATGATGTTGAAAACCAAACGATTGTAGATGCAATTGCCACCGAAAGCCATCCAAATGAAATGATTTGCGCTAAGGATGGCAAACATCTTTTTGTGGCTAATGCCAATTCAAATTCTGTATCGATAATAGATTTGCAAGCGAGAAAAGTAATCGAAACTATTTCTACCGCATTATACCCAACCCAACTAACCGGTTCTACGCCAGATGGGTTAGCGCTTTCTGAAGATGAAAAAACCTTATATATCGCCAATGCAGATAACAATTGCTTGGCTGTTTTTGATGTAACCGAGGCGAACAACAGCAAATCTTTGGGTTTCATCCCAACAGGATGGTATCCAACCAATGTTAAAGTAGTTGGCAGCAAAATTCTCGTTTCTAACGGAAAAGGATTTTCGTCGCTGCCGAATCCGCATGGCCCGCAACCCATCAAAGTAGATGACAGCGACTACCAAAAAGGCTCTACAACAAAAAAAGAGGTGCAATACATAGGGTCACTGTTTAAAGGAACCTTGTCGTTGATAGACGCGCCTGACGAGAATTTACTAAAGCATTATTCGGCTCAAGTTTATGCAAATACGCCGTTCAAGAACAAATTGTTTAACGATACCGCAAAACTGGCAAGCAACCCAATTCCCCTGAGTGCAAAACATAAATCGCCAATTAAGCATGTATTTTACATCATTAAAGAAAACCGAACATACGATCAGGTTCTTGGAGACGTAAAAAATGGGAATGGAGATTCTTCTCTGTGTATTTTTCCAGAAAGAGTTACGCCAAACCAACACGCTTTGGTTAATGATTTTGTGCTGTTGGATAATTTTTATGTAGATGCAGAGGTTAGCGCTGATGGACACAATTGGAGTACTGCTGCCTATGCTACGGATTACGTAGAAAAAAGTTGGCCGATTAGCTACGGTGGTCGGGGCGGGAGCTACGATTTTGAAGGAACTAGAAAAATTGCTTATCCTAAAGATGGTTTCATTTGGGATTATTGCCAGCGTGCTGGAGTATCTTATCGAAGTTATGGAGAATTTTCTGCTGATAATGCAACCCCATTAAAATCTCTTGTAGGGCACTTGGGGATGAATTACCCTGGTTTCGACCTGACAATAAAGGATGTAGAACGTTTTGCTCTTTGGAAAAAAGACTTTGATTCTTTGCTGAATAAGAATGCTGTTCCGCAATTTAATACCATACGTTTTTCTAACGACCACACAAGCGGGCAAAAAAAAGGGATGATTTCTCCAATTGCCGCTGTGGCAGATAACGATCAGGCGGTGGGTCGTTTTATAGATTATCTTTCACACAGCGCGATTTGGAAAGAAAGTGTGGTTTTTATTTTAGAAGATGATGCGCAAAATGGTCCGGATCACGTAGATGCGCATCGTTCACCAGTGTATGTAGTTGGACCGTATGTTAAACGGAATTCCGTTGTGCACACCATGTATTCTACTTCTGGTGTGCTCAGAACGATTGAATTAATTTTAGGCTTGCCGCCGATGAGCCAGTATGATGCCGCTGCAATGCCACTTTACGATGCTTTTACGTCGACGCCAAATTTTATGACATTTAAAAGTATAGCGCCCCAGGTAGATTTGAATAAGAGAAATGTTGCGATAAATGAGAGTTCCAAACGCTCCGAAAAATGGAATTTTGCTAAAGAAGATTCTGCGCCAGATTTAGATTTGAATGAAGTGATTTGGAAATCTATAAAAGGTGAAAATGCAATTATGCCCGCGCCAAGAAAAAGTGCTTTTGTCAAACTGGAAATCAAAAAAGATGATGACTGATAAATGGTAAATTCTAAACTGCTAACAAAAAACTTTTAAAGATAAATTCCGTTATTAACTCATGCAAAAAGCAACATTTGGTGGAGGGTGCTTCTGGTGCACCGAAGCTGTTTTCCAAAACGTAGATGGAGTAGAAACTGTGGTTTCTGGTTACATGGGTGGCAAAACCGAACACCCAACTTATAAAGAAGTGTGCAGCGGCAGTAGTTGGCACGCAGAGATTATCCAGATTACTTTTGATGAAAGTAAGGTTAGTTTTTCTGAATTGTTGTTGGTTTTTTTTAAAACCCACAATCCAACAACGTTAAACAGACAGGGAAACGATGTTGGAACGCAATATAGATCGGTTGTTTTTTACGAGAGCGACAACCAAAAGCAAGAAACAGAGCAGATGATTGCGAAGTTGACCGCTGAGAATGTTTTTGATAAGCCTATTGTTACAGAAATTTCTCCAATTGCTCAGTTCTATAAAGCAGAAGATTACCATCAAAATTATTTCAATCAGAATAAAAATCAGCCATACTGCTCCTTTGTAATTCAGCCGAAGCTTGATAAATTCTCATCCGATTTTAAAGATAAAATAAAGCCTGGCATGGAACACCACTGATTAAATTTTTGATTTTAGATTTACGAGTTACGATCGCAAGCTCACTTAAAAACCGTACTTGGACTTCTTTCTTATTTTAATGATGGAATCCGAATTTTCTAAAAGCTCCTTAAAACAATCCCAATTGCCCTTTTCCATCCATTTCAATATCGTTTGGATTGGTAATTTCTAAATCAATTTTTTTATGGGGCTTAGGTGTTTCAGCCGGGGTCTTCTCTTCTTTATCCTCATTCTCACCGATAATTTCAACCTCGACCACAGCTTCGTTTTCGTTTTCGCTTTTGGCTTTTGACCTTTGGCTTTCAGTTTTAGGCGTAAACTCAGCCTTATCCTCAACAGTCTCACTCAACCAACTCCACTTTTTGAACATCATGCGTAGAAAGCCGGTTGCCGTTTGCTTTAAGTCCTTTAACATCTATTTGCTCTGTCAATATCAGCTCCAAAATTTCGGGTATTTGGGTTTTTCCTTTTAAAACCTCGACAATCACCTTTGCAGACGGGTTCGCTGTTAAAAACAATAATTTAGATTTTGGTTCTTCGCTGATAAAAAATGCTCTTTTCCCTACCGATTGTATTTCGAAAGCAAAGCGCTTTAACAAATAATTTTGAGATTTTCCCTCAAACTGTATGGCGGCAAATATTTTTTCTGGATCAAATTTTTCTATCAACAATAAATCGGCATCAAAATGGTTGCTTAAATCAAAAGTGCTTAACTCGTAAGTGCCATCTAAATGCACCTGCAGAATTTTGTCATCGCCGTCAAACTCGCCAAGATAAGTGCCACGTTCATCGACATTTAACCGTTTAAGTAAATCATCGTACCAAATTTTTAATCCCGATAGGGTAGAAACACCCTTGCTTTTAAGGATTATCTTTTTGACAGGAAATTTGGAAACAATGTTACCGTTTGCACTTCGACCCTTGATAGCCACTTCGGCAAAATCCATATCGAATTGCAGTTTGCGCAATTTAGAATGCGGACGCAACGTAACATTTATTATCTCTGCCTCGCCGTTTGGATTTGCGGTGAAATACAAAACCTTGGTGCCTTTGCTGCCGCCCTTACTTAAATCGTAGTCTTTATCGCGGGTAACGCCAACAACCGCAAATCGCTTTATATAAGAGGTGCCAGTTGAGCCATCTTTATAGACCATATTGTAAATGGTACGCTCATCGTTTTTGGTAAATATTTGTGCGTGGATAATGTCTTTTCCAACAAAAGTTTTATCGGCAACTTTTGTAATAATGCAGCTGCCATCTGCCTTAAAAACAATAGCCTCGTCAATATCAGAACAGTCGGTAATAAATTCGTCTTTCTTTAAACCAGTGCCAATAAAGCCGTCTACACGGTTGATGTATAATTTGACGTTTGCCAACGCAACTTTGGTAGCCTCTACCTTATCAAAAAGGCTGATTGTTGTTTTTCGCTCTCTGCCTTTGCTGTATTTTTCTTTTAATTTTTGATACCAATCTATCGCATAATCGGTTAGGTGTCGTAAATGTCCTTTTACGACCTTAATTTCACTTTCCAGATTTTTCATTACCTCGTCGGCTTTTTTTACGTCGAAGCGGGTAATGCTGCTCATTGGTTTATCAATAAGCCTTTTGAAATCTTCAGCTAAAATTTCTCTGTATAGCGAGGCCTTAAATGGTTCGAAAAGGTTGTGGAGCACTTCTACTACGGCATCAAAATTTGCAGAATTTTCATAGTCGGGATTTTTATACATCCCTTCTTGAATAAATATTTTAAGTAGCGAGTTAAAAAATATTCGCTCCTGCAATTCGTGCAAGCGAATCTCCAATTCTTGTTTTAAAAGACCTTTGCTATGTTTGGTATTTTCGATTAGAATGTCGTTAACACTCAAAAACTGTGGTTTGTCATCCTTAATTATGCAGGTATTTGGAGAGATGGAAACTTCGCAGGCGGTAAATGCGTAAAGGGCGTCTATGGTTACATCGGGCGAGATGCCCGGCGCCAACTGAACCACAATTTCTACGCTTGCTGCGGTATTGTCCTCAATTTTTTTAATTTTTATCTTTCCCTTATCGTTTGCAGAAAGAATGCTATCAATTACAGAACCTGTTGTGGTAGAAAACGGAACTTCGGTAATTACCAAGGTTCGTTTGTCTTTTTCTGTAATCTTTGCCCTAACCCTTATTCTCCCTCCGCGTTGCCCTTCGTTATAATTAGAAAAATCGGCCATGCCGCCAGTAAAAAAATCGGGTAAAATATTTGGTCGCGTTCCTTTTAAAACCTCGATAGAAGCATCAATAAGTTCGATAAAATTATGCGGCATTACTTTGGTTGCCAACCCAACCGCAATACCTTCTGCACCTTGAGCCAACAACAATGGAAATTTTACTGGCAGCGTAATGGGTTCGTTATTTCGGCCATCATAACTCAATTGCCAAACGGTCGTGTCGGCATTAAAAACGACCTCATTCGCAAATTTAGATAGGCGCGCTTCAATATAACGTGGGGCTGCGGCGCTATCACCTGTAACAGGATCGCCCCAATTTCCTTGCATGTCTATCAGCAAATCTTTTTGACCCATTTGCACCATCGCATCACCAATAGAAGCATCGCCATGCGGATGATATTTCATGGTATTGCCAATTACATTTGCCGCCTTATTAAAACGGCCATCATCCATCTCCTTTAGCGAGTGCATAATGCGGCGCTGAACCGGCTTTAAGCCATCGTTAATGTGCGGAACTGCCCGATCTAAAATAACATAAGAAGCATAATCTAGAAACCAATTTTCGTAGAGGCCGTTAATGGGAATGATGGTTCTCGTATGTTCTTCGTTTGCTTCTGGTTGTAAATCTTCACTCATGTAAATAAAAAAATTGGCAGCGGTAAATATAATAAAAAGCATTTAGTGCTTCAATCTCAACAGCTATTGAGCGCTTGGAGAATTAAACTAAACAAAATGTTGGAGAACAGTTAATAATTTTCTTCAAATAGTTTTAAACTAGAATAAGAGATAAGATAAAGCGCTACTTTATTGTTTTTTGAAAACAATTTATACTACTTTTGACATTAAATACTAGCTTTTTACATTCCATGGGATTATTATGGCATAATTTTAGTGCTTTAGGAATCACCAAAATCACTATAAATTGAATAGATATTTACGCAAGGGCCTTAAAATTTTATTGTGGATTATTGGCTCGATTATATTTTTGGTTGTTGCTATTGCGGTGTCGTTGAACATTCCTGCTGTGCAAAATTTTGTAAAAGACAAAGCAATAACCTACCTAAAAAACAAAACCCATACACAGGTAAGTTTAGAAAGCATTAAGATTGCACTTCCAAAAGATGTTGTGTTAAACAAATTTTTTATCGCGGATTTAAAAGGTGATACCTTGTTATATGCCGGTAAGTTATCAGTAGATATTAGCTTGTTTAAACTGCTGAGTAACACGGTCGAAATTAATAATGTAGATTTAGAACATGTTAGAGCAAATGTGACGAGGGTAAATCCCGATACTACTTTTAATTTTTCTTTTATTGTTGATGCCTTTGCAAGCGAACAAAAAAAGCCTTTAGACTCGGTAAAAAAAGACACGGCGTCTACAATGAAGTTCTCTGTAAATAAGGTAAACTTTACTGATATTGGCTTGCGTTACAGAGATGATGCTGCGGGCAACGATGCCAAAATTTACATCGGTCAGTTTAAAACCAAGGTTAAAGAATTTGATTTAGCAAACCAGCATTACGTTATCAAAACGCTAACGCTAGAAAACACGGCGTTAAGCTACCTACAGCAAAAACCGCTAATACAACTTGTTAACAAGGTTGTAAAAACAGTAGATAGCAGCAAAAATAAATCGGCAGCACTCCCGATAGTAGAAATTCAGGATTTTTCTTTCAATAACGTAAAAGTAAATTATCAAGACCAACTTTCTACTACCAAAGCCATTGCCGATATAAATGATTTAGGATTTGTAAACCTAAAAGTAGACTTGGGCAAAAGCGGCTATAGTGCAGACGAAGCACGGTTGATAAAATCTAATATTCTGTTTGCTTTTCAGCCTAAACCTGCGGTTAAGGATTCCATCAAAAGAGATACTGTTAAAGGCACAACATCGTCTTTATCTCTAAACATTAAAAAGATAGATTTTGCAGACAACGTTCTTCAATTTGATAATTTAACAGCGAAACCTAAACCCGGTTTAGATTTTAACCACCTAAAAATAACAGGATTAAATTTAGGTGCAGACAGCTTGAGCTACAGTGAACAAGGCATCAAAGCAAATGTTACCAATGGTTCGCTTAAAGATAAAAGTGGCTTTCAATTAGATGTGCTAAAAGGCCATGCCATTTATAATGACAAAGAAATTAAGTTAAGTAATTTTATACTAAAAACTCCAAATACGACCATCCAAAATAACACGCAGCTAAATTTTACCTCGATGGATGATCTGACAAAACATCCCGAAAAGGTAAAACTTAATATTGAGTTAAAAAACACGGTTATTGGCCTTAAAGATGCGGGTTATTTTAGCAATGCAATCCCGGCCAACTATGCCAATAAAAAGCTGAATGTAAATGCATCTGTAAATGGTTATTTGAATAACCTGAACATTCCTAAATTCCAAATAACTGGTTTAACTAGTACTCAGATTGATGTTAGCGGCACGGCGAAAGGTTTGCCAGACATGAAGAAGCTTTATTTAGATTTAAAGCTGAATAAAGTTTACATTACCAAAGCAGATTTGCTTGTTCTTATCCCTAAGAAATCTTTACCACCAAGTTTAAACCTTCCAAATGTAATTGATGCAAAGGGGACTTTTAAAGGTTCTTTAACCAATTTTAATACAAACATACATGTAAGAACAGATTTGGGTGGCGCAGATTTAGCCGCGCAGATGTCTGGTCCAAAAGGTAGAGAGAAATACAAGGCTGATGTAAGCTTGAATAATTTTAACCTCGGCAGGCTGCTTAAACAAGATTCTGTTTTGGGCAGGGTTACGTTAAAAGCAAATGTGGTTGGGACGGGTTTGGATCCAAAGAAAATAAATGCAAAACTTAATGCAACAGTTATTAGTGCCTACTACAACAAGTACACTTATAAAAACCTAAAACTTGATGGCACGTATGCCAACCAAAGGGTAAATATTAAAAGTAACATGCCAGATAGCAATGCAAATTTTGCTTTAACCGCTAATGTTAACCTTGCGGGAAAATATCCTGCTATCAAAGCTGATTTAGATTTAAAACGTGTTGACCTGCAAGCATTAAATTTCAGCTCGACAGTTTTGCGCGCTGCAGGAAAGGTAAAGGTAGATTTGGCAACTGCCAATCCAGATTATTTGAATGGAAGCATAGATATTACTGGAATGCAGGTCGTAAAAGATCAGCAAAAAATTAATTTAGATACCATTTCTGTTCGAGCAAAAGCAACGGAAACTGCGAGCGAGCTAACGCTAAAATCAGAGATATTATCTGCAAAACTTGATGGAAAATATCAGCTTACCAAAGTAGGAAGTGCGATTATAAATCAAATCAATAAATATTACACCTTCGGCACAGTAACCAAAATACCTGCTCAGCGGTTTAGGTTTGCCGTGCAGGTTTATGACAGTAAAACCTTGAAGACTTTTGTGCCTGCGCTAAAAGTTTTTAAGACGGCTACGCTAAATGGATTGATAGATACGCAGAAAGACAGCTTACAGGTTTTTGGGAATTTTCCTCAAGTGGTTTATAATGATTTTAAGATCGATAGCACAACTTTAAGCATAGATAACAAGGCGCAAAAATTGGCTTACGCATTAAATGTAAAAAGTTTCGTAAGCCCTTCGGTGCAGCTTTTTGGTACTGAGGTTAATGGCTCTGCATCAAACAATAAGTTGGATGTCAACATCCTTTTGAAAGACCGACAACTAAAAACCAAGTATGCTATTTCAGGAATTTTTCAGAGTATAAACAAAGATTTCAGATTTAATTTAGATCCAAATAAAATTTTATTGAATTACCAAAAATGGGTCGTCTCTCCACAAAATTATATCCAGTTTGGTAAATCGGGAATTTTGGTAAATCAGTTTGATATCAGTAATAGTGGACAATCGCTAAATATCAATAGCAATCCAACGCAGCCAAATGCACCAATTAACGTAATCTTTAAAGATTTTCAATTAGAAACACTTACAAAATTTGCCGAAACAGACACCACACTTGTTGGCGGAAAATTAAACGGAACCGCGAGCGTGAAAGACTTGGCTAGCAGTCCGAAATTCGAGGCTAATTTGACAGTAGAGAACCTTAGATATCAAAAAGATGAACTTGGTACACTCAGATTGGCGGTAAATAACAACACAGCTGACGCTTTTGACATCAACGTTGCCTTGAGTGGCGTACATGAGTTACGCGTAAATGGATTTTACTATACCAAGCCGAGCGGAAAGTTAGATCTTAAGCTAAATGTAGATAAGATAGATTTGAGTAAGGTCTCAAGTTTATCTGCAGGGCAAATAAAAAATGGTAACGGAACCTTATCTGGCGCGCTTTCCATACAAGGCACAGTCAAATCCCCTCAAGTGTTGGGAGATTTAACTTTTAATAATGCCGGGCTAACCATTGCCTATGTTAATTCTTATTTTAGAATGCCGAACGAAAAAATTTCGTTCACAAATGAGGGCATCGCGTTTAGTAATTTTACCATCATAGATTCCTTAAATCAAAAAGCTACGATAGACGGTAAGGTACTAACCACCGATTACAAAAATTATAAGTTTGCGCTCGACATAAAAACAGATAATTTTAGAGCGCTTCATTCAACTTCAGCTGATAACGATTTGATATACGGCACTGTGTTTTTAAGTAGCGATATTAAAGTTCGCGGAGATTTGAATCAGCCAGATGTTAATATGAACATCAATATTAACAAAGGCACCAAATTCTTTTTTGCCTTACCCGCAAGTGATCCATCTGTAATTGACCAAAAGGGGATAATAGAATTTATAGATGCAGATGCGCCACCTTTTAACGGCGAGAAATCTTTAAAAGTTGATAGCGTTCCTAAGTCGCCTATTAAGGGCTTAAACTTGGTAGCAAAGGTAGTAATAGATCCAGAAGCAGAATTGAATGTGGTGGTAGATCCTGCAAATGGAGACGCACTAAACATTAAGGGCAATGCAAACTTAAACGCCACGATTGATCCAAGTGGAAAAATAAGTCTTACCGGTAGATATGAAGTGATAGATGGATCTTACAACTTATCAGTTGGCCCACTTGGCAAAAAGGAATTTAGATTGCAAAATGGGAGCACAATTGTATGGACGGGCGACCCGACCCAAGCGAATATCAATTTAACTGCAGTTTACGAGGTGAATGCTGCACCTATAGATCTTTTAAATGATCCATCGAACAATCAGGCAAAAACCAAACTTCCGTTCCAAGTCTATTTGATGATGAAGGGAGAATTGTTAAAGCCAATTATTTCATTCCGACTAGATTTACCAGAAAATGAGCGCAATGCATTAGACGGAACAGTGTATGCCGCACTTCAGAATGTAAATAGAAGCGAAAATGAATTGAATAAACAAGTATTTGCATTGCTGGCCTTAAATAGGTTTATAGCCAATAATCCCTTTCAGAGTTTGGCAGGTGGCGGCGGTGGTGTTTCTACACTTGCGCGCCAGAGCGTTAGCAAATTGTTAACAGAGCAGCTAAATAATTTAGCTTCAGATTTAATTCAAGGTGTAGATTTAAATTTCGGTGTAAACTCGACGGAGGATTATTCTTCGGGATCACTTCAACAAAAAACAGATTTACAAGTCGGCCTATCTAAGAAGCTGCTTAGCGATAGATTAACAGTTAGCGTTGGAAGCACCTTCAATGTAGAAGGCCCACAAACTCCCGGGCAAAAATCTACCAACATAGCGGGCAATGTAAATATAGAATACGCCTTATCGGCGGATGGAAGATATAGGTTACGGGCTTTTAGAAGAAATCAAACCGAAACTGTGTTGCAAGGGCAGATTATCGAAACTGGTTTAGGCTTTACGTTGGTGGTGGATTATGATAAGTTTAAAGAGATTTTCCAAAGCAAAAGAAAAAAGAGACAAGAACAACAGGCTAAAGATGAAACAACAAATTAGACCCATATTTTTTTTAATGGCCTGTTTCATTTGGGCAGGATGTAGTGTCACAAAACGTGTTCCGCCTGGGCAATATCTCTACACCGGTGCAGATATAAAAGTAAATCCTGATTCTGCTAAAAGAATTACCGATCAAAAAGCGGTTAAAAAGGATTTAGAAAGCAAAACCAGACCACGACCTAATAAGTCCATTTTAGGGATCAAGTATAAGCTTTTGCTATACAATATTTACGGTAAACCAACTAGACCTAAAGGATTTAAACATTGGGTAAGCACAAAATTGGGTGAACCACCTGTGTTGCTCAACGAGGTTAAATTAAAAAACAACGATGCAGTTTTGGGCAGTTACTTAATAAGCCAAGGCTATTTACAAGGTGTAGTTACAGGCGATACCGTAATCAAAGGCAAGAAAGGAAAGGCGGTTTATACAGCGATGACAGGTCAGCGTTATAAGATGGATAAAATTATTTTTCCCTCTGATACCGGAAATCTTACACGGATCGTGAATCAAAATAGAGAAAATACGTTGCTTAAAACAGGAAGCTTTTACGACTTAGACAGATTTAAGAAGGAGCGTGAACGGATAGATAACGATTTAAAGGAGCAGGGTTACTTTTATTTCGGTCCTGATGACATTATTTTTCAAGTTGATAGCACCATCGGAACGCATTTGGCTAATGTAACTGTTAAAATTAAAAACACCACTCCAGATGCCGCAATAAAACCTTATACCATAAAGAACATAGATCTTTATCCAAATTATAGTTTGAGGCGAGATAGCATTATAAGAAATCTAACGCCAATAAAATACCATGACTTTGATATTTTTGATGATCAAAAAACGTTTAAGCCTAAGTTTTTCGATAGATTGGTTTTCTTTAAAAAAGGGGAGCTTTATAACAGAACGGCGCATAGTCAGTCTTTAAACCGGTTGGTAAATGTGGGCGTCTTTCAAGATGTGCGCGCAGAGTTTTTGCCTGTGGATAGCACAAATAACGATCAGCTCAATCTGAATATTTTCCTGACTCCTTTAAAGAAGAACTCATTGAGCTTTTCGGTCTTGGGAACAAGTAAATCGAACAATTTTGTAGGTTCAGAAGTAAAAGTAACACAAACTACCCGAAACCTTTTTCATGCAGGCGAACAGTTAGATGTAAGTGTAAGTGGTGGTTTCGAAACACAGGTAAAAGGTACTTCGCAAAAACAAAATTCCATTTCTTTAACGGCAGAAGCAAAATTGACTTTCCCCAGGTTACTCATTCCGTTCTTTGATTTTAATGTAACGAACGCCTTTATACCCAGAACCATCGCCTCACTTTCGGTACAATCTTTAAATAGAGGGTCGTTATATTCACTCAGTGCATTAAAAGGCGAATTTGGTTATACCTTTAAAGAAAACAAATATAAAGAACATGTCTTCAATCCGATTTCTGTAAGTTATGTTCGTCCAAATTTTAACACGCGGACCAGAGATAGCCTTTTTGCCGCAAATCCCTCTTTTAATTATACGTTGCAAAAACAACTTTTAATTGGTAGTAACTACAATTTTACTTTTACCAACCAAATGGAAACTGAGCGAAGAAACAATATGTTTTTCTTTGGTAGTCTAGAAACTTCTGGTAACGTTTGGGGTCTATTTGTTCCTAAAGATACAGCAGGTCAAAAAAGTCTTCTTAGTGTTCCGCTCGCTAGATTTGTGAGGGGTGAAGTGGATCTCCGAGACTATTTTAAAATTAACCATAATTTAACTTGGGCCAATCGGTTGAATTTAGGTTATGGATATGCGTATGGCAATAGCACATCTCTTCCTTTTGTTAGGCAATTTTTTGCAGGAGGTAGTAACGATATTCGGGCATTCGCAGCAAGAACGCTCGGTCCGGGAACTTATAAAGTTCCAGACACTCTAAAATTTGCTGATCAGGGTGGCGATATAAAAATCATGCTTAACTCAGAACTTAGATTTCCAATTGTTAGTATTTTACAGGGCGCAGCTTTTGTAGATGCAGGGAATATTTGGTTAAGGAAAGAAGACAAAGGCGTACCCGGTACCGATATAAAAGGTAGGCCAGGCTCGGGTTTTGAATTTAAAAATGTTTTGAGCGAACTTGCTGTGGGTACTGGTTTGGGCTTGCGAGTTGATGCGAAAATTTTGGTGGTTAGGTTAGACGTTGCTTTCCCGATAAGGAAACCATATCTCCCCGCAGGCCAACGTTGGGTAATAGATGATATCGCCTTTGGAAGCAGTGCCTGGCGCAAAGAAAATTTAATTTTTAATATTGGTATAGGATATCCATTTTAATGAAGTTTTTAAAAAAAATAAAACACTTCTTTGTAGCCCTCTATCATTTATTTGTTGCGGCCGGTAAAGGTTTTGCAGAAGATCGTGTAATGAAATTGAGCGCTTCTTTGGCGTATTACACAATATTTGCGCTTACCCCGCTCATTATAATAGTTATCTCTGCGGCAAGTTTGTTTTTTGGAAACAAAATAAATCCTGGAACTCAGCTTTTTGGGCAGATAAGTGAGATGGTTGGTCCAGACGCTGCAGCACAACTAAAGGGGTTTGTAGACCATGCGAATTTAACTGGGAAATCTACACTCGGGTTGATAATAGGAGTTGTTACGTTGGTTATTGCTTCAACCGCAATTTTCATAGAAATCCAAGACAGCATAAATATTATTTGGCAAGTAAAAGCGGTGCCCAAAAAGGGGTGGCTGAAAATGTTAACCAATCGGTTGCTATCATTTTCTCTTATTGTATCGATGGGGTTTTTGTTACTTGTTTCTCTCATAATAAACAGCATTGTGGTCAGTTTGGGTAGTCACCTTACATCCTTTCTTCAGCGAAGCGATATTAGTAGCGTTATTCCGATTGCATCTGAGACCATGACCCTGTTAATTTACGTAGTAAATTTGGCGCTAACTTTAACCGCTGTTACCGCTGTATTTACCATTATTTTTAAGGTGTTACCAGATGTCGATATGAAATGGAAAACGCCAATTATTGGCGCTCTATTTACAGCACTCCTATTTAGTTTAGGGCAATACCTAATTGGTGTTTATATCCAAAAGTTAAATCCTGGTGGCGCTTTTGGCGCTGCAAGTTCAATAATTGTTATTTTAGTTTGGATATATTATACTTCTGTCATCTTATACTTTGGCGCCGAGTTTACCCAAGCTTATGCAGAAAAATATGAGAGAGGCATAAGGCCAAGCAAGTATGCTGTGCACGTAGTAACCTCCGTTCGCGAAGAGAACGTGAGCGTATTACCAAAGCAACATCCAGAAGAAACCAACCAGCAACCCGGCGAGAAAGACTAAATAGAATTTATAGTTTTTTTCGGGCGCTCTTACACGCTTTCTGCTCTATCTTCTTTTGTCCGAATTAGCCAAAAAAAGAATGCCGCGGCAATCGCGAGCGCAAAATTATACCAATATTAAGATTGCTTCTTTCTATCCCGTTTGGAGATGTATCGTTTTTACATTTGGTGCCGATTGAATATTGAACAGTCGGGAAATGCTGATAACGGTAGCAGTTTTTAAAATTACCCACGTTATTTCTTTATAGTCGCCCCAAATTTTCGTCGATTATAGAAAGCGTAGCCATAAAATACTGCTGTACAACATTACTGGTTGATGTCGAGGTACTATTAACAACAGCGTAATTATACACACGTCATCTTTACAACATTACCACATTAAAACTTTATCACAATCCTTATCTTTGCATTACATGGAAAGTTTATCGATGCCGAAAATATTAGAAGGCGGTTATTGCAATAGTTTAACTACTTATTCTAGGTTTATAACACGAGAAGTAAAGATCGGCGATGTAATAATGGGTGGAAGTAACCCAATCCGCATCCAATCTATGACGACGACTGATACCCTGGATACCATTGCTACGGTTGAGCAAACTGTGCGCATGGTAGAAAGTGGTTGCGACTATGTACGGATTACCGCGCCGAGTATTAAGGAAGCAGAAAATCTTGCCAATATTAAAAAGGAATTACTCTTCCGCGGATGCAAAGTTCCGCTAATTGCGGATATTCACTTTACTCCAAACGCTGCCGAGATGGCTGCACGCATTGTAGAAAAGGTTAGGGTAAATCCTGGCAATTATGCTGATAAAAAGAAATTCGAAAATTTAGAATATACGCAGCAATCTTACGATGCAGAATTGAGCAGAATTTATAAAAAATTTATTCCACTCGTTAAAGTCTGTAAGGAATATGGCACGGCTATGCGAATTGGCACCAACCATGGCTCACTTTCAGATCGGATTATGAGCCATTATGGCGATACGCCGCGCGGCATGGTTGAATCTGCCATGGAATTTATCCGCATGTGCGAAGACCAAAACTATTACAATTTGGTTATTTCTATGAAGGCTAGCAATACGCAGGTAATGGTGCAGGCGTATCGGCTTTTGGTAAAAACCATGGTTAAAGAGGGCATGAATTATCCGCTCCACCTCGGTGTTACCGAAGCTGGAGATGGAGAAGATGGCCGCATAAAGTCTGCCGTAGGTATTGGTACGCTTTTAGAAGACGGACTTGGCGACACGGTAAGGGTTTCTTTAACAGAAGACCCGGAATTTGAGGCACCAGTTGCAAAAGCTTTGGTAGATCGGTATTTGAAGAGAAGTGGGAGGTCTGAGGTCGGAGGTCGGAAGTCGGAGGTTGGAAGTCTGGATGCAGCGAAGTTGATAGATGGAAATGCAACCGTTAACCCACAACCTACAACCCACGACCCACAACCCACAACCCACAACCCACAGCCCACGACCTACGACCCATATTCCTATTCAAGGAGGATCACCGAACCTGTGCAACACATTGGCGGCCACAATCATCCCATTGTGATGATAGAAGTTTCTAAAGAAAACCTTAAAGATCCATTTTTTTTAAGTTCTGTCGGATATAGATATAGTGCTGGTTTAGATAAATATAATCTTTCAGATCAAGCGTGCGATTTGGTTTATTTGGGAGATAATCTGCCGTCTTTTGCTTTTCCGGGCAATTTAAAACAGATTTACAATTATCAAACCTGGAAGATTTTAAGAGATAAAAGCAATTGTCATCCACTCTATCTGATGGAAGAATTTTTATCAGCTGACGTAAAAGATGAAGCATTAAATTTGGTCGAAATTAACATCGAGCAGTTTAGAAACCTGACAGCTGAACAATTAAACAATCTTGGGGAGAATGCTCGGCTCGTTTTTATTCTAACAACAGCCGCAAAACATGGCATGGCAGAACAGAGAAGTTTTTTCATCGCTCTGCAAGAAAAAAACCTCCAAATTCCGGTTATTATAAAAAGGAGCTACCCTGGTTTAGATGCAGACCACTTGATGTTGTATTCTGCAACAGATTTTGGAGCCTTGTTTATAGATGGGTTTGGCGATGGAGTATGGATTGATGCGCCAAGCGAATATTTGGCATTATTAACTTCTATAAGCTTCGGAATTCTGCAAGCTACGCGTACGCGGATAAGTAAAACAGAATATATTTCTTGCCCGAGTTGCGGTAGAACGCTCTTTGATTTGCAAGAAACCACACAAGCAATTCGATCCCGCACGGATCATTTAAAAGGCTTAAAAATAGGGATTATGGGTTGCATTGTTAATGGACCAGGCGAAATGGCAGATGCCGATTATGGCTACGTTGGCACAGGACCCGATAAAATCACGCTTTATCGTGGTAAGGAAGTGGTAAAAAAGAATGTCAAATCTGCTTCAGCTTTAGACGAACTAATCGACATTATTAAGGAAGATGGCAATTGGTTAGAGAAGGCACAAGCGTAAGATTATCTCATTTTTTCGCGTAGAAAAATCAAACATTTTTGGCAAACTTGTTTCAAATCATCTGGCAACTCGTCGCTCATGTCAAATCTGCTTCAGCTTTAGACGAACTAATCGACATTATTAAGGAAGATGGCAATTGGTTAGAGAAGGCACAAGCGTAAGATTATCTCATTTTTTCGCGTAGAAAAATCAAACATTTTTGGCAAACTTGTTTCAAATCATCTGGCAACTCGTCCTGACTTGTCACCTTTAGATTTAGTGCGGTTTTAAGTTGTTGATAATCAATTTATTGATATTTTATTTCATTAAATTTACCGCACTAAGGATGAATTTTAGATGAAAATAAGGGTGGTTGCGACCGGCTCCGGTGCAAAGGCAGTTCAGGTAGTTCGGTATCATAACAATAAAAGGGTCATATTACAGCATTTAGGCTCAGCCCATAACCCAACCGCACTTGCCGATTTAATGCTTTTGGCAGAAGAATGGATAAAGAGCTATTCGGAACAACTATCTATCTTTCCCGACGAAAACCCCAATAGCCTGCTCCATATTAACCATTGCACTTTTATAGGTGTCAAATACCATTTTTTTCACGAACAGATCAACGCTATCCAGGGGCAATTGGGGCTTGATGACCTGCCCACACTGCTCAAGGACCTGGTAACGATGCGGATATTTGAACCTGCGTCCAAACTTCGTTCCTTAGAGTTGATGGAACAGTTCTTCGGCATTGCCCATAGCCGTAAAACGTACTATAAGATAGCCCCACAGTGTATCGGCCTAAAGGAAGCTGTGGAAGGGAAAGTGGTCAGGTTTGCAAAAGAACATTATGATTTCAATTTTGACATCTTGTTCTATGATGTTACAACGCTTTACTTCGAGACTTTTGAAGAAGACGATTTGCGGAAGAATGGATTTTCAAAGGACAACAAATCCCAACAGCCACAGATTCTGATTGCCCTGATGGTCAGTAAGGAAGGCTTTCCGGTTGCGTACGAGGTATTTTCCGGAAATACGTTCGAGGGGCACACCATCATTCCCGTAGTTAACGACTTCATTGAACGGAATAAGGTAAGGGCATTTACGGTAGTTGCCGATGCAGCCATGATCAGCACAGAAAACGTAAAGCAGTTGAGGGCAAACAAAATCAACTACATCGTGGGCGCCAGACTGGGCAATATCCCTGCCGCACTTTTGGAAACCATAGACAAGAGCATCGATAGGGAAGATGGCAAAAGTATCCGGATAAAAACTGATAATGGGTATCTGATATGTAGTTATTCGGCTGTTCGGTACCGTAAGGATCTTTATGAGATGAACAAGCAGATAGAGCGGGCAAAGAAATTGGTCGAACAACCATCCAAAACCAAAAAGCTAAAGTTTACACAAACGAAGAACCAAAAAATAATACTCCACGAAGAACTTATACAGAAGACCCAAAAGTTGCTCGGCATCAAAGGTTATTATACAAACTTAGAGGAATCAGTGACAGATAACAAGACTGTAATAGAGCGCTACCACGAGCTTTACAGAATAGAACAGGCCTTCAGGATTTCAAAAAACGACCTTCATACAAGGCCCATATTCCACTATAAGGAGCAGCCCATAAAACTGCATATATTGATCTGTTTCATAGCCCTGGTCATATCTAAGCACATTGAACTGAAAACCGGGATATCTGTAAGAAGATTCTTGGATGAATCGAAGAAAATTGTAGATGGGCAGATCTTAAATCACATTACAAATAAAATAGCTAACGTAAAAGCAATGCCATCTGACAAAATGAAGGAAATTATCTCGAAATTATTCCCACCGCACTAAAGGGGACAAGTCAGGAAGAATGTCAAATCTGCTTCAGCTTTAGACGAACTAATCGACATTATTAAGGAAGATGGCAATTGGTTAGAGAAGGCACAAGCGTAAGATTATCTCATTTTTTCGCGTAGAAAAATCAAACATTTTTGGCAAACTTGTTTCAAATCATCTGGCAACTCGTCGCTCATGTAAGGGTGAGATGCTCCGTACACATGGCTTGCTCCTTTTATAATTGCCAATTTACTTTTTGGAGTTAAAGCGTGAAGTTTCTCTGCTGTTTTTATTGAAACGCTTGCGTCCTCAGTTCCGTTGACAATTAGCCATGGAACGGTTACTCGCTTTGCTGCATGTAGAATATTTAGTTTTTCAGTATTCTGCTCGTAATCTTCCAACAAACCAACCTTCAAAGGCATTTGCAGTTTGGTTCTTGAGTTTTCCACGTACATTACACCGCTTTTTCTCCAATCTTCTTCTTGCTCCGGTTTCCAGAGATTTTTAAAATCCTCGATCGCACTCCACGTAATTAATTTGCTAACGCGACGATCAATTGCTGCGGTAATTATAGACAATCCTCCTCCACGACTATGACCTATCACATTTTTCTCCGCATCCTCGCCGCATGTTTGGGTAATAAAATCTAGCACGGCATTTAGATCAAAAAGCTCTTTCGAAAATGTATTCGCTCCAAAACTTTCCAAATCTGTAAGGTCGGATGGATTTTCTACTGGCGCGCCACTGTGCGAAAAATTGAATTTCAAATATCTATAACCATTTTCAGCAAAAAAATTGGCGACTAGATTATGTGCGCCCCAGTCTTTAAAACCTTTATATCCGTGTACAAACAAAATGTTCGGGGTGTTTTTCAGCTGATCATCTACAGTGATATCGCCTAAAATTAGTTTTCCATCTGCGCCCGTTAAAGTAAATTTTTCTTTTTTTATCATTATTTAAGGGTTTTTAATATACGTTGCTGCCCAAGCAATAAGTGCAAATTGTATCGTCAACCTTATCCAAGCAATAATTTTTGTTATCAAAAAATTGCCCAACATAAAGGGCGCATCGATAATCATCTGGATGTGCAATGGCAAATAAACAATTAGCATTAAGACTATAAATATTGCAGACCATTTTCTCGTTTTTTCGAACAATAATAAAACCCCAAGCATAATCTCGGCTGCGCCTGATAAGTAAATTAAGAACTTATTTGCTGGTAGCCAAGATGGTACAATGGTTAAATAGGTGTCTACCGTTAAAAAGTGATTAATTCCTGCAACAACATAAAACGCGCTGCAAAGCCATAAAAATATGAAATAGATTTTATTGTGTTTTTTTAACATCATTTTATTATCAGTTGATTACCTTGCGTAACTCAATATTGTTTTTATTATCTTGCAACCACTCAAATAATAGCTCTAAATTTAATTTAAAACCGTTCTAAATAGCCGTATATTACAGCTTAATGACAGATGCGGGGGCGAGCGTTATTACATTTGTATCCCCTGCAACTAATCCAGATCGCAATTGGAATACCTAAAAGTAATCGCTTTTACACACCACCAAATAGACTTAAAATCTTTGGGTAAATTGGTTATCTGCGATGAAAGTTTAGATTCTAGGCTTAAAAATATTCAACTTCAACTTCCTGTCAGCGAAATTTTTTACATAGGTACCTGCAATCGTGTAGAATTCGTATTTCTAACAAAGGAGCAAACCAATAAAGAATTTGTTACGCAATTTCTGCGCGTTTTGGATATGGGTTTGCCTGAGGAATTTTTGGAACGCTTTATAGATAGCGTATCCGTTTATGAAAATGAACAAGCCTTTAATCACTTGTTACGTACTTCTTGTTCTTTAGAAAGCTTAATTGTTGGCGAGAAGGAGATTCTTGCCCAGGTGCGGAAAGCATACGAAAGTTGCAAAAAGGCCGGGTTTACTGGTGACTATATGCGTATGATTATGGAACGCGTGGTAAAAACCGCTAAAGAAGTTTATACGCACACCAACATTTCTAAAAACCCTGTCTCGGTTGTTTCTTTGGCTTACCGCAAGTTGAAGGAGCTTAGTATGTGTGGCCATTCTCGCATCTTAATTATCGGGGCAGGCGAAACCAATGCAACTATTGCCAAATATTTGGCAAAACACAAATATTCTAATTTTGTAATATTCAATCGCACGTTAACGAAAGCCCAAGTATTGGCAAAAGAACTCAACGGCGAAGCTTTTAAATTGGAGGAATTACATAGTTATAAGGCAGGTTTTGATGTAATAATTTCTTGTACAGGATCTACTGAGCCGATTATAGATGAGCAACTTTATGCAAAACTGCTTAATGGCGATACAGGTAAAAAGGTTATTGTAGATTTGGCATTGCCGAATGACGTCGCTCCAGAAGTTGTTGCTAATAACTCTGTACATTATATAGAACTAGAGTCTATTAAAGAGGTTGCCAGAAAAAACATAGAAGAACGTTACAATGAGCTTGTGCAGGCAGAGGAAATTATCAGCAAAAATATTGAGGAGTTTTTTCATGTTTTAAAACAACGCCGGGTAGAATTGGCGATGCAAGAAGTTCCCCGCAAAATTAAAGAAATCAAAGAAAAAGCAATTCATGCAGTGTTTGCAGAAGAAATAAACCAAATGGACGAGGCTTCGAGGGCAGTTTTAGAACGAGTGATGGAATACATGGAAAAAAAGTACATCAGCGTACCCATGATAATGGCTAAAGAAATTCTGTCGAAACAACAATAACCAAAATGATTTAACAAATAAAATATTTAATTTATTCTTTTGGAGCTTCTCCTAAAAGATTAACTGCCCACCCAATTTCGGGCTTTAAATTAGACGTTTTCGTATCTTGGCTAGCGCCCATAAATCCTGCCCAAAATTCCATTTTATACGTTTTTGTTATTCCCCCACGACCATCACTTAGCTCAACAATAAAAGGAACGTTGGCCAATTCTTTAGGCAAATAATTTAAATCTTTTAATACTCTAAATCTCGAGGGTTCTAAATAAATTGGTCGATTTTTATTTGCACCCTTTAACGGGAACGAAGCAACGGAAACATTGTCTATTCCACCTTTATTCTTGCTCTTCTTTACAATCGTCGGTTTTTCAGAAATTAGATAAGGATAGAATTTTAGCAACCACCCATCAATACCATTTATTAAGCCATAATTTGTGAGGGTATGATATTTTACCATGTTCATCCAAAATTGCTTGTCCACTTTTCCGTTCTTAGTATCAATAATTTTCTGAATAACAGGTTTTAATTTCGAAGTCCACCACTCTAGCCCGAACGTACCAACATAGTCTAGGCGCTTTAAGATTTTTTCCCAGTCTTTAACACTTCCTTCCACCGTCACCTCAGAAATGCCGCAACCGGTCACTTCAAGCTTATAATCGAAGAATTCTTTCGTAGATTCCATAATGGTAATCTGACTCGCAATAAGCGATTTTGGCGTTGTGGTTGTAAAATCGGCAGTTAGATTATCGATCAACTCTTTGCCCGTATATGACGCAATCTGCTTCGTAAAATCAGGAAAAACAGAATCCCATTGAAAGTCTTTCATGCTATTTAATGAAGATATATTCCGCTCAACGGTCAATGTCTTTTTACCTTCAAAGCCTACAAATTTAGATCTATACTTTTCAGGGTTAGTGTTTATATGGTTTGCAAATCCTTGGCAAATTAACAACCATGCAATATCTGGGCTAATGGTTAGAGGATAGTGTTTTTGGTAAGCCATTAAATAGCCCAAAATAACAGGATTTGTGCCTAACGGTATCACATTATCTGAAACCGATAGCTTAACGAAATTCTTTTCAATATCTGAATACAACATTTTGCTAGAAACCGTAGCAAGTAGTTTTTCTGGCTTACTTATGTTTTCTATTTTATAGGTGTCTGATTGAGCAAATATTTTTCCAGCAGCTAAAAATAGACAGAGGGTTATCAAGTAAAATTTGGTCATCTAAATATTCGGTTGGACGTCCATAAATCAAATATAGGTTTTTTTAGATCAAGGTAGTCCGTGCATCACAAAACCACTTAACAAATTGAGTAACTTCTGTAACGCCACTGTCTCATTTTAAAACACTTGCCTAACAAAGCGCTTTTTAGCGTAAATTCGCAACTCATTCTAGCGGTATTGAAAAAAATAGTTATAGGAACACGCGGCAGCGACTTAGCTTTATGGCAGGCCAACTACATAAAAGGCGAACTTTTGGCGATTGGTCAAGACGCCGAGATAAAGGTAATAAAAACACAGGGCGATAAAATCTTAAATCTTCGTTTAGATAAGTTAGAAGGAAAGGGTTTTTTTACAAAAGAACTGGAAAAAGAATTATTGGCGGGAAGTATAGATTTGGCCGTTCATAGTTTAAAAGATTTACCGACGCGAAATCCAGATGGATTGATTATCGCAGCGATACCTAAGAGAGAAGAGGCTAAGGAATATCTTTTGATTTTAAAGGATTGTGTGGATCATTCTAAGAAGCTATCGCTAAAAAAAGGTGCAATTGTGGGTACTTCTTCCAACCGCAGAGCCGCACAACTTTTGGGTTTTCGGCCTGATTTAGAGATTACCGATCTTCGCGGAAACGTACCAACGCGAATACAAAAACTTCGTGATGAAAATTACGACGCCATTATGCTTGCCAAAGCCGGCGTTAAAAGGCTTGGTTTAGATTTAACCGATTTGCATGTTGAAGAACTGGAGACCTTCGAATTCATTCCTGCACCTGCACAGGGAGCTTTGGCTGTTCAAATCAGAGAAAGCGATACCGGGCTTTTAGAAATTCTAAAACCGCTAAACCATCTAGAAACGGTTACGGAAGTTACGCTGGAGCGAAAAGTATTAAATCTGTTTGAAGGTGGTTGCCACATGCCTTTAGGTTGTTATTGTAAAGCCCGCAGTGGAAAATTTGAAGTATGGACATCTAAGGCAGAAACTGCAGAAGATTTTCCGAAACGGATTTTCTTGCGCGCCGATAACATGGAAGGTTTGGCAGAAAAAGTAGTTCAAAAATTTTCTCAAGAAGAAAAAAATCCTACTAAGGTCTTCATATCAAGAGAAATTGGCGAACACAGTTATTTTAGGCGCGCCCTTTCACAAAGCGATGTCGAAATTGAAGGCAGATCTTTGATACGAACCTTTCCAATTGTAACTGTGTTAGACAATTATATTTTAAAGAATGTAGATTGGATTTTCTTCAGCAGTCGCAATGCGGTTGATTATTTTTTCGCCTTAAAACCGTTGCTTATCAAAAAGACATTGTTCGGGGTTGTTGGTTCTGGCTCTGAAGAAGCACTCAAACAGCACGGTCATACCGCAGATTTTATAGGTAGGGGAGGAGACATTGAAGAAATCGCAAAAGAATTTTCAGAACTCGCAATCGGAAAAACAGTAATGTTTCCGAGGGCGCAAGACAGTTTGCAAACGATACAGAAAGTGTTGACTGCAGAAACCAAGGTGGTAGATTTGCCGATCTATGAGACGGTTATAGAAGAAAACGTGGAGCCGAGTTATGCGGAAATTTTGATTTTTACAAGTCCTAGTAATGTGGATGCTTATTTTGCAGATAATTTGTTAGATCCAGATCAAAAAGTAATAGCTATAGGAAACTCTACGGCAAAAAAATTAGAAGAATTGAACATTTCTTTTACGCTTCCTTATGCGCCTGATGAAGTTGGGCTTGCAGAAGCGGTATTTGCCGTAAATTTGTAAGAAATAACTTAAAAAATCGCCATGGTAAATCGTTTACGCCGATTAAGAAAAAATGCTGTTGTTAGAGAGATGATTGCAGAGACACGGCTTTCTAAAGAGATGTTTGTATTTCCATATTTTGTGGTGCCTGGAGAAAATGTAACCAATCCAATCATTTCTATGCCCGGAATAAACCAATTTTCTATAGATACTTTACAAAAAGATGTAGAAGATGGATTAAAAAAGGGTTTGAATAAGATTATGTTGTTTGGTGTTGGCGATGAAAAAAGTTTAGATGCACATTCTGCTTATAGTTCAAAATCTCTGGTGCCAACTGCGGTTAGGGAATTGAAAAAAAACTTTGGAGAAGATTTATACATCATTACTGATGTATGTGTTTGCAGCTATACAACGCACGGTCATTGCGGCATATTAGAAAATGATTATGTGCAAAATGATAAAACTGTAAACGTAATCTCTCAAATGGCTTTGGCACATGCCGAAGCTGGCGCTGATATGTTCGCACCTTCTGATATGATGGACGGACGCGTGGCCGCCATTCGTAAAACGCTCGATGAAAATGGGTTTATAAACGCTGCTATTATGAGCCATGCAACGAAATTTTCCTCTGCATTCTATGGCCCATTTAGAGAAGCTGCGGACTGCGCTCCAAGCAAAGGAGATAGAAAAGCCTACCAAATGGATTTCAGAAATCCAAGAGAAGCTATTCGAGAAGCATTACAAGATGAACAGGAAGGAGCAGATGTACTTATGGTAAAACCCGGTTTAGCTTACTTAGATATTATTTACAGATTGACTCAACACACAAAACTTCCAATTGCAGTTTATAACGTATCCGGTGAATATTCTAAAATAAAAGCCGCGGCCGAGAGAGGTTGGCTAGATGAAGAAAAAGTGGTAATGGAAACCATGTATGCTTTTGCTCGCGCCGGCGCAAGCATCATCACCACCTACCATATAAAAGATATTTTAAAGAATAATTGGCTTTAATAAGATGAAAGCTGGAGGGTTTGGGGTAGAAGGCTTGTGTGCCATTATCCTTCCGCTTTCCGCCCCTTAAACCCTTAATCTTACAAAAATGTTAGACTCGTTAAAAAAAATATTTAGTGGCAATGAGGCCGATTTTCCTGTAAGTTCTGGCGCCAAGCCAAACATCTCTAGGGAGAAGTCTGCTGCACTGTATGAAAAATCAAAAACTTATTTTCCCGGAGGAGTAAATTCTCCGGTAAGGGCATTCAAATCTGTTTACGGAACCCCTCTATTTATAGAAAAAGGCGACGGATGTTTTATTTGGGATGCAGATGGAAACCAATTTATAGACTTTTGTTGTAGTTGGGGTCCGCTCATTCTCGGGCATAACAACCCGAAAATAAAAGAAAAAGTTATCGAAACAATGCAAAAAGGCATGAGTTTTGGCGCGCCAACTGTTTTGGAGAATGAGCTGGCATCTCTCATCATCAAAAATAACTGTTATGTAGAAAAAATTCGATTTACCAGTTCTGGCACCGAAGCGGTAATGAGTGCGGTGCGTTTGGCTAGAGGCTTTACCGGTCGAGATAAAATTTTAAAGTTTGAAGGCTGTTACCATGGCCACAGTGATTCTCTATTGGTAAAGGCAGGATCAGGGTTGGTCACTTTCGGTGAAACCTCTTCTGCAGGCGTGCCAAAATCTTTTGCAGAAGAAACAATCGTTGTTGCATTAAACGATAAAGAAGCAGTAAAGCAAGCTTTTGATCAATTTAAAGATCAAATTGCAGGTGTTATCATTGAAGGCATTCCGGCCAATAATGGCTTGATAATACAAGATAAAGATTACATTCATTTTCTGAGAGAAATTAGTTCATCAAACAATACGCTATTAATTTTCGATGAAGTTATTACTGGTTTTAGGTTGGGTTTTGAAGGTGCGGCAGCATTTTATGAGGTTAAGCCAGACATTTTAACTTATGGAAAAATAATTGGCGGTGGTTTGCCTGTTGGCATGTATGGCGCATCTGCAGAAATAATGGCTCACATCTCGCCCGATGGAAGTGTTTATCAAGCGGGTACTTTATCAGGAAATCCGGTAGCCATGGCCGCGGGAATCGCAACGCTTACAGAATTGCTTAAAGCCGGATTTTATAAAGAGCTAAACAAAAAAACAGACGAATTTGTAGAAAGTGTCCAACGCTTCGCCACATCAAGAAGTTACAAATTTAAAGTATTCTCCGCTGGATCTATATTTTGGTTTTCGTTCACGGATAAACCATCGATTAAATCCGCTGATGACATTTTAGTTTCAGGAATGGAAAAATTTAAAGTTTTTCATAATCAACTGTTAAACCGAGGTATTTATTTGGGGCCATCTGGCTATGAAGTTGGTTTTATATCGTCAGCACATAGTAAGACTGAATTAGAAAAAGCAAAGCGTGCTATTTTCGAAAGTTTAGATGTAACTTTTAAATCTTAATTTTTATATTTTTGAGTAATTTGCTATTCACAACTGATCGATTTAGCTTGTTTAAGACTTGAATGAAGAAATCCATTATAATTTTTTATTGCTTATTGTTGTATGCATTTATCCAACTCATCTCTTGGGGCTCTTTAGTGGTGCGGTTAGAGCCAGACCGAATGACGATGATTATGGGCGAAGGCGCGGTTTTCTTATTTCTAATAGGGGTTGGAGCTTTCATTCTTCACGAAGCCATTAGGGGAGAAGATAAATTGCGAGAGCAGCAGCAGAATTTTTTATTGTCGGTTACTCATGAGTTAAAATCGCCCTTGGCAGCCATTAAACTGTCTTTAGAAACTATTTTAAAAAGAAAATTAGAACCAGAAAGGCAAAAATCTTTGTTGAATAATTCTTTAAAAGACATAGATCGACTAGATGATTTGGTGGAAAATATGCTTCTGGCAACCAAAATCGAAAACAAATCCTATAGTTTCCCTAAAGAAAGCTTTAATTTTTCTGAGATGGTTTATAAAATTGCTGATCGACTGCAAGTTCATTCCTGCGGGGTGGAACAAATAGTCGATGCAGAAATTCAGCCAAACTTGCAGATAGAAGGTGACAAATTTGCATTGTCTTCTGTAGTAACAAATTTGATAGAAAACGCAATAAAATATTCTGATCCGTGCGAGGAGATAAAGATTGTGCTAAAGGAAGAAGATGGACACGTTGTATTGAGTGTTGCAGATGTTGGTCAAGGTATAAGTGATCCGGAAAAAATGCTTATCTTCGATAAGTTTTATCGAGTGGGTAACGAGCATGTCAGAAAAGCTAGGGGAACTGGTTTGGGCTTGTTTATTGTTAAAGAGGTTTTGCAATACCACGACGCCGATATAATAGTTAAAGATAATTTGCCTCGTGGGACAATCTTTGAAGTAACGTTTCCTTAAAACATAAAATTATGTCGCAAAAATTAAGAATACTATTGGTAGAAGACGAAGATCATTTGTTAGATGCCATTAAGTTAAACCTCGAGTTGGAGGGTTACAAAGTTCACGCTGTTAAAAATGGTAAAAATGCTCTTAAAGTTTTCAAAGAAGAACGTTTTAATCTAATCATTTTGGATGTTATGCTTCCAGAAATGGACGGTTTCCAAGTTTGCGAAACCATTCGTTTAGAGAATAATGAGGTTCCAATTATGTTTTTGACTGCTAAAAATACTTCCGAAGATAAAGTTTTGGGTCTCAAAAAAGGAGCAGATGACTATTTGGTTAAGCCATTTAATTTAGAGGAACTAATTCTTCGCGTTGGCATTTTGGTTAAACGTAGCTTAAAATCAGATGATTTAAAAGAACTTAACTCTTATAAAATTGGCGACAAAACCATTTATTTTAATTCGTTTGAATTGAAAAATGACGATGGAACGATTACTCCTCTCACCAAAAAGGAGACAATGTTGCTTAAATTGCTTATCGAACGTAAAAACGATGCCGTTTCTCGCGAACAGATTTTGGAAACGGTTTGGAATTATGATGTCTATCCATCAACAAGAACGATAGATAATTTTATTCTAACATTCCGTAAATATTTCGAACCCGATCAAAAAAATCCGGTTTATTTCCATTCTATTAGAGGTGTTGGCTATAAATTTACAGATGTAAATTAATGTTTAATGCTACAGGCAGATTTGCCTTAATTGCCGTTTTTGGTTTCTGCGCTGGCGTATGTTTTTTTTACGATCAATTACAGCTCGCTCTATTATCTCTATTACTTATCTGTTTTTTACTATGGAGCCACTTTAAGCACGGCTCTATTTTAATGGCTTCGAAGCATTTTAAAAACAACGATTTTTTAAAGGCAAGAAAGTTTTTGGCAGAAACTAAAAACCCCGAGCGACTCGCAAAAAATAGAAGAGGTTATTATGAGTTCATGCAAGGAAATATGGCTCTCCGAGATGAGGATTATGAACAAGCAGAGTATCATTTTCAAATAGCGAGTAGATTCCCGGTAGGTGGAAAAAACGAGAAATCTTACGTGTTAATTCATTTGGCAAATTTGGCCCTGCGTAAACGCGATGTAGTTAGAGCGGGCGCTTACGCAGAAAAAGCGAAGGAATTGGCTGTGTCATCTCGCTCTCAAGAGATTATTAAAAAGATAGAAAACCAAATTAAAAAAATTGAAGCCAAGGTTTGATGCCTAATCGCTAAAACTTTCGTTAAAACCATTTTATCAACATGACCAACAACTTATTTTTAGATGCCGCATTTTCAAAACCAACAGAGCGCCCACCAATTTGGATGATGCGCCAAGCTGGTAGGTTTATGCCCGAGTATTGGGAAATAAAAAACAAGTATTCGTTTTTGGAGATGTGTAAAACACCAGAAATTGCTGCAGATGTAACCATGTTGCCGGTAAATTTATTGGACGTTGACGCAGCAATTTTATTTTGCGATATTTTGGTAACTGGCGAGGCAATGGGCGGAGATTTAAGTTTTACCCAGGGCGTTGGACCCAGATTTGCAAATCCGGTAAGAAGAGAATCGGATGTAGATGCACTTAGTGTAGATTGTCTCGGCAAGTTAGAATATGTTGCTAACGCAATAAGAGAAATTCAGAGCAGATTAAACAATAGAATTCCGCTAATTGGTTTCGCCGGCGCTCCATTTACGGTGATGAGTTATTTGGTTGAAGGTGGCTCTTCAAAAGATTTTAAATTAACAAAGTTAATGTTGCACAATCAGCCCAAGTTGGCTCACAAATTATTGGCGAAAATTGCAGCGGTTACCGCAGACTATTTAAACTTGCAAATAGCAGCTGGCGTAAATGCTGTACAAATTTTTGACAGTTGGGCACAAAGTTTATCTTGGGATGATTACACCGAATTTTCGCACAGATATATACAAGAAATTATTTCAAAACTTAATAGGAAAGACATTCCGGTAATTTCCTTTTGCAAAGGCAGTTCTGTATTTGCACCAATAATGGCGCAAGCAAACCCAGATGTGATTTCCGTTGATTGGAATGCCGATTTGTTAAATATTAAAAATGCGCTTCCAGCCGATATTGCTGTGCAGGGTAATTTAGATCCTCATATTTTGTATGCAGATAAATCGGTAATCAAAGCCCAAATAATCAAAATGTTTGAACGAATGCGCGGCACGAATGGTTTTATTTTTAATCTAGGTCATGGAATTATGCCAGATATTCCTTTTGATAATGTAAAGTATGCGTTTGACGTGGTTAGGGAGTTTATGTATTAAGGTCAGTATTTAGATGTTTGTATCTAGTTTCTTGTAGTTAGACAGATGTTTTCAAACAGAAAGTTTAATATTTATATTTGGATAAATTATATATATTCAAATAGTTTCACATTATCTATATCAAAAAACTTTTCAACAAGCCCAAAACTTTAAAGGAAATGTTTAATTGGGCTGAATTGTACCTGAGCGAGATGATAAATTGATTCGAGAACTTATTTTAGGGAAATTATAGGATTATTGATATTTTTAACAAAAAGTCTGAAACTGTTGAGATCATCACGTTACCCCGCGCCTTCCCACCATTCCTATAACTTTCTATATCATTAATGACAGAATATCTACAGCCTTATTATTATTATGTTCTCTCAGTCCACATCATATTTGTGGTAAGTTGGATGGCCGGATTATTTTATAGCGTTAGATTATTTATTTATCATACAGAAGCAAATGACCGACCCGAGCAGGAACGGATTATTCTGCAAACTGAATTTGCCAAGATAGAAGCTAAACTTTGGAACATAATCACCACACCGGCGATGATTTTGACGATCGCTGCCGGGATTACGATGATTGTTATAAATCCCGCTCTTTTGAAAATGCCCTGGCTGCATGTAAAATTAGGTTTCGTCGGGTCGTTAATTGTTTATCATTTTATTTGTCAGCGGATTTTGCAGCAATTAAAGCAAGGCATTTTTAAGTGGAGTTCTTTCCAACTTAGACTTTGGAACGAAGTTGCAACCATTTTGCTGGTTGCCATTGTTTTTACGGTGGTGTTAAAAAGTGCGGTAGATTGGGTGTATGGTTTAATTGGTCTTATTATTTTTTCTGTAGTGATTATGGCAAGCGTAAAACTTTATAAGCGCTACCGCGATAAATCAAAAAGTTAATTTCAAAACGATTACAGCGCTAGCATGCCGCCGTGGGCAGAATTTTGTAAATTGTAGCAACTTTCGTCCCATACAAGCCCAAGTTTCTTAAACTCGCTTTTTCAGCAGTGATGATTGCTTTCGTTTTCAAAATCATCAAACACCTTTTTTCATATCAAACTAATTTAAGGCGTATTAGATTTCGTTTTTATCTATTTCTTTGGCATACCATGCTGCGTTTTATTAGCTCGGCGTTGTCCTTTTATTTTATTTTTTTGCACCTTCATGCAACCATTTTTAAAACCCATCATCTTCTATTCATAACAACAACATGAACCTGGTGCAAAAATATACGATAGATGACTTGTTGCTCGGTTGCCAAAAAGGCGACAGAAAGATGCAAGAATTATTGTATAAGCAAACATCGGGCAAAATGATGGCAGTTTGTGTGCGTTATGCCAAAAATAGGGCAGAAGCAGAGGACGTGCTTCAACTAGGTTATATAAAAGTGTTTACCAAAATTAAAGATTTTAAGAAAGAAGGATCTTTTGAGGGTTGGATTCGGAAGATAATGGTAAATGCTTCGATAGAAAACTTTAGGAAAAATCAGCGGACGCTCCATGTGGTAGAGTTAGATGAGGCATTTGACCAACCATCAACTGGATTTGATTTTAGCAAGCTGGGCATGGAAGATTTACTTTCCCTTATTGCGAAATTGGCAGATGGTTATAGACTTGTGTTCAACATGTACGCAATCGAGGGTTATTCGCACAAGGAAATTGCCAAAGAATTAAGCATTAGCGAGGGAGCAAGCAAATCTCAGCTGAGCCGTGCGAGGGCAATACTGAAACAACATATTATAAAAATGGAGGGACAAGACTATGCAAGCCATACAGGATAAAGATTTCGATAAATTATTTAAAGACGGTCTGGAGAATGCGGAAATTTCGCCATCTAAAGAATTGTGGAGAGCAATTGAGGCTGAAGTAACTCCGAAAAAGAAAGCCTTTAGTTTGCGTTACTGGTTGGTCGCTGCCTCAATCTTAATTTTAGGCTTAATAACTTTGGTTATCTACCGTTCCCAAAACGTATATACGCAAAATAATGTCGCAATTAAAAAACGGGTTTCTGCAGAGCGACGGATCATCAACAACTATAACGCCACGGTTACTCCTCCGATAAACTCGGGAAATCACAAACCGCAGGTTCAGGTGGCAAGTAATGTCTTAAAGCTTAAATCGAGAATAAGAATTGATAGGAATATTCCGGAACCCGGACAAATTAACTTCATTGAGGAAATAGAATTGCCGGTTAGCGAGCAGACTAAGTTGGCACAAGATGTTATGGTAGAACCAACTAAACCGATTATTAGCGAATCGCCAAAGGAAGAGAAAATTGTATTAGCATCTGTAGAAGAGAATAAGTCGGTTGTTCTAGAAGTTGAAAAATCTCCGACAAATAAGATTAAAAACGCTGGCGATTTAATAAACTTGGTGGTAAATACAGTGGATAAGAGCAAAAATAAATTTATAAGATTTAAAACGAACGACGAAGGATCTACCCTAGCGTCTATAAATATTGGTCCGTTTAGGTTTGGAAAACACGACGATTAGGAAGCAACTTATTAAAACGAAACACACATAAACTATAAATACACATGAAACATTTAATTTTTAAAACCGTACTTGCAAGCGGACTTGCAATGGGTATTGGCCAAGTTGCAATGGCACAAGCAGATTCCATGAAAACGGACTCGGTGAAACAAAAAAATGCCACAAAGCATAGTGTAAATATCAGCGTAGGCTTTGGCAATCACAAAAAAGATGATGCTAAAGACAGCTCTGGAGTTTACAAACCTCATTTTTTGGGTGGTCTAACCTTTAATCGCATCGATCTTGGTTTTTCCCGGTTGGTAGATAACGGAAGCTCCAATTTGTCTCCTGCTAACGATTTTCTATCTTATCGTGGCGGAAAAACAAGTACATTTTCTTTTGATGTGGTGCAATTTGGCTATCGTTTTTCGCCAAATTTTAAAATTTATTTGGCTGGTGGTTTTGATTGGACGCTTATTAGACTGAGGAAAGACATTACCATCCAAAAAGATATGCCAACACTAACTTTTTTAGATCAAGATGTAGCATTTTCCAAAAACCGCTTTTCTAGTAGCTATGTGCACCTCCCATTAAACTTCGAATTTAGAACAAAAGAAAACCACAACGGCAATCGGTTCTTTTTTGTAATTGGCCCGGAGATCGGATTCTTATTGAACGGAAAAGTTAAACAAATTAGCGGCGAACGTGGTAAAGAGAAGTTTTATGATGATTATCACTTTCAAGGTCTAAGATATGGCGGTACCGTAAGACTTGGTTACGCAGGTTTGGGGATTTTTACCAAATACTACTTTAGCGATATGTTTGACACACCTGCACAAGCTGGTTTGAAAAACTTTAGCTTTGGCGTTACCTTGGGAATAAATTAAAAAACACAACACGCATTTGATAAAATCCTGTTCCGGTCGATGCGGAATGGGATTTCTTGTTTGAAATGCGGCTATACAGATGTGTCGTACAGGCTGAAATCATGGAGTCGAGGTCTCAACCTGATGTTTTTTCCAGCGAAACTAGAAAAAACCTACCATAAATCTGCTAAGCCTTTTTCTTACCTTTACTGCCGTGAGCGAAACGATTATTAAAGTCAACAATTTAACAAAACAGTATCAATCAGACCAACCTGGCGGAGTTAAAAATATTAGTTTTGAGATACAAAAAGGCGACATCGTGGCGATTATTGGAGAAAGCGGCAGCGGTAAATCGACACTTTTAAAAGCTATTTATGGCTTATTAACTCCAGATGAAGGCGATGTTTATTTCCGGACCGAAAGAATTAAAGGTCCGAATGAGCAACTTATCCCCGGGCATAAACAAATGAAAATGGTTACCCAAGATTTTTCATTAAACGTATATGCAAAAGCGTATGATAACATTGCGTCGCAGTTGCCAAATACGGATGTAAAGGTAAAATCTGAAAAGACGCTGAAAATTATGGAGCATCTAAAAATTTTACCTCTCAAAAATAAACGAATTGTAGAACTTAGCGGCGGCGAGCAACAACGCGTAGCTATTGCGAAGGCCATGGTGGCAGATACAGAGATATTGCTTTTAGATGAACCATTTAGCCAAGTGGATGCCCTTCTAAAAAACCAGCTTCGTGCAGACATTAAGCAAATTGCCGCCGAAACTGGCGTAACTGTATTAGTGGTTTCTCACGATCCTGCGGATGGTTTATTTTTAGCAGATCGATTATTGATCTTAAAAGACGGTGCGCTTTTGCAGTCAGGGAAACCTTCTGATATTTACCAAAAACCTACACACATTTACACTGCACAAATTTTAGGCAACGCTGTGATTTTATCGCGCGGAAACGCGGAAAAATTAGGCTTAAAAACGTTTAAGCAGTTTGTTGTCTTTTATCCCGAATGGGCAGAAATAATAAGTAATTGGAGCAGCCGAAGGTTTGAAGTTAAAGATGTTTACTACAAGGGTTTTTATGACGAATTGCTTTTGGAAAGAAATGGCGTGCAAATTAGAGCCTTGCAATTAAACAGGGGCGCTCATAAAAAAAACGACCACGTTCAAGTGAACATAAGTCGTTTTCTAGAGTTTTGAAAAAATTAGTTGGCGTAAGTGGAGGGAACAATAACCACTTTTACTAAAGTGTCATAAGTGGGCTTTACAGAATTGCTAAGGTTGTTGGTATCTTGCACGTCAAACGTAATACCTCCATCATAAATTTCATAGCTAAACGCGCTATAGTTAAAAGTGTAAGGAAGTTGGATATCGCCATTTTTGTCGGCAGGATGTTGGAAATAAACCAAAATGCCTTCGTCTCGCAATGTGATGGCATCAAATGCATTATTTGGTTTTGTTACGCTAAAACTTCCGTCGGCATTTTTTACCCAATCATCAACTCTAATTGTAAAATTATAAGTTTTTGCTGTAACAGGATCTGGTACATAAACTTCTTTCTTGCAAGATGCCAGCCCAAGCGTGGCAACGCAAAACAATAAAATTGCAAACTTTTTCATAATATCTGGTTTAAATTGTGTGTGTGAAAAATGTATTGCAAAACAACTGCCAAAAAATCTCAAATGGAAAAAGTGGATTAATAATTGTTTTACCAACTTTAAACCAACCGAAAAAGAATTATAATTTTAGCGCATGAAAATATTCCTTCGTATTCTGCCGTGGGCTTTTCTCCTAGTGGCCGGATACTTTTTTATATCAAAGAAGTTTACCATCAGCACCTCTGTAGATAGCAAACACCAACTTTTGGTAGAGCGAATTGAATCTATCGGTAAGCTAGAGTTGGTTAGATACCAGATAAGTGATGTTTTGGAACATAAGGAAAAGACAGATTTTTTACCCGAAGCAAGTGTGCTGTTAATTGTTAAGGCAGAAGCCGTCGGTTGTATAGATTTAACAAAGATTAAAAATAATGACATTGAGATACGCGCCGATACAGCCGTAGTAAATTTGCCACAGCCAGAAATCTGTTATGTTAAGATCGACCATAAAAATTCTCGTGTTTACGACACAAAAATGGCTTTTTTTAGAGAAGCGGATTTGGTAGATGATGCGTACAAGGCTGCAGAGTCGAAAGTTGCTGCTGATGTAAAAAAGTCTGATATTCTAGCTCAGACAAAAGCCAACTCCGCAAATGTTTTAAAGCCAATTATAGAAGGCTTAGGATTTAAAACTGTGCGATTTACCTTTAACTAGTAGTAGGCTTTTAATTCTAATACTTTCGCATCTTTGCGATTTAAAAATCTTATCAAGTGGACAAGGTACTTATCATTTATACCGGCGGCACCATCGGGATGGTAAACGGAACAGACGGCGTGTTGGTTCCGTTTAATTTTGAGCAGATCAAAGAAAACGTTCCTGAGCTTGCACGGCTCAATTATCAACTGGATGTGCATTCATTCAATCCTGTGATAGACTCTTCTAACATGGATCCCCAAATTTGGAAGACACTGGCCGAGCTGATTTATAAAAATTACAACCTTTACGATGGTTTTGTAATTCTTCACGGCAGCGATACCATGGCATTTACGGCATCTGCCTTAAGCTTTATGTTAGAGAATTTGGGTAAGCCGGTTGTGCTCACAGGATCACAATTGCCTATTGGCGAGATACGCACAGATGCAAAGGAAAATCTAATTACTGCTTTAGAAATTGCAGCCAGAAAGGAAACCAACCGAGCACTAGTTCCAGAAGTTTGCATTTATTTTGATGCGCAACTTTTTAGGGGGAATAGATCAATAAAATACAATAGTGAAAAATTCGAGGCGTTCCGTTCGCCAAATTATCCAGTCTTGGCAGAAGCGGGCGTAAACTTGCAATTCAGCAGCAATCAAATTCTTGAAAATCCTATTGAGGATTTAAAACTTCATACTAATTTTAATGCAAATATTGGGGTTTTGAAATTATATCCTGGGATTACTAAAGCGGCCGTGGAAGCAATTGCCGAATCTAAAGTTGATGCCATAGTATTAGAAACTTTTGGCTCTGGAAATGCAAGCACAGTTGTATGGTTTTTGGAAAGTTTGCGTAGCGCGATAAATGCTGGCAAATTGATTGTAGATATTTCGCAATGTAAAAAGGGCTCAGTTCAATTAGGCAAGTACGAAACAAGTAGAAGTTTAAAAGAAATTGGCGTGTTAAGCGGCTTTGATTTAACCTTCGAAGCGACAGTAACCAAGTTGATGTTTGTTTTGGGATTGGGCAAAACGGCTGATGAAATGCGAAGGTTGATGGAAACATCGCTGCGCGGCGAGTTGACAGAGGGTTGAACAAAAAACTGGAAGCTGAAACCTGATTGTCCACCTCTGACCTTCGACTCCCGACCTCTTACTTTCCTTTTAAAATGCCTCGCCCAAACTTATATATAATCCGCTTTGTCTTTTCTCGTTCGGCTTTTTTTCTCCGATGCCGTAATCAACACGCACGCTTAAGCCTTTTGCCGCATCAAAAAAGTAGCGAACACCACCTCCCAAATTTGGCTTGAAGGAGTTTATTGAGAAATCACTGATTCCCCAAACCGTACCTGCCCCCACAAACAACACCGCTCCAAAGCGGTCAGTGTACCTCAGCCTCAGTTCTGCCTGTAGTGCCAATAAATTTTTATCGCGGTAACGCCCAGAATAATAACCACGCATTATTTCGTCACTTCCCAATTGAGGCAATAGATAAAACGGAATATTTTTTCGAAACACCGAATTATAAATTCCTTGCGTGCCGAGTACAAACTTGTTTCCCAAACGCCAAAAGTTACGGAGATTCAAACTTACTTTGCTACCCACAAAATTTTCACCGTCAAAAAGGTTTGGCGCGTATTGATACGTCACCCTTCCAAAGAAACCTTTGGTGGGATAATTATTGCTATTTCGGGTATCGTAACTTTGCGATAAACCTATATAGACAACTTTTCCACCGTCTTTACCCAAAATATTAGACGAAGAGTCTAAAATTCCACCGGCAACTTTGTCCTTAAATTCGTAATGTTCAAAGCCCAAAGATACCCCAGTGTAAGTGTTCTTTGCTGTGATTTTTTCCAGATCGAAATTCAGCTTTATCAGTTGCTGTACGATTTGATCTTCAGCCGATTCTCGAGTGTTGTTACCGAGGCCATAAAAGCTAAACGGCAGTTTTTTAAACCTTATCTCTGCAATTGCGTGGTAACGGTTTGCTTTGGTCCACCCATCGCCAAGAAGACTAAAATTATAGCTGCCTTTAGTAGAATAGGTTGCTGTGGTAGAGAAATTAGAACTGCGGTTAGTTGTATCTCTCTTATCTACATAGAAAGAATAAATGGCGCCCACGCCAAATTGTAGGCCCGTTTCTTGCGAATAGCCAAATGATGGAACTGGTAAAAAACTGGCGCTTCTAGTAGTGTCTTTCTCATTAGACAACAGTTTTCTAATCAATTTCATTTGTGCCCACAATGGTTGAGAGATAAATACCCAGGTGGCAAAAAGTAACGTTTTTTTCATTGGTAGCAAAGTAAAGAAATAAACCGTTAGGTATTCATAGTGATAGTCGGTTGGATATTATTATTTTTTATTCAGGCGAATAAACCAATTGAGTCATCATCAAGCGAAGTAAATCTTATTAGATTTTTACGTTAAACGCCTAATTGACAAAAAACATCTATTTTTGCCTCACACTATAAAATTTTAAGCATGAGTAACAGAGGTCCTATTTCTCAATTCATGGAGCGTAATTACCTCCATTTTAACGCTGCCGCAATGATGGACGCAGCAAAAGGGTACGAAACGCATTTAGATGATGGTGGGAAGATGATGATTACGCTTGCCGGTGCGATGAGTACCGCAGAATTGGGAATCTCGCTAGCGGAAATGATTAGACAAGATAAAGTTTCAATAATTTCTTGCACTGGCGCCAATTTAGAGGAAGATATTATGAATCTTGTTGCGCATTCGCATTATAAAAGGGTGCCGAATTATAGAGATTTGTCGCCACAGGATGAATGGGATTTGTTAGAAAACCACTACAACCGCGTAACCGATACCTGCATTCCCGAAGAAGAAGCTTTTAGACGTTTACAAAAACACATTCACAAAATTTGGAAAAGTGCCGAAACGGCTGGCGAACGGTATTTTCCGCACGAGTACATGTACAAAATGCTATTAAGTGGTGTACTAGAGCAATATTATGAGATAAATCCAAAAAATTCTTGGATGCTTGCCGCCGCAGAGAAAAATTTACCTATTGTGGTGCCAGGGTGGGAAGACAGTACTATGGGCAATATTTTTGCAAGCTATGTAATGAAAAACGAATTACAAGCATCCACCATGAAGAGCGGCATAGAATACATGGGTTACCTGGCGGATTGGTACATTAAAAATAGCGGAGGCAATGGAATAGGCTTTTTTCAAATTGGTGGTGGCATTGCAGGTGATTTTCCAATTTGCGTAGTGCCAATGCTCTATCAAGATATGGAAATGGAAAACATTCCATTTTGGAGTTATTTTTGCCAAATATCTGATTCTACAACCTCTTACGGATCCTATTCTGGCGCGGTGCCAAACGAGAAAATTACCTGGGGAAAGCTAGATATCAATACCCCGAAATATATTGTAGAAAGCGACGCCACTATCGTTGTTCCACTAATATTTTCGTGGATTTTAAAGCAGTAAGTACGTTTCTACAAAGTGCGTTAAAAAACTTAAAAAATAGGCAGGTTACATCCTTGACCGATATTTATGGTGTTGTTTAGATTGATTATAAATTGTATTATCGTCAGTATTTCGTCATAGGAATTAGTAATAATATATACTTTTGTTGAAGTTCAAAGCAGTATAGACTATTTTTAGACTGTTTTTAAAAGATTGACAAAAACAAAATAAGTATAAAGTGTTCATTATGAGAGATATCTCTATGAGTTTCAAATCCCTTTTCAAATTCACATGCCTTTTAGCGGCTTTTGCTTTCATTGCAACGTCTACCGCAAATGCGCAAGATGCCAAAGAAGGTAGAGCCTTATTTAAAGCAAAATGTACAGCTTGCCATGCGTTAGACACAAAAGTTCTTGGACCTGCACTTACTGGCGTCAGCGATCGGCATCCTGAGTCGTTTTTGCTTAAGTGGATTCCAAATTCTCAAGGTTTGATTAAATCAGGTGATCCTGCCGCGGTTAAGCTCTGGAATGAATATAAGCCGACTGCCATGACGTCTTTTCCAGAATTAGACGAAGCAAAGGTAAAAAGTATTTTAGCTTACATAAAAGAAGGCGAACCAAAAGCTGCTGCCGCAACCGGGGGAGCAGCTGGAGCACCTGTGGCAGATGAAGGTGTTTCAGGCTTATCATTGGCAGGAATTGTTGCGATTATAGCAGTTGCAATTTGCGTATTGGTAATATTAGGCAGGGCAGTAAAAATGCTGGAGCGCCTTATTTTGCAAAAGCAGGGCATTGAGGTAGAAGAGGGAATTCCGCTTAAGGTAGGAATTCGTAAAATGTTTAAGAACAAAAAGTTTGTAATGTTCTTTATTTTGTGTGTAATTGTATTTTTAGGATCATGGGGTTGGATGGGTATGTGGGAAACTGGTGTGCATCAAGGTTATCAACCAGTGCAACCAATCAAATTCTCTCATGAATTACATGCAGGTATCAATCAGATAGATTGCCAATATTGTCATTCTGGCGCTTGGAAATCAAAAAATGCTACTATTCCATCTTTAAATATCTGTATGAATTGCCACAAGGCGGTGCAAGCAACAGAAAAATATGACGGACAGATTTCACCAGAAATCAAAAAAATCTATGCTGCGCTAGGTTATGATCCAGAGACCCGTACCTACGACGAAAGCAAGACCAAACCAATGGAATGGGTCAGAGTTCACAATTTGCCAGATTTTGCATATTTTAACCATTCCCAACATGTAGTGGTTGCAGAAGACGCTATTCGTAAGGCTAAAGGCTTACAGCCAACCGAGCCTGTTTGTTTTGCTTGCCACGGCAAGGTAAATACAATGCAAGAAATCTATCAAGCTTCGCCTTTAACAATGAAATGGTGTATCAATTGTCACAGAGAAACAGATATCTCCGGACAGAAAAACAACGCTTTCTATACTAAACTTATAGAGGCTCACGAAAAAATAAAGAGCGGTGAAAAGATTACTCCTGCATTATTAGGCGGTATAGAGTGTGGCAAATGCCATTATTAACAAAAGATTTAGTAACGATAGAATAAACAGTAACAAAGCTTAAATGGAAAGCAATAAAAAATACTGGAAGGGCCTGGAAGAGTATCACAATACGCCGGCATTTGTTAAAGACAATAAGAGCGAGTTTGCTGAGCCTATTCCATTAGAAGATGTTTTAAACGAAGTTGGGTTAAGTACCGTTACTCCGCGTAGAGATTTTCTAAAAGCCTTGGGTTTTGGTTTGGGTGCGGTTACTTTGGCTGCCTGTCAATCTACACCCGTACATAAATCTATTCCTTATTTGGTTAAGCCAGAGGAAGTTACCCCGGGCGTTGCTAATTACTATACTTCTAGCTATAATGGTAAAAGCGTTCTCGTAAAAACTAGAGAGGGCCGACCGATTAAAATTGAGCATAATCCAAATGTGGGTGAGTTTGCTTGGGGATCTGATTCTCCGGCGCAAGCTTCTGTACTAGATTTGTATGATGTTTCTAAACTTCGGTTCCCATTATTAAACAAATCTCAAGCCAGTTGGGCGGCAGTAGATAAATACGTCACCACAGAACTTGCAAAAGCACAAGCTGCGGGAAAAAAAATCCGCATTGTATCTTCGAGCATAAGCAGCCCTTCTACCTTGGCTGTAATGGATGAGTTTGTAGCTAAATACCCTACAGCAAAAGTTGTTCAGTACGATCCTATTTCCTACTCTGGTATTATCCAAGCAAATCAAAATAGCTTTGGTAGAGCAGCAGTGCCGAAATACAACTTTAACAATGCCGATCTTATAGTGAGTTTTGGTGCGGATTTCTTGGGCTCTTGGTTAAGCGGGGAGGAGTTTACCGCTCAGTATGTGTCTAACAGAAATCAAAAATCTTTAGACAATAAAAAAATGAGTCGCCATTTTCAGTTTGAAAGTGGCATGAGTATTACCGGTTCTAATGCAGATACGCGTATCCCGATAAAACCATCAGAACAAGGCCCTGCCTTAATTGCCCTTCACAATGCAGTATTGGGTACTGACACCGCAGGCGGCACCTTATCAAACAAGAAAGCAGCGACAGCCATTTCGCTATTAGGCAGAGAAATGCAAAATGCTAAAGGAAAAGCTTTAGTGGTTTGTGGGAGCAATGATGTGGCCACCCAAACTTTGGTAAACGCAATAAACGCAGCGATTGGAAGTTACGGAACCACCATCGATTTAGATAATCCCTGCAAATTGTATGCGAGCAACGATATAGACTTTGCCAACCTGATTAGCGAAATGAACAGGGGCGAAGTTGGTATGGTGTTTTTCTTAAATGCAAATCCGGTTTATGATTTTGCAGGTACAAAGCCGTTTACAGACGCCTTAAAAAATGTGTCTGCAAAAGTTTCATTTTCTGATAGAGAAGATGAAACAGCAGCTGCTTGTGATGCTGTTGCGATAAACAGAAATTATTTAGAATCTTGGGGAGATGCGAGTGCTTATGATGGGATGTATTCCATCATTCAGCCAACAATCAATCCGGTTTTCGACAGCCGCCAGGCAGAAGAAAGCATGCTTATTTGGGCTGCTCGTCCTATAAAAACGTATTACGATTACGTTCGCAACAATTGGGAAACCAAGATTTTACCTACTTCTGGTATGAATTGGAACCAAATGTTAGATAAAGGTATTGTTTCATCGCCAGCGAAAGTTGGAAGTATTTACAACTTTGCAGGCAATATTTCAGGAGCTTTAAACAGCGTTTCTTCCTCAAGCAAATTATTAGAGAAAGACATCCAAATAGAACTTTATAGCAGTATTAACATTGGCGATGGTAAACATGCCAACAATGCATTTTTGCAAGAGCTGCCAGATCCAGTTTCAAAAGTAACTTGGGACAACTTTGTTGCAATTTCACCAAAAACTGCAAACAAGTTAAATTTAACCCAATTTGATGTTGTTACTGTTAAAGGGGCGAATGGGTATGCAATAGACCTGCCTGTTCTGGTGCAACCCGGACAGGCGCAAGATACCGCTTCTATTGCATTGGGCTATGGCAGGAGCAAATCTGGAAAGGTTGGAGACAATGTGGGTAAAAATGCATTTCCATTGGTTTCGTTTGCTAATGGAAGTATGCAATATTGTACAACAGGCACCTTGAGCTCCTCAAATGGGCACTATGAGTTAGCGCAAACGCAAACTCACCATTCTTATGAAGGGCGTAGTATCATCCGCGAAGCTACATTTGCAGAGTTTTCAAAAGACTCAGCCGCAGGAAGTGGAAAAGGAGAAGAAGGGCATAAGGTTTATGATCTTTGGGATAAATATGAGCAGCTTGGAAACAACTGGGTGATGGCGATTGATTTAAACGCTTGTACCGGTTGCGGAACTTGCGTGGTTGCCTGTAGTGTAGAAAATAACATCCCTGTGGTTGGTAGAGATGAAGTTCGCCGCCGCAGAGAGATGCATTGGATTCGTATCGATAGGTATTATAGTTACGAACACGATGGAGAAAACATTACAGAAGAACGCGAACTTGATGATTTAGATAAGCTAGATAACGTATCGGTAATTTATCAACCAATGCTTTGTCAGCATTGCGAGCATGCGCCTTGCGAAACTGTTTGTCCGGTTTTAGCGACGGTACATTCGTCTGATGGCTTAAACCACATGGCTTATAACCGCTGCGTAGGTACGCGTTATTGTGCAAACAACTGTCCGTACAAAGTCCGCAGGTTTAATTGGTTCAATTACTGGAACGATTCTCGTTTTGATAACTATATGAACAATGAGTTTACACAGTTGGTATTAAATCCAGATGTTACCACTCGTTCTCGTGGAGTGATGGAAAAATGTTCTATGTGTATTCAGCGTATTCAATCTAGCAAGCTAGAAGCTAAAATAGAAAAGAGGCCAATGAAAGATGGCGACGTTAAAACCGCCTGTCAGCAGGCTTGCCCTGCAAATGCGATTGTGATGGGTAATGGAAATGATCCGAACTCAGAGGTTTCTAAGTTATTAAGATCAGAACGTACTTATTATGTATTGGAAGAATTGGGCGTGAAACCTGGAATTGGCTACATGACAAAGATTAGAAATAAAGAGGTTCAAACTGTAAAAGCTTAAGCGATAATTCAGAATTTTAAATTATGTCAGGACATAACGAATCAATACTTAGAGAACCTTTAATTACCGGTGAAAACATTACGTATGCAAAAATTACGAATGATATTTTGGCGCCAGTAGAAAACAAGCCAAACAAAGCTTGGTGGATAGGTTTCATTTTTTCTTCGCTTGGCGCAACTCTTTGGGTGTTTTGCGTAAGTTATACCTTTTGGGTAGGTATTGGCGCTTGGGGCCTAAACAAAACTGTTGGCTGGGCTTGGGATATCACTGGTTTCGTATGGTGGGTAGGTATCGGTCATGCCGGAACACTTATCTCTGCTGTGCTGCTTTTATTTCGCCAAAATTGGAGAAATTCAATCAATAGATCAGCAGAGGCAATGACAATTTTTGCGGTAATTTGTGCCGCTACCTACGTTGTTTCTCACATGGGCAGGCCTTGGTTGGCATATTGGGTGTTGCCATTGCCAAATCAATTCGGTTCTCTTTGGGTAAACTTTAATTCTCCATTGGTATGGGATATGTTTGCGATTTCTACTTATTTCTCTGTATCCTTATTATTTTGGTACACAGGTTTATTGCCAGATATAGCTGCTATTAGAGACAGAGCAGTGGGGATACGAAGAAAAATCTATTCTATTTTTTCTTTTGGATGGAACGGGAGTGTAAAAACATGGCAACGTTTTGAGGCGGTTTCTTTAATTCTTGCAGGTATTGCAACGCCTTTGGTGCTTTCTGTACATACCATTGTGTCCATGGACTTTGCAACCTCGGTCATCCCTGGATGGCACACCACCATTTTCCCTCCATACTTTGTGGCAGGAGCGATATTCTCTGGTTTTGCGATGGTACAAACGCTATTGTTGGTAACTCGAAAGGTAATGGGGTTAGAGAATTACATTACCATGTTCCACATAGAATCTATGAATAAGATCATCTTGTTAACTGGGTCTATTGTTGGTGTCGCTTATTTAACCGAGTTTTTTATCGCGTACTATTCTGGTAATGAGTATGAACAGTATACGTTTTTAAATAGGTTTATCGGGCCATATTGGTGGGCTGGTTGTATGATGTACGGTTGTAACGTATTGATGACGCAGTTAATGTGGTTCAAAAGTGTGAGAACAAATATTCCATTATCATGGGTTTTGTCTATCGTTGTAAACATTGGGATGTGGTTTGAGCGTTTTGTAATTATTGTACTCTCATTACATCGTGATTATATTCCATCTAGTTGGGCCATGTTTTATCCAACTTGGACAGATATGGGTGTATTTATTGGCTCAATAGGAGTGTTCTTTACCTTGTTTCTATTGTTTTTAAGGGTACTCCCATCTATCGCGATAGCTGAGGTGAAGTTACTATTGAAAACGGCTAGTGAACAAGCTAAAAAGAAATTGATCGCGGAAGGAGATTTAGCTCCAGAACAAGTTGAAGAATACGTAGAATCTCTACAAAAATTTGACAGTGTGAATCATAGACAATACGAAAAGGTTTAAAAATGAATGATATAAAATATATATTAGGCAGTTTCGGCGATCCGGACGAAATGATGCATGGCATAGACAAACTTCAGGAAAACAATATTAAAGTTTTTGATGTGTTTACACCTATGCCAATCCACGGAATTGAAAACAAGCTTGGAGTAAAGAGATCTAGAATAGATGTTGCAGCATTTTGCTTCGGCATAACAGGTACGTTATCGGGCTTCGCATTAATTTATTTCTGTTCGGTTATCGACTGGAGAATGAACATCGGCGGTAAACCGAACTTCGTTATGCCAGATTTTATTCCGATAATGTTTGAGTTAACCGTTTTATTTTGCGCTTTTGGCATGGTTCTCACTTACTATGCTTCCACACATTTATTTCCCGGTAGGGCACCAAGAGTAATGGATTTAAGGGCTACCGACGACCGATTTATAGTAGCCATAGATGCTAGAGAACATACGGCGCACGATGTAATTGATGGATTATTAAAAAATGCTGGTGCTTTAGAAGTGAAGTACAATGAAAGGAAGTATGTGAGCTATGAATAGAAAATTAAATTTTTTTACCATATTTTTTGCAGCGGTTATTGCGCTGGCATTTTCTGCATGTAAAGATAAACGCAGCACAGGGCTAGAGTACGCCCGTAATATGTATGATCCAATTGCTTTAAATACAGATCAGCCTGTTTCTACCAGCAATCCAGATTTAAAAAGTTTTGGAGGCCATGCCCCGCAGGTTCCGCCTGCGCATACTAAGCCAGTAGGTTTTAACAAGTATGATGATTTTCCTAACAATCAAGCTGGCTATGAAGCGGCCGGTATTCAAATGGTAAATCCGCTATCAGCAGATAGCGTAACAATGTTAGAGGGAAAGCATTTATTTACTGTATTTTGTTCCCCTTGCCATGGAGACAAGGGCGACGGGCAAGGACACCTAGTTAAGATAGAAAAGTTTAATGGGGTACCGTCGTACTACGAAGGCAATTCGTCTAGAGGTGGTGCAATGGCAGATCTTACCGCTGGGAAAATTTATCACACTATTACTTACGGGTTAAACAATATGGGATCGCACGCATCGCAAATTTCTCCGACCGATCGTTGGAAGGTGGTGGAATGGGTACAACATCTACAACAAGCAAAAGGACAATAAGAAAATAATATATTTTAAATGAAAACTCACGATATAAATTTTAGTGAACAGTTTGAGTTTACAGGGGCAGCAAAAATCTACAGTATAGTAGGCATCGTTATCGGACTTTTGGCTGTTGCTTATGGCTTTTTAAGTGGTAATGAAATTATGCACGAGCGTACATTTGCCAATCTATTGCTAATGGCTTATTATTTTGCCTGTGTTTGTATGTCTGCTACATTTTTTCTTGCCATCCAATATGTTGCGCAGGCAGGCTGGTCGACCGCAATTTTGCGTGTACCTCAAGCTATGGCTAAAACATTGCCAATTGCTTCTATCATTCTTTTAATTATTATTAGTGCAGGATTGTACACACATGGTCTTTATCACCATTGGCATGCAGACGGAATTACAGATCCAAACAGTACAAATTTTGACGCCATTATAGCCGGAAAATCAGGCTATCTTAATGTTCCATTTTTTATGGGTCGAGAAATAATTCTTTTAGGATTGTACAGCATGTTCTCGTGGTTGCTCGCAAAGTATTCTTACAACGAAGATTTAGCAGGTGGACTTGCCAATTACAATAAAAGTTTTAAAACGTCGGTCGTTTTCTTGGTGATATATGGTTTTACAAGTCCGGTATTTTCTTTCGATACGGTTATGTCTTTAGAAGCTCACTGGTTCTCTACCATGTTTGGATGGTACAATTTCGCCGCAATGTGGGTAAGCAGTCTTTCTGTAATAGCAGTAGTTGTTATTTTGTTAAGAAGAGCTGGTTACATGCCTTGGGTTAACAATAGCCATCTGCACAATCTTGGTCAGTTTATATTCGGATTTTCTATTTTTTGGACTTACACATGGTTTGCCCAATTTTTATTAACTTACTATGCAAACATTCCCGAAGAATCTATTTATTTCTTCAAACGGTTTGAATACTATGAGTTTTGGTTTTATCTAAACCTTATTTTAAACTTTTTAACGCCAGTATTACTATTGATGGATAGAGATAATAAACGCACTGATAGTAAGTTGCTAGCTGTTGCAATATTAGTTTTGGTTGGCCATTGGGTAGATTATTACCAGATGATTATGCCTGGCGCGGTTAAAGATGGTTACAACGGCCTTGGTGTTGTTGAAATTGGGACTGCGATTGGCTTTGTTGGGATATTTGCCTTCACCGTTTTAACCAACATTAGCAAAAATCCACTAATTGCAAAGAAGCATCCTTTGCTGCAAGAGAGCTTGCATCATCAGCTATAATGCATTATAAATAAGCATATTAATTTTGTAGAAATACAAATACTACTTTAGAGAAATGAGTTTAAAAAAAATTGTCAAAGTAAGAGCCACAACTGTTTTGGCGGTGTTGGTTACACTATTATCTAGTGTACGGGCTTTTGCGCAAGATGCAGCTGCAGGTGCTGCAGCCGCGCCAAAAGTAGATATGAGTGAGGTATATACATCTGTAATTTATTATATTTTAATCTTCTTAGCGATATGCCTTTTCATTGCAATAGTCGGAAAATCATTAAAGGTTTATGAGTTAAGTAGAGAAGCTCAAGGTAAGGGAGTTGGCATTAATTGGAACAGAATTAATGCAATGCTTTTTGCGCTTGCACTCGTATTTGGATTGTATGGGTTATATTGGGAATATACAGTACATGGCACGCAAATGTTGCCCGATGCCTCTTCTGAGCATGGAAAGCTGATAGACTCTATGTTTAACCTCACTTTAATCTTAACTACGATTGTATTAGTAATAACGCACATCCTTCTTTTCGGATTTGCTTTCATCTATAGATTTTCCGCAAAGCGAAAAGCGTACTACTATCCGCATAATAATTTGGTAGAGAAAATATGGACAATCATACCCGCGCTTGTATTGACTGCTCTTGTATTGATGGGATTTTTGACTTGGCGTTCTATTTTCAACAAAGTGGACGACCCAAAAAATATGCCCATTCAGATAGAGGTTACTTCAGAACAGTTTAAATGGGATATCCGTTATCCCGGTGCAGATGGTGTAGTAGGTAAAAGAAATTATAAGCTAACTACCGCTAACAATAACTTGGGTATAGATTTTGCAGATTTAAAATCGCGAGATGATTTACTGGCAGATGAAATGGTTATTCCGGTTAATAAGCCAATCAAGTTACTACTAAACAGTAAAGACGTTATACACAGTTTTTACATGCCTCATTTTAGGGTTCAATTAAACACGGTGCCTGGGATGACTACAGTCTTTGAATTTACGCCGACAGAAACAACAGCAGAGATGCAGCAAAAATTGAACGATCCGAATTTCAAGTTCTTATTTTATTGTAATAAGATCTGTGGATCCGGTCATTACAACATGCAAAAAGTTGTTCGAGTTGTATCAGAACCCGAATATCAAGAGTGGCTAAAAAAACAACCAACGTATTTGAACGACGAATTAAGAAAAGATTTTAGTTTGCCCATCCCTGCGTCCGCGCCATCAGTAGTGTCAGATACAACAACCAAAGATTCTGCAAAAATGAGTGCCACAACTATGGCAATGGTAAAAAAATAATTGGAAAGCGAGAGAAATATGTCAACAATAACATTAAACCACCAAACAGCGCATGACCATGCCGTTCATGTGCATCATAAAGAAAGCTTGATTAGTAAGTACGTCTTCAGTCAAGATCATAAAATGATTGCTAAGCAATTTCTGATAACAGGTATAATAATGGCTGTTATTGCAATGGGGTTGTCTATTTTATTTCGGATCCAGCTAGCTTGGCCCGATAAAAATTTTCCATTTTTAGAAACCTTTTTAGGAAAATGGGCTGAAGGCGGTCGCATCAAGCCTGATTTTTATCTCGCTTTGGTAACCATCCACGGTACGATAATGGTTTTCTTTGTATTAACTGCTGGATTAAGCGGTACGTTCAGTAACCTTCTTATTCCCTTACAAGTTGGAGCCAGAGATATGGCATCTCCATTTTTAAACATGCTTTCTTACTGGTTCTTCTTTTCAGCCTGTATCGTAATGATGTCTTCATTCTTTATACAGACAGGCCCTGCCTCGGGCGGTTGGACGGTTTATCCGCCATTATCGGCCTTGCCAACTGCAATACCTGGTTCCGGTCTAGGGATGACGCTTTGGTTGATAAGTATGATAATGTTTGTTGCTTCCTCTCTCATGGGTGGGATAAATTATGTAACTACCATCTTGAACATGCGCACAAAAGGGATGGATTTATGGAAAATGCCATTAACCATTTGGGCATTTTTTTTAACTGCCGTTTTGGGTATTTTGTCTTTCCCGGTATTGGTTGCAGGTGTGGTGTTATTAATCTTCGATAGAAGTTTTGGGACAAGTTTTTACCTGTCTGACATTGTAATGGGTACTACCATTCTTCCAAATGAAGGAGGTTCGCCAATTCTATGGCAACATTTGTTTTGGTTTCTAGGACACCCAGAGGTATATATTGTAATTATGCCTGCAATGGGAATTGCATCAGAAGTAATGTCTGTTAATTCTCGGAAGCCTATTTTTGGCTATCACGCCATGGTTTATTCCTTGATTGGCATAACTCTACTTTCCTTTCTTGTATGGGGTCACCATATGTTTGTAACCGGTATGAGTCCGCTTCTTGGAGGGGTTTTTATGGTTTCGACACTTATTATTGCCGTACCGTCGGCGGTGAAAACATTTAATTGGCTAGCTACCCTTTGGCGAGGCAATATAAGATTTACACCTGCCATGTTGTTTGCCATAGGATTGGTATCTTTCTTCATCTCTGGCGGTTTAACGGGATTATGGTTAGGTAATGCGGCGTTAGACATTACGCTACACGATACTTATTTCGTGGTTGCCCACTTTCACTTGGTAATGGGTTCTGCTGCAATTTTTGGAATGCTTGCAGGTGTATACCATTGGTTCCCAAAAATGTTCGGCAGAATGATGAATCCGAGGTTGGGATATCTTCATTTTTGGTTTACTTTCATAGCTGCATATATGGTATTCTTCCCGATGCACTTTTTGGGCTTGGATGGTGTACCGCGTAGATATTATGCTTTTACCGAATTTGAATTTATGAAGAAATGGTTAACTGTCAACGTGTTTATAACTTGGGCAGCCATCACAGCGGGGTTAGCTCAGGTAGCTTTCCTGTTCAACTTTTTCTATTCTATTTTTAAAGGTAAAAAAGCAACTCAAAACCCATGGCAAGCAAACACTTTAGAGTGGACTGCCCCGGTAGAGCATTTACACGGAAATTGGCCCGGCGAAATTCCTACAGTTTACAGATGGCCTTATGATTATAGCAAACCTGGCCACGAGCAAGACTTTATTCCACAAACTGTTCCATTTTCTCAAACTATGAGTTCAAATCTTCCTCACGATTTCGAAGGAAACGAAGAGGCTGAAAAATTACAAAAGGCTTGGGAAATAGAACATCCAGCAGAAGAAACTAGGGTTTAGTTTCTTCAAAAATATTTTTAAAGGATATCTCGTTTACGTTTTTACACGAGATACCCTTTACATTCACCAATAATATGATCAGCAGATCAGAAAAACGTTTTATCAGGATAAACTTCATCACCATAATCGTTACGCTACTTGTAATACTCGCAGGGGGGATTGTAAGGAGTACCGGCTCTGGCATGGGGTGTCCGGATTGGCCAAAATGCTTTGGAAGTTACATTCCTCCTACAAACGTTTCTCAACTACCCGCTAATTATAAAGAAAAATTTGTAGCCGAACGTTTAAAAAAGAACGAAAAGTTTGCCAAGTATTTAGAACGGTTTGGAAAAGCCGATTTGGCTCGAAAAATTAGAGAAGACAAAACTATTCCGCAGCCCGAAGAATTTAATGTAGCAAATACTTGGACAGAGTATGTAAATCGATTAATCGGTGCAGTAACGGGTTTTTTTTTGATAGCAACTGCTATTTACGCTTTTATTTTTCGTAAAAGCGCTACGAGGATATTTGCCCTAAGCGTTTTTAATGTACTTTTGGTTGGCTTTCAGGGTTGGCTAGGCTCTATTGTGGTTTCTACCAACTTAACCCAATGGATTGTAACAGTGCATATGTTACTCGCATTATTAATACTCGCAATAAGCATCTACACTTTTAGCTATGCGAAACAATTGCATAAAGAAGTGTCAGTAATAATGTACCGCATTGCATGGTTAAAAGGTTTTCTATTTTTTACATTAGCGTTGAGCATCTTGCAAATCATATTAGGTACGGAGGTTAGAGAGAAAATAGATGTTATTTCGAAATTTTCAATTGGCGGAGCACGAGAAACTTGGGTTAACCAACTTGGTAGTATTTTTCATTACCACAGAGATTTGGCGTTATTGGTAATTATTGCCAACGGTATTATATATAAAATGGTTATAGATAGGTTTAGCGGAAAAGCTGCCCCTCTGCTTGCGGCAAAAGCAATTTTAATTTTATTAGCAACCCAAATTTTAAGCGGGATTGCCTTGGCATATTTGGGCTTACCCCCCGTTGCGCAGACAGCGCATGTACTTTTTGCAGTACTATTATTTTCTTTAGAATTTTATTTGTATTTATTGGTTGAGAATACCGCAACCTACAAATCAATAGTTGATCAATAATTGAGACAGACGATTTCAGATTTTTCAAAACTTATCAAGTTTAGGCTAACGTTCCTGGTAGTTTTCTCTGCGTCGATTTCTTTTTTGATTGGGCAGAAAAGCCAAATTTTCCGTGGTCAAATCCAAAGCATAAATTGGGGAAACTGGGTAATTTTGATTGTTGGTGGCTTTCTCGTTACCGCGGCCGCAAACTGCTTTAATGAAATAATAGAAAAAGACTTAGATAAATTAATGTCTCGGACCAAAGATAGGCCAATGCCTGCCGGCAGGATGACTACTGGGCAAGGGTTGGTTTTAGGGTTGCTCATGGCTTTTTTCGGCACTTGGCTTCTAGGTAAATTAAATTTAGAGACCGGTCTTTTATCTGTGTTATCTATTTTGCTTTATGCTTTTGCATACACGCCTTTAAAGGCAAAATCGCCAATTGCTGTTTTTGTTGGGGCAATACCCGGCGCTTTACCAACATTGATTGGGTACTTAGCTGCTTTTGGTAGTTTAAAGGCGGGCGACTTTCTAGCTATTGACTATACAATTGCTATTGTTCTTTTCTTGATTCAATTTGTATGGCAGTTTCCGCATTTTTGGGCAATTGCTTGGGTATTGGATGATGATTACAAAAAGGCCGGTTTTAGACTACTTCCGAGTAAGAAAAAAAATCTAGTTTCGGCAGTATTTACCTTTGTCTCTGCTGTAATATTAATACCTGTAAGCTTACTCCCAACTTTTTATAATTTTGGCGGTTACTTTATTGCTAGCATCTCCATACTAGCAGGGATTATATTTAGCTTTCTGGCTTTTAGGTTAATGACTACGTTGGAGTTAAATGCTGCTAGGCGGGTAATGTTCTGCTCCTTTATTTATTTGCCAATTGTGCAGTTGGTTTTATTGTTTGATTTTATTGCGACATAATTAATGATTTCTGCTATGGCAACTTTTCAAGATGCTTTTGATCCAAGGCCAAGAAAATTTATTGTTTGGCTGTTTATAGTTTCCTCAACGATAATGTTTGGGGGATTTACCAGTTATTACCTGGTGTTTGCCGCTTCAAAAGGTAAAGGTCATGGCTTAGTTTTGCCTGATGCTTTTATTTACAGCACAATCATTATTATAGCTAGCAGCATTACTTTGGTAATGGCAACTAGAGCGCTAAAAAAATTAAATTTTAGACTGCAGCGTAACTTGCTTTGGGCAACGGTGCTACTTGCCTTCATTTTTGGAGTGATGCAGTTTGCTGCTTGGGGAACGTTGGTTAAAACCGGCGCCACACTAGTGGGCAATAATGCCGCAATTTCTTTTATATATGTGGTTTCTGGAATCCATTTATTACATATTTTGGCTGGTATTGGCTTAATTGCTAATGCACTTGTTGGTAGCTACAAGAAAATTCCATTACCGAAAAACAGCTACAGAATGGAAATTGCCTCTATTTTCTGGCATTTTATAGATATATTGTGGATATATCTCTATGTTTTTTTACTTTTGAATCGTTAATTTTGTTTGCAACTTATTTTACTAACTCCAAATGAATACAGTATCACAACTAGATCAAATAAAAACCGGGCCGTGGAGCGGCGGGCAATCGCCATGGAAAGTAGAATACGGCAAAATAATGATGTGGTTTTTCCTTTTGTCAGATGCTTTTACCTTCTCATCTCTTTTGATCTATTACGGCGCCCAAAGATTCTCTAAATTTACCTGGCCAGCACCCGATAAGGTTTTCGAATCTATACCGTTTGTAACAGACCATGGTGCGCCACTCGTTTTTGTGGGGATAATGACATTTATTTTAATTATGAGTTCTGTTACTATGGTAATGGCAGTAGAAGCAGGCCATCGCAGAGCAAAAAATGAGGTGATATGGTGGATGGTTGCCACAATTACTGGTGGACTGATGTTTCTTGGTTGCCAGGCACTAGAGTGGACCCACTTATTTAAGGATGGTTTTGGCTGGGGCGAAATTCCTAGCCCAGAAAAGTTACAAGAATTTTTTAACGGCCCAGTTTCGTTGGTTGCAGGCCAGCAGTTCGCAAACCTGTTCTTTACAATTACCGGTTTTCACGGTTTCCACGTATTTACGGGTGTATTAATCAATATAATAATTTTAATTATGACCATTAACGGAACCTTTGAGAAAAGGGGACATTACTTAATGGTAGAGAAGGTTGGTTTATATTGGCACTTTGTAGATTTGGTTTGGGTTTTTGTATTTACATTTTTCTATTTAGTTTAATTTTTCATTTTAAAGAAGTTTATCATGTCAGATCATCATACCACTGAAGCCATAGAGAGCGAAGACCACCACGAAGCAGGTTTAACGAAATCTAAAATTTGGCAAGTTGCGGGCGTACTTTTGTTAATTACCGTAGTAGAGTTTATAATAGCGCTTTGGGCAATCCCAGGGCACCACATCAGTCAGCATATAGGTAACTACATGTACATTTGCCTCACCTTAGTTAAGGCGTTTTATATAGTTGGTTATTTTATGCACCTAAAATTTGAGAGGTTGGGTTTGCAGCTCGCACTTTCATTATCGTTTCTATTTATAGGATATTTTATTATTTTGATGCTCATTGAAGGAAGTCATTTGAACAGCCACATGATTTTTAATTAGTGGGTAAAAGCACAGTAAAAAAAACTTTAATCCTTGTATGCATATTGGCCATACCTGGATTTTTGTTTTCTTATTTACTTCCTCATTACGCAAAAAACAGATATAAAACCCTGCACATATTTGGCGACAAAAAAGTAGCGTCTACATTTCATGTAATAAAAGGTAAGCACATACCAGACACCATTTACCATAATGTTGCCGATTTTAAACTTCTTAACCAAAACGGGGATAGTATAAGCTGGAACAATTTTCGAAACAAAATAATAATCCTTAATCTTTTTTACACACAGTCTCCAAATTTGGAAGTAAGTAATAGCATTAAGGATATTGCTGACGGGTATAAAAAAAATAATCTATTGTATTTTTTAACTCTGTCGGTAGATCCTTCAGATAATGCTTCGAAACTGAAGAAATTTGCTCAACAGATAAAATCTAAACAAAATCATTGGGATTTCCTCTCGGGAGACACAGCACAGGTTTATCCGTTTATTAGGAACGAGCTTAATTTAGATATGGTTTATCACGAAGACAATGGTAAACCAAAATTCATTTACGGGAATCAAATCGTTTTGCTAGATACCGACCGAAGAATTCGGGGATATTACGAGGCGACCGATTCACAGGCGCTTTCTAAGTTAGATGATGAGATTAAAGTCTTAGTTGCCGAATACTTACGGAATTTGAAAGACGGACGATAGTAAACAGTTAATAATAAGTAGATAAAAGTGGCGAACGAACGATTAGAAAAGAGATACAATAGGTGGATTATAGTTTTGTCAATCCTAATTCCCTTGGCAGTGTCGGCCTTATTTGTTGTTAAGATTCCCAATGCGAAGCCATTATATTTTCTCCCGCCAATTTACGCCACAATTAACGGAATAACTGCCTTTTTGTTGATAACTGCCGTCTGGGCAATTAAAAATGGCAAAGTGCAATTACATCAAAAACTAATGAAAACGGCAATTGGATGTTCGGTTGTTTTTTTGTTGATGTATGTTACTTACCACATGACAACGCCAACTACCAAGTTTGGAGGGGCTAACAACATCAAAATAATTTATTTCTTTATACTTGCCACACACATCGTACTGTCTATTGCTACAATTCCGCTGGTTTTAATCACTTTTGTAAGGGCGTTGGCTCAACGATTCGATCGGCATAAAAAAATAGCAAGAGTAGCATTTCCAATTTGGCTCTATGTTGCTGTAACTGGTGTAATTGTCTATTTGATGATTGCTCCCTACTATCCTAAATAATCCACAATATAGGCTTTTACAAAATTTATGACACAATTGTTAAGACGGTAAAAGCGTTATTTTTTTATCTTTGTGTTGATGAAAACTTTTTTATTATCCTGCTTGACGGCGTTTGGCTCCGCTTTTCTGTTTGTTCAAAACTCATCTGCCCAATGCGCCATGTGCGCCATTAACGCAGATCAGGGCACAAAGAACGGAAACACTCAAGGTTTGGGTCTCAACTCTGGTATAATGTACTTATTGTTTATTCCGTACGTTCTTGTTTTGGTTGTCGGAATTATCTGGTACAAGAAATACCGTAAAAGAACTGTTCATATAAACATGAAGGACGAGCAAATTAATCTTAATTGATTGTGGCCGAAAAAACAACCAAACTTTATGCGATAATTCATGCAAAGTGTCCGCATTGTAGGAGAGGGGATATTTTTACTGGAACCATGTATGGATTTAACCTACAACATACAAAGGAAGTCTGTGGTCATTGCGGGCAGCGTATAGAAATAGAGCCAGGCTATTTTTACGCTGCCATGTACGTCAGTTACGCAATGAACGTGGCCGAAATGCTTGCAGTTAGTATTTTGGTTTTCATCTTTAAAGGTGGTTTATCTGATGATAATTTTTGGTATTACCTTGTCTCTATTTTTGCTGCGTGCTTTATTTTCTATCCCCTAAATTATAGGTATTCTAGGATTTTGCTTTTGCATGTGTTGTCTCCCAATATCAAATACAAACCAAATTACGATACGGAATATTCAATTAGGGCCTAGATAATCCAGTTTACTCATCTATAGATTTTTCAGCTGAAAATTAGTTTCTTTCAAATAAAATCAGAAACAGTATTTACCAAGCAACCAAACTAATCTATGCTGCAAAAGGAAACCTTAACTTTTATAAAAGATGTTAGAGATAACAATAATCGAGAATGGTTTGCTGAAAACAAGCAACGATACGAAATAGCTAAGTTGGATGTGCTTCAATTGGCTGCTGATTTGCTTCCAAAATTGTCTAAAGTAGACCCGCTAATTTCTCCAGATACCGATCCGAAAAAATGTATGATGAGAATTTACCGCGACGTTCGTTTCAGCAAGAACAAAGACCCGTATAAAACCAATTTTGGCCTGTGGTTTTCTGCCAACGGAAAAGGCGGCAACGAGCCAGGCTATTATTTGAATGTTGCGCCCGGAAAATCTTTTCTAGCTGGCGGCTATTGGATGCCCGAAGCCGCACATTTAAAATTAATTAGGCAGGAAATAGATTACAATTCTACGAAATTAAAAGAAATTTTGAACGATGCAGACTTTGCAAATAGTTTTGATTTGAGTGGAAACAATCGACTTAAAAAAGCACCAAAAGGTTACAGTCCCGAAGATCCAAACATTGCCTTGCTAAAATTAAAAAGTTTCGAAGTTGTAGAGAATTTATCCGACCAAGAGTTTTTTAAACCTAGCTTAGTGGATAAGTTGATAAGTTCTTATCGACAAATACAGCCTTTAGTCGCATTTTTGCGCGAGGCAATAAAGCAATAAAACCGTTGCCAATCATCACAATATTTACCATCCCTTTATGAAAAATTTAATTGTAGTTTTTGCGTTTTTTCTTTTTGCTAGCGCGATGACTTCTTGCGTGGTTATGTCTCCAAAGAAATATAAAGCGCTTTTAGGTTCCAAAGATTCGCTATATACGGCTTTTAACGAGGGGCAAATTAAGATAGAAAACCTCGATAAAGAATTGTCTAAGTTAAAGAACGATACTGCAATGATGGCCGATGAGTTAAGAAGCTTGCAAGGCAACTACAACACCATGAGCGATGATTATAAAAAGATGAAAAGCAATTCGTCATCTGAAATAGACAAGCTTTCTGGCGATTTGGCCGCAAGAGAAAAGCGCTTAAAAGAAGTTGAAGACGTTTTGAAAAAGCGCGATGAAGCCACAAACGCCTTAAAGGAAAAACTAAGTCAAGCGTTGCTTGGCTTTGCAAAAAGTGGTCTTACTGTTGACGTTAAAAACGGCAAAGTCTATGTTTCTTTGATGGATAAATTATTGTTCCCATCGGGAAGCATCATTATCGATGAAAAAGGAAAACAAGCCTTAACGCAACTTGCAGGCGTTTTAAAACAACAACCCGAAATTAATATTGCTGTGGAAGGCCACACGGATAACCAAAAAATAAACAATCTTGGGCAAATTAAAGACAATTGGGATTTGAGTGTATTGCGTGCAACTTCTGTAGTCCGTTTCCTAACCACAACTGAAAATGTAGATGGAATTAGGATGACCGCCACCGGAAAAGGAGAGTTTCAACCTTTAGATAGCAACGCCACCACAGGTGGGAGAAGCAAAAACAGGCGTATAGAAATTGTGCTGTCCCCAAAATTAGATGAGCTTTACAACTTAATTAAATAATTTCTCGCTTCCGCGGATAAAACCATCACCTTGGAAAAAATAGCGCTGCTAGCAAAATATATGCCGCCGTCCGCTGCGCCGATTATTGTAAAATGGATAGATTATTTTCAGTGCGAATTCAAAATATCTAAAAAACGCAACACGAAGCTCGGCGATTACAGGCATCCTTACGGTGATAGAGGTCATCGTATTTCGGTAAACTATAACCTAAACCAATATTCTTTCTTGGTAACCACGGTGCATGAGTTTGCCCATTTGCTCACATGGAATGAGCATAAAAACAAAGTGAAACCCCATGGTTTAGAATGGAAGAATAATTTCAAAAAGATGATGACTCCAATCTTCGGACTACAGATTTTCCCGCCCGATGTGCATCAAGCCATTAATAAATACATTGCAAATCCTGCTGCCTCAAGCTGTGGCGATTTGAATTTAGCCCGAACGTTAAAAGCCTATGATGTTTCAAAGCCTGAGATCCTTCATTTAGAGCAGTTACCAAAAGATGCAGTTTTTAAAATAAGAGATGGGCGCAGATTTGCCAAAGGTGAACGATTGCGAAAACGCTATCGCTGTGTTTGTTTAGATGATAAAAGGCTGTTTTTGTTTAATCCGCTGGCAGAGGTATTTTTGGTTGAGGAGAAAAGGAGCTAAAGACTAAGGCAGAAAGACCAAACCTAAAACTTTCCCTGACTAATCACTGTCAGCTGGCGCTTCAATTTAGGGAACGAGAAGTCTCACAACTAGGGTTTTCCTTAACGGGCTAAACCAGAATTGCGTGTGAGATGTTTCGTTCCTCAACATGACGGGAATTTTGAAAAAACTCGCTTAGCCAAAGGGAGAATTTACAGTCAGGCTTTCTACCCAGAATTGACAAACTCAAACCTATCCCCATCAAACAAACCTTTATCGCTCAGTTTCAAACTAGGAATCACTAAAAGCGCCATAAAAGAAAGGGTCATAAATGGGGCGGAGAGTTTCGATCCCATATTTTTCGCCATTAAATCTATGGACGTGTACGCTTTGGCAACCTTGTATCCGTCAGCATTGCTCATTAAACCTGCAACAGGAAGTGGCAAAATTTCTTTTTTGTTTCCGTCAACTGCAGAAATACCTCCCTTATATTTTATAATTTCGTTCACTGCTTGGCAAATACTTTCATTATCTATGCCAATGGCAATAATGTTATGACTATCATGCGCAACGCTACTTGCAATTGCGCCGGAATTTAACCCGAAGTTTTTAATAAATGCTTTTGCAATTGGCGCATCGAAATATCTATTTACAACCACAATTTTTAAAACATCATTTTTCAAATCGCATACCACCTTCCCCGAAACTACTTTTGGCGTAATATCCAGCCGGTCAGTAATTAACTGCCCATCCAACGCCTTAATAACCGGTATCGTTTCTTCGCCAAAAAACGGATATTCAAAATCTTTTGGTTGTTTTTCTATGCAGTTAAAATTATTTATGGGTTCTGTTTTGGAATTCAGGCGATCAAAGCCAACAGCCTTTCCATTTTCTGAAACCAGATTTCCATTGATGTAAGTTTTTAGCACCTCAAAATCTTTTAAATCTTTAACTAAAATAAAATCTGCTACATCGCCAATTGCAAGTTTTCCTACTTTTAATCCATAGTGCAAAATAGGATTGATACAAGCTGCCCTCAGCACATTAAAAATATCAGCACCTCTTGCTATTGCCCGTTTACAAAGCTCGTTAATATGCCCTACCACCAAAGAATCTGGATGTTTATCATCACTGCAGAACATCATCTTTTTAGGCCACTTATCTAGTAAACCAATTAACGCATCGAAGTTTTTAGCAGCAGAACCCTCGCGAATTAAAACATGCATTCCGCGTTGCAGTTTGTCCAAGGCCTCTTCTTCTGTAAAACATTCGTGGTCGGTAGAAATGCCAGCGTCTATATATTTTTGTAGAGCTTTGCCACGCAAGCCGGGCGCGTGGCCATCAACGGGTTTGCCTTTCTTTTTTGCGATGGCAATTTTCTTTAAAACTTCCTCATCTTCATTCAAAACTCCCGGAAAATTCATCATTTCTGTAAGAAAAATAATCTCTGGCCGTGCCAAAAGTTTTTCTATATCGTCAGCAGTAATTTCCGCCCCAGCGGTTTCGAAAGTGGTTGCAGGGACGCAACTTGGCGCGCCAAAATAGAATTTAAACGGCGTCTTTTTGCCATCGTCTATCATAAAATCTACGCCAGCTATACCACAAACATTTGCAATTTCGTGCGGATCGCTTACCGTAGCAACCGTTCCGTGCACCACGGCTAGTTTTGCAAACTCACTCGGAATCAGCATGCTGCTCTCTATATGTACATGACTGTCAGTAAATCCCGGAAGGATAAATGGAGCCGAAGTCTTTTGCTCATCAATTTTCTCAGCTGCAATTATTTTTCCATCGGCAATGGTTACTTCAGCGTAGAAAATGTTTCTGCCAAGTATATCAACGAAATTTCCTTCCAGTTTAAGGTTGTCCATATTTTTTTGAATCATTTGCATCCCCGATGGCGAAATTTTAAAAGCTGATTAGTTTTTCAATCGTTTCTGTAAGCCTTGCCTTTGCCATAAAATTATCTTCCAATGCCTTATTCATTGGTATTGGTGTGTCTAAACTTGCGCAACGCATAACCGGTGCGTCCAAAAAAGAGAAACAATGTTCTCCAACCCAGGCAGCAATTTCAGCACCGAAACCGTTTGTCAATGTGTCTTCATGCAAAATTAATACTCTGCCCGTCGATTTTGCAGCGTTCGTTACTGTCTCTTTATCCCAAGGCTGTAGCGTACGTAAATCGACCAAACACATCCCGCACAGCGGATTGTTTTTTAAATACTCCAAAGCCCAGTGAACGCCCAAACCGTAAGTTATAACGGTAAATGTTTTGCCTTCTGCAAGCAAAACCGCTTTGCCAATTTCTGTTGTGTAATAACCTTCTGGCACTTCTCCGCTTAAACTTCGGTATAAGTACTTATGCTCGAAATATAAAACAGGATTTGGATCTTCTATCGCTGCTAAAAATAATCCTTTTGCATCTGCAGGAAACGCAGGATAAACTATTTTTAGACCTGGCGTTTTGGTAAACCAAGCTTCGTTGCTTTGCGAGTGGAAAGGACCGGCACCAGTACCCGCACCTGTTGGCATTCTAATTACAATATCGGCTTTTTCTCCCCAACGATAATGCGTTTTTGCCAGGTTGTTTACAATTTGATTGAAAGCAACGGTCACGAAATCTGCGAACTGCATTTCTACGACACTCTTAAAACCATTGATGGATAGCCCCAATGCAGCCCCGACAATGGCGGATTCACAAATTGGCGTGTTTATAACGCGCCGTTTACCAAACTTCTCTATAAAACCATCGGTGATTTTAAAAGCGCCGCCATATTCAGCAATGTCTTGTCCCATTAAAACCAGATTGGAATGCTTCTGCATGGCGAGATCTAAGCCATCGCTTATAGCATCCAAATATCTTCTTTCCCTAACATCGGTTCTTGGATCAATAATTTTCTGTTTGTAAGGGAAATATACACTAGGGTCTTCTTCGGCAGTGTTTACAATTGGTTCGGGCTCAGCAAAAGCAGCCTCAACATCTACAGCTATTTCCTCATTAAACTTAGCTTTTATTGTGTCAACTTCATCCAAATGTAATATGCCTTGTTCAATCAAATAGTTTTCATAGTTATTAATCGGGTCTTTGTTTGCCCATTTTTGCAAAAGCGCTCCTGAAACATATTTAATACCCGATGCTTCCTCGTGGCCACGCATTCTAAAGGTTAAGCATTCCAGCAATATTGGCCTGGGCTTAATCCTTATTTCCGAAGCTACTTTAGAAACAGTATTATAAACACCCAAGACATTATTTCCATCAATTTGGATGCCCTCGATGCCGTATCCAATTGCCCGATCTACCAAATGTTTGCAATTGTATTGTTCGTTTGTGGGCGTAGATAAACCATAACCGTTATTTTCTATCAAGAAAACAACAGGTAGATTCCATACAGAAGCAACGTTTAAAGCTTCATGAAAATCTCCTTCACTTGTTGCGCCTTCCCCCGTAAAAACCAAAGTTGCTTTATTTGCGCCGCGCAGTTTATCGGCCAAAGCAATTCCATCTGCTACGGCCATTTGTGGACCAAGATGAGAAATCATACCGATGATTTTATGCTCCTGTGTACCAAAATGAAACGAGCGGTCTCTGCCTTTTGTAAATCCAGTTGCCTTTCCTTGCCACTGCGCCATCAATTTTTTAAGCGAAATGTTTCTGCTGGTAAAAACGCCAAGATTGCGGTGCATGGGCAAGATATATTCATCGCCACGCATTGCCATTGTGCTGCCAACGGCAATTGCTTCTTGGCCAATACCCGAAAACCATTTGCCAATTCTGCCTTGGCGTAGCAGAATTAGCATTTTTTCTTCTACAAGGCGCGGATAAAGCAACTTTTTATAAATCTCTTTTAGAAATTCATCTGTGTGCTGTTTGCGGTCGAACTCCATATTTGCTGGCTCATTTATTTGTTGCCGGCATCGATCGCTCGGTTAATTACATCTTGTATTCTCGGCCTGATGTTCAATTTTCCGAGTTGCTCGCTTACCTGTGGATTTACCCGATTGGACAAGAAAATATAAACTAAACCGCGTGCGGGATCAACCCAAACGGCAATTCCGGTGTATCCAGTATGGCCGAAAGTTTGAGGCGAAGCGAGCGCCGATGGGTATTTCTTTGCAGGATCGGGATCTTTTCTATCGAAACCATAACCCCGTCTGCTTACCGTCGATTGGTTTGAGGTAAACATGGTTACAGTCTCTGGCTTAAAATATTGCTCGCCGCCATAGCTGCCTTTGTTTAGCAACATTTGATAATAAATGGCAAGATCGTTGCTGCTCGCAAAGAGCCCTGCATGGCCTGCAACTCCGCCGGCAAGGGCTGCACCTTGATCGTGTACATAACCTTCTAATAAGGTTTTTCTAAAAACCAAATCGTTTTCTGTTGGGATAATTTGATTCCTGCTAAAGCGATTTCTAGGCAGATAACCTGCTGTTTGCATCCCCAAAGGTTTATAAAACTCGGTATAAACGTATTTGTTCAGCGGCGTTTCTGTAAGATGCTCTACAATGTCTTTCATCACATACATGCTTATATCGCTATACACATATTTCCCCCGGGTTCTAATTGGCGAATTGAGCATTTTTGGCCACATAAAATCATTAAAAAAGCCTTTCTTGATGTAATAATTGTCTGCCACTTTCGTGGGATAAGCAGCCGAAGAATCGCGACTGTAATCGCCTGCTTTAACATAGTCTTGAAAAGGGATATAGGGAATAAATCCCGCTTGGTGCAACATTACTTCCTTTACCTGGATATCGTTCATTGGGGTTGTCCTCGCCAAAGGAATGTAAGCGCCAATGTTAGTATCCAGTTTTAGTTTATCTTCTTCGTACAATCGCATTACCGACGGGGTGGTTGCGGTAACTTTGGTAACAGATGCAAGGTCGAAAATATCAGTTACTTTATCTGTCACGTTATCATCATAGGTATGGGTGCCGTAGGCTTTGTTAAAAATAACCTTACCATCTTTTGACACCAAAACCACTAAACCGGGCGTAGCTTTTTTGCCTATCGCTTCGGCTGCGATGTCATCAATCTCATTTAAGTTGTTTGAGTTTACGTTTGCATCTTCCGGCACTGTGTATTTCAGTCTTATTACCTTCGTATCAAATCCCGAGCCTCGTATATATTTCCCCGAATAGTTGGTGCTCAATCTATTGCCAGCTGCAATGCCGCCAAAAATATACTGTGGTACAATTGCTGCCGCTTCAGCAGTGTTTTGTGCCGACCAAACAATGGGCGCTTGCAGATTATCGAAAGATTTTAAATCGCTTCCATTCCCAAAGAACGCCACAATTACCTGTTTTGCTTTACTGATGCTGTTTATAAAGTTGATGTACTTTGCGTCTTTTACATGTTCCTTGTCGATTGAAATTAAAATGGTATTGTAAAATTTTAGATCTTCTTCTAAGCGATTTAGGTTTGCGCTGTCTTTGTAAAACGCTGCGCTAAAAGAGGTAACCTTGCCATATTTGTTTGCAAGACTATCAAAAACCGTTGAATAGTTGTAGCCCAAACTTACGGAAGCAATGGTTTTTTTTGCTAAACCGGTAATGGGAACAATCGAATCGTGATTGTTCAATAGTACGGTTGTTCGGCTTATAGAGTTGATGAACTCTAGAATTTGCTCATTCTGCTTATGAGCTTGGGCACATGCGGAAAGACAAAACACGCTAAAAAAACTTACAATTCCTCCAATAATTAATCTATTTCGTTTCATATACTTTCTCTCCGTTTAGGGTTTTAATACTTTGACTAGTGTAAGTTTGTTCAGGCGCTAATGTTCGCACATTTTTAGCTGTAAATGCCTCAACAGTGGAGAAGTTCTTATTAACTGTGTAAACGTTTGTGTTAAACACAATAACATAGGCAACTTGCTTCTGGGTCCAAAAAGCATTACGTAAAAAGCAGAAGAAAAAATGCACATTTCACGGTTCTGAAGATAAGTTGCCAAATATAGAGAATCGATTTAAAATTGTAGCAATTCTAGAGGCTGAAGATGCTTGCAACAGATCTTTCCTGCGTTGATCATATTTAAAAAAAGGGACTCTTTAACTTTTTTTCTTGTGCCTCAAACTGCGTAACGGTCTGCGCTTCCGAATAAAAATCGGGACAAGTCATCCGTTATAAATACTAGCTGTGGGCTTCTACTGCTGTCGCTCGCGCGGCAAGAGAAAAATGTAAAAATCACCCAGGCTTCCGGCTGGAAGTTAAAGCCCCTTAAAAAGCAACTTGTTGTGCTTCTCGTGCACCGAAAGATGCGCTATGTGGCGGTGGCATTTGGGAAAAAATTAGCATTAGTTTTTCCGCACTGGTCTTTACCTTCCGCCTCCAACCTTACAGCCCTCTGTCTTCTTTTAAAGCCAATTCTAACAGTCATTTACTTGTTGAGTTTTAAACAAAACCACATCGTTATGCTATTTTTGCCTAATTTAGCAGATTCTCATTGTCCAAATTAATGACTGACATAATCCATCTATTGCCTGATGCCGTTGCCAACCAAATTGCCGCCGGAGAGGTTGTGCAGAGGCCTGCTTCTGCAGTAAAGGAATTGTTGGAAAACGCTGTTGATGCGGGTGCTGATAAAATTCAATTGGTGATAAAAGATGCCGGTAAGGCGCTGATTCAAGTAATAGACAACGGCTGCGGAATGAGCGTTACCGATGCGCGCATGTGTTATGAGCGACACGCAACTTCTAAAGTAAAAAAAGCAGAAGATCTTTTTGCCATTCGCACCATGGGTTTTAGAGGTGAAGCAATGGCTTCGATTGCGGCGATTGCACAAGTAGAAATGAAAACCCGCAGACACGAGGATGAGATTGGAACTTGCCTGACTATAGAGGGTGCGCAAGTTATTAATCAAGAACCGGTGGCTACGCCAGCAGGAACCCAAATTGCGGTTAAGAATCTTTTTTTCAATACGCCTGCGCGCAGGAATTTCTTAAGAAGTAATCCCGTGGAGATGCGGCATGTGATCGATGAGTTTCAGCGGGTGGCGCTTGCGCATCCTCACATCGCTTTTACCTTAGACCACGATAATGTCGAAGTTTTTAACCTCCCGAAAGGAAATCTCAAACAGAGAATAGTTTATCTTTTCGGTAAAAATTATAATGAGCGTTTGGTTCCGGTAGAGGAGGAAACAACCATTATTAATCTTAAAGGGTATATCGGCAAACCAGCTTTTGCAAAAAAAACTCGAGGAGAGCAGTTTTTCTTTGTAAACAATCGTTTTATTAAAGATCCATATTTGAACCATGCGGTATCCTCTGCTTTTTTTGATTTATTGCCAGAAGATAGTTATCCATTATATGTTTTGTTTATTGAGATAGATCCATCTAAAGTTGATGTAAATGTTCATCCCACAAAAACAGAGATAAAGTATCTGGATGAAAAATCCATCTACGCCATATTGAAATCGGCTGTAAAGCGCTCTATTGGAAAGTACAACATTTCGCCGAGTTTAGATTTTGATCAAGAGACAGGATTTAATGGGATGATTACCCAAAAAGCTATAGAAGATATTGTGCCGCCAAGCATCAATTTTAATCCCGCTTTCAATCCCTTTGGCAACAATCGGAAGAACAAAGAAAAAGAAATTCCTTTCTTACGAAACCAGCAGTTAAAACCAAGTACAGAAAATTGGGGCTCATTGTATGAAATTGCTACTTTGCCAGAAGTTGAGCAAACCACATTTTACCCACAACCAGATCAATTTGAGACTAAAGCGAAGCAATATATGCAACTGCACAACCGGTACATTGTTTCGCAAATAAAATCTGGTTTGGTGGTGATCGATCAACAATTGGCGCATGAGCGGATACTTTATGACCGTTTTCTGCGCCACCTTGACGATAGAAAAGGTGCTTCCCAACAAAGTTTGTTTCCACAAACCGTTAGTTTAAGTGCCAATGATTTCGAACTTGCAAAAAGTCTTTTAGACGATATTAGAAGTTTGGGATTTGATGTGCGCGAATTTGGAAGCAATACGTTGGTTATCGAAGGCATTCCGGTAGATATTGGTGGCACCAGTTTTAACGAGACGCAACTTTTTGAGCAATTGATAGAGGGATTTAAAAATTCCCAGCAAGCGCTAAAGTTGAGCAAAAGAGAAAGTTTAGCAAGGAGTTTGGCTAAAAACAGTGGGATAAAAGCAGGGACGCCTCTTGCCCAAACAGAAATGAATAACCTAATTGAGGAGCTTTTTGCCTGTAACGTTCCTAACTTTACCGCAAGTGGCAGAACCATAATACAAACAATAACGTTAGTAGAGTTAGATAAAAAATTTGAAAAAAACTAGGTCAAGCAACCAGCACAAAACTGGTTAATTAGCGAAATTAATTTTTAATGAACAACATCCACATCCCACCGATAGTAAAAAATCTTTTAATTATCAACGTACTTTTTTACTTAGCTACCATGTATTTTGATAGTAAAGGAGGAACCCCCTTGGCTTTTTCTCTTGGCGCTTTTTATTTCGATTCGCAATTTTTTCGCCCCTGGCAACCCATTACTTATATGTTTATGCACGGCGGCCTAATGCATATCTTTTTTAACATGTTTGCCCTTTACATGTTTGGCGCGGTGCTAGAGGTAAAATGGGGTACAAAAAAGTTTATCATTTTTTATCTGGTTACCGGTTTGGGCGCGCTTGCACTGCAATTGGCAGTTCAAGCTTTTGAGGTACATCAAATAACAGGCTCTATTACAAACATTGTTAACATAGATTTTTTTAAAGGAACTGTACAAGCAAATGTAAACGGAATTACGCAGGCGCAACTAAGCAAACTTGGCGATATTTACAGCACACCAATGATCGGCGCATCTGGTGCAATTTTTGGCTTATTGGTTGCTTTCGGTATGCTTTATCCAAATGCAGAATTATTTATTTTGTTTATCCCGGTACCGGTAAAAGCTAAATACATCATCCCACTTTACATTGTATTTGAACTAGTTTTAGGAGTTGGGCAATTTGCCGGTGATTCGGTGGCGCATTACGCACACCTGGGAGGCGCTTTAATTGGCTTCATTTTAGTAAAGCTTTGGAAAGATAAGGACGATACATTTTATACGCTTTATGAATAACAAAAACGTTTTAAAGGATTTACAGTATAAGGTATTTAAATCTGGCAATCCGCTGTTTTTTTACATCGGGGTAAACACCCTTGTGTTTTTGGTTGTCGCTCTGATTTCGCTGGTATTGTTTCTAAGCGGTAGCGCAATAAATATTAATATGTTGGCTAGAGAGTGGTTTGGGCTACCTGCCGCTTTCACAAAATTACCTCTTAGGCTTTATACCATTTTTACCTACATGTTCTTTCATGATGGTCTTTTACATCTTCTTTTTAACATGCTTGGGTTGTATTGGTTCGGGCAGATATTTTTAAATTTTTTGAAAAATCGGCAATTCCATTTTATTTACCTCGCGGGAGGATTGGCCGGAGCCGTTTTGTATATTATTGGTCTCAACATTTTTCCGGTTTTCGCCAATAGTATTTATGGAACAACGGTTATTGGCTCGTCTGCTGCGGTTATGGCAATTATTGTGGCCGCTGCAACGCTGATGCCCGACTACTCGTTATTTATGCTTTTTTTGGGCCCGGTAAAGATAAAATACCTTGCACTCGCTTTTTTCGTATTAGACATTTTAGGCATTGCGGCAACCAATGCAGGTGGAAGTTTTGCGCATATTGGCGGAGCGGTGTTTGGATTCTTCTATATCAAAAGCCTACAGAATGGCAACGATTGGAGCAAAATATTTCAGCCTAAGCCAAAGATGAAAGTGTTTAAGAACGATAGGCCTGTTGTCAAAAAGCAATCGATAAATAGCGTTTCGCAAAAAGAGATAGATGCAATTCTCGATAAGATTTCTTCCTCAGGTTACGATAAACTAAGTGCAGGCGAAAAAGAAAAGCTATTTAAAGCAAGTAAAGATTAATGGCCTCACGTAAATATAATTTCTTAGATAAAATTGCCTTGCCTGTTGCGGTTCTATTTGCACTAGCGCTAATAATGGGAATTTTAGCCGGTAATTTGGATCCTCGAGAACATTTTATTTTCGCTTTTTTTGGGCTAGCATATCCTTACGTGCTTTTAATAAATGTAATATTTGTCGTCTGGTGGCTAATAAGCAAAAAGTACCTGTTTGGTATCGTTACTTTGGTAACTATTTTCTTGGGTTATAGGCCGTTAAAAGCAACAATTTCCTTTTCGGGAGATGAAGGCGAAGCCCTTAAGGTTGCGAATAGCGTACGAGTTATGACGTATAACGTACACAGTTTTCAACCCTTTGACGATAAAAAAACAGAATCTGTAAAAGAAAAAATTTTGCAAGTGGTTAAAGATCAAAACCCAGATGTGGTTTGTTTTCAAGAATTTTACACCCGTTTTAGAGGTAAATTTGATATTGTTGATAGCCTTAAAAAGCAACTCAACATAAAAAATGTGTATTTCGTTAAAACTAATAAAAATGATTATGAGGCTAATGGCCTAGCTACCTTCTCAAAATACCCTATCGTAAAGCAGGGAGAGATAGATTTTTCAAACGGCTTGCCGGGCAATATGAGCATCTATACCGATATTAGTGTAAATGGGAAGATTCTACGGATATATAATGTCCATTTCCAATCCATCTCTTTTAAGCCGCAAGATTATCAATATCTTGATCAGGTAAAGGACATGAAAACGAAGCTTACACCGAGTAAACGCATTCTGCGGATGCTTAAAAAGGCTTTCGAAAAGCGGAGTGGACAAGCAGACATTATGAAAAAGCAGATGGATAGCTGCAAAACTCCTTATTTAATAGCTGGAGATTTTAACGATACGCCCGCATCTTATGTTGTTACTCGAATTACAAACGGCTTGAATAATGCCTTCATTAAACAGGGAAGTGGATTAGGAAAAACGTACAATGGCAAATTTCCTAATTTCCAGATAGATTACATCGCTACCTCTAAAGATTTGGAGGTACTAAATTACAAGATCACAGAGGCCAAACTTTCAGATCATTTTCCGGTGAGGAGCGATTTGAAATTTAAATAGCTATCATCTGTCCTTAATAAAAAATTTGGCGTAGTATAACGGTTTGGCAAAATTATTTTTGTAAAAAAATGTTAAAGCTTATAACATCTTGTGCGCAAGATTATTAATTGGATATATTTACCACCTTCAAGATTTAAAATCTTTAGAATGAGCTTTTTTAAAAGATCTATTTCCACATTGCTAGTTTTGTTGGCAGCATTTTTTAGCAGTAAAGCGCAAACAGATAGTACGAGTATCAATACCATCATTAATAAAACAAGTAAATTTTTATCTAGTTACCCCGAAGAAAGAATTTATCTGCAGTTTGATAAACCCTATTATGCAGTAGCCGATACCGTTTGGTTTAAGGCCTATGTTACCGAAAATTTAGACGTGCTTTCGAAGCTGAGCAAGATTTTGTACGTTGATGTTATCAATCAGCAAGATTCATTAATTCAAACCATAAAGGTGCCGCTTGTGGATGGAATGGCCGATGGAAGTATTCCAATCGATCAGGTTAATTATGCACAGGGCAATTACTATGTTAGGGCCTACACAAAGTGGATGTTGAATTTCGAAAACCCTGCTTACTTTAACAAAACGCTTTTTATCGGCGAAGCGATAGACAAAGAGTTAAAAACTCAAATTTCTTATCAAAATACATCTACCGATAAACAAGAAAGGATAATTGCACGCATTCAATTTAAAGATGCGGATGATAAGCCTTATGCAAACAAGCCCGTAACTTGGCAAGCGGTTACCACTTTTACCGAGGTGGATAAGGGTAGGGGAACAACTGATGCGCATGGTTACTTAAGCGTTGCGATGAGCGCAAACCAAAATGCAGAATATAAACTTAAAAACGGGGACTTAAAAACAAGCATAAAACTCAATGAATTTTACACGGCCAATAGCAGTTTTAAACTTAAAAATGCCATAATCAATACAGATGTCCAGTTTTTTCCAGAGGGTGGAAATTTAGTTGCAGGCATAAACAACAAGGTTGCTATTAAAGCCATCCAAAATAATGGGCTTGGGATAGATGCGAGTGGTAGCATTGTAGATAGCGATGGCAAGCAAATAGCTACTTTTAAGACGCAACATTTAGGTATGGGAATTTTTGAGTTTACTCCAGAAGCAGGGAAAAAATACGTTGCAAAGGTTATTTTTAGCAACGCTAGCAACAAAAGCGTAAGCCTGCCAGAGGTTGCAGCAGAAGGAAGCGTGATTAATATTGACAATGGAAATACGGATCATATTGCTGTAAAAATTGCATCGAGCCAAAGTTTTATAGATAAAAATAAGGGGAAGAAAGTATATCTAATTGCCAGATCTAAAGGCGTAATTTGTTATGGAGCGCAAACTGCTTTGGCAGAAACTGTTTACAATACAGTGATTCCGAAGGCTAAATTTCCCCGAGGTATTGCACAGTTTACCTTGTTTTCTGAAGACGGAAGGCCGATTAGCGAGCGTCTTGTTTTTGTAGATCATCAAAATAATTTGGTTGTAAATTTGTCCACACCTTTGCCAACTTATGGTTCAAAAAAGAAGGTTAAAGTAAACGTTTTGGCCAAGAATGATACCGCAGCGGTAAAGGGAAATTTCTCTGTTGCAGTTATCGATGAGACAAAAGTGCCCTATAACGATGATAAGGCTTCCACGATATTAAGTACATTTTTGCTTACCAGCGATGTAAAAGGTTATATAGAACAACCAAACTATTATTTCAGTAGTGTTGATGAAAAAAGGACATCAGATATGGATTTACTACTGCTCACGCAAGGTTATAGAAGCTTTAGTTACAACGATATTTTGGGCGATAAAACTCCAGAAATATCAGTCCTTCCAGAACAGGGCATAGAAGTTTCTGGCGTACTGCGGCTTAGCAACGGTATCCCTGTTAGGAAAGGCGTATTACTCTTGACCATTCCAGATAAAAGATACCGTCAAGAACTAACCACAGATCCGGTAGGAAATTTTAAGTTCTCAAACTTGGTGTTAAACGATACCTCTAAGATGACTATAACCGCAAAATACAACGCTGGCTATCAAAATATGGTCTTGGGATTAAAAGGAAGTGTTTTTCCGAATGTTAGCAGAAATTTTAATGCGCCAGATGAGGTTTTAAATATAGACAGCACACTTACTACCTATTTAGGAAACAGCAAAAAACAGTATTCTTATTTACACACATTGCGCGATGTAACTATAAAAGCTGCAGCAAAGCCAAAAGCTAGTCACAAAGATTATTCTGCATTAAGCGGCCTTAGCCAAATTTCTGACCATGAAATTAGTGGGGATGCGCTAAAAGGTTGTAACCTTCTGATTAATTGTTTACAGGCAATATTGCCCGGGGTTACCTATATAGACAATAACTTTTATGTAACCAGAGACTATAACGCCGGCAACCACACGCCAATGGGAATATTTGTAAATGGTTTCTTTGTGGACGTTAATTCTCTCGGAGGTATGACAGGAGAGAATGTAGCCTCGGTGGAGGTTTTTCTTAAAGACGACTTAGGTACGGTAAATAGGCAGAACAACATAAACGGCGTTATTGTCATCAATCAAAAAGAAAAACCAAAAGGACAAAAAATAACTAAAGCGCAACTTTTGGATATGTTGCCAAAGAATTATCAACTGACTTTTTCCCCACAAGGTTATGAAAAGGAACGCAGCTTTTATATCCCGAAATACGATGTGCCAGCGAATTTGAATCGTAAAGATTTAAGAACCACGGTTTACTGGAACCCAAATGTGGCAACAGACGCAACCGGTAAAGCAAACTTTGAATTTTATAATGCCGATGGCAAAGGAAAATATAAAGTTGTAATTGAAGGTATAGACGATAATGGCGAGGTAGCACGTGGGGTTTATCGGTATTTGGTAAAGTAGTTGGTTAGGTGTTGGGTTGGTTATGCGTTTGGTTGATTGGGTTGTTAGCTGGTTAGTTGTTTTGATTTTTGCATACTTTCTGCTTTCAACTTTCCGCTTTTTGCCTTCAGCTCGGCGTTTCAAATCATCATTATTTTCTTTTAGCTTTCTGCCTGTACCTAACAGTATCTTTGAACACCTAATTTGTAACCCATAACCCGCAACAGGCAACCCACAACACGTAACTAATCTGCCAAAAACTATTTGCCTCAACCCCTTGACTTTAAGAAATAAAAGTTCTACTTTTGCAATCCGTTTTATGGACTATCTGCAAAGAGGTTAGGGGAGCGGTAAATATTTAAATAAAAACATAGAAAAGCACAATGCCAACCATCCAACAATTAGTTAGAAAAGGTAGAGTAGCACTGGAGTTCAAGAGTAAGTCTCCAGCGTTGGACAGCTGTCCACAGCGAAGAGGTGTATGTACACGTGTGTACACCACTACCCCTAAAAAACCAAACTCTGCAATGCGTAAAGTTGCCCGTGTTCGTTTAACGAATGGCAAAGAGGTAAACGCGTACATACCTGGAGAGGGACACAATTTGCAAGAACACTCTATCGTGTTAATTCGCGGGGGTAGGGTAAAAGATTTGCCAGGTGTACGTTACCACATTATCCGTGGTGCACTAGATACTTCTGGTGTTGCTGGTAGAAATCAGCGTAGGTCTAAATATGGTACAAAACGCCCTAAACCAGGTCAGGCAGCTGCCGCACCTGCAAAAGGCAAAAAGAAATAAAATCGGGAGGAAATAAGAAATGAGAAAGTCGAAACCAAAAAAGAGAATTATTCTTCCTGATCCAAAATTCAATGATATTCAGGTAACCCGTTTCGTTAACAATATGATGTACGATGGAAAAAAATCCATCGCCTATTCTATTTTTTACGATGCTGTAGAGCTTGCTGAAAAAAAAGTTGGCGAAAACGGTTTAGAAATGTTTAAACGTGCATTGGCAAATATTAGCCCTTCTGTAGAGGTTAAGAGCCGTAGAGTTGGTGGTGCAAATTTCCAGGTTCCAATGGAAGTTAGACCAGACCGTAAAATTGCTTTAGGTATGAAGTGGTTAATTTTATATGCTCGTCGTCGCGGTGAAAAAACCATGAAAGAAAAATTATCTGGAGAAATTGTTGCTGCCGCCAAAGGTGAAGGTGCTGCGGTAAAGAAGAAAGAAGATACGCATAAAATGGCAGAAGCAAACAAGGCGTTCTCTCACTTCAGATTTTAATAAAGAAGGTTATACAGATTCAAAAAGATTACACAGATTCGCTTTATTCGCAGTTTTTTATAATCAGTGAAATCCCATGGAATCTGTGCAATCATAAAATATAATAATGGCAAGAGATTTAAAATTTACTAGAAATATCGGAATTGCAGCTCATATTGATGCTGGTAAAACCACAACAACGGAGCGGATTCTTTATTATGCTGGCGTAAGCCATAAAATTGGCGAGGTACACGAAGGTGCCGCAACGATGGATTGGATGGCGCAAGAGCAAGAGCGCGGTATTACCATTACTTCTGCAGCAACAACGGTAGATTGGACTTACAGAAAGCAAAAATATCATATCAACATTATCGACACCCCCGGACACGTAGATTTTACCGTAGAGGTAAATCGTTCATTGCGTGTATTAGACGGGTTGGTTTTTTTGTTTTCTGCGGTTGATGGTGTTGAGCCACAATCTGAAACAAACTGGCGCCTAGCCAACAATTATAGCGTTGCACGTATAGGTTTCGTTAATAAAATGGACCGTTCTGGTGCAGATTTTCTAAAAGTTGTTAAGCAGGTAAAAGATATGTTGGGTAGCAATGCAGTGCCATTGCAATTACCTATTGGTGCAGAAGATGGCTTTCTCGGTGTTGTCGATTTGATTAACAACCGCGGTATTGTTTGGAATGAGGCAGATAAAGGGATGACTTTTACTGAAGTGCCAATTCCAGAAGATATGTTGGAAGAGGTTGCCCAATGGAGAGAAAAGTTGTTGGAATCTGTTGCAGATTACGATGAGAGTTTAATGGAGAAGTTTTTTGATGCTCCAGAAACCATAACTGAGCGCGAAGTTTTAGATGCTTTACGTGCAGCCGTTTTAGATGCTAAAATTGTACCAATGGTTTGCGGTTCATCTTTTAAAAATAAGGGTGTGCAGACTATGCTGGATTATGTGATGGAATTGTTGCCATCTCCATTAGATAGTGAAGGTGTAGTTGGAATTAATCCAGATACAGAGAAAGAAATAATACTTAAGCCGTCAGAGGCGGAGCCTTTCGCCGCGTTGGCATTTAAAATTGCGACAGATCCGTTTGTGGGCAGGTTGTGTTTTATCCGCGTTTATTCTGGTAATTTAGAGGCGGGTTCTTATGTTTATAATACCCGTTCTGGAAATAAAGAGCGTATTTCTCGTATCTTTCAAATGCATGCAAACAAGCAAAACCCAATTCCAAATGTCGGTGCGGGAGATATTGCAGCGGTTGTAGGTTTTAAGGATATTAAAACGGGGGATACACTTTGCGAAGAAAAAAATCCAATTGTTCTAGAATCTATGAATTTCCCTGAACCAGTTATCGGTTTAGCCATTGAGCCAAAGACTCAAGCTGATGTAGATAAATTAGGTATTGGATTAGGAAAACTTGCAGAAGAGGATCCTACTTTTAGAGTTCAAACAGACCAAGAAACTGGCCAAACGGTTATATCTGGAATGGGCGAATTGCATTTGGATATTTTAATTGACCGTTTGAAGCGTGAGTTTAAGGTAGAAGTAAACCAAGGCGCTCCGCAAGTTGCCTATAAGGAGGCAATTTTCGGAACTACAAACCACAGAGAAGTTTACAAGAAACAATCTGGTGGTCGTGGTAAATTTGCAGATATTTCAGTAGTGATTTCTCCAATTGATGCAGATTATGAAAAAGGTGGATTGCAATTTGTGAATGAAATTACTGGTGGTTCTATTCCTCGCGAATTTATTCCTTCTGTAGAGAAAGGATTTGCTAGCGCGATGAGTAACGGTGTATTGGCTGGTTATCCTTTGCCTGATATGAAAGTGCGTTTAACAGATGGTTCGTTTCATGCGGTCGATTCAGATGCGTTATCTTTTGAACTTGCAGCGCGCATGGCGTATCGTGAGGCTTTACCAAAGTGCAAGCCTACGTTGATGGAGCCAATTATGAAGATAGAAATCCTAACACCAGAAGAAAACATGGGTGATGTTATCGGTGATATGAACCGTCGTCGTGGCCAATTGTTGGGCATGGATTCTAGAGCAGGATCTCAGGTGATTAAAGCTACAGTGCCACTTTCAGAAATGTTCGGTTATGTAACGCAGTTGCGTACCATCACTTCAGGCCGTGCAACTTCTACCATGGAATTTGATCATTACGAAGCTGCTCCGAAAGGCGTACAAGACGAAGTAATCGCGAAGTCTAAAGGTAGAGTGAAGATAGAAGACTAATTAAGGTTGAGGGTTGGAAGGTAGAAGGTTTAGGGTTTCCTAGCGGGAGCCTGGACTAATTCAGAAACAAATAAAAATAAATATTGCACTTACAATCTCCCTCTCCTCTGGAGAGGGTCGGGGTGAGGCTTAACCTGGTTGTCTGTTATCAATAGCTCTAACAGCAATCATAAAATAAAATAAATAATGAGCCAAAGAATTAGAATTAAATTGAAATCTTACGATTACAATTTGGTAGATAAATCTGCCGAGAAAATCGTAAAGACGGTTAAACCTACGGGTGCCGTGGTTAGTGGACCAATTCCATTGCCAACAGAGAAGAAAATTTTTACGGTTTTGCGCTCACCGCACGTAAATAAAAAAGCTAGAGAGCAATTCCAATTGTGCGCTTACAAGCGTTTGTTGGATATCTACAGCTCCAACTCTAAAACGGTAGATGCTTTGATGAAACTTGAATTGCCAAGTGGTGTAGAAGTAGAAATTAAAGTTTAACTCTTTAAAAGTTAAAAAAAAGCCTCGATAATTGTATCGAGGCTTTTTTTGTTGACCGATATGGCGATTTCTTAATGGAAGTTACCTGTTTTCGAGAATTCAGAAAAATCGGCATCTTAGATTCTAATAGTTTTCAGTTGCGCTCTTATATTTATCTTTGACTTGTTGTGTAAAGCCTTTTACTTTGTCCATTACTTCAGGGGCGCGATCAGAGATATCATCTACCAAAGATTTGCCATCTTCCGGTCTCTTTTTCGTGGCATATTTAAAAGCAAATACTGCTGCAGCGCTCGTAAGCGCGAGTTTAATTAGATTCATATCTTTTATTATTTAAATTTTATTATTTAAAATCGTTCGAAGAACTTCCTGTTTCACTTTCTGCACTTTGTTTACTTTCCATTGCATCTTGATGTGGATAGGCATCATCATGAAGAGAATCCTTTCCTTGTGTTCCGGTATTGTCAAATCCATCTTTTGCGGTAATGGTTTCTTCAGTTAAATCCCTGCTGTTTTTTATTTTCAGCGACTCATTTCCAAAACTTGTTACCTCGTTAGTATTATTGCCTTCCTCGTATTTTTTTTCGACATCGGTTTTTTCGTCCGCCAACCCTTCGTTGCCTTCATAACCTTCTAAGTGAGGCTCTTTTCTATATATTTCTGTTTTCATTACTTTACTTTAAAAAAAAACACACATCGGTTAAAAAAGTTTGTCGGGAATTATCTGGCTACCTGGCGAGAGGCGGTTGCAAAAGTTAAATTCTCTTGGCATCATCCCATTTATTGCGCTCATCTTGCAACTCTCGGGCAAGTTTCATCTCTTTATCTTTTGCTTTAACTTTATGTGCTTGAAACTCGTCGGCGACTTCTTGATACAAGTCTGTTCTGTATTTCGCATCATGTCTATATTTTCCTGTTTGGAATATTACAATCGCTAAAGCTATGGCAAGTACAATTATAATGGCCCATACCATAACAGAATAAGTTCCTTTTTGAAAGGGAATGCCTAAAAAGCTAATTTCGTTTACACTTGCAGTTGCATTTGCTAATGCACTTTCTTTGCTAGAAATTTCGGTTTTTAAGTTTAAGCTCGCATCTTTCTGCAATTTTATTTTATTATTGGCAAGCGCAAGTTGCTTGCGTTCTTTTTTTAAGGTATCGTTAACACTTTTCCAAAGCCCAGCAAGCCTGGCAGGATTAATAAGTTTAGAACCGTAAAGACTCTTTGATTTTGACAGAATATATCTATACTGACCGTTTAAGGATGGATCTAAGTTTTTAGTGCTATCTCTCTGAACCTGCGAAAAGACACTTAAAGAAAAACTTAGAAACGCAAAAAGAGACACTGATTTTTTTAAAAGGAGCATAGTTGTTAGCTGTTGGGTTTATTTTTCTTTTTTATACGTGAATGCATTTTGCAACTTAAGTTAGTGACTCACTTATGTTCCAAACTTATGTTTTATTAACAATTTTATGCAATATTTATTATAATTTATAACCCTAAGGTTTACATTTGTTAAATGCAGATAGGAATTATTGGGTTGGGCGATATGGGCAAACTTTATGCGCTCTGCTTTGCTAAAGCTGGATATAAGGTTTGCGCTGCAGATTTACCACAAAGATTTGATGCATTAAAAGAAGAGCTAAAGGCAGAAAATATAGAGGTACTTCTTGATGGGCACAACGTTGCGCGAAGAGCCGATTTTCTTTTCTATTGTGTCGAAGCAGAAAAAATAGATGAAGTGGTTGCTAACTTTGCACTTTCTACTAAATATGGGGCCATTGTTGGCGGACAAACTTCTGTGAAACACCCCGAAATAGCCGCTTTTGAAAAATATCTGCCAAAAGAAACCCAAATAGTTACCTGCCATTCGTTGCACGGACCTGGTTTTAGTCCCAAAGGACAAACCTTGGTTGTGGTTAGGCATCGTGCTACTGATGTGGTTTATCAGAACGCGCTGACGGTCTTAAAATCGTTAGAATCTAATATCATTGAGCTTGACGATTATAAAATCCATGACAGAATTGTTGCCGATACACAAGCGGTAACGCACATGGGTTTTGAGAGTATGGGTTCTGCATGGAAAAATGCAGGTTTTTTCCCGTGGGATAATCCCGCGTATGCAGGCGGAATAGACAATGTGAAAATTTTGACTACTCTGAGGATTTTCAGCTATAAATCTCACATCTACGCAGGTTTGGCAATTCTTAACCCATATGCGCAAGAACAAGTTAAATATTATGCAAGAGCAGAATCAGAATTATTTAAGATGATGATTCGAGAAGATGAGGAAAATTTTAGAGCAAATATTTATGCAGCTAGAGATTTCGTTTTTCATCAAAGTAGAGAACTTTTATTGCTAGATGATCGCATTATGAAAGAATTTAGCTTGTCTGATGCCAATCATAACCAAAAGCCAAACTCTCATCTAAGTTTATTGAGCATGGTTTACGCGTGGTACAAAATGGGTATAAATCCGTATGACAATATGATTTGTCAGACGCCACCATTTAAACTAAGATTGGGAATTGCAGAATATCTTTTTAAAAACGAAGCGATGTTAGAAGAATCTATTGAAACCGCTTTGTTTGATAAGTCCATCCGTGGTGATGATTTAGAATTCCACACAGCTGTGCATGAATGGGCTTCAATTATTGGCTATGGCGACCTTAAAGGCTATAAAGAACATTTTGAGGCTGCCAAAACTTTCTTTGCAGATCGGTTGAGCGATGGAAGAGATTTGAGCGGTGAAATGATAAGGAGGTTGGGGAAGTAATTATATCATCGTCTACTTGCCCTTTTTGAGTTAGAAAATATAAGTTACTATTTTTAAGAAAAATTAAGGGTTGGTATCCTCATGGTGCAGATTGTAACACATATAAGGACGAATTCTCCCCGTATAATTTCTTATTTGATAATGAATATGAGGTGTTTTCGAATTTGAGTGTTGGTGCTTAAATAGACTATACCTGTTGTCACAAAAAACGGCAAATGGGTTTTGGTTTTATTTTCGAAAAATAACATTCAATTTGGCCCAAACTCTTTTTATCCATATAGTATATAGGCTTTATTTTAATCAGAGATTTCTTCGATAAGCCATAACAAGTCTCCTATATTTGCGCAGATGTCTATTCTTCTTTTTACTGCAATCTTGTTGATCGGCGCCTTTTTTGCCGGCTTGATTGGTTCATTAACAGGCCTTGGTGGCGGCGTAATAATCATCCCGCTGCTTACTTTGGGTTTGGGCGTAGATATCCACTATGCTATAGGGGCCTCGATAGTTTCTGTTATCGCAACATCCTCAGGGTCTGCAGCTGCTTATGTTAAAGAAGGAATTACTAACATTCGCATCGGCATGTTTTTAGAAATAGCTACCACCATGGGCGCAATAGGAGGGGCTATTTTAGCGGTTTATCTCAACCCAAGTTTCATTGCAGTGGTTTTTGGCGTTATCTTGATTTTCTCCGCTGCTATGATGGTAGTAAAGAAAAGGGGTAAATCAGAAAATCAGGAAACAAGTAAGCTTGCACAATATTTTAAATTAAATGGTTCTTACCCGTTAAACTGGATAAACAAGCCTTATAAAGTGCGTAGAGTATTTGGGGGCTTTTTTACGATGCTTTTCGCAGGAACGCTATCGGGATTGCTTGGCATTGGCTCTGGAGCCTTGAAAGTCATCGCTATGGACAATATAATGAGCATGCCTTTTAAGGTTTCAACAACTACAAGCAACTTTATGATTGGAGTTACGGCAGCGGCAAGTGCAGTAGTTTACCTGCACCGCGGACAAATAGATCCGGGAATTGCCATGCCGGTTTGCATTGGTGTTTTGCTTGGCGCAACTTTGGGTTCCAAAATTTTGGTTAGAACAAAAGCGGGCAAATTGAAAATCATCTTTGCGATTGTAGTGCTTTTCTTAGCTATTCAGATGATTTATAATGGTATAACAGGACGCATTTAATCTATAATAAAAGATGAAAGACCGAGACATTCAGGTTATTTTAGGCACGTTGTTGCGTATAGGCGTAATCGTTTCTATGGCAGTAGTGCTTATCGGCGGAGTTTTGTTTTTAATCTCCGAGAGTGGTACAACGGTAAACTACAAAGTCTTTACACCAGAAATTGCAGCGCTATCCAAACCCATCCAAATTATAAAGATGGTGCCAAGTCTAAATGGCAAAATAATTATTCAATTTGGTATCTTACTGTTGATTTTCACTCCAATTTCTCGGATAGTATTTTCCATAATTACTTTTTTGTTAGAGAAAGATTATATGTATGTGCTTATCGGCTTTATCGTACTTTGCATTATAATGATTAGCTTAAACGGGGGCTTCGCAGGATAATTATGGTGGCGATATTGATCGAACTCAAGTTTGGTCGCATGTCAATTTTCTTGAATTTAAGTTATTATTCAGTTAACTGTCATATCTGGTGCCCAATTATCTTTCTTTTTACATCGCTTAAAATTGCGTTTAAATACTTGAGAGAAAGCCGGAACAGATTATTTAAAAAAATAATAAGCTAACTATTTGAATATTAATAATTCTTTCCTATTTTTGCCCTCCCCTAAAAAGGGACGAACAACCACCTTGAACGAAGCCCTACTGCTTCGATGGGTGTTAAACAAATAAGATAGAATGTCAGGAATTATTGGAAAAAAAGTAGGAATGACCAGTATTTTCGATGAGGCAGGAAAAAACATTCCTTGTACCGTAATCGAAGCTGGGCCTTGTGTGGTAACACAGGTAAAAACCGAAGAAAAAGATGGTTATTCGTCAGTTCAACTGGGCTTCGACGAAGCTAAAGAAAAAAACACCACCCAACCTTTAAGGGGTCACTTTGCCAAAGCAAACACCACTCCAAAACGTAAGTTAATAGAGTTTGATGAGTTCGATGATGCCGTAACTTTAGGTGATACGGTTACCGTATCTATTTTTGAGGTTGGAGAGTTTGTCGATGTTGTTGGAACTTCTAAGGGTAAAGGTTTTCAAGGCGTTGTAAAACGTCATGGTTTTGGTGGTGTGGGTATGCAAACTCACGGTCAGCATAACCGTTTACGTGCGCCAGGTTCTTTGGGAGCGTCTTCGTTTCCCTCCCGCGTATTTAAAGGAATGCGTATGGCAGGTAGAATGGGTGGAGACAGAGTGAAGATCCAAAATTTACAAGTTTTAAAGATCTACGCAGACCAAAATCTTATTGTTGTTAACGGTTCCGTGCCAGGTGCCAAGGGTTCTTACGTAATTTTAGATAAGTAATCAGATGGAAGTTAAAGTATTAAATATTTCTGGTAAAGAAACAGGTGCCAAGGTGCAGCTTTCTGAAAATGTGTTCGGTATAACACCTAACGACCATGCTATCTATTTGGATGTAAAACAGTATTTGGCAAACCAACGTCAAGGTACACACAAATCTAAGCAACGTAATGAAATTGCAGGTTCTACCCGCAAGCTTTACAAACAAAAGGGAACAGGTGGCGCACGTGCAGGTAGTATAAAATCTCCGTTATTTAATGGTGGTGGTCGGGTATTCGGTCCGCAACCCCGCGATTATCATTTTAAGCTAAATAAAAAATTGAAATCTTTGGCTCGTAAATCTGCGTTGGCTTACAAAGCTCAAGACAACAATGTGGTAATTATTGAAGATTTTACGTTCGATAGCATCAAAACTAAAAATTATAGAGGTTTGATGGAGGCCTTAAATATGGGCGACAAAAAAACTTTGTTAGTATTGCCATCGGCAGATAACAATATTTATTTATCAAGCAGAAACATTCAAAGAACTAAGGTAATTCCAGCTGGCCAATTAAACACATACGATGTTTTAGATGCCGGAATCTTAGTATTAACTGAAAATTCTGTAAAATCTTTGGAGGAGGCGTTTGCCAAATAATATGGAAATTTTAAAAAAACCGATACTAACAGAAAAAGCTACGCTTTTAACAGAAAAAGGTAATCGTTATACGTTTAGTGCAGATCATAGGGCTAACAAAATACAGATAAAGGATGCCATTGAGAAAATGTACGGTGTCATTGTCTTAGCCGTAAATACTATGGTGGTAGATGGAAAAGCAAAATCTCGCTATACCAAAGGTGGTTTTGTATCGGGCCGTACCAATAAATATAAGAAAGCAATTGTTACGCTTAAAGAAGGTGAAGCAATTGACTATTACGCTAATATCTAATTCAATTATTAATCATAACTATGGGCTTAAGAAAATTTAAACCAGTCACTCCGGGTACTCGCTTTAGAGTAGGTGCCAGCTTTACGGAGATTACAGCAACCAAGCCCGAAAAATCATTGGTTGTATCATCAAAAAAATCTGGTGGTCGAAACAATACAGGAAAAATGACAATGCGCTACATGGGCGGTGGTCATAAAAAGTCTTATCGTTTAATAGATTTTAAACGTGATAAGTTTGATATCCCTGCTAAAGTAGCAACTGTAGAATACGATCCAAACAGAACCGCCCGCATAGCCCTACTGCATTATGCCGATGGCGAGAAGCGTTACATCATCGCTCCAGAAGGCATACAAGTTGGACAAGAAGTTATGTCTGGCGATAAAGCCGTTCCAGAAGTTGGTAATGCTTTGAAATTAGCTAACATTCCTTTGGGTTCTATCGTTCATAATGTAGAAATACACCCAGGCAAAGGAGCGCAGCTTGCTCGTAGTGCTGGTGCTTATGCACAACTTGCGGCACGCGATGGCAAGTACGCTACACTCAAAATGCCATCTGGCGAAACTCGTTTAATATTGACTTCGTGTTTGGCAACGATAGGTGCTGTTTCTAATTCAGATCATGCTAACGAAGTTCTTGGTAAAGCAGGTCGTAAACGTTGGTTAGGCCGCCGTCCTAGAACCAGGCCGGTAGCGATGAACCCTGTAGATCACCCAATGGGTGGTGGTGAGGGTAGATCATCAGGCGGCCATCCGCGTTCGCGCAATGGTTTATTAGCCAAAGGCTTTAAAACAAGGGAACTTAAGAAATATTCTAATCGTTACATCATAGAGAGAAGGAAGAAATAATGGCTCGTTCAGTAAAAAAAGGACCTTATATAGACCATAATGTAGAGAAGAAGGTTGTCTCTATGAATGATTCAGGCAGGAAGTCGGTCATTAAAACATGGTCTCGTAGATCAATGATTTCTCCAGATTTTGTTGGTCATACATTTGCAGTACACAACGGTAATAAATTTATACCTGTATATGTAACAGAAAACATGGTTGGACACAAGTTGGGAGAGTTTGCACCAACTAGAACTTTTAGAGGTCACTCTGAAAAAAGGAAATAATTAGAAAATGGAAGCAATAGCAAAATTAAATAATTGTCCAACTTCGCCGCGTAAAATGCGCTTGGTTGTAGATCTTATCAGAGGGGAAGGCGTAGAGAAAGCGTTAAGCATTTTAAAGTTTACCAATAAAGAAGTGTCGATACGGGTTGAGAAACTTTTATTATCTGCCATAAAAAATTGGGAATCAAAAAATGATGGTGCGCGTCCAGAAGAAAGCAAATTGTTTGTAAAAACAGTTATGGTAGATGGTGGTCGGCAGCTAAAACGTTTGAGACCGGCGCCACAAGGCCGTGGTTTTAGAATACGCAAACGCTCTAACCACGTTACGCTGATAGTTGATAGTAAAAAGACAGAAACTCAAAACTAATTTAGGGAAATGGGACAAAAAGCAAATCCAATAGGTAACAGGTTAGGCATCATCAAAGGATGGGATTCTAACTGGTTTGGTGGAAATAACTATGCCGATAAATTAGTTGAGGACGAAAAAATAAGAAAATACCTATCTGCGCGTATTGCAAAAGGAGGTGTATCTAAAGTGGTGATAGAGCGTACGCTAAAGCGTATTACAGTAACCATACACACTGCACGCCCTGGTATTGTAATTGGTAAAGCTGGTGCAGAAGTAGATAAGATTAAAGAAGAGTTGAAGAAATTGACCAAAAAGGAAATCCAAATCAATATTTTCGAAATCAAACGCCCAGAATTAGATGCACAATTGGTTGCAGAAGGTGTTGCAAAACAACTGGAGGCAAGAATTTCATTTCGTAGAGCTATGAAAACATCTATCGCATCTACTATGAGGATGGGCGCTGAAGGTATAAAGATTATGACATCTGGACGTTTGGGTGGAGCTGAGATGGCGCGTAGCGAGCAGTATAAGGAGGGGAGAGTTCCTTTGCACACCTTCCGTGCAGATATAGATTATGCTTTGGCAGAAGCTTTAACTACTTATGGTAAAATCGGTGTTAAGGTTTGGATATGCAGAGGCGAAGTTTACGGCAAGCGTGATTTATCTCCAAACATTGGCGCAACGAGCAATGGTCCGAAAGGGGCAGGCGATAAGCCTGGATTTGGTGGAAGAGATAGAGATAATAGAGGTGGGGGAAGAGACAACCGAGGTGGAAACGATAGACGCAGTGGTGGCGGCCCGGGCGCAAATAGAGGTGGTGGCGCAGGAGCTGCTAGAGGCCCTCGCAAGTAATTGATTAACTAACATCGTTTAACGATAAGAAAAAAATATAATGTTACAGCCAAAAAGAACGAAGTTCAGGAAGATGCAAAAAGGCAGAATGAAAGGTTTAGCTTCTCGTGGAGCTGAGTTGGCTTTTGGATCTTTCGGCATCAAATCTCTAGAAGCTACTTGGATAACGAGTAGGCAAATAGAGGCTGCCCGTATAGCGGTAACGCGTTTTATGAAACGTGAAGGCCAGGTTTGGATCAGAATTTTTCCAGATAAGCCAATTACCAAAAAGCCTGCAGAAGTGCGTATGGGTAAAGGTAAGGGCGCTCCAGAATATTGGGTAGCCGTGGTAAGGCCAGGTCGCGTAATTTTCGAAGCAGAAGGTGTGCCTTTAGAAGTCGCTAAAGAAGCATTAAGATTAGCTGCACAAAAGTTACCCATCCAAACCAAGTTTGTAGTACGTAGAGATTACGTAGAAGCATAAGTTATTTGAGATGAATGTTGTAGATACTTGTTTATACAACCGCTACACTCAAAATTAAAAGAAAAATAGAAATGAAATATTCAGAAATCATAGGGCTTTCAACAGAAGATTTAGTAGCTAAGATTGCCGTAGAAACAGATAACCTTAAAAAGATGAGGTTTGCGCATTCTGTTTCGGCCATAGAAAATCCATCTCGCATAGGGAAGTTAAGGAAAGACATAGCTCGCTTAAATACTGAACTGACTAAGGTAAAAGCTGCCGAGGCAACTACTACTGAAAGCAATTAATTTGAAAGTCGAAATGGAAAGAAAATTAAGAAAAACAAGAACAGGGCTAGTAGTTAGCAACAAAATGGATAAATCTGTTGTGGTAACTGTAGAGCGTAAAGTTAAGCACCCTATCTATGGCAAGTTCGTTAAGAAAACTACCAAATTTATGGCTCACGATGAGAAGAATGAGTGCGGTATTGGAGATACAGTATTGATTATGGAAACTCGCCCGTTGAGCAAGAACAAAAATTGGAGATTAGTACAAATTTTAGAGAGGGCTAAATAATATGTTACAACAAGAATCAAGATTAAACGTTGCTGACAACAGTGGCGCAAAAGAAGTTTTGGTAATACGTGTGTTGGGTGGAACCGGCAAACGTTACGCTTCAATTGGCGATAAAGTTGTTGTAACCGTTAAAAGCGCGTTGCCATCTGGCAATATAAAAAAGGGTACAGTGTCTAAGGCAGTTGTTGTTAGAACTAAGAAAGAGATTAGACGCAAAGATGGCTCTTATATTCGCTTTGATGATAATGCGGCTGTATTACTAAATGCACAAGACGAGCCAAGAGGTACACGTATTTTTGGCCCGGTGGCGAGAGAGTTACGTGAAAAACAATTTATGAAAATCGTTTCACTAGCACCGGAGGTATTATAAAATGGGAAATAAAGTAAACAAACCGTCTAAACTAAAGATCCGCACAGGAGATTTGGTCAAGATTATTGCTGGCGATTCAAAAGGGCAGCAAGGGAAAGTACTGCAAGTATTTATAGAGAAAAAAAGAGCCATTGTAGAGGGCATAAACCTGGTGTCTAAGCATACCAAACCTAATACGGCCAATCCTAACGGTGGCATAATTAAAAAGGAAGCAGCACTTCATATTTCAAATCTTATGTTGATTGATTCAAAATCTGGTAAGACAACCCGCGTAGGCCGTAGCGCAAATGCGGAGGGAAAATTGGTAAGAGTTGCTAAAACATCAGGGGAGGAAATTAAATAATGGCTACACCTAGATTAAAAAGCAAATACAATGAAGAAGTTGTAAATGCACTTAAAGAAAAATTCAACTATAAAACGGTTATGCAGGTTCCAAAATTGGAAAAGATCTGTATAAATCAAGGTGTTGGAAGATTTTCTGTAACAGATAAAAAAATTATGGACACCTCCATCGCAGAATTGTCCACCATTACCGGTCAGCAAGCTGTGGGAGCGAATTCTAAAAAAGACATCTCTAACTTTAAATTGCGGAAAGGCATGCCGGTTGGTGTGCGCGTAACTCTTCGCGACAACAATATGTATGAGTTTTTAGATCGTTTGATTTCTGTCGCTCTTCCACGTATCCGTGATTTTAAAGGTATTAACGATAAAGGTTTTGATGGTCGCGGTAATTACACTTTAGGTGTTACTGAGCAAATCATCTTCCCGGAGATTAATATCGATAAAATCAGCAAAATTTTAGGGATGGATATTACTTTCGTAACTTCGGCAAAATCTGACGTGGAGGCATTAGAATTATTAAAGCAATTCGGTTTACCGTTTAAAAATCAAAAAATAGCAGAATAATGGCAAAGGAAGGTATAAAAGCACGCGAGAGAAAACGCGAACGGATGGTTGCAAAATATGCAGACAAGCGTGCCGCTTTAAAAGCAGCAGGTGATTACGACGCGTTGGATAAATTGCCGAAGAATGCTTCTCCGGTTCGTTTGCACAACAGGTGCAAGTTAACCGGCAGACCACGTGGTTACATGCGCACTTTCGGTATTTCGAGGGTAACATTTCGCCAGATGGCTTTAGATGGTAAGATTCCGGGGATAAAGAAAGCGTCATGGTAATAAGAGAGTTATACGTTTTATGTTGTAAGTTATAAGTGATATGCACTTTATTTAACGTAGAACTTAGAACGTACCACTCATAACTTAATTTTAACCGACGGCAGGTCTTTTAGCGATGTAGCTGATAGAAACCACCCTCAACAATAATAAATAATGAATACAGATCCAATAGCAGATTATTTAACAAGAGTAAGGAATGCCATTAAAGCCGGCCATAGGGTTGTAGAAATTCCAGCATCAAACGTTAAAAAGGAAATGACAAAAGTACTTTTTGACAAAGGTTATATCACTAACTACAAATTTGAGGACCTTACGGCACAAGGCACCATTAAAATTGCCTTAAAGTATAATCCAATAACTAAAGTTCCTGCAATACGTACTCTGATGCGAATAAGTAAACCAGGTTTAAGACAGTATGCAGGCGTAGCTAATATGCCAAGGGTATTGAATGGTTTAGGTATCGCAATCTTATCTACTTCTAAAGGCATAATGACCGATAAAGAAGCAGCCAAATTAAAAATTGGTGGTGAGGTATTGTGTCATGTTTATTAATTAGAGAAGGAGGAAACACAATGTCAAGAATAGGAAAAGCCCCGGTTATAATCCCCGAAGGAGTAACAGTAACAGTAGCCGACAACAATGTAGTTACTGTTAAAGGTCCAAAGGGAGAATTACACCAAGCAGTTGATAAAGAAATCACAGTTAACCAAGAAGATGGAGTGCTTACAGTTAGCCGTCCGTCAGAACAAAAAAAGCACAAGGCCTTACATGGTTTATACCGCTCTTTGATCAACAATATGGTTATAGGTGTAACAGAAGGCTACAAATTACAGCAAGAATTGGTAGGTGTTGGTTATCGCGCAACAAATCAAGGCAATACGTTAGATTTAGTTTTGGGTTATTCTCACCACTTTATTTTTCAATTGCCTCCAGAAATCAAAGTGACTACAACTTCTGAAAAAGGACAAACTCCTAAAGTAATTTTAGAAAGTATTGATAAGCAATTGATAGGCCAGGTAGCCGCAAAGATACGTTCATTACGTGCGCCAGAGCCTTATAAAGGCAAGGGTATTAAGTTTGTTGGCGAGGTATTAAGGAGAAAAGCAGGTAAATCAGCATCTAAGAAATAAGAATCATGGCACGTAAGAAATTATCAAGAAGAGAGAGAATTAAAAAAGGAATCAGAAAGAGACTTACTGGTTCGGATGAGCGCCCAAGATTGTCTGTATTTAGGAGCAATAAAGCTATATATGCCCAGATAATTAATGATGTTGATGGAAATACCGTTGCTTCTGCTTCATCATTATCAAAAGAATTTACTGGCAATGGCAACAAGATAGAACAATCTTTAGCTGTAGGAAAACTAGTTGCAGAGAAAGCTATTGCCGCGGGTATTAAACAAGTGGTTTTCGACAGAAATGGCTACTTGTACCATGGTCGTGTTAAGTCATTGGCCGAAGGAGCACGCGAAGGTGGTCTAGTTTTTTAAATCGAAAAAAAGAAAAGAAAATGTCAACTATCAATATAAAGAGAGTAAAAACAACTGATATAGAATTAAAAGATCGGTTGGTTAGCATACAGCGCGTTGCCAAGGTTACCAAAGGTGGCCGTACCTTCAGCTTTTCTGCCATTGTTGTTGTGGGAGATGAGAATGGTGTGGTTGGGTTTGGTCTTGGAAAAGCTAAAGAGGTTACAGAAGCAATTGCTAAGGGAATTGACGATGCTAAGAAGAACTTGGTAAAAGTGCCAATACTTAAGGGTACTGTGCCACACGAGCAAATAGGTAAATATTCTGGAGGGTTTGTTCTGATAAAGCCTGCAGCGGTTGGTACAGGTGTAATTGCAGGTGGTGCAATGCGTGCAGTTTTAGAAAGTGCGGGCATACATAACGTTCTTGCAAAATCTAAAGGCTCATCCAATCCACATAATGTGGTGAAAGCAACTGTAGATGCGCTAACGAAAATGCGCGATGCTTATACCATTGCCCAAACCCGGGGGATAGATTTAAACAAAGTATTTAACGGATAGAAAATTATGGCTAAAATTAAAATAACTCAAATAAAAAGCACTATTGATAGGAGTGAGCGCCAAAAGAGAACAGTTATAGCTTTGGGCCTTAGAAAGATGAACCACAGTGTCGAGGTAGAGGCAACCCCACAAATTATTGGTATGGTTAGAAAGGTAAACCATCTCCTAGCTATAGAAAGCATATAATTATCAAAAGAAAGCAGCTATTATTTCATGGCTACTTTTTACTAATTTAACCGCTGCATCTGTTTAGTGAAAGCGAAGGGCAGCACAAGTTTTAAGAAATGAATTTAAGTAATCTTAGACCTGCAAAAGGTTCTATAAAGCAAGGAAAAAGAATTGGTCGCGGTACAGGATCTGGACGTGGCGGAACTTCTACGAGGGGTCATAAAGGCGCTCAGTCTCGCTCTGGTTATAAATCCAAAGTTGGTTTTGAAGGTGGGCAAATGCCTTTACAGCGTCGTGTGCCTAAAGTTGGCTTCAAGCCAATTAACCGCACCGAATATGTTGGTGTGAACTTAGACGTGTTACAAGGTCTGGTAGAACGATTTAACCTTGAAAAAGTGGATTTTGATGTATTTAGAGAGCATGGGTTAGCTTCTAAAAATGATTTAGTTAAGGTTTTAGGTCGAGGAGAATTGAAAGCCAAACTAGAAATTACCGCCCATGCATTTTCTGCATCCGCACAAAAAGCCATAGAAGCTGCTGGTGGTTCAATTGTTAAATTGTAAATTCTTACATGAAAAAGCTAATTACCACTATAAATAATATTTGGAAAATTGAGGAACTGAAAGATCGCATTATTTTTACGCTTTTAATTCTTTTGATTTACCGTTTTGTATCTCACGTGGTTATGCCGGGCGTAGATCCAAACGCATTGGGTGATACGACTAAGTCTGGATTATTGGGCTTGTTGGATATGTTTGCGGGCGGCTCTTTCTCGCGCGTATCTATTTTAGCTTTGGGCGTAATGCCATATATTTCAGCGTCTATCGTTGTTCAACTTTTGGGCGTAGCTGTTCCTTCTTTTCAAAAGATGCAAAAGGAGGGTGCTAGCGGGCAAAAGAAGATGGATCAAATTACAAGGTATTTAACGGTTTTAATCACTATCGTTCAATCCATCGGGTATGTTAAAACACAAGTTGTTGATCCTCACCCCGCAGCAATATTACTCTCATCGATACCAATGTTCTATATTATGTCTGTTATTGTTTTAACCGCAGGTACATTATTTGTGATGTGGCTTGGCGAAAAAATAACTGATAAGGGTATCGGAAACGGGGTTTCGTTGATTATTATGATTGGTATTATCGCCCGTTTACCGGTTGCTCTAAGCCAAGAGTTTTCGGACAAAGTTGGCGCATCTAGTACGGGCGGAGGCCCGGTTGCGTTGGTGATAGAAATTGTTGCACTTTTTGCGGTAGTAATGTTTACCATTCTAATTGTTCAAGGAGTTAGAAAAGTACCTGTACAATATGCAAAGAAGATTGTTGGAAATAGGCAGTTTGGTGGCGTTCGTCAATATATTCCTTTAAAGGTAAATGCCGCTGGTGTTATGCCTATTATTTTTGCGCAAGCATTAATGTTTATTCCTGGGGCGCTTATGTCATTTGTTCCATCCTTACAGGGGTCTTGGTTAATTCAATTTAGCAATCCTGTTTCCGCTGCTTATAGCATTACATTTGCAATTTTAATTATATTGTTTACTTTTTTCTACACCGCCATAACTGTTAATCCAGTTCAAATGAGCGACGATATGAAAAAGAACGGCGGCTTTGTACCAGGTGTCAAGCCCGGATTGGCAACCTCCACCTTTATAGATGATGTAATTTCTAAAATCACTTTTCCTGGTGCAATTTTTTTGGCAATCATTGCGATTTTGCCCTCAATTGCCGTAAAGTTTGGTATTAAGCAAGAGTTTGCTCAGTTTTTTGGCGGTACATCTCTGCTTATCTTAGTAGGTGTAGTTTTAGATACGCTTCAACAAATAGAAAGTTATTTATTAATGCGTCATTATGATGGATTGATGAAAACTGGAAGAATTAGTGGAAGAGCAGGAGTTCCGGCGGCAAGCAGTAACGCGGTCCTGTAAAAGTTAGCATGCCTAAAGTTCTTCACTATAAATCTTTAGAACAAATTGAACTTATACGCGAGAGTAATTTGTTAGGGTCGAGAACGCTTGCAGAAGTTGCAAAGGTTATCGCTCCAGGAATTACCACCTTACAACTAGATAAATTAGCATTTGAGTTTATTAGCGATCATGGTGCCGTACCTGGCTTCTTAAATTATAACGGATTTCCATTCTCTCTGTGCATATCGCCCAATGAGCAGGTTGTGCATGGATTCCCTGGTAATTACATTGTTAAAGAGGGAGATTTAATTTCCGTTGATTGCGGAATTATTCTTCACGGCAAATATTTTGGAGATTCAGCTTATACTTTTTCTATTGGGGAGATTAGTGCGGAAAAGAAAAAATTGGTGCAGGTTACCCAAGAATGCCTTCGCCTCGGCGTAGAGAAGGCTATAGTAGGAATGCGTGTTGGCGACATTGGGTTTGCTGTTCAACAACATGCAGAGGCAAATGGCTATGGTGTTGTTAGAGAACTGGTTGGCCACGGCGTTGGTCTGGCGTTGCATGAGAAACCAGACGTGCCCAACTATGGAAAGCGTGGCTCTGGGCAGAAGTTAGAAGAGGGCATGGTAATAGCCATTGAGCCAATGATAAATGCCGGAGTTGCCGGTGTAAATTTTCACAGCGATGGTTGGACGATTACCACAAAAGACAAAAAGCCCTCAGCCCATTTTGAGCATTCGGTTGCTATTAAAAAGGGTAAGGCGGATATTTTATCTACGTTTGATTTTATAGAAGAAGTTTTACAAAAAAAAGGATAAAAATTTAAAATTTTTTATTTAATTTTGCATCCCTGTTTAGAGGCAGGTAATGAAGTAACAATCAGTATAATATGGCTAAACAAGCCTCAATTGAACAAGACGGAGTTATTAGAGAAGCGTTGTCTAATGCCATGTTTAGGGTAGAATTAGAGAATGGACATGAGATTATTGCGCATATTTCTGGAAAAATGCGCATGCATTATATTAAAATTTTGCCTGGAGATAAAGTTAAATTAGAAATGTCGCCTTATGATTTAACTAAGGGTCGCATTACTTATAGATACAAATAGAAATGAAAGTTAGATCATCAATTAAAAAGCGTAGCGTAGATTGTAAGATTATTCGCCGTAAAGGAAAGCTTTACGTTATTAACAAGAAGAATCCTAAGTTTAAGCAACGTCAAGGATAATTAAATTTTAGATTTTTGAGTTGCGATTGGTATCGTAAATCGCAAATCATAAACCAGAATCGCTAAATAAGAATATGGCAAGGATATCAGGTATAGATTTACCAAGAAACAAAAGAGGAGAAATTGGCTTAACCTATATTTATGGGATTGGCAAAACAACCGCACAGCGCATTTTAAACAAGGCCGGAATAGACTTCGACAAGAAGGTAGAAGCTTGGACAGATGACGAGTTAACTGCCATTCGGACGATGATTAATGACGAGATTAAGGTAGAGGGCGCCTTACGTTCTGAAGTTCAATTAAACATTAAGCGTTTGATGGATATTGGTTGTTATCGCGGTTTACGCCATAGAAAGGGATTGCCATCTCGTGGTCAGCGGACAAAAAATAACTCTCGTACTAGAAAAGGAAAAAGAAAAACAGTTGCCAACAAAAAGAAAGCTACTAAATAGAAGGTGGATTTGGAGCGTTTGATTTGGGGTATAAGACAATTGTATTTTCTAGTCAACATCTCCATTTAACTTATTAAATATTCGAGATAGTGGTAGGGGTGAGAACCAAATCTCAATACTCAATACTCATATCTCACATCTAGATAATAAAATGGCTAAAAGCAAAAAAGTAACAAAAAAACGTGTTGTTGTAGTAGAACAAGTAGGCGAAGCTCATATCAATGCAACTTTTAACAATATCATCGTAACCTTGACTAACACGAGTGGACAGTGCATTGCCTGGTCTTCTGCTGGCAAAATGGGATTTAGAGGTTCCAAAAAGAACACGCCGTATGCAGCAGGACAAGCAGCATCAGATTGTGGTAAAGTTGCCTTCGATTTGGGTTTGCGCAAAGTAGACGTATTTGTAAAGGGGCCAGGCTCGGGTCGCGAGTCTGCAATTAGAACTTTACAAGTTGCAGGAATTGAAGTTACGTCTATAAAAGACATCACGCCACTTCCACATAATGGCTGTAGGCCTCCTAAAAAGAGAAGAGTTTAATTAATTTTAAAGCTAAGAATCATCGGTTTTAGGCCGAATGATACTTTAAAACAAAAAAGAAAATGGCAAGATACACAGGCCCAAAAAGTAAAATCGCCCGTAAATTCAGAGAACCAATTTTTGGTCCTGATAAGGTGTTAGATCGAAAAAATTATCCTCCGGGCCAACATGGTTCATCAAAACGGAGAGGAAAGCAATCAGAATATGCTATTCAGTTAATGGAGAAGCAGAAAGTTAAATATACTTATGGTGTATTAGAAAAGCAATTTAGCAATTTGTTCAAGAAGGCATCTTCTCGCGCAGGTATTACTGGCGATAACTTATTGCAGTTGTTAGAGGCACGTTTAGACAACACCGTTTATCGTTTAGGTTTTGCTGTTACCCGTTCTGGCGCGCGCCAATTGGTGGGTCATAAGCACATTACCGTAAATGGCGAACTTGTGAATATTCCTTCATATCAACTAAGGGCGGGCGATGTTATTGCAGTTAGAGAAAAATCGAAGTCTTTGGAGTCCGTATCAAACTCGGTTGCAGGTCGTAAAATAAACAAACATTCGTGGTTAGATTTTGATGCAAATCAACTATCAGGAAAGTTCTTAGCATATCCTCAACGAGATGAAATTCCAGAAAACATTAAAGAGAACTTAATCGTAGAACTTTACTCTAAGTAATTGATAAAGGTGTTGCACGTTAAATTTTGACTGCAAGATTTTTATATTTTTTTAAATATTTACCAACGCATTAAACTAAATATAAATGGCAATTTTAGCATTTCAGAAACCAGACAAGGTTATTATGCAGAAATCGAACGATTTCTCGGGCGTATTTGAATTTCGTCCTTTAGAGCCGGGTTTCGGAGTAACAATTGGTAACGCTTTAAGAAGAATCTTACTTTCTTCTTTAGAAGGTTTTGCTATTACAAATATTCGTTTTTCAGGCGTTTCGCATGAATTTTCTACCATCAAAGGCGTTGTAGAAGACCTTACTGACATCATTCTAAACTTAAAGCAGGTTCGTTTTAAGAAATCAGGTGATTCTGGCGATTCTGAGAAAATCTTTATAATCATTAACAACAACGATCAGTTTAAGGCCGGCGACATCACTAAATTCTCTAACAACTTTACCGTTTTAAATCCGGATCATGTAATTTGTAACATGGATAAGTCTGTTACTTTAGAGGTAGAACTTACGGTAAACAGGGGTCGCGGCTATGTAGCTGCAGAAGAGAATAAGTTGGCAGATGCTGTTGTTGGAGTTATTGCGATAGATTCTATCTATACGCCGATGAAAAATGTAAAATATACTATCGAAAACTTTCGTGTTGAGCAAAAGACAGATTACGAAAAACTTATTTTAGATATTTCAACTGATGGTTCTATCCATCCGGAGGAAGCATTAAAAGAAGCAGCAAAAATTTTAATTCAGCATTTTATGTTGTTTTCTGATGAGAATTTGGTGTTAGAATCTCAAGCCAAAGAAGAAACTAAAGAAGTTGATGAGGAAATTTTGCACATGCGCAAAATCTTAAAAACGGAACTGGTAGATATGGATCTTTCTGTTCGAGCACTAAATTGCCTAAAAGCAGCAGACATCCGCACACTTGCAGATTTGGTTAGTTACGATGTGGCAGACATGCTAAAATTTAGAAATTTTGGTAAAAAATCTCTTACAGAAATTCAAGAGTTGGTAAAATCAAAGGGACTGTCTTTCGGGATGAACCTTTCTAAATTTCGTTTAGACGAAGAATAAAAACTCGTGCGCTAGACGTCGTAGGTATTACGGAAAACTTACAACTTGATAGAATACATTTTCACAGTGCATAAATCCCTCGTTTAAAAGAGACGGTATGCACTTAATCAAAACACAATGAGACACGGTAAAAAAATAAACCATTTAGGCAGAACCGATAGCCACAGAAAAGCGATGTTGGCCAATATGACCATATCACTTATTAAACACAAAAGAATTTCTACAACTTTAGCAAAAGCTAAAGCTTTGCGTACTTATGTAGAGCCAATTATTACGAAATCAAAAAACGATACCACGCATTCTCGCCGTACCGTTTTCTCTTATCTGCAAGATAAGGAAGCAATCACAATCTTGTTTAGGGAAATTTCTGAAAAGGTAGCCAATCGTCCGGGAGGTTACACCCGTATTATTAAATTGAATAATCGCGCAGGCGATAATGCAGAAATGGCTCTTATCGAGTTGGTAGACTACAATGATATCTACGGTAAAGGAGATGCAGGCGAAGCTAAAAAGACTACTCGTAGGGGAAGAAGCAGAACTGGCGCAAAAGTGGTAGCTCCTCAAGCGGAAGTTGCTGAAAAAGCTAAGGCAGAAGTTGCTGAAGAAGAAGTTAAAGTGGGTGTGGATGAAGAAGCTGTAGAAGAAGCACCTGCTAAAGTAGAGGTTATTGAGGAGGCACCGTTAACTGAAGAAACTGCAGTTGAAGAGGAAGATAACATAGCTACAACTGATGAGTCTCCCGAAATCACTGATGATGCCCAAGCCACTGAAGAGCCGAAGGCATAAACAAAAGTCTGAAAAAGGTAAAAGTCCCAAATCTTTTGATTGGGACTTTTTTACAAACCTAAAAGTCTCTAGTTAGCCAAATTATTTTAATTTACAGCAGCTGAAATTAATAGGTCAAATCTTCAACCCCTCCATCCCATACTGTTTTAGCACGTCTGCCGGCACGCCTGTCCATTGGTTTGGCGTATTCCCAACATAGCCAACGTCTTTAATTCCAATTTCTGTGGTGAAAAACCCAGACGCAGTTAAATCGCGCATGCGGCTAAAAAATGCAACTCCAGCGTGCATTTCTGGTTTGGCGGTTGCCGGATAGGCAATATCATCTAAAATTGCTTTTTGGTTTGCCGTGCCGGCATCTACAAATGCCTTTTTAAAACGGTTAAAGCTTTGTATGTCTATCCACCTTAGCCCGCCGCGCATAGGAATTTGATGCTCTGGTATGTCTTTGACTATAAACTCTATAAATTCTGGTACTTTCGCATCAGTAGCACTTCCAGAAACTGCATCCTTCGGAATTATCAAATCAGAAAGTACCGCAATTGTTGCCATTTCTGCCTTGGTAAAGAAGGTTTCAGCATTTAAATCTTTGTCGCGCTCTACTTCCCAAGCTTCTTTACCTGCTGTGGTCTCGGTGTTTGCTTTAAGAGGGATTTCTTTCGCGTTGTCGTTTTGCTTACAAGCTTCTAATAAAACGCCAGTACTTATAGCGCCTATACCTAACGCCCTTATAGATTCTCGTCTGTTCATAATTTAGATTAAATGTTTTGTTTTTTCTTCTCTGCTAGAATGTGCTCGGCAGTTCTCATGGAGAGCGCAAGTATGGTCCAAGTGGCATTCTTGTCGCCTTGTTGAACAAAAGGAGCAGCATCGACAACAAAAAGATTTTTGCAATCGTGCGCTTGGCAGTATTTATTTAAAGCAGATTTTTTTCTGTCATCGCCCATGCGTACCGTGCCTACCTCGTGTATAATTCTGCCAGGAGTTTCCAGGCCATAATTGGTTTCTGGCCCTTGGATGGTTGACGTAATAATACCACCCATTTGTTGCATAACCGACTGGAAAGTCTCTTGCATGTGCTTTGCTTGATTGATCTCTTCTTTTGCCCACTTGTAGTGAAATCTTAAAACCGGGATACCGTATTTATCTACCACAGATGGGTCAATCTCACAATAATTATCTGCTCTGGCAATAGCAGTACCTCTACCTGCCATCCCTACGCCGGTTCCATAAAACCTTCTATAGTCGTCTTTTAAAGACACTCCGTAACCGCCAGCAGGTTTTGATTTTCCGTCTCTGGTAGGAACCATCCCATTAATTACTGGTACATCGCTACCAAAACCATAGCCTGGCATGTGTAAGCCGCCACCATATTCTATATGGTAACCGCGAGGAAAATCTAATTTTTTATTATCTAGCCACCATGGCGAATAAATATGCACACTACCTACGCCGTCTTCATTATACCTTTTTCTATCCATCAGTTGTGGCAAGAAGCCCTGCAAACTAGCACCTGTAGAATCGTGCAGGTATTTTCCAACCACGTTGCTATTATTCGCTAAGCCATTTGGATGAAAAGCAGACCTCGAATTTAATAGTATTCGAGCAGACTCGCACGAACTTGCACCTATAATTACCGTTTTTGCACTAACTTGGTATTCTTGTAAGTCTTTTCTATTTACATACGAGACTCCCGTTGCCTCACCATCTTTATTTGTAATCACCTCCCGAACCATAGCATCCGTTATCAGCGTTAAATTTCCGGTTTTAACCGCAGGAATTACTAAGCAGGAAGATGCCGAAAAATCTCCATAAATTTTGCAGCTTCTATTGCATTGGCCGCAATAGAAGCACGGTGCTCTATCATCGTTACCTTTTATAGATTCTGTCATCACCGCGCCTCGGCCAGTAATTACTTTAACACCTGCTTTTTCTGCTCCCTTTTTAATAAAAAGTTCGTTTAAACGAGGCTTTGGCGGTTTCATAAAAATTCCATCTGGCTCGTTAGGCAAACCTTCTGCTGTTCCATAAATGCCGATTAATCTATCTACCTTATCGTAAAAGGGCTTAATATCGTCATAGGTGATTGGCCAATTGTCTGTCAAACCATCTGTGGGCCTAAAATCTTCTGGCCCCATACGAAGACTAATTCTCCCCCAATGGTTGGTTTTTCCACCCAACATCCTAGATCTAAACCAATCGAATGTGGTATTGTCTTTAGTAGTATAGGGTTCTCCCGCCAAGCTCCAACCGCCATAGGCAGCATCGAAGTCACCAAAATAACGGTTTGTTCCCGCGCCGCGGCGGGGAGACTCCCACGGCCATTTTAACTGTTGAGATTCGGTACGAGGATCAAAATATTGCCCAGCTTCCAACATCAACACCTTCTGACCAGCTTTTGCTAAAACATAGCCTGCCATGCCACCACCCGCACCAGATCCAACTATAATGGCATCATAAACAGTAGGCGATTTTTTTATTTGGAAGTCACTCATAAAAATGGTTAGTTATAAACAATGAGGTAATGTAGCGTATTTTTGCATTATTTCAAACGGGTGAACTAATTTTTTACAAATGGATTTTGGATAATGTCGCCTATTCTCTAAAGTTTTAAAACTAAAATAATCTATTGGAGTTTTTATGTAAATTAAAACAAATAGAATGAGCACCAATACAGAAGAAAATAAAAATCTTGACGATAATAAACTAAGGAACTCCGCCGAGAAATCTAATATGCCAGACCATTTAGTTCCATCGAATCACAGCGACCAACACTTTGCAGAAAACATTGTAAAACCAGAAGATAAAGATTTAGGTCGAAGTTTCGGGCGTGGAGATTTTGGCTCTGAAGAAGCTAGGAGCGATGAGGAAAAAGGCAACAAAGGAAGTGCGGGAAATATGCCTTTCAGTAAAGACGAAGAGTAGTAACTTTATAAATTTTAAGCTTGTCGAGAGATTATTATCGAATACGATTACTAAGGGTAGAAATGGGCTCGCGGCCTTCCATTCCGAGAAGATATTTATTGTATTTATAGATAGAAAGTACAATCTGAAACGTGTGGCGATTTTTTTGCGCTAACAAAATAACTACTCGCCCGAAGTAGAATTATTTTTCTTATTATCAATCCATTGTTTGGCAAAAGATTTGTCTGCGATTTTTGGCAGCTCTCGATGACTGCCAAAACCGTTTTTGAAGAATGTTTTAAGCAAAAAATTTTTAGTAGAGCCACTAAGGAAATCCATCCATTTTCTGCTCTTGGTCATTTTGGAAAACACAATCCAGCCTATTTCCTCTTTTTTTGTATTTTGATGGGTTTTCGCAGCATCTCGTCTATTAAGCAATAGCATTTTATGAATATCGATTTTGACTGGGCAAACTTCAGAACATTTGCCGCACAAACTAGAGGCATAGCTTAAATGTTTAAACTCTTTCATTCCCTGTAAATGCGGAGTTATAATGGAACCAATTGGTCCACTGTACGTGGTATTATAACTATGACCGCCAATATTTTTATAAACTGGGCAAGCGTTTAAACAAGCGCCGCACCGAATGCAATATAATCCTTGTCGTTGTTCTTTTTGAGCAAGCAAATTTGTTCTACCATTATCTAACAGCACCACATACATTTCTTCGGGGCCATCGGATTCTTTTGCCTGCCGGGGACCACTCATAATAGAATTGTAGACGGTTAAATTTTGGCCCGTGCCGTGCGATGCCAGTAATGGCCAAAATAGGTCTAAATCTGCTATGGAGGGAATAATTTTTTCTATCCCGACAATGGCAATATGAATTTTTGGAAAACTAGTACACAATCTCGCATTTCCTTCATTTTCTGTAATTGCAACGCTGCCGGTATCAGCAATTAAAAAATTGCCGCCCGAGATACCGATGTCGGCATTTAAATATTTATCGCGAAGTAATTCCCTTGCTTTTTGGGTTAGTTGTTCTGGTGTGGCATCTGCAGGAGTGCCAAACTTCTCGTTAAACAATTTGGCAATTTCAAGCGCGCTAAGATGCATTGCCGGCGTAACGATATGATAAGGTTTTTGACCCAATAGTTGCACAATATATTCTCCAAGATCACTTTCTAAAGATTCAACGCCATTTTCTGTTAAAAATTCGTTCAAATGAATCTCTTCAGTCGTCATCGACTTAGATTTAATAATGCTCTTTGCGTTGCTGTTTTTAACTATTTTCAGAATCTCTTGCTGTGCTTCCTTTGCATCGTTCGCCCAAATAATTTTGCCCCCCCTACGAAGAAAGTTAGACTCAAACTCTGGCAAAAACTTATCTAGGTTTTCCATTACACGCCACTTAGCTACATGTGCTTTTTTCTTAGAAGCTTCTAAATCTTCGAACTTTTCTAGACCGCGCGCAACAGAGCTGTTGTACTTTCCAATGTTGTAATTAATGGTTTTGCGGTGCGTTAAATCGAAAGCCTTCTCATCGGCTTTTTCCAAAAATGCTTCGGCGGTTTTCGTCATAGTTTCAAAGATAGGAAATAAGCTTGGTGGCAAAAGCGATGTGAGAAAAAAGCCCCCGCAACGATTAGTGGTAGGGGCTAAATTATACGCTGTTCTTACTTTAAGTCTATTATTTTAACGGATTCCCTTTTCCATCTTTATCTACCGTTGGCCTTCTAGCACCGTTTGCAAGTTCCCAAGCGGTAAAAAAAGTCAATTTGGCTCTTTTTGCAAGAAGATTGAAATGAATTTTACTAACCTCGTCTCCAGGTTGGTGATAATCTTGCTGTAACATACCATCATAATAGAAGATAATCGGTATGCCGAGCTTTGCAAAATTGTAATGATCAGAACGATAATAAATGCGTTCCGTATCTTTAGGATCATCATATTTATAGTCTAACTTCATTTTGGTATAGGTAGCATTTACACGTTCGCTTAGCTTGCCTAAATCGCCACTAAGCATATTAGAACCCACCGAATAAATGTAATTTGCAGAATCTGGTTTGCCCAAATATTCTTCGCCAATACGCCCAATCATATCTGTATTCAAATCGGCAATGGTATTTTTTACCGGAAATACAGGATGTTCAGAATACCACTCGGAGCCCCACAAGCCCTTTTCCTCGCCAACAACAGTCATAAATAAAATGCTTCTTTTTGGACCTTTGCCTGCTTTCTTTGCATCGGTAAATGCTTTTGCCATTAAAAGAACACCCGTAGTTCCAGAGCCATCGTCATCTGCGCCATTATTTATTTTATCCATTGCGTTTGGATCATTTACCATCCCAATATGGTCGTAATGGCCTGTAAGTATAAGCACTTCTTTCTTTAAAACTGGATCGCTACCCTCAAGATATCCCAATACATTTTCGCAACGTACCGGTTTTTCAATTTTTATAGCGCTAGCAGAAACTGAAATATTTAACACTTTGGAGGCTGGTTTCATGGTTTGGGCAATGCGATGCTGAAGTGAATCTACGCTAGTTCTCGCCTCTTTTAAAATGCTGTTTGCAGTTGCTGTGGAAATTAAGATAGTAATAAATGGAGACGAGCTAGACTGAGATGCATCCACTTCTTTTTTTACGTGGACACTGGCGGCCTTTTGGCGCCCCATCATAAAAGCAGATGGTTTGTCTAAACTTGGATCAATTAACAAAACTGCCCTAGCCTTGTTCTGGTTAAGGTAATTCATTTTTTGGGCGCGAGCCATCGTCGCCTGTCGTCTGTCCATTTTTTCTCCCGGCTTAGCCGTAGGATCTCCACTAGCAAAGAGCATAACCACTTTTCCCGCCACATCCAATCCATTAAAATCGTTATAATCTGCTTTTTCCAATCCGTATCCCGCAAAGGTTATCTCATCAGTGCTGAAGGTAAATCCTGAAGAGCCAACGCTGTTATTTGGAATGACAAAATCTTTGAATGCCTCTAATGGCTTTCCATCCACGGTGAACATGTGCTCGGTAATGCTATCACTTACCAAATCTATCTTTTGGAAGTACCGCCCGTCCACTGGACCTTTTAATCCGATTGATTTAAAATAATTGCGGATATAATCTGCGGCCATCCAGGCTCCCCTCTTACCTGTTTCTCGCCCTTCGTATGCATCAGATGCCAAGACCGATAAATGGTTGTAGGCCGCCTTAGCATTTATCGCTTTGCTAATTTTAACTGCGGTTTGGTCTATCGGCAAAGGTTTTATTTGCGCATAGCAACTTGTACCAAAAACTGCTAAGATAATGATTGCTGAAAAATTATTTCTCATGTTTAAGATTTTTATTCTTTGTTTATAAAAGGGTTTGCCATAAAAACGTGTCTAAAGCCCTTTTTTTGCCATAAAGATACAACTATGAAGGAAATAGAAAGTTAATTTCCAAGCATGATGACAAAATTAATTAACTTGAATTACTTTTTTTTGCCAATAGGGCATGGACTTTTATATAGCACTTGCTAGCGCTAACGGCTGAAATGGCATCGATTTGTTGCGCTCAAACGCAGCAAAACATATAATGGAAGACGTGTTAAAGCGCCCAAATTCTTTTTAAAAGAACTATTAAATGCAGTTTTTGACGATTAGTCAAGCAGTTAACTTCGCAAAGATGCCAATTCTGCCTTTTTCTTTTTTCTTTCAATATAAGCAGAAACGTAAATACTCAGTTCGTAGAGTAAAAAGAGAGGTGTTGCCACAATCATCATGGTCATAATATCTGGCGTCGGGGTAACGATTGCTGCGACAATTAGAATTATAACTGTGGCATATCTTCTGCTCGACCGCATTAACTTTGGGGTCATCAAACCAAGTTTCGATAGGATGAAAATAACAATCGGCAGTTCAAATATTATCCCTGTTCCGAGCGTAAGTGTTGCTACAGATGATAGGTAAGAATCTACGGTGAAGGTGTTTTCTATTTCTGCGCTTACGGTATACCCGGTTAAAAAATTTACCGAAAGTGGACATACAATGAAATAGCCGAATAAAATACCTACCACAAAGAGGGCGGAAGCAAAAAAAACAAATCCACTTGCAGATTTTCTTTCGTTTTCTAGAAGTGCAGGCTTAACAAAACGCCAAATTTCCCAAAGCAAATATGGAAAACCAACAATAATACCGGCCATTACACACACGCTGAGCTGCAGGTTAAACTGTCCTGCCATTTCTGTGTTTATAATTTTGCCATTAATTTTGGTGATGCAGAGTCCTTCGCCCATCGACGGAAAATGCTCTACAAGTTTGCATAACATTCTGTAAGTCCAAAAGCTTGGCTTTTTTGGGCCAAAAATAATGGTGTCTAGTATAAAGTCGTTAAAGTAGAAGGCCACTCCTGTTAAACAGCCGATTACAATTACCGACCGAATTAAGTGTTTCCTTAATACATCTATATGGTCGAAAAACGACATTTCTGCTTCTAAACTTTTGCCTCTTTCTCCTATGGTTTTAAGCAGTGGTTTTCTTTCTAGTTTTTCGTTCATGTTTTAAATGAAAATACCATTCTTTTATATTAGAATGGTATCTACGTGGTAAAGATAAAAATAGTTTGAGAATAATTTGTTAATTAGTGCTTATTCAGAAAACTCAAAACTTTCCATAAACTTGGTGGTAAAGTTCCCTGCTCTAAAATTGGGGTCTTTCATCAATTGTAAATGGAATGGAATGGTAGTTTTTACACCCTCAATTACAAACTCGCCTAAAGCTCGCTCCATGGTGCAGATGGCTTCTTCTCTAGATTGCGCCACGCAAATAAGTTTGGCAATCATAGAGTCGTAATTTGGTGGAATTTGGTAACCTGCATATACGTGCGTATCTACACGAACACCATGACCGCCCGGGGAGTGGAAGTTTGTTATCTTTCCCGGAGAAGGGCGGAAACCGTTAAAAGGGTCTTCTGCATTAATTCTGCATTCGATGGCGTGCATGTTAGGGAAATAGTTTTTTCCAGTTATTGGAATGCCAGCAGCAACCTTAATTTGCTCTTTTATCAAATCAAAATTAATCACTTCTTCTGTAACTGGATGCTCTACCTGGATACGGGTATTCATTTCCATAAAATAGAAATTGCGGTGTTTGTCGACTAAAAATTCTACGGTACCCGCACCCTCGTATTTTACAGCCAACGCGCCTTTAATTGCAGCTTCGCCCATACGCAACCTCAATTCATCAGTCATAAATGGCGACGGGGATTCTTCTACCAGTTTTTGATGGCGACGTTGTATAGAGCAGTCTCTTTCTGATAGATGAGACGCGGTGCCAAACTGATCACCAATAATTTGTATTTCAATATGGCGGGGGTCTTCAATATATTTTTCTAGGTATAGGCCGTCGTTGCCGAATGAAGCACCTGATTCTTGTTTTGCACTGTCCCAAGCATGCTCAAATTCTTCATCTTTCCAAACAATGCGCATGCCTTTGCCTCCACCACCGGCGGTTGCTTTTAATATAATCGGGTACCCCATTTCTGAGGCGATTTTTATCCCTTCCTTAACACTTGTAAGTAAACCCTCGGAGCCAGGAATGGTTGGTACACCCGCTTTTTTCATGGTTTCTTTCGCCGAAGCTTTGTCTCCCATGTCGTTAATTTGCTCTGGCGTAGCACCGATAAATTTTATATTGTATTCTCTGCAGATATTAGAAAACTTCGCATTCTCAGAAAGAAATCCATAGCCGGGATGTATGGCGTCTGCATTCGTTAATTCCGCTGCAGAAATTATATTAGGAATATTTAGGTAAGATTCTTTGCTTGGAGGCGGACCTATGCAAACAGCCTCATCGGCAAAGCGAACGTGCAAACTCTCCCTATCTGCTGTAGAGTAAACCGCCACTGTTTTTATCCCCATTTCTTTACAAGTACGGATAATCCGTAACGCTATTTCGCCCCGATTTGCAATTAATATTTTCTTAAACATAGTGTTCTTTCGTTTTACCTTTAAATGTTTGACGGCTTAATCTATAAAAAAAGAATGCCGAAATAAATTCGGCACCACAGTTCTTTACATGGGTTCTACCAAAAACAAGGGTTGATCATATTCTATTGGAGAGGAATTATCGACCAGAATTTTCACTATCTTTCCAGACACTTCACTTTCTATTTCGTTAAATAACTTCATCGCTTCTATAATGCAAATTACTTTTCCAGGAGAAATTTCATCGCCAACATTTACAAACAATGGCTTATCTGGACTAGCAGACCTGTAGAAAGTCCCAATCATTGGCGATTTAATAGTAACGTATTTCGCCTCATCGTCATTTTTAGTATCACTAGAGGCTGGCAAAGCCTCAACAGTTGGCGCCACAGCTATGGGAGCAGCCGCTTGTAAAAGCGGCGTTTGCGGAATGCCGGCGTGAACGACTGTGGGCTCTTGATTAGTCTTAATGGTAATCTTAAAGTTTTCTTGTTCAATTGCAACCTCGGTTACGCCAGATTTAGAAACAAATTTTATTAAATCCTGTATTTGTTTGATGTCCATTTTTTAAGCTTATTTGATCCAAAAAAAAGTTGATAAGGAACTAAGTTATAATTTTTTGTTCAATTTATTATTGAAAATATTTTCTCTATTTATATTTGACTTAAGCAGTGTTGTAAGCCCATTTAAGATAAACTGAACCCCAAGTAAAGCCGCCTCCAAAGGCTGCCAAAATAATATTGTCCCCTTTTTTTAATTGTTTTTCCCATTCCCAAAGGCAAAGTGGAATAGTACCATTGGTGGTATTCCCAAACCGTTCTATGTTAATCATCACTTTGTCACTACCAATACCCATTCTGCTTGCTGTAGCGTCTATAATACGTTTGTTGGCTTGGTGGGGTACTAGCCAAGCTACTTCGTTTGCCGTAAGTTTATTGCGCTCCATAATTTCTGCGGCCACATCTGCCATATTGGTAACAGCAAATTTAAAAACGATCGGTCCTTCCTGGTGCGCATAGTGCAAATTTGCATCTAAACTTTCGTGCGAAGCGGGCCTAACAGAGCCACCACCTTTCATCCCGAGAAAATCTCTACCGGACCCGTCTGTCCTCAAAATGGTATCCAAAATGCCAAGGCCCTCTTCATTTGGTTCTAATAACGCACAACCGCAACCATCTCCAAAAATGATACATGTGGTTCGATCTTTATAATTAATAATCGAGGACATTTTATCGCCACCAACAACTAGCACTTTTTTATGACGGCCAGCCTCAATAAAAGATGCGCCAGTAGAAAGGCCAAAAATAAAGCCAGAACACGCCGCTTGCAGATCGTACCCCCATGCATTAGTTGCCCCAATTTTGTCGGCCAGCACATTTGCGGTTGCCGGAAACGGAAAATCGGGCGTGGTGGTACAAAAGATGATAAGTTCTATTTCTGTTGCTGCAATGCCTCTTTTTTCTAGTAAACCATTTACCGCATGCACAGCCATATCTGATGTGCCAAGTCCGTCGCCTTTTAAAATTCTTCTTTCTTTAATTCCTGTTCTGGTGGATATCCAATCGTCAGACGTTTCTACCATGGTTTCTAACTCTGCGTTCGTAAGCACATAATCGGGTACATAGCCGTTTACTGCTGTTATTGCAGCATGAATTTTACTCATTTTTTATTGTTTAAACGCAAACTTTATTTTGTCCACAAGTTTTGTGTAAATCATTTCTCTACATTGAAAAATCATGTTTTTCACGGCTACAGGGCTTGAGATACCATGACCAATAACAACGGGAGCATTTACACCTAATATAGGACTTCCACCGTATTGCTCATAATTAAAACGATCGAAAAATTCATCTTTAAAGCCTTTCTTTAGCGTAAGGACGTAAAATGATTCAGCCATTTTAAGCATTATATTCCCTGTAAATCCATCGCACACAATTACATCGGCTTTATTATTGAACAAATCTCTACCCTCTACATTGCCCACAAAGTTAAAGATACTGTTTTTCATTAAGGGGAATGCTGCCATGCTTAACAAATTTCCTTTCTCATCTTCTTCGCCGATGTTAATGAGGGCAACTTTTGGGTTTTCCAACTGCATTATATGAGTGGCATAAAGGCTGCCTAAAATACCAAATTGGGGTAAATATTCAGGCTTGCAATCTGCGTTGGCGCCAACATCTAACATTAAGCCGGTGCCGCCTTTAATTTTTGGGAGAATGGTAGTAAGGCAAGGCCGATGAATCCCGGTAATTGCTTTAACACTAAATAATGCTCCAACTAACATAGCGCCAGAGTTGCCTGCGCTGGCAAATGCATCTAATTTTCCTTCTTTTAAAAGGCTAAAGCCGATAGATATACTAGAATTTGGTTTCTGAACGATGGCTTTTGTTGGATGTTCGCCCATACCAACAACTTCCTCGGTATGCACAAACTCAAAATGATTTACGTTAAACCCCTCTTCTATTAAAATAAGTTTAACTAAATCTGCGTTGCCGATAAGCACCAACTGCTCACCCGCTTTTAATTTTTTATGGGCTGCAATCGCTCCCAAAACAGCTGCTTTGGGAGCATGATCTCCACCCATAACGTCAAGGCCTATTTTCATAGAAAAAACTTGGTTGTATTTTAGTTTTGCTTACCTAGGTTATAAAAAATCTAAGGTATGACTAAACTACTCGAAAATACAAACAATTTTTTAAGAATATTAACCTATCTGGGTATTTTCAATTACAAGTTTACCATTGTAATATAAATTTCCATCAACGTTGTAAGCACGGTGAGGAACGTGTATAGCGCCTGTGGCAGAGCAAGTTGACAAAGAAGGCAACTCTGCCTTATAGTGCGTTCTTCGCTTATTTTTTCTCTGTTTTGAGATCTTCCGTTTTGGATGTGCCATTATCTATTTTAATTATTTTTTAACTTATTTAGTGCCTCCCAACGGGGATCGGCTGTTTTTTCGTTTTCTTCGTTTTGAATGCTCAGACGTTCTAAGCGCTCAATCATTTCTTTATCGCATTTAATGCCCGCCTGCTCGCATTGCTTTATAAATGGCACATTCACATTAATCATTTCGTAAAGCGACTTAGAAATATCTACCTCTGTTTCTTTACGGTGAAGCGTAATAACTTCTTCATCATCACTCTCCAATTCATCTTCTGCAAATTTTACAATTTGCCTTTCTTCAATGTTTATTGGTAACGGAAAATCGCTTAAACATTTATCGCAATTTAAATTTACCGTTCCGACTATCCTAAAATTCAAAAGCAACATAGTTTCTTGCTTTTCAAAATCCAAGTCGACTTTTAAAGCACCACTCTTTATTATCGAATACTCGAAGGCATCAAAAAAAGAGTCATCCAGCTCATATTCAAAGTGATGAACCCCAAGTTTTAAGCCGGTAAAAGGTATAAAAAATATTTTTAGCGGTTTCAAGGTACTCCGAATTTTAGCCTGCAAATGTAGGCATAAATTTAGAAGATAAAAAATGTTTTGGAAATTAGAATGATGCAGATTAAAGCGATGTTTCGGTAGGTGGTATTCTAAAACTCGAATGTTAAAAATACGGATGAAGCCCCGCATTGCAAATCAACTAACTTGAATAAAGTGTTGTCTTAAATTTTGTTTGTTTTAATTTCTGTAAAATTAGCATCTTTAAAAAATATGGTGGGTACTTTTTCAATCTCTTCAGTTTTATATATTTTAAGTTGTTTGATCGTAGGCGTATTGTACGCATACGTTTTTTATAGCGGTAAAAATGGTTTAAGCAGAAGAACCAACATTAGCCTAGCTGCCATTAGAGCATTAGTTGTTACTTTAATTGCGTTTTTGCTTTTTGCGCCGCTATTAAAGTTTACCCAATATACGCTGCAAAAGCCGGTTATCATTATCGGTCAAGACAATTCTATTTCTATCAAACAAGTAGAGCCACGAGATTTCAGTCAACAGAGTTATCAGAAAAAGCTTGTTGAACTAAAAAAAAAACTGACAGAAAAATTTGATGTTCAAGCTTACCATTTCGGTGAAAAGATAGGAGATGACTTCGATTTTTCAAACAACGATAAGCTTACGGATGGCAATGCGTTTTTGAGCAAAATAAAAGAAGAATACGCTAATAGAAATGTTGGGGCGGTTATTTTGGCTACAGATGGAATTTTCAACAAGGGGGCAAATCCGCTCTACGAACTGCAAGCGATTAGGGCTCCAGTTTACTCCATTGCCCTCGGCGACACAATACCTAAGAAAGATGCAGTAGTTGCGAACGTAAACTACAATAATATCGTTTATCTTGGAGATTTTTTTACCGTCGAGGTGCAGATAAAGGTTTTTGATGGCGATGGCGAAACCCTCTCGCTCAATTTGTCTGAGGAAGGGAAAATCATTCAAAAACAAACGATTTCGGTTAAGGGGAAGAACTTTGTAAAAACGGTTTCGGTAAAAATAAAGGCAGACAGAATTGGTTTGCAAAAGTTTATTGTGGGCATTCCGTCATTGCAAAATGAGGTGACCACAAAAAACAACTCACAAACTTTTTATGTAGAAGTAATTGATGGCGCACAAAAAGTATTGTTGGCTGCGGCAGCACCGCATCCAGACCTTGCGGTATTGAAAGAGGCAATTGCCAGCAATAAGCATTTTGACGTTACCTTAGCATTGGGAGACAAGCTGAACGCAATAGACCCAAAAGCTTTTGACGTTATTGTTCTATACCAGTTGCCAGATGTTGTCGGAATATCAAGCGCTTTTTTGGACAAGGTTGCTTTAGTACAAAAACCAATTTGGTTTATTGTTGGTGGACAAACTGAAGTGCAAAGCTTCAATAAATTCCAGAAAACAATTCGTTTAAATGCTTTAAATGGAAGTTTACAGGAGGTTTATCCCGTACTGGGTCAAGACTTTAATACTTTTAGTTTGGAGCAAAGCGATGTAAAAGCAATCGAAAACCTCGATCCTTTGCTCGTGCCCTTTGGTAAAATGAATGTAGCTGCAAATACCAACTCAGTTCTAAGCCAACGTATAGGCAAGATAAAAACGAACTTACCGTTATGGTTTTTTGTTAACCAAGGCACACAAAAACTCGGATTTTTAATGGGCGAAGGTTTATGGCGTTGGAAATTAAATGAAGCACAAAGCGGAGATAGCACCGGCTTTGTAAAAGAATTGATTTCTAAAACAATCCAATATCTATCAGTAAAAGATGATAAACGCCGCTTTAAGGTAACTCCGTCGAAACCTAGTTATGAGGAAAATGAAAAGGTAGTTTTAAATGCAACCCTTTACAACGAAAGCTATCAACCCACAAATGACCCTGACGTTAATCTCGTTTTAAAAAACCAAAATGGAAAGGGCTTCAATTACATTTTTTCTAAAACAGAACTTGGCTACCAGCTAAATATTGGCAACTTGCCTGCAGGCAGCTATACCTTTTTGGCTAGCACAGCGCTGGGCAAAGAAAAATTGAACGCACGTGGTGGTTTTTATATTACTGCCGTGCTGGCAGAATATCGGCAGACTACGGCAAACCATCAACTACTAAATACCATGGCAAAACAAAGCGGTGGTAAATTGGTAATGCCAAAAGATTTGCTTTCACTTGCAAACGACCTTTTAAAAAACGAAAATATAAAGGCAATAAGTTACGAGGATAGAAAATACGTGGAATTAATAAATTTAAAATGGCTGTTTGTGCTAATCTTGGCGTTTCTAAGCTTAGAGTGGTTTTTGAGAAAGAGAAATGGAGAAGTATGATGAGATTTACGACTACGGGTTAAGATTTCTGAATTCCGAAGCGGACTAGCCGCCAACGCATTACCTATTGTGGAGTTACGCTTGATTTTACGAAGATTAGTTGTAAAATTAGCTTTTGAATTTTTATATTTATAACATAATCCAGCCAAATGCTCGTAATAAAAAATCTTTGGTTTACGCTCAAGTGTTTAGCTCGATCTCCCGAACGGACATTTTCTTACATAGTTAATCGTTCGGGAAATAGCCATAAAAACCTACTTATATTCACTACCATTTTAGTTAGTTGGATAAATAAATTATTACTCACCCAACCCGATAATCGCCTTAGTTTTCTTTTATGGTCTTGTTTTTTGCTGCCGATTACTTTTTTCGTGGCAGTTTATACATTTAAATTTGGAGCCTCAATATTAGTTTTTTTATTAGAAAAATTTGGTGATAGCATGGAAACGTTCAGCGCCGAACTGATTATTGTCTATTCGTTTTTGCCAATTTCAATTTTATATGCCTTATTAAGTATCCCCCTCAATTTCTTTGGCACCCATGACTCACCAAGTATAACTTTCGATTCAGGAATACTTATTTGCGAAGCCATATTATTATTTCGAGCTATTTATAGTTTGACAAACCTAAGCTGGAATAGGTCGTTCTATACAACCGTAATTTTTACTGTTTTACCGTGCTTGCTTCTCGGCACACTTACTCTATTTATGCCTAAAGCTTGGCTTTAAAAAAAACCAATTATTTTAGGTTATAGTTAAGAATGGTTGATGTTTTATCCTTTCCCTTCTCTAAAAGACTGCTTCGTTATTAGCAACGACGTACGCCCTGAGAAAGGCAACACCAGTAGGCCGACAGGCAAAATGCGTTTAACCGTTGCTCTTTGTTCCTTACTCTTTTATCTAACAATTAACAACTAACCATTATTTCTTCCCCTCCCTTACTATCACAAAAACATCCTCATTGTCCTTTTTCATGAAGTATTTTTCGCGAGCAAATTTTTCGGCAGAATTAAGGTTGGTGCTCAGTTCGTTTAAATCGGTTTTAACTTGTTCAGTTTCCTTTTCGTAATATTCTTTTTCGCTTTGTAGTTTATTTGCCTCTGTACGATATTCATATTGAGACATCATGTCGTTTTTATCAAAAAACATAATCCAAAAAAAGAAAGCAGCGGTAGCCAAAAAATATTTATTCCGAAAAAGATCTAATAACTTATGCATTATTTGCAAGTTTAGTGCTGATACAAATATAGAATATTATAGGGCAAATTTTTATTTTGGTGATGATACATCTGAATTGGTTCTAGAAACAAGACGCCCGCATAAAACAAAACCGTCCAAAGATTTAAAATCTTTGAACGGTTGAAAAAAGTGTTTTTCAACTTCTTAACATTTTGTTTTTATCATGTTGAATTTCCCGACCGATCAGAACAAATATTCGAAACAATTATCGGAAGTTCTTCGACAAACTCAGAATGGCATATTTTATTTTTTATAATACTTGAAATCTTTACCAATAAACGTGGCGTTCTCTCCCAATTCTTCTTCTATACGCAACAATTGGTTGTATTTCGCAATTCTATCAGAGCGAGATGCAGAACCTGTCTTAATCTGTCCGCAGTTTAAAGCAACAGCTAAATCAGCAATGGTTGTATCTTCGGTTTCGCCGCTTCTATGGCTCATTACAGAGGTGTATCCATTTGTTTGGGCTAAAGTAACCGCGTTAATCGTTTCGGTTAAAGAACCAATTTGGTTAACCTTAACCAAGATGGAGTTTGCAATTTTCTCATCGATACCCCGTTGTAGACGCGTAACATTGGTTACAAACAAATCATCGCCAACCAACTGAATTTTATCACCAATTTTATCTGTCAGAACTTTCCAGCCTTTCCAGTCATCTTCGTCCATACCATCTTCGATAGAAATAATTGGATATTTTGCGGCTAAATCTGCAAGGTATTGTGCTTGCTCTTCGCTGCTTCGAACTGCACCTTTTTTACCTTCAAATTTTGTATAATCATATTTGCCGCCCTCATAAAATTCTGCAGCTGCACAATCTAACGCTAAACAAATATCTTTTCCGGGCTTGTAACCCGCTTGTTCAATTGCTTTTAAAACAGTTTCAATCGCATCTTCTGTACTATCGAAAGTTGGAGCAAAACCACCTTCATCGCCAACAGCGGTAGATAAATTTCTGTCGTGAAGGATTTTCTTTAAGGTATGAAAAACTTCTGCCCCCCAGCGCAAAGCCTCAGAAAATGAGGAAGCACCAACTGGCATAATCATAAATTCTTGGAAAGCGATTGGCGCATCAGAATGTGAGCCACCGTTAATAATATTCATCATAGGTATAGGCAAAGTATTAGCGTTAACACCTCCCACATATCTATAAAGCGGTTGACCACTTTCCAACGCAGCCGCTTTTGCGCACGCTAAAGAAACACCCAAAATAGCGTTTGCGCCCAATTTTCCTTTGTTATCACTGCCATCTAAGGCAATCATTATTTTATCTATTTCATTTTGTTCAAATACATCTATACCTTCCAAAGCTTTGTTAATTTTGGTATTAACATTTTCAACAGCATTTAAAACGCCTTTGCCCATGTAGGTTTTTTTGTCGCCATCTCGCAATTCTACCGCCTCGTGTTTACCGGTAGATGCACCACTAGGTACTGCCGCGCGGCCCATTGCGCCGGCATCTGTTACTACTTCTACTTCTACCGTTGGGTTACCACGACTATCTAAAATCTGGCGTGCGTGCACATTAATTATCGAACTCATTTTTTCTCTGTTTTATTATATTTTACTTAGTGTACAAAGTACAATTACTATGTTTGAAACCAAAGTTAACATATTTTTTAAAAATTCCACTTTCGCCATTTTTATCGAGGAAACATTGCCTCAAGCAAATGTTATCCTTGGTAAAAAAAGTATAAATTATAAAAGGTCTTATTCAAAGGGAATTTGGGCGTTCCCCGGTAGAAAAAACCGGGGTCAGGCCAACCGGGGCTCCGCTTCGCTGCGGTGCCGATGAAAAATCGGCACTAAACCCCTAATGTCCTTAACGCGCAGGGCGTCCAACAATTTTTCAAGCAAACAATTCAATAATTAAACATTTAAAATGGACCACTCACAATAAACTATTTCAACTCATCTAAAACCTTAAACAATTTTTGCTTTATTCCGCCTCCGCTATAATTGTTTATATTAATTACAATTACGTACTTATTTCCGGCTGCATCAGAATGATAACCTGCAAAAGCTGACACATCATTAATAGATCCGCTTTTTAACTTCATGCCGTTATATTCTGGAAGTGCTTTATAATAGTCTGGAAACCATATTTCTTTTTGAATTTGATAAAGCACGGTAGCCATTGCCAAGGTTGTAATTCGATTTCCAGGTGAAAGCCCGCTGCCATCTATAATATTTAATGCCGATTTATCTAAACCTTTATTTGCCCAATAATTAATCTCGAATGATGCGCCGTTAGCTGTAGTTGCCTCTTTACCTGCGTTTTGGGCTATTGTTTTCAGTAGCGTTTCCCCATAAAGATTTATACTCTTTTTTAAAAACCAGTAGGTAATTTCGCTTAAAGTCGGCGAGCTAATTGTGGTCAGTTTTTTGAGATTTTTTGGAACGCTTTCATTATTTGCGCTCAGAAGCCTGGCCGTAGTAACAGATTTAACTGTAGAAATTCCTAAACTCTTCAGTGTATCTTGCAAACGAAATACGCAGTCGAAAGCCGGATCTGGCATTGCGGCAGAAATGCCAGATTTGGCTATCCCAATTCCCCAACTGCCGCGCAGATAGGCAATATTTCGGTACGGTGGCAAAAAAGCATAAGTGTTATCTCCTGTGCCAGAACTACCAGTTTTCAATTCGTTTACCATTTGCAAATAAGGTATCTTTGGAACTGTTTTTAAAACAGTTACCTCACTGCCGACACTTTTACCAGGTTCTAATTTTATGTCGAATTGGTTTTCCCTCCAAGTTAAACCGCTCGTTCCCGCACCGTAATAATTTCCAACATCTTGCCAAATCCAGCCTTCTGGTGTTCTTTGTGTGCCAAAAACCCTATCATCGCCAATAATGGCACCAGTTATTTTTTTTATTCCCACGGATTTTATGGCATTTACCCAAGCAGTTAGAACAGCCGTTTCTGTGTTGGCATATCGCCAAGAACCCAAAGTTGGATCCCCACTACCTGTAATGACTAAATCGCCATTTAAAGTGCCATCTGATCCGATATTTCCGCTGTAGGATAAAATGGTTTGATATTGAAAATCCTTACCAAAAACGCTAAAAGCTGTAGCTGCGGTTATGGTTTTTAAGGTAGATGCGGTAGCTAAACCAATTTGCTCATTGTGCGCATAAAGTGTTTTGCCCGTGTTGGCATCTAACACGCAAAGGGAAGCAATCGCGTGCCTATTTTGCTCATCAGACAAAAATTTATCAAATGCAATGGAAACATTTTCTATCCTATTTTGTGCAAAAGAAGTTATCGCAATCGTAAGCAACACTAACGTTATGGCAAGTCTTTTCATTTATCAGTTTTTTTAAATTAAAAAAGATGCCTAAAGAGCATCTTCTTAAAATTGTACCGTTATAAGTTTTACCTTAACTTAAACCAGCTCTTTCTGTACCAAATATTCTGCAATTTGTACCGCGTTTGTGGCTGCACCTTTTCTCAAGTTGTCGGCAACAATCCATAAATTTAAACTTTTAGCTTGCGATTCGTCTCTGCGGATTCTTCCCACAAACACTTCGTCTTTTTCGTGCGCGTCTTTTGGCATCGGATATTTTAGATTAGCTACATCGTCTACAACTATAATTCCCGGGGCTTTCTCCAAAATGCTTCTAACTTCCGCCAAATCAAAATCGTTTTCAAACTCTATATTTACAGATTCTGAGTGGCCGCCAACCACTGGGATACGAACAGTAGTTGCGGTTACCTTTATGGTACTGTCACTCATAATTTTGTTCGTTTCTTTAATCATTTTTATCTCCTCTTTGGTATATCCATTTTCTGTAAATACATCTATGTGAGGCAAAACGTTCATGTCAATTTCGTACGGATAAGCCATTGCTCCCTTAATGCCTTTCCTTTCGTTCATCATCTGTTCTACCGCTTTTACGCCAGTGCCGGTAACAGATTGATAGGTAGAAACGACAATACGTTTAATTTTATATTTATCGTGCAAAGGTTTAAGCACCACTACCATTTGTATTGTCGAGCAGTTTGGATTAGCAATAATCTTGCTGTCAACTGAAAGCTCGTGCGCATTTACTTCTGGAACTATAAGTTTTATACTCGGATCCATCCGCCATGCAGAAGAATTGTCTATCACTGTTGTGCCAGCTTCTTTAAAGCGTGGCGCATGTTCTAAAGAGGTAGAACCGCCAGCAGAAAACAAGGCAATATCTGGTCTCATGCGTATTGCAGTATCCATGTTTACTATTGGAAATTTCTTTCCCCGAAAAGTAATTTCCTTGCCAACGCTCTTTTCTGATGCCACCGGAATTAACTCTGTTAACGGGAAATTTCTCTCCTCCAACACCTTCAACATTACAGTGCCTACCAGACCCGTGGCACCTACTACCGCAACTTTCATTTTAATTAATTATATTTATACAACATTTTTTGTGAAGCCAAATATGCTAAAAATTACGCTCTTTTCGCTACTTCTATTTTCTAAACTTTGTTTTTCGCAGGTTACTGAAAATTTTAGCGACGGCAATTTTACCCAAAATCCAGTTTGGCAGGGAACGATGGACTCGTTCGTAATCAACAATATGGGACAGCTGCAAAGCAATGGCGCAAAACTAGCAAAGCAAACCCTTTATTTATCAACAGAAAATACATTAGATCTAAGTGCCAGCTGGGAGTTTTTCGTTCAATTGAACTTTAATCCTACCACTACAAATTTTACCCGTATTTATTTAAGTTCAGATCAAGCCGATCTAACGGGAAGCTTAAATGGCTATTTTGTCCAAATGGGAGAAACCGGGACGAACGATGGTTTTAACTTATATCGACAAAGTGGCAAATCCACTTCTAAAATTATAGCGGGACCGAAAAAAGCGAGGCCAAATCCCAATTTGTTAAAAGCAAGAATCAAAGTTAATCGTGATGCAAATGGCAATTGGGAGCTTTTTTCAGACGTGCTTGGGGGCACACAATATAATTTAGAAGGTTCGGTGTCGGATAAGAGTTTTACTAAAAGTTCCTTTTTTGGGGTTTATTGCAAATATTCCACTGCCTCAAGATTTAACCAATTTATTTTTGATGATTTTACGATAGACGATTTAATAAAAGACATTACGCCGCCAGAAATTGCGAGTGTTTCTGTGTTGGATTCGTTACATCTTCAAGTGGTTTTCTCTGAGGAGGTTGACGCTTCTTCAGCTTTGCTGGCAGGAAATTATTCTTTGGATAAACAACTTGGCAGCCCTGATTCGGTTAATCCTAGCGGGAATAAATCTACCTACAATTTAAGCTATACAAAGCCATTATTAAGTGGAAAATACACACTTACCGTTAAAAATGTATTGGATAAAAAGGGAAATCAAATAGCAGATGACGCGTCAAAATCTTTTTTCTACATTAGAGCTTATCAGCCAAAAGCTGGCGATGTAGTCATCAATGAAATTTTTGCAAATCCAGGCAACAGTCCAAGTTTGCCAGTAAAGGAATTTATAGAACTTTGGAACACGAGTAGCGAATATTTGCTTACCGAAGGATGGAAATATAGCGACCAAACTTCTGTTTACACTTTTAAAGTAGATACCATCGCTCCCCTTGAACGCGTTATCTTATGCGCGCGGGCGGATACCTCAGTTTTTAAACCGTTTGGCAAAACCATTGGGCTTTCGCCTTGGCCAAGCCTAAATAATAGTGGCGATATTTTAACTTTAACCGCTGCCATAGGCAATATACTCGATAAAGTTGCATATACCGATACTTGGTATAAAGATGATGTAAAGAAAAAAGGTGGCTACAGCTTGGAACTGATTGATCCAAAAAATGTGTGCACAGGTATTCAAAATTGGGCGGCATCTACTGATGTTTCGGGCGGAACACCGGGGAGACAGAATTCGATTTATCGTGCGCAAATTAGCAGCGAAATTCCAAAGCTGTTGAGCGCCACAATTATTGACAGTGTGAGCGTAGAGGTAATGTTTTCGAAATCGGTAGACAGTGCTTCAGCCTCTAACTTGGTCAATTATCAAATCAATAACGGCGTTGGAAATGCTACCGAAGTTAATTTTCTATCGGCAATGTTTGATAAGGCAACGATCGTATTTGGCAATCCTCTAATTCGCGGAAAAGAAAGCGTTTTAACGTTAAACAATATTCTTGATTGCGCTGGGAATTTGATAGACCCAACCTCCAACTCTGCAAAACTTTTTATCGCAAAAGCAATTTTGGCAAACGATGTTTTAATTTCTGAGGTACTGTTTAATCCAAGACAAAACGGGGTAGATTTTGTGGAAATTTACAACAATACGGCAGATGTTTTAGATTTAAAAGACCTGCAACTCGCAAATGTCGATGCAACTGGGAAACCGGCGAGCGTAAAGAAACTCGCTTCTCAAACAATACTGATCGAGCCTGGGAGTTATTGGGTAGCCACCACTAGCCAAGACAATGTGTTACAAAATTATGTAACTGAAAATCCAAATCATTTTATTCAATTGCCCTCTCTTCCTACCTTTAATAATGATCAAGGAACGGTTATACTGTCCACCAACGGAAAAATAGTCGATAGATTTGATTATTCGGAGAAGATGCATAACCCGCTTTTAAAAAACCCAGACGGCGTTTCCTTAGAACGAATCTCCTTTACCGACCCGACAAACGCGCCAGGTAATTTTGCTTCTTCTGCCAGCAGCGTTGGCTTTGCAACGCCAACTTATAAGAATTCAGTTTCGAGAAGCGGAGATGAGGTTTATGTAAATTTATTATCCAAAACCTTTTCTCCAGATGGAGACGGGTTCGAAGATCTGCTTCAGGTAGATTATCAATTTACTGAAGGCGAAAAATTTGCAACGGTAAATATTTTTTCTGATAAAGGAGTATTAGTTAAACGATTATTAAAAAACCAAACCGTAGCTACAAAGGGAAGCATAACTTGGGATGGCTTTTCTGATGGCGGGTCAAAAGCAGACGTCGGAATTTACATTGTCTTGTTCGATATATTCGATTTGAATGGTCGAACCAGAAGATTTAAAAAGACTTGCGTGTTAGCAGCAAAATTAAATTAGTTAAAATAGCTTAATTTTGTTATTGGTTTAATTGCATCAAAGAAACTTCAGTAAGTTTTGTTCGTAAATCTGTTTGATTTGCGGAAAATAAAATGATAAAAATGTTGAAGGGGGGAAGATGGAAGACGCAATACCGCATTGAAATAAACAATGAAACCTCCCGCAGATCTCACTAATCCGCGCATAAAAAACTCAAGAGGTTCTTGCATAATTCTTTTTTACCGGTCGGAATTAGAAACAACACATATACTAAGGTATGGTCGCAAAATTAAATTATCCTTTACTATTTTAAAATTGGCACTAGGTCTTTCTTAATATAGTCGCAACTTTTTGTTATAGATCCAAATGGATCTGGTTTGTAATTATCTTCGTGTTCTAGAAAGAAGTGTTTCATGCCAGAAAGTTTTGCCATTTCAAAAATGGGCTTAAAATCTATTGATCCATTACCAATTTCTGCATTCAGTTTGGGGTTTTGTTTATCCATATCTTTTACATGCCACATCGCAAATCTACCCGGGTGCTCTTTTATAAGTGTGATAGGATCTTTACCACCACGAACTACCCAATAGATGTCCATCTCAAAATCGACCAGATTTTTATCGCTTTCATTCAATAGAATTTCATAACCCGTTGTGTCTCCAAATGATTCGAATTCTGAGTCGTGGTTATGGTAAGCAAATTTTAGCCCTTTATTTTTTGCCAGTTCTGCTGCCTTATTAAAGTTTTCTGCTAATTTTTTAAAACCATCTTCTCCTTTACCATGATTGGCAGAAGCTATGGTAAAATAAGAGCTGCCAACATCTAAAGCAGCATCCATACTCGCATTTATTTCATCGGCTTTACCGTTTTTATCAAACTCGCCCATGCCATAATGCCCACTTGGAGCCACTAAACCGTTATCAGCTAAAAGCTTCTTAAAATCTTTTGGGCTGTAACCGAAGAACTTCCCGTTAGATAATCCAAAAGTTTCTACCTCTTTATAACCTGCTTTAGCTATCTGAGCTATTACATCTGCTGGGTTTTTTGGCAATAAATCACGCAAAGTATAAAGCTGAATACCAATTTTCTTATTTATTTTGCTAAAGGCCAAAGACGGTGCAATTACGGCAGCACCTAAAATAAAACTGACTTGTTTTACAAAAGATCTTCTAGAAGTTGTCATTGTTATTGAATTAAATTAAATTTTTCTTAATATAATCGTAGCTCGTTTTAATTGAATCGAGTTCGTTTGGATAATAATTATTTTCTTGCTCTAAAAAAATATGTTCCATACCGGCCAGTTTTGCCTCGGCAAATATTGGTTTAAAATTAATTCTTCCGCTGCCAATTTCGGTATTTAAATTTGGATTTTTTCTATCCATATCCTTGATGTGCCACATTTTAAACCGTCCGGGATGTTCTTTAAATAGTTGAACCGGAATTTTACCTGCTCTTGCTACCCAATACAAATCCATCTCAAAATCAACTAGATTCTTTTCTGTTTCTTTTAGCAAGGTTTCAAATCCATTCGTATCGGCCATGGCAACAAACTCGAAATTATGATTATGATAGGCTAATTTTAAGCCAGTTTTTTGGCACATTTCAGCTGCCTTGTTTAGCTTCTCGGCAATTTTCTTGTAGTCCTCTATATTTGTTCGGATGCTTTCATCAAGATGTGGTACAGTTAGATATTCGCTCTTTAACAATCCGGCTGCCTCAATTGCTGCAATCAATTCATCTGTGTTGCCATCTGTAAAATACGTTCCCAAGCCATAATGTCCGCTAGTTGCTTTTAATCCCGTGTCATCTAAAATTTTCTTAAAATCTGCAGGAGACAGCCCCCAAAATTTATCTTTAGAAGAAAAGCCATATGTTTCCACTGTATTATATCCAGCTTTCGAAACCTGCTCTAAAACAAGCTTAACATTGTCTGCGATTCTATCTCGAAGGCTGTAAAGTTGGATCCCTATGTCTTTAACCCCAGTGTTACAAGCAAAACCTGGTAGCATTAAAGCTGCGGTAGCAGCTATGCTGCTAGATATAATAAATTCTCTTCTGGTTGTCATTCAACATCTAATAATAAGATTAGTTAACTTTTATTTGAATTCTAGTTTGCTTTCTGCCTCTGCTTCAGAAACTATATTTTTCCTGCTCTTGTCATTAAACGTAAGTGCGAATAGGACAAATACCAACAATGCGATTCCTGCAGGAATTATCCAGATCATTTTCCAATCCAAGGTGCCGTCTGTAGCTTTATACGCATCAGATATTTTCCCGGCAACGGCAAAACCAATAAGCATACCAACACCATAGGTGGCTAAAGTGATCAATCCTTGGGCAGAACTTTTAAACCGTTCTCCTGCTTTTGAGTTAGTATAAATTTGGCCTGAAACAAAGAAGAAGTCGTAGCAAACGCCATGCAACGCAATACCTATAATTAGCATAAAACTTAATTCTCCAGCGTTTCCATATGCAAATAGCGCATAACGAACTGCCCAAGCTAACATTCCAATCAAAATAGTCATTTTAAATCCAAAACGTTTAAAAAATACAGGGAGGAAAAGCAAGAAGATTACTTCAGAAGCTTGGCCTATTGTCATTTTGCCTGTTGGATTGGTGACACCTATATCCGAAAGAAAAGGGTTTGCATTTTGGTAGTAGAAAGCTAAAGGAATACAGATCAATATGGAAGAGATAAAAAAGATTAAGAAGTTTCTGTCTTTCAATAATTTCAGGGCATCTAAACCTAAGATATCCGAAACAGTTATCTTTTCACCAGCGGTAACTTTTGGAGGAGTCTTCGGCAAGGTAAAGCTAAACAAGCCGAGAATAGCAGAAATAATGCCTGCCATTAAAAAAGTGTTTTTTAGCAATCCGGCTGAAATTCCTTGTGGAGAATCCCAATGGAAAAAAAAGCTAATCAATAAACCGGCTACAATCCATCCAATTGTTCCCCAAATCCTTATCGATGAAAATTCTTTTTCGGGATCTTTCATTTGGTTAAAAGAAACTGAATTTACCAATGCTAAAGTTGGCATAAAAATAATCATGTAGCCTAATACATAGGGATAAAACACGCCTATATTAGTGGCGGCGTACATTTGATACATTAATATGGCGCCAACAATGTGGAGCACTCCTAGAATCCTTTCGGCATTAAAATACCTATCGGCTATAAGACCTACAATAAAAGGTGCAATGATGGCGCCCCAAGATTGGGTGGAAAATACGTTCCCGGTCTCAATTCCGGTAGCTTTTAAATTGTTGCCTAAAAATGTTCCAAGCGTAACAAACCATGCGCCCCAGATAAAAAATTCTAGGAACATCATGACTGATAGTTTAAATTTGGTAGTAACGTTCATTTGGTTAGAATGTAGATGGTTTATGATAATGGTAAAGAGTCGAGCAAAGGTATCCTTTGCTCGACAATGCATGCAACTTTCGAACCCTATAGTTCTTTTATTGAAATGTTTTTATACCACATTTCGCCGCCGTGGTCTTGCAATGCAATTTTTCCTTTGTGGAAGGTACCCCAATCTGCCCAATTAGCAAACTTGCTACCTGCCACCAATTTATCCCAGCTCGCATCCCACATAGTAGTTTTTACAATTTGCACACCGTTTAAATAAAATGTTAAATTACCGTTGTCGCTGATAATTCTAGCCATGTTCCATTCGCCCACAGGTTTTACTGGTTCCGATGAGCTCGATAGCAAATCGTATAAATCGCCGGCACGGTGTTTTGGATTTTTACCATCTTCATGGCCATCATTGTCAATTACCTGCATTTCTATCCCAGTAGAATAAGTTGCTCCATATTTTTTATCCTCATGCACATAAAAAATAACGCCGCTATTAGACCCTGGCGCAACTTTCCAATCATATTTTAAATCAAAATTTCCATATTCTTTGTCTGTTACAAGGTCTCCACCGCCGCCTTTCACAGTTGGATCTAAATGGAAAACGCCATCATTTACAGTCCACGCTGCACCCACGCCAGTTTTATTGTAGGTGTGCCATCCTGTAATTGTTTTTTGATTTGATAACTGTTGATAACCTTTTTGAGCGCAAGAAAACAGCGCTAGGGCTGCACATACAAGCAGGGTATAACTGTATTTTTTCATTTTTTTTGATATAAGATTTCGCCGTTGTTTTATTTTTACTGGCGATTTTTTAGTGAAATGATTATTTTCCTCGATTAAACTTTTAGGTCGCCCCAGCCATCGCGGTAGTTTCTCTTAACGAACTGGTTGGCCTCATCAAAATTGGTAATTTTCATGTTTTGATTATCCCAAAGCATTTTCTTATATCGGCCGGGGTAATTAGTATTGTTGCCATTTTTTACTTGAATATCATAACTTCTGATGGCTAAATTGGCCATCAGTAAAGCTTCAGTTAAAGGACCTGCAATTTCGAACGGAGAACTAACCTTTTGCTTGCCATAACCTGCAATTGCCGCTTCTACCCATTGTGCATAATGACCTTCTGCACCACCTTTAACACGGGCATATTTTTCTGGAACATTGATGTCTTTATTGCGACTCAATGGTAACAATTTTGGGTTTGCGCTATAGGTTTCAGACATCATTTTACCTTTTGTGCCGATAAACAATGTGCCGTTACCACCATCGCCGAAGGTTTCATTTGCCTCTAATTCCTCTGGTCTTTGTGGCTGTATGCCGCCGTCCATCCAATGTAACTCTACATCGCTTGCGTTTCGTTCTGTTTTAGGAAATTTTAAAATTACATGGCTAGATGGAGGACAACTTTCTGGGAAATATCCTCTTTTAAATTCATCTACATAAACAGAGCCAACGCTAGCCTCCACTTCTGTTGCATATTTTAAGCCCAAAACACTAAAAGGCGCTTCTATTAAATGGCAACCCATATCCCCAAGCGCTCCAGTGCCGTAATCCCACCATCCACGCCAATTAAAAGGAACTAATTTATTTACATAGTCTTTATATGGAGCTGTGCCAAGCCATAAATCCCAATCCAACTCTTTCGGAACGGATTCTGCTTTTGCGGGCCAAGGAATACCCTGTGGCCAAACCGGTCTATCTGTCCAGGCGTAAATGGTGTGTACATCGCCAATTAAACCTGCCTCTACCCATTCTCTCATTTGCCTAGGTCCATCGTTTGATGCACCTTGATTACCCATTTGCGTAACTACTTTGTATTTGGCAGCCGAATTGGTAAGCACTCTTGCCTCATAAAGATCGTGAGTCATCGGTTTTTGCACATAAACATGTTTGCCAAGCTGCATGGCGCTATGAGCAATAATAGCATGGTTGTGGTCTGGAGTAGAAACCGAAACGGCATCAAAATTTTTATGCTCCTTATCCATTAATTCCCGCCAATCTTTATAATATTTTGCTTTTGGAAAGCGTTTCACGCTCCCTGCTGCTCGGCGGTCATCCACATCGCAAAGAAAGGCGATATCAGCTTTGCCGCTTTTAGCGAAATTAGCAATATCACTTTCACCTTTGCCACCAGCGCCAACACCTGCGACTAAAAGTCTATCACTTGGCGCTAAAAAGCCTGTTCCGCCAAGTACATGGCGAGGCACAATCATAAATGAAGCGGCTGCAACTGCGCTTGTTTTTAGGAAATCGCGACGATTATTCGTGCTCTTCAATTCTTTTTCTTTTTTCATAACGGTTAGATTGATGTTATTTTTTTAATGACAGAATATATTGCACCATTAATTTTACATCTGCCTTGGCAAGGTTTGGGTGTGGGCTCATTGGAACTGCTCCCCAAACGCCAGATCCCCCACTTATAACTTTTCCTACCAGATAATTAATGTTTGCATCATTTACTGCGTACTTTTCTGCCACCTTGATATATGGAGGGCCAACTATTTTATTTACCTCGTTGTGGCATGCAAGACAGTCTGATTTTGCCAATAACTTACCGCCGGCTGCAATTTGCGTTGCACTACCACCCACAGAGGGTTTATCTGCAACTACAACAGGAGGTGCCATTTTTTCAATAGGTTTTGCGGCCTTCGAATCTTTTGCAATTGGTTTTGGTAATGTGACGGTCTGAGTATCAGTAACTACAGGACTACTAGTGGACGGCGATGTGGTTACCACGTTGTCTACTTTTGTGGTTGCTGTATCGCTTGATCGATGGGTGGAGTTTTCTGATGTGCAATACGAGCCCATAAAAATTATTGCAGCACCTAAGGTTAGGATCGTTTTTCTCATAACTGTTTCTATTTATATTCCGAGTATTTTTTTATTAAAAGCTGCATCACTTCCTGCTGCAGCAAAATCATCAAAAGATTTATCCGTTACACTTATAATGTGGTTTTTAATAAATTCTGCGCCTTCTCTCGCACCATCTTCTTGATTTTTTATACAGCATTCCCACTCCATAACTGCCCAACCAGAGAAATTATATTGTGCCAATTTACTAAAAATTGTTTTAAAATCTATCTGCCCATCCCCGGGCGATCTGTACCTACCCGCTCTATTAAGCCAGCTTTGGTAGCCTCCAAATGTTCCTTGTTTTCCGGTTGGATTAAACTCTGCATCTTTTACATGAAAAGCCCTAATTCTTTCGTGATAAAAATCTACGTATTGTATATAATCTAACTGTTGCAATACAAAATGCGATGGATCATAAAGCAAACATGCCCTTGGGTGATTATTTACGGCTGCTAAAAACAATTCATAGGTTTGACCATCAAATAAGTCTTCGCCAGGATGGATTTCATAACAAACATCTACTCCACAATTATCAAACTCATTTAAAATGGGCATCCATCGTTTTGCCAATTCTTCAAATCCTTGCTCTACCAAACCAGCGGGGCGCTGTGGCCAAGGATGAAAGTATTGCCAGAGCAAAGAGCCGCTAAAAGTTGCATGTGCGTTTAGTCCCAAATTTTGAGATGCTTTTGCCGCGTACTTTAATTGCTGAACTGCCCATTTAGTACGTTCAGAAGGATTATTGTGTACTTCTTTAGGAGCAAAAGCATCGAACAAATCGTTGTATGCGGGGTGCACGGCTACCAACTGACCTTGCAAATGCGTAGAAAGTTCTGTTATTTCCAAGCCATGTTCGGCTATTTTTCCTTTTAATTCGTCTGCATAAGTTTTGCTTTCTGCAGCCTTTTTTAAATCGATAAATCTCGAATCAAGTGTTGGCATCTGTATGCCTTTAAATCCAAGATTCTTTGCCCACTTGCAAATGCCATCCAAAGAATTAAAAGGTGCTTCATCGCTAATGAACTGTGCTAGAAAAACCGCAGGACCTTTAATTGTAGTCATTTTTTAAATTTTAAAATCTAACCATTTCATGTCCGAATTATTAGAATTTACAACATTCTCTATAAATGCCATTCCTCTAACGCCATCTGTAACATTTGGAAAGTCTAGCATCTCCTCCGTAGGCTTCTCGTGATTTAACTTTGCGTTTAAAGTAAGAGCAAAATTTCTATAAATATTGGCAAAGGCTTCTAAATAACCTTCGGGATGCCCGCCAGGAGTTCTGGTATTGTGCTTTGCAAAATTGCCAAGATAATCGTTTCCGGCACGATATATTTGCGCTGGTTGATTTGACCATTTAACAATAAGCGTATTTGGTTCCATTTGATGCCACTCCAAACCGCCTTTTTCGCCATAAATTTTAATTTTTAATGCGTTTTCTTCTCCGGCAGCGATTTGCGATGCAACTAAAACCCCGTTAGCGCCATTATCAAATCTTAAAAGAACGTTCCCGTCATCGTCTATCAGTCTTCCAGGCACTACTATACTTAGGTCAGCGCAAATTTTGGTAATTTGCAATCCTGTAATATACTCGGCTAAATGTGCTGCATGTGTACCAATATCGCCCATACTGCCGCTTTTTCCAGATTTACTCGGATCTGTGCGCCATGCAGCCTGAGTATTGCCCTCTCTTTCTGTGAGCGTGCTTAACCATCCTTGCGGATATTCTACCATCACTTTCCGAATTTCTCCAAATGCGCCTTCCCTCACCATTTGCTTTGCCTGTTTAACCATCGGATAACCCGAGTAGGTATGGGTTAAACAAAGTGTAAGCCCTGTTTCCTCAATTTTTTGCTGAAGTTGTTTGGCTTCCTCGACAGTAATAGTCATTGGTTTTTCTATCACCACATTAAAGCCGTATTCCAAAGCCATCATCGCGGGAGCAAAGTGAGCAAAGTTTGGGGTAACTATAGTTATAAAATCGATTCTTTTATCATCGGGTAACTTGCTTTCTTTTTGAAAAAGTTCTTCGTAATTTTTGTAAATACGGCTTTCATCTAAAAAAAGAGAGCGGCCAGATTCTAATGCAATCTCTTCATGTACACTCAAAGCTCCGCAGCAAAGTTCAATTAACCCATCCATGTTGATAGCTAAACGATGAACTGCGCCGATAAACGCGTCTTTACCGCCGCCAATCATCCCCATTCTTAATTTCCTATTCATTTTTTAAAGAGTGTTTTGAATCTCGATTTTAATATAAAAAGATCTCAACTTAATATAAACTTATATATGGTTATTTTTAAAACGTAATATTAAATAAAATTTTAGAGATTTTAGATAAAGTGAAATAAAATGATTCAATCTATTAGTATTGTGCGTTGCTTGTTTTTGTTCTTTCTAGGCGACGATTTGATATGGGTGCGGGCTGCTAATCGTTTATTTAACATGTGCAAAAAGTGCATTTTGGCTAAGATGGTTTTACCTTGTTTTTTTACCTTTGCCCAAATCTAAAGATAAGAATGCGGGAGAAGATAATTGTTTTAGGCTCTAATGGGCAGATAGGTACCGAGCTGGTGTCTATGCTGCGAAAAATTTATTCGATTGATTCTGTTGTTGCCTGCGATATCAGGCGACCAGATTACGATATTAAGAATTCAGGCCCATTTGAGTTTGTAAACGTATTAGATAAGGAAATGCTGTTAAACGTGTTTAAAATACACAAGCCAACGCAGGTTTATCTTTTAGCGGCTTTGCTCTCTGCTACTGGAGAACAAAACCCCAAACTTGCCTGGGATTTAAATATGAACGGTTTGCTTAATGTGCTGGATTTAACTTTGCAGTTTAACACTTCAAAATTTTATTGGCCGAGTTCTATAGCGGTTTTTGGCCCACACTCGCCAAAGAATCATACACCTCAATACTGCATAATGGATCCAAACACAGTTTATGGCACCAGCAAACTGGCGGGCGAACGTTGGTGCGAATATTATAACCAAAAATATGGATTGGATATACGTAGCCTCCGTTATCCGGGCTTAATCAGCTGGCGGGCGGCTCCAGGAGGCGGCACAACAGATTATTCCATACATATCTTTCATGATGCGCTGAGGAAATCGGCTTATGAATCTTTTTTATCTGCCGAAACGGAACTCCCGATGATGTATATGGACGATGCGATTAGAGGAACTATCGAATTGATGGACGCGCCTGCAGATTCTATTTCTGTGCGAAGTAGTTATAACTTTGCCGGCGTAAGTTTTACACCAACCCAACTGGGTGATGAAATCAGAAAACATATTCCTAACTTCGAACTCAGTTTTTCTAAAAGAGATCCGAGGCAGAACATTGCCGATGGATGGCCAAAGTCTATTGATGATGGATTTGCTGGAAGCGATTGGGGCTGGAAACCAGAATTTAATTTGGCCAAGATTACCGAGGAGATGCTAAGGAATTTGAGGAGATAGATTTGAGTTGTTCGGTAGTTGAGGATCTGGTGACAGTTAAGACGACCCGGCGGCAAACGACTTAAAGACAGACGACTAACAACAGAAGGCACCAGTTTTATGACGAAATACTAATTATGGGAAGAGCATTTGAATTTAGAAAAGAGCGGAAATTTAAACGGTGGGCAAAAATGGCCGTGCAGTTTACGCGTATAGGTAAGGATATTGTAATGGCTGTAAAAGATGCAGGCCCATTACCAGAAACCAATAGCCGTTTACGTACTGCAATACAAAATGCAAAAGCGGTGAATATGCCAAAAGATAGGGTAGATGCAGCTATAAAACGCGCGTCAGACAAATCTATGGCTAATTATGAAGAGTATGTTTACGAAGGTTACGCAGCCCACGGCGTGGCGGTCTTAATTGAAACAGCTACAGACAATACCAACCGAACAGTTGCAAACGTGCGTAGTTATTTTAACAAAACCAACGGAACTTTGGGCAAAACTGGTTCTTTAGATTTTGTTTTTAGTAGAAAATCGGTTTTTAGGTTTGATCCTACAGACGATTTGGATCTAGAGGAATTGGAGTTTGAACTTATAGATGCAGGATTAGAGGATTTATATGTGGAGGCAGACGAAGAAGGGAACGATGTGGTGGTTGCACACAGCGCGTTTGAAAATTTTGGCTCGTTACAAAAAGCGATCGAAGAGAAAGGCATTGAACTAAAAAGCTCAAAATTGGAACGCATTCCGATTTCTTACCAAGAGGTAAATGAAGAAGAAGCAGTAGATGTTTTAAAATTGATAGATAAGTTAGAAGAGGACGATGATGTGCAGGCAGTTTATCATAACATGGCAGAATAAATTCTAGCCTTTATTTGCCAAAACACTTTGGACTTGAGTTATAGCCGCAATAACTGGGTTTAGCTTTTAGATTTGGATAAGATTGTGTTTAATGCCGTAAACAACCAAACCCGTTCTAGATTTTACGTTTAGTTTGGTGAAGAGAGATTCTCGATAATTATCTACCGTCCTCGGGCTTACAAACATCATGTCGGCAATTTCTTTATAGGTCAATTCAGAACTGCAATATTGTAAAAAAGTGAGTTCTTTTTCTGTTAAATTCGGTTTGAAATTCTCGTCTTTTAATGCTACAAATAATCTGCCCGATACCAGTTCATTAATGAAAAACTTTTTTTCGTGTATGGTTTTTATCGCATGGAGCAAATCATTTGGCGTGGATTGTTTTAACATATAACCGCCCGCGCCGGCCTTCAACATTTTTATAATTGCCTCTTCGTCTTCGTGCATGCTTAAAGCAAGTACCCCAATATTTGGATGTTTGCTTTTTATCCAACTGGTTGCGGCGTAGCCATCTATTATTGGCATATTTATGTCCATCAAAACCAAGTCTATATCCGTCTGCTTTGCCAATTTCTCTTGCAAATCTTTCCCATTTGTCGCTTGGAAAACAATCTCAATATCATTAAACTCGTCTAAAAGATTGGCCAAGCCCGATCTAAAAAGAGTATGGTCATCTACAATTGCGATTCTAATTTTCTCTTCGATCATTTTATGGATATGGTATTGATATAGAAATTGTTGTCCCCTTATCTTGTGCAGACTTTATTATCAAATTGCCGGCAATCATTTCTACTCTACGTTTAATGGAGCTTAAGCCCATCCCGCTTTTCTCTTTTTGTGAGGAAACCACATCAAATCCGATCCCATCTTCTACAACTATCAAATTAAAGATGCCATTTTTTATATTTGTGGTAATTTCTATCGTTTTGGCCTGCGCATGTTTTATAACGTTGTTGATAATTTCTTGAAACAGCCGCAATATAATTAAATCTTTCTCGGGCGATGAAACCTCTATTCCGTCCACCTCATTTTTAACAACAAGCGTAAACACGCCAGTTTTAGCTAGTAAAGCAATTTCTTGATCGATAATATTTGCCAAGCCTTTTTCTGCTATTTGCTCACCATGGAGCTGTTTTGCCAAAGAGCGAAGTTCTTTTATGGTTTTGCTTAAAATAAACAAAGAGTCCTCTATTTTCTTCTTTGCTTTTTCTGTATGAGATAAGTTTATAGAGTTTAGGGTTAAAGAAGTTAAACTCAATAATTGACCAATATTGTCATGTAAATCGGTTGCTATGGTTTGCATGGTTTGCTCTTGAACTTCAACTTTTGTCTTTAATATTTCTGATTCTAATTTTTGGGTAAGCGCCTCCCGCTCAAAAATATGTTCTTTTTTGTGTTTGTTATAAGATCTTATATAAAGAATAAGAAATAAGGGCACAAGCAAAAAAATCGACGTACCTATAAGTATCAGTTTTGTAACTTCAGCTGCCTGGCCCGGCAAATAAAGGAATATGTCCAAAGGCTGTATAATATTAGGTTTAAAATGGTTGATAGATAATAGTAGATGGACCGACCAAATAATTTAATGGTTATAGATTGATAGAATAAATTAAAAATAACACTCCCGAAATAAAAGAATAGTATCCCAGTTACCCACCAAAATTCTGGATGGGAAGAAATTTGAAGGTAATTTTTATCCTTTAAAAACAAGTAAAAATACAATAAGCTGTAGACAGTGAATAAAATGCCACCAACATTCTGAGAAATTCTATTAAAATCCCCTCCCGTATAGCCTAAAAAGAAATAGAGGTTACTTATCAGCAAAAAAGTACTCCCAACGATAACTATAAATTTAGGGTTGATGTAAGGTTTAAAGCAGTAAAACATGCTATAGGATATAAATGCTTGCTCAATTAGAAAAAAATAGTTATATAATTTTAGGTTGTTATGATATTTATGAGCCAAATAGAGGCCATAACTTTCGGTAACGCATGTAACAAAAAGAAAAACAAGAGCCAGTTTCCAAAACATGCTTTTGTCTTTCCATAATAGTATTAACCCTGCGCAAAAACACATTATCTCAAATGTTAATGTAAAGGGCAAATAGAGCGGCATAATTATAGTTTAATACCTTCGCACATGTCTGGACAACTGTTACCACCATTTGTGATTTCGTGGATATCGTCTTCGTGGCTGCCAGATGTTTGCCTAGTTGCCATTTTTAAAACAGTTAAGGTATGTGGCTCGCTTGGCATAGTCGGCACTAACAGAACAGTGTTTCTACCTTGGTAGCCAGCGCGGCAATGCGTTTTTTGATCACTTAAGTAACGTGCAAAATAAATTCTTAAACCATCGTGCTTACCGTCTTCTAAAAGCTTCGCTATCTCCAAGATTTGTTCTGCAGGAAACCAAACTGCTTTTGTAAATGCTTTACTTTCGCGTTGCTCAGTAGATTCATCAAATACTGCTACCATGGCCGTGGCTAAAGCAACTGGCACTCTTTCAATTTTTGTTCTAGATATCATAATGCTTAGGATTTGTTTATTGTAAAAATGCGTATTTCTATGCAAGTGTGCAATAGACAATTTACCCTAGGCCAATACCGTAAAAATACCCTTTTAATTAGGGCGTTTAGAACTGATTATAAAAACTTTTCGTAGGTACATTTGAATATGCTTTAAGGCCGATACCTAAAAATATTCTTGATCGAGATTATTGCTAAAAAAGAATAAAAGTCTAAATCCCTAAAAAAAAAACATAATGAATACTATGCAATTTACAGACAATGATGAAACCATAAGTTCTAGAGAAACAGACATCGTAAGGCTTTTAGCCTTGGGATACAACAGTAAAGAGATTGGAGATATGTTATTTATTAGCGAGCATACCGTAAACACACACAGAAGAAATATGGTTAGAAAACTAGATTTAAGAAACACCTATCAGTTGATTGGGTGGGCATTTAAGCAAAGGGTGCTGTCCTTCTAGCCACAAAATATTTAGTAAATAAACCTCTCCCTTATAATACGCCTGCCAATGATTTGTTCATTTTGGCGGGCTTATTTATTTTCATAATTTGCTTCCGCGGGATTAATTTATAAATCCAAAATACCAGACAAAATCAATTTTAATTAAAACAATGAAACGGCTGTCTGCAAAATAGATTTGCTTTGAGTTGTTGTCTTAATTGAAGCGCCATCGTTGCCATCAGTGCGATTTCCGTTTATAGAGATCATCACTACAATCATAATGAATACGGGCAACAATAAAAGCAAAAAGGGCGAGGTGCTGTTTAATTTTTTCATGGTGTCTTATGTTTTACAATTCAAAGAAACGGAACCAACTTCTCCTACTAAAATGTATTATACCAAGTGCTTTAGATTATAGACAAACAGCTTTAAAAACATGTTTTTTCGTAAAATTGATAAACAGTAGCGTTGGTAGAAAAAAAAAGCCAGTTGGTAGAATCTTCTCGCATTATGTAAGCAAAATAATTACTTTGCAACTGTTAGAAATTGACGGCTTATATTGAAATGAAAAAAAGTAAGGGAGAAGTTATAATACATTTAATATTTTGGCTAATTCCCTTGAGCGTTTCCGTTGCCGGACTTTTTAATAGCACGGTCAGAACTTCTACTTATTATTGGATAAGCTATGTTGGTTTTGGGGCGATAAATATCTCGCTGTTTTATATAAACTATCTCATTCTTATTCCAGAATTTCTGAAAAAAAGAAAGAGTTATGGACTTTACTTATTGTGTTTTTTTGGTTTATTAATCTTATCTATAGCCATTAAAGCAATCTTTGCTGCTCTAAATTACGATGATGTACTGGTAGAGATTACTCCAAAAAAAGTTAAACAAGAAATGTCTCTACAACTCTACGTTATAGGGTCGGCTTTTATATCTGGTTTTTTTCTAATCTCTAGCGCGCTAATTTTCTTTACCGCAAATTGGTTCGTAGCCGAAAAAACGAGAAGAGAGGCAGAGATAGAAAGTAGGGAAATGGAATTGCAATTTTTAAAATCGCAATTAAACCCTCATTTCTTATTCAATTCTCTAAATAATATTTACTCCCTAGCCTATCAAAAATCAGACAAAACAGCTGATGCTATTTTGAGATTATCTGAGATTATGCGTTACATGATTTATGAAAGCAATACCCCAACAGTATCTTTAAGTAAAGAGGTAGATTACCTTAAAAGCTATATAGAGCTACAAAAAATTAGATTTAAAGATGGTGCGTTTATAGAAATGTCCATTAGTGGCGAGATAGATGATCAGCTAGTCGTGCCGCTCATGCTCATATCATTTGTAGAAAATGCCTTTAAACATGGTATTGCCAATGATCCTAAAAACCCCATAAAAATTACCATTATTGCTAACCAAAAAATACTGCATTTTGGCGTAATAAATAAAAAAGGCAAACAGAACAAAGATGCGCAGGGCGGCGTTGGTTTAACAAATTTAGAAAGGCGCTTGCAACTCGTTTATCCCGAAAGGTATAAATTAAACGTTGTAAACTCTGAGGGATACTATGCTACTGAGTTGATGATTGACATTTAAGGACTGACTAAAAAATCAAAATGAATTTAAACTGCATTGTTGTAGATGACGAACCTCTCGCTTTAGATATTTTGGTAGATTATATTTCTAAAATACCTTTTCTAACCCTCGTAAAAAGTTGCGAAAACCCACTTGAGGCTTTGGCATTAGTGCAAGAAGGTAAGGTAGATTTGGTTTTTTTGGATATTCAGATGCCCGAATTGACAGGGATTCAATTTTTAAAAATCGCTGGAAATAAATGCAACTTTATTTTAACAACGGCTTACCAAGAATATGCCTTAGAAAGTTATGATTTGAATGTAGCCGATTATTTACTCAAACCTATTGCCTTCGATAGATTTTATAAAGCGGTAGAAAAAGTACACAGTAAGCAAACAGTAAGAGAACAGCCAACAGCAGTAATTCAGCCTATCGTTTCCGAAATTCAATCTGCGGTAAATACCAACCCTTTGCAAGATTTTATTTTTGTGAAGACCGAATACAAAATTCAAAAAATTTATCTAAACGATATTTTATACATAGAGGGTTTAAAAGACTACATATCAATTTTTACGGCAGACGATCGGGTAATCACTCTTCAAAGCATGAAGAAGATGGAAGATTCTCTACCCGACCATCAATTTATTCGGGTGCATAAATCGTATATTATCTCTATGGATAAAATCGAAAGCATAGAACGGAGCCGTATAAAAATTGGCGAGAAAACCATTCCGATAGGAGATACTTACAGAGATGCTTTTTTTAGAGTTGTTGGTAACAAGAACATTTAAAGTTATTGACCCAAGGCCGCTCGTATCTCGTTTTCTGCCTTTATAGTCGTGTCGTTTGGCAATTGTTCCGTTGGATCAATGGGTTTTAAAACTGTCCATTTAATTGCGTTTCCGGTGGTTAATGGATAAGATCCGTACCGCACAATTTTCCAAGAATTTTCTATGGCGATTGGAACAACGAGCGCATTTGGTGCCGATTTTAATAGCGTTGCAACGCCGCCAAACTGAAAGGTTTTTAGCTTTCCATCCTTTGCGCGTGTACCTTCGGGAAATATTACCGTGCTCCAATTGTTTGTTTCCATGCGCCTGCCTAGCTTTAGTAGCTCAGAAATGGCTTGCTTGTTATCTTTTCTGTTGATATTGGCACCGCCACCTACCCTTAAATTTATAGAGATAGACGGAATGCCTTTGGTGAGTTCTATTTTCGATATAAACTTAGCGTGGTGCGTTCTTAAAAACCAAATAAGCGTTGGGATATCAAACATGCTTTGATGGTTGGCAACAAAGATGATTGGTCTATCTGTGGGAAGTTTGTATTCGTTTTTAAAATCGATGCTGTTAAACAGCCAAAGCTGAGAATAAGTTAAAAAAAAGTTGAGCCAATCTACCACAACCTTGTGCGCTTTATAACCTAAAAATCGATGAGAAAACCATTGCAATGGGTGGAATATAAGTAATGAGAGCCCAAAAGAAATGTAGAAAAGCGGCGTTAGAATGTAGCCGAAAAATTTGCTCATAAGTTTGCAATGATTTTTTTTCCTGCAAATATAAATTATAAGCTTCCTTTTTTCAAACGGCACCTACATGGGCCTTGCCGATGATTTTTAAAACGATACCATTTGCAATGCCGATCAAGAATGTCCAATTTTGCAAAAATATGCGCTGCTAATTCAGTAAATTTGGCCAAACCCGAGATGAAAAAAATAATATTGATCTGTGTGTTGACATTAGCAACCTGTTTTTGTTTTGCACAAAAGGGAACCGTTACAGTTATAAAAGACCCAAAAATAGATAGTCTCATTGCAAAGCGGATGGAGGTTTATAAGTCTGTTCCAAGTTCAGCGGCAAGCATCAATCAACCCATTGTATCTGCCTACGGTTATAGAGTGCAGGTTTTTTACGGTTCAGATCGTAGAGAGATTTTTAACCAACAAAGCAAGTTTAAAGACGAAAACCCGGGCATAAATACTTATATTACTTACAAAGCGCCAAACTACTATCTACGTGTGGGCGATTTTAGAACAAGACTAGAGGCGCAACAATTGATGAGCGAATTGAGGCCTTCGTTTCCAACCTTATTTATTTTTAGAGAAAAAATTAACGCACCTACCTTAGAAACGCCAACCGATGATCAAAGATAAAATCAAGACGCTTGCAGAGAAGATTTTTAATGATGTGGTTGGGTATCGAAGGCACATCCATGCCAATCCCGAGCTTTCTTTCAAAGAATTCCAAACCTCCGCATACATCAAAGAAAAACTTACGGCCTGGGGCATTCCGTTTACAGCTTGTGCAAATACCGGGGTTGTGGGAATTATCGAGGGTGCAAAACCCTCAAACAAAGTGGTCGCTTTGCGAGCCGATATGGATGCGTTACCAATTTTAGAAACTAACGACAAAGAATACGCATCAAAAAACAAAGGGGTTATGCACGCTTGTGGGCATGATGTGCATAGTTCTTCTTTGTTAGGCACTGCCTTTATCCTAAATAGTTTAAAGGAAGATTTTGGCGGAACCATTAAACTTATTTTTCAACCTGCAGAAGAACTGCTTCCTGGTGGCGCGAGTATAATGATTAAAGAAGGCGTATTAGAAAATCCAAAACCACAAGCTGTACTTGGGCAACATGTTATGCCATTTATCGAGGCAGGCAAAGTTGGTTTTAGAGCGGGCATTTACATGGCCTCGACAGATGAGTTATATGTAACCGTTACCGGAAAAGGCGGGCATGGAGCACAACCGCAACAAAATATAGATCCGGTGGTAATTGCGTCACATATAATAATCGCTTTACAGCAAATTGTGAGTAGAATTGCAGATCCGAGATTACCATCTGTACTGTCATTTGGAAAAGTAACGGCAAACGGCGCAACAAACGTCATCCCAAATGAAGTAAAAATTGAAGGAACTTTTAGAACTTTGAACGAAGACTGGCGAGCCGAAGCGCACAAACGCATGAAAAAGATGGCCGAAGGGATGGCAGAAAGTATGGGCGGAAGTTGCGATTTTGAAATAAGAAAGGGCTATCCGTTTTTAATAAACGAAGAAAAACTGACTAACAACGCCAAACAATTTGCACAAGAATTTCTAGGAGAGGAAAATGTTTTAGATTTGGATATTTGGATGGCTGCAGAAGATTTCTCTTATTTCTCTCAAGCTGCGGATGCTTGCTTTTATAGATTGGGAACTGGAAACGAGGCCAAGAATACCAGTAATTCCGTGCATACCTCAAACTTTGATATTGATGAAGATGCTCTAAAAATTTCTACAGGGTTGATGGCTTACATCGCTGTAAAGCAACTCGAAAATAAGGTATAAGGGACGTCAAGAATATTTTTTATACGACTGCAACGATAAATGTAAATCGCCGCTTAGCAACAATAGGTGCGTTTTTTGGGCATCGTTTTTGCCAATAAATTATATATGAATAAAATAATTCTTTACCTCGGCTTTTGCCTTCTTACTTCCATCTCCGTAGCTCAAGAAATTCCCCGCTTTAATCCCGATACCATAAAAACCATCACCTTAGATTCTGTAGTAAATATTACGGCAGAAAGGTTAAATATAGAAACTTTTATTCGGAAAATTATTAACGATACGTCTTTCTATCAGTCGTTTAGAGACATGAAGCGATACAGCTTTACTGCAGAAAATAGAATTTATAGTTACGACAAGAACGATAAGGTAAGCGGAAGCATGTACCGAAAAATTAGGCACAACAACCATGGTAAATATAAAATGGAATATCTCGCCAAAGAAGATAGGGGAGATATTTACAAGAGTAACGGTAAATTTAGATTGTATACAGTAGAAATGTTCGATTATATTTTCATGAATGCCTACAGCAGCGATTTTGTAAACAGCCCTGCTCCCGGTGGCGGTGGCAACGGAAAAAACGAAGGTTACAAGGACAAACTGAAAACACTAATTTTTAATCCCGGTAGGCCGGTAAAGGGCATTCCGTTTATCGGGAACAAAACAGAGATTTTTTCTGCCAATATGCGCCAGTATTACGATTATAGTTTTAGTAGCGGCACGTATTTAGATTCTATTCCGGTATATAGATTTACAGTGGCCGTCAAACCCGATTTAAGTAGTTTTAGTAAGGATAAAGTAATGATTAAAAGATTGGTAACCATCTTTGATAAGCGTAATTTCAACATTTTGGGGCGATATGTGGACATGAAATACAGCAACCTTTTATTTGATTTTAATGTACAGATGAACATTGAGATGAGTTATTTTGAAGGTACTAAGTTGCCAACAAAAATTAGCTATCAGGGCAATTGGAACGTTCCTTTTAAAAAAGAAGAACGTGCAAGTTTTTTAGTATTGCATAAAGACTATAAATTAGAAAAGAGCCAATAAGTAGTTCACTCATTTTAAAAGATTTCTTACCTTTAACGTTTTCTCAAAATCGTTAAAATGAAGTTAGAAAACAACTTAAAATCTATTTTTTTCTCTCTATTCTTCCTATCCGTTTCACTTTCTTATGGCCAAATTTTATCATCCAACCAAATAGATAGTATTGTAGAAAAAACGTTAAAAACGTTTAATGTTCCGGGCATAGCGGTCGCGGTAATTAAAGATGGCATGCTTATACACGCCAAAGGATACGGAGTAAGGTCTATAAAAACCAATAAACCTGTAGATGAAAATACCTTATTCGGCGTGGCTTCTAACACCAAAGCATTTACAGCTGCAGCAATCGGCATGTTGGTAGACGAAGGTAAAATTAGCTGGGATACAAAAGTGACTGACATTATCCCCGAATTTAAAATGTACGATCCTTACGTAACCAGCCAATTTACTGTAAAGGATTTGCTAACCCATAGAAGCGGTTTGGGCTTGGGCGCCGGCGATTTAATGATTTGGCCAGATTCATCAACAGTTACCAAAGCTCAACTAATACATAACTTACGCTATCTAAAACCGGTCTCTTCTTTTCGTACAAAATTTGATTACGATAACTTACTATACATAGTTGCTGGAGACATAGTTACTCGAGTTTCGAATATGCCTTATGAAGATTTTATCGAAACAAGAATAATTCAGCCGCTTGGAATGGCCAAAACTGCAGCTTCCTGGTATCGGTTAAAAGATCGAAGTAATGTGATAGATGGACATGCACCTTATCAAGGCAAACTAATTCCAGTTGGATTAAGCTTTGGCGAAGTGGCCAACTCGGCAGGCGGAATTTATTCAAATGTAGTAGATATGAGCAAATGGGTTACCGCGATGATAAATGGTGGGAAGTATGGCGATAAGTTAGAAAAGCGACTTTTTTCTGCATCGGTCGCAAAAGAACTTTGGACGCCGCAAACTATTATTGGTGGAGGCGCAGCTTACAACACTCGATTTTATTCGTATGGTTTAGGTTGGTTTTTAGGTGATGTTAACGGTCATTTTCAAGCGGCGCACACTGGCGGCTTATCTGGTATCGTAACACAAGTAACCATTTTGCCAGAGATGAAACTTGGCATTATCGTGCTAACAAATCAGCAGTCTGGTGAAGCCTTTTATTCTATTACGAACTCCATAAGAGATGGTTATCTGGGGATGAAAAGTCAGAATAGGATAAAAATTTACAATGATGCTCGTTTAGCCGAGGAGAAAGAAGCTGATTCCATAGTTGCAAAAACATGGAATGATATTGCCGCCGAGCAGAAAAATAACAATCAGGCGAAGCCGAAAGAAAACAATTATTACGGAACATTTGGAGATAGCTGGTTTGGCGATGTAACCATCAGCAACGTAAATGGCAAAATGCACTTTGCGGCAAAAAATGCACCGAAATTGCGTGGAGATATGACTTTCTACAAAGGCAACACGTTCATAGTTAAATGGTATGATAGAAGTTTGGATGCCGATGCTTTTGTAAATTTTACTTTAAATTTAGATGGCAAAGCCGATGGATTTAAGATGCAAGCCATATCACCGCTAACAGATTTTAGCTTTGATTTTCAAGATTGGGATTTTAAGAGATTGATTTTATAATCTTTGCTGAAAAATATTTGCCAAACCACAGTTGGTTAATGGCATATTAAGGAATTCTGTTCTTTACAAAAGAAAAATTTGATGATAATAAACCGCGAAACCATAGACAAAATTACTGACGCAGCTCGAATAGATGAGGTAGTTGGCGATTTTGTGCATTTAAAAAAACGCGGAACAAGTTTAATTGGCAACTGTCCGTTTCATCAAGAAAAGACGCCATCTTTTCATGTATCGGTAAGCAAAGGCATTTTTAAGTGTTTTGGGTGTGGCATAGGTGGCGATGCCATTAGCTTTGTAATGGAGCATGAAAAATATTCGTATCCCGAAGCTCTTAAATTCCTAGCAAAAAAGTACAACATAGAGGTTGAGGAAACTGAAGTCAATCCGAAAGATGCAGAAGCAGAGAACGATCGAGAAAGTCTTTTCATCGTTTCGCAATACGCAGCGAACTTTTTTGTAGAACAACTTTGGAAAACCGAAGAAGGCCAAGGCATTGGTTTAAGTTACTTCAAAGAGCGCGGCTTTCGAGAAGATATTCTTAAAAAATTCGAGATTGGCTATTCGCCCGATAGTTGGGATGCCTTAACGGCGAGCGCTATAGCCGCGGGTCACCAACTAACGTTTTTAGAACAGACTGGCTTATCTATCAAGAATGATAACGGAAAGATTTATGATCGCTTTCGCGGAAGAGTAATTTTTCCCATTCATAATTTCACCGGTAGGGTAATCGCCTTCGGCGGAAGAACGCTCAAGACAGATAAGAAAATCCCAAAATATGTAAACTCTGTAGAAAGTGATATTTACCATAAATCTAAAGTACTATATGGTTTATTTCAGGCCAAAAAAGCAATTAGAACCGAAGACAATTGCTACTTGGCAGAAGGCTACGCCGATGTACTTTCAGTACACCAAGCTGGGATAGAAAACGTTGTTGCGTCCTCCGGAACGTCACTAACTGCACAACAAATTGCATTGATTGGGCGGTTTACCAGAAATGTAACCATTCTTTTTGATGGCGATGCTGCGGGAATAAAAGCTTCGCTACGAGGTTTGGATATGATTTTGGAAGAAGGATTGAATGTTAAAATCGTTTCTTTTCCCAATGGTCACGATCCTGATTCTTACATGCACCATGTTGGCGCCTCGGCATTTAAAACCTACATCGAAACCAAAAGAGAAGATTTCATTCTTTACAAAGCGCGAGTTTTGCTTGCAGAGGCAGGTACAGATCCAATTAAGCGAGCCAAAATTATAAAAGACATTGTAGAAAGCATTGCCAAAATCCCAGATGAAATAAAGGCTTCTGTTTTCGTTAGGGAAAGCAGTCGCTTGTTGGAGATTGACGAGCGGGTGTTGCTAACCGAATTAAACAAAATCCGCTCTACAAATCTCAAAAAAGATTTCAATAAAAATCTTTCGAGAGACGAAAACGCTGTCTCTGGGCAAAATGGGGAAACCAATCTTGGAACGCAACAAAAACCTGAGCCGATAAACGATGATTACCAAGAACGAGAGGTGATCCGTTTGCTCTTGGCTTACGGAAATGAGTTTGTAAATTGGGATAGCATAGACGATATGTACGTCGGCTCATTTGTAATACAAAATTTAGGCGACGTTACTTTTGAGAACGAAACTTGCGCCAAAATCATCTCAATTTATAAAGTAGAGCTCGATAATGGCAGATTGCCAAAAGCTAGTCTATTTTTGAAACATGACGACTCAGCAATTTCTAATCTTGCCATTACTTTGCTAAGTACACCATATACGCTTAGCGAAAATTGGGAGAACAAGCATAATATTTTTGTTCGAGACGAGACAATGGATCTTAAGGCAACCATTTTGGGCGGACTTTTTCATTTAAAAAAAAGGAAAGTAGAAAGCATGTTGTTAGATGTTTTGAAACGAATCAAGTTAGAAACAGATGGCGAAAACCAAGATATTTTGATGAAGCACTACAATAATATTAAGAGTACGGAACGCGACATTTCAAAATTTCTGGGTTCGGTAATTGTGAAATAAAGTTAAAGAGTCCAAAAATCTTTTTCAAAAGTTTAGCTTAGCGCAAATTTCTAATGGCTTTACACAACGATTTAGGCAAAGAAGGCGAACGAATTGCAAAAAAATATTTCGAAAAGGAAGACTACGAGATATTGGATGAAAACTGGGAATTTGGAAAGGCGGAGGTAGATTTGATTGTTTACAAAAACGGTATTATCGTTTTTGTAGAGGTAAAGACACGAAGCTCTATTGGCTTTGGCAACCCCGAAGATTTTGTAGATACAGCAAAACAGAAGCAAATGGAACTTGCGTCTACTGAATACATAGAATTAATGAACCACCAAAACGACGTCCGGTTTGACGTGGTAGCCATATTATTTAATAAAGATAAAACATACAATTTAAAACACATTGAAGATGCTTTTTGGCCCGAAGATTAAGAAAATAGCCATCCTTTTTGCAGCTTTTGCATTATTAATTTTTTCCTGTAAAAATAAAAGTAACATTATCTACCGCGGATTTTTAACTCCCGAAATGGGCTCTAGCCTAGTTGTTGGGAAACCAATTGATGTGAAAATTCTTTTCGGAAATGATAAAAAAATCGACTCCGTTGTTTATCTGTTGGATAACTCACATCTGTTTTCTAAAAACGACACGAATGCTGTAACCATAAAAACGGATAGTTTAAAGTTGGGGAATCATTTGCTTACCGCGAAGATTTTTTCTGATGGAACTTCAGATGATCTTACTTCAAATTTCATTTTGCTTTCTAAAATCGTTCCCCAAGAGTATGGATATGAAATTATAAAAACGCTTCCGCACGATACTTCATCTTATACAGAAGGGTTTGAATTTCATGAGGGTTTTTTTTATGAAAGTGCAGGAAATTATGGCCATTCGAGTTTAAGAAAGGTAGATGTAAATAGCGGCAAAGTACTTTTAAAGACAAACTTAGATTCCATGTATTTTGGCGAGGGAATGACGATGATCGACGACAAGGTCTTGCAGCTAACCTGGAAGGAAGGGGTTGCATTTGTGTATAATAAAACCGATTTTAAAAAAATAAAGACGGTGCCCTATACTGCGGCGCAAGAGGGTTGGGGAATGTATTTTGATGGTTCTAAAATTTTGGCAACGGATGGAAGCAACAACATTTATTTTATTGACAAAAATACGTATCAAAAAACAGGAGGCATCCAAGTATATGATGATAAAGGCCCAGTAAGCGATCTAAACGAGTTGGAAGTGGTAGATGGCAAAATCTATGTGAATGTGTACACGCAAAATTATTTTATTATTGTTAATGAAAAAACAGGAGCAGTAGAAGGAAAAGTTGATCTATCTGGATTGTTGCCCGATAATTATTTTAAAACCGAGTACGAACAAGGAAACAACGTCTTAAATGGAATTGCGTATGATAAGGTGGGTAAAAGACTTTTTGTTACGGGAAAAAAATGGCCGCATGTGTTTGAAATTAAGCTGGTCAAAAAGTAAAATTATAGCGAGAGTAACAGGACCTAAAACCTGTCGTTGAAAACAAGAAAAAGTTTTTGATTATATCTTTCCTGTTTTTTTTCGCTTTAGTCTTTAGCCTTTCTGCTTTAGCCTTTCAATTCTTGTCTCTGGTCTTTCCGCTTTTGTCTTTCTACTTATCTCTACCTTACCCTCAACCAACGGTCTCATTAAATTTAACTACCTTTGTTCCCGAAGCAGGAATTTAGGGCTTTGTTTGGTTCTGTATCAACAATATTCTCTCCGCAAGTTAGTCCTTCAATAATTGATTGTTCTAGCTTCTTCAATAAAATTTTAAACATGTTATTTAAAGAATTAAATCTAATTGCGCCCATTTTAAAGGCGTTAGAAACTAAAGGATATACGCAGCCTACTCCCATACAAGAGCAATCTATCCCAACTATTTTAAGGGGTAGAGACCTTTTAGGTTGCGCGCAAACGGGAACAGGAAAAACCGCAGCCTTCGCAATACCTATGTTGCAACAACTTAGCGAGCGGCATATCAATACAAAAACCAAAAACATAAAGGCGCTTGTGCTAACGCCAACTAGAGAACTTGCCATCCAAATTGAAGAGAGTTTTAAAGCGTACGGTGATAATTTAAACTTGCGCCATCTGGTAATTTTTGGTGGTGTTGGACAAAAATCACAAACAGATGCTCTACAGAGAGGCGTAGATATTTTGGTCGCAACACCGGGTAGGTTATTAGACTTGATGAACCAAGGCTTTATTCACCTAAATACTATAGAAATCTTTGTGCTTGATGAAGCCGACAGGATGCTGGACATGGGTTTCATCCACGATGTAAAACGCATAGTTGCGAAACTTCCTACCAAGCGCCAAACACTGTTTTTTTCTGCGACCATGCCATCCGAAATCCAAAAATTAGCGAGTACCATTTTGGATAATCCCGTAAAAGTTGAGGTTACGCCAGAATCTACTACTGCAGAAACCATTAATCAAACTATTTATTTTGTAGATAAGCCGGATAAGAAGAAGTTGTTAATCCATCTTTTGGGCGATAAAACTATAGAAACTGCTTTGGTTTTTACTCGAACAAAACATGGCGCAGATCGTATTGCAAAAGATTTAGGTCATGCTGGCGTTCGTGCAGCCGCAATCCACGGCAACAAATCGCAAAACGCAAGGCAACGAGCATTAACAGAATTTAAAGATAAAAAAATTAGGGTTTTGGTTGCTACCGATATAGCTGCGCGTGGTATAGATATCGACCAGCTTTCGCATGTTTTTAACTATGAGCTGCCAAATATTCCAGAGTCTTATGTCCATCGCATCGGCAGGACAGGCCGTGCTGGCGCTAACGGAACAGCAATTTCTTTTTGTGATGCAGAAGAAAACGAATATTTGCTCGACATTCAAAAACTGATAAAAATTACGTTGCCCATTGTACAAGATCATCCTTACCCATTATCTTGGGACAGTATGCTTGCGAAGAACCAGGTTAAACGCAAACCACAAGGTAAAAGCAATGGTGGCAATTCAAACCGTAATCGTGGGGATGGAAATATGAGCGGTAAAAGCTATAAACCTCGCAATGCAAGCAGCAGTCGCAAGTTTAATAGTCGGAGAAAAGATTAATACAACTTTTGAAAAAAGTAAAAAGCCTCGGCCCTCTATTGGCGCCGAGGCTTTCGCTTTAAACCGACAGTCGGTTCAATTCAATATCATCTGTGCTTACAAACATGAGCGGAACTTTTTCTACATCAACGTAACTGCTGTCTAATCCAAAACTTTCTTCCTCTGATAAACTTAATTTCTTCAAGACGAAATAATAGTGCACCAGAGTTCGCTCATATAAGCTCAAATTAGAAAACTTTGATAAATGTTTTTCCAAAATCACAAAGCGAAAATCACCCGTAATTTTGTGCTTTTTAAGCGATGTGTACTGACTTGTTATATCTATTTCACCGTTTCTAACTAAGTCTTCAATCACTTTTCTATACAACAAGTTTACGCGCTGCTCTACCCTAAAACCAAGTTTAAAATCGATGCGGATAAGCTTGCCGGGAATTAGAAACTCAACCTTATAATCCATTCTATGCGGCTCATCTCCTGACTTGTCCCCTTTAGTGCGGTGGGAATAATTTCGAGATAATTTCCTTCATTTTGTCAGATGGCATTGCTTTTACGTTAGCTATTTTATTTGTAATGTGATTTAAGATCTGCCCATCTACAATTTTCTTCGATTCATCCAAGAATCTTCTTACAGATATCCCGGTTTTCAGTTCAATGTGCTTAGATATGACCAGGGCTATGAAACAGATCAATATATGCAGTTTTATGGGCTGCTCCTTATAGTGGAATATGGGCCTTGTATGAAGGTCGTTTTTTGAAATCCTGAAGGCCTGTTCTATTCTGTAAAGCTCGTGGTAGCGCTCTATTACAGTCTTGTTATCTGTCACTGATTCCTCTAAGTTTGTATAATAACCTTTGATGCCGAGCAACTTTTGGGTCTTCTGTATAAGTTCTTCGTGGAGTATTATTTTTTGGTTCTTCGTTTGTGTAAACTTTAGCTTTTTGGTTTTGGATGGTTGTTCGACCAATTTCTTTGCCCGCTCTATCTGCTTGTTCATCTCATAAAGATCCTTACGGTACCGAACAGCCGAATAACTACATATCAGATACCCATTATCAGTTTTTATCCGGATACTTTTGCCATCTTCCCTATCGATGCTCTTGTCTATGGTTTCCAAAAGTGCGGCAGGGATATTGCCCAGTCTGGCGCCCACGATGTAGTTGATTTTGTTTGCCCTCAACTGCTTTACGTTTTCTGTGCTGATCATGGCTGCATCGGCAACTACCGTAAATGCCCTTACCTTATTCCGTTCAATGAAGTCGTTAACTACGGGAATGATGGTGTGCCCCTCGAACGTATTTCCGGAAAATACCTCGTACGCAACCGGAAAGCCTTCCTTACTGACCATCAGGGCAATCAGAATCTGTGGCTGTTGGGATTTGTTGTCCTTTGAAAATCCATTCTTCCGCAAATCGTCTTCTTCAAAAGTCTCGAAGTAAAGCGTTGTAACATCATAGAACAAGATGTCAAAATTGAAATCATAATGTTCTTTTGCAAACCTGACCACTTTCCCTTCCACAGCTTCCTTTAGGCCGATACACTGTGGGGCTATCTTATAGTACGTTTTACGGCTATGGGCAATGCCGAAGAACTGTTCCATCAACTCTAAGGAACGAAGTTTGGACGCAGGTTCAAATATCCGCATCGTTACCAGGTCCTTGAGCAGTGTGGGCAGGTCATCAAGCCCCAATTGCCCCTGGATAGCGTTGATCTGTTCGTGAAAAAAATGGTATTTGACACCTATAAAAGTGCAATGGTTAATATGGAGCAGGCTATTGGGGTTTTCGTCGGGAAAGATAGATAGTTGTTCCGAATAGCTCTTTATCCATTCTTCTGCCAAAAGCATTAAATCGGCAAGTGCGGTTGGGTTATGGGCTGAGCCTAAATGCTGTAATATGACCCTTTTATTGTTATGATACCGAACTACCTGAACTGCCTTTGCACCGGAGCCGGTCGCAACCACCCTTATTTTCATCTAAAATTCATCCTTAGTGCGGTAAATTTAATGAAATAAAATATCAATAAATTGATTATCAACAACTTAAAACCGCACTAAATCTAAAGGTGACAAGTCAGGAAAAATTACGTTGCCCATTGTACAAGATCATCCTTACCCATTATCTTGGGAAAGTATGCTTGCGAAGAACCAGGTTAAACGCAAACCACAAGGTAAAAGCAATGGTGGCAATTCAAACCGTAATCGTGGGGATGGAAATATGAGCGGTAAAAGCTATAAACCTCGCAATGCAAGCAGCAGTCGCAAGTTTAATAGTCGGAGAAAAGATTAATACAACTTTTGAAAAAAGTAAAAAGCCTCGGCCCTCTATTGGCGCCGAGGCTTTCGCTTTAAACCGACAGTCGGTTCAATTCAATATCATCTGTGCTTACAAACATGAGCGGAACTTTTTCTACATCAACGTAACTGCTGTCTAATCCAAAACTTTCTTCCTCTGATAAACTTAATTTCTTCAAGACGAAATAATAGTGCACCAGAGTTCGCTCATATAAGCTCAAATTAGAAAACTTTGATAAATGTTTTTCCAAAATCACAAAGCGAAAATCACCCGTAATTTTGTGCTTTTTAAGCGATGTGTACTGACTTGTTATATCTATTTCACCGTTTCTAACTAAGTCTTCAATCACTTTTCTATACAACAAGTTTACGCGCTGCTCTACCCTAAAACCAAGTTTAAAATCGATGCGGATAAGCTTGCCGGGAATTAGAAACTCAACCTTATAATCCATTCTATGCGGCTCATCTACCACATCTACATGCACCAGCCAGTAAACATCTGCTCGTTTCGGCTCCTTTTGGATGATAGAATAAATTATCTTGGATTCAATTTCGGTTTTAAAGTTGGCACTTGTTAAATACACCAATTGCGAAGAGAATTTTGGGACAGAGATATCGTTACTCAACTCCCTTATAATCTCAAAATAATCTTCTATCTCTACATATTTTACAAACCTATTTTTAATTTTTCTGGCAGAAAACCAGCTCCACATAATGGTAAATAAGAACGACCCCAAAAGTACAGTTACCCATCCACCATGTAGAAATTTGGTAAGGTTACTAATTAAAAAAGTACCCTCTATAACTACATAAATTGCAAAAAAACCAAAGACCAAATATTTCGGAAAACGCTTGCTCCGCAAATAGAAACTGACCAAAACCGTAGTCATTAACATAGCTATGGTGATAGATAGACCATAAGCTGCATCCATACTTTCTGCTTTTTTGAAAAGCAATACTATGCCACAACAACCAGCCCATAGCAGCCAATTTATTGACGGGACATACAATTGACCTTTAGATACGGTAGGATAATTTATTCTTATTTTTGGCCACAGATTTAACCGAACGGCTTCTGCAATTAGCGTAAAAGAACCGCTGATCAACGCTTGGCTAGCAATTACGGCAGCCATTGTAGCCAATACAACCATAACGATTTGATATTGGTCGGGAACAATTTCAAAAAATGGATTCATTGTTGCGCCGGGTTTATAAACCCCAGCATGTTGCAAAATCCAAACACCTTGCCCAAGGTAATTAAGTATAAGTGTTAATTTGACAAACATCCAACTTATCCTAATATTTTGTCTCCCACAATGACCCAAATCAGAATATAAGGCCTCTGCTCCCGTAGTACACAGAAACACTCCACCCAGTATCAAAAAAGCCAAATTATTAGTAAATAGGAGATGCCCAGCGTAATATGGGTTAAAAGCTTTTAAAATGGTAAAATCTTGAATAACGAAGCCCATTCCTAAAATCCCAAGCACGGCGAACCAAACAAACATAATTGGACCAAACATTTTGCCAACTAGGTTTGTGCCGAATTGCTGAATAATAAACAATATTGTTAGTATAGCTAGTACAATTGGGATTACAGGTACATCGAATTTATTGGTAAGCCCTTCTATGGCAGAGGTAACTGTAATACTAGGCGTAATAACTCCATCAGCCAACAATGCGCAACCTCCAACAATTGCTGGTATTACAAGCCAACGTGCCTTTTTTCTAACTAAAGAAAACAAAGAAAATATGCCTCCTTCGCCTTTATTATCAGCCCTTAAGGTAATGGTGACATATTTAATAGTAGTTTGTAAGGTAAGTGTCCAAATGATGCAGGAGAGTACACCAAGTACATTTAATTGATTTATATTTTGACTACCGCCAAGAATGGTCGAAAATATTGCGTTTAAGGTGTATAGGGGGGAAGTACCAATGTCACCAAAAACAATTCCTAAACTAATGAGTACACCACCCGCAGTTAATGCACTTACATTTTTATGATTCGACAACTTAATACGATTTGCCTGCAAAAATAAAAAACTAAATTGTTTAACTCTAAATATTCGTATAATTAAATATATAGGTTCGCATATTGTTAAATTGTGTAAAATGGACGTTATCATTTTTAATGTATAGTTTCTTTATTTTTTATTTGATATATTTGTTTACGAAATTTGATGAAACTCTACTCCAAAGTAACGCTTAACACCATATTTGCATGCATTTTTTGCATAGTATTATGTTGTGGGCTAAACTCTTGGTCGCAACAACCAGACAGCGTTAAGATAAGTTGGAAAACTTTGTCGAGGAAGGCAAGCAGAATTCCTGAGATTAAAGCAAATATAGAACCCTACCATCCTTTTTACAGTACGATTTCTGGCTACAGCTTTTTAAACGGCTATTCTGTTTCGGCAAAGCAAGCCGCTGGAAACGCAGGAAAAGATAAAGCGTTCACCATTCTAAAAATCTATCCTAACCCGGCAGAAGATCAATTAAACGTTTCACTTGCAATCAGCAAGGAGAACACGCCTGTAACCATTAAAATTTTAGATTTACTTGGTAACGAGGTAATAACGCTTAGCAATGAAAAATTTCCTGCCGGCGAGCAGACAAAAACTTTCGCCATCCCGACAAGAATGAAAGCCGGCATTTATTTTTTAAAAATCACTGCAGGTTCTGAAAGTCAGATTAAACGGATTTCGGTTTTATAAGCTCCATTTCTTTTATAATTTTGGCGGCGGTCAATTATCCAAATTTTCCAATTCATTATTTTTAGGACATTATGAAAATAATAGCCATCGGCAGAAATTATGCAGAACATGCAAAAGAATTAAACAACCCGGTGCCCACAGCGCCAGTAATTTTCTTAAAGCCAGATACTGCGGTTCTTAAGGACAACAAGCCTTTTTATTTACCAGATTTTTCTACAGACATTCATTTCGAACTAGAGGTAGTTCTAAAAATTTGTAAAGAGGGAAAGCATATTGCAGAAAAATTTGCAAACAAATATTTTGATGAGATAGGCTTAGGCATAGATTTTACTGCGAGAGACATCCAGAATAAGCATAAAGAAAAAGGTCTACCTTGGGAATTGGCCAAAGCCTTTGACAATTCTGCACCTATCAGCACTTTTTTCTCAAAAAGCGAATTTGAAGATTTGTATAAATTGAAATTTGAACTTCAAGTAAATGAAGTTACACGCCAACAAGGAAACACGAAAGATTTACTCTTTTCTTTCGAAAAAATTATTGCCTTTGTTTCGCAATACATTACGCTGAAAAAAGGTGATTTAATTTTTACCGGAACTCCAGAAGGCGTGGGGCAAGTAAATAAGGGAGATAAATTAGAAGCTTGGTTAATGGACAAGCAACTTTTAAATTTTGAGGTAAGATAAATGCCAGAAGCAATAAAAAATAAACATTATCTCACTTTATTTTTCGCAGTTAGTTGCTTCCTGTTTACACAACCCCAACTTTATGCGCAGGAGATTTTCAGTGGCAATACATATCCCCTTACCTATTTTAGACAACCACTAGATATTTCGCCGCCAGCTTTGGCCGGTTCTTTTGGCGAATTAAGGGCAAATCATTTCCACTCTGGTATAGATTTTCGGACAAATCAAAGAGAAGGTTATCCAGTTTACGCTGTCGCGGATGGATATATTTCTAGACTGCGAGTTCAAAATAGTGGTTTCGGCCAAGCGTTATACATCAACCATCCAAACGGATATACTTCTGTTTATGGCCATTTGCAAAGGTTTTCGCCTAAAATCGCAGCTATTGTAAAAGCTCTGCAATATCAAAATAAAGCTTTTGAGTTAGATAATAATCCTGATGAATATCTAATTCCCATACGAAAAGGTGAGGTAATTGCCTACTCGGGGAATAGAGGAAGTTCGGGCGGCCCACACCTCCATTTCGAAATAAGAGACAGCAAAACAGAAGAAACAATCAACCCACAATTTTTCGGCATCATCATTCCCGATGATATTCCGCCCGTAATACACGGCTTATATTATTATCAGTTAAATGGCAATAAGTTCGATCAAAATATTCTGAAACATAATATTCCCATTACCGGGGCAAGTGGGAGTTATGCCGTAAAAACACCCATTAAATTAACCGGGGAAATTGGTTTCGGCATTGTTGCTACGGATAGGCATAACGGAAACTCGGGAACAAATGGCGTATATTCAATACAACTAGAAGTTGATGGAAAAGCAGTTTTTACTTCAGCTTTAGAGCGTTTTGCCTTCGAAAATAGCAGGGCTATAAACGCTCACCTTGATTATCCCACTTTACTAAAAGCCGGAATTAAAATTCAAAAAAGCTTTGTAGAGCCCGGCAATCCGCTGCAAATTTATAGCAACCTGGTAAACAGTGGACGCATAGTTTTTAACGATGGGCAAATTCATCAGCTAAAATACATTGTGACCGATGCGAAGGGAAATTCATCCATTCTACCTTTTACAGTGCAGGCCGGTGCCGAAAATTACGCTCCATCTGCAGAAACTGCGGGTATAACTTTTAAATATAATCAAGAAAATAAACTCGAAAATGAGGATGTTCGCATTATTTTCCCGAAAGGAACACTTTATACAGATTTAGATTTTAGCTTTAAAAAACTATCGAAGCCAATCGGAAATGCTTATTCTAACATTTACCAAGTTTGCGACAAATATACACCTCTGCATAGTGGATTTTCTTTGGCCATCAAGGCAGAGAGATTGCCAGAAAATCTGCAATCGAAAGCGCTCTTGAAAAGTGTAGGCGGCGCATCTCAAGGCGGGGGATTCGAAAACGGATATGTTATCGCTTCACCTAAAACTTTTGGCAGCTTTTATATTGCCATAGATACAGTTGCGCCAAGTATTTTTCCATTAAATATTTCGCAGGGAAAAAATATGGCAGGCATTTCTAAGATGTTGTTTAAAATTAGAGATAACCTTGCAGGAATTAAAAGTTTTAATGGCTATGTAGATGGGCGTTGGGTCTTAATGGAATTCGATACAAAAACCGCCACCCTATGGTATAGTTTTGATGATGAGGTTGCAAAAGGAAAACATAGTTTAAGTTTAGTTGTTGCTGATATGAAAGACAACCTTAGGGAATATAAGATAGATTTTACCAGGTAAATCAATCCTGAAACAAAAACGATGGAAGAATTAAAGATAGGTGACAAAGCGCCGGCAATTGATGCGATAGACGAGAACGGACATGCCATTTCTTTGGCGAAGTATCAAGGCAAAACGGTGGTTTTGTACTTTTATCCAAAAGATGATACGCCGGGTTGCACGGCCAATGCTTGCGATTTTAGAGATAACTACCAAGGTTTGCTGGCAAAAGATATCGCGATAATTGGGGTTAGCGTAGATGACGAAAAATCACATCAAAAATTTAAATCCAAACATAATCTGCCGTTTCCTCTGATTGCAGATATCGATCACAAAGTGGTAAACGATTATGTAGTTTGGGGCGAAAAAAACATGTACGGCAAAAAATATATGGGCATTTCCCGTACTGCCTTTATTATAAAAAAGGATGGAATCATTTTGCATATCATTAAAAAAGTAGATACAAAAAATGCGACACAACAAGTGTTAGAATTAGTTAACAGATAATTAGGCAGTAAATCTTATTATATTACCTTTGATAAATTAGAATTTTTTAGATGAAACATACAATAAAAGAATTAGAAGATATTGCTTCGCAAATTAGACGAGATATCATTCGTATGGTTTATGGTGCACAGTCGGGCCACCCCGGTGGATCTTTAGGTTGCGCCGATTTTTTTACGGCACTTTATTTCGAAGTTTTAAACCGCCGAGATAAGTTTGAGATGAACGGAAAAAATGAAGACATTTTTTTCCTATCAAACGGCCACATCTCGCCAGTTTGGTATAGCACGTTAGCCAGAGCAGGTTACTTTGATATAAAGGAGCTGGCAACTTATAGAATGTTAGATTCCAGAGTTCAAGGTCATCCGACTACACATGAGGGCCTGCCTGGAATACGCATTGCATCAGGCTCTTTAGGTCAGGGAATGTCTGTTGCCATTGGTGCAGCGTTAGCCAAACGGTTAAATGAAGATAAAAACTATGTTTTTTCTTTGCATGGCGATGGAGAGTTACAAGAAGGACAAAACTGGGAAGCTGCAATGTTTGCGCCTTTTCATAAACTAGACAGGCTAATTTGTACGGTAGATTATAACGGGCAACAAATTGATGGCCCTACAAAAGATGTGCTATCATTGGATAGTTTGCAAGCAAAGTTTGAGGCATTTGGTTGGCATGTAATAAATACGGACGGGAATAATATGACTGCCATTTTAGAAGGGTTGCATCTCGCCAAAACGCTTACGGGAAAGGGGAAACCGATCCTAAATTTAATGAGTACTCAAATGGGAGCAGGAGTAGATTATATGGAAGGAGAGCATAAATGGCATGGATCTGCTCCAGATAAAGGCCAAATGGAAATTGCCTTGGCGCAATTGCCAGAAACGTTGGGAGATTATTAGTCCCCCCAACCCTTGAAAAGGGCAGGACTTATAAAAATTTAAACCTGCTAATAAGTAGCACACTTTTTGGAACTTAGAGGCTAATCATTTTACACGACAAACCAAGACTACTTTCGAGATTCAAGACGTGAAAACCTACGAGGTAAGCTTGAACACACTTAAATAAAATATAAACAACGTGAAAAAATATACATCCACAGAAAAAAAAGATACACGTTCTGGCTTTGGAGCTGGCTTGCATGAAGCAGGAAAAAAGAACGAGAATGTTGTTGCGCTTTGCGCAGATTTGGTTGGCTCGCTTAAAATGGAAGACTTTATAGAAGAATTTCCTGAGCGGTTTTTTCAAATGGGTATTGCAGAAGCAAACATGATGGGCGTTGCGGCAGGGCTAACTATTGGCGGAAAAATTCCTTTCACAGGAACCTTCGCAAATTTTTCTACCGGTAGGGTTTACGATCAAATTAGACAGTCGATTGCGTATTCTAATAAAAATGTTAAAATTTGCGCCTCGCATGCTGGCTTAACATTAGGCGAAGACGGTGCGACTCATCAAATTTTAGAAGACATAGGTTTGATGAAGATGTTGCCTGGTATGGTAGTTATCAATCCATGCGATTATAACCAAACCAAAGCAGCCACTTTGGCTATTGCAGAATATGAAGGCCCGGTTTACTTACGTTTTGGCCGACCAAAATGGCCAGTGTTTACCGATCCAGATCAAAAATTTGAGATTGGCAAGGCTTGGATGGTTAATGAAGGCAAAGATGTTACCATTATTGCAACAGGCCATCTGGTATGGAAAGCAATAGAAGCGGGCGAAAAACTTGCTGAGTTGGGTATTGATGCTGAAATTATTAATATCCACACCATTAAACCTTTAGATGATGCGGCAATCTTAAAATCTGTAAAGAAAACAGGCTGTGTGGTAACTTGCGAAGAGCATAATAAATTTGGCGGTTTAGGTGAAAGCGTTGCGCGGCTGTTGGTAACCGAATTGCCAACCCCGCAAGAGTTTGTTGCAGTAGATGATAGTTTTGGAGAAAGTGGAACTGCAGACCAGCTATTGGCAAAATACCATTTAGATACAGTTGATGTAGTTAAAGCAGCCCAAAAAGTGATTGAGAGAAAAAAATAGAGTATAAAACATAAAAGCCACCAACACATTTTCAGGGATTTGCTTTGTGTTGGTGGTTTTATAATTTTAAGTAGAAGCTAAAAGTCTGTTGATGAAAGTAGTGGATGATGCCGAATTGCTCTCTATGTTTGCCGTAGAAAAAACCAAAAACGAAGCCTTCAACTTACTTTTACAAAAATATCAGCAGAAAATCTACTGGCACATTAGACGTTTAGTTTTAAATCATGATGATTGTGATGACCTTATCCAAGAGGTATTTGTTAAGGTTTGGAAAAACCTGAGCAAATTTAGAAACGATTCGCAACTATATACCTGGATTTATCGCATTGCTACTAATGAATCTATTACCTTTCTAAACAAGCAAAAACAGCACAAAAATATCCCGATTGATGAGGTGTCTCCTGATTTGGCGAAAAACTTAACGGCATCTTCTTATTTCAACGGCGATAAGCTTGAACTAAAACTCCAAAAAGCAATTTTAACGTTACCGGAGAAGCAACGCCTTATTTTCAACATGAAATATTTCGACGATCTTAAATATGAGGAGATTTCTCAGATTTTAGGTACTTCAGTTGGCGGTTTGAAAGCATCATTTCACATTGCAGCAAAAAAGATTGAAGCAATCATTACGAATGATGAAATAGACTTTTAAACCTTTTTAGGTTTTATGTATCAATATATCTGCAATGAATAAGGAATTAGAAAATAACGAGTGGAAAGCATTTGCGCCGCAGTTGGCAATAAAGCAAAAGCTTAACCCTTTTGTTACTCCGACAGATTATTTTGTTGAGTTGAAGGAACATACAAAAAGTGCCATTTTTTTAAGCGAACTAGATAAGACCGAGCACACTTTTGGCTTTAAGGTTTCTAGCGATTATTTCAAACATCTTGCAGAACAGGTAAATACTACAATTTGCTTAGACGAAAATATAGGTTCTGAAAAGGCTTTTACAGTCCCTGAAAACTATTTTTCAACGATGCAAAATGCGATTATGTTGAAAACCAACGCGCAGGAGAAACCGTTACCGGCGAAAAGAATTAAGTTGTGGAACAGTAACTTTTTAAAGTATGCCGCCGCTGCTTGCTTTTTGGCTATTTCTTCAGTAGGGATTTATCGCTATAATCAGCACAATGATAATGCAAGTTTGACCACTTTATCAAATCAAGTTACTAATGACCAGTTCCTTTATGACATTGACGAAAGCACCATCATTCAACACATTAACGCCGAGAAACCGCTTAAGACAAAAAATGTGTCTGCCGCAGATGCCGATATGGAAAATTACTTAATTAATCATTATACGGTTAACGAATTAACTCAAGATTTATAATAAAACAATGAAGAACCTTTTTTTCGCTTTATTCTTTCTCACTTTACCAGCGGTACTTTGGGCTCAACGGCCAAAATCTGAAGAGATTGAAAGCATGAAGATTGCCTTTTTTACTAGTAAATTAGATTTATCGCCCGAAGAGGCAAAGGTTTTTTGGCCCATTTATAATGATATGCAATCCGAACAATCTAACTTGAGAAAGGAACGCGTACAGAAAATGATTTCGTTCAAAAAAGTTGACGAAATTGATAATTTGAGCGATGCGCAAGTTCAAAACCTAATTACCGGCGAGTTTGATTTCAAACAAAAAGAACTAAATCTGGAAAAAAAATATTACAACAAATTCCGCTCTGTTCTGTCTATTAAAACAGTTGGCAAATATTATCGCGCGCAAGAAGGTTTTAAAAGAGAACTTCTAAACAAATATCGGTCTAGAAATTAAGGAGCGCTTATTACAAACATCGGTGTTGGGAAAACTATCTGAAACCGTAACCCAAAATTTCAAATTTAACGAGCGCTTCAATTTTTTTTACTCCTTTATTTTTTCAGTACTTTATTATTCGCTGCCCAATCTTGCCACATATGAGTCAGTTCCGGAACCTTATCAGGAAATTTGCTTGAAAGATCATTAGTCTCGGTTTGATCTTCATCAATGTGATACAAATGCCAATTCTTCGGGCCGCCCGTAATTACGTGACCGGCAACTAATTTCCAACCCATGTACCTCACATACTTAGCACCATAATGCTCATTAAATAAAGCCTTATGGGCTTTCCTTTCTTTTCCGTTAAATATTGGAATCAAGCTTAAACCTTGTATTGGCGAAATTTGGTTCTCGTGGTAGGTTTTTGGATAAGTAGTTTTAGCCATTTCTATAAAAGTTGCCATAAAATCCATCACATGTCCAATTTGTGCTGTCTTGCTACCTCCTTTAACTTTCAGGCCATTTGGCCAAAAGGCGATCATTGGCGTATGTATTCCACCCTCAAAAGATTCTTCCTTCCAATACCGATAAGGCGTATTTGCAACATTCGCCCATCTATCGCCAATGGAAGAATAAGTGGTTTCTGGACCGGGAAGTGCGGCTTTCTGCACGGAATAAATAATTTTTCTGCCGTCGCGCGTTTCACTAGGCCTATCGAAACCGGGTCCATATTTGGCTGCGTTTTCTGCACTCGCACCGTTATCGCTCAAAAAAACAATAAGGGTATTATCTAACTGGCCAGTTTGTCTTAACGCATTTAAAATCCGCCCAATACCTTGATCCATATTATCTACCATTGCTGCGTGCACACTCATTGCGGCTGCATCCCAAACACTATCTGCATTGTTCTTCCAATCTAAATCGTTTTTAAAACGTGTTGATAAGGGCCCATTTTTTGCGTCCATTAAACCCAGTTTTATAAGTCGATTGTATCTGGCAACTCTAACGGCTTCCCAACCTGCCTTATAAGTATCTTTATATTTCGCAATATCTGCAGGTTTAGCCATAAGTGGCCAATGTGGTGCCGTTTCTGCAACATAAAGAAAAAATGGTTTGTCAGTTTTTTTAAAGCCTTTTATATAGGTTACCGCAGTATCATTTATCGCATCAGAATGGTAGTAATCTTTTGGTACTGTTGTAATTGGCGTAGTTCCGCTTACCAAACTAAAAGGATCAAAATAATCTACTACACCCCAAATATTCCCAAAATAACGGTCGAAACCCCTATTGGTTGGGTATTGTTCTATTGGCGAAAAAAGCGGATGTTCTGTTTGGTGATTAAGCCATGCGAGTTGTTCTCTAGGTGTTTGTTGCACAACGGTATTTGATACATGCCACTTACCAGACATTGCCGTTTGGTAACCGGCAGCTTTTAATACTTCCGCGATGGTAACCGCGTTTTCTGTAATGTGGCCTCTGTAACCAGGTTGATGCTCATCTGTAGTCATTTCACCAACCCCTGCGTTATGATTGTAAAGCCCTGTTAAAAGCGATGTTCTACTCGGGCAACAGCGAGAGGTATTGTAAAAATTGGTAAACCTTAATCCGCGAGAAGCGAGATAATCTAAATTTGGTGTGTGGATTTCCCCGCCATAACAACCCAAATCAGAAAAGCCTAAATCGTCTGCAAGGATAATGATAATATTGGGTCGTTTTGGCACTATCCTATTTGTTTTACGAATAGATTTAAAGCTAACTATCGCGAGGAAAATGATGGCCGAGGTTAGTAAAAGAAACGAGATTTTTCTTCTAGATAAATAATTCATAAAATTTAAGATAAGCTAAATATTTGTTTGACATCCTAATGCGTTAATTAAGATTTTATTTGGTAAAATAAGAGTTTTTTAGGTATGAAGAAAGCAAGTGTCACAATTTAGGAAATCGTATAGTCACATTCGTTTCCCTACTTTATATTGATATCTACAAAACACATTAGATTCAAATATACCGTTTAAGCCCGAGTTTGAAGGCTATCTTGATCGTTGCTTCTACAGCTTCTAATATCATATAATTTTTAGTCTCGACTTCCCTATACTTACTTAACCCTGCAGGTGTTAATGGCGGATAACCATTCATCTTTACCACATTTTTGGCAGCTACATTTTCCTTTCGATTTAAGTTCCTCTACGTTTCCACAAAAGGTACAGGCATATTTGCCAGGTTTTGTGAGGATTTTACTAGCGTTGTCAAATAGTTTTGGAAGTATAGGCATACCAAATTTTACTTTTTCGTCTTCGTAAAAGTAGATGCTTAGGTTGCCTGATGTTTCAATAATTGCCGTCTCTATTTGGCCGAGATGAGAAACACTTTGTTGTCTCAGTTCCGAAAAAAATTCGTCTTTTGCCAAGTTTTCTTTCTTAAAATCGGTTATGGAAAATTCTCCCTCCTCAATTAAATAAATAGGGCTGCCTTCTAATAATGTGTCTATCTTCTGGCTTTTTGCCATCATAAATGTAGTTAGCCGATATGCGATAACGATAACGGCGAAAACCACAACAGGCACCATCAAACCAATTTCTTGATAGAACATAGGGTCTCCTGCGGCGGATCCGAGACTAATAATAACCACAAGCTCGAAGACAGAAAGTTGCTTTACACCCCGTTTACCCAAAAGTTTAAGACCAACCAGAATAATAACGTACATGATTATTGTACGAAGCGCAACTTCCAAAGCAAAGCCCCAACCATCTTCGCCAACCATTACTTTTGTCCAATCTATTAATAACAACATCTAAAATATCTTAAAGTTAAATCTCTACACACTTTAATTTAAATCAATAGCTGATAGTTGAAACCTATCTTTTTCATTAATATTTGAGTTTCTTCGCCAAACTGCCAATAGTTAGTCCTTGCACCAAAATAGAAAAGACCACAATAATATAGGTGATCAGTACAAACTGATCTCGGTACATATTTTGAGTTAATGAAAGTGCCAACGCGACAGATATTCCCCCTCGCAGTCCTCCCCACGTAAGGATAGCCACCACATTTTTTTCGAGCTTTACTCTAAAACGAAGAAAGAAAACCGGAATTAGGACTGATATCCATCTGCTCAGCAATACCAAAAGGATACACATTAAACCAACTAAAAATACGGTGATGTTAATTTTTATGATGAGCATTTCTAAGCCGATAAATAAAAACAAAACAGCGTTTAAAATTTCATCAATCATTTTCCAAAACTTACCAAGGTAATCTCTAGTAACATCGCTCATGCCATCGCGTGAGGATTTATTGCCTGTAATGAGTCCGGCGACAACCATAGCAAGCGGTCCAGAAACATGTAGGCGTCCTGCAATAAAGTAGCCACCCATAACAATTGCAATTGTAATTAATACTTCAACGTTGTAATCATCTATTGATTTTAAGGCGTAATAACCAATATAGCCAATTATGGCGCCAAAAATTAACCCTCCTCCGGCTTCTTCCAAGAAACGTAGGCCTACTTCTGCAAGGCTAAATTCTGCGCCACTGGAACGTGCAACCTCTACGAGTGTAATAAATATTACCACTGCAACGCCGTCGTTAAATAAGGATTCGCCCGCTATCTTCAATTCTAAAGACTCTGGTATTTTAGATCGTCTTAAAATTCCCATTACCGCTATTGGATCTGTGGGAGATATCAGCGCTCCGAAAATCAGGCAGTAAATAAGCGGAACTGCTAAAGAAAACCAAATTAGTATTTGCCATAAAATAATCCCAACAAGAAAAGTGGAAATTAAAATGCCTACTGTAGCAAGCACTATTACCGGTAATGCTTGCTCCTTAAGTTTGGCTGAATCTATATGTATTGCTCCTGCAAACAGCAAAAAACTAAGCATAAAGTTCATTAAAATGTCTTGAAAATCTACAGAAAGTGCCAATTGTACAGCTTTCTCAGAAACTAATGATCCTGCACTGCCAAGCGCAACCAGTAAAATTGAGCATATAAGCGAAATTGCCATAATGCCAATGGTGGGTGGCCATTTGATAACGCGGTGGTTTATGTAGGCAAATATGGCCGCTAGAACTACCGTAATGGCAATAATCTCTTGTGTGCTCATTAATTAAAATGCTTTTTTTTATGATGGGTTTTTTTTAATTTTAGTTTGTGCTTCTGTTTTAAAAGCAGGTGCCGCATAGTCTTTAGGCAAATAACCAGAAGGAATAGTTGTTGAATTTCCATCTCTCAACGCCTTGTAATGAGGAGACATGATTTCTACGCCAGCTTCATTAAATTTATCTTGAATGTTGGCATGTAAGTAGGAATAAATGAGCGCTTGTTTGTTTGGCTGTTTTGTGTAAGCATTTATTCGATAACTTACGTAATAATCTTCTAACCCTGTTTGTAACACATAAGGAATAGGTTTTTTTTCAATTAATTCCGTACACGATGCCGCGTCTATTAAAAGATTATGCACTTGTTTCCATGGCACATCATACCCAATAGTCACAGTGGTGTGCACTATTAGGCCATTGCTAGTTGCCTCAGCGCTAAAATTTGTGGTATGGTTTGTCATCACCGTGGAGTTTGGTATAGAAACCACCTCATTTTGTATGGTGCGAACACGGGTTACTAAAAGTGTTTTTTCTAAAATGTCTCCTGTAACTTCTCCAATCTGTACCCGGTCGCCGATATTAAAAGCCCTCATATAGGTTAAAACCAAACCTGCCACAACGTTTCCTAGAGCTCCCGCCGATCCAAATGTAAAAAGGACACCGATAAAAACCGAAACTCCCTTAAACACCCCGGTATCAGACCCGGGTAAATACGGAAAAATAACTATCAACATAAAAGCCAATATCAAGACACGCATTATTTGATAAGTCGGACTTGCCCAATCGGCATAAAAGCCATTAATTTTTAGGTTTCCTCGTTCAATCTCAACCTCAAGAAATTTAAGTAGTTTTAACACATACTTAAAGACCATCACGATTACTACAACTGTTATCAGGTTTGGGATATAATCGAAAACAGAGCGGCCAATTCTCCTTAAAGGGTTTAAAAAATAGCTTATTAGGTTTTGGGATAAGTCTCTGGTAAAGGGAAAAATACTAAATAAAACAGGGAGCGCAAAATAAACCAGTAGTAAAATAGTTGCCCATCTAACAATGTTAATTGTAAGATCTAAAAGCTTCAACTTCCTCTCGGCAGTTAAAACCTCGAAGTTTCTAATTTTAAGTCCCTCATCAAAAAGTTTTGTACGAAGTTTTATTTTATTAGATATCCGACTTAAAAAACGGTTCAAACCATATATCAACCCCACAACCACCCCAATAACAAGTATACTTAGTAAAATTTCTTTAAGTAAGGTTTGCCAGCTATGGTCTTTTTGGTATTTAATGATAGCACTACCGATTGTGGTTTTGAGGCTATCTGCCAAATCAGTACGATTTTGATTTGCCCATAAGGCATCTTGTTCTGATAAAGAAAGCAAAAGCGCATTTTTATAAACCAGGTCTAAAGTTTGCTCAGTTTTAACCACTTGTATCGAGTCTGGAATAAAAGCTAAGTCTTCACTAACTTTTTCCATCCGCGTTGCTAATGCTTCCGCTCTATCAGGGGCGGTAAAACTACCGAGTTTCGCATAAAGGTTAAAGATTGTATCTCTGTTAAATTCAACAGGATAAGGTTTTATAAACTTGCGTAACGAATCAATTTGTTGTTTTTGTCTTACCGAGTGGATTGAGTCTTTTTTCTTTAATTCGTTTAACTCCTTTAAAAGAGTGGCTTTCTGATTTACGTCTTCGGGATTTAAATCTGCAACTTTATTTCTAATTTCTGTTCTTTTTAGCGAATCAGAAAGACGCTCTAATGAAATTTGGGTAACTTTATTTAACTGCTTGTCTCTGGTGGTCTTTTCTAAAGAATCTTTGCTATTTTGATTAGAATCTGGTAAGTTTACAACAGGTTTTTCCTGTCCATGCACTAGCGTTGGCGTAATTAAAAAAACAAAATATATTATTTGGATTATTTTTTTCATACATTCAAATAGTTGAAATAAAAGTAAGAAAAAAAACGATGGTGTGTGCAAAGGGGTTATATAGATATATTTTTAGATTGCCATAATGCAAAAACATAAAAAATTAGGCGAACTTGCCTCTACTGCTATTTGTGGTAACGATATTACCTCCTCTTGCTTATACGTATCATCTCTTACTATTTTATATGCTGGCCAATATGCATGGTTGGCTCTTTTGATCGTTGCTGCTGTTCTTTTTCTTTTTAGAAAAATCTACGGCGAGGTTGTTGGCGCATTGCCGTTAAATGGTGGTGCATACAATGTTCTGTTAAACACAACTAGCAAGAGCAACGCATCTGTAGCCGCCTGCTTAACCATTCTGTCGTATATGGCAACCGCGGTAATTTCTGGCAGCGAAGCAGTTCATTATTTGCATGATGTTTTCAGCTCAATTCCTATCATGATTGCGACTGTACTACTTATTACCATCTTCTTGTTTTTGGTAATGTCAGGCATTGGCGAATCTTCTATTGTGGCAATCATTATTTTCATAATGCATCTAACAGCGATGATTTTGTTGATATTAAGCGGCGGTTGGTACGTTTTTAAGCACGGTTTAGAGGTTGCAAGCATTAATTTTAAACAGCCTATACCCGGCGGTTTTGGTACAGCCTTATTTTTGGGTTTTAGTACAGCTATGTTGGGAATCTCTGGTTTTGAAAGTTCTGCCAATTTTGTTGAGGAGCAGGAGCAGGGAGTATTTAGTAAGACACTAAGAAATATGTGGGTAGCGGTTTCTGTTATAAATCCGCTGATGGCACTTACTGCAGTAATGGTACTGCCAATGGCTCAAGTTGGGGAAAATAAAGAGGCCTTGCTTTCCTTCCTTGGCAAAAACACAGGTGGCGATTGGTTTGCAACATTTATTTCTATTGATGCCTTTATGGTTTTAAGTGGCGCAGTACTTACATCTTTTGTTGGCGTGGGTGGCTTGATAAAAAGAATGGCTTTAGATAGAATTTTGCCTCAGTTTCTAATCAAAGAAAATAAAAGTGGAAGCTCACCTCGCATTTTAATTTTGTTTTTTTTGCTTTGTATGTCAGTACTATTTCTCACTGCGGGCGAGCTTGGGCCTCTCGCCGGGGTATACACCATTTCGTTTTTGTTGGTGATGATCTACTTCGGCTTTGGCAATTTTTTGTTGAAGATGAAACGAAGCCGTTTGCCAAGACCAGAGCGTGCAACCATTTTAACCGTGGCATTGGCTATCATTGCGGTAGCCTGCGCGCTGTATGGAAATATTATACTTCACACCGAATACCTAATAGTGTTTTTAAAATATTTCGTCCCCTTTATCATTATTATTTTTCTGTTGCTTAACAGAAACATTTTGCTAAAATATTTGCTAATTGTAACCAATAATTTCTTTACTACCCTAAAACGTTTTGCGGCTCTTAGCAGGTTGCATTTAAATAAATCTTTAAAAAGCCTAACCGAGCAAGAGTTTGTTTACTTTACCAAAGGCGATAACATCTCTGTTCTAAACAAGGTGATGATTTACGTTCAAGAGAACGAAATTACCAAAAGTCTAAAAATTGTTTCTATCTTAAATGATTCATATAAACTACCCGAAACTTTTCTTAGTGATTTGGAGGTTTTAGATAGGGTGTATCTAGATATAAAAATAGAATTTATCCGGATTGAAGGGGTATTTGGACCTGAGATTATCGAAGAATTGAGCAAAAAATGGAACATACCGATTAATTTTATGTTCATTGGGTCGCCGAGCCACTTATTTGCACACGAAGTATCTGAACTTGGTGGAGTTCGGCTAGTTATCTAAATTCTTGGCAAACTCATTTTTACACAATCTGCTGTAACACAAAGGAAAAATTTTTTGTGTGAAAACTTTCACGGCTTTTTCTTTAGAAGCTCAGCAGATACCCTAATAAATATAATCAAGTTGAATAATTACGACGCGATTTCTAATTTTTACGATCCGCTCTCGCAACTGGTATTTGGAGGCGCGCAACTGGCCGCAAAGAAAGATCAATTAATTTACCTCAAACCTTATGATAATATACTTATACTTGGAGGTGGCACAGGGCAGATATTGCAAGAAATCTCACACTTAAATTTAACAGGTTTGCATGTAGATTATGTGGAAGCATCTAGCAAAATGATTAAGCTGGCGAAAAAGCGAGAGACAGCAAATGTCGGTGTAAACTTTATACACTTGTCGGCGCAAAATTTTATGGTCAACATTAAGTACAATGTTATTATGACGTCCTTCTTTTTCGACAATTTCACCGAAATAAGCGCCATCGATATTTTCTCGAAAGCAAATAATTTATTGCAATTTGGTGGTGTTTTCCTATTTTCGGACTTTTACATCAACCCAGAAAAAAAGTTTGGATGGAAAAATTTGATGCTTAAAAGTATGCATTTCTTTTTTAGAATTGTAGCTAACCTAGAAGCAAGAAAGTTGTTTGAGACAAGCGCCCTTTTTAAAGAGGCAAACTATTCGATTGAAGAGGAACGTTGGTATTATAAGAACTTTATCAGAGCAGTTGTATATAAGAAAAACTAGATTCCAATCTAAAACATCAAACAGCCCAATATTGCAAAAATAAATAGTACAGCGATGACAATTCTATCAAACTTTACCCAATCGGCCTGGGTTAAAATTTTATTCTGTTTTTCAACCGACTGCCGTTCACTTCTCGCAAATGTGAAGTCTAGTTGGTTCATTTTGACGAGCATAATTATTCGATTTTAACAGTTGAAGAACGTTTTCACGATAGCAAATGTTTTCGAAATTCGGATTTTTTTACATAAAAAAACCCGCCAAATTTGGCGGGTGAAATATCTTAATTTTATTTATTCCTGTGCCGCTTCTTCATTAACATGTCCTTCGGCCAGTTTAGTCAACGCAACGTCGGTATCTTTCTCATTTTGCAATGTTTGAGACAGCAGTTCAACAACGTCTGTATGACCCATATTTTCGGCAAAAACTCTTAACGTTCCATAAGTAGCAATTTCATAATGTTCTACTTTTTGAGCTGCCAATATTAAGCCCGCATCCCTTACCATAGTTCCTTTTTCAGTATCGCTAATAATGCTTTCGGCTTCCTCTAAAATACCCGCCATAGCTTCACATTTTTTTGCGGCAGCTTTTTCGTCTAACAGTTCAAAAACTTTTTCTAGGGTTGCAACATGGCCTTCGGTCTCGCTTGCGTGTTTTTTAAAAGCGGCTTTTAATTCTTGACTAGTGGCAGCATTCTCCATTTTTGGAATGGCTTTAACCAAATGCTTTTCTGCCCAGTATATGTCTTTTAGTTCATCAACAAAAAATTCATGAAATTCAGAATCTTTCATTTTGCCGGTATTTCCTGTCGGCTTTTTAGTAGTGCTCATAATTTATTTTCTAAAGTTCTTTTTATATAACCATTAGATGCGATTATATGTTTTTAAAAGTTTTGGTTTCGTATAAATTAGCTTTATCGACAAATACCTGTTTTGATGGGAACATTTTAATTTAATTGGTGTTAAGACTACATAATAAAAATTACAAATATGGAAAACAATAAGGAAGTTACTGGTGATTTAAAATCACTCATTTCAATTTTAAACGATGGTAAGGAAGGATATGCGTCTGCAGCGGAAACTACTGATAACCTTGAACTGAAAGCTGTGTTTTTAGAATATTCAGCACAACGGGGAGCATACCAAGAAGAGTTGAAAGCACATTTGTTAACCCACGGCGAAACATCTGATAATGATAGTGGTGGCGTACTGGGTGTACTACATCGCACATGGATAGACATTAAAGATGCATTGACAGGCAAAGATGAGGCATCTATTTTGGGGGCTATCGAAACGGGCGAACAATCTGCTCTAGATAAATACAGCAAATTGTGTAGTGACTACGCAACGCACGCAGACCATATAGAATTATTAAACAAGCAAAGATCTGGAGTATCAGAGGCGCTATCAAAAATAAAATCTCTTATCGCCAAGTATAAAAGCTAGTAGCAAGCACACAGATTATAAAAGGCCATGTCTTAACTGATGTGGCCTTTTTTTATCCTAAGGCACACTTTAGCAGCTTAGCTAACTTTTTAACATCTTTGTTCGTATTTTATTAACTTTACTAAACATCTAATTACTGTTTTTATTCGTTGTTAAAGATATACGCATCGATTTTAAGATTAAACCTATTTGTGAGCCATTACGCAGCCTTTTTCTCGATAAAATTTTTTTCTATTTTTTTTGCGTTGCTTTTACTAAGCTGCGTAACCGTGGATGCTCAGGAAGAAATCACTCTAAATGGCGTTATCCGCGATGAGGCGACAGGAGAGACTTTGATAGGAGCCACTGTAAAGCTGCAAAATTTTGAGACAGTAACCGTCCAAAGTAACAATTACGGATATTTTGCAGTAAGCCAACCTGCCGGAGAATATAAACTGACGGTTAGTTTTGTAGGGTATAAAACTTATACTGATACATTAAACCTGAGAGAAGATAAACAAATAAACATCGAACTAGAGGCGCTTAACACCTTAAATGAGGTTACAATTAGAGGCATTAATAAAAAGGATGAAAACATTCGGAGCGCCCAAATGGGCTTACAGCAGGTAGATATGAAAACGCTAAGCGCCGTACCGGTTTTATTGGGAGAAAAAGACATTCTAAAAACCATACAATTACTGCCTGGAGTAAAATCTGCCGGCGAAGGAAATACCGGTTTTTATGTTAGGGGTGGCGCAGCAGACCAGAATCTTATCCTTTTAGATGAAGCTATCGTTTACAACTCCTCCCATCTTTTAGGGTTTTTTTCCACGTTTAACGCAGATGCAATTAAAGATGTAAGTTTATACAAAGGAGGAATGCCTGCACAATATGGAGGTCGACTATCCTCTGTTTTAGATGTTAAAATGGACGACGGAAACAATAAGGAATTTAAGTTTCAGGGCGGAATTGGGTTAATTGCTTCTCGATTAAAGATAGAGGGGCCAATTGTAAAGAACAAAGGCTCATTTATGGTTAGTTTAAGGCGCACATACATAGATTTATTTCTAAAGGCTTCGAAAGACAGTTCTGTAAATGGAAGTACATTAAACTTTTACGATATTAATGCCAAAGCAAATTATCGTTTAAATGGTAAGACAATTGTGTACCTCTCTGGGTATTTTGGACGAGATAATATTGGAATAAAAGATCTCTTTGATAACCAGTGGGGCAATGTTACAACCACTTTTAGATTAAATCATATTTTCAACAATAGACTCTTTTCAAATACCTCTTTAATTTACAACAATTACAATTACACGATAAAACTGCTAAGCAGCACAAACAGGTTTACAGCAAAGAGTTACATAAGAGACTTTAATTTAAAGCAAGATTTTGAAAGTTTTAACAATCGGCATCTGCTCCGCTTCGGTTTAAATGCAATCTACCATCGCATATCTCCTGTAAGTTTAGAAACGCCCGAAGATGCACGGTTAAATCCATTATCTCAAGAAAAAAGATATGGCTTAGAAACAGCTGCCTACATTTCTGACGAGTGGGCAGCCGCAAAAAACATCAACATTAATTATGGCATACGATTAACCAGCTTTTCGTTATTAGGGCCTGGTAATTTTAAGAATTATGATGAAACGGGTAATATCGTACAATCCAAATTTATTGGCAGTGGTAAGATTTTTAAAAGCTATTTTAATTTTGAGCCACGTTCTTCTATCAGCTATTTATTAAATGCGGAAAATTCTCTAAAATTCTCTTACAATAGAAATACCCAAAATGTACATATACTTACAAACTCAAACTCTAGTTCGCCTACAGATCAATATGTACTTAGCAGCAATAATATAAAGCCAGAAGTAGCAGATCAATTGGCCTTTGGATATTTTAAAAACCTAGATGAAAATAGGTATGAGTTTTCTGCAGAGCTTTATTACAAGTGGCTTTACAATCAAATAGATTACAAAAATGCAGCCCAACTTATCGCAAATAGCAATGTAGAATCAGAATTGTTGTATGGACACGGCAGGGCTTACGGATTAGAGCTATTTTTTAAAAAGAAATTTGGGAAACTTAATGGTTGGTTTGGTTACACGTTATCTCGCACAGAACGGCAATTTGCTACACTAAATAATGGGAAATATTTCCCCGCAAGGCAAGATAGGATACATGATTTATCTGCGGTTGGCGTTTACAATTTGTCGCCGCGATGGACTTTTTCTTCTAGTTTAATTTATGGAACAGGTAATGCCGTTACTTATCCGGCAGGAAAGTATGTGGTGAATAGCCAAACTTATTTCTACTATACCGAACGGAACGCTGGCAGGTTGCCTTATACCATGCGTTTAGATTTAAGCGCTACCTTAGAAGGAAAAAAGATCAGAAAGTTTAGCTCTAGTTGGACTTTTGGTATTTATAATGCTCTTGCAAGAAAAAATCCTTATTCGGTAGATTTTATCAATGATCCACAGCAACCACAAAAGATTGTTGCGCAACAAATATCGCTTTTTGGTATTATTCCTTCGGTTACTTGGAACTTTAATTTTTAACGATGAAAAAGCTAATCTTAGTTGCCACAGTGCTTTTTACTCTAATATCTTGCAAAAAGATTATAGAAGTTAGTACGCAATCAGCCCCTCCCAAAATTGTTATCGAAGGCGAGATAAATGATACGAATCAAAATCAGACCATCTTTATTTCTAAGACAATCGGTTACGATAATCTAGGCAGTTATCCTGCAATATCTGGGGCAGATGTTACGGTTTATGACGATAAAGGAGATACATATATTTTTTCTGAAACGGCGCCGGGCAAGTACATAAGTAAAATTCAAGGTGTTTCTGGTAGAACTTATAACCTTAACGTCTACTTTGATGGTCAAATTTACAAGGCTACTTCTACTATGCCAAGGCCCGTACCGATAGATTCGATCGGGGTAATTACCAACAATTTTTTTAATAAGGAGCGTATAAATCCCATAATTTACTTTACAGATCCAAAAGATGAAACCAATTATTATCATTTTAATCTCTTTATAAATGGCAAAATCTCCAAACGAACTTATGTGCAGAGTGATAGGCTTACAAATGGCAAGGTTAATCAGCTACAATTTTTTTACAATGATGACGACAACGCGCAGCTAAAAAGTGGAGATAAAGTTTCGATAGAAATGGAATGTACCGATAAAGCAGTTTATAATTATTGGTATGTATTGGCGCAACAAGCGGGCAATGGGCCAAATAGTGGCGCTACGCCTGCTAACCCAACATCGAATATAAGTAATGGTGCGTTGGGTTACTTTAGCGCAAATACATATCAAGATGTAACTGTAACTATTAGATAATCAAAACAATATTACAGCCATTGCAAAGTTGTGCCATTTTTGGTGGGGTGGCCGGTACAAACTAAAACTTTGCCGCTTGCAATTTCATCGTCTGTTAGTACCTCATTATAATCCATAACAACCCCACCTTTTGTACAATACGCCGTGCATGCGCTACACATCCCCGCTTGGCAACTGTAAGGCAAGTTTATATTGTTTTCTAAAGCAACCTCCAAAATTCTTTTTGGGTATGGAATATCTAACGAGGTGGTTTTTCCTTCGAATTTAATTATAACAGAATACGTTGTTTTATCTACAAGTTTTTTAGCAGAAGTATCGTCTTCATCTGCCTCATTTTCTGGCAGAACAAACGTTTCTCGCTTAATTTGGTCCGCCGCAAACCCGGCGCCAAGTAGCGTTATCCTACACAAGTCCATATATGTAATAGGCCCGCAACAGTAAAATAGAGCGTCTTCTTTTTTAAATTTTAAATGTTTTTTTAGCAAAGCGTCTATAAAAAACCTATTTAGCCTCGCGGTTGCCAAGTTTTTGCCGTTGCTAAAAAGGAAAATAATGGTTAACCTCTCGGGATAATTTTTCTTCCATTCGTTAAGCGCCTCATAAAAAAGTACGCTTTCGATTGAACTGTTGCTATAAATTAATGTAACGTTTGATTGCTGCTCGGACACTAATGCCGTTTTTAACATCGAAAAAAGCGGCGTAATACCCACGCCTGCCGCAAACAAAAATAAGTCGCGTCTTTTGTACACGTTTGGCTGATAACTAAAAATACCTTGGGCAGGCAAAACATCAAATTCATCGCCTATGGCTGTTTTATGATGTAAGAACCTAGAAATTTCTCCGTTTTCAATTCGCTTGACGGTGATGGACAAAGGCTCATCTAAAGCCGGTGAACTGTTAAACGAGTAGGAACGCCTTACTTCTTTATCGTTTATATAAAAAATTAGCGACAAAAATTGGCCAGCCAAATAGGCCGGGTACGGTTTTCCGCATGATTGGAATTGGATGGTAATGTTGCCGCCAGGTTGATTTATGATATCTATAACTTTTAGCTTATACATGCACCTGCAAAGTAAAAAATTTGCTTAGGTTTTGACGAATCCTTTTTTGCCGAAAATAAGTTTTTATCGCCACAGAAAAAGCTATAAAAAAGCCGAAAATCAAGGATCTTTCGGCTGATATATAAATTGGTTTGGCTTTAATTATATGCCAACAACTCTTTTTTAATCTCATAACCGTAGCGTGCTGGATGCTCCATAATTTGTTTCATGGCAATTAGCTTGTAAACATAAATTCCGGTTTCTCCATTTAACTTCAGTTTAAAATAATTATCCTGTTTCTGCGTGTTTATCCTTTTTTTCATTTTAACATCGCCAACATTATAAGCGGCGGCAACAAGCGTCCAGCTTTTTAGCGTGCCGTGCATCTCTTTAAGGTATTTACAAGCAGCAATGGTAGCTTTTTTTAAATCATAACGCTCATCCACTCCGTTAGAAACCTTAAGGCCGTAGGTTCGTGCTGTACCAGGCATAAATTGCCAAACACCCGCTGCACCTTTAGATGATACACCAGATTGATAACCAGACTCTACCAAAGCCATATATTTAAAATCGTTGGGAATTCTATATTTTTTTAAAATAGGTTCAATGATTGGAAACCACTGCTTTGCCCGTTTTTGCAACCTATAGGTTTGGGTATTTTCGTAATTGTGCGCTTCAAGAGACTTTTTCATCTTACGCTCAATTTTTTTGTCTCCCAAAGGTAAGGTCTCATTCGCAAAGCTAAGACGGGCCATCAAAGTTTCTGGCTGCTTTATTTGCGCAGTCTCCACTTTTTTAATCTTCGTAGTGTCTAATTTTTCTGTCGCAGAAAAATTTGTTTTTGCTTGGGGTAATCGGTAAGCGAACACTGTCGCCGAGATTAATAATGAACACATTATTAAAAATGGTGTTTGGTGCTTCGTTAACATTTTCCTCCTTCTTTTAGTGAATTTATTTGAAAACGTGGGCAAAGGTATAAATAATTATCACACTATCAAACAGTTATGTTTGTTACCTTCAAAAATCTATGTCTAAACTATTTTAAACTGCGATTTAGATAAGGGAAAAAATCACTGAATTTGGCAAAAAGTTAATCAAGCGATTAAAAAAACATTGATTTAACTTTGCTTGTAGAACGGGGATTTCATCAGGCTTGATAAAATAATTTTGCGAGTTTTTTAGTGTTATTTAGCCAAAACTCCACTTTAAACTTTATTAAAAAGCTTAAACCGCTTCCTCCAAGAAAACAAGTTTTGTATAGTAATATTTTTTCAATCTAACAGCAAAAAGTTAAGGAACTTTAGTTGACGGAGTGCTAGAAAATTTGCATTTTGTACAAAAGCAAAAATTTATTACGATGCAAAAACCGGTAAAAATTCTTCAAGCCTCTGCGGGGTCAGGTAAAACATTCAGCTTAGCTGCCCATTACCTTACATTGCTTTTTAGCGGTGAACATAAATACAGAGAAATTTTGGCGGTAACTTTTACCAATAAGGCTACTGAGGAAATGAAAAGTAGAATCTTAGAAGTATTGCTAGGAATTGCCAAAGGCGATGAATCAAAAAAGATAGATGCATATAAACAAATTATCCTTCGTGAGCATCCATCTTTAAACGAAGCCAAATTGCAACAAAATGCCCATGTTATTTATAGGAGAATTCTCCACGATTACAGTCGCTTTTCGGTAAGCACTATTGATGGTTTTGTGCAAAAAGTTATACGCGGGTTTGCTCTGGAGCTTGGGCTAGGCTCCGGCTATGGCTTAGAAATGAACATCGACAAAGTAAAGTACGACCTTAGTAGCCAATTAGAAAAATCGCTCGATGAAAAGGAGAATCTTCTGCAATGGGTAATCCAACTTGCGCTGAGTCGTATCAATAACAACCAATCTTGGAATTATAAAAGGGAGCTTTTAGATTTGTCTAGCGAGGTTTTCAAAGATAGATTTAAGGATTTCGAAATTGCGATTAAAGGGTTTGGTAGCGAAAATGTAGACGCGGCATTCAAAAAATATATCGATTTTTCTGAGGGATTTATTAAGAAATTTGAGGAAGACTTAATCACATTTGCGCAACGTGCTGAAAACATAATTTTGGAAGGAGATTATAGAACAGAGGATTTCAAGGGCAAAAGTCGTTCTCCGCTGACGAAGTTCAGGGCAATCGCAGCCAAAAATTTCGACGCTATTGCGAGTGTATTACGATTATTGAATGATGAGGAAAATTGGTTTCAAAAAGGAAAACAAAACACATTATTTGAAAGCCTAAACCCGATTTTATCGGAAATGGCAGAAATTTACAACATTGGCTTTGCTGATTATATGCTTGCCCAAGCCTTTTTAAAAAACGGGTACATCTTGCGACTGATGCAAGAAATTGCTTTGCTGCTTTCGGCCTACAGAGAAGAAAATGATACCTTATTATTTAGCGATGCGCAAAAGCTTTTAAATGGCATAGCAGAAGATGCGGGCGATAATCCGTCTTTTATTTGGGAGAAGATGGGAAATAGATACCGTAATTTTCTGTTCGATGAATTTCAAGATACCTCTGGAAATCAATGGAGCAGTTTTTTGAATTTGGTGTTAAATTCTATTTCTACACACGACGGTAAGTTACAAGACCATTTAATTGTCGGCGATGTTAAACAATCTATCTATCGATGGCGAGATGGGGATTATAAATTGCTGCATCAAAAAGCAAAGTTGGATCTACAGCCACTTAATGTTTTAGAAGATCATTTAGAAGAGAATTATCGCAGCACAGAAGAAATTATAAACTTTAACAATGAGATTTATCCAAAGTTGGCGCAACTACTCCAAGAAAAAATAAATGAAAATATTGCGGAAGATGGCGAGTTCTTGCATCAGTTTTGGAACAGCGAAAGCAATAAATATGGAAACGTTATAGAAAATATTTACAAAAGTGTTTCGCAAAAAAGCCATAAAAATACCAGACAAGGAGGTGTCGTTAAAATTCATCGGATAGATTTTAGCAAAACAGATACCGAAGATGCTGAAGCGGAAAACAAAAGAGACGCGGCGCTTGCAGATATGATTTTGGAGATGAAAATTCTATTAAACGAACGGGGCTATCAACAACGGGAAATCGGAGTGCTTGTTAGAACTAATGCAGAGGCTGCGTTGGCGGTAGAGGCTTTAATGCAGGCAGGACTCGAAGTTATATCGGGCGAAGCTTTGAAAATATCAAGCAATATTGCAATAAAGCTAATTATTAATGTTTTAAAATTGCTTGTTGTTACTCCAATTAATTCTGCTCTATATAAAGCTAATTGTATTGCTTTATATGCGCAAATACACAATAACCCGATAAATGGCGACCATTATTTTAATCTGAATGAAATTCCGCTTTCAAATTTGAGCAACGTGTTACCGCCCGTTTTTTGTGCAAATTATCGGCGGTGGGTGCAAATGCCAATGCCAGAAACGGTGGAGAAAATTATTGATGCTTTTGGTTTAGACAATTATCAAACAGGAAATATAAATCCATTTTTACCCTATCTTTTAGCTTTTAGAGATTTGGCAGCAAAAGCATCGAGACAAGGAGAAAAAGGCATTTCAGCATTTTTAACTTGGTGGGATGAAGAAGGAAGTTCGAAAAATTTACCATCTCCAGATGCCGCTAACGCTGTTCAAGTTACGACTATCCACAAGTCTAAAGGTCTAGCTTTTAGAGCCGTATTCATTCCCTTTTGCGATTGGAAGTTAAGCGGAAGGCCTAACACCACATTTTGGGTGCCTATGGAAAACACGCCCTACGCAGATTTGCAAACCGTACCGCTTTCATATTCGAGCAAATTGGGTGGATCCAGCATAGCCCATCATTATTTAGAAGAGACCCTTTTTAATTATATGGATGCGCTTAACGGCCTTTACGTAGCCACTACGCGTGCCAAAGATTTTATTTATATCGCAGTGGCGAGGAAAAAAGTCAATACCATTACTTCCATTGGCGATGCACTTTTAAGTTTATATAAAACTGAGTTAGAAGACGGCAGCGATCAAATAGAAATTGGAGAATTTTCTGCCGTAGGAGATGAACTAGATGTGGTAGATTCTATTAGCTTAAACAATTATCCAACTTCAAATCGGTTGGAACAGGTTTATAAAGAAACTGAAACTCGTCCGCAGAAATACATAACTAATGTTACAAAGTCAGCACGAAGGGGAAGCAATTTACATGCAGTCTTAGCAGAGGCAAATAACCTAACTGAAGTTAAAATGGCGGTTGATAAGCTTGTTTTGAATGGCTTGATTGATGAAGATGAAAAAACCGAATATGTTACCCGAGCAACGGCCGTACTATCGAACCCTGAGTTAAGCGCATTATTGACTAAAAACGCAAATCAAATCAACGAAAAAGCTATCATAGGGATTGACGGAAAAACATATAGGCCCGATAAATTGATTGTAAGCGGGAAACAGGTTTCGATTATTGATTATAAATTTACGGCGGAGGAAAGCGAACACCACATTGCACAGATCAAAAATTATAAAAATTTAGTTGAAGCTATGGGCTACAAAGACGTAAAAACCTATCTTTTCTATGAGATGAAAAATAAATTGAAGGCGGTTTAAAGCAATAAATTAATCCATTTCCGCGCCCATTGATAAAATATAGACCAACAGCATGATCCCATTTTTAAAAGAAGTTGCCGATAGTTTAGTTACCAAATTTGGTCAAGAATTACAAAACTGCGCCATAGTATTTAACAATAAACGCCCGGTGGCATACTTACAAAAACATTTGGCAGATATTTATAAAAAACCTTTTTGGAGTCCGACTTTCTTTACCGTACAAGAGTTTTTTGCCGAAGGAACAGACCTAAAAATCGCCGACTATTACACGCAGTTTTTTACGCTTTACGATTGCTACACAGAACTACTTAAAAACGAAGGCGTAGAAAGCATTCCTTCTATTGCGAAATTTCAGTCTGTTGCAAGTATTATATTGGGCGATTTTAATCAAATAGATAATGACCTAGTACCCGCAGAAAAACTATTTTTAGAGCTAGAAGACATTGCTATCATTAATCAGCAGTTTGATTTTTTAAGTAACGATCAAAAAGAGTTTTTGTCGCAGTTTTGGCAATCTTACTCTGAGGGGAAATCAAAAAATCAGCAAGCGCTATTTATTAAAATGTGGCACCGAATGCCGCTCTTGTATCAAAATTTTCATCAGAAATTAAAAGACAATGGGTTTATCGCAATGGGTAAACTTTACAGCGCAATCGCAACGGAAACCAACGAAATAGATTTTACAAAAGGATATGTTGGGCAAAAACTAATTTTAGTGGGCTTTAATGCATTCAGCAAAGCAGAAGCTACCGCTTTTAAGCGTTGGCAGAATGAAAACAAAGCAATTTTTTATTTTGATGTAGATGCTTATTATTTAGACGATAAAATGCAGGAAGCAGGTTTGTTTCTTCGGAGAAACCTATATGATATTGGACTAGTTAACCAGTTAGAGAACCATGCCTCACATATAAAATCATCGCAGAGTGATGTAAATGTATTTAAGGTTCAAGGCCAAACCGCACAAGCAAAAATTCTTAGTCAGCTGCTGGATACGGAGCAACAGCAAAGTTTAAACGGTCAGCCTTTTCCCTCCACAGCAATTGTTCTTGCCGATGAAAGTCTTTTGATTCCTGTTTTACAAACTATACCAAGCCATAACAAAGAGACAAATAAAAAGATAGAAGTAAATGTTACCATGGGTTTTGGTTTGGTAAATTCATCAATTTATGGGTTGGCAGATCTTTGGTTAAGCATCCAATTAGAAATTGCCTTAAACAAGACAGTCCAATACAAGTCTTTACAGTCTTTTTTGTTTCATCCGCTTACCGGAATTACAGAAAAAATGCAAGGGAAAGTAAGCGAAGGGCTAGTTGCTGAACAGCTTTTGGAAATTCCGTACGAGCGTTTGGTGCGACAAGGTGGTTTGTTCAAATTGTTTTTTTCGCCGATAGATAACTCCGCGGAAGCGGTAAAAAAAATGATTGATGTTTTGGAAAATGTGTTACAAAGAGAATTGGCTACAAAAAATTTAAAAGACATAGACGCATCGCTTTTCGCTAAAACCATACAAGGGCTAACACGATTGCAAGATACTTTGACAGAACATTTAAAAAAGCACAGTGATACAATAGAACTCCCCTTTATCTTATCGCTCATCCAAAAATCCCTTGCAGGCATATCTGTTGCTCTGGAGGGCAATCCGCTTAAGGGAATTCAAGTAATGGGTTTGTTGGAGAGCAGAAATTTAGACTTCGATCGGGTAATTATATTAGGCCTAAACGAGGGGATAGTTCCACAAGTAGCAACAAGTACTTCGTTTATTCCAGATAGTTTGCGCAGAGCCTATGGTTTACCTGTTCTCGAAAATCAAGATGCAATTTCAGCTTATATGTTTTATAGATTAATACAAAGGAGCAAAAGTATAGATTTTGTCTATAACTCGTTAACGGATGAAAGCAATAGCGGCGAGCCATCCCGATTTATAGCGCAACTTTCCTACGAAAGTGGTTTTGTTTTTAATTACAAAAACCTTCAATTGCCGATTAGAACCCAATTGAATAGAGAAGAGGAAATTGTTAAAACACCCAAAGTTCAGCAGATTTTAAAGCAGTATTTAGATGGCGAGAGAACGTTTTCTGCGTCGGCTTTTACAACTTATTTAACCAACCCGATCGACTTTTTTTATAAATATATTGCTCGCATCGAAGAGCCCAAAGAAGTAGAGGAGACCGTCGATGCAAGAAATATTGGTTCTATTCTGCATTATGTAATGGAGCATTTTTATCAGCCTTTGCTTAAAGAAAACGCAGAAATTACTGAAGATAGAATTAAGGTGCGGAAGAACAATATACCTGAGCTAATTTTACAGGCTTTCGCCGATAATGCTTATGGTAAAAAGTACAACGAACCAAAAGAAAAGCGGTTAGAAAACGTGAAAAAGATGGCTGTTGGTCTAAAGCTAAACGCAATGCAAAAAGTAGTCTTTGCCATCGTTGCCGAATATGCCAACATTGTTTTAAAACAAGATTCTCAAGAAGCACCGTTTACCTTAATCGGCCTTGAACAAAGAGGGACGGCAAATTTTGGGTTTGAGGTTGATGGGGAACGCCATCAGGTTAAGTTTTTTGGAATAATAGACCGCGTGGATTTAAAAAAAGGTATTTATCGAATTGTTGACTATAAAACGGGGAGCGATAAACTTTCCTACAAATCAATGGAAGATTGTTTTGATACCGATTGTGGCAAGATTAATAAGGCCCTTGTTCAAACACTTTTTTATACCTATGTATATGAACAAGTCTCTGGTAATACGAATGTTGAGCCGAATTTGTACATCTTAAAAACGATGGGCAAGGAAGATGTCTTTTTTAAAAGTAACAATCAGGTTCTTAGCAACGAGTTTCTAACCTCTGAAAAAGAAAGCTTTATAATGGAGACGAGACATAAATTGGAAGAACTATTCGACTTTAATGTTCCTTTTAAAGCCAGTAAAAATCCAGATAATTATGCGTATTCGATCTACAGCACTTTGTTTGGCAAGGGATAACCTTTCAGCTTAATCGAAATATTTTCGAGTCATTTTTGTCTGGAAGCATCTTTGCTCTTCAAACTTATTGTTAACAAATCTATTTTGTAGCTTTATTGCAAACGTCCCAAATTATCTAACAACCTTTAAGTTATGGAAGAAAAATATGAAACCTCAATACCGTCAAATCTTGCAGCAAAGTTTGTAAACTATACATCTAGGCATGTGTTTTTAACAGGAAAGGCAGGAACTGGTAAGACTACCTTTTTACATAACCTCATTCAATCCACACATAAAAAAACAATAATAGTTGCGCCGACCGGCATCGCTGCCATAAATGCAAAAGGAACTACCATCCATTCTCTATTCCAACTCCCATTCGGCACTTTTATTCCAGATACTGGCCTGAAATTTTTGGACGGGAACATAAATTTTAGTGTAAATAGCTCTAAAACTTTGATAAAGCATTTAAATATGCGCGCCAACAAAAAGCGAATGATCCAAGAGTTGGAATTGTTGGTGATAGACGAGGTTAGCATGTTGCGAGCAGATTTGCTGGACGCCATGGATTTTGCGCTTCGTTATATAAGGCGGGTAAGAAATCTTCCCTTTGGGGGCGTACAGATGCTTTTTATTGGTGATTTGTTTCAATTGCCGCCCGTAATAAAACCAAATGAGGCGAAATTGCTGGGCAAGTTTTATAAAAGTGTTTACTTTTTCGATGCCCTCGTACTGCTAAACAATCCACCAGTTTATATAGAGTTAGACAAAATTTATCGTCAACAAGACCACGTTTTTATCAACCTGCTGAATAATTTGCGCAACAACAAAATAAACGACGCAGATAATGCTTTGCTTAAAACCCATTACAAAGAAAACTTTAAGCCAAGAGACGATGAAAATTACATAACCCTAACGACGCATAACAATAAGGCCGATGCCATTAACAGAGAATACTTAGCGTTATTAAAAGGAAAGTCGTTGTTTTTCAGCTCGAAAGTAGAGGGAGAGTTTAACGAGTCTGCTTATCCTGCGGAGCAGAATTTGGAGCTAAAAGTTGGAGCTCAAATTATGTTTATTAAAAATGATGCAAGTGGTGAGCGACGTTATTTTAACGGAAAAATCGGCTTAATACACAGCTTAAACGATGATACTATTGAGGTTGAGTTGCCTGAAGATAAAACGATAATCGAAATTTTTCCCTATACCTGGGAAAATGTAAAATACTCGTTAGATGAGGCAACTAATGAAATTGAAGAGAAGAACGTTGGGAGTTTCATTCAATATCCCATAAAATTGGCTTGGGCAATTACAGTACATAAAAGCCAAGGGTTGACGTTTGATAAAGCCATTATAGACATTGGCGAGGCTTTTGCTCCTGGACAAGCTTATGTTGCTTTGTCTCGGTTGCGAAATTTGGATGGTTTGGTTTTAACTTCAAATTTGCGCAAGAATGGCTTAAAGCAAGATGAGAATATCCACTATTTTTCTAGCACAAAGAAGACATCAGCTGAGCTAGATACTACTGTAGATGCAGAGAGCCTACTATTTATTAAAGCCTATCTATTAAACGCATTTGGTTTTGAGACATTGCAATTTTATCTTAAAGAGCATTATCAAAGCTATGATAAAACAGAAAACAAATCGGCCAAACAAAAATACGAACGCTGGGCAAACGGGGTTTATGAAGATTTTAAAAAGATTGCCGCCACGGCAAACGGTTTTGTAAAGCAACTTCAACAAATTTTTGCAACGCAAAACGAGTTTACGCTGACCAATGCGGCTACGCGCACAGAGGCAGCTTTGGATTATTTTAAGCCGCGGGTTTTAGCACTATCTGCAAAATTTTTAACCCACATAGAATTGGTAAAGGAAGAAAAGCAGGTCAAAGCCTATTTGGGAGAGTTGTTGGAGCTAGAAATAGGAATTTATGAACAACATAAAAAAATGCTAAAAGCAAATGCCTTACTTGTTGCATTTATTGAGGGTAGGGCTTTTAGCAAAGCAGATTTAGATAAACTTATAAGCCCGGAAGCTAGAAAAAACCAATTGGCAGAAATAATTGCTTCAAAAGACAACATGGTTAAAACCAAGTCGGGGAAAACCAAGACGCCGAAAGTAGATACCAAAGCACTTTCGTTAGAGTTGCACAAACAGAGGGTAAAACCTTGGCGGAAATTGCAATAGAAAGAGCATTAACTGTAAACACCATTGAAGGACATTTTGCACATTATATATCTACCAATGAACTGAATGTAATCGATTTTCTTTCAGCAGATAAAATTAAAGCGATTGAGGCAGCCGTTAACACACTCAACACGAAAAATTCGGGAGAGCTAAAAACTATTTGGGTAGCGAGATTAGCTATGGCGAAATAAAGATGGTTCTAGCAACTATACCAGATGTAAATAGCTAGTACAAAAACATACTTACTTTTAATCTGAAATGCTAAATTTGGCTGATATTCTTTTTTAAGCGCTCCCATTGTCCCAAGATCATTCATTCTATGAAAACCAAAATCCATCCCAATGTTATCTTCCGAACGCCGAAATTTTCCTATCTCGATGATTTAACAGGCGTTTGGGAAGAACTCAAAGAAGCAATTTCCATTTCATCCTCCGCATTTTATGAAATAATAAAAGATGTAGAAAAAGATGATTTAGAAAACTTGCCTCAGAAAGTGAGGTTCACCATTTGGAAATACTTTAATCGGGCAAAGTTCAGATCCACTCCTTACGGTACCTTTGCTAGCGTGGGTCTTTTAACAAACTGTTTCTCGGCAGAAGACAGTAAAATCGTTATAAGTCATCAACAAACGGTTGATAGTTTTATTGACTGGCCTTATAAAAGTACCATAGAGCGAGACATTAAGGCAGAAATATTAAAAGATTGCGAGTTATTTAGCAACAGCACCTTTTACAAAACAAAAGATGGATTAAGATACGTATCATATGAAAACGAAGCTTTCGAAATTTCTGAAATAGGAGAAAACGAATCAGTTGAAAATATTTTGCTTGCTTGTTTAAAGCCGATAAAAGTGTCAAAACTCATCTCTTATTTAGGCGTTTCCGCAGAGGAAGTAGAAACTGTGCAGAATTTGCTAGTGCAGATGTATTCACTCCAACTTATTTTTACAGAAAAAGATCCAAATAGCATCGGAATAGACTTTTTCGAACGAACCGGAGTTGCGGTATCGCAGGAGACACCTAAGTATTTACTTGCCAATCGAATAGCAGAACAGGCAAACTTCGATCAAAAGCTCTTTCAACATTTACCAAGTTTAGTAAGCGCATTAAACCTAATATTGCCTTTAGAGGAACGTCCACCGCTTTCAAAATTTATAGAGAGATTTAAAAAGAAATTTGACCAGCGGGAAGTTCCTCTAGTTATTGCCCTGGACCCAGAAATGGGCATAGGTTACGAAGATTTGGAACAAAGCGGTGGAAAGGAAGATTTCATTACGCAGTTTGTAGGCAGAACGGCTGATAAACAAGAACCCTTTGGAAAATTAAAACAAGAGATTGAGGTAAAATTAACAGAAAAATCCTTTAAGCGTGGTGAGCCAATTTTTTTAGATAAAATACAATTAGACGAAAATAAAGACAAACCGAAAATCCCAAATACGTTCAGTATTCTATTAACCGTAGCAGACGATTTGGTTTTCGCTGACACCATAGGTGGCGCAACTGCAAACGCTCTAGCTGGGCGGTTTACATTAGGGAGTAAAGAGATCGAATCTCATTGTAGACAAATCGCAAATATAGAGCAAGATTCGAACCCCGATGTGCTTTTTTTTGATGTTTCTTACTTGGCAGAGAGCAACGTAGATAACATTAATAGAAGAAAGCTGATTTATGATTATCAATTGTCTATTTTAAATTTTGATACAAGTGAAGACCCTTTAAATTTAAACGATTTGATGATTTCTGTAATTGGGTCTGAGATTATTTTACGATCTAAAAAACACAATAAAAGAGTTGCACCGCTTATGGCAAGCGCCTATAATTATTCCCGCTCAGACCTCTCTGCCTTTAGGCTCTTGTGCGATTTACAGCACCATAAAATCCAAACAACTTTGTCTTTTTCTTTGTCAAGCATTTTACCCGATTTAAGTTATTATCCGCGTTTGCAATTTAGAAACATCGTTCTCAGTGCTGCAAAATGGAAAGTAGAAAAGAAAAGTTATGAAGAGCTTTTGGAAGGCATTACTGCAATAGAAAATTGCAGAAAATATTTGGAGGATACAGGAGTATCTGCCTTTTTTAAAGCCGGATTAAGCGATCAGACTTTGTGTTTTAACCTTCAAAATGATGATGACATCGACGCCTTCATACAATTTATGCAAAAGAAAGAAAGTGTATATGTAGAAGAGGTGATTATTCCAAATAGCAATATTGTGGTTGATGAGCGCGGGAAGCCATATTTGGCTCAATTTAACTTGAGTATGTATCATAAAGAAAGGGTTTTTAATAATTTCGCTTTCGCGGAAGAAAATAAATACCCCGATGTAAAGCAATTTTTTTCGCTGGGTGAGGAGTGGTTATATTTCGAAATTCATTGCCATCAACAACGCAGCGATGAAATTTTGTTAGACGTAATTGCCAATTTTGTTGATGCGCATCAGGTAGAAATTAAAGTGTGGTTTTTTATACGATATAATGAGAACGGGGATCATCTGAGGTTTAGAATGTTACTCGCCGATCCGGCTGCTTCGCAGATTTTAACCGCCGCATTTACAAAAGCATTGACACCATATTTAAAATTAGGATTAATATCTGATGTTCAATCAAAAATGTACAGAAGAGAGCTAGAACGATATAGGGCGGAAAATATAGAGCATGTAGAAGTACATTTTTGTGCCGACAGCAATTTTGTACTTTCGTTTTTGGCGACGCACCCAAGCGACTTCGAAAAATATAAAAGTTGCATCAAAGTCATCGAACTTATTGGCGAGTCTAAAGTTTTTGAGCCGAAGTTTTTTGTAAAGTTAATTCGGCAGATTTCTGATTCTTTTAACGTAGAACACATATTGGAAGCTGTAGATTTTAAAAAATTAAATGAACAGTATCAAAATTACCGGGTGCAGCCAAATGTGGTGTTTGATGAAGAACAGCAACTAAAGTTTAATCGATTTTGCGACAGCATTTTGTCGGTTCTTCGTGCTACCGAAAATACTAAGAAACCTAGTTTATTTAGCAGTTTGCTTCACATGCACATTAATAGACTTTTTGTAAAAAATCAGCGAGTGCAAGAAATGGTGGTTTACTATTTCTCGTTAAAAGACGCTCAACGAAAACAGGCCTTAAACAAAAATTAATGTTTGTTTTTTTTTGGATTGTACGCCAAATTTACGGTAAGCTCTGTGGTATATGTATTTTTTATGGGGTCTGCACTATGTGTAAATGAACAATGCTCCTTATAAATATGCTGTAATCGGGTTATGGTATTCGCCACGCCAACTTTATGAGACGGAGCGTTGTTTCTCTGTATTGGGCCAATAATGTTGCTAAGCTTAATTTGCAAAATATGATCAAAATGCTTTAAACTAATTAGCGCCGCCTGGGTAGGATGGATCAGGTTTCCATGCTTAAACATGTTTTCTACCAATGTCAACAGTATCAAAGGCGGAAATCGTACGCCCACAAGTTCGCCTTCTATATGTAAATTTATGTTGAGTGCATTCTTTGTACGTAAGCTATGTATTTGAATTAGATGTTCTATCTGCGCAATTTCATCCACAATTGGAACTACTTCTACTGCTTCGCTCCTTTTAAGTGCATACCTCATCATTTCTGAAAGATTCATTATGGCATCTGCCGCGACTGGCGCCTTTTTTCTTGCATCGTTATAAATAAAATTAAGCGTGTTGAACAAAAAATGTGGGTTAATCTGACTACGTATGTAATTGTTCCGAGCTTGATTTAACGAATTTTCCAAACTGTGCATTTCAATTTGATCCTGCAAACTCTTGCGTTTCAACGCCTCTACAATTTTTCGATTTTCTAAAGATCTGAGAATGAAAAAGTAACCAGTGCCAAAGCCGATAAAATATAGTGCTCGCCAAATATTAGCATATATAAAAGTTTTATTAATAATCGGGGCGGCAGACACTTCAAAGAGATGTAAAAAATAGACAACATATTTGAGGGAGAAATTGACAGAGGCGTAGGCGAACAATTCAAAAATCACTAAAAATAATAAGCTAAGGGCTTTTAAGGCGAACCGGTTTTGCTTTACCGTAAACCTAAGCAGATATGCGTGTAGATAAAAAGTATTTATCGCAACAATGTATGATATAACGTAATTTACGAATCGTCCAAATTCTCCCATAATCAGACCCGTAATAAACACTTCGTAAATTATAAAACAGCCCCAAGAAATGAGGTGAATCCTGTTTCGTACACAAAAATCGTAAAATTTATAAAATAGCGATGATAATGTCATGAATCTACTGGGTGATACTTTTACTCTTCTTTTTGCTCTATTTGATGTAATATTGTTTATATCCTGTCTACTTAGAGATACTTTTGTTTCAACAAATCGTTACACATTTATAACTATTTAAAAACAAAATTATGAAAATCAATAATACAGCAAACTTAATTAAAAAAACAGCATTTGTTTACAAGAACATCAAGTCTGCGAACAACTTCAAGACAGACCCTACGGCCGACCCAAGTACATGTACCGCGAAGACCATCTTAAGTTCACTCGAGATCATGTTCCAAAAATAAGATACCTGAAACAAACCGATAATTTACCCCAAAGAAATAGATACCATGAAAACCATCGACAGCAACATCAGCAAGAAAACAGTATTCGTTTATAAGAACATCAAGTCTGCGAACAACTTCAAGACAGATCCTACGGCCGATCCAAGTACATGTACCGCGAAGACCATCTTAAGTTCACTCGAGATCATGTTCCAAAAATAAGATACCTGAAACAAACCGATAATTTACCCCAAAGAAATAGATACCATGAAAACCATCGACAGCAACATCAGCAAGAAAACAGTGTTCGTTTATAAGAACATCAAGTCTGCGAACAACTTCAAGACAGATCCTACGGCCGATCCAAGTACATGTACCGCGAAGACCATCTTAAGTTCACTCGAGATCATGTTCCAAAAATAAGATACCTGAAACAAACCGATAATTTACCCCAAAGAAATAGATACCATGAAAACCATCGACAGCAACATCAGCAAGAAAACAGTGTTCGTTTATAAGAACATCAAGTCTGCGAACAACTTCAAGACAGATCCTACGGCCGATCCAAGTACATGTACCGCGAAGACCATCTTAAGTTCACTCGAGATCATGTTCCAAAAATAAGATACCTGAAACAAACCGATAATTTACCCCAAAGAAATAGATACCATGAAAACCATCGACAGCAACATCAGCAAGAAAACAGTGTTCGTTTATAAGAACATCAAGTCTGCGAACAACTTCAAGACAGATCCTACGGCCGATCCAAGTACATGTACCGCGAAGACCATCTTAAGTTCACTCGAGATCATGTTCCAAAAATAAGATACCCCGAAGCGAAACATTAACCTAACCGCAAAAAACATTATCATGAAGATCAGCAACAGCACACTCAGCAAAAAAACAGCGTTCGTATACAAGAACATCAAGTCTGCGAACAACTTCAAGACAGACCCTACGGCCGACCCAAGTACATGTACCGCGAAGACCATCTTAAGTTCACTCGAGATCATGTTCCAGAAGTAGGCGCGTAACTAAATAATTAAAACACGCTGAAGTAACAAATTATGCCCTCAAAATAGATCGCCTCTACAACAAAGCCATCATCACACTAATACCGGTTTTTCAAACCAGATCCTCAATATTTTGATGCACTTTAAGAAAGGACAAAAATGCATTTTCCCTTCAATTGTGAGAACCGGCAGATATAAAATCAAATTTTAAATTACAAACTAAGAGAAAGTCATTTAAAAAATAGTTTGATTCTAATTCAGAGGCTATTTTTTAATAATAACCCTTCTTGAAAAGTTAGGTAAAAACTTAATTTTGGGCGCTCGTCCAAATCTTAGAAAACTACACGCTACGGCTAGATTTGAGAAGGCTTTTCTGCACGTATTCGAAGAAAGAATCTTTATAAGGTTCCCCAATTTGCAGCATTTCATTGTTTACCAACCTTACCATATTGCCGTCAACTTTCCGAATGGCCGATTTTGCGACGATATTAGATTTATTCACACGGATAAAAGGTTGATCTTCTAAAGCTTTTTCTATTTCTTTGAGTGTAAGATAAGTGGTGTGTGCCTCTGTCTGCGTAAAAATCTGGATGTAATTTGTAAGCGCCCTTATATACAAAATCGTATCAAGCGAAATATTAGAAAAAGCATATTTATGGTCTCCCTTTATAAAAATCTCTGAAATTTTTAAGGCTTTGCTTTCTGGACCTTTGGTTAGTGCAATTTCTTTTTTTATAATTCGGTCTACAGCGAGAGCAAATTTTGAGAAAGAAATTGGTTTGAGCAAATAATGATCCGTTTGTACATCAAATGCTTGCAGCGCATAATCTGGATGCGCGGTAGAAAATATTAAATATTTTACCTTCTCTCGCACAGCTTTAGCTAATTCTAGGCCATTTATGCCGGGCATATCAATATCTAAAAACAAAATATCTATGTTGTCTTCCTCGTTTATGCCGGTAAGCGCCTGTATTGGACTATCGAATGTTTTTAACAATGTCAATCCAGGCATATCGTTAATATGATCGGAAAGCACCTCTATTGCGTGGTCTTCATCATCTACTACTACACAATTTAAATCCATTATAATTTGTCGTTATTTATTTTTTAGCCAATGTAGATAAAATTAATTTTGATTTCTGCACAAATTTCAAAAAGCTTTTTAAAAACCGTCATGAAAAAATTTCTGAGATTTTGCCCCAAAGGCAAATTGGGGTTTCGTGTAAAAAACTAGGGGTTTCGTGTAAAAAAAGGAATAATTACCTTTTTTTTCTAAATTTTTACGCGCTACTCAAAAAATGTAGTTTATAAAATTAATTCTAAAAGATGCAACTTAAAGATAGAATTGGGCAGTTTGAACTTAGAGTTAGAAAAATGTTACCGCAAGTGCAGTCAGAAAATTTAACTAGAAACGCTCTGATAATGCCCTTTATCCAACTTATGGGTTACGATATTAATGATGTTAGAACCGATGCAATTTTCGATTTTGGTTTTAAAAAGGGAAAAAAAGTAGACTACACCTTAATGAAGGATGGACAGGCGACAATTTTGGTAGAATGTAAACACCATACCTCTCATTTGACCCTAGAAGAATCGCGGCTGGCACATTATTTTAGAAAGACAAAGGCAAAATACGGCTTACTTACCAACGGACTCGAATATCAGTTTTTTACCGAAAAAATGGTGAGGAGTAAAAAGACACAAACGCCGGTCTTGGAATTTAGGCTCACTGACACAAAAGCCGCAATTATAGCGAGACTATTGGAAGAACATCACGAGTTTTTTAACCTTAATAAGCAAATCGCATAAACCACCTTATTGTCAGTATACGTCCCAATCGAAACTAACATAAGCCTTTAGAATTTCTAGAGGCTTTTTTTTGCGTTATTAATGGCGGGGAAACTGTCTTGAGCTTAAGTGTAAGACGTCTTTTTTTGGCAAGCCTCGAGTTTTTCCTACTTGACGATTCGGATGCTGCTCTAAAATGGCCTATGTGCGATTATTCGATTTTTAAAAATGTATTTGTGGAGTTATCGTTTTTTATATTGTATTAATTCGAACTGAATACTTTTAAAAAAAAACCTTTCGACGATAAGACGAAAGGTTTTTTCCAATTTAAATATAAAATCTTAGCCTATTCCTTCTGCCAACACTACAATTTTATTATGTAACGCTTCTACCACACCGCCCTTAATAAAAAACCGCTCGCCTTCTCCTTTGCCTGTATTGACCACTACCTCACCATCTTGCAGGGTAGAAACAATTGGTGCATGATCTGTTAAAATCTGGAAAAAGCCAAGTGTTCCAGGGAGTGTTACCGATGTAACCTTACCTTGAAATATTTTTTTATCAGGTGTAAGTATTTCTAAGTTCATTTTTTGATTTAGATTTAGGATTTGAGATGTGAGACATGAGGTACGCATCCCGACTCATATCTCATATTTAATGTCTCCTATCTTAGTTCGCTTCTGCCAACAATTTTTTGCCCTTCTCTACCGCTTCTTCTATACTGCCAACTAGATTGAAGGCCGCTTCCGGATATTCATCAACTTCGCCATCCAAAATCATATTGAAGCCCTTAATGGTTTCTTTAATGTCAACCAAAACACCCTTTAACCCAGTAAATTGTTCTGCTACGAAAAAGGGCTGTGATAAGAAACGCTGCACGCGACGCGCCCTAGATACCACTAATTTATCTTCCTCAGAAAGCTCATCCATACCTAAAATGGCAATGATATCTTGGAGCTCTTTATAACGTTGTAAAATTTCTTTCACTTTCTGAGCGCAATTGTAATGTTCATCGCCCAAAACAGCCGCACTTAAAATACGCGAGGTTGAATCTAACGGATCTACCGCAGGGTAGATACCAAGTTCTGCAATCTTACGAGATAATGAAGTTGTTGCATCTAAGTGTGCAAAAGTAGTGGCCGGGGCAGGATCGGTTAAATCATCTGCCGGTACGTAAACAGCTTGAACAGAAGTGATAGACCCTCTTTTTGTGGAGGTAATGCGCTCTTGCATCAAACCCATTTCTGTAGCCAATGTTGGTTGATATCCTACCGCAGATGGCATACGACCTAACAATGCGGATAACTCTGCCCCCGCTTGCGTAAAACGGAAAATATTATCGATAAAGAAAAGTATATCCTTTCCATCGCCTTCGCCTTCTCCATCTCTAAAATATTCTGCGACTGTCAACCCAGAAAGTGCTACCCGAGCGCGTGCACCAGGAGGCTCGTTCATTTGACCAAAAACCAAAGTTGCTTTACTTTCAGCCAACTTTTCAGTATCTACAGCTTTTAAATCCCAACCGCCTTTTTCCATCGATTCTGCAAACTCTTCACCATAATTGATAACGCCAGATTCAATAAACTCGCGCAACAAATCGTTACCCTCACGAGTACGCTCACCCACACCTGCAAATACCGACAAACCCTCATAAGCCTTTGCAATGTTGTTTACAAGCTCCATAATCAATACAGTCTTGCCAACTCCAGCTCCACCGAACAAGCCAATTTTACCGCCTTTGGTATAAGGTGCTAGAAGATCTATCACCTTAATGCCTGTAAACAAAACCTCTGTCTCGGTAGAAAGATCCTCAAACTTAGGGGCCAAACCGTGGATAGGTTTGCCGTCGCTATTGTCTACGCTGTTAATGCCATCAATAGCCTCACCGACCACGTTAAACAATCTACCTTTAATTTTATCACCTGTTGGCATTTTAATTGCCGAACCAGTATCGAAAACCTTCGCACCGCGCACCAATCCATCAGTAGAATCCATAGCAATTGCCCTAACTCTATCTTCGCCTAGATGTTGTTGCACTTCTAAAACAACTTTTTGACCATTTTCTTTTTGTACCTCTAGTGCATCAAAAATGCGCGGCAAATGGGCATCATCAGCGAAACTAACATCTACTACGGGGCCAATAATTTGCGAAATTTTTCCTAAGTTAGGCATATCTGTTTGTTGTAAATCTATTAAAGCATTGAAGCAAAGCAATTTTAAAGGTGCTTGGTTTGGTTGGCAAAGTTAAAATATTTTAACTAACATTTAAACAGAATTTAGATTTTTTTCCGATCGCTTCCACTTGACCATCGGTAAACTAAATATCCCCGAAGACCAGGGGGTTTTCGGGGATAATGTTAATAAATTTCAACAAAATCAAGGGCAAATCACCGCTCTTTCATAATCTGCATCGGTAAAGGTGTAGGTGAATTTATAGGTAATATTGTCTCTTTTCTCTGCTACATAATTCTTCAAATTCATAATGCTGTGTTCGCTGTTCTTAGTTTGCATTAGACAACGATCACCTATCTTAAAACTCAATAAAGTATCTGTGATCTTGACATTGTTTGTGAAAAGATTTCTAAAATCTTCTTTATCAACTTTACCATCACCAACTTGTTCCTCCAAAATTATGTTAGTTTGGTTAGGCAAGACCATAAACTTAAAGTATGGCTGTAGCAGCTCGATATTGTGAGTCGTGTTATTTATAAAATAAAATTCTGCTTCTTGTATGTATTCAGTTCTTTTTTTACAAGAAAAGCCAAGTAAAATAATGTTAATAGCCCCAAGCAGCAAAAAGGGCGTCAAGATGTTGTTCCTTCGAGTTTTCATAATTATTTCGAAGATTATTTTTCCATTGGGTTCCAGTTCTCGCTCCAAGTAGGGCATCTTGTATTTGGACAATTGTATCCCCATTACACATTTTATACTATCTTTATCCAAAACTTTAACCTTATTAACAGTATTTAGATGTTATATCTAATATCTAGTATTTAGATAGCCTCAACCTCAAAACATGTCACTACAAATTGGCGATACCGCCCCAAATTTTACGTTGTACAATTCAGAACTTACAGAAGTTTCTCTAAGTAGCTTTAAAGGCAAAAAAGTTGTTATCCATTTTTTCCCGATGGCTTTTACTGGGGTTTGTACCGAGCAACTTTGCGCCGCGCGAGATAATTTTGGTTTTTATCAAGGTATAAATGCCCAGGTACTAGGCATCTCTGTCGATTCGCCGTTTACCTTGGCAAAATTTAAGCAAGAGAACAACTATCAATTTCCGCTCTTATCTGATTTTAACAAAGAGGTGTCTAAAGCTTATGGTTGTTTATACGAAGAATTTGTTTTTAAATTAAAAGGTGTTTCAAAAAGGTCTGCTTTTGTTTTAGATGAAGAAGGCAAAATTACTTACGCTCAAGTACTTGAAGATGCAGGACAGTTGCCCGATTTTGGAGCAATTGAGGCAGCGTTGAAGGTTTAGCAAAATAGAATAGAATTGCTCTTGCAGATTTTTTCAATTAAAATTGCTAATTCAAATCGCAAGCCTTACTTTTGCAATCCATTTGGTAAGGGGCGCTTGTAAAATTTTGGTGTTAAAGGGTTGCGTGTCAGTTGCTTTAGAAGACGTAATTAGATGGTAGCAATTCTAATGTATAAGCATTTGTAGCTCAACTGGATAGAGCACCTCACTACGGATGAGGAGGTTTGGGGTTCGAATCCCTACAAGTGCACACTATTATAGAGCCTTGTCGCCATGCGGCGTCAAGGCTTTATTTTTTATTGAAAATAACCTAAATAGTTCGATGCTTAATTTAGTTCTTTTTGGCCCTCCAGGGGCGGGCAAAGGTACCCAATCTGAAAATCTTATTAAAAAGTATGAACTTGTCCATGTTTCTACCGGCGATATTTTTAGGGCTCATGTAAATAACGAAACGGAACTCGGATTATTGGTAAGTAAGTTGATGGCAGAAGGAGAACTAGTTCCAGATGCCATTACCATTTCTATGCTAGAAGAAGAGGTCGATAAAAATCCCCATGTTAAAGGGTTCGTTTTTGATGGTTTTCCCAGAACTGTGCCTCAAGCAAAAGAGTTAGATCTGTTTTTGGCTCGTAAAGGCAGCAAGGTCGATGGCGTTATTGCGCTAGATGTAAATCAAGAAGTGCTGAGCAGACGTATCGCCGAAAGGCATAAAACAAGCGGAAGACCTGATGATGATGCGCATAAACTTGAAAAACGTATCTCAGAATACTTTGAAAAAACGATCCACGTTTTACCGTATTACCAAGAACAAGGTAAATTGACAAAAATTGATGGGATGAATCCGATTGACATCGTGTACAAAGATCTCTGTGCTGTTATAGACGGTTACGAGTAATTCCGTTCTTTTCATAAATTCAGTTTTCTAATCTTTACTAGGCCCATGTCGCAAGGTTCTAATTTTGTTGATTATGTCAAAATCTGTTGCCGATCTGGAAAGGGCGGCGCAGGTTCTTCGCACTTGCATCGTGATGTTTTGACGGCTATGGGCGGACCGGATGGTGGCGACGGTGGACGCGGTGGGCATATTGTTGTGAGGGGAAATGCAAACTTTTGGACGCTGCTCCATCTAAAATATCGCAAACATATTATTGCTGAGGATGGGTTAGCGGGCGGGAGTTCACACAAATCTGGCAAGCAAGGTAGGGACGAAGTTCTGGAAGTTCCGCTTGGAACGATCGCCAAGAATGCCGAAACGGGTGAAACTTTATTTGAAATAACAACCGAAGGCGAAACACAAATATTGACCAAAGGCGGTCGCGGCGGACAAGGAAACGCACACTTTAAGACACCAACGCAACAAACCCCAAGATTTTCTCAACCAGGCGAAGCAGGCGAGGAAGTTTGGAATGTGCTAGAACTTAAAGTTTTGGCCGATGTTGGTCTGGTCGGTTTTCCGAATGCTGGTAAATCCACTTTGCTTTCTGTTTTATCGGCAGCAAAGCCAGAGATTGCAGATTATCCTTTTACCACAATTGTTCCAAATTTGGGCATCGTCAGCTATCGCGATAATAGGTCTTTTGTGATGGCAGATATACCTGGAATCATCGAGGGTGCATCGCAAGGGAGAGGTTTAGGATATCGTTTTTTGAGGCATATAGAACGCAACTCCGTTTTGCTGTTTATGGTGCCGGCAGATACTCCAAGAACAATTAAAGAAGAATACGAAATTTTAAAGGACGAACTGCAGAGCTACAACCCAGAGTTAATGCAAAAGCCGCATTTATTGGCGGTAACAAAATCTGATCTGCTCGACGAAGAATTAACCGCAGAAATGAAACTCGACTTGCCAAATGTTCCTAGTATTTTCATCTCCTCTGTGGCGCAAAAGAATTTGATGGAATTGAAAGATATGATTTGGAAGGCAATAGAAAGCTAACGGAACTTTAATATCCTATGGCATCTCATTCTTTTCTCGAAGATCTCGGTGATTGAGCTTTTTTTTGCTTGCGTCGATTGGCTCAATCTTCGGGAATAATTTATAGCGATGGGTTTCGCCGCGTTATAAGCCACAAGATTCTAGTTCCCGCAGATTTACGTTTTTGTGCGTAGATTTGCAGCAGCAGTTTTTAAGATACCCAAATAATCTAAATTTTTTTTAAACCTAAAAAGCCAAGAACTATACTAATTCTCGGCTTAATTAAAATGATTTCTAAAACTATTAACTGTTATTAAAATCTTCTTTTACGTCATTAGCAGTGTCCTCAACTTCATGCTTTGCTTCATGCAACCTGTCTTTAGTTTCATGTACAACATCTTTAATATCCGATTTTGCTTTTTTTACATTCTTTTTTACAAAATGTGGAATCTCGTTCTCAATATCTTCCTCAATTGCCTCCACGCCAAATACTTTTTCCTTTAATAAATTATACTTGTCCTTTATGCCATATTGTAAGTTTTTAGCTTGATCGGCAATCTTCTCCCTTGTCTCTTCGCCCTTACTTGGTGCAAATAAAATACTCACAATCGCACCTGCTGCCAACCCTGCAACTAATGCAAGCGCAACCTTTAAGTTATCATCAGATTTTTTGTGCAATAATTTTCCTATCGTTTTTCTGTATTTCATAACATTCTTTTTTTGTTTAACACAGAAAAGCGATGAATGTTTTCTGTTAAAGGTTTTCGTGTTTACAAATATATCGGTATAATATCTTTCCAAATATAAATAATGAGATTGCTTGAATAGATATTACAAAAGAACATTTCCTTGTACTATTACAGTTGGAAAAAGCCAAATTATCAGCCGATGAACCATAGAAACGGGCGGTAAAGTGAAGATATTGCTCCAAAAAATTTATTTCTATTTGCGCAGCTAAATCCACAAACAACAAAACTTCTACAAATGGATACCCCTTCATTTAAAAAGTTTTTGTAAAAGATTTCTTTACTTTGCAAGCTTAATGGCGATGCCTTAATCCACATAAATTTACACATGGGTAAATATTTTTTAGTGATTTTAATTTTCATCGGGAGCTATTTTTACGGTGTAGCCCAACAAGTTAGACCTCAAAAATCGGCAGAGATTCTTAGTGCGCTTAAAACACTTAATCATATCCCGAAAGTTTTATATGTTGCCGCACATCCCGATGATGAAAATACTGGGCTTTTATCTTGGTTGATAAACGATCAGCATGTAGAGACAGCTTATTTATCTTTAACTCGTGGCGATGGCGGACAAAATTTGATTGGCGCCGAACAGGGTGCAGCTTTAGGTTTGATTAGAACACACGAATTGCTGGAAGCAAGAAAACTGGATGGCGCACAACAGTTTTTTAGTAGAGCTATAGATTTTGGTTTTTCTAAAAACAGCACCGATACCTTTAATCAGTGGAATTTGGATAGCCTTACGGCCGATGTAGTTTGGGTTATTAGAAAGTTTAGGCCAGATGTAATTATTTGTCGCTTTCCGCCAACAGCTGCGGCCGGCCACGGGCAGCACTCAGCATCTGCTGTAGTTGCAGCAAAGGCATTTGAGCTCGCAGGCGATGCAAACGTGTTTCCCACTCAGCTAAAATATGTTCAAGTTTGGCAGCCAACAAGGTTGCTGTGGAACACCTTTAATTTTGGGAGCGTAAATACAACTTCCGAAGATCAACTAAAGGTAGAGGTTGGACAATATGATCCACTTTTGGGCCTAGGATACGGAGAATTGGCTGGTATTAGCAGAAGCTTACACAAAAGCCAGGGCGCGGGCACCAGATCTGTGGCTGGTAAAAAGACAGAATATTTTACTTTGGTGGACGGCAAACCCACAACTAAAACGCTGTTTGATGGCTTGCAAATGGATTGGAAAGAAGATGGGAAAAATACCATTGCAGCTGGGTTACAAAAAATTACTGCCGATTTTGATTTCAGTACACCCGATAAAAGTCTGCCAGCTCTATTACTCTTGAGAAAAGATATTGCTTTATTGAAGGATAGATCTTTGAAAGCCGACAAATTAAAGGCTTTAGATGAAATTATTCTAAGTTGCGCGGGTTTTATGGGCGAGGTAATTACAAATCAGCCAGAGGCGGTTGCAGGGAAGACGTATCCGTTCGAGGTGAATTTAATTGCAAGAGCAGGAACATCGGTAATGCTCAAAAGTATCAGTTGGCTAAAAGACGAGCAAAGTATAAACCAAGCTCTGCCAAAAGATGATTTGGTTAATTATCGAAATGATATTAAAATTCCGGAAGATGCTGTTTTAAGCGAGCCATATTGGTTGGCAAAGGCTGCAGAAAATCCGGCCACTTTTAGCGTTACCGCCGACTCATTGATTGGCCTGCCCGAAACTCCTTCAAACCTAAATGTTAAACTTAAGTTATCAATTGAGGGTGAAGACTTTACTGTTAAATTACCTTTATCATATAAAAAGTTAGATCCAGTTCGGGGCGATGTAGTTGAAGGTTTACGCATTGTACCCACAATTGATGTTAAAATTACAGAGCCAGTCTATTTTGCAAAACCGAACGAAGATGTTGCTATAAATGTTCAGTTCAAAGCGAAAAAACAAGTTGGCGCTGGGGTATTAGAATTTTTGAACGGAGACAAATTGGTTCAAAGTTTTAAAGACATCAATTTAGTAGAAGGAATTACAAACCGAATCTTTACTATATCTGCTAACTCGCTCACAAAAATAAACACGAACAAAACCAAATTGCTTGCGGTTTTTAAAACAGATGGAGTCAGCTATGCAAAAGCGCAAGAAATTATTCAATATCCACATTTGCCAACGTTGCAATATTTTACGGCAGCCGATACTTGGTTGTTAAAAGGTGATGTTAAAGTTACGGCAAAAACTGTAGGTTATGTAAAAGGTGCAGGTGATTTTGTGCCTGAATTCTTGAGGCAAGCTGGTTTAAAAGTTGATATTCTAACAGAAAGCGACATCTTAAATCCATCAAAGTTGGACAGCTATGATGCAGTTGTTACGGGAGTACGTGTAGTAAATACCGAAAAACGGATAGGGAATTGGCAGACTGCTTTGAATAATTACGTTCAAAACGGCGGTACAATAATTATGCAATACAATACTACGCAAGATATGGCAACCCAGAATTTTACCGTTTATCCTTTAAGCATCGGGAGAGCGAGGGTTACAGAAGAACATGCAAAAGTTACTTTTTTAGATCCAACCAATCGACTGTTAAATTATCCAAATAAAATTACATCTAAAGATTTTGAGGGTTGGGTGCAAGAACTCGGAACTTATTTTCCAGACAGATGGGATAGCCACTATACACCATTGTTTGAAATGCACGATACTGGAGAGCCCGATCAAAAAGGAAGCACTTTAGTTGCAAAGTACGGTAAGGGAACTTTTATATACTCGCCTTTGGCATTTTTTAGGCAATTGCCTGCGGGCAATATTGGCGCATCTAGATTATTCTTTAACTTTTTATCTGCAGGGAAATAATGCATAAGAAATTAGTTAAGTGGAACATTTGGTACATTTTGCTTTTCTTGGCATTGCTTATTCAAGTTGCCTTTTACTATTGGTTTACTAGACACTGGGCATGAGCGGTATAGATTGGCTAGTGCTTTTAATAACGCTTGTTGGCATCGTAATTTATGGCGTCTACATCGGTCGGGGACAAAAAAGCAACGAATCGTATTTAAAAGCAAATAGTAATATGCCTTGGTATGTGGTGCTGTTGGGCATTATGGCAACGCAAGCAAGTGCCATAACTTTTTTGTCTGCACCGGGGCAAGCTTACACAGACGGAATGCGCTTTGTGCAATATTATTTTGGACTGCCATTGGCGATGATTGTAATTTCCATCACTTTCATCCCAATTTTTCAGCGCTTAAAAGTTTACACAGCTTACGAGTTTTTAGAAAATCGGTTCGATAGAAAGACGCGCGTTCTTACCTCGCTATTATTTTTGTTCTCCCGTGGCCTATCAACGGGCATTAGCATTTATGCGCCCAGCATCATTCTATCTACCATGTTAAGTTGGAACATTTATTTAACCAATGTTTTAACTGGTGGCATTTTACTCATATACACTTATATTGGTGGGGCAAAAGCAGTTGCGCATACCCAAAAGTTGCAATTTATGATTATTCTTGGGGTTATGGCTTTCGCCGGATATTTACTTGTAAAAAATATGCCGAATGGCGCAACTTTTAGCGATTCACTTTATTTAGCAGGAAAGTCGGGCAAGCTAAATGTAATTACCACTAATTTCGATTGGAAAGACAAATACAATATATGGAGTGGCGTAATCGGCGGATTTTTTTTGGCGCTATCGTATTTCGGTACAGATCAAAGCCAGGTTGGGCGATACATTACAGCGAAAGATACGACAGCCGGCCGTAAGGGTTTACTCTTAAATGGCCTGGTTAAAATTCCAATGCAGTTTTCTATTTTATTAATTGGTGCACTTTTGTTTGCCTTTTTTGCGTTAAAACCTGCGCCAATCTATTTTAACGAACGCTCCTACCAACATTTCAAAGAAACACAACCAAAACAAGCGACTGCATTTGAGGAACGGCATAAAGCGCTTCAAGGTCAATTCAATACTCAATCAAAAGAAATTTTGGCTGATCGAAAAATAAATTCATCGGCTTTGCCAAGTGCCGTAAATGCTTTCAAATCAACACAAAAAGAAATTTCTATCTTACACGGTCAGGTAGAAGAAGCAATAAATAAATCTAACTACAACGCAGAGCGAACTGATACCAATTACATCTTCTTATATTTCGTTAAAAATACTTTACCTGTCGGGATGATTGGGATGTTGTTTGCGGTAATTTTTTTGGCAAGTTGGGGTTCAATTTCTGCCGCTTTAAATTCCTTGGCAGCCTGCTCTGTAAAAGACGTTCATTTAATTTTTTTTAAGAAGGCTCCGAGCGAGAAAAAAGAATTAAACCTAAGTAGGTTGCATACGCTTCTTTGGGGGATTTTTTCTATCGGTGTAGCTATGTTTGCCACGCAAATGGGATCATTGATAGAAGCCGTAAATATACTGGGTTCGATATTTTATGGACCAATCTTAGGAATTTTTTTAGTTGCCTTTTATTATAAAAAAATACCCGGACAGGTGGTGTTCTTCGCAGCAATTTTGGCTGAGCTTGCCGTCATTGGAATATATAATTTTAACATTGTTTCCTTTTTATGGCTCAACGTGGTCGGCTCAGCAGCGGTTATTGGCTTTTCGGTCATTGGCTTATTGTTTTACAAACCTAAATTGGTATCTTAGCATTAAAACTAACATAAAAATACAACCAATGAAAAATTTATTAAAATCTATTGCTTTACTTTTTACGGTTACAGCAATATCAGTTGCGGCGTCTGCACAAGATACGGCGCCAAGGCCTAGCCCTGCTGCTACAGCAAAGGGAATGGTAAACGGTTCAGAAATCACCATTGATTACAGCAGCCCTGCTGTAAAAGGTCGTAAAATTTGGGGAGGTCTAGAATCTTACGATAAAGTTTGGCGTGCCGGTGCGAACGAGGCAACCACTTTCGAGACAAGTAAAGATGTTATGGTTGAAGGTAAAAAGCTTCCCGCTGGTAAATATAGTTTCTTTTTAATCCCGAAAGAAAGCGGTACATGGACCGCCGTTTTTAACAAAGAAGCCAAACAATGGGGTGCCTTTAAGTATAAAGAAGGAGAAGATGCTTTACGGGTAGATGTTAAAACTAAACCGTTAAGTGCAACACAAGAGCGCTTGGTTTACAATGTAAACAAGAAAGGTTTCACAATGAACTGGGATAAGGTTTCTGTGCCAATCATGCTTAAGTAACAATTTAAAGATTTTTTTAAAAAAGCCATCTGCTAAATAAAGCAGGTGGCTTTTTTGCGACTTAACGTTTCCGTTTAATTTTAAAAAACCTAAATTAGAGCAAAACATTTCCCATTAAATTATTCCCAATGAAAAAAAATTATTTCCTGTTAATCCTCTTTTCCCTTCTTGCGGTTACCGTTAATGCTCAAAGCACGTTTAACATTAATAATCAACGCCCGGTAGATCAAGTAAACGTTTTTTTAGGTACTTCTGGCGATCACGGCCAATTGTCTCCTGCTGCTTCTTATCCTTTTAGTATGATGAGCATTGGGCCTCAAACCTATCCAAAAACACATACGGGTTATGAATATCTTGCCAAAATTTTTGAGGGATTTACTCATAACCGATTTGAAGGTGTGGGTTGCACAGGCTCCGGCGGCAATGTTTTAATTAAGCCTTTTTTGGGCGATGATCCATCTAAATCAGAACTTATTAAAGTTTCTGAAAAAGCAAGTCCTGGTTATTACCATGTAGGTTTTAAAAATGGGATACAAGCGAGTTTTACAGTTTTAGGTAGGGCTGGGAAAGAGCAATACATTTTCCCGCAAGGTAAAAAGGGATTTTATATAGACTTAGGCTATGCTTTTAATGGAGCATTTGTAGACGATTACCATAAGATTGATGGAAATTCTGTTATGGGTTGGCTAGTTTCTAGAACGACCTGTGGTGCAGGAAAATACAAAATTTTTTATCAAATAAACTTTGGTTCTGACGCAACGGTAAAAGACCTTGGAAATAGGAAATTAATTGTATCACTTCCTGATGCGGCAATAAGCACATCGATGGATATTGCATTTTCTTCAATTAGCGAGACTGACGCAGGAAAAAATATAGCGAATTTATCCTTTGGTGAGGCAAAAGCAAAAAGCAGCGCTGATTGGAATAATGAACTGGGCAAAATTGAGGTGGAAGGAGGTTTAGAAAATGCGAAGCTTTTTTATTCTCTTTTTTACCGCACCATGCAATCGCCATATTTAATTTCAGAAGCTAACGGTGATTTTCGGAATAACAAAGGCGATTTAAAAAACAGCAAAACCAATCGTTATAACGGCTGGGCCATTTGGGATAACTATCGTACGCAGTTGCCGCTTCTATCTATAGTACAGCAAGACAAGTATCAGGGAATGATAAATTCTATCGCGGATTTATACAATACGGGCAAAAAAGATTATGCCACCCAAACAGAGCCTTCAAACACGGTTAGAACGGAACATGCAGTCGTTGTTCTTTTCGATGCAAATAGAAAGGGATATAAAGTAGATTTTAAGTCTATTGCGGATTCTTTGGTTAGAGAAATTGATGGGTTAGATTTTAAATCGCCAGATAAAGCGCTTGAATCCAGCTATGATAATTGGGCGCTTTCGCAAATTTTCGAAATTTTGAAGAATAAAGAAAGGACAGATCTCTATCTAAAAAGGGCATTAAATTACAAAACCTATTGGAACAAAGACTTTAAAGATGTATCGCGTAATGATGTAGATAGGGTTGGTGCCCGTGGATTATATCAAGGTACTATTTGGCAGTACAGATGGTTTGTTCCGTTTGATGTGAAAGGATTGATAGCGCTTGAGGGGGGAGAGGAAAATTACTTAGCGCATTTAGATACCTTTTTTGCAAAAGACTTATATAATCATGCAAACGAGCCAGATTTGCAAGTGCCTTTAATGTACAACGCAACTTCAGAAGCATATAAATCTCAATATTGGATTCACCAATTGGCAGCAGATACGGTTATCCAAAATTATTTTAATGATAACAGCCGAGGCATTGGATCGTACATTGGTAAAATATATAAAATCAGCCAAAGGCTTTTCTCCGTACGATGGGTGATGATGCAGGTGCAATGAGTGCTTGGTATGTTTTTGCCGCATCGGGCTTTTCTCCGGCTTGTGTTGGCTGGCCGGTGTATTATTTAAACGTACCTTTGTTTCCGTCTGTAAAGTATAGAATTGCTAATGGAAAAACTTTTCAAATAAAGGTAAAAAATTTCTCATCAGATAATCAATATATAAAAAGCGTCAAACTTAACGGGATCGAATACAGCAAAAACTACATTACACAAGACATAATTAATAGTGGTGGGATTCTAGAAATAGCAGCCTCTTCTGAGCCCGTAAAAATTTCAAAAGCCGAAAATTGGATCTCGTCCGCTAATTAAAATAAAGCGTCTGGCATGTTATAAGTCTTAACGTTTAAATTGATTTTGTGTACGTCATCAATTTAAGCTGCGCAGACCTAAAATCAAAAATGACTGTTCAATCTCCTTCGCCGACAAATTGAATTTGCATTTTTTCCGTGCATTAAAAACTGACTTACAAATCACAAATGGATACTTTTTCTGACAATTTTTTTTGAGGTTATCGCCTTCTAACGTCCGATATTTTTGCAAATACTGAATACGAATTCCTAAAATAACACTCTAGAAGCTTGAGGAGAACGTTTTATTTCTATTTTACTCCTAAAAGGAGAAAAAATAAATTTTAACGTAAATAATTTTTATTTATTGTTTAAAAAAAATACATTTGGCTATATTCAATTTTATCTTATTGACAAAAGATTTGTTATGGGTATTTAAAGAATCAATTAATAAACCGTCCCAAAATTTATAAACAAAACTTCTACCAAAAAATCTTAAATCAGTATTTCCATTGTTTTTGTCTGCGTCCTGTTAATTTAGCTCATTAATTGGCCCTTAGCATTGTGCACTAGAACGAGAAACTTTAAATTAAAGTCAACTATGAAAAAATCACTACTATTAAGCATTTGCATTTTATTTTGTATTACTGCAGTTTTTGCGCAGCAAAAAATTAAAGATGGTACGGTAACAGGTGCGGCGCTTCCAAACAAAGATGCATTACTAGAATTAGAAACCAACAATAAAGGTTTTCTGCAAGCGAGGGTGGCGTTGGTTCAAACAACCAATCCAGCTCCTCTCACTGCACACGTGGCGGGTATGTTAGTTTATAATACGGCCACATCCACAGATGTAGCACCAGGTGTGTATTATAACGACGGTACAAAATGGGTTTCTGCAAAAGGAGGAAATGCTAGTTTGGTTGTTGTAAATCAGCCGGGGCAGACAGGTACACCAGGTATTCCGGGCTCTCCGGGTGGCCCAGGGTTGGGCACTAATATTGTAATTAACGATACTGGCACTTATATATATAACCCGACAACAAACACCTATACTCAATTGAAAGGATCGCCGGGACCGCAAGGAGCCATGGGTGCCAAGGGTGATATGGGTGCAGCGGGGACGAATGGTGCTCCGGGCAAAGGAATAACAACTACGGTTGTCAATCCAGATGGAACTATCACCATCACTTATACAGATGGAACTACTATTACTACCGCTAGTGTAAAAGGCCCAAAGGGAGATAATGGCACAAACGGCAAGGGCATTGCCAGCACCGTCGTAAATCCGGATGGAACTATCACCATTACTTATACCGATGGAACTACAACTACAACAACCAGCGTGAAAGGCCCCAAAGGAGATATGGGCGCTGCGGGTGTAAATGGTGCAAGTGGAACAGATGGCAAGGGAATTGCAAGCACGGTCGTAAATCCAGATGGAACTATCACCATCACTTATACAGATGGAAGTACAACCACCACTACCAGCGTAAAAGGCCCCAAGGGAGATAATGGCACAAACGGCAAGGGCATTGCAAGCACTGTCGTAAATCCAGATGGTACTATTACCATCACTTATACAGATGGAACCACTACTATTACCGCTAGTGTAAAAGGTCCAAAGGGAGATAATGGCGCAAACGGTACCAATGGAAACGGCATAGCAAGCACCGCCTATGATCCTGCCACCGGTATCCTAACTATAACTTACACCGACGGCACCACCAAAACCACGGGCGATCTACGTGGCGCTGCGGGAACAAACGGTACCAACGGAACAAATGGAACTAACGGAAATGGTATAGCAAGCACCGCCTATGATCCTGCCACTGGTATCCTAACTATAACTTACACCGACGGCACCACCAAAACCACGGGCGATCTACGTGGCGCTGCGGGAACAAACGGTATCAACGGAACAAATGGCACCAACGGAACAAACGGAAATGGAATCGCAAGTTCTGTCTATGATCCTGCTACCGGTATGCTGACCATAACTTATACCAATGGCACCACCAAAACCACCGGCGACCTACGGGGTACGAACGGTGCAACGGGCCCTCAAGGCGCCACGGGTCTAACAGGCGCTCAAGGTCCGGCTGGCCCTGCTGGTGCAGATGGCATCGGAGGTAAAACAACCGCTGGTACTGGAATTACAATTACTGGTACAGGCTCTGCAGCCGATCCTTATATTATAAACAATACGGTCGTAAATACAGACAATCAAACCATAACTGATTTTTCTTTTGATGGAATTACTAAAATATTGACCTTAACGCTTGAGCGTGGCAACACTCAGACCGTCGATTTAACATCACTTTCGACGAATACGGCAGATAACGGGCTAACTAAAACAGGTACGAATACACAATTAGGTGGTACATTAATCAAACCCACAACCATTACTACCAGTGCTACCAATACTTTAACTGTCTCTGGCTTACAGCCCGGTCTAATCAGCGACAGCTTGGTAGTTACAGATGCCGCGGGGGTATTAAAATTCATTCCGGCAACCTCATTTTTACCACTATTTAAGGCGGTTAATGGATTAACTGAGAGTCCGGCCGGCACCACTAGGCTTGGCGGAACATTGATAGATCCGACAGCCATCGCAACCGATGCCACCAATACCTTGGCATTGACTGGTTTGCAAACAGGTACTGCCACAGACAATTTAGTTGTCTCCGACGCAACAACTGGAGTGTTAAAAACGATAAATACGTCAACCATCAACAACACAACATTTAATAATGGTCTCACAAAAACAGGTACGAATGCCCAATTAGGTGGTGCACTTGTCAAGCCGACTACCATTACCACAAATATAGCAAATACGTTGTCGATAACAGGATTGCCTTCAGGCACAATTGCCGATCAACTTTTGATAAGAGATGCTTCCGGCGTCATCAAGACGCTGCAGCCAACAGCATTTCTGCCTTTTTTTACAGCTAATAATGGATTAACAGAAAATACCCCGGGTAATACCCAGTTGGGTGGTGCTTTGCTTCAACCTACAACCATTACAACCGATGCAACAAATACATTAACTGTCTCTGGCTTACAGCCCGGTCTAATCAGCGACAGCTTAGTAGTTACAGACGCCGCGGGTGTATTGAAATTCATTCCGGCGACCTCATTTTTACCACTATTTAAGGCGGTTAATGGATTAACTGAGAGTCCCGCCGGCACCACTAGGCTTGGCGGAACATTGATAGATCCGACAGCCATCGCAACCGATGCCACCAATACCTTGGCATTGACTGGTTTGCAAACAGGTGCAGCGACAGATAAAGTTGTGGTTGCCGATGCGGCAACAGGTGTTTTAAAACAAGTAGATCAAATACCAGCAAATCCATTAAAGTCTTTCTTAAACTATAAAGGTTCTACCGGCTTTTCAATATTAAGTCTTGTGCTACTCGGCGGTTATAATGCAGTTAGCTTTCCTGCGGCTGGAAAGCAATTTGACGAAAATAACGAGTACAATGCAGCTACAGGAACTTTTACGGCGAAGCAGGATGGAATTTATGAGATATTTGTGCAAGCAGATTCAAAAGGATTGATAAGCGCAGCAGAGTTCGGTGTCGGAATCTTTAAAATTCCATCGGGATCAAATACCTCAACACTTTTAGCGGAAGAGCGATTTTTAAGTGTAAACGTAAACTTAGGTCTGGTGCAGGTTGATGTATCTCCACCAACAAGATCTACCCAAACTTTGGTAAAACTTAACACTGGCGATAAAATTTTATTCGGAGTAAAGGTGCCTTTAGTCGCGGTTGATTTGGCAGGTAGCACACAAACTTATTTTACGATTCACCAGGTAAAGTAATTTGAGGTTGGTAGAACTCATGCCATCTAAGATTTAGCAAAAGGAACAATCCCTTTTGATATTTTAGAGCTCAAACAAATTTAAAGTTGAGAATTAGGTAAATAAAATCAGCAAATTACGCCGCAGAAACAGCCTTTACGGTTATAAATATAACAGATGAAAAGACTTATTAACACTATGATCATTTTGCCGGTATTGTTGCTTGCAGCGATAAGGGCCCATGCTCAAACTGGCGTGGGCTCAAGCACGGCAGATAACAGCATCGTAACGATTTCTGCTGGCACAACAGAGCAACGCTTTGCCGAAAGTTCTTATTTTGGTCCTAATGCCAAATGGGTAATAGACGGTACGTTAGAAATTTACAGTAAAAACGTTTGGATTGCCCCAGGTGCAACCTTTACAGGTACTGGCAAAGTCGTGATCTATAATCCGGGCGTTAATCCTTTTTATACATCTATGGGCGCTGGTTCTACCCTTATAGATGGCAATAACGGCGCTTTTATAAATCTGTTTATCGAAAATAGAAACGATAGAAACATAGAATTGAACGATGTTGCAGATCCCGGATATGCAACCGCAAACCCCGCGGGTGCGGCATCGGCCACGCTTAATGTTGCAAATAAATTAAGCTTGGCGGTTAGTGGAGCAAATGTAATACTTAACGGGCACGATTTGGCCTTTAGCCCAACCGGAACAATAAATGGCTATGCGCAAGATCGTCTCGTAGTTACCGGCAATAGCATTGCCGGCCATGTGATAAAAGATTATGCTGGTGCCGATAGCTTTGTTTTCCCTGTTGGTATTGCCGTACAAGATTATACGCCGGCGACAATTACACCTAGTGGTGCCGGCAAAATTTTCGTCAGCGTTCAAGATTATGGCGCTGCTAACATTCCCGTAAAAAATCCTGCTTTGGGCATGGATCGTATGTGGAACATCTATGCGCCTGCACCACTAAAAGTAAACATGTTGCTTCAACATAATGCATCAACCAATGGAACATTATTTATTGACGCAAATGCTGGTATCGCCCAATATTTGGGCAACACCAAATATAGCTTAATAAAAGGCAGTAATCCGTCGGTTGGTTTGCATGGCCGCAACAACATTCAATTGGCTGCGTCTCCGCAAGCAGACGGCGCTTATTTTACCAAGCTTTCTGTTTCGGGAACAGATTTATTTGTACCGAATTTGTTTACACCTAATGGTGATGGAAACAACGACGCATTCGAAATCCGTGGGTTGGATTTATTCTACGCAAACAATTTGGTAATAGTTAACCGTTGGGGAAATGAAGTTTACAAATCTGACAACTATCAAAATAATTGGACCGGCGAAGGTTTAAGTGAAGGTACCTATTTCTATAAATTAAGCGTAAAAGAAGCCGCAGATAGCCAATGGTCAACCTTTACCGGTTACGTAACTTTGGTAAGGGTATTTAAAAAATAAGCGGTTCTAGTAACTTAATATTGAAGAATAATCAATGGCGAGAACAAACACGCGTGCCCAGCACGCATAAAGTTTAAGATATATGAAACAATTTTTACCAATCCTACTGGTTTTAAGCATACTTACAAAAATTTCTGTCGCACAACAAGACGCCCAGTTTAGCCAGTACATGTTTAACGGAATCTACATTAATCCTGCCTATGCCGGCTACAAAGAGCAACTAAATATGCATGCCTTTTATCGAAACCAATGGACGGGAATTAAAGGTTCTCCAACCACACTGTCTGTTGCGATAGATGCCATTGCAAATGATGGTAATGTTGGCCTTGCCTTACAAGTTTCTAGCGATAGGCTTGGCGCGCAGAGAAACCAGTCGGTTTATGGAAACTACGCTTACAGAATACAGATGAATACCTATGGATCTGCGCGCTTGGCCTTCGGGCTCGGAGTGGGTGCGGTTCAGCTTGGTATTGATGGTGCGCTTCTTAATCCAAACGATCCAGAACCTAACCAACCAACCGGCTTGCAAAGTGCCATTTTGCCCGATGCTCGGGCGGGGGTTTACTATTCGGATGATAAATTTTATGCGGGTTTTAGTGCCGATAACATCGTGTCACAATACGTAAAAATAGACAGATATGCGTTTATTCCTCAGCCAAAAGTACATTATTACCTTACCGCAGGAATGTTGTTGCCGCTATCTACCGATATTTCTTTAAAACCCTCATTTCTGTTAAAAGACGATAGGGGCGGGCCAACCAGTTTGGATCTTAATGCTTTTTTTATACTGGCCGATAGGCTTTGGCTTGGCGGTTCTTACCGTACTGGAGTAAAGCTGTATAGCAAAGATTACCTACAAAAAGACCTCAGCCAATTAAATTCTGCGGTTGCGGCTATTCAAGTTTTTCCTACAAAAGCCCTGCGCATTGGCTACGCTTACGATTTTTCTATTGGGCCATTGCAGGGTTATAGCGGTGGCACGCACGAAATCTCTATAAGTTATTTTTTCAACAATAAGAGCTACAAAGTATTGTCGCCTAGATATTTTTAAAGGGTTGAAGGTGGAGTGGCATGCGCAAAGCCAAAAAACGGCTTACCTAAGCGGCCAACGAATGACGAGAAAAACTATACAACGCACGACCAACCAATAAACAGGAAACGACTAACAAATAACCATTACGAATATGGAAGTACAAATATTAAAGAGTATTGAGCGGTTCAAAGTGCAGTTACTCTTAAGTGTTGCATTGCTAACGGCAATAGCTTCTGCAAATGCTCAGTACGTAATTAAAGAGGCAGATACACAATTTGCGCTCGATAATTTCCACAAATCTGCAGATTTGTACGAGCAGGCATACCGCAAAAAAGCAACTTTACATGCTGCAGAGAGAGCAGCCGAAAGCTATGCTGCGCAGAGCGATTACCGCCAGGCAGAAAGTTGGTATGCCATTGCCTCTACAATGAAGGGTAGCGACCCAAAAAACATCTTGGAATACGCAAAGGCACTTCAAAGTAATGGAAAATATAGTGAGGCTAAGGCACAATATGTGAAGTATTTCGGCTTGGACAATTCTGTTTCTGCTTCGGAGCAAAGAATTAGGTTAAATAGTTGCGATTCTGCTTTACTTTGGATGCGCAATCCAACCGATGTGAAGTTGACGAATGAAAAACCTCTAAATAGCACCGAGTCTGATTGGGCAGCCATTAAACAAAACGAGAATGTTATATTTGTTTCAGATAGAATTAGATCGGGGCAAACCCTAAGCCAAAGTAGCAGACCTTTTTTAAAATTTGATAGCGGAAAGAAACCCAGTAGAGTGTATTTTGGGGGCACCGGCAATGGTTATTTAAGTTTGTATGAAAAATCTTTAGACAAAGACAGCGTAACGGCGCTATCAGTCGAATCATCTACGCCGTACCACATAGGGCCAGCAACGTTTACCGCGGATGGGAAAACGATATACTTTGCACAGTCGCAAGCGAATTTAAACACTGGTAAAATTAGCACAAATCCTAAAATTGGCAAATTGAAAACGCTATTGGTAGAAATTTTTACCGCTACTAAAGACGCGTCCGGCAGTTGGGCTAACCCAACTCCCTTTAAATACAACAAACCAGGCGAATATTCTGTTGGTGATCCGTTTATCACTCCCGATGGAATGCATTTGTTCTTCACCTCTGATATGCCAGGTGGCACAGGCGGCTTAGATCTTTATGTGTGCGAAATGGGTGCAGATGGCGAATGGAATGAACCGTTAAATCTTAAGGAACTTAACTCTGGTGGGAATGACCGTAGTCCTAATTTGGCACCAAATGGTGTATTATATTTCAGTAGCGATGGACGCATTGGTATGGGCGGGCTGGATGTGTACAAAAGCGCATGGGAAAAAGGTGTTTTCAGTAAACCGGTAAATATGCATTATCCAACAAACTCGCCACAAGACGATTTTGCATTTAATATGTACAACGAAACCGATGGTTATCTTTCATCCAATCGGGTTGGAGGCGTGGGCAACGATGATATCTATCATTTTGCAATGAAAAAATTAGTGGAACTCTACTTAACTGGAAAAGTGTTCGATAAAAACACGAATGTTCCTTTGGCAAATGCTTTAGTTACCCTTAGTAAAATTGGCGGCGAAGCATTAAAAGTAGAATCCGACGAAAGCGGAGCTTTCAAATTTAAGTTAGAAGAAGCATCAGATTATAAACTGTCGGGAGAGAAAACCGATTATAGGGGAGATAATGCTACGCTTAGTACGAAGGGTTTAAACTCTTCTAACAATTTAGATCAAAACTTGTATCTAGAAAAAATAGCGATTAATAGAGCCATTAGGTTAGAGAATATTTACTACGATTTCGATAAAGCGAACATTAGGGCAGATGCCGCAATTGAACTGGATAAATTGGTAAAAATTATGCAAGACAATCCAACCATTTGGATAGAATTAGGTTCACATACCGATAGCAGGGGAAGTGATGCTTACAACCTGGATCTTTCTCAACGTCGTGCAGAGTCTGCAGTTAAGTACATCGTAAGTAGAGGCATCAACAAAAATCGTATCGAAGCGAAAGGATATGGCGAAACGCAATCGCTTAACCGTTGCTCAAATGGCGTAAACTGTACAGTTGCAGAACATCAACTTAATCGTAGAACAGAGTTCAAGATTACCAAACAATAATTAGAGTTATTTCCACCAAATAAAAACAGTACCCTGCTTCAGTTATGGAGCAGGTTTTTTTTTGTTGGATTTGTTGAAGGAACAACATAGAATTTACAATGCAGTTAGTAATAATCGGTTAAATCGTTAGTTGGCGTCTACTAGGTACTCCTAGCAATAATCACTCCTCAGTCTAAAACCATAATTGGAGCAAAGCACGTTAAAGCAGGGATGAGAATTTCGCTGTGCTTAAGACAACTAAACCCACGCTTTTGCCCGCCGCGCATTCGTAAATTGAATGAATTACACAATCAATAAAATTTCAAATAAGTCTTCACGATCAACCAAATAGCGAAAAAAATAATAACTATGCCGGCAACTTTGTTCAGCGTCTTTAGAGCATCTTCTTTAATTCGGTATCTAAGTTTGCTTGAGAAGTAGCATTTTCCGCCATCTATACTCAACTGGGTGGCCATGGCTATAAACAAGCAGACCAGCTTTTCACTAAGCATATTGTTCAACTTTACAGAGATAATACCACTAACAATGATCCAAAACATCAACGTAGAAGGAGTAAGGATGCACATTAAAAACCCTTTGATGAGGTAACCACGTTTGTTGATTTTTTCTAGCTTGTTTTTATAATTAACAGTAAGTTTAGAAAGTAGGTAATAAATTCCCACTGCAAGAAGGAAGACCCCTCCAACTAAACCAACATATTTGTCGAACTCTGACTTATATTCAAAAAATTGAGCACCAAACAGAACGATGCAAATGAGGATAACATCACTAATGATAACCCCGATTGCCAATGAAAAGCCAGCTTTAAAACCTTTTTCTATACTAGTTTTTATCATTGCGAAAAAAACTGGGCCAGTCAGAAAAGACGAAATTATCCCCGCACCTATACCCAATAAAATGGCTTCGAACATAGCTGTTTCTTTTTGTTAGAACGCGAATATGCACTTTTATAGCTAAATACGTTAATTTTTATTTTAAATATTACCCAGTGTACGTGATACATTTACAAATTTTTTATCTATGTTTATCGTCGTAAAAACTAAATATTAAACATGAGTTCAGAGCAAAAGCAGACGAATTGGTCGCAGTTTATTCCATTGGCTACAGTATTCTTTTTTTGGGGCTTCGTAGCGGCCAGCAATGATATTTTAATTCCGGTTTTTAAACAAGCATTTTCACTCTCTCAGGCAGAAAGTCAGTTGGTGTCGCTTGCGTTTTATATAGCATACACGGTTGGAGCGCTTATATATAATGGCATATCAGTAGTTATGGGTAAAGACATTGTAAATACGCTTGGTTATAAAAATTCTTTGGCGCTCGGTTTGGGTATTTCGGCTTTAGGAACTTTGTTGTTTTACCCTGCGGCAAATCTGCATTCCTTTCCACTAATGCTTTCGGGTTTGTTTATCGTTGCACTGGGTTTTTCCTTGCAGCAAACGGTTGCAAACCCTTTGGCTATCGCTTTAGGGCCGATAAAAACCGGCTCCCAAAGATTAATTATGGCAGGTGGTATCAATAATTTTGGTACAACTATTGGCCCCCTAATTGTTAGTTTCGCCATTTTCGGCTCAGTAGGTGCAGCAAGTACCACCATTAGCATAGAAAGTGTTAAAATTCCGTATCTAGTTTTAGGAGTTGCGTTTTTAGCCGTAGCAATTTTCTTAAAACTTTCTTCGCTGCCAGATAAGCCAGATTTGGTAGAGGCAGAAAACGTAGATCCCAACGTAAAGGGATCTGCCTTAAAATTTCCTCAATTGATTTTGGGAATGATTGCCATCTTTTTATATGTTGGTGTAGAAGTTTCCACAGCAAGTAATTTGCCCGCATATATGGAAACCAAGCTAGGTTTTGCTATTAAAGACATTGCACCGTATGTTTCTTTGTATTGGGCAAGTTTAATGATTGGTAGATGGACCGGCGCGGTAGAAGCCTTTACTGATGACGTTAATAAGCAAAAGATTTTACGTTTCATAGCTCCTTATCTGGCTTTTGCCGTATTTTTAATTGTAAATGCGATTGCAAAACACGAGTTGAGCCATTTTTATATTTATGCCTTGGTAATCTTGGTGTTAATTGGCGCAGATATGGCGAGCAAAGGAAACCCAGCACGAATGCTTGTCATCTTTGCGGCATTTGGAATTTTATCTCTAATTATTGGTATGACCACTACAGGCATGGTGAGCGTTTATGCGTTAACAAGTGTCGGTTTATTTTGTAGCACCCTTTGGCCTTGTATTTTTACGTTAGCAGTAAGCGGTTTAGGTAAGCATACTAGCCAAGGCAGCAGCTTTTTAATTATGATGATTATGGGCGGCGGTTTGGTAAGTTTTTTCCAAGGTTATATATCAGAGTTCGTAGGAATACAACACAGTTACATTGTTGGTGTGGTTTGCTTCGCTTACCTTGCGTTTTATGGATGGCGCGTTGCAGGTATATTGCGGCGTCAGGGCATTAATTTTGATACAGCTATTGCTGGCGGACACTAAACTTGTTTTAATTTAATTTTACAGCCACGGATAGACGCCGTGGCTTTTTTTATCTAAAATGGAGAAACCAAGTTTCGATTTAATCTATATGAAATTGGCCAACGAACTGGCCGAAAGATCTCATTGTGTACGCGCGCAGGTCGGTGCTGTGCTGGCGAAAGATACCCGAATAATATCGATTGGTTACAACGGGCCGCCTGCAGGAACTCATAATTGTGATGAGGAATGGCCAAGCGGTGGTTGTGCACGAGATAGTAAAGGTAGTTGTTCCTTAGCTTTGCATGCGGAGCAAAATGCAATTTTATACGCAGCAAAAAATGGCTCGAAGGTGGAAGGTGCTACTTTATACACTACGCTTTCTCCATGTATCGCTTGCGCGCGATTAATTCTTTCTTCTGGTATCGCGTTAGTTTTTTATTCGAAATCTTATGCCGAATATAAGAAAATACCCAACGATGAAGGCGTGGATTTTTTGAAAAAATTTGGCGTAGAGGTAAAGCGGTTGGACGTATAGAATGTTATAAGTTGCGGGTTATGAGTTTATGCGCCCAATCCTTGTTCTTTGTCCTTTGTTCATCTATTGTTTTCATTTTGTAGTTACGAGTGGCATATCTATGTGCCCAATTTTTGCTCCCCAATCCTTGATCAATTTTGATTACGCGCATGGGTTTAGACGGTAATTTCGTTGGCCATGGCTTCTGCAGTCTTAATACATGACACTAAGTACTTGCTACGCTCAATCTCCCCTCAAATTGTTCAAAAAATCTCTAAACTACAACCCAAACTTAACTGCAAATTGCTAGCTTTGCCCATGCTTGAAAAAATCATCATTCTCGATTTCGGTTCGCAATACACGCAACTTATTGCGCGCAGAGTGCGAGAATTGAACGTTTATTGCGAGATCCATCCCTTTAATAATCTTCCTAATTTAGACAATACTGTAAAAGGTGTTATTTTGTCTGGCAGCCCTTTTTCTGTAAGACAAGCAGATGCCCCCCAGATGGATCTATCTGCAATTCATTTAATATATCCCGTGTTAGCCGTATGTTACGGAGCGCAGTATTTTGCCCAGCAAATGGGCGGTGAGGTGCAACCATCATCAACCAGAGAGTACGGTAGAGCAAGATTGAGTTGGCTAAACGCAGAGTGTAAGCTACTTAAAAATATCAATTTAGATTCTCAGGTTTGGATGAGCCACGGCGATACAATCAAAGAAGTACCTGCTGATTTTCAGCTTATTGCAAGCACCGATAATGTAGAAGTGGCGGCTTATCAAATAGAAAATTCTGATACTTATGCCATTCAGTTTCACCCGGAGGTAACCCATAGTATTGAAGGGAAAATATTGATTGAGAATTTTTTGGTGGGCATTTGTGGTTGTAAACAAGACTGGACATCTGCTGCGTTTATAGAAACCACTATTGCAAATTTAAAAGAGAAAATTGGCGACGGCAAGGTTGTTCTGGGGCTTTCGGGCGGTGTAGATAGTAGCGTGGCTGCTGTACTTTTGCACCAAGCAATTGGCAAAAATTTACATTGTATTTTTGTAGATAACGGTTTGTTACGTAAAGGCGAGTACGAAGAAGTGCTCGATCAATATAAGCACTTGGGTTTGAACATTAAAGGTATTGACGCCAAAGAACGATTTTTAAGTGAGCTCGCTGGTGTAAAAGATCCAGAGCAAAAACGAAAAGCCATTGGACGTATTTTTATAGATGTTTTTGATGATGCAGCGAACGAGGTTGAAGGAGTTGAGTGGCTAGGTCAAGGCACGATATATCCGGATGTAATTGAGTCTGTTTCAGTAAATGGTCCTTCTGCTACTATAAAATCTCACCATAATGTGGGTGGTTTGCCCGACTTTATGAAACTGAAAGTGGTAGAGCCTTTAAATACGTTGTTTAAAGATGAAGTGCGACGTGTGGGAAAAGCTCTCGGTATTTCGCCAAATATATTAGGTAGACATCCGTTCCCTGGGCCAGGTTTGGCCATTAGAATATTGGGCGAGGTTACCGCAGAAAAAGTGGCTATTTTGCAAGAGGCAGATGCTATTTATATAAACGAATTAAAAGTGGCAGGCCTATACGACAAAATTTGGCAAGCTGGAGCTATGTTTCTTCCCGTCCAATCAGTTGGGGTAATGGGTGATGAACGCACCTACGAAAATGTAGTTAGTCTGCGCGCAGTAGAATCGGTGGATGGAATGACTGCAGACTGGTGCCACTTACCCTATGCTGTTTTAGGTAAAATAAGCAATGAGATTATAAATAAAGTTAAAGGAATTAATCGAGTGGTTTATGACATTAGCTCTAAGCCGCCAGCAACAATTGAATGGGAGTAGCACTTCAAAAACTTTTGTTACTTTGATGAAGTTTAATTTTTTCGAAATCTAAAAATGAAATATAGTTTTTACTTCTGGTTTTTTATTACGGCAATTGCCGTTTTGGCTGGATGTTCCCCAAAAATTGTCCCTACCAAAAAACCTCAAGTTCCCGTAGATACCTCTGTAATAGAACAGCCAAAAAAAGTCGATATAAAAAAAGAGCCTGTAAAGAGGCGGTTCACCGACGCAAACATTTCTCTTTTAGTGCCCTTTGATTTAGATAAAATTGATTTAAAAACAGCCACAAAGGAAGAGGTAGAAAAGTATGCCATGCCGATAGATTTTTACCAGGGATTTAAACTCGGGATAGATTCTGCCGCAACTTTTGGCCTAAACTTTAAATTAAACGTTTTCGATACGGAAGATAGTTTATCTCAAATTTCAACCTTTTTTGATAACAACAGGTTTATGAGCAGCAATTTGGTGGTAGGCCCCGTTTTTCCAAAAGGAATAAAAGCCGTATCCGAGTATAGTATCGCCCATCATATAACCATTGTGTCTCCATTAGCAGCATCGAATCCTACAGATTTTAATAATCCCAATCTTGTTTCTATCGCTAATAATTTAGATCAGCATGCGTTAAAAATCGCCACATACATTGCACAACACTTTGATCCTAAAAACAGTATCGTGGTCATTATCAACACCAAAAAAACTGACGATGAAAGTTTTGCGGCGCCTATACGTTCTTTTTTTAAAAAGACTTCATCACAAAGTTTCTTTTTGCAAGAGTATCCATCAACATACGCGCTTGAACGGAATATGGTTAAGGGAAAACGTTATGCAATAGTACTGGCTTCTGATGATAAAGCCTTTGTGTCGCCAACCATAACCAAACTTTTTAAATTAAAAAATAATCCAAAAGCATTGTATGATATTAGTTTGTTTGGTCATCCGAGTTGGATAAAACAAAATTATCCTGTAGATCAGTTGGAGAATTTAAACACTATTATCACCACTTCCTATAAAATAGATTACAAGAGTACCAACGTGACTAAGTTTATTAAAACTTATCGTTATCGCTACGGCTTCGAGCCTGGCGAATACGCATTTAAAGGTTTCGACATAGGTTTTTATTTTGGAAGATTGCTCGCAAAATATGGAGAAGATTATCGTGATTTTATTACGAAAGAGCCTTACCGAGGGTTGCATAACAATTTCAGCTTTGTCCATGACGACAGAATTGGTTTCATTAATACCTCTTTAATGCTTTTGAGATACCGCAATTTTTCCCTGAATGTTGTAAACTAATTTTAAGTTGTACATATCTTTCGCTTAAATGGTTTATGAAGTTAGATCACCAGCTTAAAACTTTCGATCAAATACTTACCGCTTATGACGGTGAAGTGCCTCTACACCGTTTTTTGCCAATTTACTATCGTAGAAACAAGCAGATGGGTTCTACAGATCGGCGGTGGGCTACGCGATACGTTTACAGTTTTTTTAGATTGGGAAGAGCATTATCGCATTTTCCAAACGACCATAGGCTGGCAGTCGCCGATTTTTTGTGCCATTTTGAGCCAAGCTTAATTGTTGATGCCAAACTCCCACAGCTTAAAGATTTAATTTCAAATAATCTGGAAGAAAAGATTGCTTTAGTAGTGTCAATGTATCCGGAGTTCTCGCCTAGCGACGTATTTAAATTTAACGCTACGCTTTCAAAAGACGTGCATACACCTCTGTTTTATCACTCGTTTTTTAGACAACCAAAACTGTATATCCGGGTTGCAGACGAAGATTTAAATCAAGTTAAGGGAAAATTAGAATCTGTTGCTATTTCTTTTGAACTTTTAGCAAAAAATACTTTAGCACTAGCAAGTGGGACAAAATTAGAAAGTTTGCTAAAATCTGGAACATATCAAGTCCAAGATCTGTCTTCGCAGAAAACAGGCGTTTACTTTAAGCCTAACAAATTCGATAAATGGTGGGATTGTTGTGCCGCATCTGGCGGTAAAAGCTTACTGCTACACAGTATCGAGCCTAATATAGATTTGCTTGTAAGCGACGTACGGCCACAGGTTTTAGAAAATTTGAGAGAACGTTTCCGCCTTGCTGGACTGAGAAAATACCAAGTTAAAGAATTGGATTTGCTGCAAAACAACGATCCAATTTTACATCATTATAAATTTGATGGGATTATTGTTGATGCTCCGTGTACCGGCTCTGGAACTTGGGGCAGAACTCCAGAAATGTTAAGTTTTTTTGATGAAGATAGAGTTGCTCATTTTTCTTCGCTGCAAAAACAAATAGTATCAAACGTTTCGAAACATTTAAAATCTGGCAAGCCACTTATTTACATTACCTGTTCTGCCTTTGCCCAAGAAAATGAGCTAGTGGTAAATTTTTGTGTAAACGAGCTTGGCTTAAGATTGGAGTCGATGGAGTTGATACGTGGTTACGAAAAATTTGCCGATACAATGTTTATAGCAAGGTTAATTGCCATATAACCAAGATCTATAAGAATGATTTATGCCTGATTTTGCTAAGGTATGCTGGTTCTTATTTTTTCTACTGGGTTATCGGCCTTGCAAGAAAACATTTATGTTAATCGAACTTTTTTTGTGATATAATGTTTAACGCTAAATTAACATTATGGCTAAGAAATCGAAAAAAGGAACAACCAAAGAAAACGCTAAAAAAACGGATAAGAAAAAAAAGAAGAGTAAAAAGAACAAGTTGGGCGTAAAGAATTCGCTAGTAAACAACATAAACGCCCGTAAGAAAAAGGGAGTTTCTAGAAGCAAGAAAAAAAGTAAGGTTGATAAAAAATCCTATAAAAAATTAAAAAAGGGCTGGAAGAAGAAAGGGAAAAAGTCTAAGAAAAAATAATTGATCTTCTAATAAAAAAGCCTCCACATTAGTTGCGAAGGCTTTTTTGGCTAATCAATTTTTGGAAATTGAGGTTTTGGTGGATCGGTGGGCTCAATGGTTTTTCCCGAATTATTGAGCACGGAATGTTTTTTACTGTAAGTAAAATAAATTACAAAGCCAATTGCCAGCCATCCAATCAATCGTAACCAGTTAGACCAATGTAAGCCACCTATCATCGCGGTACATGTCAAAACACCCATAATTGGCACAAAAGGTACCCATGGCGTTTTAAACTCGCGTTTCATATTAGGTTCCGTTTTTCTAAGTACGAGGACGGCGATACAAACTAGAATAAAGGCAAACAAAGTTCCAATGCTCGTCATGTCTCCTACAATATCGCCCGGAACAAATCCTGCAAAAAGGGCTACAAGCACCAAAATCATTAAACTCGCTTTGTATGGAGTTTTGTACTCTGGATGTAAGTCACTGAACATTTTAGGCATCAAGCCATCTTTACTCATAGAATAGAAAACTCGACTTTGTCCTAAAAGCATTACCAATATTACCGAAGAAAACCCGGCTAAAATAGCTACCGTTACTAGCGTTCCCAACCACTGATAGCCAGGCATATACACGTTGATGGCAGCAACTACCGAGGCTTCTTTACCGCTATTTCTAAAAAAATCTACAGGAGCGAGGCCTGTTAAAACATAAGAGAACAAAATATATAATATAGTACATATCGCAAGGGAACCTAAAATTCCTATGGGCATAGCTGTCTTTGGATTTTTAGTTTCCTGAGCTGCTGTACTTACGGCATCGAAACCTATAAAGGCAAAAAACACCGTTCCTGCAGCACCCAAAATTCCCAAAATACCTCCATAATTGAAGGTCAATCCTTCTCGATCTGTATATTTGGTTGCCTCTGGAATAAAAGGAGTATGATTAGCGGGATTGATGTAATGCCAACCAAATCCAATAATGAGGAGTACGATTGAAACCTTTAAAATTACAATAATGCCATTTACAAAAGCTGATTCTTGTGTTCCTTTTATTAAAAGCAAGCTAATAACAGTAACTATAAAAAGTGCAGGTAAATTTGCAATACCGCTGACGCCATCAATACTGGTTTGAAAAGGCGAATGGCACCATTGGTAGGGGACGGGGCTTACATGAAGTACCTCAACGAGTAAGTTGTTAAAATATTCAGCCCATGCAATACCTACAGTAGCTGCACCTACGGCGTATTCCAAAACTAAATCCCAGCCAATAATCCATGCCATTAACTCTCCCATTGTGGCATACGTGTAGGTGTACGCACTACCTGCAATTGGAATAGATGAGGAAAGTTCTGCATAGCATAATCCCGCGAAGGCACAACCTAAAGACGCCAAAACAAAACCGTAAGTAACTGATGGCCCTGCATTCTGCGCAACCGCTGCAGCTGTACGAACAAACAATCCGGCGCCGATAATCGCACCTATGCCAAGCGCAACTAACGATCCGGCAGAAAGCGTCCTTTTAAGTGACTTTTCTGACTCCGAAGCTTCCTCCAGTAAAACTGCAATCGATTTTTTTGCAAATAAACTCATATAGTTCTGTTGGTTTTTAGTTTAGCGAATTTCAAACGTAAATAAAAAAGTTGGTAAAAAAAATAGGGATTTTCAATGAAATCCCTATTATGTGAGGTATTGTGAGTGATTTTTCTATTTAACTGTACATACTACGTATGTTTCCGAAGGATTTAAAACTTTAATTTCAATGTTTTTCCCAAAAACAGGTTTCTCAAAACCAATAGTTTTAGCCAAACCTTTAGGATTTAAAATTTCAGTTTTAATTTTTACGTTTTCTACTTTCACATCACTTCTTATCGCAATGTATGGCGCAATCACAAGGGAAACGATAGACATTAATTTAATTAAGATATTCATAGACGGGCCAGAAGTATCTTTAAACGGATCGCCTACTGTATCCCCCGTAACGGAAGCCTTGTGCGGCTCAGACTTTTTGTAGAACATTTCGCCATTAATCATTACGCCTTGCTCAAAAGATTTTTTGGCGTTATCCCAGGCGCCACCAGCATTACTTTGGAAAATACCCATCAACACACCGGTAACGGTAACACCTGCAAGCAAGCCACCTAAAACTTCTGGCCCGAACGTAAAACCTACTATAATAGGCGTAATCAATGCAATGGCACCAGGCATCATCATCTCTCTAATAGATGCTTTTGTTGATATGGCCACGCACTTATCGTACTCAGGTTTTGCCTTGTATTCCATAATTCCAGGTATTTCCCTAAACTGGCGCCGAACTTCCTGCACCATATCCATAGCCGCTTTGCCAACCGCTTGGATACATAAAGCCGAAAATATAAAAGGAATCATACCCCCTACAAAAAGGCCCGCCAAAACTGGTGCCTTATAGATATCAATTGCCGAAATGCCTGCAATACCTACAAACGCAGCAAATAAAGCTAAAGATGTAAGCGCCGCCGAAGCAATGGCAAATCCTTTTCCTGTCGCAGCGGTAGTATTTCCAACGGCATCTAAATTATCTGTACGTTCTCTAACCTCTGGAGGAAGTTGGCTCATTTCTGCAATTCCCCCGGCATTGTCTGCAATAGGGCCAAAAGCATCAATTGCCAACTGCATAGCTGTTGTGGCCATCATGCCTGCTGCTGCAATTGCGACTCCATACAACCCAGCAAAATGATAAGATGCCATAATGCCGCCTGCTAAAACCAAAATTGGAATGACTGTAGATTTCATACCCACGGCTAAACCTGCGATAATATTGGTTGCGTGCCCTGTAGAGGATTGTTGGATGATGGAATTTACCGGACCTTTGCCCATTGCGGTAAAATATTCGGTAACTACGCTCATAATTGTTCCAACTACCAAACCAACCAAAATGGCATAATACACATTTATACTCGAAAACTCGTACCCTCTTAATATAAGTTTTTCTGGAAGCATCCAATTAACAATAAAATAACATGCAATAGCAGTGATTAATATAGAAGACCAATTACCGAGGTTTAAGGCGTTTTGTACGCTAGAGTTCTCGTTTTTAATGGTTACAAACCAAGTACCAACAATAGAGAAAAGAATTCCAAATCCGCAGATAACCATCGGCAGTAAAATTGGAGACATGCCACCAAAATTATCGGTTACTTTTATTTCTTGGCCTAAAACCATAGTCGCTAAGATAGTCGCTACGTAACTTCCAAATAAATCGGCGCCCATTCCGGCAACATCGCCAACATTATCTCCGACATTATCGGCTATTGTTGCAGGGTTTCTCACGTCATCTTCTGGAATTCCAGCTTCAACTTTACCCACCAAATCTGCCCCAACATCTGCTGCTTTGGTGTAAATGCCTCCGCCCACGCGCGCAAAAAGTGCAATAGATTCTGCCCCAAGGGAGAAGCCCGTAAGCACTTCTATGGCTGTTCGCATTTCTGCGCTATCTACCGTAACTACGTTAAATATTTTTAAGAATATGATAAATAAGCTGCCTAGGCCTAAAATTGCCAAACCTGCAACGCCTAATCCCATTACAGTTCCACCGGTAAATGAAACTTTTAAGGCTTGTTTTAAGCTCGTTCTAGCTGCATGTGTAGTTCGTACGTTTGCTTTGGTTGCTGCTTTCATACCAATGTATCCGGCAGTGGCAGACAGGACAGCGCCAATGATGAACGATATAGAAATAATCCAACTGGAGTGCATCGCTATTCCTTTAATTTCTGTAACAGAACCAGAATATGCAAGTAACGCTGCGGTAATTAAGGCAAAAATGCTTAAAACACGCCACTCTGCTTTTAAAAAAGCCATTGCTCCGTCTGCAATATATCCGGCCAACTCTTGCATTGTGGCGTCGCCCGCGTCTTGCTTACTTATCCAAGCGCTTTTAAAAACCATAACCAAAATACCTACAAGCCCGAGCGCAGGAATGGCATAAATTAAATTTTGATGTAAAAAATCCATAGTTAAATTTGTGTAATGTTTGGTTAGATAAATGCTAAGGGTTAAGAAAAAGTAAAAATGAAATTATTTCGTTAAAAAATAAGGTCGGCAAGGTAATAAATTATTTTACCATGCCCGATAAATCTTATAGTGGCAAAATAAATTATTTTTTATAATAATCATGCAAAAAACCAATTGATAAAAATTTTAAATACTTTAGCAGAAAACAAACAAATTATGGAAAAGCAGGTTGCGGAGCACTCATTTGTACGGGCGCTTGGTCTTTTCGACGGAACAATGCTGGTTGTTGGCTCGATGATTGGCTCCGGAATATTCATCGTAAGTTCTGACATGGCAAGGCAAGTTGGCTCCGCAGGATGGTTGATTGCCATTTGGGTTGCAACCGCTATTGTTACAATGATAGCCGCTGTGAGTTATGGAGAGCTTAGCGCGATGTTTCCAAAAGCTGGCGGACAATACGTTTACCTTAAAGAAGCTTACAATAAATTAATTGCTTTTTTATTTGGATGGAGTTTTTTTGCCGTAATCCAGACCGGGACTATCGCAGCAGTTGGCGTAGCTTTTTCTAAGTTTGCCGCATATTTGTATCCGCCAGTTAGCGATAAAAATGTTTTATTTTCCCAAGGTTCATTCAATTTAAATGCAGCACAACTGGTATCCATTGGAACTATTGTGTTGTTAACTTACATTAACAGTAGGGGAGTTAAAGACAGTAAAATTCTTCAAACGGTTCTAACAATAATTAAAATTCTCTCTCTCTTTGGTTTGATTGTTTTCGGTTTTACTTTAGCTGCAAAAGCAGAGATTTGGAATGCAAACTGGGCAGATGCCTGGTCGCCGAGAATCTTTGATGTAAAAACTGCTTCTTGGTCATCCATTGGTGGCAAAACGTTAATATCAGGAATTGCTGCCGCAATGGTTGGATCTTTGTTTAGCAGCGATGCTTGGAACGGAGTAACTTTTATAGCCGGCGAAATAAAGAATCCTCAACGGAATGTTGGTTTGAGCTTGTTTTTGGGAACCTTTATAGTGAGTGTGATTTACATTTTAGCAAATCTGATGTACGTTGCCGTGCTCCCACTTCAACAAATTGCAACCGCTGCAGACGATAGGGTAGCTGTGGCTGCCGCCCAACCAATTTTTGGCGGAATTGGAACGATCGTCATCGCCAGTATGATTATGGTTTCTACGTTTGCTTGCAACAATGGATTGATTATGGCCGGAGCCAGAGTTTACTATACCATGGCTAAAGACCGCCTGTTTTTTAAAAAGGCAGGTACACTTAACCGTTTTGAAGTGCCGGCTTGGGCATTGTGGATTCAATGCTTTTGGGCTTCTGCGCTTTGTCTTACCGGCAAATATGGCGATCTGTTGGACTTCGTTATCATTATTGTGTTAATATTTTACATCCTAACCATCATTGGCATTTTTATCCTACGCAAAAAAATGCCGCATGTAGATAGGCCATATAAAGCATTTGGCTATCCGTTTTTGCCAGCAGTTTACATTGTTGTAGCCACTGCGATATGTATTGCGTTGCTTATTTTTAAAACGAGCACCTGCGGTTGGGGCGTAGCTATTATGCTTGCGGGCATACCTATATATTATGTTACAAAAAAGATGGAGCAAGCTGGTTAATCGTTAAACCTTTGGGTTTTCGCCTCAATTCTGATTTAGATTTCGTTTTTTTTTGTTGATGAGATAACCATAACTCCAAAAAGTAAAAATTGAACCATAGCTGTCAGTAATTACGTACTTTTGCGGCCATGGGAACGCAAGTGGATATCGGAATTAAAGGCTATAATAATTACGGGCAGCATCTAAAGCAAAAATATGCTGGAGAACGCGTTTTTAAAGTCATTGTTGATGGTGGTTTTACTTGCCCAAATAGAGATGGAAGCAAAGGTTATGGCGGTTGTACGTATTGTAATGTAGATTCTTTTACCCCAGAACTTTCTAGGAAACTGCCCACCATACGCGAGCAGTTGGAACAGGGCATGGAGCGAGGCAAACGGTTTTATAGAGCGGATAAGTTTATCGTTTATTTCCAACCAAACACAAATACCTATGCGCCGGTACATTATTTAAAGATGATGTATGACGAAGCACTGTCTATAAATCCGCAAGATGTGGTTGGGTTTTCTGTGGGCACTAGGCCCGATTGTATAGATGCAGAAAAAGTGGCGCTGTTAGAAAGCTACGCAGATAGGTTTGATGTTGATTTAGAGATGGGAATGGAATCTATCTACGATGAAACTCTAGAACAAATAAATAGAGGTTGTAGTCATAGCGAATTTGTGGCTGCGGTAGAACTTCTAAACGGTTCTAAACTAGATCTTTGCGTGCACACAATTTTTGGTTTTCCATGGGAGACAGAGGAAATGATGTTTGGCTATATTGACGAGATTAATCGCTTTCCACAAATTAAGTTCGTAAAATTTCATCACTTACACGTTGTAGAAGGCTCTATTATGGGAGCGAAATACAAAAAAAATCCATTTAAGCTATTTTCTCTGGAAGAATATACATCGCTACTTTGCAAATTGATACCTCGGCTGCGTCCAGACATCGTAATTCAGCGTTTATTTGGTATTTCAGATTGGGATTTACTCATCGCACCAAACTGGGGCTTAAACAAGTCGGCCATTCAGTCTTTCATAGATAAGGAGTTAGAAAAAAGAGGGATTATACAGGGAACTGAATACTTAAGTTTCTAACTTTTGTCTCATGCTGTGCCATGTTTGTTGCCGACATAGACGATCCAGCCAAGCGCTAGGTGCAAAAATTTTTTTATCAAACAAAAGAACAGTGCCAAGTCTCTCAACGTTGTCACGTTGACTATGCTACGGTTCAACGTTGTTGGTTCCTAACAGCGTTAGTTTGTCCTAAACCTCGCGCGTGCAATTAATTTGTATAAAAGCCCCTAAATTAGGCCAAAAAAAGCAAAAATCTATTCTCCATCCGCATCAGGTTAACAAAGTCGTTAATAACGTATTATACCACATAATAGAACAGGTTAATGTGTTTGCTGGTCAATCTTCTGCGTCTTACTGTCAAATCAGTTGATTGTCCAAAGAATTTATTTTCCTAACGTTATTAGGCTATTTTTGCATGCTTCATCTACTATTTCTACTTAAAAACATTATTTTTTGATTAAAGTCATTAAATAATGTATTTTTTTATAATAAAATTAAAAAATATGTTTCGATATGTATTGAGATTGCGATTAATATAAATTTTAATGTGTAGAAATCTTATTTTATTGGTATTTTCACTCAATAATTTAGATGATTTTGGTTATTTTTAAATTTTAATATCAAAATTTTATATTTTTGATTTATATTTGAGCCATTAAAACGATTTACTTGTAATTTTTCCAACAAATAATACTTTATCAAACTTATACAAACAATCAAACAAACTACATATTAACAACAAATTAAACTGAAAAACTATGGTGCTGAAAAACTTACAAAAAAAGCTTCCTAAATATGCAATCTGTGGGATGATTGCATTTTTAGTGATTTCATTTTTACAACCCGGCGAAGCCCAAGCGCAACAAGCTGCTGCAGAGCCAGCGCTGCCGCAAAGCGTAGCCAACATATTATGGCTTTGCCTTTGCGGATTTTTAGTGTTTTTTATGCAGGCTGGATTTGCAATGGTTGAGGCTGGTATGACACGAGCAAAGAACTCTGTCAATATTATGATGAAGAATCTTCTTGATTTTTGCTTCGGTGCATTATTGTTTTGGGCAGTAGGATATGCCATTATGTACTCTAGTGGAGATTCTAACTATTTTGGTTTTGATAAAGCACTTTCATTCTTAAGTTCGGCAAATTCCCCTACTGATGCAGGTGGCTACACGATTAGCGCTGCTTGGTTATTTCAAGTGGTTTTTGCCGCAACGGCAGCCACAATTGTCTCTGGAGCAATGGCCGAAAGAACTAAATTGGTTTCTTACATTGTGTATTCTTGTATTATATCTGCAATTATCTATCCCATCAGTGGCCACTGGATATGGGGTGGTGGTTGGTTAAGCGATTTGGGCATGCGCGATTTTGCTGGATCAACTGTAGTGCACTCTCTCGGTGGTTGGGCAGCGCTAGCTGGCGCAATGATAGTTGGTCCTCGATTGGGAAAATATGGTAAAGATGGAAGTATCAGGGAAATTAGACCTCATAGTATGCCTTTGGCAGCTTTAGGTGTGTTTATTCTATGGTTCGGATGGTATGGTTTTAATCCGGGATCTACCTTAACAGCCATTTCAGGCATAGCACACGTGGCCGTGACTACCACACTTGGTGGAGCAGCAGGCGCAATTGGCGCTTTATTAACTTCTTGGATAGTATTTAAAAAGCCAGATGGATCGATGACATTGAACGGAACTCTGGCAGGGTTGGTTGCAATTACTGCACCATGCGCTTCAGTAAGCACTGTAAGCGCGGTAATTATTGGTTTAGTAGCCGGCGTCTTGGTATTCTACAGCTGTTTATTCATTGAACGTACGGTAAAAATTGATGATCCGGTTGGTGCAATCAGTGTGCACGGTGTATGCGGTGCCTGGGGAACTTTGGCGGTAGGTTTGTTTGGACAACGAAGTATAGATTTGGCATATTGGTCTGACGATACTGCAATCTCTAACGGCTTATTTTTCGGAGGCGGATTCCATCAGCTCGGGGTGCAAGCAGTTGGTGTGTTTGCGGTATTTGTTTATGGTTTTGTAACCATGTATATCGTTTTTACAATTATCAAAAAAGTTATGGGGCTGAGAGTTAGCGATGCAGAGCAAATTGAAGGTTTAGATATAGGCGAACATGGAAATGTAGCTTACGGAGGCTTTATGATGGAAGCCGAAGTAATCGAAGAATAAATAATCTGTTGGATCGCCTGCATAGGGCGATCCAACTTTAGTAACTCCAACAAAAGAATGTAAAATGACAGCAGTTTTAAGAAAAGCGATAGATCCACTTCGTATGTTAATTAATGATACACGCTTCACAGGTGTAATGTTAATCGTCTGCACTTTGCTGTCTTTGTTTCTGGCCAATACTGTCAATTTTGAATCTTTTTACAAAGGGATTTGGTCATCTAGTTGGGCAACCGAACACCTTTTAATCAATTTGCCCGAAAATTTTAAGAGTGTGATCAATAATTTTTTGATGACCTTCTTTTTTCTGATGGCTGGAATGGAAATTCGACGCGAGGTAATAAATGGCGAGTTATCTACATTTAAAAAGGCCTCCTTACCTTTTGGGGCAGCTTTAGGTGGCATGATTGTTCCGGCGCTTATTTTTCTTGCATTCAACATCCATGGCCAATATGCCAAGGGCTGGGGCATCCCGACTGCTACAGACATTGCCTTTTCTCTCGGAATTGCTTCGTTGCTTGGAAAACGAGTTCCAATTGCGTTAAAAGTACTTCTTATGGCGCTGGCAATTATCGATGATTTGGGCGCAATTCTAATTATCGCATTATTTTATGGGGAACATTTAAATTTAATATTCCTTTCAATCGGAGGTCTTTTATTTGGTGGACTACTTTTATTGAATTATTTGAAACTAGAGTTTGGCGCAATCCATATTGTGTTGTCTCTGCTTTTGTGGCTAGCCATTTTTAATTCTGGCATCGAAGCAAGTATAGCAGGAGTATTGGTAGCTTTTGCTTTGCCCATCAATGTTTTGCCAAAAATAGAAGGGGCTATCCATGGCTATGTTAATTTCTTAATACTTCCGCTATTTGCTTTGGCTAATACCGCTATTTTATTGCCAACAGAGTTTGTTAAATCTTTAGAAAGTCCACTAGCTGTTGGCATTATAGCAGGGTTGGTTATTGGCAAACCTCTGGGCATCTTTTTGTTCAGCAGGCTTATGGTAGCACTTAAACTCGCTAGCTTACCGAAGAATACATCTTGGAAGCATATAATAGGAATGGGTTCTTTGGCGGGCATTGGCTTCACAATGTCAATCTTTACGACAATGCTTGCTTTTAAAAATGCGCAGTTTCAAGATATTGCTAAGGTGGCAATTATTGTAAGTGTATCTATATCTTTGGTTGCAAGTATAGCCTACTTCATGATTGTTGGGGCGAAAAAAGTTGTAATTAAGAAGAGAACATTTAGACTTGGACACCCAAAATACCTCGACCTGCCCACGCCCCAATTAAATTAACTCTGAATCGTTTAATTTCTACTATTTATTAAAAAAACCGATTAATTAAACTATGGAAGCAAATAATGCCGGTAAATAGTATTAAAATTTACATTTTTTATTAAAAAATTAACTTTAAATTTTTAAAATGGTCAATATTTTATAAGTTCATTAACAATTATATTTATGTATATAACAAAAAATACATACTTTCGCACCGAAATAAAATATAAGAATTAAAATCAGACTAAAATTATGGCTAAAAGATTATTTAATCAATGGGTTCCGTTCTTGATACTCGTATTATTTGCAATTGGGGCACTTTTCGTTCCGTTGTTTCCGAATTTTGATAACGGTAAATATAATGGCGCCGATATTGCTTTTGTGCTCCTTGCCACGGCATTAGTTTTTATAATGACTCCAGGTTTAGCCTTTTTTTACGGAGGTATGGTGCACCGCAAAAACATTTTATCAACAATGATAAAAAGCGTGGTTGCTGCTGGGGTTATTACCGTGCTTTGGATTGTTGTTGGTTTTAGTTTAGCTTTTGGCGAGTCTGTACATGGTTTAATTGGTAACCCTTTTACATACCTGTTTTTTGAGGGAGTAAACTCTAGCCCAGCATGGTCTTTAGCTCCCACCATTCCTTTAGCCCTCTTTGCTGTTTTCCAATTAATGTTTGCCATCATTACTCCGGGTTTAGTAGTTGGAGCGGTTGCAGAACGTATTCGCTTTACATCTTACATTTTATTTATTGTGCTTTTTGCACTTTTGGTTTATTCTCCATTGGCACATTGGACTTGGCATCCAGATGGGCTGCTTTTTAAAATGGGTGTATTAGATTTTGCTGGCGGAACAGTGGTGCATATATCGGCCGGGATGGCTGCACTTGCCGGTGCTATTGTGCTTAAGCGCAGACAAACACATAGAGAACATAGAGAAATTCCACCTTCAAACATCCCCTATGTACTAATCGGCACCGGGTTGTTATGGTTTGGCTGGTTTGGTTTCAATGCTGGCTCGGCACTTGGAGCAAATAGTTTAGCTGTATCTGCATTCTTAACTACAAATACTGCGGCAGGTGCGGCCGGTTTAGCATGGATGTTTTTTGATGTTGCTAGGGGAAGAAAACCGTCGGTTTTGGGCTTTTGCATCGGTGCCGTAGTTGGCTTAGTTGCTATAACTCCAGGAGCGGGTTTTGTGAGCATCCCTTCTGCAATTTTTATCGGAGTAATTGCGGCAGTAATTTCAAACTTGGCGGTTTCTTGGAAACAGACCACTATTCTAGATGATGCGCTCGACGTATTTCCATGTCACGGAATTGGTGGTATTGTAGGTATGCTGCTTACCGGTGTTTTTGCCACAAAGACAGTAAATGCCGGTGGTGCGGATGGATGGTTTTATGGAAATCCTGAATTCTTTTTTACCCAGTTAAAGGGTGTCGCAATTGTGGTGGTGTTTAGCTTTGCGGTTTCCTTCGCAATTTTTAAGCTGGTTAATCTTATCCAGCCAATTAGAGTAAGCTCTGAAGAGGAGAGAGAAGGTCTAGATTCAACTCAACACAATGAAAAATACACCCAAGGAACGCTTATCGTTGCAAATGGGGACGAAATAGAGAATATCGAATTTTAAAAATCAAACAAATAAATCAAACAAATAAATCAAACAAATAAATTCACACAATTTAAATCAAACAAACTATGAAATTAAGATTTTTACTATTTATTCCCACGCTAATAGGCGCGTATGCGGCTAGCGCTCAAGAGGCAACGCCGTCGCCTCTAGAATTTTCGGGCTCAGTAGATACGTATTTTAAATACGACTTTGCCGAAAGACCCGACAATATTACAACTTCTTTCGCCAACGATCACAATTCTGTATCGCTGGGGATGATAGATTTAGCCTTAAAGAAAACCACAGGAAAGGCATCTTTTGTTGGGGAAATCTCCTTTGGTCCGAGAGGGCAGTCGCAATCAATTCCCGACGCAGCAAGCAATGGTTCTTCCTTTCACATCCAAAACCTGTATGTAAATTACAATTTTACCGATCAATTTTCCATGACCGCGGGTTATATGGGCACATTTATTGGGTACGAGGTAATATCGCCGGTAGGCAACTTTAATTATTCTACTTCTTATCTATTTACGAGTGGTCCATTCCAAAATGCGGGAATCAAGGCAACTTATAAATTCACTGATAAGGTAAGTTTAATGGCTGGTTTATTTAACGATTGGAACGTATATACGGCTACTCGGGGCGTATCTAGCGTGGGCGGACAATTAACTGTTTCGCCTGTTGAAGGTTGGACAGCTTATTTGAACGTATTATCTGGCGCAGATCCAGGTGGTTATGGTACTATTGAAGATTTAACCACAGCTTATCAAATAGATCCAAAATTCAAACTCGGATTAAATGCTGCCAATTACGATGCAAAAGACAGCGCGGGTGGATACGCTGGTGTTGCTCTGTACCCTCAATATTCGGTAACAGATGCTATTGCTATTGGTTTACGGGGAGAATATTTTAAAGTTAAAGACGTTGGTGGAGCTGTGGGTAGCACCTACACAGGCGTTACGCTAACTGCAAATTTAAAGTCTGGCGGTCTAACCTTTATTCCAGAGGTGAGGTTAGATCATAGCGGCGATAAGCCATTTGTAGATAAAGGTGGAGTTTCTGTTCCCAATGCAGGCCAATTTTCTTTGGCTGCAGTGTACGCTTTTTAAGATTATTTTTGTGCATTTGAAAAGCCGCCTCAATTTTGGCGGCTTTTTTTTATCTTTATTGCTTAACACTTTAAATTTCGAAAATTATAAATGAGGTTATTAATAGTTGGTTTCGTTTTCGTCTCAGCATTTGCTTTTGGCCAGAAAAAACTCGTGTTAGGCAAAGATTCTAAGTACATTTATTACGAAGTTGTTAGCGATAGCGGACTCATTAAGGATAGTTTAATGAATCGTGCCGTGATGTATTTTAACGAAAATGAACCCAAAAATTTTAAAGAATTTTTGTTTAACGATTCTTTATTGGAGGCACATGCGAAATTTATAATTGATAAAACAATTTTGATAGCGAGCCACCCAAGTGGAGAAGTAGGCTGTACGCTTTCACTCAATACCAAAGATGGCAGATATCGATTTTGGCTTACCGACTTTATTTACATCCCTTATGTGAGGGACAGATATGGAAATTTTACTGCGAAAAGCACTGGAACTCCGTTAGAAACCGAGCCGAGCAAATTAAAGGCGGCAGAATGGAAAGCAATAGTGGCTGCAACGTCTCAAAAAGTGAATGAATTTGCTAACAATCTAAAAAAGTTCATGTCTGAAAGCTCTAAAATTAAGGTAAAAAAAGACACCGATAGAGATGTAATTGCAAAAGACTGGTAGCTTAATTTTTAGATAAATTAATTTTTTTTGCAACAAACTATTTCATCACGCCAAACATCTTTTCTACTTTGTTATATCTAAAATTAAAAATCTCTTGAATTTTATTGTGCACCGTAATTGCATTTGCTAATCTGCCGATTGGCCCAAATCCGATGCTGTAATGTAAAATGTCATGCATTGCAACGCCTCCTTCAATTTTTTGGAAATGATGGTTGTGATGCCAAAAGGCGAAAGGGCCAAACCGTTGCTCATCTATAAAATATTCTTTGTCTTTAACGTGCGTAATTTCTGTTACCCAATCTAGTTTAATTCCTAAAAGCGGTGAGACTTTGTAAGTAATAATCAAGCCTGGGTACATTTTCGTTTCCTTGATGTCAGGCGTAGTTACATCAAACGCCATGGATTTTGGAGTTATTTCTGATAAATTTACCGGCGAAGAGAAAAAATCCCACGCCTTAGCAATATCAACAGGAATGTTTTGCCTGAACTCTAATCGATAGATCTTCAAAATTTTTGAGTTTTAGCCAAATAACAACGATTGCTCTATTTTGTTGCGCGCTTCTCTAAATGCTTATCGATTATTTTTATTAGGCCGTTAAATTCATCTACGCTATAGCCCAAAGACTGATAAATTATTTTTCCACTTTCATCAACTAGAATGTTTCTTGGAATATATTGTTTGGCAAATTTGCCAAAAATAGCTCTATCTACGTCTGGCAAAATAGGGAAAGTAAACCCTTTCTTTTTTTTATATGAATTAAGTATATCCCAACCCTGTTCTCTTCCAAACACAAAAAATGCAAAGCTTTTGTTGTCCTTGTATTTACCCCACACTTCTGTCTGAGCCCTAGGCAACTCAATATTACAAGGCGGGCACCAAGTTGCAAATAGATTTATCAGCACAAGTTTCCCTTTATAATCCTCTATCGAAGTAGTTCTTTCCTTACTTAGTTCAAAGTTAAAGCTAGGAACCTAGTCGCCAACTTTTGTGTAGGCTGTCTCATCACTTTGCGCCATTGCCGCAGAGCCAATAAACATATATAAAAGAAAGAAAGCAAATTTTTTCATGATCATAAATTTTATTAATGCACCATTTTATCTGCACAAGTAGAACTTGCAAAAGCTTCGGGCTTTGCCTTAAAAATAAAGCCCATGCTTAAAATATAACCCATCGCATCATTTAATGCTTTGTTCGATTTGAAAGATGGATTTGTATTGATATCCGCATGAACTTCTAAAGCAACATCGTATAAATCTAGCAAATCGCAGATCGAGTAAGCAGTTTCAATAGATTTTTGAACTTCCATCAACATTCGCTCCTTAATGCTCATTTTTAGGCTACTTTTATCTTGGTTAATGTACATGAAACCGCCATGATGTTCACGCAATAACACAATAACAGTGGCAAAATCTACAAAAGGACCTTTAACTTGAGAATCGGTACCGATACAGACTTTCAATTTGTAACCACTTTCTGTCTCCCGGATAATTGCAGTTTCTATTTCTTGTAAAATTGGAGATTTTACTATCTCGCCGCTAAATTTCTTCCAAATCATAATATGCTTTGTTTGGACTTATTAATATATGGTTTGCTAAATTTAAGATTATTTCTTGAGCTTTTGCATCAACACAAAGTTTTTTCCTTTAACAAACGTTTAATCTTCAACAGGTTATCGTTCTACTATTTATCATTTTTTCGGAGTGATTCTAATTGATAATTTAACGAAAAATCCTCGCTTGGTTACTGATTTAGACGGAAAGAAAAATCGAAGTCAACATGAAAAACTACAAAGGTGCTATTTATCGAAGTAGGCCATTTCAAATAGATGCTGTTTTTATAAATGCTTATCTTTGAGGCGATGAATAAGTTTTCTTTGGATAGATTTAATATATCTAGTTTAAACGAGGTGCAAAAGTTAGCGGCAGAAGTTATAAATGCCGGGCGTGATTTGATTCTTAATGCACCTACAGGTTCGGGGAAAACGTTAGCTTTTTTGTTGCCATTGTTAGCAGGTTTAAGTTTAAATAAAGCAGGCGTGCAAGCCTTAATTATAGTTCCATCTAGAGAGTTGGCTCTTCAAATAGAACAGGTGTTTAAAAATTTAGAAAGCGAATTTAAAATAAATTGTTGTTATGGAGGCCATTCTGGGCGAACTGAGAAAAACAATTTTTTAACTCCTCCGTCTGTTTTGGTAGGTACTCCCGGGAGGCTGGCCTTTCATTTAGAAAGGAAAAGCTTTGACCCATCACTTGCTACACTATTGGTCTTGGATGAATTTGATAAATCTTTAGAATTCGGATTTGAGGACGACATGGCTTACATTACAAAATGTTTAAGCACCCTGCGCCAAACCGTGCTCACCTCTGCAACAAAAATGGGCAGTTTACCAGGTTTTTTAAAATTGAAAGATTTTGCCACACTTGATTTCTTAATCGAAAAAAAACATCAACCCAGTTTTACCTTTTTTTCTCTAGATGTTACGGAAGCTAGTCGTGACGATTTACTTTTAAGATTACTTTCTTCCAAAGCAAACAAACCCACCTTGGTTTTTTGTAATGAAAGAGAAACCATTTTTTATTTGAGCAATCTTTTGTTCGAAGTAAATATGGAACACGAAATATTCCACGGTAAAATGGACCAAATGGAACGAGAAAAATCTCTGTTCAAATTTAAGAATAGCACTGTAAATATTTTGATAACCACAGATCTGGCCGCAAGAGGTTTAGACATCCCAGAAATTGAAAATATTGTGCACTACCAAATGCCCCATAAAGAAAATATTTTTGTGCATAGAAATGGTCGTACTTCTAGAATGCAAGCAGGTGGTAACGTATTTGTTTTTAAATCGAAGGAAAATGATTATGACTATTTACCGAGTGATATTAAAGAATTAAAATTACCAACAGATTTTAAACGGGTTTCAACTTCTGAATGGCAAACTTTATATTTATCGCTTGGCAAAAAAGACAAAATAAATAAAATTGATATTGTGGGCTTATTTTTGAAGAAAGGTAGAATTGAAAAATCGGACTTAGGATTATTAGAGGTAAAGGACAACACAAGCTACATAGCTTTGAAAAAGGATAAGGTTGAGTCTGTTTTACGTTTGTTGAATGGGGAGAAAATAAAAGGCAAGAAATTAAAACTTGAGGTGGCAAGTTGAAGAAAAATTATTGGTAGCGCCTGTAAATAAAATATCTAAGGCGCAGGAATATAACTTTTCAAAATCATTCAAAATAAATATTAATTATGAGCAATAATGATATTCTGAAAAAGCTTAGGGTCGCACTGGCTTTAAGAACTGAACAAATTATGGAGATTTGTGATCTGGTCGGATTTAAGGTTACTAAGGCAGAACTTGGTGATATTTTTAGAAACGAAGACCATCCAAATTTTAAACTTTGCGGCGACCAGATTTTAAGAAATTTTTTAAATGGTTTAGTTATTTACAAACGCGGAAGGAAAGATGAGAAATCACAAATTGAAGGGAAAACTAATCCCAACTAACGCAAATTGAAGATAAATTTCGACGCTAATTTTTCATCATTTTCAGAAAAGAAGCTAGTTTAGATTTTAGCGCTCTTCTATCGACAATAAAATCTAAAAAGCCATGCTCCAATACAAATTCAGAAGTTTGAAAGCCCTTTGGCAAGTCTTTTTTAATTGTTTCTTTAATTACACGAGGTCCGGCAAAGCCAATTAGCGCACCCGGTTCTGCAATATTTATATCGCCAAGCATGGCATAAGAAGCAGTAACTCCACCGGTTGTTGGGTCTGTAAGTAAAGAAATGTAAGGTATTTTAGCTTGACTAAGCAGGGCTAATTTGGCAGAAGTTTTCGCCATCTGCATTAAGGAGAAAGCAGCTTCCATCATTCTAGCCCCGCCAGACTTGGAAATCATCAAGAAGGGAATTTTATGTTCAATGCTGTAATCAATTGCCCTAGCAATTTTTTCTCCAACTACAGAACCCATTGAACCTCCAATAAAGGTAAAATCCATACAGGCGACAACCAAATCCTCACCTTCAATCTTCCCGACTGCTACCCGAATTGCGTCTTTCAACCCGGTTTTTTTCTGACTCTCAACAATACGTTCCGTGTAGGGTTTATTGTCGTTAAACTTTAGAGGATCGCCCGAACTCAAGTTTTCAAAAAGCTCTTTAAAAACTTCATCATCGAACAAAACTTCAAAATATTCTTTAGAACCTACCTTTAGATGATAATTGCAATAATGACAAACGTATTTATTCTCTTGCAGTTCGCCAAGATGAAGGGCCTTTTTACAATTAGGGCATTTGTTCCAAAGGCCATCTGGTGCCTCCTTTTTTTCTTGCGTGGTGGTAATAATGCCCTTATTTTCTCTCTTAAACCAGCTCATATTTTTTGCAAAAAGTGGAACACAAAGAAACGAAAAAATAATTTAACTTAACCATTTGTTAACATATGCTACTTAAACGAAAAGTTATGTTTGTAAAGTGCAAAACCTTTTTTTGCTCGCCAGCCACCGTATTAAAATTATATTGTTTTTTTTTTTATCTTCGGGCTTAACAAATAAAGATAAATATGAGTTTAAAGGATTATAAAGGAGTTGTCTATGGAGATGCATTACAAGAGTTATTTGAGATTGCAAAAGAACATCAGTTTGCTTTACCTGCAGTAAATGTAACTGGTACAAATACCGTAAATGCAGTAATGGAAACAGCAAGGGCGGTTAACTCGCCTGTAATGATTCAGCTATCAAACGGCGGCGCTCAATTTTATGCTGGCAAGTCTTTAAATAATGACAAATTACAAGCTTGTATATTGGGCGCAGTTTCTGCTGCAAAGCATGTGCATTTGTTGGCAGAACATTACGGCGTTGCAGTAGTGTTGCACACAGACCATGCCGCCAAAAAGCTTTTACCTTGGATTGATGGCCTTTTGGATCACGGCGAAAAGTTCTTTGCTGAAACCGGAAAGCCACTATTCTCATCTCACATGTTAGATCTTTCAGAAGAATCTATTGAAGAAAACATGGAGATATCTGCCAAATATTTAGCTAGGATGGCAAAAATGAACATGACTATTGAAATAGAGCTGGGCGTTACCGGTGGAGAAGAAGACGGAGTTGATAATAGTGATGTTGATAGCTCCAAATTATATACACAGCCTAGTGAAGTTGCTTATGCATATGAGAAATTGAGCGAAGTATCTCCTCGATTCACGGTCGCCGCAGCATTTGGGAATGTACATGGCGTGTACAAGCCAGGTAATGTAAAGCTTCAACCAATCATACTTAAAAACTCCCAAGATTTTGTGAAAGAAAAGTTCGGCCTTTCCCCGGCAAAGCCGATAAATTTTGTATTTCACGGCGGTTCTGGCTCTTCGCAAGAAGAAATTAGGGAAGCAATTTCTTACGGTGCAATTAAAATGAATATAGATACAGATATGCAATGGGCGTTTTGGGATGGAATACTCGGCTATTATCAAAAGAACGAATCATTTTTGCAGGCCCAGATCGGAAATCCGGATGGAGATGACAAACCAAATAAAAAATATTATGATCCACGAGTTTGGCTTAGAAAGGCAGAAGACGCCTTTGTTGTCCGTTTAAAAACTGCTTTCGAAGATTTGAATTGCATTAACGCAAACGCCAAATTGGAACGATTAAATTAGAAAATTACTTAATCTATTTCTATAAATTCTTTTTAACAGTATTTAACGATAAACCTATTCTGAGAATTAAACCTTTGGTGTTTTCTGTTGTTGATTAGGCTTATAACGGGAACATCAACATTATGAGCAAGAATAGAAACAGCGGTTTATTTGAACGATTTGCAAATACCGCCACCGCCTTTACAGGAAGTTCTATTGCGTTTATTTCTGCTTTGTTTATAGTTATTGTTTGGGGAATTACAGGGCCAATTTTTAAATATTCTGAAACTTGGCAACTCGTTATAAATACTGGAACTACCATTATTACTTTTTTAATGGTATTTTTAATTCAGAAAGCTCAGAATAAAGACGGAAAAGCAATTCAGCTAAAGTTAAATGAGTTGATTGCTGCGATTGATGGGGCAAGTAATAGAATGGTTAATATAGAAGATCTTACCGAAGAGGAATTGGATCGACTACACAAATTTTATGTTACTTTGGCTAGGCTTGCAAAAAAGGACAGCGATATTCACTCATCACATTCTATTGACGCTGCCGAGGATAATAACATGAAAAAAACTGAAAAACAGAAAAAAAATAAGCAAAAGAAATGAGTTTACAGGTTCAAAAGGTTACACAAGTAGAGGAGCTAGATCAGGTTTTTGCTATCCGCAATGTGGTTTTTGTGCAAGAACAAAACTGCCCGCCTGAAATAGAATGGGAACATGAAGATGAATCTACACACTTCTTAGCCACAATAGATGGTCGACCAATCGGCGCTTGTAGATGGCGAAAAACAGATCAGGGTTTTAAGCTAGAGCGCTTTGCAGTTCTGAAAGAATTTAGAAAACATGGTGTTGGACGAGCGATGATTGCAGAAGTTTTGTCAGACTTACCAAAAAACGCCAAATACGTCTATTTAAATTCTCAATTAAATGCCACTAGTTTATATTCCAAATTTGGTTTTGTGGCAGAAGGCGAAGAATTTGAGGAGGCCGGTATAAGGCATCTTAAGATGGTTAAAGCGATTTAAATTATTTTAAACGAAAACTTTTTCGGAAAAATTCATCGCTTCCTGCCAATAATTTAAGTTCAAATGCAGCCTTTCGCCTTTTTCCTCTAAAAATTTTATAACATTTTCTGTAGCTACATTTCCAATTAAACGATCATCAGCCATAGGGCAACCGCCAAATCCTTTTAGTGCGCTATCTATCCTTAAACAGCCGCTATTGTAAATAGCTTTTATTTTTTCGGTTGATGTAGAAGAGGCAGTATGCAGGTGTACTCCTATTTCCGTTTTCTCAAATTTAGCTAGTAACTTTGGTAAAATAGTTGTAATCTGTACCGTGGTAGATGTGCCTAAAGTATCTGCCAAAGAGATAATTTTTGCTCCTCTTGCCACTAACGTTTCTGTCCAATAATCAACAATTTCGTAATTCCAAATTTCTCCGTACGGGTTGCCAAATCCCATTGACAAATATATTACCGCTTGCTTTTCCGCTTTGTAGCACAATGCAAAAATCTGCTCTACCGTTTTTAAAGAATCGGTAGTGCCGCTATTTGTATTTCTTCGCTGAAAAGTTTCTGATAGCGAGAACGGAAAACCTAAAAAAGTAATTTCGTCATATTGACAAGCTTCTTCGGCTCCCCGTAGATTTGCAACGATGGTCAACAACCTAGTTCCGGATTTACCCATTTGCAAACCTGCCAAAACCTCCTTTGTATCGGCCATTTGTGGTATGGCCTTCGGCGATACGAAGCTTCCAAAATCTATCGTATTAAAACCAACCTGTAATAATAAATTTATGTAATCTATTTTGGTTTGAGTGGGAATGAATTTCTTGATTCCCTGCATTGCGTCTCGAGGGCATTCTATAAGTTTGTATTTAGATGGCGGCCACATGTGTTTCCTTACTTTCTGAGACCGTTTTTTTTTCCTCTACCGGCTTTTTAGCCCTATAATCTATACTTCTGTCTTTAGCAAAGGTGCGAATAATTAACCTTGTGCCCCTATCATAACTAAAATAGCTCCAGGCCCAATTAACAAAAACGACAATTTTATTTCTAAAACCAACAAGCGTCATCAAGTGTACAAACATCCAAGTGTACCAAGCAAATATTCCCTGAAAATGGATTTTACCAATATCCACCACAGCTTTATTTCTGCCAACGGTAGCCATCGTCCCCTTATCAAAATAACTAAACTTTTCAAGCGGCTCAGCATGCTGCATTTTTATCAAATTTTTTGCCAAGTGTTTCCCTTGTTGGATAGCGGTTGGAGCAACACCCGGATATCCGTGGGGATGCTCAGGTGTAATAATTGCAGAAACATCGCCTATGGCGTAAATGTTGTCATATCCCAAAACAAGATTATATTCATCACAATTAAATTTTCCTCCTTTAACAACTTCGGCTTTATCCAAGCCCGGAATAATTTCACCCTTCACTCCAGCACTCCAAATAACGGTATATGTGTGTAATGGTGGCTGCTCTGCTGCGGTCAACGTATATCCATCATAAGCCAAAACCCGCGTTCCGTTCATTATTTTAACGCCCATCGTCTCTAAAAATTTTTTAGATTTTTCTTGAGACTGTTCTGACATTTGGCCCAAAAGCTCGGGCGAATTTTCGATAAGAAAGATATTTACTTTGTCTAGGTCCAATTCAGGATAATCCTTTGGAACAACATGTTTTTTTAGCTCTGCAATTGCGCCAGAAAGCTCAACCCCCGTTGGGCCGCCGCCAACAATAACAAAATTTAACAGCGCATCTTTCTTTTCAGGATCGGTTTCTATTAAAGCTTTTTCAAAATTCTGCAGAATCATACTTCTCAAATCCAACGCTTCGGGAACGGATTTCATGGGCACTGTGTGTGCCTCCATTTCTTTATTGCCAAAGTAATTCGTGTCAGATCCTGTTGCAATAACCAAGTAATCGTACTCTACCTCACCAATATCGGTTATCAATTTATTCTGCTCCGCGACAATTTCGGTAACTTTGGTAACTCTAAATACGTAGTTTTCTTGGCTGTCAAATATTTTTCTGATAGGGAAAGCAATAGAATCTGGCTCTAAACCTCCGGTTGATACCTGATAAAGCAGTGGCTGGAAGGTATGATAGTTGTGTTTATCTAACATTACCACTTGAAAGTTTTTTTTGTTGAGCTTTTTGGCGAGCGCAACGCCACCAAAACCTCCGCCCACAATTACAACTCGTGGTTTATCCGTCTTCGGGAAATCTAAATCCATCTGTTTATAGTTTGATTGGGTAACAAAAATTTGCACAAAAGGTTTAGCGATTATTGGATTGGCAGGCTGGCAAAATTGTGAATCTCAGCAAAAGAATAATATGGAAAATACACATTTTCCCCCAATTAAAAAATGTTCAACAATCGAGCAAAACTTTTCTAAAAATCCTTGTTCAGCAGTTTTTCCAATTCTCCAAAAGATACATTCATCCTCACCCTGCCTTGCTTTGCATAAGAAATTTCCCCCGTTTCTTCAGAGACAATAACCGCCACAGCATCAGTACTTTCAGACACACCAATACCTGCCCTGTGCCTCAGTCCAAATTGTGGTGGCAGCTGTTCGTTGTCTGTCAACGGTAAAATACAACTGGCACTTTTTATTTTATTTTCGGAAATAACTACCGCTCCGTCATGTAGCGGACTATATTTTTGGAAAATGCTTTCCAACAGCCGTTTTGATATTTTAGCATCCACAAATTCGCAACTGTTTGCAAAGTATTGCTCGTCATAAAACTTTACAAAAACTATAAGCGCTCCCGTTCTAGTCTTTTTCATAGTTTTACAAGCATCAATAATAGGTTTAATCCGCGCCAAATTGTTTGCTTCTATTTCTTTTCTCCCAAATAGATGTCCCCACCAAGCTTTGTTTCTCTGCAAAAACGCATTTTTCCCAATCAATAGTAAAAAGCGCCGTATCTCTTGTTGAAAAATAATAATTAGTGCAATAATCCCAACGCTCATAAATTTTTCTATTATCGTGGTAAGCAGCTCCATGTGTAGGGCTTTTACAACAAAATAGAAAATAGCAATAATGAACATCCCTACTAAAAGGTTTACTGCAAGGGTGTTGCGAATAAGCGTATATACATAATACAATAGCAGCGCAACAAGCACAATATCTAAAATGTCTGTAGCAGAAACTTTTAAGAAATCAAAATCGAAAGCTTTCATTATATCACAAGGTAAGAAACTGTTTTAGTTTATTTAGAGAACATATATGTATGCGTTAAAAGCCTAGTTGTTGTTTGCTAATTGCTCAACCAACTTTACACATTCTACCGCCTCTTTCACATCATGCACCCGTAAAATACGGGCGCCGTTTGCTAAAGCGATTGTATTTAAGACGGTTGTTCCGTTTAAAGCTTTTGATGCCGAGATTTTTAAAAGGTTATAAATCATTCCTTTGCGAGAAATGCCCGCCATAATGGGAAGATTTAATATTTTTAGGTCATCCAGCTTGCGGAGTAATTCGTAATTATGTGCCAGCGTTTTTCCAAAACCAAAACCTGGATCTGCAATCACGTCTTTAACTCCAAGCTTGCGGAGGGCGATTATTTTTTCAACAAAAAAATCTATTATGTCCAAGACAATATGGTTGTAAGTTGGATTTTGTTGCATGGATTGGGGTGTGCCTTGCATGTGCATCATAATGTACGGAACATTAAATTTTGCAACTGTTGTAAACATTTTTTTATCTAAATTGCCTGCAGAAATATCATTTATCAAATGTGCACCCTCGTTTAGAGCACGTTCGGCAACCTCCGCCCTAAAAGTGTCTATAGAAAGAATCGCCTCGGGAAAATTTTTTACAACTAAAGCAATTGCAGGCATTACCCTTTCCAACTCCACCTCCAATGAAATATTTTCAGCTTTCGGTCTAGAGGAATAACCGCCAATGTCTATAAAGGTAGCACCCTCGGTTAAAAATTGATCTACTTTTTTTAGTATTTCATCATTAGAAGATGCTCTACTGCCTACGAAAAAGGAATCTGGCGTCAGGTTTAAAATCCCCATTACCTTCGCGGTTTTTAGCGAGATTAGTTTGCCACCAATATTTAAAGTTTGAGTGGTGCTAAAGAAGTTTTGTTGCCGGTTCATTTTTTCTGTCTGATTGATTTCGCCATAAAAATGTATCTTTAGCCTTTGTACCTAAAGCACAAAAATACGTTTAAAACAACAAAAATTTACACTTGGAACCAACAAATACATCTGCAGAATTTGATGATATTATACGAATTTGCCGGGATCTTTTTTTAAAGAAAACGCGAGATTATGGCACAGCTTGGCGCATTTTAAGGCTAAAATCTATTACCGATCAAATTTTTATTAAGGCGCAGCGCATCAGAACGTTGGAAGAAAAAAAGATAAGCAAGGTAAACGAAACCATAAGCTCAGAATATATCGGCATAGTAAATTACTCTGTAATCGCTATGCTGCAACTGGTATTGAAGCCTAGCGATCCTGCAGATATGGCTTTTGAAAAAGTCGAGCATCTTTTCGACCAAAAGGTTGCAGAGACCAAGGCTTTAATGTTTAATAAAAACCATGATTATGGCGAGGCTTGGCGAGAGATGCGCATTAGTTCATTAACGGATTTAATCTTGATGAAAGTTTTGCGCGTTAAACAGATAGAAGATAATGGTGGGCAAACAATGGCATCAGAAGGGGTAGAGGCCAATTACCAGGATATGCTAAATTATTCCGTTTTTGCTTTAATTAAGCTTGGTGCTAAATAGGCAATACCCAATCACTATGAAAAAAAATCTCCTTACTATTTTTCGTCTGTTTGTCGGACTTTTATTTATCTTTTCTGGATTGATAAAGGCGAACGACCCGCTTGGATTTGGATATAAGCTACAAGAATATTTTGAAGTTTTTCATCTTAATTTTCTCGCTGATTTTGCAACGGCAATTGCCATTTTGCTGTGTACGTTAGAAGTTGTATTGGGCGCCTTGCTTTTGTTGGGATTTTGGGCAAAAAAGGTTGCCTGGGGATTGTTGCTTTTAATCATTTTTTTTACTTTACTGACTTTCGTTTCTGCTGTATTTAAAGTGGTTACCAGCTGCGGATGCTTCGGCGATGCAATTCCGCTAACGCCGTGGCAATCTTTTAGTAAAGATTTGGTGCTGTTATTGATGATTGTTTTTATTTTTATCAACAGGAAATTTATTGTTCCTGTTATCTCAAAAAAGCTTTACCAAAAACTAGCCACTTCAATAATTACCTTTCTTTCCCTAGGTTTCGGAATTTACACCTTAAACTTTTTACCAGTTATAGATTTTCTGCCTTATAAAATTGGTGCACACATCCCTTCGTTAATGGTTATCCCAAAGGGCGAAAAGCCCGATGAGTATGAGATTATTTATCAGCTAAAAAACAAGCAGACAGGTTCTAAACAGACCTTATCAGACAAAGAATATTTAAAAACCGAAATTTGGAAAGATGAAAATTGGGAAATTATTGGCGATCCAGAACAGCGTTTAGTAAAAAAGGGATTTGAGCCTAAGATTAAAGATTTGACCATTACCGATGCCTCTGGAACAAATTACACAAAAGAAATTATCGAAAATCCATACTACAATTTAGTTGTTGTTGCTTATAATTTGAATCAGACAAATAAAAGTGCAATAGGAAAATTAAATGCCCTTGCTTTAAACGCCACACAACAATTTAACATTAGAAGTGTGGTATTGACTTCTACATCTGCACAAATTGCAGCAGAGTTTGTAAAAAGAAACAACTTATTCGCCGAGGTTTTTTATGCAGATGCAGTTCCGCTAAAAAGCATGATTCGATCTAACCCTGGCCTAATATTATTTAAAAATGGGGTGGTAATAAACAAATGGAGCGACCATGAAATACCCAGTTTTGACAGCTTGACTAAACAATATTTTAACAATTGATGTTTAGCTACGCCTTAAAAAAAACGCTTTACGGCATCTTGGTAATGGCTGGAGTAATAACTGTTGTTTTTGTACTTTTTAATATCTTACCTGGCGATCCAGCTAGAATGACCTTGGGACAGCGAGCCGATGTAAAATCTTTAGATGCTGTGCGCAAAGAATTTGGGTTAGATAAATCAAAGCCAATGCAATTTTTGCTGTATGTTAATGATCTCTCGCCAATAAGTGTGCAAGATAATACAGTCAACGCGCAACAAAAATATCATTTTCACAAAATCTTTTCTTTGGGAGATAGGGTTTTAGTATTAAAAATTCCTTATCTGCGCAGCAGCTATCAGACAAAACGAGATGTGGTTTCTATTCTTGCAGAAACGGTTCCAAATACTTTTGTTTTGGCGCTTACCGCAATGATTTTTGCTACTATTATTGGAGTTTTTCTCGGTGTTCTCTCTGCCGTTTATAAAAACACATGGATAGATAAGAGTGCAAATTCATTTGCTATTTTAGGTATCTCTGCGCCGTCTTTTTTTGCCGGAATTATAATTGCTTGGGTCTTTGGTTTCTTGTTAAGCGATTACATAGGCTTAAGAATGAGCGGCAGTTTGTATAGTTACAATCCTTTTAAAGGCGAAGTGCTGACATTACGAAACCTTTGGTTGCCTATGGTTACCCTAGGTTTAAGGCCGTTAGCAATCATAGTTCAGCTTACCAGAACCGCTATGTTAGATGTTTTGTCTCAAGATTATATTCGCACTGCAAAAGCAAAAGGATTGGGGAAAAACAAAATTATTTATAAACATGCACTTAAGAACGCGCTAAATCCGGTTATAACAGCAATTTCGGGATGGTTTGCTTCGCTGTTGGCAGGTTCTTTTTTTGTGGAATACATTTTTGGATATAACGGTTTAGGTAGAACAACGGTTGCCGCTTTAGAGATGTCTGATTTTCCGGTAGTAATGGGTTCTACTTTATTTATAGCTTTTGTTTTTGTTGTAGTAAATATTTTGGTCGATATTCTTTATGCATACATCGATCCAAGAGTTAAACTGGTTTAGTAATGATAGAAGAACTTTTGGCTTATTGCAAAACGGCCGACAAAAAAGTAATTGACGTTTTTAAACAGACAGAAATCGTTCTGCCCAAAGCAATTGGATTGTTTTCTCATGTATTGGATGCGCAACACATTTGGGCAAGCAGAATCTTGCAAACAAAACCGGTCTTTTCGGTCGCTCAAGTTCATGAGCTTAATGATTTTGAAGGTTTACATGAGCAAAATTTCGGGTTATTTAAAGAGGTTTTTGAAAAGATTTCTATGCTGGAGAATATAAACTATAAAAATTCTTCTGGCGGCAGCTATACTAACCAAGTTAAAGATATTTTATTCCACGTGGTAAACCATTCCACCTATCATAGGGGCCAAATTGCTATGTTATTCAGAAATAGTGCAATTGACCCACCTGTAACCGACTACATTTTTTTAAAGCGAGATTTACAGCTATGAAAGTTTTTTTGATTGGTTTTATGGGCTGCGGTAAAAGTACCAAAGCGAAGCAATTGGCAAATCGATTAGATTGTGCTGTTGTTGATTTAGATGCAGAAATTGTATCAAAATCGGGCAAATCTATCAGAGATTATTTTTTGGAGTTGGGCGAAAGTAAATTCCGCCAATTGGAAACAGAAACCTTGAAATCGTTTTCCTATTCAGAAACTTCAGTTGTTGCTACAGGTGGTGGATTGCCTTGTTTTTTTGATAACATGGCTTGGATGAATGCAAACGGAACAACAGTTTATTTGCAAATGGAGCCTGCCCAACTGGTAGCTAGACTGCACAATAGAGAAAAGCGCCCTTTAATTAAAAACATGAACGATGAACAACTATTGGCTTTCATTGAGCATAAACTGGCAGAGCGAAACCAGTTTTATAAGCAGGCAAATATTATTGTTGATGCGTTCGATTTGGACTTAGATAACCTTGCAGACAAAATTGTCAGTCAGAATATTTAAAACGCTTTACTGTTGCATACTCATATATTTAATTGCTGTCTTGTGATGGGGCGTAGGTTCGCCGCTATCATTCATGTTTACAAAGACAATTTTATCAATTGTTAAGATGCTGGTTTTAGTGATTTTATTTCGCACCTCGCATCGCATGGTTAACGATGTGTTTCCGAAATTGGTAGCAGTAATGCCCATTTCTACAATGTCTCCCAGTTTTCCAGAACTAACAAAGTTTATCTCAGACATATATTTGGTAACCACATTAGAATTTTCCAGCTGGCAAATGGCGTAAATTGCCGCTTCTTCATCAATCCACTTCAATAAGCTTCCACCAAAAAGGCTGCCGTTTGGATTTAAGTCTTCTGGTTTTATCCATTTTCGCGTGTGAAAATTCATGTTTTTTGTTTTTATACAAATATAGGCTTTTGGTATATCACTAACTTCCATCAAATGTCAGTAAAGTAAATTTTAGAAACATATACTGTTAAATTAGATCGTCTATTATTTTTGCGGATAGGAGCGCCAATGGAATTCCGCCACCCGGGTGCACGCTGCCGCCACAAAAATAGAGGTTATTTATTTTTGAGGAAAAATTTGGATGCCTTAAAAATGCAGCAAATTTGTTGTTGCTGCTGTTTCCATAAAGTGAGCCTTGGTAGGACCCCGTAGCATGTTCAATTTTTCGAGGGTCTAAAATTTGTTCGCAAAGAATTAAAGGTTCAATCTCTCGCTCCAAAATTCTGCTAAGCTTTTTCAATATATTTCCTCGAGCTTCCAAAATTAACTTGTCCCAATCTTGCCCTTTGTTTGCCGGTACGTTAATCATTACAAACCAATTTTCGCAATCATCTGGCGCATCGGTTTTAATTTTTTTAGAAGTAATGTTGATGTAAACAGTCGGATCTGCCGAGATTGTTTTATCCCCCCAAATGCAGTCAAATTCTTCCTTATAGTCTTTTGCAAAGAAAATGTTGTGGACATGAAGTTCAGGAAAACTTCCTTGAATCCCCCAATAAAAAATAAGGGCAGAGCTGCTCCTTTCTTGGCTCAATATTATTTTTGGCGACGAGAAGTTTTTTAACAATCGATTGTAGGTAAAGTAAATGTCTAAGTTGGAAACAACAATGTCTGCCTTATAAAATTTGTTCGCACACTTTATACCTTCTACCCTCCGCTTTCTGCCTTCTCCTTTAAACAAAATCTCTTCTACCTTACTATCCAAATTGAACTTTACTCCCACCTCTACAGCTAGTTTTTCAAGTGCATTTACAATTTCGTACATTCCGTTTTTAGGTAGAAATGCACCGAAACCGTATTCGAAATGTGGGATTACGTTCAACGTTGCAGGCGCCTTAAAAGGGTTAGAGCCGTTATAAGTGGCATATCTATTAAACAGCTGGGCAACACGAGGATCGCTGAATATGCTTTTATTCACATCGAACTGCGTTCTAAAGGCATCTATTTTTCCGAAGTTCCCTAGCGATTTTAGCGTGTCCCAATGTAAATAGCTTTTTATTTTATGCAGAGAGCGCTGCAAAAATACCTTACTTGTAACCTTATAAATCTCTTGGCTTTTCTTTAGAAATTTATAGACCTCTGTTTTGTTTGAACTGGTTTTTTCCTCAATTTCTTCAGCGAAAAGATCAGTATTTGCAAAGGCATTTAAACGTAGCCCATCTTCATAAAAATATCGGCAAATTTCTTCAAGCTTAAAATAGTCAAAATAATCTTTTGGGTTTTTGCCAGCAAGGATAAATAGTTCCTCTACATATTGGGGCATGGTAAAAAGGCTTGGACCAGTATCAAACCTAAAATCTAGCATGTGTAATTCGCCAAGTTTGCCCCCTGCTTTTTCATTCGCCTCGAATACACTTACGTCATATCCTTTTACTGCAAAGCGGATGGACGAAGCTATGCCCGCTATCCCAGCGCCTACAACGATTACCTTTTGTCTATCCACCTTTAAAATCTGCTATAAAAAGTAGCTGGAATAGAATAAGTTTTAAAAACATTTGTTGCGCCACAGGTTGTTACGCTTGCAATGTCTTGTTGGTTCACTTTAAAAGAGTTTAAAATATAATTCTTTCCGTTTCTGTACACACAATCATTCAAAACCGAAATTGATTTTAAATCCTCAATTATTCCCTCTCCCGTTGCCTTTAACAAAGATTCTTTCCTTGTCCATAGGCCTAAAAAAAAAGTTTTTCTGTCGGCTTCTCTGTTAATATATGCAACCTCTTCTGCAGAAAAAGCGCTATCCATCAAAAATTCGAAATCAAAATTTTCTCTCGTTATTTCTAGGTCTATCCCTATTGGTGTGCTGCTTATTGCTATAAGCAGATAATTGCCGCTGTGGCTTATGTTAAATTCCAAACCTTTATAAAATGGCTTTCCAAGTTTTGTATATTCCAAATCTTTTTCGAAAATCGAGATTTGAAAAAAACGTTCTAATAGCAGTTTTAATGTAATTCTTGCAGATGCAAAACGTGCTCTATCAGCAGGAAATCTAAATCTATTTGCCTTTTCTTTTTCCTCATTCGAGAGTAGTTGCCCTTCAATTTTGAATATTTCGGCATTCACTTCGGGCAGGAAAATCTTAAAGAGGTGAGAATCTTTTAGGCTTAGCGTTTGATTATTTAACTTAATCCAAGTAAATTCATTAAACATTGTTTAACACTTCTTGGAAAATATTGGCAAAATGAATGTCGTTTGGCGGCGATAAAAAGGTTTTGTGATCGCCAGGAACTACATGAATTTCTACCCCATTCAACGCATATTTCCCCCAGCCTAATTCAACAGGATCATCTAAATAGTAGAGGCGTTTTTCCACTCTAAAAAGATGAACTTTTAGCGGAGAAGGAAGCAATGCGTAGCTAATCAGGGCTCTCTGAAATTGATCATACACTGTTTTTTCAAATTCAGAAAATGATTTTACCTCTTCTTCAGTTACCCCTTCAAAAATCTTGTTGAATTTTTGCCAAGCAGATTTAAATTGGTAGTCAATGGCGTCTGCAGGATGTTCGAAAATGGTTTTGGCAACAAATGGCACTTTGTTAAATTGCCGTTTTATTTTGGAATAGGCGTAGGAAAGAGGATCTTTTTCATCATCTTCTGTACCGACATAGGTGTCCATAATTCCCAAAAAGCTTATTTCTTTACCCATTTCCAATAATTGGTTGGCCATCTCAAAAGCAATAAAACCACCCAAAGAATATCCTGCCAAACAAAATGGTCCATTTGGATTTACCTTTAACAGCTCACCTAAATACCTTGTAGATATCTGTTTTAAATCCGCAGGAACCTCAGTTTCGTAATTTAAACCAAGCGCCTGAAAACCGTAGATTGGTTGTTGATCATCAAAATATTTACAAATGGACTTGAACAGCAAAATGTTTAAGCCAGCGCCATGAACCAGAAAGATTGGCGGCTTTGTTCCGTTCGTTTTTATAGGAACTAACGCTTCCCACTGTTCAGATTCTGAGTCATCCGAGATTTTTAGTGCAATTTTTTGGATTGTAGAATCTGTAAAAAGTGTTGCTAGAGGCAGGCGTTTTCCAGTCTCTTTTTCAATCGCCACCATAATTTTTACCGCGAGGAGAGAATGTCCACCAATTTCGAAAAAATCGTCAGTTGTAGAAATCACGTCGAGACCAAGGACATCAGACCAAATCTTTAAAATAAGCGCTTCATTTTCAGTTTGAGGAAGTTCGAGATCTGTTACGGTACTTTCAGCATCAACTAGAGGATTTGGCAGCGCAAGCTTATCAATCTTTTTGTTTGGAGTTAAAGGAATTTCTTTCATGCCGACAAAATAATCTGGGATCATATATAATGGTAACTCATTTGCCAAATTGATCCTCCACTGTGCTATAATTTCTACAGAAATCTCGTTCCAACGTTCCGGCCACAAATCGGTCTCTTTAATTAGCTCCTCGTTTAGAGTTACGTAAGCTACGAGTTGAGCACTTTCAGTATTAGGGTTTGTTATGGCAGTTACCACCACTTGTTTTACTTGTGCTTGTTCTAAAATTGCAGCTTCAATTTCACCAAGCTCAATTCTTTGTCCTCTAATCTTAACTTGTTGATCCAGTCTACCAAAACACTGCAATTCGCCATTCTCCAAAATTTTTCCTAAATCTCCGGTTTTAAAAACTTTATTTCTGTTATCAGAATCAAATGTATCTATAATAAATTTTTCTGCGTTTAGTTCCGGTCTGTTCAAATACCCATCCGCTACGCCGAGTCCACCAATGGCAAGTTCTCCAACATTGCCTTGCGGAAGTATTTCTCCATGCGTTCCCAGCACATAGAATTGAGTATTATTAATTGGCCTACCTATAGATATTTCCCTCTCAAAAGGTATTATTTGTTTTATAGAAGACCAAATGGTTGTTTCTGTTGGGCCATAAATGTTCCATAACTCTGCACAATATTTTAGCAATCGCTCGGCAAGCGGCAGACTTAGTGCCTCGCCTCCACAAAGAACTTTTAAGCCGGGAGCTTTTTTCAGCCCAGAGTCTAACATCATTTGCCATGATGATGGCGTTGCCTGTACAAAACTGATGTTTTTCTCGGCAATTTGCTGCACCATTAGCCTACCATCTTTAATAGTTTCCGCATTGGCTATTATAACCTGCGCACCGCTAATCAAGGGTAAAAATAGTTCTAAGCCTGCAGGATCAAAACTTATAGAGGTTACAGCCAACAAACGCTCAGATTTTTTTATACCCGGCGAGAGTTGCATGCTCATTAAAAAATTTGCCAAGTTCTCATGGGTAATTCTAACTCCCTTCGGCTTGCCTGTAGATCCTGAAGTGTAAAATAAATTCACATAATCGTTAGGATTTAACTCTTCTGAATCAAATTCTGAGGATAACTCTAAAACTTGAGGCCAAACGACTTCGATAACTATCTCTTCTACACTAGATTTAATTAGGTTTTTTTGATTTTTAGAGGCAATTATAACAGACGTCCCGGAGTCTTCGACCATATAATTAAGCCTACCTGCCGGAAAAGTAGGGTCAAGGGGCAAATAAATTGCTCCACTTTTAAGTATGGCCAAAATTGCGATAAGCATTTCTGAAGACCTCTCTATTGCGAGGCCAACGACGCTGCCCTTCTCAACCTTGGTTGTTTTTAAAAAATTGGCAAATTGATTTACGCGCTCATTTAAGGTTGCATAGGTTATAGTTACATCTTCAAATTCTACAGCAATTTTATCAGCGTTTAAAGAAACGCTTTCTTCAAACAAATCAATTACGTTTTTATTTACGATACTCGTCTTGCCTCTTGCAACCATTGATGCGGCTATCGTCGGAGTTGAATTTTTCGCCGCAAAATCTTTGATTTTCCAAGTTGGATGGATAACTATATTTTCTAATAATGCTTTAAACTCACTAGCCATTTTTTCAATTCTTTCTGGCTTAAAAAGCTGTGTATTATAATTCCACTCTAAGACAAAATTCTCTGCCGAACCTGTTGCGTTTAAAAATATTTCGAATGTTTCGCAAGTACGGGCATTTGAAATTAGTTTATGCTGCAAACCATCAAAAGCGACCAGACTATCCATGCCCATATCTATATTAAAAATAACAGATACTAGAGGCACGCGGCTTGGGTCTCTTTTAACATTAAGTTTTTTGACCAGTTGCCCAAAACTAAATTGTTGATGTTCATATGCATCAAAAAATGCGGATTTTCGTTCTGTTAAAAATTCTTTTAAGGATGCTTCTGGGCTTATTTTGATTCTTAGTGGCAACAGATTAACGCAATGGCCAACCAAGCGCAGGTTATTTGTCGCCGACTGCCCCGCAGCGGGGAGGCCAACGACTATATCTGTCTGGTTGGTTTGCATGTAAAGAAACACATCAAAGGCAGAAAGCATGACGCTTGATAAGCTGTTTCCAGTTTTTGCCCCAACATCTTTAATTTGATTGATAAGATCCACTCCGAGTAGCAAATCATACCTGCGTGAGCGGTAAGTTCGCACTGCGGGCCTTGGAAAATCTAGAGGAAGATTTAAATTTGGTAAAGTCCCTTCAAACTGCTCAAGCCAAAAGCTTTCGGTAATTCTAAATTCGTCTGTGTTTAAAAAATCGGTTTGTTGTTTTGCGTAGCTACTTAATTGATTGCCCTTCTCTAGATTTATAAATAAGCCCTTTATTGCGTTGTTATAAAGTTTACTTAAATCTTCTAAAATAATTCCAAAAGACCATCCATCACAAATTATATGATGAATAACCAAGGTAAAATAGAAGCTTTTCGCATTTAACTTATGCATAAATACCCTAAACATTGGGCTGTGTTGCAAATTTATGGGCTTATCCATTTCTACCCTTACAAATTCACGCAGATATATATCTTGTTCTGATGTTGTTTTTTCAGTAATGTCTTCTAATGGAAAATCGAATTTTTGGTTTTTGTATATGATAACTTTTTCTCCGTTTTCGCTTATGGATGTACGTAAAGCTTCGTGATGTTTAACTACTTGTTCAAAAGATTTTTTAAAAGCTTCGAAATTAAAGTCTCCTATAAAAGCCATAGAAAGCGACTCATTATAAGCCAAAGTTCCTTCTACTTCACCAATAATGCACGACAGCCAAATTTCTCGCTGATTTTCATCCATAGAAACTATTTTTTCAATTTCATTGTCCTCAGAAAAAGGATTGAAATCTACTTCGGTATAAGCAATATTTTGAGGCTGAGCGTCCATTTATTAATTTATTTCGAGTTGGATAAACTTTCCATGATGTTCTTTGCTTTCTAAAAACCAAGCTGGGTTTCCGTTCTTATCTTTACCAAGGCGGGCGCCTTCTATAGGCGGGCTGTTTCCATCTATTACAACGTTGTTTTTTTGGTAAGTATTTTTGTTTGCCTGTGGAAAGAAGCCAGCGGTTATTAGATCATCCAAACTTTCTATGTAAACTTTTATCAACTGTTGTATATTCTCATCGGTCATTGCTTCGGTTATGAAACAAGGAAAACCATCTAAAATATGGATTCCTTTTTCTCTCATCAGCGCAAAAATCAGTTCGCTATATGGAATATCTTCGTCAAACCGTGTTCTCCAAAGCGAACCAAAATTGGTAATGGTTAATGGTATATTTCTTTTTGTGATTTCGTAGTTTAGCGTATCGGCAATATATTTTCCGTTTTCATTTAATCGTTGTTGCAGGCTTGGCCCCATTTTTTTCATATAGGTCAATGACGCCTTTGCTGCGGCAAGAGCAAGTGGATGCCGAACAAATGTGCCCGCAAAATAGGTAACTCCAATTTCTGGTGTAGAATTGTCTCCGTATTTCCAATCGCCGCCATCTAGCGCATCCATAAATTCTTTTTTGCCTGCTATTACACCAATGGGAATGCCTGCGCCAACTACTTTTCCATAAGAAGCAATATCTGCTTTTATGTCCATTAGCGCCTGTGCCCCACCCGGATGCATTCTAAAACCGGTTATAACTTCATCAAAAATAAGCGCAGCACCACATTGGATGGTAATCTCTCTTACTTTATGTAAAAACTCTGTTGGCACAAACTCTGGCCTTCTACTCTGGATGGGCTCTACCAATACTGCTGCAATTTCATTTGCCCTTTCTTTTATTATTCTTAATGACTCATCGGTTCCATAATCTAAAACCAAAATATTTTGTACCGCCTCCGGCATTATTCCCGCTGCAGCGGGAAACGATTTAAGTTTTTTAGTGCCTCGAACCAGTACCTCATCAATAATGCCATGGTAAGAACCCGTAAAAGCGACGATTAAAGATCTACCTGTTACTGTTCTAGCAATTCTAATACAGCCTAAAACTGCTTCGGAGCCTGTGCTACAAAGTGCAGCACGATCTAAATTGGTAAATTCGCAAACCAGTTTACACACCTCAGCAGCGAGTTCATGTTGCGGCCCTACTTCAAATCCGTTTTCTACTTGTGCATGTAACGCTTCTTTGATAACCTCTGGCTGATAACCGAGCATATTAGATCCAAAGCCATTTAAAGCGTCTATGTATTCGTTCCCATCCAAATCCCACATTTTGCTGCCTGCCGATCTGTTCATAACAATTGGATAAACCAATTCTTTTGTAAGAGGTTTAAAACCAGAAACAACCCTCGGATCTGCCATAAAAGACCTACTCTCAGCAGAATAAGCTTTGCTTTTTGCAGTTTTCTTATTATATCTTTTAACAAGTCTATCTAAAAAATCGAGTTGATTTTCGCTTAACAGCGTTACCTTCCTGTCTATTTTAGGCGTTGCGCCAAATGGTTTAGCAATTTCTGTTTTTTCGATGTCGGTCAAATCAGTCGTATCTCCAACTTGGGTCGTTCCGTTTGTATTCGCCAGGTTTGACGGTGCAGAATATAATTTCTGTGGAACTCCGCCTTGCAACAATTGCACTTGTTTTGAAAGTAAATCTAGAGTTTGCGCAATTAAACCCAATGAATCTCCACCATTGCTAACGCCAGCTGGCAACTGAGGACTTTGTTGTATGCCATTTGGTTTTACTGTTTCGCCGGACTGTTGTGGCGAATTCTTTTCTATGTAATCTACCAACATATTAACTGATGGATATTCTTCATTTAATTTTCTAAAAGTAATCGGTAAATCAAATGCCTTTTTTAATGAGAGTGCTATCTGTGTTAAAAGAAGTGAGTCTAAACCAATTTCTAAAAAGCTGAGCTCTGTATTCAGATTCTGCATCTCAATACCAGAAGCATCTTCTAAAATTTGTTTAACTTTTTCGGTTAGTGCGGTCTTTCTCATCTCTCCATTAAATTTGTGCTGCACCTGGGGTACGTTTTCAGAAGTTGCCAATGGCAAGTTAAGCGGTTTAAACGTTGTCTTGGGCTCTGGGCTTACCCAACAAAGTTGCCGGTTAAATTGATACGTAGGTAAATTTAAAAAATCTTTATGACTATTGCCGAAATATTGTTGCCAATTTACTGTTTGGCCAGCCGCCCATAGCTGACCCAATGCGGTTAATGTCGAAACATAATCATTTTCTTTATCGGCTAAGCTGGAAATTGTTTTCGCAGGTTTGCCTTTTGCAATGGCCGTTTGGTTTACTAACGTGGTAATAACGGTGCCCGGACCTACCTCTAAAAACACAGGTGCCGCTAACTCATCAAGCATAAAACTAGCTGCGTTTTCAAATCTAACTGTTTTACGCAAGTGGCTTGCCCAATATTTTGGGTCTGTAGCTTCTGCTCTTGTTAAATATTTTCCTGTTACCGTAGAAATAATTGGTGTTTTTGGTTCTGATAGTTTTACCCCTGTTACAACGGATTCAAAGTCAGCTATAATTGGGTCCATCATTGAAGAGTGGAACGCATGACTTGTAAAAAGTAGACTGTTTGCTATTCCCTTTTCAGTTAGCGTATTTGCGAAGTAGGAAATGGCCTCAACCTCACCAGATAAAACAAAGAGTTTAGCACTATTAACTGCGGCGACATCAATATTTTTAGGGATTATTGGTGCAATTTCATCAAATAACCCTCTTACGGAAAGCATGCTTCCTTTAGGCATCTCGCTAACCATTTTTCCGCGTAACGCAATAAGTTTTAAGCCATCTTTTAAAGAAAAGACACCTGCTAAGTGCGCTGCAACGTATTCTCCAATACTGTGGCCACAAAATTCGGTAGGAATTAAGCCCCAACTCATCCATAATTTGGCCAATGCATATTCTACGACAAAAAGGGCAGGTTGCGTATATTTTGTATTTTTTAGTTTTTCCTCAGCCTCGTTATTGTTTTCGGCGGGGAATATAATTTGCCGAATGTCTTCGGTTATATACTCCTTCAAAAATTCCGCACAAACATCGAAGTGTTCCTTAAAGATCACTTCTTTATTGTACAGGTCTTTTGCCATATTTAGATATTGAGCACCTTGACCAGGAAACACAAAGACTAAATTTGTAGGATCTGCTTTTACTTGATGAGTTTTAGAATTTTTATTGGCAAGTTGATTTAGAAAGTCAGTCTGACTGTGCGCGATGACAAACTTTCTGAACGAAAAATCATTTCTTGATTTTTTTAGAGTCCAAGAGATATTTGTGAGGTTAAGGTTTGGCTTATCTTGAGCATAATCTAATAGCGCTTGGCCATATAAATTAGCACTTTCTTCACTTTTCGCCGACCACATCACGATTTCCGGTAGCTTACTGTTTACGATCGGCTTTTCTATGTTTTTATATTCTTCTAAAATGACGTGCACGTTGGTACCTCCAACACCAAGCGAGGTTACCCCTGCGTACCGCTTATCTCCTTTTGACCAATCGCTTAATTCAGTATTTACATAAAAAGGGCTATTTTCAAAATCGATATTTCGGTTGGGTATCTTGAACCCTAAACTTGCGGGAATTTTATGTGTGTGCAACGCCAAACAGGTTTTAATAAAACCGGCCACACCGGCCGCGTGGGTCAAATGGCCGAAGTTGCCTTTAACTGATCCAATTGCACAATACTGTTTCGTTTCTTGCTTACCAAATGCCTCAACTAAACCTTCTATTTCTATTGGGTCGCCTATGGGTGTGCCCGTTCCATGGGCTTCTATATATGAAATCTTCGATCCATTGATACCCGCATCTTTCAATGCATCAACTATTGCGCCTGCCTGTCCGTCTATTGTAGGAGCAGTAAAGCTACCTTTGCTTCCCCCATCGTTGTTTATACCGGTACCTTTAATAACTGCATAAATCAAATCTCCATCGCGTTCTGCAGCTTCTAGGTCTTTAAGCAACACCACACCTGCACCATCGCTAAAAACCGTACCGGTTGCTGTGTCGTCAAATGGTTTGCAATGCCCATCGTTGCTCAGCATGCTGCCTTCTTGGTACAAATGGCCGCTTTTTATAGGACTGGTTATGCTCGCTGCGCCTGCAATTGCTACTTGGCAAGTGCCAATTCTAATGTTGGTAGCCGCTTGAGCAATTGCTAGTAAAGAGGTAGAACATGCCGAATTTATATTTATCGCTGGTCCGGTTAAATTTAAATGGTACGCTGTTCTAGAAGAAATGTAGTCTTTGTCGTTTACGCTAATTATTTGTGTTTTACCTTGATTTTGAATAAGTTCTGGATGGGCAAGTACATTGTTTTCGAGATAGGAATTTGTGCCTGCGCCTGCAAAAACTCCAATTTTATATTGATGGTTTTGTGGCAGATGGCCTGTCTTTTCCAATAACTCGTAGGCAATTTCCATAAATACACGCTGTTGCGGATCCATAAGTTCTGCTAGTTTTGGGTTGATGTTAAAAAATGATGGTTCAAACTGATTGGCATTTTTTATTATGCCGCGAGCTTTTACGTAAGTCGGATCGTTTCTAATTTCTAACGGGATGCTTTCATCCAGTTCCTCGGCATTAAAGAAACTAGTTGTTTCTTTCCCATCTAACAAATTTTGCCACATTTCGGTAATGGTATCGGCTCCCGGAAATCTTCCCGCCATTCCAATAACTGCAACATCATTTGTGTGCTTTGCACCTACTTTATCCAAAGATTGCTGTTTTTCATTAACTTTGATTTTTTCTAAATATTCTGCAATTTTTCCCACCGTTGTAAATTGATACAACTTTGTAATTGGCAGATGTAAATTAAATCGGCTTCTTAATTCTGCTACGGTTTTTTGTGCCAAAAGAGAATTTCCTCCAAGCTCAAAAAAATTATCGTCTAAACCTATTTCATCAAAGTTTAATACCTGAGAAAATAGAGCGGCAATGTTACCTTGTAAAACGGTTTGAGGTTTTGAGAAAAGCGTATTTGTTTGTGGGCGGGCATTGGTAGGTTTTGGAAGTAGTGCTAAATCAACCTTACCACTGGCAGTTCTTGGAACCTCATCTAACCAAATAAAGTGTGCCGGAACCATGTATTCGGGCAATCGGGCTGAAATGTAGTTGTGTAAATCATTTGTGTTTTTTTCACCCGTCCCCACTAAGTACGCTGCCAGCAATTTATTTCCTGGAGTATCTTCTCGCATTATTGCAGAAACGTGGCTAATACCTGGCGCCTGTGCTAGTATAATTTCTATTTCGCTCAGTTCTACCCTGTTTCCTCTAATTTTTACTTGCCCATCTCGTCTCCCTAAAAATTCTATCTCGCCATTGGGTAAATATCTGCCTAAATCGCCAGAGAGGTATATCCTTGTTTTTCCGAGTGTAGGATGCTCCCAAAAAATAAACTTCTGGCTTGTCAATTCTGGTTGATACAGGTAACCAACAGCCAAGCCTGGGCCGGCAATGCATAATTCGCCAACGTCTCCGTCGGGTTTTAACTTTAGGTCTTTATCTAAAAAATAAATGTGCGCGCCCGCCACTGGTCTGCCTATAGTGGGTAAATCTGGCCATGTAGCTGTTGGTGGGTCAAGTCTTAGTCGTGTTACAGAGAGTGTAGTTTCAGTTGGCCCATACGCATTTAACAATGCGGTGTTCGGCATCGCATCAAAAAAAAGCTTAATCGATTTAGTTATTTTAAGCACCTCGCCACCAGTGGTGATTTCTTTTAAAGACTTTGGAAAAATTTTGTTTTCTATGGCGGCCTCTGTTAAATATTGTACCGTAACATAGGGAATGTAAACTTTATTGATCTCTTTGTCGGCGATAAATTGTATCAATTTTTTTGAATCTAACCTTATGTCATCATCTATTAAGTAAATTGTTCCCCCGCAGGTAAGCGTGAGAAAAATTTCTAAAACAGAGCCATCAGACCCTAAATGGCAGAATTGTAAATGTTTTAGGTTGTTCTTGCTGTAAGAGTTTGCTTTTTGCCAAAGCATGTAGGTACAAAGTGCTGCATGGGTAAGGCAAACGCCTTTCGGTTTACCAGTTGATCCTGATGTATATAGTATGCAAGCACTTATTTCTTGGGACACCTTTACAGGGTGTTTGCCATCCAATTTATAATCGTTGCTTAATGTGGTTAAAGCAAACTCGCGATAAAACTCATGCTCTGATGGCGAAGAAAGAAACACTTTAATCCTAGAATCATCAACTATTTGCTGTATTCTAGGTTTTGGATAATCAGGGTCTAACGGCAGATAAGTTTTTCCGGCTTTTAATATAGCTAGTATAAAAACTATCAAATTTACCGACCTAGTGGAGCTAACGCCAATTATTGGCTCATCTGGCCATTTTGAAGTAAGTTTAATAGCAAGTTCGTCGGCTTTCTTGTTTAAGTCTCGATAATTAATAGCATCATCTTCATGGCAAGCCGCAATGTGGTAAGGATACTCAGCAGCAATAACTTCTATCATGCCATGTAAAAGCGAAATTTCAGATAAATCGATTTCCTTTTCTCCAAATGATTTCATGTTATAAAGCGGGTAAAATATCTGCTAATTTCCTAAAATTTAGTCAAAAAAAAAAGTTGGTAAAGCTTTTTACTTGTTTATGAGTATTTGCTGTTACAAAAATAATCGGGAACGTATTACTACTTCTACAAGTTTTGTAAAATATTGATTACTTGTCTGTTCTATTTAAACACGATAAAAATCTTTTTCGTTTTTTTTTAAGGCTAATTAGCTTGCATACTGCGTTTCGCCATTATTTTTATCTTTGCAATCTTATGAGTAGAAGGAAGACAAATGAACCTGTTTTTATATCAAATATCCAAGTAGTAGATATTGCCGAGGAAGGTAAAGGCGTTGGCAAGGCCGATGATTTGGTCATTTTTATAGATAAAGCAGTTCCAGGCGATGTGGTTGATGTTAAACTGACAAAGAAGAAAAAAAACTTTGCCGAAGCAGTTATTGAGAATATTTTACGAGAATCTGAGGAAAGAGTTATTCCATTTTGCAAACACTTTGGTACCTGCGGCGGATGCAAGTGGCAACACATGGATTATTCGGCACAGCTTAAATACAAACAGAAAAGTATCGCCTCGGCTCTTCAACGCATCGGAAATGTGGATACATCTGCCATAGAACCCATCCTTGCATCGAAAAACGAAAAATATTACAGAAATAAGTTAGAGTTTACCTTCAGCAATAAACGCTGGCTTCAAACGGTTGATAAGGATTTATTTGATACGGAAGACAATCTGGAAATGAATGCGCTCGGTTTCCATGTGCCGCTTAGGTTCGATAAAATTTTAGACATCGAACATTGCTATTTGCAAGCAGACCCATCAAATGTTATACGAAATGCGGTTAGAAAGTTTGCACTCGACCATAAAATATCTTTTTACGATTTACGCAATCACGAAGGGGCGCTTCGCAACCTTATTATTAGAACATCCTCAACGGGGGAGATTATGGTGGTGGTTGTTTTTGCTTATCCCGAAATGGAACAAATAGAGAAGCTGATGAATTTTCTGAAAAGCGATTTTCCTGAGATTACGTCGTTACTTTATATTGTAAATCAGAAAAAAAACGATACCATTTTTGATCAGGAAGTAATTACCTTTTCTGGTAAAGATTTTATTTTTGAAGAAATGAAATTGGAAGGGGGTGAAGAGGTTCGTTTCAAAATTGGAGCAAAATCTTTTTATCAAACAAATTCTGCACAGGCGTTAGAGTTATACAAAATTACCAAAGAGTTTGCCGGTTTTAACGGAGGTGAATTAGTTTATGACTTATACACAGGCGCAGGCACAATCGCCAACTTTATTGCCAAAAATGTAAAAGAAGTTATAGGGGTAGAATATGTGCCAACTGCGATAGAGGATGCTAAATACAATTCAGAATTAAATGATATAAGCAACACAAAATTTTTTGCGGGCGATATGAAAGACGTACTTAATAGCAATTTTGTGGCCGAAAACGGCAAACCTGATGTAATTATTACGGATCCGCCAAGGGCGGGAATGCACCAAGACGTGGTAACTAGATTGTTGGAAATTGAAGCGGAAAAGATTGTTTATGTAAGCTGCAATGCAGCAACCCAAGCGAGGGATATTGCGCTACTTGCAGAAAAATACAGCGTTGCCCGCATAAAGCCGGTAGATATGTTTCCGCATACGCAACATGTAGAAAATGTAGTTTTGCTTACGTTAAAGGCGTAAAGATATATGACGGTTAAGATTAGGGTGACGTTGAGCGCGAGGTGTAAATCTCAAACTTAGCCTCAAACTCAAAATATTTATTAAAATGGATAGAGAAGAATTACTGGGCGCTACGCCAGAAAATGATGGCGACAAAAAAGAAAAACCAAAAAGTCCGCTGTTAAGTTTGGAACAAGATTTAGAATTATATTCTGCCTCTTTGAAAGAAGTTTCGTTAGATATCTTGATGGAGGGCATTTCGCAACAGCCTATTTTTATCGCCCATCAACACGAGGTTAATTTTGGAGAGGTTATCTTAAATAAAGATGAGCTAAACACCAATTGGACCATCCACGCTTCGACGTTGGAAGAGTTTATAGAAAAAGGTGTAGTTACCAAAGAGCGAAAAGAGCCTTTTTTAAAAGCTTATAAAAACCCGCAAGAATTTATGTGCGTTTTTGTGGTGGTACCAGAAGGTGCTAATTTTATTTTTTATCCTTACAAGAAGTAATACGGATAGCACGATGCTTATATGGGTTAATTTATTCGAATCACCATGTCGCTTACTGGTTAGTAGATTAAGCTATTTTCTTCTCTTCAAATTTTTCTGCGCAGACAAGTTATACCTTAAAAAAAACGCTTGTTGATTGTCTAAGATCCCATCTACAATATGGTAACTAAACACAAATCTGCCTTCCAAATTTTTATATTTTAATGGCGTGTAGCCAAAATCTATCCTATCGTAATGCTTAGAGGTATAAAATGGGTCGCCATAAATAATATGATGGCCTTGGCCAACATAAAACGTGTTTTGTATGCTAAATTTTTTATAAGATGCGTAAAGGTTTGATATAAATCCAGCTGGAATATTAAATGATGAAGATACAGCTCTGGTTCTTTCGATCGAAATCATCGAACCTGCGCTTACGGTCAAAGAATCTAGAAAAGAATTTTTAGATAAATCCAGGCCAAACTCTGCTTGCAACGCTCCATTGTCCTGCAACAGATCGCCTGGTATAGGAATTGCAGCACCGGCGTTGTGATACATAAATGCGTAATGCGAAAAGTAGAACATGCCGGGTTGGTATTTGCCAGAGAAACCAAATAGAAATGTTTCCTTGTCGTGCGCGGTTTGTCTGCTCGTCCAATCTAGCCACACCGTTTCCCTAAATTTGTTTGTTCGATATTTTACCAACATCCCCTCAATATTTGGGCGATAGTAATTTAACGTATCTTTTAATAGGCCTCTGGGATAATCAGTTAGTAAATTTAAGCGAGGGAAAGACCCAATAAAAAATTGCCAATTTTTTTTTTGATGTTGATAATAAATAACAGGATCTATTTTATCCACAAATGTATTTTTCTTAGAGCCAAACTCGTATAAGGCATTAAAGCCAACCCTAATCCTATTAAAACTATCTAATTTTAATCCTATCTCCGGCGAGATGCGGTTTCCAAAAATTGTTTGTGAAACCCTTCCAGATCTTGCATATTCTCTATTATCCAAAAAGCCGAAATAATTAAGATTGCCCTGAAGAGTTTGTGCTTTTGCAGTGTTAGCAAAAAATATTGGCAACGATAAAGCTATAAAGCTCAATTTTTTTAGATTCATACTCATAACTTTTACCGAAATCATCTTGCTGTTTCTTGCTCCTGCTAAAGGCGCGGTTTCTACTGATAATTGTAATAAATAAATGATAAATGAGATGGAAAGAAAAAGGATAAAATGAATTTTGAAACTATCACTTTAAATGCTCTAGTGTAAAGATTTATCAATTAAAGCGCAAATGTATAATATAATTTAACGAAAACGCTTAGCGTCCGCAGCAAATCAAATGCAAACCAATTTAAAAATAATGCTGCAACGTTGCGTTTACCAAAATAATTTTTATTCTTTTGATTTAAACGTTAAATTGGTTTTTTTTGTAATTAAAGATAATGTAAATGGACAGTGCGCAACTGCTTTTATTAAATGGCAAGCAATTACAGCAAAAAATAGATCGCATTGCCTACCAAATTTTGGAAGACAATTTAGATGAAACTGAAATTGTGTTGGCAGGCATTTGGGAACGCGGCTATAAGGTGGCGTTACGGCTTGCAAATGTTTTGCGAGAAATTAGCGCCTTAAAAGTTCTACTCCTAAGAATCGATTTGGAGCGTGACAGCAGCAAACTTATCGCTTCTACTGATTTGCATGAACAGGTTTGGCAAAATAAAGTGATTATTTTGGTTGATGACGTTTTGAACAGTGGAAAAACTTTGGCTTACGGTTTGGGCGTATTTTTAAATACTCCACACAAAAAAATCCGTACCGTGGTTTTAGTAGATCGAAGCCACAAAAGTTTTCCAATTGCGACAGATTATGTGGGTTTAGAATTAGCCACTCTTTTAAAAGAACACGTAGAAGTGGTTATGGACGTGGCTGGTGAGGAGGATAAAGTTTTTCTTAGTTAGACTTCCATAATCAACCCAATTTTTTCTAACCCTCTCAAATACGGTCAAATGTTATCTAACTGTCGCTAATGCCATTTTTCGTATTATTCTTATAGATTTATAAATAATTTAAATTGTTTAATCACAATACATGTACAGGCCGAGAAAAAGCAACGTTATTTTCCGATTCTTCTCTTGGTATATCGATTTTATTATCAGCAAAGACTTTAACTCAGTTCAATTTAACAAACTAGATGTTCCTCAAAATGCTTCTATTCTTTTGCTGGCAAACCATTTTAGTTGGTGGGATGGTTTTTTTATGTATTACATTAATAAAAAGCAGTTCAAAAGAAACTTCCACGTTTTAGTTAGTGAACACAACTACAAAAAGGTGAGGTTTTTAAAATACCTCGGTGCTTTCGCTGCGAAAAAAGGAGGACGAGATGTATTAGAAACGTTGGATTTTGCCGCAACTCTGTTGGAGAACCCAAATAACTTGGTGTTGTTCTTTCCGCAGGGAAAATTAGAATCGAACCATTTAAAATCTATCAATTTTGAAAAAGGCGTAAGCCGAATCGTCAGAAATGCAAAAGGCAATATCCAAATTGTCTTCGCCGCCACCTTTATAGATTATTTTGAAGATAGAAAGCCAACCGCTTTTAGCTATCTCTCAATACACAAACCGGTAGTTTATGAGAGTCTGCAAGTGTTAAAAAACGCTTACAACCAACATTATCGTTCAGCATTAATCAAACAAACAGAAAAGGCAGTATGAGCATTTTTTTATATGCAGTCTTGATATTTTTGGTGATCAGATTTTCTGTCATACTTTTTAATTTCATCTCAAATCCTAAACTACCACGGTCATCAAAGCATTTTTCAAATCGGATATCCATTCTTGTTCCTGCGCGTAACGAGGCAGAAAACATCCTTAATCTACTGCAATCTATAAAAACCCAAGACTACCAAAATTATGAAGTTCTTGTTTTGGATGATAATAGTGAAGACGATACTTACACAGTAGTTTCGCAATTCTGTGCCGAGGCGTCCAAGTTCAAAATCGTAAAAGGTCAAACTCTACCAAAAGGTTGGCTAGGCAAAAATTTTGCATGCCATCAACTGGCGGCACTATCGGAGGGCGAATTCTTACTATTTTTAGATGCGGATGATTATATAAAACCCGGATTTATTCAAAGTTTGCTCGCGAGGATGGAATTAGGTAAACTGTCTTTGGTTAGCGTCTTTACTACCCAATATATGGTAAGCCTTGGCGAAAAGTTTACCGTACCGATGATGCATTACATTTTGCTAAGTTTATTGCCTCTGCGTTTAGTAAAACTTTCCAAGAATCCAATGTTTGCTGCGGCAAGTGGACAGTGCATGTTTTTCGATGCTGAAAACTACAAGAAACACAAATGGCACGAGCAAGTTAGAAGTGAAGTAGTGGAAGATATAGAAATTATGAAGTTAGTGAAGCAGCAACGTTTCAAAGCCGAGGCTTTACTTTCCAATAGCTCTATTTATTGTAGGATGTATGGTGGGTTATTAGAAGCGATAGGTGGCTTTAGTAAAAACCTACTCGCAGGCTTTGGCAAAAGCATCTGGGTGCTGTTGGGCTACTTGGCCTTGGTAATTGTCGGTCCTATTTTATTGTTTTTTTATTTCAACTCCACATTTCTAGTGCTTCCTGTTGCGTTAATTTTGTTAGGTCGGGTGATGATTTCAATTTTATCTGGACAAAAAATTTTAGAAAACTTGCTATTACATCCCATTCAAATGGCATTTTTCTTTATCATTGCGCTTATTTCTATTAAAAAGCATTTATTTAAAACTGGTACATGGAAAGGCCGATCATTACAAACGCATTGATAAGCCAGAAATGGGCAGTGGCTATTGTAATAATCTTCCACCTGGTCGGGCTGATCGGCTTTTTGATACCTAGCTTTCATCGAACGTTTTTAAGCTTGGTTCCATACCATTTATTGCTTATGTTTTTGATTATTATTTTATCCTATAATGGTGAAAAAAAAATCCTTTTTTTATTTATTGCCGGTATCTTTTTGTGCGGATATATGGTAGAAGTGCTTGGTGTAAAAACCCTTCAAATTTTTGGTAATTATGCTTATGGAGAAACAATGGGGCCAAAAATTGCAGATGTACCTTTACTTATGGGGGCAAATTGGGTGCTTTTAATATTTAGCGTCGGGCAAATGGTTAAAGAAATTAAAATTAGAAGTTCTATTTTAACTTCACTTATTGGCTCCGCCTTGCTAGTTTTGCTGGATTTTTTTATGGAACCGGTAGCCATGAAATTCGATTATTGGCAATGGTACGACAACGTAATTCCTATCCAAAATTACGTCGCTTGGTTTATTATTTCGATTATCTTACTAAAATTTTACTACGCACTCCATTTAAAGCAGCAAAAATATATTGGCATCATGTTGTTTATCAGTCAACTTGTATTTTTTGTTGTCTTGTATATGACGCTTTAAATTGTTTTTTTAGGTAATTTTGCCGTTAAATGAGTCTAAACATATCAGCGAGCATAGATAAAACGTCGGGCTTTTGTTTCGGGGTGGTTTACGCCATAGAAATGGCAGAAGACATTTTGAACGAGAGCGGGCATTTGTATTGTTTGGGAGATATTGTTCATAACGATGAGGAAGTGTCTCGCCTTACTAATATGGGTTTAAAAATTATAGATCATGAACAATTGGCTGCTCTACGCGATGAAAAAGTAATGATTAGAGCGCACGGAGAAGCTCCTTCAACCTATCAGTTAGCCCTAAATAATAACCTTACTCTGATAGATGCATCTTGCCCGGTAGTTCTCAAGCTGCAAAATCGCATAAAAACATCGCATGAAGAAGAGGAGCAAATTTTAATATTCGGAAAACATGGCCATGCAGAAGTTATTGGGCTAAAGGGGCAAACCGATGGGAAGGCAATTGTTTTTCAAGATATTTCAGAATTGGACGAAATCGATTTGCCACAGAAATTTACATTATACAGTCAAACCACAAAAAGTACAGACAAATTTTACCAGATCAAAGATGAGTTAATAGGTCGCGGATTTGATGTGAAAGCAAATGATACCATTTGTAGGCAAGTCTCCAACCGCTACTCAGAATTAGAACATTTTGTGGTAAACTATGATAGGATTATTTTCGTATCGGGTAAAAAATCATCAAACGGAAAAGTGCTTTACGATGTCTGCAAAAAATTCAATACTGAATCTTATTTTATTTCAAGTTTAGATGAGCTGGACAAAAACTGGTTCAGCGCGGGCGATACGATTGGCATTTGTGGCGCAACATCTACTCCAATGTGGTTGATGGAAAATGTTAAGAACGCTGTTGAAGCGTTGTAACTTCTTTTGATAATGGAAGTAAGCACCACTAAAAATTCTGATTTTGGAGTATTGATGGCCATTTTGGTTATGGGTTTGTGGTTAACTTCGCTTATTCTTCTGTTAAACTGGCAATTTTCTTGGTTAAATCCACTGGTTTACTTGATGATTTTGGTACAAATGCACCTTTTCACTGGTTTGTTTATTACTGCTCACGACGCCATGCACGGCACTATTTCATCAAACAGAAACTTAAATAATTTCTTTGGAGCTGTCGCTGTTTTTCTTTATGCAGGCTTTTTTTACAAAAATCTCTTTAAGAAGCACCATCTTCACCACAGTGATGTGCATACAAGCCTAGACCCCGATTATTCTCCACACGGTTTCTTAAGATGGTATTTCCATTTTATGATGAACTACGTTACCATTATTCAATTGGTTATAATGGCACTTATTTTCAACTTGTTAAAAATTTGGTTCGACCAACTAAATATATTGCTGTTTTGGGTATTCCCTTCGCTTTTAAGTACCGTTCAACTTTTCTATTTTGGCACCTATTTACCACATAAAGGCGAACACGATAATGAGTTCTTCGCTTCGACACTAAAAAAAAATCATCTCATAGCTTTCTTTACTTGCTATTTTTTTGGATACCATTTAGAGCATCACCAAAAACCCAATACGCCTTGGTGGCAATTGTATAAGGTAAAAGGCTAATGTTTTAAATGTCATTTTACCAAAAAATAATTGGCTGTAAAGCTTCCAACAATCAATAAGTACTAATATTTGTTTCTCCAAAAAAATATATAAGTCTAACTGCCGATAAGTATGGTTAAGAGATTACTTTTAGTAGCATTTTTTTTTACAGGAATTAACGTTGGATTTGCTCAAAACGGAGAAATAAAAGGTAAAGTTACTGATGCATACTCTAACCAACCACTTATTGGCACTACAGTAAAAATTCAAAATAATACTGCTGCTGCTAAAACAGATAGTTTAGGAAATTACAACTTGATAGGTTTAAAGCCCGGAGTTTACAATTTAGTTTTTAGCTTTTTAGGCTATAAAAGCAAACCAATTTTTGATATAGCAGTTACCAATGCCATTGCAACCAATTTAGATGTCGTACTAGAAAATGATAACAGTCAGCTTAATGAAGTGACCGTTAAGAGGCAGAGATTTTTGAAGCCGATAGAAAGCCCGCTAAGTTTGCGAACCATTGGCGCAACGGAAATTAAGAGAAACCCTGGCGGCAATAGAGACATATCTAAGGTTATACAGTCCTTGCCTGGTGTTTCGGCGCCGGTAAGTTTTAGGAACGATATCATCATCCGCGGAGGCGCACCTAACGAAAATAGGTTTTATTTAGATGGCGTGGAAATTCCGAACATTAACCATTTTAGCACCCAAGGCTCTTCTGGTGGTCCAATTGGGTTAATAAATGTAGATTTTATAAAAGAGGTAGATTTCTATTCTGGAGCTTTTCCAGCTTCAAGAGGAAATGCATTAAGTTCTGTTTTTGAGTTTAAAGAGACCGATGGCAATCCTGATAAGCTTGCGGCCTCTTTAACCTTAGGTTCTAGCGATTTTGCAACCGCGATAAATGGCCCGTTCGGTAAAAAAACCACTTACATTGCTTCCTATCGCCTGTCTTATTTGCAAGGCTTATTTAAATTAATTGGGTTGCCTTTCTTGCCGCAATATCAAGATTTTCAGTTTAAAGTAAAAACCAAATTTAACAGTCATAACGAATTAACAATATTAGGGCTAGGCGCTCTCGACAAGTTTACACTCAACTTTGATACAAAACCAACAGAAGCTAATTTGTATAATTTGGCCAATTTGCCAAAAAACTCTCAAGACAATTACACAATTGGCGCCGTTTACAAAAACTATCGTAAAAGGGGATTTTCAACAGTGGTGTTAAGTAGGAATTATTTGAACACTAGCGCCATAAAATATGAAAATAATGATGAAAGTAAACTCAGAACGATAGACTATAAATCGCAGGAAACGGAGAATAAGTTCAGACTTGAAAATTCATCTTTAGAAGGAAAATATAAAATTAGTTTTGGGGGTGGCGTAGAAACAGGGCAATATTACTCTACAAATTTAGTCTATTATCCGGGGCAAACTTTCGATTATTCTTCTACCTTGAATCTTTTAAAATATGATGCTTTTTTACAGGTTAGCGCTCCGTATTTCAATAACAGTTTAAATATTTCTGCGGGCTTTAGAATAGATGGAAGCGATTATGCCAAGCAAATGGAAAACCCGTTAAAAACTTTTTCGCCACGCTTTTCTGCCTCTTATAATTTTACAGAGAAAATTAGTTTCAATTTTAACACTGGCATTTATTATCAACTGCCGGCTTATACTTTGCTTGGATACCGGAAAGGTACAGATGCGCCTCTTTTAAACAAGGCGGTAAATTACATTAAAGCAACCCATGTTGTTGCCGGCCTAGAGTACAATACTTTAAAAAATACAAAGTTTACTATAGAAGGGTTTTATAAAAAATATGCAGATTATCCTTTGGTAGAGGTTTTTAAAGACAGTATTCCGTTGGCCAATTTAGGTGCAGATTTTGGCGTAGTGGGAAACAATCCGGTTGTTGGGCAAACTGAAGGAAGAAGTTATGGCTTGGAGTTTTTTGCCCAACAAAGGCTTACCAAGGGGTTTTATGGTATCTTTGCATTAACGCTTTATAGAAGCGCATTTAAAGATAAAAATCAAAACTACATTCGGTCCAGCTGGAACAATAGGTACATTTTAAGCATGACGGCCGGGAAAATCCTACCGAAAAATTGGGAAATTGGTGCAAAGTTTAGGTACTCTGGCGGCACGCCATACACGCCGTACAATATTTCCTATTCGTCGTTAAAGGAAAACTATGCCGTTTTTCCTGCAGGGATACCAGATTACAATCGTTTAAACGGAAGCATACTTAAAAGTTTTTATCAACTTGACGTAAGGGTTGATAAAAAATTCCCTTTTAAAAAGTTTAATCTTAACCTTTATTTAGACATCCAGAATCTAACCAACAACAAATACGAACTTCAAGCGCCCTTGGTGTTGGATAGAGATGGAAGCGGCAATCCGCAAGATGCTATCGGAGATCCGTCTCGTTTTAGAACAAAGTTATTGAAAGACGCCAGCGGAAACATTTTACCATCCATCGGGGTAATTTTCGAAATTTAATTATGAGTAAAAAAGGAATTTTATTAGTCAATTTAGGCACGCCAGATAGTGCATCTGTACCCGATGTTAGAAAGTATTTAGATCAATTTTTGATGGATGAACGTGTGATAGACATTCCAAAGTTTAAGCGCACACTATTGGTAAAAGGTATCATTGTTCCATTTAGAAGTCCGAAGACCGCGAAATTATACCAAGAAATATGGGGGAAAAACGGTTCGCCACTTTTATATTACAGTGTTTTGCAAGCCAATATGTTGCAAGAAAAGCTTGGCGACGGCTATCAGGTAGAGCTTGCCATGCGCTATCAAACTCCTTCTATTCAATCGGCCTTGCAAAAATTAAAGGACAATTTAGTAGAAAGCATTCAGGTTATTCCAATGTTTCCCCAATATGCTTCTGCAAGTGCGGGTTCTGTAATCCAACTGGTTATGGAGCTGCTTAGTACATGGCAAACTGTACCACCTGTTTCTTTTGTAAATTCTTTTCATGATAATGAGAAGATGATAAAAATATTTGCAGAAAATGGAAGAAAACATGGCTTGGAAAATTACGACCACATACTTTTCAGTTTTCATGGTTTACCGCAAAGGCAGCTAATGAAGTGTGATCATACCAAAAACTATTGCTTAAAAGCCGCCGATTGTTGCCAAACTTTTAATGATATAAATAAATTCTGCTACTCTGCGCAGTGCCACCATACAGCTAAGATTATTGCTGCGGAACTAAATTTGAGTGAAGGCGATTATACGGTTTGTTATCAATCTAGGTTGGGTAAAGAGCCTTGGGTGCAACCTTATACAACAGACACTCTAAAGAAGTTGGCTGCCGAGGGAAAGAAAAAATTACTGGTTTTTAGTCCGGCGTTCGTGGCAGATTGTTTGGAGACCTTGTACGAAATTACCGTTGAGTATCACGAAGAATTCAAAGCATTAGGTGGTGAATGCGTTCAGCTAGTAGAAAGTTTAAACGACAATCCAATTTTTATAGACGCTCTTGAAGAAATGATACATTAAATGGAAACGGGCAAATTAATTATTGTTATGGGCGTTTCAGGAAGCGGAAAGAGTGTTATTGGTGAGGCGCTTGCAAAAAAGATTGATGCACATTTTATAGATGGTGATGATTTACATCCACAAAGTAACATAGATAAAATGGCGGCCGGCATTCCGCTTACCGACTACGATCGGTATGGGTGGCTAAAATCTGTTGCCAAAATTGGCCATAAAGACTCAGAAAATGGAAACGTTTGCGTTATTGCTTGCTCGGCGTTAAAAAAGGAATACCGCAACATGCTCCGAGCTGATAACAAGAATATTTGTTTCGTTTTTCTATCTGGAGACTATAGTTTAATTGCTCACCGCGTTGAGGCGAGGAAAACTCATTTTATGCATTTAGACATGCTCAAAAGCCAATTTGATACTTTAGAAGTACCTGCGGCTGATGAAAAGGATGTGCTTACGGTTGGGGTTGATAATGAGATAGAAAATATTGTGGAAGAGATTGTTCCCCAACTATCCAAAATTTAAAAAAGGAAAATTTGCTTAGAAGTTTTTGTTTTTCAAATATGGCTCAATAAAGTTCAAAATAATTTCAGTTGCGCCCTTATTTTCTGCCACGTATTTTTTCGCTTCTGCGGATGATTTTTCGTTGCTAATAAAAAAATCAAAAGCTTCAATCAGTTCTTTTTCACCAGATATACTTTTAGCTGCACCAATTTGAATTAAGTCTTTTGCCTCTTTAAATTTATCGAATTTCGAACCGAAAATTACCGGCAGACTAAATGCTGCCGCCTCTAAAGTGTTGTGTATTCCGGCACCAAAACCACCACCGATATAAGCGATTTTTCCGAATTGATAAAGTGAGGAAAGCATCCCAATATTATCTATAATAAGAACCTGGACAACCTTCTCTACATTCCACGATGCCATTTGTTTATTATTAACGTCAGAGTATTTTATGCAATTACCTTTAAAAAGACCCTCTATTTTATTGATGTGCTTCTCATCAATCTCGTGCGGGGCTATGACAAATTTCCAATTTGGATATATATCCGGCAGAACCGATAATAAAATCTCATCTTGAGGCCATGTGCTACCTGCAACCAAGGTTTGCGCTCCATTTAGGAACATTTCTAGCCGCGGAAGTGATTTTGAAATTAGCGCATTTTCATATACCCGGTCAAATCGTGTGTCGCCGGAGAGGCTAACATTCTTAAAGCCGATGGACGATAACAAATCTGAACTTTCTTTATTCTGAACGAAAAAATGGGTAACACAGCTAAGCATTTTTTTGTAAAAACCGCCATACCATTTAAAGAAAATCTGGGTTGGCCTAAAAATAGAAGAAATTAAAAATAATGGAATTTGATTTTTCTTCAACTCCAAAAAATAGAAATGCCAAAACTCGTATTTGGTAAAAATGGCAATAGAGGGGTTTACAATTTGGATAAATTTTTTGGCGTTTTCCTTAGAATCCATTGGGAGATAAAAAACCTTTACGCCTGGATAACCTTTTCGAATCTCATATCCTGAAGGAGAAAAAAAAGTCACTATGATTTCGTGTTCTTTGTAATCTAATTTTAAGCTTTCTAATACAGTCCTGCCTTGCTCAAACTCTCCTAAAGAAGCAAAATGAAACCAAATTCTTTCCTTTTCTGTTGAAATTGAGTTTTTTAGCTTGCAAAGCAATTTTTTCCGACCATCTACAAACAGTTTTGCCTTCGTATTAAATAAAGACGCAACCCAAACAACAAAAAAATATAATTTTATAATTACTTGATACAAAGAAGTCATTTGGTAATTGTTATCTTCGCTGCAAAAGTAAAATAAAAAATATCTATAATATTTAGTCCCCATGAAAATAGCAGTAATTGGTACAGGATACGTTGGTTTAGTTACAGGAACGTGTTTGGCAGAAACAGGTAATAGCGTTATTTGCGTTGATATTGATAAAGCAAAGATTGCGAAAATGCAAGCTGGGCAAATCCCAATTTATGAGCCAGGTTTAGAGCAGTTGTTCCATCGGAATATTGCCCAAGATAGGCTAACTTTTACTTCTGATCTTGCAGATGCCGTTAAGGATGCACAGATTATTTTTATGGCGTTGCCTACGCCTCCGGGAGGGGACGGTGCCGCCGACCTTTCTTACATCCTAGGTGCAGCAAAGGATGTTGCAAAACTAATAACAGAATACAAGGTAATTGTAAATAAATCTACCGTTCCAGTTGGAACCGCAGATAAGGTTTCCGCTGTTTTTAAGGAGAATACAGATGTAGCGGTAGATGTAGTTTCTAACCCTGAGTTTTTACGAGAGGGTGTAGCGGTAGAAGATTTTATGAAGCCCGATCGAGTGGTTTTGGGAACAAAAAGTGAAAGAGCAATTAAAATAATGGCAGAACTTTACGGCCCTTATGTTAGACAAGGAAACCCTATCTTATTTATGGATGAACGTTCTTCTGAGTTGACAAAATATGCAGCAAACTCATTTTTGGCCACCAAAATTACATTTATGAATGAGGTTGCAAACCTTTGCGAGCTTGTGGGCGCAGATGTAGATGCAGTTAGACGAGGCATTGGATCTGATGCCCGTATCGGCAAGCGTTTCCTATTTCCAGGTATCGGTTACGGCGGGTCTTGTTTTCCAAAAGACGTACAAGCATTGGTAAAATCTTCTGATGATTCCAAATATGATTTCCAAGTCCTTAAATCTGTAATGGCAGTAAATGAAAGGCAAAAAACAGTATTGGTTGATAAAGTATTAAAGTATTTTAAAGATGACGTAAAAGGCAAGCATTTTGCACTTTGGGGCTTGGCTTTCAAACCAGAGACCGACGATATCCGCGAGGCTCCAGCGCTTTACATTATAGATTCTTTGCTAGAAAAAGGCGCAACTATTACCGCTTTCGATCCTGAAGGAATGGAAAATGTAAAACGTTTGCTTGGCGATAAAATTTCTTATTCTCAAAATCAGTACGAAGCTTTAGAGAAGTGTGATGCTTTATTAATAGCTACGGAATGGTCTGTGTTTAGAAACCCAGATTATGATAAAATGGAACAGACCCTTAAAAACAAGGTTATTTTCGATGGAAGAAATCTGTATGATTTACAGAAAATGATAGATTTAGGATTTTACTATAACAGTGTGGGCAGAAAACTTGTGGACAATGGCCAATAAAAGAATTTTAATTACCGGAGCAGCTGGCTTTTTAGGTTCGCATCTCTGCGATCGTTTTATAAAAGAAGGTTATTATGTTATCGGCATGGATAATTTGATTACCGGCGATTTAGCAAACATCGAACATTTATTCAAGTTAGAAAATTTCGAATTCTACAATCACGACGTTTCTAAGTTTGTGCATATTCCAGGGGATTTAGATTACATTTTGCATTTTGCTTCACCTGCAAGTCCTATCGATTATTTAAAAATCCCAATCCAAACACTTAAAGTTGGGTCTTTGGGAACGCACAATCTTTTGGGTTTAGCTAGAGCTAAAAAGGCTAGAATGTTGATAGCATCGACATCAGAAGTTTATGGCGATCCAAACGTAAATCCGCAGCCAGAAGAATATTGGGGTAACGTAAACCCCGTGGGACCGCGTGGGGTGTATGATGAGGCAAAGCGTTTTCAAGAGGCCATAACCATGGCTTATCATACTTTTCACGGCGTTGAGACACGTATTGTTCGTATTTTTAATACTTATGGACCGCGCATGCGTTTAAATGATGGCAGAGTATTGCCTGCGTTTATTGGTCAGGCTTTACGCGGCGAGGATTTGACAATTTTTGGAGACGGAAGCCAAACCCGCTCGTTTTGCTATGTTGATGATTTGATTGAAGGAATTTACCGTTTGCTGATGAGCGATTATGCATCACCGGTAAACATCGGCAATCCAGATGAAATTACCATTAAGCAGTTTTGCGAAGAAATTATAAAGCTTACCGGCACTTCGCAAAAGATAGTTTATAGGGAATTGCCACAAGACGATCCAAAACAACGCAGACCAGACATAACTAAAGCCATAAATTTGCTCGGATGGCAGCCAAAAATAAATAGGGAAGAAGGCCTAAAAATAACTTACGACTATTTTAAAAGTTTGCCTACGGAAGCTTTAAAAAAGATAGAGCATAAAGATTTTACTACTTTTAATAAATAATAATGTCTAAGATTTTAGTCTCTGGTGGTACAGGATATATTGGTTCCCATACAGTTGTGGAATTGTTTAATGCTGGTTATGAGGTAATTATAGCCGATGATTTGTCGAACTCGCAGATAGAGATTCTAGGTCAGTTGGAAAGAATTACTGGCAAAAGGTTCGAGTTCGAAAAGATTGATCTTCAAGACTCGACTGCGGTCCAGAGCTTTGCGAAATCTCACCCTGAAATTAGTGGAATTATTCATTTTGCTGCTTTTAAAGCCGTTGGCGAATCCGTAGAACAACCGCTAAAATATTATAGGAATAATTTTTTTAGTTTAATAAATCTGCTTACATCTTTTAATGAAAAGATAAACTTCGTCTTTTCTTCTTCATGCACCGTGTATGGGCAGCCAGACAATTTGCCTGTTACAGAGTCTGCCGATGTGAAACCTGCAGAATCTCCTTATGGAAATACTAAACAAGTGGCAGAAGAAATTTTAGAGCAAACTGCTGCAAGAGTTGATGGTTTAAGGGTAATTGCTTTGCGCTATTTCAATCCTGTTGGTGCACACAAGTCTGCTCTTATTGGCGAACTGCCAATCGGCGTTCCGGCAAATCTGGTTCCATTTATTACGCAGTCGGCTATTGGCAAACGCGGGCCTATTACCGTTTATGGCAACGATTATCCAACGCCAGACGGGTCTGCCATTAGGGATTATATCCACGTAGTAGATTTGGCAAAAGCTCATGTTGCTGCAATTAAACGCTTAGAAACTAACAAAGAAACTGATAAATACGAGGTTTTCAACATTGGTACAGGGCATGGATCTTCCGTTTTAGAAATTATTGCGGCTTTTGAAAACTCCACAGGTGTTAAATTGAATTACACTGTGGGCAAGAGAAGGGCAGGAGACATTGTAGAAATCTACGGCGATGTGACCAAATCTAACGAAGTGCTTAACTGGAAAACCGAGTTAGATCTGGATGAAATGCTTCGCTCGGCATGGAAATGGGAGGAATACATCAACGAAAATCCTTTCTAATGGTTCTTAGAAATTTTGATGGTCCTATACTGATGCAGTAAAATCTCGTTAATTTTCTATTTCGTCAAATTTTAGCGTCAATAACTATCTTCTGTGTTTATATTCCTACGAACAAAAACCAGAATTGCTTCACGGAAACGCGAAACCAAGGAATGGAACATAAATTAGTTTAATGAAATTATCTGACCATAAAGATCTTAAAGGAGCCATTATCGCTTTGCCTGGTAAAGAAAAAGACAAACTTCTACTGCGTTTAATTGCTAAAGATAAAATTCTCACCGAACATCTACATTTTAAACTGCTAGAGAACGAAACCGATCTTGTTGAGCGTAAAAATGTAATAAAAGCAGATATAGATAAAAGCGTAATTCATTTGAGAAATGCAGATTTTAAAGATGGATTGTATTATTTAAGGCAATTTAACACACGCGTAAATCATTTCTTTAAGATAACTAAAGACAGCTTCGGCGAGGCAGAATTGAAGGTTTATTTGATGAATAGCTTTAAAATTTCCTATCATACTCCTTCTTATCGCGGTAAAGATATTGGCTATCAATTTGCGGTTTATTATGTTAAAGCGGCAGACTCTCTAATTAAAAAGGTGCAAAAGCTGCACGAGGATCTTCAGTTCGATCTATCAGAAGATGTAAACGAATTGCTAAAAAAGATTTACAACTCTAACCTTGCCCAAGGCGCAGAATATTTAAACTTGCCGAGAGAATTGAATAGTTGAACCACACAACTTGCAATCGCGTCACCTATTTCTCTTCTTTTTAGATACTGGAAAAAATACTGCTGTAAACCATCGGAGTCATGCGACCAGTTATTTTTCATCAAACCTACTCGTACCTAAGGGCTTCTACCGGATCTAATTTTGAAGCTTTTTTAGCGGGATAATACCCGGAACCAATGCCTACGAAAACGCATAATAGAAAGCCACCAATAATAAACATCCAAGGGATGATAAACGTTCCGCCCATGCTGAGTGATATAATGTTACCCAACAGGATGCCAAGGAAAATACCAAATGCACCTCCAAACAGGCATATCACAACTGCCTCTATTAAAAATTGCCGGCGGATAACTTTTGGATTTGCGCCAATAGCTTTTCTGATTCCGATTTCTCTTGTGCGCTCTGTTACAGATACAAGCATAATATTCATAAGTCCAATGGAAGCGCCAATGAGTGTAATGATACCAATTGCGACGCCACCGATGGCCACAAAGGCCAAATTTTCGAACAATGTTTGTGCAATGGCATCACTTTTTGTAATCTCGAAGTTGTTTGCATCGGTAACAGAAACCTTTCTAATGTTTCTAAAAAGCGCGGTAGATTCGCCAATGGCAGTCTCCATAATGTCGTTACCAGGCACCATAACGGTAATGGTGTAGGACGGATTTGCATTGTCGTTGATTTGCTTTGCCTTTAGCAGCGGCACATAAACAGACCTATCGCCACTAAACCCGATACTTGATCCCTTACTTTCCAGTAAGCCTATAATTTTCAGTCGGTTGTTACCCACACTAATCATTTTATCAATTGGGTCTTCGTGCTCGAACAGTTTTTTTACCACTTCATCCCCAACAATACAGACGTTGCTGCCAAGATTAATCTCCGATAAGCTAAAATTTCTGCCCTCACTAAGATTTAAACCTTTGGCTGCCAAACCGTTTTCGTCAATTCCTTGTACGTTTATATTGGGGTTGGTCTTTATACTTCCGCTTTTCGCGGTTGCGCCACCGGTTGCAAAAACACTTACAGCAACCGTTGCAGGCGTTTTTTGTTCGTTTTTAAATTTTTGTGCGTCTTCGTAGGTGATTGATTTAAACGGCTTAGGACGTTTTCCTCTGCCTATTCTAATGCCAACACCGCGATTTTGAATGGTAAATGCATTAGCTCCCATGCTGCTAAAAGCATCGGTCATCTTTCTTTTTACTGCATCTAAAGTAGTTAGAATCCCAACCAACGCAGCCAAACCTATAGCAATGATCAGTGCGGTTAGCATGGTTCTAAGTCTACTAGATTTGATGGAGGCTATAGCAAGGCGAATGTTCTCTCTAAAGTTCATTTAGCTAAATAGTGGGTTTGGGGGATAGCAATTTTTTGGAGAGGGTTTTGCCCGAAACATGTTTTGGAACCAATTACGAAATACATCTTTAAAAAAAATCGCAGCTTGGTGTAACTAAACTCTTCCTTAAAAAAGTCTCCAAGTTATAGACGAGGTGACGGTATGCAATGTTACAAAAATCTATAATTAAGCAGAAAAACTTGTACCGCACCCGCAAGTGCTTGTTGCATTTGGATTGACGAACGTAAAACCACGCGCATTTAGCCCATCTTGCCAATCTATCATCATGCCCATTAGATACATCTGGTGAGCCTTATTCATAAAAACCTTAATACCATCTATGGTAAATTCTTCATCTCCCTCTTTGCGTTTATCAAAACCGAGAATATAGTTCATGCCCGCGCAACCACCGCCTTCTACACCTACGCGCAAACCAAAATCTTCGCCTACTTCTTGCTGATCTTTTAACTTAAACAATTCTTTTGCTGCGCCATTAGAAAATGTTACGGGTGCAAATGTAATTTCTACTGCTGTGCTCATCGGTTTCAATTTTTATGTTACAAATATAAATAATAATGCACATTTTTGCCATTTGACATCGTTAAATTACCGTAATAAAACCGCCAAGCTATGATTATACCGACTGCATTGATAGAGTTTTTGGTCGTTTTTGGTGGTATATTTTTGGCGCTTTTAACAATGTACTTTATTTTAAAGAAAAACTTAGAGCGCTTTCTTTCATTAAAAAACATCGAGTTAAATAAAGAGATTAGAGTAAATTTGTTGCCTTTAAGGCTGCAGGCGCATGAACGACTTATCATTTTTGTTGATAGAATCAACCCCGCAAATATGTTGCTGCGTGTACATCAACCAGATAGTGGGATAGCGGCCTTACAAGCCGCCGTGTTGACAGAAATACGCTCCGAATACCAACATAACATTGCCCAACAATTATACATTAACGCAAGCACTTGGCAGGTAGTTAGCAAATTGAAAGACGATACCATTGCGATGATTAATAATGGTGTGCAAGGTTTGGGAAATGAAGCTAGTGGAATGGATCTGAGCAAGGCCGTACTTGATCACATGGTGAATATAGAAGAAAATCCTTACGATTTAACGATTGGGTTGATAAAACAGGAAATTCACCAGTTGTTTTGAATTCTTTCTTTCTTTCTTCACCGCAGCTTTAATTTACGCAAATAATTAACGTTTTAAATTTCTGACAAATTGGTTTCTTAGTCGAAAAGCTGAAAGTTGTTGCCATAAAGCAGTATCTTGTAAACGCGACGGCCAAATCGACTCCGCATCACGTTCAACCTGTACAATGAGCAAGCTTCCCATTAAAACATCCTCCGGAATTGAAATTAAAGAACTTTACACTTCGGCAAAGCCGATGAATGAGTTGCCTGGCGAATTTCCGTTTACGCGTGGAGTTCAAAAAGACATGTACCGAGGCAGGTTATGGACTATGCGGCAATATGCAGGTTTTTCTACCGCCGAAGAATCCAACAACCGCTATAAATTTTTATTGAGCCAGGGAACAACAGGACTCTCTGTCGCATTCGATCTACCTACACAAATTGGGTACGATAGCGACCATGAAATGTCGGCTGGCGAAGTTGGAAAAGTTGGCGTGGCAATAGATTCTTTGGAAGACATAGAAACGCTTTTCGATGGCATTGCGCTAGAAAATATTACCACATCGATGACCATAAACGCAACTGCTTCTACGCTTTTGGCCATGTACATCGCATTAGCGAAAAAGCAAGGTGCAGATTTAACAAAGCTATCAGGCACTATCCAAAACGATATTTTAAAAGAGTATGCAGCGCGTGGAACTTACATTTATCCACCAAAGCCATCAATGCGCATCATTACCGATATTTTTGAGTTCTGTAGCAAAGAAATCCCAAAATGGAACACCATTTCTATTTCTGGCTATCACATTAGAGAGGCGGGTTCTACAGCGGTACAAGAATTGGCTTTTACTTTGGCAAATGGCAAAGCTTATTTAAAGGCAGCCCTAAGCAAAGGATTGGATATAAATGTTTTTGCGAAGCGATTATCATTTTTCTTTAATTGCCACAACAACTTCTTTGAGGAGATCGCAAAATTTAGGGCTGCAAGGCGAATGTGGGCGAAAATCGCTAAAGAGTTGGGTGCAACAGATCCAAAGGCGCAGATGTTGCGGTTCCATACCCAAACAGGTGGTTCTACCTTAACAGCACAGCAGCCATTAAACAATATTGTAAGGGTAACCAACCAAGCTATGGCGGCAGTATTGGGCGGCACACAGTCCTTACATACAAACGGCTATGATGAAGCGCTGTCTTTGCCTACCGAAGAAGCGGCCAAAATAGCTTTGCGCACCCAGCAAATTATCGCTTTTGAAAGTGGAATTACCGAAACAGTAGATCCGCTGGCGGGTTCCTTTTTCGTGGAAAATTTGACTGATGAAATTGAAAAGGCTGCTTGGATTTATATTGATAAAATAAACGCCATGGGTGGCTCTGTAAATGCAATAGAAAATGAATATATGCAACAAGAAATTGCTGCCTCGGCTTATCTTTATCAAGCTGAAATAGAAAACGGAGAGCGGATTTCGGTAGGCATAAACGCCTTTGAGCAAGACGATGCAGATGTTACAGAAGTTTTTACTGTTGGAGATGAAATTCGAAAGCTTCAAATCGAAAAAATCGAAAAATTAAAGGCCAAACGAAACAACAATAAAGTGCACGATTCGTTAAAAAGATTGCGGATTTCGGCTGATAGCGACGATAACCTTATGCCTTTTATTATTGATGCTGTAGAGCATTATGCTACCCTTGGCGAGATAGCAGATGTGTTTCGAAATACCTTCGGTGAGTATTAATTTGTTGTTAATTTTAGTTATCCACAGAATAAATTAAGGTAACTAAAGGTAGGGTGCTGCATCCTAGCGGGTTACAATTTATTTGAGATTTTTGTTTAAATTGTTGATAATTTTCCCAATCTTCGAAGAGCGGAATAACAGCATCCTTTTAGCTGTTAGGGGTACTGAAAACCAACAAAATATGAATCTGAGCATGGAAAAAACTAGTAACGAAGTATGGAAAAACTGTCTTCAAATAATAAAGGATAATATCCCGAACCAAAGTTTTAAAACCTGGTTCGAGCCGATAAAGGCCTTGAAATTAGAAGGCAATATTTTAACCATACAAGTTCCTAGTTTATTCTTTTACGAATGGTTGGAAGAGCATTATGTTGGCCTGCTACGCAAAACCGTAAAGAAACAGCTTGGAGAAAATGGAAGGTTAGAATACAACATTGTTGTAGACAAATCTTCAAATAGCGGCAGTCCGTACACTACCAACATGCCATCGAATGGAAATGGCGCAGAATCGAAAATGCAGTCTATGCCTATTCCAGTATCCATCAACAAAGACATTAGAAACCCTTTTATCATTCCTGGTTTAAAAAAACTTAATGTAGATCCACAACTCAATGCAAATTATACTTTTGATAGTTATATTGAGGGAGACTGCAACCGCTTGGCCAGATCAGCCGGTTATGCGGTAGCTGCAAAACCTGGGGGCACATCATTTAATCCTTTGATGATTTATGGCGGAGTGGGTTTGGGGAAAACCCACCTGGTGCAGGCAATAGGTAATGAGGTAAAACGCAATTTGCCCGATAAGTTAATAATCTACGTAAGTTGTGAGAAGTTTTGCCAACAATTTGTAGATTCGTTGAAGAACAACACCATTAACGATTTTGTCAATTTTTATCAAGCAATGGACATTATCATAATGGATGATGTGCACAACTTTGCCGGTAAGGAAAAAACACAGGATATCTTTTTCCATATTTTTAACCACTTGCACCAGTCCGGCAAACAGGTAATCTTGACTTCTGATAAGCCGCCAAAAGATTTGTTCGGTCTAGAAGAGCGTTTGTTAAGTAGATTTAAGTGGGGACTTTCTGCCGATCTACAAGTACCAGATTTGGAAACCCGCGTAGCTATCCTTCGCAAAAAAATGTATTCGGATGGTATTGAATTGCCTGAAGAAGTGGTAGAATATGTTGCACACAATATTGATAACAACGTACGCGAACTTGAGGGAGCGATGGTTTCTTTGTTGGCGCAAGCAACGCTGAATAAGAAAGAGATTGATTTAGCGTTGGCAAAGCAAATGCTCAAAAACTTCATAAAAAATACCACCAAAGAAATTTCTATGGAATACATACAGAAACTGGTCTGTGAGTATTTTGAGGTTTCTATAGACATGGTTAAATCTCCTACACGTAAGCGAGAAATTGTACAAGCCCGGCAAATTTCGATGTACCTTTCAAAAAGCCATACCAAATCTTCTCTAAAAACGATTGGGGCATTTTTTGGAGGCCGTGACCATAGTACAGTTATCTATGCCTGCCAAACAGTAGAAGATTTAATTGATACCGATAAGAAATTTAAAACCTACGTAAACGATATACAGAAGAAATTGAAAATGAGTTAGAAGGAGGTTGAGGGTGGAAGGTTGAAGGAAGAAGGTTGAGGGTGGAAGGTTGAGGGTGAAAAGTTAAGAGCTTCGCTGACAACTTAAAGCAAATTCCAAAAAATATCAAAAAAAGGCTCGATAATTTATCGGGCCTTTTTGGTTTAAATTATTCTTCTGAAGAGATCTCCCCGTAGCTGTTAGACATCTTCCGCAGGGCGATGTCGAACTTCTGATAAATAGGGATTTGCAATCCCGAACTGAAATTGCTTTTCGTTCTACGGATTTGGAAATCTGTATTATCAGTACTTTGGAATGCGCAAGCTAACATTCCGGAGAGCTGGTCATGATGCTTACTTGTTAGTTTTGATAAAATACCAGTTTTTGTTCTGCTCTTTTTGCAAAAAATGTGGTTGAGGAATTAGCTTTAGATTTTTATCTTTTTCTAATTCTCTTAAAAATTGAAAATACCTTTTGAAATAAATAATTTCATTAAGTCCTTTGCCATTACTGTCGTTTCAGATGAACCGTCGAAATATTCGATAACAGCTTTTTTTATTTTTAAAGCTTTTTGTACTTCTGCGGCTGTTAGGCTCATTTGTCAACGGTGAGTTTGTGGTTTTGCGTTTTGTTACTATCGGCTATAACGCTTGTGTATATAAGCTGTGGCATGTTGCGGCACAGACTTCTCCTGATAAAAACCGGCTTTGCAAAATCTGCAGGATTTTCCAAATGTGGAATGACCCAGCCATAGCTTATATACGGTATTAGCGGTTCGGTTTTTTTCCACTTATTTATTTTTATTACTAATGTTCAGTCGGAATAAAATCAAATTTGAATTTGTCTCATCAACTCTATCCGTAATCTTAAATTTCAATACTTTAAGTAGATTGGTTGAACTTTGGTTGTCCGTATGTGTATAAGCATCAATTGTTTTTAGTCCAAGTGTTTGAGTTGAATATTCAATTATTTTTTTCGCTGTTTCTCTCATAATTCCTTTTCCTTGATATTCAGTTAAAAGTTCATATCCAATTTCGCATTTTTTAAGTTCTTCTGAAATGTCGAAAAGACAAATTGTCCCAACAAGTTTCTCGTTTCCTTTTTGTTCAATTGCCCAATAAGAAAGGCTGTTGTTTTTTATCTTCTCAATGAATTCCAATGCGTCTTCCAATGTCTTACTTGGCTTTCTGTCAAGATATTTGTTTATTAAAGTGTCAGAACGAAGAATAAATATTTCCTGAATATCGCTGTCAGATAATTGTCGAAGAGTCAACCTTTCAGTTGTCAATATAGGGAAGGTTTTCAAATTTCTATGTTCCATTATGTGATATTATATTTGTGTCTGATTTCGTTTCCTTCCCTGACTGCTAACGGTTGGCGAATTTGTGTTGTAATGGCTTAGAAAGCACAAACTTGTCTGCCCGTATAAACTTAGTTAATTGCGATGAAATAACTTTAAGCAGTTCAGCCATTATAATACAAATTTGTGGTTATAAGTAGCCTTGTTTGCCATTTGATTATTACTTATCAGAAACGATTCTCAACTCAGATAATACTTTGTTACCTTCTTCAAAAAGCGGAAGTAGTTCAGATGTACTATTTTCAAAGTTCGACATTTTCTCTTGACATAAATATTTCCCTTTATTAGTCAATAAGTAGAATTTCACATTGTCAATTTCTGGTAAGTCAGTTTTTTCAGTTTTTTCTGATTTAGATAAATAATATTGTGCTAATTGGACAAATTTCTTAGCTTCTGAATTCACATTTGGATGTTGTCCCCCTCCAATTACACCACCTCCTGAACTTAAATATAAACTTGCGTCGCCTGATAGATATGATACAACTGTTGCTGTCGCACCGCTCATTCCCCAATCCATTATAACTCCATAAACAATTTCTTTATCAGTTGGCAAAGATAGTCCAAGTTGGTCGGGAGTAGGAGTAAAAGCCATATTCCTTAAACCTTCAAAGGAGTTTTCTTTGGTTTGAATTGTTTTAGTTGTGTCAGCCTGTAAATTGCTTTTCTTGTTCGTTTTATTTCCGCAACTGCTTAAATAGTAAAAGCAGATTCCAAGTGAGATAGCTCCAATTATTATGTATAACATTTTCATAGTCGTTTTATGCTGTAGATTCGGTTAAAGGTTACTTATAACTTGCATATATGTACAACCACATCACACCTATCCGCCCATATTCCGCCAGATATGTATGACAACAGTGGTACTTATTCAATAATCAAAGCCAAAAATAATCTTTCCACTCTATATGTTTCGCAAGGTCACGGCGATTTGTAAGAATAAAACCGATTATAATTTCGCGCCGCAACTTTAATGAATCTTTATTGCGGGTTAGGACATCGCTTTATCAGAGCTTTGAAAAGTAAAAACTAATATTCTAAATAGTGTGACTGGAATTCGGTATTAAAACATCTTCATTTTTTACCCAAAGCTTCCCAATTCCACCAACTCCTCCAAACCATACCACAATGCCGCCACATGCAATGCCTGTGCAATCTTGTTTTCTTTTATTAAGGTTTTGAGTTCTTCTACCGTATATTCCTCCACATTCAAAATCTCATGCTCATCTAAATGCTGCTCGTGAGATTTTATGCCCCCAGTTAGTAGATAAGTAAAAGTTTTATTGTTAGATGTTGCTGGGTTTGGGTACAATTCTGCAACCAGCTTGCAGGTTTTAAATGTGTAGCCGGTTTCTTCTTGTAATTCTCTTTTGATGGCATCTTCTGATTTTTCATCGCCATCTATAACGCCGCCAGGAATCTCCAAAGAAATAAGATCTGCCGCGTGCCTATATTGCCGTACTAAAATTACCTTACCCTCTTCAGTAACTGCAATCGCATTTACCCAATTGGGATATTCCAAAACGTAATAGTCATCTTTAATTGCGCCACCTTGAAGTTCTACGGTATCTACCCTTAAAGTAGCCCATTTTGCCCTAACCAAATATTTAGAGGCAAGCTTTTTCCATTTTTCGATAATCATGCTCTGGTTGGTTGGGTGGGTGTTTGGTTTTTTGGGTGGTTGGGTTTTTCGTTCTCCAATTGCTGAGCACTGATAGCTGATTACTGACAGCTCTTTCCTAGCTATCAAGCAATTGCTTTAGTTTTACCTTGCGACTTAGTATTTCAAAAGACGAGGTATTGTGTTCAATTTCTATAAAATCATAAAGTTGCAGCAGCCTTTCGGCGATGTCTTTATTTTGCTCGGTATTCTCGAAAGAATCTATCTTCGCGTATAAAAGTTGCGAGAGCACTTCTATCTTATCTTTCGAAAATTCTACTTTTCTAAGGTATTGGTCGAACTCTGCTGCGGTAAAATTCTCCAAATCAACTAAATCCAAACCAAAATCGTTTTTTAAAGAATTTCCAATCTCTTCATCTGCCTCTAATACGAGTCCGTCTATTTTTAACCCAAAAATTCTAGCCAGCACCTGTGCCAGCTGTTGCATTTCTGTCGTCATTAAATCTTTTCTAAACATGTTGGTTGTTTGGTTTTTTAGTTGATTGGTTGTTTGGTAGTTAGTTGTTTGGTAGTTAGTTGTTTGTTTTAGTTAGCAAGTCGTTTTGGTTGTCTGCCGTACATCAAAAATTGGAATTTGCTTGTCGTTGTTCTTACAGAACTCGCAACCTGTAACTGTGAACTCAGAAATCGAAAATCGTTTAATCTTTGCTCTTTTATCTATGCCCGTTCAGCTTGCCTACCATCCGCCGCTTGCACCGCCGCCGCCAAAGCTTCCCCCGCCAAATCCACCAAACCCTCCGCCACCAGAAGAACCGCCACCAAAGCCGCCGCCACCACCGCCAAATCCACCTCTTCCTCTGCCTCCGCCACCAAAAAGCAATCCCCAAAATAGTGCATTAGAAACACCACGACCGCCTATAACGCTACCGTTTCCGCCACCTCCGTTCTTCATCACAATAATTAAAATTACTATAATAATAATAATGATTGCGACGCTTCCAGATCCTCCTTTCGAAGTTCCCGCCACTTTTGGATTGTCATTTTTATACTCGCCTTTGGTGTATTTAATGATAGAAGTTATCCCCGCATCCAAACCGGCGTAATAATCTCCTTGTTTAAAATAAGGCTTTATGTCATTTTCTATAATTCGCTTAGCATAAACATCTGGCAAGGCGCCTTCTACACCGTAACCAGTTTGAATGGCAATTTTCCGATCGTTTATCGCCACCACAATCATTACCCCATTATTCTTGCTGCCTTGCCCAACGCCCCATTTTCTTCCCAAATTTAAGGCGTATTCATTAATGTCATAATCTCCAACCGATTTTAAAACAGCAATAGCTATTTGGGTAGAAGATGAATCATCAAAACTTACCAATTTTTGCTCTAAATCTTGTTTTTGATTTGCTGATAATACACCCGCATAATCGTTTACCAGAGTGGAGGGTTTTTCTGGGTAATCTTGACTGAAGGAAAAGAAGGAAGAAAGGCCTAAAAATAGAAATAGGATAAAATTTTTCATTTATTTTTTATCGTTATCTAGGTAGACGATATCATTTGGAAGCTCGTTTATGTCTCCTGCTCTGTAAGGAAAATATTTGCTAAGTTTCTCTCCGGCCATTTTAATCGCGTCCAACAAGCCCTCGGCAATGTTGCCTTTTTTAAAATGATCTTTCATTACCTCTTTGGTCGTTTCCCAAAAATTATCCGGTACGGCAGAGTCTATCCCTGCGTCGCCTATGATGGCAAACTTTTTATCTAAATGAGCTAAGTAAATTAAAATTCCATTTCTTAGAGCAGTTTTGTCCATGCCTAATTTAGCAAAATATTCAGTTGCTTTTTGATATGGATCTCCATCACAATGCTTATCAATGGCTACACGTATTTCTCCAGAGGTAGATTTCTCTGCGTAGTCAATAGCTTTAGCAATTTTATCTTGTTCTTCTTCCGTAAATAGAGCCATGAAAAATAATATTTAGCTTTATTTGAGATAACTCAAATAAAGCTTTTCATTTAAAATTCTACTTTCGGCGCAGTTGCGGCACCCGCTTCGGCCTGGAAATATCCTTTAGCCTTAAAGCCGAACATTCCAGCAGTTAAATTGGTAGGGAACGAACGTATTTTGCTGTTGTAGGTTTGCACCGCATCGTTAAAATCTTTTCGTGCAACCGTAATTCTATTTTCTGTACCTTCTAATTGTGCAGATAAATCGCTAAATTGTTGGGTAGCACGCAACTCTGGGTAAGCTTCGGTAATAGATAATAGCTTGCCTAACGCCTGGCTTAACTGACCTTGAGCTGCCTGATATTTTTGTATATTCTCTGGAGTCAAATCATCTGCACTAACTGTCATTTGCGTAGCCTTCGCACGGGCCTCTGTAACCGCAGTTAAAGTACCCTGTTCAAATTTTGCAGCACCTTTTACGGTACTTACCAAATTAGGGATCAAATCTGAACGACGCTGATATTGTGTTTCCACGGTTCCCCATTTAGATTTTACATTCTCATCTAACTTAACCATGCTATTGTAACCACAAGAGCTTAAAGTGCTTACCGCGATGGCAGCGGCTAAAAAACCAAATACTAATTTTTTCATTTCGTGTTTCTGTTTAAGGTTATTATTAAGTACAAAACTGCAATTAGATTGCAAATTCTGTACCTTTGTTACAATTCGGGATAAAAACCTGACGCAATATGCAAAAAGATATCGAAATTACCCTGCTGCCCTATCAAATAGTGGAAGCAGAAGTTATCAAACAAAAAATTGCTGACGCTTTGGCAATTTCTACCATTAATATTAACGGCTACGAAATATTAAAGCGTTCTATAGACGCGCGCTCAAAGACTGTAATTTACCGGCTAAAAATAAGGGTTTTTGTTGATGAAGATCCTACCGTTGAACATTTTAAATTTGAGTATAAAAATGTCAAAGATGCAAAAGAAGTAATTATCGTCGGTGCAGGTCCTGCCGGATTATTTGCGGCTTTGCAATGCCTGGAGAATGGTTTAAAGCCAGTAGTTGTAGATCGAGGGAAGGAAGTGAAAGAGCGGAGAAGAGACCTTGCAGCCATAAACAAGCTAGGTATCATCAATCCCGATTCTAATTACTGTTATGGCGAAGGGGGTGCGGGAACTTATTCGGATGGCAAACTTTATACCAGATCTAACAAGCGTGGCGACGTAAATAGGGTATTGCAAACCTTTGTAAACCATGGCGCTACGCGTGATATTATGGTAGATGCGCGCCCGCACATTGGCACAAATAAATTGCCTCAAATAATAACATCGATAACAGAAACGATATTAAACGCAGGCGGCGAGGTAATCTTTAGCGCCCACATGACAGATTTGATTGTAGATTACGGACGAATAAAGGGCATAGAAATAAATTACGAGGAAAGGCGATATGCCGATAGTGTTGTACTCGCTACCGGTCATTCTGCTAGAGATGTTTATGAATTGTTGCATCGAAAAAATATACTAATAGAAGCAAAACCTTTTGCTTTAGGAGTTCGCATTGAGCATCCGCAAGAGCTTATTGATGAGGCACAATACCATTCTTCGATTAGGTCGGAATTTTTGCCGCCAGCCAATTACAGCTTGGTAGAACAGATTGAAGACCGCGGTGTATTTTCATTTTGTATGTGTCCGGGAGGTATTATAGCACCTTGTTCAACTGCCCAAGACGAGATTGTCGTGAATGGTTGGTCGCCATCTAAACGAAATAATCCTTTTGCGAATTCTGGAACCGTGGTGCAAGTTCGTCTAACTGATGTTATTGGCTATGATCCTTTGCGAATGCTAAATTTCCAATCGGAGATAGAAAAAGCTGCGTTTACAGCAGGAGGTGGCAATTTAGTTGCGCCTGCACAGCGAATGGTAGATTTTGTTCATAACAAACTATCGCTTAACTTGCCCACTAATTCTTACCTTCCGGGAACAAAAAGCGCCATGCTAGATAATGTGCTGCCAGACTTTGTGTCTGAGAGTTTAAGAAAAGCGCTACCTCTGTTCGGAAAAAAATTGAAAGGTTATTATACCAACGAAGCTATTCTAGTTGGAGTAGAAAGTAGAACGTCATCGCCGTTGCGAATTCCGCGAGATAAAGAGACTTACCAGCATCCGCAAGTTAAGGGCTTGTATCCGTGTGCAGAAGGGGCAGGGTATGCAGGTGGAATTATTTCCGCAGCGATCGACGGAATCAATTGTGCAAATGCCATACTTTCATCAGAATAAAAAACAAAAAAAATTTTTCAGTTGCTGATCGCGTACCTTTAACGGCATAGAAATATTCTTAAAATTATGAAAAAGACGTTAATTATCGGCGCGTCGCCAAATCCCATTCGCTACGCTTATAAAGCAGCGAATATGCTAACCCGTTTCAACCACGAAATTATAAATATTGGAGTAAAAGCAGGGGAAGTTGCTGGCGTGAACATAGAAAAACCGCATCATATTTATAACGATATCGATACGATTACTTTATACATTGGTCCGGCACTGCAAGAGCAATATCACGATTATGTATTGGCTACCAAACCGAAAAGGGTCATTTTTAATCCCGGAACGGAAAATTATGAATTCGAAAAACTGTTGAATGCAAACGGGATCGAGCCAGTTGAAGCTTGTACTTTGGTTCTATTAAGCACGGGGCAATATTAGTGGATTAATAAACAAGGAGCAAAGACCAAGCAACTAATAAGTTAGAAACTGAAACTAAAGTTGCTAAATTATATCGTTGCTATTTTTTTCGCTCTAGAACCGCAAAAGTATAGTCGTATTTATTTTTCTCGTCCGCTTGGTGCGTTTCTCTACTCGCCTCCGTCCATTCATCCATATTTAATTTTGGGAAAAAAGTATCTGCTTCGAAAGTATGGTGTATAGTGGTGAGGTAAATTCGCTGCACTATCGGCAATGCTTGCTTGTAAATTTCGGCGCCCCCAACCACAAAAATTTCTGCCTCTGACGGTTTAACGGCGTTAAAAGCTTCATCTAAAGAATTAGTCACCGTTACTCCAGGTATCTTCAAGTCTGTTGTATGCGTCACAATTATATTGGTTCTATTTGGCAAAGGTTTTCCAACAGAATCGAAGGTTTTTCTTCCCATTATTACCGTATGACCTATGGTAGTTTGCTTGAAAAACTTTAGGTCTGCAGGCATGTGCCACAAAAGCTGGTTGTTTTTGCCAATGGCGAAATTATCTGAAACAGCTACCGCGATATTTATATTTTTCATTCAGAGATTTAATCAAGGTCTAACATAATCTTGATGTTTTCCTTCACGGTCTCTACAAAGTCCTTTGGAAGTATGCCAAGTTTCTTAATTAGTCGTTTATTGTCTATAGCCCTAATTTGATCAATCAACACGTCGCTATCTTTTACCAAGCCGGCAATGTCATTCTTTAAGTTAATTCTTAAAATGGTAGCTTCTAATGCCACGTTAGTGGTAATTGGACAAACCAAAGTAGATGGATGATCAATTCTGTTTAAAAAGTCTGTTTGTACAATTAATACTGGCCTTATTTTGCCAGGTTCTGTTCCCGAACGAGGATTTAAATCAGCTATCCAGATGTCAAATTGTCTCATCACTATCATCAATCATTTCAAACTCCCTCAGCACGGCTATAGATTCTAATCTAACTAGATTAGATTCCTTTTCTAATTTTTTACCTAATAATTCACGACTTTTAATACGGTTATAGTAAGCAATAGCATCATTTATGTATCTATTCCGAGAGATACTAAGTGAAGATAAGATTTCATTTGTCTCCTCAAAAATGGCGTCTTCTGCTTTTAATGATATATTTTTCATTTGGAATTTTTTCATATGCTAAAGGTATATCAATTTTAGATATTAAACAACCTTTTTGCGAAATAATTTATGCAAACTGTCTTACATCTTTCAAGTTAGTTTAAACCGCCACAGCGCCTTTTATGTGTGGATGTGGATTATAGTTCTCTAAGGTAAAATCCTCAAACTTAAAGCTAAAAATGTCACTAACCGCTGGGTTAATTATCATTTTCGGCAATTGTTTTGGCGTTCTGCTTAATTGCAAATTGGCCTGTTCTAAATGGTTGTTGTATAAATGCGCATCGCCAAGGGTGTGCACAAGATCGCCGACTTCTAAGTCGCAAACCTGCGCAATCATCATAGTTAGCAAAGCATAAGAAGCAATGTTGAACGGCACACCCAAAAAAATGTCGGCACTCCGTTGGTAAAGCTGACAACTTAATTTCCCTTTAGTTTCTCCTTTTTGTTTATCGGCAGGTGCCACATAAAACTGAAAAAAAGCATGGCAAGGCGGTAAAGCCATATTATCCACTTCGGCAACATTCCACGCGGACACAATAATTCGCCTAGAGTCGGGATTGGTTTTTAAGGTATGGATTACCTTGGATATTTGATCAATGGTTTTTCCATCTCCGGTAGGCCAACTGCGCCATTGAGATCCATAAACCGGTCCTAAATTTCCATTCTCATCTGCCCATTCATCCCAAATCTTTACTCCATTTTCTTTTAAGTAAGTTATGTTCGTGTCACCCGTTAAAAACCAAATAAGTTCATGAATGATAGATTTTAGATGTAGCTTTTTAGTGGTAACAAGTGGAAAACCTTGTTGAAGATTGAAACGCATTTGATAACCAAATACGCTTAGAGTTCCTGTGCCGGTTCTATCGTGTTTTTGGACGCCTTCACTTAGCACATGCTTCATCAAATCTAAATACTGTTCCATGTCTTTTCGGTAGAATTTATCTTTGCAAAGATGTAAAATATAAGGTAGGTTTTCCAAAACCGTTTATTTAAAGATTTTGTATGTTTGCCTTTAAAGTAAAAAGTAAAAAATATAAAGTCGATTTCCAATTGTCTCCTATCTCATATTTCACATCTCGCCGTGCTGTCTTTTCCAAACGCAAAAATAAATTTAGGTTTAAATGTAACCGCAAAGCGGGATGATGGTTTCCATAATATAGAGACCATTTTATATCCTATCGGGATAAAGGATGCTGTGGAGTTAACAGATGCCGCTGAGAGTTCCTGTTCAGTTTATGGGATTGATGTGCCTGGCAGTGCCGAGAATAATTTATGTTTGAAAGCGTTTAATTTGTTGGCTTTTGATTTTGACATAGCCCCGCAAAAGATAAGTTTGTTAAAAAACATTCCTGTCGGCGCGGGTTTGGGAGGGGGCTCAGCCGATGCTGCGTTTACGTTAAAATTGATAAATCAGCGGTTTCATTTAAATTTAAGCAACGAAAATCTTAGGCAACATGCGAGCATACTCGGCGCAGACTGTGCTTTTTTTATCGAAAACAAACCTGTATTCGCATTTAACAAAGGCGATGAGTTTGAGGACATCGAAGTAGATTTGGCTAGCTATTTTACAGTTGTTGTAAAACCATCTATTCATGTATCAACCGCTAACGCCTACGCAAATGTGAATCTTCGAAAACCAATCAAACCAATCAAAAAAATTATCGCGCAGCCAATTGCAACATGGAGAGAGGAACTCATAAACGATTTCGAGCAGAGTGTTTTTGAAATTTATCCGGCAATAGCCGAAATAAAAGCAAAACTTTATGATGCAGGTGCTATTTTTGCCTTACTGAGCGGAAGCGGAGCATCGGTTTTTGGAATTTTTGATAAACAAGTGAAATTACCGCTATTAGAAAAGGATAACAAAGTGTTTTATAAGGTTTGACGAAATGAGTCCCTCGTTCAAGAGATGAATAGTTACAACCTTAATATTCACCATCGAAATTCTACTCGATTAAAAGGATACGAGTATGCAAGTGCAGGTTTGTATTATCGAGACCTAAACTGGAAACCTTTTGGGAAGTTTCGAATTAGTTAAATTAAAAAGTTAAATGGAAATAAAGTTAATAAGAAAAAGCGGAAGGTTTAATTTTGAAGCCGAAAATGAGTCTGGTAAAATTGTGGAACTGGATGCAAAACTTGCCATCGGTGGTGAAGGCAGAGGGTTTAGACCAATGGAAATGTTGCTTATTGGCTTGGGAGGCTGCAGCGGAATTGACGTTGTAAATATGCTTACTAAACAAAAGGAACCTTTATTGGATATTAAAATCAAAATAAATGCAACCAGAAAAGACGAAGAAATGCCGCCCATTTTCGATGTGATAAATATTCATTTTGAATTGTATGGCGAATTAAACGAACAAAAAGTAGAGCGTGCTCTCAACCTAACATTCGATAAATACTGTTCTGTTTCTAATATTCTTGGTCGGTCTGCAACAATTAATTTTACTTTTGCGATAATTTAGCTCCAACTTATAACTTACCACATAAAACGTACTACTCATCCAAAAAATGGAATCAGAATATTTCGAGACAATCGCCATCCGCACTCAAACAGAACGCAGCATGCATAAAGAACATTCTGTGCCTATTTATTTAACCTCCAGTTATAAATTTGACGATGCGGAAGAAATGCGTGCGCTGTTTGCAAACGAAAAAGAAGGCAATGTGTATAGCCGTTATGCAAATCCAAACACTTCGGAACTGATAGAGAAAATGGCCTTATTAGAGGGCGCAGAAACAGGTTGGGCAACAGCAACAGGTATGGCGGCCATTTTTACCACCTTAGGTGCATTTTTGCAAAATGGAGATCATATACTTTCTAGTCGTTCTGTTTTTGGCTCGACCCATCAATTGCTTAATAATGTGTTTAGTAAATGGGGAATTACCTACAGCTATGCCGATTTGGATAAGCCCGAAACGTGGGAGGCTCTGATACAACCTAACACCAAAATGATTTATGTTGAAACTCCATCTAATCCCGGAATTGACATTATCGACATTGCTTATTTGGCCGAGATTTCAAAAAATCATGGGGTGATGTTGGTGATAGATAATTGTTTCGCCACTCCATATCTGCAAAAACCTATCGCACTTGGAGCAGATATTTCTATCCATTCTGCTACAAAATATATTGATGGCCAGGGCAGAACTTTGGGCGGATTGATTTTAGGAAGCAGCAAATTAATGAAAGAGATTGAAGGTTTCGCGCGGCACAGCGGTCCTGCATTATCACCCTTTAACGCTTGGATTTTGAGCAAAAGTTTAGAAACTTTAGCCGTTAGAATGGATAGGCATTGTGAAAACGCGCTTAAGGTAGCCGAGTTTTTAGAAACCCAACCGCAAGTAGAAGTGGTAAAATATCCGTTTTTAAAATCGCACCCACAGTATGAAATTGCCAAAAAACAGATGAGCCAAGGCGGAGGGATTGTTACACTTACCTTAAACGGTGGTTTGGATGGCGCAAGAAACTTTATGGATGGATTGCAACTATTTTCCATCAGCGCCAACCTTGCCGACACACGCTCTATTGCCACACACCCAGCGACAAGTACGCATAGTAAACTAACCGAAATGCAACGCAATGAGGTAGGGATTGGCCAAGGCTCGGTGCGTTTGTCTATTGGTTTAGAGCATATCAATGATATTTTAGCTGATATTAAAAATGGGTTGGAAAATATGAAGGTTGAGTTGGCTCCATAGAAATCCAACGAAGCTGAACAAACCTAAATGCGATTATGCCAATCGAAAGCTATAGCGATTTTTCAAGGGAAGACCTTATTTTACATATAAAAGAACTAGAAAGCCAGCAACGCTATGGGCTAGTTTGGGAAGAAGATCGCGAACCAGAAAAAGTAGTTTTAGCCTGCGAAAATAATTTACCAATTTTAAAAGAAGAGGAAAGCAAAGCAATAGATAATGATTCGGGTGAGCCAGTAAATTTAATTATAGAAGGCGATAATTTCCATGCGTTAACTGTTTTAGTTCAAACGCATCAAAACAAAATAGATTTTATTTACATCGACCCTCCGTACAATACAGGCAAGGCAGATGACTTTATGTACAATGATAAGTTTGTAGATTCAAACGATAAATATCGACACAGCAAGTGGCTTTCTTTTATGCACAGTCGCCTTGAATTGGCTAAAACCTTGCTGGCAGAAGACGGTGTTATTTTTATTTCTATTGATGATAATGAAATTGCCCAGTTAAAATTATTGTGCAATCAGATTTTTGGCGAGGAAAATTTTATTGCTCAATTTATAAGAAAAAACAAAGCAGGATCTGGACACGATAGCGGACAAATTGCAGTAGAATTTGACTACATGCTTTGTTTTGCAAAAAATAAATCAGCCGTAAAATTTAAAAAAGAAGAGCTTGATGTTGAGAATGACAAAAAATATAAGTTGGTAGATGAACACGTCGCTCATAGAGGAAAATATTACCTCAGAGATTTGGATTACAAAGGAAGCTACAGTCCGTCTTTAGATTATGAGCTGGAAACGCCCGATTTGAAGAAAATTTATCCTGGGCAGAGATTAGGCAAACCAAACACATGGCGTTGGAGCAGGGAAAAAGTAGTATGGGGAATTGAAAATGATTTTATAGTTTTTAAATTGGTAAAAGATCAATGGAAGGTTTACATCAAACAATATCAATTTGTAGATAACAAGAACAAATTGCGAATTAGAAAACTTCCACACCGCGCGCTTATTCAATTTTTAAATTCAGATGGAAGCCAAGAGTTAAACAACATTGTAAAGCAAAACGTGTTTAAGTTTCCAAAATCAATTGGGTTGATTATGTTTTGTTTAAACTTAATTGATAGGAAAGACATCACTGTGTTGGATTTTTTTGCTGGTTCTGGCACTACTGGACACGCAGTTTTACAGCTGAACAAAAAAGATAACGGTAAAAGAAAATTTATCATCTGTACCAACAACGAAAATCAAATTTGCGAAAATGTAACTTATCCGCGCATTTGCCGAGCAATAAATGGATACTCGGATCTTAAAGATAGAAAAGTGGCAGGTTTAGGAGGCAACTTAAAATACTTCAAAACTTCGTTTGGAGAAAAAATCGAACAAACAAAAAGTTAATGGTTGGCTTTTCAGATTCGATATTAATTGAGCTGTCTGAAGCGGAAATAAAAGCTGTAATCTCTGTTGTTTTGGAAAAATCGGAAATTTCTAAAATTGATAATTTAAGACAAAGGCATCCAAATATCCAGTTCGATTGTCTTTTGAGAGGTTATATAGGCGAATATGCCATGACGAAGTGGTTAAGCGGCTTCGGTATTTTTTTTGATAAAACAAATTATCTAGAAGATGACGGACAATTAGATATAGATTTTTTGTACAAAGGAAAAAATCTGGAACTCAAAACCTCCTTAATTCCTGATATAGATGAAACATTAGAGAGGGCTACCGCAAAACGAGACATTAAGTTGATTATTCGTGGCAACACAAAAATTGAGGATCTGAAGGGCGATTTGCATTTGCAAATTATCTTCAATCAACGTCGCAAAGCAAAAGACGAATGGCTTAAAATACAAGAAATTGATTTAAAAAGTAACAACGTCGATGATTTGTACATAGCAGTCGGCGCTCGTAAATATAAAACTACAGTAAACTTTGTTGGTTGGATTGATAAGGAAAGTTTGGTAGAGTTGATTCATAATCTGCCTCAACCCGAAAAAAAGTGGTCGTTTCCGCAGTCTGAGAGGCTATTTTGGAGTTGTAAAATTCGAGACGCAAATCCTCCAGCAGCACTGATTCAATTTCTTAAAAACCTATAAGAGTCACAATGTTGTTGTCCTAAATCCGATTTTTTGCCACACATAAAAAAGTGTGCGATGGCAAGTTTCTTATCCTGCATCAATACTAAGAATTTAGAGGAGCCGTATATTTGTGATGTTAAAAAAAATATCATGTCACAATCTATTTTACATAAGGCCGCCACACGCGGTACTGCCGACCATGGTTGGCTTAAAACAAATTTTACTTTTAGCTTTGCTGATTATTACAATCCAGATCGGATACATTTTGGGGCGTTAAGGGTTTTAAATGATGATAAAATTGCTGCGGGAAGAGGTTTTGGCACTCATCCGCACGATAATATGGAAATAATTACCATCCCTTTAATTGGGTCAGTTGCTCATAAAGATAGCATGGGCACTGAGGCGGAGGTTGCTGCAGGCGAAATACAAGTGATGAGCGCGGGAACTGGCGTTAGCCATAGCGAATATAATCCATCGGAAGATGTAGAACTAAAGCTTTTGCAGATATGGCTATTTTCAAACAAGAAAAATGTGTCGGCTCGTTATGGTCAGATGAAATTAGATGAAACGGTCATGCACAACCGTTTTGCGCAAATTTTATCTCCAAATGCAGATGATGCAGGCGTTTGGATTCATCAAGATGCGTGGTTTTCTATGGGGGTTTTTGATAAAGACATTAACCAAAAGTATGTAGTTAAAAAAGCAGGCAATGGCGTTTATGCGTTCGTAATCAGCGGAAGCGTTAAAATAAATGGGCAGCAACTTGAAGAAAGAGACGGCTTGGGTATTTGGGATATAGATCAAATCGAATTCACGTCGAACAGTGCAGATTCTAAAGTTTTATTGATGGATGTGCCAATGCAAATTAATTAATCTGATGGGTAAGATTTCCATATTGTACGTTGGAAGAGATTTAAAAATCACTAAAATTATGCATCGTCTATTGAACGCCAAAGATTCTTGGAGGGGCTTTGGCGTTTCTACAAGCGACCAAGCTTTGGAAATTTGCAAATCAGAAATGCTTGATTTGGTACTACTTGGAAACGGGATTTATGCCGAAGAAGAAGACATCCTGAGAAAAAAGCTTATTGAAGTGAAGCCAAATATAAAAATCATCCAACATTATGGTGGCGGCAGCGGGTTGCTTTTTTCAGAGATTGCGCAGGCTTTGGCTTAAGGTAAACAAAGCTCATCAACTAATATATTCTCTGTCCTCGTCGCTCAAATCGCTTTTGTTTAATTTATTTTCTTCCTCAGCGACGTTTCCATCATAGCTTGAAACTGTCTTTTTCGGCTTTGCCAAAATGTACCCAATAATTAAACCGAAAAGAACGCAGATGCCAATTACAAGCAATTTAGACATCTCAAAATCAATCCATAAAAACTTAAAGTTTACGGCGTCTGTGTTTCCCATTAAAAAAATGGTTAATAATACGGTTAAAATTATGATGAAAATAGTTTTGCCGCTCATGGTTATAGGTTGTAGTTAAAAGAAAATTCCAATATTGGATTTCGGTTGTAGCTTTTGTTTACAAATATAAGCCGCGCACCAAAGTTTATAACAGGCAAGTACCGTAAAAGATTTAGATTAGTGTTAAATTCAAGTCCAATTGTTTTTGGTCGTGTAAAATCATTTACGTTTTCAAGATTTTCGTAATGGCAGAACAAACCGCCATAAAAACTTCTTACGTAGGCAATTGGACCGATTTCCCAATTGGTAAAGGCGATTGGAAATCGATAATTTAACAGGAATGTATTCTTTAGCTTGCGTGTGGCCAGTATATTATTGTAACCATAAACTGTTGGTATTTCTGTATTAAACCGATTTGCGCCAATGGCGTCTTGATAATTGAGGCTTGCCAAAAACGAGTGGTTTTTAAAAAAGCCGGGAAAATAGAAATAACTTTCTAAGGCCAGCAGTTCGCCTTGCAAATTAGAATCAAATGGTTGATGGTTGTAGATAACCCGAAAAACCTGCGCCCATTTCGGGGCAATGTCGCGAGCTGCAGCTGCAACGCTATGGTTTAAAGTCAATGAATATTCCAGTGGAAATTTTCTTACATCGACAAAATTTTTGGGTAAGTTTTCTAGTTGGTAGCGTTGCGTATAACTTGTAGAAACATTGGCCGAAGCCACATAAAAATCGTTTTTTGAGCTGAATGAAATTGGAAGAGAAAGCGTTAGCGCTGTGTAGTTTTCTCGCCAATCACCTTGTAAGCTTTGTCCGTTATCTTTGTAAAAAGTTCTGCGGGGTCTATTGCTGTAGTTTAAACTGATTATTGGATAGAGCGCTTTGTAAGTAATGTCTGCGGTATATTCCATCCGCTTTAAATCGCTATGATATTTTGCGCCTGTGTAAAAATCCGTAGTGTTTAGCAAATTGTTAGATTGTAACTCTAGTCCATACGTATATTTATCATCAATTACCGGAATGACACTGTGAAAATTCAATAAATTGTTCCCTTTGTGATAAACTTTTGATTTATAAGAACTATCAGGAGTATTGGCAAAAATATCTGGCGCAGCCTCTTGTTTTTCTGCGGCGGCAGAAAAATCTACAAAATTATCCGTTCCAATTTCGGTTTGCACAGGCTCTGTTTCCGCAATTCGATAGCCATTAATTCCATAGTCATTGAAAATTATGTTGCCATTTTTGGCAAAAGTTGGATTAAAAGCGCCGTATTTAGAAGCGCTTAGAGCCATTATCTTTTTATCCACGATACCTATTTCATAAATGTTGTCTATGCCGTTAAAATGCGCGTTAAAGCAGATTTGATCTTTATAAAAAGCTGGCCGGCTTAATTGTTGTCTGCTATTGTTAATTAAAGTGGTAATTTTTTCTCCGACCAAAATAGAAAGGTTTTTTCCTTTTTCGCTTACGCTGATATATGTTATAGTGTCTCCAGTAGCGCTGAACGCCGGCGTTTGCAAAATGAAATTTTCTGGATTTGGATAAGTCTTTAAAATATTTCCGTTCTCTGCATCCATTTCCACCAAATTAAATTGATTGCTCAAACTTACTTTTACCGCAACAATTTTCTTCCCGTCTACAGATAGGCTAGGGGAGAATAACCGACTTTTTCTGGTTAACTGTTTAGAAGTTTTTGTGCTTAAGTTGTATCGATAAATTACGCTGTAGCTTCGCTGTTTATAGCGCGGATCGTAATGCGTTTCGTCCCAAACCAAAACACCATTTGAGTAGCTAAACCAAGGCTCTTCTTGCTGCCCGATAGAGAAGATTTTTTGTTCGGTTTTGTCAGCGTTTACCAGCACAAAGTAACTTGTTTTTGCCTTACTATTTTTAAGCGCTAAAATTTGGTTTTTGTTTATCCTTACGGGAAGAAAATAGTTGGTTTCAAACTTGGCTTCGAGATTTAAAACCTTGTAATTTTTCGATAGGGTTTTTTGCTCCTGCTCTCGCCATTTTTCCGTGATGAGATTTTGAGTTGCTAAAAAATATTGCTTGGTATTTTTTCCTGTAAAATGTTTTAGGCTTCTCGAGAAAGGATAAGGTGTTACTGGTTTTTTCTTTATTCGAGAGAGCAGACTATCTGTTATAAATTTCCCGTAATCAGTTCGAAGGTTAGAGGCCATCACATACCCGGTTTGATAGTAACCGGGAGCTACATCTTTTTCCGACCCAAAATATGCTTTACTGTAACTAAATTTTCTCCCTTCTAAAACCGAAGTTCGAAAAGGCATTATCCAATTTGGTTGTCTTCCTCTTCCGCTATACGTAAGGGCGGTTTCGTTTACAACGGCATCACCTTCAAAAAACCATAACGGTATCGCTGCCCCGAAGTACGCAAAGTAAGCAAGCTCTGGAAATGGTCGAATTTTTTTATCTGTCAGTTTGGCAAACTGTGCAACGTGTCTAAGTTCATGCACGGCCAAATTATTTAACCAATCTTGACTATCAAAGTATTGAGGTGGCGTAGTATAAAATTCAGATTTCTTTGGCCCGAGTTGCACAAATCCGTTTGCAGCTATACCTTGGTTTTGCAAAATTATCGGGATTTCCGCCCGATTTAATTTCAACCCACTTCCAACAAAAGTATACAAGTAGGGGAGGGTATTTGCCATTCTTTGGGCCTCTAATTCTAAGTCGCTGGGATAGATAATTTTGAAGCCGGATGATGAAATTGAACGCCATCTTACACTAAGCGGGTTCTGAGAATTGCTGAAAATCTGAGAAAAACTACAGTATGAATAAAATACTAATATAAAAGCTACAAATACCTTGATAATTAATATTTTGTGTCGTAATTTATTATCCATTAAAGAGTATTGCTAAAAATTATAGTAATTAATTTCTTTGGAAGAAAAAAATAATTAAACTAGGTAGTTATTTGATATTATTAAATAATTGATTTACAAAAGTATATAGGATTTAAATAATTCAATCAGATGAACACTTTAACCTGTTATTAATACTAATTTAAACATTAGGAGTCGGAAAAATCATTTACAAATATAGTAGTTTTTCGTGCTGAGTTTTGAACACTAACCACTAAGTTTTTTTATGCATTTTTTTTCCTGAAAATCTACTATTGTATACGTTTTTGAGCTTCATTTGGTTTGCCCGCTTTTAGAGTTTTGAAAAGCACTTTAAATATTCGGGGAGATGTTTAGTAAGAATAGTCGAAAGAAATTCGCCAATTTCTTAGAATGGGGATATTGAGCTATCCAAATTCTTTCGTTAGTTAGCCAGCAACGGTGGATTCTATACTGATGTTTTTAAAAAAAAAGAATGCAAAAGTCCATACAATATTAGATGACAATTTGGCTTATGTGGACCAATATGTTTAAATCCTAGTTAGATTCTTCACACAAAATTTTTAGTTTAAAGCACTATACTTGAAGTCGTTTTTGTACAAGTTTGGGAGTTGAAATTAATTGATCGATGGTAGCTAACTCTCATTTTGCGGTAGATCTATTTGCAGTTACTAGCTAATAAAGAGCTTTTTTAGTGCCGGAATTTTAGAGCTAGATTTTAATTTTTCTATTTGCTCCCGCTCAATGGAGAGTTATATTTTAGCTACCTCGCTTCTTTCTTTGTAGACGGAGATAGCCAATTTGAGTTTTTTGAATGGTTGAGAACAGACATTGACTGCCTGCTTATTGGATTTTTTTACTGTTGCTAGAACTTCTTTTTTAGGAAGTAAATATTATTTTTTTCTATTGTATTCGAGGAGAGTAGTGTTGTATCGGGCAAAATCAAATCATTTTTTTCTAAGCATTTTCTATTGTGCAAAGTGATCGAAACAGCCCGTTTTCTGTTTGACATAAATTAAAATTGAGCAATAAAAATTATACTTTGGCCTTCAAATTTTATAATTGTCGCTTCTTGTTTTTATACAATGGATAGAGAAATACAGCACTTAAAATAACAACCGTTCCGGCGTAAAATCCAACGGTCATTTGTTCCTTTTCGCGGTAAAAAATGAAGGCCAAAAGGATGCCATAAATGGGTTCCAGATTCGAAATTAACGCTGTTCGAAAAGCCGATAAAGTACGCATTACAGACACGCCTGCAACGTAGGCAACCGAAGTGCAAATCGTACCTAGAATGGTTAAATAAAACCAGTTGGATGGCGATAAGGCGAAGTGAGTTTTCACGAAAGATCCATCGAAAATTCGATAAAGTGTTATCCAAAAAAGCGCGCCAATAAGCTCGTAAAACCCAATGAGTGTAGGTTCGTTTTCTTGCACCAAAATGGAGTTTATAATTGAAAATAGGCTGGAAGCTACCGCAGCGCTCAGACCAAATAAAATCCCCAAAGTGTATTGAGTTTCGAATTTAAAGATCATAAAAATACCTATCACAATAATAAGCCCGACAATTATATCGATTCTTAAAATCGGCTGGCGTTTTATTATCGGCTCCAATATTGCCGTAAAAAGCGTGAAAGAAGAAAGGCAAACAAGCGTGACCGAAACGGTCGAAATTTTGATGGCATGAAAGAACAATATCCAATGGATGGCCACAATCCCTCCCGTAAGGAAGAAATATAGAAACTGCTTTTTTGTTATTTTGAGTTTTCTCTTGGTAGCCAAAAACCATAAAAATAGAGTGGATGAGGCGATAAGCACACGATACCAAGCCATTGGCACGGCATCAATTGTAATTAATTTGCCCAACACGCCAGTAAATCCCCAAACAAAAACAGTAAGGTGAAGAATGATTAAGTTTCTCCTAGCATTCATTATTTTGGCGCTCGCCTAAGCAAATAAAGTCCCAAAATAAAAAAGGCGAGTGTTGGCAATAAAACCGCTATAACTGGTGGCAAACCACCTTTGGTAGAGAACATTTGCGTAAACTGGTTGAAGACGATGTAGGCGAAACTTAGAAATATGCCGATACCTAAAGATACGCCAACCCCTCCGCGAACTTTGCGCGAGGAAAGCGCTACGCCAATTAGAGTAAGAACAAAAGCCGATAATGGCGTTAGGTATCGTTTATATTGTTCGAACAAAAGATCGTTCATAATGCCCGTTCCCCTAATTTTTTCCTTTTTGATTTTTTCGGCCAATTCGTGCGTGGTTAGGTTTTGTACAACATTATCATACGCAGAGAAATCGTTCGGCCGCATATCTAAAGTGGTATCTTTTGTCTTTCCCGCCCCATAAATCATCGACTCTTTTAAACCATTTATATTTCTGATTGAATAGTTGGACAGTTTCCATTTTCGTTTCAAAGAATCCCATTTGATGCTTTCGGCAACAATTCTTTTAGTGAGTACATCTCCTTCTATATTGTCTAAGTTAAAGCGATAGCCATTGTTTGTAGTATTGTCAAAGCTTTCTATATAAATGTAAGTTCTTTTATCCAGTTTCATGTGGATATTGCTCTTTGTGGTTGGGTCGTTACGCTTTACATACTTGTTTTCGAAGGTGTTTTTTAGGGTATTTGTGTAAGGCAGGATGTATAAATTAGAAACTAAATTAACAGAAAAGATAATAAATGCAGAGATAAAATAAGGCCTTAGAAACCGATTAAAGCTTACCCCTCCACTCAAAATAGGCACAATTTCGGTTTGGTCGGCCATTTTTGCGGTAAAGAAGATTACCGCTATAAAATTGATTAACGGAGAAAGCATATTAACATAAAAAGGGACCGATCCGGCGTAATATTTTGTCAAAATACCCCAAAAGCCTAAGCCACTTTTAAGAAAATCATCTAGTTTTTCAGAAATATCGAACACGATTATAATCAGCACAAAAATCATTAGGGTGTACACAAATGTGCCCAGATATTTGCCGATGATAAACCGGTCGATAATTTTTATGTTATTTTTAAACATCTATCTCAAAGCTTATTGCCAAGTATTTTGCACATATTATTTTTCCAATCGTAAAAATCTCCTGCTATTATTTTTTTCCGTGCTTCCTTAACCAACCAAATGTAAAAATGCAGATTATGTAGGCTTGCAATTTGTGCGCCCAACATTTCTTTGCTGTGCACAAGGTGTCTTAAGTAGGCTTTGGTTGTTACTAAATCTACATGTAAATCACTTTCATCATCTAGGGGGGAAAAATCATTTTCCCATTTTTTATTGCGGATGTTTATAATTCCGTTTCGGGTAAAAAGCATTCCATTGCGGGCATTTCTGGTTGGCATTACACAATCGAACATGTCTATACCAAGGCCTATATTCTCCAATAAATTAATTGGGGTGCCAACTCCCATCAAATATCTGGGTTTATCTTTTGGTAGGATATTGCAGACAACTTCTGTCATTGCGTACATCTCTTCTGCTGGTTCTCCTACTGATAAACCTCCTATCGCATTCCCTGCTCTCTGCATGTTTGCGATGAATTCTGCAGATTTCATCCTCAAATCCTTATAGACAGAACCTTGTACAATTGGGAAAAGAGTTTGTTCAAACCCATATTTCCCTTCTGTTTCGTCAACTCGAGTGCAACATCTCTTTAGCCAACGGTGCGTCATCTTTACCGATGCTGACGCATAAGCATAGTCACAAGGATAAGGGGTGCATTCATCAAACGCCATTATAATATCTGCGCCAATACTGCGCTGAATGTCCATTGCATATTCGGGCGTAAATAAATGCTTGGTTCCGTCTATATGCGAATTAAATGTTACGCCCTCTTCCTTTATTTTTCTAACCTTACTTAACGAATATACCTGATAGCCGCCGCTATCAGTTAAAATTGGGCCATCCCAGCCCATAAATTTATGCAATCCGCCCGCCGATTCTAAAATGGTTAAGCCCGGCCTTAAAAATAAATGGTAGGTATTTCCCAGAATAATTTGAGCTTTAACATCGTCTTTTAATTCTCTTTGATGGACAGCTTTTACGGTTCCGGCAGTTCCAACAGGCATAAAAATCGGCGTTTCAATAGTTCCATGTGCGGTAGTGATGTTGCCCGCACGGGCTTTGGAAAGTGGGTCTTGTGCTTGTAAAAGGAAATCCATAAACTAGACGTAATCGGCTGAAAAGCGCACAAAAATAGCTAAAATACAGGGCAATTTTAGGTTTAATTTTTTATCAACAAGAAAGCTATTGTCGATTAAAAATAAGAAATTTGCGAAACTTGAATTGATTGCGTGGTTCTTAGTAATACAGAAATTTTAGTTCTTGTTCTCTTATCGCTTTGCGCGATGATACAACTTTATTTCTTGCTTTTTGTCCATCTGAGATTGCTTAGGTTTAAGGTCGAGGAAATTCCAGAAACTGCCGTTAATCCGTTAAGTGTTATTGTCTGCGCGAGAAACGAAGCGGAGAATCTTCGGAAATTTCTGCCAACTATCTTAAACCAAAATTATCCAAACTTTGAGGTTATTGTTGTAAACGATCGTTCTTGGGATGCGACGGAAGAAGTTTTGGAACATTTTGCGGCGAGGCATAAGCAGCTAAAACTAGTAACAGTGCAAGAAAACAACAAATTTCTGGCAGGAAAAAAGTTTGCGGTAACGATGGGAATAAAAGCTGCTAAGAGCGAATGGTTGGTTTTTACTGATGCCGATTGCAAACCCTCATCTGCAAACTGGTTGTTAGATATGCAGCAACCACAAGCCGAAGAGACAGAGATCCTTTTAGGTTATTCCCCATACATGCAAAAAAGCGGATTGTTAAATACCCTAATTAGATACGAAACTTTTTTTACTGGAATAAACTATCTGTCTTTTGCATTAAAAAAAATGCCGTATATGGGCGTCGGTAGAAACATGGCCTATAAAAAGTCGCTTTTTTTTAAGAATAAAGGCTTTGCTGCGCACATGCACATTCCGAGTGGAGATGATGACCTTTTTGTTAATGCGCACGCAACGAAAAACAATACAGCGATACGGCTGAACAAAAATTCTCAGGTTTGGAGCGAGCCAAACACGACTTGGCGCGGCTATTTGCGTCAGAAAAAAAGGCATTTCGGTGCAGGGAAAATGTATAAGCCGAAACATAAGTTTGTGCTTAGTTTGCAAATTATCAGTCAGTTTTTGTTTTATACTTTAATAATTGCCTGTTTTTTGTTTTCGAGAGATATGAAATTAATCGCGGTGGCGATATTATTATTTACCATTTTGATAAAAGCTTTCATTTATCCGAAGCTACTCTCCAGAATGAATTGTGCAACCATGCGCTGGTGGTTTCCGTTGATGGAGATTTTTCTTTTCTTTTTTCTGACGATTAACGGCTTCTTGGGTTTGTTTAATAAGCAAAGGATAAACTGGAAATAAATTAATTTGTTTGATAAGATATGGCAACGCATGGCATCGAGATTATCTCAAGGTATTTTAAGGACTTATCTACCACTCAAACAGCACAGTTTTCTAAATTGTACAATCTCTATGTACAATGGAACGCGCAAATAAATGTAATATCTAGAAAAGACATCGACGAATTATACGAACGACACGTTTTGCATTCTTTAGGGATTGCAAAGATCTGTAAGTTTAAGCCTGACGAAGATGTATTAGATGTTGGAACCGGCGGCGGATTTCCAGGTATTCCATTGGCTATTTTGTTTCCTCAAACTAATTTCCATCTGGTAGATTCTATTGGGAAAAAAATTAAGGTGGTTAAGGAAATCGCCAGTGATTTGAACTTAACAAATGTAAGGGCAGAACACATTAGGGCAGAACAAATAAAAGGCAAGTACAATTTTGTGGTGAGCAGAGCGGTTACTAAGTTGGTAGATTTTTATCCTTGGGTGCAGGGAAAGTTTAAAAAAGATTCGATTAATGCCTTACCAAACGGAATATTATATTTAAAAGGTGGAGATTTAGCCGAAGAAATAAAGCAATCTAAATTAAAAGTAGAATTGTTCCCGCTGTCTGATCACTTTGAAGAGGAATTTTTTGAGACGAAATTTGTGGTTTTTGTGGCGGTTTAGGGGGTAGGTAATGGTTAAAATTTTATCGCTTAGATCAATGCTTAAAATATGGGTGGCACCAAGCAATTGGCAACCATATATGAAACATTCTATGGGTAAATCACAAATTGCTGCGTGTTGACTTAAAGTTTTTGAAAAATCTCTGAAATGTCTATTTCAAGTTGACTTAAATCTTTTTCGATAATTGTCCAGACAATCTTCAAGTCAATCCCCATATAATCATGGACAATTCTGTTTCTAAAGCCTCTTATCCTAACCCAATCAATTTCTTTAAAAGCATCCTTAAAATTTTCTGGAAGTCTGTTAGCAGCTTCTCCAATAACTTCGAAGTTACGTATAACAGCATCAATCGTTTTCGAATCTTCTAGAAAAGATTGAAGGGTATGATTTGCGCAGTAAACTTTGATTTTCTCGATAGATGAGAGGATATCTGAAATAAGAAGTTTTGAATCCCGCTTAGACATAATTTAATTCTGATTCAATCATCTTGAAGTAATCAGATCTAATACCATTTTTCGAAACTAAATCAACTCTGGCATTAAGTAGATTTTCAAGTTCAACTGCTAAATCGATAAATTCCAAACCGATTGGCTTTTTAAAATCTACTAAAATATCTACATCACTATCTTTTGTTTGGTGCCCACGGCTGTAGCTTCCGAAAATAGCGATAATACTAAGCCCATACTTTTCAAAAAGCCTATTTTTGTTATTTTTCAAGATTTTTTTTATCTCGCTTATCGCAGTCATCCAACAAAGATATGAAAGCGTGCCGAATTCTCTTTCCGAGGCGATAAATTTTTTTCGATTAGGAGGGTGAATAGAAATCTCTCTCAATTAACCGAGTGAACTGTTAGGAAAGGAATAAACATTTTGAGGTTTCTCATAATAAAATTACCAGACTTATGCTCATCTGATGAAATTCGGTTCCTGCTTAAAATTTGCGTTAAATTAACCTACCTTTGCATTTTTAAAAATAAAAGCGACAATCAGTTTCTGTTTTGTAAATTGATAGCAAGTGTATTATGAAAAGAATTATCGAGTATCGTAAGGTTTTAGGCGTTGATAAAACTGCAGATTTAAAAAAACTGAAATCCGAATATCGTAATTTGATGAAGGGTTGTCATCCAGATAAATTTGCTGATGATGAAGTTGGTAGGGTAGATGCAGAGGCGCAAAGTAAAACAATTATAGAAGCCTATCATTTTTTGGTAAGCGTGTCGCCAGAAACCATTGCGCAAAATTTAGTTGAATATAACGAAACTGTTGCTAACTCTCAAATCTTAAATTATTCGTACGAGAAAAGCTTATTGCAGTTAAACTTTGTAAACGGAAGCAGCTACGAATATTTTGGAGTACCAAGGAATTTATATAACAAATTCTGTAACTCAGACATTCCCGCCAGATTTTGTAGGCGGAATATTTATAACGAGTTTGTGTATCGGAAATTGAGTAAGGCTATAGAAGTGTAAGCATCAACTTTTACTGAGGGCTAAATTTGTTTTCTCAACTTTAAAAAAATTTCCCCGTATCCAAAGATGTCCATAAGCAATTTCTTGATTCGATAAATCGCGAGGATCATTTAAAGTCTGATGAAATGCAGGTATTTTAAGTGTTTAAAACTTTGTTCTTTGATGAGCAAAATTAATTTAGAAAGCCGAAATTAACTTGTTGCGGAAATAGCGATGTTTTTTTGGATATCGCTCTTAGCCGTTAAACAATCAAAAAAACGTTGATCAGTTTAAAGACCCAACAGCGATTTTGACTAAGTTCATTTGTTTTAAACTCCTCAACAGTTAAGTAAAATAAATATAATCTTAAATGGGCCGTTACATAAATGGTTTATCAAGGGCCATAATATTTAGCCGCTTATATAGCTTAATATTGCTGTTTTCCAAATAAGATACCCTTGCCCGTTTAAATGTAAGCCATCAAAATGATAAGCGGGATTTAACTTATTTTCTTCGGTTTTCAATAAATCAAACAAGTTGACGTAAGTTAAATCATTTTGTTCGGCTAAATTCTGGAGGCCTTTATTGATTGCTAAAATGTCAACTACCTGGATTTTTTCTATATTATCTACTGGAAGAACACTTTGAATAAAAAGTTTTGTGTCTGGTAATTTTTGTATGATTGTGGATAGCAGCCGGTCATAATTACATAAAATCTGTTTTACTGAATTTTTCAATTCCAAATCGTTAATTCCGATCATCAAAAAAATCTTTTTTGGGCTAGATGCCACAATTTCATCCAAGCGGTCTATTACACCATTAATCGTATCACCATCGATACCACGATTTTTAATATTTGCCATCCCAAAAAGCTCTTGCCACTCGCAATAGTCGGTAATGCTATCTCCTAAAAACAATATCTCGTTTGTTCGTGTGGGTACAATTTCAAAAACGCTTTTTTTCGTTTTGTAATAATTATCATAATCCTGCTGCTCTCTTGACCCGCGCAGAAGGTTTAACTTCTTTTTTAAAAAAACCAAGCCACCTTTTCTATGAATGGCGTAGCCGGCTAGCAAAATAAATAAGATGTTAATGGTTATTGAAAGTGTGAGTGCGTTTTGCATAGACCTTGTCTAACTTTAGTTATTTAACGTTTTAGAAATTTGTGCAGAAATGGTATTGCTTGTAGAACCTTTGTAGTACCGCACTAAATTAACTAAATAACTGATGAATTAATATAAGCCATCGTCAGCCATTTTTGAACAAACTTGCTATTAGGCGCTGACCATTTTATTTTTCTTGTGTTGCGATTCTTGTCAACATTAGAAGTTCGGAGAACATTTCCAACATGCTATCTATTGGCGGCAAAAAAGTCTTTTTACCATTGTTCATTAAAGTAGAATAATGAAGCGAGTGATCTTTATGTTGATTGTCCAATCCATTAACTAACTGAACAGTCTCGGCTGTCACCATTACGCATCACCATATAAGCAAATGTCTCAAATCACTAAACCGCCCTAAAACTTTTCCTTTGTATACGGACCATCCTTCATTATCAGCCTGTCTTTTAAATCTTTCTGCAATTTAGATTGTTGATCAATATTTTTTACGGTTTCTAAAACCACCTCTGCAGCTTTGCTAAAAAAGACTTGGTTAATGGTTTTAAACTCGTCGGTAGCTTTGTGGTAATCTTTATGATCTTCTACACCGAAATATAAAAATGGGATGTCTTTTGCGTTAAATGCACCTTGATCGCTTTGGTTGGTCCAATCGTCATGTCCCATACTTGGCTCATCATGCCCGAAAAGCACTTTGATTCCTGCCGAGGTAGTATCTATATATTTTTTAAGATTGGGATATTTAAACGTACCGGCAACGTAAAGTTCGTCTTTGTCGTTGTGGCTTATCATATCCATGTTTATATTCACAAAAATGGTATTGATGTTTACCGGCGGATTTGCAACGAAAGCTTTTGCACCACGCAGTCCCCATTCTTCGGCATCGAAAGCTACAAAAATGATGGTGTTAGTGGGTTTATGTTTTGCAAAATATGCGGCAATTTTCAATAGTCCGGCAGTTCCAGAAGCATTGTCATCTGCACCGTTAAATATTTCGCCATCAATTACACCCAAATGATCGTAGTGGGCAGAAACCACCATTACGTTGGCTGTTTTTCCTTCTATATATCCAACGATATTTGTTCCGTTTACATCTTTTCCGTTATCTTTAAAAGTAAATTCTTGAGCATAATTTACGTTTTGAGGGTAGGATTTTAGACCAAGTTTAGTGAAACGCTCTTTAATGTAAGTTCTCGCCATTTCTGCGCCAGGTGTTCCAGTTTTTCTACCTTGATAAGCATCTGACGATAAAATTTCTAGATCGGTTAACAATTGCTTATCCAATTTGCCGGAAACGTTTTGATTTTTTACCGAAGAACAACAGCTTAAAAAAAGGGCAATTGGAATAATGAATAAAATTTTCATACGTGTTAAATTGATGGGCAAGATAGCAAGAAAACTCTTAAAGCTTAAAGCCTAAAGAGAGAAGCTGACAATCTAAAGCCGAAAAGCAAAAAACCGCTACATCGAATAGAAATTTTTTATGTGCCTTTTTAAGTTATACAACCTTTGTTTTTAGTAATGCCTTGAGTACCTAAACCCGATTGGAGCGGCAGCCCGCGAGGAACGAGCGGCTACAGCAGAAAGCGGGCCTAATGTTGCCGAAGAATTGGTGGCTTCCGTTTTCTAATTATAGGTTGATCCATTTAATGAAACATTTCTAACGAAGTTGTGTTAGTTGTGCTAAATCAAAAAAATGCAAAACCAAACACTGATACAATATTTCCACTGGTATTATAACGAAGAACAAAATTTATGGACGAAAGTAGCTAACGAGGCTGCACATTTAAAGGAGATGGGCGTAACAATGGTATGGTTGCCGCCGGCTTACAAAGGCCATTCTGGTGGTTATTCTGTTGGCTATGATGCATACGACTTATTTGATTTGGGCGAGTTTGAGCAAAAGGGTTCAACCTCTACCAAGTACGGCAGCAAAGACGAATTTTTAAATGCAATTACCAAACTGCATGAGCAGAGCATTGGTGTTTTGGCCGATGCCGTTTTTAACCATAAGGCAGGTGGCGACGAATTGGAGAGGTTTTTTGTGAAACGGGTGAATGAGAACGATAGAACCAAATTTACGAGTGATGCTTTTGAGATAGAAGCTTGGACAAAATTTACCTTTCCCGGCAGAGGAGATACATATTCTAATTTTATATGGGATTTTAAGTGCTTTAGCGGGGTAGATTGGGCAAATGACATCCAAGAATCTGCTATTTTTTCCATCCAAAATGAAGTTGGCGATGATTTTCAAGACGTCCCATCGGATGAAATGGGCAACTACGATTATTTGATGTACAACGACATCGATTTTAGGAACAGAGCTGTAGTCGAAGAATTAAAATATTGGGGCGAGTGGATGGTAAACTCTACCGGGATAGATGGATTTAGGTTGGATGCGGTAAAACACATGAGTCCGGAGTTTGTGAGGGAGTGGATTGCGCATTTAAATGCAAAATTCGACCGTAAGTTTTTTATCGTTTCAGAAAATTGGGATATCGTAAATTCTATTCAGCAAGAAACATATATGCAGCAAACCGACGGTGAAACCCAACTGTTTGATACTTTGCTACATCGAAGGTTTTATTTGGCAAGCAAGCAGGGAAAAGATTTCGATTTGAGTAGTATTTTAAACAATACCTTGATGAGTATCCGCCCAGAGTTGGCGGTTACTTTTGTTGATAACCACGATTCGCAACCTTTACAATCGTTGGAGTCTCACGTTGATTTTTGGTTTCGACCAATTGCCTACGCAATAATTTTGCTCCGTGCGGAGGGAATTCCCTGTTTGTTTTTCCCCGATATTTATGGTGGAATTTATGATGATAAGTCTGAAAGTGGCGAAGACGTCCATATTGAATTGTCTGTTGTGCCCGAATTGGAAATTTTAAGCAGACTGCGCGCCCATCTCGCTTATGGAGAGCAACATGATTATTTCGATCACAACAATTGTGTCGGTTGGACTCGCGAAGGCGATGATGAACATGACCACAGCGGCCTCGCTGTTGTGGCTAGCAACGGCGACGACGGTTTTAAAACCATGGATGTTGGGAAAAAACATTGTGGAAAGACATTTGTAGATTCCTTAAATCATCGACAAGAGGAAATTATGATTGATCAGAACGGTTATGGCGGTTTTCCTTGCAATGCAGGTAGTGTTTCTGTTTGGGTGCTGAAATAAGGGTTAGGGGTTAGGGGTTACGAGTTGAAAGTTACGGGTTATGAGTTATAGGTTACGAGCTAGATGTTATGAGTTACGCGTTAAATGGTTTTTTTTACGATTAGAAATAAGGGAGTAAGTGATTTGGCACTGTTAACCTATAGCTCAATAGCTAGGACCTACAACACGCAACGCGACACCCACAACCCACAACGCATTACCCTTAACCCGCTTACTTCCCTAAATTTACGAACCCAACCAAATTGTCCCATCTGCCACCGGGAATTCTGTAATAAACAAAAATTTGATACGTATTCTGCGTTTGATAAAAAGAGCCCTCGAAAGGATATGTTTGTATGGTGCCGTTGGCTTTGTTAAGCCAAGCATATTCGTAATTGTACAGCCCTTGTTTTAGCACTATCGTTGTGTAAAATTGTTGCTTTTCCGGATTGTAAATCAGCTTATTTTCAGGACTTAAAGTAAAATTATTAAATCTGCCGACTACATAACCTTCGCCATCGCCGGTTGGTGGAGTTGCATTTAGGGTAAAAGTTACATTGGCATAATCTGCCTCGGTTCTATCGTCTCTACCATCGCTATTGCGGATATAATAATTGCCGTTTTCATCGAAACCATTTTCAAAAACAGATTGATCTCTCGGTAAATCGGCAAACAAAAGCACATTATTTTCTTGAGGCGTTTTAATTATGTCCTGCACACCTGCACTTTTATAGCGTAAGGTTCTGGTATCGAATTTTCTAAATTGATTGCCCGCCCAAAAGTCATTAGTAGTTAAGTCATTAAAAACCAATTGATTTGGTCGGATAAAAGATGGTTTGCTATTGATTTGCGCTGTATTTTGATCAAAGTTTTGCATCACCACCGCTTTAACATCTTGATAAGGATTATTAATTGGGAACTGATGATTGATGGTAAAATCTATCTTTTGCTTGCTGTTTCTATCAGCTACTTGATAAGAATTGGTTATCTGAGCGGCTACCGCAACTTGTGGATCCAAAACGTAAAATCGTTGGGAGATTATTGGCGTTTGCGCGCCGCCGTCTTCGTAAACTTTCAGCAAATAGTTGCCGCTAATTTTTGGTGCAATTTGCTGGTTTGGCAAATAAAGTTCATAGTGCGTATATTTCCTAATGGTGTTTGAGGAATAGCGATAATCAAAAATTCTATCGCTGGTAAAACTTTGCAAATAATCTACAGTCGATAAGCGAGAGGGTTTCCACTCGGCGGTGCAATGTTCTATGGTGTAGGCGTAATTTTTTGTGCCGGCGAGTAAGTCATCAAAGGCAAGTGTTATTGTCTCGGTAGAATTGAGCAGAATTACAGGAATTGATTGTTCTTTATTGCTGTTATAGCACAGTACCGTTTTAATATTTGGCACATAGATTTTGTTTTCGTAAAGGAAGTTATTTTCGCTTTGCGCGGATGATTTAGCTGCCCAAAGAAAAAAAAATAGAAACAAAAACTTTTGCATAACAGCTTATTAAATTTATTTTCTTGATGGGGTTGAGACCTAGGTTTAGGTTGAGGCAAAGGTTGAGACCGGGGTTGAGGCTAAGATAAGACGCTTTAAAAATCTATTTCCGCTTAGACGCTTAACTTATAACCCACAACTCGTAACCAAAGCCACCCAACAAACCAAACAACCAACTAACCAACTACCCAAACAACTAACCTTCCAGCTCCATTATTTCGGTTGCCAAGCTTTCCCAATAATTTTGATTTTTATCCAAGTCTTGTTTAGTAGCAAGGTAACGTTTGTTAGCCTCCGCCAATTTTTCGGCTTTTCCATATACATCTTCGCGGGCAAGTTCAGTTTCTATCTGTTTAACTTGTTGTTCCAATTCTGCAACTTGTTGCTCTACTTTTTTTAGCTCTTCGTTAAGTTTTTTAAGATGATTGTTAGAAGAATGATTCGCCGGTTTCGGTTCCTCTTTCTTCTTCTCGGGCATTTTTACCGGGATAGGCTTTGCAACTGGAATAATCCGTTTGCTGTTCCACTCTTCATATTCTGCATAAGTGCCAGGGTATTGTTTAATTTGTTCTTCCTCTATAAACCAAATTTTGTTGGCCACATTGTCTAGAAAATATCTATCGTGAGAAACGGCAATAAATGTACCTTCAAACTGTTGCAAAGCCTGTATCAAAATGTTTACCGATTGAATATCCAAATGATTTGTTGGCTCATCTAAAATCAAAAAGTTAGAATCGGTAGTTAGCGATTTTGCCAAGGCGACCCTAGATTTTTCCCCACCAGAAAGGACTTTAATTTTTTTAAAAACATCATCACCCGTAAAAAGAAAACAACCTAGAATGCTTCTAAGTTCAGTATCGGTATGTTTTGGAGCAAAGGCTTGCAGTTCTTCTAAAATACTATTCTCTAAATGTAACGACTCCAATTGATGTTGGGCAAAAAATGTAGTTGTTACGTTATGCCCCATTTCGCATATTCCCTCAAAACTTTCAGTTCCGGCAATAATTCTAAGCAAGGTAGATTTTCCTTTTCCATTTGCTCCAATCAAGGCAATTTTATCACCTTTTTCTATTACCGCTTCTGCGTTTTCTAAAATATGGACGTTTGGATAATGCTTGGTTGCATGTTCTATGCGCACCACATGCCTGCCAGATGGCTTTGAGAATTTAAAAGCAAAGTTTACAGTCGGATTATCGTCATCAACATCATCTACGCGCTCCAACTTATCTAACGCTTTCATCCTAGATTGCGCCATTTTAGCTTTGCTGGCTTTCGCCTTAAAACGTTCTATTAAACGTTCCTCTTGCTTTATTTTTGCCTGCTGATTTTTAAACTCGCCTTTTTGGATTTCGCCACGAAGCGATTTCTCCTCCACATAAAAAGTGTAATTACCAGCATAAACATTCAGTTTTCCTTTCCGAGCCTCTACCGTGCGGGTAACAATCTTGTCTAGAAAGTACCTATCGTGCGAAACAATTACAATAGCACCCTCAAAACCTGTCAAATATGTTTCCAACCATTTAATGGAAGGTAAATCCATGTGGTTAGTCGGCTCATCCAGTAAAAGGATATCTGGCGTTTGCAACAAAATTTTAGCGAGCATTACGCGCATACGCCAACCACCAGAGAAGGTGTTTAGTGGGCGTTGCTGATCGGCGGTGCTAAAACCTAAACCGGCTAAAATTTCGTTCGCACGATACTCAATATTATAACCATCTAACGCTTCAAACTCTTGTTGCTTATCGCTAAGCTTATATAGCACTTCTTCGCTATAATCAGTTTCTATTTTTTTTAACAATAATTCAATCTCATCGTGAAGCTGATTCTGGCGTTCAAAAGCTTCCATTGCAACGTGCAAAATACTATGGTGCGAATCATAAGAAAGCAAATCTTGATTTAAATAACCAATTTTTAAATCCTTAGCCATGCTTACCGTTCCAGAAGAAGGTGCATATTCTCCAACGATTATCTTCAAAAGAGTAGATTTTCCGGTACCGTTTGCACCAATTAAACCTGCTCTATCGCCGGGCTTTATGTGCCAATTGGCCTCATCGTACAGAGCTCTAGAGCCAATTAAAAAGGTTAAGTTATTTATAGAAATCATTGCTGGTGCAAAAGTACAAATGAATTACGACTTTAAATTGAGGATTTTAGATTAAATTTTTAGTTGCGGCCGGTGGTTTTATGTTACTATTTTTAGCTTCACTGACCAAGATAATTTAAGTACAGAAGTCTCAGAAATTGCACAAAATTCGCAAAGCTGGTTTGATTGATTATTCACTAAAAATGTAAACGTAAAACTTTCTTACTTATCTTCGTAACATGTACCGCCTAATTAAGCCCCTGTTTTTTAAATTCGATCCAGAGAATGTTCACTATTTCGTGGTAAAGCGCCTAAAGTGGTTTAATGATGTTTTTCCTCTCGGGAAGACCATTATCCGCGGAAGCTTTGATGTAAATATAAAAGGCCTTGAGCGCGAAGTTTTCGGAATAAAATTTAAAAATCCGGTTGGTTTGGCAGCAGGTTTTGATAAAAATGGAGAATACGTAGAGCCTTTAAGCAATTTGGGTTTCGGGTTTATTGAGGTTGGAACGGTTACGCCAATGCCTCAACCAGGCAATGATAAGCCGAGGATGTTTCGGTTACCAAATGATGAAGCGTTAATAAATCGAATGGGTTTTAACAACAAGGGTGTTGATGTAATGGCAGAACGATTAGGGCAGCTTAAAGACAAACATCCTGAAATTGTTGTTGGTGGAAATATCGGGAAAAACAAAACTACGCCAAATGAAAACGCGCTCAATGATTATCTAATCTGCTTTAAAAAACTGTTTGATCTAGTAGATTATTTTGTGGTAAATGTAAGTTCGCCCAACACGCCAGGTTTAAGGGAATTACAAGAGAAAGAACCCCTAACGCAGATTTTGAATGTGCTGCAAATTGAAAATAATAAAAAAGATTTTCCAAAACCAGTTTTATTAAAAATCGCACCTGATTTAACCGAAAGTCAGTTAGATGACATTATCGAAATTGTGGCAGAGACGAAAATCGCCGGGATTATTGCAACGAATACAACCACAGACAGGAAAAATTTAATCAGCGAGAAGAAAATAAGTGGCGAAATGGGCGGGCTGAGCGGGAAACCGGTGAGGAGTAAATCTACCCAAGTGATTAAGTATCTATCAGAAAAATCCAACCGTGCTTTTCCTATCATTGGTGTTGGTGGAATACATTCGCCCGAAGACGCTAAAGAGAAAATTGCTGCAGGAGCGAGCCTAGTGCAGCTTTATACAGGTTTTATTTATGAAGGACCAGGCTTGATAAAAAAGATATGTAAGGCGCTGGTTTAATTCGTAATGGTTAATTATCAATTATGAATTATCAATGGTTATTTCTTTGCAAGAAGAATAAGTTCGATTAAAATTTAATATTGTCGACAGATTCTACCTTATAAGATTGGGTATAAAATGAAAGACAATATAATTAAGAATAAAGCTTTTACTTTGCAGTTCAAATTGTTAAGCTATACCGATTCCTGTGTGTCGATAAGAAAGAGTTTGTTATAAGCAAGCAACCTTTAAGAAGCTGAACTAGTGTAGGAGCAATGATAAGAGAAGCAGAGCATGCCGAAACAAAAAAAGATTTTGTGCATAAATTGGCAATTGCTCACAAAGATTTTAACGAAACAATCTATTAGCTTGAGCCCTAAAAAAGGCAGACAATTTAAACCTAGAGCACTTTGCAAGTTTAAATAGCGACGCAGTTAAGATAATTCGACTAATTACCGGTATGGTTAAATCTACTGAAGCTAACATTAACAACTAGCAAGGCACAATTAACAATTAACAATTAAAAAAAGATTTTTCTCTTATTTGCTCAAAGACGCCAAAACTGCGTTGTTTTTTGCCAATTGATCATTCTTTGGTTGCACCGAACGAGAACCCAATTCTAGGTTAGTTGCTAACTTTAAAAATTTAATGTCTTGCGAGGCAAAATTTTTATTTCTTCTATCTTTTCTTTTTAGCCTTGTAACTGCCATAATGTTATGTCTTTATATGTCAAATTTAAGAGGTCGAGAGCGGATTCGAACCGCTGTAGAAGGTTTTGCAGACCTCTGCCTAGCCACTCGGCCACTCGACCATTTAATAGTTTGCAAAAGTAACAATAAAAGGCTACACCACCAATAAGTTTCTTTTAAATTTTACCGGTCAAATCAATCAGCGATTCCTGGCAATTTCCGAGCAAAAAATGGCTGCACTAATGGCGACATTTAGAGATTCTGCCTCGCCCAACTTTGGAATGGTAATTGATTTATTAATGTGTTTTTGCAGATCTACAGAAATCCCATTGCCCTCATTGCCGAGAACAATAATCCCTTCGCTTCCAAAATTTGTTTCATAAATAGATTGGCCAGATAACATCGCACCAAAAACAGGCAACTTGGTCTCCTCTACAAAATCGAGCAACTCAGTGTAAAAAATATTAGTAGAAGCGAGGCTTCCCATCGAAGCTTGAACTGTTTTTGGATTATAGGCTTCGACCGTGTTTAAGGAGCAAACAATGTTTTTTATACCAAACCAATCGGCTGTTCGTATTATGGTGCCCAAATTTCCTGGGTCTTGAACATCATCTAATACTAAGGAAAATTGATTTTTGAACAGCGCTTGGTCTACCGCTAGAACTTCTGCAATATGTACCAGAGCCAGTGAATCATTTGGAGTCTGCAGGGTACTAATCTTATTCAGTTCTACATTGTTTATTTCAAATAAGTTTATATTTGCGGGCAAATCGGAAAAAAAAGTAGCGCTTTTTGGAAGATGGTAGATCGAGTGAATTTTATACTTTGAATTTAAAAATGCTTGCACAGATTTTTTGCCTTCCACCAAAAATAAACCATGCTCTTTGCGGTATTTTTTTTGATGTAGCGATTTAACAAAACTAACTTGAGATTTTGAAAGCATATATTTCCAAACCTTTTTTTACTGTTTATAAGGCTGCAATATTACTATTAATTATTGTTTTAACACACGCTTGCTCTTCTACCAAGTACATTTCAGATGATCAGGCTATTGTTAAAAAGGTTACGATAGACAGCGTAGATGCAAAGTTTGAGGAACAGGCCTATAATTATGTTCAAAAAGATCTTAGGCCGGCATCTGCATTTAGCATAAACGTACCATTATACAATCTTTTTAACACTAAGGATGGGCGTTATAAAACGAGCAACATTAAGCCATTTGGTTCTCCACCGGCTATTTTAGATAGTACGCTCGTAGAAATATCTCGTAACCAAATAGAAAAATTTTTAAAAGGTAAAGGCTATTTTACTGCGCAAGTTAAGGCAGACATTTCGGTGGCAAACAAAAAAGCAGAGGTAGATTTTAAAGCTACGCCGGGGCCTGCGTATTTCATCGGGAACATTACTGATTCCATCCCAAACCAAAACATCAAACGGCTTTACGAAAACAAACGAGCGCAGTTTTCGCACCTTCGCACCGGGATGCAATACGATTCTGATTCGTTAAGCTATCAGCGAGAACAGATTTATCGCATAGCAAAAGAAAATGGTTATTATTTTTTCTTAAGGCCGTACATCAATTTTGATATTCATGGTGCAGATGTCATTTCTCCGAACAAAGAAAATAGCGTTGCTGTGCAATTAAATATTACCGATCCGCCAAATGGCGAACATAAAACTTATCAACTTGGAAACTCACAAGTTATTGTTGCACCTAATCCAGATGGTTTTCCAGACAGTGTGAGGTATAAGTTGAGTAAGGATACGGTAAACCACGTCGTTTTTACAGATTTTGCAAAGCGGTATAGAAGAAGCCCAATTGTGCGCTACGATTTTTTGAAATATGACGATTTGTACGATATTAGGAAGGAAAACCTTACCTATGATAGATTGTACCAACTAAACATTTTTAAGAATGTAAACATCAACTTTTTTCGTGCAGATAGTACATCAAATAAAATTGTTCCCGTAATACAGCTTATACCGCAAAAGGTGATGAGCAATAGGGTAGAAGGCGAGGTTCCATTTAATGGGGGAACGGTCGGCTTTAACTTGAGTAACACTTATACAAATAACAATATCTTTAGGGGTGCAGAGCGATTTGAGTTGCAGTTAAAAGGCGGCCTGCAATCGCGAATTGGAAATGGCGAAACTCCTTTTAATGACATTTATCAAAGAGATTTTTCTATCAGTGCAAGCGTCGCGGTACCGCGATTATTAATCCCATTTTTTAATTTTGGGCTAGGCAAGAACGGCCTGCCGCACACTACTTTTTCATCAAGTTACATTTACGCCCTGCAAAAAGATATTTCTGTTAGGCGTATTTTTATTAACTCAGTAACGTATGATTGGGTTGAAACAAAATATAAACTCCACTCGTTAACGCCCCTTAATTTCGAGTATCGTTTTGGGAATTTGAATAGAGATAGCCTTACTAGTGATGTGGCGTTAAACAACCTTTATTACATCGCTTTGCTAGATAGGAAAGATTTTACTTTGGGCACAAAATATACCTATTCTTTAAATGCCGCAAGATTAAATGAATATAGTGACTTTATTTATTTTAGGGGAAATATAGAAACTGCCGGTAATTTATTGCGTGCGGTTTCGAGATTAAGTGGCCAAAAACACGATGTTACAAACGGAGATTACGACCAATTTTTGGGTCTTCCTTACAATCAATACGTTAGGCCGGATGTAGATTTACGATGGTACAAACATTTATCAGGAGAAAAACAATTTATTGCCAGATTGAATGTCGGGATTGGATATGCGTATGGCAACTCTTTGCGTACTGGTCTGCCCTTTGAAAAGAAATTTTTTGCCGGCGGTTCTAGCGGAATCAGAGCTTGGCAGGCAAGAACTCTTGGCCCTGGAAATTATAATCGGATAACCTTGGGAAACGACGAATTAAGACGTGCACTTTTTGGTTTAGATCAGCTTGGTGATCTTCGTATAGAAAGCAATTTCGAGTACCGATACACATTACTCGATAAATTTTTTGGAGCAAAACTTAAAGGGGCGGCGTTTTTGGATGCTGGAAACATTTGGAACTTAACAGTTGTCGATGGAGCAGAGAAAAAATTCGATTTCAGTAGACTTGGGCATCAAATAGCTGTTGGTACCGGACTTGGATTTCGTTATGATGTACAATATTTTGTGTTTAGGTTTGATGTCGGTTTGAAGTTAAAAGACCCACAGTTTGCCGATGGTGAGCAATGGGTAATTGGTAAGTTGTTGTCTGGGGCAAAATCATTTAGAAACATGTACGATGCAACACATGGCCCAGATACTTACCGATTTGTACAATATAATTTTGGTATTGGGATGCCGTTTTAAAGGCGGAAGGTTGAGGGTTGAAAGTTAGTGCGCTAGAAGGTGGGAGGCTAATGTATGAACCTAATAAATTAACGTTCTAAAGTGCTAGCAGGAATGAACTAAAAGGTCAAAAAACCAACCAACCAGCTAGATCAAATTCTTCAACTCATTGAAAAAACGCTCGAAAAAAAATTGGGTGTAAAAAAAGCCTCCAGCTATGTGTAAGCCAAAGGCGATTTTTGAGTGCTCCCGACGAGATTCGAACTCATATCGGTGGTACCGGAAACCACAATTCTATCCATTGAACTACGGGAGCATGTCTGCGTAGCGCTTGCCGCTATTGCAGCGCTGCAAATATAGAAATAATGAAGTTAGTTTTATTTGGTTTCAATCTGAAATGTTGCGCCTTGCCACAAAATTGATTTTTCGAATATAAAAACCCACCTTTGCAAGCGTTTAGATAAAATGAAAATGTAAAAATAAAGGGAGTCGAAATGGAAGAGTTGGTAGTAGAAGAGGTTAAAGCACTGCTTTTGAAAGATAACGAGAAAGCATTAAAAAAATTTCTCGATCAACTCAACATTTCCGAGGTTGAAGAACTTATAGATGAATATCCAAAACAGGCCACCAAATTTATCAAAACCCTATCGCTCAACCGAGCAGTAAATGTTTTCCGCATCTTAGATTTTCGTACACAAGAGCGCATCATCAAAAAACTTTCTGGCGTTAAGCTAAATTCCATCATAAAAAGTCTCCCTCCAGATGATAGAACTGCACTCTTTGGCAAGCTGAAAGGAGATGTTCTTGCAAAAATGATCACGCTCCTTTCGCCCGAAGACCGCAAAGAATCTTTGGCCTTGTTGGGATACGAAGAGGATAGCGTTGGCAGATTAATGACCCCGGATTATGTAACCGTAAGGCCACATTGGACGATTAGTCGGGTTTTAGCATATATTCGCCGCGTAGGCAAAAATTCAGAAACCATCGATGTAATTTATGTTTTAGATAAGAATGGCGAGCTGATAGACGACATAAAAATCAGGGCAATTTTATTGGCCGATCCTGAGTCAACCATTAGTGAGCTGACAGATAATCGGTTCATCGCTCTAAAGGCAACCGACCATCAAGAAGAGGCAATAAACGTTTTTAGAATGAACAATCGGGTTGCGCTTCCCGTGGTCGATAGCGAGAATATCATGCTTGGCATCGTTACGGTAGATGATATTTTGTGGATTGCAAATGAGGAATATACCGAAGACATGCAAAAGTTTGGCGGTACTGAAGCCTTGGACGAACCATACCTCGATATCCCGTTATTGCGTTTGGTAAAAAAGCGCGCCAGTTGGCTAGTAGTGCTATTTTTAGGGGAAATGCTAACTGCAACTGCCATGCAACATTTCGAAATCCAACTGCAAAAAGCGGTAGTGCTTTCCCTATTCATCCCATTAATTATGAGCAGCGGCGGCAACAGTGGCTCGCAAGCGTCAACTTTAATTATACAGGCAATGGCACTCGGCGAAGTAACGCTTGCAGAATGGTGGAAAGTGATGCGGCGTGAGTTGCTCTCCGGCGCAATGTTGGGTGCAATTTTAGGGACCGTAGGGCTAACGCGCATCGTAATTTGGCAAAACATGCACCTGTACAATTACGGCCCATTTTGGTGGCTTATTGCCGTAACCATATTTTTCACGCTCGTTGGCATAGTGCTCTGGGGCAGTCTAATTGGCTCTATGATGCCACTAGTACTTAAAAAGTTAAAGTTAGATCCCGCAACCTCCTCAGCACCTTTTGTAGCAACTTTGGTAGATGTAACTGGTATCTTAATCTATTTTAGCGTAGCCGTACTTATATTAAAAGACGCGCTGTTGTAGGCAAAAAAAAATCCTGTTCCTGAGGTATTCATGAACATTTTGGCGCTTTAACACGCTTTTCGCTTAATCTTTTATTGCGCTGAAGGCGCAAAAAAAGGATATCGCTTCAATCGTTAGCGCTCCTCAAATCAACGAACGCAGTGGCAAAAAACCCGTAAAATAAACACCAAAAAATTTCACACCCTTTTTAATTTTCGTTTGTTGTAAAAATGAAGCACAAATCTCTCGCCGGCCAGATCGTCTTTGCGAGGCACGAACCATCTAACGAAGCAAAAAATAACGAACGAACCGACAATAACACAATTATTTATAACAAAATTAAGAATAATACAATTCAACAATAAAACAATTCACCAATTCAATCATGACTTACACCGAAATAGAAACACTTTTGGGCAAAGAGAACAGCGATTTATTCACACATCAGTGCAAAACCATCGACAAAAAACACTTGCTTTTACCATCGCCAAACTTTATAGACAATGTGGTGACTATCAGCGATAGAAACGTGCGGACGCTACGCAATTTGCAGGCTATTTTTAGTCATGGGCGTCTTGGCGGCACAGGTTACGTATCTATTTTACCGGTAGATCAAGGTGTAGAACATAGCGCTGGGGCATCTTTTTCTGCCAATCCCGAGTACTTTGATCCCGAAAATATAATTAAATTGGCTATAGAAGGCGGCTGCAACGCGGTCGCAACCACTTATGGAACTTTGGGCGCCGTAGCTCGGAAGTATGCACATAAAATTCCCTTCATTTGCAAGTTGAATCACAATGAGTTATTAACCTACCCTAATAATTTCGATCAAATTATGTTCAGCTCCGTTAGGGCTGCTTGGAATTTAGGCGCAGCCGCAGTTGGCGCGACCATTTATTTTGGATCAGCAGAAAGCGATAGACAAATTATAGAGGTATCTAAAGCTTTTGAAGAAGCACATGAGCTAGGAATGGGAACAGTTCTTTGGTGTTATCTGAGAAATTCTGCTTTTAAAAAAGGCGGGGTAGATTATAGCTTGGCCGCAGATTTAACCGCGCAGGCAAATTATTTGGGCGTAACCATCCAAGCAGATATCATCAAACAAAAACTACCAGAAAACAATGGTGGCTTTAAAGCTTTAAATACGAAAGAAGAAAGTTACGGTAAATTTGATGAGCGCATGTATTCAACTCTAAGCAGCGACAATCCTGTTGATCTTTGTCGTTACCAAGTGGCAAATTGCTTTATGGGTAGATCTGGGTTGATAAATTCTGGAGGATCATCATCTGGTGATAAAGAAAAAGATTTAATGGAAGCGGTTAGAACGGCGGTAATTAATAAGCGCGCCGGGGGAGCAGGGGTAATCTCCGGACGAAAGGCTTTTGAGAAAAAATTTAAAGATGGAGTACACCTTTTAAACAGCATTCAAGACGTTTATTTGGAAGAAAAAATCACTGTAGCATAAAAAACGAAACAAAAAATGGATAATAAAATAACCACACTTTTTACAGATATAGGCGGCGTGTTGCTTACAAATGGTTGGGATAGAGACGCGCGGGCAGAAGCAGCGGAAAAATTCAATTTGGATGAGGAAGATATGCAAGATAGGCATCACTTAACTTTTGATACTTATGAGGTGGGAAAAATTACTTTAGCCGAATATCTACATCGATTGGTTTTCTTTGAGCGAAGAGATTTCACTGAAGACGATTTTAAGGAATTTATGTTTAGCAAATCTCAACCTTATCCTAATATGATTAAGCTGTTGAGGAACCTGAAAGAAAAATACAAGCTAAAGGTCGCGGTAATAAGCAACGAAGGCAGAGAGTTAAATCAATATCGGATTGATACTTTTAAATTAAATGAATTTATAGATTTTTACGTTTCCTCTAGTTTCGTGCATTTTCGTAAACCTGATGCAGATATCTTTAAGGTGGCAATTGATATTTCCCAATGCGATATAGACCAAAGCATTTACATCGATGACAGAAAACTATTTGTCCAAGTGTCCAGTGATTTAGGGTTACAGGGAATTCATCATACAGATTATGAAAGCACAAAGCAGAAGCTTGCAGACTTGGGGCTGATTGTTTAAGAGTTTTATTATTGGATATAAAAATTAACTGAGGTGTCATTCACTTAAGAAATCACTATTAATCTAAGCCTGTCGAAGGCCGTTCGATAATGAAAAAGCCTATAACTGGTTATCCTTCGAAAAGCTTGAGATGACACCATTTATTGATTTTTCATCAAATTAACTGCAATCCTTAATGCATAAGCCTTCAAATAATAATATGATCAAGATCCCACTTTACACATTAAACCTAAAGTGCATAATGTCTCCATCTTGCACAATATAAGTTTTGCCCTCAACGCCCATTTTGCCCGCTTCTTTGCAAGCATTCTCCGAACCTAATGCTACAAAATCTGTATACTTAATCACTTCTGCTCTAATAAAACCTTTTTCAAAATCGGTATGGATTACGCCTGCAGCTTGTGGTGCCGTAAATCCCTGCGTAATTGTCCAAGCTCTAACTTCTTGTACTCCGGCAGTAAAATAGGTGCTTAAATTTAATAATTTGTATGCCGTTCTGATTAATTTATGTACGCCAGATTCGGTCAAACCCATATCGGCTAAAAATTCCTCACGTTCCTCATAGCTTTCAAGTTCTGCAATTTCCGATTCAATTTTTGCAGAGATAACCAATACTTCTGCTTTTTCTTCAGCAACGTTTGCTTTGATTAAATCTACATAGTTGTTGCCATCAACCACCGAAGCCTCATCTACATTGCAAACATACATTACTGGTTTTTGGGTAAGTAAACCCAAACCTTCTATATAATCAAAATCTTCCTCAGATACAGCTGCGGTGCGAACTGATTTGCCATTTTCCAAGTGTTTTTTTACGACGTTCAAGATGTCGAAAGTACGCTTGGCATCTTTATCGTTGCCTGTTTTGGCTATTTTTTCAACCTTTTGAATACGCTTATCAACGGTGTCTAAATCTTTAAATTGAAGTTCGGTATCTATAATTTCTTTATCCCTAACAGGATTTACCGAGCCATCCACATGGATAACATTTCCATCATCAAAGCAACGCAAAACATGAATTATGGCATTTGTAGCACGAATATTACCCAAAAATTGATTGCCCAAACCCTCGCCTTTTGAAGCGCCTTTAACCAAACCTGCTATATCAACTATCTCTATCGTATTCGGTTGTACCTTATGTGGCTTGACCAGTTCTGCAAGTTTATTTAATCTCTCATCTGGAACGGTAATTACACCAATATTTGGTTCAATCGTGCAAAACGGAAAGTTGGCCGCTTGTGCTTTTGCGTTAGATAAACAGTTAAAGAGTGTAGATTTACCAACGTTTGGTAAACCAACAATGCCACATTGTAATGCCATGCTTTTGAATTTTTATGTTTTTGCAACCTTTAAATTTAATTGAGCGACAAGTTTTATAATGATCGTTAATCAAGTTTAGGATGATTTTAAAAGCGGCAAAGATATGTTTTTAAAACTTCATTTTACAGGCAACGGTTGCCTTAGCTAGATATTTTCTATAAGTTTGCCGAACAGTTTTTATGGAAAATTTAGAAGTCGAAGAACCGAAAGAAGTAAAGTTAATAGTGACCGAGGAGATGCGTAGCTATTTCTACGATATTACCAAGTGGGCGAAATTTTTATCGATAGTTGGCTATGCAGTCGCGATTCTTTTGTTATTAGGTTCTTTTAGTATCGGCGCATTTTTGAGCAATAACCCATCCGCCCTTAGCGCTTTAGGCCCTTTGGCAAAAGGCGGATCTACGGTAATATCTATCATTTATTTATTAATTGCAGCGTTTTATTTTTACCCCAGTATGCTTTTGGGTCGTATCTCAACGCGGGGAAAACAGGCTGTACTGTACGGCGATCAAGAAAATCTAAACAGCACCGTTTTGCAAATGAAGTCGCTATTTAAATTCTGGGGAATTATTACTTTGGTAATAATTGCTGCTTATGTATTGTTAGTAGTGACAGTCGGGAGTGGGTTGGCGAAATAGAGGGAATTAAAAAAGTGAGTTTTACCTATCAAACTTATCCATTCCTGAAGGTCTTTGCCAGCCAAAATGTGGCTCGTAATAGTTCCAAAGCATCTTACTTAAACTTCTAATCATTATCCAGGCTTCGTTATTGTATATCCAAGAAGTATCTTTGTTATTTTTTGTAGTGATGCAAAAGACGTAATCTCCATGAGGAGCATTTACCAAACACACTTCAGATCGGGCAGCATCGACGGCACCCGATTTTGATGCGACTTGTACTGTTGGCGGAATTTCTGCCAAGGCTTCAGAATCGTAGTAAATTCTAGTTAAGTTTCTATAAATCCGTTCCGATGATGCGGCATTGATCATTTTATCTTGCCTAATCAGCGTAACCAAAGTAGCCATTTCTCTAGGCGTTGTTTGTCCCCAACCGTATTTCTGTTGATTTTCTTTTCGGCCTTCGGTGCGGGAGTTTACTCTGGTGTATTTCAACCCATAGTCTTCCATCAAATCATTGATTTCCTTGCCACCGCCGGCCATACCTTGGCACCATAAACTCGCGGTATTATCGCTGGTGGTAATCATCAACATTAAAACCTTACTTAACGCGATTTTTTCGCCGTCTTTAAAGGAACCTAAAATGTCTTCTCCAGCATATAAAAGGCTATCGCGATAGGTTAAAATAGCATGGTAATCTAATTTTCCGCTGTCTATTTTGTTAAAAATACCACACGTAATTGGCACTTTAATCATGCTAGCCGTGGGGAAAATAGAGTCTGAGTTTAAACTTGCGACTTTCCCGTTTCTTAGGTTTTTAACGTAAATCCCAACATCGCCATTAAAGCCCATTGCAAGCGTAAGTATCTTTTTTTGAAGTTTATTATCTGTTTTTTCCTGTCCTATTGCGCCATTTGCATAGATGAAAATACACAGTAAGATTGTTAGATATTTCATGTGAATTGGCAACGTTTTTCAAAAAAAAAAGCCTTTGTTTTACAAAGGCTTAACTTATGCTTAGGTAAATTTAGAAAGAAGAATCTTCTTTCGATTTGTAACCATTTTCTCCGTTCTCATTGTATTCGTATCTTTTTTCTACAACCTCTTGGTTGTTTTTGATGTACTCGACCGTTTCGGTTAAACCTTCGGTAAATTTTTCGAAATCTTCTTTATAAACAAAGATTTTGTGCTTTACAAACACTCCATCTTCCAATCTTTTTTTACTTTCTGTTAGCGTTAGGTAATAATCTCCAGACCGCGTTGCTTTTACATCAAAAAAGTAGGTGCGTTTGCCAGCTCTAACTTTCTTAGAAAAAACTTCTTCTCTTTCTCTATTGTCAAATTCTCCCATCTGTGGTTCTTTGTTTATTTATTTGGGTAAATATAAAGCAAATAATCAAAGTTCAAAATAGAAAGGGCTATAAAACGTTTCTGCTTTCTTCTTCTAAAAGTTGGTTATTATAAATATCAGAATAAATGCCATTTAGGCTTAGAAGTACGGCGTGGGTGCCCTGCTCTTTTATTTCTCCATCTTCTAACACCAATATTTTATCGGCATTTTTTATGGTAGATATTCTGTGAGCTATTAAGATGCTGGTTTTACCTTTCATAAGTGTTCCAAGGTTCTGCAAAATATCTTCTTCGGTTTTGGTATCTACCGCCGATAAACAATCATCAAAAATTAGCACTTTTGGAGATTTAATTAATGCCCTGGCGATAGATACGCGCTGCTTCTGTCCGCCAGAAAGCGTGATGCCCCTTTCGCCAAGCATCGTTTCAAAGCCTTTGTCGAAATCGATAATGTTTTGATAAACAGATGCGTTTTTTGCAGCGTTGTAAACATCCTCTTCAACCAACTCACTTAAGCCAAAGGCGATGTTGTTTTTTATAGTATCAGAAAATAAGAATACTTCTTGAGGCACAAAACCTATTTGGTTGCGATAAGCTGCGAGGTTTATGCTTTTCAAATTTTTTCCGTCAATTTCGATGGCGCCTTTATCAACGTCATACATTCGCATAATTAAATTTGCTAACGTAGATTTTCCTGAACCTGTTTTGCCGATAATTGCTACAAATTCTCCACTTTTAATTTCGAAACTTATATTATTTAACGCGCGGATGCCAGTATCGGGATAAGTAAAACTTACATCTTGGAAGGAAATATCGCCATTTAAAGTTAGCTCTCTATTATTATTAAATTTGATTTGTGGGTCGATATCCAAAAATTCGTTAATACGCTGTTGTGATGCGGCTGCGCGTTGGATAAGATTAGTAACCCAACCCAACATGGTTACCGGAAAAGTGAGTTGGGTGATATAAATAATGAATTCTGCGATATTCCCTGCGGTAATGCTTCCACTTATTACTTGTATTCCTCCGATGTAAATCGTTAAAATGGTGCTCAAACCGATAAGCAATAACATCGTTGGATAGAACAAGGCAGAAACTTTTACTAGACTGAGTGAATCCTTTTTGTATGCATCGCTTTGTGCTTCGAACAAAGTTCTAGTATGTTCCTCTCTAACATAGGACTTGATTATGCGAATGCCAGAAAAGCGCTCTTGCACAAAGCTAGATAAATCTGAAAGGCGTTGCTGAATTCGACCACTTTTTTTAAAGATTACTGTATTAACGTAGTAAATTATCACCACCAAAAAAGGCAGTGGAAGCAGACAATAAATTGCCAATTTTGTGTTTACGCTAAACATAGCGTAAACGATTAACGCCGATAAAGCAAGCGTATTTACGGCATACATAATGGCGGGACCAACATACATTCTTACGCGATTTACATCTTCTGTTGCGCGTGCCATTAAATCTCCGGTATTATTGCGGCGGTAGAAACCAAGGTTTAAAACCTGATAGTGTTGGTAAATGTCGTTCTTTAAATCAAATTCTATATGCCGGCTCATCAAAATGAGCGTTTGCCGCATTAAGAATAGGAAAATACCCCTAATTAAATAAAGCATAACCACCAAAAAACCGAAATATAGCAAGCTGTCGCTAAAGATATGGTACATAATCTGTTGCCGCTCAAATCCCTCGAATAGGTTGTAAACCTGAATGTTTTCTGTAATTATATCAAACGCATAACCAATCACTTGAGCTGGCACAACGCCAAAAACATTTGCAATAATTACGAAAATTATTCCCGGTAAAATCCACCATTTATATTTGTAAAAATATTTATTTAACCTAAGTAGGTGCTTCATTATTGCAAACTTAGCTAAACAATGGTTAAATTTTTTATAGTTTACCCAAAAAGGCATAATAACGGTTTTTTATTCTAATTTTGTCGCACTTTACCCGTTTTAACGCACATGGCAACAGATTTGACCCCAGACACATCGGTTTTTGCGCAGCAACAGCTTTACGGACACAAAAAGTTGACGTTTTGTAACGATGAAATTACTGGGTTAAAAGCCATTATTGCCATACACGATACTACATTAGGACCTGCTTTGGGCGGTACCAGAATGTGGACTTACGCAAGTGAGGGCGAAGCTTTAGAAGATGTTTTGCGCCTCTCTAGAGGCATGACTTATAAAGCTGCTATAACCGGTCTAAATCTTGGTGGGGGGAAGGGAGTAATTATCGGCGATTCTAGAAAAGATAAAACAGAAGCGCTTATGCGCAGCTACGGGCGCTTTATAGACAACCAAAACGGGGAATTTATTACCGCCGAAGAAATGGGCACCAATACAAAGGATATGGAATATATCCGCATGGAAACTAAACATGTTACCGGTGTGCCAGAATCTATGGGCGGCACCGGAAACCCCGCCCCGTTTACCGCACAGGGAGTTTATTTAGGAATTAAAGCTTGTGTGAAAGAAGTTTTCGGAACAGATACGCTTGCAGGTCGAACGGTGGTTGTACAAGGTATCGGAAATGTGGGAGAAGAACTGGTGGCATTGTTAAGACGCGAAAATGTAGAAGTTTTAGTGAGCGATATTAATGAGGAACAGCTAACCCATGTAGCTAAAAAATACAAAGCCAAGCCTATTTCGCCAGATAAAATATTTAGCACGGTTGCAGACGTATATGCGCCATGCGCGATGGGCGCAACGGTAAACCCTAGCACGATAGATAAAATGAATTTTGCTATTATTGCAGGCTCTGCAAACAATCAATTATGCAATGAGTTGGCCGATAGTGAATTGCTTATTAAAAAAGGCATCTTGTTTGCACCAGATTATTTGATTAATGCGGGAGGTTTAATTGCCTGCTATTCGGAGTTGACGGGGTTTGGTAAAAAACGGACGATACATTTAACGGAAAACATTTATGAAGCTACTAGAAATGTAATAAAGTTGAGTAAATCTGAAAAAATTGCCACAATTAAGGCAGCAAACCGTATTGCAGAAAAAAGAATAGCAGATTTAAAGAAAATTAAATAATACTAATAAAAAAGGTAAATTGTTACCAACCTCGTTCTTACATTTATGTTAAATAGAAGGCACCTACGAATAAAAGCTTTGCAAAATATATTTGCCTGGCACCTGGCGGATAGAAAAGACATTAAGGGCGACTTAAAAATCTTGATGCAGAGCATTGATAGTGTTTACGAGATGTACATTTGGATGCTTTCTTTGTTGGTTGAAGTTACAGAATACACTGCAAACGATGCTGCCGATAGAGCCAATAAGTTTTTGAAAAAGGAGGAAGATATTAATCCGAATTTAAAACTTCTCAATAACAAATTTAGTATTCTGCTACAGCAAAACCCTCAATATATTGCGGCGATTAAAAAATACAAGGTAGACTGGGGTTTCGATCCTGAGATCAGAAAAACGATTTACAATAGTCTAAGATCTTCAAAGGAGTATGCAGACTATCTTGCAGATCCAAACGAAAACCTCGAATCTTCTAAAGACATAGTTAAATATATCTTTAGAAAGATTATCCTCAAAAACCAAGGCATTTTACAAGTATTCGAAGAGAAATTTATAAATTGGCAGGTAGATCATGAAGTGATGAAAGGCATGGTTGCTAAAACATTAAAAAACTTCACTTCTGAAAATTATTTGAATAACAAACTGACGGAGATAAGTGCAGATTGGCCAGAAGACAGCAAGTTTGTGCAAGATCTGTTTGTTTATACCCTGCAAAACGATGCAAAATATCAAGAGCTTATCGCAGACAGAACAAAAAACTGGGAGTCGGAACGTATTGCTTTGATGGACACTATTTTAATGAAAATGGCCATTTGCGAAATGATGAATTTTCCTTCTATCCCAGTAAAGGTTACCATAAATGAATATTTAGATCTTTCTAAAGATTACAGTACACCGAAAAGTAATTCATTTATTAACGGTATTTTAGACAAAATTTTAAGCGACCTGCAAAAATCAAAATCGATTAAGAAGGTAGGGCGCGGATTAATTGAAGAATAAACTAATTAAAATGAAAAAAATTGTAATTTTAGGATTTGCATGTTTAACATTGGCTGCTTGCCATAATGTGAATAGTAATGTAAGTAACAACGCTGCTGCAGATAGCGGCAGTATTGCCAACGCAGGCGCCCCAGTTATAAAGTTTGCAGAAGAAATTCACCAATTCTCAAAAATTAATGAAGGAGATAAAGTAGACTATAGTTTTAAGTTTACTAATGTGGGCAAAAGCCCGCTAATTATTTCAAGCGCAACTGCTACTTGCGGCTGCACTATTCCTGAACCTCCAAAAGAACCAATTTTACCAGGCAAAGAAAGTTCTATAAAAGTTGTATTTAATAGTGACGGTAAATCTGGCATAATTGACAAAGTAATTACGGTAACTAGCAATGCAGATCCATCCACTTCCACTGTGCATTTGGTCGGCGAGGTGATTCCAAGGAAAAAAGGTAAGTAATTTTGAGTATTGGAATATAATTTATAGTTCAATTTACATATAATACAATTTAAAACAAATGACGTTAACCGTAATTTTAGATGCAGCAGCCAGTGGAACCGGAATGTTAGGTACTTTAGGCCCAATGGTGCTAATCATGATCGTGTTCTATTTTTTCATGATACGGCCTCAAATTAAAAAGGCAAAAGACCTTAAAAAAATGGTTGCCGAATTAAAAAAGGGCGATAAAATAGTAACTACCGCTGGCATACATGGACGTATTACTGATATGAACGAAACTACTTTTTTAATAGAGGTAGAAGGCGGAACCAAAATTCGTTTTGATAAATCTGCGGTTTCTCTAGATGCCACCAAAGCCGTGGCACCTAAAGTATAAGGAACAATTAATTTGGATAGGAAACGTCGGCAATTGCCGACGTTTTTGTTTTTGGGTCAGTCTTACGGCTTTAATTGGCAGCTTTGTGTCGCTGTTTAGTTTAGTTATATTTGCAGGTGGTGTACTTCGAATCCTCCAACAAATAAATGGCAATTATAAAACTTACTGCGATAGAAAGAAGAAGGGTGGTAGGGCTTTTTGCTTGTTTGTGCTGTGCAATAGCTGCCTGGTTATTTATGGCGCTTAACAATAAATACGTCTATAATGCCAAAACTGTACTCATTTACAAGAATTTTCCTTTAGAGCGGGCGTTCCATCCCTTACAGTCAGACACTGTAGATCTGCAAATAGAAGGCACTGGTTGGCAATTGCTTTTTTCGCGTCTGCGGATCCAACCCCAATCTATACAGGTAAATTTAGAGCCTCTAAACAAGAAAGAGTTTATCGTTTTCTCTAATCAAATTAGTGGAATAAATAAGCAGTTTGCTAGCACACAAAAAATAATTTCTATTAAGCCAGATACCATTTATTTTGATTTTACTAAAAGATCAGTTAAGAAAGTCCCAATAAAAGTCATCAAACGCATAAATTTTGAAAGACAGTTTGGATTGGCTGGTGATATTTTGTTAACGCCAGAATACGTTACAGTTACCGGGCCATTAGAAGATTTAAAGAAGATAAAATTCTGGGACACGGATACCCTAGTTCTAAAAAATCTTGCAAATAGTACCACTGTTAGGATAAGGATGAAGCAAACAAGGCTTAAAAACATCAACATTCGTCCATCTGCGGTAGAGATTAAACTTCCCGTTGATGAATTTACAGAAAAGACCATTGAAGTGCCACTTAAAATTCTAAACAATAAAGGATATAATAGTATTATGCTGTACCCCAAAAAAGTAAAAATCACGTTTTTGGTTTCGTTAAACAGCTACGACCAAATTGATGAGAGCTTTATCCAGGCTGCGGTTGACGTTGATGAGTGGAAAAATGAACATCACTCTCAGTACTCAGTTAAAATCACCGATTTCCCGGAATATTGCAAACTTGTACGTGTTTATCCGAACAAGGTAGATTTTATTGTGAAACGATAATGTTAAAAGTTGGCATAACAGGTGGAATTGGAAGTGGCAAAACCGTTGTTTGCAGGGTTTTTGAACTGCTTGGAGTTCCCGTTTTTTTTGCAGATGACGCAGCGAAAAACTTGATGGTTACCGACCCCATTTTGATCGATCAAGTAAAAACTGCCTTCGGGCGTCAGAGTTATCTTATCGACAATAAACTAAATAATAAATACCTAGCTAATATAGTTTTTAATAATCCGGCAGAGTTGGCAAAGCTTAACGAAATTGTCCATCCCGCGGTTTTTAGAGCTTTTGATGCCTGGTGTAATAAAACAGATAAAGAAACTCCTTATGTGTTAAAAGAAGCAGCACTCTTATTTGAAAGTGGTGCAAACAAAATGTGCGATAGTACGGTGGTGGTTACATCGGTGTTATCCATAAGAGTAAACAGAGTGATGGAACGAGATGCTACCAGCGCAGAGCAGGTTTTTGCTAGGATGGAGAAACAATTTTCAGATGAAAAGAAAATTATGCTTGCAGATTATCAGATTGTCAATGATGCCAATCATAGTATCGTCGAACAAGTATTGCACCTTCATAAAACATTTTTAAGAGTGGTAAGTCAGTAAAACAGTTTCAAGGGATTGCTCAAATTTTAAATGATTTTACAAGATTTCATAGTATTAAATCAAGTTGGACTGTATTGCCGATACGGAGATTTTTACCTTGATCCAAACCAAGCTGTAGAGACAGCAATAATTTCTCATGCGCACGGCGACCATGCTGCGAGAGGTAACGAACATATTTACTGCACCGCACCAACAGAAGTGTTTATGAGGCATAGATATAGAAAAGTTGCCGGCGACGAGTTTTTTGTTAAAAGTTATGGCGAGGAATTTACTATTGGAGAAATTTCTATAATTTTCTATCCTGCGGGTCATATTTTGGGATCTGCACAGGTGTTGATGATTTTCAAGGGGGTAAAATATCTATATTCTGGAGACTACAAACTAGAAGAAGACAATACTTGCGAGCCTTTTGAATTCGTAAAAGCCGATGTATTTATCACGGAGAGCACTTTTGCAAATCCATCTACCAAACATCCGGCAGTAGCCGGAGAGATTAAGAAACTTGGCGATACAAAATCTAACATTATGCTCGGAGCTTATTCATTAGGCAAAGCACAACGATTGGTACAACTAATTAGCGAACATCTTCCAGAAAAGGCAATTATGCTACACCACAACATAGCGCCTATTGCAAAAATTTATGAGTATTTTGGAATGAATTTAGGAACATACAAATTATACGATAGAAAAGTTATGAAGCAGGAATTGGAACAGCAGATATACATTGTTCCGCCAATTGCTTTTAACAATTATTACAGGGCAACTCATGTTGTCAGGGCATTTGCATCTGGTTGGAAGAATTTGCAAGAGAAGAACGGAATATCGCTTTTTATTTCAGATCACGCCGATTGGCAAGCCATACTACAAGCCATTGAAAAGATAAAACCTACCGAAGTGTGGACGCTCCACGGCGATGGACGGGCTTTGCAACATTATTTTGACGGCCGGCTAAAAGTTAAAATCCTAAATTGATTTGATGCTCGTTGTCATCAAACTAAAAAGCAATGGAAGAAGGAATAGATTTCTATTTTAACAAGGACGGCCTTATGGTGATGACGGAAGTGTATCATTTAAAGCGCGGCACATGCTGCAAAAACAAATGTGAACATTGCCCTTGGGGTTATGGAAAAGAAAAAAAGACAAAATAGCGATTTTAAAAATTCTTATTTTATTTTCCGCTCTGATTCTACACCTTTGTAGATTTCTGCAAGGGGTACAGAAATATCTAAAGCGTTAAATTTTAAGTCATCCCGAACATTTGAAAACTCGTTTAATTCCCAATTTCCTTTTTTGTTTAAAAAGAAAGCCTCGATTGAGATAGATTCAGAATCTATCATAATATATTCCTTCAATGATGGAATAGATCTGTACAATTTAAATTTATCGCCCCTATCGTAATTTTTCGTTGATGGCGATAGAATTTCTATGATAACTGTCGGGAGAATAAAACTTGTATTGTCAAGTTCACTCTCTTGGGGTTCTTCGCAATAAACAGAAATATCTGGATAGGTATAAAGTGTGTTTTCTGGAATGTGGAGTCGCATATCACTCCCATAAGGAAAACATGAAGAATTTTCTAATTTAAAATGTAGCCTGGCTATTATATTGACAAATATTCTATTGTGAGGTTTTCCTGCTCCAGACATTGCAAAAATCTCACCCTCAAAATATTCGTGTTTTTCGGTCGCTTCTCGCTCCAAACTTAAATATTCTTCTTGCGAAAAATACTTTTTTTCATACGCCGCCGCTGGTTCTTGGATAAGATCTTCCATACCCGAATGTACTCAAATAACTTGAAGATTGGCAATTCAATTTATTTTAGCGCCGGAAAATCGGTAACCTTAATGCCCCGCAAAAAAACCAATTAGCGCTACGCCGATTCCCAACAAGACGGCAATCATCTTTCGAACGTTAATCTTATGTTCGGCGCTAGATTCGAATAAAATGGTTGTAGAAATATGAAGAAAGATACCAATAACAATACCCATAATCTTGTTAAAATATTGCTCTATGCCACCAATGCTGCCATTCATTAATCCAAAGCTAAAATAATAACCCAAGGGAGACATCAGTGCGAAGATTATGATGTAGAACATAATCCAACCGCTTTTAAACTGGTTTTGCAAAAAGATGCTCGCCAAGGCAAATGCAGCAGGAATGTGATGCAGCGCAATGCCGAAAATAAGTTCGTTGTGGCCGGCTTTCGCCAATGGCATACCCTCTAAAAACGCATGTAAACATAAACTTATCATTATCCCGAAAGGAAAAATGTGACCTTCTGTATGTTTGTGGATGTGGCCATGCTCTATACCTTCAGAGAATTGCTCCAACACAATTTGAAGCAGAAATCCCAACAAAATAAAAAGGCCAATTTTTCTGCTGTCTGATCCGCTGTAAGCATCTGGAATTAAATGTAGTACGGTTATGGCGAATAAAAAGGCGCCACTAAAAGCTAAAATCAGCTTTAGAACTTTAGATTTATCGTCTTTGACCAAAAAGATGGCAATGCCGCCGAATAATGCACAAAAAAATAGAGTGCAAATTTTCCAAATTTCCATTAAAAACTGGGTTGAAAATATTTAAATAACCTGCCGCAAAGGTAGCCAATTAGCGCACCTAGCATAGCCCCAACGGTAACATCAAGTGGGTAATGAACGCCAACGTAAACCTGTGCAAAGCAAATTATCGCTGCCCAGATGATAGCCATTGGTAAAATCGGTTTCCAACATTTGTAAAATAGGCAAATTAGAAAAACCGCAATTGCAAAATGATTTGTAGCATGCGAAGACGGAAAACTTTGTCCTGTGCCGCAGCCAACCCGATGAATAATGTCGTTCGCCAAACTCGGCTCGTTGCAAGGTCTCAGCCGCCCGGCAAGCGGCTTTATAATACGAGAGGAAATCAAATCGCCCATGGCAAATGTAAAAAGCATACCCGCTATAATGTAATATCCTGTTTTTTTATATTGCACAATAGAAAATACAATGATAAAAAGATATACTGGCGCCCAAAAAAATCGGTTTCTAACAAGTGGCATCAGCCAATCGAAAAATTGGTTAGACATTCCCCTATGAACGGATAAAAACAGCTCTGCATCAAAATGTTTGATGTTTTCTAACATACTTGTCGCAGTGTCCACTTCTCCAATCATGCTTTTTTACAAATTAGAATAAGCCTATCTGAGTTGGATCTATTGTAGTCATTCAGCTCATAATCGCCAAAAGCCTTATCAATGAACATACCCGCTACCGATAACATTCTTTCAAAATCATCAAAGGTAAAGGCTTGAACACGCTCTTCGAAATGATATCTCTTGCCTTCGGCTTCAAAATCTATCCGCTTAATTATTTTTCCATCTACCACAGTTTTCCCGATATAGAACTTAATCTCGTCTATTTCTTTGGTTTCGTTGCAACTCAAATTATGAATTATGTTTTCTGTATTGAAATAATCTATAACCAAACAACCGTTTGCTTTTATGGCTTTTCTAAAGCTTTTAAGCGCTTTTACATGCTGGTATTCGGTATCGAAATATCCGAAACTGGTAAACAAATTAATGGCAATGTCAAAATAATTTATGTAGAATAGCTGCCGCATATCATGCATCAAAAAGTGCAGGTAATCGTTCTCAAACTGTTTTGCATATTTAATACTCTGCTCCGATAAATCAATGCCTGTAACGTCAAACCCTTTCTTATTGAGGTAAATAGAGTGGCGACCTTTTCCGCATGCAATATCTAAAACTTTACTCTTTGGCTGAGGCTTTAAGTAATCGGTTAATTTATCTATAAAAAATTCTGCTTCAGCATCGTTTCTCTGTTGATAAAGAATGTGGTAATAGGGAGAATTAAACCAATATTGAAACCATTTGCGTTGCATGATAAAGGCAATTTTTACGTGCTTGCAAACTTATAAAAAATGCGCTAAACCTGCCGTTTTTAATTTTTGGAGCGATGGTATAAACGGTTTAGCTTAGAAGCATCTTTTGCCCAAAAACTTAATTTTACTTTGATGCGCCTTTTTTCAAATTCCCGTGCTCGCAAATTTTGTTAATTTTGTCAAAATTAATTTTAAAAGATAGTGACGTTAATAAAATCCATATCTGGAATTCGGGGTACCATTGGGGGCAGAGCGGGCAACGCATTAACGCCTGTAGATATCGTTAAGTTTACCGCGGCTTTTGGCCAATGGGTGGTTGAGAAAACCGGGAACAAAAAAATTGTGGTAGGCCGAGATGCGCGCCTTTCTGGTGAGATGCTTAATAATTTGGTTATCGGAACGCTTCAAGGTTTAGGAATTGACGTAGTAGATGTTGGTTTATCTACAACACCAACTGTAGAAATTGCTGTGCCAGAAGAAGATGCCGGAGGAGGAATTATTCTTACCGCAAGCCATAACCCAAAACAATGGAACGCCCTAAAATTGCTAAATAGCGACGGTGAATTTATAAATGATGAAGAAGGTAAAGCCGTTTTGGAACTGGCAGAAAATGTGGCCTTCGATTTTGCGGAGGTAGATAGGTTGGGGAAGGTTACTAAAAATGATTCTTATTTACAAAAACACATAGATAAAGTTTTGGCTTTGCCGCTTGTAGATGTTGAAGCAATTAAAAAAGCTGATTTTAAAATTGCAATTGATTGCGTAAACTCTACCGGTGGAATTTTTATTCCTGCATTATTAAAGGCGTTGGGCGTAAAAGACATCATAGAATTATATTGTACGCCAGACGGTAACTTTCCACACAATCCAGAACCGTTGCCAGAAAATTTAGGAGAAATCTCTAAGGTGGTGCAAAAGCAAAACGCACATTTAGGCATTGTGGTAGATCCAGACGTAGATAGGTTATGTTTTGTAAATGAAGATGGAAGCTTTTTTGGAGAGGAGTACACATTGGTAGCTGTTGCAGATTACGTTTTAAAAAATACGCCCGGAAATACGGTTTCAAATCTTTCATCAACGAGAGCTCTTCGCGATGTAACCGAGAAAAATGGGGGCGGATACTTTGCATCTGCCGTGGGCGAAGTTAACGTGGTTAATAAAATGAAGGAGGAGGAGGCAATTATTGGAGGAGAAGGAAATGGCGGCGTAATTTATCCCGAGTCTCACTATGGTAGAGATGCCTTGGTTGGCATCGGATTATTTTTAACACAACTTGCTAAATTTGGCAAACCGATTTCTGTACTTCGAAGTAGCTTTCCATCTTATTTTATTTCCAAAAACAAAATTACCTTAACCCCAGAAATGAATATAGACCATTTGTTAAAACAGGTGGAGGAACGGTATAAAAATCAACCGTACAGCACGATAGACGGATTGAAAATTGAGTTTGATAAAACTTGGGTTCATCTTCGTCGTTCTAATACAGAGCCAATAATTAGAATTTATAGTGAAGCCGAAAATGAAACGGTAGCAGACAACCTTGCCAAAAAAATCATTTCAGACATTAAGGAGATTTTACATTTATAGACTTTGGTTCGTGCCTAGTAAGTTTTGTAATTTATGAATAGGATATATTTAGATAACGCAGCAACAACTCCATTAGATCCACTGGTAATAGAGGAAATGATCGCTGTAATGAAGCACAGCTACGGAAATCCATCTGCAATACATGCCATAGGGAGAGAAGTAAGAACTTTGGTTGAACAGGCTAGGAAAAAGGTAGCTCAACTTTTACACGCTTCTCCTTCAGAAATCTTTTTTACTTCTGGCGGCACGGAGGCCGACAACATGGCAATTCGTGGCGCAATTAAAACATTCGGACTCAAGCATGCAATTACGTCCAAAATAGAACATCATGCCGTAGAACATACTTTAGATGCGTTGATGAAAAATGGCGAAATAGATAAACTAAGTTTTGTAAATGTCGACGCGAACGGAAACATCGATTATCAGCATTTAGAACTTCTGTTACAAGAAAATGAACGGTCGCTGGTTTCTTTAATGCATGCCAACAACGAACTTGGCACAATAACCGACATTAAAAATGTAGGTGAGATTTGTGAAAAGTACGATGCCATTTTTCATACAGATACCGTGCAAACTATGGGGCATTATGTGCATAATGTACGCGAGCTAAAAGCGCATTTTATTGTTTGCGCAGCGCATAAGTTGCATGGGCCAAAAGGGGTTGGTTTTCTTTTTGTAAACAGCAATGTAAAAATTTCACCCATGATTTTTGGTGGCGCGCAAGAACGCAATATGCGTGGCGGAACCGAAAATGTCTATGGCATTGTTGGTTTGGCGAAAGCTTTGGAACTAGCTTATGCTAAAATGGACGACCATCGGGCTTATATTCAAGGCCTAAAAGATTATTTTAAGGATACATTAATAGCAGAAATTCCTGGAATTGCTTTTAATGGCGAAACCGATGCCGATAAAAGTTTATATACCGTGTTAAACGTTTCTTTTCCTGCGATGGATATGGGAGACATGTTGCTTTTTAATTTGGATATTCATGGCATTTGCGCATCAGGTGGTAGTGCTTGTTCGTCAGGTTCTAACATTGGTTCGCATGTTTTGAATGGCATCAAGGCAGACCCAGATCGTCCATCAATACGTTTTTCTTTTAGTAAATACAACACCAAAGAAGAAATAGATTTTGTAATAGACAAGGTAAAAACTGTGGTGGCACAAAACTTTATGGTTTAGAGAAAAGTTTTCGGCTGCAAAATGGTTTACTGTTTGGTAATCATTTTGTTCGCCTTTCAAACAAAAAACTAAAAGGTATGTTATCAATAAACTTATACCATTAAATAAAAAGTTATGGAAATTGATAACAATAATCAAGAAGACGCCGCATTTAATCAGGACAGTAAGCTTACTGATAGCGACGAGAAGGTTGATAATGTGGAGGGGGTTGAGGAAGATTTGTTTGGAAAGACTGCTAAAGACGAACGCTTGGAAGAAAATCACGAAGCATCGGCAAATTCAAATGTCACTACGAATTTGTTTAGCAAAGATCATCATAGAACAAGCAAACCTTTTGGATCAGGGCACGAGCCCGGTGGTGCGGTTTAAAAACGCATTACAAGGTTATATGACGCAATCCTAAAAATATTAATTAATTTGAGCCATAGCTAGCGAGCTGTGGCTTTTTAGATTGGAAAAAAATGGAAAGAAGAAATTTTATTAGAAATTCTGCTTTAAGCTTAGCGGCGTTCTCTTTAGCAAAATCTACTGCATTTGCCAATAAGCTTTTTTTGGCCGATTACCAATTTACCCCATTAAGAAATGGCGTTGGTTATTTTATAGAACAAGGCGGAACTATTGGCTGGTTAAATTCTAGCGAGGGTTACGTAGTTGTAGATGCGCAATTTCCAAATACCGCACCCCATGTAATAGAAGAATTGAAAAAACTTGGAGATAAGCCCTTTAAATATTTGATCAATACACATCACCATGGTGATCATACCGCTGGTAATATTGCCTTTAAAGGCTTGGCGCAAAACGTGGTGGCCCATGAAAATTCTCTAATTAATCAAAAACTTACTGCAGAAAAGTCTAATAATCTGGATAAGCAACTTTTACCGAATGTTACGTTTGGAAAAGGTTGGAAAGATAAGGTTGGTGCCGAAAATATTAAAGCTTACTATTATGGATCTGGGCATACCAATGGTGATGCGGTTTATCATTTTGAAAATGCAAATATTGTGCATGTTGGAGATTTGGTCTTTAACAGAAGATACCCTTATATAGACAGAACAAATGGCGCGCACATTGGCAACTGGATAACTGCGTTGGGCAAAATTACAGATCAGTTTGATAACGATACGCTATTTATTTGGGGGCATGCGTTAGATCCGGAGAAGATCACCGGAAATAAGGCAGACATTGAGGCTTTTCAAAATTACCTAAGCAAGTTACTTGCTTTTGTTGCGGGAGAAATTAAAAAAGGTAAAAGCACAGAAGATATTTTAAAGGCTACTGAGATTCCTGGGGCACCAGAATGGAAAGGCGATGGAATAGGACGCAGTTTGGATGCCGCTTACGGGGAACTGACGGGAGCTCCTCAGACAAGTTAAAGGTTGAGGATTGAAAGTTAAAAGTCAAGGGCGCAAACAATAGTTTGCGCCCTTGACTTTGTTAATGATTTTGCGTCAGGCTAAAACTCACTACTATTAATTTGTCCGCTCCGATGGAGCTGTTTTGCTTAATTTTTTTGACATTAAAATTTCTCAGAACTTTTTCATTTTTGCTAACTAACCAACTAACCAACTAACCAACTAACCAACTAACCAATCATTAAGCCAGTTTTCTGTACTTTATTCTCTTAGGCTCTATGTTTCCCAGCCGTTTTTTGCGGTTTTCTTCGTAGTCAGAATAATTTCCTTCGAAGAAGTAAACTTGAGAATCTCCCTCAAAAGCTAAAATGTGTGTACAGATACGGTCTAAAAACCACCTATCGTGACTAATTACCGCGGCACAGCCACCAAAGTTTTCTAGTGCCTCTTCTAAAGCACGTAGCGTATTCACATCAATATCATTTGTTGGCTCATCTAATAAAAGTACGTTTGCTCCTTTCTTTAACGTGATGGCTAAGTGTACTCGATTTCTTTCTCCACCAGAAAGCACACCAACTTTTTTCTGCTGGTCGCCACCGTTAAAATTAAATTTAGAAACATAAGCCCTGCCATTTACTGCTTTATTCCCGAGCTGAATATTGTCTAGACCATCTGTAACGTTTTCGTAAACCGTCTTGTTCTCATCTAAGTCGTTATGCATTTGATCTACATAACCCAAAGCAACCGTTTCGCCCACACGGAATGTTCCTGCATCGGCTTCCTCTTGCCCAGTTATAAGCCTAAAAAGTGTGGTTTTTCCCGCCCCATTTGGACCAATAATTCCCACAATTCCTGCAGGCGGAAGCGAAAAAGTTAGGTTATCGAACAATATTTTATCTCCGTAAGCCTTGGTAACATTGTTTGCTTCTATAACCACATTTCCCAAACGAGGCCCCGCAGGTATAAAAAGCTCCAATTTGTCTTCTCGTTCTTTACCATCTTCTGAGGCTAATTTATCATAGTTTGCCAAACGGGCTTTAGATTTTGCATGTCTTGCTTTTGGCGCCATGCGAGACCATTCCAATTCTCGCTCTAAAGTTTTTTGGCGTTTGCTCTCGGTTTTTTCTTCTTGCGATAAACGTTTTGCTTTTTGCTCTAACCAACTGCTGTAGTTGCCCTTCCACGGGATACCTTCGCCACGGTCGAGTTCTAAAATCCAACCGGCAACATTATCTAAGAAATACCTATCGTGGGTTACGGCGATAACCGTTCCTTCATAATTTTTCAAAAATTGCTCCAACCAATCTATACTTTCTGCGTCTAAATGGTTGGTAGGCTCGTCTAAAAGCAATACATCTGGTTTTTGCAACAGCAAACGGCACATGGCAACGCGTCTACGTTCGCCACCAGAAAGTACGCCGATTTTCGCATCTGGATCAGGACAACGCAATGCGTCCATTGCTCGCTCCAGTTTCGTATTAATTTCCCAGGCGTCCACTGCATCTATCTTATCTTGCAACTCGCCTTGCTTAGCCATTAGCTTATCCATTTTATCGGCATCGCTATAATTTTCTTCTAAACCGAAAGACTCATTAACATCTTCATATTCTTTTAGTAAAGAAATAACATCTGCAACACCTTCCTCCACAACTTGCATTACCGTTTTATCTGGATCTAAAATTGGTTCTTGCGCCAAATAACCTACAGAAAAGCCAGGCGAGAAAACAACTTCACCTTGAAAGCTTTTATCTAGACCTGCAATAATTTTCAACAGCGAAGATTTACCTGAACCGTTTAAACCGATAACTCCAATTTTTGCACCATAAAAAAAAGAGAGGTATATATTTTTTAGAACCTGTTTTTGTGGAGGGTAAATTTTGTTTACGCCCGCCATAGAAAAGATTATTTTTTCGTCTGCCATAATGAAATTTTCTTTTTGCAAAGATGGTTTAAAAAGTTAAAAGTTAATGGCTAAAAGTTAAAAGTATGGATGACAAGCGCGGATGCAAGACTTGGGTAACAGTGTTCGCTTATTTTCTTATTCCTGCCTGGTTAGCTAACCCAGGTGGAGCGATATCCCCGACGCAAGAAGGATTTAGCCGAACATGGGCAGGGCTTTAAAAATAACCGCGGCGTTCCTTTTCACACAGATATGACAAGCTAAATTTGAGGTTTGTGAAGTTTCTCGATCGCCATGCAGACTTCCTAAGATGTGACTAAAGGTTTTTCCGCCGCCTGCCATATTGCGCGAATTCGTACTAGCAAACTAACAATTTGTCATTAACTAAAGCTGAATTTTTTGTGGCATTAGACAGACAAATGCCTTCAATGAAAACTAGGCACATTCTTTAATTTTAAAAAAGCTATTTTTGGTGGTATTACGTACTTAAAATAAGTCTATTGCGAAAAGCGTAAAGAACAATCCTGGATAAAATTGAGTTGTTTCAATGTTGTTGATTCACTAGGATGGCGTAATTGTTGATAAAATAAGGAAAACAATCGCATTCCTTTTTTATAATTTTATTTTATAGTTTAGAGCCGGCTGTTAAGAAAGATATTATGGAAGCAAAATTTTCACCACAGGTTAAAGATGTTATCTCGTTTAGTAGAGAGGAGGCGTTGCGTTTAGGCCACGATTATATCGGTACCGAACATTTACTATTAGGCCTTATCCGCGAAGGCGATGGCATGGCCATTAAAATATTGAGATCTTTAGAAGTTGACACCAGTAAGTTGCGCAGATCTATCGAAGACGCTGTTCGCGGCACAAGTAGCGTTACTGTTAATCTGGGCAATATTCCGCTGACCAAACAGGCAGAGAAAGTATTAAAAATTACCTATTTAGAAGCAAAAATATTCAAAAGTGATCTAATTGGGACAGAGCATTTATTACTTTCTGTACTAAGAGACGACGATAACATCGCATCGCAAATATTATTGCAGTACGGCGTTACTTATGATATTTTTAAACAAGAGGTTGAGGTAAACCGAAACGGCTTCCGCGATGACATAACCAATAGTGCATCTACAGGCGATGACGAATATAGAGAGGATGATGCGTTTACTACACCAAAAAAAGTATCAGACATTAAATCAAAAACACCTGTACTAGACAATTTTGGTAGAGACTTAACTCGCCAAGCAGAAGAAGGAAAATTAGATCCAATTGTTGGGCGAGAAAAAGAAATAGAACGTGTTTCGCAAATTTTGTCTCGTAGAAAGAAAAACAATCCAATTTTAATTGGCGAACCTGGCGTTGGTAAATCTGCCATTGCAGAGGGTTTGGCGCTGCGGATTGTGCAACGAAAAGTTTCTCGTGTACTTTTTGGTAAACGTGTTGTTACTCTAGATTTAGCTTCATTGGTTGCCGGAACCAAATATCGCGGCCAGTTTGAAGAAAGGATGAAGGCGGTAATGAACGAGTTGGAAAAATCTACCGATGTGATTTTATTCATAGATGAAATTCACACCATTGTTGGTGCAGGTGGCGCATCTGGCTCGCTTGATGCATCTAATATGTTTAAACCTGCATTAGCAAGAGGCGAAATTCAATGTATCGGAGCAACTACTTTAGATGAGTATCGTCAATATATAGAGAAAGATGGCGCACTCGATCGTCGTTTTCAAAAAGTAATGGTAGAGCCTGCAACCCCTGCGGAAACCATCGAAATTTTGACACGAATTAAGGATAAGTATGAAGAACATCATGGCGTTACTTACACAGATGAAGCTATTGAAGCTTGCGTAAGCTTGACATCAAGGTATATTTCTGATCGATTTTTGCCTGATAAAGCCATTGATGCCTTAGATGAATCAGGATCTAGAGTGCACTTAACAAACATCCATGTTCCGCAAACAATAATAGATATAGAAGCCAAAATTGAGGACATCAAAGTCGAAAAAAACAAGGTAGTTCGCAGTCAAAAATATGAAGAGGCTGCTAAACTTCGAGACACCGAAAAGAATTTAATTGAGCGTTTGGAAGTTGCTAAAACCGAATGGGAGGCAGAAACCAAGACAAAGCGCTATGAGGTTACAGAAGATAACGTGGCCGAAGTAGTGGCAATGATGACTGGCATACCAGTTCAGCGTGTTGGCCAGACAGATAGCGTTAAGCTGCTGAATATGTACGATAAAGTTGCGGAAAAAATTATTGGTCAGGATGAGGCGATTAAAAAATTAACCAAAGCCATACAACGCACTAGGGCAGGGTTAAAAGATCCGAAAAAACCGATTGGATCGTTTATTTTCTTAGGCCCAACAGGTGTAGGTAAAACCGAGCTTGCTAAAGAACTTGCGAGGTTTATGTTTGATACCGACGATTCACTTATTCAAATAGACATGAGTGAGTATATGGAGAAATTTGCTGTTTCGCGTTTGGTTGGAGCGCCTCCTGGATATGTTGGTTATGAAGAAGGTGGACAATTAACCGAAAAAGTTAGAAGAAAACCTTATGCGGTGATATTGCTTGACGAAATTGAAAAAGCACATCCGGATGTTTTTAATATTTTGCTACAAGTTTTGGATGAAGGCCAACTGACAGACAGTTTGGGGAGGAAGGTAGATTTTAGAAACACAATTATCATAATGACTTCTAATATTGGCGCCCGCCAATTGAAAGATTTCGGTCAAGGAGTTGGATTCTCTACATCGGCTAAAATAGATCAGGCGAGTACACACAGCCGCGGTGTGATAGAAGGAGCTTTAAAACGCGCGTTTGCTCCAGAGTTTTTAAATAGGGTGGATGATGTGGTGGTTTTTAACAGCCTTGGGAAAGATGAAATCTTTAAAATTATAGATATTGAATTAAAGAGCCTATTTAGCCGTGTGCATAACTTGGGTTATGATATAGTGCTAACCGAAAACGCAAAGGAGTACGTCGCCGATAAGGGTTTTGATGCTGTTTTCGGCGCAAGGCCATTAAAGCGAGCCATTCAAAAATATTTGGAAGATCCAATTGCAGAGGAAATTTTAAAGGGAGAAACTAAAGCCGGTGATACGATGGAGATAGATTACGACAAAGAAACGGAACTCATTGCTATTTCCCATAAAAAAGGCGAGGTAAAAGAGCGGGCTGATAGCACCGAGCAAGAACCGAAAGAAGAAGGGTCTTCAAGCAAATAAAAAAAACTCCCGATTTTCATCGGGAGTTTTTTTTTAAACAATTTTTTTAAAAGATTTTTGCGGGACTTTTGAACTGTATCTGCATAACTAAATTACTTCTCTAATCTTTTTATCATTTCCAACAATCCAAACCACATCTCCATTTTCGAAAATAAATTCTGACGACGGATTTAAAATTCGTTCATTTCCGCGTTCTATACCAACAATTAATGCTTTTGCGCGTTCGCGTATTCCGGCGTTTTTTATACTTTGGCCAAAAACAGGTGATTCCGTATGAACAACAACTTTTTGCAGCTTCATTTCTCTTTCAGGAAAAGAAGCCTCATCATGTTTCTCGGGCAGATTCACCTCCAATAAATCTTTAACATGCTCTAATTCTATATCTGTACCAATTAGAAGTAATTTATCATTTGGCAATAGCATTTCATCTCTTCCCGGCGTAGGGATTGTATTTCGACCGCGTTCTATCATAGCCACATTTACGCCGTATCTTTCTCTAATCATAAGGCTAGCAAGCGTTTTGCCGACTACCTCTGATTCTGGTGCGACCGAAATTTCGGTTAAATGGGTATCCCAAGGGAGAATTGCCGGGCGCATTTTTTCCCGCTCGTTTAAATTTAGTATGAAACGCCGTTCTAACCGATCATAAAATCCTTGCAGCTTTTTAGAAAATACAACCATTCCAATGATAAGTAGTACAATGGCGATAATTGCGGCCACCCAAGTATCAAAAGATTTATAAATTAAAAATGCCACAAATCCTATTCCCAGCAACACTCTCAAACTTTCTATTGCCACCAACGGTCCACGTGTGTATTTTTTATTTAGCCAAAGGTGCGAATAGGCTTGTTTTTCTACCCTTCTAAAAGATAAGGCCCATAGAAAAGGCGCCATGATGATAAATGAAATTATGGTAGCCATTATTTTTACTTGGATACTGCTACCTAAATTTTTTTTAAGTGCAGGTTCTAAATATCTAAAAGCGAGCACAATTATAAACGTGATGATTACAGCGTGAATAATGGTATTTGTGGCATAGGCGGTTAACAGTCGTTTCCAGTCAGATAGTTTGGTGATACCTTCGGTGCTAGAACTATATCTGTCTATCGCCTTTAACCAACGTAGCGGCAAGTTTCTATTTAGAAATTCGTAAAGTGGATCTGCAAGCTTCATTAAATAAGGGCTGATAAAAGTAGTTATCGCCGAAGCAGCTACAGCAATGGGATAGAGAAAGCCGCTTGTAACTTTTAAACTTAAGCCTAAAGAAGCGATGATAAATGAGAATTCCCCAATTTGCGCCAAACTCATACCGGTTTGTACAGACGTTTTTAGCGGTTGCCCCGATAAAAGCGCGCCGAATACCGTACTGATAACTTTGCCGAAAATGATAACCAAACTTACAATCACAATCGGGCCGGCATATTTTGCTAACATCGCCGGATCAATCAGCATCCCTACAGAAACGAAAAAGACAGCTGCAAAAAGGTCTTTTACAGATTTGGTTAAATGCTCAATACGTTCTGCTTGTGTTGTTTCTGCCAAGATAGAACCCATAATAAATGCGCCCAAAGCTGGCGAAAACCCAACCTTATCTGCTAAAAGCACCATAACTAAACATAAGGCTAAAGAAACCACCAACATGGTTTCATCATTCATTAATTTCTTGGTAGCCTTTAAAAAAGTGGGGATTAAGAAGATGCCTGCCAAAAACCACAACACCAAAAAGAAGCCTAGCTTTAATATAGAATAGAACATTTCTGTACCTGCAGATTGCTGACTAACAGCCAAAGTAGAGAAGAGTACGAGCAACAAAATAGCTACCAAATCTTCTACAATGAGCACCCCAAAAACCAAGTTTGCAAACTTTTTGTGCTTTAAGCCCAGCTCTTCAAACGCTTTTATGGCTATCATAGTTGAGGAGATACATAAAATCCCACCCAAAAATAGACTATCCATATTACTCCAACCAAGCAGTTGGCCAACCGCATAACCCGCGCCCATTAAAAATAGCACTTTAAAAATTGCGGTAATTGATGCGGAACCGCCCACCTTTATCAGCTTTTTAAAGCTAAACTCTAGGCCAAGGCTAAAAAGCAAGAAAATCACACCAATCTCGCCCCAAATGTTGATGCTTTTTAAATCAGTAACAGTTGGAAAATAATCCAAATGAGGCCCCACGAACAAACCAGCTAAAATATAGCCTAATACCAAGGGTTGTTTAATCCGCTTAAAAATTAAAGTCGTAATCCCTGCTGCGGCAAGAATTAAACCTAAATCGGCAATTAGATTGGGAAGGTGCATCTTGGGTAAAGATAATTAAAAATAGTTGCGGAGGGGCGAGGAAGGGAATGTCAGAATCGGAAGTCAGAAATCAGTTTTATTATTTGGACGAAAATGGAGATTCAGCGTAGTGGTGATATTGGAAATAAGACAAATCAATATCGAAGAATGATAGGTACAGGCTGAGGTTAGGACACCGCCAACGGCCATTTCTATTTTATCTTGAAACCAGTCAGATTTTTCAATATGCGAAACAGAAAAGATGCTTAATCGAGTTCAGCATGACAGATTTAGTCTCAGCTAAGCCAAATCTTCACTTTGACTTCTATATTCTAGTGCAAAAAATTCTAACGTGTGTTTTTTATCCAATTCTAATTGGAATTTAAGATTTTCTAAGCTGTTAAATTTTTCATCATGTCGCAAAAATTTAAGAAAATTCATCCTAATGCTTTGCCCATATATCTCTTTGTCGAAATTAAAAATGTTAACCTCAATATTTCGTGTCATGCCGTTAATGGTTGGCCTTTGGCCAATGTAAGCCATACCCGTGTAACTTACGGTTTTAGATTTACGAGTTACGATTGCTGGCTGCTCATCTTTAGCTTCATGACTTCCGATCTCCGACTTCCGACTTCCGACTTCCGAGTCCATCTCTACCATTACCGCATAAATACCATCGCTCGGAATTAGTTTATACATCTCTTCTACAAAAATGTTTGCCGTTGGGAAACCGATGGTTCTTCCTATTTTGTCTCCCTTAATTACTTGACCCGAGATAGAAAATGGATAGCCGAGATAATCTGCCGCTAAACTTACATCTCCACCAAGAATGGCCTCTCTTATTTTGGAAGAACTTACAGCAACATCGTGAATGTCTTGTTCTGGGATTTCTTCGATGGTAAATTTGTAAATCTCTCCCCCCCGTTTTAAGTCCTCTAGGTTGCCATTTCTATTTTTGCCGAAACGATGGTCATATCCGATGATGATGTGCTTGATGCCAATGGTATCAACCAAAATATTCTTAATATAATCGTCTGCGCTTGTGTTTGAAAAGTCTCTGGTAAAAGGTGTTATAATCAAATGATCTACACCTAAATTAGCCAGCATCTCCGCTTTTTCATTTAAGGTAGAAATCATTTTTAGGTTTTGGTTTTCTGGATCGATAATCATCCTCGGATGCGGGAAAAAAGTTAAAATTACACTCTCCGCGTTTCTACGATAAGCTTCGCGAACAATTTGATTTATAATTTTTTGATGCCCGATATGTACGCCATCAAAAGTACCAATGGTTACTACCGCATTTTCTAACTTCTTGAATTCTATTAAATTATGATATACTTTCACAAAAAAATACAGGTTGTTGGTTTATAATTTTAGATGATTTGAAAACAAGAATGCGTTGGTTTTGTTTCTGCCGCTCAATGATGAGGCAATTTATCTGCTTCTCTTTTTTCTTTTAAATATGCTACTAAGTCTGGCACTTCGTAAGCATCCTCCAATAAAAAGCTGCCACTTTTGGTACGAGTAAGTTTACTTAAATAGGCGCCATTGTTTAGTTTTTTCCCAAAATCTGATACTAGCGACCGAATATAAGTTCCTTTGCTGCAAACTATTTTAAACTCCACTTCAGGAAGGTCGATTTTTGTAATTTCGAATGTCGTTACGTTAACATTTCTCGGTCTAAGTTCTACCTTTTCGCCCAAACGTGCTTTAACATAAAGGCGCTCGCCATTAACCTTTACCGCAGAATGGGCTGGGGGATATTGTATGATGTCTCCCAAAAAAGATTTTCTCGCTTCTAAAATTGCCTCAGTAGTAATGGAAGAAATATCAAAAGTCTTTTCTATTTCTGTCTCCAAATCAAATGATGGGGTTGTTGCGCCAAGAATCATTGAGCCAATGTATTCCTTTTCTTCTGCCTGGAAACTGTCGATTTGTTTTGTCAGTTTGCCGGTGCAAAGAATAAGCAAACCTGTTGCGAGTGGATCTAATGTGCCGGCGTGGCCAACTTTTAATTTTAAGGGCTTCAGCGAATTTCTAATTTTACCAACCACATCAAAAGAAGTCCATTTGTATGGCTTGTTGATGAGGAGTAACTCGCCCTCGGCAAAATTGAAGTCTTTAAATGGTTTTTTATTTGTCAAATTATTTTTTTTGCCGGTGTATTTTTGCGTTAGCGATTGAAGTGGAAATCCTTTTAACCAAAAGCCCCTTTAGGGGTTAGGGTAAAAGATTGAAACGTAAAGCGCGACCCCTTTTTTCGGGGTAACGCCCAAATTATTTGTTTAATTTGATGCGAGCCCCAACGCATTAAATAACGCTAAGATTATGTCCTGTAAGCAACATTACGATAATAACTAAACCAATGACTATGCGATACCAGCCAAATACCTTGAAGCCGTGCTTAGTTAAAAATTCGATAAATGCTTTAATTGCAATAAGTGCAACAACAAATGCGATTACGTTGCCAACGATTAGGAGATTTATTTCTTTTGAGGTAATGTTGTAACCAGCTTGGTAAAAATCTAACATTTTTTTTGCTGTAGCGGCGAACATTGTGGGCACGGCAAGAAAGAAAGAAAACTCTGCGGCAACTTTTCTATCCAGCTTTTGATTCATGCCGCCAATAATAGTTGCGGCAGATCGTGACGTGCCTGGAATCATTGCAATACATTGAAAAAAACCAATTTTTATAGCGGTTAAATAATTTACGTTTTCCTCCTCGCGCACTTCAGGGTTGTTAAACCATTTATCAACAAATAGCAGTATAATGCCGCCGACAAAAAGCGTAATGCCAACGGTAAGTGGACTCTCCAACAATTCGTCTATTTGACTGCTAAAAAGCAATCCGAAAACTGCGGCGGGCAAAAATGCAACCAAAAGCTTTAAATAGAAACCAAGAGTTTTAAAAAACCGTTTAAAATACAATACAACCACTGCCAAAATAGCGCCGAGTTGTATGGCAATTGTAAAAAGCTTAACAAAAGGTTCTGTAGCAATTCCCATTATAGAGGACGCAATAATCATGTGGCCGGTACTAGACACAGGTAAAAATTCTGTTAATCCTTCGATTATTGCTAGGATAATAGTCTGAAAATAATTCATTTATTAATTAGGGAGGATGATTTTTTAAAGCGGCTGAACCGCTGCGGTTCGCAGACAGACAAAAACAGCAATCAAACAAAGGCTGACGGCTGCTAGCTATTTAACAAAATACTAAAAATTATCGTTTCAAGACTGCATACACGCCAAAAACAAAGCCTGCCAATACTACCATCGGCGCTAAAAGCGTTTTTCTGAAATCGTAAATGTCTGTAGTTCCCATCATCAGTAAAAAACCAACCACTACGATGGCAATGGCAATAAGCAATAATTGATAATTTTTTTTGCTAAAAACAAGATTGGGGTCACCTTGTTGTGGCTTTGCAGCCCTATATTTTTTTTCTATCATTATCTGTAAAGATTGTAAGATTTTAAACGTAAATATCTGCTTACCGCAAACCAGGTGCTTAATCCGGTAATAACCATGCCGATAATAATTAAAAGTAAAAATACAAAACCAAACTCGGTTGGGTTGTTAAGTATTATAATTTCTGGCACCTCTTTTCTTGCATACATAAGCGTTACCAACAAAATGATTATTGCAATAAAGGCGGCAATGAGTCCGTGTAGTGCGGCAAATAATAAGAAAGGACGCCTAATAAAGTTTTTTGTTGCACCAACAAGCTGCATACTTTTAATTAAAAAACGTTGAGAATAAATGGCTAAGCGTATCGTGTTATTAATTAACGCTACTGCTATTACCAGTAAAATGGCGGCAAACGCCAAAATAATTAGCCCAATGGTATTTATGTTTTTGTTTACCATGTCTATTAAAGAACTTTGATAAACTACCTCTTTAACCAGTGGGTTTTTCTGAATCTGCGTTTTAAGCGTCTCTATGCTTTTATTATTGGCATAGTCTGCCTTTAGGTAAACATCAAAAGTAGAGGTTAACGGGTTGTAGCCAAGAAAACTTACAAAATCTTCACCTAAATCTTTCGTAAGATTTCTCGCCGCAAGCTCCTTATTTACGTATTGAGTCTGTTTTATTGCAGGATTTGCATTTAGCTCTTTTTGAAAAGCAAGCACGTCTGCATCATTGGCGCTTTCATCTACTATAATATTTAAAACAATATTTTCTTTAACATAGTTAGATAAGTTTTTTGCGTGCACCAAAACCAAGCCTAGCAAACCCAACATCAACAAAACTAAGGCGATACTAAAAATGGTAGAAATATAGACCGTTTTTGTCTTTTTGGAGGCATCACTAACTTCAAATTCTTCCATGTAATCGATTTTATTCTGCGAAAATATAAATTATAGACGGATAAGTCTAAACAAAACAAAAGACTTTCCATTTTTAACGCCGATAAACCAAGTTTAGTTCAAATGGCCCGATTTTAGCCCAAAGCGGTACGAAATTTGTACATGGCGCGTTAATTGAATTGAACAAAAATAAAACCCTAATTAATGAAAAAGCAAAATACCCTATTTATCATCCTATTAACAACCGTTGCGAGCTTTGTAGGCTGTAAAAAAGACAATAATTCGTTAAAATCGCAGCTGATCGGCAAATGGAACATTACAAAAATCGACGGGCCAGATGCTCCAATTATAGCCCTCGACAATTATTTTAATTTTACATCAAATGATAACGACCAAGTGGAGCGGAACTTGGGAACGAATACCACGATTGGAACCTATATTGTTGTGGCGAACACCTTTAACATGAGTTTTTCTGACGGTAATTATTACTGTACTAACGTAGTTTTAAATGGAAGTAGCTTACAATTTGATGCTAAAAACGATAAAAATAACACTACAAGCACCTATCACCTGACCCGTTAAAAAAATAAATTAACTCGCTAAATGCACTTTGGATATTTTTCAAGGTGCATTTTTGTTTGGTTGCCTGCGTAAACCATGAGCGTTGCAGTTTTTTATTTGCGCCTATAAGCTTCTGGTTTTGGGCTTTCGACTTTTAGCTTCCGACTTTCGCCTCTCCGCTTTTTCCCTTCAGTTTCCTAAAGCGCCTTAATTTCCCTAATTTCGCCCTTCAAAAACAACACCCATTGCAATGGATTACCAATTTAAAGATATAGAGCAGAGATGGCAAAAGTTTTGGGCTGAGCATCAAACTTTTAAAGTAGAGAACAATTCTGATAAGCCAAAATATTATGTGTTAGATATGTTTCCATACCCATCTGGCGCAGGATTACATGTCGGCCATCCGCTCGGTTATATTGCATCAGATATATTTGCAAGGTATAAAAGATTGAAGGGATTCAACGTGTTGCATCCGATGGGCTACGATTCTTTTGGCCTTCCGGCAGAGCAATATGCCATACAAACTGGTCAACATCCTGCCATAACTACCGAAACCAATATTGCAACTTATCGCCGCCAGTTAGACCAAATTGGTTTTTCTTTCGATTGGAGCAGGGAACTGCGTACCAGCGATTCGTCTTATTATAAATGGACGCAATGGATTTTTATGCAGCTGTTCAACTCTTGGTACAATGTAGAGAACGATAGGGCAGAAAATATCAGCACACTTATTGAAAAATTTAATTCCTCTGGCACTACCGATGTAAAGGCAGTTTGCGATGAAGATGCGAAATCATTTCTTCCAACCGATTGGGCAACGTTTACTGAAGAGGAAAAACAAACCGAGCTTTTAAAATACCGCTTAACTTATCTGAGAGAAAGTACCGTAAACTGGTGCGCTGCATTAGGAACAGTGTTGGCAAATGACGAGGTAAAGGACGGTTTCTCTGAACGTGGCGGGCATTCTGTAGAGCAAAAGAAAATGATGCAGTGGAGCATGAGAATTACTGCTTATGCTGATAGATTGCTAGAAGGATTAGATACCATAGATTGGCCAGAACCTGTTAAAGACATGCAGCGCAACTGGATTGGAAAAAGTGTAGGGGCGAGTGTAAAGTTCCCCCTAGCCCCCGAAGGGGGAAGCGACATTTCTAAAAAGCCAGGTTATTTGACAGGTGGGAGTTATTCTCATTTGCTGTTGCCAAAAGCAGTTGAAATGAGGAATAAACCAACTGAGGCTGAGAATATTCTATGGTTACAACTTAAATCAAAAGCCTTAGATGGCTTTAAATTTAGGCAGCAGCATTTAATAGACGATTACATTGTTGATTTTGTCTGTCTGTCGAAACGGTTGATTATCGAGGTTGATGGAAAAATACACGAATCGCAGATTGAGGAAGACGAAATCCGGACGAATGTTTTAAATGAAAAAGGATTTAAAGTTATCCGTTTTACCAACGAAGAGGTTTTAAATAACATAGATAAGGTTTTAAAAACAATTGCGGAAACTCTTCATTCAGCTATTGAAAATCTGCAAGGCCAAGGGGTCGTTCCCCCTCCGGGGGTCGGGGGGATAAAGGTCTTCACCACCCGGGTAGATACCATTTTTGGCGTTTCGTATTTGGTGCTTGCGCCAGAGCATGAGTGGGTTGCAAGTTTGACTACGCCAGCGCAAAAAGAAACTATAGAAAAATACATTGCAGATACTAAGAAGAAATCGGAATTAGACCGCATGGCGGATACAAAGACCGTTTCAGGTGCTTTTACTGGCAGTTATGCAATAAACCCGGTAAACGAAGAACTCGTTCCCATCTGGATTGCCGATTATGTATTGGCAGGATATGGTACTGGCGCAGTGATGGGTGTGCCAAGTGGCGATCAACGCGATTGGCTCTTTGCTAAGCACTTTAATTTGCCAATCCTGCAGATTTTAGATGGACAGAAAGATTTAGATATACAGGCAGATCCAACCAAAGAGGGCAAATATATCAACTCTGGTTTTATAAATGGAATGACTTACGCAGAGGCAATTTCGTTTTTAAACAATTGGTTAGACGAGAACGAGGCAGGAAAAGCAAAAATAAATTACCGCCAAAGAGACGCCGTTTTCGGTCGGCAAAGATATTGGGGAGAACCAATTCCGGTTTATTTTAAGGATGGCTTGCCTTATTTAATTAAAGAGGAAGAACTGCCGTTAGTATTGCCAGAGATAGATAAATATTTGCCTACAGATAGTGGTGAGCCGCCTTTGGCAAGAGCAGATGGATGGAAATACGAAGCCCCACCCCAACCCTCCCCGGAGGGGAGGGAGCCTAGCGAGGCCTACCGAGCAAAAGCAGATCCTGCTTACTATGGCGATTTAAAAGACCACGCAAAACAACATCGTTCAGAACCGACCGATGCCGAGCATATTTTATGGCAATTTTTGAGAGGAGACGAAACAGGTGTTAAATTTAGGAGACAGCACCCCGTCGATAAATATATTGTTGATTTCATCGCACTTAGGAAAGGATTAGTTGTAGAAGTTGACGGGAAATATCATGATTCGGTAATTGAAGAGGATAAGCAAAGAACAGATGTGCTTGCGCTCTATAATTACGAGGTTATTCGCTTCACGAATGAGGAAGTTATAGGTAATACTAAAGGTGTAGTTGCTCAAATCGAAGATAAACTAGCCTCCATGCAAGATTTGAAAGTCATTCCGGCGGCAGAAGGGGTTGCATGGGATAAAGTCCTCCGTACCAGGGAGGATTTAGGTGGGGCTTCTTACGAACTAAGCACCATGCCCGGTTGGGCTGGAAGCAGCTGGTATTGGTACCGTTATATGGATGCCAATAATAACGGTGCTTTCGCTGATAAGAAAGCAATAGATTATTGGGAAGATGTAGATTTATACATCGGCGGGATGGAACATGCCACCGGCCACTTACTTTACAGCCGCTTTTGGAACAAGTTTTTAAAAGATTTAGGTTACGTAAACCAAGAAGAGCCTTTTAAAAAGTTGATTAACCAAGGGATGATTCAGGGGATGTCGGAAAAGATATATAGGGCTCGAAGAAATCAAATGTGGTGTTTTTCGACTGACGGCTCTAGACTAGCAATAATTGGTACACCCGATAATGCACAAAAAACTATTTTTTATTCTGCAGATTGCGGCAAATTGGATGATGATATTCAAGTATTGAATGTTCCTATTCAATTTTGCAAAAACTCGAAATTAGATATTTATGGATATATAAATCAGCCTAACTCTGGTTTAACTATAAAAGATTCGATTTTCGTAACAACGAAAGCAATTTTGATTGATGGATGTTGGTTTGAGGTAATTTCTGAGGGCGGTACATTTAAGCTTAAAGAATCGAAAAATCAGTCGCATTCATTTTTCACGAAACAAGAGGTAGAAAAAATGTCCAAATCAAAATGGAACGTGGTTAATCCAGATGATTTGATTGAACGATACGGTGCAGATACCTTACGTATGTACGAAATGTTTTTAGGTCCGTTGGAGCAAAGCAAACCTTGGAATACCAATGGCATTGAAGGTGTTTTCAAATTCTTACGCAAGTTTTGGCGTCTGTTCCACAACAACGAAAACTGGGATTTCAACCTTTCAGATGCCGAGCCGACAAAAGCCGAATTAAAAGCATTGCATAAAATTATCAAAAAAGTACAAGATGATATTGAGCGTTTCTCCTTTAATACATCTGTTTCTAGTTTTATGATTGCCGTGAACGAGCTGACAGATTTGCAATGTAATAACCGTACAATCTTACAGGATTTGGTTATCGTGCTTTCGCCCTATGCACCGCATATTTGCGAAGAACTTTGGACGCTCTTGGGTAATGAAAAAGGTACCTTATCTTTTGTAAATTTTCCGACTTTTAATCCTGCTTTTTTGGTAGAAGATGAATTTGCATATCCAGTTTCCATCAATGGTAAAATGAAAATGAACCTTCAGTTGAGTTTAACTTTAACTCAACCGGGGGCGGAAGAAATTTTGTTGGCAGATGAACAATTCAACAAATATTTGGACGGCAAAGCGATCAAAAAAATCATTTTCGTAATAGGGAAGATTATAAATGTAGTGGTTTAGGTTGATGTCTTGAACTATGGGCAATACTTACTCAAAAATCTATATTCAAACAGTTTTCTGTGTAAAATATAGAAACGCAGTAATCGCTACTTTATGGAAGTCAGAATTAATTAAAGTGATTTCCCATCTGATTAATGAAACAGGATGCAAAACCTTAATTGTAAATGGCGTTGAGGATCATATACATTGCTTTTTTATTTTAAAGCCAAGTTTATCTATTTCGGATTTAATGCAAAGTGTAAAAGCTAAATCTTCCAAATGGATTAATGAAAGGGGTTTAACGCCAAAGAGGTTTGAATGGCAACGAGGATTTGGGGCTTTTAGCTACAGTAAATCCCATACTGACAGGGTTTACCATTATATCGAAAATCAAGAACAGCATCACAAAAAAGAAAACTTTAAGGAAGAATATATAAAACTGCTTGAAGTCTATGAGGTAGATTACGATGATCGCTATCTCTTCGAAGATTTGATTTAGGGTTTCTTTTTAACTGCTTGTTTACCTTCCGTAAAGACCTAGGGTTGAAACCCTAGGATATGAGTTCGGTCGTGCCGATGGCACTTTTGTGCAAAGCTCCGGGGGGAGCGACCGAACTGATAACGTCGGGATTTATCCCGATGTGTGGCAACAGAAGTGTTATCTAAACTTGTTAGCTAGGGTTGAAACCCTAGGATACGAGTTCGGTCTTGCCGATGGTACTTTTGTGCAAAGCTCCGTGGGAGCGACCAAATTAATAACGTCGGGATTCATCGTGATGTGTGGCACCAGAAGTGTTATCCAAACTTGTTAGCTAGGGGTTGAAACCCCTAGGATACGGGCTCGGTCTTGCCGACGGCACTCTGCGTTTAGTTTTGTAGGAGCGGATGATTTCATAACGTCGGGATTCATCCTGATGTGTGGCAACAGAAGTGTCATCTAAACTTGTTAGCTAGGGTTGAAACCCTAGGATACGGGCTCGGTCTTGCCGACGGCACTCTGCGTTTAGTTTTGTAGGAGCGGGTGATTTTATAACGTCGGGATTTATCGTGATGTGTGGCAACAGAAGTGTTATCTAAACTTGTTAGCTAGGGGTTGAAACCCTAGGATATGAGTTCGGTCATGCCGATGGACTCTGCGTTTAGTTTTTTAGGAGCGGGTGATTTCATAACCTCGGGATTTATCCCGATGAAAAGAAAGAGGTCGCTATGCTTTATCCCAATGCGTTAAGTACCAGATAATTCTCCATACCTCAATTTACTATGTCTATAGCCATACATAAAGTAAATTACCAACCCAATTATCAGCCAAATTCCAAATCCAATCCAATTGGAAATACCCAACTCGCACATCATATACAGGCAGCTTAATAAGCCTAAAACAGGAATCAAACTTAAATTTTTGGTGAAGCAATAACAAGAGATAACCACGCAAATAAACAAGAAAATCCACATGGGTATTTTATGTTTAAATAGTCCCCAACCACTCTCGTAACGTTTCTCTATTGGGAGTTTCGATGCAGAAATAAATTGTTCATAACGCGTAGGAGGCAAGCTGCTCAGGTAAGATTCTGCATCAACGGAGCGATCCAATATAATTTTTGAGTTTCCGCTGTTTACAATTTCTTCCTTTAAAACTTTTAACTCATCATTATTTAAAGAGGTAACAAAGCTTACCGTTTCTATCGTTCTTGGCGTGTTTAATATAAAAGCTTCGGTCTGTTTACCATATTTTACAAATCCAAAAATTATAGAAGCGACAAATAAAATGGGGATGATGAATTTACTATTTAGATATGGAATTTTAAACTTTCCTCGTTTTACTTCGGGCTTATTTTGCAATACCAAAACTCCTGCGCAAACCAATACAAAAGCAAACAAAGTTCCAATAGAGCATAAATCTGTAACAATGGTTAAGTTCATAAACAAAGACGGAACCGCTACCACAAAACCCACCACAATGGTTGCAAACGAAGGCGTTTTATACTTTGGATGAATTTTAGAAAAACGCTTTGGCAACAAACCGTCCCTACTCATACTCATCCAAATGCGGGGTTGTCCCATTTGGAAAACCAACAGTACACTTGCCATCGCGAAAACCGCGCTTACCGCAATTATTCCACTCATCAGCTTTAAATCTATCTGATCGAAAACAAAGGCTAAGGGATCTCCAACTGCCAAGGTATCAGATTTAACAATTCCTGTTAGCACTAATGCAATCGCAACATATAATATGGTACAGATAATGATCGCCCACATCATGCCACGCGGCAAATCTCGCTGCGGATTTTTACATTCCTCGGCAGTGGTAGAGATTGCATCGAATCCTATGTATGCAAAGAAAACTGCAGAAACTCCTTTCAAAACTCCTGAGACACCGTTTGGCGCAAATGGATTCCAATTTTTTGTGTCGACATAGAAAACACCTACAGCTAGCACCAATAGAATTACCGCCAGCTTTACGATTACCATCGCGTTACTAGCGTTTTTACTTTCTTTCATACCTCGGTAAACTAGCCAGGTAATGAGAATAATAATTCCTAGAGCAGGCAAATCTGCAACTATGTGAAAGCCGCCAATGGTTGGTGCTGCAAGCCATGCGCTATTTGCTACTGCGGTTGCCGGATCTAAGGCAGAAATATTTTTCCCAGCATTAAGTAAAGCTTGCGCATGCTCGTGGCCGTTAGATGCCGTGAGGTAATCCATGGTAAAATAGCTCGGAATGTTTATTCCGTCTATTCCTAGTGCCGGTATTCGAATGGAGGAGAGCAAGCCTGTAAAATAATCTGACCAAGAAATGGCTACGGTGATGTTGCCAATTGCATATTCCATAATGAGCGACCAGCCGATAATCCAAGCAACCAATTCGCCAAATGCCACATAAGAGTAGGTATAAGCGCTGCCAGAAACAGGGACCATAGATGCAAATTCTGCATAAGCAAAAGCCGCAAAACTACAAGCTAGCGAAGTAAATAGGAACAAAAAGATAACAGCAGGACCGCCATCTGCGCTCGCTTTGCCAATGGTGCTAAAAATGCCTGCACCAATAATTGCCGCTATTCCGAAAGCCGTTAAGTCTTTAACCCCAAGTGTTTTTTTCAGAGAGTTTTCATGATCGCCGTAACCGTTGGCAGCGTCTTTTAATATTTTGTCAATAGATTTCTTTCTGAAAAGAGTTTCGAACATCGATGGTTAATTGTTGTGTTTCTCAAACATAAAAAAATATCATGGAAAAGTAGCCATTGCTTGATATTTTTGCCAGATGCAAGACAATTTTTTGTGATACTCTAAGAATGTGGACAAATCGGATTCTTATCCATGTATATATTGTCATTAAAAGTAGCGTCTATTAAATAATTGAGCATAAAGTTTACTTTTGCGTCCCACGAAATTGACATCTAATTAGAAAGTCGTTTTTAGAAATGAAAGTGAATCCGCGTTTAGAAGACGTAAAAGAGCAGAAATTATCTGCAGCAACGTTAATATCATTCTGCTTGATACCTCTCTCTGGTTTTGCTACTGATATTTATATTCCCTCTCTGCCAAGCATGGCCGCTCAAATAAAAGTGGGTAGCGTAGACGTGCAGCTAACGTTAAGCATCTTTTTGATCAGTTACGGTATTTCGCAACTTTTTGTAGGCAGCCTCCTAGACAGTTTTGGGCGATATAAAATCGGAATTTGGTCTCTCATAATTTTTTCTATCGCAAGTCTATTAATTGCTAATACAGGTAACATTTATTTTATTTACCTGCTTCGCGCGCTGCACGGAATAACCGCCGGTGCAATTGTGGTAGCCAAACGCGCTTATTTTGTAGACAAGTTTGAGGGCAAAGAGCTGAAAAACTATCTCAGTTTATTCACCATCATCTGGTCAACCGGGCCAATTGTTGCGCCCTTCGTGGGCGGTTATTTGCAAACGGCTTTTGGTTGGGAGTCTAACTTTTATTTTTTGGGCGGATTTGCCGCAATTTTTGCAGTACTCGAATTGATCTTTGGCGGCGAAACACTGATATATTTTACAGATTTTAGACTTAAAAGCATTGCGAAAATTTATTTGAACATGATTAAAACTACGAGTTTTAGCTTGGGAATTATAATGCTTGGACTGTCTTACTGTATGATAATGGTTTATAACATGACTGGCCCATTTATTATTGAACATCACTTAAAACTAACTCCAATTGTAGCTGGTTACAGTTCATTAATTTTAGGTTTTGCGTGGATGGTTGGAGGCTTTATTGGCAAGGCTACCATTAACAAGCCATTTTTTAGCCGTTTGGCGATTAATATTTCGTTGCAGTTGGGTTTTGTAATTTTGATGATTTTGAGTGTGCAATTCATCAGCAATTTATATTCGATGATTGCTTTTGCCTTTATCATTCACATTTGTGCTGGCTTTACCTTTAATAACTATTTTACCTATTGCTTGGCAAAATTTCCAAAAAACGGCGGTATTTCAGGCGGTCTTACAGGCGGCATCACTTATGTTATTGTCTCCTTTTTGAGTTATGGCATTGTTAGTATTGTGCCAGCAAAAAACGAACAGAATCTTAGTCTCAGTTATCTTATTATGATTTTACTTTCTCTTGTGGTGATGTTTTTGATATTAAGATTTAGGAGAAAAGACGAAGTTTTAGCTTGAGGCTGGAGGAGCAAACAATAAGGAACAAAGAATAAGGAGCAAAGAATAAAGACAAGTTGTTTTTGCTTCATGCTATTTCCATTTCGCTAGCGCTAACGACAGGAATGGCATCCTTTTTTCCCTGCTGAAAAAGCAGGGAAAAAGATACAATGGATGGCGTGTTAAAGCGCCCAAATTATTACAAAAACCTAAACAACTATTTATATCAAGAGTTAACCCTAAACCCTAAACCCTAAACCCTAAACCCTAAACCCTAAACCCTAAACCCTAAACCCTAAACCCTAAATTTCTAACCCAATTTAGCCAACTCTTCTTTCACAAAATCTGCCAATTCTCTAACGTAGTCTGCGCTAAAATCAAATTTAATTCCGGCGGTTTCATAAATTTCATTTATAGGTTTTGTGTAACCTAAAGACAACGCTGCAAGATATTGGTCTAGCGCTTTCGAGGGATTTTCTTTATAGTTTTTCCAAACGGCAATAGCGCCAAGTTGTGCAATGGCATATTCTATGTAATAAAACGGCACCTCAAAAAGGTGAAGTTGCTTTTGCCAAACATTTCCAAATTGTTCCTCAAATCCATCCCAATCTACAAATCCGGCACCAAAACGTTCGTAAATTTGTTTAAAAGTTTCTTCTCTATCGGCGGCGGTATGCTCTGGATTAGTATAGATCCAATGTTGAAATTGATCTATCACCGCAACCCAAGGAAGGGTTTTCAACATATCTGCCAATTGCTCTTTTTTGGCTCGGTTCAGTTCTTCTGGATTTGTGAAATAGACATCCCAATAATCCATAGAAATTAGTTCCATGCTCATAGATGCAAGTTCTGCCACTTCTGATGGACAATGTTTAAAATCGTTTAGCTCTAAGTTTGCGGTTAAAAAGGTATGCACGGCATGTCCGCCCTCGTGAACCATCGTGGTTAAATCTCTTAATGAGTTTGCCGAATTCATAAATATGAATGGTGCGCCAGTTTCGGCCAATGGGTAATTGTAACCACCGGGCGCCTTACCTTTTCTGCTTTCTACATCGAACAAGTTATTTGCTTTCATGGCCGCAAGCTTTTCACCAAGTTCGGAGTCTATCGCATTAAAACATGCTATACTTTTATCTACGAGTTCGTCGCCATTGTTAAATGGCTTTAAAGCTGGTTTTCCGCTTGTGCTAACATCCATATCCCAAGGCCGCAATTCATTTAGGCCCAAAGCAATTTTGCGTTTTTCTGCCTGTTCTTTAAGTATTGGCACAATTTCTTTCTCAATGGCATTTGCAAAATCATAACAATCGTGCGCCGTATAATCAAAACGCCCCAATGCTTGGAACATATAGTCTCTATAATTCTCGAAATTTGCATTGAGCGCAACTTGATTTCGCAATTGAATCAACTCATCGAACAGATTATTCAATTGGTCTTTATCCACCAAGCGGCGATCTTGAATAACTTTCCACGCATTTTCTCTAACACTTCGATCCAAATCTTTTATAAAAATAGAAGCTTGTTCCAGCGTATATTCTTGCCCGTTAATTTCTACCGACATTGCGCCGGTAATTGCCTGGTATTTTTGTTGCTTAACTTGCAATTCTGTAAAGAGCGGAATGTTTTCTTCGCGATATAATTGCAGTGCCTTCGTGATTCCTCTTTTATAAACGAAGTATTTTTTTTCATCCAATTCATCAGCGAAAGCGTTCTTTATAAACTTTTTATTTAATTCATTTCCTAACGGTGATATTTTTGGCTCTATCTCCTCTGCGAAGTATTGAAAATCTTTAACCAATTCTTCATTAGCGGTATCGCAGCTCATCTTAATATATCGCCAAGCAAAATCTTCCTCTAATGCTGCCTCTAGTTCAGAACGGTCTTTTAACCATTTTTCTAACTGGGCGGAATTATTTATTTCTCTTCTTTTAAGTTCGTTTAAAATAGGTTCTATGTTATCCCAACTAATGGATAAATTTTCTGGAATATAATTTCGAGGCTTTTTTGTTATTTGCATAATAAATGTTGGTAAAAAATTAACTCAAAGTTTTAATAAACGCGTCAATTAGAAAACAGGCGGCAAAAATTATAGAAGCCATGCCATTAGTAGTGGCAAAAGCACGATTTACCTTACTGATGTCATTAGGTTTAACGAGTAAGTGCTGATAGACTAAGGCGCTACAAAAGAATACAACTCCTATGTAATAAACCCAGCTAAAAGTATATGGCATTAAAAATATAGGCAAAATGACGCAGGTTGCAGACAGCACGTGTAATAGTACCGACACATTTAAGGCTTTTTTTATCCCGAGTGAAGATGGAATGGAAAACAAATTTTCTGCTCGATCAAAATCCTCGTCTTGGAGCGCATAAATTATATCGAACCCACTTACCCAGAACAATACGGCAAGAGAATACAAAATGGGAACCAACGCAAAATGACCCGTTACTGCAATATAGGCGCCAATTGGTGCTAAAGAAAGTCCTAGGCCTAAAACAAAGTGGCAAAGCGAGGTAAACCTTTTTGTATAACTGTAAAATAAAACCACAAAAAGCGCGATTGGAGAGAGGAAAAAGCAAAGTTTATTTATAAAAAAAGTAGCTATTAAAAAAAGCACACAATTAACAACAACAAAAATTAAAGCTTCATTTGCAGATATTTTTCCTGCTGGAATATCACGTGTTTGGGTTCTAGGATTTTTGGAGTCGATGTGCCTATCTAAATACCTATTAAACGCCATTGCAGCATTTCTTGCGAAAACCATGCAGCCCAAAACTAAAATAAGTTTCTGCCATATAAATGGATTTTCTGTGGTTGTTACTCCAAGAAAAAAGCCTATCATGGCAAATGGAAGGGCAAATATAGAATGTGCAAAAAGTACAAGCGAAAAATATTTTTTCATTTATCAATCAATAATTGGCATGGCAAAATCTTTATTAACTTCATAAATAAAGTTTATCACCTCTTCTTTTCCTGTTCCTTTTTCTGCGGATGTGACAATGGTTGTTGGAATTTCCTCAAACCAATCTCCCAATTTCTTTTTAAAAGCGGCAACATTTTTTGCCGTTGTAGGTGCACCTTGCTTATCTGCTTTTGTAAACAAAAGGGTAAATGGAATCTGTTTTTCGCCAAGCCAATAACAAAACTCCAAATCTATTTGCTGCGGATCTAAACGGCTATCTATCAACACAAAAATGCACTGTAAACTTTCTCTTTTTGTGAGATAAGCACGAATAAATTTCTCCCATTTTTCTCTGCTCGTTTTCGATGCTTTTGCATAGCCATACCCAGGCAAATCTACAATATACCATTCTTCATTTATTAAGAAATGATTTATAAGTTGCGTTTTCCCGGGTCTCTGAGAAGTTTTTGCTAACCCATGCTTATTTACAAGCATATTTATTAATGAAGATTTACCAACGTTGGATCTTCCGATAAATGCATACTCGGGCTTATTTGGCGCAGGCAATGCAGATACTTGTGTATTGCTGCAAACAAAAGTTGCCGTTTTAATAATCATGCTACAAAGGTAGAAATTAGTTTTTAGTGCAATGCCGAACAATTGTCGATGAACTTCATGTTCAATGTAAATTTTGTCCTGCAGATGTGTAACCTAAAGCCATCACCTAATTTTTTTTATCTTTGGCAACTAACATGGAAGAACAAATCACCCCTTATAAATTAGAAAACACAACCAAAAAAGACCAGGTTGCAACAATGTTTAATAACATTTCTGGCACTTACGATTTTTTGAATCATTTCCTCTCGTTAGGCATAGACATTCTTTGGAGAAAAAAAGCAATTAAAGAATTGGTGGCTATACAACCCCGACTATTGTTGGATGTGGCAACAGGCACTGGCGATTTTGCGTTTGAAGCTATCCAGAAACTTGCCCCAGAGAAAGTGGTTGGTGTAGATATTTCTGAGGGCATGCTTTCTATCGCGCGCGATAAAATTTCTAAACGAAATTTGCAACATGTTTTTTCAGTGCAGATCGGAGATTCAGAGGGGCTGAATTTCGAGGATAATACTTTTGATGCAATTACCGTTGGCTTTGGCGTCCGGAACTTCGAAAATCTGGAGAAAGGCTTAGCAGACATGTTTAGAGTGCTTAAACCAGATGGGAAATTGGTTGTCTTGGAATTCTCTAAACCAAAAACTTTTCCGGTGAAACAAGTTTATCAATTTTATTTTAAGCGTATTACGCCATTCTTTGGAAAGGTCTTTTCTAAAGATAAACGCGCTTACGAATATTTGCCCGAATCTGTTGCAGCTTTTCCCGATGGGGATGAATTTCTATCGCTCTTGGGCGAAGTCGGTTTTAAAAATACCAAACAAGAGGTGCTTACGTTTGGCATTAGTTCTATATATGTGGGCACAAAATGAGGAAAAAAATTGCTTGTCTAGGCTTCCTGCTGCTCTTGCTCAATTTCGCTGCAAAAGCGCAAAATTGGGAAAATTCGGTTGATGACGATGACTGGAGTTTTGGCTATATTTTTCAATACGTTTCTGCTGAATATAAGATTTTAAAAAATCCGAATTGGCGTGAGCCTTTTTACGATTTTGCAGAAAATCCACTCGGAGAAAAAGTTACACCCCCTTTAAATGCAATTTCAAGTCCACCGAAGCCGGGTTTTGGTCTTGGGTTTTTGATTGCGAGGCGAATAACGGAAAATTTTCAAATCCGAACAACGCCATCTTTGGTTCTATCTGATAGGATTGTGAGCTATGATTATGTGCCAGAAAAACCAATAACCTTAGAAAATGGACAGGTGCAAAACTTCGATACCAATATAGAAAAGAAAATTCAGGCTACGTTATTTCAACTTCCCTTGTCACTAAAACTTCAATCGAACAAAGTAAAAAATGTAAGGGCTTATGTTTTAGGCGGCGCAAAAATATCTTTCGATCTGGCATCGCAAAAGAAAACTTTCGATAACGGAGAGTCTCCCATAAACAAATTTTTAAAAGTAAATAGAAACCTTTTCTCTTATGAAGCTGCACTTGGTCTGGACTTTTATTTTCAGTACATTAAAGTATCGCCCGAGATAAAATTGTCTTATACACCAAACGATGTACTTCAGCATGGCAATACAGCATTTGCCACGCCTATAAATAAGTTAACCGAAAGACAACTTACGTTTAGTTTAATTTTTCAATAGATGGGGACGAAAGACAAAAATCATAAAAAATAATTAGACTGAGCTTAAAAATTAACGTGCAACATCACATGGAAAAAATAGCCCTAATTACTGGCGCAACCTCTGGCATTGGCGAAGCTTGCGCAAAAATATTTGCCCAACAAGGACATAATTTGATTCTGCTCGCGAGGCGAAAAGAAAAATTAGAAGAAGTAGCTAGACAGTTGGCAGATAAATACGATGTTAAAATTATTTTTATCGTTGCTGATGTTCGCGACAATCACAAGTTAAGTGCAGAGCTGCAAGCCATTCCAAGCCAGTGGAAAAAAGTAGATGTTCTGATTAATAACGCAGGGTTAAGTAAGGGTTTGGATCCGATAAATAATGGTGTTATTGATGATTGGGATACGATGATTGATACAAACATTAAAGGCCTATTATATGTTACCAAAATTGTGTCTAAGTGGATGATTGATCAACAAAGCGGACATATTGTAAACATTGGTTCGATAGCCGGGCAGGAGGTCTATCCAAACGGAAACGTGTATTGTGCAACCAAACATGCAGTTGACGCATTAACAAAAGCAACGCGAATAGATTTACTTCCGCACGGAATTAAGGTTTCCTCGATAGACCCGGGCATGGTAGAAACAGAATTTTCTATAGTTCGATTTGATGGCGATGCAGAGCGAGCAAAAAAAGTGTATGAGGGTTTGGAACCACTCATTGCAACTGATGTTGCCGATGCCATTTGGTATATTGTTAGCAGACCAAAGCACGTAAACATTAATAATATGCTTATTATGCCGACTGCCCAAGCCACGGCAACCATAATAAAACGAGATTAGACCCATCACGCCTAATAGGAGATGGGGAATTCATACATTTATTTTTAACTTTAGCTGTCCCCTTTTAGGGGATTAAGGGATATGATATCAACAACAATAGATCAAGAAATTAAAGCGGCAATGCTAGCAAAAGACAATGCTAAATTGCGTGGATTGCGTGCCATAAAGGCAGCGTTATTAGTTGCAAAGACAGAAAAAGGTGCAGAAGATTTGAATGAAGAAGGCGAGTTGAAAATTCTTCAAAAATTAATAAAGCAAAGGAAAGAATCTGCCGATATTTATAAAACTCAAAATAGAGAAGACCTTTATATAGTTGAGATAGAGGAGATGGATGTTATAAACGAGTTTTTGCCAAAGCAAATGGATAGAGCCGAAATTGCTATCGCGGTAGAAAAATTTATCAGCGAAAGCGGTGCAACCAGCATAAAAGATATGGGGAAAGTTATGGGTTTGGCAAATAAACAATTGGTTGGCAAAGCCGATGGAAAACTTATATCAGAAATTGTAAAAGAAAAACTCAGCTAAAGATCGAAGTCAAATTTCAATAAAAAAGCCGCCTAGATGCAATAATTTAGATTTACTCTATTACCTTAGTAGCAAATACTACTAAAATTCCCCATGAAGTACGAAATAATCGAAGAAGACGGATTCAAATATGTGGAGGCAGGAAGGGGCGAGACGTTGGTTTTGCTTCATGGCTTAATGGGCGAATTGAGTAATTGGGAAAATGTTATTGATCATTTTAAACACCACTATCGGGTATTGGTACCCATTCTGCCGATTTACGAACTTCCAATTTTAACGCTCGGTGTTAAGGCATTATCCAGATATGTAAATAGACTCTTAAAGCATAAAGACTTAAGTCAAGTTGTGCTTATAGGCAATTCTTTGGGTGGCCATGTTGGTCTAGTTTTTACCACCGCGCATCAAGAATTTGTAAAGGCTTTGGTTTTAACCGGAAGTTCAGGGCTTTACGAAAATGCTTTCGGCGGTTCTTTTCCGCGTAGAGAAAGCTATGATTACATCAAAGGCAAGGTAGAGCTTACGTTCTACGACCCAACAATTGCAAAAAAGGAATTGGTTGATGAAATTTTCGCTACTGTAAATGATAGGGCAAAGGTTATAAGAATATTAACATTAGCAAAATCGGCGATAAGGCATAATATGGCAAAAGAACTCTCTAAAATTACCATACCAACTTCGCTTATTTGGGGCAAAAACGATACTGTTACGCCGCCAGAAGTTGCAGAAGAATTTTACCAACTTTTGCCCAATTCAGAATTAAACTGGGTAGATAAATGTGGCCACGTGCCAATGATGGAACATCCCGATGTTTTTAACGCCTATTTAGATAAATTTTTAAATAGGATATTGCTTAAATAATGTTTGCTGAAGAACTCATATCAAGTCAAATACAATCTGTAGCGCCAGAGCAAACCGTTCAGCTTGCGTTAAATAAGTTGAACGAATTTAAGCTTAAGCACATTGCGGTTGTAAACAACGGTATTTTTTTTGGTTTGTTAACTGAAGAAGATTTATTGGGTGCAACAGATTACGCAGCGAGCGTAATAGATGCAGCTTCTGTGCTGATAAACGCCTTTGTGTTCAGTTCTGCACATACTTATGATGTAATTAGATTAATGAGCCAGATGAAGTTGACTGCTGTTCCGGTACTAAATCAGCAGAAAAAATATTTGGGTGTAATTTCTATCAACAACGTTATTGATGCCGTTGGCGAACAATTTGCCGTAAATGAAAGTGGCGGCATCATCGTTTTAGAAATTGGCAATAGAGATAATTCTTTGGCGCACATTGCCCAAATTGTAGAGGCAGACAATGCGCAAGTGCTTTCTTCATCGGTAAATGCGTTTGCAGATACCACACGTTTAGAACTAACACTTAAAATAAACAAAACAGATATTACAAGTTTAGTCGCTTCTTTTGAGCGTTACAGCTATCATGTAAAAGAAGTGTACAATAACATCAAAATAGATGATGGAAGCCAAGAGCGGTTCGACTCTTTTATGAACTATTTAAATGTTTAAACTCGCTTTATGAGGATAGCAATTTATGGTAGAAATTTTAACGATACGGTATTGCCTTATGTGCAGGAAATTTTTGACCTGTTAGAGCAATTTAAAATCCAGCCAATCATTTATTCACGGTTTAAAAACTTTCTGCAAGGAACAATTAGATTACCATCTACGGTTACCGTTTTTCATAACAATAATGAACTTAAAGGGAAGGCAGATGTATTACTTACCCTTGGGGGCGATGGTACATTACTAGACACACTTACGCTGATAAAGGATTCTGGAATACCGGTTATGGGTATTAATTTTGGCCGATTGGGTTTTTTGGCCAGTGTAAACAAAAACGAAATAAAAACTGCACTCACCCAGTTGGTTAGAGGAGAATTTTCCCTAGAGAACAGGTCGCTCATAAATCTCGAATCAGAAAACGGATTGTTTGGTGAAGACAATTTTGCACTTAACGATGTAACCATTCATCGTAGAGATACGTCTGCCATGATGATTATCCACGCAAGTATGAATGGCGAATTTATTAATTCTTATTGGGCAGACGGATTGATTATTGCAACACCAACCGGTTCTACCGCTTATTCTTTAAGCTGTGGAGGGCCGATTATTTATCCAGGTTCAGAAAACTTTGTGGTAACACCAATTGCACCGCATAATTTAAACGTGCGTCCGGTGGTGCTGCCAGATTCAAATACCCTTTCTTTTGAAGTAGAGGCGCGGGAGTCGAAGTTCTTGGTATCTTGTGATAGCAGAACTGTAACGGTGGAGCGCTCGGTAAAAATAACCCTAAGGCGCGCTTCATTTGGGCTGAATTTAATAAGGCTAAATAATGAAAGTTATTTAAAAACGTTGAGGAACAAATTACTTTGGGGAATAGACACCCGAAATTATTAGAATGGCTACCAAAAAGGCATTAGTTATTATTTTGTTTTTGTTGCTAGCTAAATTCAGCAAATCTCAACCCAGATATTCTAATTGGGAACTTGGCCTAGCCGCCGGAGCTGCAGGTTACATTGGCGATCTCAATCAGAACAATCCGGTTTTGTTAAGTGGCGTTTCAGGGGCTGTTTCTGTAAAACGTAATTTTTCCGAATATCTAGGCGCTCGGCTAAACTACACCTTTGGGCAAATTAAGGCGAATGACGAAAATTCTAGCAATCCACAGTTTAGAGCGCGCAATCTTGCTTTTGAAACCAATTTAAACGAACTAAGTGCGATAGCCGATTTTAACTTTTTTGGTTTTGGGCTCAACGGAAATCAACGCCGCTTAACGCCTTATGTTTTTGCAGGCATAGGTGTACTTTTGTTCGATCCAAGCGTAAAATATAATGGCACACGCTATCATTTGGCAAACTTTAAAACAGAAGGCCAAGACAAACCCTACACCAATAAGGTATTAACCGTCCCCTATGGTGTGGGATTAAAGTTTCAGCGAGACGGAGGATTTAGCATCTTTTCAGAAATAGGTTATAGAAACCCAAATACTGATTATTTAGATGATGTAAGCGGATATTACAGTACCGCTCCTGCCTTGGTGAATACAAGCAACGGGATTATCAATTTGTCAGATCCCTCGCCAAACAAGGCCGGCATTCCTGGCACTCAGCGTGGCGATTTTAGAAAAGGCGATAACTACTTGTTTGTAACTGTTGGCATATCTATTACCTTTGTATCCGCAAAATGCTTTTCTTTTTAAACGGTTTTTGTGATTACTATGGGATTTAAAGAACAAATAGACGTTGATAAACTGCCAAAGCACATAGCGGTAATCATGGATGGCAATGGTAGGTGGGCAAAAAACCAGGGGAAAATGCGGGTATTTGGGCATGAGCAAGGCGTGCTATCTGTTAAAGACGTTGTAGAAGGTTGCGTAGAAATCGGAATAAAATTTTTAACTCTTTATGCATTTTCTACAGAAAACTGGCACAGGCCGAAAGAAGAGGTTGATGCTTTAATGCAAATTCTTATTTCTACCATAAATAAAGAGACAGATACTTTAAACAAAAATAACGTTAAGCTTAACGCGATAGGCAATATAGAATCATTACCCCAAGAATGTATAGACGATTTGAATGAGGCAATGAGCAAAACCGCGCATAACGAAAAATGTACGCTAACGCTTGCCCTTAGCTATAGCGCCAAATGGGAAATTTTAGAAGCGGCCAAAAAGGTTGCAAAAGCTGTAAAAGAAGATAATTTAGAACTAAATCAAATTACCGAAGATTTCTTCGCATCCAAGCTTACCACCCTAAATATTCCCGATCCAGAATTAATGATAAGAACCAGTGGCGAACATAGAATCAGTAACTATTTGCTTTGGCAAATGGCTTACACAGAGTTTTATTTTACCGATGTTTTATGGCCGGATTTTAGGAGGGAAAATTTTTTCGAGGCCATTGTAGACTACCAAAAGCGCGAGCGCCGTTTCGGTAAAATCAGCGAGCAATTAAACTAATTTTTCTTTTAACACTTTTTAACAACGCTTTAAACTAATTTAGCCGCATGTTTATAGCATAAAAATGTAAAATGGATAGCTGGAAGTTTAACCAAAAAACTATCCTAAAAAAACATTGCTATCTTCGTGCCTTTTACCGAACAACGTATTTTAATGAAAAGAATATTTCAGATTTTTATCCTTTTAATTTTTGCCCTGCCTGCGTTCTCTCAAATTAGGCCAACTGGCCAAGCGCCAGCCACCCCCTCTCTTAAAGTTGGCAACTTAAATTTGGATTATTTCAGCCCAAAAGAATATGTAATTGGTGGCACAAAGGTAACCGGAACTCAATATTTAGATAAGGATGTTTTAATTACTTTATCAAAATTAAACAAAGGTGATAAGGTGGTATTGCCAGGAGAGGCGCCTGGCGATGCGATAAAGACACTTTGGGCGCAAGGATTGTTTGACGATGTTAAAATAAATGTAGAAAAGATATTTGGAGACACGGTTTATTTTGAGATTGCTGTTGTAGAACTGCCTCGTTTAAGTGTGATGAATATTACTGGCGTAGGGAAATCAGAAAAAACAGCGCTATTGGAAAAATTAAATGATAGAACGGGCAAAGTTGTTAACGATAACTTATACAATACCACGTCTTCAATCGTAAAAAAATATTTGCTAGACAAAGGATTTTATTTTACCAAGGTAGATTATAAAACCAGAAAAGATTCCAGTTCAGAGAATAGCGTTGTGTTAGACGTAAATGTGAATAAAGGTCATCGTGTTAAAGTGCAACATATAGATTTTACGGGCAATAAGGAATTTTCTTCAGCAAAACTTAGAAAGTATTTAAAAAGTCCGAAGCAACATGAATGGTGGCGGTTTTGGGGTTCTGGCAAATTCGACAATAAAAAATATCAAGAGAATAAGGTGAAATTGATAGCCAAAATGCAAGAAAAGGGCTATTATAATGCAAAGTTGATTAGCGACAGCATTTATAAATACAACGATAAAAAAGTAAATATTTTGATGAATATTTATGAGGGAAATGAGTTCTACTTTGGAAACATTACTTGGGCCGGAAATGCCATTTATCCAGATAGTGTTTTAAACCAAGTGTTAACAATTGAAAAAGGGGACATATTTAGTGAGGATCGGCTAAACAAAAAATTAAACGGCGGTGGCGATAATGGTGGAGATATAAATAGTTTGTACACTGATCACGGATATTTGACTTTTAATGTGAATCCGGTAAAAACCAAAATTTATAACGATACCGTAGATGTTGAACTTCAAATTGGAGAGGGCCCGCAGTATACCAACAACAAAATTAGCGTTACTGGTAACACAATTACCAATGACAAAGTAGTGTTGCGAGAGATAAGAACCAAGCCTGGCCAAAAGTTCGATAAGTCTGATCTAATTAGAACAATTAGAGAGATTGGCCAATTGGGCAACTTCAACGAGCAAAAAACCAATCCAAAAGTAGATCCTAATATTGCAGACGGTACGGTAGATATTACTTATGAGGTAGAAGAAAAACCTTCAGATCAAATAGAACTTTCCGGTGGTTTTGGCGGTGGCCGAATTATTGGCACTTTGGGCTTAACCTTTAACAACTTCTCTTTGCGTAACCTGTTTAATGGTAGCGCTTACCGTCCTTTGCCAAAGGGCGACGGGCAGAAACTCAGTTTAAGAGGGCAAACCAATGGTAAATATTATCAATCTTATAGTTTTTCTTTTTCTCAACCTTGGTTTGGCGGAAAAAAACCTGTTAGTTTTGGAGTAAGCGCTTTTACATCTTCACAGAATGTGCCGGCTAACTATGCAAGCAACCAAAGTAGTCCGCTGGATCAAAAAATTCGCTTAAACGGGGTTACCGTAAGTTTAGGAAGACGACTTAATTGGCCAGATAACTATTTTCAGTTAAGCCATGCGTTGAGCTTCCAACAGTATATTTTGCAAAATTACAACGGGTTTTTATTCAGTACGGGTACATCGTATAATATCAATTTAACACAAGAAATAAGTAGAGATTCTAGAGATTCTCCAATATTCCCAAAATCGGGTTCTTATTTAAGATTTACAATTCAAGCGACGCCGCCGTATTCGCTATTCAATAAAACCAACTACGCAACCGCATCTGATAAACTTAGGTACCGCTTTACAGAATATTATAAAACAAAATTCGATGCTCAGTTTTATCAACGTGTAGCTGGAAACCTTATAGTAAAGGGGCAAGCACAATTTGGTTTCTTGGGCCAATATAACCAAACGGTTGGGCAGTCTCCGTTTGAACGTTTTAAATTGGGTGGAGACGGGATGCAGGGATTTGACTTTTTACAAGGATCAGAAATTATTGCGATGCGGGGCTATACCAACAATTCAGTAATTCCAGTTGGTTCGAATCCAAATATCGCACAAAATTCCGGTAGCCCTATCTACACTAAATATGTGTTAGAGGCTAGATATCCAGTTATTACAAGCCAGCAGGCCACAGCTTTTGTGCTTGCCTTTGCAGAAGGCGGTAATACCTGGAACAAATTTGGAGATTTCAATCCTTTCAATGTTCGCCGTTCGGTTGGCGTGGGCGCAAGAATTTTCTTGCCCATTTTTGGTTTGCTAGGTATAGATTATGGTTACGGATTTGATAACATTCCAGGTATACCATCAGCTAATAAAGGTCAGTTTCAGTTTAGCATCGCACAGCAGTTAGGTGGATTTTAGAATAAATGATAAACGTTTGGCATAACTTATGTAATGTGTTAAGAGATTTATGTTGCTAATCTATTATCGTAAAAACATTAAAAACACACACATGAAAAAGTATTTTTTTATCGCCTTTTTGCTATTAGGTTCGGCAGGGGCGTTTGCACAAAAGTTTGCTTATGTAGACTCAGAGTATATTTTAAAACAAATACCTGAATATACTGCCGCCATAAGTACCCTCGATGGGGCATCAAAACAGTGGCAGCAGCAGGTAGATTTGAACTTTGCTGATATAGATAAGATGTATAAATCTTATCAGGCAGATAGGGTTCTATTGACGGATGATATGCGCAAACGGCGCGAAAACGATATCATCGAAAAGGAGAAACAAGCGAAAGAATTTCAGAGAGAAAAATTTGGTCCAAATGGAGAATTGTTTGTGAAACGCACAGAACTTCTTAAACCAATTCAAGAGCGAGTGTCAGAAGCGGTGAAACAGTTGGCGAAAGCTAAATATCTAGATTTTATTTTTGACAAGAGCAGCGAATCTACCATGATGATTTATGCAAGCACATCCTACGATCTTAGCAAAGAAGTAATTGTTAAACTGGGTTATAAACCTGGTGTAAATAATTAGTATATTTGCGCCTTTAATTTTAAAACGAAATAACACACAACAAAAGAATAAAAAAAATGAGAAAATTAATTAACGTATTATTTGTAGCAGCAGCTTTAATGCTTACAACTAATATGGCAAATGCACAACAAAAACTCGGGCACATTAATTCAGAAGAAGTATTCTCTAATTTGCCAGAAGCAAAAACTGCGCAAACAACTCTAGAAACTTTAGGCAAAGAAAAGCAAGCACAAATGGATGGAATGGTAAAAGAATATCAGACCAAATTAACGGCTGCCCAAGCATTACAAAAAACCATGAGCGAAGCCAATAAAGAAGCTGTTGGTAAACAATTGCAAGATGCCGATGTACAACTGCAAGATTTACAAAAGCGTATTGAAGATGCCCGTACAAAAGCTTCGCAAGAAGTAACTACTAGACAGGGAGAGCTTTTTCAACCCATCCAAACTAAAGTTGCAACAGCAATAAGTGCAGTTGCTAAAGAAAAGGGCTTGGCATACGTTTTCGACATTGCAAACGGTCAGGGTGGCAATAATTTAGTCTATTGGGATGGCGGCGAGGATATTACTGCCGCTGTTAAAACAAAACTTGGCATTACGGGAACTACCGCCAAAGCCGCACCAAAGAAATAAAAATCTTAATTTTAATAAAAGCCGAGAAAGCAGATTTAAGTTAACTTAAATCTGCTTTTTTTATGACGGAAGCTTAAGATGCAAGATTTGAGACTTTAGGGATGACTTCTGACTTCTGACATCCGACCTCCAGCTTCCGAACCACCACTTCCAACCTCTGCTTAAACATTCTTATCTTTGCCTTTAAGTACTACTAATTAAGCAATGCCACAAAATGCGCCCATTGGAATATTCGACTCTGGTTATGGAGGTTTAACGGTTTTTAGAGCCATTGCAGATCGATTGCCAGATTATGATTACATCTATTTGGGAGATAATGGCCGTTCACCCTATGGTGACCAACCTTTTGATATTATATACAAATATACCTTAGAATGTGTAGAGTGGCTTTTTTCTAATGGCTGTGAAATAGTAATTTTAGCATGTAACACGGCATCAGCGAAAGCGGTAAGAACCATACAACAAATAGACCTGCCGTTAAAGTTTCCGGGAAAAAGAGTTTTAGGGGTAATTAGGCCTACGGCCGAAATAATCGGAAATTTTTCAAGAAGTAATCGCATTGGTATCATGGGCACTCGTGGTACCGTAAATTCTGGTTCATATCTTTTAGAGATTAACAAGTTTTTTCCCCAACTTAAAGTATTTCAGCAAAGCTGCCCAATGTGGGTGCCGTTGATAGAAAACAACGAACACATGCAACCGGGAGCCGATTTTTTTGTGCAAGAGTATTGCAATGCGCTTTTGGCGCAAGATAATGCGATAGATTGCGTATTGCTGGCTTGTACCCATTATCCTCTGTTAATGCCAAAACTAGAAAAGGTATTTCCTTCTACATTAAAAATTTTAGCACAAGGAAGTATAGTAGCAAATAGTCTTGCCGATTATTTTGTCCGCCATCCCGAAATGGAAAAAAAACTGAGTAAAGCGGGTAGAAAGAAATTTTACACCAGCGGAGATTTATTAAGTTTTAATGAACACGGATCGCTTTTTTTTGGGGAAATTATTAAGGCGGTTAAAGTGCAGATATGAGACGGTAAATTTAGGATTAAGGAACAAAGGCTTTGTGGACAAATCTTGTCGCCTAAGTAACTACTTGCCTCAGTATCTAAAAGCTAACCAACCAAAAACCTAACCAACCAAACACCTGACCAACCAACTAGACAACTGAAGATTTACTTAGGTTGTAAGGTATTAAAAAGATAACTTTGCGCCATAAACACCCAACATGAGTGATCAGATAAAACACGAATGCGGTATAGCCTTTATTCGGCTGCTTAAACCGCTTTCTTATTATCATCAAAAGTATGGCACAGCGCTATACGGGCTAAATAAACTTTATCTTTTAATGGAAAAACAGCACAATCGAGGGCAAGATGGCGCTGGTATTGCAACCATTAAATTAGATACGAAGCCAGGCCACAGGTACATTAGCAGGTACAGAAGTATGGCTTCTAATGCAGTTGCTGATATTTTTGAATATGTGCAGAAAAAATTTGTCGACATTCAAGAAAGCAGGCCTGAGCTGATGCAAGATCCCGAGTGGTTAAAAGCAAACGTAAGTTTTATCGGTGAAGTGTTGATGGGTCATTTGCGGTATGGCACACACGGGGGAAATAGTATAGAGAGTTGCCATCCGTTTTTAAGACAAAATAACTGGATGACCCGTAATTTGGTGATTGCGGGTAATTTTAACATGACCAATGTTGATGAGCTTTTAGAACAGTTGTATGAGCTTGGGCAGCATCCCAAAGAAAAAGCCGATACAGTTACAGTTTTGGAGAAAATTGGTCACTTTTTAGATGATGAAAACCAAGAATTGTTTGATGCTTATAACAAAGAAGGTTTCGATAACGTAACCATCACAAAAAAAATATCATCTAATTTAAACATTGCCAACATTTTGCGCCGTTCTGCTAAGACCTGGGATGGCGGTTACACCATCTGCGGCATGGTTGGCAATGGTGACTCTTTCATATTGAGAGATCCGGCAGGAATTCGTCCGGCATATTATTATTATGATGATGAAATTGTGGTTGCTGCCTCAGAAAGGCCAGCTTTGCAAACGGCTTTCAACATCCAGTTTAAAAATGTAAAAGAAATAGAACCGGGGCATGCACTTATCATCAAAAAAAATGGTGAAGTGAGTATGGAGCAGTTTAGAGAGCCAACTGAACAGCTTTCTTGTTCGTTTGAACGTATTTATTTCTCCAAAGGTAGCGATGTAGAAATTTACAGAGAACGTAAAAAATTAGGTCAACTTCTATGCAATCAAGTTTTAAATGCCGTAAATTATGATTTAAAAAATACCGTGTTTTCTTTTATTCCAAACACTGCCGAAGTTGCTTTCTTTGGCATGGTTGAAGGTGTGCATGAATATGTGCGCAATCTTCAAAAGAAAACCTTGCTAGAAAAACGGAATGAACTGAGTGATGCCGAAATAGAGGAATTATTATCTACTGCGCCACGGGTAGAAAAACTGGCCGTAAAAGATGTTAAGCTTCGCACGTTTATCGCCCAAGATGCCGATAGGGGCGAGATGGTTGCCCATGTTTATGATACCACTTACGGCATCGTAAACAATATGCAAGACACGCTCGTTGCGTTAGACGATTCTATTGTTCGCGGCACTACACTTAAGCAAAGCATCATCAAAATTGTAGATCGCTTGCATCCCAAAAAAATAATTATTGTTTCTTCTGCACCTCAAATTCGATACCCAGATTGTTATGGAATTGACATGAGTAGGATGGGCCAATTTGTGGCTTTTGATGCGGCCATACAATTACTTACCGAACGCGGAATGTGGCAGGTGATAGAAGATGTTTACCAAAAATGCATTAAATCTAGTTTGCTTCCCAAAGAAGAAATTATAAATCATGTTAAAGAAATTTATAAGCCATTCTCTCCAGAAGAAATCTCCAAAAAAATTGCAGAAATTATCACGCCAAAAGGCACGGTAGCGGAGGTAGAAGTTATTTATCAAAGCCTAGAAAATCTGCACTTAGCCTGCCCTAAAAACAAAGGCGATTGGTATTTCTCAGGCAATTACCCAACTCCTGGCGGTAATAAAGTGGTTAATCGGGCTTTTATAAATTGGAAAGAAGGAAATAACCAGCGGGCTTACTGATAGGGAAGAGAGGTTAAGGCTAAGATTTAGGTTAAGACTGAGAGTTAACGCGCACACACGACTGTGTTCTAGTTTTGAATGCGCAAGTTTTAACTCTCATAATTATGGAATTCGGTAATAATCAAATAGTATCCGTCTAAGTCTCTCAACGAAAATTCTTTTTTGTTTGAGTTCAGGTTTAGGTGCAAATCTTGCTCGAGGGCCAAATCATTTTTTTCTATATTTTCCTGAATTGAGGTCATATTATCTGACTTAAAATATAAAATAAGTCCGTTACCTGGCGTAATAGTTGGATCTGCCATGGTTGGATGCTCGTGTGTTCCCCACTCGTGCAAGCAGAGCATTACTTCATTAGTGTTATCTTTCAGCACAGCAAAATTATCGCCACCATGTGCGTTTCTCCAACCAAATAGGTTGCAGTACCAAACAGCACTTTTTTCTACGTCTTTAACTGCAATGATCGGGTCTATTTTTGTCATTATTTTTTGTTTGAAGGTAATACGTTTCCGCGAATTTTAAATAGCGATGTAATTTAAGCTTAAAGTTTTGTTTGGTTAGCTTCTCAAAAAAGTTCGCGCTTGTAAAATTATTCAATAATGCAATTTGATTATGGGTAAAAGGCGTTTCAAGATTTATCAAATATCTAAGAGTTAAAGCAATTAAAATCTTGTCAAATATCCTTAAAATATCGGTAATATGTGTTACTTTTGTGCCATCAAAAAACATTCTATTTATGAAAGAGGATTTAAAATACGAAACAGAAAGTATGAGAACGTCTAACGATGCTAGCATTTACATTTGGTTAAGTGTTGGTGTAGTTATTGGTTTATTTGGTGCGTTTTTTAGATTTGTACATGATAGTTTTACCATTTCGCTAATCTCTTGGATTTTTCTTTTTATAGGTACTGCAATTGCAATTAGCAATGTTTTTAAAATTTTAAAAGCGTAAAGTACTTACAATCAAAATATTAGCCGAGCCCATTAATTTAGGTTCGGCTTTTTTGTGGATTTTTTTTGTCAGAGTTTAGTGTGGCAAGTTTTATGGGCATTTTTATTTTTGACTTTTCAATGGGTTACTTATTTTGAAAAGAGGTATTAAACTAAAAAAGCCATCGTAAAAAATGGCTTCACTTCAAATGGCCATTTGAAGACAACTCTTCAAAAATTTAATCTTCTAATCAAAAAATTATGAAAAGGAATTTAATTGCTTTGGCTATGCTATTAACTATTTTCAGTTGCTCGAACGATCGAAAAGAAAGCAACGCTCAAAATGAGTCTTCTCAAAATGTGGATGCTGCACTTGCGGAAACCGCAGCTTCAGTAAAAATTATAAAGACAGCCGATATGAATTTTCGGGTAAAGGATGTGCAACATACCAAAGAAATTTTGGGCAAGCAAATAAAAGATGTAGGAGGTCAGCTGGTAGATTTTGAAATCCACAGTGCGGTGCAAAATACAGAAAAGCTTAGGCAGTCAACAGATTCTTTAAAAGAAATTTCTGCGTACAAAACTGAGGGTACCCTAACTGCCAAAATACCTGCAGAAAAATTAGACGATTTTACTAACAGTATTGCACATTTGGCCGTGTTTGTAAATAGCCAATCTTTAAAGCTAGATGATAAAAGTCTAAATTACCTGGCTAACAAACTAAAGACACAAAACAACGCAAAGGCAACAGCCAGAATAGAAAGTTTGGGTAAAAAGCAATTGGAAGGCACAAAATCTTATCTGTTAATAACAGATAACTCTATCAAACACAAGATAGAGAACATGTAGATAGATAATTTAGTGGAATTTAGTACCATCACTCTAAGTTTCTATCAAGATAATACCGTTAAAACAATGGTGGTAGCGAACGATCAGTTTTCAGATTATCGCCCATCATTTTTTAATAGGCTTTGGTTAAATATAGTAGATGGCTGGACAATCTTTACAGAATTTATCCTTGTTTTGGCTAACATTTGGATATTCCTCTTGCTTGCCATTGGCCTTGTATTCGGCATTAGATCTTTAAATTCGAGAAAACACTTTGCTAAATTAAGTTAAAAGTAAAACCCTGCTGCATAACTACATCAGGGTTTTTACCATTTGGCAGCAGCTTGTAGTTGAGAGTCTATTTTTTAACTTTTCGCTCAAAGCCTTTAACTTTTGCTTTATTGTCGCTTGCAAACGCCTCCCAGCCCGAGTAGGATTTCCCACTATTTCCGGTTCCAATTTTTTGGTACGAATGGCAAAGCGCCACGGCTAGGCCATCTGTTGCATCTAAAAATTCGGGTGTCTCTTTAAAATTAAGCAAACGCTGCAACATGGCGGCAACTTGTTCTTTGCTTGCATTTCCGTTGCCGGTAATGGACTGTTTAATTTTTCTCGGCGCGTACTCAGTAACAGAGATATTTCTAGAAAGAGCCGCAGCAATCGCAGTTCCTTGTGCTCTACCAAGCTTTAGCAGCACCTGGATATTTTTTCCATAAAAAGGTGCCTCAATGGCCAAAACGTCTGGATGATATTGATCTATCAGCGCCAAAGTTTTTTCGAAAATTCTTTGAAGCTTTAAAAAAGGATCGTCGAGGTGAGTCATTTTAACTGCACCCAAACTAATCAGCTCTACTTTGTTTCCCTTTTCTGCAACAACCCCATAACCCATTACCGCAGTACCGGGGTCGATACCTAGAATAATCCTCTCTTTTTTTTCGCCCAACATTAACGCAATATTAAGCATATTTGCAAAAAGTTTGACCATTTTGCTTTCAAAGAACAAAAAAACCCTTTCCTTAATATTAAAGTCGGCCATTGTATTTTTTGCATTTTGGTTTATTTATCAAAAACTGGTTGCAAATAAAAATCTAAGCGAATTTTGGCTTCTGTTAAACAATATTTCAATTAGAGAAATAGCATTTTTTATCGGTTTGGTTTTCTTTTTGATGTTTGTAAACTGGTTTTTAGAAGCAGCGAAGTGGCAGCGATTAATAAGGCATGTGGAGCGTTTAAGTCTCTGGAAATCCGTAGAATCAGTTTTTTGCGGATTAACCCTGGCCATTTTTACCCCAAATAGATTAGGAGAATATGGCGGGCGGGTTTTTTTCTTATCACCCAAAAGAAGAATTATCGGCGTTGTGGCAATGGCAGTGGGCAATATTGGACAAATGGTTTTAACAAACGTTTTTGGTGCTATAGCGGGTTGTTTTTTTATCCATCGGTTTTACCCCACAAACACTTTGATGTTTTTTGCACTTTTGTCTATCGTAACTTGTTTCTGTTTGTTTTTTTTAGTCTTCTACTTTAACATTAAATGGCTAAATAGAATTTTGTTGTCGATAAAATTTAGCCGAAAATACAGTAAGTTCTACAGTGTATTAGCAAGATATCGCAAGTTCGAATTGCTTAAAATTTTGTTGTATTGCTTGGCGCGATATATAGTTTTTACCTCCCAGTATTTTATCCTTTTTATGTGGTTGATACCGGGCCTTCACTACTTAGATGTGCTTATGATGATCTGCATTTTGTTTTTCGTTCAATCGGCCTTGCCCTCATTAGATTTATTTGATGTTGGCGTGCGTAGTGTTACCGCAGTAGAATTGTTTAAGCATATTACAGATGAACATGTGGCTGTAATTGCATGTACTGCTAGTATTTGGTTAATAAATATCATTATTCCTGCTGTGCTTGGAACTTATTTTGTATTCAAACTAAACTTTTTTGGAAATTCTAAACCTGTTTGATATCTTTTCTGGCGCGCTCACAGTCATTTATGTGCTGCTTGTAATTAGCTTTATGATTGGATGGATAAAACTGCCAAATTTTAAAACGCGCGGCCAAAATCCTAAAACACAAGTTTCCATTGTTATTGCAGCAAGAAATGAAGAAGCAAACATTGGGCGAACTCTAGAATGTTTGCTGGCGCAAAATTACCCAAAAGTATTAACAGAAATTATTATAGTCGACGATCATTCTACAGACCGCACCGCAGAGATAATTAAAAAGCATGCATCGCAAGGCATAAAATTGCTGCAATTAGATCTCGGCGAGCGGCTTAATAGCTACAAGAAAAAAGCAATCGAGATTGCAATCGGCCAAAGCAAAGGAGATTTGATCATCACAACGGATGCAGATTGTAGCATGGGACAAAATTGGCTTTCTACCATTGTGGCGCTTTATGAAGAAAAAGGTTTTAAAATGATTTCTTCTCCTGTAATGTTTTTTGAAGAAAAGAATTGGTTCGAACGAATGCAGACCCTTGAGTTTCTTTACTTGATTGGACTTGGTGCTTCTACTATTGGAAATAAAGTGCCATCAACTTGTAACGGCGCAAACCTTGCCTATCAGAAAAAAGTATTTTTTGAAGTTGGTGGGTTTAAAGGGATAGATGATCTTGCATCTGGCGATGATGAGCTGTTGCTACATAAAATAGCGGGCAAATATTCCAACGGAATTGGGTTTTTAAAAAGTACCGATGCGCTGGTTTTCACCCATGCGAAAAAAAATTTATCGGAATTTATACAACAGCGGAAACGCTGGGCATCAAAAAGCACGAGATACAAGAATAAAGGCATTATTGTTTTGGGAGTAACAATCTGGTTTTTTAATCTAAGTGTTTTGGCAAACGCATTGCTAGGACTTTTTTATCCTCATTTTCTGTTAATTGCAGGATATCAACTTTTAGCTAAATTTATAATTGAGCTTGGTTTTTTGTGGTTAATAACCTCTTTTGTAAATCGACGAAAGTTACTTTTGTTCACTCCCTTTTTAACTACCTTGCACCTCTTTTATATTGTCTATATCGGTATCGCTGGCAATAGCGGAAAGTATAATTGGAAAGATAGGATGGTTAAATAATGGACAGAACTCCATCGCAGCAGGTTTGGCATAAACTAAAAAAAAATTGGTTGGCTTTTGGAGGGCTGATTTTTATTTTGCTGCTGATGCTAGTCGGGATTTTAGGCTATCTTATTATGCCAGATAACACTCCATTTGCGAACAATATGCACTTGCAGATTACCAATAAGAGACCAGGCAGCACCTTTACATTTATGGTAGTTAGTAGAAATGATGCAGTTAAGAAGCGAAGTATTTTCCATAAAATGCTTTTTGGTCAAGAGCCGAATTTCGAAAGCATTCCTATCACTTCCTACCGATTTGCGGGCAATGCCATTTATGCGAGAGAATATATCGGCGATGATGAACTGGCTGATGAAAAGAAATATGTGTTATCGAAAGTGTGTGATGAATGCTTAACCATCTCAAACGCTCAAGCTAAAGTTGATGAGTTTAAAGCGCACAATATCTATCAAAAAACATTTTGGTTTGGCACAGATATTTACGGTCGAGATTTGTTGAGCAGAATGATCTTGGGCATTCGGGTTTCGCTTTCTGTGGGATTGATAGCGGTGCTAATTTCTCTCACCATTGGGATTTCCCTAGGCGCAATTTCTGGTTATTATGGTGGGAAAATAGATGCAGCAATAACTTGGTTTATGAATGTGGTTTGGTCTTTGCCTTCGTTATTGCTCGTCATCGCCATTTCTTTTGCTCTTGGAAAAGGATTTTGGCAAATATTTATTGCTGTTGGTTTATCTACTTGGGTTGATGTGGCTAGGTTAGTCCGCGGCCAGGTAATGGCATTAAAAAACATAGAATTTGTAGAAGCAGCACGTGCTTTGGGTTTTAACGATGCAAGAATAATCACCAAACACATTTTGCCAAATATTGCAGGGCCGATTCTGGTGGTCGCATCAGCAAATTTTGCCTCTGCCATTTTATTAGAGACCGGACTTAGCTTTTTGGGTTTCGGCGCTCAACCACCTATGCCGAGTTGGGGAAGCATGATTAAAGAACATTATGGCTACATTATTATGGATGCCGCCTACTTAGCCTTTTTCCCTGGAGTTGCCATTATGCTTACGGTTTATGCGTTCAATGTTTTGGCCATCGGCTTGCGCGATGCATTCGATGTTAAAATGCAAAATGTTAACGTTTAATCAATGTGTTACAGAATATGCAAAGCGCTCCATACTATACACAGAAAGCTGCCCTGAGGGACCATTAAGATTATATTCGCAACCATGCGTTGCCCAAGGTAAGCTCAACAGAAAATTTTCTACACCAAATTGATCTAATTTTTTTGCCATTCTAAGCGATTGCTCGTAATGTACGTGTACATCTATTATTCCATGTACTTGCAACGTTGGCATTGTTTTGCCGTTGATAAATAAATACGGCGATTCAGCTGTATATCTATCCGGAACTTGTGTGGGGCTGCCGCCTAAAAAATCTCTCTGCACTGCTTTTGAGTCCATAATTAAAGGATTGTCTGGATGTTTATACGACCAAAACATATCGTTTGGACCATAAAAAATCATCACGCCTTTAACCCCGGGTTCGGTATTAATGTACGCAGAAGTAGCTACAATTTGTCCGCCCGCAGAGCGGCCAAGCATTACAAAATTATTGGTATCTATTTTTAATTCCACCGCATGTGCCTTTAGCCATTTGAAAGCCGATTTAACGTCTTCTTGCGTTGCAGGACTATGGAATTTCGGTGCAAGGCGATAATTCATTGTGGAAACCTGATAGCCGGCATTTGCAAAATAATTGTTTATTGCGGCAATTTCGCTGTTATCGCCACGTTTCCAAGAACCGCCATGTACTACAAATAAACATGGCCGAACGCCTGGAATAGCAGATGGAGTGAAATTTAAGCTGAGTTTTTCGCCGCCGTTTATTGCATATTGATAGGTTTTAAAAGGGATTTTCTTTGCGCCGTTCCCAAAAAACATCTGCCAAAAACTAAACGGTTGATGTTCTCTAAAACCATCAAGGTTATTTATTTTTTCTCCGTAAGCTCTAACCAATTCGGAATTTAAGTATCTGCCGACGTTATAGGCGCGAACTACCGGCGAGCAAAAAATCAAGAAGGCGGCAATTCCAAAAGTTAGACAAGCGGCTCGATATTTTTTTTGTTTATAGCTCCAAAATAAAAGAGGAATCATCGCGAGAAAAAAGAAATAAGGAAACTCTGGAATTAGAATACTCAAATACCAAAGCTCTTTTGATTGGGCGGGGATAAAGTTTACAAGTGAGAGAATGAATAAAAATAGGATAATAATGAGTCGGAACATCGCCTTAATTTTCTTCTAAACTACGATAATTTGTGGTAGTTAGTTTTTAGCCTGAGGTGTATCATCGCCCATGGCAAACACAAATTGTTTAAAACTAGCATAAAGGTTTAAAACTCGCAAGGCAAATATTAATGAGTAATTTATAAATTTGTTTTCATGTTGTTAAATTGCTTTCAAGACGAATTTATAGAAGCTGGTTGTGATGAAGCGGGAAGAGGTTGCCTTGCAGGACCTGTGTTTGCTGCCGCGGTAATTTTACCAAAGGATTTTTACTTGGAAGGGCTGAACGACTCGAAACAACTAACTCATTTACAGCGGGAAGAATTGCGACCTGTTATTGAAGCAGAGGCGGTTTCATGGGCAGTTGCATTTTGCGATCATGAAGAGATAGATGAGATTAATATTTTAAATGCTTCTTTTTTGGCCATGCATCGTGCCATAGAAAAATTGACCACGCCGCCGCAACATTTGGCAATAGATGGAAATAGGTTTAAACCTTATAGAGAAATTAATCATACTTGCATTGTTAAAGGCGATGGAAAATTTCTGAACATTGCTGCCGCCTCCGTCTTGGCGAAAACTCATCGCGATGCTTATATGTGTTCTTTGGCCGAAGATTATCCTCAATATAACTGGGCACAAAACAAAGGTTATCCAACCATTGCCCATCGAAGGGCAGTTATCGAAATTGGCTTATCGCCTTTTCACCGAAAAACTTTTAACGTAAGCGATCCTCAATTTAAACTTTTCGAAATTTTGCTGTAAAAAATCGTATTTTAAGCGATTGTGAAAATTCTCTTTATAACTAAACAGATTCCTTTTCCGCCAAATAGTGGCTATCCCATTGTGGTTTACAACACCATAAAAGGATTGTTAAATCTTGGCGCAAAAATTTCACTATTTAGTTTAAATCCGCTTAGAGACCAAGTAGAGATAGAAGATATTTATGATCCGGTATTTAAGCAGATAAACTTTTATACCCAAAATGTAGATAGCGATGTCAACGCTTTAGACGCGCTTCTCAATCTTTTTACAAAGAAATCTTATAACGTTTCTCGCTTCTATACGGATGAGGCGGCGCAAAAATTGGAAAACATTTTAAGGGAACATACTTTTGATATTGTCCAGTTAGAAAGCCTTTTTACAGTGCCTTACTTGCAACTGATAAAGCGGCATAGCGATGCAAAAGTTGTTTACCGAGCCCACAATATAGAATTTATGCTTTGGGAACGTTTGGCCGATAAACCTGGCTTTTTCTTGCGCAAAAAATACTTTACTTTTTTAGCGGAACGTCTACGCGCGTTTGAAACCGAGCACATAAACCGTTTCGATTACATTTTTGCGATAAGCAAACCCGACCGGCAAAGTATTTTACATTTTGGATGTGCGGTGCCCATCGCTATTTTTCCGGTAGCCTTAGATTTAAATCATTACGTGGTTGACAGAAGCCAAACAAGTTATCCAACTTTGTTTCATTTAGGTGCGATGAGCTGGCGGCCGAATGAAGAGGGCCTAGCTTGGTTTTTGGATGATATTTGGCCAGATATAGAAAAACTCGATAAAGATTTAAGATTTTACATTGCTGGTAAAAGTATGCAAAAGCATTTTTTCGAATATGATTCTGATAATGTAATTGTAGAGGGCGAGGTATTTGATGCAATCGAGTTTATGAATTCTAAGGCCATTATGATAGTTCCCTTGCTTTCTGGAACAGGGATGCGCGTAAAAATTATAGAGGGAATGGCGATGAAAAAATGTGTAATTGCAACCACCATTGCGGCAGAAGGAATAAATTACACTAACGGGCATGATATTTTAATTGCCGATACGGCAGATGAGTTTTATCGCTCTATTCTACAGTGTATGATAAACCCAAAGCGCTGGATGGAAATTGGTGATAGTGCCAGACAGACTGTCGAAAAATACCACCGAATTAGACCGATATGTGCAGAAATGATGAAGATTTACGAAGAATTAGGCAAAGATTGAAAAGACTTAAAACATCGTTTATCAATTAAAATGATTAGGCCTCATCCGAAAAATTTTGTTTTCAGACCTAACATTGGTTTTATTCTTTCTAATTTTGCCGCAACTCACTTTTAAACATGAAAAATACGGCCTTAACAGAAAAACATAAATCTCTTGGCGCTAAAATAGTACCATTTGCCGGTTACAATATGCCTGTAAGTTATCTTGAAGGAATTAATGCAGAGCATGTTGCGGTAAGAACAAGCGTGGGTGTTTTTGATGTGAGCCACATGGGCGAGTTTATTTTAAAAGGTGCAGAAGCATTAGATCTTATACAAAAGGTAACTAGCAACGATGCGTCCAAATTGCATGATGGCAAAGTTCAATACTCTTGTTTTCCAAACGAAAACGGCGGCATCGTAGACGATTTACTTGTTTATCGCCTAGACGAAAAAAGCTACATGTTGGTGGTCAACGCATCTAATATAGAAAAAGATTGGAACTGGATAAAAAAATTTAACACTAAAAACGTCGAGATGCATAACATCTCTGATGCAACTTCGCTGCTCGCGATACAAGGGCCAAAAGCGGCCGACGCTCTACAATTTTTAACCGACATCGATTTGGCATCGATGGAGTATTATAGTTTTAAACGAGGAGCTTTTGCGGGTGTGGATAATGTTATTGTTTCTGCAACAGGTTATACCGGTGCCGGTGGTTTCGAGATATATTTTGAGAATAAGCATGCTGATAAAATATGGGATGCCATTTTTGAAGCCGGAAAGCCTTACAATATCAAACCAATAGGTTTGGGGGCAAGAGATACGTTGCGTTTAGAAATGGGTTTTTGTTTGTATGGAAACGATATTGATGACACCACTTCGCCGTTAGAGGCTGGCTTAGGTTGGATTACAAAATTTTCTAAACCTTTTACCAATGCAGAAAATTTGCTTGCGCAGAAAGAATCTGGAGTTGATAAAAAACTTGTTGGTTTCGAAATGGTAGAACGCGGCATACCAAGACATGATTACCAAATTGCAGATGCAGAAGGAAACATTGTTGGTAAGGTAACATCTGGAACACAATCGCCATCCTTGCAAAAAGCAATCGGGATGGGCTATGTAAAAAAGGCGGTTGCTAAAGAAGATTCAGAAATTTTTATTTTGATAAGAAACACACCTGTAAAAGCCAAAGTAGTTAAATTTCCTTTTTACAAATAGGATGTACGGCTTAAGGTGTAAGGTATGAGGTTAATACGCCTAAACCTTAATCCTTCGACCTTTTACCTCTCACCTCAAAAATATGCCCAAAAAAATCGAAGTCTGTTTAACGCCCGCCTTAATACATCTTCATGATATTGAAGACAGCACGGTGGTGGTCATAGATATTTTAAGAGCCTCATCATCCATTACCTATGGAATAGACAATGGCGCCGACGCAATTATCCCGGTGGCAAAAGTAGAAGATTGTTTGGCTTACTCAGATAATGGCTTTTTGCTTGCTGCGGAGCGAGATGGGGAAGTGTTAGACGGATTCGATTTTGGTAATTCGCCTTTTAGTTATACTAAGGAAAAAGTGGCGGGAAAAACCATCGTGCTAACCACCACCAATGGAACTGGCGCTTTAGAATTGGCAGCGACCCGGGCCAAACAAGTGCTGATTGGCTCGTTTCTAAACTTAAACGCATTGTGCAATTATTTAGAAAGCTTAAATGGCAATGTATTGCTGCTTTGCGCCGGATGGAAAAACCAGTTTAATTTAGAAGATACCTTATTTGCAGGCGCAGTGGTATATGCATTACGAAAAAACGGCACTTTGTATGATGATGCAAGCATCGCAGCAGAAGATCTTTATCTGCTCGCCAAAGATGATTTTCGGAGCTATTTAAAAAAATCTTCACACAGCCATAGGCTTGCTGCGCTAAACATTGAGGAAGATGTGGTTTTTTGTTTGCAACAGAACATTTGTGAAGCAATACCGGTGCTAAAAGGGGAGAAGTTGGTAAGGCTGGTGAGTGAGGGTTGAGAGTTATGGGTTATGAGTTGCGGGTTTTGGGTTGCGGGTTATGAGTTGCGGGTTATGGTGCGGCTTTTCGCTTTCTGCTTAAATCCCTTTTCTGACATCAAAAGTTATCAATGAGGGAACTGACTTCCGACTTCCGACCTCCTATTCTCCTTTAATCTGTGCATACAATTCTGGGTTATTTTTTAACACAGTTAGCGTTTCTTCATAAGCAATCCAATAAATGTCTTCGGCGCGCTTAATCTCGAAAGTACTAATTGCGCCTAAACCCTTTGGCTCTATAAGTAAGTTGCAATATTTGGCTTTTCGCTCCATATCATGGTTGATAGACATTACGCTTGCCCTGCCCAACAGCCTTCTAATGCCGGTAATCTTATCCACTTTATTTAAGTGGTTGCAGGAAGATCCTATGATGAAATCGCATTTATCCATAAGTGGCTCAATAGGGAAATTGTTTATGACGCCGCCATCAACATACATCTGATTATTTATCATTACAGGCTTAAAAATACCCGGGATGCAACAAGAAGCATGTATTGCTTTGATTAACGGTCCTTTTGTAAATTGAACGGCCTTGCCTTCGCTAAAATTAACTGCAGTAATGATTAATGGAATCTCTAAATCTTCTATGTTTTCTTTTAACAGGTATTCTTTAAAGAGTAAGTTGGTCGATTCTATATTTATCAAACCCAAAGATCCAAGTACTGGTCGAAAAAAGCGCCAAAGTTTGGTTTCCATGTAAATTTTAAATGCTTCTTCAGGGTCGATGCCCGAGGCCAAAGTTGCTCCAACAATTGCTCCCGCACTGGTTCCGCTAATAAAATCAGGTGTAATGTCGAAGTTTTTTAGTGCTTTCAAAACGCCCAAATGTGAAATTCCCCGTATTCCTCCCCCAGATAAGACAATGCCTATTTTCATGTTGTAGTTGTCAGTTGTGAGTAGTCAGTTGTCAGTTGTCAGTTGTGAGTTGTCGGTTGTGAGTCTTGAGCTTAAGTCTTTCACTTAAATCGGGTACCGTCTGCGCTTAGCCTTTGTTCCTTGTTCTTTGCTCCGCTTTGGTCTTTCGTCTTTCCTCTCATATCTCACATCTCATATCTCCTATTTTTGCTTCGGCTTATACCTAGACTGCTGCAATATTTTCTGCGCATCGTTATCGCTCATTAATTGTTGGAGCGTAATTGAAGGATGCTCGTCAAGATATTTTTTCACAATTTGCAGTCCGATAAATACACCCAATTTTGGTGCCGATTCTCTTTTCTCGCCCAAACCAGGTGTAAAAGGTCCTTCTGCTAGATAAACTTGTATTTTTTGGTAATCAGATTCGTACAATAAATTGTTCTGGAGGAAATATGCCCAAATATCGCCCTCAAAATGTTTTGCCCAATCATATTGCTTTTCTGTATAACCTAAAAGCGTGGAATCTCCTACGTGCTGTGGTAATACTTTTTCTAAAAAGTAGAGAATTTTACCCTGAAAAATCATTTTGGAAAGCAGCGTCTTATTTTCATCAGGCTCTCTAAAAAGTTCTTCGTGCGCGTAGGTTGTCGCAACTCGGGGTACGATGTTTTCTGGAGAGAATTGCCTGGAAAGGTATCTGGGAACACTTTCAGTTATCCCGCGATAAAATTTGCTGTCTTTCCCTAAAAACATATCTAAGCCGATGCCGTAATATTTATCGCCGATAGGTATTTGGTAAGAGAAACCAGAAACGAATGCAATAAACTGCGGCACTTTCGCTTTTGGATAATAATATTTGATGTATTTAAAAGTTTCGGTAAGGTTTTTTTCTTGGGAGCCTAAATTTGGAAAAACGCTGTCAACTTCTGCTGTAAGATCTTTGTAAGCCTTGTCTGCATAAAGTCCGCTTAAAACCTCAACGCCGGTATTTGACGGATTCCCAACCATTTTATGGACGTAATCATCATAAAAAACACCATATTTTTTATTGAGCGCTTCGCTCGTTTTTTCAACATTTTTTCCGATGCCACTCGCAACATCCTTATCAAAACGAGAAATCTTAATATCCAGATGGATGTTGCTTATATCAGGCCTACTTGTTTGTTTGCAGGAGAAAAATACAAAGCAGCAGAAAAAAATGATATAAATTTGCAGGGGTTTTAAACGAGATGACATATCTTACAAACTTAAATAATTTACTCCTTTAAATTAAGAATACCTCTTCGACAGATGAAAATAGCCTTGGCACAACTCAATTATCACGTAGGTAATTTCGAACAGAACACCAAAAAAATACTAGATGCCATTGCCTTAGCGAAATCAAAAAATGCTGACCTTATAATTTTTGCAGAACTTGCAATTTCTGGTTATCCACCTAGAGATTTTTTAGAATTTGATGAATTTATTTCGCTTTGCGAACAAGCCGCAAACGATATTGCTCATCATTGTATTGGCATTGCTTGTATTGTTGGTTTGCCGATTAAAAACCCGGTAATTGAAGGTAAGGACTTATACAATGCCGCATATTTTATTGAAAATGGCAACATAAAATCGATAGTAAAAAAAGCATTGTTGCCAACGTACGATGTTTTTGATGAATACCGGTATTTCGAGCCGGCTACACAATTTGGCTGTATAGATTATATGGGTAAGAAAATTGCACTGACCATTTGCGAAGATCTTTGGAACATAAATGATAATCCGTTGTATGTTTCTAATCCGATGGATGTGTTGATGGAGGAAAACCCAGATTTGATGATAAATATTGCTGCTTCGCCCTTTTCTTATTTGCATGATGAAAACAGGATAAAGGTTCTAACAGATAATGCAAAAAAATATAAGCTACCTATTTATTATGTGAACCAAATTGGTGCCCAAACGGAAATTATTTTCGATGGCGGATCATTGGTTGTTGCACCAAATGGACAATTGGTTAAGGAACTGAAATATTTTGAGGAAGATTTCGAAATATTCGATAATAATCAAATTAGCGCAACAATAGACTTTTTAAAGGTTGCACCCAGACCGAGTGATATTGCCCAAATACATGATGCTTTGATTTTGGGAATTTCTGACTATTTTAAGAAATCTGGTTTTACCAAAGCGACGCTTGGCTTGTCTGGTGGTATAGATTCTGCCGTGGTTTGTGCGCTTGCTTGCCGAGCTTTGGGTGCAGAAAATGTTATGGCGGTACTTATGCCATCAAAATATTCTTCAGACCATTCTGTAAAAGATGCGTTAGACTTGGTAGAAAATTTCGGTTGTAAGCGTACCATCATAAGCATAGAAAAAGGTGCAAATGCTTTTGATGAAATGCTGGCGCAAGCATTTATTGGACAACCACAAAATTTAACAGAAGAGAATATACAAGCGCGCATTCGGGGTACATTGTTAATGGCCATGAGCAATAAGTTTGGCTATATTTTGCTAAACACCTCAAACAAAAGCGAGTGTGCCGTTGGTTATGGCACGTTATATGGCGATATGTGTGGCGCCATTGCTGTAATTGGAGATGTTTATAAAATGCAGGTTTTTGAACTTGCAAAATACATTAACAAAGACCGAGAACTTATCCCTTTAAACTCAATTGTAAAACCACCTTCCGCAGAACTTAGGCCCGACCAGAAAGACTCTGATTCGCTACCTGCGTACGAGATATTGGATAAAATTTTATTCCAACACATCGAAATGAAAAAAGGCACACAAGCCATTATTGATGAAGGATTTGATGCCGAACTGGTAAAACGCGTATTGCTGATGGTAAACAGGGCAGAGTTTAAACGCTATCAAACACCGCCAATTCTACGGGTTTCGCCAAAAGCCTTTGGTATGGGAAGGAGAATGCCAATTGTGGGGAGATATATGATTTGAAATTACGATGTAATGCCCTTTCGAATCTAATCAGGATGTGGATTCTTATCAAGCAATCGTATAATTACATGTAAAACAAGAAAGCCCCGGATGCGACCGAGGCTTTAGAACTTTACTTAGTTACGCTTTTCCGAAGAAAAGGAGGCTTTACTAAGCATAACGGAACAAATCTAAAAATAATTTTTATTTTTAGATTTGACTTATTAAAAGGGACTAGGTTTGTCATACATATTCACCTAATTTCGGTTGGCTTTGTATGATAACGTCATACATATATACAAGTTAGGTGCAAGCGTAAACGACGACATTACTATTATGAAAATTAAAACGACATTGATTATTATGGGAATTTTAACAAGCTTATTTGGATGCGGACAGAATAAGAAAACCGAAACTCAAGAAGAAGTTGTTAAAGAAAGTTTTTCAATAATCGAAGCTACAAACGCCGAAAATAAACCAATTTTAGGTTCATTTAATACAGCTTATAAAGATTTTAATAATAAATCGAAATATCCTTGGTGCCTAAAAATTGCAATTGGACTTGAATTAAATAACCTATTTGAAAACGGTTTACCGAAAGACGAGGAAAAGAAAATTGCAGACAAATTCGAAGATGAATTACTTACTGAAATACAGAAAATAAGTAAATCTCAATATTTAGGACATTTATATAACGACACATTCTTAGACGTTTACGTCTATTTAGAAAATCCTGAAAAGGTTCATGAATTTTTGCAGACACAAGTAAATAAAGAAGGTATAACTAGAGGTTTTGGTTATGAAATTAATCAAGACCCAACTTGGGAAATAGTCAAACCTTTTCTGAAATGAAATTAAAAATGACTAAAACGCCAGCACCTAACCACAAATTTGTATTATAATGGCTGAACTGCTTAACGTTATTTCATCGCAATTAACTAAATTTATACGGGCAGACAAGTTTTTGCTTTCTATGCCATTACAACACAAATTCGCCAATCGTTAGTGGCAAGTTTAACAGACCCTGCAAGAACGAAAAAACAATGAAAGAAACCATACTGAATTTCCAATATCAATACAGTAAATTATTTAACCTTGGGCTTAACAGAAAAATTTTGAAATAAATTCAACTACGGACAAGTTATTCGCAATGAATACTTCAAAGAATACAGTCATAGCATTATTGTTTACCTTGTTTGCAAGCGGACATCTTTTTTCAGGTTTAATTGTTGGCTTAAGTTCGATAGAAAAACTTGATACTGACTTTTATTTAGCATTTACTATTTTGTTTATAGTCGGACTTATTGGTTTTAGACAATTTTTGTGGTTGGTAAATGGACGACAAGAAATGACAATAGAAAATGGAACTTTGACGCTTACTAAAAATGGGACATTTTTTACAAAACCAAAATCTTACACATTTGACAAAGTTGAAAATATTAGGCAAGCATTTGACGAAGACAGTTTATCTCTATTTGACAAAATTCAAAAAAATATAGGTGTAAATCGAAAAGTGATTTTTGGACACATTTACGGACAAGTGCTATTTGACTATAATCAGCAGACTGTAAAGATTTTCTTTGATTTGGACAAAGACGAACGACTGAAACTAATTGACGAAATGAATAAACGAAAATAAAACCAGCCACTAACAGCAGTTTGGCAAAATGGCGGGTTCAGTGCTAAATTGAACATTTGGTTTTCAAATGAACATTAGTGCTAAATTGAAAGTAAGTGCTTCTAAATCCGCCACTTCGCCAAGCTGCAAACCGTTACCTGCAAGCTTAAAAAAATGACACGACAGATAAAAATGACACCAGAAGAATTTGTAAGGAACTTTTATCTAGAACGAAAATCACTTGTCAACTTATATTTAAGTTCTGACAACGAGACTAACGTTTCTAAACTAATTTCATACTTACAGCTTGACGAACTGAAAACTGAAAAACTTCGACAAATATTGAATGGTGTTTTAAGAGACGCATTTTACACAACTTTGTTAGGACTTGACGGAGAAGCTCAAATTGGAGAACGACAAGAAACCTATAAAATTGAAGATGAAAATGGAAACGAATTTACTGGTGGAGAAATCGAAAGTTATGCTTGGGAATATTTTCACAACAACAAATTTGAGATTGACAATTCAGGTGCAGACTTCATTGCGACATTAACATACAAGACTACTGAACAGGGTGGACGAAAAACACCTGCTAAAACAGGTTATAGACCACAAGTGAAATTTGACTTCGAAGAAATGCAAACTTCTGGACAACAAACTTTTATTGACAGAGAACTTGTTTTTCCTGGCGACACAGTTGAAGCAGAAATAAAAATTCTTTTTGTTGACCATTTCGCAAACCGACTGACGGAGAAAATGCAATTTGAATTTAGAGAAGGTGCAACAGTAATTGGAATAGGAATAATTAAGCATATAATCAATGACAAACTCAAAAAAGCCAGCAGGTAACAGGCGTTTGGCAAAAAAGCGGGTTCAGTGCTTACATGAAGCTTTGTGCTTCGTATCAAGTTCAGTGCTAGCAGACAATTTTGTGCTTCGAAATCCGCTTCTTCGCCAAGCGCCAAAACGTTCTACACCATTTGAAAAAAACATCGAGAGAATTAATGAACATAGAAAATAACAATAGAAAATCTAAAACCGAAAAAATTGCAAAATCTTTAAAAAACGCAAAGTGGTTTATTGGAATAGGAATTTTTCTTTGTGTTATGGCGCCATTAATTGCTACTCAAAGAGTCTTTTGGGAATCATTTGACTTTTCGCAAACTGGACAAATTGGAGATACGATTGGCGGAATTACAGGACCAATTGTAAATATTATCGGAGCAATATTAGTTTTCTACGCTTTGAAAGCTCAAATAGATGCGAATCGATTAATTCAAGACCAGTTCGATGAACAAAAGGCAGACGAAGTGAATAGAAAAAAACTGCTCTATATTACGGAACAAGTAAATATCATAAGGGCGGATTTAAATGATTTTACATACACTTTTAGAAAAGATAATTACAAATACAACTATTCCGGAGCAGACGGAATTTATGAATTTCTAAGTCAATAAAAAAAGGTGGCGACCATCACGTAGAATTTCAAGAGTTTCTAAATCAAAATCCTAAAATAAATGAATTAGTAAATTTATTGAGAATTATTAGCAAACAAATTGACATTATCCAATCCGAAAACATTTCTGAAACAGATAAGGACTATTTTCTTTCGTTAATTAAATATCAATACGATTCAAAAATTCAACAGTCGATTAGAGCATTTGGAAAATATAAAAGAAGTGAACAAGAGACTTGTAGCGGATGCAAGCAAAAACACGGTATTCCAGATGAAATATTTGATGAATCTGACCGAATAGTAACAAAACTACACGGATAAAAAAACGGTGTAGAACAATGCATATAAAAAATAGCGCAAGTCGTTGCAAACACAAAGGCTTGGGCATTTTTGGAAAGTCGCCAAATTTTTAAATTAGACAAATTCCCAAAAATAAAATAAATAGTAAATTTAAAAATTCGGCTTGTGTTCTTCCGAAAAATTATCGCTTATTTTTAGCGCTACTTTTCATATACGAGACGTTGGCAGTAATGCTAAAACCGACACGCCGACAGACCACCCGATAAAAAATCAAGACTAATAAAAATATTCCCTACAGTAACTCGACAAAATTGTGGTTTGCTTAAGACAAAACAACCAGATGCCAAACGTTTATTTTATTTCATTACTTTTATTCACTAGCGATTATTAGATATGTCTTTCCGTTTTAGAAACAGAATTAAAGTAATACCAGGTATTTATTTAAATATTGGCAAAAATGGGGTAAGTACCACAATTGGACCTAGAGGTGCAAACATAAATATTGGCAAAAATGGCGTTTACCTAAATACGGGTATTCCCGGAACCGGTATTTCCAACAGAGAAAAGTTATTTGACGGAAAGTCACACAATTCAAACCCAACTCTGGATAATAAAGAAGTTGTAAATACCACTGAACTGGAAACTGAAAATGAAGTAGTAACAAGCCAAGGCTTAATTGGATTGAAAGAACAAATTGAGGATTCAAGGAGAAACAGAGAAGAGCTTAAAAATGAAATAAAAGAAACTGATGAAACCTACCAGCAACTATTAAAAGAATTAGATAAGAAACAAAACGGCTTTTTATCAAAAATATTTACCCAAAAAATAAAAGTTGAAGATATTCAAAATAAAATTGAAGAAACAAGAGCTTACTTAGATGACATAAAAAAACAGTTTGAGGAAAGTCAGGCAGACATAAACATTCATTTTGACAAAGAATTAGAGAACCAGTACAAAAAAGTTATAGTAGCATTCAAGTGGTTAGCCACATCAAAAAAGGTATGGGACATAACTACTGAAACTGTAAATAATGAAACAAAATCATCCGCAAAAACAATTGTTAACAGACAAGAAGTAAGATTTAATACAGAAAGCATAGACTTTATTAAATCTTCCATTCCTGCATTACATTTTGAAAATGCAACCGGTAGTCAAATTTATATTTATCCCGCTTTTGTTTTGACTATCGATAGTGCGCAAAATCTATCGCTTATTGACATAAATGAATTTGATTTTTCGTTCAGACCTCAACGCTTCTTAGAAGAAAAAGCAACAATTCCAACCGACACAAAAATCATCGACCATACTTGGGCAAAAGTAAATAAAAACGGAACTCCTGATATGCGTTTTGTTGGCAATTATCAAATCCCTGTTGTAAAATATGCAGAATACAAGTTATTTTCTAATAATGGCATAAATGAAGCGTATAACATCAGCAATTTTGAATTTGCCGAAAGTTTTGCTAAAGAACTAATTGGGTACATTGCATTACTGAAAAAACCTAAAAAAACAAATAATAACAATAAAGACGGAATAGACGACTTACCGCCCACAAATAATAATTTGCTAATTAGCGATATGAAAGATTTATTAGAAGACTTAGACCCTTTACTAGAAGATTCGGCTAGACTTATAGTAATGCACCAACAAGGTTCGACTTCTTTAATTCAACGTAAATTAAAGGTAGCTTTCAACAGAGCGGGTAGAATCATTGACCAATTAGAATCAATAGGTGTTGTTGGCTCTTTTAATGGAGCAAATGCCCGAGATGTATTAATATTAGATGAGTATAGTTTAGAAATGTTTTTAGAAAAACTTAAAAAGGGACAAATAACTCCTTTAGTTGATCATGAATTTAGTTTTAAATACTTTACTCTCTTAAAAGATTTCTCTAATAATTCGCATCTTATCCGCGAAAAATTAATCAATAACGACCTATTACTTGATAAGTTTAACTTGACTAAAGAAAATGCAAAAGTATCAATTCCATATATTATCACTTATGAATTTTGCCAAATTTTATTCAAGCTAACTGAAAAACGAGCCCTGCCTACATCTTTAGAAGCAATTGGATTATTATTAATATCCAACAAATTATATTCAAAAGAACAGGAAGACTTAATAACAAAAGGATATTCATCAATTTTAAATCTTTATAAAAACGGCGAACTTACAAACCCAGCGTCTACAGCATTAAAAATTGGCGTATCTGAGTCGTTACAAGTAAAAGTTTCAAGCAACGACTCAGAATTAATTTGGACTGATGATTTAACTAAAAAATTGCCAATATTAATAGCACTTAAACACCAAGACGACTCTTTTTTTGATGAATATTCTCAATTCCTTTATCATTTCGCAAACATAATCGCCAAGGCTGACAGTAAAATTTCAGAAAGTGAAGAAACATTACTTAAAGAAATCTACAAAGCTTTACAAAATCCCTTACCTGAAAAAGCAAATCATAATAAAGTAGTTTCAAATCCCGATGGAACTCTTGATGATGCAATAAGAGAACTTAACTCACTTATTGGTTTGGACAAAGTAAAATCAGAAATTAAGACATTAATAAATTTTATTAAAATTCAGAAAGCTAGAGAGGCAAAGGGTTTTAAATCTTCGCCACTATCATATCATATAGTTTTCAAAGGTAATCCTGGCACAGGAAAAACGACAGTTGCAAGGATTGTAGCAAAAATATATAAAGCATTAGGTGTTTTACAACAAGGTCAACTTGTGGAAACAGACCGTTCAGGACTGGTTGCGGAGTATTTAGGGCAAACAGCAATTAAAGTAAACAAAACCATTGACAATGCATTAAATGGCGTTTTGTTTATAGACGAGGCTTATTCCATCATAAGCGACACAAAAGATAGTTATGGTAAAGAAGCAGTTGCAACCCTTATTAAAAGAATGGAGGACGACCGAGACAAGTTGATTGTTGTTCTTGCCGGCTACACGAAAGAAATGGTCGATTTTATTGAAACAAATCCGGGGTTTAAATCAAGGTTTAATCGATACATTGAATTTACGGATTATACTTCAGAAGAGTTGTTGTCCATTTATGAAGGTCTTTGCAATAATCTTGACTACAAACTTACAGACGATGCGAAAACTGAACTGAATGAAATTTTTGTAGTCGCTTATAATAACCGAGATAATTCTTTCGGTAATGGGCGTTTTGTAAGAAATATATTTGAGAAATCAATGGAAGGACAAGCAAATAGAATTGCGGGAATAGTCGAACTGACAGATGAAATACTGACTACGATTACCAAAGACGATATACCAAAAAATCTATAAATGGTTCTATATGGTCGAATAAAAAGAAGAACGAACCGCTAACCACAGGTTTGCAAAATTGCTCGGACACTGCGTAACGAAAGTTCAATCAGTGTTTACTAAATTCAATGGCATTTGAAAGGTTTTTGCAAGCAATTCCGCAACTTCGGAAGTCAGCAAACCGCTGTATGCAATATGAGATATTTTGGCTTTTATACCAAATTTTGGTATTTTTGATGAAATTAGTAATCAAATGAACAAAAACACATCAATCTCACTCGGAAATTATTTTGACCAATTCGTTCAAAGCCGAATAAGCGAAGGAAGGTTTAAAAATGTAAGTGAAGTTATTCGTGCCGGATTAAGACTTTTAGAGGAAGAAGAAAATAAAGTAATAGCTTTGAAAATCTCAATTCAGGAAGGAATTGACAGCGGAATAGCTCACGACTTTGACCCAAAAAAACATCTTGAATCTTCGAGCAAATAAAACGCGAGATGCTGAAAATCGACCGGAATAAGCAAACAAAAAAAGTGCGGTGTCAGCACTATAATCACCGACGAAATAAAATTGAAATGGTTTAATTATTTAGCAGCCTTCTTTGCAGGTTTCTTTTTGGCTAATGTTGTTCCACATTTTGTGCATGGAATTTCTGGTGATAGTTTTCCAACTCCTTTTGCAAATCCACCTGGGAAAGGCTTGTCATCTCCAACCATAAATGTTTTATGGGCATCAGTTAATTTGTTAATAGGATATTTTCTTTTCAAAGCCGGCAAAATTTCAAATAATAATAAATTTGCTCTTTTGATTTTTTACAGGTATTGTTGCATGTGGAGTAATGCTCAGCGTCAGTTTCGTTCACAAGTTACCGAAGTAAAATAGTCGTTGTACAAACATAGAAGAGGTAATTCTAAACGTTATAGCAACTTTAGGTGACTGCATAATAATCAAAATCGACTGCATCAAGAAAACGAATTGGTGGTGTATATTTAGTAACCAGCAGACACATTTGTGGGTAGTCGAAGTTTTGGTCGCCGCATCAACATTTGTTGTGAAAATCGCCACCTTCGCCAAGCGCCAAACCGTTATAGCTAAGCCATCAGGAAATTAAATATCACATACGTAGCTTTGTAGAAGCAATACGTATTATGACAACTAAGCTTACTTTAAATCTCGAAAAATCGATTATTGAACGTGCAAAAACTTATGCAAAAAATACAGGCAGAAGTCTTTCAGAGATAATAGAAAATTATTTAGCAACAATTGCTAACGATGCTACTACCGAAGAATAATCACCTAAACTAAAGAAGATAGTTGGCGTAGTCAATCTTCCCAGCGATTTTGATGAGAAAGCTGAACTTAGATCAGTGCTCGAAAAATATTCCAAACGTTTTCAGTAGGCTTGGCACTTCTAAACGATTTGTTTAATTTTTTGAATTAAACATCGGAAACATTTATCTTGCGGGTCTGAACAAAAAGTGGAGAGACGCTTTCGACTGAACAAGAGCTGAATTAATTTTTTTATAACAACCTATTTTCGCAAATAAAGCTTTTACCAAAGCTTCTTTGCCTATTAATTTTTTGAACACTTACACATCGATCTAACCAACTATACAATGAATTTAAACCGTCACTATCATTTTTTTATATTTATAATATTTTGCTGCAACACCGCTATGGCGCAAAGCATTAACGATGACAACGGCACCAAAAAAAAGGCAGACAATTTTGATATTGGCTGGATAGCTGACCAAAAAGTAATTGGGGTAAATAAAGAGCAGGGTCATGCAACCTTTATACCTTATACCACAAAGGCTGCTATGAAAGCAGACGACCATTTTAAGGAGCCTTGGCTTACGCCGAGCAAGGCTATGACAATTGATCTAAACGGTTCTTGGAAATTTAAATGGGTTAAGGGCACTAAAGAGGGTCCGGGGCCAAGCGAATTCCAAGCCGCAGACTACGATGACAGTAAGTGGGATAATATAAGAGTTCCCATGAACTGGGAAATGGACAGCCGCTACAATAAACCAACTTACAACAATACCGGCTATCCCTTTAAAAACGAACCGCCGTATGCGCGCCAAGGACACGAAGACCATGGAGTGATAGATCATAATGCTACAGGTTTCTATCGCCGTACTTTCAAGCTCCCTAAAAGCTGGAATGATAAACGCGTGTTTATTCATTTCGAGGGCGTATATAGTTGCGCAGCGGTTTGGGTGAACGGAAAATTTGCAGGCTATTCACAAGGTTCAAATAACGATGCTGAGTTTGATATTACCAATTATGCTAAACAAGGTGTAAACCAACTTTCGGTACGGGTTTACCGTTGGTGCGATGGTTCTTACATAGAAGGTCAAGATCAATGGCGTTTAAGCGGTATCCATCGCGATGTTTACCTTGTTGCCACGCCAAAAACCTTTGTTAGGAACCATTACATCACCGTATCGAATCAAGGAGCAAACGGCACAAGTGGCAACCTAAACGTAGCACTGGATATTGATAATCGCGAAGGCGCAAAAAGCACCAAAAAAATCACGTTAGAATTGCTAGATGCAAAGGGTAAAGTGGTAGTATCTAAATCACAGACAGTAAATATTTCTGCTGCATCTACAAAAATTAACTTGGCAACAGAAATGCTAACGAACCTTATACCATGGAATGCCGAAAATCCCTATCTCTATACCATAGTGATAAGCCAAATGGCCAACGGAAAGGAAGAAATGGTATTTTCTACCAAATATGGGTTCCGAAACATTCAGCTTATAAATAGCGGCAACAACCACTATGTAACCATCAACGGCAAGCGGATATTCTTTAAGGGAACCAACATCCATGATACACATCCGCTTTATGGGCGATATGTAGATGTTAAAACCATGTTGAAGGATATCACGATGATGAAGCAGGCAAACATCAATACTGTACGCACAAGTCATTATCCGCGGCAACCAAAAATGAATGCCATGTTTGATGCTTTCGGCCTTTATGTAATGGATGAGGCAGATTTGGAATGCCACGGGAACAACAGCTTAACGAGAAATCCCGACTGGTGTGATGCCTTTGTTGATCGTAATGTGAGAATGGTGCTTCGAGATCGAAACCATCCCAGCGTTATATTCTGGTCGCTAGGCAACGAGAACGGGAAAGGCAACAACATGGATGAAGCGTACAAAGCGGTAAAGAAAATAGATAATCGTTTGGTGCATTGCCATGGAAACGAGAGCAGCTCTGACTTGCATTCGGAGATGTACACCAGCGTAAGCGCCGCTAAACGAGAGGTGAACGGTAGAAATGGAAAACCGTTTTTTATATGCGAATATGCACATGCCATGGGCCAAGCAGTTGGTAATTTGGTTGATTACTGGCAGGTTATAGAAAGTAGTAACGGCATACTTGGAGCGTGCATTTGGGATTGGGTAGATCAAGCGCTTTACGATCCCGTTAAAATTAAGGAAGGCGCATTGATAAGTAAAGATGGCTTTCGGGCATGGACTACCGGATACGATTATGATGATTATGTTATTAACCACCCCGGCCGTTTTAACGACAAATCTTTTCAAGGAAACTATTTAAGCAACGGTATTGTAACCGCCGACCGTGATTGGACACCAAAACTTACCGAAGTAAAAAAGGTGTATCAATATGTAAACTTTACCGGGTTAACTGCAAGCAATAAGCAGGTACGCATAGAGAACAAATATCCATTCAACAATCTCTCAGATTTATTTTATCTAAACTATATATTGAGAAAAGATGGCCGCATAATAGAGGAGGGCAGCGTGCAAGATATAAATGTTCCGGTTGGAGAAACAGGCGTGTTTAATCTTCCGTTAAAGGAGTTAAAAAATGACGAAGCTGAATATGCCGTAACGGTCGGCCTCAGGTTAAAAAAACCAACGGCATGGGCCGAGGCAGATTATCAGCTAGCTGACGAGCAATTTGTACTAACAGAACGGAAAGGTCTGCCTAATATGAATGCAACTGGCGGATTGGCTATTAACGGCAAAAAGGTGACAGGAGAAAACTTTTCTGTAGAGTTTGATGATAATGGCGTCTTAAAAAGCTACATATTCAACAACCAAGAGCTTATTGCAAAAGCGCCAGAATATAATGACTACCGTCGTATTGATAATGATACGGAAGGTAAACAGTATGAAAAGAATGGTGATGATGGTGGTGATATGAAGTATGACTATGCCGCCACTGGAATCTCTAATTACAGCATCAGCTCTAAACTTGTAAAGCAGGGGAATAATGTGTCGGCTTCGATGATTGCTACAGGTTGGAAAACCAACTATCAGGTAAATTATACTATTTATCCAAATGGGGTAGTAGATATGGAGGTGAAATTCGATCCACAACGTAGAGGCCTTCGCAGGCTAGGTATGGGCTTGCAGTTTGCTCCTGGCTTTGAACAGGTAGAGTATTATGCAAGAGGTCCTTTCTCAAATTATAGAGACCGTAAAACAGGCTCCTATTTAGGGCGATATTCTACCACCGTAGATGATATGGTAGAAGAATATGTGCATCCGCAAACCTATGGCGACCGGCAAGAACTTCGTGAACTTATTCTTAGTAACAAAAATAGCAACGTAAACCTTCGGATAGAGACAGAAGGCCCTGTTTCGTTTTCATTAAGTCACTATGACGAACTGATGTGGAACCACAGCACCCATTATGAGCGATTACATTGGGCGGATCTAAAGCGTTATGATAACATTTTCGCACATTTTGATTATTGGCAACGTGGCATTGGTAACAACAGTTGCTTCTCTGATTCTTGTTTGCCACAATACGAGGTGCCGTATCCTGGTAACAATCAAAACGGAGATCTTACCTATGTTTTGCGCTTTATGCCAGAAAAGGCGAAATGATTATTTTTTGAATAACGCGTTTCATTAAGAAGTATTGCTGTAATTACAACATTAGCAATATAAAAGAAGGTGTACAAGCGTTTTATGAGATGTTGGCGGAAGTGTTTACCGTGCAACCAAAAAAACCTAACAGAAGAAAATATCCAAGCGCGCATTCGGGGAACCCGCTTATGGCAACAAGTTTGGCTGCATTTTGCTAATGCCTAAAACAAGAGTGAAGTGCGCGGTTGTTTATGGCGTTTTGTATGGCGAAAATGGTATGACCAAAATAGCGCAAGAAACCGGAATGAGCAGACCAAGTCTATACAAAGCATTATCTGATGGAGCCAAACCACAATTTTCAACTATTATGGAAGTACTAAAAGCTGTTGGCGGACAAATAAAAGTAAATCCAATATCTGTATAAAAAAAGCCTTATAACAGCAAATTTGCACAAAAATGGCCGTCAATGCGTTACGTCAATTCACCAGTTATTTATTTAATTTAGTACGGTACGACAATGGTTCTGCAAGCAATGCCATTTCTGCGCCAATCGCCAAACCGTTATAGGCAAGCGTAAAAAACGACCATGTCAATGAGAGCAGGCTACAAATAATCGAACAATCCTATCGGACAACTTAAAGCAATTAAGAAGAGATTTTTGAAAACTGTGATTTTTTGAGAGGACTTGCGAATAATTGATTAAACAAGTTTCACTTAAAAAAATCGCAAAATGAAGAATTTAAAATTTTATGCTTTTCTAACCTTCCTTTTTCGACCCAAGCGGAAGTTTACGCTATTGATTTAAGGGGACACGGACAATCCGAGGGAAACAGCGGTGATGTTGATTACATTAACCAGTGTGTAGATGATTTGGCTGACATTTTAAAGACAATCCATAAAGAGAAACCCAATGGTAAGATTATCATTGCCGGTCATTCAATGGGTGGTGGGGTAGCATTGCTTTATGCAATGGCAAAGCAATATGAACAACCTCATAGCTTTTTACTGTTCGCACCGATAATCGGACATAACTCACCTGCCTTTCCGCAGGCACAAGCCAACGAAAACATAGCCGAAGAACCATTTATGAAAACCCACATTGAACGGATAATAGGTTTGAGTATGCTAAATGAAACTGAAAATCAGGAATTTGATAGCTTGCCCGTTTTGTTTTTCAATCTACCTGAAGTTGTTGCTTTGAGAAAATATAGCTATCGTGCCAATAAAAGTATGACGCCTGACGATTATGTGTCGGGATTAAATGCGGTAAACCAATCAATGCTTGTATTAATGGGAAGCGAAGACGAAGCGTTTTCGGCAGAAGCAACTAAAGAAGCCATTTTAAAAAAAGTAATGGAGAATTTCAGATAATAAACAAAGCTTCTCATAATGGTGTAAGACATAACACACAATCTTTTATTTTTATCAAAGATTGGTTTTCAAAATTGTAATGAGCAGAAAAAAAGAACAGCAATTTTTTCAGGAAATCATTGAGCAACATAAAGGTATTTTGTTCAAGGTTGCCCGAACATACTGTACAGACGAAGAAGACCGCCAAGACCTAATACAGGAAATAATGATTCAGGTTTGGCAATGTATTCACAAATACAATGACCAGTTTAAAATTTCAACTTGGCTGTATCGTATTTCGCTAAATGTTGCTATCTCATACTATCGAAAAAATTCCACAAGAACAAAGAAATTTTCCGATTTGAATGAACAAATGATGGAAACCCCAGTCGAAGACAAATCGGAAAACGAAAGACTGCTGAATCTATTAGAACAATTTATTAGCGAACTAAAAGAGCTAGACAAAGCATTGATGATTTTGTATTTGGAAAATAAAACCCATACTGAAATTGCTGAAATATTGGGAATGTCAGTAAGCAATGTAGGAACTAAAATAGGACGTATCAAAGACAAATTAAAAACACGATTTTCTGAATTAAAATCTTAAAGCAATGAACGAATTAGAAATAAAAAAACTTTGGCAAAGTACCAATGATAAATTGGAAAGAAGCTTTGCAATTGACAAGAAAAACACCGAAGAGATAACCCATATGAAGGTTTATAGCCTTTTAGGCTCAATGAAACCAATTAAAGTTTTCGCTCTATTGGTTGGTATTTTATGGGTTGGTGTTGGAGGATTTGCTTTGAGTTCAATTTATTTGAGCTCATTTGCTGAAGCTAATAAGTTTTTTCTGTTTTCGGCTTCTATCCAAGTGGGTTTAACTGCTATGGCATTGTTCGTTTATCTCTATCAGCTAATAACGATTTACCAAGTGGATATTACTGAACCAATTTTAAGAACACAAAAGACATTAGCAAGCCTAAAAAAATCTACGTTTTGGGTAACTCGTATCCTCTTTCTTCAACTTCCTATTTGGACAACTTTTTGGTGGAACGAAACTATGCTAACAGATTGGGGTATTTTGCAATGGATAATGACATTGTTTTTTACACTTTCATTTACAGTTATTGCTATTTGGCTATTCTTCAATATTAAATACGAGAACAGAAATAAGAAATGGTTTCAACTCATTTTTAGTGGAAAAGAATGGACACCATTAGTGAAATCTATGGAACTGTTAGAACAAGTGAAAGAATATAAAAACCGGAACGCCAGCACCCAACAGCGTGTATAAGAAATAGCGGGTGAAGTGGTAAATCGAAGGTCTGTAGTTTTATTTATCTTTATGCCAAACTGAAAGTGTAGTGCTATTTAATCCGCCACTTCGCAAAGCCGAGAACCGTTACTCTACGTATGTTTCTTTGATAATTGATTTGAGATTTAAAATTTCTTTTTCAGCTAGCGCGTCTAAAAGTTTGACTACTCGTTTTCTGTCAATTGTTCTAATTTGATCGAGAACCACCCAGCCATTGGTTTTATTATGGTTAATCCCAATTCTTGTCGGATAAGATTTAGAACTACTTGTCATTGGTGCAATAACGATTGTTTGCAAATATTTATTCTTTTTCCAGGATGAGTTCAACATTATCTTTGAGGTTGTATTTTTCGAGCAAAGATTTGTCAAGCTTAATTCGTTTGGACTTTCCAATTTTAATTACCGACAGATTCATAGCACCAATTTCTTTTTATTACAAAGTAACCACATTATGTCTGATAATTAAATTAACTGCGTTTTAGTTTATCGTTAATAAGTGTCAATTATTCGTAGCTATATGACTGTATAATAGATTTCTAACCTACCCAAACTTTTTCCCCAACCATTTCCTCACCGGCTCGTCATACCATTTTAAGGCGGCGTAAGCCAAAGCAATCGAACATGTTAAAATAAGTAGCGCCCATGGCCAAGCATCTGACAACGTTATTCCCTTATTATCGCTAATCCATGCAACGTAAAAATAGACCAGAGGGTAATGCACCATGTAAAGCGGATAGGAAATATCACCTAAGAATTTGCATATTTTATGTTCCCTTTGACTTTGTATCATGCCACTCGCACCAAGATAAACTATAAACGGGAAAATGACAATAATGCAAAGAGACTCATAAATTCCGTTTATCCAAAGATGCGTGACACCGCCAAGGCGCGGCATATAAAGGATGATGATAACCAAAAAACTACACCACAAAAAGGCATTTTTGATTTTAATGGGCTTAAAAATGCGGGAAAGTAACAAACCCGCAAAAAAAGGATACATCGTTCGCGTAAACCCGATGCGCACTTGTTCTACATTCAATGTCCAGCCTCCGCTAACATCGCCGTTTGTAACTACCAAATGCGCAAGTGCAACGGCAGAGATTCCTACCAACACAAATAATGCGGTTTTAGAGAATTTTCTGATCCAAACAGCATAAAGAATGTTAGCAACGTATTCAAAGAACAGTGACCATCCCACACTATTCAGCGGATGCATTTCTTCCCAACCACGAATATCAAGCGATAATGGTACGGGCAAGATGGTATAACCGATCAGCAACACCAACAACATTTTCCAAAGAGGAACGGTATGAATGAGCGGCCAAAGCGTAGAATCTGTATAATAGAATCCAATTGCGCCGAGCGTCATCCCCAAAACTACCATTGGTTGAAGGCGTATAATCCTACGTTTAAAAAAATTGCCGATCGTCATCTTAGGCCATCTATCGTCGTATGCGTAGCCAATTACAAAGCCCGACAGCAAAAAGAAGAAATCTACAGCCAAGTAACCGTGATTGACCATTTTATCTAAATTACTTGTCGAGAATGGTTCGGCCAAATGAAACGTTACCACAATAATAGCTGCCACGCCGCGAAGGCCATCTAATATTGGGTAGTGAGGCTTGGTGGGCATTGCATTAGTTTGGGCGGTGCTCATGTAATGGATAGTAAAGGTTGCAAAGTTTTTGGTCAGGAGGTGACAGACAATTCTAATACTTTCTGTTTTAGGCTATATTTTATTTACGGCTAACCCATTTAACTGCATTTCTAAGCAAAGTTTGGAAAGCGGCTAAGTCATGAGATTCCGCATCATGGCCTAAAGCAAAACCAACAATACGGGCTGTTGGATTATTTACCACAAATACCGATGGGTATATCTCTTTCGAACCTTGCACACTAGAACTCGCTAAAATTTTTATACCTGGCCCGGCTGGATCTGGTTTGTAATGATAGCGTTCGTCACTCAAACTGAATTTTTTGGGTACACCTCTGGTAACAGGATGTTTTGTGTCTACAACCGTAACTTCAAAAGGGCCATACTTATCATGACTTTTAGAACCGCCACCCGCCAGTTGCTGGTTATATTCAGGCCAGTCTGTCCAATTGTACCAAAGGCCGGCATGAGCAATAATTAAACCTTTACCCGCGGCCACAAATGCAAAAATGGCTTTGCGAAGCGCGGGGTCTTCCATTGCTTGGTTATTTGCAAGAATCAATACATCTAAGTCTGCAAGTTGTGGAAGCACTTCGCCCATATTGCTGGTATATTTTACGGATGCAAAACCGTCCTTTTCCAGCGTTGCTACTTCAACTTCTCCATACCATTTATCAAAATCATGCGAAGAGCCACCGGCAACAATTAAAGCGCGTATAGCCGACTTTTTTTGAGTATTTGCTGGAGAATGTACTCCACAACCACTTCCTAACAAGAAAATTAGCGTTAGGCCGCCTAGCATAATTTTGCCTGACAGGTAACGGACGATATTTGCTTTGAATCTCATATTCAAATATTTAGTTATGCTTCTAATTTCTTACCTTTTTTCCCGGCGCATTGTTAAGATACAGCATTTTTCGTTCTTTGAACGCTTTCATTTATAAAAAAATTTTGAGGTTTTTTGCAATTGTTTAAGGTGTTGCTTTGTCGCTAATTTTTTGTGTTGATTTTTCTGTCGATAGATCGACTGTTTTATATAATTTTAGCTGTAGATAGGTTAAAAGCGTAAAGAGCGGCTAAACTTAATGGTTGCCAGTCTCATTTTGCAGAATCTACAGAAGTATTATTCCCTGCCCAAAAAGACCTCACCAACAAAATGCCAACACCAATCATAATGGAAACGTCGGCAAAATTAAAAACCCCGGTTTGAAAGATGGTGAAGTCCATGTGCATAAAATCGGTAACCGATCCATGCACAATTCTATCGTACAAATTTCCGATGCCACCACCAATTAAGAAGCAGAGCGCAACCTGCATAAGAATGGGTAAAGTTTTATTTGCAAAAAGATAGTATAAACCGTATCCTAAAAAAATTAGCGGAATACCTGTTAAAATAATCAATCGGAAAATATAAGGCATGTTATCCCCTAAACTTAAAAAGGCTCCGCTGTTTTGCACCTTAGTTAGCGTAAAATGATTCTGGATAACGCTAATACTTTCATAATCGCTAATCCGTTCTCTAACAATATGTTTAGAAACTTGATCGCAGCCAATATTTAAAACAAGCAAGAAAATAATAACAACGAAGTGCAGGTGTTTTCTGATTTTCATAATTGATAATTATCCTATCGATTCTTTTGATTTTTTTTTTGGATAAAGCTATGGTAAGGAATAACCAAGGCCAACAAAACAGCAAGTACGCTTAAAAGCTTTGAGATTAAATCTCCGTTTTTTACGTAGAAAGTAAGCTCATCATTTAAATGGATGTCGCTTTTTATTGCGGTGCGTGTCCACCATTTGGTATGCTTGGTTATGTCTCCACGTTGGTTTATAAAACAAGAAATACCGGTATTTGCCGATTGTGCAACATCTCTATGCGTTTCGATGGCTCTGAGTTTAGCATACAACTCGTGTTGGTCTTTTCCAGAGGTGTTTCCCCACCATCCATCGTTGGTAATTATCGCAATAAATTGTGCGCCTTGTTCAACCTGTTTCCCAATCCAATCTCCCCACAAACTTTCGTAGCATACAACTGGCGCTACACCAATGCCGCTTTGGGCATATAAAACGCTCGGTTCTTTTTGCCAACCCCAACCGCCAACACTGCCACCAAGTTGTGAAAAAACGCCATCTAAAAATGAAAACAGTTTTGGGAATGGCATTTTTTCGGCGCCCGGAACTAATTTCGATTTATGATAAAACTGAACGTTTTCAGAATTTTCAACCTGCATAGCAGTATTAAAGTTGTCATAATACCTGTTTCCTTGATCATCAAATTTTGCGGAAACGGTTTTTTTTGTTTGGTAAAATTTCACAGTTTCAATGCCGGTAATCAGACTTCCATTTTTGTATTTTGATAGGAAATCCCTGAGGCTCATATAATCCAAACTTGCTCTAATCTTATCTTCATCCGCATAGTTTGGAATTGCGGTCTCTGGCCAAATAAAATATTCTGTGTTTGTTTGAGCAATCGAGTCTGACAGATGAGTCAATATTTTTATCTGCTCTGCAGGCGGAATAATTTCCAGCTTCTGATAAGGATCGATATTGGGCTGCACTACCACCACGTTGCTTGGAGTACCTTTTTCTTTTGCGGTATAATACTTTGTTATAGATATCCCGATAGGAATAATTATCACAGCAAAAAAAACGTAAGGTGGTTTAACTTTGAATATTTTATTGGCGTTTTTGAAGTAGTTGTACGTTTCGAAAGCTAAAATATTGCTGGCTAAAATCCAAAGCGACCCTCCGTAAACTCCGGTATAATCATACCATTGGGCCAATTGATGCATACCAGATAAACCGTTTCCCAAAGTCATCCAGGGAAACGCAAAATCCCAGGTTTGTTGCAAGTATTCTAACGCGATGTAAAAAGAGATTAGCCCCGAGTAAGCAATATTTTTTGGAACAAATTTTTTCAATCGATAAAATAACCAAAACGCAAAAGTCATTAGAGACGCTCCTAAACAAAAAGGAACTAGCGAAACTGGAATAGCAACAACGGCACCGTTATAGGCCTTTATTGCGTTATAGACCCAGTAAACGGAGGCAGTATTCCAAATTAAAAATGTTAGGCCAGCAGTTAAAAAAACTTTTTTTCCTTTTTTTAGAACGTTTGTTTTAGATATATTATCTAGCGCAATAAGGAGCGGAACGAACGCAACGAGTAGGAGCGGGGCGGTGTAAGGAATTGGCGGCCATGCAAGCCAAAGTAAAAAAGCGCTGAGTAAAGCAAGTAGATAATTGTTGTTATTTTTCATTTACGATGCTTTCTCAGCAATTCTTTTTCGAGGCTTAATCACTCTACAAACTATCCAAAATATTTGATTTTTTTGCCTCGTATTCTTCTTGGCTTATTAAATGTTTATCAAATAGGCTTTTCAATTTTCGCAACTTTAGGGTTGTTTCGTCTTCTTCCTCGGGCGCAGTTTCAGTTTGAATAGGCGTGGGCTGTGCATCCATAAATAGAGGCGCGCTAAATTGTTCTACTTGTTTTTCTTCTTCAGGTTCATCCGCTTTCTGCTTTTGCTCAACTTCTGGTTTTTTTAGTAAAATGCTGTCATGGTAATTATTAATCTGCTCATTTGCAGCTTGATTTAACTTTCTAGCTTGCACCTTCGGGATGTAATCTGTAACAATATTTTCTCCATGTAGCGGTACACAAATAAATTTAGACCCAAAAATTTCTTCCTTAAAAGAGACTTCCTTTACGCTTTTCCAAGAGATATCCTTAAAATTCATAGTTAGCCCTAAATTGCTCGGCTGGCAATAAAAAATACGCTTGTTGGTAACCACTATACTGTCTGGAAGCAAGTTTAACGCAGGTTTTTTTTGTACTGCAACGTATATTATTTCTTCATCTGTGGTTAAGAGATCATACAGTTTTCCCAAAATTTTCTCTACCGCTTTTGGGTCTTGCTCTTCCGTTAAAAATTTATCTATGCCAATCATTTTTTTTAATTCTTTTCTTCGAGATAATTCATTACCTCTTTTTGTTAAACGGGTATATCTTTTATAATTATTATCCAAATGACATTGTCATTTACATTATCATAAGAATGGATTATTTTATTTGGTAAATCAACAATTTAATTAATCGGCGCCTCGGTATCTATCTTTGCTCTTTGATCCTTACTCTTTTCTTTCCCCGCAACGCAAATTACAAATTCCCCTTTTAAAGTATTGTTCTCGAAATGTGATTTTATTTCTACTAGCGTTCCCCTAACTGTTTCCTCAAACATTTTAGTCAATTCTCTACTTACCGATGCTTGCCTATCTCCACCAAGATATTGTGCAAATTCCTCAAGCGTCTTTAACAATCTATGTGGACTTTCATATAAAATTATTGTCCGTGCTTCTTCTGCCAGTTTTTTAAACCTAGTCTGCCGGCCTTTTTTTACTGGTAAAAATCCTTCAAACACAAAGGAATCTGCGGGCAGGCCGGAGTTTACTAGCGCCGGAACAAATGCGGTTGCTCCAGGCAAACATTCTACAACAATGTTGTTTTTTATAGCTTCGCGGATAAGGAAAAATCCAGGATCCGAAATCGCCGGCGTTCCAGCATCAGAAATTAACGCAATTTTTTGCCCTTGATTTAAGAATTTTATTATTTCAGCTGTTGCCTGATGCTCATTGTGCTGGTGGTGCGAAAAAACTCTTTTATCAATCTCGAAATGCTTAAGCATTGGCGCACTGGTTCGCGTATCTTCTGCCAAAATTAAATCACATTCTTTTAGCACGCGAATTGCCCTAAAAGTCATGTCTTCTAAATTGCCGATTGGCGTGGGAACGAGGAAAAGTTTGCCATCCATTTAGGTTACGGGTTACAGGTTAAGGGTTGCGTGTCTAAGTAAGCTATAAAAACCCATAACTCATAACAGATAACACGCAACTCTTTTTATCTTTGAAAAATTTACAAATAATGCTGCAAGTTAATTATATCCGCGAAAACAGGGAGAAAGTTTTAGAAGGTTTGGCGGTTAAGAATTTTGGACAACCAGAATTGATAGATCAAATTATTAAAATTGATGAAGACCGTCGTTCTACACAAACTTCTTTAGATAGCCTTTCGGCGGAAGCAAATACTGCGTCGAAGCAAATTGGCGACTTAATGCGCAGTGGAAAAAAAGACGAAGCAGAAGAAATTAAGAGAAGAACTTCATCTTATAAGGAAGATATAAAAAACCTAAGTGAAAAGCTAACCTCGTTAGAAACAGCACAATTTGATTTACTTGTACAGCTGCCAAATTTACCCAATCAATTGGTGCCAAAAGGCTCAAGCCCAGAAGATAATGAAGTTGTTCTGCTGAACGGAAAACCAACAGAATTTAATTTTAAAGCATTGCCGCATTGGGAATTGGCTGCTAAGTACCATCTCATCGACTTTGAATTAGGGGTTAAAATTACGGGAGCAGGTTTCCCTGTTTATAAAGGTAAAGGAGCTAAGCTGCAACGTGCCTTAATCAGCTATTTTCTAAATAAAGCAACTGATGCTGGTTACACAGAAATGCAAGTGCCTCATCTAATCAATGCGGCCTCAGGCTTTGGAACAGGCCAATTGCCAGATAAAGAAGGGCAAATGTATCACGTAGGTGTAGACGATTTATATTTAATTCCTACTGCCGAGGTTCCGGTTACGAATTTGTACAGAGATGTAATCTTAAAGGAAGAAGATTTGCCGATAAAGAATACCGCCTACTCGCCTTGTTTTAGAAGAGAAGCTGGTTCTTACGGTGCGCATGTGCGGGGGTTAAATCGCCTGCATCAATTCGATAAGGTAGAGTTGGTGCAAATCACTCATCCTGATAGGAGCTACGAAACATTAGAGCAAATGAGCAACTATGTGCAAAGTTTGTTGCAAGAACTTGGTTTGCATTATCGTGTTTTAAGATTGTGTGGTGGAGATATGAGTTTTACTGCAGCCATGACTTACGATATGGAAGTTTGGAGTGCGGCGCAACAGCGTTGGTTAGAGGTTTCTTCTGTCTCTAACTTCGAAACTTTCCAAACCAACCGTTTAAAACTTCGGTTCAAGGGAAAAGAAGGAAAAACGCAATTGGCACATTCTTTAAACGGAAGTGCTTTGGCGCTTCCAAGAATTGTTGCCTCTATTCTAGAAAACTATCAAACAGAAAATAGAATTAGAATTCCGGAGGTTTTGGTTAAATATACTGGCTTCGATTCGATCCACTAAAAACGGAGTTTAAAAATCTCATAAAAAAAGCCTATCAGACGACTCTGATAGGTTTTTTTTTGTATAATAAGAATCTTTTATAAAATCAAGATCAACAATAAAATTATGATGATAATTGCACCAACAGAGAGATAAACGCCACCAGACATTGCTCTAGCTTGGTTTTTCATTTCTTTCAACTCTTTGCGCAATTCTCTTTTTTGGTCTCTGGTAAGTTGAGATTTATCCATCTCCCTAATTTCCTCAACTCGAGTTTTAATTCTTTCGAGTTGCACCTTTTGATCTAGGGTCAACTCTGTTGGATGTTTTACCGAAGCAGTTGCTGCGCTGACGGAATTAATGCTTATTCCTAAGGTAAGAACGAGCGCAAGGATGTAAATTAATTTTTTCATAAAATTTAGGTTAAAGTTTAAAAATTAGTGGGTAACAAATAACCTACCAAAATGCTTGGAAGGGCTTAGAATTAGTGAAAAGACGGGTAATTTTGTTATATGAAAAATAAATCGGTATCCATCTAGCAAAAAAACTATCAAACATAAAAGGATTTTTAAATAAATTATTTATTCTTCGCTCGCTGGCTTCTCCTCAACCTCGGGCTCAGTGCTAACTTTGTTCTCTGCCGCAGGTTTCGGCTTCGGCTCTGCCTTAACAACTACGGTTTTACTTACGCGTACAGCCGTTGGTCCCTTTTGGCCCATTTCTACTTCGTAACTCACTTTGTCGCCTTCGCCGATCTGCTCTTTTAAACCGTTGACATGCACAAAAATACTGTCTTGGGTATCTAGATTTTTTATAAATCCGTAACCTTTGCTATCGTTAAAAAATGTAACCGTTCCTTTTTTGATTGGATCTTCATCTATCAGATCTTCTTGCTTGGCAATTCCTATCTGAATATCTTCTGTGGTAAATACTTTTTTCTTTTTTGGGTCTGGTGGAGTATCAGAGATGTTGCCATTCTCATCTACATAGGCCATCATATCTTCGAGCTTAGAGCCTTTAAGATTATCATTTTTACGTTCTTCCCTTTTCTCTTCCTTATCTTTCTTTTTCTTTAATCTTTTCTTCTCGTTCTCTTTTTTACTGTATGTCGCCTGAGATTTAGCCATATATTATTAATGTTTTTATTTAACGGCATAATTGCCAATTGCTCAAAGATAACAATTCTAGTGCAATAATTTATTTTGTTCGCACCATAAAAATCGTTCAATATTTTGTAAAGAGCATTTAATTTTCAGGAATCACAGAGCGTGATAAAATTTTTTGTTTAGAGATGGAAAGCGGTTTTTAAACCAGTAATTATCATGTTGGTACCAATGATGGCAATAATTAACCCCATTATTTTACCGATGACTTTAATTACGTTATTTCCAATTTTCTTTACCACATATTCGCTCAAGCTAAAAGCAATATAATTTAGCCAGCACATTACCGCAAATACAACAATGGTGATAACAATTTCAATGTAGGTTGCACGAGACACAAAATTCATTGCCGTAACAATTGTTCCTGGCCCAGCCAAAATTGGGATGGCTAATGGAGATATAGCAATATTTTCATCAATGTTTGGCTCTTTAAGTTGTTTAACCGCCGATTTTTTAGACTGCAGCATTTCAAAGCCTACGTAAAAAACCAAGATACCACCTGTAATTTTAAAAGCCGGAATGGTGATTCCAAATATTTCAAAAATAAATTTTCCTAGTAAAATAAAGATAAAGACAATTACAAATGCCGTAGTTGTTGCGCGTTTATTAATATCTTTTTTAGTTTTTAGATCGGCGCCTTCTACCAATGAAGAATAAATTGGCACATTTGCAATTGGATTCATTATTGCAAAAAATCCCGTGAAAACGGTGAGAGAAAATACCAAATATTCGTTCATGCACTTGATTTGCCTTCGGCGATAATAAATTTATCGTGCAAAACTAGCTAAATTAACCTAGCAAACCGCAACTTATACAAACAGCCAAAAAACAAGTTTTGCCTATATGTCTATAGGCAAGACTTGTTCAAATGATTTAAAATAAAATTTTTTCAACAAAGGCTTAAATCTTTACCACTTTGCCAGAGCCAAGGATGGTTTGTTTTACTTCGGCATTGCCAGAATAGAACACGCTAGCAGAGCCACTTATTACAGCATTGAGGTTGTCGCTAACCTCTATATTTACCTTACCAGATCCGCTCATTTGAGTAGAAAGATCTTTTACTGAAAAATTTTTACCTGCAAAAACTGCAGAGCCACTTAAAGTAATGCTCGCATCATTTGCTTCGCCAGCTATGTTTAAGCTGCCGGAGCCGCTAAGTACAGCGCTTAAATTTTTAGATTTTGAAGTAACTGTCACACTGCCAGAGCCGCTTAATATTACAGAGAAATCGCTAGAGTTTACTGAGCCCTTTACTTTCATGCTTCCAGAACCGCTCATAGTTAAACTTTGCAAGCGCTTTGCACTTACATAGGCAATAATTTTTTTTCCATCGTACTTGCGTTCCCAACTTTTCCAACTCATTTGCGGGCGGATAACCAGCGTACTCCCCTCAACCTGGGCAAGTAAGGTAGAGATTGCTCCGGCATCGCCTTCAAAACGGCAGCCCTCAGAACCGCCCATTGTTACCACAACATCTATCGGCCCACCCGCCACAATACCAGTAAAATTTTTAACAGTTGGTTGTTCCTGTGCGTTTGCAAAATTAGATATGCCCAAAAGAAGAAATAGCATTATTGAAGTTGATAGAATTTTCATTCGGTATTTGTTTTTATTTTAGTTAACCTTTATTTTAAGGCGATATTTCAATTAGACGCTTCAAAATCCAAATTGTTGCATTTAGTCCGAAAAAAATAGGGTTTGGCTTTTTTTTTAAAAAAGATAAAAGTTAGAGGGAGGGCAGATGTTAAAAGTTTTCTCCTTTTTTACATGATAAAGTACCATTTTCGCAACACAAAAATAAAACAAACACCACTTGCATTTATACATAAATCACTTTATATTTGCACCTCTTAATTTTTAGGCAAAATACACAAGATAAGAAGATACAGTCATGAAAAGAACATTCCAACCCTCGCAAAGAAAGAGAAGAAATAAGCACGGCTTTCGCGAAAGAATGTCAACAGCTAACGGCAGACGGGTATTGGCTTCGCGCAGAGCAAAAGGCAGACATAAGTTAACGGTATCTAGCGAGCGCAAGCATAAAGCATAATTTTTGGTTGCTTTTCCGCTAATGCGGAAATAGGCGGCATTGAACTTGCCAGAACAATCAAAATTGATGTACACATTTTTAAAGGAAGAACGGTTATGCAGCAAGAAACATTTGGATCTGCTGTTTAAAAATGGTTCTTCTTTTCTCTTTTATCCCTTTCGTATATCTTATCTTTTTGTAGATGCCTTGCTGCCATCACCAGTTCAAGTGGTTATTTCAGTGCCAAAAAAGAGGTATAAGCGCGCTGTAGATCGTAACTTAATTAAACGGCGTATTCGCGAGGCTTATCGTTTAAATAAAGCACAACAACTTTATCCAATTTTAGCATCGACGACTAAAGGATTGTTGCTATCTATCCAATTTGTTGGCAAGGAGATTCCGGAGTTTGAGTTTATGCAACAGAAGCTAAAACTGGTTTTTGAAAAGTTTAAGACCATAACCAATGGAGATAATTAGATCTGTTTTTGGTTGGTTTTTCGTCGGCCTAATTAAAATTTATCAATTTGCCATTTCGCCAATGTTGGGTGCAAATTGCAGGTTTACCCCGAGTTGCTCGGCTTACGGTATTGAGGCAATTAGGAAATACGGCCCATTTAAAGGAGGTTGGATGGCGCTAAAACGAATTGGTAGATGCCATCCTTGGGGTAAACATGGCCACGATCCAGTGCCCTAGCTTTTTTTATTTTCGCAAATATTTTAAATTTTTCTATAATATTTTATTTTCCCGTAACCCGTAACCCGTAACCCGTAACCCGAACCCGTGCATCATGGCTAAAATTTTACTGATAGAAACAGCGACACAGGCTTGCTCGGTAGCTTTATCGATAGATGGAGTTGTGGTTTCTACAAAAGAGGAAATTGGCCAAAATCTTCACGCAAGTAAACTTACCTTATTTATACAACAGGTTATGCAAAGCGCGATGCTCGAATTTAAAGGGCTAGATGCAGTCGCAATTAGCAAAGGGCCTGGTTCTTATACGGGATTACGCATCGGCACTTCAACTGCTAAAGGCTTGTGCTTTGCTCTAGATATTCCACTTATCGCTATAAATACTTTAGAAATGATGGTCGGAGGCTTCATTGTTAAAAACCCAAGTTACAGGGGGTTGATTTGCCCAATGATAGATGCGAGAAGAATGGAAGTTTACTCGGCTGTTTTTGATGTCCATTTAAAGGAAATTGTACCAACCCAAGCAAAAGTTATTGCCGGCGATAGCTTCGCCGAATTGCTATCCGCACAGAAGATTACGTTCATTGGAGATGGCGCACTGAAATGTTCAGAAACCATCAATAATCCCACCGCTATATTTTCAGCTGACAATTTTAACCAAGCTCAAAACATGTCTCTTTTGGCCGAGAATGCATTTTTAGCTAAACGTTTCGAAGATATAGCATATTTCGAACCGTTTTATCTAAAAGATTTTGTGGTCACTAAATCCAAACAGAATTTAATTTAGTAGCCTAGTTGGGTTCTAGACGAAATTCAAAAAAAATTATTTCTTTTTAAACACAGAAAATAGCCGTTTAAAGAAACTTTCTTCGTTGTCATTTATCCCAGGAATAATATCGGCGTTTAGCGGATGATTAACCAAGTTGCCAAACTTAAATCCAACGCCAAAATAGGCGGAAGCACCATTTCCATTTCTGCCCGATCCTATCGAGCCATTTTGTTTAATAACTCCTCGAGCAGTGTATGCAGTAGCTAAAAAGCTATCGCTTCCCAAAAATATTTCGAAATTTGGCGTTTGATATTTTCCTTGCAGCCCTATCATAAAAACGTTATTTAAATTATAATCTGGTGTAATGCTTGCAGAGAAGCCATTGTAAGAAAACGTATTAACCCAAGCCACATCGCCGCCTTCGTAGAATAAATTTTTAGAAACCACCAACGCAGGTTTATAAAAGTTAAAAGTTTTTGACATGTAAAAGTCGGCCTTTGCATTGGTTGCAGCTAGAAATTTGCTGTTTCTCTCTGAGAGAAGGAAAATATCTTGAATTTTTTGGTTGGTTTGATCTTGATTATAGGCAAGATCGTCAATTTCAGTTGTTTGATTTAGATCGGATTTGTGGGTGCCGCTACGCCACCAAATAAAACCTAGATCTTTAATGTTACCCATTAAAAATAAACCTTGCTTGGTTGTGTAATTTGTGCCAATACTTAAAGAAGCCCCTGGGTTTCTAAATGTTGGGAAAAATGTTTTTTTATTTATGTCGCTAAAATTGGTAAAATTGTTCCGGTAGTTTCCATCGAATCCTATGAATAAGGAGTTCGATTCGTTATCTAAGAGAAATGAGGAATTATTGATATTTAAGCTGTTATATAAAATTCCGCTTAGCAAACTTGCCTTGAATCCAAATGCTAACTGTTTATCGTAATTTTCGCGATAGCTAAAACTAAACTGGTGATAACTTTGCTGATATCCGTTTGTGTTAAAAATTCCCCTAAGCAATTTGTTGTTTGGAAAACGGGTATAGGAATCGAATACCGCCACACTCTCGTTTGTGTAGGTCAAATCAACATCAGAGCGTATTTGCCAAGAAAAACCCATTTCTGTTTGATACTTATATGATTTAAACACTCTTAATCCGGCTACGTAAACATTGCTATTTTCATAAAAATGATTACGTTCGGTTAGGCCAAGCGGCAAATCTCTCGTATCTATTACACCAGTTTGCGATAAAGTCCTGATAACATCGTTTGCAGGACCGCGATTGGCAGCATTTACTCCTAAATAAGGCAAGAAGAAATTAGAAGAAAACTCCCTTGAGTTATTTAGGACAAAGGATTTTTGAGAAACATTTTCGAATCCATCAAACATTGTTTCACTTCCAAATAATCCAAACTGCTGCGCTCTAACTGCGGTAAAAGATGAAAGAGCGATTACCGCCAATAAAAGTTTTTTCATTAAATGGAGGGTTTTGTTTTTCGAATTCTTTAACGGATTTGTAGCGAGTCTGGTACTTCTGGATTGCGGTATTTATTTAACAACAAGTTGGTAATAAATCTATCTTTGTCTGCACTCATTTGGTAAAAAAAAGTGTCGAAAATTCCTAAGCCATTTTTATCTCTAGCATGCTTATAGTAAGGAAGCCTTACATTGTGCCTAAAAATATCTTTAGAATTTTCGGAATTGATGTAGTAGCTTACGTTGCAGGTATTTGTTAATTGGTTCATCGCATCTAAATATTCTGGTGTTTTAATAAGCAAACGGTTTTTTTTATAACTATTTAAAAATGATTGAAGTGTACTTGCGTTGTTTGCGACAACGAGATAATTGTCCATCACAATAAAATATGGTCTGGCAAAATTCTTAAATGCATTACCGAAAAAGCCATTTAAAATGCCCTCAGTTTTAAAAATTCTTATATCGCTGTTATATTCGCTACTTGCCTCTAGCATCAGCTGACTAAATTTATCGCCATTGGTTAGCGAAAATGCCGCCAACTTTTCTGAGGTAGAAAGTTGGAAAGCGATAAATTGGTTGCCACCAAACGTATTAAAAGTCTTTAGTAAATCTGTATGATAGTTTTTTTTAACGTCATCTATCATCTTATCTACTTGCTGCTTTTCTTCGCCACGCTCTTGTAAGTGCTGCAAACTTATCAACCATTCAGAATAATCTGCGACAGCGTAGAGCGAATAATTAGCTGCGTTTTCTGGCAGAATATTGGTGATAGAAATTGGTTGCGGCGTGATATCTGTGAACAGTTTTAGATAGCTTTCTGCATCCACCACTTCTGTATTACCATTAAAAAGTACGTGTTCTTTGCTGTAATTGTAATTTAAGTCAGCGTAGCTATTTTGATTGTCAAGAACAGATAACTGACCATTAACATTGCCGGCAATAAATTTTTTCAAAAGTGGCGTTGCATGGTTAAAATTTAGGTACAATTTTGCGATTACGTTCTTATTAAATCCATTGCTCCGTTTTATGTATTCTGTAAAACCGTCTGCCTTTCTGTTTTTTGTTGCTTGTTCTAAAATACCTGCCGAACTGCTAACAGCTATTACGTTATTCCTAATGTTTACAAATACGGTGACGCTATCGTTTAACTTTAGCAATGCATGTTCGCTTACTTGATCTGTTACCGTATTTTTAATTTTTAGATGGTTTGCAAATGCATTGAGGTTGTTTTTGTCGTTTAATTGGAAAGTGCAAAGTAAGTCGATGGTTTTATTAGAATCGGGTAAAACGCTTATGTAAATGGTTTGGTCTTGTATCAATTTACGAAACACTTTGTCTGCCAACAATTTATCTTTTAAAGAATTTAATAGCGCCATTTTGTCTTTTCCTAAAACCTGTTGTAGAAGATTTTGGCCACCTAAAATATCATAAAATGACTGGTCGTTTTGAAATGCAAAAACCATCGAGGCATTGGTAGAAGCAGTTTGCAAGGCAAAATCTTTGGCATTGTTTTCTGTATTTAATTTGGAAAAATATACGTATGCCAGGTAAAAAGTAGATAGGGTTAAAACAATAACTATAATTATGATTTTCTTCATTCGTTTAGAACCAAATTTAAATTAATACATCCATTTGTGCTAAAATCCTCGCCAATTTATTAATTTAGCAATTGCCTTCAGCAAATATTTATGAACAAACGTATAATTCTAACCGCTTCTTTTTTTGGTGCCGTTGCTGTTTTGCTAGGTGCATTTGGCGCTCACGCTCTAAAGAATCTTGTAGATGCACACGCGCTAGAAATTTGGCAAAAGGGCGTTGATTATCAATTTTATCACACTTTCGCTCTTTTATATTTATCTACCTTCGCACGTTATAGAAACAAACTTATCAACATTGCTTACTTCTGTTTTACCTTTGGGATTATCTTTTTTTCTGGTTCTCTTTATATTTTGGCTTTAAGATCTGTTTTCCACATTGAGTTTGTAAACATCATCGGGCCTATCACTCCAATCGGCGGATTGTTGTTTTTTCTGGGTTGGATAATGCTATTTTTTGCAGCAGTAAAAGATAAATAATGGATTGGCAAGAAAGCAGCTTGTTTACAGAGAGAGAAACCCTTTTTGTAGAAGTTATATTGCCGCTTTCCTTGGCAATTAGATATACTTACCGAGTTCCGTTTGAGCTTAACACCAAAGTTGCCATTGGCAAAAGGGTGGTTGTGCAATTTGGGAAAAGCAAAATTTATACCGCACTCGTTGCAAAAATTACCCCAGATGCACCGAAGGTTTATGAGGCGAAATACCTGATAGACGTGGTTGATGAAGAGCCAATAGTCACCTCAACACAAATGCTTTTTTGGGATTGGATAAAAGATTATTATTTATGCAACGAGGGCGATGTGATGGCTGCAGCATTGCCGGCAAGTTTAAAACTCGCTAGCGAAACCATTATCGTCTTAAAATCTGACAATGAGACTGAAATTCCGTTGACGGAAAAAGAATGTGTAATCATGGAAGCCCTAAAAGCGCAGCAAAAATTGACAATTAGCGAAGTTTCGAAACTCCTCGGCCAAAAAACAATTTATCCAATCATCAATAAATTATTAGATAAGGAACTTATTCTCGTTGCAGAAGAGGTAGCGCAAAAATACAAACCACTCTTAAAATCTTTTGTAAGCCTCAGCGACTTTTACAACGATCAGCAAAATCTAAAACAGCTTTTCGATATTTTAGAGAGAGCGCCAAAACAGCTAGATGCGCTTTTGGCTTTTTTGAAATTGAATAAGTTAAGCAAGCCAATTACCAAAGAACAACTATTAGAAGAAAGCAACTGCGGAGCCGCCGCCTTGAAAACGCTAACAGATAAAGAAATTTTTGTAGTTTCTAAGAAACCGATAAGCCGGTTGGCGAATTACGAAGAAGACTTTTGTGTGGATTTTTCATTAACCGACGAACAAGCACGGGCATTCACCGAATTACAGACAAGTTTTGCCGATAAAGATGTGTCACTTTTACACGGCATAACTGCATCTGGAAAAACGCAAATTTATATTAAACTCATAGAAGAAATTATTAAATCGGATGATGCCCAAGTGCTATTTCTACTTCCAGAAATTGCGCTTACAACCCAGATTGTAGAACGGATAAAGCTTTATTTCGGCAATTTGATTGGGGTTTACCATTCAAAATTTAACAACAGCGAACGGGTAGAAATTTGGAACAAAGTTAAAAAAGGCACTTTCAAAATTGTTTTGGGCGCTCGTTCTGCTATTTTTCTGCCCTTCCAAAACCTAAAGCTAATCATTGTTGATGAAGAACATGAAGCCTCCTACAAACAGCATGATCCTGCACCGAGATACCAAGCAAGAGATGCGGCCATTTATCTCGCAAATTTACACCATGCCAAGGTAGTTTTAGGCTCTGCCACACCATCTTTGGAAAGCTATTACAATGCCCTTCAAGGTAAATATGCATTGGTAGAAGTGCAAACAAGGTTTGGCGGCGTTGCTCTGCCAAAACAAGAGGTAGTTAGCATTGCCGAAGAAACCAAGAAAAAGACAATGGTTTCTTATTTCTCAAGTGTGTTAATAAAAGAGATGGACGCTGCTTTGGAAAAGAAAGAGCAGATTGTTTTGTTTCAAAATAGGAGAGGATATGCCACCATTCTAATTTGTGCCACTTGCGGTTATACACCAAAATGCATCAATTGCGATGTTAGCCTTACGTATCATAAAAGCAGCGGCAAACTTCATTGCCATTATTGCGGCTACCACCAAAGTAGCTTAAGTATCTGCCCTGCCTGTGGCTCAGTGCACATTATGCAAAAAGGTTTCGGTACAGAGCGTATTGAAGAGGAGTTGAAGCTGATATATCCAAAGGCATCAATTGCCCGATTGGATTTAGACAGCACGAGAACCAGAAATAGTTTACAAAAAATATTAACTGATTTTCAGAACCGGAAAACCGATATTTTAATAGGTACGCAAATGGTTGCCAAAGGTCTGGATTTCGAAAATCTAAATCTCATCGGTGTGATAAATGCCGATACACTTTTAGGTTATCCAGATTTTAGAGCTTACGAAAGAAGCTATCAATTGTTGGCGCAAGTTGCGGGCAGGGCAGGGAGGCGAGAGTCTCAAGGAATTGTGTGTATCCAAACGTATGATGCGAGGCATAGAATTATTAAGCAGGTGGTAGAGAACGATTATTTAGGTATGTATCGTGATGAGATTGCTGAGCGAGAAAAATTTCTCTATCCGCCTTTTGCCAAAATGATTTTTCTATCTATAAGACACAAAGAACCAAATGTGTTAGAGTTAGCTGCCGATCAGCTTGGAAAAACCCTAAAATCAAAATTTGGTCAACGTGTTTTAGGCCCCGAAATTCCGTTGGTTAGCCGAGTAAGAAACTTATATTTAAAGCAAATTATTATAAAAGCCGATAAGCACACGGCGATAACTAAAATTAAAAATGCACTGCGCGAAACTATTTTAGAGTTTAACAGCCAATCGCAATTTAAAAGCGTTTCAATAGTTATTGATGTTGATCCATATTAACAAACCAGTTGCAAAATCTTTTATTCTTTTGGCTTTTGTATCAAGCTAATAGCTTAGGTAATTTTCTAAAGCCTTTATAAAACGTTTAAAAAACCTATTTTTGGATAGATATGGCCTACAAGTTTATTGACAATTACCGAGAGCAGGGCGCAAGAAAAAAGCTTGTTGAATTGTTAAAAACACGTGGTATTTCAGACGTTGCTCTGTTAAAGGCCATTGGTAAAGTGCCTCGTCATTTTTTCTTTGATGAAACATTTTGGAACCAAGCCTATAGAGACATTGCCTTTCCAATTGGCGATGGACAAACCATTTCTCAACCTTACACTGTTGCATATCAAACAGAACTTTTGCACATTAAAAAGGGCGACAAAATTTTGGAGATTGGCACAGGGTCGGGCTATCAAACTTGTATTTTGATGGAGCTTGGGGCAACAGTATTTACGATAGAAAGACAACAAAAAATTTACGATAGAACTGTTAAAGTGTTGCCCGGAATGGGTTATCCGGCGCATTTTTTTTATGGTGATGGATCAAAAGGAATTCCAATTTATGCGCCTTATGATAAGATAATTGTTACCGCTGGCGCTCCATTTGTGCCAGAGATAATGCTAAAACAACTTCGCATCGGCGGTATTCTGGTTATCCCGGTAGGTGATGAGGAATCTCAAAAAATGGTAACAGTCATCCGCGTAAGCGAAAATGATTATGATAGAATAGAGCTTGATACTTTTAGGTTTGTGCCGCTATTAGGAGATCAGGCGTGGTAAGCAGCATTAACTTAGTATCGCACTTCAAAAAATTTCGAGAAAGACATTGTTTTTAAAAATTGGGTAATAATTTTAATCACGCGAATGATGGCCCTTTAGCTTTAATATATTTGCATGTGGCCCTCAATTATTGTAAACATTTGAGCAGATTTTAGATTAAAGTTTCTATCTGGATAGGAAAAAAATGCAGCAAGTTTTAGATCTTTCGGAGTTTTTAGAAGTCGCAAAAGATACGGTTGTTATAGATGTGCGTACGCCCCTAGAATTTGAGCAAGGGCATATTCCCCGTGCAGCCAATCTTCCAATTTTCACCAATGAACAAAGGGTTTTTGTTGGCACCGCCTACAAACAGCAAAGTAGAGAAGCGGCCATTTTGTTGGGTTTCGAACTTGTGGGCGGTAAATGGGCAGATTTTATACGGCAGGCAGAACAACTTGCGCCCCAGAAGAAAATTTTGGTGCATTGTTGGCGAGGCGGAATGCGAAGCGGTGCCATGGCTTGGGCATTAAATCTTTATGGTTTTGAGGTAGCTACGCTTAAAGGTGGATATAAAGCTTTTCGGCGTGCAGCAATAGATTCGTTTTCTAAAAGATATCCTTTTAAAATTTTAAGCGGAAGTACCGGCTCTGCAAAAACGGAAATTTTACGGGAAATGGCAAAATTGGGTGAGCAAGTTATCGACTTGGAAAATCTTGCGCAACATCAAGGCTCTTCTTTCGGCTCGATGGGAACATTGGTTCAGCCTTCGCAAGAACAATTTGAAAATCTGCTCGGTTCTCAACTTCAAAACATGAATTTTAATAAAACCATTTGGCTAGAAGATGAAAGCGTGTTGATTGGAAAGCGGGTAATTCCGAAACCAATTTGGGAGCAAATGCGCGAAGCGCAGGTTATTAAAATTGAAGTCCCAATTAATAACCGCATTAATTTTTTGGATAAAAAGTATGGTGTTTTAGATCGGGAATTTTTAAAAATGGCAGTCTTAGGCATTGCAAAAAAACTTGGGCCGCTAGAGACTAAGTTTACGCTGCAAGCTATTGACGAAGGCAGAATGATAGATTTTATCGGAAATGTGTTGATATATTACGATAAAGCGTATTTAAAAGGGTTAGAGAAGCGCAAAAAGGACACGATTCAACTTATTGACTTTAAAGAAATCTCTCCAGAAAATCAAGCAAGAGCAATTGTACAATTTGTAGGTTGCCAAACTACATAGAAAGATTAAAAAGCATAAATGGAAGAAATTAGACTTACCCAATATTCTCACGGTGCAGGTTGTGGGTGTAAAATATCGCCGGCAGTTTTGGATAAAATTTTACATAGCCAGATAAAGTACGAAGCAGATAAAAATTTATTGGTTGGAAACAACACCCGAGATGATGCTGCGGCTTATGATTTGGGCAACGGAACAGCGCTAATTTCTAACACAGATTTTTTTATGCCGATTGTAGACAATCCGTTCGATTTCGGAAGAATAGCTTCTGCAAATGCGATTTCTGATGTTTATGCGATGGGCGGGAAGCCCATTGTGGCCATCGCAATTTTGGGTTGGCCGATAGATAAGTTGGCGCCCGAAATTGCTCAGCAAGTTTTAGAAGGGGCGCGTTCTATCTGTGCAGAAGCCGGCATTTCCCTCGCTGGTGGACACAGTATAGATTGTCCAGAACCTGTTTTTGGTTTGGCCGTAAATGGTATTGTCGAAATTAAAAATTTAAAACAAAATTCTACCGCTGTCGCGGGATGCAAATTATATATTACAAAGGCACTAGGTGTTGGCATTTTAACTACGGCACAGAAAAAGGGAATATTAAAAGCCGAACATGCCGACATTGCGCCGAATTCGATGGCAAAATTAAATAGTATCGGTGAAGTAATTGGTAAATTAGACTATGTAAAAGCCATGACAGATGTGACGGGTTTTGGCTTGTTGGGCCATCTTTCAGAAATGTGTGAAGGCAGCAATTTGCAAGCTGAAATCAATTTTAAAAAGGTACCAAAGCTAAAAGTTGTTGATGAATATTTGCAGCAGAAAGCCATCCCGGGAGGAACTATAAGAAATTGGGAAAGCTACGGGCATAAAGTTGGACTAATTTCAGATTATCAAAAACACATTCTTGCAGATCCGCAAACCAGCGGCGGACTTCTAATTGCCGTATTGCCAGAATATGCAGAAGAGTTTGAAGCACTTTTAAAGACGCATGGTTTTGAAGCTGAAAACTGTATTTCTTTTGGCAAACTAGAGGCAAAAACGGGGAAAAAGCTAATTGAAGTATTTTAATTAGTCGCTCTTTAAAAATAACTTTACTATTTGATTGACAGTTAATTATATTGACTAATATCATAATTTTGTGTTATAATTTGCAAGAAGAGACTATTTTTATTTTAGACCCTTGCAAATCGCTGTTCGATACATTCCGCAGGGTGGTGTCGAACTATTGATAGAAAAGGATTTGCCACAAAGTGGCTCCTTTGGAGTAATCCCGAGAAGAAATGCATGAAGTTTTTGTATTTCGGATTCGGCAATCCAACACTTCGAGATGCGGAAGCTAAGCATCCCGAAGGAGCGGACTCACTGTGGTTTAAGTTGGCAGTCAAATGGTTGAAATGATCAGTAACAACAAACGTTAGAAAATTTTCCTTGATCTCATTCCTCGCTAACCCTTCAAAAACTCTCCATTCCATATTTTTTCCGCTTTCCTACCAATGAGCCAAAAAGATGCGGCGAGCACCGCAAAGAAAATAGCCTTATGCCAACTGTCCCAAAAGTATTCGAAATAGCGAGTGTAAAGATTCAAGAATAAAAATGTAATTCCAAATTCCCTGGCAATGTCGTCGTTGTTTTTTAGCCCATACCAAATACTGGCAATGCAAACCACAGCAGAAATTATTGCCCAATAAAATAAACTGATTTGCCGAACATTGTACCAAGCTTCTAAACTTGCAAAATTTCCAAATACCGATAAAAACCAAAGCGAGACGAAAAGATAAACCATCCCTGCGATGTAGGTTACCTGAAAATACGATCGGCTTTTATCGAAAAGTTTCATAATAAAAGAAGCAGCGGTTAAAATAGCGCCAAAGAGGACAAACCGGAGTGGGTAGTTCATCCCAAGAAAATAAAAATTCCACCTACTTAAATAGCCAGTTTCAGTGCCAAACCAAGCGCCAAGAGAAAGCAGTGCAAAAATCCAAATGAGGCGAGAGTTAAAAAAGAATCCTAAAACACCATAGACTAATACAGAAATTAAAATCAGCACAGAAAAATTTTGCGATTCTCCGCCAATAGATTTTCCAAAATAAGCGATCGCATTTGCAGTAAATAATACCGCTGCAAGCACAATAGCTTCGTTACTGAATTTTAGATGCGGCAATTTTTTCTTCCGCCTAAAAGCTAAGATATAAAGCCATCCTGCCAATAATGCCGAAATGATGGAAATTACAAAATCTGGGGTATCGTAAAGTTTTTTCAGCGCATTTAATAAAGAGCTGTCAATCAACAAAGCGCCTAAGGCAATAAAACCACAGGCAAGAGCAACCCAGAAGGCATACTGGGCAAGTCTTAACCAATCAAAACTTTTAGCTTCGTAACTTTTCTTTAATCGATTTGCAGTCGCCTCATCAATTAATTGTTCACGTTGCCATTGGTCTATCGTGTCGTCTAAAAACTCGCTTTTTTCTCTATCTAATTGCATGTGATGGGTTAGCGAATATATGGATTACTTATAAAAAATAGCTTTTATTTTAGGGTTAAAAGCCGATTGAAATATTGAAGATGATCCAAAATTCTATTTATAAACTCTCGAAATCACTCAGCAGTTATTGCTGTTTTGGTGGTAGATATTCGAATGGCAACTGTGCTCCAATACGCTTTCCTGCCCAATTGCCTCTTATCAAAAAGGTTTTATGGCCGGTAGAGACACTGCCGCGTGCATCAATAACGGCCTCTGGCAAATACAAGAGCAGTTGCGAACTTTCACCGGCTGAATTTACAATTAACAAATCCTCTTTGCGGTCAGGTTTTTCGCCTTTTTGATTGCTCTTCTCCTCGGGTTTTCGTTCGTTTTTTTCTCGAACCTTTGATGCCTTTTTAGGATTATACAATACGTTTAACGCCGTAAATTTGAATGAAACAAAGGAGCTGTCTACAATAGTTACGAGCGAATCAAAACTAACTGGAGTTGGATTCATGTATAATTTAATATCAAAACTATTGCTACTTTTCACCATCTGGTTTGTAATAAAACCTTCGCTTAGCACGGTATTAGAATACACTGACCTTAAAAAATGCATCAGAGAACCACTGTATGCTGCAAGCCTATTCTTTGCCCAAATCTGTTTCTGCTCATCAGTTCCGTCTAAATCTTCAAAATTACTGTCGCCTTCATAATAGGTAACTGTCGTTTTAGAATTATACTCGAACGCTTTGAGCAAATATTTAACTCTATATCCAAGCTGCTTATTTTCTATAGTCAGCAAGTCATCCGCATCCGCTTTCAAAAACACATTATCATAAGGAAGATTTTTGCCTGTAAAATTAATCAGCTCTGGATTTAAAATAACGCAGTTTGCTGCGCTTCGAGATGTTCCTAAAAACTGATCTTTAAAAATGTTAAGGTATCTTTCTCTATTTTTATCGATGCCAATACTAACTTCCTTTAACGCTATCGATTTTGCTTCTACACCAATTGAAATGGCAACAGACTTATCAGTTATAATTACAGTTTGCGATGGTGCCGAATAGCCAAGCAATTTTGTGGAAATTATATAATTGCCGGCTGCTAATTCGGCAAACACAAATCGACCATCTATGTTTGTAGCTGTAATTTTTTTAGAGCCGCTTATAAATATTGTAGCATTTGGTATTGGTTCGTTTTTCTGATCTACAACAATTCCAGAAATTTTAAATGTCTCTTGTGCACGCGCATTCAGGCCTATGCAAATCAGCACAAGGGAAAGCATTTGAAAGGAAAAATGTTTCATTTAACGCTAATTTAGAATTTGTTTTTCGGATGGGTTGAATAAGTTGAAATATTTTTTTCACTCAACGGTTAGATTTGAATTGTTATTTTCGGTTCGTAGAGACACGAACCGAGGGCAAGGGAATTTAAGCTTTTGTTATTTCTGCCGATGAAATTACAGATTGTAAGTTGTTTATAATATTTATCAATTTGGGTAATTCTATCTTGGTGGTTCGTGTCTCCCGAACCATTCATAGTAACAAAATTATTTAGCGAATTTAACTTTTCGCTATACCTTCTGAAGAAAATTGGAGATCGTAGAGTTTCTTGTAGTAACCCTCATTTTTGAGCAAATCTTGGTGCGAACCGACTTCCATAATTTCTCCTTTTTCTAACACAATTATTTTGTCGGCTTTTTGGATGGTAGATAATCTGTGTGCAATTACAATGGAGGTTCTCCCTTGCATTAAACTATCTATGGCATTTTGGATGAGCATTTCTGTTTCGGTATCTACAGATGAAGTTGCCTCGTCTAAAACTAAGATGGTTGGGTTGTGTACCAAAGCCCTAATAAAGGAAATTAATTGTGCTTGGCCGGCAGAGAGCGTGGCGCCCCGTTCCATAACGTTGTAATGATAGCCGCCTGGTAGCTTCTCTATAAACTGATGTGCGCCAACTTTTTTAGAAGCAGCCAAAACTTCCTCTAAACTGATGTTTTCATTATTGAGTGTAATGTTGTTGAATATAGTGTCAGAAAACAAAAACACATCTTGTAAAACAGTGGCAATATTGCTGCGTAAATAATCGATCTCAAAATCTTCTATGTTAATGCCGTCCACAGTAATTTCACCTTTTTGTATTTCATAAAAGCGATTTAAGATATTTATGGTCGATGATTTTCCTGCACCTGTTGCACCCACAAGTGCGATGGTTTGTCCGGGTTTTACCTCGAACGAAATGTTTTTTAAGACATATTGCTTTTCTACATAGGCAAACCATACGTTCTTAAAAACGATGTGTCCGGCAAGCTTCGCCGGTTTCTCGAGACCTAAATTTGGCGTGAGTTCGTTTGTATCTAACACCCTAAAAACCCGCTCTGCACCAACCATGCCCATTTGCAGTGTGTTAAACTTATCTGCGAGTTGCCGAATGGGGTTATAAACCATACCCAAATAAATAATAAACTGTGTAATGGTTCCTGGGGTTACGTCTAATGGTTTTGCCAAAATGCTTTTTGCACCATACCAAACCAACAGGCCTAGCGATAATGCAGATATCAGCTCCACAACGGGGAAAAAGATAGAATAATACCAATTTGAACGGATATTCGCATCGCGATAGCGCTTGTTGATGGCATAAAACTTTTTATATTCTTGACGCTCTCTTGCAAAATATTGAATGATCCCAACACCAGTTATGTGTTCTTGTAAAAAGGTGTTTAAGTTTGCTACTTCGGTTCTAATTTCTTGAAAAGATGCCTTAATTGCTTTTTGAAAGACCCTGGTTGCGATAATTAATAAGGGGATTGGAGAAAGCATTACCAAGCTTAGTTCCCAGTCGGTATAAAGCATAAAAGAAACAATCACTACCACCTGTAAACTGTTGCCCACCATGGCTATTAGTCCTTCAGAGAAAATATCAGAAATGGTTTCGAGGTCAGAAACTGTTCTCGTAATTAACTGTCCGAGTGGTGTTTTGTCGAAAAACTTTAACTTTAACCTTGTGATGTGATTAAAAACACCTATTCTTAAATCTTTGATAACCGATTGTCCTAAACTGTTTGTTAAGTAGGTTTGGTTGTATTGTACAAGGGTTTGTAAAAATAGAATACCGATCATTAAAATCGTCATCTGCAGCAAGCCGTTATATTTTCCGGTTAGGATAAATTTATCTAATGTGTACTTGATTAAAAAAGGCTGTATGGGAGACAAGGCAGCCATGGCAATGGTAAGAAAAATAGACCAATAAAAAATTCCACGGTAAGGTCTTACGTATTTGAAAATACGTTTTAATATAGTTGCGTTATATACCTCGCCAGTTGCCATTTTCTGTTTAACTTTTTGTTAAATAAGGGTATTCTACTTTTGTTAGAAATAAACCGCAAGCTGGTACAGACTGGCCCGCATTACTTCGGTTTTTACTATTTATAATGTCTTCTATGGCTGCCACATTTAAGTTTCCTTTACCAATAAGCACTAAAGTACCCACAATTGCGCGTACCATATTGCGTAAAAACCTATCGGCTTTAATGGTAAATATTAGACTTTCGTCTGAAGATACCTCGAAACTAGCCTTGGTAATTTTACAATTATTTGTAAAGGTTTGCGTGTTAGATTTGCTAAAGCAAGAGAAATCTTCGTGATTTAACAATTCCGCAGCGGCAAGATTCATTTTTGAAACATCTAAATAATCTTTTACCAACCAAGATGTATCTAATTTAAAAGGATCTTTCTTAAAATGGATATAATATTCGTAAGTTCTTGCAGTGGCATCGAAACGGGCATGCGCATTTTCTGCTACTTCAAATAAATCTTTTGCAGCAATTTGGTAGGGTAGTAGCGCGTTGAGGCTATCAGCAGAAGCCAGCACGATTTCATCTGTCAAATTTTCTACATCGAAGTGTGCATAAAAATCTCGCGCGTGTACCCCTGCATCCGTACGGCCGCAACCTAGGGTTTGTATGGGTTGCCTAAAACAAACCGACATGGCTTTATCTAAAATTTCTTGTACGGTAACGGCATTCCGTTGTGTTTGCCAACCGTGGTAAGCGGTGCCTTTATAGGCCAATTGTATGAAATATCTTTTTTTAAGCAAACCGATGGCAAAAATACCTTTTTCCTTTAATTAGATATAGCGCTTATCTGAAATTAAATATATTTGTGCATCTTTAAATATTAACATGATACAACGCGTACAAACCATTTGGCTTTTTTTGGCAACCATTGCCTTGGGACTGATGCTTTTTTTGCCGGTTTTAACAGTTGAAGTAAAAACTACAGAAACGAGTTTGCATACCATGGGTTTGTATGAAGATGTGGTAGGACGACCTGGCATCGGTATGTTAAAAGAAGCTTTTACTCCCTTGCTTATCACCAATATTGTAATTGCGTTTCTTTGTTTTATAAATATATTTAATTTTAAGCGTAGACGAATGCAAAAGCGAATTGCCATGGTGTCTATTTTGCTTATTGTAGGCTTTGCTTTCTGGTGTACAGTTTTTGCTAAAAACCTACCTGGAGGTTTAGAAAATGCGCACTTTGATTTTGCTGCATACTTACCTGCACTTTCCGTTTTGTTTTGCGTTTTCGCTATAGGCGGGATAAATAAGGATGAAAAACTAATACGATCTGCCGAGAGACTTAGATGACTTTTTAGGTTGAGGGTGGAAGGTTAAAGGTTTAGGGTTGAACGAGTCTAGATACTTTGTACTGAATACTTAATACTCTTTTTATCAACTAGACCAAATTCTTCAGCCCATCGAAAATACTTTCGAAAAACGTGCTTAAGTTTAGACCGCTGCTGTGGTTAAAATAAACAAATGCCAAGAAAATAATTACTGCGAAGATGATGAGTTTTCTAAAAGCAAATGCCAACACCACCAAGATGATTGGGATTAAAAACAGCCATAAACTGTTTATCGCATAAGGGGTTAAATCAGAACCTTTCTTATAAACGTACACCAGCTTGCTGTGCGTTCCACCATCGTTTTGATGCTTTATATATACAAAGGTAGATTTTTCGATAGGCAACTGAAGTATCGCAACACCTTCATTAAATTTTAATATTTGTGTAAAACCACTTACGGCAAAAGTGTAGAGTCCGTTTATGTTTTCCTTGGGAATACCTGCAGAATCGGCTGCGATGATGGCAAGTTTATTGTTTTTCAGCAGGTTTTCCTTTACCAAAAAATTATCAATCGAAGCATTTTGAGCAAAAGCTAAAGTGGTAAAGGAGATCAACGATATAAGGAAAATTAATTTTTTCATCTGCTAAAATCCCAATTCTCTTTGTTTGCCTTTCGGCGATGGGTAATAAAAACCTTTGCCTGTAGAATTATTTTCAATTTTAACTATAAAAATTAGCTTTTGTATTAATTGAGTATAAAAATAGTATAGTTTAAAAAGGTAGCGAACAAAACCCACAAAATATATGGAACGAATAAAAAGCCGGCCCATTTATCTATTCTAAAAAAATAGACGCCGTTAAAGATAATCATTATTAAAAGAAGCACAATTTCTGCGAGCGCGAAGCCAATCTCGTGCATGTAAAAGAAAATGAACGACCATGCGAGGTTTAGTATCAGTTGTATTAAATAAATTGCTACGGTTCGCGGAAAATGCGGAATGTTCTTTCTCTTTTGCCAAATTAAATAAGCTGCAATTCCTATCAACACATAAAGCGTTGTCCACACCGGACGAAAAAGCCAATTTGGCGGGTTAAAACTTGGTTTGTTTAATGTGGTATACCAGGTTGTTACTCCGTTTGCGGTTGCCCATCCTACCAACCCGCCAATGCCCAGGGTTAGGGCGACATTCAAAATCAGCGCAAGTGGGCTAACCTTTAGTTTTTCTGCAATTTTCATACAAACTATTATCTGCCGATGCTTGGCACTTCCGCTAAACTCTCCGTATAATTCTCTCCAACACTTTGCACCGCGAATAAATAATTGTCTTTGCTATAAGGTAACACCATTTCGGTACTTGTTGTGAAAAATTTTTTCTCCCACATGGCGCTACTGCTCTCGCGCATCAATACAAAATACCCAACCGCTTTACCATTTTTTGGCGCTTTCCAACTTAATGCAGAAGAATTGCTCAGGTTTTTTACATCAATTTTTACATCCAAAGGTTTGGATGCGGACATAGTCAAATTTGCAAGTACAGAAAGATTAACTGCCGTATTTTTGCGTAGGTATTCGAAATCCATAAACTTAATCAAATCGCCATATTCTATCCCGTTTTCGGTTCTTAAATCTTGGTGTTGATGGTTAAAATTTTCATTCATCTCGGTTAACCGCACAGCAGCAAAACCGTTTTCTAAATATGGCAGGTGGTCGCCTCCGCGCAAAAACCTGTCGCTTCTATAAATAAGTTTAATTTCTAAATGATCTACATAACGTTCGCCAACTTCTTTAACATAACGAGCCAATTGTCGGCTTTGGCCATCGTTTTCCAATCCCAATTGCCTAATGTATTTCCCGGTTTTATCTAACTCGAAGTTTGGCAAACCTTCGCTAAAAACACGCAACCGAGTATTATCAATAATATTGGTGCCGCTGCTGTTGTTGCTGCCCATAATATCATTATTAAGCACCGCTGCAATTTCCCATTTTTCTGCTCTGGCTTTATTTGCCATAAAAGTAGAACCGAGCAAACCTTGTTCCTCACCACTAACCGCGACAAAAATTATAGTTGCGGGGAAAGCGTGCCTGCTCATAATGCGCGCCGTCTCCAAAACCGCCGCAACGCCGCTACCATCGTCGTTCGCGCCGGGCGCATCACTCTTGCCGTTCATCACATCGGTTACTCTACTATCTACATGACCGCTGATGATAAAAATGCGTTTATCAGCTGCGTCAGTTCCCTTTAAAATTGCGACTGCATTTGCAAGCGAGAAATCTTTTGCAACCCGCTTCCCATCGGCTTTATAAGTAGTGGTGTCTAAATAAGCGCTTAGGCGTCCATTACTGTTTTTAGCAAATTGGCTAAACTTGCTCACTACCCAACTCCTTGCCGCACCAATACCGCTTTTTTTACTTTGCGTATCGCCAACGGTGCTTCTTGTACCAAAGGCAACCAAACTAGAGATATACGATTTTAGCGAGTCTGGATTAACCTCTGAAACCATCGAGGCGATCTCATCGTTTCGGTTGATGACTTTTTGGGCAGATGCAACGCCAAATAGAAGGCAACTGAATAAAATAAGGCAAGTAATCTTCATGTGGTAATTTTTGCCAAAGATAATTAAATATAGTTGGTTGGGTGGTTCGGTGGTTAGTTAGTTGGATGGTTAGTGGTTTGTTAGGTGGTTAATTGTTTGGGTGGTTAGTTATTTGGGTGGTTAGTTGGTTAGTTGTTTGGACGGTTAGATGTTTGCGCTAAACCCTAAACTATAATCCCGTACTTCAAGCATTATTTACAGTACTGCTTATTTACACTAAAACTGTACCGAGGTCACCATACATAGTAGAATTAATGCTCTAAAGTTCAACTATGAAAAAGTGCTTAAAAATGAAAACATATTTCTAATCGTACCTAGACCTAAAAAACGGATAGCAAACCAAGTTTTTTTTAATCAAGAGGAAATTGCCCTAATGATCAGCTAAACAGAAAACGGTAAGCAAAAAACAATGCTTATGATGGCTTATAGTGCCGGTTTAAGAGTTAGTGAAGTTGTTGCGCTAAAAACAAAAAACATAGACAGCAAACGCATGCAAATAAAAATAGGATAGGCCAAGGGAAAAAAAAATATAATGGATAAAAACGAAACAGATTTTAATTAAAATTTAGCTGCGCATATCTTTTTAAAATACTAGTAGCCAATATTTTAAAAATATAGACGAAAGTTGGCTAAGTTAAAATACTTTCGCATATTTGAGAGTCAGGCGCGAGAAAAGGCATATTATGATAATTTCAAGTCAGACGAACAATTAAAAGGACAATCAATGAACAATAGACGCAGGTTTCCTCGAATTTTCTTCGTGCTTTCTTTCTTTGGGGTTATGAACCTTTTAAACATGCTAAGTAGCCCCGCTTGGGCGAACATTAGAGGGGTAGATGTTGTGCGAATAATTGGCACAGGTATGTGCTTTGGAGGTGCAATCGTTTCTTTTGTGGCATACTTTCTAGACCGTCGCTCATCCCGAAGAATAGGAATTCCACGCAATAATGTATCCCATTGTCGCCCAACAGATCAAATACGCTAGTTTATAAAGATGCGGCGTTCGATAGCGTTGTAGGGCAAGAAGTATGCACTTGCAGAAAATTATTTCCCTTTTTGGATTTATCAATGATGACCCTACTGTATGCAACAGAAGAACAGGATCATTCGAGGCATTTCAAATAAAAACTTACGTACATAGAAACTGTATGGAAAGACAACAGGCAGCCAATAAAAATTGGGTAAGTACCATAATGACAGCCTGCGCCTAGCAGTAATATTTGCAATAGCATGGGTTCACGTCAAGCACTCGGCTACAAATGATCTAACAGCATTTGTTTTAGCTTGACGTTTGCTATTCGGTAATTGTTTTATCTTTAACCTTGGTTTGTCAATCAAGCATTTGTATCGGCTAACTGTTCGCTATTGCCATGCCATCGAACATGCTCACCGTGAGCAGCAAGTTGCTGATCGCTATAACATGCAAATTTACTATGAGTATTAAAGAAAATAAAAATCAGACGATTTACGATCATGCAGGTGGTTGGGATGCGCTTTATAGACATGTTCAAATTTTTTACCGCTCCTGTTTAGCGGACCCTATTTTGCAACCTCTGTTTGGAACTGAAGAACAACCTGGGCACGTTGACAAATTTACTGCATTTACAGCAGAGACTTTTGGCGGACCCGGCAAGTTCACAAAGGACATGGGTGGGTTTATACATTTAATTGACGTTCATCGCGGATTTAAAATAACCGAGGAACAAAGGCGGCGATTTGTTGACTTATACATGATTGCAGCAGACAAGGCAGGACTTCCCACAGATAAACCTTTTCGTAACGCACTTAAATCTCATGTTAGTTTTGGCTTACATGTTGCAAAGCAAAATTCAAACGCAAATTCCGATGCGGAACTACATCCTTTGCGACAAGTACCAAAATGGAACTGGAATCCTGATGTGGAATAAACCTGCTGCCAACACGCGGTTTGGCAAAGAACTGGCGTACGGAAGTTAACTTTTTTTTGCTATTCAGCTTCAGTAAGCAGCTAAACGTTATAAATTTAGCTAAGTGCAAATCATCAACTTTTTAATTATAAATTTGACTTCAGTTCCGGCTGACGAATTTTAAATGCCAGTTCTTTGCCAAGCCTTGTTCGGTGTGTCCATGTTGCAGGACGTGCGGAAAGCATTGGTAGAGGAGAAATTAAAACTATATTTACGATAAACTACTTCAATTCAATGCAACAGGAACTATCCAGAAAATTGGCAGCCATAATGTTCACCGACATATTCGGTTTCACTTCACTGATGGAAAAGGATGAAGCGGATGCGATGGAGAAGAAAAATGCCTATAAAGAGGTGTTGCATCAGTTTCACAAACAATACAACGGCCAAATCATCAAAGAAATGGGCGATGGCTCGCTAAGTGTTTTTACAAACTCTGTAGATGCAGTATGGTGTGCTATTGATAGTCAAAAAGCGCTCCGCGCTCCAATAAATATTCCTGTACGGATTGGTATCCACACCGGAAACGTTTTGTTCCAGCCGGGAGATGTAATGGGTGATGCGGTAAATATCGCTTCAAGAATGGAATCGTTTTCGGTGCCGGGCTCGGTTTTTATTTCAGGGAAAGTATATGATGAAATAAAAAATCAGAAAAATATTGAAGTGGTTTTGATGGGGAAGTTTGAGTTGAGAAATGTAAGTATTCCAATGGAAATCTTCGCTGTTAGTAACGACAATTTAGTGGTTCCTAAAAAACAGTTGCTGTATGGCAAAGGAATTCAGTTTTCAAAAAAGAAATTTTCATTAAAAAAATTGTTTATTAGCGCTGCCCTTGTATTCATTGTAGCACTGAGCGCTTTTTTCTTGTATAAAAAATATAGGGCTAATAGCATGAGCGATTCGCAGTCAAAAACGATTGCAGTAATTCCATTTGCCAATTTGAGTGCCTTAAAAGAGGATGAATATTTTTCAGATGGCATTTGCAATGAAATACAAACGCAGCTTTCGAGAATTGGTGCGCTTAATGTTATCTCACGAACATCAATGCTTCAGTTTAAAGACACTAAACAAACAATGAGAGCAATTGGAGAAGCCGTCGGCGCCGATGTATTGCTGGAGGGAAGTGTGCAAAAGTCAAACAATAAAGTGCATATCAATATGCAGTTGATTGATGCAAGAAACGATAAACAATTGTGGGCAGATACATACGACAAAGATTTTAAAGACATTTTTTCTATTCAAAGTGAAATTGCAACAAGTGTATCCGCACAACTGAAAGCCAACCTTACTTCTTCAGAAAAAACTAACATCGAGAAACGTCCAACCGAAAATCTTGAAGCCTACAATCTTTACCTGAAAGGAAACTACCTGATAAAAAAAGTAACACCGAATGACCTGGCAAACGGGTTGAAAATGTTGAATGATGCCATTAAGATAGATCCCAAGTTCCCATTACCTTATCTTGGAATAGCCTATTATTATGGTGTTGCAACCGACTTTTATATGTCGCCTTTAGAGGCGCTTCCACAGTTGAAAATGGCAGCCCAAACCGCAACACAAATGGATAGTACGCTGGCGAATGGGCATGCCTTCCTTGCCATTTATAATTTTTGGTATGTCTGGAATTTTGCCAAGGCAGAAGAAGAGTTTAAGAAAGCGATCGGGCTTAATTCTAACGAATATTTCGCGTATTGGGCGTATAATACTTTCCTGCCTGCAATGGGAAAAACAGAAGAAGCAAAAAAAATAGGCGCAAAACTTATAGAGCTTGATCCCATGAGTGCAGAGGCGTATGCATGGTATGGCTCAGATTTTTATTTTGCTAGGCAATATGATGAAGCGCTTCGCTATTTAGATAAGGCGTCGGCATTAGATGCCAATTATCCATTTACCGCTTATTTTAAAGGAATGTGTTATATGGCACAAGGGAAATTTCCTGAAGCCATACAGCAAGAACAATTGACTCATAATATGGCGGCTGCGCCGTGGTCGCATGGAAGACTTGCTTATGCGTATGCACGTGGCGGCAATACGCAAATGGCAAGAGCGATATTGGATTCTCTTAAAAGGCAATCCGATACTGCCTACGTGGCATCAGACGTGGTGGCAAGTGTGTATGTTGCCCTTGGCGATAAGGAGCATGCTTTTGAATATCTTGATAAAGCAACAAACGAACGTGCAGGCTGGTTAGTGTATTTAAACGTAGATCCTATCTGGGATCCTATTCGCAAAGAGGCTAGGTTTATTGCGATACTTAAGAAAATGGGTTTAAAATAAAGTGGCGTAAGAAAAATAAATCATTGAAATAAATAAAGCTACACGATTAGTGGTAGCAAAAAGATGATTGACAAACAGGAAAAAATCTGAAAATGGTTACATTCAAAAGCACGAACGCACAACAACGGCATTTGTATAAGCATCTGGCAAGCTGCAATTGTGCAGCAGTAATTATTATCAATTTTTGTTATCAGCAGACCATACGCTATTAAACATTTGCATTGATTGTCAACATCAGTTTTTCAATCGAGCATTTGTACCGGCTGACCAATCGTTATTGCCATGCCTTCACAAATGTTTTATGGTTGTGCGTTATGCAACGAAATGACAAACTAATTAATTCAGAACAAAATAAATGGAGACAACATCTATTGAAAAATTACATGAAGGACTTCTAATCCATTGGAATAGCCAAAATGCAGCAGGCATGACTTCGTTATTCACTGATGATGCCAATGTTATTGGATTTGATGGAAGTCAAATGAATGGACAGTTACAAATTGAGACAGAACTGAAACAAGTGTTTGCTAATCACAAGACAGCAAGCTATGTGTGGAAAGTTGAAGAAATTCGATTTTTAAATTCAGATACTGTATTACTAAGAGCCATTGTTGGCATGTTCCCGCCCGGCAAAAAAGAAATAAACTCAGCAACAAATGCTATCCAATCTTTAATTGCTGTAAAACAAAGTGACAAGTGGAAAATTTCACTTTTTCAAAACACACCTGCTCAATTTCACGGACGTCCAGAGTTAGTTGAAGCAATGACAAAAGAATTAAACAAATTAATTTAGGCTTGAACTCAATACGCAACATTGGGTTTGGCATTATTGGGGCAGGACGTTGTTAGCTTCAGCTGTAATTCGCTCCCTGCATCCGTTTCGGCTCGACGTTAATAATTTAGCTTTAGTCCATAACTTCAACTTTAGGAAGAATTAGGTAAATTAATTGGCGTTCAAAGAGCTCAAATTTCAAAATTGGAAAACAATACCACCAATGTAACAATGGAAACAATATTAAATGTGTTTGGTGCACTGAAAGCAAAAGTAAATCTCAATGTCGAAATCATGAACAACAAAATACAAATCGCCTAAAACACTATTTATGCCAACGGCAAATTTGTTCAAAAATGGCTGACGGTGATTTACGTTAATTCATCTGTTATTCACTAATTTAGTGCGGGCTGAAAATGGTTCTGCAAGCAATGCCATTTCAGCACAAATTTTCAAACGGTTACCTGCCATTTTTTGCGATCTTTCAGGGTCACCTAAAACAATCTATGATGAGGAAACAATGCTCCATCTATTCGTGCTTTTACGACCATTCTCTTGCAACTGCACATAACAACAGGCAAGCCGCAATGCGCGCATCCGGAAGCTTGAAATATTGTCGTATTTTTGTTCAATGCGCAAAGCTATTACCTTTCGTTTCTCAAATTCAGCACAAATAAATCAGGTATGAAAAAAATATTTGGTTTTATATTTTTCTTTTCGATTATAGGCGTTGTCAATGGTCAAACCGCATATGTTGACAGTCTACGGAACGTTCTGACTAAAACCACCAATCCTCTGGATAGATTTAATCTACTGGAAAAACTTGGGGAAGAGACATTCACAAATGGCTCTGGTGATATGTCGGTTGAAAATAATTTGGAAATGTTGAGGATAGCTCGGCAACTTAAGAATGATAGCTTAATCGGGCTGGCCTACTCTTATGCAGGCATTTTTTATTTATATACAAAGGGTGATTTTAATACCGCATTGGATTTCTATTTTAAAGGATTGCCATTTGCTGAAAGAGCCAGACACATGCATACTGTTTCCGGTATTAATGTTGACATCAGTAATGTTTTTTCCTTTTTAAAAAATAACGAACAGCAGTTGTATTTTGCGAAGGCTGCAGAAGCCACTTTACCTGATAAAAAAGATCCAACGTATTATTTCATGGTTACTCAGGTGCACATAAGTTACGCTTTGTACTATTTAAATATTAAAGAGCCGAAATCTGCTCTTCAGCACATCCAATCGGCAAATGAAGCAAATTTGATAGCTAACGCGTCAACTATGGAAATTTTTATTCAGACTGTTTTTGGTTTAACCTACTTTCAATTAGGGGATAAAGAATTGGCTGAAGTCTATTTTAAGAAGGCAATTGCCAGAAGCAATACTATTCAAATGCCGTTTCTTAAATACTTTGTTAAAGATGGATATATAAAGTTTTTGTTGGGAAATAAAAATTATGCAGAAGCTGGAAAGCAGGCTGTCGATATGAATTATATTGGAAAATATTCGCACAACAATTTTATTAAGCTCAACGCGACAAGTTATTTAAAAACTGTTTTCGACCGGCAAAATAAAATAGACAGCGCATACTTTTATTCAAAACAGGAATCAGCTTTAAAGGATTCTGTTTTTAGTCAAGAAAAATTGAATAAAGCACAAGCTATGGCTTTTAATGAAGATTTGAGACTAAAGGAAGAACAAAGCAAAAAAATTGAAGAAGAACATCATAGACAACAAAATGTTCAATTCGCCTTAATTGCACTTGGAATAATTTTATTCATTATTCTGTTTTTATTACTCAGCAGAAGCTTTATTACTAGTACAAAAATGATTGAATTTTTTGGTGTGATGGCTTTGTTAGTGGTGTTTGAATTTCTTAATCTACTGCTGCATCCGTTTTTAGAAAGGGTAACACACCACAAACCTGTTCTTATGTTGTTGGCACTAGTTTGTATCGCCGCATTATTAATCCCATTGCATCATCGCTTGGAAAAATGGACAACAAAAGTTTTAGTAGAGAAGAACAAAGCCATACGATTGGCAAATGCGAAGAAAACGATTGAACAATTGGAAAATAAATAACCACTAAATAATCCAAACAAAACAATGAAACAAAAAATCATACTTAGAAGATTGTTATTTCTTACTTTAATTATTACTATGCCTGTTATAGGTTGCACTTCAAAACAACAAAAGGAGGCAGACCCCGTAGAAGCCAATATTAAGAAGTACACACATATCTGGGACGAAATTATTAATAATGGAAAATTAGACCTTTTCAATGATTCAAACTTTACAAAAGATTTGGTAATGCATGAAGGCGCAATAGATGTGGTTGGCATTGACAGTGCCAGACTTTATTATGCTAATTTTCTCACCGGGTTTTCAAATGTATCATTCACCATTAAAGATGTATTCGGACAAGGAAATAAAATTGTAAAATATTGGAATTTTAAAGGAAGTCATTCGGGAGTCTTCTTTGGTATTCCATCAACCGGCAAGACAGTAAATATTGAAGGGGTTACACTGGTTAGAATGGAGAATGGAAAGATTGCAGAAGAACGAGACTTTATAGACAACCTTGAATTCATGCAGCAATTGGGCGTAATTCAAAAATAGAAAAACTAATGATATTGCCTTCTAAGAACTTTTGCGCGTGCTTCAAAGAGTTGCGATTTGAATGAAAAGTAGAGGGACGCTTAACAGCACTGTTTGAAAGAAACATGAAAAAGTGCAATTGTCGATAAAACGGCAGGTAACAGCCGGCAAGCTCAATCTGGATTTTGGAAAGTTAAATCATTTTCATACTTTGGTTCATCGCGGTAAGTTGAAAGATTTTAGGTCTCCAAATCTGAAATGCGCCTGCCCGCGAAAGCTGCGGGCTGATGAACGAAAGCGAAAAAATGAACAATGGATCAAATTCGAGAATATTTTGAAAAGACAATTAAGCTGACGGACCAAGATTGGGAGATTTTTTCCTCAAAACTTACAAGAAAGGAATTTCCCAAAAAATATGTTCTATTAAAAGCTGGACAAGTTGAAAATCACCTTTCATTTGTTGAAACAGGCATTATACGTTTCTATATTCCTAAAGAAGAAAACGACCTAACATTTGCTTTTATATTTGACAACAGCTTCGTAAGTGGCTACGATTCATTTTTGAAACAGAGACCATCGACTTACCACGTGGAAGCCTTAACAAAAACGACACTTTGGCAACTGACATACAACGACCTGCAAGCAATTTACAATGAAACAAAAATTGGAAATGCAATCGGACGACATGCAAGCGAAGATTTGTTTCTAAGAAAATCAAAAAGAGAATTATCATTGCTTAACGAAACTGCCGAACAACGTTACCTAAATTTATTTGCCGAACAAGCCCAACTCATTCAGCAAATCCCTCTTAAATATATTGCATCTTATATTGGTATTACACCACAGGCATTGAGCAGGATTCGGAAACGTATTTATATATAGATGTTTGCGTTTGTTTTGTAATTTGTGGAAACTTCGCATTTATTAACCTGGGTTCATTGTTTTACATGGTATCACAAACGAGATTTGTAGAAAAAAAAGATGAAGCCATTAATTGTTTTGCTCGTTGTATTCGCCATTTCGTTATTTATATCAAAAATATTTTGTGGCAATTTTGACTTTGCTTTATCGGGCAGAATCGCATTGTCTGCTATGTTGGTGTTTTCAGCAATGGGACATTTTGCATTTACCAATGGAATGTCGTTAATGTTGCCAGATTTTATTCCATTTAAAACAGAAGTTGTCTATCTTACAGGAGTTGTTGAATTTATTTTTGCTATTGGACTTCTCTTCCCTGATTATAAGATTTTAACCGCTTATTTGCTTATTATATTTCTGATATTGGTTCTTCCTGCAAACATTTATGCTTCTATAAAACAAGTAGACTATCAAAAAGCCACATTTGACGGAAACGGATTGACTTATCTATGGTTCAGAATCCCACTACAATTTCTCTTTATAATTTGGACGTATCTTTCGGCAATTAAATTTTAAAAATGGTAGCCCTAACCGCTAACAAGATATCATAATAGGCGGGACGAGGTACCGGAATTAGCACTTATATCGGAGAAATAGCAATGCTAAGTGGACTTAACGATAATAAAATACAGAAAGAAAGCTATCATTTGGCCGATCTTTGATAACAATAAAATCAAAAAATATGCCTGCATTTGTAATCATAGAACTTAAAGTTTTAGATAAGGAAAAAAAGTTGAGTATCAAAAGTTAGTTCCTATCGCAGTAAATCACATTGACGAGAAATTTGTAGTTCGCGGCGGACAGACTCTTCCTTAGAGGTTGACTGGAATCCTGAGCGAATAGTCGTCATCGAGTTTCCGACAGTTGACCGAGCAAAGGAGTGGTGGAATTTCAGAAATGTATTCCAAAGCTAAATCAATTAGACAGAAAGTGGCAGAGGCAAAAATGATAATTGTCGAAGGAATATAGAAAAAAACAACGAACCACTAACCCTTGTTTTGCAATTGTGGGCTTTTGGGCTGAATTGAACATTTGGAATTATAATAAACATTTGCTGTAAATTGAACATTTGTGCTTCTAATTCCCCGCCATCGCAAAGCCTCAAACCGTTATGCATCGTTAAAAGAAACATTATAGCAAAAACAAATTATTTACAAATGTCAGGTAAATTATATAAATACATCACCGCACTGGTTACAGTTCCAATGACATTGATTATGGCATCTGTTGGTATAGGCAATAATTATGGGTTCAAGGAAGGATGGACCCAAAAATTTAGAGAAACAAGTATCTTTATGTTCCTAATAGCATATCTATCTGTTCTTATTTTAGTGCCAATAGCCAGAAAATTAACAGACAAATAGTTGATAAGAAAGATTAACATTAAATTTAGAATTATTTATGAACCACAAAATTTCAACACAGAACATAGCAATAAATGTCCATGGGGCTTTAATCCCTATAAAAGCTTATTTGGCTAAACCATCTGAAACAGACAAGAAGTTTCCTGCGGTTATTGTTGTAATGGAATTGTTCGGTGTCAATGCGAACATAAGAGATATTACAAACCGAATTGCCGAACTCGGTTATGTTGCCATTGCCCCCGACTTTTATTATAGGGCTGAACTTGGGTATGAACTTCCTTATGGGGAAGAAGGACGGAACAAAGGTTTTAAACTCTTGCACACCTTAAAACGCGAAACCGTTATCAAGGACTTGGAAGTAATTATCGGTTATCTAAAAACGAAAGAGAATATAACGGAGCGGATGGGAATTGTTGGTTTTAGTATGGGCGGACATATCGCCTATCTCGCAGCTACGCAATTTGATTTTGCGGCCACCGCTTGCCTTTATGGCGGTTGGATTACGAATACGGAAATCGAGTTGAGCAGACCCGAACCAACAGTTAGCCTGTCCAAGGGCATTGCAGAACACAATGGAAAATTGGTCTATTTTGCGGGCGGACTTGATACGCACATCACGAAAGACCAATTGGATTTAATGGAAACAAAATTGAAAGAAGAACAGGTAAGGTATGAATTGGTAGAATATCCAAATTGTTCTCACGGCTTTTTTTGCGACCAACGACCGGCGGACTATAATGCAAAAGCACACGACGATTCGTGGAAACGTCTAAAAGAACTATTTAAAGAAGAACTCGGGGAATAGCGATGCCGCAAACAACATATATAAAACGTAGTGTGAGTCTTTGCTATCACAAAGGTTCGCGCATTTTTGGAAAGTCGCCAAAGTTTTAAATTGACAAAATGCCAAAAATAAAATAATTCGTAAAATTTAAAAATTCGGCTTGTGTTATTCCGAAACTAAAGTGCTTTTTAATACTCCTTTTAATATACAAGACCGTTTGCAGCAATTTTAAACACACTAAACAATATGACAAATTCTAAGTACACCTTCCTAATATTCGGGGCGACAGGAAGAACGGGACGACATTTTATCTCAATTGCTCTTAACGAAGGACATAGAGTGATAGCATTGGTTCGTAATCCTGAAAAAATAGACGAAAAGAACCCGAATCTAAAGTTAATTAAAGGCTCAATAACTAATTACCAAACAATTGATGAACTTTTAAATGGAGTGGACTTTGTAATAAGTATGTTAGGAGATGCCAAACTTCAACAATCGGAAAACGTTAATGCAGAATTTGTCAAAAAACTAATCCCAGCTATGCTAAGACAGAAGGTAAAGCGATTTTTATACCAAGCAGGTGGTTTTAGCCGACCTTATAAAGAAAAACTTCCTTTTATGTTTTGGATTTTAAAAAACACAATGGTACGGTTTTCAGGGTTACTTGGACAACATAGAGACAATGAAGCAGTAATTGAATACTTGGCAGAAAAGGCTGACGATATAGAATGGATGGTGCATAGGGCAAGCATAATTTCTGATGATGCTTCAAAAGGAAAATTGTTAAGGTCAAAAACAAAAAACAGCCTTGCGACTTTTGTAGATTGTGCTATGTATAATTATCGACTTTTGACGGATAACTCAGCAATACACACTTGCGAGTTAAGCTATTATCAAAAGTAATAAAGTGGACAGAACGCAAAAACGGCTGAAGCTGATAGGGGTTTGGTAATATGGGGGCAGAAGTGCTAAATCGAAGATAATCACATCTTAAAAAATTCAGTGATTATTGAAAGTTTGGGCTTCTTTGGTCCGCTACATCGCCAAGCCCCGAAACGTACGTTAACAACTGGCATTTTTAACGTCCTGTAAACATAAACATACGACGATAGAGAAATAAAATTTAAGAAAAAATATAACCATATGCGACAGTTACTTTTCCTAACATTCATTTGCTTAACCGTTGGTTGCGCAACCACAAAAAAGACTTCACTTAGTTCAAATGTTCTTAATGGTAGTTGGACACCAATAAGGCAAGAAATTAATGGAAATGATTTACCAGCAGTTGTTTTTCAAAAACAAAAACTAGTTATCAATGACAGCATTTACACTTTTAGTGCAGAGAGTGTGGACAAAGGCAGACTGAAATATACGAGTGGACAAATGGATATTTACGGAATGCAAGGAGTCAATACAGGCAAGCATTTTACAGCAATTTATAAACTTGACAATGAACAGCTGACAATTTGCTATAATCTTAAAGGCGACACTTATCCGTCAGCATTTGAAACAAAATCTAAACCTACACTTTTTCTTTCTGTGTTCAAAAAAGACTAATAAATGAACAATTGCAAAAAATAAAACTACACAAACTTCAAGTAGCGTTGACGACTTCATTGACGGCCTAAAAGATGAAACAAAACGAAAAGACAGTTTTGCTCTTATCCAACTAATAAAAAACGAAACAAAACTTGACCCAAAAACGTGGGGACCGAGTATTGTTGGTTTTGGAAGCTTCAATTACAAGTATGAAAGCGGGCGAGAAGGCGATAGTCCAAATATTGCGTTTTCGCCAAGAGCATCATCCATTGCAATCTATTTGTCCGGAAATTTTGACGACAGAGAAACTCTGCTTGAAAATTCGGCCCACATAAGACAGACAGAGGGTGTGTACATATTAAGACACTTGCCGACATTGATAAAGATATTCTTAAAAAGATGATAGCAAACCACCTTAATCAAATTAAAAAACTTTATTCAGACAAGTAATATGCTTATTGCTAGCAAGGGGTTTAGCATTATTGTGGCAGCGCGTGGAAAACTTCGACTATCAGCTTCGGTTTCAGCTAAACCTTAATAGTTTACCTTTAGTTCTTAACTTTAACCTTTAAAAAATATTGGGCTTCAGTTGTCGGCTGACGTATTTCAGATATCCCAACAACGCCAAGCCCTGTTCATAAACTGTTATTTTAAGAACAACCAAGCATGGGTAAAATGCAAACATTACAAATAGTAACTGCAAAAGGGAAAGTGGAGTACACTTTGCTTGGAAATGGCAAACCACTGCTAATTGTAGTGGGCGGGCATACAAGTTGCAAAGAAAATATTTTTCACAAAGGTTTTGACCTTGAAAGGTTTTGTTTTATTACGCCCTCAAGACCAGGCTATGGCTTGACACCATTGACTAACCAAAATAAATCTCCGAAGGGGACTTCAGATTTATTTGTTGCACTTTTAGATGAATTAAATATTCAAAAAGTATCTGTTGTCGGAATATCTGCAGGTGGATTGACTGCTTTAGAGATTGCAGGAAACTTTGCTGACCGTGTTGAAAATCTGATATTGATGTCTGCCCTGACAAAAAAGTGGTTTGTTAAAGCTGACAAAGTTTATAAGGGAGCTAAATGGATTTTTTCACCGGAAATTGAAGCCATGACATGGCTTTTTTACAGATTTTTTTACAGGTTATTTCCAAACCATATAACAAAGACCATGTTTAAGCAATTATCAACTTTTAGACCCGTTCAAATTACTAAATGTGAGTGTAAGGAATTTAGACAAATGAGTTTATCAATGCGTTCTTATAAGGGATTTAACAATGATTTAGACCAGAACATCGACCAAGATATTTTAAAAAAAATAATCTGCCCAACACTAATTTTACACAGTGAAAATGACAATCAAGTTGATTTATCTCATGCCCAAAATGCAAAGGACAATATAAGGAACTCCAAATTGGTAACTTTCAATAATCATTGGGGACATTTATTGTGGCTTGGGACGGATTACGATCCAATATTAAAAGAATTCAAACATCAAATTGAATACACGACAATAGCGAAAGGAAAAACAACGAACTATTGAGCGACAAGATAAGCAACAAAACTTTTAATCATAAATTTGGCAACAGTTTCGGGCAGTTGCAATTCTATTTCTCCATCTGCTGCAACCGTAAAACGTTAGCGCGATTGTAAAGAGTATTTTTTTTCATATGACTAAACTACTATTATTCATTTAAGGTGGAGGTGGCGACTTCGGTTATGAAGCCGACAAAGAATTAGTAAATTCTTTGCAAGAAAATTTGGGAGCGGAATACGATATAAAATATCCAAAATTACAAACTGATGAATCAGTAAGTGATTTTGGGTGGACAAAGCAGATTGCTCAGAAGGTTTTGGAGACCGTTTTTAATGGCAATTCCAAATCAATTGAAACTATAAAAGTAGAAGGCAGGCAGATTATAATTACAAATATGAAGTTATATCCATTGGCAGATGGCGGTAATGATGCGATTACAGCAGACGCAATAATTCCATTTAATAAAACTCGTTCCCATCCTTTTAAAGGTTACATGTTTTAAGGTTTCTGTCGAACTAGAATACAAAATGTAACCATTTAAAATTTGCTCTTTCAAAAAACAACTTTTTCCCAATAGAATAATTTGGGCGCCAATTCGCGCTTTACGCTATACTCCGTTTCTCTGCCGATTTGCAGAAAATACGGGGTGCCACTTCAATCGCGGGCGCTCGTTCTCTCGCCAACAATCCCTACACCCCAAAAAAATTCTTGGCCGACCCAAACTGTTTCGAAAAAGCTTCAAACGAAAACTTGTAATTTCTTCCCGCAAACATTAAAAATCTCAAAAACGATTCTCAGGTTGAAACAGGGCCGGTTGACAAAGTTTTTTCGCAATCCCGATATGTCTGTCTTCGCTCAACAATTAAATGATAAAGTAAAGTTGGCTATATCCATAACCACTCATTTTAAACCTTACCTACTAACGTATAAAATTCTGGAGGCTTGCCCAAAAAAAGCATGAAAGATTTATTTTTCAAGCTTACCGAGAAGAAAAAGTAGAAGCAGAATGCCGCACGGGTATAAAACAATATATACAATATTCTGTTGACATAACTTGCAAAACATGTATTCTGGGCGACACTTTATAAAAAATATTTTATGAAGGTCCCGTAAAATTCTTGAAAATACGAGCGTGCATTGCCAGAGAAAAGTTAAATGAAAAATAAAGAAACCAAATACTGGATCATCGTGGCTTCGAAAGACCACGTGAAAAATGGAATTTCTGAAAGTATTGCACAGGCGGGCCACGGAAAGGAAGCACCGCTAAAACGAATGCAGAAAGGTGATTTTGTGATTTATTATTCTGGCAAAAAAACTTTGGAAGGACAGGAAAAATGTCAGGAATTTACCGCATTGGGCGAAGTGGCGGATGATGAAATTTATCAGCAAACCATTTCCGAAAACTTTAAACCGTTTCGTAAAAAAGTTAATTTTTTAGAAACAAAAGATGTTTCGATTTTACCGCTCATCGCTGATCTGGAATTTATAAAAAACAAAGAAAAGTGGGGTTTTAATTTTAGATATGGTTTCTTTGAGATTGGTGAAGAGGATTTTAAACTGATTGAGAAGGAAATGCTTAAATAACTATTATCTTACCGACAAGAATTTTTATAATAATAATCCAAAAAAACCTATGGCAATTAAAGTTTCGAGTGAAATTCTCATCAACGCAACGCCTCAAAAAATTTATTCTATCCTGACGGATTTCAAAGATTTTCCTACTTGGAATCCCTTTATCACAAGTATTGCAGGCGATTTGGAAGTAGGCAAAAGTTTGGCAGTTACCATCTCACCACCCAATTCAGGCAAGAACAGTTTTAAACCAAAAGTTTTAATAGTTGACAAAGACAAGCAGATCAGTTGGCTCGGAATTTTGCTTTTCAATGGAATCTTTAATGGCGAACATCATTTAGTATTGAATGATAACGGAAATGGAACGACCACGTTTAAACAATACGAAAACTTCACGGGAATTCTCGTTCCATTATTTAAAACCAAACTGGAAGTGAATACCAAAAAAGGTTTCGAACTGATGAACGAAGCGCTGAAAGAAGAGGCGGAGAAGAATTAAGGTTTTTTAAAAACCCGACTCGCCGAATTTTTTATATCCAATTTTCCCATCGTTGATTTACCTACAACAAGCATTGATTTGATTGTGTAAACAAACTTTGCACTTACAATCTTTGCCGTATCAAAAATATAGTTAATTAAAAAACGAAAAAAATGGATACAAAAAAAGTATGGTTTGTCACCGGCGCTTCAAAGGGTTTAGGTTTGGCACTGGTAAAAAAATTATTGGCCGAAGGTTATCCGGTAGCGGCAACTTCACGGAATATTGCTGACCTGCAGACAGCTGTTGACCAAAATTCTGCAACGTTTCTGCCTTTGGAAGTTGATTTGACCGATGAAAATTCAGTTGAAAACGCGGTTTCAAAAACACTTGAAAAATTCGGAAAATTAGATGTTATAGTAAACAATGCCGGTTACGGACAGATGGGTACTTTGGAAGAAGTTACTGATTTGGAAAGCCGTCAGAACTTTAATACGAACGTTTTCGGTTCCTTAAATGTCATCCGAAAAGTAATGCCTTATTTAAGAGCGCAAAAAAGCGGTTCTATTATCAACATCGCCTCAATTGGCGGACTTGCCGGAGATTTTGCGGGTTGGGGAATTTACTGCGCCACAAAATTTGCTGTTGTTGGTTTTACAGAAGCTTTAGCCGCTGAAATAAAAGAATTTGGTGTGAATGCCACCGTTGTTTATCCCGGATATTTTAGAACAGATTTTCTGAAAGGCGGTTCACTTCGGGCGTCAAAAACCGAACTTGATTCCTATACCGTAGCAAGAGAAATTCAGGCGACACACCAAAAAGACATCGACGGGAACCAACCGGGGAATCCTGAAAAAGCTGCTTCAGCCTTGATACAATTGGCAGAAATGGAAAATCCACCTGTTCATTTGACTTTAGGTTCTGATGCTTTCCGTATCGCCGGCGAAAAATTGACTGCACTTCAGGATGAATTCTCTGCCTACGAAAGTTTGAGTATATCTACAGATTTTTAAATTTACAAGGGCAATAGTTTTTAGCTGTTGCCCTTAATTTTAAGCTTATGAATATCAGGAAATTATATACCATAAACACAGTTTCAGAGTTCCATCGGATTGCAGGATTGCCAAAACCACAACATCCGCTGATAAGCCTGGTTGATTATGGTTTGGTAGAATATCAAATTGAAGAATCCGAAATTAGTTGGGTTCAGGATCTTTATTGCATCGGTTTAAAACGGGATATGCAGGGAAAACTCAATTACGGGCAAAGTAAGTATGACTTTGATGATGGGCTGATGTCTTTTATTGCGCCTAAACAGGTTGTAAAATTGAACATCAGCAAATCTGAAAAAAAACCTTCTGGATATCTTTTAATTATTCACCCCGATTTTATCTGGAATACGCCGTTGGGAAAAACAATAAACAACTACAAATTTTTTGGTTATGATGTAAATGAAGCCCTGTTTCTTTCGGAAAAAGAAAAGGAAACGCTTTTAGGAATTTTTAAAGGAATTGAAAAAGAATACCGATCCGGCATTGACCAATTTACACAAAGTATCATCATTTCACAGATTGAGGTAGTATTAAATTACTGTGAACGGTTTTATCAACGGCAATTCATTACCCGAAAAAAAGGAAGTCATCAAATACTGGACAGGCTGGAAAATATCCTCAATCAATATTTCAACAGTGAAGATATCATTGGCAAAGGTTTGCCCACTGCACAGCACATTGCGGGAATATTAAACATATCACCAAACTATTTGGGAAGTCTGCTTAAATCTTTGACCGGACAAAGCACGCAGCAACACATCCACGAAAAATTAATCGAAAAAGCAAAGGAAAAACTATCTGCCACAAACCTGTCTGTAAGCGAAATAGCCTACGGCCTGGGATTTGAGCATCCGCAGTCTTTCAGTAAACTGTTTAAAACCAAGACCAATCAAAGTCCGTTGGCGTTTAGGCAGTCATTTAATTAGAAGGAAAGATGTAAAATTTGGCAGAAACTCATTTAATCTTTGAAATGAGTTAAAAAGGAAAAATAGAAAAGCTGATAAGATATCAGGTTTAAATTATTGGATTTTAAACAGTTCATTCAATTAGAAATTGCCACTTAATTTGAAAAATAATTGTACGGAACCAACTGTGGAAATATAAATAAATAATTGTCTTTTTTCTTCAATCTGGTTTGAATAGTTGTTGAGATAGGCCCGATTTTATCTTCAGAAAAAGTGTTAAAGTTGTGTGTGTAAATAAGTTTGAGATGAACCAACTAAAAGAAAAAAATTTCCTGATCACCGGCGGTAGTTCGGGCGTGGGGAAAGCCACAGTAATCGGTCTGGCAAAAAAAGGCGCTAAAATAATAATTGTAAGTCGCGATGCAGAAGCGAGCGCAAAGACATTGCAAGAAATAGCGCAGCGTACAGGAAACAACAAAGGTGAATATTTAATTGCAGACCTTTCCCTTCAATCATCCGTTAAAAAACTGGCGGAAGATTTTAAAAGTAAATACGACAACCTACACGTTTTGGCAAATTGTGCAGGCGCAATTTTTAGTGAAAAACAAATGACCGCAGAAGGTATTGAGCGGACGTTTGCCGTAAATTATATGAGCCATTTTTGGCTGACAACAAACCTGCTCGATATTTTGCAGGAAAGCGGAACATCAAGAATTATAACGGTTGCTGGCAATCCCACTTTTTTGAAAAATGCAAAACTGAATTTTGAAGACCTGCAGGCAACAAATAAATTTAATGGATTAACGGCAACGTCAAATGCGATGTTTGCACGCTTGTTCTTTACTTTTGAGTTGGCAAGAAGGTTAGAGGAAACCAAAGTAACTGCCAATGCTTTCAATCCGGGTGTCATGAAATCCAAACTTTTGGCCGGATCTGCGTGGTATCTAAAATTTTTGGGTTTACTGTATAAACCATTTGAAAAAGACGTTTGCGATGTTTCTACATGGCTTTCTACATCTGATGAAGTGCAAAATATTTCGGGTAGATTTTTCGATAAAGACAGGAAAATGGTACCTTTTCACGAAAAATTTGATCCTAAAATTGGGGAAAAATTGTGGACGATGAGCGCAAAAATTTCAGGCAAATAAAAAATATGTACTTTGTTAGGTAAAGAAATCATTAACTAAAACACAAATGGAAAGCGATGCATTCAGCGGAATTATCTGCGCCATAAACAATTTCTGCAAACCAAGTGGGCAGGAAATGGATGAAATCGCGTCTTATTTCAAAATTATTCTTCTTAAAAAAGATGATTTTTTTTTAAAAGAAAAACAAGTATGCAAAAAAATCGGTTTTTTAAATTCAGGAGAGATAAGACATTTTTATAGCGCAAAAGAAAACGACGTCACCCGTTGGATTTCTTTTGAAAATGACTTTGTTACTTCCTTGCGCAGTTTTATTTTGCAGATCCCAAGCATCGAAAATTTGCAGGCGCTTACCGATTGCGAACTGGTGGTAATTGACAGAAAAGCCTTTGATATTCTAATTGAAAAAAATATCGGATTCAAAGATTTTTACATCAAAGCCCTGGAATATAATTACATCACCATAGAAGACCGGGTTTTTAGTTTGATTGAAAAATCTGCAGAAGAACGTTTTGAATGGATGGCAAAAAACCAACTGCATTTTATTCAAAAAGTGGCGGTAATGTACACGGCCTCAATGTTAGGAATTACACCAAGGCACTTGAGCCGGCTACGAAAAAAATTCAGAGTGTAATTTCAACAATCTCATTTTCGGACAAATGTCCTTTTCCACGAGCGTGTTTATGGCGAATTTTGTACTATCAAAAAATAGAAATTATGTCTAAAAAAACAATCCTTATCACAGGCGCATCTTCAGGAATCGGGAAAGCAACGGCAATTTATTTTGCCCAAGAAGGCTGGAATGTTGCCGCAACAATGAGATTAAAGGATGATACAGCAATACCGGATTTTGAAAAATATCCCGCTATCAGTATTTTCAATCTTGATGTGACGGACAATGAAAGCATTAAAAAAGCGGTTTCGGAAGTGATTCAAAAATTTTCCGGGATTGATGTCTTGTATAATAACGCAGGTTATTCGCTTGCCGGCGCATTTGAAGCCTCGACCGATGAGCAGATCAGAAAACAATTCGATACCAACTTGTTTGGCGTAATGAATGTAACAAGAGCCGTTTTGCCACATTTTCGCAAAAGAAAAGCGGGAATGATTTTAAATACCACATCTTCCGGTGGCGTGCTCACGTTTCCACTTTACAGCGTTTACAACAGTTCAAAATGGGCGTTGGAAGGATTTATGGAAGCGCTGCAATATGAAGTAAAACAGTTTAATATCGTCATTAAAAACATTGAGCCAGGCACGGTAAAAAGTGAGTTTGTCAACAACATATTTTTTGTTTCGAATGCTGATTACGACAACTATGCGCAGAAAGTTCAACATAATACTTTAGACAGTTACAAAGATGCGGCAACACCCGAATCTGTGGCGAAAGTGGTTTATAAAGCCGCAACGGACAACAGTTCTAAACTGCGGTATCCGGCAACTTCGCAGGCAAAATCTGCCTTCTTTTTCCGTTGGTTGCTGCCGTTAAAAATGTTCAATAAAATGGTATCTTCACAAGCAGAAAAAGAGATTAAGCGTTAGTCTCAATTTGAGAGCTTTTTGAGTAGATGAACCACATCCCAATAGATAACTACCTAATATATTAACTCGAAATTTTAAAAAATGAACTTACTTTCAATACGTATCATTGCAGCCAACTTTGATGAATTGGTAGAATTTTATGGGCAAATAACAGGGCAGATCGTGGCAAAATACACGCCGAATTTTGCTGAACTAAAAACACCGGCCCTGTCAATAGCAATTTTCGTACATCATGACAAGTAATCTTAAAGATTAAAAATTTGCTATGTGCAACTTTTTGCATGTGAGAAAATATTTGCGTTATTAACGCGAAGCTTGTTTAATTAACGTTGTCGTACTAGATGTTAAAATTGTTAAGGAGGTAAAAAATGGTAAGTATTCGTGCAGAAAATGCAATATGTAATGTTAACTTCGCTTTCCATTTAGATTTATTTTAAACCTTTAACAAACCTTTTAAATGATTTCTTGCAAAAATTGTGGCCTATCCCTAGATGGAAATTATTGTAACAACTGTGGCGAGGCGGCAACGTTAAAACGAATGAATACGCACTACCTTTCTCACGAATTGCTGCATTTGCTACATTTTGAAAAGGGTTTCTTCTATACTGTAAAAGAGCTAGCCCTGCGACCAGGTAAAAGTATAAAAACATTTATTACCGAGAACAGGAAATTACATATGAAACCAATTCCGTTTCTTATTCTAACGTCTTTAATTTATACAGTTGTGGCACATTACCTAAAGGTAGATACAGTAAACGATAGAAAATTTGAAAGTTCTAAACATACCGCCGCAATTTTTCATTGGGTGAATGCGCATTATGGTTACGCAAATATTTTTATGAGCGCTGTTACAGCTGGCTTTGTATATCTATTTTTTAAGAAATACAAATTTAACTTTGTCGAGGTTTTGGTGCTAATGTGCTTTATAGTTGGTCAGGGAATGTTATTAAATGCCGTAATCTGCACCTTACATTCGTTTGTGCCAAAATTAGTATATGGTTTACTCATGTCTTTTGGTATCTTCTTATATGCAAGTTGGGCTATCGGGCAATTCTTTCAGTCTGGAAAGATTGGCGGATACCTAAAGGCGGTGTCGGCTTATTTTTGTGGCTACTTTTTGTTTTATGTGCTAATTGTTTTCATTGGTGTTTCTTTAGATTTATTAACGGGCACACCGGTAGAGTTTTAAAGTCTACACATCTAAGGATATGATAAATTGGGAAGAAAATGGCTATTTATTTGATGCGCAAACACCTTTATGGCAATCTCGTTGTGAAGGTAAAACGTATAGTTGTTTTCGACCGCACGTTGTCTATAATAAGCAGAACAAAATACGGGCTTCAAAATTGTTGAACAATAATGATCCAACAGGTTTTATCGGAAAAATCCTTTAGAAACTTTTTTTGGACTTTTCAAAAGTCTGATTTTTAAATGAGGTTTGTAACGATAAGTTTTTCATCGTTACAAATCCCATTTTTGTTATTTCTAACAGATCCTAAATATGCCTACAACTGATATTTTATATTTTCTTTTTTCCGCCACAGCCACAATTATTGCAACGCTGACGGGATTGCTTGGTGTTTTGTTAACTTTTCGACTGCAAAATATTGATGATGAAATTACAATGCTTAAAGATCTTGTCTTGAACAGTAAAATTAAAGGACAAAAGTCTATAGGCGAAATTATCGCAGGGGGAAATTATCATCAATTAGAAAAAATATACGACCGTAACGTGGCGGGCATTGATTTGTTGGGGCATACTATTTTAAATCATGATTTAAAGAATTCCCGAAATAAATACGATCTTAGTAACCTTCGCAGCAACGCATAACAATTTTCCACTACACAACTTCTCTATGAAAAGATACTTGATTGTCCTCATTTTATTGATGTCTTATTCTACCTTTTTAACGGCACAGGTTAAAAACTTTAATAAAGATGGAAAGCAAATTACCAAGTTTGATAACCTGGGCAGCGCTGTTGATGCACATGATGGTGAAATCGCTTATTTCGGAGGCACTTATTATTTGTATGGAACCAGTTACGATTGTGGCTTTGAGTGGAACAATAAAACAGCACCCTTCTGCGGTTTTAAAGTCTACACATCTAAGGATATGATAAATTGGGAAGATAAAGGCTATTTATTTGATGCGCAAACACCTTTATGGCAGTCTCGTTGTGATGGTAAAACGTATGGTTGTTTTAGGCCGCACGTTGTTTATAATAAGCAGAACAAAAATTACGTGCTTTGGATTAATGTATATGACAATGTTAGTGGTTATCGGGTCTTTACAAGCAATAATCCAATTGGCCCATTTAAAGAAGTGGCCGAACCAAAAATAGCCATAAACAGCACCATGCCGGCAGCAGGCTTAAATAACGGAGACCATGATCTTTTTATTGACGACGACGGCACGGGTTACTTGGCATTTACGAACTGGCGTAGCGGAGGGACAATAGCTATTGAAAAATTGGATAACAACTACCTATCTGGTACGGGTATCTATTTAGATTCGATTACGTTAAATAGAACAGAAGCTCCAGGTTTATTTAAGCGGAATGGAATCTATTACGTAACCTATTCTGATCCTAATTGCGGTTATTGTTCAGGAACCGGAACTTCATACAAAACTGCAAAATCGCTGATGGGCCCATGGTCTGAGGGAAAAAAGATAAGTGATAATTCCTGTGGTGGACAACCCTCTTTTGTGTCTACCATGAAAATAAATACAGAAACAATTTATCTTTATGGCAGCGACCTTTGGAATAATTCTGCAAAAAATGAGGCACTTGCCAATTTTTATTGGGCGCCACTAACTTTCGCTGATGATGGATCCATCAATCCAATTGAGTGTTTACAGACCTTTGCGATGCCTAGAGGCAAAATGTCGCGCACTAATTCTGCTGCAAATCAAATCGACGAATTTAAGGCAATTTGCGATATCAATAATAGCCTACAACGTGCACAAACCTTTACGGCAACAGCAACTGGTACCCTTAGCAGCTTTGGCATAACTACGTTAAAAAGTGGTTACCCAGATCAACCATTAAACATCTCATTTTATGAAGTTAAAAATGGAAGTTTAAATACGGATAAAATCATCAAGACAATTATTATAAAACCAGAGGAACTTGGCTGGTCTGCAAAAGATAAAATCGTTAGCCCAAACATCCCATTAGTAAAAGGAAAAGAATATTTCTTTTTACTTTATTCAAATACCTCTAAAGGATGTTATGGTTTTGCCATCGCAACAATCCCAACAATTGATACCGAGAGTTATGTAGCGACCAGCACAAATGGGGATAAATTTATCCAAGAAAAAAAACAGAAACTAAAATTTCACTTATTTATTAGATAGGCTGAAAAGGAAACTTTTCGTCATCTTTTGTTTTTCAAACCTTGTAAAAATCTGCAGGTACAAGTCAGTGTAAAGAACCTAGAACTTTGGTAAATTAAAATAAACGAATTTGTCCCTTGCGTAATAACGCGACGACTAAATGGCCACACTAAAAAGCGAAAACTGCGCTCGAGATTAAGAGGTAGGATTGTTTAATGGCTCAACCTTCTTTATTTCAATCATTTACATCAAGAATCTATTTCCAGCTCGCGTTATTAATTACCGATAATTAACTGTACCTTTGCGGCTTATTAAAATATAAGACTAATGACAAACCCATTTAAAGATTTGGGGATAAGTGATGACGTCGTTAATGCCGTAAAAGACCTTGGATTTGAAACTCCAACGCCCATTCAGGAACAAAGTATTCCTGTACTGTTAGAAGGCACTAATGATTTTGTTGGTTTGGCCCAAACAGGAACAGGAAAAACAGCCGCATTTGGATTGCCGCTGTTAGAATTAATTGATTTCGACATAAATAAGCCTCAAGCTTTAATTTTGTGTCCGACTAGAGAACTTTGTTTACAAATTACAAACGACCTTAAAAGTTATGCCAAAAACAAGCCTCGTGCACATGTAGTTGCCGTTTATGGTGGCGCAAGCATCACGACGCAGTTGCGAGAAATTCGCCAGGGTGTACAAATTGTAGTGGCAACGCCTGGCCGTATGTTGGATATTCTTGGCCGTAAGGCGATAGATTTTTCTAGCGTAAAATTTGTCGTGCTTGATGAAGCCGATGAAATGTTGAATATGGGTTTCCAAGAAGACATAAACGATATTTTAGCTACCACCCCGGAGGATAAAAAAACCTGGCTTTTTTCTGCAACTATGCCGAGCGAAGTTCGCCGAATTGCAAAAAAATACATGACCGATCCTGTGGAACTTACCATGGGGACAAAAAACTCCGGCAATGTAAACATAGAACACGAATATTATATGGTGCGTGCCCGCGATAAATATGCGGCCCTAAAACGTATTGTAGATTTCAACCCCGATATTTTTGCCGTTGTATTTTGTAAAACAAAAATGGATACGCAAGATGTTGCCGAAAAACTAATCAAAGACGGTTACAATGCAGATGCGCTTCACGGCGATTTATCCCAACAACAACGTGACAAGGTAATGCAGCGTTTCCGCGAGCAAAATATGCAGTTGCTTATTGCAACAGATGTTGCTGCACGTGGCATTGATGTGAATGACATTTCACATGTGATCAATTATTCTTTGCCAGATGAAATTGAAAGTTATACACACCGCTCTGGCCGTACTGGCCGAGCAGGTAAAACTGGTATTTCTATTTGTATTATCAACTCTAAAGAGACTGGCAAAATCCGTCAGTTGGAGCGTATTATCGGCAAACAATTTACCAAGGTAGATTTGCCGACCGGTTTCGATGTTTGCGAAAAGCAGTTGTTCTCTTTAATTCACAAAGTTAACAATGTAGAAGTTAATGAAGAGCAGATTGCGCAGTATGTGCCGCGCATAATGGATGAATTTGGACAATTAAGTAAAGAAGACATTATTAAACGTTTTGCTTCGCTAGAATTTAACCGCTTTTTAGATTATTATTCCAAGGCACCGGATTTAAATGCGTCTGCAGACGATAGAGGAAGAGACAGAGACAGAGATGGAGATCGTGGTGAAAGAGGAGAACGTAGCGGACGTGGAAGAGGAAGTGAAGGTTTTACACGTTTATTTATAAATTTAGGTTCGGTAGATGAATTTAGCCGTGGCAATATGCTTGGTTTCATTTGTAACCAAACAAACATTAGCGGTAAAGAAGTTGGTAGAATAGATTTAAAAGGTGTTTTTTCTTTCTTCGAAGTAGAAGATGCAGTTGTTGACCAAGTTTTTGAAGGCTTTAAGAACGCAGAATATAACGGCAGAAGTGTACGCATAGAAAAAAGCGGCGAAGCTTCTGCTGGTGGCGGAGAACGTGGAGATAGAGAAGACAGAGGAAGAAGAAGCGATCGAGGTGGATTTGGTGGGGGAGATCGCAGAAGCGGCGGAGGCGATCGTAGAAGTGGCGGACGTGGAGAGCGTAGCAGCGGTGGATTTGGTGGTAGTGGTAGAAGAAGTTTTTCATCTGACCGTAGCGGATCTGGCGGTGGCGAGTTTAGAGATTTTTCTGGTCGTAGTCGCGAAGAGCGTGGTGGTGGAAGCGGTGAAAGCAGAGACCGTTCAGGAGGTTCTTCAGACCGCTCTGGTGGCGGCGAACGCAAAGAACGTAGAAAGAGGTGGTAAGCTATTTTCGATAGAGAAAATTTTAGAGGCCGATTTGTGAAAGCAAAATCGGCCTTTTTATTTTTTAGAACATGTTAAAACTATTATTTGTTAGTTGTGCAAGTTTCCTCTTTAAACACTATTCAAATATTAAAACTGCTTAAATCAACCTAAAATGAAGCTTACAGAAACATTTTATTCTCGGGAAGACACCATACAGATGTCGAAGGAATTAATTGGTAAATATCTTTTTACAAATATAGACGGAGAGAAAACTGGCGGAATGATTGTAGAAACCGAAGCTTACATGGGCGTAACCGATAGCAGTTGCCATACATTTAACAATAGAAAAACAGTTAAAAATGCCACAATGTACAATAGCGGTGGTGTTGCCTATATGTACGTTTGTTACGGAATACATGATATGCTAAACATTGTTACAGGCAGCGAAGGTGATTCTCAAGTAATTTTAATTAGGGCAATTGAGCCAACAATTGGAATAGAAACAATGCAAGAACGGCGCGGCGGAGCGCCTTTAAGTCGTTTGGCCAAAGGGCCGGGTTCTTTGGCGAAAGCGTTGGGTTTGAACAGAAGTTTTGATAATGCATCGCTTCTGGGAAATACTCTTTGGATAGAAGATTTTGGAGAAAAAGTTGCAGAGGATGATATTGTTGAAAGTCCGCGGATTGGCTTAGGCTGCCCTGAACCTTTCTTTTCTATGCCATGGCGATTTTTTTTGAAAGCAAATAAGTTTGTGAGCGGGAAACCGAAGTATTTGTAAATGGATTTATCCGCATCTATTTGCTAAAGTAATCATAAAGTTTTTTTCTCTAATACTTTCTCGCAGCAATAATAATTCCTGTAGACCACTGCATTTTTGTAAGATTAAAATCTTTTCTGTTCTCCAAATATCCTACCAAAGCATCTACATTTTCTTGATGTCCAACTGGCCAATTTGGTTGTGCACTCATATCATCAATAACATAAAAACCGCCAATTTTTATAAGCGTTAAAACTTTATCTAAATTGCTGTATTTGCCTGGCCATGCATCTAAGAAAAACTAAATCGAATTGATTTCCTCTTTATTTTTAACATAAAAAAAGGCATCGTCTAGTCGCAGACAACGCCTTTCAGGTAAAATTTATTTTGTGGGTTTTCTAAAATTCTAAATCGTTCCGTTCCAGTATTTTTCTGCTTTGGTAAAAGCCTGTTCTCCAACCTGCTCACCAACTTTTAAGCCTGCCACGTTACCTTCATAAAAATGAATGCCACCGTATAATCTAGATTCGCCTGCATCAAGCGCTGCTTCTTTAAAAGTATTCCATCGCATGGTAATTCCAACTACGTCTTCTGTCGGGTCTGCAGCCAACGGTTTGGGTTGCATATAAAAATATCCAAAATTTTCGCTCCCCGTAAACTTTTTTAGAACAACTGCCGCAGCCATGCTAAAACCGCTGTGGCCTGAAACAAATTCTGCAAAAGGCGGAGTAGGAAAAGTGTTTACTTGAAAGGTTCGCCAATTCTCCCCTTGAATATCTACCGTGCCTTTACCCGCTCCTCCCCAAGCTTTTATGGTTTTTCCTCTAAATAGATATCTAATTGCGGTAATCGGGCGACAATAATCGTAAAATCTTTTTGCTTCCCAAACGGCAATTGAAGCATCGAAAACCGCATTTGTTACCGCGAAAAAAAGTTTAACTGTGTTCGCTAAATCTAACTTATCTCTATCGACAACATAGCTTGTAAAAATTGTCCAATGTCCTGGCGGAAGTTCTGATTTTGGTCCATCAGCCCAATATTCTGCCATAACTTTTTGCTTTGGAGTCAAGTTAGCTTGAGTATCTATAATCCATTTTGCCTGCTCTAAAAAACCTTGCGAGGTTATTTTTTGTGGCGGTTCTGGTCTAAATTGGCTTGCAGAAGTTAGCGCAAACGGTACCACGTTTTGCCAATGGGGCGCAATATATGGGGGTGTAGCTGGCCTAATATCATCATTCAAATAAGTTAGCGGTTGCCATCTGTCTGGGTATGCAATTTCGCCAACTTCAGTAGGGAAAAAAGGTCTGATTGGTTTATTTACAGACACATATCCCGAGGTATCTGCATATCCTCCCGCCTCATTAGCCCCGTCAGTTTGTCTAAAGTCCAGTACCTGTTTTGCCGCCCTATTTCCAACACCTATTGCACTATTAACAGCTGTTATATTTTGGGTAATATCGTACCCAAGAATGCTCATCTTTGTATCAAACATTGCTTTCACTTTAGGAAACTGATCTACAAGCGCTCGGTAAGCAGCAAAACTAATTGACGTTTGCAGATCTTCGGGAGTTTTTGTGCCTGTTTTTTCAAAGTCGGCCTGCGTCAGTTTAGCTGTTGAATCATACGCGGCCCAACTGTCGTACATGCAGGTATGTACTATCGCGATGGAGCGAGCTACCATCGGCGGCCCTGGTTTTGTTTGGCGGATGGCTTCTAACAGAACTTCATTCCACTCAGTTACTATATTACTCATAATTAAAATAATAAATTTTTTGCTTACTCTGTTCAGTTTTCAGCTTCTCTGTTTCAAGTATTCGTTAAGACCAATTTATGCTTAAAAATTTGAATGAATTAAAGGTAGGCTTGTACTATGACCTTAGAGTGCTGAAAATAACCTATTTTAGAGGGTGTTTTTACGCAGAAATTTTGCGTAAAGGCGCAGTGAAATTATTGAGATAATTTTATATTGTGTTGGCGCTTGTGAGAATAAATGAACAGTTCATTTCAGGACGCGGAAAACTTCCAGGTAATTCCACCAATTACGAACTTAACGATGAGTAAAGTTTAATTTAAAGTACAATCCATCGAAGCTAAAAATTGTTCGGCGTTTTTCAAATGATCAACTTTCTTTTGATCTGCCATCCGCTGATAGGAATGATACATCATACTCATCCGATGATTTTCCTTAAAAAAGTCTTGATGCACGTTGATGAACCGCCAAAATAGACCATCCCAAATTTGCGCCCAATCGCCATCCGGATAGTTACTCATTTTCTTTATATAGTTAGAACCACCAATGTAGGGTTTAGTTGCAAAGGTTCCGCCATCTGCAAACTGACTCATGCCATAAATGTTTGGTACCATTACCCAATCATACGCATCTATAAAAAGTTCCATAAACCATTTATAAACCTCGTCTGGATCAAATTCACAAAGCAGCATAAAATTACCGAGTATCATCAACCGCTCTATGTGATGGCAATATGCCGTTTTTAGCACCTTTTTTATGGTTTCATCTATTGGCGCAATTCCTGTGGTTCCATTATAAAAACTTGCAGGAATTTTTCTTGTAAAGCCCCAAAAATTTTTGGTTCTAGAATACACACCTTTACACTCATACATGCCCCGCATAAATTCTCGCCAACCCATAATTTGTCTAATAAAACCTTCTGTAGAGTTGATGGGAATTTTATTTTTATCCGCAAAAGCGATGGTAATATTTAAGACTTCGCTTGGTGAAATCAAACCAAGATTTAATGAGGAGGAGAGTATGCTGTGATTTAAAAAATGTTCTTGTTTAACAATTGCATCTTCATAAATTCCAAAATCGTGAAAACGATATTCCAAAAACTGGATGAACCAAGCTTTAGCTTCTTGATGGTTTATGGGATAAATTCTTTCTGTTGAAACTAATCCCAGATTTTCTCCGAAATTTTGCTCGGTATATTTAACCGCCTCTTCCCAATGGTCAGATTGCTCTGGAAAATGGATTGGCGGCGGCGTTTTTTGTTTTGGATATTTCTTTCGGTTATCAACATCATAAGTCCATTTGCCACCTAAAGGTTGATCATTATTATCCAACAAAATATGGAATTTTTTACGCTGTTGCTGATAAAATGCGGTTTGAAAAAAGGACTTTCTATCTGCGGAGAAATAAGAAGACAAGTCTTCTTTTGTATTAATAAAAAGTGGCGAATCAATAATATTTAATTTGATGTTTTCGGTAATAATTCGAATTCTTTTTTCTAGTAAAAAATCAACAGGATCAACCAAGTTAATTTCTGTAATATCCTCTCGTTTTATTTCTAACTTATAATTTCGAATGTCTGCTAGTTCTTCGGCAGAATTAACGTATTTAACTTGTGCACCTTTTCCCTCTAAAAACGCTTGGTAGCTTTTCATTGTTGCTCGATGAAGCGCAATTTTTTGTTTATGAAATTTATATTGTTTAAAGAATAAATATTCTTCTATCAAATAAACCACATCTCCATTTGTTAATAATGGATTTTCAGCAAAAAGCTGATGCGGAAAGATTAAATTAATGGATTTTCCCATCTTTGTTTCTTCTACAACGTTCACTACAATATCTTACTTCTTCCCAATCTTTCTCCCATTTTTTTCTCCATGCGAAAGGCCTTTTGCAGGTAACACATATTTTGGATGGTAAATCGCTTTTTTTCATTTGCAATAATTAGTCAGACTACCTACGCTTGCATCAATTCCTTTTTTGCTTTTTATAGAACGCAAAGAACGATGGGAAATAACCTCTGATGCCTGTCATCCAATCGCGCGGTTCTTCCGTTCCGTTATAATGCTCATTTGTAGGATGTTCTTTATAAATTAATTTTCCATTTAGCAGTTTTTTTAATTCTGAAAACTCGCCAACAAATATTTTTATTCCATTTATATTTTTGCATAAGGCCAAAACAAATTCTATACAATGGTCTGCCACCGGATAATTTTTAAAAAATGATGGTTCCAATAAAAATACCCGCTGAAAGTCATCATCTTTATGCCAATACGGATCGATGTTATAATAATTATAAATCAGCGTTTTTTTATATGTATCGAAATTAGGCCTTTCAAATTTTGGCAGTTTTGTTATAATGTATAATGGAAAAGTATCTTGTAATTGTTCTGGAATAGGCAAATTTTCCAATTCTTCATATTCCACAGAAAGGAAAGTATCTTTTTGATTTGTGTTGAAGTATCTGTTTATATTTTCTTGATTTACATAATACTTTTTCTTTGAAAATGTGCCGGCTACCCATTGCCAACTTAAATGATTGCTGGCCAAATCTCCATCCAATAAGTTGGCAAAAAGCCATTTGGCTGGGTTTAACCAATGCGAATGGGCAACATTACAGCAAATGGCAGCAACGTACATGCGCATGTGGTTGTGCATGTAACCAACATCATAAAGCCGTTTAATCGAATCATCTACTGCATTAATTCCGGTAGTGGCGTTAATAATTGCTTTGGGCATTTCATAATTATTGATTGGTGTCTGCTGATTTTTTAAGTCTCGAAAAATCTCCTGTTTTTTTTCCAATCCATACTTGCTGAAAGTAATCGCGCCAAGCCAATTCCATTACAAATTTCTCGCTCTCATGCCACGGCAAATCCATATTTTTAATCAATTTATAAATTTGTTTGGTTGATATAACTCCTCTAGAAATATATGGACTCAAACCAGTCACTGCGCCATCTTTAAAATTCCGGGTACGAGAATAATTGGTGATATCGATGTTTTTTAAACGCTTTTCAATTGCTGCGAGATTGGTCGGGAAATTCATCGCTTTGCTATTTTATTGTTTGAAATAGCTGTCTGTCGAGCACATTTAAAGCGATCTATATTTAAGCTTCTTTTCTTTAAATGTTTTTGGCTAACGCCAGAATTTACGCGTTTTCTCCAAAGTTTAAAAGAACTTTCCTTCAACTCTTTGCGCATTAGCTTAATAACATCTGCTTCCGCAAACCCAAATTGGAGGGCTATAGCCTCAAATGGGGTTCTGTCTTCCCAAGCCATTTCTATAATTCGATCTATTTCTTTATCTGTCATCTGTGATGGGTTTCTACTTTAATAGAAAAACACAAAAACTTAACATCATATTAAATAAATAGTTGGGAGAACCACATTAAAAATTAGCTTCGGACAAAGAATCAAATTTTGTTATATCCCATGTTACCTGCTTTTAGTGTAAAGTTAAATAATGCGCATACTATCTACATTATTTTTTTAAGTTTACTTTGAATAAAACCCATGTTTTTTAAGTACTTATCACATGTTAAAATATATAAATTATATGCGTTTGCTTTTTCTTGTAATTTTGTTTTCAAGCACCGGTTTTGCCCAAACCACTACACAAAAGCAAGCGAAAATCAGCGTCAACCTTGCTATAAAAAAAGCTCCGATGAAACCCGTTTGGGCTTGGTTCGGGTATGATGAACCCAACTATACCTATATGAAAGATGGCAAAAAGTTGCTTTCTGAAATAGCCAAACTTAGTCCGGTGCCGGTGTATGTGCGTACGCATAGCCTATTGGTTACAGGAGATGGTGTGGCTGCTTTGAAATGGGGCTCAACCAACGCGTACACCGAGGACGCTAATGGTAACCCAGTGTATGATTGGAAGATTATAGACAGTATTTTTGATACTTATATTAGACGGGGGATGAAGCCACTTGCCCAGATTGGGTTTATGCCCGAGGCACTTTCTACCCATCCCCAGCCGTATAAACATTATTGGAAGCCTGGTGATAATTATAGTGATATATTTACCGGATGGGCCTATCCTCCAAAAGATTATAAAAAATGGGGCGACTTAGTTTACAATTGGGTAAAACACAGTGTGGCGCGCTATGGTAAAAAAGAAGTCGAAAGTTGGTACTGGGAGGTTTGGAACGAACCAAATGGTTATTGGAAAGGCACCATGGAAGAATATTTTAAGTTATATGATTATGCTGCTGATGGTTTAAAACGGGCGTTGCCAACAGCAAGAATTGGAGGACTAAACATCGCAGGTACGTCTAGCTCTGGCTCGCAAAAGTGGCTTAATGAGTTTATAAAGCACTGTACCATAGGAACAAATTATGCCACAGGTAAAACGGGATCTCCTTTAGAAGCATTGCTATTCCACGCGAAAGGGTCTCCTAAAGTTGTTGATGGCATTGTGCAAATGAATATGGCTCCTCAATTACGAGACATCGAAGCGGGATTTAGGATTGCGGCTTCTTATCCCGAAACTAAGAAACTTCCGTTAATTATTGGCGAATCAGATCCCGAAGGTTGTGCGGCATGCGGGATGGCTACAAATCCTTCAAATGCTTACCGGAATGGAAATATGTACTCCAGTTATACGGCCGCTTCAATTGCAAGGGAGTACGAACTCGAAGATCAATATGGGATAAATTTTAGGGGAGCAGTTTCATGGGCATTCGAATTCGAGAATCAACCCTGGTTCTATGGTTTTCGCGATCTAGCAACCAACGGGGTAGATAAGCCAATTTTGAACGTCTTTCGGATGTTTGGTAAAATGCGCGGTAGCCGCGTAGAAGCAAAGAGTAACCGCATGTATTCTCTCAGAACAGTTTTAGATTCTAGTATTAGAGGGCCGCAAACTGATATTGGCGTATTGGCATCAAAAGATAAAAATACTGCCGCCGTAATGGTTTGGAATTACCACGATGATGATAAACAAGGAGTTGCCGAGCCTGTAGCAATAGATATTAAAGGCGTGCCTGTGCAGTCGGTTATGGTTACGCATTATCGTATAGATAAGGAGCATAGCAATTCTTATGAGGTTTGGAAAAAAATGGGATCACCGCAAAACCCAACACCCGCACAAACTTTGGATCTTGAAAAAGCAGGGGCTTTGCAAACCATTGGTAAGCCTGAAACAAGAGGAGTTAAAGCCGGACATTTAATTTTTAATATCCTTTTGCCGCGACAAGGTGTTTCGTTATTGAAGATAGATTGGTAATCGTTAAAAAGTTAACCTAAACCTTAAGAATCTAAATGCTTCTTAAGAAAATGAAATGGATAGCGCTAATATTCTGAGCAAATCAAGTTGCGAAACTAGAAGATGCTAACAAGAGTTTTGTTATGAAGTAACTGCGAAAAATGCTAATTTAAAAGTTGAAAGAAAACTCCAACAGTAGCAGCCAAAATCCTTATTATTTAATACTATATTTTATCGCAAAAAAAGCGAAGGCTGCGGGCTCACTCCCTTGTTGTAACAAACCTGGTCTGGGGCTTCGGTCCCATGGCACAGTGAAATCTGCATTAAAATAATCGTTGCCAGTTGATATTTTATTCCATTTGTCTTCAACATCGCTCCAATAGAAACGAAGCTTTGAACCATCTTCTACTTTTATTTTTAGGTAAGCAGGGGTAATATCTTTTATGGGTAATTCTTTTAAAATAATTCTTGTCTCGCCTTTTACAGAAAATACCTGTAGCGTATAATTTTTAATTGCCATGCCTACAGATTGGTCGGCGTCGCCATAAAAAATTAAGCCTTTTAAGGAAGAATTTTTATTAACTACCGACGTGCTTATTTCATAGTTGCTTTCAAAAGGCCGCACGGTTAGGGCGGTGCCGGTCTTATTATCTGCGGTGGTTTGTCCCGATAGTTGCAACAACCCATTCTCTATCTTTATTAAAGGATTTGAATGCCTGAAATCCCATTGCCAATTCGTTTTCAATTTGGCATTGGTGAACTCATCTCGAAAATTTACCGGCATTAAGCCACTCACCGGATGTAGCGCCGGCCAGCCTGTTTTTTTGTTCCAAGATAATTTTGCCAACATACCCTGCCTGCCCGTAAATACGTCGTTCTGTTTGTTATAAGCATGGTATAAATAGAAATCTTCTCCCTTTGGAGTTTTAACAATGGTTCCATGCCCTGCGCATTTCCATTCGCCATATTCGGCAAGCGTAGGGTTGTTTTTAAATTTGGTATAAGGTCCTTTTATTGAGCTCGCTCGGGCAACATTAATGTTGTAACTGCATTTGCTGCCGCAACAACCGCCGGCCGAATAGAAAAGGTAGAAACAATTATCTCTTTTTACGATGCATTGCCCTTCAAGTCCTTTTTTTTCATCATCGCGCAGCAGCATAAAAGGCTTCCCCATGATTTTAAGTCCATCATCAGTTAATTGCTGGCCCAACAATTCTATAGGGCGATCATCCAAGCCATACGCTTTAAAGGTGATGTATCGCTTTCCATTCTCTTCAATAACAAAAGCATCAATGGCTTCCTTGCCATATTCCAAAACAATTCCTCTATCCGTAAATCCCTTTGCTAGATCCTTCGATGTGGCCACACCTATACATGAAATTCCATCTATTTTTTTTCTCGCTGTATAATAAACGTAATAAGTATTGTTGTGATAATATAATTCTGGCGCCCAAAACGATGAGGAAGCCCAAGCTGGCGTTTTCGGGAGAACATAACCCAACTGTTTCCAGTGTATCAAATCGGTAGAGGTGAAAAGCGGATAATGCGGCGCCCATTCTGATGAAGTGCCAGACGCGTAGTAAATATTGCCCACACGGATAACAGTAGGGTCGGCAAAATCGCCAGGAATTACAGGGTAAGTAATCGTGGTATCATCCACTTTATGATTAGCGAATGGTTTATAATGCACGGATTTATTGAATTGGATATTCAACACAAAGGGTAAAATGATTAACCAAGTAGCTAAACTTTTCATGCAATATTTTATGATTTCATCTATGGCAATGATAAGGAATGTAAACTAAACATGGGTGGAAAATTGTCTAGACATTTTAGATGTTCGATGCCTAATCTATAATCTTTACCCCATCATAAATCTCTGAGAGTGTAACTGTTTCATCAACAGCCTTGATCATAACAGTTTCATCAAGCGAATTATATTCCTGCAATTCCCAATGATTGTTGTCGTTTAGTCTGAATATTTAAATGTGGATGCTTTCTGAATCTATCAGGATATATTCCTTAAGCGTAGCGATAGCACGGTAAAGCTTAAATTTTTCTCCACGATCATAATTTTTTGTTGATTTTGAAAGCACTTCGACAATTATGGTTGGGTTTAAAACATTATAATCATCATTATTAAGTGTAATTACATCTCCGCAAATGATGGAAATATCCGGATAGGTAAACAAGGTATTTGCTTCAATATGAATACGGGCATCACTTCCGTAAGGGTTGCATTTCTTTCCTTTTAATTTTAAACCCAGAGCAATTAATAAGTTGCTTGTAATTTTGTTGTGAGGCATTTTTGCGCCCGACATGGCAAAAATTTCGCCCATGTAAAATTCGTGCTTTTCATTGGCGGCATTTTCCATTTCAAGATATTCTTCAATGGTCATCCTTCCCTTGTTATAAGCTACCGCCGGTTCGTTTAATTCCATGGATTAAAAGTACAAAATAAAGTTTATTTTTCTTTTTTCCTTAAATAGATAGGCTATGCCGAAACCAATCAGGTTAGTACAGGATGGCTAAGTCAATCACTTAAACTATATTGGGAAAAACAAAGCGAAAAAAGTGTTGTCTTCCATTGTATAAATTTTGAAAATGAAACTTACCTCTATTGTGCAGATTATGCTCTTGCTAGTAATCTCGATGTTTATTTACATCCCAAGTTCAAAGGCGGGCGTTCCATGTGCGCACATTCTTATTTGTTGCCGAGAAAACAACAGAGGAATACAATTTTTAGTAGACGGAAAGTGGAATGCGGCGCACGATTATAACGATAATAACCAAGTTGATGATGTGTTGCAAAAAATAAAAAGCGCGGGCATTAATATTGTAATTATAGACATGACGAACGATAGCCAATGGAATAAGTATTGGGATATTTACAGCCCAATCGTAAATAACATACAAAAGGTTTGCAAAGAGAAAAAAATGCAATTCATTATTTTTATCGGCGCAGCTGGGTCTTTCTCAGATTGGAACGAGAAGGCAAAAAGGATATGGAACACCTGGGCGCAAGATCCATCTTACAGAAAATATGGTTTTGGAGATAACCGCCCTATGCTTGTTGCGTTTCAGCCTTCTGACATGTACTGGGAACGATATAATAAGGCGCCAGACAGCTCCAAGACCTACTTATCAAAGTTTCATATCGGCACAACACAAGTAAACGACCCTATATTGCCCGGGAAAAGTGATGGATGGGGATATAGAAATTATTCTCAAAGTGTGGATGGTAAAGTGCGTTTTGTTTGTCCCAATGGTGGCGTTGAGAAAAACACATGGCATCGTATAAATGGCAATGAATGGAAAAGAAGGATAGAGTGGGCTCAGAAATCTACAGAATATAGCGTGTATGGATCGTATGACGATACCTGCGATGCAATTAACTGGGGAATAGCTAATACAAAAAATACAGACGTAGAATACAATAAATATCCCAGCGACGACCCCTATATTTATTATGATATCCTAAAAAAGGAATTGACAGAATCATCATCGAAACCTAGTGGAATATAATATGAGGGGCATTTCAGAGTGCATACGATTACAATAGGGTGTTAGAAACAGCCAGCGGGGAGGTACAGGATAGCTGTTTGTTTTCTTTATCGTACTTTGGCATTTAGAAATGACCAAATAAGCAATTACCTAACGATAATGAAATTTTCTTGTCTCAAAACTAGCCGCTTTGCATTTTTTAGTTTAATAGCTCTTTTCTCCGCATGCGGTATCAAAAGAAAAGTAGAAAAATCTAAATCTACCAACATAATTCCGTTTGCAAACATAGAGCAAGGTTTTAAAAACATTCCAGATTCTGTACAAACCAGTGTTTACTGGTATTGGATTTCTGATAATATTTCTAAAGAGGGCGTAGTCAAAGATCTCCATGCCATGAAAAAAGTCGGCATCAACAGGGCTTTTATTGGCAATATTGGCCTAAATGAAGTGCCGTATGGAAAGGTGAAAATTCTGTCTGATGAATGGTGGGATATTATTCACGCTGCTCTAAAAACAGCTACCGAATTAAATATTGAGATCGGTATTTTCAATAGTCCGGGATGGAGCCAATCGGGCGGCCCTTGGATAAAGCCGAGCGAGGCCATGCGCTATCTTACCTCTTCAAAAACAGAAGCAATAGGCCCTAAACAATTAAGTATAAGCTTGCAGCAGCCGGCAAAAGAATTTCAAGATGTTCGTGTGATTGCTTTTCCCGCCCCAAAAGATTTTGAAAAATCAATTAGCGATTTTAATCCAACCATCACTTCTATACCCACCATTAGCGATGTTAAAAATTGTATGGATAACGATACAACTACAGAGATGATTATTCCTTCCAAAAGCAATTTTATGTTAGATTTTAAGACCTCCGAACCTTTTACCACCCGAAGTATAACCTTCTATCCTGCACACAGAAAAATGAAAATGGAAGCGGATATACAGGCAAAGGAAAATGGAAATTTCAAAACCATAAAATCGTTTACAGTTGATCGAAGTAACGACGAATTAAATGTGGGATTTGCGCCTTACGCACCTGCTTCTATTTCAGTTCCCGAAACTTCTTCAAAAGAATTTCGTATTGTTTTTAAAAATGTTGCTCCTGATAATAGCGGGTTGAGGGAAATTAAAATTTCTTCCTCACCGCGCGTAGAAGATTACGCCGAGAAAACATTAGCCAAAATGTTCCCTACACCGTTCCCATATTGGGGCTCGTACGAATGGAACAAGCAGCCCGAGTTTGAAGAAAAAGACCTTGTTGTTGATCCCTCAAAAGTGATCGACATTTCTAAATACATGAACGCAGATGGACAGTTGAACTGGAATGTGCCGAACGGTGAATGGATTATAATGCGTATAGGGATGACGCCTACTGGCGTGCATAATAGTCCAGCATCGCCAGAAGGAACAGGTTTAGAAGTTGATAAGATGAGCAAAAAGCACGTTACAGCGCATTTTGACGCGTTTCTCGGCAAGATCTTGGAAAGAATTCCGGCAGCAGACCGTAAAACCTGGAAAGTAACTGTAGAGGATAGTTATGAAACTGGTGGCCAAAATTGGACAGATAACATGATTGAGAAATTTGAAACGCAGTTTGGTTATAATCCTTTCCCTTATTTGCCGGTAATGAGTGGTTTGGTGGTTGGAAGTGAAGAAAAATCAGATCGTTTTTTGTGGGATTTAAGAAGGTTTGTGGCCAATGAGGTTGCATATCAATATGTAGCAGGTTTGCGAGAAGTAAGCCATCAGCATGGTTTACATACTTGGCTAGAGAATTATGGACATTGGGGTTTTCCAGGTACATTCTTAATGTATGGTGGCCAGTCTGATGAAATTAGTGGGGAATTTTGGAGCGAGGGCGACTTGGGAAATATAGAAAATCGGGCGGCCTCATCCGCTGCTCATATTTATGGAAAGACAAAGGTTTCCGCCGAATCTTTTACGGCAGGCGGAAAAACTTTTGCCCGCTATCCCGAGATGATGAAGCAACGCGGCGACCGCTTTTTTACCGAAGGGATCAACAACACGCTTCTTCATCTTTTTATAGAACAACCTTATGATGATAAATGGCCAGGTGTAAATGCTCCTTTTGGCAATGAATTTAACCGTAAAAACACCTGGTTTTATGATATGGATATGTTTCTCCAATACATAAAGAGGTGCAATTTTATGCTGCAACAAGGAACTTATATAGCTGATGTAGCTTATTTTATTGGAGAAGATGCGCCCAAAATGACGGGCACACAAGATCCGCAACTTCCAAAAGGGTACTCTTTTGATTATATGAATGCAGAAGTGATCGAAAACAGGATGCAGGTAAAAAACGGAAGATTGACGCTGCCCGATGGGATGAATTATGGTATTTTAGTATTGCCCAAGATGAAAACAATGCGCCCTAAAGTGCTTAAAAAAATAATGGAACTGGTTAAAGAAGGCGCCGTGGTTTTAGGGCCAAAACCTGATGGCTCGCCAAGTCTTGAGAATTATCCCGAGGCCGATAAAGAAATTAGAAGTTTAACTAAGGAGCTTTGGGGCAATATAAACGGCGGGTCTATTAAGGTTAACCATTTCGGAAAAGGAATGGTGATAGATGGAATGAATATGCAGGAGGCTTTAAACCTTATAAAAGTTGCGCCCGACTATAAAACCAATGGAGGGGATTCAACGCTGTTTATTCACAGAAAATTAACAGACGGAGATATTTATTTTATTTCCAACCAAACCGAAAAAACAGTTTCGATAGAGCCAACTTTTAGGGTTACGGGTAAAAGCCCCGAACTTTGGGATGCTATTAATGGCTCGATGAGAGACCTGCCTGCCTACAGCTTTAGCGATGGCGGCACGTCAATCCCGATGAGGTTGGCGCCTTTAGAAAGTGCATTTGTTATTTTCAGAAAACCTGCAAATGATAATCCAGAAATGCACAATGTGTTGGCTAATTTCCCTGAACCATCAAACATTCAACCCGTGGTTGGGCCATGGCAGGTAAATTTCGATCCGAAACGGGGTCCTGCTGACCCTGTAACATTCGAGAAACTAACAGATTGGACCAAACGTCCTGAGGAAAGTATTAAATATTTTTCTGGTACGGCAGTCTATCACAATACGTTTAAGATTACTAAAATGAACAATCATCAAAAAGTATTTTTAGATCTCGGTAGAATTATCGCGGTAGCAAAGGTTAAAATAAACGGTGTAGAAGTAGGCGGTGCTTGGACTTATCCCTACCATGTGGATATTACCAAAGCCATAAAAAGTGGAGATAATAAGTTAGAAATAAGCGTAACTAACAATTGGATGAACAGGATTATTGGAGACCTCAACTTGCCAAAAGCTGAAAGGAAAACGTGGTTAACTTTTAATCCCTATAAAAAAGGTGATCCGTTGCAAGCTTCTGGTTTAATGGGACCGGTGGTTTTAGAAACCTTTATTTATAAATAGAAAATATTAAAACCCTTTTGCCTTATCATGAGAAAATATTTCGCAAGTAGTATCACATTGCTTTTTATCATCATTACCCGAGCTTACGCGCAACTGCCCCCTGTTTTTTCTGCCGAGAGGGCGAAAGAGGCAACCAAAACATCAACCACCCGCAGGTACCTCTCTCCAGAAAAGATACTGTGGAAAATGCCCGATGCCGATACCAATATTGTAAACGAAAAAAGACTAATGTTGGTAGGCAACGGCCAAGCAGATTTATCCAACAGCAATATGTGTGTGCTAAAAAGCACTAAAGACCTTCATCCGGCGTTGCTTTTGGATTTTGGAAAGGAATTGCAGGGCGGCCTACAAATCATAACCGGCATGTATCCAAACCACAAACCGGTAAAGTTACGTTTGCGTTTTGGAGAATCAGCTTCGGAAGCGATGAGCGACGTAGAGCCGACACGCAATGCTACAAATGACCACGCCATGCGAGATATGATTGTTGAAGTTCCTTGGCTGGGCAAGTTGGAGGTGGGCAACACTGGTTTCAGGTTTGTGAGGGTAGATTTAGTGGATGATAATGTTGAGTTACAATTGAAAGAAGTAAGGGCGATTTTTAATTTTAGAGACATTCCCTATCTCGGTTCTTTTCATTCTAGCGATAGCTTATTAAATCAAATATGGTTAACTGGTGCTTACACCGTTCATTTGAATATGCAAGATTATTTGTGGGATGGCATAAAAAGAGATCGTTTGGTTTGGCTGGGAGACATGCATCCAGAAACCTCTACCATTGCGGCTGTTTTTGGCAATAATCCAGTGGTTCCTAAAAGTTTGGATCTTGCTCGAGACATCACTCCGTTACCCAATTATATGAATGGAATGGTTTCTTATTCTATGTGGTGGGTAATTATTCAGCGCGATTGGTATATGCACAATGGAGACCTGGTTTACCTGAAAGAACAAAAGGAATATTTGAAAGGACTACTAAATGTTTTGATGTCTAAAATCGATAAAAATAATAGCGAGAAGTTAGAAGGAGGCAGATTTTTAGATTGGCCATCGTCAGAAGATCCAAAGGCTATTCACGCCGGCTTACAGGCATTATTGGTAATGACCTTAGATGCCGGAAAAGAACTAAGCTTGGTTTTAAAAGATCAGGAAACTGCAAAAAAATGTGAAGAGGCAATAAACCGATTGAAAAAAAATGTGCCCGAAGCAGGGCAGTCTAAACAGGCCGCTGCTTTACTAGCCATTTCTGGATTAATGCCAGCGCAACAGGCCGATAAAGATGTAATCGCAGTGGGTGGCGTTAAGGATTTCTCTACTTTTTACGGATATTATATGTTGCAGGCAAAAGCAAAAGCAGGCAATTACCAAGGTTCTTTAGATGCCATTCGTAAATTTTGGGGAGCCATGATTAACCTCGGAGCTACCACATTTTGGGAAGACTTTAATATGGATTGGCTGCCCAGTGCAAGTCGGATCGATCAGCTTGTGCCAAAAGGTAAAAAGGACATTCATTCGTCTTACGGAGCCTATTGTTATGTTGGGTTTCGGTTGAGTTTATGCCACGGCTGGGCAGCCGGGCCAACACCTTGGCTCACGGAGCATGTTCTTGGAATAAAAGTGATGGCTCCAGGTTGTAAAGAGATTAAAGTTGAGCCACATTTGGGCGATTTAAAATTTGTAGAAGGAACTTTCCCAACGCCTTACGGCATAATAAAAGTTAAACACACTAAATTAGCAAACGGCAAAATTAAATCAGAAATTGATGCGCCAAAAGAGGTTAGAATAATAAGATAAAAAATGGATAGGGTCAGCTGGATTAGTAAGTGATTATTAAATTTTATTTTCGTTTTATTTATTTATGATGAGACCCGAAGAGTTTTTTAAACTCATTTATATAGACGAGTACTCGTCGACACCAAAATACCTCCAGTTATATGATTCTATCATCGCAGCAATTGAAGAAGGTAAACTAAAAACAGATGATATTCTGCCTTCGATTAACGAGTTGAGCTATGTGTTGGAAATCTCGAGAGACACGGCGGAGAAGGGATACAAAAATCTAAAAGCTAAAGGTATTATAAAGTCTGTTCCCGGAAAGGGATATTACATCAACCAAACCGACTTTAAAAAAAACCTAAGAATATTTTTGCTTTTTAATAAGCTATCTGCACACAAAAAAATAATTTACGATGCTTTCGTCGAATCAATAGGGGAGGATGTCGCCATCGATTTTTACATTTACAACAACGATTACACCATCTTCAAAAATCTAATCCTGAACAGAAAAATAGATTATTCTAATTATGTGATAATTCCTCATTTTTTAGAAAGAGGTGAGTTGGCTCACCAGATAATCAACACGCTGCCTGCACATAAATTATTGCTCCTAGACAAGAAGATCCCCGGTGTTGAAGGAAATTATTCGGCTATTTATGAAAATTTTGAAAAAGACATCTACGATGCACTTCTAGAGGCCAAAGAACGTTTAGCAAAATATCATACACTAAAGATGATTTTTCCGGAGAAAAGTTACTTCCCAAAAGAAATTTTAAAAGGTTTTGTTAGGTTTTGTCAACAATATGCTTTTAACCATAAAGTTGTTGGCAACATACAATCTGAGCCAATTTTACCTGGTGAGGCTTACATTAATTTAATGGAAGATGATTTAGTGCTGCTGATAGAAAGAATAGTGTCTATGAATATGGCAATGGGTAAAGACGTGGGAGTTATTTCTTATAATGAAACGCCTCTGAAAAAACTTATTTTAAATGGAGTTACAACAGTTTCAACTGATTTTAGAGGAATGGGCACAATGGCCGCAGAGATGATCAAAAATCAGGAAATAGGCAATAAAGAAGTTCCCTTTCATTTGACGCTACGGTCTTCGCTTTAACCATTTAAATCCGTTGCTAAGATAATGTTTAGGTGTCGCTGACACGAATTTACCACTCCACTTTCAACCCTTCTTCAGCATACTTACCAATATCTTCGTCTTTTGAAATGAGGATTAAATTATTTTCCATCGCTTGCAAAATTAGCATTCGATCAAATGTGTCCCTATGCCATTTCCCAACAATTGTGTGGTAATTGCGAGCATCTTCGGCCCTAAGCTCAAGAATTCCAAAAGCAAGTTTTGCCGCCATATCTGGTAATTGAGACGGATTAATTTGATCTAACTCTATTTTGCCCAGAACATATTTCATGGAGATCTCCCAAAAAGTTAGCGCACTCACAAAAATATTATTTTTCGGGTCTTCAAGAATTTCTACCGTTTTTTTGCTTAGTCTTTCGGTTTCTAGTAACGACCATAAAAAAACATGGGTATCTAACAGATAATTCATAAGCCTAAAAATTCTTCCTCCGTCATGCCGAAATCTGAATGGATAACCATAGACGCTCTTCCCTCTAAAATCCCAAGTTTTCGTTTTTCTTGTTTTTCTAAAATTTCAGGAACAAAATATCCCACAATTTCTTTTTTCTTTCCAGAGGTTACAGCAATTTTTTCTCCCGACTTAATTCTCTTCACCACCTCAGAAAAATGAGTTTTAAACTCGCCAACGCTCATTGATTTCATTACGTTATATTTTTATAAAGTTAAGTTTTTCTTGTCAAGTTGTCAAGAAAAACTTAGCCGCTAACAATTTTAATAAACAATTCAATCAAAGAGAACGAAAAGTTATCGAACGAAGGTAGGTCTGTCACGAGCTTCTAGCTTTATACTATTTCTTTAATTAAGCTTACATCTAACATTTCGATAGGAAATAAAAGTCATTCATAAAAAAAACAATAAAGTGAAAGCTATCTTCGAATACATATTATTGTACATGATAGAACATGACAGTTATCGATTTGCATTTTCCTAATTTAGCGAATCCAAATGTAAATCTAAACAGGAAATTTTTATGCAGGCATTAGTAGGAGTTATTTATCATTTCTTTGGGGGTTTTGCCTCAGGCAGTTTTTATATCCCATACAAAAAAGTTAAGGGTTGGTCTTGGGAAAGCTATTGGATTATAGGCGGTATTTTTTCTTGGCTAATAGTACCGCCTCTTGCCGCATACCTCACTATTCCTGGCTTTGCCGATATTATCCGCGGCGCTTCTAGTTCGGTATTATTCTACACATTTTTATTTGGCGCGCTTTGGGGTATCGGAGGCTTAACCTACGGTTTGGGAGTTAGATATCTTGGAGTTGCATTGGGCAGTTCTATTATTTTGGGCTTAACTGCAGTTTTCGGGGCATTAATTCCGCTGATTTATTACCAATATTATCCAAAGGCTGGAAAAGATTCCATTAGTGCGGTTGCTGGTTCTCCTTGGGGGCAAATGGTTTTGCTGGGACTATTTATTGGCATTATTGGTATTGCCGTTTGTGGCATCGCAGGAAAAATGAAAGATAAAGACCTTGGAAATGCTGAAACGGACGCATCTGGCACAGAGTTTAAAATCGGTTTGGGGCTTTTTGTGGCAACAGTTTCTGGTATCTTAAGTGCATGCTTTGCTTTTGGTATTGATTCGGGAAAAGATATGGCCAATGTGGCTAACGAGGCATGGAAAGCGGCCAACCCGGGCCGGGGCGAATTCTTATACCAAAACAATGTAACCTACATCATCATCATGTGGGGAGGATTGTTAACCAATTTTGTCTGGTGTATGATATTGAATTTCCGCAATAAAAGCTTCGTTGACTATGGGAATAAAAAAACACCGCTGTTAAAAAATTATATTTTTTCTGCGCTCGCAGGAACCACTTGGTTCCTACAATTTTTCTTCTACGGAATGGGCGAAAGCCGATTGGGCAACGGGCCAAGTTCTTGGATTTTGCACATGTCTTTCATCATTATCGTAGCAAACCTTTGGGGCCTTATCTTAAAAGAATGGAAAGGGGTAAGTAAAAAAACCTTTGGGACCGTCGTCGCAGGAATCGTAATTATATTGTTCTCTGTTCTAGTGGTAGGTTACGGAAACTCAATCAAATAAAAAACATCAGCTAAAATAATATGTCAATTAAAAGCACTTCTTTTAAACATGTAAGCTATCTGTGGGATGAAGCAGAGGCTGCCAAACTTGCAGGAGACGAGGTTGCGCTACTAATATATCGGTCAAATTTATTGGGCGCAGATTTAAGGCTGACCAATTATGGTGGAGGCAACACGTCTTGTAAGGCAAACACCAAGGATCCTTTAACTGGCGAAAAAACAGAAGTCATGTGGATAAAGGGGTCTGGTGGAGATATTGGAACACTAAAAAAGAGTGGGTTAGCGGCACTTTATGTAGATAGACTGCGGTCATTGAAAAATGTTTACCGTGGGATGGAGTATGAAGATGAAATGGTTGAGTTGTTTAACCATTGCATTTTCGATTTGGGCTCGAAGGCCCCTTCAATCGACACGCCTTTGCATGGTTTTTTGCCATTCAAACACATCGATCATTTACATCCTGATGCGGCAATTGCCATCGCGGCAGCTAAGGACGGAGAAAAAATAACCAAAGATTTGTTTGGCGGAAAAATTGGTTGGGTGCCCTGGCAAAAGCCAGGTTTCGATCTTGGTCTGCAGCTGAGAGAATGCCTAGACAAAAATCTGGATATTAAAGGAATAATGTTGGGATCTCACGGTTTATTTACATGGGGAGATACAGCTTACGAGAGCTATATAAATACGTTAGAAGTCGTTGGAAAATGTGCGGAGTATTTGGAGCAAAATTACGGCAAAAAAGGGCCTATTTTTGGTGGCGAAAAAATTAAGAGTTTAGCTAGCGCAGATAGATTGAATAAGGCTGCCGAGTTGGCTCCAATTCTTCGAGGGTTTTGTTCAAGCGACCGCTCCATGATTGGCCATTTTACTGATGATGTCCGCGTGTTAGAGTACATCAATTCTAATGATTTAGAAAAACTGGCGCCAATGGGAACTAGTTGTCCAGATCATTTTTTGAGGACCAAAATAAGTCCACTGGTTTTAGATTTAGGAAAAGACGAAAATTTAAGCGACGTCGAAGGCATCAAACTAAAATTGAGACCTGCTTTTGAGGCTTACCGGAAAATGTATACAGAATACTATGAGACCTGCAAACATGAAAATAGTCCGGCAATTCGAGATGCTAATCCGGTAATTATAATTTATCCGGGTGTTGGCATGTTCTCTTTTGCAAAAGACAAACAAACTGCCCGTGTGGCAGCAGAGTTTTATACCAATGCCATCAATGTAATGAAAGGGGCAGAAGCAATTTCTGAATACACCTCATTACCTCGCCAAGAAGCATTTAACATCGAGTATTGGTTATTAGAAGAAGCAAAATTACAGCGTCAGCCAAAGCCAAAAGCTTTATCTGGCAGGGTTGCTCTGATCACCGGCAGTGCAGGTGGAATTGGAAAAGCAATCGCCAAAAAATTTGTAGAAGAAGGCGCTTGTGTTATTCTAAATGATATGAATGCTGATCGTTTGGCACAAGCAGAAGCAGAATTTAAAAAAGATTTTGGTAAAGATGCCTACGCCATTGCATTGTTGGATGTGACCAATCAAGAACAAATTGAAGAGGCAATGAAAATTGCAGCGTTAAGTTTTGGCGGAGTAGATATCATTGTCAATAATGCGGGCTTATCAATATCTAAAACCATAGAAGACCATACCCAAAAAGAGTGGAATTTGCTATACGATGTTTTGGTAAAAGGACAATTCTTAGTTACTCAAGCTGCAACAATAATTATGAAAAAGCAGGGAATGGGTGGCGATGTAATTAATATTGTAAGTAAAAATGCACTGGTAAGCGGTCCAAATAACGCAGGTTACGGTAGTGCCAAAGCTGCACAGTTACATTTAAGTAGATTAAACGCAGCAGAATTAGGCGCTGCTGGAATTAGAGTAAATGTAGTTAATCCAGATGCGGTAATTAGCGATAGCAACATCTGGTCTGGCGGTTGGGCAGAGGGAAGAGCAGAGGCATACGGAATTACCGTTGCAGAACTTCCAGATTTTTATGCTAAAAGAACTTTGCTGAATAAAATCATTCTTCCGGTGGATATAGCAAATGCCTGTTTTGCGCTTACGGGCGGGCTGCTTTCAAAATCTACAGGGAATATGTTAAATGTTGATGGTGGAGTTGCTATGGCGTTTGCCAGATAAAAGCCTCACCTAACCTCTCTGAATGAGAGGGATTATGGTAGATAAATTATGAAATTTACATTCCCCTTTTAGGAGATAGGATAAGTAATTATGAGATTAGAGAATAAGCTTATTGAGGAGCATAACGAAAGTTTAGCTCCAAAACATCAAAAAAAACTGGCTAACTTTTTAGAAGAAAATGAGGGAGCCAAATCGCACATTGAAAAACTAAAGGATTTTCAAATTGCCATTCCAAGTTGGGCTTTAGGGACTGGCGGAACGCGTTTTGGACGTTTTTCTGGTGGCGGCGAACCAAGTAATTTAGAAGAGAAAATGGAAGATATTGGCTTATTACACCAATTGAACCAATCGAGTGGAGCAATATCCCTACATATTCCGTGGGATATTCCAGAAGATATTGACAGGATTATGAGTTTGGCAAAGTCGTTGAACTTAAAGTTTGATGCGATGAACTCTAATACTTTTCAAGATCAGCCAAACCAAAAACACAGTTACAAATTTGGTTCGTTGCAGAACGTCGATAAAAATGTTAGAGATCAAGCGATTGCTCATAATATCGAAGTGATTAAACATGGCGAAGCTTTAGGCTCTAAATCTCTAACGGTTTGGTTGGCAGATGGATCCAGTTTTCCCGGTCAGCTAAATTTTAGAGAAGCTTTTGAAAATACCTTAGCAGGTTTAAAAGAGATTTATGCTGCTTTGCCAGCAGATTGGAAAATATTTATCGAGTATAAATCAAATGAGCCTAATTTTTACTCAACTACCGTTGCGGACTGGGGTCAGTCTTTGTTGTATGCCACTAAATTAGGCCCCAAAGCATATACATTGGTCGATTTGGGCCATCATTTGCCAAATGCCAACATAGAACAAATTGTTTCTCTGTTGTTGATGGAAGGCAAGTTAGGTGGTTTTCACTTTAACGATTCTAAATACGGCGATGATGATTTAACAACCGGCGCTATAAAACCATACCAATTGTTTTTAATTTTTAACGAATTGGTAGAAGGTATGGATCATTCCAAAATGAACCACGCAGCTGGCTTAGCTTGGATGATCGATGCTTCACACAATGTTAAAGATCCCTTGGAAGATTTGTTACAATCTGTAGAAGCAATTATGATGGCGTATGCACAAGCTTTATTGGTTGATAGAAAAGCTTTAAGAGAAGCTCAACAAAAAAATGATGTAAGCTTGGCGCAAGAAGTTTTACAGCAAGCCTATCGTACAGACGTTCGCCCGTTAATTGCAGAAGCACGGTTACAAAGTGGTGGCGCGTTAGATCCTATAGCATTATTTAGAACAGCTAAAGTGAGAGAAAATTTGATTGAAGAGCGCGGTTTAGAAACGAAAGCAACGGGACTGTAGGGAGGTGTGAGTTGTCAGCGGTGAGTTATCAGTTATGAGTTTAGGGTTACGAGTCAAGCTGACGGGACAACTTATATTTTACTGCTTACTTCTTTTGCGTTAACAATAGAAGCGGATACCGGCATTTGTGTCTAAGGCCATGTGTGCGTATGAGCGGATAGCGTGTTAAAACGCCCAGATAATTGTTGGTTTTTACAGTTGATTCTCAAATCTCAAATCTCTCGTCTCATATCTAGTTAAAAAATGAAAATTCCAGTTATAGCCATATTCGACATCGGAAAGACCAATAAAAAGCTGTTTTTATTTGATGAAGATTATAAGATCGTTTTTGAACGCTCGGCAAGATTTTTGGAAACGCAGGACGAAGATGGCGATGCTTGCGAGAATCTGGAGAGTCTGCGGCTTTCTGTATTTGATTCTTTACACGAGGTTTTAGGGAACAAGCAGTTTGAAATCAAAGCCATCAATTTTTCTACTTATGGGGCAAGTTTGGTTTATGTAGATGAAAATGGAAAGCCTTTGGCTCCATTGTACAATTATCTCAAGGAATATCCTTCGCCGTTAAAAAAACAATTTTATTCTACTTATGGCCGAGAAGAAAATGTAGCTCTATGCACCGCTTCGCCGGTTTTGGGAAGCTTAAATTCGGGTATGCAGTTATATCGCATTAAATATGAAAAACCACAACTGTTTAAAAAAATAAAGTATGCTTTGCACTTACCGCAATATATGAGCTCCATTATTACCGGAGAAATGAACAGTGATATTACGAGCATCGGGTGCCATACCAATTTCTGGGATTTCCAAAAGCAAGATTACCACCAATGGGTGTACAAAGAAGGCTTGGTTGATAAATTAGCGCCAATTTTTCCAGGTGATGCGGTAATCCAATCGACATTCCCGAGCGAAAATTATCTGACTGGAGTTGGGTTACACGATAGCTCGGCGGCTTTGATTCCATACATCGAGAGTTTTAAAGAACCATTTATTTTGTTATCTACCGGCACCTGGTGCATTAGCTTAAATCCGTTCAACAATCAACCGTTAACCAAGGCAGAATTAGATAAAGATTGTCTTTGTTACTTGTCTTATCAGGCAAAGCCGATAAAAGCTTCTCGACTATTCACCGGTTTCGAGCATGAGCAGGAGGGAAAACGAATTGCAGAACATTTTGGCTATGCAGTTGGGAAACATCGAACAACTAAACTATCGCTGTCCATAATTAGCAAGTATTTCCCAAAGGGTAGCCTAACAGCCTATTTTGATACGTTAGACGATGGTGCTTTAGAATTTTCGGATAAGCAAATGGAAGATTTTAAAGACGATTTAGAAGCGTATCACTATTTGATTTTTACGCTTGTGTTTAAACAATATAAATCAACGCAGTTGGTTTTAAAAAATACCGCGGTAAAGAGAATATTCGTTGATGGAGGATTTTCTAAAAATCTAATATTTATGAATTTATTGGCGATGGTTTTTCCAGAAATAGAGGTTTATGCGGCTTCTATGGCACAGGCGACGGCAATGGGGGCGGCGGTTGCCATTCATACGCATTGGAATTCTAAACCGCTACCAACTGATATGATTGGATTAACATTATTTGTATCGCCCGTTAACAATTAAAAATGAAAGTTGCACTTTTTATGCCTTGCTACGTAGATAGGTTTTATCCGAACGCTGCCATTGCAAAATATTCTTCGTCTATTGCTTCCCACCACATTAACAATAATTAAAATAGTATGAAAAAAATGAATAAATCTCGTTTACCTATTCGACTTGTTCTTATGGCTGCATGGATGTTTAGCATTCAGACATCTTTTGCCGCAGAAATTTCCAAGTTGCGTTGTGAATATATGGAGAAGCCCATCGGGATTGATTCCAAACATCCGCGGCTTTCTTGGTTAATGTTAGATACGCGCAGTAGCGCTGCACAATCGGCTTATCGATTAACCGTATCTACAGATTCAATGCAATTGTTAAATCGCAAAGGCAATATTTGGGATTCAGGAAAAATCACTTCTGATCAAAGCTTAATCACTTATGGCGGTACTGCACTGCAACCCTTTACAAAATATTTCTGGGCAATCGAAGTTTGGGATGATAAAGACAAAGCCATAAAACCGGCGATCTCTACCTTCGAAACCGGAATGATGGGTATTCAGAACTGGCAGGGAAACTGGATAAGCGATGGAAAGGCAATAGATTATTTGCCAGCGCCATACTTTAGAAAAACCTTCGAAACGAACAAAAAAATTTTTTCTGCCCGTGCCTACATAGCCGTTGCGGGCTTGTACGAACTCTATATAAACGGAAAAAAAATTGGCGATCATCGTTTAGACCCAATGTACACCCGGTTTGATAGACGTAATTTGTATGTGAGCTATGACGTTACAGCAAATTTAAAGGATGGTAAAAATGCTATCGGGGTGCTTTTGGGAAATGGTTGGTACAACATGCAAAGTCTGGCCGTTTGGAATTTTGACACCGCACCATGGCGGGCAAGGCCAACTTTTTGCCTCGATTTGAGAATTACGTATAGCGATGGGAGTACAGAAGTTCAGAAATCAGACTTAGATTGGAAAACCAGCCCAGGTCCGGTAACATCTAACAGCATATACACCGGCGAACATTATGATGCCAGGCTGGAACAATCTGGGTGGAACACCACCGATTTTGACGACAGCAAATGGAACGGGGTAAGCTACAGGGGCGCACCATCGCAGAACATTGTGGCGCAAATAATGCAGCCAATAAGAAATGTGCAGGAGCTCGAACCAAAAACGATGCATAAGTTTAGCGATACGGATTATGTTTTCGATTTGGGAAGGAACATTGCAGGCGTGTCCAAAATAACGGTGCAGGGAGACTCAGGTACGATTATTCGCCTTCGGCATACAGAAAGGATTTTAAAAGATTGGCATACAGACATGTCAAATATTGATGTTTATTTTCGTGGCAACTCAGCCGTCGATCCATTTCAGACAGATATTTTTACACTTTCTGGAAAAGGTCTCGAAACCTTTATGCCAAAGTTTAATTACAAAGGTTTTCAATATATAGAAGTTCTCAGTAGCAAACCTATCGAATTGAAGAAGGAGAGTTTGGTCGGTTATTTTATGCATAGCGATGTGCCAGTTGCCGGAAAATTGAGCTCCTCAAATCCGTTGTTAAACAAATTGTGGTGGGCAACCAACAATTCCTATCTATCCAATCTTTACGGTTTCCCGACAGATTGTCCGCAAAGAGAAAAAAACGGGTGGACTGGAGACGGACATTTTGCCGTAGAAACAGGTTTTTATAATTTTGATGGAATTACTGTGTACGAAAAATGGATGGCCGACCATCGAGACGAGCAACAACCAAATGGCGTGTTACCAGATATTATACCTACTGGCGGATGGGGCTACGGCACAGCAAATGGAACCGATTGGACGAGTACTATTGCGTTAATCCCCTGGAATATTTACATGTTTTACGGCGATAGTAAAACCCTTGCCGATTGTTATGATAACATTAAAAATTATGTAAACTATGTAGATAGGGGCAGTATCGGAAACTTAACAAGTTTTGGTCGGGGCGATTGGGTGCCGGTTAAATCTACCTCCTCTTTAGAATATACCTCTTCTATTTATTTCTATGTTGATGCAACCATTTTATCAAAAGCGGCAAAGCTCTTTGATAAAAAAGATGATGAGGTTTACTATAGAAATCTTGCTGATAAAATTAAAAATGCAATCAACAATAAATATTTAAACCGTTCTACCGGCATCTATGGTTCTGGTGTTCAAACCGAGCTAAGCATGGCCTTGCAGTGGAAAATCGTTCCGGATGAACTGGTAGAGAAAGTTGCCCAAAACTTAGCCGACCGAGTTATGGCCGATGGAATGCATTTGGATGTTGGTGTGTTGGGGGCAAAAGCAATTTTAAATGCGCTAAGCGATAACGGACATGCAGATGTTGCCTATAAACTCGCTGTGCAAGATACCTATCCATCTTGGGGATGGTGGATTGCAAATGGCGCAACTACACTCCACGAAAATTGGGATATGGATGCTAAGCGAGACATCTCTGAAAACCACATGATGTTTGGCGAAATTGGTGGTTGGTTTTTTAAAGGTTTAGGTGGGATAAAAATTGATGAAAATAAGCCGGGCTTTAAAAATACTTTGCTGAAACCAAATTTTGTTGAAGGTTTAGATCACTTTGAAGCAGAACATGAAAGTCCATTTGGTCTTATAAAATCCGCGTGGAAGAGAAACAAGCAGTCGGTAACATTTGATTTTACGATTCCGCCGAACTCAGTCGCAACCGTTTACCTTCCTGCTATCAAAGGGTTAGAACCTTATTTTAATGGTAAGATATCCCCCTTAAAAAAGCAGTTTACATCAGGGAGCTATCAAATTAAATATAAATAAAACTTTCGCCTATCAAAATTTTTAAAACAATGAACAGGATGCAGCAGGTTGTTCTTGAAAATATCTATTTTTACTGTAGCTAAGCCAAATAATTAAAGAAAATTGGCGGATATTGATCAAGACCAACTTTATTCATGAGCAGCCAATTTGAAAGTTTAAACTAAAAAATTGGCACATCAAACGGACAATCTTCGATGCACGATATTCAAAATGTTTTTAGACTTAGGCCATTAAAAAATATGTTACCAATTTATTTATAGAAAAGGCAAAATGGTGGCTTCAAATTTTTGCATTCATTAAAGCCAAGCTGAACAAATTTTAACTTACAATTGCAAAAAAAAACATTCGAACAGTCCGGCGTTTAACTATTAAATATCAGATGAAAAAATTAGTATTACTTACATTATTGGTTTCGATCTTTAGCTCTTTTAGAGAAAAGGAGATTAGTTGGGTAGCTATCGGCGATTCGATTACTTATTTAAACGATCACCTTGATGAGACAGGAAATAAAGTTAAAAAGGGTTATCTCACCCGCGTGGTAGATCAATTGCCGAATCTTCGGTACATTAACCAAGGGCACAATGGTTGGACTTCGGGCGGCATTGCAGAGCACATTGACGATCTCGGTATCGTAAAAGCTGATGTTTATTCCGTCTTCTTGGGAACGAATGATTGGTGGGCCGGCAGGCCGGTAGGAAATTTAGAAGACTATACCAACAACATCGGTAACAATACCGTTTTTGGATCATTCCGAATCATCATAAATAAAATTCGAGATTTAAATCCCAAGGCTAAAATTGTATTGATAACACCGATGCAAAGGGTAGATTTTGTATATCTATTGGATCAAACAAATAATGCATACGGATCTTATAAGAAAAAAAATGGCCAATCATTAGAAGAGTTTGCCGCGGCTATTACTGCAATTGGAAAATATGAAAATTTTCCGGTAATCGATCTATACCATCAGCCTTCTTTACGCATGAGCAAGCTTATGAAATATAAGCGCTTGAAAAACCCAACTACCGGCAAATACCAGAACATCAAATTTCCGCAGTTTACTAAACGGGTATTTAATGCGCAAACAGACGAATATCCATATCCAATTGGAGCAATGAATGCGGCATACGATGGCTTACATCCCTCAGATAAAGGCACTACAATTATTGCCAAACTCTTGGTAGGTGCTTTCAAAAAATTAGGTTTTGCATCAGCTCGGGGGTAAATTTATAGATTTAAAAACGTCTGTTAAGCCCTTTTGGAAATCAGATACCGTTACAGACGGAACCGCCAAATGATAAAAAATAAAAACGTTGCTAGTGCTGCCTTGATTTTTCCTACTGGTAAATTTTGACTGTCCATAGCGCAGACTATAGTAAAACATGCATTAAAGGGCTTGACTGGAGTCACCAAGAAGACAGGGCGGTTATGAGTTCCTCGTTGGCTATGGCCTTTTTAGATAAAAGAAGAATTATATTATATCCAACGTTCTCAAAGTAGGTAAAACGAAAGCGTAAGTTTTTCCAGTTTTGTTTTTTTGAAATAAGATTTTACATTTTTTTATCAAAGGCTAAATCTCTCTAGAAATTATAATCATAGCTAAGCCTAAAGAGTACAAGGCGAGCATAGAATACAGATATTTGTCGGTGCCTTTTGGGACCTGAGCAAATTCTTTCCAAATGAATACTCCCCAAATGGCGGCAACAATCGTGGCGCCTTGCCCCAAACCATACGAAATTGCCAGCCCGGCTTTGCCTGATGCAATGATGCTAAAGGACCTACCTATACACCAAATAGCGCCACCCAAATACCCATTACAGACCCGTACGGGTTAAAGCAATGGGAAACCAAAAGTGGTTTTGCTCGCAAAGCCGATACCTTATCAACCCAATTATCAAATTAAAATTTAGCTTCCGCAGATGATTTTACCAAAGGATTTACGGTAATAAATACTTCATCTTGGATGCGAACGAATTTGGTTTATCTAAGCAACCTCCAAAGTTTAGCTGGCGATGTAATTGTAGATGAGCTTGGAGAAAATTATCCATCGCAAAGATTAAGCGATGGCCGATTGGTTTTTCTGGCTAAAAAAATTTAATCGTTAGGCAGCAAAAAGTTTTTTAATCAAAAGGGGAAAGCACTTTATAAAAGTGATTTAAAAATTGGAAGCAACGTTATCGAAAATGGTTATTTAAGGCTTGTTATAGATGAAAAAAATGGCGCTATTAAGAGTTCATAAACAAAGAAACGCATACAGAGTTTGTAGACACCACCACTTATAAAGGTTTAAATCAATTTTTGTATGTTCATGGCTTAAATCCCGACAAGGTACAAACGGCAAAAACTATAAAAATTACCATTAAAGAAACGATTCTACCAATTTTTCACAAACATTTTTCTATTATGCCATGAACAATTATTGGTACACAAATTATAGAGCCTATCAAGAAGGTACGGTTAAGCTTCATTATGGCATCTATCTTCATGGAAAGTTTAACGATGCAGGTGCCAGTAGATTAGCTAGAGAAGATATGCAACCACTTTTAATTACTTCAAACAAGGTTGATGATAACTTAGGTTTTAAAATAGACGACCCCAATATTTTGCTAAGCTCGGCAAAGCCCGCTGTTGATGGAAAGGCCCTAATACTTAGGTTTTATAATGCATCGTCAGAAGCGCAAGAATTTAATTTCTCGTTTTTACAAGGCATGCCTCACAAAAATGCGAAAATATATTTAAGTAATGCCAAAGAAGAAAAAACTGCACCTTTTAATATAAAAGAAAAGTGGCCAGCATTTGTCGTTAAAACCTTACGTATAGAGGAATAAGCAGTAAAAATTGATTTAAAAAACATAAAGGAAATGAAAAAAATAGGATTTATAATATTAGTATTTCTATTGGCGGATAGCGTAAGCCAAGCCCAAGAGCCAACCGTTCAAGGCGATTGGAAAGAATTATTTGCTGGCCCTAAACAAGCTGCTGATAGAACAAGCTGGGCAAAAACGATGGAAGATTGGCGCTCTAACGAGTTAAAAAGGCTAAGCTACGATGGATCTATCTATATGCTCCCACAATTAAAGTGGTTAAAAAAAACGTTTATCTATGCGCAAATGATGGCGCACGATCGTTATTTCTACAATCCAGTAACCAGAAAATATACCGTAGATAAATACCTTGCCGATTTAGAAAGCCGCTACGGAGGTATTGATGCCGTTTTGATTTGGCCTACCTACCCAAATATTGGGGTTGATAACCGCAATCAATACGACTTGTTGCACGACATGCCAGGTGGAATATCTGCCATAAAAAAAATGGTCTCTGATTTTAAAAAGCGTGGAGTTGCTGTGTTTTTCCCAATTATGATATGGGACCATGGTACCAGAAAAATTTCGTTGCCTATGCCAGAAGCACTTATCGCCGAAATGAAAGAATTAGGTGCAGATGGATTAAATGGAGATACGATGGATGGCGTAACTATCGATTTTAAAAACGCATTTGAAAGCGCAGACTATCCGATGGTTTTGCAACCAGAAATTCGCATTAAAGACCTAAAAATGGTAGAGTGGAATACCTCTAGTTGGGGTTACTACTGGAACTACTCTTTTGTTCCCGGCGTAAGTATTTATAAATGGTTAGAGCCGCGGCACCAAGTTTTTGTAACCAACCGATGGGTAACAAATAGAACCGACGATATACAGTATGCGTTTTTTAACGGCGTTGGCTACAACTCTTGGGAAAATATTTGGGGCGTTTGGAACCAAATTAGCGAACGTGATGCGGAGGCAATTCGTAGAATATCTACTATTTATCATCAATTCGCTGGTATTTGGAATAGCCCAAATTGGCAACCCCACGTACCTACATTAAAGTATGGAATTTTTGCATCTAAGTTTCCGGGGCAGGAAAAAACAATATACACTTTTGTAAACCGAGACAGTGTAGCACATAAAGGCCATCAAATAAAACTGCAATTAGAAAAAGGTATGCAGTATTTTGATTTGTGGAACGGCGTTGAATTAAATCCTATAAAAGAAAAAGACAGCATTTATGTAGATTTTGAGATAGATGCCCATGGTTACGGGGCGCTACTTGCTGTTAGAAAAAATGCAATGAATAAATCTATTCTTAGTTTTTTAAATAACATCAAAAAATCGACTATAAAACCTTTCAACACCCTTTCTACCATATGGGAGCCATTGTTGCAGCAAATTGTAAAAATCGCTAAAACCAAATCTGTTGTTGAGGCACCCGAAGGAATGGTGCCAATACCTGCGATAGAAAATTATGAATTTAAGACAAATGGTGTAATGATAGAAGGCGATAATCTTGCAAGCGCCATAGGCGTGCAGCACACTTGGCAAAGTCATCCTCAACGTTCTGATAAACACGTTATGGCAATTGCGTCTTTTTTTATTGATAAATACCCGGTAACCAATGCCCAATTCAAGAAGTTTATTGATGCTACACATTATTGGCCAAAAGACAATCATAATTTTTTAAAGGATTGGAAAGATGGCCAATATCCAAGTGGTTGGGATATGAAACCTGTAACTTGGGTATCGATAGAGGATGCCAGAGAATATGCAATATGGGCAGGAAAACGTTTGCCGCACGAGTGGGAATGGCAATATGCGGCTCAAGGAAACGACAAAAGAGTTTATCCTTGGGGAAATATGATGGATGCAACCAAATTGCCCCCCATAGATTCCAGTCGCACCATGCGCCCGGCTACAAATGTAGATTCATTCTTGGCAGGTGCAAGCCCATTCGGGGTAATAGATTTGGTGGGCAATGTATGGCAATTTACAGACGAATATACCGACGCGCATACTCGTGCAGCCATTTTAAAGGGTGGCGGCTTTTATCGGCCATTAACTTCCGATTGGTATTTTCCGCGGGCTTACGAAGTAAATAAATACGGTAAATATTTGCTTATGGCGGCAAGTTTAGACAGATCTGCAACCATTGGTTTTAGATGTGTAATAGATAGGTAATATGGTTCAATTGAATACTCTTAATGGGAATTCTCATTTCATTGAAGATTTATTTTATTTGAGATTGGTTTCTATCTAATTGCGAGTGATGTGTATTACTGTAGCCAAGACCGAACGAAAAACCCAAGCTACTTTTTAAGAAGCTTGGGTTTCTAAATCTTTAATAATAAAATTGATGTTAATTGATTCTTGCTAATTTTTGTCTACTTCTCTCTCTTACTCAAATCTTTTATTCTAATATTTTTAAATTGAACTGGCGACCCATGTCCTAGGAAACCGATATGTCCACTATCTCGAGATAAACCAGGATGTTTCTGACCATCAGCGGCTCCGTTTTTTCTGGCATCAGTAATGTCTGCATCTAATATCACGGTACCATTTAATATTACTTTTATTTTTGGACCCTTTACAACTACTTCTTCGTAATTCCACTCACCAACCGGTTTAAGAAAACCTCTTTTTGCGGGTATAGTTCCATAGATAGACCCGTGGTATTGGTAAACGTGCAAGTCTTTATAAATTGGTGCATCATTGTCTAAAATTTGCAATTCCATCCCCTCGTATGCTGCATCACCTTCTAAAGGAGCTCTTATGCCTAAACCATTATTAGCACCTGGCGTTAATTGAAATTCGAAACGGAAAATGAAATCACTATACTCTTTTTTGGTAAATAAATTACCACCAGAACCTCTGCCAGGTTTAGGCCTAATGGCAATATTTCCATTTTCGATAGTATAATCGGTAGTATTGCCCATCCAATTGTGCATGTTTGTACCGTCGAAAAGCACTTTATAACCTTCTTTTTTCTCTTGTGCCGATAGTTCGAAAGGTTCTAGGGGTGGCAACTCCTTAATGTAAATGTTTCTGTAAGCCACCGGGGAGCCGTGTGCTTGCAATTCAATTTGCTCTTCTGCAAAAATGGCAATATTCTTATTCCAATAGTTTTCTAAAATTACGTTATCCGTTACCAACACTCCATTTAAGTAAACAGTAACCCGGTCACCTTTCATCAAAATATGAAATGTGTTCCATTCATCTAACTTGTTATCGGCTACTTTTAGCGGTTTGCTTTCGTTAATTTGATTGTTATATAGGCCACCAGATCCAACCTGCGCTCCAACATTTGTACGTGCATTGTCCCATATTTGTACTTGCGGTGTTCCCCGAAGGTAAATTCCCGCATCACCTTCGCCTTTTTTGTCGTCAATAATTTTCCAGTCAACCAGCATTTCAAAATCGCCATACTTTTCAGCAGTTACGATGTTGTCTCCCTTTCCCATAAATTGTAATTCGCCATTTGCAACCCTCCAATTTTCCTCCATCGCAACATCCGCTTTCTTTTGTTCTGCAGCCAATGTATTTGCATCCATTTTCGATCTTTTAATCGGATCTCCAACCAGGCCTTTCCAACCAGTTAGATTTTTACCATTAAATATAGATACAAAACCTAGGCCTTCTTTCATTTCGGAGATATACTTGCGCATGCCTTCTTTTTGATAACCGCTATCTGTGCCGGTGATGACCGCAATCGTTTTATCGAGAAGATTTTTAACAATCTTCCCATTATAATCACCTGCCATTGTAATGTTCATCACCGCATTTGCCGCACTTTGTTGTAAGGCAGGATTATCTAAATATTCGCCAACAAAAACAATCGCGCCGAAACATTTTGCATTTTCTGTAGCCTTTAAAATTTTGTTTTTTTGAACATCGGTTTTGGCGACTTCCATCGCATTGCGGAGCATTAAAAGTTTCTGCTCAGCAGGGGCAGAGCTCTCGTCAATAGAACTTAAATAACCGTTCAGCGCGGTATTTAAAAATTCTAAATTCTTTGTGTTGCGAGCAATTTTAATTAATTCTGCAGAAGCATTACCATCTTTCCAAGATGCCAACGCGTCTAAACTTGTTTTTTGTGTTTGTTCATCCGGTAACGTAAAAGCCAAGGCAACAGCATTTAAAGATTTCTCGCCACCAATACTCGCCAGTATTTTATAGAATAGTAATTTCTTACCGGGTGTTGCTTCATTCATTTGAGCTAAGACTGCATCAACTTCCTTTTCACTATCATCGCTGTTTTTGACCGCAGAAATAATTGCTGTTTGCACCGCTACTTCTTGAGTTTTATCACTTTGATTCAGTTGCGCAAATAGTTGTGGAAAATCAGATTTGATTACTACACCACTCAACGCCGCATAGGCCGCTCGCTGTACTTGTGGATTCTTGTTTTTTAATTGAGCATACACTGTGCTTATTTGGGAGTTTGCAGCTCTAGAAGCCAGAATATTCAGCAAAGCAACTTGTACTTCTGGTTTTGAATTGGGAAGAGCTTTTGCAACCATTTCTGCTACGTCATTTCCTTTCATTATGTCGATGAGTCCTGCGCCATTTGCAATTGTTGAGCTATCGCCAACATCCATTACCCGAAGTAGATTAGGCAAAACTTTCTGCTGCCCGATGTTGACTGCGGCGCGTAAAGCAGCCATTTTTACGTCGTAGTTTTTATTATTAGATAATTTTAAAATAGCTGGTAGCGCATCTTCTGCAGAACTTTGGCCAAGCATATTAATGACGTCAACTTTAGAGTCATCGTTTACTTGATTAAGTCTCTTAACCCAAGCCGCAGTATTGTTAGCGTTGAGGTAAGGCGCTGCAAATCCTAAAGCTGCGGCTCTGTAAATAGAGTTTTTATCGCCAGAAGCAGCCAGTAGAATATTTTGATTCGTTCCTTTTTCGGCCTCGACTAAAATATTTAGAGCAGCTATATGTAAGGCTATTAACTTGTCTTTGGCCGAGTTTTCAAATAATTTTTTCCCAACTTCTTTTGCGAGCGTCATATTGCCTCCTTTTATCAATTGTGCGGCATAAGTTAAGTAGGCTGCAATTGCGTTGGTTTTTTCGAACCTATATCCGCTTTGCATCGCAGCGTTTGCAAATATTTTCTCTGATGAGGGATCTGCAATAGAGGCTAGTGCTTGCAGAGCTATCTTGCGCAGATTTTCGCCGCTGCTTGCTGCTAGAAGATTGATCGCTCCAACAGCATCTTTACTACGAATATCTCCAAGCGCTTTAACAATAGATAATTCTGCATCGCCATTTGAGGACGGTAAAGCTTTTAACAAAGCAGCTTCGGCATTTTTGGTGTTTATTTTAGCCAATGCATTACTAGCAGGATCTGATAGATCTTTATCGGTTAAATAAGTTTTTAAAGTGGATACTATATCATCCTTACCAACAAGGGCTAGCTGACTTATTATAAAAGATTTATTTTGCTTATCGGTGAGTTTCAAGAGCGCTTTACTATATGCGTTTGCCGCCATTTTTCTCAAATTTTCTCGATCACCCTGACTTACGTAGGCAGAAAAACCACCTATAGCATATTCCAATGGCGCATTGTTTGCTGTTCCGGGTGCGGCGAGATTGGTAATCAATGTGAGGTAACCATCTTCGCCCAGTTGTGCTATTTCTTTATTGTTATTACTTAGCAACGCCGAATCATTTGCTGGCATCTGAGCTAGCAAGTCCGCTATCAGAGTAGTTGTTGTACGCCGGTCAGTTTTTTCTTGCGCTTGAACCATAGTTTGCTGCAAGAAAATACTAAGCAGAAGAATTAATATTTTGTTTATCATGGCAATGAGGATAAAGTTTGAAGAATTTATTTTAAAACCATCAGCTTAAAATGAATATGGAGCACGCATAGCTGGATTGATCATCCTATTTGCTCCTTCATCATCTATAAATTCCTGTTTTACCGGATCAAATTTTAGTGATCGACCCAATCGTAAAGCAATCAAACCCATATTAACAATATTGCATGAACGATGACCGTTCTGCTCATTTAAAGCAAACTTCTGTCTGGAGTTAACAGATTCTAAAAAGCTAGTAATTTGTGGAGCAGGCTCAGGGAACGCAGCAAGTTTTCTACCTAAGTCGGGAATGTCTGACTTAAAACCTGGATAAAGTTTTCCTTTTGGGCCTTCGATATAAGGCACGTTTGTATCTCTTCCATCACCATCTAAAATAATTTGACAGCCATCTGCATACGTGTAAGTAATTCGTCTCCATGTTCCAACGGCATCTGTATGTTGTTGCGGCGCATCTATATCTACAGAAATTGGATTGGTATCATCTTTACCTAAAAAGTATTGAATTGGATCTATGTAATGTTGTCCCATATCGCTTAAGCCGCCACCATCATAATCCCAATAACCTCTAAACGTTTGATGAACTCGATGTTCATTATAAGGTTTATGCGGTGCAGGTCCTAACCATCTGTCGTAATCTAATTCTTTTGGAATTTGCTGTGGCGATAAGTTGTCTTTGCCCACCCAATAGAATTTCCAATCGTAGCCGGTGTATTTTCCAACGGTAACCTTTAATGGCCACCCTAATAAACCACTATCAACTAATTTTTTAATCGGCTTAACCGGAGTTCCCATGCCGTAAAAAACGTCTTTAAACCTAAACCAAGTATTTAGCCTGAACATACTTCCATGTTTTTGTACCGCCTCCATTACACGCTTTCCTTCACCAATACTATGGGTCATTGGTTTCTCACACCAGATGTCTTTTCCTGCATTTGCCGCGTCTACAGCCATAATTCCATGCCAGTGTGGAGGAGTTGCAATATGCACAATATCTACTTCTGGTAAAGTAAGAAGCTCTCTATAATCGTTAAAAGACTTAACTCCCTTATCTAACATCCCTTTTGCCAAATCCAGATGTCGGGTATCTACATCGCAAATCGCAACCACTTGCGTTCCCTCATATTCAAAATGATTTCGACCCATACCACCAACGCCTATAACAGCTTTTGTCAGTTTGTCGCTTGGCGCGATAAATCCTTGTCCGCCGAGCACATAGCGAGGTAAAATAGTGAAGGCTGCAATGCCGATGGTTGCTTTCTTTAGAAAGTCTCTTCTGGTTTTATGCAGATTTTCTTTGTTAGGTTCCATGGTCTTATGTCAAGATTATTTGGTTAATTTAAGGTTGTAATGTAAAAGGTATTTGGCTTCGATGAAAAGAATCATATCGGAGTTAATGGCAGTAAACTTTAAATGCTGTTCAATACTACTTTTCCCGTAAGATTAAATATTCTAAACCGAAAAATACGAATAAATTCTGGATGGGCGAATTAGGCAGATTAATAACATCCTGAAAAAAAATCTCACTTTAGCAGAAATTGAAATTGGGCAAGTGCTGAATCTAAACAAACAGAAAAATATGAAAGTTAAATTAATAAACAAATTAACCCTCGCAACTATTCTTGTGGTCTCGCAAACAGTTTTGGCTTCGGCCCAAAAAGAAGCTCAATCAACAACAAATGGTTCATTTAAACCTACGGAAAAATCGCTTAAACAATACAAATATCCTGAATGGTTTCGCGATGCCAAATTTGGAATATGGGCGCATTGGGGCCCACAAGCTGTACCACGGCAGGGCGACTGGTATGCGAGGAAAATGTACGAGGAAGGTAGTGCTGAATATAAATACCACCTAGCTCACTACGGCCACCCTTCTAAATTTGGTTATAAAGATATAATCCCACTGTGGAAAGCACAGAATTGGAATCCGGAAAAGCTGATGGCGCTGTATAAAAAAGCGGGGGCGAAATATTTTGTCAGTATGGGTACCCATCACGATGATTTCTTTCTTTGGGATTCCAAAATCCACCAGTGGAATTCGGTAAATTATGGACCAAAGAAAGATGTGGTTGGAATTTGGCAGAAAGCTGCAAAAAAAGAAGGGCTAAAATTCGGTGTCTCCGAGCATCTTGCCGCTAGCTTTACATGGTTTCAATCCAGCCACGGTGCTGATACACTCGGTGATTTGGCAGGCGTTCCCTATGATGGAGCTGATCCGATGTATCAGGATTTGTATCATGCCAAAGCGGAATCGAAGGATAAAGGATGGTTGAGTAACAATATAGAATGGCAACGAGAATGGCTTTTCAGCATCAAAGAATTAATTGACAATTATCATCCAGACCTTCTTTATTCAGACAGTGGGATTCCGTTCGGAGAGTATGGCCAAAATATGGTGGCCTATTTTTACAACGAAGATGCAACAAGAAACGGAGGAATTACGGATGTAGTTTATAACTGCAAACAAGTATCTGATGGGATGTGGGTGCAGGATATGGAACGCGGGGTTCAGGATTCTATCAACCCTTTTCCATGGCAAACAGATACTTCAATAGGAGATTGGTATTATAGAACTGGGCAAAAATATAAAAGTGCGGCTCAGGTAATACAATTATTAACAGACATTGTAAGCAAAAATGGGAATCTGTTATTGAATATCGTTCAAACACCCGAGGGTGATCTGGAGCCTGATGTGCTTCAGATTGTAAATGGCATAGCGGATTGGATGGCGCTGAACAGCGAAGGTATTTATGACACACGACCCTGGAAAATTTATGGTGAAGGTTCTTCGACCATAAAAGCCAATGAGGTAAAAGGTCCGTTTGCCGGATTGAGTGATACGCGTGGTTTCAACGGAACCGACATCCGTTTTACTACCAAAGGAAATACCATTTATGCTTACTGTCTTGCAAAACCATTAGACGATATTAAAATTAAGTCTCTAGGAAAAAATTCAAAAAATCTAGACAAGGAGATTGCCTCTGTCACTTTGCTTGGCAGTTCTACTAATCTCCACTGGAAACAACAAGGCGATGCATTAATTATTAAAAAAGACTTTAAAATACCAGTAGAGGAGGTTCCAATTCTTGGTTTTAAAATTGAATTCAAGTAACTGTCGCGATCATCGGGAAAAAAATCGAATTAGCAGTGAAACCGCTTAACCTGACAGCATTTCGCAAAGTGATTTACAAAGCTCCAGAAGAGCGTGATATTTTAAAGATATATCCAAAAATAGTACTGAGCTCCATCTGAGCAGAATTCGATCGGACAATGATGAAAAATAACCTAAAAACCATGATAAAGTACATTTCTTTACCCTATCGATTTTTTCGATTTCGATTAGTTTTTGTGCCGCCAACCATGCTCCTTACTACAACGTAAAAAATTATGGTGCCAAAGGCGATGGAAAAACGCTCGACCATTGACACCTGTCAATGTGGTAACTTTAAATAAAAAATTAGAATGGAATTAGTTGGACGCCGAGTTTAGCTACCGTTGGGAAGACGGGTGCTTGCAATTTATTCTTGTAAAAAAAAGGAAAAGAACGGGAGTTTACTAGCAGTTTGTAGCTACGTTGCGGATGGTTATAAAGTAAAGTTTACAAATTTTCCCTGCGGGACAACAGGATATGGATGAGACTTTAACCACGGAAACAGGTGAAAAATCTGATAAAAAACTCTGAAACATATCTTTAAGAAGAAAGGCGACTTTTTACTAAGCTTAACAGCAATAGTGGCAGGGCTAAGAGACTTACGATGGTTTTTAGGTAAAACTAAAATTGTTATAAAGTGGATGCTTATTATACAATTAAACGAGTCCGGGTTGCTGTCAATAACAACTTACTTCCATTAGGAGAATCATATAAAGATGTTGTAAAATCGAAGTTGGGATTTTAAGCTTCGCGCTGATTTACGCTAAATTGCTGATTATCTGATCACCGTGACGGAACCTGTAATGGGCTTGGCTGTTTTTGTGGTGATCACGTAATAATAAACTCCTTCTGGCACATTTTCACCATTTATCCTACCATCCCAAACCGGCTTAATACCATTGCCTTCAAACACGATGATGCCATACCGGTTATACACGCGCACTACTGCATCCGGATGATTTTCCATGCTCTCCACCTTCCATAGGTCGTTCGTGCCATCACCGTTAGGACTAAAAGCATTGAGCGGTATCAATGGCGGGCAATAGGCTACCACAATATAAGTGGTGTATGCTTTACAGCCACCTGCATCCGCTACTTCTAGCGTATAGATTCCAGGCTCCGTAACTTCCAGAAAATTGGCTGTTCCGGCCTGCCCCTCCCATTTATAGGTTTCAAATCCTTCTGCTGCGGTAAGCCTTAAGTTTGGCTGCCGCATGGTACAGATTTGTATTTCTGGTAAGTGGTCTAACCTGATCTCACTTTGCACAATAACCGCTGTGGGCGTGCTGACCTTCTGGCAATCGGAGTCGAGGGTCATCATAAAAAAATAGTTACCAGATTTGTTAACTTCAATTTCACGGGTTGTTTCCCCGGTACTCCACGTGTAAGAAGCGCCCAGAAGCATCGGAGCAGTTAGCCTTACCGTTTCCCCATAACACAGCGACTTATCCGTACTTCGGGTTATGATCGGTTCAGGCAATTGCAGGAAATTGACTTTTACAGACTTTGAAGGAGTGTAATGATCATCGCAATTATTGACTTCTACCCGGTAAACGCCGGGGGAGGTCACCTTGTAAGTATTGGAAGTTCCGCCATTTATTGGGTTCCCATCCTTCATCCATTGGTAACGGTAGGTATCGTTGGGCGCCGTCGTTAACAACCTTGACCCACCCTGGCAAACGTTGATCTCGTCAGGCGGCTGGAAAGTGATCACGGGATCTGGTGTATTTCGAATAGTAATGTTACCAATCTCGGTCACTATATTTTCACAAAGCGAGGTCACTATCACACCATATGTGCCCCGTCTGGTCACCAATATTGATTTTCGGCCATGAAGTTGGGTCATCTCTACCCGGTCACCATAGTTGTCTTCAGCCCGCATCCATTTTACGTCGTACCTTTGTGCGTAGTCAGCTGGCAAGTTTAGGTGCAAATCAACCCCGCCACTGCACAGGGTAAAAAAGGGATTTGCACAAATTGAACCCTCAGCCCGCGGGTTATCAGAATCTAGGAAAAAGCTCGAACAAATGTCACCCCGGATATTTATGGGGTTTATGGTAATCTTTTTTACACCAACATTTGTTGCCACCCAGATCACCTGCTCGCAAAAATCACTGAGATCTTCTGGAGCACGGTTTGCGCCATTTGAGATTTCAGTTGCGATACCATTTACTTTTCCCAATGCCATCATTACCCCTTCTGCCGCCGGCAAGGTTGCATCGGGTTGAAAACTGAAACTCCGGATGTAATAAAGCCCTTTATCAGTCCCGGCCAACAGAAACCTGGCATTGGTGGAAGACCTCAACAAGTTGATCTCCGCCAGATCGCTCACTTTAGTATCGCTGAGTATGGTTCTGGTGCCGCATTGATCTTCTTGTTTAAAGTATAGACCGTTGTCTGTGCCCCAAAAATCATAGAGCGTACCCGACCGACCGGGGATAGCATTAAAAGGGGATTCAAACAAAGTACAGTTGATGTTTGAAGGATTTGGCACCGGAGGTTCGGCCAAAAATGTTATTACCGGTTCTCCCGCTAACCGATTAAACACCCCCTCGTTTGCTGGAGAGCCGGAGCAGGTTAAGCCAAATGCTTTATATTTAAATTCCATAGCCTTCGGTCCCGAGTTTGTTATTCGCCAGTCTGTTTTAGCAGGAGCCGAAGCAATTATTGGTGAACCTATAGCAAGCGGGGCATCTCTAAAAACCGGGTAGAGATTGTTATCTGTTGCCACGGCGAGCCAGTCTCTCGTTCCAAAATAGCTGCTAAAATCCGGATTGATGCGCGCGTTTACAACAGCGATATCGTTAATGCTGTTCACCCCTGGCGGCCTGGCGATGGGCTGTAAGATGCCGTGATGATCTGAATAACTGATGACTTGCGGTCCCGGAAGCGCCGGCTGCGCCAGGAAATACATTTCGTTTTCGTTGTAGCCTGTTATATCTATAACTTTTAGACCTGCGGTTAGTGTAAACACTGAGAATTCATCCTGATCGATCAGTTTATAATAAACCACGCCGGCCGCAGATACCGCCCACACCGATCTGTCTTCGGTACAAACAAATACCTTGGCCATTGCCTCTGTCGGAAACGTTCCCGGCGCTTCGGTAAGCCTAAAGTCGTACTGACCAAATCCCTTTAGCGAAATCAGCAAAAAAAATAATATGGGTAATATCTTAATCCTCACTAATATTTTTGACGAAACTAACTCACTCTCGGTAATTCAAATCTAAACATTTTATGAGAAGCGGTTTGCCTGTTCATAATTTTTGTTCAAATGACCATCTGCTTTCTTTTCCGCTTCTTTTAACTCCATACCATCGGCAATACTTTTTCGTTGGTTGTTCTTTTACGTTGGTTCTAGCAGAAGTAAGAAAATCATCGAACAATTTGTTATCTGCGTAGGTCTTTTTTGTATATAGAATTACTTTTATTGAAGCCATCTTGGTGTAAACATTGGTGGAAACAGGGTGTAAACATTTGCGTTAAACATACGGTTGATAACGAAAGTAAATGTACGCAAAAGTGGCTTTAAATGCAAAAAGGAAACGCTTTATGTACGTTTCCTTTCAGTTGTTTTCGATAATGTGGGAAATGAGGGGTTCGAACCCCCGACCCCCTCGGTGTAAACGAGGTGCTCTGAACCAGCTGAGCTAATTTCCCTTATTTGTTTAGGAATGCAAATATAGCGCTATAAAACAATCCTGCAAATATTATTTAGACTTTTTAGTCAAATATTGTCTCTAGTATTTTGTGCGATTTAATCTCGCCGAACGAAGCCGTATGTAATCGGTAGAAAACCAAGATTTTATCCAATAAAAATCTTCGCTCTTTATTTGTCAGAACAATTTCTGAAGATTCTTCTATTGGTGTAATGTAGAGCATGATAAAGGTCGACGCATATTCTTTAGTTAAATAATTAGAATGAATGGGCATCCTCGACAAAAATTCGCCTTCTTGCAAGTCGAAATAAACCTGATCCCTAAACTTTTTCTCGCTTGGCGAAAAACCTAAAAACCTGGTAAGTTTTAATAAAAAAGAAAGATGGAAATTGCTGCCTGTTCTGTCGGCTTCATCAAACCAAGAGATTGCGTTAAAAACAAAATCGAACAGATATTCGTCGGATGTTTGTTGTCTAATACTTTTGTATAAAACCTCATTCAAAAATATAATAACCGTTGTTTTTAGAAGATCGTACGGAATTGTTCTAAAAACTGGCGACGGTCGCAGTTCAGATACACGCTGTAATTTGTCATTTACTTTATGATAAACCACCATCTCTAACAAATGTAACGGCTGCAACATGTTCATTTTAATCTTTGCTTTTGGTTTTTTTACCCCGTTTATCAGATAGGATTGTGTACCGAATTTGTCTGTCAAAATTTGTACAACGATACTTGTTTCGCTGTAATCAGTGGTTTTTAGTACAATACCGCGAACTTTCTGCAACATACGTTCACAAACAATTTTTTCAAAAGTATGTTATTTGACCAAAATAAACGGCTTAAAAAATTTCCTTACCTTACAAAACACTTATTTTTGCCCAAATATTTACATCTTAATCAAACACAGCATGTGGGGTAAGCTATCCAGATTTATACTTCAAAACCGTATTTTAATTATTCTTTTTTTCGTCGTTGGAACAATCTTTATGGCTTGGCAAGCCAAGCAGGTTAAACTGTCTTACGTGGGTGCAAAAATTTTGCCTGTAACCGATAGTGCATTCATAAAATATACTCAGTTTAAAACTCGGTTTGGAGAGGATGGGAGTGTGATGGTGCTTGGTATCAAATCGCCATCAATCTTTAAAAAGGAAGTATATAATAATTGGGTTACGCTTTCTAATCAAATCCAAAATTTACAGGGAATTAAACAGGTACTGTCTTCTGGGCGAATATTTCAACTTAAAAAAGATACAGCAGATAAAAAATTTTCTTTGGTTTCTGTTCCATCCGGACAGGTTAAAACAGATGTGGAAATGGATTCAATAAAGAATCTACTTTATTCGACTCCGTTTTTCGAAGGTTTAGTTTACAATAGAGATAACGCCACGCTAATGGCAATAACTTTTGACAATAAAATTTTAAATACCGCAAAACGAAATCCGGTTTTAAAAATAATTGAAAAGAAAGCATTGGCTTTCCAAAAAGAAAATAATATAGATGTGCATATATCTGGGCTTCCTTACATCCGCACGGCAGTAGGGCAGTTGGTTAGTAAAGAATTTGTGCTTTTCCTTGGTCTCTCTATTTTGGTTTCAGCTGTTATATTGCTCATTTTTTTCAAGAAGTTTTATGCAGTGTTCTTCCCAATACTCGTTGTTGTAATGGGTGTAATTTGGAGTGTTGGAACATTAGTGTTGTTTGGTTTCGAACTGACTATTTTAACAGGGCTAATTCCGCCGCTCATTGTAATCATCGGAATACCAAACAGTATCTTGCTCTTAAATAAATATCAGCAAGAAATTAGAAAAGGCGCCGATAGAGAAAAGGCATTGTCCGTCACGATAGAAAGAATAGCGATAACAACACTTATTGCAAATGTTACCGCCGCCATTGGTTTCGGAGTATTATACTTTACCGGTAGCGAGCTTTTGATGCAATTTGGTAGCGTTGCAGCAATTAACGTAATGGTAACATGGCTAATGTGCCTTTGTTTAATACCAATTATCTTCAGTTTTCTTCCGCCTCCCAAGTTAAAGGCACAGCACGACGTAGAGGAGGGTTTTTTGCACAAGCTTTTGGTAAAGACAGATTTCTTGGTTCAAAACAAAGCGGTTTGGATTTACGGCTTTACCGCAATAATAGCTATAATCGCGGCAGTTGGCGTGCTAAAAATAAATGTAAATGGTTATGTGGTTGATGACCTGCCAAAAAGTTCTACTATTTTGACCGATCTGAAATTTTTTGAGACGAACTTTAAGGGCATTTTGCCTTTAGAGGTTAGCGTTGATACCAAAAGAAAAAACGGCGTTTTCAATCTCACCAATTTAAAACGGATAGAAAAGATGGAAAGAATGATTTCTGCCTATCCTGAATTTTCTAGATCAATCTCCGTAAATGCTGGTCTAAAATATGCTACTCAAGCATTTTACAACAATGATTCTGCGTATTACCGTTTGCCGGATAACTTTGAGAAGAACTTTATTTTGGCCTATGTTGCAAACGGAGGCAAGGGAAATTCAAATTTGCTTACCAATTTTGTAGATAAGGGCAATCAACGCACACGTGTAAGTTTCCAAATGGCAGATGTCGGTTCGAAAAAATTAGACAAGCTACTTGCCGAATTAAAGCCGAGAATAGACAGCATTTTACCTCCCAAGAAATTTGATGTAACCTTAACTGGTTCTAGCATTATATTTAGTAAGGGGACTGATTATATGCTGAAGCATTTGATAGAAAGCATAAGTTTGGCAATTGTACTCATCTCTCTTTTGAGGCTTGCACAATTCAAGAGTTTGGGCATAATGTTTATTTCACTATTGCCAAACATAGTTCCTTTAATTATAACTGCGGGGATAATGGGTTATTTTGGCATTTCGTTAAAGCCATCTACCATCCTAATTTTTACAATCGCCTTTGGGCTTGCATCAGATCAAACCATTTATTTCTTAACGCGTTACCAGCAAGAGTTTAGTTTGACCAACTATTCTGTTTCACAAGTAATTACAGATACTATCACAGAGACAGGCGTAAGCATGACTCATATTGCATTGATCTTGTTTTTTGGCTTTGGAATTTTCACTGCATCAACATTTGGTGGCACCGTTATATTAGGACTTTTACTCTCGATCACCCTTATTGTAGCATTGGTTTTTAATCTTACCCTGCTCCCGGCGTTAGTGCTTTGGCTGGATAAAAAGAAAACCAGGAGATTTATCAGCCCTGCAGATTCTTTAAAAAATGCAACAGAATTTGATCACTAAAAACTTTGGAAAAAGAGAGTAAAAAGTTCAGCTTTTAAATTTATCGTTTAGCTGAGGGTTACAACTTGATGTAACGTAACTATTCCTCTATTGGTTCTACATCGGGCTTTGCTACACCCTCTATAGTTGGATCTGTTATAATATTTACATTGCCATCACTGTCTTTTTTTGCAAAAATAATTGGGTACAAAAACCAAAGTGCTCCGACAATTAGAAGAACCCCAGAAAATTCTTTTAAATAGTAATCGCGGCCAATATTGGCTGTAAGAATCATGCTTGCTATGTATGCTAAAATTCCCAATATAATTAGAAAGATTGCGCGTTGGAGTTTTAAGAGCTTTATCATTTGCTTATTTTAACAAAAGTAAAAAAAATACAATTGCCTTTTAATTAGTTTTTGTCGCAATTTTGAAATTAGTTTTCGTTGACAAAAAATTGCAAACAAACGCACAGTGATGCAAAGTTATTGCATATCAAAATGCGATTTACGGCAAAATTTGTTAAATTTGCAACCTTAATTTTTTTGAAGTTATCCGTTTGATGTATAGGGAATTTAAACAATTAGATTTAGCAAGGATTAGCCAAGAAATATTAGATTTTTGGAAGGCTGAAAACGTATTTGAGAAAAGTATTTCAACTCGCTCGACGAACAATCCGTTCACGTTTTACGAAGGACCCCCGTCTGCCAATGGTATGCCCGGAATTCACCATGTAATGGGTCGCGCAATAAAAGATATTTTTTGTAGGTATAAAACGTTAAAGGGCTTTCAAGTAAATAGAAAGGGTGGTTGGGATACGCATGGATTGCCGATAGAGCTTGCAGTGGAAAAAAAGCTCGGCATAACAAAAGAAGACATCGGTAAAAAGATTAGCGTAGATGAATATAACAAAGCCTGCCGAGAGGAGGTGATGAAGTACACTGATGTATGGAACGATCTTACTGAAAAAATGGGCTATTGGGTCGATTTAGAAAATCCGTACATTACCTATCAAAACAGCTACATAGAAACACTTTGGTGGATTTTAAAACAGCTTTACGATAAGGGCTTTTTATACAAGGGTTACACGGTTCAACCTTATTCTCCCGCCGCCGGCACTGGGTTAAGTTCGCACGAACTTAACCAACCAGGTACCTATAAAATGCTAAAGGATACCTCCATCACCGCACAGTTTTGGTTAAGGAAAGACCAAGAACATAATTTGCTTTCCAGACTGATAGAAAGCGAAGATGAAGATACTGCCTTTATTGCATGGACAACCACACCGTGGACACTGCCAAGCAATGGCGCGTTGGCCGTCGGCGAGAAAATAACTTACGTAAAGGTTAAAACTTTTAACCAATACACTTTTAAGTCGGTTAGCGTAATTTTAGCTAAAGACCTTGTTGCAAAGCTATTCAAAAAGGAAAAGGAACTTTCAGGTGATGAATTTGCAAAACTGCCTAAATGGGATGGAAAAGGCGCAGCGCCATTTACAGTAACGGATGAGTTTTTAGGTAAGGATTTGGTCGGTCTGCGTTATCATCAATTATTGGGTTATGTTATTAATGACGATTTGCAAAAAAATGCTTTTCGAGTTATACCGGCAGATTATGTAACGACAGAAGACGGAACTGGAATTGTTCATATCGCATCTAACTTTGGTGCAGATGATTTTCGCGTTGCCAACGAGAGAGGTGTGCCTGCGGTTATGATTTCGGACGAAAAGGGAAACCAACTGCCTTTGGTCGATAAGCAAGGAAAATTTGTTGCTGAGGTAACAGATTTTGCGGGCAAATATGTAAAGGAAGAATTCTACAGCAATGAAGAAAGAAACGCTTCAGACTTTAAATCTACAGACGTCTTAATCGCAATAAAGTTAAAAGAAGACAACAAAGCATTCGACGTTAAAAAATACGAGCACAGTTATCCGCATTGTTGGCGAACCGATAAACCAGTTTTATATTATCCATTAGACAGTTGGTTTATTAGAACCACTAAGGTAAAAGATGAGTTGGTCAAACTAAATGAGAAAGAGATCAACTGGAAGCCAGAAAGCACCGGGACTGGCCGTTTTGGTAATTGGTTGGAGAATTTGGTCGATTGGAATTTATCTCGCTCTAGATATTGGGGTACGCCCTTACCAATTTGGGGGACTAATTCTTGGAAACCAGATTTATCGAATAGATGGCTTTGCATAAGTTCTATAAAAGAACTTATTGATATGCAAAATTTTGATAATGGTTTTAATCCTCCTGGATTTAAACTTAAGTTTGAAAGTCATTACGCGGATATCGATAAATTCGAGCATGATTTGTTAAATGATTCTAAACAACTCAAGAATTTATTTAATTACGAAACTGACTTTAACAAGTATAAAAAGTTAGCCGCTAATAAAAACGGGCTGTTAACTGAATTTTTAGAATTAATACAAGGTATTAGGATTAGCGATTTTGATGAGTTTGTTAGTATTTACTCAACATCAGTTCCTGAAAATATTGAGTTGCATAGGCCTTTTGTTGATCACATATTTATATTGCAAAAATCCTATCATTATGTTGAGGAAACTAAACATATTCCTGATTTACCTCCTTCAACCACAGTTTATATACGTGAACCAGATTTAATAGATGTTTGGTTTGACAGCGGAGCGATGCCTTATGCACAATGGCACTTCCCGTTCGAGAATAAAGAACAATTTGAACATGCTTATCCGGCAGATTTTATTGCCGAAGGTGTAGATCAAACGCGTGGATGGTTTTTTACGTTACATGCCATCGCAGTAATGCTTAGCGAGGCAAGCGATGAAATCAAGGCTGTAAACAAAAAAGTTGGGAATCCTGGCGTAGCCTTCAAAAATGTGGTGTCTAATGGATTGGTGTTGGATAAAAATGGGAATAAAATGTCTAAGCGTTTGGGCAATGCTGTAGATCCGTTTAGCACCATAGCAACGTATAGCGCAGATGCAACACGGTGGTATATGATCAGCAATGCATCTCCGTGGGACAATCTGAAGTTTAGTTTAGAAGGTTTAGATGAAGTGCGCAGGAAATTCTTTGGCACTTTATATAACGCTTACGCATTCTTCGCGCTTTACGCCAACATAGATAAATTTCAAATAGATAAAGGCAATCTAACTACGGTAGAAACACGTAGCGAGTTGGATAGGTGGATTTTATCGCTTTTGCAAAATCTGATTATAGAGGTAGATGAAAGTTACAACACTTACGAGCCGACAAAAGCTGCCCGTGCCATCCAAACTTTTGTAGATGAGCATTTAAGCAATTGGTACATTAGACTAAGCCGTCGCCGTTTTTGGAAAGGCGAAATGACCGAAGATAAAAAGGCAGCTTACGAGACTTTGTTTGCATGTTTAGAAACCGTCTCGCAGCTGATGAGTCCAATTGCGCCGTTTTTTTCAGATTGGTTGTACCAGAATTTATCTGTCAGCAATAGAGCTGCCGAAGCCTCGGTGCATCTAACATACTGGCAAGATGCAAATCTCGATTTGCTTGATAAAACCTTGAACGACAGAATGGAATACGCCCAACAAATTTCATCGATGGTGCTTTCGCTGAGAAAAAAATCGGGGATTAACGTCCGCCAGCCATTACAAAAAATTCTGGTCCCGTCGTTAAATAGCGAGTTTGAGGATAAAATCTCGAAGGTTGCCGATTATATTCTATCAGAAACCAATGTTAAGCAAATCTCGTTTATAACCGATACCCATGGAATAGTAAAGAAGAAGTTAAAACCAAATTTTAAATCTTTGGGTAAGAAAGTAGGTAAAGATATGGCATTGGTTAAAGAAGCCATAGAAAAGGCAAACCAAGAAGATATTTTTAGGCTTGAAAGTGAAGGTTTTTTAACTGTTTTGGGCGCAGAAGATAAACAATATTCGGTGGAGCTAAATGCAGATGTAGAGGTCTTTGCAGAGGATATTCCGGGCTGGCAAGTTACCAATTTTGGAAGCTTAACCGTTGCGCTTGATGTTACGATAACAAAAGATTTAAAAGAAGAAGGCATATCGCGTGAGCTGATTAATCGAATCCAAAACATTAGAAAGGAGTTGCAGTTTGAAGTGACTGATCGCATTAAAGTCTGGTTACAAAACGTTAACTTAGTCATTAGCGCGGTTACCAAAAACAAAGCTTACATTTGCGCCGAAATATTGGCCGATGACATCTTTTTAGAAGATAAAATCGATGGGGGAAATAAAATCTTGATAGATGATGTCGAGATTGAGGTTTTGATAAAGAGAATTTAAAACAGTAAAATAAGTTAGGAATAAAAATTACAAGGATGGAAAATAATACAAAAACTCGCTATTCAGATAGCGAACTAAAAGAATTTAAAGAACTTATAGCAGGTAAATTACATATTGCAAAAGAAGAATTTACTTCATTAACTTCTTCATTAAGTAGCCCAAATCAAAATGGTACAGAAGATACTTCTGGCGCATATAAAACTCTCGAAGATGGTTCTGCCACCATGGAAAAAGAGCAGATTAACCAATTAGCGGCACGCCAAAAAAAGTTTATTGATAACTTAGAAGCTGCATTAGGTCGAATAGAAAATAAAACCTACGGTATTTGCCGCGAAACAGGTAAGTTGATACCTAAAGAACGTTTACGCGCGGTTCCGCATGCTACATTGAGCATGGAAGCAAAGTTAAAACAAGGTTAATGAAGGGTTATACAAAGCCTTTGTTGCTTATTCTTTTGGTTCTAATTGCCGACCAAGTTCTAAAAACATGGGTAAAAATGCACATGTTTTTAGGGCAAGAATTTAATATAATCGGTCATTGGTTTATCATACACTTTACTGAAAACAATGGGATGGCATTCGGTATGGAGTTCGGCGGCGAGTTTGGCAAATTAGCCCTCACACTTTTTCGCATCGTTGCCGTTGCCGGTATTGGCTACGGTTTGCATTATCTTATCAAGCACAAATACCACCGCGGACTGATTTTAAATGTGGCATTAATTTTTGCCGGTGCTACCGGAAATATTATCGATTCTGTGTTCTACGGAAAAATTTACGGATACGAAACCTGGTTTCACGGCAGGGTGGTAGATATGTTGTATTTTCCAATTGCAGAGGGTCATTTCCCAAGTTGGATTCCTATTTGGGGCGGCGATGAGTTTTTGTTCTTTAGACCAGTGTTTAATTTGGCTGATGCTGCAATTTCCTTGGGTGTAATCTCGATTCTAATTTTTCAGAAAAGCTATTTCAAAGAAGATGTGAGAGATGATATTAGTGTGAATAGCGAGATGGTAGAAGATTGAGAAAGTGAATTAGAATAGCTTAAAATCCATCCTATTTCTGGCGCATTTCTAGCGCAAGTCTTAGAGCGCTTGGTCTTGAAAATGGCCAGACTTGTGCCTGCTAAAATTTTTTGATGAGCACAAATCAGCCAACACATTGGTCTTAGCTTACAAGCCTTGCGCTAGAAAACTAGATAAAAATAACATTTCTGGCGCAAGTCTTTATGTGCTAGCTTTTGGTAATGGCCACACTCGTGCTCAAAAAGAATTAATTTCAAACTAGTTTTTCTATATCAATCAAGCCCTTTCCATCTTCGTAGTCAATTGCGCTACTGTAATTATAATGTGCAGGGTATTGAACTATCCCCGCCTTGACAGGATTGTCATGAAGATAGTTTAGTCGCTGTTCAATCAGATCACCAAATGGGTCTAACTCTATGGGATGATTGTCTTGCTGCCAAAATTGGTAGTGAGTATTATTGCTATTTTCGCTGCCCGCCTTTTTAAATAAATATAGCATCCAGTTTTTCCTACTTTCTGTCTGACTTTCTTTTATCTCTTTCAAAATCTTATAAGCTGTAAATTTTTTCAAATCTCGCATAATATTCTCAAGGTTATTGTCTCCTATACTGCTTATAATCAAATGGATATGATTACTCATGATAATCCAAGCATGTATAACCAAGCCCTTATTCTTTTGGCAAAAGACTAAACTTTCGAGAAACAGATCATTATAGATTTTTCTACTGAATACATCAACCCAGTCAAATACAGCAAAGGATACAAAATAAATCCCTTCAGGATTTCTGAATTTATATTTTGTGCTCATATTTAAAGATATCGGAATAGTGCGAAAAGCACAAATTTAAAATATAGATGGCACAAGTCGTCGTGTGCTCGGCTTTGGCAACGGTCAAAACTTATATGTACCAAAATTTTTTTTTGGCATAAGTCTAGAATATTCTGGGCGCACGTCTTTGTGTGCCTCGTTTGGTAATGGCCAGACTTGGACCGATCAATTTTTTTTGTTGAGTAAGACTGCAACTCAACTACAAAACACAAATCCCCAAATCTCTTTTGAAATTTGGGGATTTATATGTTAAGCGTGTGCGCCGTGGCAGTTTTTGTATTTCTTTCCGCTACCGCAGGGGCAAGGGTCGTTTCTTCCAACTTTAGGTTCGGCCTTGATGGGTTGTTGTACGATCGCTTCGCGAGTATCCGCAAACTCAGCACCTCGTTCTTCTCGTCCAAATTCTTGTTTGGTAGTTTGAAGTTTCTGTTGTTTACGTGGCGCGGGCGCTTCTCTAACTTGCTCTGGCTCTTGCTGAACAGGAATTCCACCTTTGTATAAAAAGCTAACCACCTCTTTATTTACCGTATTCAACATGGTTTTAAACAAATTGAAAGCTTCCATTTTAAAAATAACCAATGGATCTTTTTGCTCGTAAGCAGCGTTTTGTACAGATTGCTTCAGTTCATCCATCTCTCTTAAATGCTCTTTCCAACTATCATCAATCAACGCTAAGATAATCGTTTTCTCAAAAGAACGAATTACTTCTTTTCCCTTTGTATCAACTGCTTTCTTTAATTCCACAGCAACCTGTATTGCCCTCATACCATCTGTAAAAGGCACCACAATTTGCTCTATGTTTTTCCCACGCTCCTCGTAAACTTGGTTTAATACAGGTAATGCCTGTTGAATAATGCCAGCCGATTTGCGCGCATAAAACGATTCCGCCTCGCCAAAAAGTTTTTCGGTTAAAGAATTTACATTTGCAGATGAAAACTCTTTTTCAGCGATTTCGGAGTTAAAAGAAAAGTTTTTTATAACCTCTACTTTAAAACCTTCGTAATTATTCTCTAACTTATATTCATTAACAATATCTTCTGCAACATCAAAAACCATGTTGTTCATATCCACTTCCAAACGTTCGCCAAATAGCGCGTTTTTCCGCTTTGCGTAAATCACAGTACGCTGCGAGTTCATTACATCATCATACTCCAACAAACGTTTACGCACCCCAAAATTATTTTCTTCAACCTTCTTCTGCGCACGTTCAATAGATTTTGTAATCATAGAATGCTGAATGACCTCGCCTTCTTCAATTCCCATTTTGACCATAATGCCCGAAATCCGTTCAGAACCAAATAAACGCATTAAGTTATCTTCCAAAGAGACAAAAAACTGAGAAGAACCAGGATCACCTTGACGTCCGGATCTCCCTCTAAGTTGCCTATCTACACGCCTAGATTCATGACGCTCTGTACCAACAATAGCTAATCCGCCAGAGTCTTTTACACCTTCGCCAAGTTTGATATCGGTACCTCTACCGGCCATATTCGTAGCAATGGTCACCGTGCCTGGCTGTCCAGCTTCTGCCACGATATCTGCTTCTTTCTGGTGCATCTTCGCGTTTAACACATTGTGTTTTATACCTCGAAGTTTAAGCATTCTGCTTAAAAGCTCAGAAATTTCTACAGACGTTGTACCAACCAATACGGGTCGGCCGGCACGCTTAGTAATCTCTCCAGTTTTTGGATCTGGCGCAGGAATAAGCAATCCCTTTGCATCTAATTTTGGCACAGGCCTGCCTATACTATCTAATAAAACTACTGGTTTGCCATCTTTAAGCTTGATATCGCCTTTTTTATCGGTTTCGTATTCGGTTTCGTAATTGGTATAAGGGAAAACCAACATCTGGATTTCACCAGCTACTGCATTGTATTTCTCTCGCACGGTGCGATAAACATAGTCTTGCTCATCTAACCGGGTAATAATTCTATTAGTTGGAATTTCTACCACATCTAATTTGTAAATGCTCCAAAGTTCGCCAGCTTCTGTAGTTGCTGTACCCGTCATGCCGCACAGTTTGTGGTACATGCGGAAATAATTTTGAAGCGTTACTGTTGCATAGGTTTGTGTAGCATCTTCTACCTTAACATTTTCTTTTGCTTCTATCGCTTGGTGTAAACCATCAGAATAACGGCGACCTTCCATAATACGGCCAGTCTGCTCATCTACAATTTTTATCTTATCTTCATCAATAATGTATTCGGTATCTTTTTCAAATAGAGTATATGCTTTTAGTAATTGATTTACAGAATGGATCCGCTCTGCTTTAACAGAGTAATCCCTCATCAAGGCATCTTTTTTCGAAACTTTTTCATCAACGGGGATGCTAGACTTTTCCAACTCTGCAATTTCTGTTCCTACATCTGGTAGTATAAAAAAGTGTGGGTCTTCGCCCGATTGAGTTATCAATTCGATACCTTTCTCCGTCAACTCAACTTGATTGTTTTTTTCATCGATGTAAAAGAAAAGCTCAGTATCTACCTTGGGCATGTTCTTCGATTGATCTGCCATGTAATGATTCTCTACTTTCAGCAACAGCGATCTCATGCCGGTTTCGCTCAAAAACTTAATTAAAGCTTTGTTTTTTGGCAAACCCCTAAAAGCTCTTAGTAAAGCTAGACCGCCTTCTCCCTCTTCGGTTCCATTATTGCCAGCTGCAATTTGCTTTTTTGCTTCATTTAAGGCCTGGCTTACATAGCTTTTTTGCGCATTTACCAATCGTTCAATTCTGGGTTTCAGCTCATAAAATTCATGCTCATCACCTTTTGGTATCGGGCCAGATATAATTAAAGGCGTACGAGCATCATCAATCAAAACCGAGTCTACCTCATCGACCATTGCAAAGTGAAGTTTGCGCTGCACCAACTGATCTGGCGTTTGCGACATATTGTCACGCAAGTAATCAAAGCCAAATTCGTTATTCGTACCATAGGTAATATCGGCAGCATAAGCTTTTCTTCTTTCTTCCGAGTTAGGTTCGTGCTTATCGATACAATCTACCTTTAACCCATGAAACTCAAATATAGGCCCGTTCCACTCGCTATCTCGTCTGGCCAAGTAATCGTTTACGGTTACGATATGCACGCCGTTGCCAGCTAGTGCGTTTAGATACGCAGGCAAAGTACTTACTAGCGTTTTACCTTCACCAGTCGCCATTTCGGCCACTTTACCGCTGTGCAAAACCATACCACCGATAAGCTGTACGTCGTAGTGAATCATATTCCATTCTACCTCGGTACCGGCAGCATCCCACTTATTCGCCCATTTGGCTTTATCTCCCTCAATGATTACATTTTTGCGTTTTGTGGCGTAATCTTTATCAAACTCGGAGGCCGAAACCTCTAAAAATTCATTTTCGCTGAATCGGCGAGATGTTTCTTTAATTACGGCAAATGCTTCTGGCAAAAGCTCTTCCAAAACCTTTTCCAATTCCTTATCTCGGTCTTTTATCAGCGCATCCACCTCATCGTAAATGGCGGTCTTTTGATGAAGATCGAGCTCATCACTTTCAGCTTCTGTTTTTAAACCTGCAATTTTTTCATCAATTTCTGCAAGAAAAGTTTTTATTCTGTCTTTAAAAACAATTGTTTTTGCGCGTAATTCATCATTGCTAATTGCTGCGAGTTTTAAATATTCTTCGTTTATTTTTAAAACAGTTGGCTGTATTAATTTTATGTCTCTTTCTGATTTGCTTCCGAAAACCTTGGCTAAAAATCCTAACATTATATTTTTCTAATTCTTATTTTTTAAAATCAAATTTATGCAACAATTACGCCACCACTCGTTCGCAGTCAGTTTGACAGTTGCAAGGCGTTAAAATTAAGGATATAATATAGATTTTTGGTTATTTGAATGTTGATTAATTTTTGTGCGTCAAATGGTTGGGCAGGTTTGATTTGGAGGAGATTGACAACTAACAAAATTGTCTACTAATTTACTGGTGATTATTAGTTTGACATTCTTCGAAAGGATTTGAGAAGTTAAAAATACTCAAACAATTTTAATTCGAATAGGGCCTATGATGCGATTTACGTCGATAGGCATCCCTTTTTGTGTGATCATGATTTTACCTTGGTTATGCAAATCAATTGCTACATCAACTACATTTTTCATTTGCTCCCGCCAATTATCAGGAAACAGTTTCCGCGCTATTTCTGATGGGCAGGTGGTCTTCTCAGTCCCGCGTTGGGTAGCAACATCTAAAATTGCTGATGATATGTCCCCATTGTGCTGCATTATATAATAACAAATGAACTTAATTATTGCTTCGGAAATTTTCGATTTATGCTATTAAATTCTTCCGACTATAAAACCGATTAATAATTATAAATTTGAAATTGTCATCACAAAAAAAGATCTCGACAAACATCTTGGTGATTGACAAACAAAAACCGGGACTAACAATTTTATGCCATGACTCGCTTTTTATCCGCATACTTTAACCTTATAAAAACGCAAGTTTGTTATTATTTGAGACATAGATTTATAAAACGAGTTATTGAGACACTTTAGGAAAGGAAAGAATTACTTTCTCAACCTAAATGCGAAATCGATAATAACGGGGGAAATAGTGAGAATATTGGTACAACGACAGCTGTAAGATTGTAAAGTGCCAAGTTAGCTCACCCAATTGGCTAAATATTACTTCTGCCAGCCAATGCCCACATATCCTTCAACGTATCAGGTTTAAGTGCATCAAGCAAAGCATGATCATCATTATTTGATAAGTAAAATACCGGATATTTAGACTCCCTCATTTCCTTCAAAAATGACGTAACAAACTCTCTTTGGCGTTTATTAAACTGACCATTAGCTATACTAGTCAGGCATAATAAAATAATGGTTAATACAAAGTGTGTTTTTCTCATAGTTGAATTATAGATGCTAAACTAGCACGAAATCCATACGTTTCATTTAAATATCTAGCTGTATTACAAAAAAACGGTCGTTTATCAAGAATCCAATAGTTAAAGAACAAAATACCCTTGAAGAATTCCTGCAACTTATCGACAAAACTCGCATAATTTCTCGACCTAACCGCCAATCTCTAATAATGGGGGAATAATGGGAACTGTTATATATTGATAGACTGCAGCAGAATGGCAGATTCTTTTAAACAACAAGGCAACCTCATTTTTGCGTGCTTTTAAATCTGAAACTTTTAACCAGTTATATTTTACCCTGTTTGATAACATTCGAGCCATTTTTCAGGTCTTCACCGAGGGAACCTCTCCCAAATTTCATATTTATTATTACTTTATGTTTGATATATTTTTTGATGATACAAGGCGTTTTTGAACAATATTTGATCAGCAAAAACCAATTGTTTGAGAATTGAATTTTTAAAATATAATGATGTTTTGCTCGTGGCCGTACGCTACGGCCTAACCTATTTGTAAGCGAGTATATCGCACTCGCGCTCTATCATTTTAAATTTTTATCTTTGTGCAAAACGTTATTGGAACTATGAAAAAGCTTTATTCACTACTGATTCTAACATTAATTTCTATCAGTGTATTTTCGCAAAAAAATAATGCTTCAAAAGAAGATGTACTTCAAAAAACCAACGGCGAGGAAATGCGCGGACAAGTGATTAAAGTTTCGGATAGCGATGTAACCTTTGTGTACACCGGAGAAACTGCACAGTATGTAATCAACAAAAAAGACGTTGCCAAAATTTCTCATGCCAGCGGAAGAATTGAGACCTTTAGTCCACAAAATAATCAAGCGCAAATTCGTGACAAAGAAGAGGTAGATATGTCTGCATCCCCGACAGACCACCACAACAAGATTGCTGTCTTGCCATTTACGTATGTGCTGGACAACCAACCTGGCGCAGAAGCAATTGGGCTAAAGGCTCAAGATGATACAAATAATTATCTTTCGCAACACGCTTTAGGTTATACCATTTTAGATTCTAGAACAACAAATGCGCTTTTGGCTAAAGCTGGAGTTACCGGTGATAAGATTATGAACTTTACGATGAAAGAAATTGGCGATATTTTGGGTGCAGAATATATAGTTGAAGGCGTGGTTACTCAAACGAAGGCATATACGTCTAATTATACAAGCGGAAGATCTAGTACAGACGTAAAAAAAGATGACGACAAATCTGTGAAAGGCATATCATCATCTGGTTCTACCTATAGCACTTCTGAGCAAAACTACGACATGACGGTTGCGTTGGGTATTTATATGGATAACAATGCGAGCATTTATAAACAGACCCACAAGGCTTTCTTCAGTAATACGAGTGGCTCTTACAGCGGGCCATTAGAATATCTATTAAAAAGAAGTCCGCTTTATATAAATTAACCAAGCGTAATATTTAAATCGTTTAAAAAGCGAATATTCACTCAGTTAATTATCAATGAGATATACAGCATATCGTACAGCTTGATTATACTTTACTTTAACCAACTTAGCTTTATCATGAGCAAGAACTAATTGGCAATAAGCCCATTTGATAACTCGCGATGTTTACTGTTTCAACACGGGAGCTATATTACATATTAACATAAACTCTAATTAAGGGAACGGTTAAGAAAAATAAAAAAATTTTTAGCCTCTGTTGTATGCGACTAACCCTGAGGTTCCAACATTATAATTTTATTTAAATTTGTTATATAAGCCGAGATAAAAGAAATATTCGCCTGTATATCCGCAAATGAAATGTCCGATGCATTGTCATTATGATGAACAATTTTATTTCGTTTTTCGACAACAGATACAATTTTTTCCCGTTGTTGCTGATGATTTTTATCATCAAGTAGTTTGATTCCAAGTTTATTAAATAACTTTTCAGTTTTATAAGGGCTAGCCGAGATAAAATCATTTAATTCTCTTCTCGTTATTTTGATAGAAAGAGCTTCAAATTTCAATTCGTTTTCATTTAACTCCTGCAGTTCTTTCTTTTTCATGACACTCCATTTAACTAAATTATATGCAACTTTAGATTTAGACAGCTTCATATTAGCATCATCAACGACCATCATAGTTAAATCTTTTAAAAAGCTTTCCAGATATGCACATAGAGTGATCATAAATGATTTAGTGAAGAAATTTATATTACTAGTTATAAATATGTCTGGTGTTTCGTCGATTACTTTTTTCTCTGTCTCAGTATTTAGTAAACTCAAAGCTTCTAATAGACTTAGATAAGTCGCTAAAACGGAGTTACTATTCATGCCCCTTAATCATATTTAATTTTGCATTCCAAAGATTTCTTCTAGCAAGAATTGATGACTTCTGTTGCAAACCACCGGTTAAGGTTCTCGTAAATTCAGGAGCCTCACACAATTCACGATAAGCAATTAGAATTTCATCTTTTTTTGTTTCTAGGAAATCAGGTTGTTCATGTGAAAAAGACCACATCAATAAATCATATAGCGCAATACTCTGTCTCGGCTGTTGCCTATTCTGATTGGTGAAAACCGTATCACTAAAAACTAATATACATTTTGCTAATGTTGCTTTAAATTTTTCTTCTAAAAGACTAATTTCTTCTTCAGTCGAGTTACTTTTTGATTTCATAAACTTATCAAGATACTTGTTAAGCTTATTTTCGTAATCCTCCAAATCGTTATTAAGTGCAAAAAAACGCAATATCATTTCTTCAGCCTCTCTTCCATCTTTTATCGAAGTTCCGCTTTCGCCCTGTTTGAAGTTCGTTATAATTTCAATTTTCGAAAGTTCAATTAATAAATTGTCAAATAAACCAGGAAAAACAGCATGTCTAATTTCTTGAGCAGTAAGTTCCACAGCCCCTTGGTTCAATCTCGCAAAAATTTCGGTAATAAGCTCTTTTCTATTATCTTTTCTTAAAACAATACATCTGATAGTTGTTGTTTCTAATTCTGATTTTAGATCTCCCAGTTCACTAAATTTTTTACCTTCAAGTTCTGTAAATATCGTCAAGCCCTCTAGAGCAAAATTATCCTTAAAGTAGTTTAATATAGTTGTGATCCTTTGTACACCATCAATAACTTCTTGGGAATTGTCATTACGCTCTGCAAAATAACATGCTGGTAACGGAATGCGCATTAGGCAACTTTCTATGAATTTTGATGCTCTTTCATTACCATCTTTATCCCATTTGTATTTTCTTTGAAATTCTGGATCTAAAATTAATTTCCCTTTATCAACTCTGTCAACAAGTGTTTCAAAAGGATAATCGATTGGATACAGATTTAATATTTTATTATCACTCATAACTTTATGATTAATGCCTATTTAGATTTTTGTTTATAAATATAGATAAATTACGCAACTTAAGATCTTTACAGGTGTTGATTCAAAAAACCCTCCAATTTTAATTTTGAGCTAAAGGCTATATTTTTTTATAATCTAAAGATCGATGCTGTATATTAGTGAGGGTACTTTTTGCAGACACACCAAAAACAGCTTAATGTTACAATAAATCGCACGAGAATTATAAACTGTAATCATCAAAAAACGGTATAACGATAATACCAATTTTTCAAAAATCACCTTGTTCAGAGAATGATTTACTTAGCCTTGTCTTTTAAAACTTCGTTACTCAAATTTCAAGCATTAACAGAGTTCTCAATATTAATTTCTATAAAATCTGACTACCAATATATTCCAATTCTTTTCCTCTGTTAACGCTGTTGGTTTGGTGTAGTGTTATTTTATTCCCGTCAAACTCGCACACAAATTTTTCTGTATGTGGGCTTTCAATATATCTCAGGGTCAGTGCCAACCGGTGGTCATCAATCCAAGTGTAGCTGCCTGCCACTTTTGCCGGCACCAACATGGCGCGTATTTCCTTCGCACCTGCGGTTAGTGAAGGGCCGGGTTTATTGGTTAAATCTGAAATCCAACTTCCCAAACCAAAATTTAGACTATAAGTTGCCGTATCACCTTTTAAAATTACATGGCAATTGCCATCGTTACTGAAATTGAATTTTATATTTCTGAATGGAGATTCTTCAGTCGTCAATGTATAGGTCTTTCCGTCAATTTGTTGGGCAAAATTGCTCGTTTGCTTAGCAGCTGCAGGTAAAGCAAGATTAGCCAAAGTTTGTTGAAGTTGCCTTGCATCAACTTTATTTTTTGGTAATTTTCCTTGATGCATTGCCGGCAATAAATACTTCCATACCAGATCAATCTCTCCCTGCATGTCAGACGTTTCTGCAGTAATAGCAATTACGGCATCTTGATCTGGCATTACAATCATATACTGCCCAAAAGCACCGTCGCCGCGGTAGGCGTTGTTCTTGCATCTCCACATCTGATAAGCATACCCCTGTTCCCAATCGCTTGCGGCACGCTTTTCTTCTGGCATATCCAGATGCTGGATTATTTTTACTGAACTTGCCTCTTCCGCCCATCCCAGCGGCAATATTTGTTTGCCCTGCCATTTCCCCTTCTGTAAAAACAGTTGCGCAAACTTGGCCATATCTTCGGTTTTTACCCTCAGCCCCCAACCGCCAGTATTGATGCCTTTCAGGTCGGTTTCCCAATCTATATTTTTAATGCCAAGCGGTTTGAACAGTCTTGGCGTAAGATATTGTAGTAACGTTTGACCAGTTATTTTTTGAATAATGGCAGAAAGCATATAGGTTCCCAAAGAATTGTATAGAAAAACGGTACCAGGTTTGTGTACGATAGGCGCGGCTAAAAAACTTTTTACCCAATTTGTATCGGCAGATACATAGCTAGGCTCGGGATCCTGACCGTCAGACATCATTAATGCATCTCTTACGGTAAGCTGCGCCAGATTAGGACTTATTGTATCTGGCACTTGGGATGGAAAGAAGCTTACTATTTTGCTATCGAGCGATAGTTTTCCTTCATTAATTGCAAAACCGATAGCAGTTGCGGTAAAGCTTTTACTGCAAGAATATAGCGAATGCCTTAGCTCCTGACTGTATGGATTCCACCAACCATCTGCGATTACTTTACCATGGCGCAGAAGCATAAAACTATGAAATTCCGTCTTGCTGGTACGTGTTGCGTTTACAAAATCTTGGATGCCTCTGGAGTTAACGCCTTGTCGCTCTGGACTACTATGTGATAAATGCTGAGCATTGACATGCAGACAAAAAAATACCTGAAGTGTCAGGGCAAATGAGATGGAACGAATATTAAAAAGCATGTCTCAGAAATTAGTTGAAGAGTGATTGACGAATTGAAGTTAGCGAATTTGAGTTTTAAATACTAAAAAAGAAAAATTACGCTCCGGTCGGGAATATAAATCTTGGTTCATAAGAAATTTTTGCATCGCTCTACGGAAAATATTTTGAATAGCAGAATATCTTTTAAATATTTAGAGAAACTACTAAAGTCATTTAGCAAGTAAATGTAAGCTTAATACGCTTGAACAAGAACTTCAGTTGGAATATTTAAACTTTCATGGATCTTTCTAATCATTTCTAGAGAAAGTTTTCTTTTGCGATTTAAAATTTCGCTTGCCCTACTTTTAAGACCTACAATGTTTGCCAAGTCTTTTTGTTGATAGCCCATTTGTTCCATTCTAAATTTAATCGCTTCTATAGGATCCGGCAACTCTATAGGAAAATTTACGTTTTCGTAATTGTCAATTAACATACTTAAAACCTCCAACTCATCGCCGTCGGTAGTTCCTTTTTTAGCATCGAAAATTACCTCAAGTCTATTTAGGGCTTCTTCGTAATCTTGTGCGGTTTTTATGGGTTTGATGTTCATCTTAAATTGTTTTGGCGTTAATTTTATCATACTCGGCGTGGGTGCCTATAAACCTAATCCACATCATTTGGTATTCGTAGCTTATCTTAACGATAAGCCTATAATGATTGCCTTTTATATTAAAAACTACTCGATTGTCTGCTAAAAAGCTTGCGCTAGGATACTCATTTTTAATATCTTTGGGATGCCTCCAAATTTCATTTAAATTTTGCTGATACCAAGATTTTAATTGTTGTTCTACATCTGGATGCTGTTCCCAAAAATCTCTCAAGGTTTTTTTCGCAATTATTCTCAAGGTTTTTTTTCAAATATAAGCAAAAAGTTCCCTAAACGGGAAAATTATTACCCAACGTTTCAAATATTTAAGTGGGCATTTATTGTGTGTAGTAAATAAGTTTTAAGAATATATAAACTGGATAATTTATTAATCTGCATCACTAGTCTCTTTAAAAATAGCAGTTACTAATTGATATATTTTTTAAATATAATACATAAAAATGTGTAGCCTATGTCCGCTTACTTCAAAAACACCTCCGTTGCGCCATAACCAAATTTTTCTTTCTGTGCGTCCATAAAAGTTTTTACCTGTGGATTGCTCGAAATTTCTTTGTGGATTTTATGTCTCAGTGTACCATTTCCACTTCCGTGGATGAAAATGATCTTCTCGAATTTATGCACAATTGCCGCTTCTAAATTTCGTTCAAACTCGCTTAATTGAATCTGTAGAATTTCTTCGGCTTTTAAAAACTGATAATCGTTCCTCAATTTTTCGATATGCAAATCAACCTCTTGCATCGGTGCAGCTACCGTTTTCTGCTCCGTTGGCGATTTAATGAAGCTTTCTTTAAGTTTTTCAGGATCGATGTTTAGATTAGTTTCAGTTAAATTAACCTGCCATCCTTTCATCTCAACCATTGGAATAGTTTTCTTCTCACCTGAAAAGTCCTTTGCCCTAAAACTCTTTTTGAATAATATTGGTGCAATCGGTTTTTCGTTTGATAAGCTGTGCGCCAAAATCTTAAAATCAAACTCTGGCCAAATGTTTAAATCTGCCAAAGATGCCAAATGTATTTCTGCAGACCTGAAGGGTTCTAATATCCCGTAAAATATCGAAGAATATTTGATCTTTTCAGACCCAATTAAACTTACAAGTAAAACCTCCTTAGTATCATTTACTAAATAAAAATGCAACACATCTTTCGCATTCTTATCAGGCGTTAAGCCTAAAAATATACCGTTAGATTTCCTATTCTCTATTTTTAAGTGTGGTGGTTTAGAACCCTCATTTTCTAAAGGCGCACTTTTTCCATGCACATAAGTTAGATTTCCGGCCATTACCGGAATCTCAAATCCATCAGTATCCGTTACGCCCAACGTTTGTGCATCAATAACTTTGGTTACATAGCCTTCGCGTTTTTCGTCTATAAATCGTACAAAATCTCCTAATTTAAACATCTTATTATTTTTAATTTACCGGCCAATTATTTGCGGGTTTCGTTACCGTGATAAATGCTAAGGTAACTTTCATATCTAGAAACTGCAATTAGTCCCGTTTCTACTGCTGCCAAAACCGCACAGCCAGGTTCGTTTATATGTTTGCAATTGTTAAATCTACAATCGTGGGATACTTTAAAAATATCTCTAAAAAAATGCCCTAGTTCTGCCTGCTCTATATCTATTACGCCGAGTTCTCTTATGCCTGGTGTATCTACAATAAATCCACCTTGTGGTAAGGCAAACATTTCTGCAAACGTTGTGGTGTGTTGTCCCTTGTCACTAGAGGCCGAGACTTCGCCCGTTCTAAGTTCGTTTTCTGGAAGGAGGGCATTTATCAAGCTCGACTTTCCGACGCCAGAGTGACCGGAAATTATGGTGATTTTATTGGCAATTAAATCTTTAACCTCTTGCACATTTGTGCCTTTTAATGCAGAAACTGCAATGCATTGGTAACCTATATTTTGATAAATTTCTTTAAACTCTTCTAAAATTTCCAATCCGTGCGCGCTAAATAAATCTAGTTTATTAAACACCAAAACGGTTGGTACGCCATAAGCTTCTGCAGAAACTAAAAACCGATCTATAAAACCCAACGATGTTCTCGGCGAAGCAAGCGTAACAACAAGTATTGCCAAATCTAAATTGGCAGCCAAAATTTGTGCTTGTTTGCTTAAATTAATTGATTTACGAATGATGTAGTTTTTGCGAGGCAAAATATCTGTTATAAAACCGATATCGCTACTGGGTTCCAAATCGAATTCTACACGATCGCCAACGGCCACTGGATTTGTGGTTTTTAAGCCTTTAATTCTAAACTTTCCCAAAATTCTACAATCATAGATCGTGTTGTTTTCTGCCAACACATTGTACCAGCTTCCTGTAGATTTTGTAACTAGGCCAATCATGAATCGATTTTTGTTTTCGTAAAGGTAAATCTAAAATGCGCGTCGCTTGATTTTAAGCTTGGCAAAGATACTTTTTTACCGATTCCTGTCAAACGTGTTACTTTAAAACGATTAAACATTCGGAAGTGCGAAATTTAAATTCGTTCCTTTGTACGTGGAAAAGTCATCAATAAAATTAAGCGTTTTAGACCAGTCGCCAGTTAGATTTGGTGTAGATGCCAGACAGGCACTTTTAGAAACTACGCAATTGGCCGTAGAGACAGAAAAACTTGGATACCATCGTTTTTGGGTTTCAGAACATCACAATACTACAGCTCTAGCAGGTTCTACACCCGAAATTCTAATCGCACATTTGGCAAATCACACCAAAACTATGCGCATTGGGTCGGGTGGAATAATGTTGCCAAATCATAGCGCGTTAAAAGTTGCTGAAAGTTTTAGATTGCTGGAGTGCCTATATTCCGGAAGGATAGATTTAGGGATGGGAAGAGCGCCAGGCACGGATAGATTTACCGCTTCTCTATTAAACCCTAGCAGTACCTTTAACGAGCGAGATTTCGTAATTCAACTTTCAGACCTACAAAACTTCTTGCACGATATACCTAATGATGATCCATTAAAAGCAAAAGTTAAAGCAATCCCAGTTGCAGCAACGGTTCCTCAGCAGTGGCTGCTGAGCAGCAGCGGGCAAAGCGCAGTGTTCGCTGCACATTTTGGGATGGGATTTTCATTTGCACACTTTATAAATCCGCATGGTGGAGCAGAAGCCGCAAAATATTACCGCGAACAATTTAAGCCGTCAGTCGATTTAAAAACCCCAGCCTTAAATGTTGCGCTGTTTATTTTCTGTTCTGAGGATGAAGATAAGATTGCCCAAGAAGAAAAGTTGATGGGGCATAGGTTCTTGCAATTGGAAAAGGGTAGGGGAATAGGATCGTTTACCTATCAAGATATTAAAGACGTTGAGTATGATTATGCCGAACTGGAAAGAATTAATGCAAATAAGGCGAGAATGATTTACGGAACTCCAGAAGTGCTGAAGGAAAAGCTAACTCTTTTGGCCGCGGGTTATGGTGTGGATGAAATTATGGCAGTTACCATTACCGAGAATTTTGGGGACAGGCTAGAATCCTATCGATTGTTGAGCGAGATAAGTTTTTAAAATATTTTGGGCGCTTTAACACGCCATCCATTATATCTTACTTTGGCTGATGCCAAAGAAAGGATGCCATTCCTGTCGTTAGCGCGTATATCAAGTATCCTAGAATGTAAACTAGTTTCTCTGATCAAATCATATCTTGCATAGGAGTAGTTTAAAGAAGTCAAGCGCGTTTGAAACCCACTCTCAAGAAAAAAGACCCCATACAACGATTAGCTCAATTTTACTTAGCGCAAAACAAATGTTCCCAAATTGGTAAGATATAGCCTCCTAAACGGTAACTTTACTCTTAACTATAACTTTTTAGAAGTCCTTCAATTTCTAAAGTTGTCGGTAACTTCAACTTTATAACTCATTCAAAAACTCGCTTAAAGAAGTGGTTTTTAATTTGCCTTTTTTAATCAATTGCATCTCCTCAAAACCTCTTTTTAAATTGCTTACAATCTCGTCTTTTGTAGGCGCATCATCCGTCTCAATTTTTTTAACGTAATTGAGGTTTTTAGCAAGTTCTCCAAAATGGCTGTGTTCGTTATCTGTTGTATATACGATTACGTGTCTCATACTAGTTAGCAGGTTGAATATTTTGTTTAACGAAGGTTCGAGATTTTTGTTTAATAAGCATTGGTTTAATAATGTTCATTAGTGTGCTCGTATTCTCATGGTTGACTTGAGCAAATCAAAAGTATTCCAATCTTTGTTTGTGCCCGTAGCGAGTGAGGTGTTTCACTATGTTCAACATGACGCCAATTTAAAGTTTATTGGAATGATACACCTTAAGCCATGTTGACGACATAACGCTGCGTAGCGGAAGAAACTAAATCTTTTTAAGAAAGCTTGCAAATTAGACAGTAGATTTTTTAATTTTCAACTAACCAACCAACCAACCAACCAACCAACCAACTAACCAACTAACCAACTAATTATATTCCCAACAATAACCTTGCAGGATCTTCCAATAGTTGCTTAATACGCACCAAGAAGCCTACAGATTCTTTTCCATCGATAATTCTGTGATCGTAAGATAGCGCCAAATACATCATTGGACGAATTACAACTTCCCCTTTTTCTGCAACCGGACGCTCAACAATTTTGTGCATTCCTAGAATTGCTGATTGCGGCGAATTAATAATTGGTGTGGACATCATAGAGCCAAAAACGCCACCATTTGTGATGGTAAACGTTCCGCCAGTCATTTCTTCGATAGTTAACTTGTTATCTCTTGCTTTCAGCGCAAGCTCCAAAACAGATTTTTCTATCTCTGCGAGACTTTTGCTTTCGGCATTTCTAATAACTGGAACCACCAAACCTTTTGGGGCCGAGACTGCGATAGATATATCGGCAAAATCGCTGAACACAATCTGCTCGCCATCTATGCGAGCGTTTACTGATGGGAAATCTTTTAATGCTTCGGTTACGGCTTTGGTAAAAAAGCTCATAAAGCCCAAACCAACTTTGTATTTTTCTTTAAATTGCTCTTTATATTTTGTACGAAGATCCATTATGGGCTTCATGTTTACCTCGTTAAACGTAGTTAACATGGCCGTTTCGCTTTTTACTGCAACCAAACGTTTTGCAACCGTTTTTCTTAACGGCGACATCTTTTCCCGACGCTCGTTTCTCGAACCCACAATCGGGTCTAGGGGTTTAGGGGGAGTTAAAACTACTGTTTGAGACTTTATACCTTCGTCAGTTTTTCCACTATCGGTTTTTAAAGCATCTTCTTTTGTAATTCTACCATCTACACCAGTTCCCTTAACATCTGCGGTGGCGATGCCTTTTTCCGCAAGAATTTTTGCCGCTGCAGGCGACGGCGTGCCGGTTGCATAAGACGCGTTACCGCTAGGTTCTGCTTCTGTGTTTTTTGGCTTTTCTTCAACTGCCTGGGTAGTTTTTTTATCAGTGGAAGGAGCTGAATCTTCGGCTTTGTTATTATTTGCAGTTCCTTCTTCTATGGTACAAACGGGTGCGCCAATCGCTAATGTATCGCCTTCGGCAGCAATAGTTTTCAATGTTCCTCCAACTTCTGCGGTAAGTTCAAAAGTTGCTTTGTCAGATTCCAGTTCAGCAATTACTTCATCCATTTCTACTACATCATCGTCATTTTTTAACCATTGCGATAAAACAACCTCTGTTATAGATTCGCCAACTGGCGGCACTTTTATTTCTAAACCCATATTTTTTTAATATTCTGTACTTTTCTGCTATTTAAATGGTTACGCAATCTTTAATCTATTGCAACTAATGTTTTCGTAGCTTTTTTTGCGATTTCTTTTACGTCTTTTGTATCAGCAACGCCCAATGCGGTAGAAATGATATAAGCCTGCTGTGCTGCATGTTGCTTTGCAAAACCCGTTGCTGTGCTGCTGCTTTCTTTTCTAGAAATTACATCAATACCATTTAGGGGTGTTTTGTACAAATGTCGGAAAAGATACGGCCATGCGCCCATATTTTCTGGCTCTTCCTGTACCCAAAAAATCTCTTCTGCGTTTTTGTATTTCTTCTTTATGATTTCCATTTGCGTAATTGGAGTTGGGTAAAGCTGCTCTAACCGCACAATTGCCACGTGTTTTAATTTATCGTTTTGTTGTTTTTCTAGGAGTTCGTAGTATATTTTTCCTGTGCAAAACAAAATTCGTTTTACTTGGGCTACCGTTGCATTTTCATCATCTATTACTTCCATAAATCCGCCGTTTGTAAAATCGGCAAGAGGCGATACACATTTAGGGTGTCTCAACAAACTTTTTGGGGTAAAAACAATCAATGGCTTTCTGAAGTCTCGTTTAAACTGGCGGCGTAGAGCATGGAAAAAATTTGCAGGGGTGCTGCAATTGGTTACCTGCATGTTGTAATCCGCACAAAGTTCTAAAAATCTTTCTACCCGTGCCGATGAATGTTCTGGTCCCTGCCCTTCGTAACCGTGCGGCAACAACATTACCAAACCGTTTTCACGTTGCCATTTGGTCTCGGAGCTCGCCACATATTGGTCTACCACAATTTGTGCACCGTTGAAAAAGTCTCCAAACTGCGCTTCCCAGATGGTTAAGGCATTGGGATTTGCCGTTGCGTATCCATATTCAAAACCTAAAACCCCATACTCAGAAAGATGCGAGTTGTAAATATCAAATTGCGCTTGCTGATCGGAAATGTTTGCTAGAGGAATGTATTCTGCCTCACTATTTTCTAGGGTTAGCACTGCGTGACGATGAGAAAAAGTTCCTCTTTCCACATCTTGCCCGCTTAACCGTACTCTTTTTCCTTCTGTTAAAAGTGTTCCATAAGCCAATTGCTCGCCCATTGCCCAATCGAAAATATGGGTCTCGTTCACCATTTTGCTACGCTCGGCAAAAAGTTTTTCTATTTTTTTAAAAAATACCTTATTTGATGGCAGCGTAGTAATTCTTTTACCAATTTCCAATAGAGTAGATTCTTTCACGGCTGTTATGGGAGATTTTTCAAAATCTTTCGGCGTTGCCATCCGTAAATCTGCCCAGGCACCGCCAAACTTAATCTCATCATTGGTGGTTTCGAAATCTTTCGCCTCTTCCAAACGTTTTTGTAAAATACCCCGGAAATCCTTTTCCATCTCCTTTGCTAATCCACTCTCTAAAACGCCCTCTTTTGATAGCTCGGCTATATAAATTTCTCTGGGATTTGGATGTTTTTCGATGGTTTTATAAAGCAGGGGTTGAGTAAATTTCGGCTCATCTGCCTCGTTGTGTCCAAAGCGCCTGTAGCACAAAATATCTATAAAAACATCGTTTTTGTACTTCTGACGGTATTCCATCGCCAATTTAATAGCATATACCAGAGCTTCTACATCATCACCATTTACATGGAAAACGGGTGATAAGGTAACTTTTGCAATGTCTGTACAGTAAGTGCTCGTTCTGCCGTCTTTATAATTTGTGGTAAAACCGATTTGATTGTTTATAACCAAATGAATGGTGCCACCGGTTTTATAACCCTCTAAGCCTGCCATTTGAATTACCTCGTAAACTATGCCCTGCCCGGCAATAGAGGCGTCGCCATGAATTAAAATTGGGGCAATTCTACTGTTATCGCCAGAATATTTAAAATCAATTTTTGATCTACAGAGTCCTTCTACGATACCGTTGACGGTTTCTAAATGTGATGGATTAGGGCATAAACTCAGATGAACGTTTTTGCCGCTATCTGTTGTAACGTCTGTAGAATAGCCAAGGTGATATTTTACATCGCCACCATAAGGCGTTTCTGCATTATAGCTTTTGCCTTCAAACTCGGCAAAAATATCTTTATAAGTTTTTTGCATAATATTGGCCAGAACGTTCAGCCGTCCACGATGCGCCATTCCTATTACAAACTCCTCTATACCCAAATCTGCACCTCGTTCTATAACGGCATCGAGCGCCGGAATCAAAGATTCTGCACCTTCTAGGGAGAATCTTTTTTGACCCAAAAATTTTGTACCTAAAAAGTTTTCAAAACTCACCGCTTCATTAAGCTTGCTAAGAATGTGTTTTTTTTCTTCAATGGAAAAGCTAGCTTTATTTCTACAGCTTTCCATCTTATCTTGCAACCAATTTAATACTTCTGGCGTGCGTAAAAATTTATATTCAGCACCTATATTGTTTGCGTATGTTTGCTTAAGCACGTCTAGGATATCTTTCAGTTTTGCTGCGCCAATTCCTATTTCTTGGCCAGCATCAAAAACTGTATCCAAGTCTGCATCAGAAAGCCCAAAATTACTTAGTTCCAGAGTTGGCAAGTGCTTTCTCCGTTCTCTAACGGGGTTGGTATGAGTAAACAGATGACCTCTGCTGCGATAGCCTTCAATCAAATTTAAAACGTTAACCTCTTTTGCAAATTTTCCCGAAACATCTTGAGGAATACTTGAAACGCCGCTTTCGCGACCAAAATCAAAACCCTCAAAAAACTTTTGCCAGCCAAACTCTACAGAATTTGGATCTTGACGATAAGATTGATATATGGAATCTATGTATTCGGCGTTTGCACCGTTGAGATAAGATAAGTTATCCATTTTTAACGTTTTTCTATAAGCTATACAAAACTAGGGTTTTGCCCTCTAATATCGGCAAAAATCTCTACTTTAATACTCAGGGTTATGATAATAGTTCAATTCTCGGAAGGAGTAAAGCAAAAACGGTGCGACAAATGGTTTTGGTACAAAGAGAATCAGTCAAAAATTAGCCAGCTCCTATGAAGCCCAGATTAGAGCATAATTTCCTTTAGGATCAAGGTTTTTAACATTTTTATCGAAATTAAAAGCTGGCTTGCTTTTTTGGTCATTACCCACACCAGCCATGTTTGCCCAGTTGCCCCAGTTGCTAGAAGAGTTGTAGTCAATTAGCTTTTCCTCAAAATAAGCTGCGCCATAAACCCAAGAAACCTCCAAATTATTAATAAGATACAATGCCGCAGTTTGACGCGCTAGATTGGAAATGTAGCCGGTACTATTTAACTCTGTCATTACAGCATCTACTACCGAAAAGCCTGTTTGGCCGTTTTTCCAATTCAGTAAATTTTGTTTCTCGTTTTCTAAATCTACAGGTGGTTCGTTTCCAAATCCATCAGGCTCATAAAATTTATATCCATGTTTTTTAAACATAAAACGGAAATAATCTCGCCAAAGTAAGCCAAGCAAAATGTGGTTGAACATTGCTTTTGCATTTGGAAGATTTTCTGAATTTTTTACTTCCCAATAGACTTTTCGCGGAGAGAGACATCCCATCGCCAGCCATGCAGAGAGCATAGATTCCATTACCAATTCTTTCCGCTCTGCGGCTATTTTAATGTTAGAGACAACGTTTTGCAATACAAGCAGGCCTGCCTCTTCTCCCCCAACATATTTAAATGATGCGCGCTCATCTTCTTCTTGATTGGTAAGCCCAAGATCACCTAAACTAGGAATGGTCCCCCAACTTACCACATCTACAACGTCTATTTTATCGGGAGCTAAAAAACAAGGCTTTATAACAGAGTCTCGTTCTACCCTTTTTCTAAATTGATTAAAAGTATCGGGAATGTCCTTTATTGGAAAAGGTAAATCTGCTTTGTTGTAAAGCGTATGGCCAATAAAATGTCTAAGGTTAATTTTTTGCTTCCACAATTCATTCTCAACCAAGGCAGATATTTCAGTTTCTTGTTTAGCAACCTCGCGGTGATGATATACCTCACCAATTTCGTATTCAGCCACCAACCGAGGTATTATTTCCTCTGGTTTACCAACCTCTATCAGTAGATTGCCTCCAATTTTTTTTAAAGACTCGCGAAGTGCTTGCACACTTTCCAACAGAAATTCAGCCCTAATGTTTCCCGTTTTTAGAGTGCCAAACTCTGTTTCGCCAAAAAACCTTTTATCGAAAATATAAACCGGAAGCGTAATTTCAGATTTAGAGATCGCCTCTATCAACACTTCATTATCATGTAAGCGAAGGTCGTTCCTAAACCAAACTAAAATTTTTTTTGCCATTTTATGATGGAAAATAGTAGAGAGAACGATAAAAACACTAGAGCATATAAGGTTGAATACAAATTTATTTTATTTCTCGAGATTGCCAAAGCACGGCGGTATTATTTACAAAGGGCTAACATTTTACTGTACCTGAAGGTTTTTATCTTTGAAAGAAGCAGGACACAAGGATCCAACGACTCTAAAAATGTCGTTTTCTTGCGGTATGATGATCTTTCCCCGTTCTTTAACAGCGATGAAAGATCTAAACAAACAGCGATTTTTATTGTAATAATATAAACGAACCTTTGGTTTATAAAAATGAATGAAAAAGTATTAATTACCGGCGCGACGGGTCTTATTGGCAAAAAACTTGTCGCCGCGTTAAAAGCTAAAAACTACGAGGTGGCTATTTTAGCCAGACAGCAAACCGAGGTTGGGCATGTAGAAGTGTTTCTATGGGATGTTGAAAAACAGCAAATTGATAATAAATGCATGGAAGGTGTAAAAACCATAATTCATTTGGCGGGCGCACCGGTGGTAGAAGAAAAATGGACGGAAAAAAGAAAGCAGGAAATTATAAATAGTCGTGTAGATTCTGCAAAATTATTATTCAGAACAATTGAAGAGCAGCAAGGGAGCAGTGTCAAAACTTTTATTTCTGCTTCGGCGGTCGGCTTTTATGGCGACTGCGGGGGCGAGATTCTCACGGAAGACAGCGAGCCAGGTTATGGATTCTTGGCAGAGTGTTGCAAGGTTTGGGAACAAGCCGCCGAGAAAGGTGAAAAGATGGGTATTCGCGTTGTAAAGCTGAGAACGGGAATAGTACTTAGCACAGAGGGCGGGGCTTTGCCATCTTTTGAAAAACCTATAAAAATGTTTGTTGGCGCTCCATTGGGCACGGGTAAACAGTGGACCCCATGGATACATGTAGAGGATATGGTTAATATGTATGTAGAAAGTGTAGTTAATATGAAGATGCAGGGAAGTTATAACGCTAGCGCGCCTTTTCCCGTCACCAATACAGAGATGACTAAACAAATTGCAAATCATTTACACCGACCTGTTTGGCCCCTAAACGTGCCTAAAAAAGCAATTGAATTGTTGTTGGGAGAGCGGTCAGAAGCTATTTTGATGAGTTCTAATACTTCTGCACAGAAGATTCTAGATGCGGGATTTCGCTTTAAATTTACAAGACTGCCCGAGGCGTTAAGAGATCTTTATAGCAACTAGCCGCTTATCCCCTTATAAAATATGATCAAACAAAAAAACGAGGAGAAACAACTAATTAATATTGTTTGGCTGCGCAGAGATTTGCGTTTGACAGATAACGCGGCATTATATCATGCGCTAAAAACTGGTGTTAAAACGTTAGTACTGTTTATTTTCGATAAAAATATTCTTGATAACCTGCCAGTTGCAGATCCGCGAGTTACTTTTATTTATCAAACGCTAAAAGTTATTAAAGCGGAACTTAAAGAACATGGTTCGGATCTTTTGGTAAAATATGGCAAGCCAGAAGATGCATGGCCAGAAATAATTAAAGATTTCGCTGTTAAAACTGTTTTTACTAACGGCGATTATGAGCCTTATGCCAAGAATCGAGATAATTCGCTGGCAGAATATTTAGCAACCGAAAACATCGATTTTAAGTCTTTTAAAGATCAGGTAATATTTGAAAAAGACGAAATTTTAAAATCCGATAAAACCCCATATACCGTTTTTACACCTTACTATAAAAAGTGGCAAGAAAAGCTAAACGATTTTTATAGGAAACCTTATCCAACAGAAAAATATTTTAAAAATCTTTTTAATATTGCTGAATTGAAGATGCCAACTTTAGCGGAGATGGGTTTTGAAGAAAGTAAAATGGAATTTCCAAAATTAAGCTATAAAGAAAAGCTAGATGATTATGGTAAACAGAGGAATTTTCCTGCGAAAGATGCAACTACGCATATAAGTATGCATTTGCGGTTTGGAACACTAAGCATTAGGCGAGCCGTTAACGATGCTGTTGAAGCAAATGCAACTGTTTGGCTTTCTGAATTGGCGTGGAGGGAATTTTACATGATGATTTTATGGCACTTTCCGTATGCAGCGTTTGACTCTTTTAAAAAAAAATACGACAACATTATTTGGCTCAATAACGAAGAACATTTTAAAGCTTGGTGCGAAGGAAAGACTGGCTACCCAATTGTAGATGCCGGAATGCGGCAATTGAACCAAACTGGGTTTATGCACAATAGAATACGAATGGTGGTTGCAAGTTTTTTAACGAAACATTTACTTACCGATTGGCGCTGGGGAGAGCATTTTTTTGCCGAAAAGCTGCTAGATTACGAAATGGGAAGCAATGTTGGTGGCTGGCAATGGGCTGCCGGTTCTGGCAATGATGCTGCGCCTTACTTTAGAGTTTTTAATCCCGAACTGCAAACCAAAAAGTTTGATCCTGATTTTAAATATATAAAAGAATGGGTGCCAGAGTTTGGAACTGAGGAATATCCCCAACCAATTGTAGAACATAAATTTGCTAGAGAACGCGCATTAAAAGAATATGAAAGGGCGCTTTCTGAGTAAAAGTATTTAATTGGTTACGCTTACAATTTCTATATCGAAATCTAATATTGCATTTTTTAACCCAAGTGCAGTTTCAGAAGGCCCATAAGCTAGATCAGAAGGAACGAACATTCTAAATTTAGTGCCAACATTAAATTTGGGTATCAATATTTGCCAGCCGCGAATCACGTCCAAAAGACTTGTTGAAAAACCGGTATCATTTGAATCAAAAGCTGCTCCATCTAAAGTGCGCCCGGTATATTTAACGGTCACGGTACTATTCACTCCGTCTATGGAATCTCCGGAGCCTGGAGCATTTACGATATAATAAATTCCACTTGAATCTTTGGTTGCTGTTAAATTTTTGCTTGTCAAAAATGTTTGAATTCTGTAATCGTCAAGCAAACTCTGACTACGAAAAGGGTAGGTTTTGATTGTGAAGTCTAAGTTTTCGTTTGATGAGATTGGGCCAGATCCGTTTTTGCCAAAGCCTAGGTACGACGGTAATAATATCCGCGTGGTTCCTCCAGGTTTTAAGGCCAAAACAGCTGTCCTTAATGCAGGTATATTAAAATTGACTAAATTTGTTCCTGTGGATGGAGAGAATTTATCAAGATATCCAACGCGAGTACCCCAATTGCCATTTGCCGAATTTTGAAAATAAGCTGTTCCGGCTAAAGACTTTACTGTAATATCGTAAAATACTGAATCAGAGTTTTGGAATAAAGCACCTGTATCCGGATTTGTTACCTGATAATAAAACCCTGTATGGTTCGGATCTGGCTGCATCAAACTTAAATTGTTTTGTGCTATATATGCCTTTAGTACGCCATCATCCACGTTTTGAATACTTTCGTATTCCTTTTTGCATGCTACAACTAACAAAGTGAACGCCAACAGCGCCAATAGGTTGGTTTTTAAAAACTTGTTCATTAAGTTATTTTACGTCTAAAAGTGTTATGGTAAAATCCAAGGGCGAATTTGGTGGAATACCTGGCTTAGCCACGGTACCATAACCGAAATATGAGGGAATCAAAATTCTAATTTTTCCACCTTTCTGTATTCTTTGTATACCGATTTGCCAACCGCCAATCACATTTCCTAAAGTAAGATCAATGGGTTTGCCCTTTGTGGCGTCGAAGAGAGATCCGTCAAGTAACCTGCCCTCATATTCCACACTAATAATCGATTTGGCAGTATAATTTACTGTACCGGCGCCGGGATCTATAATTTGATAAAAAACACCGTATTCATCTTTGACCGCGGGGATATTATGAGCATTCACAAAAGCCCTTATAGCAACAGTATCCAACCTAAATTGGGGGCTAGGATCATAACCATTGTCAGATGTAACTGGAGTAGATTTTTTACAAGCAGCAAACAAGCCAACCAAAGCAATAAAAATTAAAAAATATTTCATTTTAAACATACTCGTCAAAATTAAGCTTTTATTACCGACCCCACAATTTTTAACTAATTTTAACAAAATTGTGAAACTAAAATTCAACATTTCAACAGCCAAATTTAGTCGGTATGTGTATATTACCTGCTAAAAGGGATATTTCCCACCCTCAATCATGTTTACCGCAACTTTCTGTCTCGCTTCTTTAACATTAAACGGTTCCATTTTGGTAAAACGTTTAAGTCCAACCAACATCATCCGTTGTTCGTCGCCCTCCGCAAAAGCCCATAATGCCTCTTTTCCGGCTTTTGCAACTGCATCAACAGCTTCTACCAAATAAATCTTCAACAAATTAAGTTGGATTTCTGTGTCGCCTTCGCCCTTTAATGCAGTTAGTTTTTCAGTTCTTAGGAGAGCTGATTCAGCCACGTAAACATAACCCGCCATATCTGCGATGTTCATTAAGATTTCTTGCTCTTTGCTTAAAGTCATCATTAATTTCTGCACCGCTGCACCTGCAACCATCAATGTCGCCTTTTTTAAATTGGAGACTATTTTTTTCTCTGCGGCAAACAATGTGGGGTCTTCCTCACCAAAATCTGGAATACTCATCAATTCTGCAGCTACTGCGGTGGCTGGTGTCATCAAATCTAGCTCTCCTTTCATAGCGCGCTTAAGCATCATGTCTACCGTTAGCAATCGGTTTATCTCATTTGTTCCCTCAAAAATTCTATTAATTCTAGCGTCGCGATAAGCGCGATCCATGGGTGCATCTGCGGAAAAGCCCATGCCTCCATAAATTTGTACACCTTCGTCTACCACATAGTCTAAAACCTCAGAACCCCAAACCTTTAAAATAGCGCATTCTACAGCAAAGGCTTCCACAGATTTTAATCTCGCTTTCGCGGATTCCATTCCATCGGCAACCAAGGTATCATAAGTGTCATCTATGTTTTGTCCGGCGCGATAATTTGCAGAATCTACCGCATAAATTTTAGCGGCCATTTGGGCCAATTTAAATCTGATTGCACCATATTTAGATATTGGTCTGTCAAACTGAATGCGTTCGGTTGAATACTGAATGGCTTTATTAAGAGTAGCTTTTGAAGCACCGATAGCTGCGGCCGATAACTTTATCCGACCAATGTTTAAAATATTTACCGCTATTTTGAAACCGTTTTGCCGCTCACTAAGCAGATTTTCTACCGGTACAGGACAATCGTTAAAAAACACTTGCCGCGTAGAACTTCCTTTAATGCCCATTTTATGTTCCTCCGGATTCATGGTAATGCCACCAAAATTTTTTTCAACGATAAAAGCGCTTAGATTTTTATCGTCATCTATTTTTGCGAATACAATAAAGACATCGGCGAAGCCGCCGTTAGTGATCCACATTTTTTGTCCATTGAGGAGGTAGGTTTTTTCATCATCACTCAACGCTGCTTTTGTTTTTGCCGCATTGGCGTCAGATCCTGAATTTGGCTCTGTTAAACAGTAGGCAGCTTTCCATTCTCCAGAAGCTAACTTTGGAATATATTTTTGTTTTTGTTCGGCATTGCCATAATATAAAATTGGCAAAGTGCCAATACCGGTATGTGCAGAAAGTGCCACCGCAAAAGAATGCCCTTTTCCGGCTTCTTCTGTTACTAACATTGAGGTGTTGAAGTTTTTTCCAAATCCGCCATATTCCTCCGGCACGGAAACGCCTAAAATACCGAGCTCGCCGGCTTTGGTAAGCAGGCTTGGCATTAATTCGGAATCTTTTTGTGAGTCTATTTCGTCTAGTTTGTTATTAACTTCAGCTGTCAAAAAATCATTGACAGTCTGTGCAATCATTTTTTGTTCTTCGTCGAACTCTTCAGGAATAAATACATCCTGACAATTGGTTTCTTTGATTAAGAATTCGCCACCTTTTATTTGGTTTTTCATAGTTGTTAAGATTAAGGAGCAAGGAGCAAGGAATAAAGACCAAGCGACCATGCCGTAGTGTGTAATAGAATTGAAGAGTAATGAGCAAAGAATAAAGGCAAGCGCTCCATAATGCTAGTACTTAAGTAAGTGTTTTTCTAAAAGTTGCAATTTTCTTTTGCATCATAATGATATCCTGAATGAGTGCATTAGTGTTGTCTGAATTTAAAAAGTTTAAATCGACTGATATTAACAGTTGGGTTTCAAGCTCAAATAAGGAACCAAGTGCGATAGAAAGAAAATGCATAAATTCTTTGTTTGATGACCTCGATGAGCCTTCTGCGATATTTGATGGAACAGAAACGGCGCAGCGAGAAATTTGAGAAATTAGCCCAAATTTTTCTTCTGAGGGCAAATTTTGAATCAGCAAGTAAGTAGATTTGGCTATCACCATGCTTTCTTTTTTAATTTGTAACTGTCTAAAATTATGCATCTTAATTTTTACATCAGTTTTTTTAGCACTTCATTTCTTGACTTAATAGTATTCCTGCGAGGGAACAGATCCATCTAAATCTTAACTCAATATTTATTAATTTCTTTTGATTCCGACAAAACTATGCATCCTACTTTATGCGCTGCGGCTTTATTCTTTGTTCCTTCATCCTTGCTCAACCTAAAAAACCTCGAAAATCCCCGCTGCGCCTTGCCCCGTTCCAACGCACATGGTTACCATGCCATATTTTTTGTTCTGGCGTTTTAGTTCGTTTAATATTTGTACGGTTAACTTTGCTCCGGTGCAACCCAGAGGATGGCCGAGCGCGATGGCACCGCCGTTTACATTTACTATTGTCTCGTCTAAGTTTAGTCTTCGTATCACGGCTAATGATTGAGAGGCGAAGGCTTCATTCAGCTCAATCAAATCCATATCCTCTTGTTTTAAACCAGCTTGTTTGAGTGCTTTCGGAATTGCTTCTATAGGTCCAATGCCCATAATTCGCGGCGGAACGCCGGCAACGCTATAACTTACCAATCGCGCAATTGGCTCTGCCTTTAATTCTTTCATTTTCTTTTGAGAAACTACCAAAACAAATGCTGCACCATCTGATGTTTGCGAAGAATTTCCTGCAGTAACCGTTCCCATGGCATCGAACACAGGATGTAATTTCGCCAATTTTTCTATTGAAGTATCGGCTCGCGGACCTTCATCGGTATCAACAACGTAAGAGCGGTTTTTTCTTTTTAGATTCTCATCTAAATAAATTTCATCAACCGTAATCGGGAGAATGCCATCTTTTAAATGTCCGTTTTCTATTGCAAGTAAAGCTTTTTGGTGTGATTTTAGCGCAAACTCATCTTGATCTTCTCTGCTAACCTTATATTCTTTTGCCACAGCTTCTGCTGTTAATCCCATTCCCCAATACCATTCGGGATTATTTTTGGCCACTTCTGCATTTGGAACCAGTTTCCATCCGCCGAAAGGCATGCCACTCATAACTTCTACGCCACCTGCAATAATACAATCGGCCATGCCTGCTTTAATTTTCGCAACAGCAGTGGCGATGGTTTCCAACCCCGAAGCGCAATATCTATTTACCGTAACCCCGGGCACTTTATCGGTATCCAAACCCATGAGCGATATCATCCTACCGATATTTAAACCCTGTTCTGCTTCAGGTGTTGCGTTGCCCACGATGACATCGTCTATTTGATCTCTATCTAAATTGGGCACAGATTTTACCAAGGCTTCTATCACTTCTGCGGCTAAATCGTCGGCACGTGTAAAACGAAATACGCCTCTGGGCGCTTTGCCAACTGCAGTTCTGTATGCGGCTATGATGTATGCTTCCATTTTTGGAGATTTGAGATTTGAGACATTAGATTTGAGAACCTTCAAACCCGCTACTCAGATCATGAATTTATTTTTATATCTTTTGTTGCAACATTTTCTAAAATCCGTAAGTCATTTTCTGTAATTCATCAATTTGAGTTAGCAGAGGTTTCAAGTCTTTAGAATTTAACATGGCTAATTATCCGCTATTCGTAACTGAGTTTGTAATTCAAAACAAGATCCATTTGCGATACCTTAAAAATTATTGAACTCCTTACTAGAATTCCTGCCAGCACGCTCTGTAATATTGGAAGGTATTGAAACAGCGGCTCGTCTTATCTGACTTATCGAACCAAAACGTTCGTCTTTTGGGAATTTTGAAATTACTTTGTAAACTTCGACTGTCAAATCAATAGCCTTATTCCAAATCCTTATATCTTTTAAGTTGTTCATTTTTTATTATCGAGTCGGCGCTTGTCTCAAATCTCTCGTCTCATATCTTCCATCTTAATTTCTCAACGTCTTCCCCTTAGTAACTATCGATTGAATGCGCTCTAACGTTTTCCTTTCTCCGCAAAGCGATAAAAATGCTTCTCTTTCTAGATCTAATAAATATTGTTCTGTTACTTCAGTTGGTTGCGATAAATCTCCGCCGCACATCACGTAGCCTAATTTTTCTGATATTTTTTTATCATGTTCAGAGATATAATGACCTGCGTACATGCTATTAGCACCCGCATAAACAATTCCCAATCCTTGCTTACCTAAAACTTTAATGTCTTTTCGTTGCACCGGTTTTGTGTAACCCGCATCTGCCAATTCGATTGCTTTCGCTTTTGCATCTGCCAACAATCTATTTCTGTTCATAGAAATGCTAAACTTGCCTTTTTGTAAGTAGCCCAATTCGTAAGCCTCTAAGCCCGACGTAGAAACCTTTGCCATTCCAATGGTAAGGAAGCGATCTTTAAGCGTATTTTGCGAAATTTGGTCTTCTCGCAGCTCATCAGATGCTCGCAAAGCAAACTCTTTTGTCCCTCCACCGCCTGGAATAACACCAACGCCAAACTCTACCAAGCCCATATAGGTTTCAGCAGAAAGCTGAACGTGATCGGCATGCAAGCTGAATTCACAACCACCACCTAAAGTTAAATTAAATGGTGCGACTACTACCGGAATGGAAGAATACCTGAGTCGCATGGAAGTGTTTTGAAACGCTCGAACTGCCATGTTCAATTCATCCCATTCTTGCTCAACTGCCATCATAAAAATCATCCCAACGTTTGCTCCGGCAGAAAAATTTGCGCCATCATTGCCGATCACCAAACCACGATAATCTTTTTCTGCCATTTCTATGGCTTTATTTATACCTGCAATTACATCTCCACCAATGGTATTCATTTTGGTATGAAACTCTACATTTAATATCCCATCACTAAGGTCGATGATAGACACACCCGAATTTTTCCAAAGGGTTTTATTTTCTCTTAGGTTATCCAAAATGATAAATTCTTCGGTTCCAGGAACTTCCTTATAATCTTTATTGGGAATGTCGTAATATTTTTTTACTCCTGCTTCTACTCTATAAAACGACGTGTGTCCTGCATTTAACATTTCCATAACCCAAGGAGCAGGCTCATTCCCATATTCCTTCATGCCATCGATCGCCTCTTTCACGCCTATTGAATCCCACATTTCAAACGGACCTAATTCCCAACCGAATCCAGCCCGCATTGCATCATCTATTCGGAATAACTCATCAGAAATTTCTGGAATTCGGTCTGATACGTATTCAAATAATCCAAAGGAAGAACGACGAAACAATTCTCCGGCTTTATCTTTTCCATTTGCAAAAATTTTCATCCGCTCGCGCAAATTTTCAATCGGCTTTGCCATTTCCAAGGTTGCCGATTTTATCTTTTGCAGCGGTCTGTATTCCCAGGTCTTTAAATCAAGAGCTAGAATTTCGGTTTTGCCTTCCGGCGATTTTGTTTTTTTATAAAAACCTTGCTTTGTTTTATCGCCAAGCCAATTATTTTCTTCCAATTTCTTAACAAAACTTGGTAGTTCAAAAAGATTGTGCGCTTTGTCGTTTGGTAAATTATCAAACAAACCTCTCGCAACTTTAATCATGGTATCTAATCCAACTACATCAGATGTTCTAAAGGTTGCAGATTTAGGTCTCCCCATCGCAGGTCCAGTAAATTTATCTATTTCTTCTACCGATAGATCTAATTTTTCTACCAAATGCAATAAGGCCATGATAGAGTACACGCCTACCCGATTAGCAATAAATGCTGGGGTATCTTTGCAAAGCACGGTGGTTTTTCCTAAAAATTTATCGCCATACTGCATTAAGAAATCTGTAACTTCTTTTGCGGTATCTTTCGTTGGGATTATTTCTAGCAATTTTAAATAACGCGGAGGATTGAAAAAATGTGTGCCACAAAAATGTGCTTTAAAATCTTCAGATCTCCCTTCAGCCATCAAATGAATAGGTATGCCTGATGTATTAGACGTAATTAATGTGCCCGGTTTCCGAAACTGTTCTACTTTATCAAATACTTTTTTCTTTATGTCTAAATTTTCAACCACCACTTCTATCACCCAGTCGCAGGTTTCGATTTTGGGCATATCGTCATCAAAATTTCCTGTGTTGATATTGGTTAAAACCTTTTTTGAATAAACAGGGGAGGGGTTGCCTTTCGCTGCGGTTTGCAATGCAGCATTTACGATGCGATTTTTGACAGATGAATCTTCAATAGACAGACCTTTTGCAATTTCATCTGCGTTAAGTTCTTTCGGGGCAATATCTAAAAGGATTACTGCAACGCCAACATTTGCAAAATGACAGGCAATTCTAGCACCCATTATTCCCGAACCTAAAACTGCAACTTTTTTAATGTGTCTTTTCATGAATGGATGTATTTATAGAACCCCCTCTATTTATCAGACTTTCTCTAAACTTTCAACTTCTTTATAACCAACCGTTAGCTCGTTTAATTTTATCAGTAAACTAATAAACTGTTGTTTCTCTTTTTTTGTAAAATGTTCATCTAAATATTCATTAAATCTTCGTACTACGCCCTTTGCCAAGTGTTTTTTTTCTTTTCCCAACTCCGTTAACTTTACACTAACTGACCTTTTATCTGCAGGAGAAATCTCGCGATAAATAAAGCCGCTCTCTTCCATGCTCTTTAACATCCTAGATAAGCTAGTGGCTTTTATGCCCAACAGAGAGGCAATGTTGGAAACTGCTGTGCCTTCCTCATCATTTATATTGATGAGCATATAACCGATGGCTTGCGTAATGCCAAAATTAGCTGCAAGCTGGTTGTATCGATTAAAGATATTCTGCCAAGCAAACTTTATGTGGTAATCGATGGGGTGTTGATGCTTCATTTTTTATTATGCTTGCATAACAAAGCTAATTAAAGCGAATCATTTAAACAACAATAGGATAGATAAATTTCTACTTGAATACCAAAGTTGTTAATGGTTGAAAGTTGCGGGTTCCGGGATGTGATTCAGAAGTTAAGCTTTTAACTTTCAACTCTGTTACCGCTTACCGGTGCGAGTTACGGGACGTGGTGCAGAAACTACACTTTTTTTGACTTTTAACTTTTAACTTTTTACACGCTACCGGCGGTCACAAATTGGACTCTAAATTTTCAACCTCAGCCTCAGTCCTGACCTCAATCTCAGCCTTTAGTCTTATTTCTGCTTCGGCTCTTGAAGATAGCCTTGAAACGTAATTGGTTGCCTATTGACACTATTTACAACCAATGTGGCGTAGCCGTTTTGAGAAATGCTCAGCATTAACCGATAATTTTCCCTAGTGACGTCTTTTGTATCTATATTTATTTGATAACTCCCTTTTCTGCCCTTACTCTCGACATATTTGAATTTAGTAGATGTAAATTTTATCCCGGCATCTGATGAATTTATCGGCGCTTGATAAGAACGACCATAATATGGCAAATAAGCAATAACACTGTCTGTATTTAGGCGAAGTGTGTAACCTGAGCCGGTCAAGTTAATGACGCTTCCGCCTTGATTACCTGGCATACTGTTTAAAACCTTTGCAATGTCTACACTAGACAACGGATTTGCCGAATTTGCAACAAACACATAGCTTGTATCAGACACGATTTTTTTAGTAGTTGCTTTATCTGTTTGGCTAAAAGCCTGAGAAACAATAAAGGTTAAAAACAGGATGGGGAAATATTTAAGATTTTTCATGATAAAAGATTTTAGTCTTTGATAGCCTATTGATGCTCTATAAAATTAGTTTCCATGAATGGGGAAAATGTATAACACAAGTTACGAAAAAATCCACGACAAAACCGCCACGTTATTGTAACAGTTTTTCACATATTAATTTTCTAGTTGAAGTCTTCGGTCTTTAACGGCACGTTTGTTTTGATGTCTGTAATGTTGATGGAGAATTCTTGCGCGCCCTGAGGAGTTTGGACAGACTGCATAATTGTGTAAGGAAATAAAATATCACCAACTTTTTTATAGTCTTTAAATTCTGTAGATTGACTTATCTCAATATCACCTTTTTTAGAAGTTTTTTCTTCCTTAATCAACAATCCAGTGGCAATATCATAATATTCGGTCTTTTTTAAGCCAGATGGCGAAGTGATGTTTAATTTATAAGCATCAGCAGTACCAACCTTTGCTATGCCGGCAGTTTCTAACTTCGTTCCGTTTGCCGCATAATACATCTGATTTAAGATGCTATTTTCTTCTTTTTTAGACATCAAATCTTCGCCGGTCAGTTCAGATTTATTTCCCATTTGTGCAGAATAACCAGTTGTGCCGTTAAAAGCTTCTTTCATAGCAATTTGACCCATCATAGACACCTCCATTGTGCTTAGGTTTGGCGCCATACTCTTCATACTTATGGATAATTTTTGACCTTGAATGCTCATTTCTCCAGTCTGCACCACAGTTTTGAGGTTTTTAATTGCAGCCTCTCCGCCTAATGCCTTAATAAAATTATTTATAATTTGAGTACCTGTTAATTTTGGTGCAGTTGTGTTTTCTGCGTTTGATACCGGATTTGCATAATTGTCAAACATCTTTACCGCAAAACCATTTTTCTTCAAACCATCTACAAAAGTTTCGGCTTTTCCAACGATTACAATTCTAGAATTGTCGTGGTTAAAATATTTCTTTGCAACACGCATTACATCATCTGCTGTTACGGCATTTACTTTTTGAAGATAAGTTCTGTAAAAATCTTTCGGCAGGTTGTATATCAAAATGTTGCTGGCAAATGCTGCAGTGCGCGCCGGGTTTTCCAGTCCTAAAGCAAATGAACCATTGTACAAGTTTTTTGCATTCTGCAGTTCTTCCGCAGATACTTTTTGTGTACGGATGTTATTTATCTCCTTTAAAAATTCAACCACTGCACTATCCACTTTTTCGTTTCTTACAGCAGCCGTCGCAGAAAATTTCGTTTGATACCTCCCGGTATTTGTGCTTGCATACGCGCCATAGGTAAATCCATGCTTTTCGCGAAGATTTTTGAACAACCTTGCTTCTGCACCGCCACCCAAAATATCGTTAGCCAACAAAATTGGAAAATAATCTGGATTGCTTAATGGCAAATTGATTAGGTTGGTAACTGTAATTTCAGATTGAACTGCATTGCTTAGGTTTACTACATCTACTTCGGTTTTTGTCGGGTTTAAAACTGATTTTAGTGAGGGAAGAGTTAACGTAGCGCCTTTCCAGCTACCAAAAGCTTTCTCTGCAAGCGCCTTAGCATCAGCAGGTTTTATATCTCCAACAAAAGTTAAATAGCCCCTAGAAGGAGTAACATATTTTTTATATGCTGCCTTTACATCTGCCAAAGTAATTCCATTGATTGATTTTTCTGTTTCGAACTCGCCGAAAGGACTCTCTTTTCCATAAGAGAGCGCATCTACCACACGACTAGAAATTGCAGAAGCACTTTTTTCGCTAGATTTTAGACCTGTTATGGTCTGCGATTGCAACTTGTCAAAAGACTCTTGTGGAAAAGAAGGATTTCGTAATCCATCAGCCATAAGCATAAAGGCGGTAGGGAAAAACCTAGTTAATGCAGAAGCGACACCTCCGCTCGCACTCAATCCAACGTCTGCGCCAATTTTATCGACAGATTCATCAAATTGGATTTTTGTCTTTGTTGTAGTTCCTTCATTGAGCATGCTGCCCATCAAACCAATTACGCCAGTTTTTTCACCTTCGGTTATAGGCCCAGCATCAATACTGTAATTTGCGGTAATTTTTGGTAATTTATGGTTTTCCACTACAAGTATAGTTATCCCGTTAGGTAATTTATAAATAGTCGGGTCGCCAAAGGTGATGATCGGTGCCGGACCAGGCGCGGGTTTATGTGTTCTATCGACTGTTTGTGCCGAAATCGTCTGCGCAAAAAACGCCGAAATGGCAATTATTATTAATTTTTTCATTCTATCGTTATTTAAAAGCGTAACCAATTATTTTTTAGGTAGATAATATAAAACCACACGTTGATTTTGATTAAGATATTTTTTTGCTACATCTCTTATTTCCTCTCGTGTGATAGACTTCACTATATCAAGTTCCTCGTTTACGTCATTTGTATTTTTGTTATGAAAGGTATATCCATTTGCCAAATTTTCTGCCACTCCCAACATCCTGCTGTTTTTGCTCACGTAGCTGTTTTCAAACTGATTTTCTAATTTTTGATAATCTTCCTCACTAATTAAATCAGTTTGCAGTTTTTTAACTTCAACATCTATGTCTTTAAGTAAATCGTTTAGAGGAGTATTATTATTTGGTAAGGCCAAAATAATGTATGCGCCGTAATTCTCTAAAGTGTAATTAAATGCTGCAACCTGCAAAGCGGTTTTCTTTTCATCAACCATTTTCATATTTAATCTAGAACTACCGCTACCAGACAATAATGTGCTTATCAATCCAAGAACTTTGGTATCTCTGCTCCTCATTCCGGGAACTCTATAGGATGCAAGAATTGCTGGTATCTGAATGTTAGCGTCATAGGCGGTATCGATAACTTCGGCTGTAATTGGCTTCAAATCGTACTCTTTGCGCACAATCGGTGCGCCTTTTGGTATTGCGTCGAAGTAATCGGCAACCAGGTTTTTTGTTTTCGCCAAATCTATGTCTCCCGCAATGGTAAGCACAGCGTTATTTGGAACATAATTCTTTTTAAAAAACGCTTTGAATTCATCTAGTTTTGATGAATCCAAATCGGCCATTGAGCCAATCGTTTGCCAACTATAAGGGTAATCTGGAAATAAATCCGCAAATATTTTTTCTGCAAACTTACCATAAGGTGCATTGTCAATTCTTAAACGTTTCTCTTCTTTAACCACTTCGTTTTGCGTTCTAACTCCAATTTCGTTAATTACGGGATGAAACATACGCTCGCTTTCCAACCATAATCCAAGCGCAAGTTGATTAGATGGGAAAAGTTCGTAATAGAATGTTCTGTCTTGGGTGGTGTTAGCATTGTTTTGGCCACCGTTGCTAGAAACATATTTCATAAATTCACCGCGTTTAATGTTTTCTGTACCTTCAAAAAGGAGATGTTCAAAAAAGTGCGCAAAGCCTGTTCTGTTTTTATCTTCATCTTTTGACCCTACATGATACATTACAGAGACGGCAACTACAGGTGCAGTTTTGTCTTGATGTAAAACCACATGCAATCCATTATCAAGATCGTATTCTGTAAACTGTACTTTTTGGGCCGAAGCGGTTACGCAAAAGCCCGCAAAGAACAGTACAAAGAGGGTTTTTTTTTTCATTTATTTGAGTTTTGAGTATTATTTAAGTGAACTACTATTTATTGCGCAAAATAGGCATAAAAGTTAAAATTGCGTAAAGAAAGCAAACTCTGTCTCGGTAACCTTTAAAAATTGTAAGCAAAACACGTTCTCTTGATGTAAAAAAAATGCCCCGGAGTTTGTCAGAGCATTTCTAATAATTTATCGGAATTTAAGACAGTAGCTTTGCTAAAAATTTGTCGAGTTTTAATTCTAATACTTTAGGCCTTATAAATTTATCTCCAAGCCTTATATTTATTTATCAATCCATTTGTAGAACCATCATGACTCGTAACTTTATCATGCCCCTTTAATTCTGGAAGAATTTTCTTCGCCAATTGTTTTCCAAGCTCAACGCCCCATTGGTCGAAACTAAAGATGTTCCAAATAATTCCCTGGGTAAATATTTTATGCTCGTACATTGCAATTAAACTCCCCAAACTATATGGCGTAATTTTTTTAAGCAAGATAGAATTGGTTGGTCGATTTCCCTCGAAAACTTTAAATGGAGCTAATTTTTCTATTTCTTCAGCTGATTTACCGTCCTCTTTTAGTTCAGCAGAAACCTCGTCTTCGCTTTTGCCATTCATTAGCGCTTCAGTTTGCGCAAAATAGTTGGATAAAAGAATTTCGTGATGTTCTCCCATAGGATTAAGACACTGCGCCGGCGCAATGAAATCTGCAGGAATTATCCTGGTTCCTTGATGGATTAGTTGGTAAAACGCATGTTGTCCATTGGTGCCAGGTTCGCCCCAAATAACCGGACCAGTTTCATAATCAACTTCTTTCCCATTTCTATCAACATGCTTCCCGTTGCTTTCCATATCTCCTTGTTGAAAATAGGCCGCAAAACGATGCAAGTACTGGTCGTAAGGTAAAATTACCTCGGTCTCTGCATTGAAAAAATTGATGTACCAAATGCCAATCATCCCCAAAATAACAGGAATGTTTTCCTGGTATGGAGCAGATTTAAAATGATTATCAGTTGCATGCGCACCCTCTAATAATTTTTTAAAATTATCAAACCCTAAACTTAGAGAAATGGAAAGCCCGATGGCACTCCAAAGTGAATATCTGCCACCAACCCAATCCCAAAATTCGAACATATTATCGGTATTTATGCCAAATTCTTTAACCGCTTTATCATTGGTAGATAGGGCGACAAAATGTTTTTCTACATCTTCTTGTTTCCCCCCGTGCGCCAACAACCAGTTTCGGGCAGAGTGGGCATTTGTCATCGTTTCTTGCGTGGTAAAAGTTTTTGATGCGATGAGGAACAATGTGCTCTCGGCCTGCAAATTTTTAAGTTTTTCTACCAAATCGGTGCTATCCACATTGGAGACGAAATGCATATTCAAATGATTTTTGTAGTGCTTGAGCGCTTCTGTAACCATTACAGGACCAAGGTCTGAGCCGCCAATACCTATATTTACCACATCAGTAATTACTTTATCAGTAAACCCTTTCCATTCTCCATTTATTACGCGGCTGCTAAACTTCTCCATCTTTGCAAGAACCGCATTAACCTCTGGCATTACATCTTTGCCATCTGCGTAAATAGGGGTATTGCTTGTGTTTCGCAAAGCAATGTGCAATACAGCGCGATCTTCAGTCTCGTTTATCTTTTCTCCATTATACATCGCATTTATTGCCTCTTCTAAATTACATTCTTTCGCGAGTTGGACTAATAATGACAAGGTTTTATCGTCTATTCTGTTTTTGCTATAATCTAAAAGGATGTCTTCAAACGTAATAGACAGCTTGCTAAATCGTTCGGCATCGTGCACAAAAAAATCTTTAACATCTTTATTTTCGATATCTGCAAAATGGTTTTTCAGCTTTTTATAGGCTCCAGTTTCGGTAAAATTTATTTTAGGTAACATATATTGATTTTTTTATCTTTCGTTAAAACTAATATTATAAATAAAACATTGTAACTTGTAACACCGTTCAAAGTTATTTGAGCTTTGCGCTTGTAAGTTAGTAACTTTAAAACAACAATAAAACACTAGATATGTTAGAAAATTTAAATCAACTTGTGCGTGATAATGTGCAAGACAGCGTTGTAAACAACGAGGAAATTCCGAACGAAAAAAACGAGGAGGTTATTCATGCTGCGTCAACATCTATTTTTGATACCTTAAAAAATAAGTTGACTTCTGGCAATGCGGCAGACGTTGCGCATCTTTTTAATGGAGGAAGCGCAGAAGGATCTGCTGTTGCGGAACAAGCATCTGGAAGTTTTATGCAAAAACTAGCGGGTATGGGCATAAATTCTGGCGTTGCAAAAACTATTGCTACTGCAGCAATACCAATGATTATTTCTAAACTGACTAAAAAGACAGCAGATCCATCTGACAGTTCTTTTAATATTTCTGATATTTTAGGAAGTTTGGCAGGTGGTAGCGGAAATAATGCTGGTGGCGGTGGTTTTGATTTGGGTAGCGTATTGGGAATGTTTACCGGTGGTGCTGCCGCAAAAGGCGATACCTCAACAGGCGGTGGCGGTTTATTAGATAAGCTTAAAGGGATGTTTTAGGAGGGTGTAACCTTTCAACATTTCGCAGCAGTCTATTTGAGATTGCTGCTTTTTTTTGCTGTGAAAAAAATGAAAATCGCACGGGGATTGATCTCAAAAAAATAAAATATCAAAACATACTCATTTGGGCTCTCGGCACCTTAAACAAGGTATGGTTTAGCTTAATGTCTTTTATATTTAAGTTATTTAAACGACAGTGTAGTTTAAAGCTTTCGCTGATCATCTTCGCAATATTTCCATCGCCTTGTATTCTATTTCCAAATCGGCTGTCATTTATGTTCCCGCCGTGGCAGCTCTTTATTGCATTAAAGACTTTTTCAAACCTATCGGGATAATTTTTCTTGAGCCAATCTTCAAATAATTCGCCAACTGCACCATTTAATCGCACTACAGTATAGCCAGCTTTAATCGCACCTGCACTTGCAACAGCCTTTAAAACCGCAGGAATTTCATGGTCGCTTAGGCCAGGCACCAACGGGGCAACCATTACTCCGACAGGAATTCCAGCCTTGCTTAATTCTTCTACCACCTTTAAGCGTTGCTTCGAAGTGGTTGTCCGCGGCTCCATTTTTTGTCTAAGTTGTTCATTTAGGCTATTTATCGAGACATAAACCATACATAAATCGAGCTTTGCCATTTCTTGAAGGAGGTCTATGTCTCGTAATATGAGTGCATTTTTGGTAATCATCCCGATAGGTTGTTTGTAAGCCAAAGCAATTTCTAATAATTGACGGGTAATTTTAAATTTTCGCTCTGCGGGTTGGTAGCAATCTGTATTTCCAGAAAGTGAAATGGTCGAAGCATCCCAATCTTTCTTTTCTAAAAATTTTTTAAAAAGATATGGTGCGTCTTTTTTAACAATTATTTTCCGCTCGAAATCCAAGCCAGGGCTATAGCCCCAATATTGATGCGCATTGCGGGCATAACAATAGGTGCAACCATGCTCACAACCTTGGTAAGGATTTAGCGAGTAAGCCATTCCGACATCCGGACTTGTTACCTTATTTACAATCGATTTTGAGTTTTCGAAAATGAAAGATGTTTTTTTATCGGCTTCTTCCCATTCATCTATTCCCTCCGCATGTTCTTTAAGGTAAATGTTGTTTACAAATTTATTGTGCGGATTGATTTGAGCTCCCCGCCCTTTAAAATAACCCTTGTCTGCCGACTCATCCATCCTCAAAAATACTAAAAATATTAGCAATTTATATTATCTAATTTCTATCGTCAGAAATTTCTTTAATGCTGCTGAATTGTAATCTGGTGATTTTTAAAACTGTATAAAAAGATATTTTTACCCAAAAGTTCCCGCGCATTTTGCAGTGCCGATTCACCCGGGTTTTTTCCGCTCAACATTTCTGCAATCGCATCAACCCGCTCGCCTTGTGATAGTTTTCTTAGTTCTGTAGTTGTCTTGTCTTTTTCTTCGGTTTTATGTACGAAGAAATGAGAATGGCCTTTTGCAGTAAGTGCGTAATAGAGGTTAAATTTAGTGAGTATAACGTAATTTTTAGTGAAAAAAGGTTAAAAAGTTGTATTTTAATGTAAATGGCTTTATATTGTTATTTAAAAACATTATCGTTGCATAAGTATTTCAAATAATGAGCTCTACAATAGAACAACAACCAACCCCCAAAATATTAGACATTCCGGATTTAATGAAGGATAATGTCGCTAATTTTTTTTCGAATGGATTTCAAGCAGGCTTTACGATGTCTGACGCCCACTTGATATTTAAGGCGCATAACGAACCACAGGTAATTGTTAACTTAGGTTTGCCTGCGCTAAAGAGTTTATATGTAAACATTCAACAACTCATATCTACTTATGAGAGGGTTACCGGAGAAAAAATTAGCTCAATGGAAGAATTGAATAGTAAAGTAGATTTCAGTCAAATTAAAAAGTAATATGCCATACAGCGGCACATATAATCAACCATCTAAAAAAACTAACATTTATGAAATATTGGATGCGTTTGGCACTGAAATATTCGAATTAGGAGTGCTTCCGAAGGGGTGGGATTCTGGTAGTGGCGAACCTATTTCGCTATCAATGATATATAGAGCTCTTCACGTCTATAATAACCTCAAGATGGCTGGTTTAGATTATGAAGCAATGCCTTTCTCGAATGGGACAATGAAATTAACATTTGGGTTGCAAGATCATTTTTTAATCATACATGTCTTAAACACTAGTTATAATTATGTTTATGAAAAAGGCGAGGGCTTTGATTATGAAGAAATTTCTGGACACGAAAATGTCAGCCTAACAGAATTAAAAGCAATTCTCTCAGAAATAAAAAATAAATGCTCCTTATTAGAACCATTAACATCACAAAGTTTAGCACCAGGAGAAAACGTTTCGACGACTGCTTTTCACCAATGGGTGGAGGTATCTCCATATTTGGTCAAGAATGCGTCACTTCTCTCGGTAAGTCGATATGTGAGCATATAGATCAATTCTACTTATCAACGGTCAAAACACCAATTATGTATTGCGTCTTCGAATCAGAAGATGTTTTAAATTTTCTACTTTCTCAGGATAGTACGTTTAACAAAACGGATATTTTTAAAATTTCGCCTTCCGATAAGGGGGATAAATGTCATATAGATATTAAGGGAATAGACAATAAATTAAGTAGAAAACTTTCTAAACATCTCCTGACAAAGGACAAATTAAAGCTATGTGACAGTGATTTTGATTTTCAGAGCTCTGACGATGAAGAAATAGCGAATTTTCTGTGTGAGGCAAGAAATGCTATGAATCAATAACCGATTTTCAAATAAGCAGGAATAGAACTAGCTTATGCTTTTTAGAGAATTACTCTTTCCATTATTTCTCCGTATTAAAATTTAGTCCTTTACTATCCAATAGGAAGGATTTTAAATAGTTTTTAACAGTCATATACCGTTCTCGGTAAATCAAGAGACATCATTTAGCGATAATACTATTTTTTCGATTATCGAATGCTGAGAATGAGCTATGGGCAAGGAGGGGATTTCTATTATTTACCCTAAAAGCTCCCTTGCATTCTGCAAAGCAGATGCTCCTGGATTTTTTCCGCTCAACATTTCTGCAATTGCATCAACTCGCTCTCCTTGTGATAGTTTTCTTATTCCCGTAGTCGTTTTGTCCATCTCCTCGGTTTTATGAACAAAGAAATGAGAATGGCCTTTTGCAGCGATTTGCGGAAGGTGGGTAATAGACATTACCTGCATGTTTGCTCCCAATTGAGCGATTACTTCTCCGACTTTTAAAGCGGTTTCGCCAGAGATTCCCGTATCTATTTCATCAAAAATGATGGTTGGTAAAGAGGTGTGCTGAGCCAAAAGCGCTTTAATAGCCAACATTAATCGCGAGAGCTCACCACCAGAAGCCACTTTATTTACAGGCGCCAAAGCTTGCCCGGCGTTTGCGCTAAATAGAAGACTAATGTTATCCAAGCCATCCTTTCCTAATTCTAGCAATGCGGTTTGTTCCATCTTTAGCACTGCATTTGGCATTCCAACTTGCCTTAATGTTAATGCCGTTTGTTGCTCTACAATTTTTATTGCTGCTTTTCTATTTGCGCTCAATTGTTTCGCTTTTGCGGATAACTGCGATTTTAGCTGATCGATTTCTTTTTTTAGAGCTCCGATATTCTCATCAAAAGAAAGTAACTGATCTAAATTTTTTTGCAGCCGCTCTTGAATTTCTAAAAGTTCTTCATTGCTTCTTACCCTATGTTTTTGTTGTAACGTGTAGAAAACATCAAGCCGTTGAGTGGTAATTTCTAATTGAGCTGGATGATAAGAAGTGGTTTCTCCCAAATTGCCAATCTCATCTGCGACATCTTTCAATTCAATTATTGCAGAACGCATTCGCTCTGCCAATGGAACAATTGTCGGATCAAATTTCTCTATATTTTGTAACTGTGATGAACTTTCTGCAAGCAGACGCAGAGCCGAGGTTTCGGTGCCATCTAAAAATTCTGATGCAGAAAACAACCCTTTTTTAATCGCTTCTACATGGCTAAGCTTTTCTAAAACCAATTCCAACTCTTTTTGTTCGCCAGCCTTTAAATTTGCTTGTGCCAATTCATCAAACAAAAACTGCTCATAATCTTGTTTGGATTTTGCTTCGTTAGATTCGCTAATCAATGTATTTAGCTGTGTGCGGATTTGCTTAAGTTTTTTAAATCCGGTTCTATAATCTGCTAATAGTTGCTTATGATTTGCAAGTGCATCTACCATTAACAATTGAAACGTTGGGTCGTTTAACTCTTGGGTAGCCTGTTGCGAGTGGATGTCTATCATTTTTTCGCCAACCTGCTTTAAGATAGTCAGGTTAACTGGCGTATCATTTATAAAAGATCTCGATTTTCCATCAATGGAGATTTCTCGCCGAACCATATTTTCCAAATAGAAATCTAAGTCGTTTTCTTCAAAAAGCGATTTTAAGGTTTGATCTTGAAAGGTAAAACTTCCCTCTATAATGCACTTTTTTTCCTGATTGTAAAAATATTTGCTATCTGCTCGCTGTCCCAATATCAGCGAAAGCGCCCCTAAAATAATTGATTTACCTGCTCCGGTTTCGCCCGTAATGATATTTAAGCCGCTATCGAAAGTGATGTCCAGCGAATCAATCAGTGCGTAATTACGGATGGAAAGTTTCTGTAGCATGAGCGCCGCTAAATTAAGAAATAATAGATTAAAGTTTGACAGTTATAAGCTTTCGGCTTTCAGATTTCAGTTTGCTCTAGTTTGTCTCTTGCCTTAAAATTTTTAGTGGAGGCTGATTTAGGATATTTCTGCTTCCCAAAATTCCTGTTAAAATAACCATTCCAAGCACAGAGGAAAACAACACCGGCGTTGCCCAAAGTGGCGGAATAAATTCACTATTAAAAGTAAATTTTGCCAAAGCCCAACTTCCAGCAAAAGCTAGTATTAATCCCGCGGCAGCGGCAAACAAACCTAAAAATAAATATTCTATCGCGTTGATGGTTGTAATCTGCTTTCTACTTGCGCCAAGGGTTCTTAGCAGAATACTTTCCTTAACCCGCTGACTTTTGCTTGTCAATACTGCAGATACCAGAACAATCCAACCAGTTGCCATGCTAAAACCCGCCATAAATCTAATCACGAACGAAATTTTGTCGAAAAGATCATCCAATAATTTAAGGGCAAGGTTAAGGTCTATGACAGAAACATTCGGAAAATTTTTAACCATGGTTCCTTGATATTTCGCAGATATCGCTGGAGAAGGCACTCTAGTAGTTATAACATTAAATTTTGGCGCGTCTTCTAAAACACCGGCCGGGAAAACTACCCGAAAATTGGTTTGAAACCTAGTCCAGTTCACTTCTCGTACACTTCCTACAACTGTTGGAATCATTACGCCTTGCACATTAAACAGGATGCTGTCCCTTAATTTTACATGAATACTGTTTGCATAGCGTTCCTCCAAAGATATTACCGCGGTTTGATTTGAATCTACTTTGCCAACCCAATTTCCATCCATTATTTTTTCTGCAGATGTTAGTTTTTCTTGATACGTAGATCTGATCTCATTTCTATAAGCCCTTTTATTTGTACTATCTGTTTTAGCTGTTTTACCGTTTATTTGCTCTATGCGCATGGTAATTACAGGAACTTCGCTCAGAACTGGCAAATGGTAAGAATTGGTAAGTTTTTTAACGCCCGCTAACTGACTTGTCTGGATATCGAACAAAACCATATTCGGCTGGCTACTGCCACCACTAATTTTAACTTTTTCGATCAGCATGGTTTGCACAAAATAGAGCGTACAAATAAAGGCGGTCGATAAGCCAATGGCCACCGTAAGCATTAAAGTTTGGTTGTTCGGGCGGTACAGATTTGCGAATCCTTGGCGCCAGACATAGCTAACACGTTTCGGCAGAAGCTTTTTAACCAAAAACATTAAAAATTTAGAGAGAAGATATAGCAGTAGAAAGGCTATCGCAATGGCAATGGTAAAAACTGCAGTTTGAATCCAACTTTGCATTTGCAGATAGGTAAAGGCAAAAATAAAACCTATCATCAAAACGTAGACAAAGTAAATGAGCCAATCTTTCTTTTTGGAAGCACTTTCGCTTTCGAAAGATGATCTTATTGCGTTAAGTGGAGAAATTTTGCGTACAGAGAGTAATGCAGGCAGTGCAAACAAAATGGAAATGGTAAAACCTAACAATATACCTTGCGCAATGGCAGTCCAAGAAATGGAAACGGTTATTTCTATCGGAAGAAAGTCTTTTAGCAGCAAGGGCAATAAAAATTGTATAGCCGAGCCAAGGAGTGCTCCCAACACAGAAGCTATAAGTCCGTAAAAACCGATTTGGATTAGGTAAATAAAGAAAGCCTCTCTTGCTTTTAATCCCAAGCATCTTAAAATAGCAACTGCACTTAGCTTTTCTTGGACATAAACGTAGACTGAACTCCCAACACCGATGCAGCCAAGCAGCAACGCAATAAAGCCAGAAAGCGCTAAAAACCGGCTCAAATTTTCAAATGATCGGCCTGTACTTTCCTTTTTCGATGCAATAGTTTCTGACCTGAAATCTTCCTTCTGTAATTTTGGTTCTATTTTTTTCAGCTCCGTTTCTGCGCCTCTTGGATCGTTATATTTATAATAAAACTTATAGCTAATTCTGCTTCCTGTTTTGATAAGATTGGTAGAATCTAAATATTGCAATGGCATATAAACAATTGGCGCAATAGAAGAACCAATGCCAGTTTGGCCAGGCGCGCTTTCCATAATGCCGGCAATTTTAAAATTTAAATCGCCAATTTTAACAGAATCACCCACCTTTGCTTTAAATTCTAGCATCAGAGTTTGATCAACTAAAACATCTTGTTTAGTTTGGAACTGTTTTGCCGCTGAGACAGGAATAGTTTCGATGGTGCCATAATAAGGATAAGCGCCATGCAACGCTTTCATCTGTATCAACCTGCTGCCGCCGCTTTTTGTAAAATAAATCATTGACGGGAAAGTGCGCTCTTCAGAACGTTCATCGCCTAGGCTATCGAGGGTTTTGCGCATTTCCTTACTGATGCCCTGCCTGCTCTCTAAAGTTAAGTCTGCGCCGGTAAGTTCTTTCGCTTGATTATCAATGTCTTTTTGTAGGTTATCCTTAAAGGAATAAACGGCAACCAATGCCGCAATTCCAAGCATAATAGACGAAATGAAAAGTAGGAGCCTTGAACGGTTCTTTCTACTGTCTCGCCAAGCCATTTTAAACAGCCAAGCCATACTAGTATTTGGTACTTTTATGAGTTTGTTAGGCATTTACTGCTAGATCATCGGCAATTATAGCACCGCCCTTAATTTTTATTATCCGTTGCGTTTTTGATGCAAGTTCCAAATCATGCGTAACGATTATTAAAGTGGTGCCTGCATCTTTGTTTAAATCAAATAATAATTGATTTATTTTTTCGCTTGTTTCATCATCTAAATTACCGGTCGGCTCATCAGCAAAGAGAATGGCAGGCTGATTTGAAAATGCCCTTGCGAGGGAAATTCTTTGTTGTTCTCCGCCAGATAATTGAACAGGGTAATGATGACCGCGATCTGCCAAGCCGACTTTATCCAATAACTCTAGCGCTTTTTCCCTACAATTTTTTGCACCACGTAATTCCATCGGTACCATTACATTTTCTAAAGCGGTGAGCGTGGGCAATAGTTGAAAGTTCTGGAAAATAAAACCGACATATTGATTCCTAAGTGCTGCACGTTTATCTTCTGATAGATTTTCTAATGCGATTCCTTTGATCGCTATACTGCCATTAGTTGTTCTATCTAATCCTGCACAAAGCCCTAACAAAGTAGTTTTTCCGCTTCCAGACGGTCCTGTGATGGCAGCAGTTGAGCCGCTGTCAATCGAAAAATTTATATTATTAAGAACGGTGAGTGCCTTACCCGCGCTTTGATAAGTTTTGCTTACGTTCTCTACGCTTAGTATCGATTCCAATATTTGAATAGATTTATTATCCGGTTTAAACTTATTTTTCTATCTGCTGTTAAGCTAACAATTTTTATTGACGTATATTGTTGCGCTATGTTACGAAACCGAACACCTTTATTAATTGTTTGCTTTGCTTTGTTCTTGTCTTGTCAAAATAAAAACGCACAGGTTGATAAAGAAATTGATACTAACACGAAAATAGAAAGTTCAAAAAGGACCGAATCGGCAGGCAAAAAAAACATCTTATTTTTTGGTACTAGCTTAACCGCGGGCTACGGGTTAGATCCAACAGAAGCTTATCCGGCCTTAATTCAAAATAGGGTAGATTCTTTGAAGTTGCCATACAATGTTGTAAATGGCGGACTAAGCGGAGAAACTTCGGCAGCAGGGTTGGATAGAATAGATTGGTTTTTAAAAAGACAACCGGTTTCCATTTTTGTATTAGAACTTGGAGCTAATGATGGCCTTAGAGGGTTGCCATTGAAAGATACCAAAAAAAACTTACAGAAAATTATAGATAGAGTTAAGCTTAAAAATGCGAATGTTAAATTGGTTATGGCTGGAATGCAAATGCCGCCAAATCTCGGCAAAAAATATACCACAGATTTTAAGAACATTTATCCGGTATTAGCCAAAAAGAACAATATGAAACTGATTCCATTTCTGCTTGATGGTGTTGCGGGAATACCAAAGTTAAATCAGCAAGACGGAATACACCCAACTGCAGCTGGCGATAAAATATTAGCAGAAAATGTTTGGGTGGTGTTAAAAGATATGCTATAAATTTTCTACATGATAAGAATTGACGATGATTTATCCTTATCCGCTTTGCGCGAGATAAAAATTGGAGATTTGGTTACCGATACTTTTAGCAAAACCGGGTTGGTAGAAAAGATTGATCATGCCGATGATGGGCTTTATAGTATTTTTACTTTTACGTTGGTGACGGGAAGAGTGATTGGGGTGAGAAGGTAAATCCCCCTGACCCCCAAAGGGGGAAGCGTGGAGAAAATAACTGGAGCAAGGTAAAAGGAGCAAGAAACAAGGATAAAAAACGCTCGCCGCTGTAAAAAAAAACCGTTTATTGCAGAATAGGCTTTTTTAAAGCCAAGTCGGTTTTTATTTTACTGTTAAGTCCTTTGATGTTCGTTTTATTCTCGCCAATCCATTTCTACTTGAATTACATTCTGCCCGCACAATATGTAAATTTACCTTGATAGTCATCCTTGCCATAAGTATCAGACTGCCACATATCTAACTACTAAATACTAACTACTAAATACTCCTCTTGCCTACTTATCCCCCAATATAATCGGTACCCCTTTTCCATTGCCCATTATAATTATTTTTGTGTTGGGCGATTTTGCAATTTCCCGTTGAGTTAAAATCGTCTCGTATTGAAGTTGTTTATCACTTAATTCGGTAGAGAGAATCTTTTGATAATCGGCAATACCTTGTGCTTCTATTCTTTTTTGTTCAGCTGCCTGCCTTTCTTTTTGGAGCACGAAAGTCATTTTTTGAGCATCCTGCTCTGCATTAATTTTAGATTCAATACTAGCCTTTACGGATGCGGGCAATGAAATATTTCTTATCAAAAGCGATTGAAGCTCTAAGCCTCTACTTGTAAAGGCGGTTTCTATGGTTTTAAATATTTTAGATTGAAACTCATTCCGTTTATTGCTGTAGAGTGCCACGGCATCGTACGCAACCGCATTGTCTCTAATGGCTGTTCTAGATATTGGGCGCACAATTTTATCCAGATAATCTGTACCAATATCTTTTAAGATTAGGGGTGCAGAACTCGCTTTAACCCGAAACAGTACCGACAAATCTATCACCACTTCTAAACCATCTGCAGATAGCACACGTAATGCATCATCCCCAATTTTGTTTCCTTCATCAGCAACACCACTCATGGTATAATTTTGCGTTTTTACATCAAAATCTGTTACCACTGCAACCGGGTTAATAATGTTCAATCCGCTATAAAGCACATCATTGTCTACTTTGCCGAAAATGGTTTTTACGCCAACTTCGCCAGCATCTATCACCTTAAACATAGAAGTTAAAGCACCAATTATGGCAATTAAAATACCTACTATTTTTACAATATTGCCATAAGCTGCGGCGGGATTTTCTTGTTTGGAGATTACGAAGCCAACAACTAAAATTAAAATTCCGAGTACAATTAAAAACATCTTTTTTGTTTTGATATGGGTTAAATGTACGGATTTTTTTGGGAACATAAATGTCGATTTTTTTACATCCCACAGTTAAACCAATTCTCTAGCTCCCTCTCTTTTTGTTAAAATTTTTAGCAATTTTGCAAATTGGAATTTCGGCTAAATTCTGCCAAAAATATTCCACAATTTCCATTAAAATATGAGTAAAAACACCATCGACCTTGGCGAGCAAAAAGACGTAGAAGTTTATGGCGCAAGGGTACATAATTTAAAAGATATCGATGTAAAATTTCCACGCAATCAAATGGTTGTGGTTACCGGCCTCAGCGGAAGCGGAAAATCTTCCTTAGCTTTTGATACCATTTATGCAGAAGGGCAGCGCCGATATATGGAGACCTTTAGCGCCTATAGCAGACAATTTATGGGCGGCATGGAACGGCCGGATGTTGATAAAGTCTCTGGCCTTAGTCCTGTTATTGCCATAGAGCAAAAAACCACTAGTAAAAACCCCCGCTCTACCGTTGGCACCATTACAGAGATTTATGATTTTATGCGTTTGCTTTTTGCGCGCGTTGCCGACGCTTATTCTTACAACACCGGCGAGAAGATGGAGCGGATGAGTGAAGACCAAATTTTACAAAACGTTTTGGATAAATATGACGGGGATGCAATTAATATTTTGGCTCCAGTAGTTAAGGGCAGGAAAGGACATTATCGCGAACTTTTTGAGCAAATTAGAAAACAGGGTTATGTAAAGGTTCGTGTTGATGGAGAGATAAAAGACATTACCGCCAAAATGCAGGTTGATCGGTACAAAATCCATGATATTGAAGTGGTTATAGATCGCCTTATGGTCGAAAGAGACAATAAAAAACGCGTCGCAGATTCTTTGGAAATCGCCATGAAAATGGGAAAAGGTGTAATTAAAATTACAGATAAGGACAGCAACGTTTCGCATTTTAGTAAGTTTTTAATGTGCCCAACAACAGGCATTTCTTATGATGAACCTCAGCCAAACAGCTTCTCTTTCAATTCGCCGTATGGCGCTTGCGAAAGATGTAATGGTTTGGGCTATATTTTTGTTGTTGATAAAGATTCGGTTATCCCCAACCCAAAATTGAGCATTGTTAACGGTGGTTTGGCACCTTTAGGCGAGTACAGAGACATTTGGACTTTTCAGGTAATTAAAGCCGTTGCCAAAAAATATAATTTTTCCTTATCCGTACCGATAGAAAAGCTTAGCGAAGAAGCGATTAGCATAATTTTAAACGGTAGCGATGAACTTATAAAAGTTGCAGTCGAGTATAACAAATGGAATGTTCAAGATTATAATATCACTTTTGATGGGATAATTAAAATGATTGAGGAGCAGAACGAGAAACGTGCCGATGGGGGAGACGATTTAGAAGCTTTTAGAAAATTAAATACCTGTCCCGTTTGTCGTGGTGCCAGGTTAAAGGAGGAGAGTTTGAATTTTAAGATAGATGGGAAGAATATTTTCGACTTATCTTCAATGGACATTAACAACCTTAAAAACTGGTTTAAAGATGTTGATAAACGATTAAATGAACGACAGAATACGATCGCAAAGGAAATTTTAAAGGAAATAAACGCGCGTATAGGTTTTTTAACTGACGTTGGGCTTAATTACCTCACGCTAGATAGAACTTCGAGAAGCTTATCTGGGGGCGAAGCGCAACGTATTAGGCTTGCTACGCAAATCGGTTCTCAATTGATGAACGTGATGTACATTTTAGACGAGCCAAGCATCGGTTTACATCAGCGAGATAACGAAAGATTAATAAAAGCTTTAAAAAATTTAAGAGATCTTGGCAATACCGTTTTGGTGGTAGAGCATGATAAGGAAATGATTTTAGAAGCTGATTGGGTAATAGATGTTGGTCCGGGCGCAGGCATACACGGCGGCGAAATTGTCGCCGAGGGAACTGCAGAACATATCTTAAAATCAGACACTTTAACTGCAGCTTACCTAAACGGTAAAAAAAATATAGAAGTTCCTGCAGTACGCAGAAAGGGCAATGGAGAAAAACTTTCCCTAATAAAAGCTACCGGACATAACCTAAAAAAGGTCTCCGTAGATTTCCCCCTGGGAAAACTTATTGCGGTAACAGGCGTGTCTGGCAGTGGAAAATCAAGTTTAATTACCGAAACGCTTTATCCCATTTTAAACCACCATTTTTTTAGGGCGAAGAAACATCCTTTGCCTTATGAGAAAATTAATGGTTTAAAAAATATCGACAAAGTTATTGAAATAGATCAAGCGCCAATTGGGCGTACGCCGAGGTCTAATCCTTCTACCTACACCGGTGTTTTTTCTGATATTCGGAACCTTTTTGTGCAATTGCCAGAAGCAAAAATTAGGGGTTATAAGCCTGGGCGTTTCTCATTTAACGTTAAGGGCGGTAGGTGCGAAACATGCAAAGGTGCGGGCTTGCGCGTGATCGAAATGAATTTTTTGCCAGATGTGCAGGTGCCTTGCGAAGAATGTGGCGGTCGCCGATACAATAGGGAAACTTTAGAAGTTCGCTTCCGCGGAAAATCCATTAGCGATGTGCTAGATATGAGTGTGGAAGATGCCTGTTTGTTTTTTGAGAATATCCCAACTATTTATCGCAAAATAAAAACCATAAACGATGTTGGTTTAGGATATATCACACTTGGGCAATCTTCGGTTACCCTTTCGGGAGGAGAAGCGCAACGCGTAAAACTGGCAACCGAATTGAGCAAAAAGGATACTGGTCAGACTTTTTACATTTTAGATGAACCTACAACTGGACTTCATTTCGAAGATATCAATGTTTTGCTTGGTGTTTTGAACGAATTGGTTGATAAAGGGAATACCGTTTTGGTAATTGAGCATAATTTAGATGTTGTAAAAGTAGCCGATTGGGTAATAGACCTGGGTGAAGAAGGCGGCGCAGGTGGCGGAAGAATTTTATTTGAAGGAACGCCAGAAGGATTGATGGAAAACCCAATAAGTTTGACGGGAAAGTTTTTGAAGAAGGAGATCCCCCTGGCCCCCAAAGGGGGAAAGAAAAGCTGAAAGACCAAAGCAAAAAGCATAATGACTAATATGTTGGCTTTAATTTTCGTAAACCCAAAAATCCAACCCCCCAAAAACCCAACCAACTACAGCGTGCTACTCACAGACACCCATACTCACATTTATTACGAGCAAGATGCAGAAAAGCAAGCAGCACTTTTGGCTCGGTGTTTAGAAAATGGTGTAGAAAGACTGTTCCTGCCAAACGTAGATGTGGCCTCTATTGCAATGATTGATGACATCGTAGGAAAATATCCTACAAACTGTTTTGCAATGGCGGGTTTGCATCCATGCGATGCGAAAGAGGGTTACCAGAACAATTTAGATGAGATTTATGCGAGCATCTCCGATAGGAAAATCTATGCAATAGGAGAGATTGGTATCGATCTATATTGGGATAAAACAACTTTGGGGATACAGCAAGATGCATTCAGACAGCAAATTGCTTGGGCAAAAAAATTGCGCTTGCCAATTGTCATTCACTGCAGAGAAGCTTTTGATGAAGTATTTGAGGTTTTGGAAAGTGAAAGAGATGAAAAGTTACGCGGGATTTTTCATTGTTTTACAGGAACTATCGCACAAGCAAAGCAAGCAATTGCTCTAAACTTTTTTCTGGGAATAGGAGGGGTTGTCACGTATAAAAAAGCAGGGTTGGATTTGGTTCTCTCGCAATTATCAATCAAAAATTTAGTGTTAGAAACTGACAGTCCGTATTTGGCGCCCGTTCCATTTCGCGGAAAGCCAAACGAAAGCAGTTATCTTATTTACATCGCCCAAAAAGTGGCCGATATTTATGGGTTGTCAATAGAGGGAGTTGCTAGAATAACGACAGAAAATTCTCAAAAGGTTTTTGGGGTTTAGTTTAGGCAATTATCGATATTCCGATACCAATTCATTATTGTGTTGATTTTTATACCAATGCTCATTAAGAAAATAGTAATTGCTATTTTCTAGAGTGACGTATGGCATCCGAACGACTGTATTTGTATTTTTTTGAGTGGAGACTCCCATCCCTGCTCTCGGTAATTTTACTTGGATGTTTTTATAGCCGTTACAAAAAAGTTTAAGGTTTTGATCGAATTTTAAAGTAGAGGTTTCATTAATATTTCGCTCGATAAAGTTAGTTGAGAAATTTAGATCTCCTTTACTTGAAATAAAAATTTCAGGGTTTTCGGTTCCTCTTAAATTTAATAAATTATTAAACTTTACAATTTCATTATCTTCAAGTAACACTTCAATATTAGATAGAAACAAGAGTGATACAACAAGCTTGTCCTTGCTCACAGAAATTACCGCAGTGTTTTTTAGCCCAAACCCTGTTCCTCCTCTGACACCATAAATTATTTTTAGAAAATTTTTGTTTAGAATTTCTGCGGTGTCTATTCCGGTGCATTCTGAGAATCGCAAAGTATCAGCTAAGTAAGCTACCGTTAGGGTTTTGCTAAATTGCTTTTGGCTTACATTTATATTCTCTTTTTTACCTTCAAAAGAAGTAATTTGAAAAGTTTGTGCTGTTGCCGAAATATATACGAAAACGACAATGAACATGCAGATTAATTTTCTCATTCCGAAATAGTTAAATCAAGGGATTAGTGTCCTAAAGTTATTGGCATCCAAACTTTAAGCCATTGTAAATTTAGCAAATTGAAGTAGTTGCATCAAGTATTTTGACTAATGCTTTTTTAAAAACGATTCAACCCCAAGTTTCGTTTACTTCCCTAACCACCTAAACCCCACCGGGCGAAAAACCCACGGCCCCAATTTTTCTATTGGGGCTGCGGGTTTGTAGCTAAGTGCGGGGGGCATTCATCTGAGCAGCTCCCTTGCTTTTCGAATGAAAACTTTCAATTTTTGATACCCCAGGATATTGTCGCGCACTAAATCAGAAAATACTTAGGCAAGCTACCGGGCTGATAATACATAACCGACGGATAAAGTGTAAACTATGGTAAGAGGCTCGATTTGGTCATCAGAGAGATTCTGTTAGAGGAAGAGGACTTTCTGATTATTTTATTTAAATTAGAGAACGTAATTTTTAGGAGATTCCAGCTGTTTAAAGTTTACATTTTTAATATACGCATCGCAATTAAAAGAGCAAAATTAGGTATGAGATTGTATAAGTCTATATTATTGCTCCTACCAATTTTTTTCAGCTTAAGGCTTAACGCCCAGCAAAAATTTAAAACGCTAACCGGTAACTCTGGCAAAAGCATAGAGAACTACGGGATTCGGCAAGATGTGTATGGAACCTGGATGGGGCGTTCTAATTGGGCCGATTTAAAAAACGGCAACTGGATGATGCTGGAAGAAAGCGGCACTCCGAAATGGAGGCGTGACCATTTTGATAGGGCGACAGATGTTGGCGTTCCGCTTATTCCGCATGATAGCAATAAAGATTGGAATGATTTATTAAGAGAGGCTATTAGTGGGGAGCAAGACAGCACTTACTTATCGCTCGGCAAATCACTTGCACGTTATTGTTCAAAAACGGTTTACGCGCGTATTTGGTGGGAGTTTAATATGAATCCCCTTAAGCAAGATGATAAGTTGTTTGTTACGGCCTGGCAGCGAGCAATCCCAATTATCCGAAAGGGTTTTAAACAGCAAGCAGTAAAAGGCCAAACACTCGAAATTGTTTGGTGTACCAACGCCGGAGTGCCCAATCCCGAGCCTTTTTATCCCGGAGATGATGTAGTGGACGTTATCGGTTCTGATACTTACGGGATGGTTTGGGGCAATGCAGACCCAACCGTTTCGCAAATGATACACAGAATTTTGAAAGATCCATTTATGTTAGAGTGGCAAACGAAATTTGCCAATGCCCACAAGAAACCTGTTTGTTTGGGCGAATGGGCCAATGTAGCTAAAAAAGGAAACCAGAAATCAGAAATTCATGGCATCGGCGACTGTCCCGAATATATTGATGTAATTTACGACTGGATAAAGAACAATAAATATGGATGTAGGTATATCTGCTACTATAATATTGAAGCAGGGGGAATTTTATTAACTTTAGATAAAACACCGAAAGCGTTGGCGAGGTTAAAAGTTAGGGCAGAGGAAGCGCGAAAATAGGTTTGGCTCAATCAACAAATTTTATTATTCCTCTAATACAAAAGGTTAATAGCAAATAAAATTATTTTAATATAGGTATCACAATATTTATACGAATACGTAATCCTAATACGCGAAAATTGCCCCATTGGCAGGTTTTTACGAAAGAAAATCATGAAATGATGGTGTTTAATAATGATAGCAAAGTTGTGAATGATCCGATACGTGAGCAACGTATTGCCACGTTTAATGAGTTGGATTAGAAAGTTTAATTTTAAAATATTATGATTATGAAAAAACTAAAGATTTGCTGTCAACTTTTGTGTCTTCTTTTTATAACTGCGAATGCTTCAGCGCTTAAAAAAAATGAGCAATTCCATAACACATACAAATCAAACTCAAAGCACGGAAAGCCTTCTATCACCAAAGACTTATTTGGAGAAATAGATGGGCGAAAAATTTATCAATATACCTTAAAGAATGCCAGCGGCATGTTGGTAAAGGTAATCAACTACGGTGCTGAAATAACAGATATTCAAACGCCTGATAGAAACGGCACAATGGGTAGCGTTGTGCTCGGCTTTGATTCGCTTCAATCATACACAGGGAAGCAAAACCAGTTACTTGGAGCTGTTGTTGGTCGGGTAGCTAATCGTATTTTTGGAGGGAAATTTACGCTAGATGGAAAAGAATATCAACTTACTTCGAACATACACGGCGGCAAGCTTGGGTTCGATAGAAAAATTTGGGATATTGAAGAAGTGCACGGAAAAAAGCAAGTGGCTCTAAAGGTGACCTATTTTAGTAAAGATGGCGAAGAAGGTTTTCCCGGAAACTTGCATGTAACCATAACTTATACGCTTACCAATACCAACCAACTGAGAATAGATTACGCTGCGACAACAGATAAAGCCACGCCGGTTGTGCTTACCAACCATACTTATTTTAACCTATCGGGAGGCAAAGACGACAAAGTTTTAAATACTGATTTGACCATTTATGCAGATAAATATTTGGAAGCAGATAGAGACGCAATGCCATCGGGCAAATTACTGGACGTACAGGGAACGCCTTATGATTTTACTTCCCCAAAACAAATCGGAAGAGATATTCTAAAAAAAGATAAACAGCTAACTTTTGGCCGAGGCTACGACCTTACTTTTGCATTGCGTAATCAAACAGGTAAACTGGCCTTGGCAGCCTCCGCTTTCGAACCGTCAAGCGGGAGAACTTTGCAGGTTTATACCACTGAACCTGGCCTCGTATTTTATTCGGCTAATTATTTAAATGAAAAAATTATTGGACGAGGCGGAAAGCCTCTCACAAAAAACGGCGCTTTTTGCCTCGAAACCCAACATTATCCCGATTCGCCAAACAAGCCAGAATTTCCGAATACAATTTTGAGGCCTGGAGAAAAGTTCAGTTCTCAAACGGTGTTTCAGTTTGGGGTGCGAAAATGAAAGTTGGTTTGCTTAAGTAGTTAGGATCGGTTATAAGGATTCCAGTTGAAAGCGCTGCTCACCAAGGTAAATTATTTGTAATAGAAAACGGCAAGCGCAAAAATTGCTAGAAATCACCTCCAACGGAGCAGACGAATAAAAAATGTTTAGCTCAATAATGTTTGAGGCGATTTTGAATTGTGGTTTCGAGTTGTGGGGTGCTGTCTTATACTCATGATCTATGGCCGCTTAAAAAGAATTAGTCGTGGCTAATCCCAATCAGATTATAGTTGCTTTTCATAGGCCTGATTGGTTTAAAACTGAAGAGCAACAGATGGCTTGGAGGAAGTAAAAGCGCATGTGCGCTCTATCAATACTTGCAACCACAAGAATGGAGAACAAATCATTAATCATTTTGTCAAATAACAAATTAAATTTTAAATCTGATTTTTCACCATAAGGCTTCGATTTACTCTAGAACCCAAACGGTAGTTTTTTTCAGATTAGACTTGTTTACTGTAAAGCTTTGTTTTACAGTAGGAGCCGAAAGATATTTGTCGCTTCCATCTTGTGCAGCTTCTATGGTTACAGTTCCTGCGTTCGTAAGCGTTACTACATTTCCTGAAATAACAGCAGGCCCAGAAACTACTTTATAACTAATAGGTAAACTGGAATTTGAAAAAGCTTTTAAAGAAAATGATGCGTCGCCAAAAGTTTTATCTACAATAATGGGAAAGGTAATAGTTTGAGGAGATTTAATAATAGCTGAGGTAGTATCAAAAGAGAATGCACCTACATCGGGCGCTGAACCTTCAAAGGGCAATCCAACGTCGGCGCCTGCATTAATTGCAGGAGAACTTGGTTGCAAATGAAAATCATAAGACTTTGCATCTTTTAATAGTGGATTAGCAATTTTACTATGGATTTCTAGCCCTAAACTTTGCATGGAACTCATTGATAAATTTCTTTTTAATTGAAAACCGCGACTTGCAGCATCTTCTTCAAAGTATAAATTATAATCCATAACCAAGCTTTCGGGTTTGGTCAACCAAGACCATTGAACAAACCTGTATTTGCCCGAATTGTATATAATGTTGTTTTCAATTACGAAAAAAGGTGGACGAGAGGTTGGAAAGTAGACAATATTTGATCGACCCGAGAGCGTATTATTTACGAAATAATTTGTTTTGTTGGTATTTTTCCCTTGATAGATGACGATTGTACCGTCAAAGGACTCTGCTGTGTGGGAACTATTAACAAATATATTATTTGAGATCAAATTATTATTAAATGAATAATTAGCAGAATAGCCTTCATCACATTTATCTCCTTGTAAAATAAGGCCCCCTTTTTTATTGTTATAAACCCGATTTTCAGAGATAACATTATTGTCTGAAGATCTAGTGTCTAAATTATAAAATATTATCCCTATCTGATACCCGTCATGAATGTAATTATTTTTTATAACCCCGTCCATGAAATTTTGAACCCCTATTGCTTCTAAATCTGTTCCATAAGACCAGTGTTTCACTCCGTCGATCGTTCCATTTTCGGCCATTTCATTATCTAAAATTTTACACCCTATATGTGTCCCGTGGGTCTGACTGGGACGATCCCCAAGTGCAGAAGATGTGTACATGCCAATAGCGGATTGGTTTCTAAAAAAATAACAGTTTTGAATGAGAGCATCTGTATTATTTTCAATGTCGGGCATCATAATGATCGCCCTTTGGCAATAATTAAACTTGCAGTCTTTAATAGTTATCCCAGCAGTGCCATTTGTAGTATCAAAGGTTTTAATTCCTGCTCCCAAAGCGCTAAACTCTACCTTGGCAATTGTAATGTATGACGTATTGGACAAATCTATACCTGCCTGATAACCTCCTCCAGGAACAATATTTGCAACTGTAATTTTATGATCGTTGATAGTTCCAGAATCCGGCTTGTAGTATAGGTTAGAATTGTCGCACCACCAATTGCCATCACTACAATTGGACGATGATGCCATATTTAATAACGGTTTACCGTCTTGATAAAATATGGAAATTGCAGGCCACATCTGCTTGGTAATGCTATATATCCCACTGGTGCTTTTTGTCCAGCCTGTAATTTCAGGTAATGTGACAATTGGCAACGCCCCTTTCCCATAAGAACCGATTACAATCGGCAAACTACTTGTACCTGATTGATTTATTGTGATTGAACCAGTAAATACTTCACCTCTTTTTAGCAGAACAGAATCTCCAGGTTCAATATCTGAAATAAAACTATTGAGTTTTGCTAATGATTTCCAAGGTGTTATAGGACTCTGTGCTTGGGAAGGTGTATAATCGTCATTGCCGGTGGAAGACGAAATATAATAGTTCTTGGAATATGCAGGTAAGGATTGTAAATAAAGTAAAAGTAGAATTAAATTTATTTTAGAAAATGACATATAGAGCTTTAAGAGAAGTGTTCGAAAAACCCACAATTTACAGTTCAGATAGTGGGACTTTAATTTAAAGTTACTAATCTAATAAAAAAACACAAAATCATTACAAAAATAGACTTTTAGTTATCTTTGCGGAATTGACTGTGTTTGCTAAGTTTTGGCGGTCTAAGTCAAAAAGCTGCATATTGCGTAAATTTTTGTCCACAGCTATCATTTTTTAATCAGCAGCGCTTAAACGCTGGATGCGGTATGCATATTTAAAACAGTAAAACAGCAGAGATTATGAATAATTACAACTTTGATGCTCAAAAAAATTTTAAATAATAATGTTTTTAAAAACTTTTCTTATTTAACTATAGGAACTGTGCTTTCGCAGGGGCTAAGTCTCGTAACTATTCTTAAAATAACTAGTGTTTTAACTCCGGGCCAATATGGAGTGTTTTCATTTTTAATGGTTCAAGGGACCCTGCTACTTACACTTGGGGATTTAGGAGTAAGAAATATCATTGTACGTACGATTGCAAGAGATCCTTTCCGTACTAACGATTTGGTTTATAATGGAGCGATAATTCGATCTCTAGCGTTAGTTCTTTTGATAATCCTATACGTAATATATAATACTCTTTGGGGAAATCTTAATTCAGAACAACTTACGCTAGTTGCTGTGTTTTCATTTATAAACTGCTTTTCTAATTTGTTTGAAAATGTATTCCTTGGCTATCAAAAAATGTTGCCGTCAACACTTATAAATCTTTCTTATAGCATAATTTGGTTTATAGCAGTGTATTTGTTACCATTAGGACAAATCGATGTAAATCATCTTTTTTATATTTTCCTAGTAATAAACGCAATTAGAACTGCTTTCTTTTTTATTATATTGAAATATAAGAATCTACTAGTTGGAAAAGTCGCAAACTTCTTGATATCGTCTAAAAAGTTATTTCGAGAAAGTTGGCCGTACTTCGTTTTAGTTATATTGATGCTACCTTTCTCGATGTTGTCAAATAATTTTCTAGATATCAATTCAACAATAGAGCAAATTGGATATTTTAATTTAAGTCAAAAATTAATTGGGCCAGTATCTTTAGTCATAGATATTGGCTTGGCTGCTATCTTTCCTAATTTGTCTTCACTTTGGGTCAAAGATGAAGGAAAATTTGCTCGTTTTATTTCAATAGGATTTAAGTATTTTATGCTATTCTCATTGATATTGTGCTTTCTATTCACGTTATTCGCTAGTGATGGCGTAAATCTTCTTTTTTCTCCAAAGTATTTACCAGCGGTGAAAATTAGTCAACTGCTAATCTGGTACTTGTTTCTAGCCTCAATAGATAGTCTAATGGGAACAATCCTGGGAGCTGTCAATAAAGAAAAAATAATTTTGAGATTTGGTATCTTGAAAGCACTGTTCTGTACCCCGTTTTTATATTTTGGCAGCAAATATGGCGCTTTGGGATTAGCTGTTGGTTACATAGTTCCAATGGCATTATTTCAAATTTATTTATGGTATGCCTTTAGACAGGCTGTTGTGATAAAAGTTAAGGATATAAATGCTCTATGGATATTATCAGTATTATTGTTTTCAATATCCTACTACTTTGGCCAATCGGGCAATTATTTGGTTTTACGAATTCTCTTAGCGGTCGGAGTGCTAAGCTTTGCAACCATATATGGCTATAAAAATTACAAGCGAGCTATCTTAAAATGATTAAAAAGATTCAAGTCATAATTATTTTTCTTTTTGTGGGCATTTCGACTAAATTTTTCGATGCAAGATTTTTAGATCCTAGTATTTTAAATTATGTAGTCTATGTTTCGTTTATAATTCTAATTGGTATAACAATCCCTTATGTTGCTCCAAAAAGCCTAGGATTTGTGTTGCCAGTTCAGTTAATTGTTATATCAATATTTTTTTCATTATTGATGGCTTATATTTCGTGGGATCAGAGCTTTAATAACAGCGTAATACAAACTTTGCCATTTATGGTTTGGATAGTTTTTTTTTACTTATTACATGCAAAAGTTCCTGTTAAATCTATCGAAACAATAATATTAATTTACGGTGTGCTTTACACAGCACTATATTTTTTTCAATTTTTAAACGCGCCTAAAATTTATTTTGGGCAATCTTTATGGGGAGATGAGTTTACTGTTGACAGAGGCACGGTTAGAATAATATTTCCTGGAGCAACTATTTTTGTTCTGGCTGTATTTATGAGTCTCAATAAATTGACCACTCAAATCAGAGGAAGATGGATATGGCTAATATTTTTAGTGTTAGGTATCGTCGTTCCCGTATTGCAGGTGACCCGACAATTTATTGCAGGGATACTATTAATCTATATCTATCATTTTTTAAGAAATCAAACTGTTTTTAGAAAAGCGATTATCATGATGAGTTTTATCGGAATTGTAGCTGTCGTCGCATCTTCCGACAATGCACTTATTAAAGGGCTTACTGAGGCATCGGCTAATGATTCTAAACAGGGAGAAAAATACATCCGTGTAGTCTCAGCAAAATATTTTCTGACTGACTTCTCACCCAATGACTTAAGCACATTTTTTGGGAATGGTTCTCCTTACACAGGAATTTCAAGCTACGGTAAATTTGAACAAAAGCTTCAGGAAAGAGGCATATTTTTGGAAGATGTTGGAATCATAGCGATGTACGCCATCTTCGGAGTCTTATCTATTATTGCTTATATCTTAATATGGTATAAAAGTTTTGTTTTGAAGATACCTGAAAGGTATCAGTATGTGAGGTACTATTTGTGGTATCTTTTGATCACTTGTTTCACCTCTATGTACACGTTTTATCCATTTTTTCTAATTGCTACAGTGTTTGCATTGTATATCTATCAAACCGTTTACGACGATCAGGAAAAAATGAATAGAGTAGCCCAGTTTCTTGAGCGATCTAAGCTTGAATCAAATAACTAAGTTTTAATAATGAAAATTGCCATTATCTGTTACAATCATTTTGATGCAACCATTTCCTTGGGTAAGTATTTAAAACAAATAGACAAAAAAACAGAAGTACATTTCATCTTTTTATTAAGTCAGTCTTTTTTAGACGTGGAAATAATAACATTGAAAGGGAAAGGTATCAAAAATGGATTTGTGGACCAAGAGCAAATGTCCAAAGTAATAGATAGAGAAATTTTTATTTATCTAAATGATATTGCAAGTTTTGACGTGTTTGTATTTAATAGTTACAACCTGGCCGATCTGAAAAATATTAAATTGCTATTTAAATTAAGGAGTAGTATCATTAAGAAAAAATTTGATGTTTTACACTTTGTCGGAAATAGTCCATGGATAATTCTATTAAATTCATCGTTCAGAAAGCAGCCAAAAGTCCATACACTTCACGAACCTTACCCATTTAGCGGTCATTCGAATTATAGACTATTAAGACATAGGCTGAAAATTAAACTACTAATTAATTCTAACAATCATATAATTGTACCTTCGATAATTTCACATACTCGTTTTACTGAGAATTTCGACATAGATTCGGCTAGATTAAGTATCGTCCCCTTTGGTCCATTAGAAATATTCAAATCATATCTGACTAACACTATTTTGAGGCAAGATGATACCATTCTATTTTATGGCAATATTACCCAATATAAGGGTATCGACATACTTATGTTGGCAATACCGTTAGTTTACAAATCTAATCCATCTTTAAATTTTATAATAGCTGGTGCAGGACAACTAGACGACGAGCTAGTTAAGTCTCATCCCAATTTGCAAGTGATTAATAGGCATCTTACGAACAAGGAAGTTGCAGAATTAAATCAAATGGCCACGATTATCGTGTGCCCATACAGAAGTGCCTCTCAAAGTGGCGTAGTTATGACATCATTTGCATTTGAGAATCCAATTATCGCGACAAATGTTGGGGCGTTACCAGAGTTTGTTGAAGATGGAATAACAGGTGTAATTATCGAACCGAACAATGTAGAAGTGTTATCAAAAACGATTATTGATCTGTTTGAAAATTTTAAGAAAATAGAGACTATGAGAACAAACATCTCTTCCAAATATGCATACTCTGCGCAAAGTTGGAATTCAATCGCAGGTCAAACATATAGGCTATATGAGAAACAGATCGGCTCGTCTAAAAGTTGAATTTGATTCATGAAACAACGTAATTGTAGATGAAAAACAGGATATTATTTGTTAATAGATTTCAGTATGGGTATCATATTGATTCCTATAAATATTGTGAGTACTTAAAAAATACTCTTTGTGTAAGCTATATTGGTTGGGATTTTGGTTTGAAGAAGATAGAAAGCGAAGATGTTAACATCACTTATATTTCGAGAGACGGGAATAAGCTTAAACGATATTATAGATTCATGCAGCAAGTAAATAAACGGATTCGAACGGGAAACTTTGACGCCATTTTTATTGTTTACTTTAACTTGGCGTCCATTATTAAAGCCTTGAATCCTAAAAAAACATTTATCATTGACATAAGAACAGGAGCAGTTTTCAAAAATAAATATAAGAATGTTCTTTTAAATTCAATTTTAAAGTTGGAATGTGCTATGTTCAATCACATAACCATTATAAGTAAAAGCCTGGCAGAATTAATAGGACTTGAAAAATATCATCTACTGCCGTTAGGTGGCGAAAGCTTCTCTTTAAATACAAAAGTTTCTGAAATAATTCACTTACTATATGTTGGCACGCTCCAAAATCGTGACATTATAGAATGCGTTAAGGGATTTCATTGGTATTTAAAATTCATGAAAGGTAAACACGAATATGAACATATATTCACGATAATTGGCGACTCCTCCGGTAATGAACTGAAAGAAATAAAGAAATATATCGCAGATAATAATCTTGAAAAGTTAGTAAAGCCTATGGGATTTATTCATAATGATAAACTGCATGAGTATTTCGAAGAGGCGACAGTAGGAGTTTCGTACATTCCAATAGTCTCTCATTATGAGAACCAACCACCTACAAAAACTTATGAATATTTATTATCTGGTTTGCCTGTCATAGCTACCAGAACTAAAGAAAATACTAAAATATTAGCTCCTAATTGTGGCGAACTGATAGACGATAATGCTGAATCATTTTCTATCGGTCTACAAAGATTGGTTAGCAATTTTAGTTTTTATAAAGATCTAGATATTAGAGGCATTTATAAAGATAATTTATGGAAAAATGTAGTTGCTAATAATCTTAAACCTTTTATCCTAAAATTAATTGAGGAAAAAAATGCTTAATAATCTTTAAAGAATTCATTTTCGAAACCAACATATTTGACTATCAACAGAACTTGCAACTTGGCAAAGCTAGAATTGCAAAATACTCTAACTTTAATTTCGAAACCTTCTACCGATTATAATATACCAAATTTTACTGAAAATTTAGATTATTAATAATCTAGCAAAAAAGTTATTAAAAATGCCATAACTAACTAAAAAGATGATTTCTCAAAAACCAAAAGTTTTATACATTACGAATATGTATCCACATCCGAAATCGATTACTTTTGGGATTTTTGTAAAAGAACAAATTGATTGTCTCGTGGAAAAATTCGGAGTGAATGCCATTATATACTTTATCGATGCTAAAGAAAAGGGAAGCTTAGAGTATTTAAAATCGATCTTAAAAATATTTTCAATTCTAAAAAAGGATAAGGCGATTGACATAGTTCATGTTCATTACGGCCTGTCGGCGCTTTTTCTTCTCTTTTTTAAGCCGAGAGCAAAAGTTTTTATTACATTTCATGGGGCAGATATATTAAAGAAACAAGGACATTATATTCAAGTTTTGCTTTCAAAATATATAGCGAAAAAAGCAGATAAAGTATTCATCCTAAACCAAGAAATGGAAACGATAATGAAAAAATTAAATGTCCCTTTTGAAATTTTGCCGTGTGGCGTAAATACCGATTTCTTTACTGCCTATGAAGCCCCGAAGCCAGAAAACAGGAGCAATCGATTAATTCTGTTTTCTGGAGACCCCAATCGAGTTGAAAAAAACTATCCCCTTTTTAAAGAGGTAATTGATATTTTAAAGTCACAAAATAATCTAGTTATTTCGTTTGCTTGCATTCAGGATTTGACTCGGCTTCAGGTTCGCGACCTCTTAAACCAAGCAGATTGCTTACTAATGACCTCCATTAGTGAAGGTTCACCTCAAGTTATTAAGGAAGCGCTTTCTTGTAACTTATCAGTGGTGTCGGTGCCTGTTGGCGATGTTGCTACTGTAGTGAGGGATATATCAAATTGCTTTATTGCAAGCGGATATGATCCGAATGAATTAGCAGAATTGACTAATAAGGCTATAACGAATAATAATCCTTTTATTAGAGAAACGTTTTTGAAAAAAGGCGTCTACGAAAACAACTCTGTTTGTAAACGAATTTTTGAGAATTATGTTACGACTTAACATATTATATATACAATTCAATTTTTCCAAACATTATTCAATTATTGTTTGAAAAAAACATTGATCAGTTTATTGAAAAACCAAATTTAGCCAGCTAGTTTAATAAATATATGTGTGGAATAGCAGGAGCGATTAATGTAGCTCTAAATGTAGAAATACTTAATTTCATCAAGCACCGCGGCCCGGACTCTCTAGGTTTGATTGAAAAGCAAATTGCCGATAATAAAATTTATCTTGGTCATACCAGGTTATCCATTCTCGATCTCAGTAAAGCTGGAAGTCAACCGATGTTCACAACTTGTGGAAACTATGCCATTGTGTTTAATGGAGAAATATATAACCACCTTGAGCTTAGGAAAAAACTTTCCGACATTTCCTTCAAGAGCCATTCTGACACCGAAACTATACTCTACTATATTCAAAAATTTGGGATAAAAAGTGTTAATGATTTCAATGGTATTTTTTCATTTGGCTTTTTAGACACGAAAAAGGGAAAGCTGTACTTAGTAAAGGATCATTTGGGGGTTAAGCCACTTTACTATCACATCAGCGGCAATACGTTGGTATTTGCATCTGAACTTAAGGTTTTATTAAAAGCGGGAGTAAAAAAGCAAATTGACCTTTCATCACTAGACAATCTTTTAACTTTAAGATATAATCCTTCTCCTGATACGATATTTAAAAATATTTTCAAATTAAGTGCTGCTTCTTATTTGGAATATGATATTAAAACTCATCAATACAAAAAAGAAACTTATCGTGACGAAGCTTATAGGGTTAATAGTACAATTGTAGTAGCGGAAGCAGTAGAAGAATACACAAGGTTATTTGAAAAAGGCGTCAAAAGACAGCTTTTGGCCGACGTTCCATTAGGTTTGTTTCTTAGCGGAGGTCTCGATTCTGCCTTGATTGGGAAAGTCATGAGCCAAAATCTAAATTATCCAATTAAAACCTTTACCGTGGGCTTTACGGGAAAAGGCAATTTTAATGAGCTTGACGATGCCCAAACTACGGCAAACCTAATAGGTTCGGATCATACTTCGGATTTCTTAAGCCAGGAGCAATACTTAGATTACTTTAGACAATCTTTTTATCATACGGAAGAGCCAATTGCAGAACCGACCATTCCTGCACTTTACCATTTGTCAAAAATGGCATCAAGATCAGTTAAGGTTGTGCTAAGCGGACAAGGGGCTGATGAGCCAATGGCAGGTTACAAACGCTATTACGGCGAAGCACTAATGTCGAAATATGCAACTTTATTAAATTTATTACCTTATAAAATTACAAAGCAATTTTTTAAGTCGAATGCCACTTTTCAACGAGGAATATATTCAGCACAGTTTAAAAATGAAGAAGATCGCTTTATGGCAATTTATACATTGTTTTCTGATGAGCTCAAATCATCAATTTACAAAAATGATTTACTTGCTATTAGTTCAATTAAAAAAGCTAAATTTTTCAGTAAGTTTTATGATGAAGTGAAAGGAAAATCTAATTCTTTAAATAGATTGTTATATATCGATACTCGAACGATGTTGCCCGATAATTTGCTGTTATTTAACGACAAAACAACCATGGCACACTCTATCGAAAATAGAGTTCCCTTTTTAGATAAAGATCTGGTATCGTTTATAGAGACGTTACCTTCTCACTTTAAGTTGAATGGAAAAATTCATAAATATGTAGAAAGAAAAGCGGCAGAGAACTTTTTGCCGAGTGAAGTAATGAATAGAAAGAAAAGAGCTTTTGAAACTCCAATCGGCGAATGGTTTAAAACCAGTTTATACGATGAATTAATCTCTTTAATAAGCCAAAAGAATAGTTTAACAGACTTACATTTTAATAAAATGGCGTTAGTAAATATGATAAATCAGCATAAGCGAGGAAAAAAAGACTACGGGAAGCAAATTTATACCATTTATTCGTTAGAATTGTGGTACCAAAATTTTTATTTAAAATTTTAGTTATTTCTTCTAACCAACTCATAGAATGGAAAAAGATAAAAGAAAAAAGATTATTCTAGTGTGTTCCGACGGCGGACATTTAGCTCAGATTTTGCACTTAAAAGACATGTTCGCAAAATATAATTACCTTTTAGTTACGGAGAAAACTCCGGCAACGGAACCATTATCCCAAATCTATCACACATCTTACCTTACCGCAAGATCCAAGGGAACAAAAAGAAGTATTTCTTTTCTTTTGACAATTCTTCAAAATGTTTTTTTATCTCTAAAAATACTTTTTACGCATTATCCTAAAGTAATTATTTCAACTGGGAGCCATACCGCGATACCGTTGTGCTTTTTAGGAAAGCTAGTGGGTGTTAAAGTAGTGTTTATCTTATCTTACGCGAGAGTTACTTCCAAAGCTAAATCAGCTAGCTTAATTTATCGCATTGCAGATAAATTTATAGTACAATGGCCCGAGGAAAAGCTTAACTACAGCGAAGGAATATATTTGGGAGGGATTTATTGATGATTCTTGTTTTATTAGGAACTTTTGACATTGAGTTTAGGCGCCCTTTGTTAGAGATCGATAAACTTTGTAAGGAAGGATTAATTACCGAACCGGTAGTAGTGCAGAATGGCCATACGTATATCGACTCGAAATTCATGTTCCTTAAACCTTTTATCCCACCAAATGAATTAAATGAACTTCACGAAAAAGCGAGGGTAATAATTACACATGCAGGTACAGGTTCGTTAATTAAGGCTATCAGCCTAAGAAAAAAAGTAATCGGAATAGCTAGGTTAAAAAGACTTGGAGAACATGTTGACGATCATCAACTTGAGATATTAGAAAAATTTGCAGAGCTAAATTATATTATGCCATGGCGGGAGAATGATAAACTAGAACATATTTTTAAAGCTATTGATGATTTTAAACCAGCTCCTTTTGTTTCAAACAAGCCTATAATTATAAATTATTTGGTTGATTATATAGAAAGTCTATAAAAAGGGTAGAATGTTGATAAAGTTTATTGAATAACAATTTCATTTCACGATTATTAGGATATTAGATTCTGCTCATGCCAACAGTGAGAAAATCAGCGCGAGGACAAATAAATTCTAGCAAATCATTTGTCAATTAACTCGACCATAACAAAATAATTCTATCTGACACTGAGTATAGCAGTAAAAAGTCTGTTTAAAGCTCTTCTTTTACTTTGATTCCATCTCTACGTATAATATACGCAGGCACCCCAACAACAGTGGAATTTTTTGGTATATTTTTAGTAACTACGGCATTTGCGCCTACAATTGAATTGTTTCCTATTGTAACATCACCAATTATTTTTGCGCCGGCATTTATAGTTACGTTATCTCCTAGCTTTGGCTGCCCCATCTTCGAATTGAACCCAATAGTTACCTGTTGATTTATCCAACAATCTTTTCCGATTGACTTAGCGCTAATTATTGTGGCAAAGCCATGCTGGATAAATAAACCTGGGCCAATATTTTCTGAATGGATATATAACGTGCTCATCTTTGGACATAACCAGCTTATTAAAGCAGAATATTTACCAAGCCTCTTATAAAATAGATTTCGATATTCTGGATACCAAGTCATTAGAAGAATAAATCCAAATTGAAGATTGTTGCTTTTGTGGCCAATTTTTAACCAGCGTTGAGCGTCATATTGTAATGTTTTTCTATTATGGTGATAGTTAAATAAAAAAATATGCGGAACAAGACGCAAAGCGCTTATCAAAGTGATTATTTTTTTCATAAAAAATTTTTCTATAATATTTAAGTTTGACTTATGTAGATATTTTTTGCATTACTTCAAAAAAAGTTACAAAGTAAATAAAAATAGTTAATTGCTAGGATTTAGCTAGACGGTGCAATTAGCCAATCCTGTATAGAGTAATCGATGTATTGGAAATTGAAATTAGTAGTTTAAAGCATATTGCGCCGGGTCAATCTGTGTACGTAGCAGAACGATATTGAATGTCAAAATCCAAGTTACATCTTAATTGGTGTATTTGTTAGTATATAACCCTACCTCCGTAAAGAAAAATCGTCAATGCCCCGGCAGATTTATTTATTGGGAAGGATACTATACTATCGAAGCACTTGGTAAAATTAAAGCAAAGTTACCGTGCCACCGAATAAATATGGAACGAATTTTTTAAAACGTTAATCCCAAAAATATGATGTGGCCGTTTTTAGGCGGAGCGAATTAGCAGCCCAAGTAATAAACTTTTTTCGATCTTCAAGACAATACTCATTTTTTGCTATTGTAGTTATAGATAGTTAGCTCTAAATTAGCCTTATAGAAAACAAAGCAATTCACGGTTTAAATAAAACTTTTTCTGTTTTCTATATAGCGAGTTAATATTTTAAAACTAGTCACAAGAGAATTATGAACTATTTTTATCTAAATTCAAAAAAGGAGCAACCTCTTTTTATTGAGAATTACGCAGACCGAAATCACGTTATTGAAAACGTTATTAATTTAAGAAAATCGCTTTCTGATCCAATTACTGGCATTCCAGAGAAAAAATTGACCGGTAATCTAATCCTTGGCACTTGGAATATTAGAGAATTGGGAAATACCAAATATAAAGGAAGAATGGCTGAATCTTTCTATTATATCGCCGAGATACTCTCTCGTTTCGATCTTATTTCTTTACAGGAAGTGAGAGACAATTTAAGTGACCTTAACAATATCCTTAGAATACTTGGCAATGATTGGGGTGTATTTATCAGCTTGGTTACTGATGGCATTTCTGGAAACAGCGAGCGAATTGCTTTCCTTTACGATAAAAGAACAGTTACATTTAAAAACATTGCTGGGCAAATCATTTTGCCGGGGCCTACCTACGAAAATGCTTTTGCGAGAGCGCCATACATGATTCGTTTCCAATCTGGATGGCTTAATTTTGATATTTGCTCAGTACATATTTATTACGGCAAGGCTGCCAATAATTCGCCCGAATACAAAAGACGGATTGAAGAAATCTCGAACTTAACGGGTTTCTTAAAACATAACTATATAGACAAACATCGTTCTGATAATCTATTTATTTTGGGAGATTTTAACATCGAAGACACGGAGAGCGAGACTTATAAGGCAGCGACCTCTTCTGTTTTTATAGTGCCAGATGCAATTCTGAAGAACAAACTTCCTGGAAGTAACGTGAGTCAGGATAAAATTTACGATCAGATTCTGTATTACAATAAATTCGCAGATATTAATTTTAAAAATGCGGGAATCTTTAATTTTTATAAAACCGTTTTTACGCAAGTGGAGGGTTATGAAGATAGGATTAACCTTCATACTGGCAAAGACATCAAAGCGACCAATAAATTTAATGATTTTCGGACTTATCAAATGAGCGATCATTTTCCGCTTTGGGTCGAGATGGATACTGACCATACAGAAAGCTATTTAAAAATGATTACAAAAAAACAGGGATAAATCACTATTAAACTATTCAATACCATCAAAATTAAGAATAAACTCGCTTTTTTGCAATGAACCATCCAACGCAGAGATTTAAAAATTCTGGCAACTGAAACTTTTAGTATCGTAAATTAAGATTTCTTAAATGGAGGACACTTGAAATAACGAATCTAGTGATTTACCTCTTCTTATTGCTAATAAGGCAAGGATGGGCCATAATTGCTAGAATAGCGTTATCAATATGAAACCTCAATTATCAATCAAACAATAACAAACCAAAAACATTTATATTTTTTAGTGTTTGACTTTATTGCTTACCTTTGCCGAGAATTATAACTATTGTGCCATATGAACAAAATTAATGTTTTCCTAATGCTGCTTATGGCAGCTGTCGTTAGCTCCTGCGGTTCGTATCAAAACATACCTTATTATCAAGATTTAAACCAGTCTAGACCTACCAGCGAAGAAATCACCAACTATTCTCCACTTACCATACAACCGGCAGATATTCTCGGAATTAATGTGAACAGCAGAAATCCAGAGTCGTCCTCTATGTTTAACTATAACTTAAACAGGGTCAATGGAAACAATTTTGATAATTCTACCGATAACCCGGTAACGGGGTATCTTGTAACCGAAAATGGAGAAATAGATTTACCTCTAATCGGCACGTTAAAAGTTTCGGGCCTAACCACAGCACAATTGATAGAGAAAGTAAAGCCGTTGTTGCTTACGTATTACAAGGATCCTACGATTAGTATAAGAATAATTAATTTTAAAGTGGCTGTTTATGGCGATGTACAAAGACCTAACGTTTACACGCTTAGAAATGAACGAGCTACCATTACCGAGGCACTAAGTTTGGCAGGCGATCTGAATATTACAGCAAAACGAGAAAATGTGCTCTTGGTTAGAGAAATTAATGGCAAAAGAAATTTTATACCGGTTGATCTTACCTCCAAAAAATTATTTGACAGCCCATATTATTACCTAAAGAATAACGATGAAATTTATGTAACGCCAGATCGTACAAAATATGCAACGGTAGATCGTGGGTATCGGAATGCAACCATAGCCATTTCAGGGCTGTCTGTGATAGCCATTTTCTTTTCTGTTTTTCATAAGTAATTTTATTGCCCTATAATATGGCTGCGCAGCAACCTCAAATTACAACCCTAATTATACCCGAAGAGAAAAAAAAGTCTCTAAACATTAAGGGTGTTATTGCTAAATATCTTTATCACTGGCCTCTTTTTGTCTTGGGATTGTCGTTGGCCTTATCGGCGGCAGTGGCTTATCTCCATTTTGCCAAACCAACGTATCCCATTACAGCAACCTTAATTATTAAAGATGATAAAAAAGCGCCCGACCAGCAGTCGGCGCTTAGCGAGATAGACCTTGTAAATTCATCTAAACTTATTGAGAACGAGATGGAGGTACTTAAATCTAACCGTTTAATTAGCAAGGTAATTAAAGAGTTAGGTTTAGGTACTGCTTATAAAGAAAAAGCTGGCCTAAGAAGTTTTGATCTTTATAAAAATTCTCCTGTAAAATTAACGCTTCTAAGTTCCAACGTCACGCCACCTCGAGAGGCTATTAAACCTGATAAAAGCGAGATCTCAATCATTATAAAAGATAAAAATACTTTTATTCTTAAAAAAGAGGGCGAACAAACAAAAGAATATGCTTTTAACACGCCTATCACTTATACTTGGGGCACTTGGAAGTTAGAACCAACGGATCTTTTGCCACAATATACAGATGCGAAAATAGAGATAGCGGTTTTAGACACACAACAGCTTGCTTTAGACCTTCAAAAGGCGATTGATGTCTCCCTATCTAATAAACTGGCTACCACTGTTTCTTTAACTTTGGAAGACCAGGTTGCCCAACGTGGCAAAGATATTCTGAACCAAATTATTTCTGATTATAATTCTACAGGCACAAAGGAAAACGAAACAAGTGCGAAGGCTACGTTGGCCTTTCTAGACAGTCGCATAGATTCCTTGTCTGCCGGACTGAATGTAACAGAAGCAGGAATTGAAGGATTTAAAAGTAGTCGAGGCTTAACGGATATTGCTGCGGAATCTAAGATCAATCTAGAAAACAGGCAAGAGAATGATAGGAGTTTAAATGAGGTAAACGTAAAGTTGAACATCATAGATGGCATTGAGAACTATGTGAACTCTTCCAAGTCAGGTCAGCCACCTACAACAATGGGCATTGCCGATCCTGCATTGAACAGTTTGATAGAAAACTTGTCTAGGCTACAATTACAAAGAGATAAGCTTCTCGCTATCGCTCCGGAAACGAATCCTGATTTTGATCCCATCAATAGACAGATTGCTAGTACCCGCGCCGCTATTAAAGAAAGTGTAGCAAACATAAAGTCATCACTGTTAAATACACGGTCCAAATTGCAGTCATTCAGTTCTGGCTTCGAAACTTCCATCAAAGAAGTACCTGCGCAAGAGCGACAATTAGAGAGTATAAAGAGGCAGCAGGAAGTAAAAGCAAGTTTGTACACCTATCTTCTGCAAAAAAGAGAAGAACTTGCTGCAAATTATGCGAATATCATAACAAAAGATCAGGTAGTTGACGCTGCATACGCGGGAAAGGCAAAGGTTCCCAGAAAAGCGATTGCACTTGCTGTTGCATTACTTTTAGGAATTTGTATGCCCGCGGGGCTTATCTACGGCCGAGAAAATTTGAGAAGTACCATTGTTGATGTAAAGGAAATTAGAAAAGATTTAGACATACCGGTCATCGCGGAAATATCATTCGAAAAATCTCAAGCCCTAATTTCCATCAAAACGGATGGCACTAACGAAATTAGTGAGCAGTTAAGAACTTTGCGTACCAATCTGCATAATTTATATGGGGATAGAACGAGCGGTAGGGTTACTTTGGTAACTTCTAGTGTACCTGCAGAGGGAAAGAGTTTTATCAGCGGTAACCTAAGTGTAACCTTAGCTCACACGGAGAGAAAAACTGTTCTCTTGGAAATGGATTTACGCCGCCCCAAAATAAGGGAAAACTTTAGTATGGAAGTAAAAGGCCCGGGTATTACCGAGTTCTTAAACGGAAAAGCTACATTACAGCAGATTGTACATCAGTCTGAGCTAGATCCAAATTTATACATCATCGGTAGTGGGGCAATAGAAAATAATCCCTCGGAATTGTTAGAAAAGGAACAGCTAAAAAACTTGATTGCTATACTTCGGAAAACCTATGATGACATCATCATCGATAGTCCACCCGTGCATTTGGTTCCCGATGCCATGATTCTCTCCCGCTTGACGGATATAACTTTATATATCATGAAACAAGGTCATACGGATAGAGCAGAGATAGACTTTTTGAAAGAAATAAATAACAAAAAACAACTCTCAAATATCCAAATTGTATTTAACGGGGTAGAGCGCGACAAGTATGGATATGGGTACAAGCACAATACCAGTTATTACAGCAAGGTTACAAAGAAGACTATCTTCACAGATTTTTGGAAAAGGTTTTAAGCGAGAATTTTTAGATTAAGATCAAGTTTTTTTGAATTCACATACCTTGACTAACAATTAATATTTCCAGTTCAAAATCTAATTTTTCGACAGAGCGGTGTGATATAAATATTTTTTTTCTTATAAATTGAGAAAATGACGTCAAATGTTTGCTGAATTGAAGTTTAATAACTTTTGGTAAACGCAAAACTAAAAAAGCGTATGATGAATTCGTTTTTTATCCCTAAAAATTCTATTCATTGGAAAGTAAGTAAATTAATCAATAATATCAATCAGTATCGTCAGGAGATTTTTTGTTTATGACGCGTAGTTATCTGTGTTTTTAAATATTTTTAGTTAGTTTTGTAAAAATTTGTAAATACAAATAAATTCTCAAACTAAAAATTAATTTTCGCTCAAAATGATCAGCCAGTTTCTTCTTACTTTGTCACAAGGAATTGAAGCTTCAGTTGCTACTCGTTTAAACAAACCCTTAAAACTTACGATTTAAAAACGTTCATCAAAGAAATAAATTCCATGATAAAAGTTGCATTAATTGGTGCCGGGAAAATGGGCATCTCTCACCTTTCTATATTAGGGGCTAACCCAAATGTAGAAGTCGTTGGCGTATGCGATACGTCTAAAATGGTAAATGATTTCCTCAATAAATATGGGAAATTTAATTGCTTTACGGAGTATCAAAAAATGATTGATGAAACCAAACCTGACGCCGTATTTGTAGCGGTTCCGACCAAGTTTCATTATCCAATCATTAAAGATCTGCTTAACCGTAAGTTACATGTTTTCGCCGAAAAACCATTTTGCCTAACCTCTGTACAAGGTGAAGAATTGGTGGCACTTGCAAAAAGCCAAGCGGTAGTAAACCAAGTGGGATACCACAACAAGTTTATCGGAACATTTATAGAGGTTAAAAGGATAGTTAACAGCGGCGTGTTGGGGAAAATACATCATTTCGTTGGTGAAGCTTACGGCCCTGTAGTGATAAAACCTCAACAAGCAACGTGGCGATCTGACCCTGAAGCAGGTGGTGGTTGTCTGTTAGATTATGCCTCTCATGTAATCGACTTAATTAACGACACTTTAGCTCCAGTTTCTTCTGTGAAGGGAAGTGTACTAGATTCTATTTATTCTGTAAATGTAGAAGATGCTGTTTATTCTTTGCTGGAACTTTCTAATAACGTGAAAGGCGTTTTGTCTGTAAATTGGAGTGATGAAACTTACAGAAAAATGTCAACCACGATTACTGTGGTAGGAACAAAAGGAAAAATTATATCTGATGCTAGTGAGATTAAGGTATTTCTAAAAGATGCGAATGCTTTAGATGGATATGGAAGTGGCTGGACAGTGAAAAACATTACCGATCTTACAGATTCGGTAGATTTTAATTTGCGCGGAGAAGAATATACTGCCCAGATAGATTATTTTGTTAATGCAGTAGCAGGAAAAGTTCCGAATACAATAAATACATTTCAAAGTGCCTGGTTTACAGATAAGGCAATTGAGTTAATTAAAAATAATTCAAAGTAAGATTATGGAAAGAGTACTATTTGGTGATAACCAGTTTTTCGCCGTCAATCATATTTCTGATGAAAAATCAAGGGCACAATCTATTAAGTTTAAAGAAGATAGCGCTATTATAAAAACTTTGGATGAGGCCCGCTCGGTAGGGATAAATACATTTATGTGTACTACGCATGATAGGATAGTAAACATCTGTAACACCATTAGAAGCCAGCCAGAAAAATACGAAGGTTTTACAATTTATCCATGCATGCCCTATGCACACAAATATGCAAATGCAGTTACCGAACTCGGAATTGCAGGAACTATTAAGCAATATGTACCGGGCAATTTTTTTGGATCTATGTTTAAAGGTGGCGTAGCATTCTTGTCGAAAGATTATTTATCCATCATGGAACTGCTTGTAGATGCTGAGATGAAAATGTTTAAGAACATACACACTCCGGTTATCTTTTTGCAAAACGTAATTACCGACTTGTTTTTAGGGTTAGGTGCAGATGAGGTGCTGATAGCTTTTTATCATTACGTAAAGAAAAAACACAACGCAGAAGCAGCGTTTATCACCATGAATATGCCAAAGCTATTGGATGTGTTAGAAAAAGGTGGTATTGAAAACCCTATAATTTGTGCGTCTATCAATAAAGCAGGCTTTAGAATGTCGGGTGGTAATGAGGTGTATGAAGATGTGTTGAAGACCCGAAGGTTGCGTGCAATAGCGATGCAGGTATTGGCTGGCGGAGCCATTCATCCAAAAGATGCCATAGAATATGTCTGTGATTTGCCAAATATCGAATCGATATTATTTGGTGCATCCTCTAAAGCTAACATAGAAAGCACCTATAATTATATTCACGATTTCGATAGGAAGAAACAAGCTTAGGTTTTTGTTGTCAAACAATAAAAAACAAAGATCTAAACTAAGCATTAATTGGTGGAACCCATGAAAATATTAATTACCGGTACCGCAGGATTCATTGGTTTTCACTTAGCAAAAAAGTTGATTGGTCATGAATTCGACGTGGTTGGAATTGACAACATCAACGATTACTACAGTCAGGACTTAAAATTCGCCCGACTTAACGAATGTGGGATAAAGCGCGAAGCCATCAGTTGGCATAAGGAAACACAGAGTGAATACTTTTCCAATTATCGATTTATTCGGATGAATATTGAGAACAAAGGAGAGTTAATGTCTCTTTGTTCGAGAGAAAAGTTTGATGTTATCGTTCATTTGGCGGCTCAAGCTGGTGTACGCTACTCTATATTGAACCCAGACGCTTATGCACAATCCAATTTGGTTAGCTTCTTAAATATTTTGGAGGTAAGCAGGCATAATCCGGTTAAGCATTTGGTTTATGCAAGCTCTTCTAGTGTTTATGGCCTAAATGCAACGATGCCTTTTTCAACTGATCACAACGTAGATCATCCTGTATCGCTTTATGCTGCGAGCAAAAAGGCAAATGAATTAATGGCGCATACCTATAGCCATCTTTACAGGATACCAACAACCGGCTTACGTTTTTTTACGGTCTACGGACCTTGGGGTAGGCCAGATATGGCTTACTTCTCTTTTACCGAAGCAATACTGAATGGCAAACCAATCCAGGTGTTTAACAACGGAGAGATGAAGCGAGATTTTACCTATATTGACGATATAGTTGCAGGCATTGTAAGCATCGTTAAAAAACCCGCCGAACCGAAAGAAAATTGGGATGCCAAAAATCCAGATCCTTCTAATTCTACCGCTCCCTATCGCATCTACAATATCGGCAACAACCAACCGGTTCAATTGTTGGATTTTATAAAAGTTATCGAGAAGAACGCTGGTAAAGATGCATTAATAGAATTTAAAGGCATGCAGGCTGGAGATGTTACCGCAACATGGGCTAATATTGATGACATGATAAACGATTTTGGTTATAAGCCAAACACAAGCATAGATACGGGGCTTAATAACTTTGTTACCTGGTATAAGGAGTTCTATAAATAAGTTAAAAAACCGAACATGTTACAGTGCGCATCGTTTTAGATGCACTTTTGTAAAAAATAGGTTCCCGAACGTACTCAATGAAGGTTAAAAATCTTAAATCGCAAGCCTTAACTTATTGGAACAATCCCAAGATAAAACAAACATTAACACTTTTTTCTGTCAACATTATTTCCATCCCGATAGGAATTGTAACTAGTGTAATCTTATCTAGATATCTCGGCGCTAACGGATATGGCAACTATCAGTTTTTAGATAGCCTATTTAATTTAAGCGTAATTATCTTTACGTTCGGTTTGTTTTATGCTGCAAATAGGGCGTTGGTTCTAAATGACGATAAAGTTAAAGCTCGAGAATACTTCGGGGCAACGTTAATTATCCTTGGCGGATTGTTTTTGATTATGTCTTCAGTGTTGATATTTTACGCGCTATTTGACACCAATTTAAAGGCAAAGAATTTGGATAGAATCGTGTTGTATTCTATACCACTTGGGTGGGTTTATTTAGCTCTGAATTATTTTGAGACCCTTTTCCAGGCAGACAACCGAATTAATTTATTGGCAACTGCGCGGATTTTGCCAAAATTGGGTTTTTTGGTTTTAGCTGGTTGTATTTACTTTTTTTTAATGAACAGCAGTTACAGCAAACTTCCTATTGCTTGGGGTGCTTACGTTGGCATCCAGGCATTGGCCTACATCTTTGTGATCTATAAGATAAACATCTCTTTCAAAAATTTAAAGAGCATTATCAAAGAGATTTGGGCATACAATAAATCTTATGGCTTTCATGTATATATTGGATCGGCCTTTTCTGTTGGCGTTGCGCAATTAACAGGAGTTATTATTAGTTATTTCGGGAACGATAACTCGGGCGTGGGTTTTTATGCACTTGCGCTTGCGCTTGCAACACCGCTACAATTTATCCCCAATACCATTGCAACCACCAACTATAAATTATTTTCTACCGTACAGCGCATCCCAAAAAAATTAACTCAAGTTACCTTATTACTTACTGCATGTGCATTAATTGGGCTATGGCTTGTTATACCTTTTTTCATCAATTATTTTTATAGCGAGAAGTTTCATCCCGTAATTTTTCTCAATATGATCGTGAGTGTTGGATTGGCCTGTTATGGAATTGCAGATTATTTCAATCGCTTTTTAGGTGCGCACGGGCATGGCAAACTGTTAAGAAATACGTCCTTTATTGTTGGATCTCTTATTTTATGTTTTAATTTTATACTGATACCGTTATATGGCGCAACGGGAGCTGCTCTAACTCGTATGCTTGGCGGTATTGCTTATTTGTTGTGTATGATCTATTATTATAAAAAAACGGTAAAACTGGATATCATTCCTACAGAATCAACTCTTAAATAATGTTATTAAGCGCCCGCAACATATATTATGCTATTGTAGTAGGCTTAATAGCTCAGGCGATTGTGCTTGCGTTGATTCAACTTAACTCCAAAGCGGGTACAGGATTGGAAGACGTATCGGTAAGTGGATGGTATTATCAGCTGGGCTTTTTAGCGAATTTTCTGCTAACGGTTGTGAGCGTCTACTGTTTCTTTGAATATAAAAGTCGTTTCCCAAAGGCCATTAATGTATGTTATGTGCTTTTATTGATCTTGATTGCAGTTGTTACCGTGCGAGATATTGGTCAGTTTGCTAAATCTCCAACTTTGTTTTATTCGCCAAAAGGATTGGGAACATGGATTAATTTTGGCTTGTTGTATTTTATAGCAGAAGACACCTATGCAAAGAAAATATTTAATCTATTCCATCTGTTTTGTTACGTTTTCATCGTATTTAATCTTGCTCAAATAGCAAGTTTAGGGTCGGTTTCCAATAGATTCGAAACTCAAGACGCCATAAGAGATACCGCCGTTTTTTTAATATGGGTCTATCCATTTTTCTTTTTAGATGCTTCGGACAACACCAAACTACGCCGTATTGTAAAATATGGTTCTATGGCATTGATTGCCGTTTTTATGCTTGCAATATCTTCGAGAAGTTATGTTCTAATTGCGCTAATCTTTATCATTATTAAAATATACAGAGATGTAAAAAACACAAAAAACGCTTTGGCAATCATTCTAGTTCTGGTGATAATGTTTTTTGGCGGCTATTATCTGATGGCAAACATCCAAAAGTTCGATTTTTTAAGTAGTGTGCTCGACATATTTTCCGACAGGGTTGCTGATGATAGCAGAACAGACCAATTAACAGAATTTGCGAAACAATATGATTGGGACAAATTATTTACTGGCGTTGGTATAACCGGTAAATGGAACTGGTCTGCAAATCTTACCAGTATGTACGAATGGCTAGACAATCAGTTTGTTCTTGTTATTTGGTGGTTTGGCCTACAAACCTGTTTGGTTTATGTTTTTTACTTGATCTATCCGCTCTTCAAAAAAAACGTTGCAAACGACGTTGTTCTAACGAATGCAAAAATTATTTTATTTTTTTGGATTTTAGCCTGTGGTGGTTTTGCAATCTATGTGACCATATCTACCAAACTATTCTACTATTTTATAACGCTGATTATTGGCGCATTAGCCATAAACAAACGCTACTATATTCAATCAGATTTATCTCAACCGCAAAATATAAAGACTTAATAAAGTAGCTAAAATAGGCAGAACGGATTTACCGAAACGGATTTAAACTTACGAGTTGATTTTAAAGGGCTAATCTAAAAAGGTAAGTATTGTATGGAAAAGAAAATTCTATATGTTGGTTTTAATGGCTTTCCATCAGGATTTGCCCAGGTAAAAAGGCAACACCTTATTGCTAAAGGCTTGGTGCACCATGGGTATCAGGTAACTGTATTAAATCGATACGGCGTACATGGCAAAGATTCTAAAATTCCAACAACTGGGATGAGTGATGGAATTAACTTCCACTATGCTTCGGGAACTTCATTGCGACAAGATTCTTTTTTGAAAAGAAATTTTTTAAAATTTAAAGGTTTAGCATCAGAGGCAGCTTTCTGTTTTAGGTTTTTCCGCAAAAACAAGCGCGATAGCGCGATAATCATCACGACGAATAATTTTCATAACGTTGTTATTTACGCATTGCTTGCAAAACTTGTAGGCGTTCCCTCTATTTTAGATAATGTAGAACATTTTTCTTCGATTGTAAAAAAGAAAAGCGCGAAAAAGACATTAAATGATAAGCTTTACGATAACGTAGGCTTTAGATTGGCAGATAAAGTAATTTGTATAAGCGATTTTCTAATGAACATCGCAAGAAAATCAAAACCTGAGTCGGCATTACTTAAAATACCTGCAATTGTCGATTTTTCTGAATTCGATTTGCAAATATCCGAAGATAAAAACCCTTATTTTCTTTACTGCGGCACTCTTTCCTACAAAGAAGTTATTATTTTTGTAATCGAAGCCTTTGAAAATGTAGGCGAATCGAACGATTTTTATTTATATTTGGTTTGTTCTGGTGGCACCGCAAATGATATGAAGGCAATAAAGGAGCGTATATCTACAAGCGCAAAGGCTAACTTAATCCAATTTTACACCGATCTGCCTTATACAGAGTTGGTAAATTTATATATGAATAGTAAAGCGCTTTTAATCCCGTTAAGGCTTACTGATCAAGATAAGGCCAGGTTTCCTCATAAAATTGGCGAATATTCTGCCTCTTCATCACCAATAATTTCTACAAATATAGGGGAGATGAAAGCTTACTTTACAGATGAGGTAAACGCATTATTATGCGAGAACTATGATGTTTCTGAATTCTCAGAAAAATTGAAATACATTGTTTGGAATCCGGTTATAGCAGAAGGTATTGGGAAAAACGGTCGGTTGTTGGGAGAGGCTGAGTTTGATTATCTTAAATTAAGTGGCAAGATTTCTGAAATGATTGTAGATTCTACCTCCGATTTTTAATGAAGATCATCCACATAATAAACAACTTATATGCAGGTGGTGCGCAAACGTTTGTTGCTTTGTTGGCTATTGAACAACGAAGGATGGGCCATACGGTATCGCTTGTGGTTGTAGATGAATTAACTGGCGCTCCTTTCGAAGAGAGCCTATTATCTAAATTGAAGAAAAAGCAGATTACTGTTATAAGCTCTGACAGAAAACCTGGAAAAAACTTTTCTGCATTTACAAGCATTTATAAAATCGGCCGATTTATAAAAAAAATGCGACCAGATGTCATCAATTCACATTTGGCGTTTTCGCATTTGATAACTGGTGTCGCACTAAAAGTTTGCACTGTTCTCAAAACTGTTCATATCTTAACGCTCCATAACGCACCTGAAAAATGGGATAGGTTAACTTACTTTTTTAATAAAAACAAACCCTCCATTTATTGCTCAAAAGCTTCGCTCGACCTCAGCGTCCAAAGAGAAAGTAATAACGTAGTTATATCAAACGGAATTGAAGTACCCGATATAAATAATAGTGCAAATGACGTTATTAAAATGCTAAATCTTGATCCAAATACCAACATGGTTTTATGTGTTGGCAAACTGTCAGCACAAAAGAACTATGAGCTTGTTGCAGAGATTGCCGAAAATTCCAAAGATAAACACATCAACTTTTTAATTGCAGGCTTAAAGGGCGACCGGTACGAACAAGACATCGTTAATTTTAATCGTATACCAAACATTTACTATCTCGGTATTTGCGTTCCAGAACAAATCCATTCATTAATGAATAAATGTGATTGCTTTTTAAATGCATCTAGACATGAAGGTTTACCAATTACTGTTTTAGAAGCTTTTTTTATAGGTGCACCATGTTTGCTTTCTCCAATTGCACCCCATTACGAAATTGGCGAAAATATGGCAGGCTGCACCATCGCAAAAACATTCAGTAAAGAGGAATATGTTGAGTTACTACAGCAAATTCTTGAGAAAAAAATGGATAAGCAACAACTGATAAGTCAGCGTAAGAATGCATTAACAACTTTTGAGATAAGTACCACTACCGAAAATTACCTTAAGTTTTACAAATTAAACATTACAGATTCTCAAACTAATTAAAAAATTTAAGCTTCTAAATAACCGGAACTAAGAGGGTAACTTTAATCGCCCCGCAATGTTAAATTTTTTCTATGTCCCAACCAACTACAACATCCCCAAACACAACCATACTTTTTTACGGACCACTATGGTTCAACAATAGAAATAGAATTGGAGGAAGTGAAACTGGCAATAAACGAACAGTTCAAATTTTAACGAAATTAGGGTTTAACACAATTTTGTTGAACAAACCTTATTTTAGAGGTGGGCTTGTACAGTCGCTGATGTATCCTTTTAAACTTATTTTTACGTATCTAAAGTTTGTATGGTTGCTTTCAACTAAAAAGATTGACTCATTTCATTTATCCGCCTTCTATTTCTATTTAATTTATATAGAATACCTATTAATTGTTACAAGCAAGTTGTTTAAAATTTTGGCAGTTTACGAATTAAGGGCAGGAGGGGCAGAAATGGCATACCACGATGGTTCATCTATATACCGGTATTTTTTTAAGCTGACTATAAAACATGCTGATAAGGTTTTATGTCAAGGAACAGAATCCATTAAGTTTATTAAAAAATTAACGGGGGTAGATTCGGGCTATTATCCCAATTACGTAATGGACGATGTTTTTATTCCATATTCTTTATCTAAACGCAAACCAAGTGGAACAATTCAACTTGTGTATTTTGGAAGAATTGTTCCTTCTAAAAACATAGAGTTTATTTTGGAAATTTGCAATCATCTTAAAAAAGAAAACGTAGATTTTAATATGCACATTATTGGAGACACAAATGGTAACGATGCTTATTTGACCATGTTGAAGACGCTTATTACCAAATCTAAAATTGAAAATTCAGTAGTAATTTCTCCAGGTTTACCCTCGGCAGCATTGTTCGAGGTTTTGTTGGAAAAGCATTTTTTTATTTTTCCAAGCAGAGAACTTCGCGAAGGTCATTCTAACTCATTAACCGAAGCGCTTAGTCGCGGCGTAGTGCCAATAGTGAGTACTGCCGGCTTTAATAGATCGATTGTTGGAGATGATGATTTGGTTATCGAAACATTTGATGCAAAATTGTATGCTGATAAAATAAAAAGTATCTGGGATTCGGGAAAATGGCAAGAAAAATCAATAAACTGCTATGAGTTGATAGGAAGATTATTTACAGAAAAAGCCGTTACGCAAATATTAAATGATACACACAAAATTGACAAATAATTTTAAACTATAACCTTGAATTTTAAAGACAATTAAAGCATATAAATTATAATTTAAATTAAAGTCCCAAAAGATAGAGTAATGTCAGATAAAAAATGCTTGCTTATTATACCCAACAAATTCTATTCATTTCATAAATTGATAGAAGCTGGGCTAGTTGCGAAAGGGTACACTGTAACCATCGCAAATGATGAATATCCTATCAATGCTTTTGGAAAAATAACAGGGAAATTGCAGCTACCTATCGTTTTTTCTTCAACATACAATTACTTTAAAAAGCACATTCTAGATGGAGAGAGATACAGTTTAACAGTTATTGTTAAAGGAAGGGGGATGAGTAACAAATTGATAACAGCGCTAAAATCACAATCAGACAGGGTAGTTGGTTACAATTGGGACTCGTTTAAATACAATAAAGGACCACTAAAGTGGTATAAAAATGTAGATAAATATTATACTTTTGATTTCGAAGACTCTCTTAACTACTCAATACCAATCTTAGAACTCTTTTCTTCTCTACAACCAGATAAGGAACCAAAGGTTATAAAATATGATTTTTCGGCACTTTTTCGAAATCATTCTAAACGGCTGAAATATTTGGATAACGTTTTAAGCAGCATCAAAGAGTCTTCGGCTTTTATCTATATTTATGAACAGAACGTTTTAACGTTTACAACCAACTTTTTAAAGAATCCCAGCTTGTATTTAAAATACAAAAAGCATATCCATTTCAAACCCTTGCCGTACACTAAATACTTAGAAGCTTTAAAGTCATCAGCGTTCACAATTGATTATGCCCATCCAGATCAAAGCGGTATTACCATGCGTTGTTATGAATCGCTGAGTATGAATACCAGAATAATCACCAACAACCTTTCTGTAAAAAAATCAAACTATTTTAATGATGCTAATTCAATTGTTTTTCCACTTAATGGCGATGTTGGCAAATTGGTTAGGGAATACAATGAATGTAAGGATAAGAATTTAAAAGCAAAATATCGGCGTATTGGTAATTTTGTTGATGAACTGACAACTATTTAAAAATAAAATTATAACAAACTAATCATTCAAAAAATATGAAAATATTAATTACAGGTGGCGCAGGATTTATTGGCTCTCATCTCGCATTATCATTGATAGAAAAAGGCCATACCATTAGGGTGCTGGATAATTTATCAGAGCAGATACACGGTGCCGATCCAATAACCACATCGCCCTTATACGTTTCGATTAAAGATAAGGTTGAATTTATTAAAGGTAGCGTTGTTTCAAAATCTGATTGGGAAAAGGCCCTTGATGGCCAAGAGGTCGTTGTACATTTTGCAGCTGAAACTGGAACCGGCCAATCCATGTACGAAGTAGAACGATACTGCAATGTCAATATTCAAGGTACATCTCTACTGTTAGATTTATTGGTAAATAACGCCACCGCAGTTAAAAAAATCATTATAGCCTCCAGCAGATCTATTTATGGGGAAGGAAAATATATCAGTGAAGAAATCGGCGAGGTTTATCCAAAGCACAGAGCCGAAAAAGACATGCTGAACGGCAATTTTGAAGTGACTTACCCTGGCGCAAAACACTTGAAGTTGGTTGGCACAGATGAAGGTTCAAAAATCCATCCATCTTCCGTGTATGGAATTACAAAACAAGTTCAAGAGCAACTTGTAATGAATGTTTGCTCCGGCATCGGTATAGCTGCGGTTGCCTTTAGATATCAAAATGTTTATGGGCCGGGGCAGTCTTTAAGTAATCCTTACACCGGAATCCTTTCTATTTTTTCGACGAGAATAAGAAATGGTTTAAAAATAAATATATTCGAAGACGGGTTAGAAAGTCGTGATTTTGTGTACATAGATGATGTAGTTGAGGCAACTATTGCAGGTATAGAAAAGGATGAGGCAAATAACTCAATCTTCAATGTAGGTACAGGGAAGGCAATTACTGTTTTAGAGGTTGCAGAAACCTTAATGAAGAAATTTGAAATTGAAGTTCCTTATGAGGTTACAGGCATGTTCCGTTTGGGCGATATTAGGCACAACTTTGCAGATGTTTCATTATTAAAAGATTTGCTAGGCGTAACTCCCAAAATAGGCTTTGAGGAAGGAATAGGCAAATTTGTTTCATGGGTTAAAGAACAATCGGCCACGGAAGATAAATATGAAAAATCTCTGGAAGAAATGCGGGAAAAAGGATTATTGAAGTAAGCGGTTAAAGAGTTATTTTTTTTGTACTGATTTATATCATAAACCAATTAATTCGGTCTGTTTTAATTTCATTAGTATTTGAAGAAATCAGAAGGAGTAGTTTTTTTAAGAGCTACTCTTTTTTAATCCTTTCTCTTAAGAATAACTTTTTGGAAGAACGTTTTGCCGGCAATGGTTAGGCGTACAACATAAATACCGTTCGGATTATTAGATGCATCAAATGTAAAACTTTTAGGCTCTTGTATCTTTACGTCAGCTTCTAGTAATTGCTTTATCACCTGCCCATTGAAATCGTAAATTTTAAGTGTGGCGTGTCCAGAATAAGATGGAGTAAACCTAATATTTAAACGGCCTACAAACGGATTTGGATATGTGTATAATTGGAGGTTGCTGGCTACAGGATTTAAAGACTCATCAATACCATCTTTTGAATTACCTGAATTCTCAAAAGTAGACGGAACATGATCATTCTTCGTTATCAATCGACCATAATTAAAAACTTGGGTAGCTTCATTTACCAAAAAATTTCGTGTAACGTCTTGAGCCATCTTATAGTTTTCATTTCCTTCTTGCGAAGCTTTTATTGTTACCCAACCAGGTCCGAGCAACCTAACCTCGTCTCCCGAGATGGTAACTGGTCCAGATACCACAGAATAATTTATTGGCAGACCAGAAACCGCGGAAGATTCTAATTTGAAAGGCTTATCGCCATAATTTTTACTAGGGATAGTTGAAAAATTTATATGCTGATTTGCTTTATTTATATTAAAAGTTTGACTAACCACTATCGCAGCATTGTATTCTTCATTCCCCTCTTGCATGCATTCTACTGTCACAGAACCAGCTCCTGTTAGTGAAACAATATTGCCAGAAATAGAAGCTGGCCCATCAACTATGCGATAATTTATAGGCAGGCCGGAACTGCTTCTAGCGTTAAGGGAAAATGGAGCAGCGCCAAAGTCTCTATCCCAAACACGCGACAAATAGATTGTTTGGTCTGCTTTATCTGTAGAAACATCTCTATCCATCACCTTACAACTTTTCACAACTGGTAAGGCTGCTTGATATTTGCTATTGCCCTGTTGAGAAGCTTCAATTACAACTGTACCCGAACCTGTTAAGGAGATGATATTACCCGAGACAGTCGCAGGTCCGCTTAGTACAGCATATTTTACATCTAGTCCAGAACTACTTGCAGCTTCCAATTTAATAGGCGCTGTAGTAAAATTTATAGAGGAGACAAATGAAAAGTCTATAGTTTGAGTGCTTTTATCTGCAGAATTAATTGCTCCAATTACATCGAAACTTTGGTTAATAGAAGAGGCTGCTTGATAATTACCATTACCAGGTTGTGTTGATTCAATTTTAACTGTGCCGATGTCTGTTAACGTAATTTTACTACCCGAGATTGTAGCCGGACCTGATATCACCCTGAAGCTTGGAGTTAAATTAGAACTAGTTGAAGCTAATAGTGCAAATGATCCCTGATTTAGATTCTTGGTTGATATTGAAGGAAAGTTTAAATTCTGTGGACTCTTTTTTACATCAAAGCTTCTCGTTACAGGAACAGCCGAACTGAATTTAGAATCGCCATCTTGAAATGCTTCTACGGTAATTGCTCCGGCTCCTAGTAGAGTAATAATACTATCTTTGATGCTTGCCGATCCGGATATCAGCTTAAAGCTTAGAGGCAAACCAGATGTAGAAGCTCCTGAAAGTTTGAAAGGTTTGTCTAGGTAAATCCTATCTGGTAATGCCGGAAAGGAAATGGTTTGAGGCAATTTTTTAGGTAAATTTCCCGAAGCAATCAAAACAACTGAGGTAAAGGGAGCTAAGCTTAATTTATTTTGATAGGATTTATTTTTAGCATCTACATAAGGTTGGTCGAGTGAAATGCTTTTAGAAGTATTAGTTGCGTTATATTCAAACCGTATATAGTCGGCAGGATCATTAATTTTAACGTTAGCTTCATAAAGTTCGATATTTTCGAATTCTATATCTCCATCTGATCTATCGAGGTGAAAGACAATTCTCGCATCGGAAGCTGAAGTTGGCTTATCGAAAATAATTTCGAAATCGTTAGGAGTTGAAGAAACATTTTGAAAATGAGCTTCACTTAAGGTGGCATAAGGAGCACCGGTTTGGCTTAAATATATTTTGACAGCTCGTTCGTCATTGCTAGTCGCCTTAAATTTTAGAACATAGCTTTTTTGAGAACTTACAGTGCCAATATCAAAGATGCTTACCAGAATATCATTACCTGAACCTCCTTTGTTTACATTTGCTTTAAACGCCTTTTTGCCCTCTTTATTAATTTTAAAGCTTATTGAATTATCGGAAGGCCAGATTGCAGAAGCATTTTTATTGGTCAAATAATCTGATGGAACTTTATTTTTACTTGTTAAACTTTCTAGTTGGTAATCGGGGATTACAATTGGGGATGTTTTCGAACTCAAATCTTGTTTATAGGTAGAGGCCCAATTCGAAAGCGTATATAAATCGCCGGGGTATGAGTTGGCGGTGGATTGCGTGTGAAAAAGAAAATCATTGCCCAATGGCCTGATAAAGTAATTTTTATCTGAATGTCCAAATTGATTGATGTCATTGGCTTTCGTATAAAAATCTACAGCTAGTTGCGGTTTTAACTTAGAGAAGAAGATGTTATCTTCAACATTAATCTTACGAATGCCTGGTCCCCAATTATACATTTCAAATTGGGTGTTATTATTGTAAAAAGTATTACCACTTACTATGATCGATTGAGAACCGTTGATAAACAACCCGTCATCAGTACAATCAGCAGCCGTGTTGTCTATCACATCTACATTCATCGTATTACCGTCTAGGTAAATTCCATGTGCTTGCGTTGCTTTTGGATTGGTACCGTCACTAGCTCCTCGGCTATTAAGAACAATATTTCCTATAATTTTTTGTCCATATTCAATGGGGTCGTTCTTATCTCTGAATGTATAAATTCCAGCTCCGTCATCTTTAATCAAACAAGAATTATTAACAAAATTATTTTTTACCAATACAGAGCTGCCTTTAAAAGAAATGCCTGAGTAGCCGGTATAATCAACATTATTATATTCAATAGTAGTATTTGCACCTCGACTATATATTGCCAGATACGTTCCATCTCCGCTACCTCCCATCCCTGCTACAAGTCCGGTGTTCTTGATGTTGTTTTTTGCAACGGAGGCATTTTGGAAACCTGGATCTAAATCGATCGCATTGTTATTGCTATTATTGATTGAACAATTTTCAACTTTTAAGTTCGGCGAACGACCTTGATTTGATAATCCCGTTATGGCATTATACCCTGAAAAATTAAAATCGCAATTTCGTATTTCTATATTGGGTGCATCTGAAATCTGTATCTCGGCTTTATTAGAGCCTTCAAAAGATAGGTTATCCACAACGATATTATTAATTTTGTTTAGGTTGAGCAGAGTTTCAAGAGTTGCTAATTGAACGTTAGAACTTGATGGAGATTTACCGCCAAAATACATCAACATTGTTTTGCTTCTTGAACTGAAAAACCATTCGCCTTCCAAATCAAGAGTTCGCAGGTCATTCTGAATAAAATAGCCGAAACCACTGATCCCCGGATAAGTAGATTTTGAAACAAAATCAATCATGTTACCTCTGTGAGATGATATCGGATTGCGGTCGGTAATCCAATGATTTTTCCTTATCACGATCTCGGCACCCGTCCAATTCGGGCTACTTGACAATTGTTTATCACTAATTGAGTTGTTTGAAGAACTTTCATAGGTTAAATAGCCAGAATTTGGAAACCTTCCCATTGCCTTTGGGAGTCCATCCATTGTAATCATGTTTGGAGAAGAGGTTACTGATAAAATCGAGCTCTCATAAACTCCGTTGCCCAGAAGAGTCCAAGAACCCAATTTTGTAAACCCACTTACTATCGCCTTTTCGCCGCTACCATAAGAACTTATGACAATAGGAAGCGACTGCGTGCCAGATGCTAATAAAGTAATTGAGCCATAAAAAACTTCTCCCCTTTTAAACAATACACTGTCTCCAGGTAAAAGTTGTGAGCTTATTTCATTTAATCTCGAAATGGATTTCCAAGGTGTCGAGGGATTTTGTGCTTGGGTTAATGTGTATTTATCATTTCCATTCAAGGCTGACAAATAGAAGTTTTTTGCGTTGGCAACACTAAGCGAACAGCTTAACCATATTATCAATACATATAATTCTTTAACGGCAAAATCTCTTCTGTCTTTAAGCATAATTTTCAAAAAACTCTAATTCAAATAACAAAATGTCACTGGCAAAGATATAACTAAATACTGCGCCGGTAAATTATAATTAATTTTTACAATGATGTATTTTTTTACATCAAATTTTTCTATTTTTTTCTGAAAAATATCAGTTATATTGTAATTTTTTGATTATCAACTCAATAACTTGTTGAATAACGTTAAAAAAAAGAAAGGCTTTGCCGATACTATTGTTTAATTGGTTCTATTTGGAAAAAATTCTAGTACGTCTAATGATTTAAGATTATAAAAAACTAAGAAAGACCTAATTTGTAGGAGAAAGCGAAGAGATTGCTCGCAGTAATTTTCGCCAAAGCGAGAATTGGTTTGGCTAGACGCTTTAGACTAGAATAGTTAAGAATGAACAAGATATTCTAGACAAATTTGGTAGACTCAAGTTGATAATTAGAAATCAACTAAGAGATGGGTTTAAATACAAAATCCTCCATTGCTGATTGCCAATTGAGAAAAGGCAATCACCAATAAAGGATTTATAGGAAATTAATGTATTTGACTTTAGTGAGTATTAGTTAATTAATTTTTTTTATAAGTATAAACACTAGGGAAATACCATTTCTACTCTGCGGTTTTTTTGTCTTCCTTCTTCGGTTTTGTTTGAAGCTATAGGTTTGGTATCTCCAAATTCTGTAGCTGCAATTTTAGATGCATCTGCACCCTTATCCATTAAATATTTTTTAACCATTTGCGCTCTCCTTTTAGATAAGTTCCAATTATAAACATACGCTCCAATGCTATCGGCGTGGCCAGCGAGTTTAATAGAGGCATTATTATCTTTTAACAGTTTAACTACGCGATCTAATTCTTTATAGGATGCAGGAGAAATACTGGCTTTATCAAAATCAAATTCGATGTTATTCAAAGAAATTTTCTTTAAATCTGCTCTGTCGCTTACCGTTTTCGAATTAAAAATGTTACTTTTTACTGCAGAGACATTATCTGTCGCTTTTTTTGTCAGTGCCGAATAATTGAACGACAAGCCTATCAGGCTGACCGCAAGAACCGCGAATATTACGTTCTTTTTAAGATTAGGTGTTTTCATAATAATAGAGTTTTATGGTTTGTAAATGAAATTTACATAATAAAGGTGAGGAATATTTTCCACCACCAAATTTTACATAGAAACGTGATTTGAGTGCAAATGGTTTCAAATTATTCTAATTAGCTATATGATTTACTAAGAGATACTTTTGATCATCCGGTTGTATTCCCGCAAACAACTCAAATTGTTTTAATTGTCCAAGTGTAATTTCCTTCTCGTTAAGAACATTAATCCAGACTATGTGTAAATTCTTTGGATTCTTTAAATAAGAAAAATCTTCAAAGTTATTAGATTTAATAATGATGCAATCGAAATTGTTTTTTAGATCCAATAGTAACTTGAACATTCTAGAATGGTAAAATAATTGCGACTTGGATATATCTAGCGTACCTGGGCTGATAAATGAGACATTCTCAGCTAAATTAGTTTTCTCTATAATATCCAAAACAGCCATGCCTTTATTATTGATATAATCGGTAAGACCAAAATTAGGTTCGACACCCAATAAGTCCCGAGCTTTAAAGTTTTGGATACAAGTATCTAATAAAATAACTTTTTTCCCGCTGGAAGCAATTGATTTAGCTAAATTAATACTAATAAATGTTTTTCCTGAACTTTTTGTATATGAACTGATTGCTACTATTTTGCCTTTCGAAATAGATAGCTTATCAACAATTAAATTATTTATCGCAATGTTTTTTTGTGCTGTCTGTACATTTTCGCCATTGACGATTTTAGATTGCCCAATAGGATCACAAAATTTTATCGTTCCCAGTTCTGGAATAGACGTGGCGCTTTTTAGCTCATCTGTTTTTATAAAAATATCTTTCACGCTGCTCTTTAGTTTAAAAACAAATAAAAGAGCAAAAATTAAAATAGCTAAAATAAAATATAAAGCAAATTCAAATACTGGGATACTGTACGTAACCGCAGATTTTTGTAAGCGACTTCCAACGCTATCGGTTTTATTATTTAACCGCTTCATCTCGGTCTGCTTATTTTGCAGATACAAATAAAACTCCGATTTTGCGGATTGTTCTTTTTGTAAGCGCTCAATTTTACGCTTAATATCATTGTCGTCGCCTAAATTGCTGCCTTCCTTTTTCGTATTCAGCAACTCTCGGTAGTCTTTGCTTTTTTGCTCTATCCTAGTTTTTATAGCTGTGTTTACATCATAAATTTTTGCGTCAATATCTGCAACCAAAGCTGTGCTTTCTCCGCTGTCCAGAACTTCCTGCTTCTTTACTTGCAAAGTATTCATCTTATTGATTAAATCTTTTAGAACCTCATCACTAATACCATAATTATCAGGAAATGCAGTAAATTGTGATGTAGCAATTTCTATATAAGGGTTTAGCGCTTTAAAGATATTAAGCTGCCTAGTTATCTCGGCTACATCTGCAGCAGATAAAGAAGGACTAGAAATGCTTTTATTTTGATTACTTTTTAATTTTTCAATGTCTTGGCTATAGGCACCAAGTTCTTTTTGCAAATCTTTTAGTTGGCTTCCTATAAAATCTGATTTTTTAGAACCTCCTGTATCAGCATCATTCTGAAGACTTAATAGGTATAGGCTATTTAAAATAGCAGCTGCTTTTTCTTTACTTGCGGCTCGAACCTTTATTTTTATTTTACTTCCATCAGGCGATGCCGTTTTTATTTCTATTGCTTTATTCAGATCACCCACCGCGGTTTTAAAAGTTGAAATTATTAAAATTAAATCCTCTCCCGAAAAGGAAGATTGTGGGTTTTTTAAGAGACTGAATTTTAAGCCTGGTCTAGTTACTGTTTGTCCAAACCTATAGGTATCAATTATTTCGTCGTTTTGAAGTTGATAAGATAATCTTGTAAATTTTTTTAATTGGAAGTACTCTGTTTTTAATGGTTCGTTTTTTAATAGTTCTAACTTTAATGGCATTTCTTTACCAAACAATTCAACGTTTCGAAAAAACTTCTTCTTGTAGAAAACGGCTGTTAAATTAAGGCTCTTTACAATTTCGGCTTTAAGTTCAGGCGAATTCAATTGAGATAGGTAGTGTTTCTTAAAATCACCACTAAAGTTTGTATCTGATTTAAACTTCACATTGTTGTTTATTGTAAGGATAGTTTTAGCCTCAAATAAAGGCGTAGATAACGCTAACAATAAAATAGTTGTTAAGATCAAAATTGAAAGCAAAACCGCAATGGTTTTTCTTCCACTAAAGAATAAATATTTGGAGACAAAAGGGGAAGCCAAATAATTGTATTTTTTTTTTGAGGACATTATATAGTTAATAGTTCAGTAGATACTATATACTGATTTTTTTGAAAGGTGGTTTTCAACATCTGGAAGTCTAAAACAACGAAAATAGAATAAAAAGTTGATTATGCGTAAAATAGCATTTTAGATCTACGCAATCCGTAGTTTGCTGAGACTGCTGCCTAATTTGAAGAGTAGATTAACAGCCTAAAAAGATTTGGAACTGTTGCGAAATCGTAACGTGTTTGGAGAATGAAACTTTTAGGATACTAAGAAAATATCTTACTTTTGTGATAGCACCCGCTCCAAGCCTGAGAATTAATTTTTTGCCGATTGGGGCGGGTGTTTTAGCTTTGTTGACTAAATTAACTCTTATGATATATAAATATACCAATATCAATCGAATATCTTTCCTGATTGCAGATTTGATAATGTTAAATGTTCTCTATATAATTCCGCTATTTTTGTTTGAGCAAAATTTAAAAGCAGATTTACGATATTTAATAATTTTAAACCTCAGTTCAAACGTCGTTTGGTTACTAAGTTCTTATTTGTCGGAGGTTTATGTAATCTATAGAAGAGTTAATCTTCGGCTTCTTTCAAGGCGAACTATAGTTGCGTATCTACTCTTTGCAGTTTTGGTCTCGACCTTTATGTACCTCGCCAGTTTTTCACATTATATTAATGTAATGGCAAAAATCGTTTTAGGTTTTGGTTTTTTTTTGTTTGTATCAAGGTTTATTTTGACCGAGTATGTAAGATATGCCAGAAAGCATATCAATATTTACAGGAAAGCAGTTATTATTGGCTACAACAAAACTGCGGCTACTCTACTAAAATCTTTTAAATCTACCCATAGCAACTTGAAATGTGTGGGCTGGTTTGATGATAAACAGGATGATACTACGAACGACCATTATTTGGGTAAAATTAATACCACGTTAAATTTTGCTAGGGAGAACGGAATCGCTGAAATTTATTGCACCCTTTCGCCAGAAAAAAATCCATATCTGTATGATATGGCAGAAGAGGCGGAAAAAGAATTTATACGATTTAGGTTTGTGCCTGATATATATAAGTTTTTAAATCGAAAATTACATCTCGATTTTGTCGACGAACTTCCGGTTTATTCGTTGCGGTCGGAACCTATGAATTATGCAACCGCGCAATTTAAAAAAAGAATTTTTGATGTTACAGTTAGCGTTTTTGTAATTGTTTTTCTTCTTTCTTGGCTGCTTCCCATATTAGCCATAATAATTAAAATTGATTCCAGAGGGTCAGTTTTTTTTAAACAGAAACGCGGTGGACTAAATAATGAGGATTTCTTATGTATAAAATTGCGAACTTTAAAGCAGGCGCCGACAACAGAAGGCACTGAAGTTCAAGTAAAAAAGGGAGACACGCGCTTAACCAAGGTTGGCAAGTTTTTAAGAAAAACCAATCTAGACGAATTGCCGCAATTTTTTAATGTTTTTATGGGAGATATGTCTGTAGTAGGTGCGAGACCGCACATGTTAAAGCACGACATCAGTTTTGCTACCATCGAAGAAAAATATATTGTCCGCATGTTCTCAAAACCCGGGGTTACAGGTTGGGCACAGATAAATGGTTTGCGTGGAGAAATAAAAGAAAACATCCAGCTAAAACAACGCGTAGCATTCGATATATGGTACATTGAGAATTGGAATGCATGGCTCGATCTGAAAATAATCTGGTTAACGGTCCACAAGATGATTGAGGGAGACAAAAACGCGTATTAGTTAATGAAAGGTTATTGTTTATTTCTTTTGAGATTCTATTATGCCACAAACTGTCGGCTTAATCTACGAGGAGGTCTATTTTTTGATTCAATGGCGATTTAAGAAAAAACTTTAAAAGTCTCAAAATTGTCAATCATATGATTGATCTAAAACCTGGGATTTTCAATTCAAATAAAAAGCCCACAAATAAAATTTGCGGGCTTTTTTCTTGTGGAGCCGAAGGGAGTCGAACCCTTGTCCAGTTGTGAGATAAACTAAATCTTCTACATGCTTATTTTTCAATTTATTTTCGAGTTATAAACGGGCTGAAAACCGACCTTGAATGTAACCTTAACTGCTTGATCTCATTTTGCACCACAGTTTTACAAAACCAGCATTGTTATTTCGATGCCCCAGTTTCTAACCTAACGATGCAGCAGTTAGAGGGACAAAAGCAATCTAATTCTAAATTAGGCTGCTAAGGCGTAGTTATTCTCGCCAATTAGTGTTGTGAACGTTCTCTTTTAAGTGCTCTCCGTACAACGCACTGCATGCTAACGTAATTTTGCCACCCTGTCAAATCCAAGAACGGCCCCAAGTAAGTTAAAAGTTAAAAGTTAAAAGTTTGCTCTTTGCTCTTTGCTCTTTGCTCTTTGCTCTTTGCTCTTTGCTCTTTTTTCCTTACTGCAAATATACAAAATTCAACCTAACTTAAATTGTTCTGCCTGGATATTCTGCTAGCGCGGCCTCCAAACAATCCATTGCTTCGTTCAGTTCTTTATTGTTTAATACGTAGGCCATACGTACTTCGTTTTTGCCAAAGCCCGGGCTAGAATAAAATCCTGTCGCGGGCGCCATCATCACCGTTTTGCCATCGTGCGAAAAATCTTCCAGCATCCATTGGCAAAACTTATCTGCATCATCAATAGGAAATTTTGCAACCACATAAAAAGCTCCACCCGGATTTGGGCAAAAAACTCCATCCATATTATTCAAACGCTTAACCAAAGTATTTCTCCTCAGCGTATATTCCTTATTCACTTTTTCAAAATAGGCATCAGGTGTATCAACAGCGGCAGCTCCTGCAATCTGCTCAACCATACCGGGGCTTAATCTAGCTTGCGCAAATTTTAATGCAGAAGAAATTACCTCTCCGTTTTTTGTGATCAAACATCCTAAACGAGCGCCGCAGGCGCTATATCTCTTAGAAACTGTATCCATTAAAACCACATTCTGCTCCAAACCGTCTAGGTGCATAGGTGAAATAAATTTCCTCCCATCATAACAGAATTCGCGATAAGCTTCATCAGAAAAAAGAAAAAGATCATATTTTAAACAGAGAGTTTTCAATTCATTTAATTCCCCTTCTGAGTAAAGATATCCGGTTGGATTATTAGGATTGCAAATAATAATCGCCTTGGTTTTATCGGTAATCAACTTTTCGAATTCTGTGATGGGGGGCAGGGCAAAACCATTTTCTATGTGAGATAAAATCGGTTTAACAACCACATTGCTCATACAGGCAAAACCATTATAGTTGGCATAAAATGGTTCTGGAATAATTATTTCATCACCTTCGTTTACACAGGTTTGTATGGCAATAGTTATTGCTTCCGAGCCACCAACGGTAACAAGAATATTTTCTGGAGTAATATTGTAACCCAAGTTATTATAATATTCGGTTAGTTTTTTGCGATAAGTCAAAGTTCCTTCGGATGGAGTATAAGCCCAAACATCGAAATCGATATTTTTTACTGCATCCAACATTCCTTTTGGGGTAGCTATATCTGGCTGACCAATATTTAAATGATAAACTTGGATTCCTTTTTCTTTTGCCTTATCGGCAAAAGGCGTTAGCTTTCTTATTGGCGATGCAGGCATTTGCACGCCCTTATCTGAAATTTTTGGCATAGTGTAAAAATAAAAAAAGCCCCGACGTAAATCGGGACTTTAACTAAACTTTTAAATATCTTATTTCGATACAGCGTCTGTCAATTCCTTAACGGTCTCGCCTTTAATGTATAAAACCTTTACAGGGGTCTTAGCATTAGACATAATGGTAATGGTTTTAGAAAATGCAGATGGCGCACCCGCGGCACTATAGGTTACAGAGATTATACCGAACTCTCCCTTTTTAATTGGAGTAGTTGTGTATTTTGGAACGGTACAACCACAGCTAGCATCTGCTTTAGTAATGATAAGAGGCTCCTCACCCGTGTTTTCGTATTTAAAATCGTAGGTAACAGGCTTATTAATTAAAATCTTTCCAAAATCATGAGTCTCAGCTGAAAACTTAAATTGGGGAGACTTAGTATCGGTTTGTGCCTGAGCAAAAATTGCAAATCCTAAAAAAAGTGTTAATGCAACGATAATCTTTTTCATATTTATGTGTGTTTTACTGTTAAAATTAGCAACGGCAAATTTAATCATAATAACAATAACTCAAAAACTATTCCAAGTTTATTTAGGGTCGCTTGCAATATTTTTAGCTGAACGTATAAAATCCAAAAGTTAAATTTGGCTATATTTGCGATAATCACAACCAAGTTTACATGCAAGATTCTGATCCTAAAAACAGCCCTGTCCCAATACCCGAACTCAGTTTTGACAATTTTAGAAGCATCGTAATAAATGATTATAGAATAGCATTTGAAAGCAGGCAGGCAAGTATTTTGGGTAGGAGAGAGGTTCTTACTGGCAAAGCCAAATTCGGTATTTTTGGTGATGGAAAAGAAGTGCCACAACTTGCCATGGCGAAGGCTTTTAAAGCAGGCGACTGGAGATCAGGATATTATAGAGACCAAACCTTTGCCTTTGCAACAGGAATTTCTACAATGAAACAATTTTTTGCGCAGCTTTACGCAGATCAAACGAATAATGCTGACCCGTTTTCGGGTGGCCGCCAAATGAATTCTCATTTCGCAACTAAATCTATTGATGGAGACGGAATGTGGAACGACTTAACAAAAATGAAAAATTGTTCTGCAGACATTTCGCCAACCGGCGGGCAAATGGCACGTTTAGTAGGTTTAGCTTATGCATCAAAACTTTATCGCAACAACAAAGATTTTTCGAAAAAAAATAAATTCTCCGTTAATGGAAATGAGGTTGCCTTTGGCACGATTGGCAACGCAAGTACATCTGAAGGTGTATTTTTCGAAGCAATAAATGCGGCTGGGGTTTTACAAATTCCAATGGCTATTTCTATTTGGGATGATAATTATGGAATTTCTGTGCCAGCAAAATTTCAAACCACCAAAGAAGATATTTCTGAGGTGTTGAAAGGTTTCCAGAGAGAAAAAAATAATCCGGGATACGAAATCTTTAAGGTAAAGGGTTGGGATTATCCGGCGCTTTGCGAAGTTTACGATGAAGCAATTGCAGTGTGTAGAGAGGAACATGTGCCTGTAATGATACACGTTACTGAACTTACGCAGCCGCAAGGACACTCCACCTCGGGCTCGCACGAGCGATATAAGTCCAAAAAAAGATTAGCCTGGGAAAAAGAACACGACTGCTTATTAAAAATGCGTCAATGGATGCTAGGCTCGGCCATTGCAACTGAAGAAGAACTTGCCAACTTAGAAGAAACGGCAAAAACTTTTGTCCGTGATGAGCAGAAAGCAGCTTGGAATGATTTTTTGGCGGGCATTAAACCGGAGCAGGACAAAGCTGTAAAATTAATATCGGCGGTTTCAGAAAACGCGCCCGCATTAAAGCAAATTGCATCTCAGTTGCAATCTTTAACCGATGCACAGCGCAGAGAAATTTACCAGTTGGTTCGCAAAGCTATTTATCTGTCTGTTGGTTCTCAATCTTTTAGTCGTTCAGAATTGTTGACATGGTATAAAGAAAAATCAAGCGACATAAATCAGCGGTACGCGTCTAAATTATATACCGAAGGAATTGAAACGCCCGCGAATATAGAAATTGTTGCACCCGAGTATGATCAGCAATCTAAAATGATGGATGGTCGTGAAATTTTGAATGCGTGTTTCGATGCGAATTTTAGCCGAGATAATCGGTTGATAGCCTTTGGAGAAGATCTAGGTCAAATAGGAGATGTAAACCAAGGCTTTGCAGGTCTGCAGGAGAAATTTGGCGAACAAAGAATAACCGATACAGGAATTAGGGAAATGACCATTGTAGGTCAGGGCATCGGACTTGCGCTGCGAGGATTGCGCCCAATAGCAGAAATCCAGTATTTAGATTACGTAATCTTTACTCTAAATGTATTAAGTGATGATCTTGCAACGTTATCATACAGAACTAAGGGAGCGCAAAAAGCGCCATTAATCATTAGAACAAGAGGCCACAGACTCGAGGGAATTTGGCACTCTGGCTCGCCAATGAGTATGCTTTTGGGGTCGTTAAGAGGTATACATATTTGCGTACCTCGGAATATGACGCAAGCCGCCGGGATGTATAATCTGTTATTACGGGCAGACGAACCGGCTATTGTTATCGAATGTTTGAATGGGTATCGCTTAAAGGAAAAATTGCCGAGAAATGTTGGCGAATTTACCCTACCTATTGGAATTGCTGAAGTATTAGAGGAGGGATCTGACATAACGGTTGTATCTTATGGCTCATGTTTACGAATTGTGCAAGAAGCCGCCGAAGAATTGGCTTCCTTCGATATTTCTGTTGAAATTATCGATATACAAACACTTCTTCCATTTGATAAAACCCAAGTTTGCGCCAATTCTTTGTCAAAAACCAATAAGTTACTGATTGTAGATGAAGATGTTCCAGGCGGCGCTTCGGCTTACATTTTGCAACATATTTTAGAGTTGCAAGAAGGCTATTTTTTTCTTGATTCACAGCCTAAAACATTATCTGCAAAGGCACATAGACCACCTTTCGGCACAGATGGGGACTATTTTTCGAAACCTTCTGTAGAAGATGTCTTTGAAACTATTTATGAAATGATGCATAAATTTAAACCAAGCAAATTCCCAAGTCTATTTTGAGAAGGTAATCGTCTTTAAGACAAGCATTTAACACTTCAATATTTGAATATTACCTATCAAGTTCCGCTACCTAGCGCCGTAGCTCTAGTTGCTTCATTCTTTAATCATTTTGCTCTTATTTCAGTCTCAACCTCAATCTCAATCTTAACGTCTACACCCTTACCTCAAAGTTACTAATAAAGTAAATTATGCAAACTAGCGCAATCGAAACCACAATTAGTACCGCCCAACTTAGAAACGATTTTGTTTTTTTCATCAAACCTACAAAGGCGCTTATATAAGATAAAACCATCAAAGCAAAGAAAATATCGATTGTAGGTACGCTCAAAAAAACAAATCCGCCAAAAACAAAAACAGCTATAGCTAAGATTAAAAATCCCACTGCCGCCAAACTATATGTTTTTGCTGAATATTGCATAAATTTTTCTGCCTTGTAGTTTATTCAACTATAAAATACCAAGAAAGCTCATAACCAACTAATCACACTCTGGCACAGTGTAGGTCCATGTTTCTGAATTTGTGCCAGGAATTACGTAGCCCGCACCTCTTGCATTTTCGAACCATAGCTTGCTGCGTAATTTCTCAACTGGAGCAATTTCGTTCATGGTTAAACTATCGTAGAGTCGGCCGTTCATCATCACATATTTTATCTTTTCAGAATTTCTAATGTCGCTTAAAGGGTTTGCATCCATAATAACCATATCTGCTAGTTTGCCAGTTTCCAACGAACCGATTTCTTTATCCATACCCAAATAACTTGCTCCGTTTAAAGTAGCTACCCTTATCGCTTCCATAGGGCTCATCCCACCTTGCACCATCATCCAAAGTTCCCAATGTGCGCCAAGTCCTTGTAATTGCCCATGTGCGCCAAGGTTGATTTTTGTTCCGCCATCAGATATTTTTTTAACTGCCTTTGATACGTTGATATGGTGGTAATCGCCATATTCAGAAGTGGTTCGTCGTCTAGATCGAGCATCAACAATAGCCCTTGGAGTAAAAGAAAGCAAACGTTCGTTTTCCCAAACGTTGGTTCTATCATACCAGTAATTTTCTCCCCATTGGCCACCATAAGCCACAATTAACGTTGGTGTATAGGCAACTTTGGTATTGTTCCAAAAACTGACAACATCTTTGTAAACAGGAGTTACAGGAATGGCGTGTTCGATACCGGTGTGTCCATCCGCAACCATATTCATATTGGTAAAAAATGTAGATCCGCCCTCTGGCACAACTTCCATTTTCAATTCTCTTGCAGCTTCTAAAATCTGCTGGCGTTGATCTCTACGAGGTTGATTGTAGGATTTTACGGAAAAAGCTCCAACAGCTTTCAACCTTTTTAAGTTAGAAAGCGCGTCTTCTAAACTGTTAATTACCACTTTAAAATCTCCATCGGCTCCATAAAGAATAGAACCTGTAGAATAAACCCTTGGGCCTAAAAGTCGCCCGGTCTTCAACATTTCACTTTGACTGAAGACCATTTCTGTGTTGCTTGATGGATCATGAGCGGTTGTAACACCGAAAGCAAGATTGGCCAAATAGCTCCAATCGGCTTGGGGAGAAATTCCATCAGGACTTGTTTTTAAATGCGCATGCACGTCTACAATGCCTGGCATAATAGTTTTACCGGTAACATCAATCACCTTTGCGTCTTCTGGGATGGTAACCGCATCGGCTTTGCCTATGGCTACAATTTTGTTTGCATCTGTAATAATAGTACCGTTTTCGATAACTTCATCGCCTTTCATGGTGATGATTCTTGCACCTTTAAGCGCTACCTTTCCGGCAGGAAGATCTGCTGGAACGGTGAGATTTATATCGTTGGAGGTGGCGTCTGTTTTGGGATTGCCTCCATCAAAATTAAAAGCGCTTTTTACGTCAATGGTAAAATATTTAGGGCCCAATGTCCAATGTAGATTTTTACTATCCGCACTCCAATGAATATATGTGCCACCATCTGTGGTAACTTTTGCGACCGGAATTGCCTTATTATCTGCCGAGGCATCTTGCGCAATACCTGTAACAACTAAAGGCGTAATGTAAACATTAAACAATTCGTTAAACGCAAGCCATTTATTATCAGGACTTATTACAAATTGATTTGCATATTTTGAAGTAAAGAGTGTCCGCTCATTAGCGCCAGAAAGATCAATACTTTTTAATGCCTTTTTTCCATTTTCATAACTTTGAAAAAAGATTCTGCTATCATCTTTATTAAACTGAGGTCTTATTCCGTTTTCTGAAATCAAAGTTTTAGGGCCGCCATTTGCAGAAATAGTAAATAATCCCGTGCCACGACTAAAACTATTTCCTAAAACTTCGTTTCCGCTTCCTTTTCTAAAAACAACTTTATCTCCTTTAGTAGAAAATTCTGGTGAATAATAAAATCCTTTTTCATCGCTCAACACCGTGACCGTGCCTGTCTTAAGTTCTATTTTTTTAACAGCGCCGCGTAACTCATCGTTCCAAGTAGTGAAAACAACAAATTTCCCATCGTTGCTAAAATTTGGTTCAAATTCCCAATCGAGGCCATTTGTTAATCGTTGTGGCGTTCCGCCTGGCATGTCTTGTTTATACAAAAAGCCCATTGCGTTAAAAACTATCATCTTCCCATCCGGCGATGTGGTTAACTGGCGCAGCATTTTGGCCTGTACATCTTTAGAAAATACTTTTTGCTCAAAATGCAACGACTGTTGTACCGTTTGGTTGCTAGTAACCTGAAACGGTATTTCTTCGCTCTGGAATGTATTTATATCGGCTTTTCTAATTTTCCCTTGTGCGTAAAAAACAATTGATTTGCTATCTGGCATCCATGCGAAGTTTGGATAAACGCCAAATATTGCCCAAGTTTCTTGCTGATCGTGGGATAATGCATCATATACAGGCTGCTCTTCGCCGGTCTTTATATTCTGTACATATAAAACCGATTTCAATCTGTCGCGTTTTACAAACGCGATAAAATTACCATCTGGTGAAACCTGTGGCCTGGCAGAGCCACCTTGTTCTTCAATAAAATTATTCAGTTCTCCAGTTGTTAAATTTAATCTACGGATTGCATAGATGGTTTTGTTGGGGTCTTTATTGTATTCAAAATTCGGCCCGTCTGTAATGTCTTCGCTAAAATATAAAAATTTACCATCGGGCGATACATTTGGCTCTCCGGCATCCTGTTGATCGTTTTTTCTTTTGGTGAGTTGAATACCATCACCGCCATTGATACTGTACATCCACATTTCGCCCGCGCCCAAACTGCGTGTGCCTGTGTAGTGCTTTCGCGCGATCAAATATTCGCCATTGGGCATCCAGGTGGCATTGTTTAACAACCTAAAACTTTCTTTCGTAATTTGCTTTTTGCCAGAGCCATCGCGGTTCATAATCCAAATGTTATCGCCTCCAGCCTTATCACTTGTGTACGAGATATATTTTCCATCAGGACTAAACCTAGGTTGAATATCCCACGCTATGCCCGCACTTAATATCTTTGCCTGTCCTCCTTTAATTGGCATCGAATAAATATCGCCAAGCAAATCGAAAACAATTTCTTTTCCATCTGCACTAACATCTAGATTCATCCAAGTACCTTCGTCGGTAGTAATGCTGAAATTTTTGGTTGGCCCTAAATACTTTTCGACATCCCATTTTTTATCTTGAGCATTTACAAACAAAGAACAAGCAATCAGTACCAAAAAAAAGCAGATTTTCTTCATTATCCAGTTTTTAAAATTAGCGCGCAATTTAATAATATCAAAGCGTTTTTTTATAGTTTTGGTACGGTTGATTTATGACAACAGCAGAGATTTTACAAAAGTATTGGGGGCACGAATCTTTTAGACCTTTGCAAGAAGAGATCATTTCTGCTGTATTGGCTGGGCACGATGCACTCGCGTTATTGCCCACCGGTGGCGGAAAATCTATCTGTTTCCAAGTGCCCGCAATTGCCATGGAAGGCATTTGTGTTGTGGTTTCTCCACTTATTGCTTTAATGAAAGATCAAGTAGAAAACTTAACTTCTAAGGGGATAAAAGCCATCGCCATTTATGCAGGAATGGGCAAACGCGAAATAGATATTTTGCTGGATAATTGTGTTTTTGGTGATATAAAATTTCTTTATCTATCTCCAGAACGATTGCTTTCTGAATTGCTGCAAACGCGGATTTCTTACATGAACGTTAGTCTTTTTGCGATAGATGAGGCGCACTGCATTTCTCAATGGGGATATGATTTTAGACCGCCTTATTTGCAGCTGTCGAAATTAAGAGAAATACATCCCAACGTACCTATCTTAGCATTAACAGCAACGGCAACCAATAGAGTTCGAACGGATATATGCGAAAAATTAACCCTCCGGAATCCAAGAATATTTGTTAAAAGTTTTGCGCGAGAAAATTTAAGTTACTCAGTCTTTGATCAGGAAGATAAATATCAAAAACTGATAGAAGTTTGTAAAAACGTGTTGGGTACCGGGTTGGTTTATGTACGAAATAGGCGAGAAACTGCAGAGGTTTCCAATTTTTTAAACCGAAACCACATCACAGCAGATTATTACAACGCGGGGCTAGACCGAGACTTACGGTTTAAGAAACAAGCAGATTGGAAGGCTAATAAAACTAGGGTTATGGTCGCTACCAATGCTTTTGGAATGGGCATAGATAAGGCCGATGTAAGGTTTGTAGTTCACTTAGATTTGCCCGAAAGCCTAGAAGCTTATTATCAAGAAGCGGGACGTGCAGGCCGAGATGGGCAAAAGTCTTACGCGGTATTGTTAGCTAATCGAACTGATATATTAAATTTAAATACAAGGTATTTGAGTAACGCACCATCCGCAGATGAGGTACGGCAAACCTATCAAAATCTTGGAAATTACTTTCAGCTAGCAGTTGGCGCAGGCGAAATGCTCGCCCTAACTTTCGAACTGGCAGATTTTTGCAGAAAGTTTCAATTGAGCGTTTTAAAAACCATTTCGGCACTAAAGTTTTTAGAACATGATGGATATATCACTTTATCAGAAAGTGTTTTTTTACCATCTCGGCTAATGTTTGTTGTCGGCCACGAAGATGTGTATCGATTTCAAATAGAAAACAGAGGGTATGATTTGTTGATAAAAACAATTTTTAGATCATATGGCGGGGGGTTTGATGGCTATGTTAAAATAAAGGAAAGCGACTTGGCACAAAGAACAAGCCTTTCTTTTAATGATGTTGTAGAAATGCTGAACAAACTTCAGCAACAAGAACTTTTATCTTATTTGCCCCAAACCGATCAACCACAATTGTTATTTTTACTGCCTCGGCGAGATGTGCAACATTTCGACCTTGATGTAAAATACCTCAATTTGCGAAAAGAGATTATGCAAAAGCAAATTGAGGCCGTTGTTAACTACGCGACCACGAACATTTGTAGGAATATTCAACTGCTCGAATATTTTGATGACGATACCGCTAAAAAATGTGGCGTTTGCGATGTATGTCTTGCCGAGAAGCGTGCATTATTTGAAGCTGAAACTGCAGATAAAATTGCGTACGAAGTTGTTAGTAAACTACAAGCAAATCATTTTACCTTAAAAGATTTGATTAACAAAATTTCTGTCGGGAACGAAAAACACAAACTGAAAGTTTTAAGGGAGCTCTTAGACGCCGGCAAAATAAAAAGCGATGGGAATAAATACTACATTTAGCGCTCCAAACAAATAACAAATGATAGAAAAAAACAATAAGAAAATTATCCGATCTTGGGCATTTTTCGACTGGGCAAACTCTGCCTACAATTTGGTAATTACTTCTACTATTTTTCCTGCATACTACACCATCATTACCACCACAAAAGAGTTTGGAGATAAGGTTTCTTTTTTTGGCCATACTTTTACAAATACGGCATTAAGCAACTATGCGTTAAGTTTTGCCTATCTCATAATGGTAATTGCATTGCCAATCTTAAGTTCTATTGCAGATAATCGAGGAAGTAAAAAGTTCTTTATGAAGTTTTTTACCTACGTGGGAGGAATTTCTTGCGCAGGGTTGTTCTTCTTTAAACTTGACACGTTAGAGGCAAGTATTATATTATTTATGCTCGCCGCGATGGGTTATATCGGTGGTGTGCTATTTAATAATTCCTATCTCCCAGAAATAGCAACCGAAGATCAACAAGATAGAGTAAGCGCTCAAGGCTTTTCTTATGGATACGTTGGCTCTGTTTTACTGCAGCTTATTTGCTTTTTGTTTGTGCTAAAGCCAGAGTGGTTCGGTATAACAGATGCCTCTTTGCCGGCCCGCATTTCGTTTCTTCTTGTCGGCCTTTGGTGGATTGGTTTTGCTCAAATTCCTTTTGCAAATCTTCCTTCAGAAAAGAAAACTTATTTATCGCAAAGTAATGTGGTTAAAGAAGGATTTAAAGAATTGGCGAAAGTTTGGAATAAGTTGCAACAGATGCCTCGACTGAAATATTTTTTGTTGGCTTTTTTCTTTTACTCTATGGGCGTGCAAACCATTATGCTGGCTGCTGCGGGCTTTGCAGAAAAAACATTAAAATTGGGTACTGCAAAGCTTATCGCAATAATTTTAATTATTCAGCTGGTTGCCATTCCAGGTTCTATGTTAATGTCTTACTTATCGACCAAAATTGGAAATGTTAGGGTTTTAATTTTTGTGGTGGTTATTTGGGTTGGCGTTTGCGTTGGTGGTTATTACGTAGAGAATGAATATCAATTTTATGCGCTAGCAGCATTAGTTGGCTTGGTAATGGGTGGTATTCAATCTTTGTCTAGATCAACCTATTCAAAGTTTTTACCTTCGGATACAAATGATACCACTTCTTTCTTCAGTTTTTATGATGTTACAGAAAAACTCGCGATTGTAATCGGATTATTCAGCTTTGCTTACATAGAGGAAATTACCGAAAACATTCGCTATTCTATCATTGCGCTAGCTGGTTTTTTTATTCTGGGATTACTTGTCTTAATCTTCTTACAAAAAATAGAAAAGAAAGCACTCACTATTTCCTAATTTAGCCGTTTTTAGTTGTCAGCCGATGAACGTAACTTTATTTATTCCGTGTTTTGTAGATCAAATTTATCCTGAAACTGCTTTTAACACGGTTAAATTGCTAGAAAAAGCTGGATGTAATGTGTTCTATAATCCAAAGCAAACTTGCTGCGGGCAGCCGGCATATAACGCTGGCTTTTGGGAAGAAGCTAAAAAGGTTGGTGCTAAATTTTTAAATGATTTCAAAGATCCAGGTTACGTGGTGGCTCCTTCATCTTCTTGCGTAGGCATGGTAAAAAATGGATATAATGATTTATTTACCAACACGATAGACCATAATACGTGCAGAACGTTACAGGCAAACATTTTTGAGCTTTCAGAATTTCTAGTGCATATTGCCAAAAAAGATTACTTCGGCGCCGAGCTAGAAGGAAAAGCTGTTTATCATGACGCCTGTAGCGCACTTAGAGAATGCAAAATTAAAGACGAACCTCGCCAACTACTTTCAAAAGTGCACGGATTGGAGATGCTGGAAATAGTGGATGCCGATATGTGCTGTGGTTTTGGTGGAACGTTTTCGGTTAAGTTTTCTGAAATTTCATCGGCCATGGCAGAACAAAAAATTAACAATGCGCTTGATCAAAAAGCCGATTACATCATTTCATCTGATCTTTCTTGCTTAATGCATTTGCAAGGGTATATCGATAAAAACAGTGTTGCGATAAAAACAATGCACATTGCGGATGTGCTAACAAATGGATGGCTGGAAAGTACAGAATATTGATTAAAGCCGAAAGATTAAAGCTGAAAGCAAAAAGAAGCTGAAAAACCAAAGTTGAAATAAATGCATTAAATCTAGCGGTATTTAAACCTTCGTGCTTCCGAACAATCTAATCAACTCACCTATTTAAAATTGAAAATGAGAAACACAATCTGCGCGATATCTGCTCTCGCATTAGTCGCCTTTAATGCTAGCGCCCAAACGAAGAAAACCTCTGGCGCTATAGAGTTTGCAACAACTGTAGATCCTTCTGCAATGATTGCTTCTAGCGGCGTAACACTTTCCCCAGAAATGTCTGCAAGAATTCCTTCTAAAAGCACTATATCTTACGAATTGCTTTTTACCCCGACCCAAGCTAGCTATATGGGTGTAGAAGAAACCGAGGATAGTAATGGTGGTGGCAACGGTGGTGGTTTTGGCAGAATGATGATGAGATTTGGTGGCGGCGGCAACAAGCAATATTTTTACAATTTGGCTGAAAAAAAGTTTATCGAAGTAGTCGATCTGAGCGATACCACCTATTATATGGATAACGAGTTGAAATTATCCCCTATGTCTTTCGCAGGAAGGTCAGGGTTTAGAGGACGACGAGATACTGGAGCTGTACAGGCGCCTCAGCCGCCAAAAATTGAAGTCATAAAAACAGATTCTACAAAAGAAATCATTGGCTTTATATGCAAACAAGTCATCATCAAATCGACAAGAAAAATGGATGTTTTGGGTGTTCAGAGGGATATTACTGATGAAACTCAACTTTGGTATACTGATGAATTAGGTTTCGATTTTTCTCCCAATCCAGAGATGTGGACGGAAGGCGCAGTGCTTGCCATAATTGGTAAAGGATCTAGTACCATTGCAAAAAGTGTAGATTATAGACATGTCGCTGCATCTGATGTAACGGCTCCGAAAAAGGCAACGTTGATTACTCAGGCAGATTACGAAGCCAAACAAAGAGTGATGATGCAAAATATGCGGAACAGATTTGGCGGCGGGCAGGGTCGGGGCAGAAGGGATAATTAATAGCCAATTTGAATTTAATTGCATCTCTTTTAATAGAATTGAGCTTACTAAGAAAAATAAGTCTTCATCTTATATTTAACCTGATAAACGAATTTTTTATAAGTTTGAGCTATGGAAACTGTTCTGCTTCCTGCTGATTTAATTATAGAACTATAACTTACTAAAGTGGCCAAAGACATTATAGAGGTAATCGCTGAAATGATGATAAAGCAAGATGAAACGACTGCGGGAATAAAAGAAACCAACGAAGGGGTTAAGGAAACCAACAAAATATTAGGTGAGTTTATGGCTGTTTCCATCAAGCAGTGGGATCAACTACAAATATTTAACGAAAGGTTTTATGATAAACTAGAAAATATCGAGACAGCGATAGAAAAGTTGTCGTGGCTAGAAGACCGAATAAAGCATCTTGAAAGCTTAGAGGAAAGGATTCTCAGAATCGAAAAATTATTAAAAGCCTCTTAAATGTCAAATGCCTTTTAAGAAATCCTATCTAATCCCGAATTAAAGCCCCAGTAAACCCTACGTTCTAAAAGTATTAATAGAATTAGAAAACCAGAACAACTCAAAATTTTCTAAGTCTTCCTTAAAGCCTTACCTTCAATTCGCCTGAAGTATAAGTTTTAGTTCCTCTCAAGGATATTTTTTCAGCGCTTCCCACAACCATATTCCTTCCGCCCGATTAGTTTGGATAAAAATGCGCTCTTTTTTGGTATGAATATTTAGGGTAGCCATTTCAAATGTTTTTCCTTTTTTTGCCTTTTCAAAAAAGGTAATTGATGGAACGGCAGAAATCCAAACTACTTTCGCTGTTGGTTTGATGTTAAATTTATTTTCATCAACTAACGCCTTTTCAATGTGTCTTTATTCAAATTACCAAATTGAATAATTGTGCTTGAAGATTTGCACGTCTTTGCGCTCCCACTTTACAGCTTATTGTAATTAAATCTACAAATGGCCGTTAAATAATCGGCACCTAGAAATTGTCTATGCGTTTAAAATACATTTCCTTTTTTCTGATTCTAACAAATGCTGCGTTTGCGCAAAACGCTGTCCGCTTTCCAAAAATTCCTTTTCAAATAACTTCTGTTCAGCAAGCTTTGCCAAGCGGATGGCATATTTTTGCTCAAACCGGTGGCGATTTAAACAATGATGGAATTGAGGATTTGGCGCTTATTTTGGAGGGAGATAAAGAGATAGATGAAACTCGTGTTTACGGCGACAATCATACCGATATCATAAAAGAGAGTCAAAAACCAAGAATTTTGGCCATTTTCTTTGGGAAAAAAAATTCCAACACTTTTTCGCTTTCTGCACAAAACAACGATTTTATTTTAAGAGCAAAGGAGGGTGGAGTAATTGGCGAACCCTTTGAGCAAATGACTATAAAAGATGAGCAACTTTATTTACGATTTAAGGGTGGTAGTTTATGGCGATGGGAAATGGGTTACACGTTTAGCTTTTTGAACAACGATTGGACACTTACAAACGCCATAAGCTTGTATTATAATAATAAAACCGGTGCCTTTACCCAGCGCATTTTCGATTTTAACAACCGTAAGCTTTTTACTGATTTAGGAAATCTACATCAAAGAGACGTAGCAAACCAAAAAAGCAGCGAAGTGCTTTTTTTTGGTAAAATGCCCACTTTCAAAACTTTTAAAAAGCCCTGGGCTTGGGAAATTATGTCAGATGTGTATTTGTAGGAATCTAACCAAGAGTTAAAAGGTTTTAGTTCAAATTAGAAAAATGTAACGCTTAACAATTCCAAAAAAATAAAATCTTTTTGAAAGGAAACCCAACCTATTTGAAAACCTGGTTAAGAGGGAGGTCTGCGTATATGGATAATTTCGCATCCAGTCTTTAAAATGAAGATGCTCGGTAAAACAGCATTTTGGTCTACGATAAGTTTTTAAGCAATTAACTAGACGCGCCGATTCACTTAAAATTTTGATGACTAGAGAAGTTGCTTTCAAAATTTTATCAGATTTTCCATACCTTTGGATTATTCGTGTTGTAAGCGAAACATTTTTTTAACCGTTTGAAGTTTTTACTAAGAACAAAATCATAGTTGTAGATGATTAATATTACTTTGGCTGATGGATCTGTCCGTCAGTACGAACAGGGCGTTTCTGCCCACGATATTGCATTATCCATTTCAGAAGGTCTTGCCAGAAACGTACTTGCCGCCGAAGTAAATGGCGAAGTTTGGGATTCCTCTAGAGCCATCGAAAATGATGCAGCCGTAAAATTATTAACCTGGAACGATGCAGAGGGTAAAACTACCTTTTGGCATTCTTCTGCACATTTAATGGCAGAGGCGTTAGAAGCGCTCTATCCGGGCACAAAGTTTGGCATTGGACCTGCAATAGAAACAGGTTTTTATTACGATGTAGATTTTGGCGATAGGGAGTTTTCTTCTGAAGATTTTAAAGCCATTGAAAATAAAATGCTTGAGTTTGCAAAGCAAAAGCAAGTTTTCGAACGTAAAAAAGTAAGCAAAGTTGATGCAATTGATTACTTCGAAAAAAAAGGCGACGAGTACAAGCTAGACCTTGTTAATGGTTTGGAAGATGGAAAGATAACTTTTTATTCACAGGGCGATTTTACTGATTTATGCCGCGGGCCGCACATTCCAAACACTGGTTTTATAAAGGCAGTAAAATTAATGAATGTTGCCGGAGCCTATTGGCGCGGCGATGAAACTAAAAAACAACTGACCAGAATTTATGGCGTTACATTTCCAAAAGCCAGTGAACTTACAGAATATTTAGTGCTGTTAGAGGAAGCTAAAAAACGAGACCATCGAAAGCTTGGAAAAGAGTTAGAGCTGTTTGCTTTCTCAGAAAAAGTTGGCATGGGGTTGCCCTTATGGTTGCCAAAAGGAACTGCTTTGAGAGAACGATTGGTAAACTTTTTAACTAAAGCGCAAGCGAAAGCAGGGTATGAGCAGGTTATAACGCCACACATTGGCCATAAAAATTTATATGTAACGTCTGGCCATTGGGAAAAATATGGGGCAGATTCTTTTCAGCCCATAAAAACACCACAAGAGGGAGAGGAGTTTTTCTTAAAACCTATGAACTGCCCGCATCATTGCGAGATTTATAAAACAAAGCCACGCTCTTATAAAGATTTGCCAGTTCGGTTTGCAGAGTTTGGTACTGTTTATCGGTATGAGCAAAGTGGAGAACTGCACGGTCTCACTCGTGTGAGAGGATTTACTCAAGACGATGCGCATCTGTTTTGTATGCCAAACCAAGTTAAAGGAGAATTTAAAAAAGTGATAGACTTAGTGCTTTACGTATTTAAATCTTTAGGGTTTGAAAATTATACTGCTCAAATATCTCTTCGGGATAAAGTTAAAAGCGATAAGTACATTGGTTCTGATGAAAATTGGCGTTTGTCTGAAAATGCAATTATTGAAGCTGCAGCAGAAAAGGGATTGAATACATTTATTGAGTATGGTGAGGCTGCTTTTTATGGCCCGAAGCTAGACTTTATGGTAAAAGATGCGCTTGGTAGAAAGTGGCAATTGGGAACAATCCAAGTAGATTATAACCTGCCCGAACGGTTTGAACTGGAATATACCGGCAGCGATAATTTAAAACACAGGCCTGTAATGATACATCGCGCACCGTTTGGATCTCTAGAAAGGTTCGTTGCTGTGTTGATAGAACATTGCGCAGGAAATTTCCCGTTATGGCTAAGTCCGGAGCAATTTACCATCTTACCGATTTCAGAAAAATTTGAGGATTATGCCAAAAAAGTTTTAGATGAGTTAAATAATTCCGATATTCGCGGGTTGATTGACTTTCGTGATGAAAAAATCGGCAGAAAGATCCGTGATGCCGAGGTTAAAAAGATACCATACATGCTAATTATTGGCGAAAAGGAGATGGAGGAGGGCGGGGTTTCGGTAAGGAAACACGGACTTGGAGATTTGGGAAGCATGAGCATTACAGATTTTAATGCAATGATTATGAAGGAAATAACAATTTAAAAACAAATAAATATAATACAAATTTGGCATTAGGAAGACCAGGGTTTAATAGGGGGCCGCGTCCACCTTTTAAGAAGAAGGAAGCAGAGCACAGAATTAACCAGTATATTAGATCGCCAGATGTGCGTTTATCTGGAGATAATGTAGAACAGGGAATTTATCCACTGGCGCAAGCTTTGGCGATGGCAGATGAACAGGATTTAGATTTGGTAGAAATTTCTCCGAATGCTGCTCCGCCGGTTTGTAGAATTATAGATTACAGCAAGTTTATTTACGAGCAAAAAAAGAAACAAAAGGAGATTAAATCCAACGCGAAGCAAACTGTAATTAAAGAGATTCGATTTGGCCCTAATACAAATGAACACGATTTTCAGTTTAAGCTTAAACATGCGGTGAGTTTTTTAGAAAATGGAGAGAAAGTAAGGGCTTATGTTCATTTTAAAGGAAGAGCCATCGTATACAAAGAACAAGGAGAAATTTTGCTCTTAAAATTTGCACAAGCGCTGGAAGATATTGGTAAAGTAGAGCTTTTGCCCAAATTAGAGGGTAAGCGCATGTTCTTGACCGTAGCGCCTAAAGTTTCAAAAAAATAATAAAATATAATAAAAATAAAAATAGGTTATGCCAAAAATGAAAACCAATTCTAGTTCAAAAAAGCGTTTTTCGCTTACTGGAACCGGTAAAATCAAAAGAAACAACGCATACAAAAGTCACATTTTAACTAAGATGAGCACAAAACGCAAACGCGCTCTTGGCCAAACCAGCTTGGTATCTGATGCCGATTTGGGAAATGTAAAACGTATGCTTTGCATCGGAAAGTAATTAATTAATTAAACCAGGTATCAGGCTTTAAGTTTCCCTAAAAAATAGGAACGCCGCTTACCAAAAAACAACAAAAACATGCCACGTTCGGTAAACGCAGTAGCTTCTAGAAGAAGAAGAAAGAAAATCCTCAAAATGGCTCGAGGCTATTGGGGAGCAAGAAGTAAAGTTTATACTGTTGCAAAAAATACAGTAGAAAAAGGTTTGCAGTATGCATACCGAGACAGAAAAGTTAAGAAAAGAGAATTCCGCGCGTTGTGGATTCAACGTATTAATGCTGGTGCACGCCAACACGGTTTATCGTACTCACAATTGATTGGTAAATTGGCAGGAAAGGAAATTGGTTTGAACCGTAAAGTTTTGGCAGATTTAGCTATGAATCATCCTGAAGCATTTAAGGCTGTAGTTGATGCAGTAAAATAAATTAGCATTTGATTGAATTAAATGGGGCCGTTATTTGGCCCCTTTTCTGTTTATCGAGAGTTTTAAAATAAAATCTGCCATTTTTAGTTTAAGTAGGAAAGAGCAAATCGCCAAAGTGAAAAATTTAACGGAACGCCACCAATTTATTTTAGATAAGCTACAAAAAGATCAGTTTATCCAAGTGGCAGATTTATGCGACGCGCTAAGCGTATCTCAGGTTACAATAAGAAAAGATTTGCAACTTCTAGAAGATAAGGGTTTGTTGTTTAGAATTCATGGTGGCGCAACCCAAAATAACCCTTATACAATTGACATCCACATTAGTGAAAAGGAGAAGCTTCAATCTGCAGAAAAGCAAAGAATAGGCGCGGCAGCGGCAAGCCTTTTAAAAGCAAATGATTCAATTGTTGTAAACAGTGGCACAACCGTTCTTTATTTTGCAAAAAACATTCCGGCTTTGCCTAAACTTACAGTTCTTACATCTGCGCTAAACGTCGCGTTAGAACTTGCTAGAGATCCGAATATAGAACTTATTCAGCTAGGCGGCACTTTAAGACAAAGTTCTTCAAGCGTTACAGGTAGTTATGCCGAGCAAATGCTTACAGATTTCTTCTGCAATAAACTATTTTTGGGTGTGGATGGCATTGATTTAGATTTTGGCTTAACTACCACGAACGCAACAGAAGCATCTTTAAATAAAAAGATGGTAAAATCTGCACAAAGGACCATTGTGCTTGCTGATTCTACTAAATTTGGGAAAAAGGGTTTTGGGAAAATCTGCAGTTTAGACGAGATAGACCATATAATTACTGATAGCGGTGTGTCTAACCAAACCTTAAGGCGTTTAGAAATTGCGGGCGTCGAAGTTACTGTTGTTTAAAATAACGCTATATTTACCCTCTGAAAATTTTAATTTGACAATGAACAAAAAACGAATCCACATTTTAGAAGACGACCAAGAAATTAGAAACGTGATAGAAATTCTATTAGAAGAAGAAGGCTACGAGATGCAGCTGTCTTCATCATTTGCAGATCTAAAAAAGAACATTCAAGATGCAATGCCCGATCTTTTTTTATTGGACGTAATGTTGCCTGATGGCAATGGAGCGGATATTTGCAAAGATCTTAAAGAAGACATGTTTACAAAACACATTCCCATCATTGTCATGTCTGCGCAAAATAACAGTGAGAAAAAAGCGGTAGAGAATTTTGCCGATGACTATATAAGCAAGCCATTTGATATTAATGATGTATTGGCAAGAATTAAGGCACAGTTAAAAAATTAGGCTGAAGCACTTAGAGTGAGGTTAAGTCTAAAATTGAGGTTGAAGTAGAGGAACAATTGGAGAAGAATAATAGAAACTCCACTGCCCTTTGCTTCGCAGAGATTATTTTGCAATTCCGCACAAATAAACGCATGTTAAAACCTTCTGTCTTCAGCAATCGTAACTCTTGCATGCCAAAATAATGGGAATGAATGTTTGTCTTCTAGCCTTTTTAATGCATCGATATAAGCCGGGTAGCGCACACAAAAATATCTGCCAAAACAGCTTGTGTTTAAAATGTATTTACCTTATATTTGCACCTCGATAAATAAATACAAAAAATAATTTTTAAACAATGTACGCAATAGTAAATATAGCAGGACAGCAATTTAAGGTTGCTAAAGACCAGCATCTTTTTGTACACAGGTTGCAAGGAGATGAGGGCGCTAGTATTGAATTTGACAATGTATTGTTGGTTGATGATGGTGGTGGTGTAATAACTGTGGGTACGCCTGCTGTTAGCGGCGCTAAAATTTCTGCTAAGATCGTGTCTCATTTAAAGGGTGATAAAGTGATCGTTTTCCACAAAAAACGTAGAAAAGGTTACAAGAAGAAAAACGGTCATCGCCAGCAATTTTCCAAAATCCAAATTGCTGATATCATTTTATAACTGAATTTTTAAATCTAATTTCGCCATTCGGCGGATGACAAAATATAAACATGGCACACAAAAAAGGAGCCGGTAGTTCCAGAAACGGTCGCGAATCTCATAGTAAGCGTTTAGGTATAAAAATCTTTGGCGGTCAGACGGCAATTGCTGGTAACATACTAGTTCGCCAACGTGGTACCAAGCATCATCCAGATAAAAATGTCGGTTTAGGAAAAGACCATACGTTATTTGCATTGATTGATGGAACTGTAATTTTCAGAAAAAAGGCAGACAATAAATCTTATGTTTCTGTACTGCCAATAGAGGTTATAGGGAACTTGGCAAATGGCGTTGCCGATAAAACAACTGCAAAAATTAAAGCAGAAAAGGTTGAAGAAACCACAAAAGTAACACCTGCAAAAGAAAGCGTTAAAGAAGTTTCTTCGAAAGTTGAAAAAGCTACACCTGTAGCTGAAGCGGCGGCACCCAAAGTAGAAAAAGCTGCTCCAAAAGCAGAAGAAACTGTACTTGTAGTTGAGGCGGCAGAGCCGACAGCTGAAAAAGCACCTACAAAGAAAGAGAATGACACGGCAAAAACTGATGATTTGACTTTGGTTGAGGGTGTTGGGCCCAAAATTGCAGAAATTTTAGTAAGCCACGGTATTGTTTCTTTTGCAGATTTAGCAAAAGCTGAGGTTGCCAAATTAGAGGAATTACTTGAAGAGGCTGGTAGCAGCTACAATACCGCTGTACCTACCACATGGCCAAAACAGGCTAAATTAGCTGCAGATGGCAAGTTTGGTGAGTTGGAGAAACTCAAAATAGAATTAAATGCAGGAAAGACTGGAAAGACGGAAGATTAAACTTTTAAAAGAATAGCTATGAAGCCCTTTCGATTTTTTTCGGGAGGGTTTTTTATTTTTAATTTTAGAGCCAAAAATTGCGATTGATTAGGCCAACATTGCGACTGGTATTTCACACACAGCACGCGTCCGCTATTGAATGTTTTAATTTTGTTAAAGACTGAGAGCCAACGTAACGACATTCGCCGTTAATATTCTCTAGTAATAAGCTGATTGGTAAGGATTAATAGACTCGTTTTGCTTTCTTCGCTTACACCTACCTCGTCAAAATAATTTAGTGCTTTTTGAAGATACTCATCCATTTTAGCTTTAGCAATTTTGTCTATTTCTAAATTATCGTAAACTCGTTTTACTTGAAACAGTTTTTCTTTTATGTTTATGTATTTTGTGGGTAGCCATTTATCTAAAATCGCTTTATCTTCTCCTTGAGCCAATTCTATAGCTTTTAAAAGCAAAAACGTTTTTTTATTGGCTAGAATATCGCCGCCTATTTGCTTGCCGAATTTTTTTGGATCAGCATAAACGTCTAAAATATCATCGTGCAGTTGGAAAGCAACACCAACATTTTCTCCAAACTGATATAGAAGCTCTGCATCTTGTTTTGACGCTCCACCCAAAATAGCGCCGAGTTTTAAGGCCCCGCCCAAAAGCACAGCGGTTTTTAGACGAATCATGTTCAAATATTCTTCAATGGATACATCATTTCTTGTTTCAAACTCCATATCCAACTGTTGCCCCTCGCAAACCCCTTGCGCAATGGTGTTAAACGTATCTAATACTTCTTTAAGATAAAAGGGGTTTGCTTTGGCTAAGTGTTTGTTTGCCTCTACCATCATCACATCGCCACTTAAAATGGCCGTATTAACGTCCCATTTTTTATGAACGGTTTCTTTTCCCCTGCGCAATGGCGCATTATCCATAATGTCATCATGCACAAGTGTAAAATTATGAAAAACTTCTACCGCCATGGCAGCGCTTAGGCTCTCTTGGGCATCTTTGCCAAAAAGTTCTGTAGCCATAAGCACCAAGATTGGGCGAATTCTTTTGCCGCCCAGACTTAAAATATACCTTATTGGATCATATAACTTTGCCGGCGTAGCAGGAAGTTGTAATTCAAAAATTGCTTTGTTTAATATATTATTTAGCTGTTCTATGGTTTGCATCTATAAGAATAAAAATTATTTTAATTGGTAATTAATGTAAAATCTATTTGGCGTTTGGAAAGATCCACTTTCTTAACTCTAATCATCACCTCATCTCCCAACTGATATTTTTTGTGCTTTCGTTGACCTATGATGCAATAGTTTTTTTCATCTAACACATAAAAATCATCTGAAATATCCCTTAATCGAATCATACCTTCGCATTTGTTCTCTTCTATTTCTACGTACATACCCCATTCTGTAACTCCAGAAATGATGCCCTTATATTCGGTTCCGATGTTATTTTCTAAATACTCTGCTTGTTTATATTTGATAGATGCCCGTTCTGCCTCGGCTGCCCTTTTTTCCATAGAAGACGCATGGCCGCAGGCAGTTTCGTAAGCCTCTGCATTGGCAGATTTTTTGCCAACTAAGTAGTTTTGTAACAACCGGTGAGCCATTACATCAGGATAGCGCCGTATAGGAGAAGTGAAATGCGTGTAATAATCAAAAGCCAAACCATAATGGCTGGTTTTTTTGGTAGTGTAAATGGCTTTTGCCATTGACCGAATAGCGAGCGAGGTAAGTATGTTTTGCTCCTTTTTCCCCTCAACATCGGCCATTAAATAATTTAAAGATTTGGCAATTTCCTTATCTGATTTTGTGTTAATCTTATATCCAAACCTCGAAGCAAATTGAGCAAATGCCTCTAGACTTTCTGTTTTTGGCGAGTCGTGCACGCGGTAAACAAAAGTTAGTTTTTGATTACCCTTGCCTTTTTTGGCGATAAATTCGGCTACTTTTTTATTCGCCAAAAGCATATAATCTTCAATAAGTTTATGGGCATCTTTACGCTCTTTTACGTAAACACCGATGGGTTTACCTTTATTATCTAGCTTAAACTTAACTTCTGTACTTTCAAAACTGATGGCGCCGTTTTTAAATTTTCGCTCGCGTAAAATATATGCCAATTCATTTAACTTTAACAGAGCTTCGACGCAATCACCCGCTTTATTTTCCAACACTTTTTGCGCTTCCTCGTAAGCAAATCTCCTGTCAGAATGTATTATTGTTCTACCAAACCACTCGTCTTTTATGTTGGCTTCATCATCTAGTTCAAACACTGCAGAGAAGCATAATTTATCTTCCTTTGGCCTAAGCGAACATAAATTATTGCTTAGACTTTCTGGTAACATTGGGATAACCCGATCTACCAAATAAACTGACGTTGCCCGCGCATAAGCCTCTTTATCCAATTCTGTTCCTTCTATTACATAGTGAGACACATCTGCAATGTGAACGCCGATTTGATGGTTTCCGTTTTGCAATTTTTGGTAAGAGATGGCATCGTCAAAATCTTTGGCATCTGCCGGGTCTATGGTGAAGGTTAAAATATCTCTAAAATCTTTTCGCTTTAAAATTTCTGTATCAGTAATCTTATCAGAAATAGCATTCGCTTCTGCTTCCACTTCTTTAGGGAAAGATAAGGGAAAACCATATTGAGCCAGAATGGCGTTCATCTCTGTTTCGTTCTCACCCTGGTTTCCCAAAACATGTTTAATGCTTCCTATCGGATTTTTTGCTCCTTCGGGCCAATCCGTTAAAGTAACCAAAACCTTTTGCCCGTTTTTGGCTTCGCCTATTTCTGAGAGCGGAACAAAAATATCGTGCATCATTTTCCTATCGTCGGCAATTACAAAAGCAAACCTGTCAGACAATTTAATAACGCCGGTAAAATCTGACTTCGCTCTTTTAATAATCTCTACAACTTCGCCTTCATTTTTGCGTCATTCTTTTTGGCGAAAACATACACTTTTACGGTATCACCATGCAAAGCGTTTCGTAATTTTCTTGGCCCAATATACACGTCTTTCTCAAACTCATCATCGGGCACAATGTAGGCAGAACCATCTGCTGTCATATCTACGCGGCCAACAACAAAGTTCTTTAGATCTTTTATTTTAAACTTGCCTGTGCTTGGTTCTAAAAAGGTGCCCGAAGCCTTGCCTTCTTTAAGTATTTCTAAAATGGTTGTTTTTGATTCGTCGTCGTTTAGATTTAATTTTGCTGATACCTGCTTGTAATTGAGCAGTTGATTGCCATTTTTCTCAAAAACATCGCTAACCAATTGTTTCAAAACAGCTTCTATGTTTGCCGATTTTTTCTTTGCCATACACAAATTTTATTTTTCTAAGGTACATAAAAACTTAAAGGGTATGGTTTGGGCCTTGTAAGATTTAGTTCCCGATTGAGAATTTTTGTTCGCGACGGCCTAGCGAGTCAGCACTTCTCCGGGAATAGCATCAATCAATTTTTTGGTGTATGCGGTTTTAGGATGATAAAATAGTTCTTCTGAAAACCCTTCTTCCTCGATTTTTCCTCTATTCATTACCAAAATTCTATCTGCAATATGTTTCACCACAGCTAAGTCGTGTGAAATAAATATATAAGTCAGTCCAAATTCCTGTTGTAAGTCTTTCAACAAATTTAAAATTTGGGCTTGTACAGATACATCTAGGGCAGATACAGATTCATCGCAAATAATAAATTTTGGCTTTAAGGCTAAAGCTCGTGCAATAACGACACGTTGCCGTTGACCGCCGCTAAACTGATGCGGGTAACGGTTAAGATGCTCTTCTTGCAAGCCAACCTGCCCCAAAAGTCTTATTGCCTCTTTCTTTCGCTGCGCGTTATCGTTAAATATGCCTTGCACTTGCAACGGTTCTAAAATAGCTTGCCCAATGGTTAGTTTGGGGTTTAGAGATGCATAAGGATCTTGAAAAATGATTTGGATATCTTTCCTCAGGTCGCGTAACTTTGCTTTGTTTAGAGTTGTAATCTCTCTACCATCAAACAAAATGCTACCCGAGGTCGGTTCAATTAGCCTTAAAATGCTGCGACCCAAAGTGGTTTTGCCACAGCCAGATTCTCCTACCAAACCCAATGTTTCGCCAGGGAAAACATCAAACGAAATATTATCCACGGCTTTTACATAGTCTCTTGTGTTTCCAAATAAGCCCCTGCTAACACCATACCAAGTGCAAAGATTTTTAACTTGGAGTAATGCCTCTTGCTCGTATAGTTTCTGTCTCCTATCTGCTACTTCTTCTTTTGTAAATTGATTTTTTAGGTTTAGATGGTTTGTAAAATTATCGGCTTTGCCATCTAAAAAATCGTTAATTACCGGCAATTTTTTAAGTTGATAAATCGTTGATGGCCGACAAGCCAACAGCCCTTTGGTATATGGGTGTTTTGGGTTCGAAAAGATTTCGTCGGCTTTACCTTGCTCAACAATTTGGCCTTGGTACATTACCGCAATAGTATCGGCAATTTCTTTGACCACGCCAAGATCATGCGAAATGAAAATCATGGCCATATTTCGCTCTTGCTTTAACTTTAGCAAAAGTTGCAGAATGGTTTTTTGCACGGTTACATCTAATGCGGTTGTGGGTTCATCTGCAATTAAAAGTTCCGGATTGCAGCTTAGGGCCATTGCAATCATAACGCGCTGCTTTTGGCCGCCCGATATTTGGTGTGGATAACTATCAAAAATAGCTTCTGGGCGTGGAAGTTGAGCTTCTTTAAAAAGCGTTATGGTTTTCTGCTTTGCATCTGCTTTGCTTAATTTCTGGTGTAAAAGAATAGCCTCTGCCACTTGATAGCCGCATGTTAATACAGGGTTTAATGATGTCATCGGTTCTTGGAAAATCATAGAGATTTGATTTCCTCTTAATTGCCGAAGCTCGTTGCTGCTTAAGTTTAGAATTGCGCATTTATCAAACTCAATAGCTCCCGTAATTTTTGCCGATTGTTCATCGAGCAATCTCATAATAGAAAAAGAAGTAACCGATTTTCCAGAACCAGATTCGCCAACAATTCCTAAAACAGAACCGCGTTGCACAGTAAAATTTACCTTTTTTACTGCAGCCGACCAGGTTTTTCCTTCTTCATTGAAAAACGATACGGACAAATCTTTTATCGTCAGCACTAGCTTACAATTGTTATATTTTCATTGGCGATGATGTTCATTCCTTTAAACTTTAGCAATATTTGGGCAGTTGTAATAACATCTTTTTGGCAGTAATTAACAATCCTCGGCAAGTCGTTATCTTCATAATATACTTTTCTTACATCGCTTCCGCTGATATCATCTTTCGGGGTTTCGATATTTAAAATAGTGGCCAATAGGCTTAAAGAAGTGTAATGTTTGTAGTCGCCGAATTTCCAAAGTTCCATGGTATCCAGGTGCGGATTTTCCCAAGGCTTTTTTCCGGCGATGTTGAGTTGCTTAGGTATGTTCAATCCATTCACCACCATACGTCGACATAAGTATGGGTAGTCGAACTCTTTTCCATTATGGGCGCAGAAAACTAAATCTTTACCATATTTTTTGATAATTTCTATAAACGATTTTAGTAATTCGCCCTCGTTATGTCCAGATAAAGATTTTAAACGAAATTTTAACGCTTCTGATTCATAGAAAAAAACGCCTACGCTGATGCAAATGATTTTGCCAAACTCTGCTAAGATACCTGCTCTTTCGTAGAATTCATCGGCAGTTTGTTCTGCCTTCCGTTGGTACATAGTCTTGGCGTCCCATAGCATCTGAAGATTTTCCGGCACCTCCCCATAGGTGCTATATTGAGAAACAGTCTCAATGTCTATAACCATTATTTTGCGCAGGTTGAGCTCATCTAGCATAAATCCAAGGTAGGCAAAATCCTCAAAAAACAAATGATTTTTCTACTTCGCGGGTTTTGCCGGAATTTTTAAATCGGTGCCGATAATTGTATTGAAGTTTTTGATGAAATGCGCAGCAAGTAGTGGCGACGAAAGTTCTATATTTTGGTGGACAAAAAAGTAGAGATTCTGCAAGCCTTCCTTCTTCCAAACAGCAATTCGCTCCACCCAATCATCCAAGCGTTTTTCGTCAATTTTATCATCGTTAGCGCCTACAAAGCGAATAAAAGCAGTTGGCGAAGTTAAGCGCATGTGCAACATATCTCGTCTGCCGGCGGTATCTACAATAATGTTTGCTATATTATTATCCTCAAAAAGTTTGGTGGTCTTTTTTAACACATCAGAATTAGAAAACCATTCTTCGTTTCTCAGTTCTATACCCAAGGGAATTACTTTTGGAAACTCTTCGATCACTTTTTGCAACCGGTCGAAATCCTTGGGTTTAAAATTATCGTGTAGTTGTAAAAATGCCATTCCAAGTTTGTCTTCGAAATTGCTAATTGCATCGCAATAATGCTCGATAGGTTCTTTTACATTAAGCAATCTTTTAAAATGACTAACCGTATTTGTAAGTTTTGGGAAGAATTTAAAGTCGGTAGGCGTTTTTTCCCTCCAAGTTCTCACTTGGTCGCTACTTGGCATGCCATAAAAAGTTGCATTTAGTTCTATGGAATTAAACTGCGTAGAATAATAGGTCAGTTCGTCTTTTGTTCCTTTAGGATAAAAACCTTTAAGATCGGCTTTGTTCCATTTTGCACAACCTACGTATGCATCAAAAGATTGGGTTTTCTTATTTGCTTTTAGGATAGCTGAAGTTTCCGGCGCATCCGCAGGAAGCGTGAAATCTACAACAGTTGGGTCATCTACTTTTCCGAAATTCATTTTTTTAAATTATATTAAACACATTAACCTCAGAATTTTCATTCAGGAGTAACCTAAGTGCTACATTAATTTTCGGTTTCAACTTTTGCCAAAATAATTGATTCGAACAGTTTCCAAATTTAATTAGAATAAGTTTTGGCGGTGAACCATACCAGTCTATTAATTCCTTGAAATCTGAATCCTTGGATACAATAATTACATTTCCGTAGATTTTAGCCATTTCATAAATCACTTTATCCTCTACCGAATGCAAATTTAGGCTAAAAGAAGACTTCGTTTTAATGTTCGTGTGTTCAAAAATCCACTTGGCAATGATAGGGGAGATATTTGTGTCGGTCCAAATTTCACAGTCAATCAATTATCAAATCCTCATCAACTTTTTGCGCGCTATAGAGCAAGGCCGCTTTAATGTCTTCCTTTTCGAGGATAGGATGCTCATCCAAGATTTGTTCATCACTCATACCACTAGCCAATAGCTCAAGTACATCAGATACAGGGAATCGCAAACCACGTATGGTGGGTCTCCCACCCATCAGCCCGTCGGTAACCATTATTCTGTCGAAGATTTTATACTGTTCCATAATCAAATATAAAAAAAATACCCAAGCTTAAAAAGTAGAGGTAGTTGTTATCTCATTAGAGATAGTCAATATCACTAATGTCTCATATCTCATATCTATCTTAGTACCCCAAAATCTTCAACACCTGCTTGCTATTTTGTTCTTCGCCAAATACTTCGAAATTAAAACTTTCGTCTCTATTTCTGCGGATTAACACGTGTTTAGGACTGGGCAACAAGCAATGGTGGATGCCGCCGTAACCGCTTAAAACCTCTTGGTACGCGCCTGTATTGAAAAAGCCCAGATATTGAACCTTGCGAGTTTTCGGCATAAAAACGCTGTTCATATGTGCTTCTTGGTTGTAGTAATCTTGTCCATCGCAAGTTATCCCGCCAAGGTTTACACGTTCATATTCAGAATCCCAATTGTTGACAGGAAGCAAGATGTATTTTTGGTTAAGCGCCCAAACATCTGGCAAATTGGTAATAAAAGAACCATCCAACATCAGCCATTTTTCGCGGTCATTTTGCTGTTTTCTTCCGAGCACTTTATACAGAATCCCGGATGCTTCCGCAACAGTGTATTTTCCGAATTCAGTAATGATGTTTGGCTCTATCACTTCGTTTACAGCGCAAATTTCTTTAATACGTTTCACAATTTCGTTAACCATGTACTCATAGTCGAAATCGAAGACCAAGGAGTCTTTAAACGGCATTCCGCCGCCAATATCTAACGTATCTAACTCAGGATTTATCTTTTTGAATTTGCAGTAAAGTGTTACATATTTTTCCAACTCATTCCAATAATATGGCGTGTCAGAAATACCAGAGTTTATAAAAAAGTGCAATAACTTAACTCTAAAATTTGGGTTCGGCACAATTTTACTGTTGTAAAAATCTAAAATATCTTCCATCCTGACGCCCAAACGCGAAGTGTAAAATTGAGAATCGGGCTGCTCCTCCGCCGCAATACGAATGCCCAAATTGCATGGCGTATCCATCTCTACCTCATCATCAAAAAGATTAAACTCTTCTTTGTTATCCAATACCGGGACGATGTTTTTAAATCCATCATGCAACATATCAATAATATATGTTTTGTACTGGTAGGTTTTAAAGCCGTTGCAAATAATAGTGGTATCTTTATTCAGCTTGCCTTTTTTCTCCAAAGCATCTATCATCGGCATATCAAAAGCCGATGAAGTTTCTATGTGTATGTCGTTTTTTAGGGCCTCTTCGACAATGTGCTTAAAATGCGAGCTTTTGGTGCAATAGCAATACTTATAGTCGCCGCGATAATTGTTCTTTAGTATTGCCTGCTGAAAAAGAATTTTAGCCTGCTGAATTTTCTTTGTAACCATGGGCAGATAAGTAAAACGGAGGGGAGTGCCATACGTTTCTATCATTTCCATAAGATTTAGATCTTGAAAATACAACTCGTCATCTATTACGTCGAAGCCTTCTTGTGGAAACCCAACACTTAGATCGAGAAATTCTGAGTAACTCTGCATTTAATAATTAATAAATTTTTCCAAAATTGTAATTTAAAATCGAGAAATGGTTTAAATTTCCAAATAAAAGTTGTGGTAAGATTGATGTTATAAGGCCTTCAAAGGATGTTCTTTTCTACTCGTTAAGATATCGAAATTTTAACGCCAATAGTGATTTATCTACTCCTATCGTAATTTCTAAACCAGCTGCTCATTTTCATCTGAATTACGCCCAAAAAAGCCTCTTTAAAAATACCGGTACTCATTTTCGATGTTCCCTCTGTTCTATCGGTAAAAATAATAGGCACTTCCACCACCTTAAAACCATATTTAATGGTAGTGTATTTCATTTCTATTTGAAAGGCATAGCCCACAAATTTAATTTTATTGAGCGGGATGGTTTCTAAAACAACTCGCCGATAACATTTAAAACCTGCCGTAGCATCTTGGATGTTAATTCTGGTAATGGTGCGCACGTACATGGATGCAAAATAAGACATAAGCACGCGGCCCATGGGCCAATTTACAACGTTTACGCCTTTTACATATCTAGAGCCAATTGCCAAATCTGCACCTACCTCGCCGTTTTCTAAAGTTGGTAAACAAGCCGCGCGCAACCTTAGCAAGTCATCTGGATTGTGCGAAAAATCCGCATCCATTTCGAAAACGTATTCGTATTCCTTCTTTAACGCCCAATTAAATCCGTAAATGTATGCAGTGCCCAACCCTTGCTTACCGGCACGTTCTTCTAAAAAAAGATGTCCCGCATACTCGTTTTGTAATTGTTTTACAATGTTAGCCGTTCCATCTGGCGAACCGTCATCTACAATAAGTATGTGAAAAGGTTGCGTTAAAGAAAATACTTTTCTAATAATTTTCTCGACGTTTTCTTTTTCGTTGTAGGTGGGTATAATGACTAAGCTGTCTGACACGTAGGGCAAATTTTAAAGGAAATTACAAAATATTAATAATTTGAGAAGTTAATTAGAGTTCTTGTGTACATTCATCCAATATGGTGTTTAAAACTTAATTCTTCAAAACCTTATGCCTAAGTTAAACCAATTTAAAGCATCTATTTTACATCGCCCATCCATCTTTTTAACAACGGAACGAGCAATAGCAACAACACACCAATCCCGGCGCTGTAGAGTGCAATTTGGTATAAAATATCTGCATAAAATGGGAGTGAAGTTACGGGATTATTTTGGGCAACAATTGCTTTCGGAACACTCATCATCGCTCCGATTTTGCCAGCCAAAAACTCGCCGATGGCAGTAGCGAAAAACCAAATGCCCATAACCATGCCCACTATATTTGCAGGCGATAATTTAGTTACCATGGATAAGCCAACAGGCGATAGGCACATTTCGCCACAAATAATTAGAAAGTAGCCCATTACGAAGGCAGCCAAACTAATTAGACCTGTATTTAAGCTTGCTTGGCAACCCAAATAAAAAACAAAAAAACCTGCAGCGACAAAAATAAATGAGAGTGCAAATTTTAATGGGGTAGAAGGTTCTAATTTTCTTTTATTCAACCATGGCCACAACCAGGCAAACACAAAGCTCAGCAATACCACCCAAGCAGGTGGCAAAAAATTATTCAGCGACAGCGCAGGTAAATCATAGCCGAAAAAATTTAAGTTAACGTTACGGAGTGCGAATAGATTTAAAGAACCTGCATTTTGCTCATAAAATGCCCAAAACACGGTAGACGATGCGATTAATATCAGCGCAGAAATAAGTTTAAAGCGTCCTATTTTTTCTAACGTAAATGCGATGTACAGTAAATAACCTACAGAAAGGACAGCTAGCGAAAGCATAATTACCTCCATCGATTCGTAAAAGTTAAACAAGGTAACTATCAGCGGAAGCGCAAAAAATGTTAAGCCATAAATTAAGTATTCTATTTTTATAAAGCCCAGCACTCTTTTGTTTAAAGCGTCGGTAAGTGGCAAACCTTTATCTCCCAAAGATTTTTTCCCGAAATAGAATACCACCATGCCCAGCACCATAAATATTCCGGCGAGGCCGAAACCATAATGCCAGTTTATTTTTTGCCCCACGTAACCGCATAGCACTCCGCCCAAAGCTGCGCCGATGTTTATGCCCATGTAAAAAATAGAAAATGCGCTGTCTTTCCTTGGATCGTTATTGCTGTAAAGTGTGCCAACCAAGCTAGAAATGTTCGGTTTAAAAAATCCATTGCCACAGATAATGAAAGCCATTCCGTAAAAGAAACTCCAACCAGACGGAATTGCTAAAACGAAGTGACCAATTACCATCAAAAATCCTCCGAACATAATTGCCCTGCGATAACCAAGAAACTGATCGGCAAGCATGCCGCCGAACATGGGCATTGTATAAACTAGCGCAGCATAAGCACCTAAAATGGCATATCCTTTTGGCTCATCGAAATTTAGTTGGGTAACCATATAGGTTAACAAGAGCGCCTTCATCCCATAAAAAGAAAACCTTTCCCACATTTCGGTAAAGAAAAGCAGGTAAAGTTGTTTTGGATGTTTTCGGTTTAAACGCTCTGAATGCTGTAAACCTCCCGCAATGGCAGACTCCGTTAAATCCATTTTTAGGCCAATTGGATTTTAATGAACACCATGCATCAGCCTTTTTATCATTGGGTTCAGCAACATAATCAAAAGCCCTAAACCGATGGGAATCAATGTAAAAATTAAGAAAAAAGTGGACATGGAGTACTGCGCAGTTATTTTATCTATTTGACCACCCATGCTTCCGGCAATTTTATTGCCGATGGCAATCGCCAAATACCAAATACCAAACATAATTCCAATCATACGGCCTGGAACAAGTTTAGATACGTAAGATAATCCAACAGGAGAGATAAATAATTCTCCCATCGTATGGAAAAAATAAGCTAAAATTAGCCAGATCATACTTACTGAAGCTACCTTTGCACCTGAAGGTATGGAGCTCGAACCATAAGCCAATACGGCAAAGCCGATGCCCAGTAAAATCATCCCGAAACCATTTTTCATGGTTGCGCTTGGATTATATTTGCTTTCCCAAAGTCTAGAGACAATAGGTGCAAAAGTGATAATAAACAAAGAATTTAACACACCAAACCAAGTGGCCGGCACCTCTGCCTTAACCTCCGAATACTGGTTTTTTAACATGTAAATAACCAGTATCCAGATCAGCAAAAACCCTAGACCTAAAATGATATTGCCAATTGCGTAATTTTTAAAGGTTCGCCGAAACAAGCTAAGCAACACGTAAGTTATAAGTATGAGCGGCACAACAGTAATTAAAGTGTTGGCCACGTTGAAGATTATTTTCGCATCGCCCTGTAGTATCCTTGCCGTATAATCTTTCGCAAAAATAGACATAGAACCTCCGGCTTGCTCAAATGAAGCCCAGAAGAAAATTTGAATGATTGCCAAAATAACCACCACAGTCATTCTGTCTCGAAGTAGAAAGCCATATTGAGTAATTCTTTTTATAAGAATAAAAATAAAAAGAGCCAGAGCCATTAAGATTGCAAAATTACTTCCTGTTAATTTGCCGATATTAAAGTTAAAAACGCCGGAGCCGGTAATTTTAGAGACCGGGTCATTCACTACCCAAACTAACCCCACGATGGCAATAATGGCAATAACGATTAAATCGAACTTCGAAAAAGGATTCGTTTTTGCCGGTTGAGACTTCTCGGTCTCGGCTTCTACCATTTCTATTCCTGCCACTTCTTGCGATGCTTCTTGCGGTTCTTCGTCTTCGTTTGTTGGCTTTAGGCCGATAGAACCAAAAATATTCTTTGTAAAGTAGAACTGTAACATGCCGACAAACATAAAAACGCCAGCAAGTCCGAAGCCATAGCTCCATCCCCAATTTGGGTTTTCGCCAAGATAACCGCAAAGCAACATGCCCAAAAATGCACCAGCATTAACGCCCATATAAAAAATGGTGTAAGCGCCATCTTTCTTTTTCTCATGTTTTTTATACATGTGCGATAAGATGGAAGTCATGTTTGGTTTAAAAAAACCGTTACCAATTACCAATAAACACAAACCTAGGTACAGAAAAATATGGTTAGCTTCAAAAGCCATAGACAGGTGGCCGAGTGTCATAATACAGGCACCAGTGATTACAGCCCACCTATAACCAATTAATTTATCAGCAATATAACCTCCCAAAATAGGAGTAAGGTAGGCCAACGAAGTATAGGACCCGTAAATAGCTAGCGCATATTCACGTGGCCAACCCCAACCGGGGTTGGAACCAATCAGCGAAGTTGTTAAGAAAATTACCAGCAAGGCACGCATGCCGTAGTAAGAAAAGCGCTCCCACATTTCTGTAAAAAAGAGTACAAATAGCCCTGCTGGATGCCCGAGCACCTTATCTTTAAAAAAGTCGTCTTCGCTGTTAAGAGTTACTTCCATAAAATTTAATTGGTTCTAGAGTTCGGTTTCGGAATAAAATATTTGTGTGTTGCTTGATTGGCAATTGCAATATAGGTAGCATAACCTAAACTCACAAATTTTAAATTCGATGCAAATCTTAACTTTTTAAAAGTATCAGAAAAAGCACGATGATATCTTTAGTCTAAATTTAGATGTATTAACCAAGATTTTTGAAAAGGCTCTAGGAATTTGATTACCTTGTTATTGGCTGTAAACTAATTTTCTTTTTTCTTTTTTTTTGGGTCGATGTAAAACTCGTCGTTTTCACTTGCCTCGTTCGCTAAATTTAGGTTTTCTTGCAGTTTTAAGCGTCCACCGATAATTTTAAAACCATCCACATGTCCATCAGATCCATAATATTCGAATTTACCCAACATGTCTGGATCGACTGGTGATAAATGATCAAAGACCAAAATACCGGCTTTCAAATCAGATTTTAGCGTCATGGCATTTTGTTTATTGTATTCGAATATTAAACGGTTTTTTCCATTTAAGTCTTTGCCATCAAAAACTGGAGCGCCAAAATTTGCCTCGCCTTTATCGAGACTAAGAATTTCTATAACCCGCTTGCTCGTTCGCTCATTATTTCCCTTCCATCCCAATAAAATATAATAAGGCAACCTAGCCGACGACGTAACTGGAATAATTTCGTAATATTTTGCGCCAAACCAGTTTTTGTTGCCGGTAATGATATTTGGATCTGTTAGATTTTCAGTTTGATCAATTAGCGGAATCAGATTTAACGCGCCGGTTGGTGTATTTATTTGGATGGCTCCGAAAAATCGATAAGTACCTTGGGCGAGCTGCAGATACCAGGTTAACAATCTAAAAGCATTATCTGGTGATTTTACTATTGAAACTGTTTTTAAAGAATCGAAGCTAAATTTAAAAGAGTATGGCGTTTTTAGTGCTTCAACCAAGGTTTTTACAAAAATTCCGTTTTCGTTAAATTTCTGTTCATCGCTTTGCGCGGATAAAACCCGAATGGAAATTTTATTCAAACTGTCTTGCAGCGCAATTAGATTTGGGTTTTGTTGGGCATTCGCTGAAAATCCAGTCAATAATATTAAAGCTAAAGAGAAAAAAAATTGGTGTTTCATGGGTTAATTTGGCATCGATGAAAATTGTGCGTAACGATATTTGCAGACCTTGCGATTTACAAATTACAAGTTTATCAAAAAGATCAAATTACAAGTAGCTAGTGAATTAGTCTATTAAGCACTAGGTATCACGCGGTTTTCTCTCATTCTTTTTGACGCAAAATAATCAACAATTTCTTGTTTGGTCATCTTGGTTAATTTCTTGTCCAATTCGTCCTTGATTTTACGAGCCATTGTTACGGCATCAAATTTTTTTTCAGTTTTCATCTCCATAATTCATTAAGTCTCTAGGTGAACTTATCTCCAATTGTTTATATCCTCTTTTAATATTGATTGAATTGTAACCTCTTATCCGCTGCAAATTTACGATGTGTTTAAAGTTCCAACTAGTAATGCATTTCCACAGGCGTTACTTAAATTCTGTGCTCATTTGGGCTAAATCATATTTCGCTCAATTATATTCACGATAATTACCTAATAATATCACATCGCATTTCCACTTAGATATTTAGCATAAAAAGGGTCACCCACAAGCATTTTTTTTAAGGCATAAATATTTTCATTGAAGAACGGAAGTTTTTCTTTTGAATGGTTAACAAATGCTATAAATAGATTTTCTTTCAAATCTCTTAATTCAGATTGATCGTCTAACATTTCAAGCTGAACAGTGTAATCGGTTATCTGATTGCTAAAAAGTTCTTTAAAAAGTAGGTCTTTATGCGATACGCTTAATTCATTATGATTCTTGATTTCCAAAATCAGCAATTCATATCTTTTGAGCAGGATTGATAGCTTTATCCTAAACAATCTTAATTTCCCGAGTATGGAGTCATAGTCCTTGCCGTCACTGTTTACAACTTCACCACGTTTAAATCTTGTTAAATCAATTAAATAAGATGGATTTTTTTTCAGATCGTCATAAATATCATCTACATACAAAATGAATTGTAAAAGATCTATTGTACTAGAATTCTCATTATTTTCCTGAAGAATTTTATTTACAAGAGTTCTATAATAGTCGAAATACCCGATGCTGTGTTGAAGTCTAAACTGATTAAGCGCTATTTTGACTGTAAGAATTAACCCAATAAATCCAAAAAATGATATTATAGGTGAGCCAATATTATTAAACTCTTGAGAATCGAATTTTAAAGAAAGGTCGCTATAATAAAACATTCTGAGAAAAATATCAGCAACAACTATACTTATAAAAATCGATAGAAGAATTATCAGTTTATCTCTCATTTAATTTTTTTATAAAGATAGTGCTCGTCCCGAGAGTTTTTTGTTTTAACTTATAAAATAAGAGTTTCAGAAAATTTATTAATCTATTACCCCACCATCTCCACGACCAACGCACTTGCGCCTCCACCTCCATTGCAAATTCCCGCAACGCCAATTTTACCATTGTTTTGTTGGAGAACAGAAAGTAACGTCACAACAATGCGAGCGCCAGAAGCGCCCAACGGATGACCCAACGCAACAGCACCGCCATTTAAGTTTACAGTCGATTCGTTGAGTTCTAGTTTTTTGTTGTTCGCCAAAGAAACTACCGCAAAAGCTTCGTTAATTTCATAATAATCCACTTGGTCTTTTGATAGATTTGCTTTTGCCAAGGCTAACGGAATGGCTTTAGATGGTGCCGTTGTAAACCATTCTGGCGCTTGCTGTGCATCGGCGAAAGCCAAAATTTTAGCGATAGGTTTAATGCCAAGTTCTTTTGCTTTATCGGCACTCATAATTACCAGAGCTGCTGCGCCATCATTTAAAGTAGATGCGTTTGCGGCTGTAACTGTACCATCTTTCTTAAATACGGGTTTTAAACTTGGTATTTTTTCAAATTTTACGGCACTTGGCTCATCGTCTTTGTTGATGGTAACGGTCTCTCCTTTTCTATCTTGATAGCTTATGGGAACAATTTCTTCAGCAAATTTCCCCTCAGCTTGTGCCTTTTGCGCACGTTTATAACTATTTATCGCAAAATCATCTTGTGCTTCTCTACTAATGTTGCATTCTGTAGCGCAAAGTTCGGCAGCACTGCCCATGTGGTAATCGTTGTAAACGTCCCAAAGGCCATCTTTAATCAGTCCGTCTGTAAGTTGGCCGTTACCAAGTTTATATCCGGTTCTAGCTTTATCTAAATAATAAGGCACATTGCTCATGCTTTCCATTCCGCCAGCAATCACAATTTCGTTATCGCCGTTGGCAATGCTTTGTGCAGCCAACATAATAGCCTTCATGCCACTTGCGCAAACTTTATTTATAGTAGTAGCCGGTAAATCTGGTAGACCGGCATATTTAGCCGCTTGTGTAGCCGGCGCCTGCCCTAAATTTGCCGACAGTACGTTGCCCATAAATACCTCTTGAACCTGATCTGACTTTAATCCGGCTCGTTCAACAGCGGCTTTTATGGCAAAGCCACCAAGCTGGGTGGAAGAAAAAGAAGCTAAGGAGCCTCCAAAACCTCCTATCGGTGTTCTAACTGCAGAAACAATTACAATATCTTTCATCCTGACAACTTTTTATACTTCTTGGTTTTGCTAAGATAAGTTATTTAATACAGCTCTTACAGGGTAAAAAGGCATATTTATGTCAGTAGGTAAGCAAATACGTTTAACATCCGATAAATTCTGTTTGAGGTAGCGCCGAAATTATAAACAGAAATTGGATGTGGTTTATTTTGTTATTTTTGGGAATCAAAATTTATTGATTTGGCCAAGTTTAGAAAAAACACGCAGAAGCAGCTGTATCGTAAATACTCATCTAATTTAAAATACGCGATGATCGTATTAACGGTATTTGTAGTCACATTTTTTCTTCCTAAGCAGCCCCGTTTTAGGTATGAGTTTGAAAAAGGGAAAGTGTGGATGAATAAAGATCTTGTTTCTCCATTTAGTTTTGCCATTTTAAAAACCACTCCTCAAGTAAAAACCGATAAAAGTAACGCGCTTAAAGATATTTTGCCTATCTACCAATATGATAAGGAGGTGGCTATTGAGGCGCTGGAAGGGTACTCAAACGAGTTTGATCTAAAATGGCAAAGCACAGCAAAAGGAAATAGAGAAAAGGCAGCCTACAAGGCCGAAGGTTATAAAATTCTTAAAGACATTTATGCGAGAGGAATAATCGCAATAAGTGCAAAACATCAAAAACTAGCCCAGAACTACGATTTTTCTTTGGTGGCAAACAATATAGAGACCAAGAAAAATACTCAAGATGTGTTTACCACAGAAACCGCGCTCAATTTTTTTAGAAGTAGTTTTAAAGCCAATAGCCAAGTTATTGAAGACCTTGTAACTAATTTGGCAGAAGACCACTTATCTGCAAATATTATCTTTAACGAGCGGCTGACGCAGGTGGTGCAGCAAAATACGGTTAATAGTGTTTCTACCACAAGAGGGATGGTACAACGTGGGGAACTCATTGTGGGCAAAAACGATGTAATTGACGACGAAATTTTTCAAAAATTAGCATCGTACAAAGAAGCTTATGATGCGCAGACAAAAATAGCGGGCAGTCCAACTTTGGTGTATCTGGGCCAGGTGATTTTGATAAGTTTTATTCTAAGTCTTTTAATTGCTTTTTTATACTTGTTTAGAAAAGACATTTTCGCCGATAACCGACAGCTTTCTCTTATTTTAATGATAACTACGGTGATGTTGGTTTTGCTTACTTGGGCACTGCGGTTAAACATCATAAGCATTTATTATATTCCCTTTTGTATCGTTCCAATCATCATCCGGATTTTATTTGATACTCGGCTGGCGCTCTACCTGCATCTCCTTGTAGTTTTGATTGCGGGTTTCTTTGTGGCCAGCAGTTTCGAGTTTGTATTTTATCAGCTTACGGCAGGAATGGTGGCCATCTTTAGTATTAAGAATTTTATACAGCGAGAGCGTTTCTTAATATCAGCAGTGTACATTTTGATTGCTTACTTTGTTGCTTTTTTAGGTATTTCGCTGTTGCGCGAAGGTTCAATAAAAGAAATAGAATGGATTAATTTTGTTCCGTTTGTTTTTAGCGTGTTGCTTTCTCTTTTAGCTTATCCTCTTATTTATGTTTTTGAGCGGATTTTTGGTATTACCTCTGATGTTTCTCTAATTGAGTTGACAAATACAAATTCAAAAATGCTTAGAGAACTTGGCTTTAAGGCACCTGGAACTTTTCAACATTCTTTACAAGTAGCCAATTTGGCCGAGGCGGCGATATTTAAGATCGGGGGCAACTCTGTATTGGTTAGGGCGGGGGCGCTTTACCATGATATTGGCAAGATCGAAAACCCTCAATATTTTATCGAAAATCAAAATACAAACTCTAATCCGCACGATCAGCTGCCTTATGAGCAAAGCGCTCAAATAATTATTCAGCATGTGCATAAGGGGATAGAGATTTTGCGGAGAAATCAAATACCAGAAGTGATAATAGATTTCGTCCGCACGCACCATGGCAATACACGGGTTGATTTTTTTTATCAATCGTTTTTAAAAAACTCGCCAGAGAAGTTTGTTGATGAGAACATTTTCCGCTATCCCGGTCCTATTCCGTTTAGCAAAGAAACAGGTGTTCTAATGTTAGCCGATTCTGTAGAGGCGGCATCTAGAAGCTTAAAAGATCCCGATGTGGAGAAGATTAACAATCTTGTAGAACGCATTATTAATTACAAATTAGAACAAAAGCAGTTAGATAATTGTGATTTGTCGTTAAAAGACATCGAGACTATCAAATTGATATTCAAGACCATGCTAATGAGTATCTATCATGTACGGATAGATTACCAAAAAGTCTGACAATTTATTTTGAACAATAGCTTGTTTTGCTATATTTGTCCCGCCTAAAGGAGTTGCTTTAACACAAGCTAAAGGCAATTTTCTTTAAAACGGAGAGGTGCCTGAGTGGCCGAAAGGAACAGTTTGCTAAACTGTCGTACTGGCAACGGTACCGCGGGTTCGAATCCCGCTCTCTCCGCCAGTTTCAATGTCAAAAATAGCTAAAAGCCTGCAAATCAAATGATTGCAGGCTTTTTTTGTTTTAGTCAAAAAACGGGTTTATTCACCTTTTCCCAACACAGGAGATTTGCTAATATTTACAACTAACTTTCGCCTTATAAAGGGTATCAAAGGATATTATCGTGTAAACATGAAACACGGTGTAGTGAGATCCATAGTGATGAACGATATACTTTAGGAATTATTTTTCATGATGCTTTGAGTTAAATATTAAACACATTACTTTTTATAAACCCGATTGAAAAGATATTTATCAATTTAGTGCCATACCCAACAGCTCATAAAGTTCTTGTCGCCCTTTTGAGGTTATGCTTAACTCTCTCGAAAATTCAATTTTTTTAAACCATTTTCTTTCAAGCATTTTATTCAAAAGCTCCGCCCCGAGATGGCCAGCTAAGTGTGGACGACGTTCAGACCAATCAAGGCATTGACGAGTAACTGGACGACGATTATTAATAAAATTTTCTTTTGATAAATTGAAAAACTGAAACCATTCCCAACCCTTTTCAGAAACTAAATAAACGTTCTTTGACTTTGCTAAGAAGCCTTTTGTTTCAAGCGTTTCAACTATTTTTACACCAACAAATCCTGCTATATGGTCATAACAAGTTCTACAATAATTTATACCATCTTTAGCGGGTTCTTTCTTAGCAATTTTAGCGGCACTATTTGTTGCAAGTGTTGCCAGCGCTTCAACGGCATAAGCAACTTCAGAATTTGAAAGTGAGTAATACCTATGTCGTCCTTGAATTTCCACTTTGACTATTTCTGCTTCAAGCAGTTTTGCCAAATGATTACTCGCAGAGCTAGGCGAAGTATCTGCAACAATAGCTAACTCACTCGCAGTATATGCTCTGCCATCAAGCAAGTTCCAAAGCATTTTTGCCCGTGTGGGTTCACATATCAAAGCGGAAATGGAAATAAATTTATCTTCTACATTCATAGTTCATTCTTAAATGAAATGTAAAAGTAATAATTGCATTTCCTTTGTAAAAACAGAAACATAAAAAAATGCAAGACATAGAAATTTTATTAGAGAATAAGGCGGGTGCCTTGGCTTTAATGGGTGAAACATTAGGTAGAAATAAAATCAGCCTTGAAGGTGGCGGAGTATTTCAAAATGGAGAAATTGCAGTAGCTCATTTCTTAGTCGAAGAAGCGGAGAAAGCAAAAGAAGAATTAGCGAAAGTTAATATTAGAGTTGTGAAAATAAACGATGTAATCATTCAAAAACTTCGCCAAGATGTTGCAGGACAACTAGGAATGTTTTGCAGAAAAATGGCTGAAGCAAACGTAAATATTTTGGTTCAATATAGCGACCATTCAAATCAATTGATTGTAGTTGTAGACGACTATGAAAAAGGCAAAAAAGTATCCGAAGAATGGATAAAAGAATGGTGGAGCTAGCTGTTAAAATAAATACATTATGACCAAACAACACAATTACAGCCTAACAACTAAGTGGACAGGAAACACAGGAACAGGAACTTCAAATTATGTAGCATTTGAAAGAAGTCACATTATTATAGTTGAAAATAAGATAGAGATATTAGGTTCGTCTGATCCTGCATTTCGTGGCGACAAAACAAAACATAATCCCGAAGATCTTTTATTAGCTTCTATCTCCTCGTGCCATATGCTCTGGTATTTACATCTATGTGCCACAGCAGAAATCATAGTAACTGATTATATTGACAATGCAACAGGAATAATGGTAGAGACTTCAAATGGTGGGGGAAAATTTACAGAAGTAACATTAAATCCATTAATTACAATCTCTGATATTTTAATGACCGAGAAAGCAATTGAACTTTAACAGATGAGGCATTTTATATTTAATTAACACTAGTTTTAGAATTATCTCGTTAGGGTCTTCGAAGCACGTCGCTAGTCAAAACCATCGGTCACCTCTCATTCCTCAAAGAAACGATGCCCTTCGGGTGCCATGTTACGTTCCTTATCGGCATGGGCAGTTTAAATCCCGACTAAAAATATGTTGGTACAGAAGTGATATTGGGTATAGCCTTAGAAGATCACTGGGATATGGTAAAGGCAGCAGAAAAGTACAAGGACAAATGTAATGGGAGCGCGATTACACCGCTAAGTGAGAAATCTGTAGAGCTAGGCTTTGCCACTATTAATTTTCCTGACTTTACAGGTGGCGCCTGGATGAGTAGGAAACCAATTTTTGCATTTAACGATGATTTTTAGTTTCGTGAAAAGATGCGGATCATCTACAAAAAATTAGATTTTTAGGATATTTTGTGTTCGTAAACATTTTAAGTTTATTGTTTTTAAAATCTTAAATTTTTAGACTTAAGTTTACATTTGTGATGCCTGTGCGTCCTAAAAGGTTGCCTTATTCTATTTAATATTTTCAAAAAAAATAATGACTAGTTTAAAAGAAAATTATCTATTGCCAAAGATTTTGATGTTTGCGATGGCGTTGCTGAGCTTTTTTTCGAAAGCAACTGCGCAATCTAATCAGACAAAAACTGCGTTATCATACAAAATAAAAACCATCGAGCAGATAAACCCGAGTACAGTACAATTAACATTTACAGATAACCATCATTTAAATATCGACTTCTATGGGCAAAATATTTTTAGGGTATTTGAAGATACATCTGGTGGAATTATGCGCGATCCAGAATCGAAACCATCTGCAAATATTTTGGTAAAAAACCCAAGAAGAACGGTTGGCAAAATTAAGGTTACAAGTGATGCAGAAAAAATTACCATTGCTTCTAGCAAGATATCAATCGAATTAGATAAAAATACTTCTTTATTTAAAGTGATAAACAACACTACCCAAAAAGTGGTTTTGCAAACTTTAAAACCAATCGAATTTGGTAAAGGCAGTGTTACGTTAGTTTTAAAGGAAAATCCGCAAGAATATTTTTATGGCGGAGGCGTGCAAAATGGTCGGTTTTCTCATAAAGGCCTTACCATAGCAATAGAAAACCAAAACAGTTGGACAGATGGCGGAGTTGCCTCACCAGCTCCTTTTTATTGGTCAACCAATGGATACGGTTTTTTGTGGCATACATTTAAGCAGGGTAGATTTGATTTTGGCTCGAAGAATAGTGGACAGGTAACGCTTTCTCACAGCACCAATTATTTAGATGTATTTTTTATGATAGATGATGGTGCGGCATTGCTGCTAAACGACTTTTATCAACTTACCGGCAACCCTGTCTTATTGCCAAAGTTTGCCTTCTACCAAGGGCATTTGAATGCCTACAATAGAGATTTTTGGAAACAAGACTCCACAGGAATTTTGTTTGAAGACGGAAAAAAATACAAAGAAAGTCAGAAAGACAATGGAGGAATTAAAGAATCTTTAAACGGCGAGAAAAACAATTACCAGTTTTCTGCACGCGCAGTAGTAGATAGATACCAAGCAGCCGATATGCCCTTTGGATGGATTTTGCCCAATGATGGGTACGGCGCAGGTTATGGCCAAACCGGCACTTTAGACAGTAATGTTGCCAACCTAAAATCATTTGGAGATTATGCACGGAAAAAAGGCGTACAAATTGGCTTGTGGACACAATCTGACCTGCATCCCAAAGCACATATTAGCGCATTGCTGCAAAGAGATATAATTAAAGAGGTGAGAGATGCAGGTGTAAGAGTGCTAAAAACAGATGTAGCTTGGGTGGGTGCTGGTTATTCTTTTGGTTTAAATGGCGTGGCCGATGTTGCCAAAATTGTACCTACTTATGGCAACAACAACAGACCTTATATTATATCTTTAGATGGTTGGGCTGGTACGCAACGCTACGCTGCGGTTTGGTCGGGCGATCAAACTGGGGGCAATTGGGAGTACATTCGCTTTCATATACCAACATTTATTGGCGCGGGTTTATCTGGTATGCCTAACATAACATCAGACATGGATGGCATATTTGGCGGTAAAAACCCGACAGTTAATGCCCGCGAGTTTGAATGGAAAGCATTTACACCCATGCAATTAAACATGGATGGATGGGGAAGCAACCCAAAATACCCTCAATCTTTGGGCGAACCTACAACATCTATCAACCGTACCTATTTAAAATTAAAGTCAGAGTTATTGCCGTATACATATAGCGTTGCAAAAGAAGCGGTTAATGGTTTACCGATAATAAGACCTATGTTTTCAGAAGAGGCAAATGCCTTTACGCTAGGTAAGGCAACCCAATATCAATACATGTATGGCCCAAACTTTTTGATTGCACCAATTTATCAAGCAACCCAAATAGATGCCAGTGGAGATGACATTCGCAACAACATTTATTTACCCAAAGGCACTTGGGTAGACTATTTTTCTGGTCAAGAATATAATGGGGATCGGATTATAAACAATTTTGATGCGCCTATTTGGAAGTTGCCAGTGTTCGTAAAAAAAGGAGCTATCATTCCAATGAACAACCCAAATAATCATGTTATAGACATAGATAAAAGTATGCGCAGTTACGAAATTTATCCCTCGGGAAAATCTTCTTTTTGGCAATATGATGATGATGGAGAAACAGAAGCCTACAAAATTGGTAAAGGCGCAACTACGCTAATAGAATCAAACGTACAAGGCGCAATGGCTACAATTTCCGTGAAACCAAGCAGGGGCAATTTTGATGGAATGTTAAAACAAAAAGCTACCATCTTTAAAATTAATGTCTCTAAAAAGCCAAATAGTTTAAATCTTGCTGTTGGCGGTCAGAAGGTTAAACTTAATGAGGTTTCATCTTTAGTAGATTTTAAGAAAAGCAACAATGTGTATTTCTATAATGCTGCGCCCGATTTAAATCAGTTTTCTACCATGGGCAGTTCATTCGCTGGTGTAAAAATGATTAAAAACCCACAAGTTTGGATAAAAGTGGCACCAACGGATATCACATCAAAAGAAATTATTTTACTTATTAAAGGTTTCGAACTTAAGTCAATAAACAAGCTTTTGGCACATAACGGCAAATTGATTGCACCTGAAAATCTGCAGGTTCCAGATAGCAGCGCAACCGCATATACATTAAAACTGAATTGGAATCCTGTAGCTAATGCCGACTATTACGAAATTATGTTTCAGGGGATTACTTATAGCACTATAAAAAATACCCATTTTTCATTCGAAGACTTAAAACCAGAAACAGCCTATTCTTTTAAATTAAGAGCTGTAAATAAAGATGGCAGTTCAGATTGGGCAAGCCTTCAAACAAAAACAAAGATAAACCCTTTAGAATTTGCCATTAAAGGTATTCTGGCACATTCATCTGCCACAACGCAAGGTGGCGCAGGTTTATCTAAATTGTTCGATTTTGACGAAAGCAGCACTTGGCATACCACTTACGGAAAAAAGGCACTTCCATTTGATTTGATAATTGATTTAAGAGGAAAAAACCAATTGGATAAAATAGAATACGTTCCTAGGTCTGATGCTGGGAATGGAACTATATTAAAAGGTACCATCGCTTATAGCCAAGATAACAATAGCTGGGAAGATGCACGGGAATTTATATGGAAAGGAGACAATAGTACTAAAACTATTGCTTTCAATAGTCATCCGTCAGCTCGTTTTATAAAATTAGCGATTACTGAAGCTAAAGGTAGTTTTGGTTCGGGGCAACAGTTGTACGTATTTAAAGTACCCGGTACAGCAAGTTTGTTGGCTGGCGATATTAACAATGACCAGATAATAGACAACAACGATTTTACGTCGTACATTAACTATACAGGCTTAAGAAAAGGAGATGCTGATTTTGAAGGGTATGTGAGTAAAGGAGACATCAACCAAAATGATTTGATAGATGCTTACGATATTTCTGTAGTTACAACCCAACTAGATGGCGGCGTTAGCACAGATGGTGCCAATGCTGATAAATTAGACGGTAGTTTAAAAATTAGCACGGATAAAAAATTCTATAAAAAAGGAGAAACTATGCAAGTTATAGTTTCGGGCGCCGAACTTTCCAACGTAAATGCACTTAGTTTTGCATTACCTTACAATACACAAGAGTATGAATACATTGGAATAAAAGGATTAAAAACCGAAGACTTGCAAAACTTAACTAATGATAGATTGCACTCTGATGGAGAGAAAGTGCTTTATCCAACCTTTGTAAATGTCGGTAATGAAAAAACGATTTCTGGTACAGAAAAGCTGTTTATTATTAAATTTAAGGCAAAGAAAGACCTTAGCTTCGGCCTTAAATTGGTAAATGGGTTACTAGTAGATAAAGCACTTAACTCTCTTAAATTTTAGCAATAGCGGGCAACCGTTGGCCAAAGATAGCAAAGAAATGATTGTTTTTCTTTCCTGTCTAAAATGGTTAAGTGATTCTGCAGATTTAAGTAGCAAAGCTTGCTTTTACACAGTTTATTAAAAGATAATTTTTCGCTAACTTAAGCATCCTTTGTTTTGATGTATTGCATTCAATTATTCAGATACTAAGTCAAATTTCATTTTTTTGGTATATCGATGCCTTTATCACTAAAGCCAGCTTTTAAATGGGTATGCACACAAATTATCGTGAACTTTTTTCAATTCCAAAAAAAAATATTTAGCGGCTCATTACTTGCCCAAAAAATTCTGATGACAGTTTGTTTCAGATTTTTTAAATTTTTCCTTCATTGGATAGGAAGCGTTATCCTCGTCTATCGACTTTGGCGGCATGTTTACAGATAAGTTGTATGATGCGGACAATAACGTAACTGTATAATTAGCCAATCTTTTTAAAGATATATTCAACTAAAAAACAGAGCAAAGCAATACCTAGTGTGATAAGAACGCCAGTTCTATTGTCTTGAAATTGCTGTATTATCAACGCACAATAGGCAATACCACAGGTAATCAATCCTAAAAAATGCAGCCATTTTTTCGATTTTAGTGCCTTATGTTGCTTAAAACCAATAAAATTTACTACAGCGAAGATAAGTAAGAAGCCTGCACTACCTGCAGTGGAAATGCTTTCGAGGTTGAAGCCATTAACCAAAGCAATGGATAATAAAGCAGTAATTATTAAGCCTATTGGTTTGCCCCAAAGTTGACGGTAGAAGTAATGAGGCAACTCGTCGTCTTTTGCAATATCATAATTAACCCGGCTACTCCCCAGCACGGTAGCATTTATAGCCGAAAAGGTAGAAATCATTGCTGTAATTGCAATTATGGTAAAACCAATTTGTCCTAAAGTAGGTTCTGCGGCTTTTGCTAAAACATAATCTTTTGCACTCGCAATTTCTTTAAAGGGTAAAGAACCAACGGTGACGATAGCAATTAAAAAATAGAGTATGACTACAAAACCTACAGAGCCAAAATATGCTTTCTCAATATTTTTTTCTTTGTTTTCTAAATCGGAAACGGAATTTGCAATCAACTCAAAACCCTCATAGGCAACGAAAATAACCATTCCTCCGGTCAGCAGCAATAAAGGGCTTTCCCATTTTTCTGGGTTTAGCTGATGTAAATTTTCTGGATGCCTATAAAACCCATAAAAACCCAATAGAATGAAACCAGCTAAAATAGCTAATTTAGTAAAAACTGAAATGGACTCTATACTTCCCACCAGTTTGATGCTTAAGTAATTTATCAATAAAGCAATAGCGATGATAGCGCTTTGGAAAACACGAATATCAAACGTCTTACTTCCGGTCAAGTTAATTAATTGCGCCGCATAAGAACCAAAAGCCGAAGCATATAGCGCTAGCATTACAATGTAGCTTATCCAGAGTAGGTTATTAATTGCGCCGCCAAGTATTTTGTCGCCAAAATGGCCGTAAACAAAGCTTACTGTTCCGCCATTGTCGGGATATTTTTTAGAAAGTTTTGCGTAAGAATAAGCCGTTAGTAAAGCAATACTGCCGGCAAAAAGAAATGCTATTGGTGTTCCTCCTTTTGCCAAGGAAACCGCTAAGCCTAGTACGGCAAAAATACCACCCCCTACCATTCCGCCTATGCCTATGGAAATTGCTTCTATAAGAGAAATTTTTTTATTCATAAATAATAAAATTAATACCGGTCTTAAACCACGTTAGCTCCAAATATCCACAATCTATCATAACCTTTCGATATTAGTTACAGAACCGGTAATGACGTCGTTCTCCACTTTTATGCCTTGGCTTATAACACCATAGCGCCAATCCTTCCGGCGAAAGATTTAAAAGTGGGGGAGGTGTATTCATATGTCTTAGTGTCTAGTTGTCTAGATTTTTTGGTGTCTAGATATCTAGCTGTTAGTCGAGATTACCAAATTAGGTAAAAGCAGCTTAGTAATTTAAAAATAAAATGAAATAATTTTTGACCAGCTAAACCTCATATTATGCAAATAACTCCTTATAAAAAACCGACATGGATCAATAGTCGTTAGATCCTATAAAAAGTTTTCTTTTTAATCTTCAATCTCGAAGTGAATGCTTGCCAGGCGACTGAGAGGTTTTAAGCTCCTTTAGCTTTATTAAAATTAGGATGTATTTGTCGATTATGGCTACCTATGTCGCCTTAATGTGTTTGCGCGAAAGCTATTTTGATCGTATCGTGCAAAACCTAACCTTCGAGAAATAAAGAGCGTATTGAGGAACTGCGAAAAACATTAAACGTTTTTCTTAAACACAGGCTTTTTTGTTGTTATCTTTATAATTGGACAAGCCGTACCCGTGATGATTTGTAAAACATAAGGATTGTCAAAACCACAAAAAAAGATATGGGCAAATTGTATCATCTAAAAATAGTTGCATTGGTCGTTTTGCTATTAAATTGCTATAACAATACTTATGCACAAAAAGTGGTCTTTAAGTCGTCAACCAGCGAGAATAAAATAGATGTTATGATGGATGGAAAATTGTTTACGAGTTTTATCTATTCAGATACTTTAGAAAAACCGATACTTTTTCCGGTAAAAACCGCCGATGGGCTAACTATTACTAGAGGCTTTCCTTTTGCTAGCCGAGATGGCGAAAGAACTGATCATCCTCATCATCAGGGCATGTGGTTTACCTACGAAAATGTAAATAATATTGATTTCTGGAATAATTCTTATGCCATCTCCGAAGATAAAAAATCAGCCTACGGCTGGATAAGAAATGTGAAAATTGCAGAAATGAAGAATGGTAATCAAAAAGGTAGTCTATCTTTTACCGCCAACTGGGAAAAGCAGGATCGAACAATTCTTCTAAAGGAAAAAACCACCTTACTATTTAATGGCTCTGCCAATGCAAGAACTATTGATAGGTTTACAACGTTAACCGCCCAAAAAGATTCTGTTCATTTTTACGATGCAAAAGACGCCTTATTAGGTATTCGAGTGACGAAAGAACTGGAAATCCCATCAGAACAACCTGAGCAGTTTTCAGATATTCACGGAAATGTTACCACCGTTTCTCCAAAACAGAATGGTGCAACTGGAAACTACCTTACCAGCGAAGGGAAGACGGGTGATGATGCCTGGGGAACCCGAGGCAACTGGTGCGTTTTATCAGGCACTATTAATAATGAAGCCGTTTCGGTAGCCATAATAGATAATCCATTAAATCCTGGCTATCCTGCATACTGGCATGCAAGGGGTTACGGCCTTTTTGCAGTAAATCCACTTGGGCAAAAGATATTTAGCAACGGCAAAGAAAGGATGAATTTAGCCTTAGCACCTGGCCAATCTGTAACTTTTCGCTATCGAGTGGTAATTACCTCTGGCAAAAAATTAACCGTAGATGAATTAAACAAAGAGGCGGCTATCTTTTCAGCTGTTAAATAGTAATTTGTTTTGTTTTATAAAGAAGCGATAGTCTCATTCAAAAATGGGTATATTGTTTTATCTTTTTAGAAGATCGTATTAGTTTGCTAATATCTCACGTGCAAACCAAGGCATCTTCACTTTCCAAATTTTTTAAAATAAATGATAACTTCGTAATCGAGGGGCGCAAATCTCTTTTGATGTATGTTGACCAAATTTTTAACGAGATTATTATCGGTTTTTCTATTTCTAAGTTTTACCGGCTCTGTTTTGAAGGCGCAAGAAGTTTATGAGAAAGACCTCAACCAGCTTAATGACTATATTAAACAGAAACCATTTTTTGACAAGGCTAGGCAAAAACGCATTGAGATTTTAGAGGAAAGACTTAAAGGAGTAAAGCGCAGCAATTACGAGTCTATCTATCTTATTTACTTAAAACTTTATAACGAATATAAAACGTATGACTTTAGCAAGGCATTTTACTACTCAAAAAAATTAGAACAAACCGGTGGTCTTCTCAAAAATCCATCTAAAATAGCCGATGGTAAAACCAAAATAGGATTTATCCTTATTTCGTCTGGCCTTTTTAAAGAAACTTTTGATGCGTTAAAATCCGTAGAGGTTAAACATCTATCTGACAGCGCAAAAATAGATTTTTACTTTCTAAATGCGCGTTGCTATTATGATTTGGCAGATTATGACAAGGACGATTATTTTTCACCATCTTATGTTAAACGAGCCGCGGCATATATAGATTCGGCGAGAATGCTTTGTAATCCGAAGTCTTATGAGTCCAGGTATTTTAATGGTTTAAAATTGTTAAAAGCAGGCAACAAGTCTGAATCTGCTATAATATTGCACGACTTATTAAAAAATTATCAACTCACAAATCACGAATACGCCGTTACCGCATCTACCCTGAGTGATATTTATATTCAGGAAAATAAAATTGAAGAGGCAATACCTTTATTGGCCCGTGCAGCTATAGACGACATTATTTCATCAACTAAAGAAGCAGCGGCGATGCTAAATTTAGCACAATTGCTGTATAAAAAAAATGATGTTATCAATGCTTATACTTTTATTAATGAGGCTATGGATGATGCTAACTATTATGGCGCGAGACAACGTAAAATTCAGGTTAGCGCGAATTTGATGGTTATTGCAGCTGGCAAAATAAATTCTGTAGAGAGCCAACGTAAAAAATTGGTTCTGTTTATTGTGGGCTTAGTGTTGTTTATGATGCTGATTGGAGTTTTTTCTGTAATTATTTATAGCCAACTGCAAAAAATTAGGAAAGCCGACAAAATAATTATTGAGACAAATGATTCGCTACAGCAAACGATTAATAAACTCAATGAGGCAGAAAAAATTAAGGAGGAATATATTGGTTACTACTTTAATTTAATATCTGTGTATCTAAATAAGTTAGACAGGTTCAAAAGATCTGTAGACAATAAGATAAATACCAAAAAATTTGAAGATATACGTGCTTTGGCAAACAGCATTAATCTAAAGAAAGAAAGAGAAGAACTATTTGAGAATTTCGACCGCGCTTTTTTAACGCTTTTTCCCCATTTCGTACAATCTTTTAATGATTTGTTTGATGAAGAAAACAAAGTAAAGCTGCAAACAGCCCAAATACTTAATACCGAGTTAAGAATTTTTGCCCTGGTTAGGCTTGGAATTAGCTCGCCAGAAAAAATTGCTTCTATTTTAGAATATTCTACAAATACCATCTACAATTACAAGGCTAGAATTAAATCAAAATCGTTGGTAAATAACGACGGATTCGAGGAAGCGATTATGGCAATCAACACCATATAAGCATTTTTAAAGCTTCTTCTAGCATATATTCGGTTTATATTCTGCATCTCACAAAAATCAAATAAATATTTGATTATCAGTGGTATGCCTTAGAAAAACCCCTTTTTAAGTTTATATTTTTGTTTTCGTAATTGCGTTTCAATTTATAAACCCTTCTATTTGATTTGTATTTCGCTGCAGCAAACTGTCGTCTAGGTACAAAACGAATCTAACCAAAATATTATGAACGTTAAAAAACTTGTCCCTGCTCCGCGCGCATTTTAAACAGGCTTTGGTCAAGCCCCCAATTTAATTCCAATTCAACCACCAACACCTCAATTAAATTTTAATCTACTAACCATCTAAATAAACCAACATGTTGAAACAACAATTACTTAAAATCTTTCTGCTTGGTACCTTTGCATTTTTCTGGGTATCATTTGCCGCATCAGCGCAAGAAAGAACAATCATCGGTAAAGTGACCGATGATAAGGCAAACCCAATACCAGGTGTTACTGTATTGGTAAGAAACAGCACTCTGGGAGTAGCTACAGACGCAGACGGCAGATATAGCATTAAGGTCTCTGGCAATAGCACAACTTTGGTGTTCTCGTTAATTGGCTTTTCCACTCGAGAAATTGCTGTAGGCAGCAAGAATATTGTTAATGTAACCTTGGCAGAGAGCAACCAGCAACTAAGCGACGTAGTAGTTGTAGGTTATGGAACGCAGAGAAGAAAAGATTTGACGGGCTCTGTGGCATCTGTAAACGGCAACGAATTTAAAGACCAACCAATTACCAACGCAACCGAAGCATTACAAGGAAGAATTGCAGGCGTAAATGTGGTTAAAAGTTCGGGCGCGCCAGATGCGCAGCCTACCATAACCATTAGAGGAACTTCTTCATTGAATCAGCCAGCGCCTCTATACATTATCGATGGAGTTCGCGTTCCGGGCGATGGTAACCTAAATGTTCAGGATATTGCTACAATTGATGTTTTAAAAGACGCAAGTGCGGCCTCCATTTATGGTTCTGCTGCGGCTGGCGGTGTTATACTTATAACAACTAAAAAGGGTAGAACTCAAGCACCAAGCATTACCTTTAGTAGCAGATATGGCTCATCTACCCCAAAAACTGGAGACTTGCTAAACAAGGAACAGTATCTTCAATATCAAAACATAGTAAATCCGCAATATTTTAGTAACGCGCAGGGTTTAGATACGTTATCTAACACAAATTGGGTAGATGCGCTCTATAAAAACGCGACAGATCAAAACTATAATTTGTCGGTTAGCGGTGCAGGAGAACGAATGGATTATTTGGTCTCGGGTTTTTACAATAAGCAAGATGGTGTTTACGCTCGAAACTTTTCTAATATTGGTGGGGCAAGGGTAAACTCTAACATCAATATTGGCAAGTATTTAAGAATTGGAGAACAGGTAGCATTTTCTCAAAGGAAAACAGCACCTCCGATTGGAATTGAGGCGCAATTACACAATTCGCCCTACAGAACAATACCTATTTTGCCGTTTTACAACAAAAATGGTACTTACGGCACTGCGCCACAAGGTTACAATGGCTTTGTTTTTAATGGGATTAATCCACTTGCAGCCCTAAATGCCGCAACGGTAGAAAACTTTAAAAATAACCTTCAAGCAAATGTTTACGGCCAAGTTGCATTGCCGTTTGGGGTTACCTTTAAAACAACCTTCGGATATTCTTATTACAATGAGGCCCAAAATTATTTCCAAGATATATTTAGCAATGGTGCAGTAACAAATGGCAATAACTCGCTTAATAAAATAAACGTAATAAGCACGCAGCTACTTTCTAATTACGTTTTAACTTATGATAAAAACTTCGATAAACACCATGTAGATGCAGTTGCAGGTTATGAGCAGATAACAAACAAATTTAGCAATCAAAATATTTCTGCAAGTAATATGGGCTTGCCAGGCTTTTCTTTCGTTCCAACATCTGCAACCAATTATGTAATTAATGGTAAAACGGATAATAACGGCTTGATCAAATCTTTTTTTGGGAGGCTAAACTACAATTATGCCGGTAGATATTATGTTTCTGGATCGATTAGGCAAGATGCAAACTACACCGTTTTTGGGCCTAACAAACAAAAAGGCGTTTTTCCTGCGGTTTCGGCCGGATGGAATATTTCTGAAGAGCCATTCTTTAAATCGGCGGTTCCCGCAGTAAATTTATTAAAACTTAGGGGCAGTTATGGCGAACTTGGAAATAGCAACATTGCACCTTACAGCTACGTATCTGTTTACAAACAGTTTGCCGCAAATTACAATGGATCTGCCGGCGGTCAGAATTTTGCGCCAAATGCAAATTTGATATTGGCCAACACGTTCAATTCCATTCCCAATCCAAGTCTACATTGGGAAACCGTAAAGGAAACAAACATTGGTTTAGATGCCGAATTGTTAAACAGTCGAGTTTACCTAACCGCAGAATATTATGATAAGAAAACGGTTGATTTGCTTTATCCATTACCAGTTTCACTGAGTTCGGGCATTACGGAGCCTTATTTGGCAAACGTTGGCTCTGTTAGCAACAAGGGTTTCGATTTTTTAGCGGGCTATCGCGATAAAGTTGGAGGACTCGGCTTTGATGTTAGCGTAAACGCTGGGTTTAATAGAAACAAAGTGTTAAGTTTAAGCGGAGTTACAACCGATGCCTTGTACGATGGCTATAACTTTTATAGCAATGGCGATGTTGGTTTCAACGCAATGCCAAATCAACAAATTACCATTAGCCGTGCAGGCGATCCATTTGGTTCTTTCTACGGGTATAAAGTGCTTGGCATATTTAAAACCGACGAAGAAGCGGCAGGTCAATTGGTAAATGGAAAACCAGCAAAAGCAGGCGATCTAAATTTCGAAGATTTGGATGGCAATAAAGAGATTACCGCTGCGGATAGAAAGATTATTGGCAATCCAAATCCAAAAATGGTTTATGGTTTAACGCTCAACCTAAACTATAAATCTTTTGATTTAGGTTTATTGTTTAACGGTGTTGCCGGGGTTGATTTGTTTAACGGCGTAAAATCTTATCAGCAGTTTCCATTTTCTGGGGATGCAACCACATCTCCCGCGGTTTTTAAAGCTTCCTTTTTCGCAGGCAATGGGCTTACAAGCCAGCCAAGAATCGGTATAAAAAATACTGATGGCTCATTTACATTAGATCAAAACAGAAACTATTCTAGCGTTAATAGCTATTTTGTAGAAAAAGGAGATTATTTCAAGCTAAAAAATCTGCAATTAGGATATACCATCAAAGGTTCGTTCTTGGATAAACTGAACATCAAAAATGCGAGGCTTTTCGTAATGGGCAATAATTTGTTTACCATAACCAAATATTCGGGCTTCGACCCAGAATTGGCAAGTTCATTTTCTGTCGCTGGTTACAACGGTGTAACCACCAAAGGCATAGACGCGGTTTCACAATACCCACAAACAAGAATTTATTCAGTAGGATTAGACGTTAATTTTTAAATTATAAAACATTAAAAAATGTTAAAGAAACTATATATATCGGCCATAGTCGTTCTAGTAATGGCGGGCTGTAAAAAAGATCCGGGTTTGCAGGGACCAACAGATGCTTACTCTACCACAACCTATCCGCATTCTCTGGGCGATTTACAAAGTGTGTTGGCACCAGGATATTCTAATTTAAGGAGCACCGCCTTGTTTGGATTTAACTTGATACCAAAAGCGCTTGCCAATGCCACACACACGGCAAACAGTGCTTATGGCGAACAAGCTTGGAACGAAATGACCAACAATAATTTAGGTGTCAACAATCAGTTTTCTAAAGAAGCTTGGGCAGCATTATATACCGGCGTAAAAAATTGTAATGTCGCTATAAAAGCTTCTAATTTTTACAAAACGAATGGGATGAAGCCAAGCGAAGAAAACGATGTAAACTATATCTTGGGTCAAGCATATTTTCTGAGGGCTTTTTACTATTTTCAATTAGAATGCTATTTTGGCGAAAGCTACATTAGAAATGGAGCAGGTGGAGATAAAATGGGCGTTCCGATTTATGATGAAATTCCGGAGACTTTAGACGCAACACAAAAACCGAGAAGCACGGTTAAAGAAACTTGGGATTTTATTGAAAAAGACCTTAAACAATCTGCAGATTTATTAAAAGGAAAAGTCTGGAGTGGCAACGACCGAGGCCGGATTTCTGAGTGGGCTGCAAAAGGATTGTTGGGAAAAGCTTACGTGTTTACACAAGATTGGGCAAGTGCGAAAACGGTTTTACAAGATGTAATCCAAAACAGTGGAAAGTCTTTAATGCCTTATGATAAATATCGCGAATCTTTCTTGGGGCACAGCGATAGCGAATTTAACGAAGAATCTTTATTTGAGTTAAACGTAGATCCAGACAGTAAAGGAGATTACGGCCCTTACGGTGGCACGCCAAACGCAACTGTTTTGTATGGCGTTATCTGGTCTCCATTTGCTTTAGGCTTTGATGGTACCGAAACTGGTTCTATGTCTTTAGGCTACGGCAATATGGGTTTTCATGATAAAAATGTTCAACGTTTTGGCTATCCATTGGGCTATTATACGTTAGTCAACAATCCAAATTTTAAAGCCAATCAATCGCCAAGCTATAAAAATCCGCCAAAGGTGATGGATCCTGTGTATAAACTAGCTGCAACAGGCGTTAGAACAAATAAACTTGCAGATCCGCGCTTATATGTAAATGCGTTGCAGCCTTGGTTAGATTCTGTAAAGTTTGATGGTTCTAATTGGTTCCCAGTTTCTAAACCTAATTATTTTGGTGGTCAACCGAATACATACGGATGGAGTTTTAGAAAATATACAAGCATTGATTATAGCTTAAATGACAAAAACGCACAAGGAAACAATCTTTATTTTTTGCGTTTGGCAGATGTGTTTTTGCTTTACGCGGAAGCAGCAAAAGGACTTGCAGACAATGCAACAGCGCTAGAATATTTAAACAAAGTGAAGCGCAGAGCCTACAGCTTGCCGGTAAATTCGCCGTCTCCGATAGACTATACCAGTCTAACAGGAATGACAAAGGCAATTAACGACCCGGTTTTAGGCACAAACCCATTGTATTATGAACGTTGGGCAGAACTATTTAACGAATCTGATTGGTGGTTTGATGTGTGTAGATGGAAGCTCGGTAAATCTGAGGCCGCCTATTACGTTACCGCGATTAATGTAGGAGGTCAGCCATTTACTTTTGATGAGGCTAAATCATATTCTTGGCCAATACCAACGGACGAATTCAATTCGAACGCAAAAATTACCGGACAACAAAATCCCGGGTACTAATTGATTTATTGATGCGTCTGTAGGCGGAAGCGAAAATCTTCCGCCGAAAGGCAAACCTATAAGGAAATTCTAAATGAGATTAGATTTTAAAAAAGGCATTTGTTTGAAAGCCATTGCCTTCGGCTTGGTATTCTTTCTACCCATTCTCTTACTTTCTTGTAAAACAGCCGAAAACCCAGACGATTTAAAAGATTCGCCTGAGTTGAGTTTGCCGATAAGTTCGGAGAAATTGGTTGTTGCGCATTGCATGACGAACATCATCAGATATAAAAACCATCCGTTTGAAGATAGCTGCAAGCCTGAATATTATTTTAAAGAGGGAAATATCACGGCTCCTTTAGGCGGCTTATCTCAAGTTTATGTAGCAGCCGATAGTCTACTAAGCAACGCGACTTTGGAAGAAGCAGTTGCGTTTGAGATGAAAGCGGCGAAAAAATGTGGCATTGATGGGTTTCAGTTCTATTACCATTTGGGAAGTAGAACAGATGATGATATTATTAAAGCCTATTTTAAAGTTGCGGATGAACAACACATCGATTTTAAATTTACCTTTTGCATTTCGCATCCCAAAGGGGCAACAGAAAGTATTAAAATTGATGAATTTGCTGAACGCATAAACGGAATTTTTAAGGCTGTTGGCCAAAACAACAAACATTGGCTTAGAACACCAAATGGCCGCTTGCTTGTTTATTCTTGGTATGGCGAAGATTTGGCAGATATTCCTGCAAAACCTATTTTTCCAAAACCGTACTATGCGGCCAAAGCTTTCCAAAAACTGGCGAGTGCCGTGCACGATAAATTTGCTTGCGTTTACACAATAAATCAACGATATTCAAAAACCGAGTTAAATGATATTTTAGATTATTTTCCAGCCGTTTGGGTTTGGACCTTGCCTTACACAAATGATTACTTTGGTTATGATGTAGCTAAAGCCTGCAAAGAACGGAACAGAAATTATACGGCTTCTGTTTTCAACGATTTTTATACTTCGAAATTATTGAAAAAAGGAACTTGGGACATGTATCATAATGCTGCTGATGCCGTTAAAGCGGGAATTGACAGCGTCGATCGTAAATATATCCCGACAGGATTATCCAATAATTTCAGAAAGCTTTTTGATTTTGGTATTAAACAAGACGTGCAAATCATCAATGTAATTACCTGGAACGATTATCCAGAAGGGCACCACATTGCGCCAGAAATAAATCATAATTATGGTTTTGCTATTTTGTTAAACTATTATAAAAAATTGTGGAAGGGCGAAAAATCACCATATCAAAACAAAGACGTTGCCATTGCATTTTTCAAAAAATATCAGTCTAATATACAGCCCAAACCATACGATATTCCTATGGTAAGTTTTGAAAAAGAAGCGAAACCAACACCAGTCGACGATTCTATTGAGGTAGTAACACTGCTAGAAGATTCGGCCTTACTTTATATTAATGATCAAAAAATTAAAGTTTCTGCAGGCCTTAAATCTTCAATCGTTGCCTCCAGGCCTGGGAATGTAAGCGTGCGTGTAATGCGCGACGGCAAAGAAACCATAAACTTTATTACACCAGAAGGAATTACTACAACTCCATATAGAACAGACCGATTGACTTACAGTTTCAGCAGCGAGTTTAAGAATTTCCATCATGAGTTATTTGGCGATGAGAATGCGTATTGCTCTTCAGAATATAGTATTATTCCACTGCAGCAGCATTTTAAAAAGCCAGCTCGATTAAATTCGACACTACATTAAATTTTATAAAAAATGACAATAAAAACCATAGCCGCAATATTTTTTTCGCTCCTATTCACCAATCCGCTTTTTGCCCAAACTGAAACTTTAGAAGCATCGTTGGGAAAAACAAAGTTAGAAGTTGGGTTGGAAGCAGATGGCACACCTTATTATCTTTTAAACTATGACAACAAAGAGGTGATTAAAAAATCTAAGTTGGGAATTGCCGTTACAGATGGCGATGGTTTTAAAAATAACCTCGAAATTGTAGATACTGAAAAGAAGGATGTAGATTCTACCTGGAAGCCGGTTTGGGGCGAGGTAAATTCCATCAGAAACCATTATCAGGAGCTTACGGTTAGGTTGAGACAAAAAGGCAGTTTACATTTGATAATGAATATTGTTTTTAAGGTTTTTGATAATGGACTAGGTTTTAGATATGAATTTCCACTACAAAGCGGGCTGAAATATTTTATTGTTTCCAATGAATTAACACAATTTGCATTAACTGGCGATCATAAAACATTTTGGATTCCGGGCGATTACGATACGAACGAATATAAATACAGCACCACTAAATTAAGCGAAGTGGATGCTTGGAAAGTTGAGAAAGCCGCTACGGACATTGCCGTAAGGGTTGTGCCAGATCAATTTGCGGTGCAAACTCCGCTGATGATGAAAACTGCAAATGGATTGTACATTAACATCCACGAGGCAAGTTTGCTCAATTATCCGGCGATGCAGTTACATGTAGATAAAAAGTCTTTTGTGCTGAGTTCTAATTTGGTTCCAGATGCGGTTGGTAATAAAGCGTATTTGCATGCGCCATGCCATACGCCTTGGAGAACCGTAATAGTAAGTGAAGATGCTAAAGAAATTCTAGCTTCTAAAATGATTTTAAACTTAAATGATCCATCGGTAATTAAAGAAACCTCATGGATTAAGCCAATGAAATTTGTTGGTGTTTGGTGGGAAATGCAAACCGGCAAAAGCACTTGGAATTATGCAGAAACTGCGGATTCCAAAGATGCAAACGGCAACCTTATCCCGAGTGGAAAACATGGTGCAAATACCGCAAACGTAAAACGGTACATAGATTTTGCTGCGGCAAACCATATTGGCGGTGTGTTGGTAGAAGGTTGGAATGTTGGCTGGGAAGATTGGTTTGGAAACTGGAAAGAATTTGTATTTGACTTCGCAAAACCCTACCCTGATTTTAATGTCCAAGAAATCCAGAACTATGCAAAAAACAAGGGAGTGCAGATGATTATGCACAACGAAACATCTGGCTCTGCAACAGATTACGAAAGGCAATTAGATACCGCTTACAAATTCATGAACAAATTTGGCTACCCGGCGGTTAAAACTGGTTATGTTGGCAAAATTATCCCTCGGGGAGAACACCACGACGGACAATGGATGGTGGAACATTATGTGCGCGTGGCAGAAAAAGCAGCCGAACACCGAGTAATGATAGATATGCACGAACCTGTTAGGCCAACAGGTTTACAGCGCACGTATCCAAATTTTATGGCTTCTGAAGCTGCTCGGGGAAACGAATACAATGCCTTTAGCACCGGAAATCCGCCGGAGCATGAAACCATTTTACCATTTACCAGATTAATGGGTGGACCGATGGATTACACGCCGGGCATTTTTAAGCTTAAAGGCTACTCCGATGCAGATCCAAGTCGCCAGGTGCATACCACTTTGGCCAAGCAATTAGCCCTTTACGTTACGCTCTATAGTCCGGTGGAAATGGTGTCAGATATTATAGATAACTATAAACCATACATGGATGCTTTTCAATTTATTAAGGATGTGCCTGTAGATTGGGATGATACCAGAATTTTGGAGGCTGAACCTGGCGATTATTTAACCATTGCGAGAAAAGGAAAAGGCACGCAAGACTGGTTTATTGGTGCAATTACAGATGAAAATGCACGAACTGCAGTTATGCCTCTAAGTTTTTTAAATCCATCTCAAAAATACGTGGCAACTACTTACACAGATGGAAAAGATGCAGATTGGGAAAAAAATCCGGAAGCTTATCAAATTAACAACTACTTGGTAAATGCTAAAACCTTATTAAAATTGAAGCTTGCAAATGGGGGGGGAGCGGCAATATGTATTGTGCCTGCAACTGGCAAAGAGAAGGCCTTGAAGAAATTATAATAGGATTGATTCGTTTCGAAAAACAGGAACGATCAGCATTTACTGGCCGTTTCTGTTTAATGCTTTTCTCAAATCTTTTTTAATTTGGGCGAATCCCTGCGGGGGTTAGGCTTTCCGCTCCTGCTTTTTTTTGAATAAGAATCAGAAAAGAGCACCACTCCAATCCTTTTCGCAGAATAGCGCAGCTGCAAATTTCCTTGAAAAAATACGATTACCTACCGATTTTTGCAAATCAAACTAAATTTACAATCGTCATCTTTGTATCTACGGATGGCTCGGAAAAATCAATAAAGAGGTATAACAAGGAACCTATGAGAAAAACAGTAAATGAAAGTCTTTCTATCCTAATCGAAAATTGGATTGGTAATCCGCTTGATGAGGAAGGAAGATATAAGAACCTACATGGAAAAAGCGAACAGACCTTCAAAGATGTTTTCAAATGGCAGTTGACCAAAAACCCATTTAAAAAGCAAAAGAAAAACCAAAGAACAAATGTAGAAGTTATAAAAGCCAAAGATTTTTTATTAGATAAGCAGGATGGATTTATTTGGCTTGGGCATGCAACCTTTCTATTTACGCTGAATGGAAAAAATATCGTCGTAGATCCTGTATTAGGTAAAATAGGACCCCTGAAAAGATATACCGAATTACCGTGCAGTGTTTCGGATTTAGTCAACATAGACATAATTCTCTTATCGCACAATCACCGTGACCATTTAGACGAGAAAAGTATTAAACAACTTTGTAATCCAAACCCCAAAGCGGTTATATACACCACGCTTGGCATTTCGGAATTACTACGCAATTGGTCTATCAAAAATGAAATCACCGAAGCAGGATGGTTTCAGCAATATGAAGAAATCGCTGGAATCACTATTTCTCTGTTGCCAAGCAAGCATTGGAGTAGGCGCGGACTTTTCGACCTAAATGAAATGCTTTGGGGCAGTTTTATGATTCAGACAGAAACCCATTGTCTCTATTTTGCAGGCGATAGTGGCATTGATAATCATTTCAGCCAAATAGAAAAATTGTTTCCTAAAATAGACTTTGCCTTTATTGGCATTGGCGCTTATGAACCAAACTGGTTTATGCATGACTCTCATACCAATCCGGCGGAGGCGGTAGAATGTAATCAGATGTTAAAAGCACAAAAACTTTTCCCGATGCATTATGGAACTTTCGACCTAAGCGATGAACCGATTTTCTCTCCCAAAGAAGACTTACAGTATATTGTTGAAAAGGAAAAGTTAGATAGTGTGGTGTTTGGTTCAATAGGAGAAAAAGTGTTTTTATAGGTTTTATTATTGCAAAAGGGCAGCAAATATTTAGCAGGTATCTCAACGGAAAGATACTCTAAATTAAATTAATTACTTTTCTGAACTTGGTTTTTAGGATAGAAATCTGTTAGTCAATTAAAAGGATGCATAAGTTCGAAAGAATTCAGTTCAATTTTTTTGAACGAAGCCTTAGTTTCGAATTATTTTGTCTGTTTCGATATCTTTGTCTCAAAATAAAACTAAGATGATGGCACTTACTGATTACCGCACACTTGGAAAATCCGGATTGGTTGTTAGTCCGCTTGCGCTCGGCACCATGACCTTTGGCAATAACAAATGGGGTTCTGAAGATGCTGTCTCAGAAGAGATTTTTAAGAATTATATTGATGCGGGAGGCAACTTTGTAGATACAGCAGATGTGTATTCGGGCGGAAAAAGCGAAGAACTTGTTGGGAAGTTTATAAAGGAAGGAAATCTTCGCGACCAAGTGGTACTGGCAACAAAATTTTCGTTTAATGCTCTTGGAGGAAATCCAAACGGCGGCGGCAACGGGAGAAAAAATGTTTTTAGAGCGGTAGAAAGTTCGCTTAAACGTCTCCAAACAGATTATATAGATATGTATTGGATGCATGTTTGGGACATGGTTACGCCGGTTGAAGAAATGTTGCAGTCTATGGGAGAATTGGTCAAAGCTGGAAAAATTAGATATTTCGGTTTTTCTGATATGCCCGCCTGGTATGCGGCAAAGGCGTCGGCAATTGCAACTGCGCATAACCAACCTGCACCGATAGCACAACAACTCTATTATTCTCTCGTAGAACGTACCATTGAGCAAGAACACATTCCGTCAGCCCTAGACGCCGGGCAAGGAATTGTACCTTGGAGTCCGCTGGCTTATGGATTTTTGACGGGAAAATATAAAAAGGATAAAAATAATAAAATAGCCAATGGGGATGGACGCTTAGACAAATACAATCCCATGTTTCCGGAGGTTACTGAGCAGCATTGGCATATTTTAGATACGCTGCGCAAAGTTGCTGAAGAGACGGAATACTCGATGTCGCAAATTGCATTGGCTTGGGTAACGCAAAAATCAGGAGTTTCATCAACGTTATTGGGTGTAAGTAAGCTTGACCAGCTAAAATCTAATATTGCATCATTGGAGGTTACTTTTAACAAAGAGCAGCTAAGAAAATTAGAAGATGCAAGTAAATTGAAAACATTTTTCCCTTATAGCATCTTTACGCCACAGGTTAACCAAAGCATTTTTGGCGGGCATAGTGTGAAAGGGTGGCAGTAAGTTTCAACAAAAAAGCAACGCGAACATTCATATCAACACCTTTTAGAGACCCTCTAAATTGATATGCTCGGAATATCAGATGGTTCTCTCTGTTCCAATCCTCCACCTCAGTCTAAACCTCAACCTATCTTCGCTTTAGACTTTGCTCTTTAACCTAATCCTTCTATCTTTATGGTTTTTGGAATAGAAAATTTTGGCAAAAGTAAAAGATAAAGAAACGCCGTTGATAAAACAATACAACGCCATAAAGTCGAAGTATCCCGGAGCGTTGTTGTTGTTTAGGGTTGGCGATTTTTACGAAACCTTTGGCGAAGACGCAATTAAAACGTCCCAAATTTTAGGCATTGTATTAACAAAGCGAGGTACTGGACCAGATGGCGGCGCATTAGAGCTTGCAGGTTTCCCACATCATTCCCTAGATAACTATCTGGCAAAATTGGTTCGCGCGGGGCAACGTGTTGCCATCTGCGATCAACTGGAAGACCCTAAAGCAACTAAAAACATTGTAAAGCGTGGAGTTACCGAGTTGGTTACACCCGGGGTTGCTTATGGCGATAATGTCCTCAGCCAAAAATCTAACAATTATTTGGCTGCGGTTTATTTTGATAAAGCGCAGATGGGAATTGCTTTTTTGGACATTTCTACGGGAGAATTTTTATTATCGCAAGGCAACACAGATTATATAGATAAACTTTTACAAAGTTTTAAGCCGACAGAAGTGATTTTTCAAAAATCGAAACGGCAACAATTTGTAGAACAGTTTGGCGATCGATTTTACACTTTTGGATTAGATGAATGGCCTTTTGCAGACGATTATGCTTTTGAAACTTTAACGAAACATTTTGAGGTAAGCTCACTTAAAGGTTTTGGGGTAGAACGGTTGCAAAGCGGTATTGTTGCTGCGGGGGTCATTTTGCATTATCTCGGCGAAACCGAACACAGAAATCTTAAGCACATTACCTCCCTTAGCCGCATAGAGCAAGATAGCTTTATGTGGCTAGACCGGTTTACCATTAGAAATTTGGAGCTGATAAGTTCTGCCAACGACAATGCGGTAACTCTTTTCAATATATTAGACAGTACTTCGACGCCGATGGGAGCCAGGATGTTGCAAAAATGGATTGTGATGCCATTAAAGGAGCTTAAACCAATAGAAGAGCGCTTGGGGATGGTCGATTTTTTTGTAAATGATGAAGATTTAAAGCACCAATTTTTATCGCACATAAAACCAATTGGAGATTTAGAACGGCTGATTTCTAAAGTTGGCCTGCAACGTGTTGGGCCGAGAGAAATGGCAGCGTTGCAACGTGCCTTAAAACACATAGAACTGCTTAAAAATTTGTCAGCAGCTACAGGAAACAAATTTTTGATAAAAATTGGAGATCAATTAAATCCCTGTTTGGCAATTAGAGAAAGGATAGAGCGAGAGTTGCAAGAAGATCCGCCTGCGCTGCTACACAAGGGAAATGTAATTGCCGATGGTATTGATGAAGACTTGGATAGACTTCGAAAAATTGCTTTTGGCGGAAAAGATTTTTTGGTTCAAATACAAAAACGAGAGGCAGAAAACACAGGCATCCCCTCGCTAAAAATTGCCTTCAATAATGTTTTTGGCTACTATTTAGAAGTTACCCATACCCATAGAGACAAAGTGCCTAGCGAATGGATTAGAAAGCAGACCTTGGTAAATGCAGAGCGATACATTACGCCCGAGTTGAAAGAATACGAAGACCAAATTCTCGGTGCGGAAGAGAAGATAGCCGACATAGAAACTCGCTTGTACAATGAATTAATGTACGAAACTGCAAGCTATATCAAACCCATTCAATTAAATGCCCATCTTATTGCACAGTTAGATTGTTTGCTTTGTTTTGCATCTTTGGCGAAGGCAAATCATTACTCAAAACCATTAATCTCTAAAACAAAAGTATTGGATATAAAGGGAGGAAGGCATCCCGTAATAGAGAAACAATTGCCTGTCGGCGAAGAATACATCACCAATGACGTTTATCTTGATACCGATTGGCAACAAATTATTATGATTACCGGCCCAAACATGGCGGGTAAATCAGCCATTTTAAGGCAAACAGCGCTGATTGTTTTAATGGCTCAAATGGGATGTTTTGTCCCGGCGAAAGAAGCCAACATTGGATTGGTAGATAAAATTTTTACCCGTGTTGGTGCGTCAGATAACATGTCTTCTGGTGAGAGTACGTTTATGGTCGAGATGAACGAAACCGCAAGCATTTTGAATAACATTAGCGATGATAGCTTAATTTTGTTGGATGAAATAGGTCGCGGTACCAGCACTTATGATGGCATTTCGATAGCTTGGGCGATTGCAGAATTTTTACATCAACATCCAACCGCACGCCCAAAAACGTTGTTTGCAACGCATTACCACGAATTAAATGAATTGGCTAACACGATGCCGCGCATTAAAAACTATAACGTGTTGGTAAAGGAAATGACCACCAAAGTTATCTTTTTGCGAAAATTGGTTCCTGGCGGAAGCGAGCACAGTTTTGGTATCCATGTAGCAAAGCTTGCAGGTATGCCTCAAAAACTCATCGCGAGAGCAAATGAAATATTAAAAAAATTAGAGATAGATAGAACCGAGGGGCAAAGCATAAAAGACAGCATTAAGAAAGTGCAAAATCAAGCTTATCAATTGCAGATGTTTGCCATAGACGATCCGGTTTTGGTGAAGATTAGGGATAATTTGAATAATTTAGATGTAAATGCGTTAACTCCAGTAGAAGCATTATTAAAGTTAGATGAAATTCAGAGGTTGCTAAAGAATTAAGTTCAATTATTTTAACATTTTTATATGGAAAGCCACACATAATGATTAAAAATGAAAAAGGCTCTTAATTTCAATTATCTCATCACTCTTTTCGCTTTGGCAGCATTATTATCCTCGTGCGGAACAAGAAAATATACCGTTAAACCTGCCGAAAAAGCAGCGGGCGCTGCAGATGCCATGGCAAACCTGCGGAGCAAAAATTTGTACCGTTTCATTACCGATTGGGTTGGGGTTAAATATAAATTTGGCGGTTTGGATAAAGATGGCATAGATTGTTCTGGATTTGCATTATTGCTAGAAAAACAGATATTTGGGATAGATTTACCACGTATTTCTAGAGATCAAGCATCGGCCGTAAGGCAAAAAAACCAAAACAAGTTAGATGAGGGAGATTTGATTTTTTTCGCGTTTGGCGGAGGAAATGTTGATCATGTTGGCGTATATTTAAACAATGGCTATTTTGTGCATGCGAGCACAACTAGGGGGGTTATTGTAGATGATTTGAATTTACCTGTTTATCAAAATGCCATGGTAAAAACTGGATCAGCGAGGTAGCAGAAAATTAATTGGCCAGTGCTGAAAGACCAAAGATGAAAGACCAAAGACACCCGGCAAAGATACCAATCTTCATACCTCAACCCGCTGCACCTTATCAACTCGATAGCTAACCACTAACCACTAACCCACTAACCCACTAACCATTTAAACCTCCTTCTCAGTTCCTTCTTTAACTTCGACAACCTTTTTCTTTCTAAAACTAGGGAAAGTCATAGGGCTTTTTGCAGGGCGTTCATCGCCAAGTAATACTCCCCACTGCTTAAACATTTCCGTCCGATCAAAAACGATTTTTAACACCGCAATGACCGGCAATGCCAAGAACATGCCAGAAACACCCGCAATGCTCCCGCCAACAAAAACGCCAAGAATAGCAAATAATGCATTAATTTTTACTTTCGAACCTACAATTCTCGGCATTAAGATATTATTATCGAGGAATTGTACGAACGCAATAACGCCCAAAACCTCTATTACTGGAAGCATTTGTTGTGACGATGCAAGTGTAAGTAACACTCCAATTAAGTTTCCTATTAACGCGCCAATGTAGGGGATAAGATTTAACAAAGCAAAAATCACCCCGATTAAGAGTGCGTGCTTTATGCCAAGCAAAAGCAATATACCGCCTAGTAATACAGTCATGTAACTAATCTGGATTAACAGGCCGCCAAGATAACTTTTAATCATGGATTCGGTTTGATATATAGCGTCTTTTACTCTAGGGTGGTGCTCCGGCTTGAACCACATAAACGTAAATCGTAACAAAATATCCTTATAAAACATAATAAGGTATATATATATTGGCAGCAGACCGATAAATACAAAAATTCCGCTTAACGTAAGGGCAAAGCCGCCCGCTAGCTGAGTACCCATGCTAAGTAAATCTTGACTTTTCTGATCAATGAAGTTCATTTGTTCTTGGGTACTGTACGGAGTTATGTTGCTTATCCACGTACTTAAATCTTTTAAATGCAGCGCAACGTTCTTTTTAATTTGGGGGAAATCGTTTACCAGGGAAGCAATTTGATTTGAGAAAAACCAAACTACAAGCGCAACAAAAAGAGCAACTACCAAGATAGGCAATACAACGGCAAGGGTTTCTGGAAATTTTTTCCTTTTTAAAAAGCGGTAAATTGGCAGCAACATAATGGTTACAAAAAACGCCATTAAAACAGGCATGATGATAGTTTTGCCCACGACAACGACAACTACAAGACCCATTAAGCCTAATAATTCTAAAGATCTTTTTGCTGTTAACGGTAGTTTTTCGTTCATAAATGCCTGTATAATTATTTTGGGATAAACATAGATAATTCTTTTAATGTTTTGAAATTGCCTTCTGATAGAATACGATTTCTACAAGGAAGTGAAGTAATTATCGTTGCCGGTAATAAACTCAACATCTGCTTATAATTTCCTTTATTTGGTATCGAAATTTTTGGTTAAAAAAAAATGGTTTGTTTAAAACTTAATATAAATATAACATTCATTGCGCAACTAGAACTATTAATTGTGCATATTTTTATATTAATAGAATTGAGAAAGTGATTTGTATTTTTGAACCTTTTAGCGATAATGTTACAAATATTTTAATACCAAACTAAATGTTTTTAACGTTCTCTAATTTCTTAGAAAAATTTAATCACAGCCAAAACCTTAAACACTCTGTTCTGTTTATAAGCTACCAAAATAAATGAGCCATGTTAACAGATTATTCTATATTACAATTTAGCCTAAAAGGAAAAATTTTCAATGGTTTTTGCATGAAAATTCAAGACGATTTTCATGATACTTATGCGGTGGTGTTGGATGGCTACCATTCTTTTTGTATTTGGTTAGATGAAAAATCAACTAAGTGGTGCGCTTCTAAAAACGCAATGTTAGATTCCGACGCAATTAATGAAATTATCAACCGAATTTCGACCTCCAAATAATCTTTTAAACTCAAATCTTTTCGAGTAAAGCTAGCCTAGAAGCTCTTCTAGGCTTTGTGTCTGATGATTTACTAATTTCTGCAATGGACCTGACGCTAGCATTTTCATCATAGGGTTCAAATCGGCATAAATAACTAGCTTCGCTAGCGTACTTTTCTCTCCAACAGCGATAACACTCCACTTTAACTCTATCTCAAAAGGCGCTTTCTCTGATGGAATTGCCGTAATCTCTTTGTTTGCTATTCTGTTTTCTATTTTTAAAGTAAGTTTAGCCATATTTTGGATGGTAAAACTTGCTTCATCTTTGGTAGATTGCCAATTGTAAATGTTTGCGGGCATAAGTTGCTGATGGTTGTTCATATCAGCCAAAAAGGTAAAAACCTCTTCAATAGGCCTGCCAACACTTATTTCGTTCTCAATAATAGTCATAGTAAAAGCCTCGATTAGATGTTCACCGCTTATCCGTTTACGGCTTCCTCTTTTTGCCATTGAGACGGATTAACACACCATCTGCTCAGCATCTCTACATCATTCTTTGCAATAATGCTATGTTCTGATGCGTAGGTTATCAACGCTTTAAAATTAGATAATGTTTTAAATCTACAGTTAGCCGCTGCAAAGCTATTTTCTGCTTCCTCAAAACCATAACTAAAAATTGCTGCCAAACCAAGAACAGACATGCCGACTTCTCTTAAAGCGCCAACAGCCTGTAAACTACTTTTGCCGGTAGAAATTAAATCTTCAACAACCACAACACGCTGTCCTTCAATATACTGTCCTTCGATTAAGCTGCCTGTGCCATGTTCTTTAGCCTTGGCACGTACGTAAATAAATGGTAAGCCAAGTTCTTGAGCCACCAAAACGCCCTGTGGAATGCCGGCAGTAGCAACGCCTGCAATTACATCAATCGACCCAAATTCTTCTTGAATAACTTGTACCAGTTTCTGCCGAATAAATGTTCTAACCTGTGGATGAGAGAGGGAGATGCGATTATCGCAGTAAATTGGAGACTTCCAACCAGAAGCCCATGTAAACGGATTAGCAGGTTGCAATTTTATTGCTTTTATTTGTAATAAAAATTCCGCTACCTTTAATTCGATTTCATTCTTATTATCCATGGCTCAAAATTACAGAATATATATCAGCGATAACACCCTTCTAATAGCGGATTCTTTGCCCCAACAAGTAGAAAAAATACAACAACTTGAAATTGAGGAATTTGATTTACAAAATTTTTGCAAAAAGTTAGCAAAAAACAGTAAAAAGACTTACATCTTTTTGAGTAAGAACCCGAAGCAAACTTTCAAAGAGCTTAAAAAGGGCAACACACTCATTAAAGCGGCCGGCGGTTTGGTAAAGAGCTCCAAGCATAATTATCTATTTATTTTTAGAAATAAACGGTGGGATTTGCCGAAAGGAAAGCTAGAAAAAGGCGAAAAAATGAAAGAAACAGCGGTTAGAGAGGTAGAAGAGGAGTGCGGTGTAAAAATAGCCAAGCTTGGAGAAAAACTCTGCAAAACCTATCATGTCTATCCAATTGGAAACAAAATTGTGTTGAAAAAAACCAATTGGTACCGAATGAGCGTAAAAGACGAGCCGAAACTTACACCACAAAAGGAAGAAGGTATAGAAAAGGCGGTGTGGCTAAACACGTATGAATTCTTTCCGATTGTTAAAAACACTTTTCCATCAATTATTGACGTAATGAAAGCCGGAAAATTGTTAAAACAGGACTTAGCTAAATAAAGACAGGGTTTTTTTAGGCACAAAAGGCGTCACATTTCCGCGGTTCCTCAAAATGTCTCTAACAATAGTTGAGCTAATGGCAGAATATTCGGGTTTGCTGAGCAATATAATCGTTTCTACTTCGGGCATCATCGTTTGGTTTATCTGGGCAATGGCGCGTTCATACTCAAAATCTGATGCAGATCTTATTCCCCTAAGCATATAAGAAGCATTAATCTTTCTACAAAAATTTACCGTCAACCCTTCATATGTTTGTATTTCGACGTTTTTATAGCCTTCAAAAACAATACTAAGCATTTGCTCTCTTTTTTCTGCAGTTAAAAAGTTCTGTTTAGAACTGTTCAACCCAATACCAACTACAATTTTATCGAAAAGTGGCATCCCGCGTTCTAGAATATCGACATGCGCAATGGTAATGGGATCAAAAGAGCCTGGAAACAATGCTATCTTCATTTTTCAAATATAAATTTTTTACCGTTGATGGCAATGGTAAATGTTTATCTGTTTATTGAATGGTTTGGCAGGTATTGCTAACAAAACAACCTACCTAATTTTAAAAAAACTGAAAGAAGAATTGCCGTATTTTCTAGTTTCTAAATAGCCAAGTTGCGCATCCATTTTCATGTTGCTTTGGTGTTCTACCACCAAGAGACCGTTTTCGGTAAGCAAATTTTGTTCTCTAACAAGCGCAGGTATTTGCGGGATAATGGCAAGATTATATGGCGGATCTGCAAAAATAATATCAAACGGGCCTGCTAGCTGTTTTAAAATTTTAAAGACATCCGCTTTGCGGGATGAAATCTGATTTAGTTGATGTTTTTCTGCGATTTCTTTCAACCATTTTATGCAACCGAAATGCTGATCGACAGCCAAAATTTCTTCACATCCTCGAGAGGCAAACTCTAAACTTATGTTCCCGGTACCCGAAAATAAATCTAGTACTTTACATTTTTCGAAATCAAATCTGTTTTGTAAAACGTTGAACAATGCTTCTTTGGCCATATCTGTTGTTGGCCTAACCGGTAAGTTAGTGGGCGGATAAATTCTTATCCCTTTTAAATTGCCACCAATTATTCGCATAACAGCAGGGCAAGCAAGCTATTAAAATAGTGTGCAGGTATTTGATCAATCATGTGGTTATATGCCAATTCCTCAACGACATTTATTTTGATGTTCGAAAAATACTTTTTTAGACACTCAAAATAATTATCTTTTTCTTCAACCAGCCCCTGAATTAAAGTTAAAATGTTAGAATCTAGATTGAGCTGCTGCTTTACGAGCAATAGAAAGTAATTAAATTCTTCTGCATCACCAACCAAAAAGGTATTGTAAAATTGAAGTTCCCTATTTTTAAGGTAAAGAAAACTCACCGATTCAGATCCAAATTCTACCAAAAAACAATACGCACTATTCATCGGTGTGCAAACCGAGAGTGCGGCCAATGCAGGCAAATATTTAGTGTTAGATGGAAAATGGTTAAATAGCAGTTTGTTAATGTTAAACAGAGAAACTACCTCTAAATCTTCGTGATGATACTCAAGAACGTTTTCGGTTTCAACCAAAAAATTAGTATATTTTTCTTTTTGATGGCTGTTATACAAGTTTTTGGGAACAAAAAGAAGACTAGGCGTTTGAACGGAAACTTTGACGGATGCAAAACCTAGCGCTAAAAAATGATCTGTAGCAAAGACTTGCGAAATTTCTTGGTAAAGCTTGGTTTTTCCCTGTAAAGAAAACAACCGCTTCAATTCGTTGCTTTGTCGATTTATTATTGCGTAAGAAAAACTGTCGTCTGCAACTTGCACAAGTAAATCGCAGCCATCTTTCGGCTCCGACTCAAATTTTTCATCACCTAAAAGAACAGAATTTTTTAACATCAATGGCAAAAATAGCTATTTTAAATAATTCTGCCTAATCTGCAAAACACCGTGTTTAGATAAAGGTGCGATGTTTATTTTACGAAAGTTAAACTTTTGGTACGCTCCAATTACAAATTTTCGGCTTAATTTCGAAGGATGAGTTATACGCCAACTTACAGGGCCGCAAATAATGCAGCGGCTTCTATCGAGCATCATTTTAATTACTTACACCACACCGCAACCGCGCTCGGCGAAAAAGAGTTAGCTGCACAGCCAAGCACTGATCAGATAGAATATATGATTGATGTAGCTTTCTGGACAAGCTTACGCCAAGAAGAAGGCCATTTGCCCAAAATTTCAATTGCATTTCTATCTCCAAATCAAACAGCTCATCCGCTGGTTTTCGAGCAACCGTTGGCGTTTAATGCAGATACAGTTTCTAAAATTGCACCTGGCTTGGAACGGGCCGGAATACATTTAGGTGTTTGGTACGAAGGAGACGAGTTGTATATTTGGGGAAGTACGCTAAATATTCCCAATTTTTGCTTTGTAGTAGATGTTTCAGAACCTGGGGTGATCGTTGTAAAGCACCGCCGCGTATACGGAATTGGAAAATATACCAACGTGGCAGTTTTAAAAGGGGAACAAATAAGGATTGTTGATGAAAATAGTTGTGTTGGCAGAGATTGTCCGCCGGTTCTAAGAGCGCTTCTAGATCTTACTGTTAACGCAAGTTGGAATGATCCTGTAAATATTTTGATTCAGTTTGCTGCGTCAATGCGGGCGCACCGGCGCGGGGGTGCGCTACTTATTGTGCCAAGAAACGATGTAGAGTGGAAACATTCCATTATTCATCCAATTAATTACATGACCAAAACAGCCTTTACTGGCCTCTCCCTTTTGGCAATTCAAGGAGGTAGCCATTCAGACCTGTTTACTCAGAGCTCGCTTCGGCGCGAGGTAGATTACGTGGCAGGCTTAACGGCCGTAGATGGTGCGACAATCATATCAGAAGATTTCGAACTCATCGCCTTTGGCGCCAAAATAGGTAGAGCAAAAGATAAGCCTACGGTAGCAAAGATTGCTTTTTCTGAACCAATTTTAGGCAACCAAGAAAAGACCTTATTGCCTGGCGAACTTGGTGGAACGCGGCATTTCTCTGTTGCTCAGTTTGTGAATGACCAACCGCAAACCATTGGTTTGGTTGCTTCGCAAGATGGGCATTTTACCATTTTTAGTTGGAGTAAAAAGCAAGAAATTGTTATGGCACATAGAATTGAAACTTTGTTGATGTAAACGAGTTAGGCTACTCTAGACTTTTTTAAGATATAAAGTGATGATGCCTTTTCTATTTCCTTAGTTGCAACTCTGAGACTGTGCCAATTTTTTATGACTTTTGACAAATCATATTTCCTCCAGGAAGTTACTACATGATGGCCTTATCTAACCTAATTTCAGAAAAATACCTTCATCCGCCCACGGCAGAACAACTGATGTTTTGTGAGCGTATGGCAGTTTTCCTTCAATCTGATAATACGGACAAATGTTTTGTGTTAAAGGGATATGCAGGCACTGGAAAAACCACATCAGTAGCTGCTTTGGTTAAAGCTTTAACTAAATTTAATTTGAGGAGCGAGCTTTTGGCGCCTACGGGCAGGGCCGCAAAAGTAATGGGGCAATATGCAGGCAGTAAAGCATTTACCATCCATAAACGAATATATAGAAAAAAGTCTGCTGCTTCGCCGGAGATGAGCTTTCTACTTGCACCAAACCTCGCTACAAACACTTTGTTTATCATTGACGAGGCCTCGATGATTTCTGATGAATACAACCAAAATGGAACTTCTATTTTGCAAGATTTGCTGGAGTTTGTGTATAACGATAAAAACTGTTTTCTTTTACTGGTCGGAGATAATGCACAATTGCCACCCGTTGGCAGTTTAGAGAGTCCGGCGTTAAGTGCAGTCTATTTAAAAGAAAAATTTGACCTTACAGTAAGCTCCATTGAACTTACAGAAGTTGTTCGTCAAGAAAAAGAATCGGGTATTTTGGCCAATGCCACCATGCTTCGGCGGCAAATTGCAGAGAATGCAGAACAACCTATTCCACAATTTGTAACAGCAAACTACAAAGATATTTTTAACATGACTGGTGCAAGATTGGTAGAAGGTTTGGAATACGCCTATGCGAAATTTGGAATTGAGAACACGCTTGTTGTCTGCCGATCTAATAAATCTGCAAACATATACAATCAGCAAATTAGAGCAAGACTGTTATACCGCGAAGAAGAAATTACCGGCGGCGACCAGATTATGGTGGTTAAGAACAATTATTTTTGGTTGCCAGAGAATGAGGAAACGGCTTTTATCGCCAATGGCGATATGGCTAAAGTAATTAGAATTAGGGGAGAAGAAGAGCGTTACGGATTTAGATTTGCCGAAGCAACGCTAGAGTTTTTAGACTTTCCTGCTGCGGGCCAAATCAGTTGTAAAATTCTGCTAGACACATTGAATATAGAAAGCGCAAACTTACCTTACGGGCGAAGTAAGCTACTTTTTGATGGATTGAACGAAGAATATTGTCACATTACCAACAATCGCGCGCGAATGCTGGCCATTAAAAGTGATCCATTTTATAACGCTCTGCAGATAAAATTTGCCTATGCAGTTACTTGTCATAAAGCTCAAGGCGGCCAATGGGATGCAGTTTTTGCAGATCAAGGTTTTTTGACCGAAGAAATGATAGATATTGATTTTTTACGTTGGCTCTACACAGCGGTAACCCGGGCAAAACGAGAGTTGTATTTAGTAAATTTTGCTGCTATTCTTTTTGCAAACGGCGGTAAAGAGAACGATTTTTAGGTTTTCCTATTCCATAAAAAATTCCTATTTTATTTGCAGAGTCTCCAAATACACGTCCCTTTTGTAAATTTTGATGTTATGAATATAGCTTTCAGTCTTAAAAATAAACTAAAGATAGCCTCCCTTCTATTTTGTATAGCGAGCTGTAGTGTGCTGATTAATGTTTTAGAGGAAAGAAGTGTTTCTAAAATGCACGATGCCTTTGTTTCTATATATCATGATAGGCTTGTGCCTGCCACAGACCTTTTTTTTATATCAGAACGTTTACGACAGAGAAGCGAATTATGGCAGAATATCTCTGTAAAAGGGGTTGATTCTTTTAGACTGGCAGATTTAAATTATGTAAAAAGATCCAATGCGCAAATAGATTCGGTGGTTAGAAAGTATGAGGCAACCAAGCTTGTCTCAAAAGAAGTTTATTTTTTAAGGCAATTTAGGATGGCTTTAACCGCACAAAATAACAATGAAAATAGTTTGATTGATGCGTATCAATATAATTATGAGCGAGCAAATACCATTTATAAAAAGCAAAGTGCGAGACTTGCTTCCAATACCATGTCATCCATCTCTGAGTTAATAAATGTTCAGTTAGAAGTAGGAGAGGAGCTTATGATAAACTCGGAGGTTCTGGCATCTGGCACTAAAATATATTCCACCATTCAAATAATATTAGCCATCGCCATTGGGCTACTTGTTGTGGGAATAGTATCTGCTTCAAACGCAGTAAAAATACGCAATGATAGTTTCAATCTAAATTAAAAAGAGTTAACTTGCATGACTTAATTTTATCCAAAATATAAGAGGTATAATCCATTTTGTTTAATTTTTCGTAGTTAAATTAAACTATCTATAAATGACCATCCTTATTTTCCTTCTTGTACATTGGTACAGTTCATTATTCTTTCAATCGCTTTTTCACCATAGGTATGCTGCTCACAACCATTTCAGTATGAGTCGCGCTTGGGAGAAATTTTTTTTCGTTTGCTGTTTCTTCACTCAAGGTTCTTCTTATATCAGTGCAAGTGCTTATGGCATGATGCATCGTTTACACCACGCTCATACGGATACAGAAGACGATCCTCATTCGCCAAAATATACCGATAACGTTTTTATGTTGCTTTGGCAAACACGCACAAATTATCATCGCATATTTATGGGTAAACTGCCGGTTAACGAAAAGTATAAAAAAGACCTACCGGTTTGGGAAGCATTTGATAAAATTGCTCACAATTGGGTTGCCCGAGTGCTTTGGGGAGCTTTTTACGTAGCTTTCTATGCTGTGTTTGCTACTGCCTGGTGGCAATGGCTGTTTTTGCCAGTTACCTTTGCAATGGGTGCATTGCAGGGAATTGCCGTAAATTGGTGGGCACACAAATTTGGTTACCGTAATTTTACGGTTAATAACACGTCAAGAAATATTTTGCCTGTCGATCTACTATTTTGGGGAGAGGCTTACCACAACAACCATCATAAGCATCCCGGAAGAACCAACAATGCAATTAAGTGGTTTGAGTTTGACCCAGGTTATTTTGTGATGTCGCTTATGCATAAGGCAGGAATTATCAAATTAAAAACAGTTGATTTGAGAACGGACGAAAAAAGTATTGGCATTAAAGTAGAAGCGGCTTAGTTTCTTATGGATGACAAGTTTAGGGAAATTACTTAAAAATCAGGGGAAACTTTGAATAATAAAGAAGCCGGAAGTCAAAGAGACTTCCGGCTTTTACTTTATACTTTAAACTTTTTAAGGTTGTGCCTCAAGATATTGCGCGTAGCAATAACCTTCTTCGTTATCTTTGGTTCTAACAAGCCACCATAAATCGTTGCTGCGGTTTACCAAAGTAATAATTTCGCCATGAGAGGCTTTGCCGACAATTGGTTGATCTGTACCTGGGCCTTTACGGATGTTCAAATTAGAACTTTCAGTTACCACTTTTGCATGAGTCACGGCTGCATCTATCGCGACATTAATATTTAAAACTAAATCGCCGCTAGTAAAATTTGGGTCTATTTTATTATAAATTTCCCAAAGATGATCTTTCGTAGCGCCATCTGAAGCAGTTCCATCTATATAAAGTACGCCACCCTGGGTTCTAACTGCGAGATTTTTTACGCCTGCTGCCGTGGCGGCATCCGTTAGTTGTTTGTATTTATCTTCTAGTGCCATTCTATTTAACGGTTAATTGGTTATCGATTTTTTTAGGTTTAAGGGCAGAAAGTTGTTGCATTAGCTTTATCAACTCCGACTGTTTAATTTCTCCCGTAAGGGTAACCACACCGTAGTTTACACTAGCAGTTACTGTAGGATAATCTTTAACAGCATCTTTAACATTGCTGGTAAGTACAGGATCTGTTGCAATTTGTACCGCTTTATCCACCATAGAGATTTGGATATTATTAACTACAGATTTTACGCCCTTTTCTTTTTTTGCAATATCTTCTGCATTTGTTTTTGCGGCCTCATCTGCTACATCTCCACCAAGCGTTACAACGCCCTTATCTACTGCTACGGTAATTTGTTCAGCCTCTTTGGCTTTTACAGCTTTCTGAATGTCGGCATCTTTTGGTGCACAAGCCGATAGAAATAGCACTCCAGCCAAAGTTAAGCCGGTTAAAATTTTTTGTAATTTCATAGTTTAGATTTAAATGTTTTAAAAAAAGTTCGCTTACGGTTTCATTTTCCGTAAGGCTACTAACAACAAAAACTGCAGATTAGTTTCATACACGCAGAATTTTTATAAGCGATGCTGTTTTGTTAGTTAGTGCAGGTTTATAATGCAAGAATGCAACTTAGCTTCTTTTTTCGTAAGCTAAATTTTACCCCTCATCCGGCATAACATACACACGCTCTGGCTCATTTTTGTTTCGTTTCGATTATGCTTGTCTCAAGATCCAGTGAACCCCTGGATTTGCAAAATTAGAATATCCCCCTAACTTTCAATCAATCCCCTGTGCGTTGGGCGCACATTTTTTACCTCCATAAAAAACAGCGGTGTAACCAATCTAACAATAATCCATATAAATTGCATATTCATTTTTACGTCCGTTTACTTTCTGAAATAATGAATTTATCTTGGAATGCACGCAAACCTTTGTATGCTACTATAGTTAATAATAGCTGAAAATAAAATATCCTACCGAAATTGGAGTAACGGAAGACAATCAAAACAAATTTAAGATCCGGTTTTATCTTCTCTCCGGGGCTTGGTTTTATTGGTTGCTAGAGACCCGAGTACCTAAACCTGGGTGAAGCGAACACGAAGTGCAACGAAGTAAAGCGGAACACAGGGCGGGTGCTTCAAAAGAGCTAGTTGCGTTCGTTTTCTATATTAATTTGGGAAAAAGTTTTGTTTGACTTAATGACTACCCAAAAAACAAATAGGCAACCCCTATGGCGGTGCAAACGCAAACAAGATCTGCCAACAACATTGCGCCAATGGCGTAACGTGTATTTTTTACGCTTACCGAGCCAAAATAAACCGCAATAATATAGAACGTAGTATCAGATGCGCCCTGGAAAACGCCACTCAATTTGCTCGCAAAAGAATCGGGCCCGTAGGTTTGCATGGTACTCACCATCATGCCGCGAGCCGCGCCGCCGCTTAGTGGTCGGATTAAAGCTGTAGGTAAACCTTCTACAAATCTAGTATCGCTGCCCATCATTGCGAATAGATGTTTTATGCCATCAATCGCTACGCCAAAAGTGCCGCTTGTTCTTAGCAGACTAATGGCCACCAACATACCTACAAGATAGGGAACAATGCGCACAGCGGTATCAAAACCGCCTCTTGCACCTTCTATAAAAGCATCGAAAATATCTATTTTTTTATATAGACCGCCTAAAATAACTATCAAAAAAACAAATAAAATTAAGCCGTTGCTTAGCACGCCCGAAAAGCTGGCGATGCCGCTTGCGCTTAAAGAAGTAATATACAAAACGAGCGCGGCAATAAATACAGAAAGCGATAGCACCCAAGCGATAACAACTGGCTGAATTAGATTTATCTCTTGTTTGATGGAAACAATAATCATTGCGGCCATGGTGCCGGTAAATGTTACAATAAGGCATGGAATGAAAACATCGGTAGGGTTGCTAGCGTTTTGGGAGGCGCGGATGGCAATTACGCTTACCGGGATTAAATTTAACCCCGCGGCATGAAGGCACAGAAACATTATTTGCGCATTGGATGCTACATCTTTATTGGGATTTAATTCTTGCAGACTTTCCATTGCTTTTAAACCAAAAGGAGTGGCTGCATTGTCTAAACCCAACAAGTTTGCAGAAAAATTCATAATCATGTGACCCATAGATGGATGACCTTTGGGAATGTCTGGGAATAACTTGGAAAAGAAGGGCGCTACAATTCTAGATAACAAACGGATGCCCCCGGCTTTTTCAGCAATAGACATTAGGCCCATAAAAAGTGCCAAAATGCCGATGAGTTTTAGGCAGATGTCTACCGCTACCCAGCAGGTTTCTATCAATCCATCTAATTTTAACGGATTTGCCGGATCGGCAGCTTTGCCAATAACCATCCAATTAAAAATATCTGTTTGGCCAAAAAAGAAACATTTAATGCTGGCCACCACAATGGCGACTATAAAAAATGCTGCCCAAATTCTGCTTAATGCCATTGGAATATTAGATATGAGATTTGAATATTGAGTATTGAGATTTGAGATTTGGGACCGAACATGGGTAAGTTGCTAAATATTATTTTTAAAAGGTTCCTGTAGTTTAATTTTTTCAACTATGCTAATTCGCGAAATATAGAATATGCATAAAAAAAAATAATTATCAAAACTATGGTTGATGTCAGTAGAATTAGGTTTACGAAGCGGTTTTTGAAATTTAAAAGTGATGCTCTCGTAAAGTAAACCACAAACAATATCACACAAAATAACGGCAAAACTAAATACAAAGGGTTAGAAATTACAAAATAGGTATCATGTAAAGTGAAGTCAAAACCTGAATTTCCGCCAATACCATTTTTTATAAAAATGACACAAAAGCAAATGATCGCTGCTGTTAAAGTCGCAAATAGCCAGAAGGCTTCTTTCCTTTTTGAGCTTGTTTGGTATTGATTTTTTATAGTGATAAAATTATAGTTGATAAAAAATTTACTTTTTAATATGCTTCCAACGGTAATTTAAGGTTTTGACTTTTTCTTTATCTCAAATCTCAAATCTCATATCTCACCTCTCAAATCTTCTACGGTGTTCCATCCGTTAATTCAAATCCCCAAGTTCTACCTTTCTCGGTAGCCGGTATTCCACCAACCATCCAAACAGGTGCTTTTTCGCCTTTGAGATAGTAATCAAAAAATTGTTGCTCTCTAATTTGTATGTCTTTCCTGTTTTGGCGCTGAACCAGATTATGTTCCTCGCCATTATAATTTAGCAACCAAACTTTCTTTCCAAGTCGTCTTAAATCTGTAAACATTTCTATGCCTTGATACCAAGGTACCGCTCCATCCCCATCGTTAGCCATTATTACAACCGGCGTCGTAACTTTCGGGAGAGAAAACAACGGCGAATTTTCTATGTAAAGCTCTGGCTTCTCCCAAAGGGTCGCACCGATTCTGCTTTGCGTTTTTTCGTATTGGAATTGCCGGTTCATACCGCTTGCCCAACGAATTCCTCCATAGGCGGAGGTCATATTTACTACCGGCGCGCCAGCCCAAGCTGCTGCGTACATATTGGTTTTGGTAATTAAGTAGGCAACCTGATAACCGCCCCAACTTTGGCCCTGTATACCGATTTTACTACCATCTACCCAGCTATTTTTCTTGAGCATTTCTACACCAGAATTTACGTAGTCTACCGCAGATGCACCTGGATGTCCATTTTCGTAACTTATGTCAGGTACAAAAACCAAATAGCCGTTGCTTACAAAAAAAGAGATGTTTAACCTTGAAGGTGTAGGAGCGGGAGCTTGATAGGAATACAAATTCTCAGACAATTTTTCGTAAAAATAAACAATCATCGGATATTTTTTGCTAGCATCAAAATTCTCAGGTTTATATAAAATACCTTCAGAAGAATGCCCTTTGGGTGTGGTCCATTTTACTAATTCTGTAGTTCCCCAGTTGTAATTTTGCTGCTGTGGATTGGTGTTGCTTAATTTTGTTTCACTCTTAAAATCTGACGTTACATATATATTGGGCGACTCAACAAAACTGTTTTTATCAAAAATGTATTCGTCGGCATCCTTAGCTTTTACGAGATTTGAAAAATTAGCTTTGCTCATAATAACAAGATCAGGATTTTTGGCTGCATTTACCTTGATTGTGTAAAAACCGGCTTCTTTGGTAGCATTGTTAAAGGCACTTAGCCAAATGGTTTCATTTGGTTTTACAGTGTTGTCTTTTCTGCGTTCCGTCAAGGGCGTTGTCTTCTCATATCGAAATGTGATCTTGTTGGCTCTGCCAAAACCATTTGTAATATTTTTCGGCAGGCTTTTCCCATCTGGTTGAAAAGACCAAATATCGTATCTATCGTAAATTAAAACCGCCTTATCATCTTCTGTCCAAGTGGCAAATCCGTAACTGTTTGGCAGATTGGGCACGTCATTTTCTTCATCTGTGAATTTGATGGCCATACCTTTTGTTAAATTTGTTTTGGTGCCTGTGGCAATATTATAGGTAATCCAATTTCCCGTATTCTGCTCGAAATACAAGACGTAATTTCCCCCAGGCGATGCTATTGCATCGCCCTCCAAAGTATCAATAATTTTCTTTTTTTGCCCGTTTTCTGTATTCACGAGGTAATAATCAGTCAAAGTTCCTCCTGCCCATTGTGCTGAAATTCTTCTTCCAAAATCAGTAGAGGCAAGCACATAAGGAGAATTGCCATCGTCTATTATGTTTGCCTGCGGAAGTTTAACATCTGTAAGTGGAATAATTTTTGGGTCGGCACTGTATACATCTATTACTGAAAGGTAACTGCGCTTAGTTTCTTTATCTAGATTTTTTAACTGCATTGGTTGAAGATAATCATCTTTATAATTCCATACATCTACTTTAGCATGTTCGAAATCAATTAACGTGGTGTCTTTAGCAATTTTAATAGGAGCAATACCAAAGAATAATTTTTTCCCATCTTCGCTAAAGGTTAGCTTTCCATCACTGCTTACTGTCCATTTTTGCGGAAGGCCAGGCATGTCATAATCCACTAAAACTTGCGCGGTATCTAGTGATAAGGAGTTGAAATAAACATTGTAATCTTTAATTTCTTGTTTTTCTGGGCTTTGTTCGCCGAGGAATGCAAGGTGTTCGCCATCGTCATCAAACGTAAAATTTTTGAACAATCCCTTGCCATTTACCAACGTCTTAAGAGTATTCTTTTCGGTGTTGAGGATGAAAACACCCAGAGGAGCAGCTTTGTCTTTTTTACTTCCAATACTTGTGAAGACTAACTGTTTGCCATCTTTACTGAACTCATAATCTGTTACAAATTTATAGGTGTTTTGCGTTCCTGTTAGCAAGTTTTTTACGATAAGGTCGCTACCTTCTTCTTTCTTTTTACCATCAGCATCATCGGGAAGGAGCTGGCTGTCTTCTTTTTGTTGTTTTGGTTCGGTTTTTAATTTGGCCGTATCAGGTTTTTCCATCAAGTAAGCAATCATATCGCTACCTTCTTCTGGCATTTTGAAAGATTTTACGGTTGCGATTTTTACGACACTTTTAGTTTGCAGATCTAAAATAGCCAAAGAATCTTTCGGCATTGCATCTGGCTTTTTCTTTTTAATTTTTGCTTCGCGCAAAGCGCTATACAGGGGCTTGATTAAAAAAGCGGCGAATTTAGAATCGTTACTAAATTGGGCGTTGGTTCCTCTTTGAAAACTTATTTTCTGAGCGTCTTTAATGTTATAAAAGTTTAGGGTAGCGTTGCCCTCTTGCTGTAAAACAGCATAGCTTGCCCAAACACCATTGTCAGATAATGCTTTTTGTCCAACACTTTCCCAAGTGTCGTAAACCGAACGATCTAAAGGTTTTTTTTGCGCGTAAGCAAACGAAGTAATTAACCAGAATAAAAGGAAAAATCTTTTGTTCATACGAAATAATTTTAGTTTGGTTTTTTGGGATGTTTAAAAGTAACTTTTTTTGGTAAATAAATCAGATTGCCGATGAGAAAGATTCTTAACTCCCGCCATAATGTTACATAGTTGATGTTTACACTTTATTTACGATATCGAAAATCGTGCGGCGTTTAACACTTATCGCAATGCATTATGTTATAGACTATTTTTTAACCGTAAAATGCTTAGCCGCTTAATTAATTGTTGCTAATTTAGCGGGTGTTGCAGCGATGAGTGTCTCACCGCACCCTCGTTAGTAAATATTTTTTATTAGCGATAAAATTAATTGAAAATATTATATGATTAGTGCCAGAAAATTCCTATCGAATTTATTTTATAAGAGATTTTTTTGGCAAGCTATCCTTGCCCTATTTATGCTCGGCACGGCCATCTTCTTTATAAAAAACCAACATGTAGAGATTTTTCAGATTAAAGAACAACTTGCAAACGCAAATCTTAACTTTATAATTCTTGGCCTTTTGATAACGGTAATCTACATTTTGGCCCAAGGGCAAATGTATGTACACAGCTTCCGGGCGCTAAGAGTCAAAATTTCTTTGTGGGAGGCAGTTTTGCTTTTTTTAAAACGCAATTTGATCAGCGTATTTCTCCCGGCAGGCGGCTTTTCTTCGCTCGCATTTTTTACCAAAGGGTTAAGCAGTGAAGGAGTTTCAAAATCTAAAATTCATTTATCTTCTACCATATTTGCGTTCTGTGGAATCCTTTCGGTCCTTATTGTAGCCATTCCGGTTTTAGGTATCGCATTATTAACTACCAAATTGGGGCAAATTGAGCTTATTAGTTTCGCCTTTTTGCTTCTGCTAACGGCATTCTTCATTGTTGCTGCCATTTCAGTCTTTAAAAAAGGTTGGGCCTACGTTCGTCTATCCAAAATAAATCCTTCTTTCGCTTTAATTTTAGATGATATGATTGATGAGCGAGTAGACAAAAAACAGTTTTGGCTAACTCTGCTGGTATCTATATTTATAGAATTTATCGGCATTGCCCATCTATACATTTGCATGTTGGCGCTTGGTTATCAAGCTAGTATTGCGGCTTCTATTTTGGGATATATCGTTATGGTCATTTTGCTTATTGCCTCTCCTTTTTTAAGAGGATTGGGAACGATCGAAGTTTCGCTTACTTTTATCTTAGCTCAATTTGGTTTCCCAATAATTGCAGCAGCAACCATCACATTGCTGTTTAGATTTTTTGAGTTTTGGCTACCACTTGCAGGCGGTTTGCTAAGCTTTATTGCAAGAAAGGATAACCTTTTACTGCGAATTCTGCCTGCGTTTATTATTTTGATACTTGGAGTGGTAAACATTATTTCTGCGATAAGTCCGGCCATTCCAGCCCGCCTTCGTCTTGTTAGAGATATTTTGCCCGAAGATTTAATTGTTACAAGCAACGCGCTTGTAATGGTTACAGGCCTAATCTTTATTTTAATAAGTATTTTTCTTTTGATAGGTAGTAAAAGAGCATGGTACGTTGCCGTTGCATTAACCATTCTTTCCATTGTAGGGCATTTGATAAAAGCCGCCGATTACGAAGAAGCCCTCTTGGCTTTGGCAGCTTTTATATCTTTGGTTTACACCCGAAATAACTACAAACTTATTCCGAGTCCAAGATTTAACCAAGTAAGTTATTGGATCTGTATATATGCAATTGGAGCCGTCTTTCTTTATGGTGTCTTAGGTTTTTACTTTATAAATAACAGACATTTTGGAGTAGAATTTAATTTTGTACAATCTTGCGTAGCTGTTTTAAAAGTTATTTTTTTTATTGATGATAAGGCATTAGTTCCATTAACCCCATTTGGACATCGGTTTGAAGAATCTATTTATATTGCAAGTGGCTTAGTGATTTTATACGTTGTGTTTAGCATATTTAAGCCCTACTTCGCAAAGCCTTATAATACCGAAGAAGATTTTAAAGAAGCAGAACTACTCGTAACGCAAAGCGGATGTTCTGCGTTAGATTATTTTAAAACCTATCCCGATAAGTTTTTATATTTTAATGAGGCTAAGAATGCTTTTGTTAGCTTCAAAGTAACTAGACACTTTGCACTGGTATTGGAAGATCCGGTCGCAGCTACGGTTGACGAGAAGCTTTTAATGATTGCTAAATTTGAAGTATGGTGCAAAGAAAATGGATTTATAGCCGCATACTATAGGGTGCCAGAAGACTCTCTTCCTTTTTATAAAGCGATAAGAAAAAAATTCATCCCGATAGGAGAGGAAGCCGTTTTAAACCTTACAAATTTTACTTTGGATGGAGGCAAAATGAAAACCACCAGAAGTGCGGTAAACCGGTTAACCGGCGAGGGATATGTTTTCAAAGTATATAACCAACCGCAAAAAGAGGGCTTATTGCAAAAACTACAAGCCGTGTCTGATCAATGGTTAAAAGATTTAGATCAAAAGGAAGTCGCATTTACTCAGGGGGTTTTTGATAAATCGATTCTAAAGCATCAAATAATACTAACCGTGGAGGATGCGGAAGAAAAAATTCATGCTTTTTTAAACCTTGTGCCAGACTATGTGCCAAACGAGGCCACTTATGATTTGATTCGAAAAGCTACAGATGCGCCAAATGGAGTTTTGGATATGCTGCTCGCGAAGACTTTTCTATACCTAAAAGAGCAAGGATTTGAAAGCGTAAATATGGGTTTAGCGCCTTTATCTGGAATTGACGGCGTTGATTTAACTCAGAGAACGATAAAATATGCCTATGAAAATTTAAAAGCATTTGCGCAGTTTAAGGGTTTAAGAAGATACAAGGACAAGTTTTTTCCGAGCTGGAAGAAGAAATATTTAGTGTACAGCCATCACTATCATTTATTGCAAGTTCCTAGAGCGCTAAAGCGGATTTCAGAAGGAAGTTAATGCAGATGCAATTGTGCTTGCAACTAAAGAAACATCATTATTATATCGATGCGAGCCGGGAATTAACTTTTTGCTTACTTTTTCGCTTGTAATTAATCCGTTGTAAAATGGGTTGTCTTCATCGGCGCCTGCTAGACAAAAGATGGGTTTATCAAGTTTTTTTGCCGTTGGCATCGTTTTATATTTTCCGCTATTACTATCTCCAAAACCTATCATGTCAGAAACTTTTACCTCTAAATCTGTAGCCATTGAGGGGGATAAAAGTATTATGCCTTTAAATTGGCTGTTTAAAGACGGCGCTAAATTAGCCGCAACAAAAATGCTTGCATCTGCGCCAAAGGAATAACCTACCAACACAAAGTCTGTGCTTTTAGTCTGTTTAAGAAATCGGTCAATTAGCTGGGAGAGGTCTCCGCCAATGCTTGCTGGAGTTTTTTCTTCCCAAAAGAATTTTCTGCTGTCGATGGGGACAACCTTATAATTTAGGCTTGCTAAATTTTGGACAAGCTTTGTGGAAAAACTGTTCATTCCACCATCGCCAGTCAAATAAAAAATAAGGGTCTTATTATTGCCTTTTAAGTTTGCATTTGGCATAAGGCCGAACTTTTGTAGACTACTTTGCGCAGAAACTCTTAAGGTTAAAACAACAAGAAATAACAATATCATCGCTTTATTAATCATAACATCGATTCTATTTTACTAAAACGGAGTTCAAAATTTTCGGAATTTCCTCGTCGTTGTATCGGTGGTTGCCTTTTAACAGCTGGATTTTAAAATTCTTTTGCTTGATGAATGAAAGCGGCTTTTGCTCATCTTTACCGTAAAAACATAAAACAGGAATTTTAATTTTAGCAATTTCATTACTGACGCTATATTTGTAGTTATCATACCCGTTGCCCAACAAATCAGCCAAATGCACTTTAAAATCTGTTGTTGCAAATGGTGATAATAGAATCAATTTCTTAGTATGTCTTTTCATAAAAAATGGCATCTCGTTATAAATAAATGGTGTAACATCTGCGCCGAAGGAGTAACCGCCTAAATACATTTGAGTTGGATTTAATTGTCTAAGATAAAATCTTACCAGTATTCTAAGTTGCTTGGCAGTAGCTTGCGGCGTACTTTCTTTCCAAAAATAGCTCCTCGAATTTACGCCAAGGGTTTCTATTCCGTTATCGGCAAATTGTCTGCACAAATTATCGTCAAAATCCAGCCATCCGCCGTCGCCAGAGAAAAAAATAATTAGTGTTTTGCTTTTTGTCTTAGTTGGGTAGAAAAAAGTATGGAAGCCGTATTCTTCTTTTTCTGATGCTCTGTTCTTTAGCACACGGTCTTTTTTAAAAAGCGCACAACTACTAACTAATAAAATTGATAGGATAAGACAGAGATTGCATTTCATCAATTAAAAAAAACTAAGCCCCAATGTAAACGAGATGCCGTGGGGATTAATGTCTAAACTATTCGTACTCATGTTGTAACCTTTAAATCCCACGGCAAAAAACAAATCGGTTTGTCTGGCTAAAGCATATTTTGTGCCAACACCGGTGTAAACATATACTCCCCCTTCCTTAATTTTTTTTTGTTTTTGAGGTTCGCGATCTTCAGCTCTATGGTATTTATTAAAACTATGGCCTACTGAAGTTTCTGCATATATATTAACCTTTTTTGCTCGGTTAAAGTTGTATTTAAGATTTGCATAAACTGGCAGAAAATGAACCTTTCTTAAAATGTAACCATTGTCTCGATGGATAGGTGAGGTGCTGTATTCAATTCCGACACCAGTTTCCCAACCATTTCTAAATAAATAGGTAGCTTTTAGCGAAGGGGCATAAAACAGGTTGCTATGCGTGCTTCGCAACAATTCAAACGCAGTCGACAACCGAAATCCTGCTTTATTCAAGCTATCAGTTTGAGCACGTGTGATAAAAGGTAAAAAGAAAAAGAATGCTGCTATTGGGAGAAGTTTCATTGTTTAAAAGCAGTTTAGCATAAATTTTGAATTAAAAAAAGCATCATTTCTGATGCTTTAGATTATTTTTTCCCTTTAGCAGGCAAAGCTTGTTGTTGCTGCCTCATATAGTCATCAAGACGTTGCTGGAATTTGGATTTCTTCTTCTTTCCATCTGCCGGTCTTGCTTTGTTCTGTTGTATTAACGCGTGGATTTTATCGTCATCTACCATTTTCCTAATCAGAAACTGCTGACCGAAAGTCATCAGGTTGGCCAAGAAATAGTAGTAGTTTAATCCCGCAGGATAACTGTTCAAAACGCCTAAAAATATAACTGGCATTACATAACCAATATACTTCATCTGCCCGGTAGCACCACTTACTTGGTTATTAAAATAAGTCATAATAAGAGTAGAGATGGTCATCAATACGCACATCAAACTAAGGTGATCGCCAATAAATGGTATTTTTACTCCAAAACGAATAAATTCATCGTAAGTTGATAAATCATGCATCCAAAGAAAACTCTCGCCACGAAGCTCAAATAAATTTGGGAAAAAGAAGAAAAATGCCATTACCAGTGGTAGCTGTAAAACCATTGGCAAACAACCCCCGAGCGGATTTACCCCGGCTTTTTTATAAAGTTTGAGGTATTCTTGTTGAACTAATGTAGCATTATCTTCGCCAACTTTTGCCTTAATCTCGTCCATCTCCGGCTTCAGTACGCGCATTTTAGCCATGGATAAATATGACTTATACGTTAGCGGAGAAAGTACTAACTTCAGTAAGATGGTTAATACTAGGATAATTAAACCATAGCCCCATCCAAAACCTTCTAAAAAGTTAAATACGGGCAATACCACAAATCTGTTTATATATTTAAGGGGCCAATAACCCATATCTACCTGCTTTTCGAGCTCGTAGCCCTGTTTCTTTAATTCAGAAAACTTGTTCGTTCCGAAGTAAAAATCCATACTGTAACTTTGTGATGCCAATTGTTTAAAGGGCAACTGTAGGTTGGCAGTGTAATTTTTTATTACGCCAGGCGTAGTGGGAATAGATACGGCCAACTCTGCTTTTTCGAAACCGGTTTTATCTATTAAGGCAGCAGAGAAAAAATGCTGTTTAAACGATACCCATTGTACTTTACCTTTTGTTAAATCTTCTTTATCGTCTTTAGAAACGCTGAGATGATCCACATCGCCATCTACGTATTTGTAATAAGGGGCAGAATAACGGTGTTCGCCTTCTACAGATTTTTCTTGTTGTAATAGTGTTTCTTCCCAATTTAAGGCAATGTTATTGCCAACAATAACCTGTTGTAACCCAACCAAATTAATCTTAAACCCAACTTGTGGACTGCCTGATTGAATGGTGTACAAATATTCTATATACGCATTTGCATTATAGTTTGCACGCATGGTAACAGTGTTTCCATTTCGTGTAGAGGTAAAATATAAGTTATTGGTATTTACAATTTTCCCGTTAAGGTTTAAGTTTAAACCAAACTTGTTGGCGCCGCCTTTAAACAAAATCAATGGTTTACCATCGTAGGTTTTTTCTCCCAAAACCTGTACTGAAGATATTTTACCGCCTTTGTTTGATAGGGTAAGAAGTAGCTGTTCATTCTTTAAAGTCGTAGTAGATTCTGTGCCTTTCATTACGGTTCCGAATGGCCCTGTATGCGCAGCCGAATCTTCAATCACTTTAGCCTTGGCCATTGTAAGGGCAGCTATTGTATCTTTTTCGTTTGATGCAGGAGTTAAGCCCGCGTTTTTGAGCGAATCTGCGGTTTGTAATTGACGTTCTTTTTTAAGTTCTGTTTCATTTGGCCTAAAAAAATAGAATGATCCTGCCAAAATGATCATTATCAAAAAAAGTCCTGTAAAGGTATTTCTATCCATTATTTGTATTTATACTGCTATTAATTATTTATCTTTTTCCCGTATTCCATTGCAGCGGCCACAAATTTAACAAAAAGTGGATGAGGATTAGCAACGGTGGATTTTAATTCGGGGTGAAATTGACCTGCAATAAAGAAAGGGTGATTTTTCAACTCTATAATTTCTACCAAGTTTGTTTGGGGATTTATCCCCGAGGCAATCATTCCCGCATGCTCAAATCGTTCTAAATACTCATTATTAAATTCGTATCTATGTCGGTGGCGCTCGTTAATATGTTGTTTTCCATAAGCCGCAAAAGCTTTTGTGCCTCTTTTTATATCACACGGATAAGAGCCCAAACGCATTGTTCCCCCTTTATTGGTAATCTTTTTCTGTTCTTCCATCATGTTAATTACAGGATCTGCCGCAGCTTCTTCTATCTCTGTAGTATGAGCATCTTTTAGCCCTAAAACATTTCTGGCGAATTCTATCGCTGCACATTGCATCCCTAAGCAGATTCCGAAAAATGGAATTTGCTTTTCCCTTGCAAATTTGATGGTATCAATTTTACCATCTATTCCTCTACTTCCAAACCCGGGAGCTACTAAAATGCCTTGTAAATGCCCAAGTTTTTCGTCTAGATTCTCTGCCAGTATTCCTTCAGAGTGGATGTATTCTACCTTAACTCTGCATTCGTTTTTAGAACCTGCATGGATGAAGGACTCTATAATTGATTTATAGGCGTCTGGCAACTCCACATACTTGCCAACCAATCCAATCCTAACTTCAGCAGTTGGATTTTTTAATCTGCCCAAAAAGTCTTTCCAGCTTTCCAAGTCTGGCTCTACCTTAGTTGGGAGTTTTAGTTTAGATAGAACCGTTTTGTCTAATTGTTCTTTTAACATCAACAATGGCACATCATAAATGGTAGAAGCATCCATCGATTCGACAACGGCGTTGATGTTTACGTTACAAAAAAGTGCAATTTTTTTTCGCAGTTCTTGGTTGAGGTGATGCTCGGTTCTGCACACCAAAATATCTGGCTGGATGCCATATTCTAACAAAGTTTTTACAGAGTGCTGCGTCGGTTTTGTTTTTAATTCACCCGCTGCTGCTAAGTACGGCACAAGTGTTAAATGTATTACGATGGCATTAGAACTACCTTGTTCCCACTTAAATTGCCTTACAGCCTCTATAAATGGTAGAGATTCTATATCGCCAACGGTACCGCCAAGTTCTGTTATTACGATGTCAAAGTCGCCGCTTTCGCCCAACAGTCTCATATTGCGCTTAATCTCGTCGGTAATATGAGGAACGACTTGTACAGTTTTGCCTAAATATTCGCCCTTTCTCTCTCGATCGATAACGTTTTGATAAATTCTACCTGTGGTGATGTTGTTTGCTTGAGATGTAGGTGCGTTTAAAAAACGCTCGTAATGTCCAAGATCCAAATCTGTTTCCGCTCCATCCTCAGTTACATAACATTCGCCGTGTTCGTAAGGATTTAGTGTTCCAGGATCTATGTTGATGTAAGGATCGAACTTTTGAATGGTTACCCGATAACCCCGTGCCTGCAACAATTTGGCAAGCGAGGCAGAAATAATTCCTTTACCCAATGAGGAAGTAACACCCCCCGTAACAAAAATATACTTCGTCATTTATTTGTGGTTTTTTTTGCATCAACCCAGAAGAATTGCGGCTTTTTGTACGGGGTACAAAGGTAAAAAAAAACCTCGCTTAAAGGAATAAAATTTTAGGAGATCTCTAAACGGTAATTTTGGCAGAATGATTCTCTGACCAGGTATAACTAATGTTGCACAAGCAGAAATAATAAAGGAAATTTCTCTAGTAGCAGACACTTCCCCCGAAATGGCATGGCGAGGAAGTAACTTAGCAACGGAGGAATGCAAAATCCCGGTTTGCAAGCTTAATTTAACCTATAGCCGGAATTCTAACATCTAAATACTAATATCTAAATATTAATATCTAACTACTGTCTTTTCTCGTTAACAACAATTATAATACACCTTAACTTTGTGTTCTTTCACGCTCCAAGCAATATAAATGTTGTTTTCTTTGCCGAGCCGATATTTAAAACCGTTTAATTTAGTTGCTTTAAGTTCATTGTAAAATTTAGGATCTGGGGTGTAATTGTCAGATTTGCCATCGGGCATTACCGCAGGCTCCAAAAAGTTGTCTTCACTAAAGAATTGCGAAGCTATGGTGCTTAAAAATTTAATCTGGTCTTTTTCTTTTCGAAGATCTACATTTGGATCAGTGCTGCCTAAAAGTTCGTCGCCCTTTATCAATCTGTAATAAATTTGCTTTCCCTTACAATTGGTTATCGTAAAAGCAAGCGTCATTTCTTTCGGCTTTGTGCCGCGAAGGTTTAACCTAAAAGTGTCTAAACTGTTCAGTTCGGAGAAAGATTTTATCATCATCATACTTGCGTTCTTGATCGAATTAGCATCATCTTTTTTTTCATTATTGATGCACGCCGCAAATAGAAAGGGAAATAGTAGCAAAAGGTAAATAAATCTATTCATTGGTAATTAAATTAAAATAAATCAGCATTAAGTTTCAACAGATCATCTGGCGTATCTATTGCTTGGGTTTCTAGGTTGGTTATTTTGGTTTTTATTTTATAACCATTTTCTACCCAACGGAGTTGTTCTAATTGTTCTGCGTGCTCTAATGGCGAGATGGCAAGTTTGGTGATCTGCGCTAAAGCTTCTCTTGTATAGCCGTATATACCGATGTGTTTGAAAAAAGTATGTTTTTGCAACCAATCTTTTTGGTTTGCATTGCGAATAAAAGGTATGCACTGCCTGCTAAAATAAATGGCTTCGCCAGTTTTGTTTAAAATTACTTTTGGCGAATTCGGATTGAACAGCTCATCAACATTAGTAATTGGTTTTACCAACGTTGCAAGCTGAGCGTGTTCATCATCAAAACAACTGACCAAAAAATCTATTTGTGCTGGGTCTATAAACGGTTCGTCACCCTGAATGTTAATTATGATGTTAAAACTTGGGAAATGCTCTATCACTTCGGCACATCTGTCTGTGCCGCTTTTATGATTTGAGGAGGTAAGGACAACCTCGCCGCCAAAGCGATAAACTTCGTCAACAATACGTTCATCATCTGTCGCAACAACCACCTTTGTTAGTGACCTTGCTTTTTTTACCTGCTCGAATACCCTTTGAATCATGGTCTTCTCGCCAATTTTTACAAGCGGTTTCCCAGGAAAACGGGTGGAAGCATAGCGTGCAGGAATTATCCCGATAATTTTTTTTAATTCATCCGTAGATTCAGATCGAATTAAATGATTAATCATGTTGTCCATAAAACGAAACGGCTTCTAAATTTGCCAATCAGGTCAAGCAGTTATCGCGCAAAGCTAAAAATTTAGGGAGTTGCTGGAAATAATCCATTTATTTCTGCCTCTATCGCCTGCATTATAAAACCCAAATCTTCTGGATTGTTTGTGAAATCCAATTTATCTTTATCTAGAATTAAAAGTTTACCCAAACTGTAATTCTTAATCCAGTTTTCGTACTTATCGTTAAGTTTACTTAAATAATCTAAACGAATGCCAGCTTCGTATTCCCTTCCCCGGCGCTGTATGTTGTTTACAAGAGTTGGGACAGATGCCCGTAGATAAACCAACAAATCGGGTGGCTTAATAAAGGAGGTAATGTTATCGAAAATCGCTTTATAGTTTTCGTAATCTCGAGAGGTCATAAGCGCCATTTCGTGCAGGTTTTCTGCAAAAATATGTGCGTCTTCGTAAATGGTTCTGTCTTGAATAACGTTGCGGCTATTGGAGCTAATATCTTTAAGCTGCTGGAAGCGGCTGTTCAAGAAATAAATTTGAAGGTTAAAGCTCCAACGTTTCATGTCGTTGTAAAAATCCTCCATATAGGGGTTGTTTTCAATGGATTCGTAAAGCGCCTCCCACCCATAATTTTTAGCCAGCAAACCAGTTAAAGTTGTTTTGCCGGCGCCAATGTTTCCTACAATTGCTATGTGCATATTTTTAGATGTTAGTATTTAGACAAAAGTATTTAGATCGTAGGCGTAGGAATTTAAGCTCTTTAAAACACAAGCAAGGGCATTAAGCGGTAAGTCTTTGCTATCTGTTCCTTGCTCTTTAATCAACTTCAAAAACTCTTAAAACCTATCAATTTCCGCACTTCCCTAATGGTGCTTTGTGCACTTTCTCTCGCTTTAAGTGCACCATGCCGCGCAACTTGACGTAAATATGCGTCATCTTGCTCAATATCTTTTATCCGTTCTCTCATCGGTGTTGTGGCGAGTATTATGTCTTCTGCCAATTGTTTCTTTAAATCGCCATAACGGATTTGCATTTTGTCATACAAATTAGAAAAATGGCCAACTGTGTCTTCGCTAGAAACCACTTGCATTAAATCGAATAGGTTTTGTATGGCTTCTGGCTTTGCCTGGTTCTCTTCTGTTGGGCCTGCATCACTCACAGCCCTCATTACTTTTTTGCGAATTATTTCCGGATCATCAGATAGATAAACTGCATTTCCCTCTCCTTCAGATTTGCCCATTTTGCCTTTTCCATCTAATCCCGGTACTTTTACTAAGCTTTTAGAAAAATTAAAGGCATACGGTTCTGGAAAATAATCTGTTTGATATAGGCGATTAAACCTGTTGCCAAAGTTGCGTGCCATTTCCAAATGTTGTTCTTGGTCTTTGCCCACCGGAACTTTTGTTGCGCGATGAATTAAAATATCGGCGGCCATTAACACAGGATAAGTAAGCAAACCTGCATTTACATTGTCTGGGTTTGCGCGCACCTTATCTTTAAAAGAGGTACTCCTTTCCAGCTCGCCCATGTAGGCGTTCATGTTAAGATACAAATAAAGCTCTGCAACTTCGGGCACATCGCTTTGTACGTAGATTGTGCTGTTTTCTGGATCTATCCCGCTAGCCAAATATTCTACCAAAACATGTTTTATATTCCCATGCAGGTCTTGCGGTGTCGGGTGAGTAGTTAGGGAGTGTAAATCTGCAATGAAAAAATAGCAATTGAAATCCTTTTGCATCTCCACAAAATTTTTCATCGCACCATAATAATTGCCCAAGTGTAGCCTGCCTGTGGAGCGTATGCCGCTTACAACCGTTTCTTTCATAAGCCCGAAATTAAAAATAATAGTTGACCTAAAGGTAGCAAAATAGAAAAATTGGTATTTGTTGCTCGTTCCGGGTTTTTTGTTGATTTCAATTATGCTTTATCCCTTCGTTAAAAATGATACTTTTGTGGGAGTTTTCTACAGTGATTTTAAATGTCCGTTCATGCGGGTTAAAAACGCTTAAATATTTTCTATTGGGGCATATCATATACCTGTAATGAGGATTTTTCTGAGAAAAGCGCATCGTTTTTGGTTTTTGTTCTGGTTGATATTCTTCTTTACCCTGCTATTTCCATTTTATTACCTGTCTTCAAAAAACAGCAAATTTTATCATTTATTAAATCTGCTTAGAAAGGTAAATGCAGCTTGTACTTGTTTCCTCTCGGGCATATTTTTCTCGTTTAAATTCGAGACGCATCTGCAACCAGATCGAACATATATTTATTGCGCCAATCACAGTTCCAACCTAGATATTATGGCGTTCTGCATACTAGCCAAAGGAAAGTTTCATTTTATTGGGAAAGATGATCTTTTAACAAATCCAATTTTGGGCATATTTTTTAAAACGATTGATATACCAGTTAATCGAACAAGCAAAATCTCTGCGTTTAGAGCTTTCAAAAAAGCCGAAGAAAATCTTGAGAAAGGCATGAGTTTGATCATTTTTCCGGAGGGAGGAATTGAAGACGTTTATCCCCCAAAACTCGCACCATTTAAAAACGGGCCTTTTCGTTTGGCGATAGATAAAAACATACCTTTGGTGCCAGTTAGCCTTTGCAATTTATGGAAATTGATGTGGGATGATGGAAAGAAATTTGGGAGCGCGCCCGGCATTTGCAACATCTTTGTACATGCGCCAATTGATACGACCAAGATGATTCTAGAAGATGCAGACGATTTTAAAAATAACGTATTTAAGCTTATAAATAGCAAATTGTTATAAATGATACTAGACGAAAATACCATCCATAAAATAGCCGATTTGGCAAGGATAGAAATTGCCGACGAAAGAGTTGAGAAACTAATACCTGAAATGAACAAGATTTTATCGTTTATGGAAAAGTTGAACGAATTGGATACAAGCAACATAGCACCCTTGGTTTACATGACCGAAGCTGAAAATGTTTGGCGAGAAGATGTAGTGAAGCAAGAAATCTCTACCGAAGATGCTTTGAAGAATTCTGCAAAACATAGCGAACAATATTTTACGGTTCCAAAGATTATAGAGAAGTAGCGCGCTTTAATAACTTGTTGCCTATTTGTAACAACTACCATTTAATAATAGTCTTAAAATAAAAAGGAATGCAAGACCCACTTATAAAAGTAGAAGACATCGGTCGGAAATACGTGATAGGAGCGGAGGTTATACACGCGTTAAAATCGGTAAGTTTAGAAATATCAAAGGGCGAATTTGTTGCCCTGATGGGTCCATCAGGCTCAGGTAAATCAACTTTGATGAACATCCTTGGCTGTTTAGATACACCAACCACCGGAACTTATGTTTTAAACGGTACAAATGTTAGCCACATGACGGATGATGCCTTAGCAGAGGTGCGCAATAAAGAAATTGGTTTCGTATTCCAAACTTTTAATTTGCTTCCGAGGTCTACCTCATTAGATAATGTGGCGCTGCCTTTAATTTATGCAGGTGCCGGTAAGAAAGAAAGAGACAGTCGAGCGGCAAAAGCTCTGGAAAATGTGGGTCTGGGCAATAGGATGGATCATAAACCCAATGAGCTTTCCGGTGGACAGCGACAGCGCGTTGCAGTGGCGCGGGCTCTAATAAATAATCCATCTATCATATTGGCCGATGAGCCGACAGGAAACTTAGATACGAAAACTTCAGTAGAGATCATGAGTTTGCTTGAGGAAATTCATGATAAGGGCAACACCATTATATTGGTTACCCACGAGGAAGACATTGCACAACACGCCCATAGAATTGTACGCATGAGAGATGGTTTAATAGAAAGTGATGAGCCGAACAAGGAGATTAGATCTGTTTCGCCCAGGCTAGATGCAATAAATGCTAACGGCAATAACTAGGGAAAAATTTAATAGAAGTGTTTTTCAAACGCTGTTTAACCAGAAAAAAAATGAAAATTTACACTAAGACAGGCGATAGCGGAACTACCGCCCTTATTGGTGGAACTCGCGTTCCAAAATCGCATTTGCGGATAGATGCTTATGGAACCGTAGATGAGCTGAACTCTTACATAGGTTTAATTGGAAGCCAAGATATAGACGAGGCAGCAAAATTGCTTTTAACAGAAATACAAGATCGGCTATTTACGATCGGCGCATCTCTAGCGGCAGATCCTGAAAAGAGCAACATGAAAATCCCTGATTTGCTAGATGGAGATATTTTGCTTTTGGAAACTGAAATAGATGCAATGACAAGTAAATTGCCGGCTTTAAAACATTTTCTACTTCCTGGGGGAAATAATTTGGTGGCGTTTTGTCATATTGCACGCTGTGTTTGTAGGCGCGCAGAGCGACTTGCGGTTCAGCTTGCCGATACAAGTTTTGTAGATGATAAAGTAATTGTTTATTTAAATCGTTTGAGCGATTATCTTTTCGTTCTTTCTCGTAAGATAACACAAGATTTTAAGCTTCAAGAGCACATTTGGATTCCCAGAAAATAAAAATAAAATAAGTTTGGTTTGCTCAATTATTTTGATATTATTTGCGAAATATTTGAAAATAGCATTTAATTGAATTAAGATATGTATTGGACATTAGAACTGGCATCGCATTTAGAAGACGCACCTTGGCCTGCAACAAAAGATGAATTGATAGATTACGGCATCCGTTCTGGGGCACCTGTAGAAGTTATAGAAAACTTACAAGCTTTAGAAGATGACGGTGAGCCATATGAAACCATCGAGGAAATTTGGCCCGATTATCCTACAAAAGAAGATTTTTTCTTTAACGAAGATGAGTATTGAGTTTTAACTTCAAACAGACTCTTGTTGGATATCAACGTCGAGTCTTAAATTTTAAAACCGATAAACACAAAGCGGCAATTTTCAAGTGGAAATTGCCGATTTTTATTAATGATTAATGGAACTTAGTAATATCGACGAAAGCTCCTACATATAAACCCCAACATTGCGAGCTCAACAAAGATTTTGACATTTTTAAAACAAAAAAAACACACAACTGTTACATCCCTATAAAATTTACTTTAAACTTAAAACAAAAAAATCATGGGAAATTTATTGTATTTGGTAGCCGTTGTATTAGTTATAATCTGGGCAATTAGTTTTTTCGGAGGCTATTATACTGGTGGCATAATTCACATACTTTTAGTAATCGCAATTATTGCAGTATTGCTAAAGGTAATTAGGGCTTAGCAATAAAAATAGTACCCACCCATGTTCTTAAAATATGGGTGGGTTTTTTTTTATCCACCACTCTGCAAAATCTAAGTCTGACTGATATGTAATTTTAATATTTGTTCGATCTCCTTCTATTAAAAAAATTTCCTGTCCCTTTTTCTCTACCACACTTGCATCATCGGTAAATGCATGTGAGAATTTTTGTTTATAGGCATCCTTCAATAGTTCTATTCGAAAAGTTTGAGGTGTCTGCACTAAAAATATTTCATCTCTCTTTAAAATTGTCGAATTTTCGCTGCTTTTTTTTTGCCTGATGCTCTCATTTATTGCCACGGCCGGGATTGCATTGCCTAGTTTGCTCGCATGTAAGTAGCAATTATCTATTAATTTTTTAGAAATCAATGGTCTAACCCCATCATGAACGGCAACCAAGCCTTCGCCATCTATTTCTTCTAACGCATTTTTAACGGAATGGAAACGCTCGTCGCCGCCAAGAATTATTTTATGCGGTGTATTAAAGGAATAGGTTGCACATTGCGCTTGCCAAAAATCTACAGCTTTCTCACTTAATACAACGAATACAGAAGGATTAAAGTTGCTAGAGGCAAAGGCGTTAATGGTATGCATTAGGATGGGCAAGCCATCAATTAAGAGAAATTGCTTGGCAATCTTTCCGCCAATTCTTTTTCCGGCGCCTCCGGCAACAATAATTGCGTAATTTTTCATTTAGAAAACTCGATTCTAAATACTAACTATTAAGTACTAATATCTTAACACTAGATTATCAGCATCGCATCGCCGTAGCTAAAAAACTTATACTTTTCTTTCACTGCAACTTCATATGCATGTTTTACATATTCGTAACCTCCAAACGCGCTGACCATCATTAATAAAGTAGATTCTGGGGTATGGAAATTTGTAATCATGGTGTTTGCAATATTAAACTCGTATGGCGGAAAAATAAACCTGCTTGTCCAATCGTTGGCGGGTTTTAGCCTTCTGCCTGCAGAAACTGCGGACTCTATTGCGCGCATTGAAGTGGTGCCCACGGCGCAAACTCTGCGTTTTCCGTCGATAGCCTTGTTCACAATATCAGCATCTTTTTGCTCTATCATAAACTGCTCCGAATCCATTTTGTGTTTGGTAAGATCTTCTACCTCTACAGTTCTAAAAGTACCCAAGCCTACATGTAAGGTAACCTCGGCAAAGTTTATTCCTTTAAGTTCTAGCCGTTTCATTAGCTCTCTACTAAAGTGCAAACCTGCTGTCGGGGCCGCTACCGCACCTTCATGCTTGGCAAAAATAGTTTGGTATCTATCTTTGTCTTCGGGTGTCACCTTGCGTTTAATGTATTTTGGAAGCGGAGTTTCACCTAAAATCTCTACATTTTTTCTAAACTCTTCATCGGTACCATCAAATAAAAACCTTATGGTACGCCCTCTAGAAGTCGTATTATCTACAACCTCGGCAACCAATAAATCATTCTCACCAAAATAAAGCTTATTACCAACTCTAATTTTTCGGGCAGGATCTACTAACACATCCCACAAGTGCAATTCTTTGTTTAATTCTCGCAATAAAAAAACTTCGATTGTTGCCCCAGTTTTTTCTTTATTTCCGTAAAGTCGAGCGGGAAAAACCTTTGTATTATTCAGAATCATTACGTCCTGATCGTCGAAATAACCTAAAACGTCTTTAAAAATTTTATGTTCAATTTTACCAGTATCTTTGTGCAAAACCATCAATCGTGCTTCATCTCTTTGTTCTGATGGTTTCTCTGCGATTAAAGATTCTGGTAAGTTAAATTTGAATTGAGATAATTTCATGCTGGATGCAATTTTTTTTGAGGTGCAAAAATACTAATTTTAAATTCGTTTTATTAATTATTGCAACGCAATTCTGTTCAAATTGTTCTAATCGCTTCTACATTTGCTGCGAACGTTAACCCAAGTGTTGGTTTTCGTATTCCCGACTGTGCTCAATATCCTAAAGTGATGTAACTTTTTAGTAGTTTAGCGGTCTTACATTCATTATGATCATTTTTCGATTAATTGGCGAAAGTTTCAGGTTTGCGTTCGATGCGTTGAGGCAAAATAAGATGCGTACCATTTTATCACTATTAGCCATCACCATCGGCATTTTTACCATTATTGCCGTTTTCTCTGCAGTGGATAGTTTTAGAAATAAATTACAAGCTAGCGTAGATAAGCTTGGATCTAACACCTTATTTGTGCAAAAATGGCCTTGGGTTTTTGGTGGCGATTATCCATGGTGGAAATATGTAAACAGGCCACAACCATCTGAAAGGGATTTCGCCGATTTGAAAGAAAGGTTGCAGAATGCAGATGGCATTACATACCAGATCTCAACCAATAATCGCACCGTAAAGTACAGAAGCAGCTCTGTAGAAGGTATAGGCATTGATGCTGTTTCGCAAGATTATGATAAGACTGCAAGTATAGAATTACAAGATGGGCGTTACTTTACCCAATTAGAAAGCAGTAATGGTTCACCGGTTTGCTTGATGGGATCAGAAATTGCCGATGGCTTATTTAACGGCGACGAGCCCGTAGGCAAGCAAGTAAATATTTTGGGTAGGAGGTTAACGGTAATCGGAATCTATAAAAAAGAAGGCGATGATATGTTTGGAAATTCTCCAGACAAAAACGTGACCATTCCGATAAATTTTGCAAAAGGTGTTTTAGACGTGCAAAACGATCGATATCAACCGCAAATTACCGTGCGGGGAAGCAAGGGTGTTTCTTTAGAAGAAGTTGAAAGCGAGTTACAGGGTTTAATGCGATCTATTCGCCGTCTTAAGCCCGCACAGGAAGACAATTTTGCTTTAAACAAAACAACCCTTTTATCTAATCAATTAAATAAGATGTTCGATGCCGTAGATTGGGGCGGTTGGATTATCGGAATTTTTTCGATATTGGTGGGTGGTTTTAGTATAGCAAACATCATGTTCGTATCTGTAAAAGAACGAACTAGCATCATTGGGATTCAAAAATCACTCGGCGCAAAGAGGTATTTTATCCTGCTTCAGTTTATATTCGAATCAATTACACTTTGTCTTTTAGGCGGATTGCTTGGACTGTTTTTAGTATTTATTTTAACCAAAATTATAAGTGCTGCGGCCAATTTTGATATTATTCTCGGATTTAACAACATTGCGCTCGGCATCGGCATCTCTGTCATTATCGGCACCATATCTGGCTTTTGGCCCGCCTATTCTGCTTCTAGGCTAGATCCCGTCGAAGCGATAAGAAGTTAAATAAATTCGGTAAAAATTATTTTAATCTGTTGTTAGTGAGCACATTAAAAAAATCCATTTTCAATGTTCATTGAAAATGGATTTTTTCTCTCAGCCTCAAACGAGCTTTAATTCAATTTTCCCAAAGCTTCTTTTATCCTCTTCAATGCCTCTACCAATTTATCATCCGCGGCAGCATAAGACAGACGAATATAATTATTGTTGCCAAACGAATCGCCACCAACGGTAGCCACGTGGCCAACGTTTAATAGATACAATGCTAGGTCTGATGAATCTTTAATCACATTGCCATCAGCGTCTTTCTTGCCAAAAAAGGAGCTTATCTCCGGGAAAAAATAAAACGCACCATCCGGTAGGTTAGTTTTTACGCCCGGAATCTCACTCAACAAGTTGTAAACCAATTCTCTTCGACGCAGAAAAGCTTCTTTCATTTTTTCCACCGTTTCCAACCCTTGCTCATAAGCAACAATACCTGCCCGTTGTGCAATGGAACACGTACCAGAAGTTGTCTGCCCCTGCAACTTATCGTTTGCTGCGGCAATTTCTTTGTTGGCAGCAAGGTAACCTAACCTCCAACCTGTCATAGCAAAGGCTTTAGAAAAACCGTTTATAATAATTACCCGATCTTTAATACTTGCAAACTGGGCAATAGATTCATGTTTATCTACAAAATTAATATGCTCATAAATTTCATCAGAAAGGATGTATACGTTTGGATGTTCCTCAAAAACTTTTGCCAACGCAGCAAGTTCATCTTTACTGTAAACTGATCCAGTTGGATTGCAGGGAGAGGAAAACATAAAAAGTTTTGTTTTCGGGGTGATGGCCGCTTCCAATTGAGCCGGGGTAATCTTAAAATTACTTTCTAGGTCTGTATCTATAAAAACTGATTCGCCTTCTGCTAGAACCACCATTTCTGAGTACGAAACCCAATACGGAGTAGGGATGATTACTTGATCTCCAGGATTTATAAGCGTTAAAATTACATTAGAAAGCGATTGCTTTGCACCGGTTGACACTACGATTTGAGACACTTCGTAATCTAAATCATTTTCTTTTTTTAGCTTGTCAACAATCGCTTGCCGAAGGTCTGGATATCCTGGAACTGGCGAGTAGCGGGTGTAGTTGTCGTCTAATGCTTTTTTTGCCGCTTCCTTAACATGGGTTGGCGTATTAAAATCTGGTTCACCCACGCTTAAACTGATGATATTTATTCCTTTATTTGCAAGTTCTCTGCCCAACTTTGTCATTTTAAGTGTGGCAGATTCTGATAGATTGTTTATCCTCTCTGATAAGATGCTCATGTTTAATTACTTTGGGTGCAAATATATAAACCAAATGTTTTTATCTTCTAAAAAAGGGACGCTTTTTATAAATTAATTTGGATGATAACTGTATTTTTGAGGAAACCCAGGTTTTGGATATAAAAAAAAGAGCTGTCATTTTTTCTTTGAGCGTAAGTATTTTTTTAATGCTTGCAAAATTTATCGCTTATTTTATTACCGATAGTAATGCTGTTTTTAGCGATGCCGCAGAAAGTGTAGTAAATGTTATGGCATCTAGCTTTGCGTTTTACAGCGTCTATTTAACTAGCAGGCCTAAAGATGAAAATCACCCTTATGGCCATGGAAAAATCGAGTTTTTTTCTGCATTTTTAGAAGGTGTTTTAGTATTAATTGCAGGGTTGGTAATTATTGTTAAAGCAATTTACAACATCATCTATCCACAAGAAGTATCTAGCTTGTTTTTAGGAACAGTAATTATTGCCATCAGTGGGATGATTAATTTATTTGTGGGTTTGTATTTGATAAAAATCGGCAATCAACAAAAGTCTATTACGTTAAAAGCGGACGGAAAACATTTACTAACCGATACCTACACAAGCATTGCCATTGTTGTTGGTTTGTTGCTAATCCTATTTACAAACATTTTATGGTTTGATAGCCTATGCGCTGGGTTGGTCGCTTTTTATATTGTTTTTACCGGGTATAAGCTCATTCGCACTTCGGTGGGTGGATTAATGGATGAGAGCGATTCGTCTCTAGTTGCGACTGTTGCACGTACGCTCCAAACAAACAGACAAGATGCTTGGATAGATGTTCATAATTTGCGCACCCAACAGTATGGGGCAGATTTGCACATAGATTGCCATGTTACTTTGCCCTATTATTTCGAACTTACCGAGGTACACAAACAAATTTCTGATATAGACGCTTTGGTAAACAAGAGTGATATCGGAAAAGCAGAATTATTTATCCACTCTGATCCATGTTTGCCGCAGTGCTGCCATTATTGCCATCTACTGGATTGCCCCGTACGCGCTGAGCCATTTAAAAAAGAGATTATTTGGACACCCGATTTAATTGTTAAAAACAATAAACACTTCGCTAATGAGCTATTTTAACGTAAGGGTTTATGGTCTGTTAATTAATAAGAACGCGGAGGTTCTGGTTAGCGATGAAGAAGAATACGGTTTCCAATTTACAAAATTTCCTGGCGGCGGTTTAGAATTTGGTGAGGGTTTGATAGATGGTTTAAAGCGCGAATTTGTGGAGGAATGCGATACAGAGGTAGATGTTTTAGGTCATTTTTATACCACCGATTTTTTTGAAAAATCCCATTTTAATGAGAGTCAGGTGCTTAGCATTTATTATCTCGTGCGAGAAAAATCGCCATTAAATTTATCCTTTAAAACAAAAATCTTTGATTTTGATGGGGATCAAAAGGTTAAACAAAGTTTTAGATGGATTAATATTAATAAATTAATGATTGACGAATTTACCTTTAGAACAGATAAAACCGTAGCATCATTACTAAAAGAGACGTTCGCGGTTTAAACGGTAAAGACCAAAAAGCGAAGAAGGAAAATTAAATTTAATAGATTATCGGCAATGGAAGAGAAGCAAAGTCTGGTAGAACGAGATAAGAAAGTAATTTGGCATCCATACACACAGATGAAAGACGCTTTGCCCCATATTCCGATAGTTAGGGGAGAAGGCGCTTACATCTTTGATGAAGACGGGAAACGATATATTGATGCGGTTTCAAGCTGGTGGGTAAATATCCATGGTCACTCGCATCCGCACATCGCAAAAAAGGTTTCGGAGCAGTTAGCCATTTTAGAACAAGTTATTTTTGCTGGTTTTACACACGAGCCGGCGGTTAGGCTTGCCGAACGCCTACTTCCACTGTTGCCGGGGAATCAAAAAAAAGTTTTTTATACCGATAACGGTTCCACAGCAGTAGAAGTGGCTTTGAAAATGTGTCTGCAGTATCACGGCAACCTAAAAAAGCCGAGAAATAAAATACTGGCTTTTAAAAATGCCTACCATGGCGATACATTTGGCGCAATGAGCGTGAGCGGAAGAAGCATTTTTACCGATGCTTTTAGTGAATTGCTATTCGACGTAGAGTTTATCGATTTGCCAACAGTCGATAACATCTCAAATCTCAAATCTCAAATTTCAAATCTCAAGTCAGATCTTGCTTGTTTCATCTTCGAACCTCTTATTTTAGGCTCTGGCGGCATGTTAATGTATGAGGCAAAATATCTAGACGAGCTTGTAAAATGCTGTCGAGAAAACGATATTTTAACTATTGCAGATGAAGTAATGACTGGCTTTGGCCGCACCGGAACTTTTTTTGCCTGCGATAGATTAGAATATAAACCAGATATTTTTTGCTTGAGTAAAGGATTAACAGGTGGCACTATGCCGCTGGGCGTAACAACTTGCAACGCTAAAATTTTCGATGCTTTTTACAGTGATGATAAACTTAAAACGCTTTATCATGGTCACTCCTTTACTGCAAACCCATTAGCCTGTGTTGCTTCTTTAGCAAGTTTGGATTTACTCTTGGATTCTGCTTGCATGGAAAATATTAAGCGGATAGAAGCAAAGCATGCCAATTTTGCGGAAGATATCAGAAATCACAAACGCATAAAAGCCATTAGACAAACTGGAACAATTATCGCCATAGAATGGGAAACTAATGAGGATACAAACTATTTAAGCAGTTTGAGAAACAAGCTTTATTTGTACTTTTTAGAAAAAGGAATAGTGCTGAGACCTTTAGGAAATATCATTTACATTTTGCCACCTTATGTAATTAGCGATGAGGATTTGAACGAAGTTTATGGAGCTATAAAAATGGCTTTAAATGAGATTTAAACTGTTATGAACCAGAAAAAACAGAGCATATTTTACATCGCTGTTAATTACCGCTAATGAGTTTCCTTTCATTTTCTAGTATTTTCTCAATGCTAAAATAAATCCCAGGCAAACTGTATTTTCCTTTCTCAAATTCTTGATAATCACAGTTACCTATTAAACTTTGTTTAATTGCTTTGATCTTTAACGTGTTCATAAAAACATATTCATGACCAATATTAATAACATGAAAACCAGTTTCGCAAGTTTTGCCGTTTCCACTTTGTATAATGGTTTTAATAATGCGTTGAAAGCGATCAGAAATTTGTTTACTCAAAATAGGCTCTCCCTTTAGATGATATACGTATGCCAAAAAATTCATTTGCCTTAAACCAAATGGATGGCTAGCAATAGCGGAGGTACAAAGTTTGATGATTGCGTCGTAATCGTTTTCGCTTAGTTTTTCGCTCTGATAATATTGTTTTAGCGCTTCATCTTCGGCCGGTCTTTCTACCGAATTGTATTTTGAATCGAAAACATAACCAAAATAAAGGTGCCTATAATCCTCATCGGTAAGCGAAGTATCACCTGCAACCATACGATCCATTAGATTTGGATAGTAAAAAATTGATGACTTGTCTGCAATTTCTTTTTTTATAATTTCATAATCGGGTGCTTTGAAGGCATTTTCTTGTGCAAAAAGATGCACGGTTACTCCAAAGCAAATAGTTAGAAGAAGAAGCGTTGTTTTCATTCCTAAATATAGAATTTATGCCCGAAAGTAGACCGCTATCCCAAACTTAATCTCTCCGAGTCCATGTAAATTACGTTCCAGCGGTGGCCATCTAAATCTGCAAAGCCAAATCCGTAAATGGCGCCTCCGTCATCATTCGGTTCAGCGTAGATAGACCCACCGGCGTCAATTACTTTTTTCAGCATTTCGTCAACCTCGGCTTTGCTTTCCGAATCTATAGAAAGTAAGACTTCTGTCCCATTATCTGTGTTGGATATGTTTGTTGCTACAAAACCTTCAAATATAGGCCGTTCAAAGAGCATCATCACAAAATTGCTTTCGCCCACGTAAAACGACGCAGAGTCCGGTCGGCTCCCGTAATCAAGGTTTAGCGTAAAGCCAATTTTTGTAAAAAATTCCTTTGACATTTCCGCACTATTAACGGGAAGGTTTAACCAAATAGATTTTGCCATACTTATTTTTAGTCTTTTTAGATTTTAGTTAACATTAACTCTAAGGTTGTAAAAACCCCTCAATACCCTTTCAATTCGGCAAATATTTTCCGGCAAGCGGTTTTGGCGCTACCTCACAATAAGCTGCAGTAAGTGCTTTTTCTATCACCTCATCTTCTACAAACTTTAATTCAAAAATAGTCCAGCCTTGTTTTCCCCATCCGGCGGGCGCTGGGTAGATTGCAGAAGGATCAGCATCGCCAAATTTGTTTTGGTCTTTTAAAGAAAGCCTTATAACCGCCTTAAAATTTTCGGTGTTCAAAGTGGCAAAAATCCTGTCCTCAACTTTAAAAGTTTTTTTTTCTGCCTTAGTTTCTTCTAAAACTTCCTCAAAAGAAAGTGCAACATTTTTAAAATTGTTTATTTGTGGCATGTTTATAATTTAAGCAGCTTTTGTGGATGTTGTGCTGCATGGTTTAAAATTAGATTTACAATATAATCATTGCTATTGTATAAAGAAAGTTTTTCCTTAAAATTGGCCAATCCTGCCTTGGCTTCGTTCTTATCGGTAAGATAGCCCATTCCATAAAATTTTCCGTGCTCAACAACTAAACAACTGCACTCTGTTGCAGTTCTGCCATCATCTAGCAATGCAAAATTAGGTTGATTTTTTTTTATTTCTTCTAAAGCATTTTGTACCCTTCTGTTATATACAGATACAGTTTCTATTTCGCTACAAGAACCAAAACACTGTCCGCTTAAATGGGTGTGACAAATGTTCGCCGTTTTTTGTAAATAGCAAAGCTTTGCGCAAAGCTGAAAATTTTCTATCAGATAAGTGATAAAATTATAGCCTCCTAATAAATTGTTAAAAGAATGGATGGCGTGATAATTTTTTTTATGCTTGTCTATTGCCAAACGTAAATAACCTTTCTGATCTTCAAATACACAAAGATCGTACTTCGGTTCATAGCGTTTCATCGCCCTATTATTGCTGGGCCACAAGCGTTTTATCTCGTTCGCTTCTAAAATTAAAGCCATTAATTCTGTGCCGCAAACTGTGTAATCGATGTAGAAAATCTCCCTTAAAAAGTCCTGTCGCTGTTTGTTTGTTTTATTGCCAACAAAATGGCTAGTAACCCTTTTCTTTATGCTCTTTGCTTTTCCAACGTAAATTATTTTGCCTTTTTTATCCTTAAAATAATAAACCCCAGGCGAATCTGGTAAATTAAAAATGGATTTCTTGTCTAAATTAGGTGGCAGAACCTGCTCTTTAGATGCTTTCTTTAACATTTCTGCAATAACGCCTTCATGATCATAGCGCAACAAAGAATTAAACAAAATACTCGTTGCATCAGCATCGCCCGCTGCGCGATGCCTATTGTTTAAAGGAATATTTAAAGCGTTACATAGTTTCCCTAAGCTATAAGAAATTTTACCGGGAAAAACTTTTCTACTCAGTCGAACAGTGCATAGTTTTTTGCACTGCAAATCGTATCCAGCCAACGCCAAATGGTGTTTTAAAAAAGAATAATCGAAATTTACATTGTGGGCGACAAACACTTTATCTGCCAACAGGTCGAAAAGTTTTTGCGCCACTTCATCAAACCTTGGGGCATTTATCAACATATTGTTGTCTATCCCGGTCAACGCCGTAATGTAAATCGGAACGTTGCGTTCTGGATTTATCAATGTGGAAAATCGCTCTACTACTTCGCCATCATCATGAATATTTATTGCAACTTCTGTTATGCCGCTTGCCGAAGCATGCCCACCAGTGGTTTCAATATCTACAACTGCGTATAACATTCAATGCAAAAATTCCGTTGCAAATCTATGCTAAAATAATTAGTATAAAAAAGAATATTTTGGGTTTTTAATTAAACTGCTTTTAGTAAAAATTGAGTTTTCGATATGAAAATCTTAAATGATTGTAATCTAACTTGGGCGCTTTTTCCCGCTTTCCATTGTATCTTTTCTCCTGCTGAAAAAGCAGTAGAAAAGGATGCCATTGCAATCGGGAGCGCAATCATCGTAAAGAAAAGCAATAATTGAACTCTAAACTTTTAGCTCTTACCCCTTAAACTTTAGCCTTCAACTTTCCTCTTAGAGCTTACTGAGCAATTTGCTCAAATTTGGCTTTATCCCCACCATAATGGGTGCGGTGTTAAAAACTCTGTTTTGTATTTTGCTAAAACCGTACATATAACTTGCTTCGACAAATAAATTTGCTCCACCAATACTATACTCAATTCCTGCGCCGCCCTCTGCAATTCCAAGTGAATTTGTCTTGTTACTCATGGTTACCTGGCTCGCTGCAGAATTTACTGCCGCTTGCGGCGTTAAAATAAAACCACCTCCCGCGCCTGCAAAGCCGTAAAATGCCCACTTCTCCACTATTTTTCTATAGCCGAGCGCTAAATTTAACAGATAGGTTGTCGATCTGCTTTTTTCTAAGTTGTACGTAAAACCGGCATCTGGCGTAAGTTGGTTAAACTCAAAAGCATGTAAACTTACCTTTGGATAAAAAAATAGGCCACCTTTACCCAGACCAAGGTTTAGGCCCAGTGCAGTAGAGAATTTTGGTTTTAAAAAATCAGTTGTCTCACCAACCGGAAAAGAAAATCCAATGCCACTCATGGTGTAAAGTTTATCAGGTCGCTGTGCGCTTGCTGTTTTGCTTAAAAAAAAAGTGGAAACGGCAATTATAATAATGTGTTTTGCTTTCATTGTGTGTTTGGATTAGTGCTCTTAACAAACAATGTCAAATAAAGTTTCCTAAGTAAACTTGCCAAAGATATAAAAATTGGTTAGTTGCTATCGGAAGTCAAAAATTCTACGAAATTAAAAATTAACCTCGATTTTATTAGCTAACTAAAATTTATTGTTCTATTTTTGTTTATATTTTTTTATAAAAATTTAAACAAGATATGAGCTATAGCATATCAGAACTCGAAACTTTATCTGGCATTCAGTCTCATACCATTAGGATTTGGGAAAGAAGGTACAAAATACTTAAGCCATTGCGTACGCTTGGCAATACGCGCCAGTACGATGACGACCAGCTTAAAAAACTGTTGAATATTGCAATTTTGAATAAATCTGGTTTTAAAATTTCTGAAATTTCAAAACTTTCTTCTAAAGAGTTACGGAGTTTGATTGGAAGTACCGAGAAGGCAGAGCATACGGAAGGCAAATTTGATGCGATAATATCTAAAATTTTGAATTTAGGCTTTGCATTCGATGAGTATAGGTTAGAACTGTTGTTAGATAAATTCATAAATAAATTCGGGTTAGCAGCGTGTTATAAAAACGTGATGTACCCAGTCCTTCTTAGGTTGGGCTTTATGTGGTTAAAGGAAAATATTTGTCCCTCTAATGAGCATTTTTTAGTAAATGTGTTTAGACAAAAAATTATGGCTGCAACAAACGAAATTGTTTGTGTAGAAAAGGCTAAATCTACCTGGCTATTGTTTTTACCAGAAGACGAGGGCCATGATGTAGGTTTGCTTTTTGCCAAATACCTACTTAAGAAATCCAATCAAAAGGTTGTTTACCTCGGTGCGGATGTGCCGTTACAAGACATTTATACTGTCGTAAAAAATTCTTCTGTTACCAGCGCTTTATTTTTTATTACAAAAGCTAGAGATATTGACGAAGCTCAGGAATATTTTGAAAAGCTTAAAACACTATGTAGCGATTTGCCTATATATGTCGCCGGTAATAAAGAAATATTGAGCAAAATTAAATTGCCTTTGATGGTAACTTATCTACAGACCATCGAGCAATTTGAAGAGTGTATCTCAAAACAATCTGCGGTATGAAACTGATGTTCGATCAACTATCTGCAGAATGCAGTAAGATAACTACCAAAAAATATAGTACGAGTTTTGCATTTGGTATCCGATTTTTAAATAAGAGGTTGCGTATGCCGATTTACGCTATTTACGGTTTTGTTAGGCTCGCTGATGAGATTGTAGATTCTTTTCATAATTTTGATAAGGCATATTTGCTGAGCAAGTTTAAGGACGATACGTTTGAGGCAATAGCACATGGAATTAGCTTAAACCCGGTATTAAATGCTTTTCAAAGCGTTGTAAATCATTACCAAATCGACCATCAACTTATAAAGCTGTTTCTTAGAAGTATGGAGATGGATTTAGAGAAGCAAGAATATACGCCACAACTGTATAAAGAATACATACTTGGATCTGCAGAAGTGGTTGGCTTAATGTGTTTAAAGATTTTTATTCAGGGTAATCAGTCAGAATACATTAGGCTCAAACCTTACGCAATGAAACTAGGCGCGGCTTTTCAAAAGGTAAATTTTTTGCGAGATGTAAAGGCAGATCATAAAGAGTTGAGCAGAAATTATTTTCCGAATGTAAATCTAGCCACTTTCTGCGATAATCAGAAAAGAGAGATTGAAACTGAAATTAGAGAAGATTTGATCGTTGCTCTGCAAGGAATAAAGATGCTTCCCGCTGAATCGAGAAACGGAGTTTATCTTGCTTATATTTATTATAGAAAGCTTTTCAACAAAATCCAACGGTTGTCTGCCGAGCGCATTATGGACGAGCGCATTAGAATTCCAAATAGAATCAAGATTGGCTTAATGTTAGATTCGATGATTAGGAATAAGCTTAACGTAATATAATTTTAAGGCTATACGGCAAAATGCAACCCCAGTTAATTTTAGTCGATGAAAACGATATGGAGATTGGCACAATGGACAAAATGCAAGTCCATCAGAGCGGAGCTTTGCACAGAGCGTTTTCGGTTTTTATTTTTAACAGTAAAAACGAATTGCTTTTGCAAAAGCGTTCTTTAGATAAATACCACTGTGGCGGCCTTTGGACCAATACATGTTGTAGCCATCCAAACGTGGGCGAGGGAAATTTAGAGGCCGCACACAGGAGATTGTTTGAGGAGATGGGAATGGTTTGCACGCTTGAACATAAATTTACTTTTAAATATTATGCCAGCTTTGAAAACGGCCTAATCGAACATGAAATAGATCATGTTTTTTTTGGCACTACAGATGAGTTGCCTAGCATTAATCAGGCAGAAGTAGAAGGTTATAAATACTTGTCGTTGGAGATTTTAAAAGCGGAGATTGAGGAAGACTCTGCAAAATATACTCCTTGGCTAAGAATTTGCCTTGAAAGAGTATTGCTTCTTCGAAACAAGATGGTATAAAAAACGGGAATGCAACCTAAGTCGCACTCCCGCATCTAAATTAACGCTCTCGAGGTTAAAGGTAGGAAAACCTTTTACAAAAAAGAATTTTTTCGATTATTTTGTAATCTAAATTGCTTAGAGATAAATTCTTATTTTTGCAAAAAAAAATTCGTTTTGAAAAATCTTGTTCGTTCTTTATTAGTTCTTTGCATTTTTGTTATTTCCTGCAATTGGTTTAGAAAGCCTCCACTTATTGGTAAAGTACTCGCAGAACATTTTAACAATAAATTATATAGCAAATTTGATTCTGTTTTTTACGATAGCGTTTTCGCTCAAAAATTAGATAGTATGGCAACGCAGGTTGCTAATCCTAAAATTATCAAAGCATATTATTGGGCTAACGGCAATGATCCAATTTTTGTTACCAAGTTTTTTGTAAACGGAAGTCTAGATACACTCCAAAAATATTTGTCTAACAGCGCAGAACATGGAATAAATCCAAATATTTTTAAGACGGAGAGGATAAGTGTACTGCTAAAAGAACTTTCTGCCAACAAGGCAAAAGATTTGAAGGATATCTATCCAGTAATTGCAGATTTGGAATTATTGTCCGTAAGCGCATTTCTAAACTACAGCAATTATTTAAAATTTGGAGTAATTAATCCCCGAAAAACAATTTCTAGATATTACATCAAAGTAAGCAGGCCAGATAGTTTGGGCATGATGAATATACTTTCTACAAATAATTTGGCCGAAACATTAGCAGCGGTTCAACCCAAATCAGAACAGTACCTCGCCCTTCAAAAAGCCTATCTTGCAAGTACGGATGCAGGTGTTAAACGCATTTTAAGTGTAAATATGGAACGCCAAAGATGGAAACTTCCGGACTATGGCGACAATTATGTACAAGTAAACGTGCCATCTTTTAAACTTACTTGGTTTAATAAAAGCGACACTGTTATAAGTATGAAGGTATGCGTAGGCGGAAAGCGCGAATCAAATTACGATGTAAAATGGAAAGCGTATAGAAAGTCGGGAGACATTGAGGATATGCCAAAAAACCACGAAACGCCACTTTTGTTTAGTAAGATAAATGCCATTCAGGCAAATCCAATTTGGAATATTCCGGTAAGCATTGCACAAAGCGAAATTTATTGGATGGCTAGGAAAGATCGGTATTATTTATCAAACAGTAACATCGACGTATACTACAAAGGCAAATTAATAGGCGAGCCAGATACAATAAGTTGGAATAATTACTCTAGAGATAAACTGCCATTTAAGTTTAAACAAGGCGCTGGGGGCGGCAACGCCCTGGGAAAAGTCAAATTTCTTTTTGATAATGACTTTAGCATTTATCTACACGATACCAATAATAAAAATGGGTTTCGGTTAGGAAACAGGGCGATCAGCCATGGTTGTGTTCGTGTTGAAAAGCCATTGGAATTTGCACAATTATTGGTAGACAGTCCGTACGCCTATGATAAACTTCGAGTTCAAGTAGATTTGCCGCCAGTTGATACCACCCATAACAAATGGTTTGCAAAACACATGGCAGAAAAAACAGATTCTTTAAACATGTTTAAAATGAAGCCAAGTTGGTTTGGACCTAAAAAGCCTGTGCCAATCATTATCACTTATTTCACCGCCTGGGCTCAAAACGACGAAATACAATACTGCCCAGATGTTTATAATCATGATGAGCAAATTTGGGCTGCCATGAAAAAATTTAGATAGACTGGATTATGCGCTGAGTTGTTTGAGGTTTATTTGGTAAGAGGCTAGTGGTTTAGCAGATATGAATCTCGCATATTCGTATCTAAATTCTAAAATCTAACCCCCAGTTTGCTAGTTAGATGTGTAGCACGTAACCCTCTAATCTCATATCTTCCTTAAATTTTTTCTACCTTTGATTTTTGATGAGTTTCCTGTATCCGGGCTTTCTTTTTGCATTGTTCGCTACCGCCATTCCGGTAATTATCCACCTGTTTAATTTTAGACGATTTAAAAAAGTTTACTTCTCTAACGTAAAATTCTTAAAGGAAGTAGATGAACAACATTCATCCAAAGAAAAGCTAAAAAATCTACTCATTTTAATCGCTCGAATTTTCACCATCGTATTCTTGGTCTTAGCCTTTGCGCAACCTTTTGTTCCTTCCGCTAAAAATAATTCTGCCTCAGTTACTAGTGCAGTAAGTATTTATATTGATAATTCTTATAGCATGCAGGCCACCAATAAAGATGGAAGTTTGTTAGATGAAGCCAAGCGAAAAGCTGCATTAATTGTTAAGGGTTTTGGAGTAAATGATAGGTTCCAGCTGCTAACCAATGATTTTAACGGAAAAGATCAGCGATTGCTTAACCGAGAGGAATTTTTAAAAGCGTTGGACGAGGTGCAGATTTCGTCTATATCCAGAACGCTGCAACCCATTATTAATTTGCAAAAACGGATTTTAAAGGGGAACGCAAATAAATTTATCAACTTGCTTTCTGATTTTCAAAAGAATATTGCTGGCAACAAACCATTGGACATTAGTGCAGATATTAGCTATAACGCCATCAAACTCGAGCCAAACAGTTTACCAAATGTCGCTGCAGATAGTGTTTATTTCCTTTCTCCAAACCATCAACCAGGCGGTAGCGAAAAGTTAGTTGTGGTGTTAAAAAATTACTCAAGCGAAGCTGCAAAAAACATCCCAATAAAATTAAGCATCAATGGTTCGCAAAAAGGTGCGGCATCTCTTAATTTAGAAGCCGGCGCCACCGCAAGAGATACACTAAATTTTTCTGGACTAACTTCGGGATGGCAACAGGCAATCCTAAACATCAAAGATTATCCGATTAATTTCGATGATTCTTTGTTCTTTTCTTTCAACGTAAATAGAAACTTGCCCATACTTACTATAAATGGAGTCGGAAGAGGCAAATATTTAAGCGCATTGTACGCTGCCGATAAATATTTTACATTAAGCCAAATGAGCGAAGGAAACATCGATTACGATAGTTTTTCTAGTTATAAGCTCATTGTATTAAATGGAATCCAAAAACCATCGACTGGGCTTGCGCAACAGCTGAAGAATTATGTGCATAGCGGTGGCACATTGATTATTCTGCCGTATGTAAGTCCAAATTTTTCTGCTTATGATTCTTTTCTATCTAACCTATCTCTACCAAAAATCGAAAAATTAGATACGATAAAAACTAAAGTCGACAAGATAGATTTTGATAATCCGATTTTTAACTCAGTTTTTGAATCGATACCCAAAAACATTGATTATCCTACAATAAGTCGCTATTTTTCTTTTGTGGAGAACAGCAAAATTGATAATACGCCAATTATGCAACTGCCGAATGGACGCATATTGTTTGGCAGTTCTCGATTTGGTGGAGGAAATATTTATTTCTCGGCAACTAGTTTTGATAGGGACGATAGCAATTTGGCCATAAGCCCGTTGTTTGTACCCCTAATGTATAGAGCGGCATTAATGGGCAATTTTGAGCGGCCGTTGTTCTACACATTAGGGCAAGACCAGGTTATTCTTGACGCGAAAGTGCAGTTAGATAATAAACAAACCTTAAAACTGTATGCCAATAAATTTGAGGCCATTCCAGAAATTCGCAACGTTGATGGGAGAACCACAGTTTATTTGGCAGATCAGATTAAAGATGCAGGATTTTACAACTTAAAATTAGGCGATTCGCTACTATCGGTATTTGGATTTAACAACGCCCGTTCTGAATCGGATATGAGCTATTTAACCAAGCCACAGATAGAGGCCTTGGCATCTGCTGGGACATTGCACGTTTACGATGCAGACAAAGATGTAACCAAGTTTTCTTCTGGTGGCAGTAAAATAACCAATACGTTATGGAAACTTTGTATAATTTTGTCACTGATTTTTATTGCAGTAGAAATTATGCTTGTTAAATTCTTTAATAAAACTACGAACCAGACAATATGAATTTTCTTGTTAAAAACGCAACTGTGCTTTGCGCAGCTAGTAAACACGACAATAAAGTTGTCGATCTTAGAATAGTTGATGGCAAGATAACTGAGATGGGGAAGATTACTCAACAGGATGGTGAGGAGGTTTTTGATGTGGAAACTGCATTTTTGGCTCTAGGTTTTTTTGATATGAACTGTGCGTCTGGAGATCCAGGTTTTGAGACGAAGGAAGACATGCAAACATTAACTGCCGCCGCAATAGCAGGCGGCTTTACCGGGGTTGCGTTGTTGCCGCAAACCAATCCGGTGGTACAGTCGAAATCTCAGGTGGCTTATGTGTTAGACAAGGCAAAAGGTAATTTGGTAAATGTTTATCCACTTGGCGCGATAAGTCAGAATTTAGAAGGAAAAGAACTTGCAGAAATGTTTGATATGCAACAAGCAGGTGCAGTTGCATTTACGGATGGAGATAGGGAGTTGCAAGATGACGGATTTATGAATAGGGCGCTTCAATATGCAAAAGGCTGCAATGCTTTGATGATGGTTTTTCCGCAAAATAAATCCATCGCCGGTAAGGCACAAATAAACGAAAGCAAAAATAGTGTGCTTCTTGGGATGAAAGGTTCGCCGGCTTTGGCCGAAGAAATGCAGATTGAAAGAGATATTTTTCTTGCAATTTACAACGATACAAAACTGCATATCAATTCTATCTCTACTGTAGGCGCTGTAAAACTCATCCGCACAGCGAAAAAAAATGGTGTAAGAATTACTTGCGATGTAACTGCCCACCATCTGGTTTTTACAGAAGATTTATTGTCAGATTTCGATAGCAATTATAAAATAAAACCACCACTAAGAAGCAAAGCTGATGTAGAGGCATTAATTGACGGATTAAAAGATGGTACAATAGACGCCATTTGTTCGCAGCATAGGCCAGAGGAAATAGAATTTAAAAATGTAGAGTTCGAAATCGCACACTATGGTATTATCGGCTTACAAACCGTCTTGCCACTTTTGTTGCAGGCCAATTTAGAGCCTGACTTAATAGTGGAGAAACTTTCTCTTAATCCACGGAAATTGCTAAGTTTAAATGTTCCAATAATAGGAGAAGGAATGGAAGCTAATTTTGTGGTTTTCAATATTGATAGGGAATGGACGTTTGATTCCAACTCTAATAAATCGAAATCTAACAATAGTCCGCTGATGGGCAAAAAGTTAAAAGGAAAAGTGGTGCTTGTGGCAAACAACAACCATGTAGTTTCAAATTGATAATTTAAGTAACATTTAGAGGTACATAATATGGATGATAAAGTAAAGGATGCGCTTTACGCAGGCATAGCCCAATATGCAAAGTTAAAAAACATCGATGCCACCGTTTTCGAAATGGAGCTTTGTGCAGCCTTTGATCTCGACGTAAATTTTTTAGATAAAACAACATCATTCGATGCAGTTTTTAACTCTCACCAAAAGTTCGAAGCATTGAGGGAAGTGTTTTTTGATCTTTTAATGATCAACTTTTTTAGCAAGGATGTAAAAAAACTGGAAGCCGACTATTTAGAAGGCGATGAGTGGGCAAATATAGAAGAACAAACTATAGATAGGGGAACCGAGTTGCTAAATTTGTTGCTGTACATTAAAGATTGTCATGATGAAGATCTCGAACCCGATTTGGAGGATTTTTTGAAAGAATTTTTATTGGTTGAGGATGATGAATTTCAAGATGAATTTGAGATTTATCAAGATTTAATAGATAACCAAGATTTGGCTTTGAGCGATGCGAGAGAAATTTGCAAAGCCGCAAAAAAAATGGATTTAATGCCAGAAATGGAGGAATTGTTTGTTCCCTTTATGGTTTTCTTTTCTGATGTAGAAGGCACAAAAAAGTCTATGGATGAACTGACTGCAAATAGCGCCGATGCCGCTTTTGATACGACGATTTATACAGTTTTAACAACACTAAATAAATAAATGTTATGGAAGAGAAAAATAAGCAAATTACATCCCTTTCGCTAAAGAACGGGCTAATTTTAGGAATTATATCTATTGTACTTTCTGCAACGCTCTATTTTGTAGACCCTTTGTTTGTAATAACGCACTTCTGGGTTGCGCTAATAGTCGGGATTCTTAATATTGTTCTTCTAGTTGTTTTCGGACTGAATATAAGAAAGGAAATTGGCGGCTTCTGGAATTTTAGCCAGGCATTTAAATCCTTTTTGATAATATCTTTAATTTTAATTATCTCAACAACAATTTATAGTATTGTAATAGTTAAGATTGTCAATCCAGATTATCCAGCCCAAGCGGCTTCGGCATTAATAGATGCGCAAAAAAAAATGATGTCAAGTTTTAATTTAAGTCCTGATCAAATAGATGAGGCGATAGCGAAAGCAGGGAATATGGAAGAGAAATTTCAACCAAGCGTTAAAAACCTAACTACAAATTTTGCAATCTCACTTGCCATTTATGCGGTAATTTCGCTAATCCTTGCCGCAATTCTAAAAAAACATGAACCTCTCGTGTTTGATTCCTTACCAGATGGAGGCGGTGCGCCGGTAAATTAAATTTGAGTACAAACCAAATCTGTGACTCTACACGGTTTATTACCAAATCTATCAAGATGGACATATCAATAGTAATTCCTTTATTAAACGAAGACGAATCGCTTCCCGAGCTTACCGCTTGGATAAAATCGGTGATGGATAAGCACGGGTTTACTTACGAGGTGCTGCTGATAGATGACGGAAGCACAGATGATTCCTGGCAAGTAATTGAACAATTAAATGTTGCCAACCCAAATATTAAAGGCATAAAATTTAGGCGGAACTACGGAAAATCTGCAGCGCTAAATGTTGGCTTCGAAGCTACCCAAGGTGATGTGGTTTTTACAATGGACGCCGATTTACAAGACAGCCCTGAAGAAATACCTGAATTATACCGACGCATCAAAGACGAAAAACTCGATATTATTTCGGGTTGGAAAAAAAAGCGCTACGATCCAATTACTAAAACCATCCCGACAAAATTGTTTAATGCCGCCACTAGAAAAATGAGTGGCATACAGCTGAACGATTTTAACTGTGGGTTAAAAGCTTATAGAAGCGACGTAATTAAAACCATAGAGGTTTATGGAGAGATGCATCGCTACATCCCCGTTATTGCAAAATGGGCTGGTTTTAACAAAATTTCTGAGCAAGTGGTAGAACACAGAGCCAGAAAATATGGGACTACGAAATTTGGTTTCAGCCGTTTTATAAACGGATTTTTGGATCTGTTGTCCATCTTTTTTGTGGGAAAGTTTGGCAAACGCCCTATGCACTTTTTTGGCTCGCTGGGTGTATTGAGTTTTCTTGTCGGAACATTTATAGCGCTTTGGATGATCGGCGAAAAATTATATGATGTTGCAAAAGGTATTCCTTACAAAAGAGAAATAACCGCGCAACCACTGTTTTACATTGCTTTAGTGGCCATCATTTTAGGCTCTCAATTGTTTCTAACAGGCTTTGTTGCCGAAATGGTATCAAGAAGCGCCCCAGAAAGAAACGATTATTTGGTAGAAAAACGAGTGTAAATCAGAAGATTAAAGTCGTAGGGTAAGTCGCGCCCAGACTTTGAACTTTTAACCTTCAACCTTCAACTTTCTTTTCCAATGTTTTTCTCCATAGTCATCCCGCTTTACAACCGCCCGCAAGAAATTGAGGAATTACTAGTGAGCCTGACGAGGCAAAGCCATACCAATTTCGAAGTGCTCATTATAGAAGATGGATCGACTTTAGATGCGAGAGAAGTTATTGCTACTTATTCTCAAAAGTTAAATGTTCGATATTTTTACAAACAAAACACCGGTCAAGGCTTTGCTAGAAATTATGGTTTTGAACGTGCCGAAGGCGATTACTTTATTATCTTCGACTCGGATTGTTTAATACCTGAGAACTATTTAGAAACAGTAAATAGAGCACTTGCTAAAAACTGGCTTGATGCATACGGAGGCCCGGATGCTGCTCACGAGAATTTTACAGATGTTCAAAAAGCAATCAGCTACGCCATGACCTCACCATTTACTACGGGTGGTATCCGAGGAAATAAAAAGCACGTCGGCACCTTCCATCCACGAAGTTTTAACATGGGCGTTTCCAAGGCTGCATGGCAAAAATCTGGCGGATTTCTGCTCACTCGGCTTGGCGAAGATATCGAGTACAGCATCAGGATTCAGAAAAATGGCTTTAAAATTGGTTTGATTCCAGACGCGGTTGTTTACCATAAACGCCGCACCAATTTCACGCAGTTTTATAAACAACTGCACTTTTTTGGTAGGGCACGCATAAATATTTACAAACATTTTCCGTCAGAACTTAAGCTGGTGCATTTTTTCCCCGCCGCCTTTACCGGTGGCATATTTGTAGTACTTTGCGCCAACCTATTCCAAACGCCTTTTGTTGGAATTTTAAATGCGTTTATCTTAGTTTTCTTTTTGTTGATATTTTTTCACTCTTGGACACAGAATAAATCTTTAAAAGTTGCACTTTTGAGTGTTGTAGCGTCTTTCATCCAGCTTGTTGCTTACGGATTGGGATTTATGCAAGATTTTATAAAAAGAGTGGTGTTCAAACAATCATGATCAACTATTTAAAAGAAAGTACATTTGCCGTGAACGATGTTATCCAAACAGCGTGGGCGATAACGAGGAAACATTATTTATCGATAGCAACACTATGTTTTTTAATGTTTATCACCTCTATGGCATCTACTATTATGTCCAGCTTGATTAGGGAAATAGATATTTTTTTAAGTTTATTTATGCTACTCGTTTTTGTACTGCTCTATTTTACTCTAAATCTTACGCTTTTTAGATACGTGTTTCGCTTGTTGGATGATGAAAATGAAGATGTGCAGATTGTACAGACTATCCCTACCAAGGTACAAATTTTTACTTTTTTAATTGCTTCTATAGGATTTGTTTGCACGCTTTTAACAATAATGTTGATAACGGCACTTCTACCATTTTCAATGTTTTATGTTTTGCTCAAAATTAGGGTATTTTTAGTAGATCAAAAAGTATTCAATACCATCTCGAATATTTTTATACTTATCGGTTTTCTTTCTGCTTTTATCGCATTTGTGAGACTTTCTTTTTTTCCGTTTTTCATTATCGATCGCAAAGCTCATAGATTAACTTTTAAAGAAATAAGTTTCTCAAAAACTAGTGGAAATTTTTTTGCCAGGCTCGGCGCAACCATTCGGTCGCTGTTTGACAATGCTTTTTTATCAATCAAATTTAGCCTTGCTTTAACAAAGGGAAATTTTACAAAGTTGTTGTTGTTGTTGGTGGTTTTGGCAGCATTTGGCTACCTGTATGGATATTTAAGAGACAACGATGTGCTTGTTCCGGGAAAGATTTATTTAATTATTCTCACACTTTCCTTCATCTCATTTATAATTGTGCCTCTTACCTCGGTAAGCTTAACTGTTGCCTATCGTAAAATGATGGATGAATATGAGGGCGAATCAAATCCAACTATCTTCCATAACATTGTTTAAACCAACCTCCTAATGGCGATTGAAAAACCAGGTAAAAACTTATGAAATACTTCATGAACAATAGAAAGGAAAAGCCCCATTAGGGGTTGAGCTTCATGGGATTTAAATCTATATTAAGTAAACCTTTTGCAGCTTTTGCCGTTTGGAGAATCAGTCGCTGGAAGAAGCATGCTGCGAAAGCCCAGCAAAAGATAATGCTCAATCTTGTAAGAGTTGCGAGCAATACTTCCTTTGGATTAGACCATCATTTTGCCGAAATTAAAACCCACCAAGAGTTTAAAAAGCACATTCCAGTTGTAGATTACGAAGACTTAAGACCTTACATGGAACGTGTATTAGGAGGTGAGGCAAACGTACTATGGCCAGGAAGGCCACTTTATTTTGCAAAAACTTCTGGAACAACTTCTGGCGTAAAATTCATTCCGCTAACTAAAGAATCACTACCAGAGCACATTAAAGCGGCAAGGAATGCCATCTTAAGTTATATAAACGAAACTGGCAAAGCCGATTTTGTAAACGGTAAAATGATATTTTTACAGGGCAGCCCAACTTTGACAGAGAAACACGGAATAAACCTCGGCCGCTTATCTGGGATTGTGGCGCACCACGTTCCGTCATACTTGCAGAAAAACCGGTTGCCGAGCTACAAAACCAATTGTATTGAAGATTGGGACCAAAAGGTAGATGCAATTGTAGAGGAAACAATCGACCAAAATATGACGCTTATCTCTGGCATTCCGCCTTGGGTACAAATGTATTTTGATAAGCTTTCAGAAAAATCAGGAGGGAAACACATTGCTGATATTTTTAGAAACTTTAGTTTATTTATCTACGGTGGCGTAAATTTCGAGCCTTATCGCGCAAAGCTAGAAGAGATTGTAGGCAAAAAGATAGACTCCATAGAAACTTATCCTGCGTCAGAAGGATTTATCGCATATCAAGATTCACAAAAAGAGAAAGGTTTGCTATTGTTGGCGGATGCAGGTATTTTTTATGAGTTTATTCCTGCCGATAGCTATTACGATAAAAATCCGGCTAGGATCATGTTGGCCGATGTAAAGTTGAATGAAAACTATGCACTCATTTTGAACACCAACGCAGGTCTTTGGGGATACAGCATTGGAGATACGGTAAAGTTTGTAAGCTTAAACCCATACAAAATTTTGGTTACAGGTAGGATAAAACATTTCATTTCCGCATTTGGGGAGCATGTAATAGGTGAAGAAGTGGAGCAAGCATTGATGATGGTCGCCAAAGGAGAAAAGGCAAAAATTACCGAATTTACGGTGGCTCCTCAAGTAAGCCCTAAAGAAGGGCTTCCTTATCACGAGTGGTTTATAGAATTTTCGTCTTCGCCAGATGATTTAGATAGTTTCGCTAAAAAACTGGACATTGCCCTGCAATCTAAAAATTCTTATTACTTTGATTTGATAGAAGGAAAAGTGCTTCAACCGCTAAAAATACGTACGTTGCGTAGAGATGCCTTTGTAAATTATATGAAAAGTGAAGGCAAACTGGGAGGACAAAACAAAGTGCCTAGGTTAAGTAACGATAGGAAATTGGCAGAAGCGCTGAAAAAGTATGCGGATTTTGAGAATTAAACAACTCTTTAACAATTGAACAATAAAAGAATCCAGCCAGGTAAAAATGTCGCCATTCTCGGGTCCACGGGCAGTATCGGTACGCAGGCTTTGGAAGTTATCAGAGATAATCCAGATCTTTTCAACGTAACGGTACTTACCGCAGACAAAAATGTAGACTTACTTATTGCGCAAGCAAAAGAATTTAAACCTGATTGTGTTGTTATTTGCGATAAACAGAAATATAGCAACCTAAAAAACGCGTTGGCCGGGTTAGACATTCAAGTTTATGCTGGCGAAGACGCGCTTGAAGAAGTGTCAGCGATGCCAAAAACCGACATTATGTTAACCGCTGTGATGGGTTCGGTCGGTTTGATACCTACAATAGCGGCAATTAAAGCGGGAAAAGACATCGCGTTAGCTAACAAAGAAACTTTGGTGGTTGCCGGGGAGCTAATAACAAATCTTGCAAAAAAGCATGGTGTTAAAATCTTGCCTGTCGATTCGGAGCATTCTGCTATTTTTCAATGTTTGGTGGGGGAGGAGCAGAATGAAATTGAGAAGATTTACCTCACCGCTTCTGGTGGTCCGTTTTTAGGGAAATCTAAAAATTTCCTTTCTAAAGTAAAAAAAGAACAGGCGTTAAAACATCCAAATTGGGTAATGGGTGCAAAAATCACCATCGATTCTGCAAGCTTGATGAATAAGGGTCTGGAAGTCATCGAGGCAAAATGGTTGTTTAATTTAGATGTTGATCAAATTGATGTAATTGTCCATCCACAATCAATTATCCATTCAATAGCTCAATTTGCAGATGGTTCCATGAAAGCACAACTTGGCTTGCCCGATATGAAATTGCCTATCCAATATGCATTAAATTATCCCGAACGATTAAAAAATAATTTGGAACGGTTTAACTTCATGTCATATCCAACCTTTAGCTTTCAACAGGCAGATACCAAAACTTTTAAAAATCTCGCGCTCGCTTTTAGCGCGCTGAAGAAAGGTGGCAATTTGCCTTGCATATTAAATGCAGCAAACGAGGTGGTTGTCGCCGGATTTTTACAAGATAAGATCGGGTTTTTAGAAATGAGCGACGTGATAGCGCACTGTATGGAGGCAGTAAACTTCATAGAAAAACCACATTTGGCAGATTATTTAGAAACTGACAAACATACGCGTATCTTCGCCCGAGAATTGGTAACAAAATTTAAACGTTAACATCTAACTTTAAAAAAAATATGGGTGGATTGATTATGGCAGGCCAACTTTTACTTGGTTTGTCTTTTTTAGTGATACTGCACGAGCTTGGACATTTTTTAGCTGCAAGAGCGTTTGGTATTAAAGTAGAAAAATTTTATTTGTTCTTTGATGCTTGGGGATTTAAGTTGTTCAGTTTTACGCGCGGCGGGGTAGAATATGGTGTTGGTTGGTTGCCATTGGGCGGCTATGTAAAAATTGCCGGGATGATTGACGAAAGTATGGATACCGAGCAATTAAATCAACCAATACAACCTTGGGAATTTCGTGCGAAACCAGCTTGGCAACGTTTAATCGTTATGTTAGGTGGTATCTTCGTAAATATCATTGTCGGCATTGTTATTTTTTGGATGATGACTTTTAGTTACGGCCAAACGTTTACACCAAACAGCGCGGTAGTAAACGGAATTCAAGCAGGTGCTCCTGCTTTACAAATAGGCTTAAAAAACGGAGATAAAATTGTTGCTATAGACGGAAAAAAAGTTGTCAATTTTGAAGAGCTAAAAAGTTCTAAGGTAATTATGGGTGGCGCGTTGCTTACCGTAAAGCGTGGCGAAAAACTTATTAAAATTGAAGTGCCTGATAATTTTTTGAGCAGCTTAAAAGATGGAAAAGCGTTATTTGTAGAAGCTCGTTTGCGCACCTTGGTAGATGCACTAGACCCGAACGGTAACGCTGTGAAGGATGGTTTAAAAGTTGGTGATAATATTACTGCAGTAAACGGCACTCAAGTGACTTTTCAAGACGAAATTAAACCAATTATCGAAGCGAATAAAGGCAAAGAAATTACACTGTCGATTATTAGAGGCGGTTTGCCAATGAAGCTAAACGCTCATGTTGGCAAAAATGGTTTGTTGGGTTACGTTCCTAATATATCGCAGATTAAGCAAGTAACTACAAATTATAGTTTTCTTGAGGCAATGCCCATTGGCGCAAATATGGCCTGGACTATGTTTGTAGATAATGCAAAAGGCATTGGTAAAATGGTTACCGGCAAAGTTAGTGCGAGGAACATTAGTAGCCCCGTTGGAATTGCAAAAATTTACGGCGGCACTTTCGATTGGGCCAGATTTTGGACGCTTACGGGATTAATTTCTATCGCGCTCGCCTTCATGAATTTGTTGCCTATACCGGGTTTAGATGGCGGCCATGTGGTTTTTTTGCTGATAGAAATGGTGCAACGTAAGCCAGTAAGCGAGAAAGTGCTGGAAAAAGCCCAAATTGTAGGTTTTGTATTGCTGATTGGTTTAATGGTTTTTGCTTTTGGAAACGATATCTTAAAGATTTTCGGCAAATAAAATTTTCTTTTAATAGTTAGAGATTTTTTTGGGCGCTAAATTCAGTCTGAACTACTCATTCCTCGCTCCGCGATACTCCTCAGTCTGCTTTTAATAAAAAAAAAATGAATAACGCTATTTCAGTTTTTAGGAAGGTAGCCGTTGCGGAGGGTATTTCCTATTTGCTATTGTTGTTTGTGGCGATGCCCTTAAAATATTTTGCAGATTTGCCCTTTGCCGTAAAGTATACCGGTTGGGCGCACGGTTTGTTGTTTGTGCTTTATGCGGCCACGCTGCTATTTGCCTGGCATGAACAAAATGGAAATTTGGCAAGGCAGCGTTGATTTTCTTGGCTTCGCTTTTGCCGTTTATGCCATTTTTAGTGGATAGAAAACTTAAAGATGAACGCCCAAAGTAGCCTTCTAAGGGTGATAAATTATTTTACTAAATTTTTTGCAACCTATCCATTTGTTGGCTACATTTGCAACCCGCACATACAAATGCCCAGCTGGCGGAACTGGTAGACGCGTCGGTCTCAAACACCGATAGGAAACTGTGCCGGTTCGATTCCGGCGCTGGGTACGAAAGACCGGAGTTAGTTCTAACTTCGGTTTTTTTATTCTGTAACATTGTAAATATTTTATGCTTGTTGATTAAAACAAATGGTTGCAACTTTAACTAAAAATAGAAGCGCCATTAACGAATATAAGATCACAAGCACAAAATTTTTTGATAATTAGCGACTGGGTTATTTTCTATAGTGAATTTACAATTCAGCCTTTAGATTATGTTTTTTCCATTTAGGAAGATTTTCTTTATAAATTGGCTTACTCAACAATACAAAGAAACAAATTTAATGCGCACATCAGTTTTAAGTTAAACATCATCCCCTAGTACAGATTGGTGGAATTATTTCAAGGAAAGTTTAGTGTCGCGAGCTCCCACAAAAAAATGAAATTGAAAAGTGTGCTAATTACAAAAAAAAGAATGTGTCTACTGTAATAGTTAAAATATCATTTTAAAAGATGCCAATCTCCGGCTGAAATGTAAATCGATTGAGCTGGTCTTTTGTTATTCTACAAACAATACATAAAATACTATGTTCTTAATAACATAAATCTAAACTTAAAGGTATGATAAATAATGAAGATACAGCGTATGGAGATCAAGGTACGGCAAACGTTTCACAAGGATCTAACACGGTAAAAAACCCTGACGATTGGACAACGGGCGATGAAAAAATGACCGGTGCGCAACACTCTTATCTTAAGACACTATCCGCTGAAGCAGGCGAGGAATTTGACGAATCGTTAAGTAAAGCAGACGCGTCAAAGCGCATAGATGAGCTACAGCATAAAACAGGTCGGGGAATAGATGATAGAGGCTAATCGTTTGATAAGACTGGTATTAGTAAAGGATTAATTTCCTCGATTAAATAGCTAAATTGATTAATTATAATTTCTTTTTATGTGGGTTGTTTGGGCAATTATTGCTGCAATATCGGCAGCGCTTGTTATCGTTTTAACTAAGGCAGGTTTAAAAGATGTAGATTCAAGTCTGGCATTTGCCATTCAGGCCGTTTTAATTCTAATAATTACCTGGGCAGTTGTAATGTTCCAAGGGAATTTAGGACAATTAAAAGATATCCAACCAAAAGCGTGGATATTTTTGCTGGCTGCGGGAATTTTTACTGCTTTATCTACATTATCATCTTATAAAGCGCTTTCGATGGGTTCCGCCTCTTACGTTGCAACTATAGAGCGTTCGTCACTAGTAGTAGCTATAATATTATCCATCATTTTTTTGAAGGAAAAGTTAACCTGGCAAATTGTTGTCGGGGGTACAGTTATGATTGCGGGTGCTGTGTTAATTGCACTTTCTGGAAACTCAAAGTAAGCTGATTCATTTTGTCTGAATTACAACGAAATTACTTAGTATAAATATCTAGATTCTTGCCCTTTAGCATATCATCGTACTGAACAAGCCAACCGTTGAGCAAGTTGTCGCCGATGGAAAGCTTATCAATATTTTTTCCGCTCCCTTTTTTATTGATGGTAAATGTTTTTCCATTACCAAGCTGCATTTCAACCCTTTCAAAAATAGGAACCGATATAATATATTCGGGATCTGTGGGAGAGTAGGGATAGATGCCCATTGCGTTAAAAACGTACCAACCTGTTAACGATCCATAATCATCCATTCCCGCCAATGCTAAGCCCTCGGGTCCCATTCCGTAATAATCTGATAATAATTTCGTAAGGATAGCCTGCGACTTTTCTGGTTTGTTTACGAAATAATAAAGATAAGGGTAGCCAAAGTCGGGCTGATTACCCATACAAAACTGTCCGAGAAAAACTGAGAGGTTGTCCTTTGCATAACCGCCCCAAGGAATCGAGAAGAGCGAATCAACTTTTAGTTCAAAGTCTTTCGGACTTTTATACAACGAGATGAGCCCTTTAGTGTCTTGTGGTACAAAAAACGACGCCTGCCATGCGTTTGCTTCACGATACATATATTCATAATATGGATAGCTAGGTTTAAATGGGCTAACCCAATTTCCATCTGCAAGGCGGCCTCTCATAAATTCAGTTTGAGGGTCGAATACTTTCTTGTAGTTTTCGCTACGTTTCATCATAGTGTTGTGCATAGCTTCTTCGCCCAAAGCTTTAGCCATTAACGCAATTGAATAATCAGAATAAGCATATTCCAGTGTTTTTGTGGTTCCTGCGGTAGATTTTGTTTCGGTTGTTGCATCTGGAATATTTACTTCGGGAACATAACCTAATTGAAGATACTGAGCGTTATGCGGTCGCGGTCCTCGCACACCGTCGCCGGTTGGCGTATTGGCATTATTAAGCATTAATTGATAGGCTTTCTTGGCATCATAATCTTTTACGCCGCGCAAATACGCACCCGTAATGTAAGAAGAACCAAAATCACCATGGAAAGAAGTAGATAAAAATCCTGTGCGCTGCCCATCAAGAATCATAGATTTAATGACGTTGTTGCTTACGTCGGGACGCAGCATATCTAACACCACAAGTTGCGTGCGAAAAACATCCCAAAGCCCTGGGCCAGAGTACGTGTCGAATCCTGGTATTGTGTCTTTTGGCACATGTGGCACGCCATCAATTTGCCTTCTCCTTTCATAAAGGGCTATTTTTCCATCTGCATCGCTCGTAATGCTTGGATACCAAAATTGCCTGTATAAACATGAGTAAAACATTTCTTTTTGCTTGTCTGTGCCGCCTGTAACCTTAACCTTGCTTAGGTTTTTTTCCCAAGTTTCATCAGCATCTTTATAAACTTGCTCGAAACTTTTATTTGCAATTTCTGCTTCGTAATTTGCCTTTGCTCCGGCTGCACTAACTCTTGATAAACTAATTTTCAATTCTAGCGGTTTGTTGGAGTTCTCGAAAGTCGCGATAGGAATATCTATATTTCCAGAAAGCTTTTGCTGGCCACCTGCACCTTGGCCGCTTCTCGGAATGTCAGGTTGGTTTGGGTTGCGCTTATAAATGTCTAAAGATTTAATCTTACTATTAAGCACTGCATAAAAATATAGGTTTCCCTGCTGCCCGGTAACTATATTATCTCCAACCTGTTTGATGTTCCAACTGCTGCTGCCGCCACCAGAATGAACCAGGTCGAACGCAAGTTTTTTGTCAGTTCCGCCGAGATAAACGAATCTGTAGAATGCGCATCTTTTTGTTGCAGTAACTTCTGTTTTGATTTTGTATCTATCCAGCAACACCCCGTAATATCCGGGATGTGCCGTTTCATTTTTGTGGCTATATGCTGAAGCAAAATCATCAGCTGTGAAATTTTTGCCCTCAAGCGGCATTATCGGAACGTTTAGCTGCCCCCAATCGGTTCCGCTCGTTTGCGCAAATGCCTTGATTGTATTTACCTCATATTCATAACCGCTACCGCTCCCGTAAGTAGTAACTGGAACGGCTTGTACCATTCCAAACGGCACGGTAGCTGCAGGTCCTACCAAGCCGTTCCAAGTGCGCCAAGGCGGATTATAACCGAGCAAAGCAGAGTCAGTTAAAACTGTTGTTCCGATTAACGGATTAACATAACTAGTTATTTTAGTTTTAGACTGGGCATAGATAAATATTGGGAAGAAGATTCCAGCCAAAATAAGATTGATTATTTTTTTCATGATTGTTTTTTTCGAAAAGATATCTCGTTTTAAGTTTGGTAGGTCAATTTGGGAAAAAAAACTGACAACAGAAAAGTTAACTGATTTTTACCGCCAAAACATGTTAGGCGTATGTTAGGAAGAATTAAATATTAACGTACTCTCTAAACATCAAACTCGTTAAAACTTAAAATATTTTGACAAACTATGTTTCCCGAGAAAGGTTAATCTTTTAATCAATCCAATTTAGCTTCAATATTTAACGAAAATGACAATAGGAATTAAACAATTTGCTACGACCTCTATCGCATTAATTGCACTTGGCACACCATCTTTTGCGCAAAATGCAAAGGAAAAGAATGAGATTCAAAGTAACAAGAGCGTTCAGCAAGAAGCGAGAACCAGAGCTTCCGCTTCGATGGGCAAAGGGGAAAGTAATGAAAAGCTGTCTCAGCCGAAACGCATTGAAGATAGCTACCCATTAACTCAAGAAGCTGATCGCGAAAAAATTACAAAAGTTATGCAACAAATGACGGTAGATCTTCTTTCGCTATTTAACCAATATAAGGAAGCGCATTGGAATGTGAATGGTCCGCTCTACCTTTCTCTACACGATTATTACCAAGAACAAGCAGATTATTATCGGGCGCAAGCCGATATTTTTGCAGAACGCGCTTTACAATTAGGCTTCAGTATAGATGGTAGATATAGTACGATTAGCAAAACAACCAATGTTCCAGACTTCCCTGCGGGGTTTGTTACTGATAATGAATCGCTGAAATTACTTATCGATCGTGTTACCATCTTACAGAAAGAAGTTTACAATTACATTAAAGAGACCAACGATGCAGATCCGGTTACAAGTAATAAATTGCAGGATTTAGCCTACAACGTTGATAAGAATATTTGGAAGCTAAGGATACATTTACAGAAACCAGGTGGTTTGGGAGAAAATTTACCTTGGACAGGACAACAAAGTAGAGATCGCACAAATTAATTAGCAAATTCACGGTTAAGGTTTCGTAAAAATAGTTTTTCGGTTTTTGCGGAACCTTCTGCTTTTAAATCGGCCGAAAAAATCTAACCCCAAATTTCCTCACTTTTCTCAACCAAATACAACCAATAATTTATCAGCAACTTTATTTCGGTGTAATTGCCATATTTGAAATGAATGGTTCCGGCGGCAGTGTATAAATTTACATGACCAACATCTATGCCCTTGTGCCAAGGATATTGAAAGGCTGAAATCGATTGGATGTTGCTTGGTTTTAGTAGGATTTGAGAAACATCCCAAATGCCTTTTGTCTTAATTATAAAATCTTCGCTAACGGTAATTTTATGATTTTTATAGCTGGTGTAGACCATAAAAAGACCAACAACAATATAGATCCAAACAAAATATAAATAGGGTTTAATCTCTATATTGTTCATCGCAATGGTGAAAAAGATCAAAGCGGGCAGAAATACTTTAAAAAAATTTGGAAGATTTACAAAACGCCAATTTGGTAGAAAAGTATTTCCGCCTTGTGGGAGTTTTCCTAAAATAAGTTGCATCAACTCATCTTTCTCGTTGGGGCTACAACCTGGCAAATTAATAGCCGAGCCTTGCAAACCTTCTTTTTTCTTTGCGCCGCCAAAGTTAGGTTGCTTTATGGTCAGGTTTACAAGTCCTAGTTTTTTTTGGAAATAATTCTGACTGTAAGAAGCTATTTGTACCTTTTTAGGATTTAGGATGGTATTTTTTTTGGCGATGAATCCGGAGGAAATAAGCAGGTTTTGGTTTTGAATACTTACTTTAAGTTCAAAAAACCTATAAAATGTTCTAAGCAGGTTGATAATCAGTAAAGCAAGTAGAAAAACAGCGATTAAAATAAAAGCCGACAAAATTCCTAAAAAACCTTTTGCCGTTGCTTCGAGTTGATTTGTATCCAGTTTTAAAGCATCAATCAGATGGTTTCCCTCATACCAAACAAAATATAAAAATGATAATATTAGCAATAAGCTTTGACCATAGTGAGAAGTTAAACCGACTTTTAACAACGTTCTATTGCTAATTTGTACAATTGGCTCATTGTTATTAGGAGTATCAATTTGGTCTATACGCAGCTTTGAGTCTGTTTCATTCTTCGCAACGAGAAGATGTTCTTTCAAAATTTTTGCCGCAAATTCTGTAATTGCCCTAATGTGTACCTCTTCGCCTTTGGCACCAGCGGTATCTATTTTTAAGCCGTAAACACCAATTATTTTCTGCAGTATATCTTGCGTAATATTTACCTGTTGAATTTTCTCTAATGGAATAACCAAATGGTCTCTATTAAAAATTCCCTTATCGAGCACAAATTCTCTATCGGCTTCGTTTAAATAGAAAGTGAACCGCCGATAACTGAAGTAAGCAAACACCAAACTAATGACAAGAATTACCCCCAATGCAAAAAAAGCATAAGCTATGTACACTGCGGGCGATTTGACAACAAATATTAGAATAACAAAAAACAGGCTTTTTATGATTCTAAAGGCAGTATGCGCCGCCATAATAATAATTCCGACCGCCGATTGTCTTTGTGGTTTATCGAATGCCAATTCCATCTAGCTCACCTAAAGTTTTTGTGATTTCTCCATTTTATGCAAAATTAAATCGCGTATGCTTTTAGCTTCCTCTACCGGAATTCCTTCTATGTTTAGATGGCCGGTTTGGCCACTGGCTGTAAAAATTTGCAGCGCCGCTAATTTAAAATAGCGTTCTAGCAATCCTTCGTTTAGCTCTATATGCTGTATGCGGTTCAACGGAATAATAGTGGTTTCTTGCTGAATGAGACCTTGTTTGTAAATCACATCATATGTCCGTATGGTGTACCCGCGCTTATTAAAACCTGCTTTTTTCAGCCAAAATAAGAGTGAAAAAAATAGGGCAAAACCTATTGAAAAGAATATCCACATTGGTTGTATTTCTGGATTGAAATAAATAATACAAGCAGCAGCAATTGTAATAGCGAAAGAAAAAATCAGGGTCTTAAGAACAATAATCTTCCAATAATTAGTATGTGGTTTCCTCAGTTCAATTTCCTCATATTTTGGTAGGTTGACAAGATCTGTTGGCAAATTGTTAAAGGCATTGCTTATATTTTCTGTTTGCATGTGTTAAAGGTAAGGGTTTTTGGGAGGAAGTCGTTCAATCGTTAAATCGAGATGTAGGTTTTTGGGCATATAAAATTGAATATGCTTTGATAAAATAAAGATCGAACAAATTTTTAATTTTACTTTTCAAACTGATGTGGGTAGGAGAAACAATCTTGTAAAAGTCCGACTTAAAATTTACCTTTAAATTAACTGTAATAATCGTAATATTGCAATATTACAAAATTTTTGATTTCGTGCTTTGGTAGGAATAAACATTTAAAATAGAATGGCCATTAATATGGGAGCTTCAAAAACTGAACATTACACCCAAGTGCAGAACAGGATGGCAAACTGTGCTAAAGCTTTGGGTCATCCCGCAAGGATGAAAATTGTGGAACATCTTTTAAAGGTTGGTGAGTGCATCTGTAATGATATTGTGGATGAGTTACCACTTTCTCAACCAACAATTTCTCAGCATTTGAGGGAGCTGAAAAACGTTGGGTTAATCAAGGGAAATATTGAAGGAAATGCCATTTGCTATTGTGTGGATATAGAAGTTCTGCGAGAGCTGACTTTTTTTCTTCAAGCGCTACTTCCTCTATCGAAAATTAATAAAAATGCAGATTGTTGCTAAAAAGAGAAAAAATGGAAAATCAAGACCAATTAAAAGAAATTGTAAAACAGAAATATGCAGAAATTGCATTGCAAAGCAAAGAGGTTAACCAATCTTCTTGTTGTGGCGCGGGCGGTTGCTCTACGGAAGTTTATAACATTATGAGCGATGATTACACCAGCTTATCTGGCTATGCCGAAGAGGCTGATTTAGGGCTAGGCTGCGGGTTACCCACGCAGTATGCCAAAATTAAACCCGGCCATACAGTAATTGATTTAGGCAGCGGTGCGGGTAACGATTGCTTTGTAGCGTGTGCCGAAACCGGGGAGAGTGGAAAGGTAATCGGAATAGATTTCACTTCAGAAATGATTAAAAAAGCTAGACAAAATGCTGATGAACTTGGTTTAAATAACATAGAATTTCTCGAAGGCGATATAGAGCAAATGCCGGTTGCAGCAAATATGGCCGATGTTGTGGTAAGCAATTGTGTGTTAAATTTAGTGCCAAATAAAGATGCTGTTTTTAAGGAAATCTTTAGGGTCCTTAAACCGGATGGTCATTTTAGTATATCTGATGTGGTATTGGTTGGCGAACTTCCTAAGGCTGTTCTTAACGATGCAGAAATGTATGCAGGTTGCGTTTCAGGAGCTATACAAAAACAAGATTATTTAGATTTAATTTCTAAAAACGGTTTTAAGGAAATTGCGATTCAAGTAGAAAAATCCATTTATATACCTGACGATATTTTAACGAAATATTTAAGTGCTGATGAATTGATGCATTTTAGACAAGGAGAAACAGGTATTTTTAGCATTACGGTTTATGCCGAAAAACCTGCGGCTGCGTGTTGCCCGCCGGGATGTTGTTGAAATAATATAAACTGATAATAATGAGTTTATTGCCGCGAATTTTTTTGGCAATATTTAATTTGCAGCTATTATCTTCTTGGATTAGAAACTTTGTCTTTTTTACTGTTGAGTGGTTTCGCCATTAAACGCGTCTATTTGTTATGATCAAGAAAAAACTCATGGCCATGAAATCCATTTAAACCATGCACTTACTACCTATTTTCACTCGCTAAACGAGTTATTAAAACAAATTAGGCTGCCTTTTTAGGCAGCCTAATTATCTATTATCAATTTATGGTGCTTACCTAATTGGCATTAATTTGTGGCGCTTAAGCTTATTAACGACAAAGTTGCCGACGCCTTTTCCCATAATTACGCCATTGATATTGCCATCCATAAAGTGGATGCCGCCCCAGTAGCGGCTCATGGCAGCTTCTGCGGCAGCTTGATTAAAAGAAGAAAAACTACGCGGAGTTAATCCATAGGTCACCTCAACCGAATCTGTGTATTTGTAATCAGGGCCAAAATAATAGGTTAAAATAGTAGATGAAGTGGCCGATATGCAGCTATGCCCGCTTGTATATTCGGGAAATGGTGGGGTTTGCAGCATTGGCTTCCAACTCGGATCTATTAGTTTACGTATCGCGGTCTCAGGCCGTATCCTATTGCTTCTGTACTTTTCATCCCAGCATCCTAGAAAGCTGTCGGTAAGGCCAACCGCTACTATGCTGTAAATTTCCAATGATTTGGAAAAGCTTAATTTAGACTGCTGGCATGCTATACCTGTTATGCCCATCCAGTGCGCCCCCGGCGATATCTTTTTCATACCGACCATTAGATGTCCCTCGTCTTTTATAGCAAAAGGATTACAATCCCAAAAACCGGCAATGATCCTATGCTCTGGGGTAAGGCCAGAGCCACCATCTATGTAATTAGCCTTCGCCAGTTTAAAAAATGCCGAGTTCTTTTCTTTTGAAAAAGGTGTGGGCGGTGCCGGTTTAAACTGAGAGCAGCTATCAATGATAAAAGTTCTGATTGTTTGAAAATATGGCTCTACCGGTGCAAAAAACCCAGGTGGCGTTGGGTACCAGGAACCTTCTTTCCCGATTGGAGTATAACGCGGATAATTACTTATGCGGTTATACCGGTCAGCTTTAACATACGACATTATCTGCTTGACAACTTGATTGGCGTACGATTGTGAATGCTGAATAATATCATCGTTAAAGCCAACTTTTCGGCATGAATCTAAAAAGAGTTTTTCAAAATCGTTAAACTGCCGCCCGGATGGCTGCATTTTTTTGGCCGTACCAGTCATCGCCAGTATAGCACTTAATTGTGGCGAATATTCACCAGAGTCAAGTGGTTTTTTTATATCAGGGAACTGATTTAAAAGTCCATTTAACGGCAAAACATGCTTGTCATTTAACGACAATACCGTGTAGCCCGAAATACATGCATAAGAATAAAACCTTGCGGCCAAAGGTGGATTGGTAACGTCATGGATCATAAACCCAGTCATTTTATTCAATACTTTGGCAATGTCTTTATTGCTAAGCTGCGGATAAGTGGCCTGTTTTTTACAGCCAAACAAGCAGATCAGTAGCGTACAGAAAATTATTAATCGTTTCACTTATAATTAATTTATATAGATATGTGTTTTTACTTTTTTTTGAACTCAAAAGCTTTTATTTTTTGCTGATTGATACCTATAAACAAAGTATTGTTTACGGTCAGCGCACTTCTGACATCGCCTTTTAGCTTTAAGCCGCTTTGCTGCTCTGGCACGTACTTAAACCCGCCTTTTCCGTCTCCTTTAAGCAGTACGCCATGATTAGCATCGTATCGTCCAAAACGTATGCGCGATTGATAAATATTGCCGCAAAGCAAAAGGTCTTTATGCCCGTCACCGTCATAATCAATTGATGTGATTGTATAAACAGGTGAATATTGGACCTGTATAGGCAATGGTTTCTCTTTGAATTTGCCGCCCGCCGTGCTTTCAAAATAGGCCGTTGCTAAGAAGTTGGTTTTTAATATTTTGGCTCCTTTTCTTTCGTCATCGGTAAACACATCATTAATTGTGGCATCGGCATAACTTTTATAATCATTGAAACGGTTGCGCATAATACTCATCTGATCTAACAACTCTTCCCTCGTAAGGTATGGGTAGCTTTTGCCCATAACATAGAAGCAAAGTATAGGATCTATTGATCCGTTATCATCAAAATCTTTGTAGTACAGTTCGGCAGGTTCAGCATCGCTCACTTTACATTGACTGTTAAGCCCAAGGTTCCCTACTATAAGGTCGGGTTTACCATCTCCGTTAAAATCATCCACCTTTAAGGTGTTCCACCAACCGGTGTATCGCTTATCAAAATATTGATCTGTTTGGTTTTTTAGTTTGCCACCCTGATTTAAGAAAACACTAACAGGCAGCCAATCTCCAACCAGTACCAGGTCTTGTTTTTTATCCGCATTCATGTCAATTGCCGCAGCATCTGTCACCATCCCTATATATTCTAATTGCGGGGCAATGTTTTTGATCTGATCTGTAAAATGACCCTTGCCGTCGTTTATGAGCAAAAAACTCTTAGGTGCTTCGGGATATTTGGAGCCTGCGTTGCGGCCACCTACAAACAAATCGGGTTTTCCATCTCCGTTAAAGTCGCCTACGCGCGCGCAACTCTTACTTACCAGCATTTCAGGCAACGCACCGTTAGCTTTTACCAAATTGCCTTTACCGTCGTTCAGGTATAGCCTGTCTTGAAATAGAGGATCCGCATCTTTAAAATTAGCGTAGCCGCCGCTCACCACATAAAGGTCGGTATATCCATCGCAATTGGCATCAAAAAATACCGCATCGGCATCTTGGCTTTCTTTATCAGCGATAAAAGGCAGCTCGTTTTTAATATACTTGCCGCCCCGCTGCTGGACAAACAATGCACCAGCCTCATTACCGTCACCACCAATAAATACATCTTCCAGCCCATCGCCATTTACATCTCCCTTGGCCATGCATGGGCCCACAAACGAAAGTGCGTTAACCAGTAGTGGTTGGCGCTTAAAATCGTTGATTACATTAGGAACCTGTGTTGCTACTAGCGGCGATGATATCTCATTAAACAATTTTTTAGCCGCGGGAGGTTTATGATAGGTGGTAGTAGCATCGCTTTGCTTTAATGTGATCAGTTGATCAGCAGGTACGTTTTTTAAAACCTGCTGCTTGCCGCCAACCCATACTATTCGCAACGAGTCAATATTTTTATTGCCCGCTAAACCAAAATGCAGCTTTGCAGATACTGACGACAAGTAACCCTGTGTGGGCATTGCCTCAACAACTTGCTTCATGCCTTTATTAAACACAGTCACTAAGGCACCTATACCGCCAGTGTTTTTTCCAGCTCCAATTAAATTTACGCTGAGGTAATGATTAGCCGAACTGCCCATGTTTTTATAAATGAAAGCCGAGTGATTGATGTTGTTTACCACCAAATCCAAATTTCCATCATTGTCCAAATCAGTATAGACCGCACCGTTACTGTTTGATGGAACGTTAATACCCCAGGCAACGCCTTTATTGGTAAAGGTACGCCCGCCGTTGTTTTTAAATATGTAGTTTTTAACATCTGATGAAGGCATGTTATTTAACATGGCTAATACGTGTTTGGGTTCTATGTTTCCGTTGATACTCGCAAAATAATTTGCATTGAACTTAATCACGTCCATATTGGTAAAATCACGCCTATAGCCATTTGTTACATACAGGTCTTTCCATCCGTCGTTATCATAATCTGCAAATAGGGGCGCCCAGCTCCAATCGGTATTTGAAATACCGGCCAACTGCCCTATTTCACTAAATGTGCCGTCGCCGTTATTAATATGAAGCATATTGCGCATATACTGGTAAAAAAAACCATTACGCAGGTTAACGTTAAAAGACTCATAATTATCCAGGCCTGCCAATAATTTTTGTCTTTTGTTATCTTCTGGAAGCATATCCAAAGTGAAGACGTCAGGAAGGCCGTCATTGTTCATATCTGTTATGCTGTTTCCCATTGAAAACAAGGTAATGTGGTCAAGCGTGCTACGCATTTTATCAGTAAATGTGCCGTTGCCATTGTTGATATACATCATATCCGGCACAGAATAGTCGTTGGAAACATATATATCCGGGAGGCCGTCGCCGTTGATATCGGCAATTGCGGCACCCAAGCCATAAGATAGGGTCGACCCGTCGAGTCCCGCTTCCGTAGTTACATCTTTGAAATGCCCGTTGTCATTTCTAAATAGTTTCGAGGCCGCCTGCGGGTCTCTTTTTTTTTTTAATTCCTGAATAACAGCATCATCCAAATCATGCAATGCCCTGATATTCTCATTTACTAAAAAAAGGTCTAAGTCACCGTCACCGTCATAATCGAAAAAATAGGATTGCGTGCTATATGATGAATCGGCGAGGCCGTATGATTCCGCTTCGTCCTCAAATATCGGTATGCCCTGCGGATCCACACCCTGATTGATAAAAAGTTGGTTCTTGCGTTTCTCACCATCACCTTTGCCTGAATAGCATTGGTAAATGTCTAATTTACCATCACCATTAACGTCGACCATGTTCACTCCGTTCTTCCAGCCATCTTCGCGTCCACCTACACCGGCATGATCTGTAATATCATCAAACTTCATATTGCCTCGATTGAGATACAATTTATTCGAAGTCATATTCCCCGAAAAATAAATGTCGTCTAAACCATCACCGTTAATATCGCCTACGGCTACACCGCCACCATTGTAAAAGGCCGGGTAGTTTAAAATATTTTTGCTAAAATCTTCATTGATCTGATTATTAAAAAGAACACCTGTCTTAGAAGAGTCAAGTAATGTAAAGAGTGTTTTCTCTGTCTCGATATTTGAACTATCTTTTTCAGAACAACCACAACTGCCTAAAATAATAATACAAAAAATAGTTAAGTGAATTTTTGACATATATAGGGGATTTAAATCAGCGCACAGCGTTAACGAAACTGCTCCTTCTATTACTTTAGTTTGTTTTTTATATGAGGTTATAGTTACTCAAGTGTGCAACGGGTATTGCATTGTTGATACGTAACAAAGCAATTACAGGGTGCTAAATATATGACTTTTATTTTTTTTATTAGTAGTGAAATACAATTATTTGCATCATTTAGTGATTCAGAAGTAGGAAATCGATGGCTAATTATAATACGATTAAAATCACTTTAAAATTTTTACCGAGCCAAAACATATTTTTTGTATCACCGCCCATGCAAAAAGGCTAACCGCGTTCTTTTTCCTTCGAGGTGTTGTTAAAAGAAGTTGATTAATGATAAATTTTTCCCTAATCAGTTATTTCATTTATCTCACCAATTAAAAATAACTAAGCCTATTATTTTGCATTAGAAAACCTTATCTTTTTTAACCGCAGAATAATCATTTTTTAAAATGCCGTCTACTAAGATGTTGTCGAAGTAGCACATTGCGCCGGTTGCGGTATTCATATTTTCTATTTTCCGGATATGGAAATGTAATGAGGTTTAAAAGAGTTTCCAGAGTTGCCACAAAGCCCAAGTAACTGCCCTTGCTTAACTTTTTGACCCTGTTTTACAACAATAGAATGCTACTTAAAATGTGCAAAGAATAAACACTTAATTATTAACTGTTTTAAATATTACTGTATTGCCTGGGATGTAAGTCGGATTCATAATTCCTGGAACACTGTCTTTCACTCCATCCACAACCAAAACAACTTCGCCGCCAACAAATGGTGTGTAAAGCCTATAAACGTCAAAAACAAAAAAAGGCATTTCATATTGTGGCGATATTCAATTACAACTTATCAGGTGCCACGCCTTCGTTTGTAATCTTTACAGGCAAAATCATTCCATTTGCATCAAAATTCATCACGTCTATACAAGTTTCCCTATGGTTTCCATCGGTTTCTGTTAATGGTCTCCGGTGATATACGATGTAATACTTACCGCTTTTTTCGTTATGGATTATAGAATGATGGCCTGCGCCGGTAGCGATAGAAGGATCTTGCTGTAAGATCTTTCCAACACGTTTAAAAGGGCCAAAGGGAGAATCGCCGATGGCATAAGCAACAGAATAATCTGGACCTGTCCAACCGCCTTCGCTCCACATTAAATAATATTTTCCATTCTTCATAAACATATATGGACCTTCTGTATATTTATCCGGCGTAATTTCCTTAAAAGTAACACCATCATCAAAAGGAATAAAGCCGGTAAAATCGTTTTTTAGCTTCGCGATGTTACAATGTCCCCAACCTCCGTAAATTAGATAGTATTGTCCGTCTTTGTCCAAAAACACAAATTGATCTATAGGTTGTGCACCATTTACATTTTCGTTTACTAACGGTTTACCCAACAGATCTTTAAATGGGCCGCCGGGCTTGTTTGCAACCGCTACGCCAATACCTCCAATTTGACCGGTTTTGGCAACGTCATTTGCACCAAAGAATAAGTAATACTTTTTATCTTTTTCTACTATTGCAGGCGCCCACATGGCTTTCTTCGCCCATTTTATTTCAGATGTGTCCACCACAGATGGATGCTTTGTCCATGTTATTAAATCCCTTGAAGAAAACGCATCGAGATGTGTCTGTTTTTCATATTTATCAGACCATGTTGGATATACCCAATATTCGTTCCCAAAAATTGCGGCATCGGGGTCGGCATACCAACCAGGAAAAATAGGGTTGCCCGACATTTTTTTGTTTGAGGTTGTGTCGGTCATGTTTTTTTTCACTCCGCAGGCAGAGAAAATCAAAGCAGATACAAAGGTGATTAAAGTAAGTTTCATATTTTAAATTTAAAAAAATTACAAGTATTTGGAGGTTATCTATAACAGCTTTCAATTTAATATTATTTGCTCAACTCTGCAAAGTATTTATGAAACAAAGGAAGCGTTTCTATACCCTTGTAATAATTGTAGATATCAAATTTCTCATTTGGAGAGTGCAGCGCATCGCTATCTAACCCGAAACCGAATAAGACCGTTTTTAAGCCCAAAACTTCCTCAAACAGCGAAACTATAGGGATACTTCCACCACCACGTGTAGGAATGGCTTTTTTGCCAAAACTTTCTTCAATTGCTTTTTCTGCAGCTTGGTAAGCAATGCCATCTGTCGGTGTAATTGCTGGTTCTCCTCCATGATGTGCCGTAACCTTTACTTTAACCGTTTTTGGCGCAATGCTTTCGAAATGTTCAGTAAAAAGTGCTGCAATTTCTTCTGAACGTTGTTTTGGTACCAAACGCATACTTATTTTAGCATTTGCCTTGCTTGGCAAAACCGTTTTTGCACCTTCGCCAATGTATCCACTCCAAATTCCATTCACTTCTAAAGTTGGCCTCGTGCCGGTACGCTCCAGAGTAGAATAACCTTTTTCTCCCCAAACTTCATTGACATCCAAATCTTCTTTGTATTCCTTCTCATCGTGAGGAGCAGAGTTTAACGCCATTTTTTCCGCATTGGTCAATTCAACAACTTCATCATAAAATCCTGGAATGGTAACGTGGTTATTCTCGTCATGTAGAGACGCAATCATTTTACAAAGAATGATGCAAGGGTTGGCAACAGCACCGCCATAAACACCTGAATGCAAATCTCTGTTTGGGCCAACCACCTCAACTTCCATGTAAGCAAGTCCACGCAAGCCAGTTTCTATTGAGGGATGTTCCATACTTATCATAGAAGTATCAGATATCAAGACTACATCGGCTTTTAGCTTTTCTGCGTTTGCCTTTACAAAAATGCCAAGGTTGCTGGAGCCGACTTCCTCCTCGCCTTCTATCATAAATTTAACGTTACAAGCAAGCGTATTGGTCTGCATCATCAACTCGAAAGCCTTAATGTGCATGTAAAATTGGCCTTTGTCATCGCAGGCACCACGGGCATAAATTTTTCCATCGCGAACGGTAGGTTCAAAAGGCGGCGAATGCCAAAGATCCAAAGGCTCGGCAGGTTGTACGTCGTAATGACCATAAATTAATACGGTAGGGAGTTTTTCATCAGTTATTTTCTCTCCATAAACAATTGGGTAGCCTGCTGTTTCACAAACTTCAACAGCGTCTGCGCCGGCATCCATCAATTTTTTTGCAACAAATTCTGCAGTTTTAAGCACATCGGCTTTATATTTTGGGTCGGCACTAACCGATGGAAAACGTAACAATTCGAACAATTCTTCTAAGAAACGATCTTTGTGCGCTTCAACATATTTTTTAATCTCTTGCATATCAATTAATCAATTTTAACAAATATAGTTTTTAGATATTAGTAGTTAGATATGAGATATGAGATATGAGACATGAGATTTGAGGTGGGGGATTTGAGAGCTGCTCTCTTTTTTAAAGACAATTTCAAAATTTAAAGATTCCAAAAAAATCGCAATTTTCCATATTTCTTTCAACTTTCACATACATAAACATATCCTTTCAACTATTTATTCGATTAGAATTTGGCGATTAAAGTAGCTCCGTAAGTTCTCGGGCTTCCCAAAATGAATGTTCCAAAAGAACCATATGCCACATACTTTTTGCCTGAAATATTTCGCGCCCAAATGTCGAGTTCGAAGTTCTTGCTGGTTAGACCCGTTTTGGCGTTGAACATACTATAGGATGGTTGAGCTAACCCATTGATAAAATCGAAGTAATATTTACCGAGATAGCGATATTCGCCCCTTACAAAAGCTCCCAATTTCTGTTTACTATTCGCAAAATCGTAGTTGTACTGACCCGCAAACATGGAACTTATTGGCGGCGTATTTATGGGCTGGTTGCCCCTGTAATTTATAACGCCTTTGACTTCATCGCTATATAATAGTAACGATACATACCTCGCATAAGAGTAACTGGCATTCCAGTCGAGTTGCAGACCTTTTACCGGAAGCGCAGTCACTTCAAGTTCTACTCCTTTGTTGTGCATTTCCCCTACATTCAGGATGAGCTGATCTACACCGTTATGGGAAGTGCTGATCTGCTGATTGTGTTGTTCGAGGTAGAATAAGGTAAGGTTCAGTTTAAGCTTATTCTCAAAGAACATATTTTTCCAGCCGATCTCGTAATTATCCGAATGCTCGGGTTCGTATGGAACCTGTGCTGGTGTCGGTGCATTCGTATTTAATCCTCCAGCACGAAATCCCCGAGAATAGCTTCCATAGAGCAACATGTTGTCCCGTAATTTATATCCGAGGACGAATTTTGGAGTTGCTGCGTTAAAGTTCGCATCGTAAAGTTGATTCGGTTTAGTTAAGGTTGCGGGATCTGGCTCTTTTTGATAATTGGAATATTGGCTTAGCTTCCGGTTTTCATGGTCATAGCGCATGCCGGCAGTAAAATATAGCTTATCCGTGAAAGAATAGGTCGCCTGTCCAAAAAAAGCATATCCCTTATTTGTGCCACTGCTGATATCGTTGGTGGTAAACGGAGCGGTTGATGTCGGGTCAAGCTGTAAGTAATCGGACCCGAAGTTGGCTGGTGAGCTGATTTTGTTCTTCTGCGTGAACCCGTATGCGCCAGCTACCCATTTCAGCTTGTTTTCCCTTGCAGAAGGCGAGGAGAACCGAACCTCTTCGGCAAAAATGTGCTGACGGGTGTCGGGACCAACACTTAAAATATTCATTGGGCTAAAGTCATAATCGATACCTCCGCCCGGATAATAAAGCCTGTAGTCAATATAGGAAGATACAGAAGTAAAATTAAAATCTTTCCCATAATAATTAGTAGATAGGGAAGTGTTGAAATTATTCCTATGCTCTATATTGGCGTTATTGGTGTTTACCTGGTATGGTCTTGAAAATACCTCATCGTATGAGGTTACCCAGGGAAAGCTCCCACGATCATTGTCATTCTCTGTCTTTACGTTCAGTGCAAGCGACCAATTTGCTGACGGAAGATAGCGCAGATTAAAATTGCCCGAATAATCTTCTCGGCGGTCAAAACCGCTTTTGGTAAAATCATTATAATATATCGATCCCCGGTGATTGTAGGTAAAAGAACCGCCTGCGAACAGCTTGTCTTTTATAACCGGGCCCGATAGACTGGCGGTATAGCGCTGTTGTCCATAATTTCCAAAACTCATCTCGGCATAACCAGAAGATCTATTGCCCGGTTGGCGAGTTGTAATGTTAATCACACCACCATATGCATTTCGCCCGTATAGCGTCCCCTGTGGGCCTCGTAAAATCTCGATGCTCTGGATGTCGTTAAATATAGGTGGTGCCGAAAAGTAATCAAATTGATATACACCGTCTACGTAGGTGGCCACCGCCTGTTCATTGGAAAACCCCATCACCCCACGGATGTTAAGAAAATTGGAACTGCTGCTGTTGCCATGCTCAACTGTAAACAGACTTGGGGATATGGCCGTTAGATTGGTAATGTCCCATAATCGGTAATCTCTGATCTGTTTTATATCGAGCACAGTTACAGCCGCCGGAACATTTTGTACGTCCTGCTGATTTTTCTCCGCCGTGACCACCACTTGGTTCAATTGCTGACCTGTGGGATAAAGTTGAACATCTAACGTGATTGTTGCACTATTGCTTATATCGACCTTTCTAAACTGGGTTGCAAAGCCGACCGCATCGATGGATATCTGGTAATGACCATCGGCCAATATAAGCGTAAATTGTCCATTTTTATCAGAAGCCGTTGCTTTTGTGCTGTTTAAAACGCTGATTGTAGCCGAAGACAAGGGATCTCCCATTTCAGTTTTAACTGTTCCCGTTATTGTTTGGCTGAATGCGTTTCCCATAAAAAATAAGCATGTGATGCTGAAAATAATTTTAAGTTTCATTGGGTTTTGGTTTGCTAATTTTTTGAAAAGACTTGTGGATTTTTTTTGAATGAGTTAATGCAGGTTGCCGAGCAAAAATGATACTCTTTGCCCTGATAGGTCATGTGATATTTTGAGGCACTTCCCTTGGCAACAGTCATTCCGCATACCGGATCTTTTGCCTCAGCTGAAAGAATTTCAGTCTTGGTATCAGGCATGGATTGGGCTGCCTCCATTCCGTTCATTTGCATTCCTACCATCTTCATAGGCTTGCCTATCACTATTCCTTCTGTAGGGTTCCATTTATCATATTCCAATATTGCAGCTGTGAACAGGGCAGCTTTCATTCCCTTCAAATTGTCGACAACATGGAGGGCGCCATCAATACCTGCAGAAATCCCCGCTGTGGTAAGTAATTTCCCATCTTGTACATAACGGACATTTTTAACAAATTTAGCTTTTGGAAAGAGCGCCTGTAAACTATCAACAGCTCCAGAATGTGTAGTGACAGATCTATTATTTAAAATGCCAGCTTTGCCCAACAACTGTGCACCTGTACAGACAGACATGGTTACTCTAGCGTTTGCACTGGTCTTTTTGATCCAGTCGATTACAGACTTGTTATTTGAGATACTCGTCGTTGATTCGATACCCGCACCGGGAACAAGTAGGATGTCTGGCGCTGGCGCATCTGCCAGGGTATAATCCGGATCGAGCACAGTGCTGCCATTATTTGTGCGAATCTTATCTGGAGCGGCAGCAACATTATAAACTGAGAATCCCTTGGTATTGCTAAATACATCTGAAGCTCCCGCAAAGTCCAAGAGACCCACACCATCATAGATCAGCACTGCAACCTTTAAATTACCTGTGGGGATCTCATTTTGGGAAATCTTCTGTTCGTTTTTTGACTGGCATCCGCTGATTGCGATAATCAGTACAAGCATTGAAGCTATTATTTTATTCATTAAATTTTTCATTTGTTAGATTTTTTTGTCTGAACAATCCGTATTGCATCCAAAAGCTGTTTTGGAGATTAGGATAGTCCGATATTTTATTGATAACTTTTTGAGAATTTTTCTTCTGGTCCTATGTTAAAAAACCTGCAGCACATAAGATTGCATCCATTTGCATATAAAATAATGCAGGTACAATGGGAGCTATTGATCAAAAGTGAGTTAGCTATTTGGTAGGATTAATAGATAGCTAACCGCTTTATGTATACGGCAAGAGTGCAACAGAAAAAATTGTTTTAACCAAGCTGTTTTGGTGGTCTAAAGATAGAATCGATATAGCTGCTGCCATACCGATAGATGTATCTTGGAAAAGAAGATTTGATATCTCCGAAGATCATGGGTTTTATAAAAGTAGGTTGAGATGATTGTTGAAAAAATGAAACCTCAAAATGCAAGGTGTTATTTTTTTCTAGCGCCTTTTTTTCATTTTCATCAGCTTTCTCTACCTGTTTTTTAAGATAACATTTACCGTTGCAATCCATAGCTGGACGATATTTGTTTATGCAAAGGTTTTCTGCTATGTATTTTTGATTGAGCTCAAAACCTGCATAAACGAATAACCTAGAAAAACTAGAGCTTATCAGTGAAAGTAAAAGAAGAATAGAAAGACCCCTTTTTAACATTGCCCAAAGTTAACGAAACTTAGGTAAACTGTTGTTGCCAGAATAGTTTTTTATTTAATTTTAAATCTAAAGGCAAAGCGTTAGAAATTTTATTCAAGGTTAAAAATCTAGTTGTAAAAACGGAAATTTTAAAAGAAGATAATTTATCAAAAACGGTGATTTAATAAGACGGTTCTAATCACTTCGTTATTTTTTTAATTCGGCAACTAAAATATTTTTCTATAGGCTTTTTCGAGTTCTTTTAGAATTGTACGTACTTGTAACAGAATTTCAATTACTGGCGTAGTAGTTTTTTAACAGGTCGAACTCTGTCTGTTTTAAGATATTTTAAAAACCGAAGATCCAAAGCTTTTGCGATTCATAATTTCAAAATATCATAGTTATTTAGGATGTAGATATGAGATATGAGATCTGAGACATGAGATCTGAGATGGGAGATTTTAGACCCTTCAATCGTTTAAGCATTTTAACCCTGCTTCGGGTAACCGACTTCTGATAGCTGATAACCGGCTTTTCACTTTTCACCTTTTCTTGTGCGGCTGTATCTGGCTGTTCAGGGGTGCCGTTAAGTTTTTAATCCCCACAAGATGGGGAGAAACTTAACCCTCACTATGTTCGGCCCTTACCATCCAGGCCGCGGTAAAGCGCCTTGGACTGTAAAGTATTTATAAATTAATTGTAAAAAATCTAGTTACGCTAAATTTAGTTTAGATTTCAATTCATCAAATCCTGATCCAGACAAAATCTTCTATCTCCGTAAAAGCTTTTAAGGAAAATTTTACATAAATATATTTATCACAGTGAACTTATTTTAAACGTCCAACTACAAATCTAAGATCCGATTACTTGCTTGCCCTCACATGTTTAATGTTTGTAAAAGCGTTGACATTTCATAATTTGAAACACAGAATTATGAGACGAGTTTTTGAGAAAGTACAAAGAGGAAATACTTAGTTTGTTTGGGTTGAGTTTACACGCTCAAAATATTAGGAATAATGACAATTATCAGCACTTAATATTATTATCAAAACTTACTTGGTTTTTTCAATGTTTCCAAAACAAAGCACTTCGTTCGTATTGGGATCTGTTAATATATAGGTATATTTAATATTCATTTGGATTTTTATTGTTATGTATTTTGGCTTGCCTTCTAATTGATAATTTATGTATGGAATTGAGTTACTTGTTCCATTACTATCTAGTTCATGTTTATAATAAACCTGAAGAAATAGATTTTTTTTGTATTTCTTACATTTTGGCTGAATCATGTAGTTGACAGCATTTACTGGAAAGACCCACGTAGGAATTGAATTTGAAGAATACTCTGTGGCAGGAAAAAGTATTTCTGCATCTACCTTTTGTCGTAAAGCAGAGTCAACCCAAAAAATTGTATTATTTTTTAATACGACAGCCTCGTTAATCTTATATTTATTCGTTATATATTGATAGAATGGGCTTGCATCTTTCAAGTTGTATTTATTGACTAATGTAGTTTGATCAATACTAATGCATTCTGAACCAGACAATTCTTGAAGACTTTGCACCATGTGTTTCCAATTGAATTCAGTTTGCTTATTAATATGGTCATAACCAGCAAGGACTATAGTTTTAGCTTTTGGTAATTTTTTTAAAGAATTTAAAAGGTTTTTGGCTTCATTTAAATCGCGGGAATTCATGCAGAAAATCGGATCTGAATTTATACAATCAACAGTATCTTCGTAAGTAATTAGTTTATAACCTAAACGTAATGCTTCTCGAACCAATTCTGCATAAATCGGATCATTCAAATAATAACCAGAGATTTTATCAGGATATTTCCGCGCGGTTATAGCTGAATCTTGGGCAGCTACCAAATCCTCTAATGCTAAATATCTATAGCCTTTCTGATATAAATTTGGTAATAAATCGCGCACGAATGCTCTGCTTTGCGCTATATAATGTACCTCATTAAATAATAAAAAGTTTGCATGGCTTAAACTGTCTAAAATATATTTTTTTGCTGAAATAGGTTTGTATTCGTGCAGTTTACCGGTGTCAATTTCATCATAGAAAGGTTTGCCAACTTTATGGTCGTAATAGATGGCTTGAGGGTAGTTCCCTGCTAAAGAATATCTTGTAGCAAGTGCCTGATAGTAGGAGCTTTTTTTTTGGCGATTTTGATTAAGATTTATTGTACTATCTTTTAGTAACATAGTAACGGGCAAAAGATAATTGTATCCATAGTCCGCCGAATAAAATTTATCAGCATAACTAAATGGATCTTCATCAAGCCTTTGGTTAATGTTAAATTTTATAGTAGAAATTGATACCATCGACTCAAGCTTTAGCGATTCAGGTTTTAAAGCAGCGGTATCGCCTTTTACACTATTATTCTTTATCCATATAAACCGTAATATTCCTCTTTTGTCTGGGGTTAGTACATGATATTCGACTACTAGATTATCTAAATTTCTTCTGGAGGAATCACCTTGGTTGTACGAAATGATATTTAAATATTGTTTGGTTTGTAGGGAAATAGGAAAACCTTTAGAGAGATTTTTTGCCAGTTCCTTTTCATTAATCAAAGATATTGACCTAATAGTCTTGAGGTGTTTTAAATTTTTAATAGTCTGTGCGGTAAATCCATTCAGATTATTAATCGAATCTGTGTATGTACAGAGCGTTTTATATTCAAAAAAACCAGTTTGTGCGGTATAGTATAAGTACCTAGTGTAATTTTTGCCTATTATTTGTCGCTGATAAGTATCCAAGGGCTTAAAAATAAATTTATAATTACCTGGAAGGTCAATTGAAAAAGATGGTTTAGCTGAAAAAAATGTGGTTGAGGTATCATAATTAATTGCCGTTGGCTTTTCTGGGATGATGGTATTGCATGAATTTAGAAAAATTAAAATTATGAGCGATAAACTTGATAGGCTTAACTTAGTATGAATCATGTGCATGATCTGTTTTTTTTTGGAAATTCTAATCGTCAATAAGGGAAGTTCTTCTAATTTTGAAGAACTGGTTAGGCATCCGAGGCAACTAAAAGTTAGGTTCGTTTTCATAGATGATAAATTTATGCATTTCCAAAATATAAACTAATTTTTTAGTTTAAAAGATCCTGCAATGGTAGGAGATTAGGTATACGTTCCTTTCCAGTCTCATGAGGAATTAACAGTGAAAAAATATCATTTACCCTGCACTTAATCCAATAATAAGTCTAAATGCGAAGATCCTTGAAAACCATGTGTGCCATAAGCACACCAAAAGTATTCTGTTATAACTTTAATAATTTTAGATGAAATTTCAGACAACGGTCGTTTTTATAAGAAAGTTTAAATTACTTAGTCGATCATTTGCTTCTTTAAAATTTATAAAATGTTCATAAACTCTTTGCCGTTCAGATTTGACTTGTGATTTTTCCAACCCTGAACTTTCAACTCTTAACTTTCAACTCCCTCACACCGTCCAATTTTCACATTTTTCTAAGAAAAATTCATCGGCATCGGCACCAATACCTGGGGTTTCTGGTGCTTCTAAAAAGAGGCCGTTAAATGTGGCGCCGCCAATTACAGGGTCTATCAAATGTCCAAGCAGGCACGAGTCTAAGTCATAAAAAACCACATTTGGACTAGCGAGTGCAAAGTGTAGGGCGGCAGTTACAGCGATTCTACTTTCTAACATGCCACCAATCATGCATTTCATTCCTTTTTTTAAGGCTTCCTCGTGTATTTTTTGAGCCTCTAATATTCCGCCAGATTTCGAAAATTTGATGTTTAAAAAAGAAGTTGATTGGCTATTTATCAATTTTCGAGCGTCGTGGTGATTGTAGCAACTCTCATCTGCCATAAGCGGAACTGAGGAATTTAGATGGAGTTCGGGCAATTTATCATCATACCAAGTACGCATGGGCTGTTCGCAAAATTGAATGTTGTAAGGCTCCAATTTGCCGAGAATAAATAAGGCATCATCAAAGCTCCAACCTTGGTTGGCATCTAAACGCAGATTAACTTCGTCTCCCACGGCGGCTCTAATTTGCTTTACGCGCTCAAAATCAGCATTTATGCCCTTTCCAAGTTTAATTTTGATGTTTCTACAACCTTTTTCAATGAGTCTTTTTGCAGCTATGGCCATGCTTTCGGGTGTGCCGATGCCAATGGTCATGTCTGTTTCGATGCTGCGTTTACTTCCTCCAAGAAATTGATACAATGGTAGCTCAGCATTTTTTGCGGCAATATCAAAAAGCGCCATGTCGAACGCGCTTTTTATGGTCGGGTTATAGTTGGCAAAGCCAAGCAAATTGCTCATCCGATCCGGTATTTCTAATGGATCTTTCCCGATGAGCAGCTTTGCAAATTCCTTTGCCATTGCGATACAGGTATCTTGCGTTTCGCCAACAATCATAGGGAAAGCAGAGCATTCGCCAATGCCGTAAAGGCCATTATCCGTATAAATTCTAACAAGCACATTCTGCGCAAAATGCATAGTTCCGGTTGCAATTACAAAAGGCTCAACTGGTATGCTGAATCGGTATATTTCCGTATGGGTTATTTTCATTAGGGAAGTATCAAGTATTTAGTAGTTAGTATTTAGACTGAGCGTCCTGTCCTTGTTCTTTGCTCTTGTTCTTTTATCCTAAGCCGCAATTTATAGATTAAAACCAAACTTATCAAAGCGTTCCATTGTAATACTTTTAACTTTACAATTATGGAAAAAAAGTCCAATAAACTCATAAAAGCTTCCTCGCCATACTTGCTTCAACACGCGTACAATCCGGTGCAGTGGCAGGAGTGGGGCAACGAAGCGCTAAATCAGGCGAAAGCCGAAAACAAACTTATTTTGGTGAGCATTGGATACTCGGCTTGCCATTGGTGCCACGTAATGGAGCATGAAAGTTTTGAAAATGAAGAAGTGGCAAGTGTGATGAACGAACATTTTGTTTGTATAAAAGTGGATAGGGAAGAGCGGCCAGATATAGACCAAATTTATATGTACGCCATCCAATTGATGACGGGTAGCGGAGGTTGGCCTTTAAATTGTATTTGCCTACCCGATCAACGGCCTATGTATGGCGGCACTTATTTTAGAACCCCAGATTGGGTAAATGTTTTAACCAACGTTGCAACTCTTTGGGCAAATGAACCTCAAAAAGCCCGGGAATATGCAGACAGGCTTACGGCAGGCATCCGCGAAAGCGAAAAAATTGTGACTATTAAAGGCGATAGCGATTTTACCAAAGAACGACTAAGAGAAATTGTAGAGCCTTGGAAAAAGCATTTTGACAAGAATTTGGGAGGATATAACAGAGCCCCAAAATTTCCCCTGCCAAACAATTGGCTTTTTTTGCTGAGGTACGCAGTGTTGGCAAAAGACGATGCGTGTTACACTGCTGTTATGCTGAGTTTAGAAGAAATGGCGAAAGGTGGTATTTATGATCAGATTGGCGGAGGTTTTGCCCGTTACTCGGTAGATGATCAATGGCATGTGCCGCATTTTGAAAAAATGTTGTATGATAATGCTCAGCTAATTTCCTTATATCTAGAAGCTTATCAAGCCACAAAAAACGACCGATTTAAATCTATTGCAGAACAATCCATAAATTGGATTTTTACTGAGATGACTTCTGCCGAAGGCTTGTTTTTTTCTGCGCTAGATGCGGATAGCGAGGGTGTAGAGGGGAAATTTTATGTGTGGGATAAGAGCGAATTTGATGAGATAATTGGAGGCGATGCAAATTTGATAGGCGAATACTATAACATTATCGAAACTGGAAATTGGGAGGAAGAACAAACAAATATTTTACGTAGAACCGTACCAGATGAAGTTTTCAGTAAAAAACATAACATCGACACGGAAAATTTGAAAGAAAAAATTACAGCTGCAAACATCAAATTGGTAGCTCGTCGGAGTGAACGAATTAAACCTGGCCTAGATGATAAATGCCTAACCGCTTTGAATGCAATGATGATAAAGGCGCTAACAGACGCTGCTTCGATTTTGGGCAATCACACTTATTACGATAAAGCCGTAATGGCAACAGAATTTATACTAAGTAATTGTAAAGCCCAAGACGGCAGTTTGTTCAGGAACTTTAAGAATGGCAAGGCATCTATAGCTGGTTTTTTAGATGATTACGCCTTTCTAATTGAATCGCTTTTACAACTTTATCAGTATGATTTTGATGAAAAATGGCTTTTTGAAGCAAAAAAGATGACAGATTATGTCATCGAACACTTCACTGACCACGACTCGTCGATGTTTTTTTATACTTCAAACAAAGGCGAAAAACTCATCGCCAGAAAACACGAAATAATGGACAATGTTATTCCCGCTTCCAACTCTGCAATGGCCAATAATTTAATGGCACTCGGACTGCTTTTTGATCGCGACGATTATACAAAAAAAGCGGATGTTATGTTAAAATCCGTTCAGCCAAGTATGAAAGCTTATGGTTCTGCTTATTCAAATTGGTCGATAGCACTGCTAAACAAGGTTTATGGAGTTAATGAAATTGCCATTGTTGGCGAAAACTTTAAGCACTTGAAAGCCGAATTCAGTAATCATTATATACCAAATAAAATGATTTTAGGAGGAACAAAAAGTACGCTGCCTCTGTTAAAAGGGAAACAAGGCTTTGAAACAAAAGTTTATATTTGCAAAAATAGGGCGTGCCAGTTGCCTGTTTCAACGGTAGCTGAAGCATTAAAAATGATTACATAAATTACCGTAAAATAATGAATATTTCAGAAAACACAGTAGTGTCATTAACGTACGACTTACATACTACGAACGAATTAGGAAAAACCGTTTTTGTAGAAAAGGCTGATGAGGAACATCCACTCGTATTTTTATACGGCGTTGGGATGATGTTGCCCAAATTTGAAGAGCAATTAACTGGTCTTAAAACTGGTGATGATTACAGTTTTGAACTCTCGGCAGCCGATGGATATGGCGAATTAGATCCCGGTGCTTTCGCAGATTTGCCAACAACTATGTTTACTGAGGCAGGTGGAGAATTACCTGCAGTTGGAGATGTAATTCCGTTGCAAGATAATGATGGAAATCAGTTTAGGGCGGGTGTAACTGCTGTGCATGAGGACACTATTGCGGTAGATTTAAATCATCCAATGGCCGGAAAAAACTTGATGTTTCAAGGGAAAATTTTAAGCGTTCGAGAAGCGACAAAAGATGAGTTAACTCACGGCCACGCACATGGTGCGGATGGGCACTCAGGACATTAAAAGTATTTAGTATTTAGTATCAAGTATTTAGTATCAAGTATTGATCACAAAGAATTTATCGCTAATTATCCACGAGTTTGCACTAAATTGCCTGCCGGTATTTGTTAGAATTAATACATGTAATATTTTGATGGAGGATTTGAACAATAAAAGCGCGCTTGTTTTTGCGCGCTTTTATTATGATAGATTTTTTTGGGGCAGAGTATTATTTTAAAAAGCCTAATTACTAATTGCAGAAGTAATTTTGCCCGTTTTGTTATTTTGCAAAAATGCTACGATGTGGTAATTCTGGCTTAGGTCAGTTGGAAGTTTAAAAACTACGGAACCATTCTGACTACCATCCAAGGTTTTTAATTCTCTAACAATATTTACGTGATGTAACATTCGGTTGCTATTTTCACCGCGCTTTACATCTGTTACTGCATTCTCCTCGACCAAAGCAAAATTTACCGCGTTTGCCTTATCAACATCAGAAAGCTTGTAAGAAATGGAAACCTTGTCATTTCCCTGCTTACTAACCACCATATTTATATCCGCATCTGTTACGCTTGAACTTTTTACAAGCTCGCTTCTTAATCGGGCAGCATTAGAACCTACAAATTCTGCATTTCCATTCACGACAATCTGAGGTGTGTAAACTCCATTTTTATTAAACCAATTTGCATACTTATATTGGCGTTTGCTGTAGGCGGCATCGCTAAAGGCATCTTTCCAGCCTAACCTATCCCAATAATCTACATGGTAAGCCAAAATATAAACAGGTTTGTTTTTATACTCTTCCTTTATTTTTGCAACCAAAACATCGGCAGGTGGACAACTAGAGCACCCTTCTGAAGTGAAAAGTTCTATTACCGTTGGATGAACAATTGCGGTCTGTTTTATTTCCGTTTGACTTTTTACCTGCGTGCAACCAAAAAACGGTAATGCAAACAGCGCCCATAATAAATTTTTCTTTGTCATGGCAACAATGTTTTTACGAATATACGTAGAAATGCAAAAGCTGATTATGGGAGGAAAGTCATTTGTTGAGGACAATAGAGTTAAGCGTTAAGAGTTACGAAGTATGAATTACGAAGTACGAATAGCGAAGTACGAATAGCGAAGTACGAAGTACAGATTACGAGTTAGGTTTTTCGACAAGCTCAAGATCACAGATAACCGAATACCAATTAAGCCTAAACGACCAAACCACCCAACACACCAACCAACAACCCAACCAACCAACAACCCAACCAACCAGACTAAGCGTACATTTCCTCTCTCAATTTGTCAACTTCCTCGCTGTTGATGTACTCATCATAAGTCATTAACTTATCAATCGTACCTTTTGGTGTAATTTCTATAATTCTGTTTGCTACGGTTTCTGTAAGTTGATGATCTCGGGAAGTAAATAGAATCGTTCCCTTAAAATCCTTCATTCCGTTATTCAATGCTTCGATAGATTCTAAATCCAAGTGGTTTGTTGGCTCATCGAACATCAAAAAGTTGGCTTGTTGCAACATCATCCGCGAGAACATGCAACGCATTTTCTCGCCTCCTGATAGCACTTTCACACTCTTTAAAACCTCTTCGCCAGAGAATAACATTCTGCCCAAAAAGCTGCGAACAAACTGTTCATCAGCATCGGTGCCAGAATATTCTCGCAACCAATCTACCAAATTTTCATTTTTATCCGCGAAATATTCTGAGTTGTCGTTCGGGATATCAGCAGTACCTATGGTAACTCCCCATTTAAAAGAACCTTTAAAATCTGTATCTCTGTCGTTTAAAACATCATAAAAGGCGGCAGTTGCCAAGCTGTTTTGAGAAAGCACCGCAATTTTATCACCCTTATTAACCATAAAAGAAACATCCTTGAATAACACACCATCGGCATTGCTCTTGCCCAATTTCTCTACTTGTAAAATTTGGTCGCCGGCATCTCTACCTGTATTATTAAAAATAATAGCCGGGTATTTCCTGCTCGAGGCCTTAATTTCAGAAATGTCTATTTTATCTAAAGCTTTTTTACGAGACGTTGCCTGCTTAGATTTCGATGCATTTGCACTAAAGCGTCTTATAAACTCTTGCAACTCCTTAACCTTATCCTCTAGCTTTTTATTTTGGTCGCTGCGTTGTTTCAATGCCAGCTGACTGCTCTCATACCAAAAGCTGTAATTGCCAGAGTAGATACTCATTTTGCTAAAATCTATATCGACAATATGCGTACAAACGGCATCTAAAAAGTGCCTATCGTGGCTTACCACCAACACTATGTTTTGGTAATCAGCCAAAAAGTTCTCTAGCCAAGCAATGGTTTCAATATCTAAATCGTTTGTTGGCTCATCCAACAATAAAATGTCTGGATTACCAAAGAGCGCCTGCGCCAAAAGCACCCTAACCTTTTGTGTATTATCTAATTCTTCTAGTAATTTGGTGTGGTTTTCTTCTGCAATACCCAAATTACTAAGCATGGTTGCGGCGTTGCTTTCCATATTCCAGCCATCCATCTCGGCAAAAATATTCTCCAATTCGCCGGCGCGAACGCCATCTTTCTCAGAGAAATCTTCCTTCATGTAAATGGCGTCTTTCTCTTTCATAATTTCATAAAGCTCTTTATGTCCCATCATTACGGTTTCGAGCACGGTAACTTCGTTAAACTCATAGTGGTTTTGCTTTAAAACCGCCATGCGCTCGCCAGGTGTAAAAGCCACAGAGCCCGTCGTTTGGCTAACCTCTCCGGATAAGATTTTAAGAAAAGTAGATTTTCCAGAGCCGTTTGCCCCAATTACGCCATAGCAATTGCCCTGGGTAAATTTAAGGTTAACATCATCAAAAAGGGTGCGTTTGCCGTAACGTAAAGATAAATTAGAAACTGAAATCATGTATTTTAAAATGAATTGCAAAGGTAAGCAAAAAGGCGCAGGGTAAAAAGTTCAGGAAAGAAATGCTACCATGTAAATTATTATAAAACCCGTCGGGTTAAAGGTTCTGGGTCGTTGCCGCCCTGCTACTCGGTGCACGCCCAAAAAAAGCTTGGCTTCCCACCACTATCAGATTTAGATAAGAAGGGCCAGGTGAAAATACTGTAATTCTAAGAAACATATTCCAAAGAATGTATTTTAGAAATTTTCCTAAATTGGTCGGAGAAGACATAGGCTTTAAAGGTCGATTAACGAAGAGTCTTTAAGAAAAACAAATAACAGTAGGATGATAGCGATAATATATGTTTGCGGGATGTATACCTTTGCGTTTGCTTTGTTTCATCTCGGCTTTTGGAGAATGTTTAATTGGGAGCGCGACTTGAAAAAAATAAGTTTCGCGAACAGAGGAATTATGCAGATTTTAAACATCCAGATTATATACTATTTCTTTTTTACTGCATTTATTTGTTTTTTGTTTCCAACGGAATTGTTAACTACGAAGCTCGGTAATTTCTTATTGGGCGCAACCTCTTTATTTTGGTTGATAAGAACCTTTCAACAGTTTATTTTTTTTAGAATGAGCAACTATAAAATCCACATTTTGACGATTGTATTCCTGCTAGGTGCAATTATTTTTGCCATACCAATTTTGTCAAAGTAAAAATAAAGAATGCTAATCAAACGGATGAATGTTCGCATTAAAGTAATCAGGGTTGATAAATTTGCGGCTCTTTTAGTCTTGCCTAAGCGTTACAAGCGAAAAACGTATAGCGGGGAACAGCCTCGACGGATTCTACTTCGGGAAGCGAAAATTTAGTGGCGGATGACCCGACCCTTGCGCAGCTTGGGGCAAGCCCAAAAAAAATTAAAAAGGATGAATTTTTTTTAAGATGAACGCAGAACTTGTAGATACCTTAAAAAGTACGCTCTCGAAAACCAAAGTAGAGAGACTTGCCGCCATCGCAGCCCAAGATTTGTTGGTAAATGATTTAATCGATTTAAGTTTTGATGGCGATAAGCTGATTGGTTTTCGAGCGGCCTGGATTTTAGAAAATATCTATTTAAATCATCACGATCGATTTTTGCCACACGCAAGCTATTTTTTAAAACGTTTTTGTGACCAAAGTAATCTATCTGCTTTGCGACACTATGTGAAAATTTTAGCATTGATGACCAACGGAAAAGCAACTCTGGAGGTAAAAGAGGTTTTGGAACATTGCCCAATGGACAATATTATTGCTGCGGTTTTTAGCTGGCTAATAGATGGCCTTACGCCCGTGGCTGTAAGGGCGCACTGTTTGGATATTTTGGCAAATCTTAGTACATCACAAGTTTGGATAAAAGCAGAGCTGATAGAAACAATGGATTTTTTGGTTGCCAAAAAAAGCGTTGGATTTTTTTCCCGTGCAAAGAAAATAAGGAAGCAATTATCTGTTAAAACTGAGATTTAATTTTTTAGCCGATGTTTAAAAATGTTGCATCTTTGATGTTGCGGCAATCGTCGTCGCTTTTATACCATGAATTACTCAGAAAATATTAAGTCAAAACTTCATCACCTTTGTTCGGCATTTATCCAAAGTCGGATAGAAAACATTGAGCATTCATTAGCACAAGCAAGGCAAGCTTCTAACGATGATACAAAAAGTAGTGCAGGTGATAAATATGAGACAACCCGTGAATTGATGCAACAGCAAATGGATCATAATAACAAGCTTTTATATGAGGCTGGGATGCAAAAGATGGCGCTGCAACAAATTGAAGGAACGGGAGTTTCCTCAAAAGTTCAAAATGGTAGTTTGGTTTTTACCTCAAACGGGAATTTTTATATCAGTATTAGCGCGGGTGAATTAACAATCAATAGCGTAAAATATGTGGCAGTTTCTCAAGCATCGCCGATAGGCAAAACACTACTGAACAAAAAATTAGGTGATGAGTTTTTGTTTAATGGAAAAGCATTTAAGGTTTTAGCAATCGCATAATATTAATCAACGACATTTGAAAGCCCCATTCGACGTTTAAAATCTGCTTTTAGATATGACTTTAAGTCTGTAAATTGAATAAAAAGTAATACCTGTCCTTCAAAATTACCAGGTATCCATCCGCTATTATTCATTATAGCCAACCCAAATTGATTGAAGTAAAAGTTGTCTGTTTGATATGAAGTTTGCTCAAATTGCATTTTTTCGGCAGAATTTCTAGGTGCGTAATGATACATTTTTACATAGGTCTCTCTCAACAACTTTTGCATTGAGTCAAAATCTATATTTAGTATATCTGTCATTGCCATTCGCTGTTTATTTTTAACGTCATAGCAATACATTAAACTTCCAAAATGTTTCCCCGAGCCACCGTTAAACTGTTCGCTAAATAATTCTAAGTTTACATAGTTGTTATTATTAAATACAATATATTGTGTCTTAATATCAAAGAAATTAGGAATGGAAGGTATTATACTCCCATCTTTATTGGTATAGTCCATTAACCGATCTCGACATTGCGCAAAATATTTTTTTGATAAGTCCTTATAAATTATCTCTCGACTTTCCTTAAGGTCTACCGCTTGCCCTAGCGTTTTAAGTTGCTCATCTAACCATTTTGCATGTTCGTCATCAGCTACTGGTTTCAAATAAGTGATACTAAATTTGGCTTTGGGAGATTTTGAAATATTGGCAATGGCGGCAATAGAATCTGAATAATTGGATACTTCGAACTTATAAGAACCTGCCGGATATTTTTCTCGCAGATTTATGTCATCTCCATCAAATCCAAACTGATTTTTCAACGTCCCATCGAAGTAATTTCCATGCCAGGCCAAAGACAATTTCAAGGTATTATCTGCCTGCTCAGAATCGCTTTCCAAGTAATTGCTTAGCGCAAAAGTTAAGTATTGGTTTTTGTCATTTTTTAGAGGCGTTAGCTTGAGCCATTGCTTATCATAGTAACATCTGCCGGAGGCAATATTGCCTGCTCGTTCCAAATGCATCGTAGTTTGCTTCCCATCGATAGTTCCTTCGAGCCTTTTATAGAAATAAGCAGGGAGCGTTATTACTGGCTGCACATTGTGGGTGGTTTTTGGATTATTACACCCCAAACAAATGGTAATGGCAATAAATGCTACTAAACTATTTTTTATGTAAAGAAGTTTGTTTAACCTTAACATTTTAGCAAATTACCTGTATAGTTTATTGATTTCTACATTAACATAAAATCATTTTAATAAAAATAGAACTTTAATCGCACATAAGAGCTATTCTTAAAAACTATTCTTAATGCTGTTGCTCAGCGTTTTTGGCGTCCAATAACCGCTGGCAATTATTCTACGGATAGTGTACAATGGTTCTTTGTCATCACGCTTTGTAGAGAGTTGGAAAGCCATTCTAAAACCACGTTTTTTTAGTTCGGGAATTCCCTCGGCATTCCATAGACCATAAGGATATGCAAATTCGGTCATTGTTTTACCAGTTATATCTTCTAACCGTTTAGTGGGTTTATCTATTTGTTCTTCCCAGTCTTTACCGGCATATTTTTTAAAGTTTTTATGGTCGTAGGTGTGGCTACCAATGATGTTTCCTTCATCAGAAAGTTGCTTGATCTGCTCAGAACTCATATAATTGACAAATTTTCCCTTTCTGCCAATGGAAACCGTCATGATAAAATAGACCGCCTTAAAACCGTACTTGGATAATGTTGGGCGAACAATTGTAAATTGATCTTCGTCTGTATCATCAAAAGTTAACATAATTGGCTTGTTCGGCAATTTTGCGCCGGTGTTTAAATAAGCATAAAGTTGATCTGGCAAAATAGTATGGTAGCCGCTATCTGCCAACATTTTCATTTCGTCTTTAAAATTTTGAATTGGAACGATGTAATCTTTTCCAACTTTTCCGTCTCTTTCGATCCAATTACGTACTTGGTGATAGCATAAAATGGGTACTTGTTTTCGCGCCAAAATAGTTGCTGCATCTGCTTTCTTTATCTTGGAAACATCTATTTTTTCTGCGGAATTACTTGCGCTACCATCTACGTTGTTGGTTTTTTCTATGCTATCTTTTTCTTTTTGTTGAGATTTAGACTGGCAACTTGCAAATAGAATTGCTGCGATAAATAAAAATGATACTATTTTAATTTTCATGGAGATGAATTATTTGCCGCAAAACTATGAAATCAAAAAAATATTGCTGCACTAATTTATCAACGTTTGTGCATTCTTTTAAACTAGATAAACTTTAAAAATGCGCATTTATACCTAAAGAAGGCGAGATAATATTGGGGAACACGTTGAAATTGTTTTTTTTATCGTAGTTATATTCCGAAAGATTATTGTAGTAGGATTGGTGAAAGTAGTTTGCCACGGGAAGGCCGAATTGTGCTTGAGTATCATCTGTGATGTTAAAGGCCAAACCAAAAATTAAGCTTGCACCAATTCCTTTGGCTTTTAAATCAGTTTTTTCCAAAAATCCATTATTGATCTGATTGTAGGAATTTAAAAGCAAAAGCGGATTTGCTTGCACAAAGAAACTAAATCTAGCTTTTTCGTAGAAGTATTTTCTTAAGAAAGGCGATAACCCAAAACTAAATTCCTTGGGAGCATACTGCTCCTCATAAAATCCAGTTTCACTATTAACGCTTTGATATTTTTCAAAGTTTAATCGTGATAAGTTAATGGGCAACTCCATTCCTATGGCAAGATCACTGCTTAAAAAATATGCATATCTCGGTATTATATAGAAATTATCCGTTCGTTTACCGTTTGCTTGGAGCTTGTCGCTAGAGTACCTAAAGCTTCCGCCAACCATAGAATTTCCTTTTTCGGTTTGTGCATAACAGCCAAAACCAAGGGCGCATAGAAAGCCCGTGAGAAGTAGGACAGATTTCATTTTTGTGTATTTGTGTGTGGACTAAATCTAGTTATTTCATTTGGAAAATGAAACAAAAAAATCGGTCTTATAATTACAAAAAATACCCACAAAAACAATCAGTCTGAGCGAATACACGGATATTGCTAGATAGTTTTCTGCGCAACTATTTCTACCGCTATTAAATGTTCTCGATAGATTTTTAACGCCTGTTTTATGGCAAATATTCGTTTTCTTTTTCTAAGTTTAAGGTATATTAACTTTTCTTAAAATGCGATATGAATAATTTTTTTATAACCCAGGCTCCTTTTGCCAAACCTAGAAAATCTAAAATAGCCGACACTATTAATTGGGGCATCAATAAATTTGGCTATGGGTATAAGTTAGAGCGCCTACCAGATGTAAACATAGATATGAATTCCGTAGAACAACGAATGAATTATTTTTTGTTGTTAGAAGGTTTAATTACAAACGGGATAGAAGGTGATGTTGCTGAACTGGGTTGTTACACCGGGCAATGTGCCTTGCTTTTTGAAAAGATTATAGAGCAATTTAATTCCCAAAAAAAATTGCATCTGTACGATAACTTTGAAACAAAGTTTACTTTTACGGGTGATGTGGAAAAGGAGCTTTTGAAAAATTTTGAGCTGGCAAACTTACGTGCGCCAACCTTGCATAAAGGCTACTTTCAAGAGACACTGCCGACACAGCTGCCCGAAAAACTTTGTTTTGTACACATAGACTGCGGTTTTGGCGGTGATTTGCAAGAACATAAAAACGTGATGCTTTATTGTTTGGAGCAACTTTACCCAAAACTAACCAAAGGCGCAATTTGCATGTTAATGGATTACCACAACGAAGATGATGGTAGGCCTGGATTCAGCGTAAACCCTGGTGTTAAGCTTGCGTGCGATGTATTTCTTAAAGACAAACCCGAAAAAATGGTATCTTTATATGCTAACGAACACTGCCATGGTTTTTTTAGAAAGCTATAAGTGTGTTAAAGATTGTAAAGAAAAAAGCGCAGAAAATAATCTGCGCTTTTTTCATATTTAAGCTGGTTATTGCTCGGTTGCATTCATAAAGACAAAATTATGATCAAACATATCCAGCTTTATTTTGCTGTCTTTAGTTATTTTTCCTGCTAAAATCTCTTTGGATAGCTCGTTTAAAATTCGTTTTTGGATGACTCTTTTTAACGGACGAGCACCAAACTGCGGATCGTAACCAAGTTCGCCCAACCAGTCTAAAGCTTCAGGACTTGCTTCCATTTCTATACCCATTTCTGCCAAGGTATTTTGAACCTGCTTAAATTGTAAGTTTACGATGTCTCTAATTTCTGTACGATTAAGGGGCGTAAACATAATCAGCTCGTCGATACGATTTAAAAACTCGGGCCGAATAGTTTGCTTTAAAATCTCAAATAATTCATTTTTTGTTTTTGCGACAACTTCATCCTGATTTTCATCAGTTAAGTTTTTAAAGTTATCTTGAATCAAATTTGCGCCGATATTAGACGTCATTACGATGATCGTGTTTTTAAAATTAACAGTTCTCCCTTTGTTATCGGTTAGGCGGCCGTCATCTAACACTTGCAGTAAAATATTGAAAACATCTGGATGTGCTTTTTCTATTTCATCCAACAAAATAACCGAGTAAGGTCTGCGTCTTACCGCTTCGGTAAGTTGTCCGCCTTCATCATAACCCACATATCCTGGAGGCGCTCCAATTAGCCGCGAAACTGCATGTCTTTCTTGGTATTCGCTCATGTCTATTCTGGTCAGCGCATTTTCATCGTTGAAGAGAAATTCTGCCAATGCTTTTGCCAATTCCGTTTTACCAACGCCAGTTGTTCCTAAAAAGATAAAGGAGCCAATTGGTTTTTTCTTATCTTGCAAACCTGCGCGAGATCGTCTAATCGCATCAGAAATTGCTTCAATAGCTTCATCTTGTCCCGCAACCCGTTTATGTAATTCTTGTTCTAAATTTAAAAGTTTAACACGTTCGCTTTCTACTAATTTATCAACCGGAATACCTGTCCATCGGCCAACTACGCCAGCAATATCATCAGCTGTAACTTCTTCTTTAAGCATTCGGCTACTGCTTTGTTGTTTATCAAGCTCCACTTTTAATTGTGCAGCTTTGTCTTGCGCTTCCTTAATTTTTCCATACCGTATTTCAGCAACTTTGCCATAATCTCCGGCACGCTCTGCCTGTTCGGCTTCTAATTTAAAATGCTCAATCTGTTCCAATTGCGTATTCATATTATCTACCAAATCTTTTTCGCTTTGCCATTTGGCTCTAAGCTCATCTCGTTCGGCAGATAAGTTTGCAATATCTTCTGATAAATCTTTAACTTTTCTATCGTCATTTTCTCGTTTAATCGCTTCGCGCTCTATCTCCAAACGCATGATCTCCCGGTCAAGCGCATCCACATTCTCTGGCACGCTGTCCATTTCCATCCGCAATTTAGATGCAGCTTCATCCATTAAATCGATGGCTTTGTCGGGTAAAAATCGATCAGAAATATATCTTTGGCTCATTTCTACCGCTGCAATAATGGCTTCGTCTTTTATACGTACCTTATGGTGGGTTTCGTAGCGTTCTTTCAATCCACGCAAAATCGAAATCGCATCTTGGGTATCTGGTTCTTCCACCAAAACTTTTTGGAAACGACGCTCAAGTGCTTTATCTTTTTCCAGATATTTTTGATATTCATTTAAAGTAGTTGCGCCAATCGCCCTAAGTTCTCCCCGAGCCAAAGCTGGTTTTAAGATGTTTGCTGCATCCATTGCGCCTTCGCCACCACCAGCTCCAACTAACGTATGAATCTCATCAATAAATAAGATAATTTCCCCATCGCTTTGCGAAACCTCTTTTATAACTGCCTTTAGCCGCTCCTCAAACTCACCTTTATATTTTGCTCCCGCTATGAGAGCGCCCATATCTAGCGAATACACTACTTTGCTTTTAAGGTTTTCTGGCACATCGCCTTTAATAATCCTAAAAGCGATACCTTCTGCAATGGCAGTTTTACCAACCCCGGGTTCGCCAATTAAAATAGGGTTGTTTTTTGTACGTCTGGATAAAATTTGGATAACACGTCGAATTTCTTCATCTCTACCGATTACCGGATCTAACTTTCCACTTTCGGCATACTCGTTTAGGTTACGGGCATATTTACTCAACGCTTGGTAAGTGGCCTCAGCATTTTGATCTGTTACCCTATTATCTCCACGCAACTCTGTAATGGCCTTTTTAAGATCTTTTTCTGTTACACCCTGCTCTTTTAAAAGTTTCGAAGTGTTATCATTTACAGCTAAAATAGCTAACAATAGATGTTCAACGGACACAAAATCATCTTTGAATTCTTTTAGATAAGAACTCGCTTTTTGCAAAACAGTGTTGGAATTGCTAGACAAGTAAATGTTGCTTCCACTAACTTTCGGGAATTTTGATATCTCTGCATCTAAATTACTACTAAGGATATTTAAGTTTACGTTTAGTTTTTTTAAAACATACGAAACCACATTCTCATCAACGGTGAGCAATCCTTTTAAAACATGCGCCGGCTCAATAGCTTGTTGCTGATTGGCCTGCGCAATCTCAGAAGCTTTTTGTACGGCTTCTTGCGCTTTTATGGTAAAGTTATTTAAGTTCATATTTTGCCTTGTTTCAAAACAAGTGCCACTAAAAAGTTGGACTATTTATCGGAAATTTTGTCTTGGAAGATTTTGTTACCATGACTAAGTTTCTGATTATTAGTTTTTTGAATGAAAATTTGGCGGATTTTTTCGCTAACTGGCATTTTGGTTCACAGGTTCAGTACTCGCTAGAAAAATGATAGGCTTCAAATTTTATTTTTTACTGATGCACCTAAATGATTTTCCTATAAAAGCAATTCCAAACAGTTATCAATTACTTGGCATCGTGCTGTTTGTACTGGGTTCAACCTATTAAGAAAGATAGCCGCAATCACTGCCAATAGCTTTAAATCTAAAATGTTTAGTTTTGCGCCTCAGAAGTAGGCGACTAATTCTATCGATTAATTTTCTTCCAATTTTCACCTGAACAGAGATTAACGGTCGTTTTAACCTAAGTTTTTTGAAATGAAGAAATCTGTTTTTTTTTGAAATTAAATGTATGTAACAAATATGAAGCAATACTTTAACCTTTTTAATTTCCAGCAAAAAGTAGATTATAAAACGGAAATTTTATCTGGATTAACCGTAGCATTGGCTCTTGTTCCAGAAGCAATAGCTTTTGCAATAATTGCCGGTTTGTCTCCTTTAACCGGTCTTTATGCCGCTGTTTCAATGGGTTTTATTACCGCCGTTTTTGGCGGAAGGCCTGGAATGATTTCTGGAGCAACAGGAGCGGTTGCTATCGTTATTGTGGCCCTTGCAAAAACACACGGCGTAGATTATATTTTTGCAACTGTAGTGTTGGCCGGGCTAATACAAATGCTTTTCGGAGTTTTACGATTGGGAAAATTTATTAGGTTGGTGCCACAGCCGGTTATGTACGGTTTTGTAAATGGTTTGGCAATTGTCATTTTTATGGCCCAACTTCCGCAGTTTAAAGTTGCAGGTACAGATGTATGGCTACAAGGTGGTGCATTGTTTATAATGTTGGGTTTGGTTGCGCTTACTATGTTGATTATTTGGCTGCTTCCAAAGTTTACAAAGGCGATTCCGGCATCGTTAACTTCAATACTCGTAATTTTTGCAGTAGTTGCCATTTTTGGGATAAAAACTACTACCGTTGGAGATATTGCTTCGATAAAGGGAGGCTTTCCTCCATTTCATATTCCTAATCTCCCTATTGATTTTAAAACCCTTAAAATTGTTTTTCCTTACGCAGCAATTGTGGCAAGTGTTGGCTTAATGGAGAGTTTGCTCACGTTAAACCTAATTGATGAAATAACTGAGACTAAGGGCAGGGCAAACAAAGAAGCTGTTGCGCAGGGTATGGCAAACTTTGTTGCCGGTTTTTTCTCTGGTATGGGCGGTTGTGCAATGATTGGGCAGAGTTTGATTAATATCTCCAACGGAGCTCGCGCGCGACTGTCTGGAATTGTGGCCTCTGTCATGCTGTTGGTTTTTGTAATGTTTGGAAGCAGCTTAATTGAAAAAATGCCAATGGCTGCGCTCACAGGTTTAATGATTATGGTTGCTATTGGAACTTTTGAATGGATTAGCATACGTATGATAAACAAGATGCCAAGGCACGATATTTTTGTCGGGGTTACCGTGGCGTTGGTTACGGTGTTGCTTCATAATTTAGCTTTGGCTGTTTTAATTGGTGTGATAATTTCTGCTTTAGTTTTCGCCTGGGAAAGCGCAAAACGTATCAGAGCAAGAAAATATATTGACGAAAATGGGGTTAAGCACTATGAAATTTACGGGGCATTATTTTTTGCTTCCACAACTATTTTTACAGAGAAGTTTGACATTTTAAACGATCCAAAAGAAATAGTTATCGATTTTCGCGAAAGCAAAATTACCGATATGAGCGCAATAGAATGCGTAAATAAACTAACGGAGCGTTATTTGAAAGTTGGTAAGCTAGTTCACCTTCGGCATTTAAGCGCAGATTGTAGACAGCTTCTAAAAAATGCCGATGACGTGATAGAGGTAAATATTATTGAAGATCCAACGTATAAAGTTGCGGTTGATTAGGGGAATATCTTGTATTTTGATTTAGTTGAAATCCATTTGCCAACGCTTCGGCGAAATTTCCCAATCCGCATAAAGCAACGTTTAGTTTTTCGACGGCGTAAGATTTCTTTCCGCTTTGGCAAAGTTAAGAATTGAAGGGATCATTTGTACACTCGCAGTTGCTCCAACGCCGATGCTGAACTTTCCAGAAACAAACCCCTGGTTAAATGACTCATATCGTAAAAGTTTAAGTTTAAATTTTAGAGAGCTAAAATTAAGGATGTTGCAAATCATAAAGTGTAAAAGTAAAATATTGGTCTAAAATTCTCTTGACCTTTATACTTGGAGATAAGACTTTTCAACCAGATTTAAAACCGTATATTTGTGTACCAAAATAGGTACGCGAAATGGCAATTATAGAAACGACTAGCAGACAATTTAGAGATAGACAAAAAGACTTTTTTGATTTAGCAGATAGCGGGGAAAAAATTGTAATTAAAAGAGGTAGAAAGCAAGCATATTTACTCACGCCGCTAGAAGAAGACGATTTGTATTTCACGCCAGAAATGATTAAAAAAATAAAGGAATCTGAACAAGAAATTATCGACGGAAAAGGTATTATCCTCAAAACGAAAGAGGAATTTGATTCCTATTTCGAAAATTTGTGATATACACCATAATTGTGTCACTCAAGGCAGACTTAGATTTAAAGGAATTAAAAAAATCCGAGCCTCAAGCATATAGAAAGGCTATGTCGCTTATTGAAGAATTGAGAGAACATCCCAGAACTGGAACAGGTAAACCAATTCTAAAAAGGCATAATTTAACGGGGTTTTGGGCTCGGAAAATAACCGACAAGCACAGGCTTGTCTACTCTGTAAAAGATCAAATTGTTACGGTTAACGTGGTTTCTGCAAAAGGGCATTATGATGATAAGTGATTGCAATCTTAAATAGTAGGAAGAGATTTTTCAGACCAAAAAAATCCAATTAAAGTTGCTTCACGAATTCATCAGCGAGCTTTTTAGTTCTAGGATTTTCCAAACTTATTTTATTGGCAATAGATGAGATTTTTGCTTTGTTGGCTGTCAACAGTTGCCTTGAAAATGAAGGCAACACGATAAAGAAGTTATAAATGCCATCGCCACAATTTGAAAGACTATTGTTACTCGTAAGGCATCCTGAGGTTTTGTCTAATAATTGCATCAACAATAGGTTATCGCTAGTCCAATTTGTTAAAATTTCATTTGCTGCTATAAGTCTAGTTTGTTTTTGGTTTGAGAATAAATTGGTTGCCAAGTCAGATCGCTTAGTTGCTAGGGCATCAATGGCAAATATTCTAGTTTGTTTATCGCTCGTTCTTGAGAGCACCTCGACAATTTTTTTACCAGGAGCTGGCGCAGCATAAAGAATCGCTTCTATCGCGATGTTGCGGACGGCGGTATCTTTACTGGTAAGATGCTGCATAAAATCTCTAATCAATTCTGACTGACCAACATTAGAGTTTACCAAAGCTATTTGGAATTGATTTTCGTTATTAAGCCGCTGAACTTCTAACTGATTCTTGCTATTTTCGCTGGTATAATACCATCCAACTGCAGCTATCGCAAAAGGAATAAGAAAGCCTGCCAACGACTGTGCTTTATCCCAAACATCCTTTTGTTTTGGGTTAAACTTTGCTTCAACCCTTTCAAAGCGCTCTTTTATTTCTGTTTCCATTTTTGCAGGGAGTTAGTGGAACCTTTTCGCAGTATGACTAGTCTGCGAATGATTTGCTGGATTTCAAAGAACCAAATTTCCTTGTCCATTTTATTATTAGAGGAACTAACAGTACAGTTGGAAGCAACCAAACTAAAACAGTTGGCAACACGGTATTATTTACAACCAAAAATGCTGTTATAGAAGCAACGTAACTGCCAATCATTCGCTGTATGTGGGCGGTTAGCCAAAAATTTTTAAATTTAGATTTCCCTGTAAAGTTGATGTAATCTTGATAAACGAAGACAAGGCTAATGCCGCCAAAAACAACAAGAACGACTCCAAAATAGTTGACGCTTATTGTGGCTGATATTCCAAGCGTTATAAAAGCAAAGCCAAAGATCAACATCGTTCCTGTCAAAGCCCAATCTATTGGGTTCACTTTGTCAAGCGTTGTTTTTCCTAACGAGCGTCTGCCGGTTAATAACATATAGCTAGTGAAAATACTGATTACAAACAAAAAATAATTTGGATGGAGATAACACATTGGTATTGCAACCAGTGCGGCTATCAGCATAGCAGAAAAATAAATATTTCCAAGTAGAACATGCGGTCGGTTTCCCTTTTTCAAAAATAAGATAATCATTCCAAGCAATAAGCTTAAACCGCCGCCAAAAATGTGGGTGGCTAGTAAGAGGTCAAAAATATTCATCAGATTCTACAGGGATTTATTTCGTTGATGATAATTAGATATACAATGAGAAAATATTTTCTATAAAGTAGAGCAACTTAAAAAACCTAAACACTTTTATTAAAAAAAAAGCTCACTTCGGCTCCCTTATTACCAACAACACGTCGTCGTCTTTGAGTAAAAGATAACCATATTCGTAGCAAAAAATGTAAGTCGCACCACTTTGGGTTTGATAGGTGTGGGTATAATAGTCGAAATTGAAACCTTTGCGCAGAAGCTCTGCGCGTTTTACCTTTACTTTGCCCTCGGGATTTTTTTCTAATAATATATTGCGGTTCTTCTTTAAGATCTGGTTTACCCGTTTTAAAAAGCCTTGGTCGTTAGCCTTTAGCTGATTGTTGTAATTGCTGCGGCATTGGTCATCGCAAAACTTTTTATCGGTTCTGCCTCTTAGCTCGGCCCCGCAATCTATACATAAACGCTCCATAAAGAAAGGTTAAGTTGGTTAAAGCTACGATTTTTTTGGCAACACGCTAGCGCCAACGATTGGAACGGCATCTTTTTTTGGCCTTTTTTTTTGCCAAAAAAGTACAGTGGAAAGCGTGCTTGGGCGCCCAAAAAATATTGATAAAAATGCTTCAAAATTTATGGAATACATGAACAAGGATTAGGGAGCAATGCAAGAATGGGTAATACATTTGTCAACCACCCTACTTATGACTTTCAGACCTCGGACTTATCTTAATTTATAACTGCCAACGTCTAACTGCTAAATACGCTTTTAATCTTCAACGCCAAGCAAGATAATCTCATCATCAGACAATTTAATCAAACGGTCTTTATATAAGGCCCCAATTGTTTTTTTGAATACGCTTTTGCTGATTTGAAAACGCTCATAAATATCTTCTGGATGGCTTTTATCTCCTAACGGAATCACTCCACCATTTTTTTTTAGTTCGGCCAGAATCATGTCTTTAGAATTTAACACATGGCTGTAACCGCTTGGTTGTAAAGTAAGGTCTATTTTGTCATCTACGCGGATGTTTTTTATCCAACCTTTACGCTTGTCGCCAACTTTAACCTCTGTAAAAACTTCATTAAAAAATAGCAGACCAATAAATCGGTTGTTTATGATGGCATTATAGCCTAAATCAGTTTCTTCTGTAATAAGGAGGTTTACTTCATCTCCCTCCTCAAAATCAAATTCATCTTGTTGCACGAAATCATACAATCTAGATGAAGCCAACAACTTTTCATTCCCCTCATCTAAAAAAACAAAAACTACGTGCTTTTCTCCCTTCCGCATGGGTCTAAGTTGTTCTTTGGTTGGCACGTAGATGTCTTTTCCAATACCGAGATCCATGAACGCGCCATCTTCTCCATCTGCAACAACTTTTAAATAGGCAAAGTCGCCAACGCATGCGTAGGCTTTCTGCGTAGTAGCAGTTAGCGTTCCGTCTTTTTGGACAAAAACAAACACAGTTAAATTTTGACCTATTTCTACGTCTTTCGGGACATAAAGATAGGGCAGAACCACTAATTTATCTCCATCAGTCAGGTTTAAACCTGCTTCGGTCTTACTAACAATGCGCAATTCGTTGTAACTTCCAATATCCATGTTGCGGGGCAAAAATTTTTTGAAAGTCAAAGTTACATTAACTAACCTTAAAATAGATGAACTGATTAAAGTTTGATTGTTAGCGCATTATTTGCCGAGCTGTGCGCAACTATTTATTATGCAATGATTGTGAGCCCTAAGAATTTCTCGATAATTCGACTAAATTTGAGCGATAATAAAACAGCGGAATAAAATGAACGAAACAAAGAAGCCAAAAAAGTCAAGTATTTTTAGTTTACTAGGTTCTTACAAAGGCTTAATTTTTTTGCTTCTGATCTTTGCGTTGCTCAGCAACGGTTTAAACTTGGTTATCCCAAAAATAATCGCAAAAGGAATAGATTCTTATACTGCTAAAACCTTTGAGATTAAACCCATAATGGTTGAGTTTCTAATTGCTATTATATTGGTTTTTATCTTTACTTATTTGCAAAGCGTTGTGCAAACTTTTGCTTCAGAACGTGTTGCAAAAGATTTGCGAAGCAAACTTTCAGATCAAATATCCAGACAAAGCCATGCCTACATTCTTGAGGCAAACCCATCCAAACTGCTTACCAACCTCACCTCTGACGTTGATTCCATCAAACTTTTTGTCTCTCAAGCTATTGTTTCTATTGCATCTTCTGTTTTTATAATTGTTGGAGCCAGCATTCTATTGTTGATGATTAATTGGAAATTAGCGCTGTGTGTTATTGCCATTGTGCCGATTATCGGCTTTGCTTTTTTTTTCGTACTGAAGAAAGTACGGGTTTTGTTCATCGAAAGTAGGGGAGTAATAGATTGGTTGAATAAGGTTATAAGCGAAAGCATTTTAGGTTCTGCATTAATTAGGGTTATCAATTCTCAAACTTTAGAATACAATAAATTTATAGAAGCGAACTCTAGAGCGCGAGATATTGGGCTAAACATTTTAAGGCTTTTTGCAGCCCTGATTCCAATAATCATCTTTGTTGCAAATATGGCAAGTTTAACCATTTTGGTGCTTGGTGGGCATTTTGTAATTGTAGATAGTATGAGTTTGGGAGAATTTACGGCCTTTAGCAGTTATCTATCGATGCTCATTTTTCCAATTTTGGTTATTGGGTTTATGAGCAATGTTATTGCGCAGGCAACGGCTTCTTACCAAAGAATAGAAGGTGTATTATCCACACCCAAAATTGAACATCCGGGAACTAATACCGCCGTGTTTAATGGAAGTCTTGAAGCAAAAAACATCAATCTTTCTTTTGGGCAGAAACCAATTCTAAAAGACATTTCGTTTGCCATAAAGCCAAAATCAAAAACTGCAATAATTGGCCCTACTGCGGCGGGTAAAACACAACTGCTAACTATTTTGGCCGGATTGGTGCCGCCGGATAGTGGCGAAGTTTTGTTAGATAAAATTAACTTAAAAGAATACAATCAAGAAAATTTCCATAAGCAGGTAGGTTTTGTTTTTCAAGACAGTATTATTTTTAACATGAGCGTTAGAGAAAATATCGCTTTTAGCAAAACGGTAACCGATAAGGATTTAGAAAAAGCTATAGAAACGGCTGAGCTAAAAGATTTTATTGATGCGCTGCCAGAAAAATTAGATACCGTAGTATCTGAACGGGGGAGTAGTTTTTCTGGCGGACAAAAACAACGGATAATGCTGGCGCGGGCATTGGCAATAAATCCGGTAATTTTATTTTTGGATGATTTTACGGCACGCGTAGATATAAACACCGAGCAACGGATTTTAAAAAAAATCTCCGAAAATTATCCCAATATAACGTTAATTTCTGTCACCCAAAAAATTGCATCAGTAGAAAATTACGATAAGGTAATACTGTTGATGCAGGGTGAGATAATTGCCGAAGGCACGCATAAAATTCTACTAGAAAGTAGCCCAGAGTATATCCAAATCTACAATTCGCAGCAAAGCACCAGCAATTATGAATTACAATCTTAACAACATAAATGCTGAGCAAGAAAAGCAATCGACCTTAAAGGCGCTAAAGAGATTGTTTCACTTAATTTCTGCAGAAAAAAGAACGTTGTGGACTGCGTTGGTGGTTATTTTGGTGAATTCAGGCTTGTTGTTGCTCGGACCGTTGATTATTGGCCACACCGTCGACGCTTATATCCGTACCAAAAAATTTGATGGCGTGCTATTATTTGGCAGCGTTTTATTCGGCATCTATATGGTAGCGATGTTTACCGGTTATACGCAAACTAAATTAATGGGCGGCGTTGGGCAGCGGATGCTTTATACCTTGCGAAATGCCATATTTAACAAATTGCAAGAATTGCCAGTTTCTTTTTTTAATGAAAATAAGGCGGGCGATCTTATTTCCAGGGTTAATAATGATACTGATAAGCTTAACCAATTTTTTTCTCAATCGTTAATGCAGTTTATAGGGAGCATTACTACCATTATTGGTGCAGGTATTTTTCTAGTGTATATAAATACCGAGCTTGGATTGGCGGCGTTGGTACCGGCGGTTTTTATCGTTTTGTTCACCACAATATTCTCACCTTGGGTAAAAAGAAGAAACGCCAAAAGTTTAAAAAGTGTTGGTGGTTTAAGCGCCGAAATTCAAGAAAGTTTAAACAATTTTAAAGTAATCATCGCTTTTAACAGAAGAGACTATTTTAGGGAAAGGTTTGATGAGGCCAATCAAGAAAACTACAAAATGGCGGTTGGGGCTGGGCTCTCTAACAATATCTTTGTACCAGTATATGGACTTTTTTCGAGTTCGGCGCAGTTAATTGTCTTGTTATTTGGCATATACCTCATTTCAACAGGAAGTTTTTCTCTTGGTCTATTGGTAAGTTATATCGCTTATACCACAAGCTTTTATAATCCATTAAGGCAGTTGGCGGCCTTATGGACAAGTTTTCAAGTGGCTATGGCCAGTTGGGATAGAATCTCGCAAATTCTATTATTGCAAAGCAACTTAAAACAAGTCGACTCGCCAAAAAAAGAAAAATCTGAAGCTTTGTTGGAATTTAGAAACGTGTACTTTGCGTATGATGATTCCAAAGAAATTCTTCACAACGTAAACTTAAAATTTGAAAAGGGGAAAACATACGCGCTAATTGGCCCGACGGGTGGGGGAAAAACTACGACAGCCTCGCTAATTGCTAGGTTATACGATGCCACTCAAGGAACGGTGTTTTTAGATGGAAAAGACATTAGAACTTATTCTGCAGAAGCACGAAGCGACAATATTGGCTTTATTTTGCAAGAGCCATTTTTATTTACTGGTACTGTAAAAGACAACATTTTGTACGGTAACCCGAAATATAAAGATGCAAGCGACGCCGAGCTAGAAGGGGTAATTTCTGAAGCGCATCTCGGCGAGTTGCTCGCCATTTTTGATGAAGGCTTAAAAACCGAAGTAAATCCACTCTCTGATAACATTAGTCTAGGCCAAAAGCAATTGATTGCTTTTATGCGGGCAGTGTTGCGCAACCCGCAACTGCTTATTTTAGATGAAGCAACGGCCAATATAGATACCATTACCGAGCAGTTACTAAGCAGTATTTTAAATAAATTGACAAAGGAAACCACCTTGGTTGTCATCGCCCATAGGTTGAACACCATAGAAAATGCCGATGAAATTTATTTTATAAATGATGGCAATGCGCAACTAGCGGGCACATTTGATGAGGCTTTAAATATGCTGGTAAAAGAAAAGAGGGCATCTTAGTATTTGGAAAAGATAGTCCGAAAGTCAGAGCTCGAAGTCTGAAGTCGTCCTTCTCAAACATAAAATCGTATCTTAGAGTTCCAACCCTATACTTAAAATAAAACCAAATGAAAAAATCGACCTTAAGCTTTGTCTCAGCCTCTGCCTCAATTTTATTTTTTCTTCTTTTTTCCTTAACCGCTTCTGCCCAAAATGCGTCTCAGCCTCTTTTTAACCAAGACAGTCTAAAACTGGTTTCAAATCAATTTAAGTTTACCGAGGGGGCATCAGTGGATAAGAGTGGAAACGTTTATTTTACCGATCAGCCAAATGACAAGATTTGGAAATACACTCTTGACGGCAAATTAGAGGTTTTTTTATCGCCGGCAGGCAGAGCAAATGGAACTATGGTCGATAAAAAAGGAAACCTAATTGTTTGTGCCGATGAACATAACCAACTCTGGTCGATAGATAGAAATAAAAAAGTTAAGGTATTGCTGAGTGGCTACGAAGGAAAAAACCTCAATGGTCCTAACGACATTTGGCTCGACGCCAACGGCGGTATCTTTTTTACCGATCCGTACTATCAACGCGATTATTGGACGAGAACTTCGGCAGAGCTGCCAAAAGAATCGGTTTACTATGTAAAAAAAGGATCGGGCAAGGCCAAACTTGTGGCAGACGATATTAAACAACCAAACGGCATTGTGGGCACGCAGGATGGGAAATTTCTCTATGTTAGCGACATTGGCGATGGCAAAACCTACCGGTATGCCATTGGCACGAATGGAGAACTGAGCAATCGTAAATTGATTGTCAACCTAGGCTCTGACGGAATGGTACTAGATGCCGAAGGCAACATTTATCTTTCTGGTAAAGGAGTAAGCATATTTAGCAAAGATGGAACAAAAATAGGCCACATCGACATCCCCGAAAATTGGGTTGGCAATGTATGTTTCGGTGGGAAGAAAAAAGATATGCTTTTTATTACGGCCTCAAAATCGCTTTATAAAATTAAAATGAATGTGAAAGGGGTGGAATAGTTTAGGAAATTGTTATTTTTAATGGTTAATGGTTAATGGTTAATGGTTAATGGTTAATGGTTAATTGTTAATCGTTACCATAATCCTTACCCTTAATTTCAGCCTCAACCTTAAACCCAGACTCAACTTAATCCTCAGCAAAAAAGCCCCGACGTTTCGTCAAGGCTTTGATTTTTCAATGTAAATTATTTTTAATTAAACTTATAACGTACACCAAACTTCATGTAATAGGTAGAAGCAATGGTTTGAGAAACTCCAAAAGAACTTGTGATCAAATCGCTACCGGTGGTTGCCAAATTAAATGTTGGTCTCGTGGAATTATCTATGTTAGCAACATTTGTAGGTTTTAAAATTAATCCATTATTTACGTAATTTACATTACCCCAATCCTTGTTGATTAAGTTGCCAATGTTAAAGATATCAACTGTAAATTCGAATGAGTTCTTGCCGGTCCCAACGTTTTTAAAAACCTCTTGACTCAATCTTAAATCTACCTGGTTTCTCCATGGAAGTAAGGCTGCATTACGTTGCGCATACTCACCTTGGTGCTTACTCATATATTTATCTTGTTTGATATAAGCGAAAAAGGCATCGCTTTGTTGTTGCGCGCTAAACGTTTTGCTCCCCGAGGTAAACGGTGTAAAGGTAATTTCGGATGGATCTCTCGGAATATAAATCAAGTCATTCCGCTGTCCGTCTCGATTAAAATCGCTACTGTAACCATAAGAGAATCGGCCCTGATTAGCACCCTCATAAAACACAGATACATTTGTAGCCAAATTTCTAAGAAATTCTTTACGGTAAGACACACTAGCGATAACTCTATTTGGATTTAAATTGCTGGAATAACTTAAAGTTGGAATGTTTGGGTTGGAACTTGTCTCTGGAAGAGACCATAAATTAATTAATTGGCTACCAGCTTCGTCTCCAAAATTACGCTGTTCCGCATGCGTGTAGGCAATCATTAAGCCCAACCCTTTACTAAATTGCTTGCTTAATTGGGCAGTAGCCAGCCAATTGTAGCCTCCTTTTGTATTTGTTAGTTGAGTAACGTTTAATTGTGCTCCACCCTTTGGGTCAGGTAACCCAGAATTGTTTATGGTCACAACTTGTCTTCCATTGGTAGAGCTAGGGTATAAAGGTCTATTGTCTGGATAACCTGAAATGTTAAGCGCTTCAGGATCTTGTAAATTTACATTTTGCGCTGTTGCAGTGTATAAATCTTTGCCGTAAATACCTTCAATCGTTCCCACAATTCCAAAAGGCAATTTTACATCGAAAGCCAAGCTTGATTTCCATGTTTGAGGAAATCTCAAATTTTTAGAATTAGAACTAACCGTACCCGGAATTGTAGTTCCTGGAGTTGCTTTTGGGCTCGGAATATATTTGTTCACATCCGGCGAAAAGGGACCGGGAACATTCTTTGGGCCACTATATGATTGGGTGTATTGCAATAAGCCAGCATCGCCAGACTGAGCGACTATCCAAACAAATGGAATACGACCGGTAAAAATTCCCGAACCCCCACGAATTTGTAATGAACGATCTCCTGTTACATCCCAATTAAATCCGAAACGAGGAGAATAACTTAACCTAGTTTGTGGCAATTCACCAGTATTTATTTTTACACCATGTGCAAAAGTCTGGTCTAAAACTAGCTGGTGTGTTTTAATTTCAGAAACGTCTGGATATCTAGGTTGCTCTACCCTTAAGCCTGCTGTAAGCTTAAATTTATCTGATACCGCAAACTCATCTTGCAAGTATGCAGAGTATTGTGCAAATTTAAAGCTAGAAAAAGCTTGGGATCCGTCCGGATTTTCTGAATATGTTAACGAATATTGCAGCGGTAATGCACCATTTTTAAAATCGTCAAAACTTGCGAACGAATAAAACCCTGTGCCAAAACGTTGAAAACCATTCTTAGTCGTGCTATATTCGGCCTGTAAGCCGAAGGTAACGTTGTGTCTACCCAAAGCGGCACTTAGATCATCGCTGTAGGTATAGGTAGTAACATCCCGTAAGTTGCCATAGGTAAACGGCTCATAACCAAAAGTAGTTAAAACATTGCCCGCACTAGTTGTGCTCTGGGTATCATCTAGAATATCCACTAGTGGAAAAATTGCAGAAGTCGATGTTCTTGGATCGTTTTGATGCGCATAAGTAGCACGAAAAACGTTCGTTATTTTATTTCCAAAAGATGAGTTTAATTCTGCTACCCCGGAATACAAGTTGGACGCTTGAAAGTAATTAGAATTCGAGAAATTTAGACCCGCATCTTGTCCAAACGTAGATCTAGAGTTTCCATAACCAAAAGGTTTACTAACACCAGAACCAGATGTAGAAGCACTTGCAGAACTCGGGTCTTGGCTCTCTACTTGGTTGTAGCGTACACTAAAACGTTGCGATTTTGAGATATTCCAATCTAATCTTGCAAAAATCTTTTCATTATCACTTATGCTGCTATATCCCTGATAAACTCCAGGATCATAATTGTAAGTGTTTAATAGATAACTTTTTACAGAATTTAAGAAATCTGCTGATGCAGGCGCAACATTGCTTAAACTACCGTAGGGTTGTGAATTGGTGGCCGCTACACGTTGCTCGCCGGGCGATACAGTCCTTCTTTTTTCATAATCTCCGAAGAAAAATAGTTTGTCTTTTATTATTGGACCTCCAAAATAGGCGCCATAATTTTTCTCATCTAGCGGCTGCACGCTGGTTAATTTTACATCTCCAACCCTTTTTCCCTGCTGATCGTCGCCACGCATGCTATAAAATGCGCCGCCGGTAAATTTATTACCACCGGAACGGGTAACCGCAGATACCGCACCACCTGTAAAGCCTGTTTGACGAACATCATAAGGAGTTACATTGATGGAAATTTGCTCCAAAGCATCTAGAGATATTGGTGAACCATTTGCAGGAATATTTTGTCCGATACCAAACTGATTGTTAAAATTAGCGCCATCAACGGTAAAATTATTACTACGGAAATTACCGCCGCCGATACTCGTTCCATTAGCTTGCGGCGTTAAACGAGTAATGTCATTAACACTTCGACTGATGGTTGGCAAACTCTCAATTTGGGCTTGGCCAATTACAGTAGAAGTGCCTGTTTTTTTAGAATTTAAAATGGAGTTAGCTTGCCCCACAACCCTAACCTCTGCAAGCGTAGAACTATTGTCATTTAACACGGCATTTACCAAATAAGGCTCGCCTAATTTCAGATAAATTTCTGTCAATTTTTGCGGCTGAAACCCAACAAAATTAATTTCGACCGTATAAGGGCCACCTACCCGCATACCACCAATCGTAAATCTACCGTCACTATTGGTTACTACCGTGTAAACTGTTCCCGTTGGCGTATGTGTAGCCTTAACCGTAGCGCCAGGTAGTGGGCCGCTGGCCTCTTTTACAGTACCAGTCATAGATGATGTGGTCACCTGCGCATTAGAAACTGCCGTAAATCCTATAATAGCGGTAACAACCAGAAAAATTTTAAAAAGTACAGATCTTTTCATACTTGTTTTTTTAGAATAAATTAGTTTTATGTTTAATGTGGCAAAAATAAACATTACTTTTTAACACATTTTAACTTCTAGCATTAAATTATCGTTAAATATGGCTTAGTTATCAACATAAACGACAGACAAACCCATAATTATAAACAATTTAGTTTTTACCTACAAAAAAGTTGACGCTTCGGAAACAATTGATAGATGGTTCGTTGATTCAACTTGGGATACATTTCTACCGATCGTTTTTTCAACTGTCGTTTATTACGAAACATTTTTTTAGTTTTGGGAGTTGATGAATTTTAAAACTTCATATTTTTTTGATAAAGACTCTACATCAAAAAAAATATACCAAAAGGTTTCTAATCGATGTTTTTAAGCAGGCAACAGTAAATTTTCTTTTTATTTTTATATGATGAATTACGACGTTATTATATTAGGCAGCGGTCCAGGTGGATATGTAGCTGCCATTAGAGCTTCTCAACTGGGTTTAAAAACCGCTATTGTCGAGCGGGATTCTTTAGGCGGAATCTGTTTAAACTGGGGCTGTATCCCAACAAAGGCGTTGTTAAAAAGTGCGCAGGTGTTCGAATACATCAACCACGCTGCAGATTACGGCATCACAACTTCTGATGCCAAGGCTGATTTCTCTGCTGTGGTAAAACGCAGCAGAAACGTTGCTGATGGCATGAGCAAAGGCGTTCAGTTTTTGATGAAAAAAAACAAAATCGATGTGGTTATGGGCACTGGCACTTTAAAGCCTGGGAACAAATTGTCGGTTAAAGGCACAGATGGAAAACAACATGAACTTTCCGCAAAAAATATCATCATCGCTACAGGGGCTAGATCTAGAGACTTACCTAATTTAAAACAAGATGGGAAAAAAATAATTGGATATAGACAGGCGATGGTGTTACCAGAACTACCAAAAAGTATGGTTGTTGTTGGCTCGGGTGCAATAGGTGTAGAGTTTGCCTATTTTTATGCAACGATGGGTACAAAGGTAACCTTGGTGGAATTTATGGACAATGTTGTTCCGGTAGAAGATGAAGATGTGTCCAAACAGTTGCAAAGAAGCTTAAAAAAAGCTGGCATTGAGGTGATGGTATCTTCGAGCGTAGAATCGGTTGACACGAGCGGATCATCGTGCAAAGTAGAGGTGAAAACGGCAACGGGAATGAAAACCATCGAGGCAGATATTGTACTTTCTGCCGCCGGCGTAGTGGCTAATTTAGAAAATATTGGCTTGGAAGAAGTTGGAATAAAAACTGAGAAAGGAAAAATAATTACAGATCAATTTTATAACACAAACGTAAAAGGTTACTATGCAATCGGCGATGCAGTTGGCGGCCAAGCGCTTGCACACGTGGCATCTGCAGAAGGCATAATTTGTGTGGAAAAAATTGCTGGGCAACACGTAGAACCGTTGGATTATAATAATATACCTGGTTGTACTTATTGCCAGCCGGAAATTGCCTCTGTGGGTTATACTGAAAAGGCTGCAAAGGAAGCTGGGTACGAATTAAAAATTGGAAAATTTCCATTTTCTGCGTCTGGTAAGGCAAGCGCGGCTGGCGCAAAAGACGGATTTGTAAAACTTATTTTCGATGCAAAATATGGAGAGCTGCTTGGCGCACACATGATTGGGGCAAACGTTACCGAGATGATTGCCGAAATAGTTGTTGCTAGAAAACTGGAAACCACTGGGCATGAAATGATTAAAGCCGTTCATCCGCATCCAACAATGAGCGAGGCAATTATGGAGGCCGCCGCAGATGCCTACGGGGAAGTTATCCATTTGTAAATTTGGTTAGAGATTAGAGCTTAGTTGGTTAGTTTTTTAGTTGTTTGGCTGGAAAATCGTTGAAACGGTAGGCCTTTGGCAGAAAAGGTATGAACTTATAAAAGACAATTATTGCTGACTGCCGATAGCTCACTACTGCAAGCTGAATGTTTGTTTATAACTGACCATTGATAACTCATCTCCATGAAACTCCATACAATAGATACCGGTTTTTTTAAGCTAGATGGTGGTGCTATGTTTGGCGTAGTACCAAAGGTGATTTGGCAAAAAACAAATCCCGCCGATACAAATAACCTTTGCACTTGGGCAATGCGCTGCCTTTTAATTGAAGATGGCGACAGCTTGATCTTGGTAGATACTGGGATTGGGAATAAGCAGAGCGATAAATTTTTTAGCCATTATTTCCTCCATGGGCAAGAAAGCCTCAAGAAATCCCTATCAACGTTAGGTTTTGGCTTAGATGACATTACCGATGTTTTTTTAACCCATTTACACTTTGACCATGTTGGCGGTGCAGTTAAAAGAGAAAACGATACTTTAATTGCCACCTTTAAAAACGCCACTTATTGGAGCAACGAAAAACATTGGCTTTGGGCAACCGAACCAAATGAAAGGGAAAAGGCATCCTTTTTAAAGGAAAATATTTTACCTATTCAAGAAAGCGGACAACTAAAATTTATTCCCGAAGAAAAGGATTTTTTGTGGAAAAACAACATAAAAATAGATTTTGCTTACGGCCACACAGATGCCATGATGTTGCCCAAAATAAGCTATAAAGATAGAACTTTGGTATATATGGCAGACCTTCTTCCCTCCGTTGGCCATCTTCCGCTCCCGTACGTAATGGCGTATGATATGTTTCCACTAAAAACTTTGGCAGAAAAAAGCGCATTTCTAGAACAAGCTTTAAAAGAAAATTGGATTTTGATGCTGGAACATGATCCAATTAATGAATGTTGCACTCTCGAAAAAACGGAAAAAGGAATACGTGCAAAAGAAACGTTTGCGCTAACAGAAATTTAAAATAAGCTTTCGAAAATTTATCGCAAAAAAAACCTGACTAGATTTATTTAGCCAGGCTTTAGTTTTATGCTCTAACAAATTACTTTTTATAAAATTTCTTTGCCTCTGGCAAGTAGCCTTTAATTTCTGATATACGTCTCGCATCGCTTGGATGGGTGCTTAAGAATTCAGGTGGTTTCTGTCCATTTCCTGCAGCTGACTCCATTCGCTGCCAAAAAGTAACCGCATTGTCTGGGTTATAACCTGCCATCGCCATAAAAATTAAACCCAAATGATCTGCCTCTAATTCTTGTCCGCGGCTAAAGCTTAGCATAGCCAAAGGTGTTCCTACACCATATAAGGTATTAAAAATAGATTGTGCTTGAGGATTTTTAGAAAGGGCCACCCCGCCAACTGCGCCTAAACCTTGGGCAACCATTTGTTGCGACATCCGTTCTGCTGAATGACCTGCTATTGCATGTGCAATTTCATGTCCTAAAACCGTTGCCAAACCTGCATCGGTTTGTGTAACTGGCAAAATTCCAGTATAAACTACAATTTTACCGCCCGGCATACACCAAGCATTTTTTTCAGGGTTTTGTACAACATTTACCTCCCACTTATAATCTGAAATTAAGTTTGCATAATTATGCGAATTCATGTAGCTGGTTACAGCCGCAATTAGTTGGTTTCCAACCGTTTTTACTCGTCTTGTCTCTGCATTACCGGCAGGCAGCACCTTGTTCTCTCCCAGAAATTGGCTATAAGCTTGAAAAGCCATAGGCAACACTTGATCATTACTTACTAAATTTAATCGGCTTCTGCCAGATAATGGTACAGTAGAACAGGAGTTTAAAACGAGCGCTATTGATAAACTTAGTATGGCGGAGTATTTTTTCATTTTTTATTTAGTTAGTAAAGTATCCTATTTATATCGGTCTAAACAAACAAGTATTGTGCCTTAAGATTCAAGTTTGTAAGATTTTTGTTATTTATCTTTTTTCCTAAAGAGATAAACTTTTGATTCTTGGCCTTTTAGCAAACGCTCTAGATTTTTTTGATGGGTTACTAAAATTAAAATACAGACACACATTCCGTATAAAACTTCAGATCTTATGGACGAGTGAAGAATAAAAACCACGCTAAGCGGAAATGTAAAACCAGCGCAGATAGAACTAAGGGATACATAATTAGTTAGCAACAAAATGACTACAAAAACGAGCACGCACAATAGGGCTGCCTCAAAATTTACCGCCAGAACCATTCCGAAGAGGGTTGCCACACCTTTACCCCCTCTGAAACCGGCAAAGATAGGAAATAGGTGACCCATCACTGCTGTTATTCCCAATGCAAGCTCGTAATTTACATATTGTGCCGAATGATGGGGCCCGGTCACAGAAAAGCCAATAAAAGCGGCTAGCTTTGTAGCGGTAAAGCCTTTTGCAATGTCGATAGTCATTACGGTAATACCGGCCTTTGTGCCTAAAACCCTAAAGGTATTTGTTGCGCCAGCGTTCCCGCTGCCATACTCCCGCACATCTACACCATAAAAAGCTTGGCCTAACCATACGGCCGTCGGTATAGAGCCAAGTAGGTAGGCGAACAGCAAAGCACCCAGCGAATAAACCGTAATCATAGCCTACAATTATACAAAAAATAAGCACTCATAAAACCAAGAGCTCAAATTAATATGCTTTTAAACTCATATCTAAGCTTTTTATAGAATGGGTAAGTGCACCCATAGAGATAAAATCTACTCCGCAATTTGCATAATCCAGAACGTTTTCTTCTGTAATGCCGCCCGACGCCTCGGTTCTAAACCTATGATCAATCACTTGTACCGCAGTTTTTAAGTCGCTAAAACTAAAATTATCAAGCATTATTCTATCTATTCCACCTACAGCCAAAACGATATTTAGTTCTTCTAGGTTTCTAACCTCAATCTCTATCTCGAGAAGCTTTTGATTGTCTGCTAAATATTTTTTGGCCGAGTTGATTGCGTTTTCTATACCACCTGCATAATCAACGTGGTTATCTTTAATGAGAACCATATCGTACAACCCAATTCGATGATTTATTCCGCCGCCAATTTTCACTGCCCACTTTTCCAAAAATCTTAAACCTGGCGTAGTCTTTCTGGTATCGAGCACTTTTGTCTTTGTGCTTTTTAGCAAATTGACAATATGATTGGTTTTGGTTGCTATGCCGCTCATCCTTTGCATGCAATTTAAAACTAAGCGTTCGGCCACCAAAATGCTATGGGTGTTTCCGATTACTGTCAGCGCAATGTCTCCATAATTCACAGCATCTCCATCTTGTATAAGTACAACAATTTCTAAATCTTTGTCGATATATTTAAAAATGGCTTGAGCAAGTTCTACACCGGCTAAAATTCCGTTTTCTTTAATAAGAAGCTTGGCGCGGCCTTGGCTGTTTCTAGGAATGGTGGATAAGGAGGTGTGATCGCCATCGCCAACGTCTTCGGCAAGGGCATTTTGTATAAAGGTTTCTAAATTTTTTTGATCAGTCATGGTAGATCGCAAAAATAGAAAATATTTGCGAGCCGGCAATCAAATGATGGTCAACGCTTCAAAATGGAATTAAGTTATTCTTCTTTAGCAGGATCTACTCTCAGTTCAGTAATTAGAAAATCCTTATCAATTTTCTTTAAGGTGATGGAGACTCTAAAATCTCCTTTGTTCGTACCGAGTGTTAAAACTCCAAATCTAAAATTTTGATTGGTATTTAATTTATGCAACACCACTGCCTTAGTTGGGGTATACTTTAAGAAAAAGTCTTTGAGAATTTGTTCGCCCTGTGCTTTTGAATATACGTCCTCTTCATCCAATAAAATTAATTCTAAGGTTGGAGCAAAAGATTTGCCGATTTCTTTGGAATTTGCGACTTTGAAATTTAGTGCTAAGCCATCTATGATGTCTTTTTGCGCTTGTTTTGGATAATGAAGTATTGAGAAGCCGATAATTATATATAGTAACGTTTTAGTCATTTCTGTAAATTATACAGAACAGATAGCTAAAATGATGCCATTAAAGATATAAAAACAAACTTAACAAGTCGCTTTTGGGGTATATGCCTTATATTTGTTTAAAGTTCGATAAAAACACCTTTTACAGTAAAAGGTTTTGAAAAAGTAATTAGTTATTAAAACGATGGATAATAAAAAAGTTGCTCTAATAATTTTAGATGGTTGGGGTTATGGAAACAAAGACGAAGCAGATGCTGCTTATGCCGCAAATACGCCATTTTTTGATTCCATGATTGAAAAATATCCCAATTCTAAACTAGAGGCATCGGGAGAGTCAGTGGGTTTACCCATAGGTCAAATGGGAAATTCTGAGGTTGGACACATGAATTTAGGTGCTGGCAGAACGGTCTATCAAGAATTGGGTAGGATCAATAAGGCAATTAACGATGGAACTTTGCAATCGGATGAAACTCTATTGGCTGCTTTTGATTATGCTAAAAAAAATCAAAAATCACTACACTTTATGGGTCTGGTTTCTGATGGTGGCGTACATGCGCATATTAACCACCTTAAAGGCCTTTGCGATGCTGCAAAAGCAGCTAAGGTACCAAATGTTTTTATTCACGGTTTTTTAGATGGAAGAGATACCGATCCAAATTCTGGTCTTGGTTTCATAAAAGAACTAGAAGACTATTTAAAAACTTCTACCGGAAAAATTGCTTCGTTGATTGGAAGGTATTATGCCATGGATAGGGATAATCGGTGGGAACGTGTTAAAGAGGCTTATGATGTAATGGTAAACGCTAGAGGTGCAAAAACTAATGATTTGCTTGCGGCTATTCAACAAAGTTATGATGATGGAGTTACCGATGAGTTTATAAAACCTATTGTTGCTGTAGATGTGAAGGGCGAACCCATCGCCACCATAAAAGACGGCGATGTAGTGTTATGCTTTAACTTTAGAACTGATAGAGGGAGGGAGATTACCCAAGCGCTAACCCAAAAAGATTATCATGAGCAAGACATGCACAAGCTAAACTTGTACTATGTAACCATGACAGCCTACGACGAAAGTTTTGAGAATGTCAAAGTTATTTTTAGAAAAGATGACTTGCGATATACCCTCGGCGAAATTTTAGCGCAAAACCATAAAAACCAAATCAGAATCGCCGAAACAGAAAAATACCCCCACGTTACTTTTTTCTTTTCTGGCGGAAGAGAAACTGAGTTTGAGAACGAAAAGCGAATTTTAATTCCTTCGCCGAAAGTGGCAACTTACGATATGCAACCAGAAATGAGCGCACAAGGTATTACAGATGCAATTACCAAAGAGATGGAAACCAAATGGGCAGATTTTATTTGTTTAAATTTTGCAAACCCAGACATGGTAGGGCATACTGGAGTTTTTTCTGCTGTGGTTAAAGCGGTCGAAACTGCAGATAGATGCGCAGAAGCAGTGATTACAACGGGCATACAAAACGGATATTCTTTTATTATACTAGCCGACCACGGAAATTCTGAGTATATGGTTAATGGCGACGGTTCTGCAAATACGGCCCATACAACCAATTTAGTGCCTTGTATTTTAATAGATAAAGATTTTAAAACTGTGGCTGATGGTAAACTTGGGGATGTTGCGCCTACCATTTTAAAATTGATGGGGATTGCAATACCTAAGGGAATGTCTGGAAATGTGCTCGTATAATGGCAAGAATTCTGCTTGTAATTTTTTTAGTTTTGGCTTTTTATTCCTGTAAACCAGACAAAAATCGAAGCATACAAATCGGCAATTCTTATTTTGATTTAAAAGGTTATTTCGGGGGCGAGGCTGCTCGATACGCGGCCGAAAAGCCAGCTGTGCAAAAAGCAGTGGCGATAAACGGGAAAATTGAAACCAAAAAAATGGTTATTAAAGATTGGCCGAGAGAGTTGGCTGTTTTCATAGATGCCGATATAAATAAAAGTGCATGGAAAGGTGCTTTTAAAGTGGAAAAATTAAAAAATGGAGTTCGCTACACCACAACTAACAAAAAGATACCCATTAGAAAAGTTTCAGTTTTTAAACAAGCAGAAAAAATAAATAACATTGAGATAATTATTGCCAACCACAATCTTTTATATCAGTCTAATGACACATTGACCTACTATCCGGATAGTGCGTACCAAATCATAAAAAGACAAAAAATTAAATTATTGGACGTTAAGAGGTACAAAATCTCTGGTAGGATAGAAGAGTAAAAGGTTGAGTTTGAGGCTAAGACTAAGATTTAGCCAAAAAGCGGAAACTGTTTACGTTGGAAATATTTAAATGAAATCCTTGCCGATGTCTAAACCGCGTTGCGAGAAACTGAACATTTATACCAGGAGACCATCTCTGTTTTTCGAGAATGAAATCTCAAGAGAGTAGGTCAGATATTAAAATAGTTATCGTAGGTAATTTACAAGATGCTACTTAATAGACAAAAGTTCCATTTTCACTTTTAATAGTTACTTGTTTTTTATCGCCCTTCTCTACGCGACCAATCACTTGGGCATCTACACTGAAACTTTTTGAGACTGCGATTAAATCTTCTGCAATTTCTTGCGGCACGTAAAGTTCCATCCGATGCCCCATGTTGAATACCTTGTACATTTCCTGCCACTCCGTGTTGGATTCTTCTTGAATGAGTTGAAATAATGGCGGAATCGGAAACAAATTATCTTTAATAACGTGAATATCATCGTTAATAAAATGAAGCACTTTTGTTTGTGCGCCGCCGCTACAATGTACCACTCCATTAATTCTATCGCGGTAAGTGCTTAAAATCTGTTTAATTATTGGCGCATAAGTGCGCGTGGGCGACAATACCAATGCTCCAACGGTTAATTCGGGGGGTATGCTATCTGCAACATAAATGGAAGGAATCTTCTCAGTCAATTTTCTGCTGCCAGAGAAAACCAGATCGGAAGGTAACCATTGATCAAAACTTTCAGGGTATTTTTCTGCGACCAATTTGTCAAAAACATCGTGCCTAGCAGATGTTAGCCCGTTCGATCCCATTCCTCCATTATAAGCGGTTTCATAACTGGCCGTTCCCGTTGATGAAAGCCCCACGATTACATCTCCCGGTTTAATTTTATGGTTGCTGATTACCTCGCTGCGCTTCATGCGGCAAGTAACCGTAGAATCTACAATAATAGTGCGAACCAAATCGCCCACATCGGCAGTCTCGCCGCCGGTAGAATAAATAGAAATTCCAAGGGATCGTAGGTTTTCTAAAATTTCTTCTGAGCCATTGATAATTTCGGCAATTACCTCACCGGGAATTAAATTTTTATTTCGGCCGATGGTAGATGAGAGTAAAATGTTATCGGTTGCACCAACACAAATCAAGTCGTCTAAATTCATTACAATGGCATCTTGAGCAATGCCTTTCCACACAGAAATGTCTCCAGTTTCTTTCCAATAAATATAAGCCAACGAAGATTTTGTGCCAGCGCCATCGGCGTGCATAATGTTGCAATAATCGGCATCGTTGCCCAAAATATCTGGTATGATTTTGCAAAATGCCTTAGGAAAAATACCCTTATCAATGTTTTTAATGGCATTGTGTACGTCTTCTTTTCCAGCTGAAACGCCACGTTTATTATACCTATTATCGCTCATGGTGCGGCAAAGATACAATTTTGAGAAACATGTCGGAAGCCAAAAAAGTCCGAAGTTGGATGGCTGCAGTCGCAATTCGCAAATCTAGCATCTGAAATTCTCGCATTAGGTTGCTACAAAAAAAGGTGCGAAGAAAAACTTCGCACCTTCGTTTAAAATATTGTAAGCTAATTATTTCATAAACAACAGTTCTCTAAATTTAGGTAGAGGCCAAACACAATCATCTACAATTTGTTCTAACTTATCGGCATGGTAGCGGATAGAATCAAAATAAGATTTTACATTTTCCTCATAAGCAATTGCTTTCTCGCGGGTATCCTCTACTTTATTGGTAACCTTACGTTCTTCCAACATCGCATCAATATCTCGTTTAACAATTTCTAAGTGTGCGGTTAGTTCTTTAATAACACTCAAAGGAACACCAGAATCTACGCCAACCTCTTTTAGTCCTTTAACATTTTCTATCAGCGCGTTTTGATATTTTACAACCGCCGGAATGATAAAAGTGTTCGCAACTTCGCCCATTACCCGCGCTTCAATCTGCAGCTTTTTATAGTAGCTTTCTAGCATTATTTCATGGCGCGCATGTATTTCTCTCTTGCTATAAACACCTGTAGAAGCAAATAAATCCAAAGATTTTTCGCTCAAATATGCGTCCAAAGCTTTAGGCGTAGTTTTTATGTTTGCTAGACCCCTTGTTGCTGCCTCATCTTCCCATTCTTGACTATATCCGTTTCCTTCGAACCTGATGTTTTTAGATTCTTTAATATAACGTTTTATTACGGTAAGCAATGCAATGTCTTTTTTATCCCCTTTTTTTATCAGCTTATCAACATCAACTTTAAATTTAGTCAATTGGTCTGCAACGATGCTGTTTAAAATTGTCATTGGCGCAGACGAATTTGCCGAAGAACCTACTGCTCTCAACTCAAATTTATTTCCGGTAAAGGCAAAAGGCGAGGTACGGTTTCGATCTGTGTTATCTAGCAAAATCTGCGGAATTTTAGGAATTCCTAACCATAGTGCGTTGTCTTCTTTAATTTTCTTGCTGATTCGAGAGTGTTCTATTTCGTCTAAAACATCGCTCAATTGGGAGCCTAAAAAGATCGAAATAATTGCTGGCGGTGCTTCGTTTGCACCTAAACGATGATCGTTGCTTACAGAAGCTATGCTTGCACGTAATAATTCATCATGCTCGCTAACAGCCTTAATCGTATTAACGAAAAAGGCCAAGAACATTAGGTTATTTTTTGGGGTTTTGCCCGGCGACAGCAGGTTTTTGCCAGTATCTGTAATTAGCGACCAGTTGTTGTGCTTGCCGGATCCGTTGATTCCTGCAAAAGGTTTTTCGTGTAACAGCACCCGTAAATGGTGTCTGCGTGCAACTTTTTCCATCAAATCCATTAGCAATTGATTATGGTCAATTGCTAAATTTATTTCTTCATAAATAGGAGCGCACTCAAATTGCGAAGGTGCCACTTCATTATGTCTCGTTTTTAAGGGGATGCCTAATTTTAACGCTTCATTCTCGAAATCGACCATATAAGCGAAAACACGCTCTGGAATTGAACCGAAATAATGGTCGTCTAACTGTTGATTCTTTGCACTCATGTGGCCGAAAAGTGTGCGACCAGTAAGATATAAATCTGGGCGGGCGTTGTATAAACTTTCATCAACCAAAAAATATTCTTGTTCGATACCCAAAGAAGCATTAACCTTTGTAATGCTTCGATCAAAATATTGGCAAACGTCCACAGCTGCCTTGTCCATTGCGGCTAAAGCTTTTAATAAAGGAGCTTTGTAATCTAAAGCTTCACCTGTATAAGCTACAAAAACCGTAGGTATGCAAAGAGTTTTGCCGGCTTGGCTTTCCATTATAAAAGCTGGTGAGGACGGATCCCAGGCGGTGTATCCACGCGCTTCGAAAGTATTACGGATTCCACCATTTGGAAAACTGGAAGCATCTGGTTCTTGCTGAACTAAAGCACTACCTGCAAATTTTTCTATTGCGCCATCTCCACTGGGTTCAAAAAACGAATCATGTTTCTCGGCAGTGGAGCCAGTTAATGGCTGAAACCAGTGTGTATAGTGCGTAGCTCCTGCTTTCATTGCCCACGCTTTCATTGCAATTGCAATTTGATTTGCGTCATCAGAATTGAGCATTGCGCTTTGATCTATGGAAGAAAGTAGTTTTTCGTAAACTTCCTTTGAAAGATAGTCTCGCATTTTCCGCTTATCGAAAACATTTTGTCCGAAAAAATCGGATATTTTGGAAAACGACGATTTGACTTTTGGCGAGATTCTAGATTGCGCCTCTTTTAATGCGATGGTTCGTTGATTGATCATTTAATTAATCTATTTTTCGTCAAAAATACTATATTTTATCGTTTTATCTAAAAATGCCTGTGTTTTTTTGTAATTTTTATTAATAATGTATTTAATAATTGATGATCTCACGCAAATTTTTGTATTTCGCAAAAAGATGTTGCTTTTTTTCCTTTAATATTTATCGTTAAACTTCGTTCCTTTTTTTGGCCTTACTGATCAGTGCGTCAAATTTAAATTGCAGTGCAAAAAGGTGGCAACTGATTAGACACTCTTTGCATTTGGAAAAAATGTAGACTGCTACAGATAACGATTGCGAACGCAGAAACATTGGTTTGCGCGCTTACAGTGCTGTTGTTACTATAAATAATTTAAAGACGAAGGAGTCGCCGAGTAGATTTTTTCGATTAAGATCAAAAAATACTTTACTAGCTTAACTTAGATGGCACGTCAGAATTTGATGAAAGAAAATTCCCAGATCAAATGTTGCTGATTTCTATCCTGTGGCAGATGCAGAAGAGAGCGAAGTTCCAATTAGCTTAAAATGCCAATCTTTGGAAAAGCCATTATCAATAAAAGGTTAGCGAATATTTACGTTGAGAATGTGGCCGGTAGAAAGGCGCTTACTTTCTGCACCGCAAAGGCAAGTTGTTCGTCCTCACGCAAATTTGTATTATCTAAAATAATTGCGTCAGTTGCTCTAATAAGTGGGCTTTCTTTACGAGTGGTATCTGCATAATCTCTGTGGGCAAGATTTTCAAAAACTTCTTCTAAAGTAATCTGATTATCTCCTTTACTTTCTAACTCTTTAAATCTCCGTTCTGCCCTGACGTTTGGGTCTGCCGTCATAAAAAATTTAATTGGCGCATCTGGAAAAACGGCTGTGCCAATATCTCTTCCATCCATCACAATGTTTTTAGATTTGCTCATGCGCTGCTGCTGCATCACCATTTCTTGACGAACAATTTTTAGGGCAGAAACCTCACTCACCAGTTCAGAGACTGGCATCAAACGAATCTCATCAGAAACTTCTGTGCCATTTAAAGTAATGTGCGACTGATAATCCCTCGCATGAAAATTCAATTCGATCTGCTGCAGAGCTTCCGCAACCTTATTGTTATCGCTTGTATCTATGTTGTTGTTTATAAAATACAAAGTCACGGCCCGATACATCGCACCGCTATCAATGTAAATAAAGTTTAATTTTTTGGCCAATGCTTTTGCCAAAGTGCTTTTTCCACAAGAAGAATACCCATCTATAGCAATAACCAAATTTTTTTTCATTCAACGCAAAGGTAAAAAACCAAATTTAGTTTATTAAGTATTCGCACACATTCTTTATACCTTTGGGCGATGCTGCCCGACAGAGATGAAATTTTAAAATTTGTTACTTTTAAAACCGCTAGAAGCGGAGGGAAGGGCGGGCAAAATGTAAACAAGGTTGAAACAAAGGTTTTACTTATGTTCGACCTAAACAATGCCGAAATTTTTACGGAAATAGAAAAGACGCTTTTAAAACATAAATTGATTAACCGGCTAGATGGAAACGGGTTTTTGCACATCTCCTCTCAAGAAGAACGAAGCCAGCTTCTAAACAAAGAAAGAACTCTAAAAAAGCTGAGTTTAATTTTAGAACGTGCATTAAAAACAGACAAGCCACGCAAGCCCAGCAAAGTGCCTAAAGCTGTTATTTTAAAAAGACTAAAAATTAAGGCGATCAGATCTAACCAAAAACAAAGTCGAACGAAACTAGATATGCGAACAGACTGATCTGCAGCTCGATATCGGTATTTATTTAATCCCATACGGATCAATTGTTCTTGCTCAGGGGCACTTTAGTTTTGTCCGTTGCTCCTTAAATATTCACTAGTTTTCGACTAAACTTCCCGTTTTCTACGCTGCCACATTGCGCATATCTACCGCTACTACTTTAGAAACGCCTTGCTCTACCATGGTTACACCGTAAATAATATCGGTGCTGGCAATGGTTTTTTTGTTGTGAGATACCACTATAAACTGACTTTGCGTGGAAAATCTACGAATTATGTTGTTAAATTTATCGATGTTGGTATCGTCCAAAGGGGCATCTACCTCATCAAAAATACAAAATGGGGCGGGCTTTAAAAGGTAGAGAGAAAAAAGGAGGGCGGTTGCAGTTAGTGTTTTTTCGCCGCCAGAAAGTTGGTTGATTGACAACGGTCGTTTGCCTTTTGGTTTTGCAATGATTTCTATATCAGCTTCGAGTGGACTACCCACATCTGATAAAATTAAATCGCAACTATCTTCTTCATTAAACAAGGATCTAAAAACGGATATGAAATGTTCTCGAGCTTTCAAAAAAGCTTCCATAAACTTCTCTTTTGCAGTATCATCTATTTCCTGTATAGTTTGCAAAAGATTCGTTTTTGCTGCGATCAAATCTGTTTTTTGAGATTTGATAAAGTTGTAACGCTCGTCCATTTCTTTATAACCTTCTAGAGCCATCGGGTTTATAGAGCCGAAATCATCCAATTGCCGCTTCAGTTTTTCTACCTTTTGTCTAAGCTCAAACTCTGTCTCAATCTCAACCTCGATCTCAGACTCATTTTTATTAATCAAATCGTTAATGTCTAGATCAAACTCCACAGAGAGACGCTCTTTAAGCGAATTTAATTCCAATTTTAAGTTGTTTTTTTTGTCTTTAATTTCTGTAAGCAAAAACTCATTCTGTTCTCGATTTTTTCTAATTTCTGTTATCAAAGCTTCTGCCTGGTGAATTTCGCCTTTACTTTCGAAGTAGGTTTTCTCAGCTTCGGACAATCCCGCCTCGGTTTCCTCTCGTTGTTGGTACATAGCTTTCAATTCTTCATCTCCCAAACCGCTATGTTGTAAGGTATTTTTTATGGCAAGTTTTGTTTCATCTAATGCCAATTGGTTTTGTCTCACACGCTTTTTTACGCTTTCTTCTTGCGCAAAGCGGTATTCGAGATCTTTTTGAACGCCAGCTACTTTATTTTTTTGTTGATGAAATTTTAGGTTGTCGTCATTAAATTTGGTTGCGGCTTGAGTTACCATATCTGCAATTTCTTGGTAAACAAGCCGTTTGTTCTCTAATGATAAATGGGTTTCTTGCTGTTTCTGTTGAAGTAACACAAGGCTTGGCAATTTTTCATCTAGCGCATTTTCAATCAAAGCAATACGCTCTGCAATGTCGTTTTTGCGATTTTGGGTGGTCAAGATAAATTGTTGATATTGGTCGCTTTTGGTCTTTACAGATAGTTGTTCTCCGTTCAGCTTATTTAATTCTTGCTTTAATTTTTCTATTTCTGTTACCGTTGTCTCATTTTTCAAAAAAGTTATTCGACTTTGCAACACTGAAACTTCTTGTTCATAAACCTCAATTTGCTTTTCAATCGAATTGACTTCCCTACTTAGAATTTCCAAATTTTTTGCTCTTCCGATGCGTTTTCCCTCAAACAATCCAACAGAACCGCCTGAAAGAGTAAACTTTGTTCTGCCATATTTTCCAGTTTTTGCCAAAATAGTAATGCCCTCATTCTCCGGATTTTTAAAAATAGTCTCTTGCGTTTCGTTTGCAATAAACACATTTTGAAGCAGTAAATTTGTTAAAGGCAGATACTTTTCGTCCACCTCTATAACGGACAACGCCGCAATTAACCCGGCTTTTACGCCATATTTATTATTTGTGTTTGTTATCTTTTCCAAGATGAAGAAATTTGCCCTACCTTTTCCCGCATCATTTAGTGCATTAATTGCCGCTACCGCATCGGCATACTCCTCAACGATATAATGATTCATCACCGGTTCCAAATAATTTTCCAAAGCAACGCGATATTCTTCATTGCAAAATAAAACGTCGGAAAATAAGGTTGTTTTTTTAGCAAGTAAGGTGTGTTTTTTTAAATATTTAATAGATTCTGGAAAACCTTCCAGACTATCTACCAAAGATTTTGTGAGGTTGTATTCGTTTTGTTTTGCGTCTTTTAACCGGTTTGCTTTTTGCAACTGCATTTTTTGCACTTCCAATTTTTTTTCGGCTTCCGTTTGATTTTCCTTCAAAACCGCTTCATGCTCAATGAGCGTGTTGACCGTTTTAGTTTGATCTCTCAGCCGACTGTTGATTTGTTCCAAGGCCAATGTAAAAGCCGCAATTTCTTTAGTTTTACCTTCAGTATCGATTTCTGTCCTGCTACTTTCTTGAACGAGTGCGTCTTTTTGGATGTTTAAAATATCTATTTCTTTTTGCGTTTCATAAACTTGTTTTTCCAGTGTGTTCTTTGCTCTTAAAAATTCATCTACTTCGTTTTTCTCCAATTGTTGTTGACATCTCAATTTATCTAACTGGATTTGAAGTGCCAATAAATCCGCATCGGAATTAGAAGTTTTTTCAGTTTCGATTTCTAGCTCCGCTTTTAGCCTTTTAACATTATATTCTATATGGTTTAATTGATTTTTATCACTTTCTACCTCACCCATTAGTTTGGCTTCTTTCTCTTGCAAAAAACGCATCTGTTCGTTTTTAAGCTTTTTATCGCTTTCATAAGCTCGAATCCTACTTACAAACTCATTGGCTGCCTTTTGTTGTACAGAAAGGCTTTTTTCTTGATTGATGCTTTCTAATTTGAGCGCCTGCAAGGCAGCTTCTTGAGTATCTATTTTTGCGCTTTGTGTCGCTCGCGCGTCTAGCTGTTTAGCTTCCTGATTTTCTAATTGTTCAAGATCACTTCTAAAAAAGGAAATTCGATGAGATGCCAGTTTTATGCTGTCCGTTTTATATTGTTCCTTTATTTTAAAATACCGTTCCGTTTTTTTTGCTTGATTTTCTAGCGTTTTTAAGTTTTTTTCTATCTCGAAAATCAGATCTTCCACACGTTCCAAATCAAATTCCGTATCCTTCAACTTGCTTAAAGTCTGCTTTTTTCTAAGCTTGTATTTAGAGATTCCAGATGCTTCTTCGAATAATGCTCGTCTGCTATGTTCTTTGTTGTTGATGATTTCATCTACCATTTTAAGTTCGATGATAGAGTAACTATCTGAACCAATTCCAGTATCTAAAAATAAATCTGTGATGTCCTTTAACCGACATGTAACATCGTTCAGTCGATATTCGCTGTCGCCGCTTCTATATAATTTTCGAGTTACCGTAACCTCAGAATATTCGGTCGGCAAGATGTTTTTTGTATTGTCAAAACTTAAGGAAACCTCCGCAAGCTGAGCCGCTTTTCTAGTTTTCGTACCATTAAAAATAATGTTTTCCATCTTTTCAGATCGTAGCGCTCTGGTACTTTGCTCGCCTAGTACCCAACGCATGGCATCTATCACATTAGATTTTCCGCAACCATTTGGTCCAACTATAGCCGTAACGCCCTCATTAAAGTTAATTGTAACTTTATCGCCAAAGCTTTTAAAACCTTTTATTTCTAATCGGGTAAGTTGCAAGTGGGTTAGGGGTTAGATGGTTAGGTTGTTGGGTTGTTGGTTTGTTGGGTGGTTAGGTTTTTGGTAATTAGTGATTGGTAATCGGTGATTGGTAATTTGTAAATGGTAATCGGTGATTTGTAAATAGTAGCTGATAATTAGTAATTGGTAACCAGTAATTAGTATTGCTAGTGAGTGATTAGAATCTATCGATTTCTAGCCCGCAACCCATAGCTATTAAATCGCGACCCGCAACTCGTAACCCGCAACTTTAAACCCTAAACCCTCAACCTTACCTCACTATCATCAGCTTTGCATACTTCAACAATAATTGCTTGTTTCCCAATTCTGGGAAAAACACCGTTGCCTTAACATCTGGCAAATTACCTTCTAAACTAATTATTTTACCGAAGCCGAATTTTTCATGCTCCACCTCCATGCCGCCTTGAAATTGATTTGGTAGGGAGGGGGCAAAGCCAGGCGACGGAACATGTGCTTTTGCCAGAAGGGAAGTTGTTTTAGGTCGAGCGGCTGCCGCGGCCGGGCCACTCGTAGGTTTTGGTTTGCTAAAGAAGTCTCTAGGTTGCGAAGTCCAGCTATTGCGCTCGCTATCAAAGCCTCCTTCTATGACATTGCTTTTGGCCGGTTTTACGTCAAGCTCTAGATACTTCGGACTAATTTCATTTATAAATCTACTGGGTTCGCAAGTTGTCAAGGTGCCCCAACGATAGCGAGAAGTGGAGTAGGTTAGCGTAAGCTTTTTCTCTGCACGAGTAATTGCGACATAAAATAACCTCCGCTCTTCTTCTAAATCTGTACGGTTATTAAGCGAAAGCTGAGAAGGAAAAAGATTCTCTTCTAACCCAACAACAAAAACATTTTTAAACTCTAAACCTTTGGCAGAATGTATCGACATTAACGAAATAGTATCTAGATTTTTGTCTTTGTCGTTATCGTCGTTTGTGAGCAAGGCCACATCTTGCATAAAAACTTCAAGACCCTTTTCTTCAATATCTTCACGCTCAGAAAATTCTTTTATTCCGTTTAGAAGTTCCTGAATGTTCTCATATCTACTTCTTCCTTCCACACTGTCATCATTATAAAGCTCTTTTAAAATGCCGGCATGTTGCGCAATAAAGAGCGCTGCATCATAAGCTTCAAGTTTTTTTGCCTCCGCCATAAAGCTTTGAATCATCAACGAAAAGTCGTTCAACTGATTTGCCAACCTGCCATCGACATACATGTGCGGATTACTAATTACCTCCCACATCGTTTTATCATGCGAAGCAGCAGCCACAATAATCTTATCAATTGAAGTATCGCCAATGCCCCGTTTTGGATAATTTATCACCCTTTTTATGGCTTCCTCATCTTGCGGATTGAAGGTTATTCTAAAATAGGCCAACAAATCTTTTATCTCTTTACGTTGGTAAAATGACGTGCCGCCATAAATTTTATAAGGAAGATTTAACTTGCGCAAACCCTCTTCCATCGCCCTGCTTTGGGCATTGGTACGGTATAAAATGGCAAAATCGTTGTAGAGGTAACCTTTTAAAGTTCTTTCGCCCATGATGCTTTCGGCAACTAATTTACCTTCTTCATTATCGGTAAAAGCACGAGAAACTTTAATCCTATCGCCATCCTCATTAGCAGAGAATACGTTTTTTTGAAGTTGATTTTTGTTGTTTGCGATGATGCTATTGGCAACTTCTACAATGTTTTGCGTCGACCGATAATTTTGCTCCAGTTTGTACACTTTTAAATCGGGGTAATCCCGCTCGAAATTCAGAATGTTCTGAATATTAGCTCCCCGAAAAGCATATATACTTTGTGCATCATCGCCAACTACACAAATATTTTGATACGCTGCAGCCAATTTTTTTACAATAGTATATTGAGAGAAATTGGTATCCTGATATTCATCCACCATTAAATACCTAAATTTCTGTTGGTACTTGTTCAATACGTCAGTATGTTCTTTAAGTAGGATGTTGGTTTTAAAAAGCAGATCATCAAAATCCATAGCGCCCGCACGAAAACATCGCTTCGCATAAGCCTCATAAATAAGGCCAAGCAGCGGACGCTTGTTTTGAGTATCCTCACTTTGAATTTGGTCATTATTCAGATATTCTGCGGCAGAAATCAAGTTGTTTTTTGCAGAAGAAATCCTATTAAAAACGAAATTAGCGGCATACAATTTATCATCCAATTGCATCTCTTTTAAAATGGCGCGGATAACGCTTTTGCTGTCGTCGGTATCGTAAATGGTAAAATTGTTTGGATAACCAATTTTGCTTGCTTCTACGCGGAGAATTTTTGCAAACACTGAATGGAAAGTACCCATCCAAATGTTCTTTGCTTCGGCACCAACTACTTTGCCAATCCGCGCGCGCATATCTTTACTGGCCTTATTTGTGAAAGTAAGCACCAAAATATTAAAGGGATCTACATTCTTTCGAATCAGGTGCGCCACACGATAAGTGATTACCCTTGTTTTGCCCGATCCGGCGCCGGCAACGATCATTACCGGCCCTTCTGTGTTCTCTACCGCTGCCCTTTGTTGGGGGTTTAATCCTTCTAAATAATCCAAATGAGTCCCTTTTATTGAAATTCAAATTTAAGAAAATTGTTTTAGAATAAAGTAGGAAGGTAGAAGGTTTGAGGCTGTTAGCTGGAGTTATTACCAGTGAATTCAAGAAAACCACACATTAGAAAAGCTCCAATTTCTTAAATCAATTTGGCGTCACCTTTCTAATATCGAACCAACTAACCAACTTTCTCCTCCACCCATTTCCTCGCATTTACAAACGCTTCCATCCAAGGCGAAACCTCATCGTTTCGTCCTTTTGGATAATTAGCCCAATGCCATTGAAAAAGGGAACGCTCTATGTGCGGCATCATTACCAAATGCCTACCCGTTTCATCGCAAAGCATGGCTGTATTAAAATCAGATCCATTTGGGTTTGCGGGATAACTTTCGTAACCATATTTTGCTACAATTTTATATTTACCTTCTGGATATGGAAATGAAAAACGCCCTTCGCCATGCGATACCCATACGCCTAATGTGCTGCCCGCCAAGGAAGATAACATTACAGAGTTATTTTCTTGAAGGGTTAGCGAGGTAAAAATACTTTCGTGCTTGCCACTTTTGTTGTGCAGCATTTTGGGTTTTTCTGCATGATCTTTATTTATCAAACCCAATTCTATAAACAGCTGACAACCATTGCAAATGCCCACAGATAAAGTATCTTCCCTCGCAAAGAAATTTTCTAAAGCTGTTTTGGCTTTCTCATTGTATAAAAACGCGCCTGCCCAGCCTTTTGCAGAGCCCAAAACATCAGAGTTAGAGAAACCGCCAACTGCACCGATAAATTGTATGTCCACTAAGTTTTCCCTTCCGGTGATGAGATCCGTCATGTGGATATCCTTAACATCAAAACCGGCTAGATACATGGCGTTTGCCATTTCCCGCTCGCTATTGCTTCCTTTTTCTCTAATAATTGCTGCTTTTGGTCTTTGCCCAAAAGGCTTAAAATTATTTTGATCTGGCTTTCTGCCGTCAAACTGTAAAGGGAAATTAAATTTTAAAGCTTGATTTTTATAATTCTGAAATCGCTCTTTTGCCAATCCGCTAGCAGTCTGCTTATCGTCTAAAAGGTAAGAAGTCTCAAACCAAACATCGCGCAACTGTGCTACATTAACGCTGAGCGTTTCATCAAAATTTTTAATTTCCAACTGTCCGCTTGTCGTTGCTTCTCCTAATTTATGGAAAGTAACGCCTGCGCTGATAAGGGTTTCTTCCGCGGAAGCGTGCGCCTGAAAAACTATGGAAATATTTTCTGCGAAAAGCAATTTTACAATGTCTTGCTCTGCCAACGGCGATAAATCTAGCGAACTACCCAAATTTTGATCGGCAAAGCACATTTCCATTAATGTGGCAATTAATCCTCCACTTCCAACATCATGGCCGGCTTGGATTTTCTCCTCCTTTATCAATTGTTGAATCGCGTTAAACGCTTTTTTAAATTGCACCGCATCTTTAACGTCTGGCGTTTCGGAGCCAATTTTCTTTAAAATTTGGGCAAACGAAGAGCCGCCAAGCTTATAGGTATCATTAGAAAGATTTATATAATATATTGCGCCACCGTCTTTTTGTAAAACCGGTTCTACCACTTTTCTAACGTCAGCGCAATTCCCTGCCGCAGAAATTATAACCGTTCCGGGCGCAATCACTTCTCCATCTTTATACTTTTGCTTCATGGAAAGAGAGTCTTTGCCTGTCGGGATGTTTATGCCCAAATCTATCGCAAAGTTTGCGCAAGCATCTACAGCTTTGTATAAGCGCGCATCTTCACCTTCGTTTTTGCAAGCCCACATCCAATTTGCAGACAGAGAAACGCTTTTCAACCCATCTTTTAAAGGCGCCCAAATAATATTGGAAAGCGATTCGCCTATGGCGTTTCTGCTCCCCGCTGCAGGATCTATCAGTGCAGAAATTGGCGAATGACCGATTGAAGTAGCGATGCCCTCTTTTCCCAAAAAATCTAAAGCGGTTACGCCACAGTTATTTAACGGCAGCTGCAAAGACCCAACACATTGTTGTTTCGCAACGCGACCGCCGACGCAACGATCTACCTTGTTGGTTAGCCAATCTTTACACGCAACTGCTTCTAATTGTAGAACCTGTTCTAAATAATTATTAATGTTTAAGATATCATATTCTAAAGCAGCATATTTTCTGTCGATGGTCTTATCTTCCATCACAATTTTTGGCGAGCTACCAAACATATCTTCCATCGCCAAATCCATCGGTTTAATGCCAGAAATTTCTGACTTGAACTTGAAACGATGGTTATCTGTAACCTTCCCAACGGTGTACATTGGCGCACGCTCTCTGTCTGCAATTTTCTGCAAGGTATCGAGGTCTGCGTTTCCAATAACCAAACCCATTCTTTCTTGAGATTCGTTGCCGATAATTTCTTTTGCCGAAAGCGTAGGATCGCCAACCGGGAGTTTATCTAAATTTATAAGTCCGCCGGTTTCTTCTACCAACTCAGACAAACAATTTAAGTGTCCGCCGGCACCGTGATCGTGGATGGAAACGATTGGATTGTGCTCACTTTCTACCATGCCGCGCAATGCATTTGCGGCACGCTTTTGCATTTCGGGGTTCGATCTTTGGATGGCATTTAATTCGATGCCAGTTCCATGCTGACCAGTATCGGCCGACGAAACAGCTGCGCCGCCCATTCCGATTCTATAATTTTCGCCACCGAGGATAACAATATTGTCTCCTTCTTGAGGTTTTTTCTTTTGTGCTTGATCTGCTTTCCCGTACCCAACGCCACCGGCAAGCATAATAACTTTATCGTAACCTAAAACTCTTGGATTTTGGCAATTGTCTGCCTCTTCGTTATGTTCAAAGGTTAACAAAGAGCCACAAATAAGTGGTTGCCCAAATTTATTTCCAAAATCTGAAGCGCCGTTAGAAGCTTTGATTAAAATGTCTATTGGTGTTTGATATAGCCAATTGCGTTCTTCTACTGCTTTCTCCCAAGGTCTATCATCTTTCAATCTTGAAAGCGCTGTCATATAAACTGCCGTCCCGGCGAGTGGGAGGGAACCTTGACCGCCAGCCAAGCGATCTCTAATTTCTCCACCTGCACCTGTTGCAGCACCGTTAAAAGGCTCTACAGTTGTCGGGAAGTTGTGTGTTTCTGCCTTAAGCGATATAACCGAATCAAATTCTGTGGTTTGATAAAAATCTGCAACGTCTGCGCGTTTGGGCGCAAATTGCTGCACGCTCGGGCCTTTTACAAATGCTACGTTATCTTTATACGCAGAAACAATATCATTCGGGTTTTTCTCTGATGTTTTCCTAATCAGCTTAAAAAGAGAGCTGTCTTGCTCAACACCATCGATTACAAATTTGCCGTTAAAAATTTTATGTCTGCAATGTTCTGAGTTTACCTGTGAGAAGCCAAAAACCTCCGAATCAGTCAGTGGCCTCTCTATTCTAGCGGCCAAATCGGTTAAATAGCGTACTTCATCATCGCTTAAAGATAATCCTTCTAGCTTATTGTACGCAGCAATATCTGTAATTTCTAAAATAGGTTCGGGTTGAATATTTATGGTAAAAATGTCTTGATGTAAGCCGTCGTATTTTTGAAAAAGCATTGGATCATATGAAGAAAAATTTTCCTCCACATCTTTAAATTCCTCTATTCTTATGATTCCCTCAATGGCCATATTCTGCGTAATCTCAACTGCGTTGGTGCTCCATGGAGTTATCATTGCAGCCCTCGGACCGATAAAACTTCCAGCTAATTCGGCAGTCTTTTGCAGCTTAGCATCGGCAAATAACCATTCCAGTTTTGAAACACTCGCATCAGAAAAATTTTCGGTGGTTTGAACAATGAAAACAGTTTTTTTATTGTCGAGGAAAAAGTGGATCATTAGCGTTTTTTAAGATTGCGAAATTACGATTTTAAATTTTAAAACGGTTTTTGGGTTTCGGCTTATTCATATTATTTTTGAGAAAAAATGCTGATCAAGAAAAAGAACAAAAGCTGAATTTTTACTAGGTTTTATTATGAAAAGTGCGCAAGTTTTCAGGTTCAAGCAGTTTGTTGTTGATCAAACGGGTTGCGCAATGAAAATTAATACCGATGGTGTTTTGCTTGGCGCGATGGCAAGTCATCCATCTCCAAACAAAATTTTAGACATTGGTACAGGCACGGGTGTTATTGCTTTAATGTTGGCGCAAAGATTCAAAGGCGCTTTTATCCAAGCGGTAGAAATCGACCAAGAAGCCTCAACAACTGCTGCTCGGAATTTTGGAGCGTCGGTTTTTAGCAAGCGATTAACAGTAAAAAACATTGCGATAGCTGAATTTGAAACCGATGAAAAATTCGATTTGATTGTTTCCAATCCTCCGTTTTTCGTAAACGATTTAAAAAATGTGGATGAAAGAAAAGGCATTGCCCGTCATGCCGGTGAAGATTTTTTTAAGCAATTGATGAAAAAGGTGGCTGAACTTCTGTCTAAAAATGGATTGTTCTGGGCAATTTTACCAGTGAAGCAGGCCGAAATGCTTATAGAGCTAGGATTGAAGGAAAATCTGTTCGTGTCGCAGAAAGTTAAAATTCGTTCTGACGAATCAAAAACTGCAGTGCGAAATATTTTGTGTTTTGGCAAAAACGAATCAGAAATCTCAGAAAGCAATTTTTACATTTACGAATCTCTCAATGCACATACAAAAGAATACCGATTTTTGCTAAAAGAATTTTTTATCGCATTTTGACAGAGGAAAAAAGAACAAGGGAGATAACTTAGCAATGCAACAATTTTTACGATGAAAAAAATAGGTCTAATTTCTGACACGCATGGTTTTTTAGACGAGGCTGTTTTTACCCATTTTGCGCAATGCGATGAAATTTGGCATGCTGGAGATTTTGGGGAAAATGTTGCCGATAAACTTGCAGCATTTAAACCTTTGCGCGGTGTATATGGAAACATCGATGATAAAAAAATCACCTCAGATTTTCCGGAACATAATCGTTTTACGTGCGAAGGCGTAGATGTTTGGATGACGCATATTGGAGGTTATCCCGGAAGGTACAGTAAAAACGTAACGCCGGAAATTTTTACACATCCGCCCAAACTACTTATCACCGGCCACAGTCACATATTAAAGGTGATGTTTGATGAAAAGATAAAATGTCTCCACATCAATCCGGGAGCTGCGGGCAAACAGGGATGGCATAAAGTGCGCACATTAATCCGCTTTGCGATAGACGGAGAAAAAATAGAAAATTTAGAGGTGATAGAGTTGGCAGGACGGTGAGTTTTACGTTTTAAGTTATACCTTATACGTGGAAGGCTGAAAGCTTAAAGAGCAAAGCGAAGCTATTCCACCTTCGTCACTGCGAGGCACGAAGCAGCCTAAATACAAAAATTGGAATTGTAATTTGTTTCCCCTTTTAATTTTCAGGGAATAGCAGGCAATTGCATGAACTTAAGGAAAGTCTAGGGTAAGGATGTTTTCCTGAGCCTGTCGAAGGACGATCATTTGTTTCCGAGAGATTTATGTTTTTGCCTCGGCAAATCTGATAACTGCCTCGGCAAATTAAGTAATATTGGAAGATGAACAAGTGAAATTTCATTCTCTCTGCCACATTTTCGGTTCGGATGGCTTTTGCTGCTCACTTTCAAAAAAAGCATCGATTTTTAGGTTTTTAATGTCCTTTCCGGCTGCCACCGCCAATCTATCGCAACGCTCGTTCTCTGGATGATCGTTGTGGCCTTTAATCCAAGTGAATTTTACGTTGTGCAATTTATAAACCTTGAGAAATCGAAGCCATAAATCTTTGTTTTTTTTCCCGACAAAATGCTTTTTTACCCAGCCAAAAACCCATTTTTTTTCTACAGAATCTACCACATATTTAGAGTCAGAAAATACCATCACGTCTTGGTTAGCAGATTTAAGTGCCTCTAACCCGACAATAACCGCAAGTAATTCCATTCGGTTGTTGGTCGTCATTCTAAAACCTCCACTAAGTTCTTTATAATGGCCTCCAGACTTTAAAATGGTTCCAAAACCGCCAGGCCCCGGATTGCCGCTGGAAGAGCCGTCTGTGTAAATTTCTATCATTTAAGCAAATTTAAACTTTTGGGCGCAAAATAAGCGATTGAAAAAACGAAGTATATTCGTTTAAAACAAATAATGCTGGAAATAAGAGACTTAACAGAAATTTTAAATTGACCGATAAAAATATTTGTGAGACATGGTAAAAGTCGTACTTTTGTAACACAAAAACACGGTGGTTGTAGCTCAGTTGGTTAGAGCACTGGTTTGTGGTGCCGGGGGTCGTGGGTTCGAGCCCCATCATCCACCCCGAGTTTTGAAAGCAGTTCTGAAAAGAGCTGCTTTTTTTGGTTTTAAGATTTATTTTTGGGCGGATTTACCTTTCCTATAAGATGTTTTTCTATATTGTATTTTGTAAATACGTGGATAATGACAATTTTATCCTGTAAGCGCATGCTTGAATGTTTCGAGATCTTCTGCCGCACTTTCATCCAAGTAGTGGACATCGTACTGGATTAGAATTTCAGCAAAATCCCATTTTTTCATTTGGCACATTTCCGCGGCTTGTATTAAAGTAAGTTTACGCGCTTGGTAAAGCTTGGCCGCAATAAGACGTGTAGTTTCCACACGCTCTTTCTTGAGGGCTTCAGGAACACGTATGGTCATCGTAGTCATAATATAAAGGTAGGTAATATTGGAATTTAAAGCAAAAAGTGCGTTGTAGTATTTTGGTATGAATTCTATACTTCAAATATTTTTGTTTTTTAAGTTCTATTTTAATAGATAGTGATCCCTGTTATTGGCTAAAGCAATATTAAAGTATGCTCCAAAAAATTTTCAATTTTAATCAAGGCGTTAAAATAATCCTTTGAATCCATAACCATACCTTACCCCGAGTTCTGAAAGGAGTTCTGCAAAGAATTTTTTTGGCTAAGGATTTATTTCAGTCCGTATTAAAATGGTCAATTAGAGTGAAGTGGTACGATGTATCAGGCTTTCAAAATCGAATTTTTGGGCGAACATCGAACCAATCAGCTTTGTCTTATCATTGATTGCAGATGGTGAAAGTCTTGAATGATCAGGTGAGTGTAAAGGTAGCACCATCCAGAATGATCTCTAACTGTGAAAAGTTTTAAGGTTATAGATAATTGATTTCCAGCGAATTATTTACTTGCAACAACCAATTACACACTCGTATTTTTCATTAAACCAAAATGATAAATATTTACAAAAAAAAAGGACGATTTTACTCAACTTACGCTGTCTAATGGCCGGGAAATCAGAATTTCGTGATTGCATCAACGCAAAATGGGAACAATAATTAAACTTGTTAATGATTTGCTTACTAATCGGGGGCAATTCGAAATTAGAAAATGATGTTGACCGATTGATATATAATCTGACAACAAAAAATAAAAATTGTAGTATCTAACTTAATATGGCATCTTTTTTAACAAGTGACATCAACTCAAATTAAAAAAAAGACATAGAAGAAAATTAAAAATAAAAACAAAATTAAAAATTAAACTTGGCAAAATTGATAAGGTTTTTCATATCCTTTCTTGAATTCTTTGCTGTAATCTTAACTTTATTTCTTCATAGATCATCGTTGGAACATTTTCATTAATTTCCAATGTAACAGTAAGTGCATATCGAACAGTTTCATTTAAAGAAAGACCAGAAGCATCTCCTCTACAACTCACCTTAATGTTTAGTGTATCACCATCTCGAAAAACATCTGCATATTGCCCTGTTAACACATCATGTTGGATTGTACCCTTTTTTCCAAGCCTATAGTCATGACTGTTTCTTTCTAGGGTTAAGTGCCCATTATTATCTAAGTTATCAAAAAAGAGATGCGCTTTTCGATATTGAGCAGTCTTAAAGTTGATTGGACTTATCCACGCAAGAGTTATTGCGAGTTTTTTATCTATGGAAATACCTGCTAGAGATGGAGGGAGCGGTAAAGAATATGTGTGAGCGTCTTGTGCCGGTCTGCAAGTAAGTTCTCCAAAACCAATCAACGTAATTTTATGGTCTGTACAATATAAAATTCTGTCTGTATCTACACACCCGTAGCCTAAGTAAGGGAAAATGTGTCTTTTAAGTGTGTTTCCTGTTACACCTGGTTGTGTTCTAATTATTTCAGATATTAAATTTTGCGCCTCTCCCCAACTTGAACTATGGACAATTAGTGCTTTCAGCACGACTGTAAAATAATCATCGGGAATTCTTTGGCCTATGGGTAGCTCGCCATTTAGCTCTAAAAGCATTTCATAAAGTTTTGCTCCTAATCGAGTTGTCAAAGCTGCTGAATTGCTTGTTCCCGACAAATATCCAACTTTCTGGATATCCCCCTGAGCACCAGGCATTGCTACCAAATTCCCTGGTACTAACGATAACGATTGATCGCTTTCTAGAGTAAGTTTAGTTTTACCACTTTCGGGCTGCATTACGGGTTTCCTGAAAAGTTTTCTTCCACCAGGCATTAGGATATCTGGTTTTATTGAATTATTATATCCAAAACCAATTCTACTTATCGGGCTTAATAGAAAACGGTTATTAATTAAATTCTTCCTTTGTGGATAGTCAAATGGCGCACAACTATCGTGGTGTGCAGCACCCACTGTTATTGAATTTATTGATTCAGCGGGTGTTAAAATTTTCCTATCGTAATTCCCTTCAATGATACTCTTTAAGGTTGCAGACTGGATATCGTCGACACTTGAAGCATCAAAATCGTTAGAGTTCATATCTAGAGTAATGTCATCACACTTATTGCCAGCGCTTATCACAAATAAGACATTGTATTTGTAGGACAGCCAATCGATCAATTTTGCCCACGTACTGATGTTGCGATGAAATGGTCGAAAAGGATCACCAATTGAAAAATTAATAATTTTTACGTTTGAAGCAGTAGCCCCAACATCACCCTCGCCTTCAAACATTCTCTTAACTGCTCTATGAATTAAATCTACTGGAAGCTTATCGTCAGGGAGAAACTCTCCCCTAGTTTGATTATTTGCAATTGGCTTCAAGATTGGACGAACATACAATGGTCTTTTCAGAGGAATATCTTCTTCACTTAAATCTCCGTTAACAATTAAAGAAGCCATTGCGGTTCCATGAACACGGTATTGGCTCAGATAGTTTCTCGAAAATTCGTCGGGATCATCTACTATCAACCTACCGTCTAATAAAGAATGATTTTCAAGAGGTAGCCCGTCAAATAAAGCTACCGAAGCATTATTAGCGACTTCAAGAGGTTGTATACCATTTTGGTAATCTATAAGAGGTGGTTCACCAGAAAAATCAAAGACCGATTGACCAACAGGCCGAAAAAACAGAATTTGCTGAGATTTTAAAAAAGTGATATGTGTGTTTTCAGATAAATCGTCAAATGAAGAAATTGGAGCTTCTGCAATAAATGCATGGTAAGAAATTTCAGGCATTACTACTCTTGACACCTGAATAATTCTACCGTTATTTTGCTGAAGCAATTCGCTAACTTCATTATACGCTCGTGTATCTTTAGCAGTATCATTTTTATAAGCAAGTTCCACCTCGAATTTTATTGGATCAACCTCCAACAACTTCATCTCTTCAAGATAACTCTCAAGCCCCGTGTCGTATATTCTATCAGCTAAACTATAAGGCCTTAAATCCTTTAATTTCTCAAATAACGTCCGAAATTTACTCGTTCCACGCCTAAAATCTTGAGCTTCCTTATCCTTTTTATATTCCTCCCAATATGAACGCAACTCTCTTAATGCACTCTGGTTAGTCATCGTCAAGAACAAACGAGATCCGAACTTCTTATCTATCCTTTCTCCATATTTGTTAACTGTGAAAAAGTCATCATCGGGTTCAATCTCTGATTGTAATTCTCCTAAGAACTCCATGCCAGGTGTCTTAGCTACCGCAATAAAAAAGTCTTTTAAATCCCCAGCGACTTCTAAAACTAAAATCATTTCAGCAACCAGATTTGCTGGATTTAGGCCAAGATAAGCAGTCTGGTTTTTAAGTACTCTTTCGAGATTAGTTATACGATTATCGAAATTTTGAATTTGCTTTTCTTTATTCGGGGTACTTAAATTTCCTGTGAATGGTGGTAAAGTGTCCCTAGAACCAGATGCGGCTTTTGGAAAAATTAAGAGAGGTTTTTTAGCCATTTCGAATTTGGTACTTATTGGATATGTGGTATAGCGAATCGTCAACTATTTTCTTAACATCAACCTCTGGAAGAGATAATATATATTTTCGTTGTATGTCCAATACGAATTCTTCAATTTCTGAAAAACTCAAGCCCTCCAGCTTTCCCGCTACAGTTTTATGCGAATGCTGCAAACTGTATTTTACTTGTGTCTCAAACTTTTTAAGCCAATTTTCGATCATTAACTTACTCGGTTTTTTCAACTCCATTCTAACTTGAAATCTTCGCCAAACTGCCCTATCTAATAATTCTGCATGATTCGTAGCTGCTACAACAACTACGTAACTTGGTAAGCGGTCAATCTGAAGTAATAACGAGCTTACTACACGTTTAATTTCTCCTGTTTCATGCGTGTCGCCACGCTCCTTACCTATAGCATCGAACTCATCAAAAAATAGGACACATTCTTGCGTTCTAATAAAATCAAACATTGCTTTAAGTCTAGCAGCGGTCTCTCCTAAATAGCTGCCAATTATTCCATCATATCTAATTACATAAAAAGGAACCATTAATGACTGAGCAATAGCCTCTGCTAATGAGGTCTTCCCATTTCCAGGAGCGCCAGCTAAGAGTATTCTATTTCTTGGTTCCAGGTTATATGAACGAAGCAAATCACTTCGATGATGCTCATCTACTAATTCATCGATAACTTTTCTATTTTCATGATCTAGAACGACATCATCAAGGCCTTTATTTGGATAAAGTCTAAAAAGAAAACTTTCAAGTTTTTCATCCATTAAAGATTTTGGTGTATTACTATGACTTCGATTTTTTTCTCCAAGTTGACTTTTTAAAATATCTTCTAATTGATTGGCTACAACATGGTGTTGTTTACTCTTTTCTTCTGCGATTAAAGATTCTACCACTCTATTAAACAGTCCTTTATCACCTAAAGTACCTGCTTTTACTAATTTTAATAAGAGATCTGCTCGTGCCATGAGAATCGCAAGGTTATAATAAGTTTGACAGTATTATTTATGAAGCTACTTAATTTTTTGTAAATCTTCAAATAATTATTCAGTTAAAACCATAAATAATATTCCAGCTCATTTAACATCTCGTTAACAGGCAATTAGTTTTTTACTAGCGTAATCTTGTAGGTAGAAATTACTTACCCGCTCTTCGGGATGTTAGCTTGCGCATCCCGAAGCATAGATACAGCGGATTTCCGAATCCGCATTTATCAAAATTCATAGATAACAGATCGCTATCTTGCAAATGGCCTAACCATGTAGACAGTACTGTAGCAGCAAACTACATAATTTTCAGCTTAGAACTCAAACAACTATTTAAGAAACCCCCCCTAACCAGCCACCATTTTATTATACTTATTTCGATATTCAATAGGAGTGAGGCCGGTTATTTTTTTGAAGGTGTTTCTAAATGCTTTGCTGTCGGTGTAGCCCACACCGTACATCACTTCGTTAATGTTTTTCTACTGTTTTCGAAGTTGCGTTTTGCAGATTCTATTTTTACTCTATTGATGTATTCTAGCACGGAATTGTTGGTGGCGATTTTAAAACGCCTTTCAAAGCTTCTTCGTCCTACGGACGTTAAAGCAGCTAATTCTTCTATCGTCATTTTTTCTTGGATGTTATGTTCAATAAAATCTTGTGCTTTTTTAATCGTTTCATCGGTGTGGTTTTTTGCCCTTGAAACATGGCTAATGACCGTACAGCCTTCCGCGATGGTAAGCACACATACTTTCGTCAATCCAGTTGTTGCAATTCTAATGGGCAGGCTGCTTGCTTCTGAACATATCTCAGTCGGACAGGTAATCGCTTTGGTTATTGTGTTGATCGGAGTCGTTATTACGCAATTAAATAAGCAAAAAGCTACAGTTACATCTGAACATAAGTAATACGACATGCGAAAAAAAATTGAATTATAATATCTATCGTTTTTAGTGGTGTTGGAGTTTGCAAGATATGGATCAGAGGATGCGGAACATCAACGAGTTAGATATTGAACATAAATTTAAGCTTAACAATTCTTCCGGGCAGAGTAAACGTACTTGCTGTGAACAAATTTGCCGATAGATAGAGAGAATTATAGTTCTTGATATTCAAGAAATTAATTGCACTAAGTTCTATGTCAGTTTTAAGTTTGCTGACCCTGAATTTCATGGAGGCGTCGGCAAAAAAGTATTTCAGATCGTTCGTTTGGTTCTCATAAGTAATGTAGTGCTCACCTGATAGTTTGAATAGAATATTATCATTTGGGTTATAGCTGATTGCAGCTTGCTGTATCAGATTTTTAATCTGATAGCTGGAAGCATCTTTCGACGAGTGGCTATTAGTTTGATTGAGATTAGCCTTATAGCTAAAAGTTATCTGGCTGGTTACTTTGGTTTCTGCGCCAACATTAAAATTAGTTCCGATGGTTTTGTAGGGAAGCAGTTCGTTATTTTGAATCTGATTACTGCTATTGATTTGCCAAAGGACACCACCACTAAATGTGGTGCGTAAGGCAAACGAGTATTTGCTAATGTAATAATTAGCGGTCCATGAATTCGTTGCATTTCGAAAAGGCAGTATAACACGCTGTTGAAAGCTATTCGAAATTATACTTGAGGTAATATTGTTAGCAGTGATATGATTGTAAGATACATTTAAGCTCCAAAAAAATAGCGTAAGCGCTTTGCGGTAATTAAAACCTATTGCCGCGGTCTGTTCTTTTCGTTCGGTCAGATCAGCAATATTGGCATATAGCGTACGGTAATCTTTTAAGATAAAGCCGTGGTAAACGTCTTCTATATTTCCAACCACATTCCTAAAACTATATAGAGTAGTTACAGAATTTTCCACTCCAACCATATACTTAATGTGAATTTGTGGATCAAAATATAACCTGGTCAAACTTTTATTTAAAGCATACAAGTTATCATAATAGCTAATCTGTTGTACGCTTAGCGGCAGCGTTAAGCTGGCCTTTAATATTTTGCCGGGAATGTCATAGGAAGCTTCGGCATATACCTTTTCCCTTTTCCAGTTCAGACGGTTAGCTGAACTCTCTGGTATGGGATTAATAATACCATTAGTTTGTACCACATCTAAATTCGACTCCAATTTTTGCGATTGTAGCACCAATCCAGCACGGTAGCTTTGGGTAAAATAATTTGAAGGTATTTTGAACGAGAAATAATTATTGGTTAACCAGGTTGGTATGTTCACGGTTTGATCCAATTGTGAATAAGGGCTTCCACGGTTGAATTTTGAAGGATTAAAGCCTGGTTCAATCGCCCTGTTTTCAGGTTCGCTAATGTAGGTCACATAAGAATAAAGCTCAATGATGTTATTGGATTTGAGCGGCTGTATTAGATTAAACTCGTTTGAAAAATCAAATTTGTTATCCTTTAAAGTTTGGTTAACAGCTAACCCGTTGGTATTCAAACCAGAATTTTCTTTATTTCGACCGTAATCCGTTATCAGGATATCGTTAAGGTAATACTTATCCTTGTTGATATTGAGTGTAAATTGACCATGTATTATATCTGGTCTAATCCTGGTTTTTGCGCTTTCACTGTATCTAACGGTGTCATTAGGTAGATAAACCTTTGTTTGTTCCTGATATTCACGATGCTGTGTGTCGTGGACATAATTGATATTCACCTTCAATTGCTCCCCTTTTTTAATGTTTATTAAGTTGTTAAGACTGACAGCCGCCGATCGATCGAATAAATACCTGTTTTCAGCAAGGTTGGGCGTATTAACCGTACCTGACGGCAACAAAGCAGCCGGTACATCATTATCAATACGCTGGAGATATGATGATAGATTATGTGATACAAAATCATTCTGGACATTTAAGCCCGTATTGTTTCCCTTAAAGAAATTAATGGCTTTGTATTTATCTTTAAACATCATTGCATTTAAATCCACATCATAATTTGCCGGCAATCCGGCTGCGAGGCTTTCCTGACCAATTAATTGCAATTTTGCGTCCTTCTTTATAGTAAGATTAAGCGATACGTCCTCACTCGTAACTTTGCCTTGTAGCATCTTTATTGGCTGGTGATTTTGTATTACTTGTACTTGGTCAACTACACCTTGAGGGACAGTGTTAGTAGCAATATTGTACTTGTCATCAAGCAAATTATCCCCTCCCACATATAAGTTCGATATATTTTTTCCATTATAGCTAATTGTACCGTCGGCAGCTACTGCGACTCCAGGCAATTTTTTTATTACGTCGCCAATGACCCTATCTTGCGCTGTGCTGAAATCAGCTACTTTATAACTTAAAGTATCGCCGCTGGTACGCAAAAAAGGCCGATGGCTTTTGATTGAAACTCCTTCGAGTTGATTAATTGAAGTTTGCAATACAAAGTCTACTTGCTCTTTAGTCGTTAAGTTTTTAGCTTGACTGATATATCCTATAATTCGTACCTCAACGAGCAGGCTATCAGAGACGCTGCCGGTAGGTACAATAAGCTTATATACTCCTTTATCATCGGTTGTAGTGAAATTCGAAATAATCTTAGTCTGTTTACTTTTTAAGCTAATGATAGCAAATGGAACAGCCCGCCCTGCACTGTCTTTGACCGTTCCATGAACATTCCCCTGAGCAAAACATATAGCAGTGAACATTAGAACACCCAGTAGGGATAATGTAATAGCCCGCAAAAAATCTTTCATCGGGTTTCCGATAATTCGATTGGATTATTGATTACGGGCTGAGGCCCTGCCTTCATTCTTACAATTGGCCTTGGGCCGTTGCTTGGCTCATTTGCACCAAATGACGCCATCATGGCTTGTACAAAAGCATCCGGATCTTTATGCATGGCATTCTGGAATTTGGCAAACTCCTTGTCAGTGGTTTTAATCACCCTGGATGGTAGTTTAATTATAGCTGGCTCGGTTTCTGAATCATCGCCACCCATTATTACCATCCTTGGCCCGTCGCCTGGTTTGGGTGCATTAACAGTTGTTAAAGGGGCTTGTTGGGGCTGCGCTACTTTTTCGAAACCATCAAAATGGAATATGATATCCTTTTTAGCATCATAGGCATCCACTATCACACCAGGCAAACCATTCAACTTCCACGGTCCTGCGTTAAATGGGAGATCCGGGCAGAACCAGGCAGTATAATCTCTCCCTTTGAAATGGGTTGTTGCTTTTTGACAATGCATACCGCCAAAATTTGCAGTATCGTTGCTAATCTTCCAATCAATTGCCGGCAAAGCGTCATCGATTTGATAACTGTTCACCACTAGCGGCTCTATTCTCACCATCTTTTTTTCTGCGGGAAATTGATAATATTGAAGAGGTGTTCCCTGGAATTGCCTGTTTATTTTAACGCTGCCATCAGGTGAGTTTGCCTGTTGTTCATTAAGTTGTCGATTGAATAATGCGTTTTCAAGCTGCCTGTCATAGCTTTTGTAAACGCTTGATTTTTTGCCGAGCAACAACACCATATTCTCCGTGTAAGGGTTAACCCGGTTATTGGTGTCCCTTACGTGGGAAAACTTATAACGAACCATTAGCCCGGCGGTATCGGGTTTTTGAGCCTTCACGGCTGATACTGCGAACATGATGGCTGCAGCTATCAATAATTTCTTTTTCATTGTTTTATGTAGTTTTAATTTAGTGATACGGTAAGGAGTTAAATTCCCTTTCTTGTTTGAAGATTTGAACTCAATCATTTAAGGCAATACTAAACCCACCGCGTGGCTTTTTAAAAACTTTGGTATGAACGACCTATTATTTTATGTAAAAAATGGATATCTGTTATCCTTCAATAACAAAAAGAAAGCGTTTAGCCAATTATTGGCCTTATTAATAACATAGTTGAAAGATGATATTTCTTAGGCCTTACCTTTGTTTTATATGAATTCAATCAAGAAAAAAGACTGGACAGAGATTGTGCTTCATATAGCATTCTGGATAGGGGTTTTTTATACGCTTAATTCGCTCACCACCTCATCTGTCAAAGTATTGATAAACATTAACGGGATCATCACACAAAAGGACGTGGTACAAAAGATCTCGCCTTATAATCTGGTAACGCTTAGTTTCTTAATGGTAATGTTTTACGGTAATATCTTTTGGATATTTAGAAAGGCTATCCATTACAAAAAAATGATTAGCCGCCTCTTGGTATCTTTTGGGTGGTTTATTTTGACCTTTTTTGCAAATTACCTTTCCGTTGGCTCTTTTTTAGATGTTAACAAACCCTCCCCTTTACAACACTTTGGTCATAAACCAGCTATAACCGGAAGTTTCACGCGAGTAAACTCCACGTATTTTGCAGATACAGGGTGGTCTAATCTACAAATCACAGTACTGCTCATATTTCTATCAATCTTTGGTCTTTCTGTGGCTTACTTTCTTTTAAAAGAATGGGTGCGAAATGACCTTGTCAGAAACCAGTTACAGGCAAACCAATACAGCACCGAGATTAAATTCCTTAAATCCCAGATTAATCCGCATTTTCTTTTTAATACTTTAAATAATCTTTATTCAATCGCTCAGGAAAAAGAAAACGATGACCTTGCTGATGGTATTTCAAAGCTCTCGGGGAGATGCGTTACATGATTTATGAAAGTAACGAGGAGCATGTAGCACTTAAAAAGGAAATTGAATATCTGGAGAATTGTATCCTACTCAATAAATTACGATACGCCGATAGTGAAGTAACGGTAGACTTTCGTTTTCCAGTACAAACAGAAGGAGTTTTTATTGCTCCAATGTTGTTTATTGCCTTTGTCGAAAATGCGTTTAAGCACGGAGTAGCAATAGGTCAAATTTCACATATTGAAATTTCTATTTCAGTATCGGACAATCTCTTAATCTTCATGTGCGAAAACGCCATTTACGATATCAAGAAAATGGTGGAAGAAAAGAGCGGCATTGGACTGGAAAATGTAAAACGACGGCTGGAATTAGTATATCAAGGCAAACATGAGCTTTCAATCAGAACTACCGGCCAAATATATAAAATTCACCTTGCAATAAACTTAAAATGAATTGTATAGCCATTGATGACGAGCCCAAGGCCTTGGAAATAATTGAACGGTACTGCCAAAAAAGCAATCTTATTCATTTGAAAGGGCTATTCCGTGAACCGCTAAAAGCCATTGAATTTTTAAATAAGGAGAATATTGACCTCGTTTTCCTTGATATAAATATGCCTGACATAAACGGTTTACAACTTATACAAACGCTTTCCACTAAGCCGATGGTTATTTTCACCACCGCATACAGCAATTATGCAGTTGAAAGTTATAGTCTTAATGCTGTCGATTACCTACTCAAGCCCATTACTTTTGACCGGTTTTTGGTTGCTGCCAATAAGGCATCAAATCAATTCTTGTTACAGAATAAATCTAAAGCCAATGATAATGATGCGGATGCCGTCTATATAAAAAGCGGTCCTCATACTCACCGAATCAAGATTAGTGAAATCCTTTATTTAGAAAAAGAAGGCAACTATATTACCATTCACTTAAAGAATAAACAAATACTAATCCGCGAAAACATGGGTGATGTTTTTGATTTAGTTCCCAGTGCCGAATTTGCACGGGTACATAAATCGTTTGTCGTTGCTATCAAACATATTTCGATGATAGAGGTACATCAACTTATTGTCAATACAACGAAGATTCCCATTGGAAGTACTTATCGTGAAGCTTTTAGGATAAGGCTGGGGTTAAAGTAACTTTGCCTTCGATTTTATTAAAACATCAGTGGTGAACTTAAAATCACCATTGCTTTTGATAAATAAATAATCTTTAGCTGTAATGTACATTGTGGCTATCAAGAGTGAATTGTGCTTTTTTTTACTATTATTGCATCAAAAGGAGGGAAGGTAAATCATCCGGTAGAGGAAAATTTTTGGGGCGTATTATTTGGAAGTTTTGCAGATAAATTTGGGAATTATTGGATATTAAACTGTGACAACATTAATAAACGATTTAAAAACAAGTAATATGAAAAAAGACAAGATAATATTTTGGACAGCGACGATTATCATCGCTTTGATTGAAGGTGTAATGCCTGCATTAACCTCACAAACAGAATTGGCGAAAGAAGGCATTAGGCATTTGGGTTATCCCGAATACTTTGGAAACGCGTTGGTTATATTCAAAATCCTCGGCAGTATAGCCTTAGTTGTGCCACAGGTGCCAAAGCGGGTAAAAGAATGGGCTTACGCAGGTTTTGCGTTCGATTTTATATTTGCAAGCATCAGTCATGGTGCAGTTGACGGAATTGATGGTCAGACTTTTTTTCCTTTAGTTGTATTTGGCATCTTGATAGTTTCTTACATCTATTATCATAAATTACATCAAATTGAAAATTAAGGTGTTATATCATTTTGAAGCCTGCAGGGATATAAACCGGATTAGGTTTCTTTAAAGGAATAAATAACGCTGGTTAGTATTTGGGATTCAAATTATAAAAACAATGGCCGCGAAATAAAAACAAATTAATTAGCGAGCCTTAAAAAGCCCCTTTCAATTTAAGGTTGTTTAACAATCTTGATCTTGGAACAATGTTTACCTCAATAAATTTCTCGAGGACTATTTTTACGGTGTTGAGCCGGTTAAAAAAAGGCCAAAAAGAGATGATTTCCATCTGTTCATCATCCTTTTGAAGTTGAAAGCCGCATCAAATTGCTGCCAATCAACGCGGTTGGCCAAAACATACAGGGGGCGCTTAGCGTTTAAGGTGTCTTCTAATGAGAAGAAGAAACTGGACTGGTTTGAGCTATTTATCTTCGCCCGCATAGGTTTGGATTGCAAGGTTTCTACCCTAAATATACCTAATCCAGTAAATAAAAACAAGTAAATTAATTATTAAATATCTGATTAATAAAGTATTAAATAGTTTTTAAGGGTTGATTAATTAGTTGGCAGGTATAAAATTGTTCCTTCCGTGACGAGGCTATTCGATGTAATACGTTTACCATCCAATAAATTAGTGTATCGCCTAACTTTTTTATATGTTTTTAAAATATGAAGCAGGTTGTTTAATGTTTCAGGTGTCGCCTTGGTATTTTTAACTTTTATAAAAGATTTTGGCATTTGTTTTAAAGAAAGTTCCATAACCTGACTACCGGCTAGTAAAAAAGCTCCTACACCATAAACTTCGGTATCATTAGGCGTAACCAAGTCTGGCGAGCCACCAATTTTTTGTACTGAACCCAACATACCGCCTGGATGTACACTTTCTGATAATGCTTTCCATGCTTTAAGAACTACAGGTTTAAATTTATCGGCATCTAATATCCCATTGTTAATTCCCCACGCTAAAGCATAGCAGTAAAACCCCGTTCCACTAGTTTCTTTAACCGGAAAACTTGCGGGATCAAGTAAACTCGCATGCCACGTACCGTCAGCTTGTTGAATTGACGCTATCTTGTTGCTCATTTCTTTAAACAAAGTAATCCATTTAGCACGTTCGGGGTAGTTAGAAGGCATATAGTTTAACACCTGTGTTAAACCCCCAATTACCCATCCATTACCTCTTGACCACATTACTGGTTTACCATTTTTTTCTTCTTTGTTTAGGAATGAACCATCGCGATAATACAGATTTTCTGATGGCAGGTATAAATAGTCAGTAGTTTTCCACCATAATTTATTACATAGGTCCATATATTTTTGCTCACCAGTAACTTTTGCCAGATCAGCCAATGGCGGCGGGCCCATAAAGAGGGCGTCGCACCAGGCCCATTCGCGGGCACCGATATTATCTTTCCATTCCAATGTTTCTGTGTGAGGACGCTGTATAAGTGTGTCGGCCAACATTTTTAAATCGGCTATCATAACCGGTTCATGGTAAACGTTATACATGCGGCAATACATGTCGCCTACCCGATAATAATCAGCATGGTACCGGTTTCCGCGATGGTTTAAACTCCATTGATTCCGTTCGCCTATACCACGTAAAAACTGATAATAATGTGAATCGTTGGCTATTTCGGCAAATTGAATTATACCGGCATACAATGCGCCATTAGTCCAGTCAAGTTCGGCATGGCGAAAGCCATGGTTCTTAATGCTATCAATTTGCCAATCGGCCACCTTTTTCATGATACGATAGATCGAATCAGGCTTTTGAATCGGATTGATGGTCTTTTTTTGTGCATTTAACTGTACTATAATACTTTGTAGCAGCAGGCAACAAAAGCCAATTTTAAACGTAAATTTCTTCTTCATAGAATACTAAAATCGTTTGGAGTATTTCATTTATTGGAGTAAACTTTCTTTTGTTTGAAAACACGTACATAGTCTATGTAATATTTGTGCGGAAAAAGTTCATAATTAATCCCTTGTTGACCCCCCCATGCGCCGCCAATTGCCAGGTTAATGATCAGATAATGACCTTCATCAAAAGGCCACTCAGCAGTTGTCTTGTATTCGTTATAAAACGTAAAATATTTGGTGTCGTCGATAAAAAAGTCAAGGCGATCCTCATACCACTCCATGGCGTACACATGAAATTTCTCACAAGGCTTATCCGCCAAAACACTGCGGTATGATTTCAGTACATCATTATAAGCTTTAGTATGTATATTAGTGTGGATTTTACTGGGGTCAAACCCAACATTTTCCATAATATCGATTTCACCATTGTCCGGCCATTTAATACCTTTACTTTTACTGTCGCCTATCAGCCAGATTGCTGGCCAGGTACCTCTACCGGTAGGTAATTTTGCACAAACCTCAACCCGCTGGTATAAGATGCTTTTTTTCCCGAATGTATGTATACTTGCCGATGTGATATCATGTCCTTCAAAATCATCGCGCCGCGCTTCGATAACAAGCATACCATCTTCTATTCGGGCATTTTCTAACCGTTCAGCTGTATAGTATTGGGCTTCCTTATTCCTTAAATAACCTTTTTCAAACGTCCAAATTGTGCTGTCAGGCAAGCCTTTGCCATTAAATTCGTCTGACCATACTAACTCCCATTTAGCAGGGTTGGTAAGGGACCTTATTTGCGCGTTGCTGGTTATTGCTGATGATAAGCAAAATACCATTAAAGATACCTTAATAAGGATTGTTCTATTATGTTTCGCCTTTTTCATAGGCTAAGGAATAAATTTTAGTACCGATTTTAGTTTATTGCCGGCTTATAACGGGTATCAAAGCTTTGTCGAAACGAGCTTGCCAATTTTCTCGTGTCTACAAAAAATGGAGAGCACAATAGAAGGTTGATTTTATTTCATATATGATATATTTGGTTTTCTAATTTCCAGCAATATAATTAAGACATCTAAGTTCGCACAACGAGTTTTGTATTTTATGGGCAAACTAAAATGGAATGTTTGTAAGTTTAACTGGTTTAAAAACCTTGCATTATTGATGTTAATCCTGGTAAGATGAAATATTAAAAGATAGAATCCGTCTCTTAATTTCATAGAATACGGATTTTAAATCAAGAAAACAATCAATGTTCTGATTGTCCGGGAATTTCTGGAACCCCAGGATCATCCAATACTTGAACGGTTGTAACCGGGCCGAGCGTCTTCCAGTCTTGCATAACCCAAACAACCTTCTTGTCTTTGGTCACCTCTACCATCTGGGGACCATTCCCATCATTGTCGCCGCGCGATGTAAAAATCGTATTGCCATTGGCTAAACGTGTACAGGTTTGTGGGGCAGTAGCAAATTGATATGCCTCTGGCAGGTCTGTTTTGGCATTGAACTCCCAAACGGTCTCTCCATTTTTATTAACCTCTATCGTCTTAGATTCAGGCTCGCTAGTAATTAGTGTATTGCCATTTTTTAAACGAAGAGCCGACCATGGCAAGTTACATTTGTACCTCCAAATCTCATTGAAATTCTTATCGTATTCCACAACATAGCCAAGTCCAAAAGTAGCAACGAGGTATGTTCCATCCGCCGTAACACGAGCGCGACGATATTGTCCATGGATATTGTTGGGGTTTGGTGGTTGAGAATATGGAAGCTCATGCTCAACCTCAACCGCACCGGTTTTTGTATTTACAACCATTAACTTGGCTGGCAAACCATTTACCACAAACATTACTTTGTCGAGGCCAATAGGCTGACAAGTGTGAACCTCTGTATGTTTAGGTCCAGGTTTAGGATCACAGTCATATCGCCATAAAACTTTCTTGTCTGGTGAGATTAATGCTACGTATTCCATTCTCGAAAATAGAATGTTGCCATTTGAAAGCATCCATACATCATCATATTCATAGCTTGTGCCCGTAGAGTAAGTCCAGATAACTTTGCCTTTATTAACCAAAAACATTTTGTCGTAGTTTTCGCCAACGAGAAGCATGTGATGTTGCGCTAAACCGTTGCCGGGCAAATTTGCAGGCGTTTCTCCTCTGGTCCAATTACCCGCAACCGCAGGCGTTTCGTCTGGTCCCATTTCAGGAACATTGGGAGCTGTGAAAAGGTGGAGTACATCCATACACGGTGTCTTTGTAGAAGATATACTTTTAGATGCCGCTTTGGTTTTATCTTTTTTTTGCGCCGAGACAAAATTTGTAAAAAGCACCAAAAGCAAACTTGTAAGAATCCATTTGTTCCGTGTCATCATCATATTATTGGTTTATAGTTAAGGATAGATTATTTTTAGATGGTTAATGTATAAAGGATAAGTTACAGCCTTTAATTAGGTGTCTGTGCTTAGTCTTATATTTGGTTACGCTAAAGTACTTATTTTTAAACCATTTAACCAACTGTTGATTGATAATTGTGCAACTGTTTCCAAATTTAAAGATTCGCTTACTCTTAAATTTTCGAAAAGAAGCGCCTGCATCTTACCAAAAAACTGGAGCTGATAAACCTTATTACCTTTTGATGGATATATTTTAATTGGTTACATCAACCTTGACAATTGCTTGCCTGGCATCAGAAGGTGTTGTGGTTTGGGTGCAATTTGTAAAAGTGATATTATTGGCATGGCGGATATAATAACCCCAAGCCGGCACCTTACCAAAAACACTACCCTTTGGATATTTCCCGCCGTATTCGGCAGGCTCGGCAGGTGTAGAAGTTAAACCGCCTTTGGCTTGGATATTGACATTGACAAAGTGCACGTTTTTTACGCGATACAACGTATCTTTGGTAGCCAGACCGGAAATAACGCTGCCGGTTGGTGTTGCCATATTTCGGCAATCAACATCTTTAATCAAAATATTACCAACCGCCCCGGTCTTTCGTGGGCTGCTAATCGGCGTATTTCCCCGCAAATTGGCTCCGTTAAGAATAAAGACAAATGAAGGAAATCCTGAAATATTTAAATTGGAATATTTGATATTATTGATGTCTGCTCCATCAGCACTATTCAATTCAACAGCGGCATTACCATTATTCCAACTCGCTATTTGCATCGCCACATCCGTCGCAGTAATATTTTTAAAACCTCCATAGGAATCAGTGCCTAATTTTAGCCCACCGCAGTTTGTTACCACAGAAACATTTTTAATGGTAACACCATCAACACCTCTGGCTACACAACTCTTCGGACAAAGTGCATCGTCGACGCTTACGATGGAGCTGTTTGTTATCGTCACTCCATGGCAATCCATAATGTCAATTCCATCGCCATTGGCAGCAAAATCATTGCGTTCATTAATTCCGTCAATCGTTACGTCGTCGCATTCGATAAGCGCAATTCCCCAACAGGCTCCGTTTACGACATCAATATTGGTAACTGAAATATTGCTCCTGCCCAGCGCCAGATAGAGTAGTGCCGGCCGAGTTGTTGATGTTCCGTTATGATCTCCGGTTGCACAATCATTTAAAGCGCCGATAGGCGACTCACCCACCCGTGCATTACCGTCAATCTTACCTCCGCCAGTAATGGAAAAATTGTTGGCACCATTTGAACAAATAAAACCTCTGCCAAGTTCGCCGTCTTTACCAGGCCAATTTACCCGGCTGGCTGGGTTTGGTCTAAATTCAGGATAGGCAGATTTATAGGGTGATCCCCTGAGGGTTGCTCCTTCAGAAACCCATAACGTCATGTTGGATTTTAACATCAACTGTCCTGACATAAATATCCCGGCGGGAATAATTACCGAGCCATTAGTACCCGAGCAGGCATCAATTGCCTTTTGGATTGCCTGGATATTATCAGTTACGCTGTCACCAACCGCACCGTAATTCGTTATGTTAAAAACAGGGGCGGGCGGTTTAATTTGGCCATCACTACTGACTGCAATGTTATCTATATTTGGCCCTCCGTTTAACGTGTTGGATGTTAGCCGCATTCTATTTAAACCGCGTTTTAGATTGACGGTTACTCGTGCATTCCAATACCACTTCCAATTTTTATAAACGGGACTAAAAGGGATATTTTTTACCACATTGCCATTGATTTTTAATTCGCACTGTCGGTTCGCACCTGACCCGTTGGCATATTTTACAATGAGGGTATATTTTCCGGCATGAGGAACATTTATATAGTTCCATTCGGCATAGGAGCCTTTACCGCCCATTTCGAGATAGCCTTTGCCAATATAAGGAAAGTTTGAGGTGCTCGCCTTACATCCAGATTGGGCTGAAAAATTTTCCGCTTCAAAATATGCCGTAGTGGGTGTCGCTGCTGAACTTAACAGTGATAGCATTACAAAAGAACTCAATAGGATTTTTGTTTTTTGCATGTTAAATGCTTCTTTAAGTTATTAAATTATGTTTAGCCTACCTTTTCAGTTGCATCTGCTGCTAAATCAGTGCAAGTGTAACTAAAACTCAAACCAAAGTGTGCCGTTAATAGGCTCACCAGTAAGCGTGTTTTTCTGCCCCTGGGGACCCATTTGCCTAGCTTCATGAAATTTAGTGCCCATTGCGCCTATTCCGTTTAAGAAGCCAATACTACCAGTTGGCATTGGTGGCATAACCTTATCATTAGCGGCAACAGGACGGCTTGGTTTATATATCTGAAAAAATATGTCTTTATCATCTGTATAAATTGTAAAAGGTGCTTCTTTATTTTCAAGCACCACCCAGTTTACTTCGGCATGGTATCCTTTAAACTCTGGGTATTTCCAATTTTCACCGGTGATGGTATTGTTATAATCTTTATGGAACACGCCAAATAACTGTCCACGCAAGCGGTTTTTCCAAACCTTATATGGCCCTCTACCTAGCCATTTTATGCCGGTAACTTTGTCTTCCGGATAGTTAAACGTTATTCCGTTATAATCAACGTCACCGGTTTGTGTATAGCTATATTCCAATTTAACAGGTTTATTAAACGCAAATGTCCACTTTACATGCATACTGGCATCACCCATATAATCAGCCTCAACAATTTGCTTACCGTCATCTGCGGTATGGCTAAAACTTTTAAGGGTGGTTTTTACACCTGCCAATACCGGGCCGCCAGAAAGTGATATGGTTAGACTTGGTTTGACTATTTTGCTGATGTAACCGGTAGTTTTGTCGAAGTAGTATTTAATGTGATTGCTATTTACAACAAGATCATTAACTATTTCACTAGCTGTAGTTGGCATTCGGACAGATGAGATTGGCGTTTTTGCTATTGCTGATGGTTCGGTTATGGGCCACGACCAGGTGAATACTTCTTTTTTATCCTTATCACAAGCGGTTAAATACAAAGCATCATTTTTGTTCCAAGTAGCGGGCAGTTTTAGGTTTAGCGTGCCTTTTGAACCTGGCGCTAGGTTGATGTCCGCCGTGCCGCTTAAAGTAATTGTAGCCGCTGTGCTTTTGCTTTTGGGGCCGGGGAATTTTACCAGTTTCCATTTGAAGCTACAGGCGTTGAGGTTTGTAAATGAATATCGGTTTTCTACATCTATCTTGCCTTCAAAGTTGGCATCAATGGGTTTTGGGTCGATGTAAATTGGCGACCAAATCTCTTTTATGGCAAAAAAGCTTGCTTCTTTTTCGCGGTGCGGACCTAATATACCGTCAGGAGCGTTACTACCGTTGGTATCATAGATGTTGTTTTTATCCGTACGAATAATGGCTTCATCTAATAATGCCCAAATAAAACCGCCTGCGTTTTGTGGATATTTCCGCATTAAACTCCAAAAATCGTCCAATCCAGCACCGGCGCCGCCGTCGTAGAGGCCGTGCATAAATTCGGTTGGGAAAAAAACGTCTTTGGTAGTAGAAAGTGTTTTTAATACGTTGTTATAGTCAGGGTAGTGCTTTGTTTGGGCGCCATTAAAATTAGCCCAAGGGTGCAACACGACTCGTTTTTGAGGATCATCTAAAGCAAAATTATTATCTAACAAAGTGTTCCAGCCGTTCTCCCAAAGAATAACGGCGGGATGATTAACATCACGTATTACCATCTCTTTTATTAGTTTGGGCCCTACAACGGTATCGTAACTTAATGTAACACCGACTAATTCGTCCAACACATAGATTCCCAGTGAATCACAGACGTTCAAAAAATCCAGATCAGGAGGGTAATGCGACATCCGAACCGCGTTCGCGTTCATCTGCTTTAACAACTTTACATCCATCAATTGTATGTCGTGGCTGAGAGTTCGACCACTTTCTGGCCAAAAACTGTGGCGGCATATCCCTTTCAATATTATTTTGGTGCCGTTTAAATACAATCCATCATTCAACCTCAATTCAACGGTCCGAAAACCAAATTTCTGTTTTATCTGGTGAATTATGCCCTTTTTATTTTTTAAGGAAACAACTACTTGGTACAGGTTAGGATTTTCATCACTCCATAACAACGGGTTTTTTATATTACTCTCGAGTTCGGAATGTTCTGCTGTACTATTCGCAGTTACAGAAAAGGCTTTTCCCACATTCTCACCATTCAGTTTCTGCACTTGTGCAGTGATTACTTCATCATTATGTAGGTTTTTTGCAAAAACATTTAATTGTATGGAACCATCGGCCTTTGCATTAATTGATGTTCGGTCAATAAATGTATTGGGAACAATCTCCAAATACACCGGGCGAAAAATGCCCCCAAAAATCCAAAAATCTGGTTTTTTTCGTTCCGCATCATTTACGGAGGCATTAGCCGACATTTTACTAACGGTAACCTCCAACAGATTCTTTGTATTAAATTTTAAAAGTTTAGTTATATCATACTTAAAACGATAAAAGCCACCTTGGTGTACAGCGCCTGCCTGTTGTCCGTTTATCAATACCTTTGTATCGGTCATCGACCCCTCAAATACAATAAATACGTTTTTTTCTTTCCATGCGCCAGTTGTAAATTCATATTTATAGATTCCCTGCTCGTCGGCTTTGTTTTTATCGGTACCGTAATTGTAAGTACCAAAGCCCTGCTGTTCCCAGTTTGAGGGAACAGCTATTTTTGACCATTTGCCGCTTTTGCGCCCTCCGGTGCAGAAAAAATTCCACTGTACAGTATGGCCTTTATCCGTTCCCGAAAGGTATTTTATTTGGGTTGATTGTGAAAAAGAACTTACATAAATCAGCATCAACAATGCTAACAGAACAATTTTCCTCATAATGTTTTGACGGAGTCTAATTAAAAAAAGCCAGACTTAATCTATCTGGCTTAAAAAACTTGTAGTACTATTGCGTGGAAATGGTAAGGGTTTCGCCTTTCTTTAAGTCGGCATCATCAATAAAATATCCATCTACCTTTTTATCATCCCAACTAATATCTGTTATCTTTTTGCCTGTGCCCTTCTTAACAATTGTTGTCGGTTTCGCACCAAGTTTTAATGTTACTTTATCAAATAATGGCACGGAGACTATGTATTTAGGATCAGCAGGTGAAAATGTATAGAACCCCATCGCATTGAACACATACCAAGCAGACATTTCGCCTGCATCGTCCATCCCTGCATAAGCCAATTTATCTTTACCCATATCATAATAATGATTCATAATACTATCCAGGTACATTTGTGCCTTAGGCTGATTACCTGTAAAGTAATAATAGTAAGTGGTACTATGATCGGGCTGATTACCGTGGCAGTAGTTACCAATAAAACCCGACATGTTAGCCGCTTCACGCCCGTTATAAGGAGTGGTGTACATTGCATCGAGCTTTTTCTCCGCAGCGGCTTTGCTGCCAAATAGTGAAATTATGCCGTTTGGATCATGCGGGGCGAAGAAGGTGGACTCCCATGCATTTGCTTCGCGATACATGTATTCATAGTAAACAAAACCGGGATCGAAGTTCTTTACCCAGCTGCCGTCAGCCAAACGGCCCTGCATAAAACCCGTTTCAGGGTTAAATACGTTTTTGTAGTTGCTGGTGCGCTTCATTAGCATATCGTAGTTTTTCGTATCGCCCAACGCTTTAGCTAAAAGCGCGGTTGCATAATCATCATAGGCATACTCTAGCGTTTTGGTTACCGCAGCTTTGCGTACGGTGCCAAGCGTAGGTTTTTCTACCTCATCTTCTGCTATATAACCCTTCGTATTGTACTCATCTACATATTTACGGGTACCTTCAACAGTGGCGTTTTTCAACATCAGCTGATATGCTCCCTCTACATCATAGCCCCTTAATCCTCTTAAATAAGAGCCTGCGACAATAGCCGACGCATGGTCACCGTGAAAAAAAGTTGGCATAAAGCCGCTTATCTTTCCCTTATCAACCAATGATTGTATTACATCATCCATCACTTTTGGAGATAGCATCCCCAACAGCACATCTTTGTTGCGATAATCGTCCCACATGGATGGCTCGGTATAATAATTAAAACCCTTGTTTACTACCTTGCCGCTTATGTCGGTAAAATCGCCATTGGCATCACTGCGTAAAACTGGCCATAGAAACGAGCGATATAAACAGGAATAAAATAAGCCTTTCTGACGTTCTGTACCACCGGTTACCTGTATTTTCCCCAACAAGTTGTTCCAAGTAACAGTAGCCTCATTTCTAACTTGGGCAAAGGTTTTGCCCAACATTTCTTTTTGCAAGTTTGCTTTGGCGTTTTCAATTGATACGTATGAGAATCCTATTTGCAATTCCAAAGGCTTCGCTGCATCGGCAAAACTAACTACCGGTGTTTTTTTCGGCTTTGTTGGCCCACCTCGCCGACCTTGGTTTTGTGTTATTGGGGCAGTAGAAGTTAGCGTATCTATGCCGGTAATCTTATGATTAGCTATCGCATAAAAATAAATTTTTTCACCGGTTTGTTGAAAACCAGTTAGAACGTTGTCGCCCTCGCGGTCTATTTTCCAGGCGCGTACACCCTCGTTAGCCATTGAAAGATCGGCAATAAGTTTTTTGTTGGTGTTCGACTTATACGTGTATTTATGAAAGGCACAACGTAAAGTTGAGGTCAATTCGGCATTTACGCCATACCGCGGCAAATAAACCTGATAATAGCCTGGATGAGCCGATTCGTTTTCATGTTTGTAAGACGATTTATAATCGTCGGCAGTAAAATTACTGCCCGATGCGGGCATCAGCGGAACATTACATAGATTCCAGTGGCCTTTGCTGGTGTGCGCAAATCCATAAATTACCGTATCCTCATATTGATAACCCGATCCGGAATGAAATTTAGAGACGGGGGTTAATTGCACCATCGCGTTTGGCAAAGATGCTCCAGGAAATACTTCGGCACCCCAGCTGCGATAGGTAGGCACGAAGCCAAGGTCTTTGGGATCCCATAAGGTAGCGGTACCCAATAAAGGATTTACATAAGCGGTAACTGGTTTCGTGGCTACCTTTTTTTGGGCGTGGACGTAAACTGTTGCCAGTAAAAAAAATGCGGTTAGTAAGTTGCTTCTTTTCATAATGTTATATTTTGTTGATGTTACTTATGTGGTTTTGAACAACACTGGGTGTTGCAAATAAATGTGGATTAAACAAACTGCTTATTCTTCTACCTTCATTACATAAACCTGTCTACTGCCAGTATGCGTCGAGTTAAAACCTATTAGGTCGCCTTTCGGGCTCCAACGGCAGTGAATATCTGCGCGCCAGCCTTCTTTAAACTCGGGAGGTTCGCGAAAACTGCCCAATGTCTCTACAGAATCTGTTTTTAAGTTTAATAGTCGGATAGTCTGCTCTCGGTTTTTGCCTGGGTAAGTATCCGTCACCATCCATTTGCCATCTGGGGAGAAGGTTCCATGGCCGTCATAGTCAAGCTTTCCATCGCCTAGTTTGCGATAGTTGTTTTGCCCAACGGTAAATAAAATATGGCTGTTTTGTTTACCCTCGTATAAAGCTGTTATCAATAATTGCTTATCGTCAAGCCAGTCGAAATGTGATCCACCCCAACCATCTGGAAAGCAACGCATTAAACTTGTTCCATCTGTATTGATGGTAAATGAAGTTGTGTTCCAATCTGGTATTGCACGCGCCAGGAAAAATAGCTTTGTGCCGCCTTTGCTAATCAACACATGGCCAATGTATTCTATTCCTGTAGGATTTTTAATTTCGGGCACCTTACTCTTTAACTGTGCCAAAGAAACTACCGATTTTATTTTTCCGGTTTTTAAATTAAGCAAAAATATACCATCATCATCGGGAAATTGGATCGAGGGCTGCGCATCCTGACCGCCGCCCGGATAACCATAATCGGTTCGGGTTATCCTCAAACGCGAAAAATTGATAACAACAGCTTCTTTTCCATCGGGAGATACTGCCGCGATTGGATAGGGAATAACTTTAAGCTCTTTTCGTTTTAAAACGTTTAATATTACAGAAACATACTTTCCATCTCGCATATCATTATAAATGATAACGGAGTCTGGATTGGTTGCAAGCCAATGTGCCATGCATCCCTGCTGCAAATTCCAAGCGGTAGTTTTAGTAAGTGGGATAAACTTGTTCGTTCGCATGTCAACCAATCCAAGTGTAGCCGTATCTGTTTCTGTGGGTATTCTAGTCCTTACATCGGTTTCTAACACGGTGGCATATCGCTCATTTTTGCTCCATGAATTTATACCGTAATAGCTTGCAAATAGATGTTCCTTACCGCTGGTTATTTGTAAAGGCGCGCTTATTGAAGGGAATTTTGGCGACTGCGCCATTGCGTTGACGCTGAAAAGAGCGATTAACATGAGGTTGGCGAAGGTTCTAATTGCTTGCATTTTACTAACTCTTTTGTTTTACTTTCTTAATTTGTTATTTAGCAAATTTTTTCTTTGTACCGAAGCGAAGTGAAAGGTTTGAAATTTTATAGTTGTTATTTTAGCTTTCCGTTTGAGATTTTTCCGATTGCTCCGATCCTCGAAAGCAAATTTTAGTTCATTTCCTAGTTTTTCCTTTCGGGAGTAAAAATATTAAGATCCCATTCCCGATAAAAATGAAGTTCCATTTGTCCTTCGGGATTAATGGTAATTGGCAAAAAAACATATTGCGATTTCGGGCTTCCAAAACCATTCCATCTGTCGCCCATGTAGAGGTACCCATTTTTGTAACCAGGTACTTTGAAAATGTAACAGGGCTGAGAGTTGAAAGAATTATCTCCTGCATCGCCGATAAATGGAGAACCCTTTTTTTCATAAGGTCCCATGATAGACGAAGCCGTATAATAATTTCCGATATTGGGTGTCCAGCCGGAACAGCCGCTGGTTAAGAGATAAAATGTTCCATCTTTTTTTAATATTCCCGGCCCTTCGCAATGGGCTTCAATATCAACATCATTAGAAGTCACGTTTAGATAATCCTCAGACAGTTCTACCATCCTAATGGTGAGGTTTGTATGATCCGCGGCATAGCCAATATAGGCCTTATCCGTTTCCGGATCCACATAAAGTCCGATATCTCTTGACTCGTGCCCATTTGGCCGGATATGATTTTGCATGACAAACGGACCAGTAGGGTTATTGCTAACCGCCACGCCAAGCTCTGCTATGGTATAATGATTACCATCATAATGAAACCACATGACGTATTTTTTATTAACCTTATCATAAATTACTTTAGGGCGCTCGAAAACCTCGATATTGCCTTTTTTTAAAACTACACCTTCATTTTTCCAGTTGTACAGATCTTTGGAAGAATAACAAGCAGCACCACGCGGCTCGCCGTAATGCTCCCCATACCAAAAGAAGGTTTTTAAAGATTCTACATAAATAATATTCCCCCCATGGCAATCGATGGGCAGCCCATCATCTGCAAGCCAGGTTTGGCCGGTCTTAAAAGAAGCAAAATTGGTTTGACGTTGGGCTACTGCGGTAAATACGGAAGCCATAAAAAGGAGCGACAAGATTAATACATTTTTAATTGTTTTTATTTTTGCCATGTCTGTAAAACTTGCTTAAATAATTCGGTAAAATAGGTGTGGGGTGTAGGGTTAGAAGGCTTAGGAATTAGGGTTTAGGGTTTAGGGTTTAGGGTGGCTGTGATGTCTCTTGCCCATACAATTGCTATTTAAATAACGTTTATAGTTTTTGTCTTCATTTAACTATTTAGATATCGGAATAGCGCTTATAAAAAGGACGTCTTCTCCATCTAAAGGCTGCGTAAGTGGTACCTCGGTTTTAACTCCTGTTTTCAAAATCAGCTTCTTATTGTAAATTTCTTTGCCACTCTGCAAGATAACGATTTGATAATCATTCGACATACCCTCAAGAAATACTTTAAAATTAGAAATTTTATTTCTACTATCGGCGGTGTTTTTTGCGGCAGGAAAATAGATGATACCGAGCGTTTCTTTTCCATCCGTATTTAAATGGCTTACTTTTGCGGCGCTACTGTTTGTCGAAATAGTTGCCATCCCGGGACCAGGTAATCCTCCGTAGATGATTTTCTCATTGGCGGCTATCATGCTCATCATGCTCGCATAATAGTTCCTGTCCTTTTTGTTGGAACTTTCTTTCCTAATTTTTCCATAACTATAAACGCCAAATCCCTGCGCGCCCCGTTCTAACGAATTAACAACAAACTGTTGAAAATCGGTACGAGACCCAATTCCTATTTCTGAGGGAACTAGTATAGGCAATTTATAGTTATAGGAGTTGCCATATCTTCTATCCAAGCCAAGAATGGCAGGATAACCCCACGGTTTGTAGAACATCGTGCCAATTGCGTCTAAGTTTCCATCTGCATAGGTACTCGCGCTTGTACCAGATTGCTTGATAGCCCGTAAAGAATCCGGATTCTCTGCTATTCCTGCATGAAGGTTTGTAGATGTTAGTTTATATGGGTCGCCTTCGTGATAGGCGCTGGTAAATTGGCTCCACCACCAGTTTATGGCGTCTTTTTTAAACTGCGCATAATCTTCTTTGTTTGTCTTCAATTTCCACTGTTCAAAAAGTTTTGCGGTTATGGGATTGGCGTCACTTTCATCCCAAAAACTAAAGCCCTCTTCATTGCCTATTTGAACCCCTATAACCGTTTCACTGTTTTTATATTGAACGGCCAGGTTGTAAAGCATACGCCTAATGCGGTAAAATATTTCTGGATGCCCATAAACATGTACAGCCTTCACAGATTTTTTTAATACATCCTTAATGTTCGAATAAGTTTTACCCTTTGTAGTAGGCCACTGCATCGTATAATTAGAACTATCCCTGTCATCAAGATGAAATGTCCATGCAGTGTCTGCTTGATAGGAGGGAACGCCATCGGCCTGTGCATGTAAAAACAACACCCAATAAATTTTTATATTTTGGCGCTTGGCTGCCGCTACAACCTCGTTGGTAAAAGAGAAATCGAACTGATTGTCTTTTGGTTCGATACGTTCCCAATGGATCATAACCAGCGCGGTGTTGGCGCCCATGACGCGCATGTCGTTAAAAACAGAATCTAGGTTCGTGTCTTTTTTATAAAGACCGTCCCACCATCCTGTTTCAATTGCTTTTATGTAAAAAGGCTTTAACTTATTATCCTGGCGAACCATATAGGCAAGTTTCCTGTTTGGTAGTCTTACCAAAGCGCTTGGCGTATTCGTTGTATTGATTTCTTTGATGTCCAAAATCTTTGTCGTTTTTGGCACAACATCTGTCATGAAGGGAAGAGGACGGCTTAGCTGAGCACGACAACTAAAACAGATGCTGAAGAGCATTAAAAACAACGGCAGTGACAATAAATAGATTAATTTTTTCATAATCAACTCGGCTCAAACTTTAAAACTTACCCGCACATTAACTGCAGCAAATTGAGGGATGCTATTTGGTTAAATTTATCGGTGCAGCAATTTTAAAGGGCCTTCACCGCGCAAAAGCAACTTATTTCTCTACATCTGCAAACAATTATAAGGAAAATTATTTAATTCATTTCCTTTACCTAATGGTGACTTAATGATGTATAGGTCGCAATCTTTTCTGCAATTTTTAAAATGCCGCATCTTTACCAAATTAATTTACACCAAAAAGGGTAGCCTCAAAGAGCGATGAGCCGAATAAAATTGTAATAAAGCTTTCATATGGTAAAATTAAAAAGCTGTAAACCTTACTGCTATACGTTTCATGAAATTTGTTTTAAAACTATTTTCAATTAAATTTTGTACAGATGCCAAATTTGGCTTACCTTCGCATCACAAAAAAGCACAAGGTTGTAACCCAGTTGCCCTTTGTATTTTTCGGGGTGTAGCGTAGCCCGGTATCGCGCCTGCTTTGGGAGCAGGAGGTCGTAGGTTCGAATCCTGCCACCCCGACAAAAAGCCCAACCGATAAGGTTGGCTTTTTTAGTTTATGCACGTTGTTTATATAATATATAGCGAATCGATCGACCAACATTATTGTGGCGAGACTGGAGATTTTGCTGATCGCCTCCATCGGCATAACTCGGGACATTCAAAATCGACATTAAAAGGCGCCCATGGACAGTACTAAAGGTTATAACCTGCAACGATCGACCTGAGGCGAGGAAATTGGAAAGGTCAATAAAATCTAGGGGAATATTAAGATGGCTTGCAGCGAATTTAGCGTAGCCCGGGTTCACGTCCCGCCTTTCGGCGGGAAGGTCGTAGGTTCGAATCCTGCCACCCCGACAAAAAGCCAACCACTTAGGTTGGCTTTTTTAGTTTATGCACGTTGTTTATATAGTATATATATCGCGGAATAATTGAAGCTGTTATTTTTTACACATATGTAATAAATAAATGGCGTGTTTTTTAATATTCTACTGTTGCTTTGATGGCCAAATCAGTTCCGAAGGGCATAAAATAAGTATAAGGCTTCCATTTATACTTGAAATTCAATCCCCATATATTAAGTCTTTTACCTGCTTTAGGAGCTATACCAATAGCGGGGCGATAGTTAACCTGTCTCCTTCGTGTTTTTGTTTTTCTATCGTAAAACACAGAATAACCTTCATTATAATTGTTGCGTAACCATTCCACCGCAACAAAAAAGCTTTTTTGCGGGATCACTATGTTATATTTTGTAAGGCTTATACCACTCTGCCGGTCCTCGCCATTATTTATTTCAATAGTCTTACCAGTTAGCTCCTTGCCGGGGCCATTGGTAGCTTGGTCTAAATCATAAAAACGTAATCGATAAGTCACCTTTTCACGGCGTAAGCCGTAATCATTAAATGCTAAACGGGCCACTTTTATCCTGTTCAACCTGGCACCCGCCTTTGGGGCTTCAAATCTTTGGGCCAACTGGTAATAATCAAAATTGGCCGTTTCTGTGTCAAATCCGGCGTAATGCCAGATCTCATTTTTGTCAAAATCATTCAATAAGGTATCTGTCGTATATTTTTGCAATACAACGGCTGTTATAACTTCATTCCGGATTAACCGTATCGTATCTAAGAGTGCTAAGTCATTAAGTGATATTTTTTGTTGCTCATAATTCTGTGCAGCAAATACAACGGTATCCTTCATTGTTTTAAGGTCACCTGGAATAATAAAAACGCCGTCTTTTTCGGTTGTGATAGTTAGCCTAGCACGCAGGATGGTAACCGAAACAAAAGGGGTTGCTTTTTTAGTCTCGCTATCCACAATATGAAAAATATTGAGTTTTTGTTGAGCAGAGGCGTACAAAGCAGATAGACAGAGTACCAACGTAAATAATTTCTTTAGGATCATATCAATATCGAATTGTAGCTGATAAGGCAAGTTCATAACCTGGATAATTCATAATTGTCCATTGATCATCATCTTTAGACCATATAATCATCTTGGAATTACTGGTCGGATATCCTACTATAAATGGTTCATATAAAACAAAATATAGGGAAACGTCTTGGTCCAACACCCTTCCATTTAATTTAGTCCTTTCTGTCTTAGATGTTATATTTCTTGCAACGGTTTCGTTAAAAGGAATGTTTATCCATTCAATAGCGATAAAGAATTTGGTACCGGGTATAATTAGGTGTTCTTTGCTCAGATCCAGCGTAATCATCATCGCGTTGTCTAAAAGAATTAACTCTTTGGTTAATAAAATCTGTCCGGGTGCATTTGTTGTTGAATCTACAGCACAGATGTGCACAAAAAAGCGGGCATATTTGCTGTCGGTCGCTTGAGGGGCATATAGACTTGAATTCAACGATCGTCTGCCGATCTTAATGTTGATAAGCCAGGTATTTGCTTGAGGCGTTTCAAAAAGCTTTGCCAATGAATTATTGGCATAAAAAGGCGTCGTATGAGTCGAAGCTTCTTTAAGATCACCCCATGAAAATTTATGTAATACCTTATCTTGAGCTTTGTGACCATTTATTTCTACCTGGTTTAACTGGTTAATGTTGGGCTCAAGGGCGACGAATATTTGGCCTTGGCCACCTTTAACACCAAGTTTTAAAGTTTTATACCCTACGGAATTAAAAATAAGCGTATCACTTTCTGTTTCAGTATCAGCAATTATTTTAAAGTATCCTTGCTCTGACGTTTGTGTGGCTTCCTTTGCCTTTAGTAAACTAACCGTAACACCGGGTATGGCAAGTTCAGTCGTTTTATCGATTACCTGGCCATCGTAGACATTTTGAGCATGTACCTCTACCATTGCACACAGTAACAGCAATATTGAAATAAATAAGATCCGGTAATTTATTACTTGCATAAGAAAACATTTAGGTCTAATTGCATAAGGTAGACAATAAGCAATTGTTTTAATTAGGAGTAAAAACTACCAATGATAAATAAAAAAACAGCATTCGGCCATGACTTTTAAGCTGTAATTAAAACAATTACTTATGGTGCCCATCAACTAATTCCTCAGTTGATGATGGTGATATACGATCTTAAAAGTAAATATTGATTGTCAAACTACATGGAGTTTTTGGAAACCAAATGTTTCAGACGCAGCTGCAAGAAAGTTAGCGGTTAAGCATGGTGTAAATTTATTTTTAGATCATTCCTATTTGGAAGTTAATAATCAAGATCGTTATGGATTTACAGCCAGGAACTTTAAATTGAATTTATTTAGCATCGGCGCATCTAAACTTTCGCCAGCAACGGTAGATAAGATTTTTAAGCACATTATGTGTGCCCCATTCGGTGCCCCTTCCTGTTTCTTTTTGATATAACGTACTGAATATTATAGATCCTCCCACCCCCGACAAACCTAGAAATAGGATAAATTATCTAAACACGGTTAACTGATTGGTTTTCAGCGGTTTTTTTTGATATCATTTAATTTCGGTTAAAAGGTGTGCAATCAGGAACAAAGCCAGTCATAGCAATTGTCGAGAAAGGCTTTGCGGGAAACGAGTCATCACACAACTAGGCGAAAAGGAAAACTATTTGATTTTTCGAGAAAAACCCAGAACAGGATCAACTTCCAATATTATATTTGTCCTTATATGCAATGGGAGTAATCCCAGTAACACGACTAAAAACATCGCGAAACGCTTTGGTGTCGTTGTATCCAACTTCATACATGACTTCATTGACAGATTTTCGAGAATTTTCAAAGGACTTTTTAGCTGCCTCGACTTTGACTCTTTGCAGATAATTAAGAGGTGTAAGTCCGGTCATTTTTATAAATCTCCGGTCAAAGTTTCTTCTTCCCACCCCTAAACGTTCTGCCAATTGTTGAATGGATATTTTTTCCTGAAAATGTTCTTCGATAAATAGCTGCGCCTCTAAAATTACAGGATCATTGTGTCTTTTATGCCCATTGAAAATTGAAAATTCGGCTTGCCAATTTCTATCCAAATCTATTTGAAAATATTTAGCACAATAAATGGCAGTTTGTCTGTCGTAAAATTTTTCAACCAAATACATCAACAAATGTAAAAATGAATAAGCCCCGCCATTTGTATACATTCCGTTTTCATCTGTTATCAATTTATCCGTTTGTAAATTAACATCTGGAAATAGCTCTCTGAACTCTTCGGCTTTTGCCCAGTGCGTAGAGCAAGTTTTGCCCGAAAGTAAACCTGTAGATGCCAGCATAAAACTTCCAACACACATGCTCGCAACTTCTGCACCTTCTTTGTACTGACGCTTGACCCAATCGATTAATAATTTGTTGTTTTGGGTGGCGGTTTCATAACTGCGTATTGATGTTGCTGGAATAATGATTAGGCCGTTCTTTGAAGATTCGGTAATAGTTAGGTTAGTTGTTATGGACAAAAAACCCTCGGTAACCAATTTTTCATTAGTTGCGCTTACCAAATTTACTTTAAAGACAGGCGGCTTGTCCCGCTGTTCGTAGTATGCATTTGCGGCCACAAAAACTTGATAGCTACCAACAATACAAGCAATGGTACTTATGCTTGTTTGGTCGTCTGGAATTAAAATACATAAAGGTTTCATCACAGGTGTTTTCTTCAAAGATAAGAGCTATTAATGTCCAAATCAACCTAGTAGAATGTCTAAATAATACCCTTTCAAAACGTATTTTGGCAACTATCTTTGTTTATCTAAGAATAGAAAACAATATGGATAATTTTGAATACGTTTTCACAACAAAGAAGGAAGCAAAAGAAGTTTTTGAGTTATTGTTGGATGTTGATAAATGGTGGTCGGGCATTTACAACGAAACCATTATTGGAAAAAGTCAAAAACTAAATGATGAATTTTCATTCTCTGCGGGCGGTGGAATGCATTTTACTAAGCAAAAATTGGTGGAATTAATACCCAATAAAAACATTGTCTGGCTAGTGAAGGAAAGCAATCTTTCATTTTTGGATAATCCAGAAGAATGGTATAATACAAAACTAGCTTTTGAAATTTTTGAAAAGGGGGGCAAGACAAACGTAAAATTTACGCATGTAGGGTTAGAGCCGCAGATTGAATGCTATAACGAATGCTCAACCGCATGGACACAATATCTTTATAACCTAGAAAAAAAATTAGGCGGAAAATGAAAACGTTAGCATCCACCATTTTGATAGTGACTTTGCTCTCCTGTAATACAAATCATCAAACTTCTGCTCGAAATTTAAAAATAATCCCGATGGAAAATAAGAACTACACCTCTAGCATTATAGTGGATAAAGACGTCTTAACTACGTTTAATGCTATTGAAAACCTTAGAGCCTGGTGGTCAGAAGAAATTAGGGGTAACACAGACAAACTTGGAGAGACGTTCTTCTACCATTACAAAGATGTTCATTTGTGCAAGCTAAAGCTGATAGAACAAATTCCAAACAAAAAATTAGTGTATCTCATTACAGATAACAAATTTAATTTCACAAAAGACAAATCCGAATGGATAAACACAAAACTGATTTTTGATATTGCTAAAGTAGGAGAGCAAACAAAAGTGACATTTACACATGATGGTTTAACGCCAAAATATGAATGTTATGAAGTGTGCAACGATGCCTGGACGAGCTACATACAAGGGAGTTTGAAAAATCTAATAGAAACCGGTACAGGAAAGCCCAATGGTAAGGAAGGTGGCCTTAATGCTGAACTGGTGGAGAAATGGGGATTGCCAAACAAATAATAATTGCCGTCAATAATGTGTTTTAATAAGCGCCCTAGTCCAATTTCATTAAAATAAATGGTTATGTCCTTTTTTAAAAAAACCATCTTTTCTTTTTGTACAAGTCGCTATTTAGCTTTTTCTCCATATGATTTAATAACTAAAACCTTTATAATCTTTGAGGGCCGCACTCTGTCATCACCAATATCACTTAACCAATGTCAGAACCAACTCAATACTATCTTTGGCAATATCAGTGTGTTTAGTTAAAACTGCATTATAGTTTAGGTAGAAAGGAAATATATTTTGGAAAAATTATCTTCTACAGAATCTTTTTAGTCTGATGCTTGATTACTTTTATTTTCGTCTAAATCACTTTTGAACTCAAAGATTACAAATTTCTTTGTTGTTGGGTCAAAAGCTACTATATTAATTCTTCCTGAACCAGCTTTTCTTCTTACATCTACATCCGGTGCAAATTCACCGCCAAAGACCACAGACTTAGTATCAAAACACTTATAATTTTTATGGGTGGTGCAGGCTATCGTTCGTTAATGAAAAGGGAATGAGTAAGCCTTGTGTACAGGAAAAATCTGTAAAAAAAATCTCATATCAATCCATCAGGAATAATATAGAATTATTTTTATGACCTAAAATCTTTCCAAGCCACCTATTTTTACCGTTTTGAGGACTATTAATATTTTAATAGCATCTATTTTTAAAATTGATATCCTCGAATACCCAGACAGAATTACCTAAGAGCCATCTGTTATAGAATTTTATTTTAAACATTATTTGTATCTTGGATTCAATCATTCATACTATCAATCAGTGAGGGACGGAGCAGAATTGACCGAAAGACCGAAATTCTTTGTATGATTTTAAAGTAAACTCCTATACATGAAATTAAATAAGACACTTTGCCGACTAATAATCTTTGCATTTTTATCAGGGATGACAGGTAGAGTAAGCACGGTCCTGGCTCAAATCCCCATTCGCAATCCCCATGCATCTGGTTATGTATCAGCCAAGGAATTACCTGACGGGCTAAGCCCCTCAACAAACGAGAATGGAAATTTCATTATCGGACCCACTCACACTTCCGCCCCCGAGTCCATAAAACAAGAGAACGTACCGCAAGGTACAGTCTACCATTTTACTATTGAATCAAAAGACAGTAAAATTTATCCCGGTATAGCGCGTGACCCAAATACTTTTGGCATCTCCGATCCTGCAATCCCTGCAAAGTTGATTGTTACTACCAGCCACCCAGCACCGTATACACGTGAAATAGCGGTATATGTTCCAAAACAGTACATAGCAGGTACAGCTGCGCCGTTCATAGTTGGAGCAGATGGACCCGACAATTTGCTTTTCACAGTATTAGACAACCTGATTGCCAGTGGTAAAGTTCCGGCTATGATTGCCATTTCGATTGGTAATGGAAGTGGCGATGCCCAAGGCAGCCAACGGGGTTTGGAATATGATTCTATGAACGGTACTTATGCAGCGTTTGTTGAAAAAGAAATATTGCCGCAGGTGGAAAGCAAGTATCATATTAAGCTTACAAAGGATCCAGATGGCCGTGCGACTATGGGCAATAGTTCGGGCGGCTCATGTGCGCTCATTATGGCATGGTACCACCCCGAATGGTATCACCGTGTGCTTACCTATTCGGGTACTTTTGTAAATCAGCAATGGCCATACAACCCTAAAATACCGCACGGTGCATGGGCATTTCATGAAAGCTTGATCCCTAAAAGCAAGCCAAAACCGTTACGTATTTGGATGGAAGTTGGTGATCGGGATCTTTATAATCCAAACGTAATGCGTGATGAAATGCATGATTGGGTGTTAGCCAATGAGAACATGGCAAAAGTGCTTGCTGACAAAAATTATCAATACCAGTTTGTTTTTGCCCGTAATGCAGGGCACGTTGATGGACAGGTAAGAAGACAAACACTACCCGAAGCACTGGTATGGCTTTGGAAAGATTATCATGCGCAATATTGACGAAGTGATTTGTTTTCGATTTTATTGAAATAATCTGCCGGTAAATAAAGGAGTGTAATAGAGTTGATAAACCCAGAGTTTATCGGTAAGTTTTATAGTTAGTAAATGCTCAATGTCACGAATTAAGACTCATAACAGGTAAATAAAAGTTGCTAAACCGAAAATGGTTTAGCAACTTTTATTATATTATTTTTTTGTATTTTCCGAAATAAAAACCAAATCCAGTCTTTTCGATGAAGAAAACTTTTTTTACTTTAGTTTTTAGTTCGGTAATAACCTTAACTAGCTTTGGTCAAACAACAGTTTCCCTCGCCAATACAAAAATTTCATCATTTAACGGCAATCAACAACTCATCGATACAGGCAGTGGTTTTATAAATATTGTTCCTTATTCTAACCGTAACAAACAATTTAGCTTAAAAGTTATGGTCAAAAGGGTTGAATCTGTTCAGTTTTCGAACAAAACAGCTTATAAGTTGGATGAAGATTCCTCAATTAACTTTACCTGGAATGGTAAACCTACTATATTAACAATTAAAACCTATTAGCTTATTTTTGACCATGAGAAAACATTATTTAATAATAACGCTTCTTTTCGCAAGCCTTTGCAGCACATCTTTAGTTTCTGCCAAAAATATTGACATAACAACCTTGGGTGCCAAGGGCGATGGCATTACCTTGAATTCTCAGATTATCCAAAAAGCAATAGATGATTGTGCAGCATCTGGCGGCGGTAAGGTTACAATTCCTGCAGGTACGTTTCTTTCGGGAACTGTAAATTTAAAAAACAATGTGAATCTATTTTTAGAGCAAGGAGCTGTGCTTAAAGGTAGTACAGTTATAGCAGATTATAAATCAGAAGGGCCAACTTACGCCTTAATTATGGCAGCAAATGTGCACCATATATCTGTTACCGGTTTAGGGACTATAGATGGCAATGGCAAGGATCCCAATTATCAGCATGGCGAGGGTGCGCCAAAAAGGCCAATGCTTATCTTCTTCTTAAATTGTAAAGAAATTTTAGTTGAAAATGTGAGCTTGATAAACCCGGCCTTTTGGACACAAAAATACATGGGCTGCGAAAATGTAAAGATTTTAGGAATTTCTGTATATGCGCATTCCAATTGGAATAACGATGGGATAGATATGGATAGCAAAAACGTGCTGATAGCCAATTGTGTTTTTGATAGTAACGATGATGCAATATGTCTTAAAAGCGAAAGGAAAGAACCTTGCGAAAATGTAACGATTACCAATTGCACTGCTGCCTCAAACTGCAATGCCATTAAATTTGGCACTGGTTCATCAGGTGGTTTTGTAAACATCAGCGTTAGCAACGTTGTTATCCATAAAGCGAGTGAAGACAATATTTGGAAATGGCAATCAAGACTCAAAAACATTATGAACCCGAATACAGTGTTGGCCGGTATTGCCTTAGAATCTGTTGATGGTGGAATAATAGACCACGTGAATATTGATAACATTACGATGAAAGACGTACAGACCCCTATTTTTCTCAGGCTGGGAAGTCGCCATTTACCGGTAGGATCACTTCAAAATATAAACATAGGAAATATTGTTGCCACGAGCGAGAGTAACATGTGCAACCTAATTTCTGGCGTACTTGGATATAATGTAAAAAATGTGTTTATCCACGATTTAATTCTTATTAACAGGGCAAAAGGAACTATCAATAACGAGATAGCAAAAATTTCAGAAAATCCGAAAGGCTATCCCGAGAACAGAATGTTTGGAACTGAACTTCCTGCTTCGGGGTTCTTTATTCGGCATGCTGAAACCATAAAACTAAAAAATATTTATTTGCAAACGCCAGTTGGCGAGGTTAGGCCTTTTTTGGTAGCAGATGATGTAAAAAATTTAATGCTTGATGATGTAGGTATTGAAAAAGCAGAAGAAACGCCTTATCAAAATATTTACCACTTGCGTAACGTAGAGCAGGCAATAATTACGCCGCCTGCTTTCCTACCAAATTACAACTCATTAATTTACTTAGAAGGACATCAAACAAAAAACATTAACTTATTTTTAAAAGACAAAGAAGACAAGCGCAAACCAGCATCTAGCAATAGCGAGGTAAAAGTAACTGACGTATTTAAGATTTTAAATTAAAGGTTGAGGTTAAGACTAACCTATATGACTTCAGTTTTGCTTTATGCACCTTACTAATGTGGAGGTAACTGCGCATATCTTTGATGCTTGAATCTTACCCGTATCACTGCTGAGGTTTTATTAGACATATTGATTGCGCTCAAAAATAAAAATTATGAAATATTTACTCTTTTTGTCGATTATATTAATGGGCGTAGAATGCGTTGCTCAAACCACCACGGAATGTACGCCTACAAGTTCCCAGTCTGTTTTTTTGACATCGTCATCGGGACACCGCGGCGGCGCTAAATGGGTATTAAAGAAGGCAAGCACATTATCTGCCGGGGGCAAAGAAATATCTAAAGCAGGTTATCAATCAAATTCTTGGCTTAATGCGGTTGTGCCGGGCACCGTACTTACCTCTCTGGTAGAAGACAAGGTTTACCCAGAGCCTTATTTTGGAATAAACAACAAACGCACACAAGGGCTCATACCGGATATTGCCGATGCTGGAAGGGAGTTCTATCACTACTGGTACCGCACGCAATTTAAGGTGCCGAAAAACTTTACCGGCAAACGGATTTGGCTAAAATTCCATGGAATAAATTATCGTTGTGATCTATGGGTTAATGGACAAAAACTCGGCACCATGGCCGGCATGTTTAATACACAAAGCTTTGATATTACAAGTTTGGTTTCCCGAACGAGAGAAAATGCGTTAGCGGTAGATATGCAACCAGTGAATTTTCCGGGTTCTTACTTTAAGCCAGGAATTACGCAAACAGGCGCCGTTGGCGAAAACCACAACGGGGGAGATGGCGAAATAGGAAAAAATGTTACCATGTTAATGAGCGTAGGTTGGGATTTTACTGCGCCAGATGGTATAAGAGACAGAAATACAGGCATTTGGCGAGATGTAGAATTGTATAGCACCGGCGATGTTGTTTTAGAACACCCTTTTGTGCAAACGAAATTACCATTACCTGATACCACAACGTCTTCGCAAACCATTTCGGTTGAGGTAAAAAATGCTTCGAGCAAAATCCAGCAAGGCATTCTATCCGGCACCATACTGGATAGCAAGAGTAGCTTTAGCAAAAAGGTTTCGCTGCAGCCCAACGAAACAAAGACAATCATTTTTTCTCCAGACGAGTTTAATGCTCTTGTTATTAAAAATCCTAAATTATGGTGGCCAATTAATAAAGGCAGCCAGTTTTTATATACGTTAAAACTAGACTACTCTTCAAACGGGAAAATTAGCCACACTAAAACCATCAAATTTGGCATTAGAGAAATTACCTCAGATCAAAAAACCCCAGATAAATCTCGCCGATTTTATGTAAACGGGCAACCAATATTTATTCGCGGCACCAATTGGGTGCCCGAGGCAATGCTTCGCACCTCGGCAGAACGTACTTACGCAGAACTTCGCTACACTAAACAAGCTGGAGTAAATCTTTTAAGGCTGTGGGGAGGTGGCATCGCTGAATCAGACTATTTTTACGAGCTATGCGATCAATTTGGGTTTTTGGTATGGAACGAGTTTTGGATCACTGCAGACACACGTTTGCCTGTTGATGCATCGCTTTATTTCCAAAACATTACGAGCACGGTTAAGCGCTTGCGCAACCATCCATCAATAGCGTATTATGTTGCTGCCAATGAGGGAGGCGAGTTGCCAGGTACCGGATTATTAATACACAAACTCGACTCAACCCGTGGCTATCAGGTTCAATCTGAATGTTGCGGCATACACGATGGAAGTCCATATAAGTACGAAAACCCGATGCAATATTTCGAGAATACAGCCTCGAAACGAGGAAGTAGGGTTGATGGTTTTAATCCCGAATACGGAACGCCTTGCCTTCCTATTGCCGAATCTATTAAACGAATGATGCCTGTAAAAGACCAATGGCCGATTGTCGATTCTGTTTGGAACTATTTGGATGGAAATGGCTTTCATCAAATCACCACAAAATATAGAGAGGCAGTTGATGCATTTGGTAAATCGACCTCTATTGATGAGTTTGCACAGAAAGCTCAATTTGTTGGTGCGATGAACTATCGGGCAATATGGGAGGTTTGGGATTATAATAAATTCAACTATGGTGATCGTTTTGCATCTGGATTTTTATTTTGGTATCACAACAGTCCGCTACCACAAACGGCATCAAGAATGTATGATTGGTATTTAGAGCCTACAGCTGCGCTTTATTATTCACAAAATGCACTGGCTCCATTACATGCCCAATTTGACTATTTAAAAAATACGGTGTCGGTTTCTAATGACTACAGGAAGGCTTTTTCCAATTATCAAGTGGAGGCAACAGTGTATGATCTTGATGCCAAAGCAGTTTTGACAAAAACAGCCAAGGTAGAAATTCCTTCAGATGGCGTGGTAAACGACGCAATTAAAATAGATTTTCCCAATAACATGACACAGGTTCATTTCATCAAACTGAAATTGAAAGACAATAGGGGAAAAGTAGTTAGCGACGCTTTCTATTGGCGATCAAAAGACGCTTATACAGGTGCTTGGACCATGGGTGGCCCTGCTGTATCTGGCTTTGAAGACATTAATAAATTGCCAGAGATACAATTGGCTACTAAAGCAACGCTAAATAAAAGCGGAAAACTGCAGGTGATAGTAAATAATCCCTCAAAATCAGTCTCCTTTTTTACTCAGTTAAGGCTTCAGCAAAAGGACGGGTCATCTATAAATCCGGTTTTCTATTCAGATAATTTTTTCTGTCTTTTACCGGGCGAAACCAAAACCATTGACATATCATTTGCGAGGAAAAATATGAATAGCTCGAACTTTAGTTTGATTACGAAAGCTTTTAATAGTGCGCCCAAAACCACATCATTTACTTTAACAGACCAATAGATCAACACTAAAATTCTAAATTTATATACTTATGTTATTTCAAAGCTCTCTTAAATATTATAAAATAGGGCTAAAGTAAAGTCTACGTAGCGGTCGATTGGTTTATCTCAGGAAAAAGTGCAGTTTTGCTTTTTAGTCTACTTTAACGTTGGATGAGGCAACGCTAAAACCTAGAAAATCCTTCTAAAAGAAGAAAATAGAAAAAGATGAAAAAACACCATAATTTATTATTGTCAGTCTGTGGCTTTTTTGCAATTTCGTTATATGTTAAGGCCTAAACTTCAATTTAACCCCAGAGGAAAAGCAGCAGATTGCAACCATTTCAAAAGCTTTCCATAAAAGCGGTAAAAAGGTGGTAGTGGTACTTAATATTGGTGGCGCTATTGAGATGAAGTCTTGGCAAACTGATGTTGATGCAATATTATTGGCTTGGCAGCCAGGACAGGAGGCTGGTTTTACAATTGCAGATGTTTTAACAGGGAAAATAAATCCGTCTGGAAAACTTCCGGATACGTTCTTTGAAAAATATAGCGATGTTCCTTCTGCAGAATATTTTCCCGGCACCCCAAAAAACCAACCCGAACAGGTTATCTATAGAGAGGGTATTTATGTTGGCTATCGCTATGCTGATAAATTCGCTGTAAAACCCACTTATGAGTTTGGCTATGGTCTATCTTACACAACTTTTTCTATTATAGACTTAAAGTTGAGTGGCAAGATATTAAACAAGTCAATTACTGTATCTGCAAAGGTTAAGAATACGGGTAAAGTCCCTGGAAAACAAGTTGTACAAATTTATATAAGTGCTCCATCTAAAACGATTGATAAGCCTTCGCAAGAGTTAAAAGCATTTAGTAAATCTAAATTATTACAACCGGGAGAGTCGCAGATTTTTACTTTTAAAATCGCTGCTGCGGATCTTGCATCTTTTCACACAAAAAATTCTCAGTGGATTACAGATGCTGGTCAATACACAGTCAAGGCTGGGGCATCATCTAGGGATATTAAACAATCTGCCAGTTTTAATGTACCCAAAAGTATAATTGTTGAAACAGATCATTCGGTGCTGCAACCGCCAATAGATATTGATGAGATTCATCCTAATTGAAAAAGAGAGATTTTCTTCTATTACCAAGCGCTATCGCGTCCCGCCTTTTGACAGGAAGATTGTAGGCTCTCCCGAAGCTTTGGCACTGCCATCTCGACAAAAAGCCAACCGATAAGGTTTGCTTTTTTAGTTAAAAAGTTTTTACATCTCCTAGAGCGAGAAATCTCGCTTGTAGGAAATCCTTTATAATAGTACCAAACCAGAGTAGGGGCTACTAAATGCTCTCTAAACTTCGGTCATGTTCGTATTGCCGAGATACACAAGTAGCTTATTTTTCATCAGACAGTGAATATGGAAAGCTATCTGCAGTTGTTCCGCGCTTAAGGTTAGGTTGCGAAGACATATCAAAGTTAATAACGGCGCCCTTTAACAGCTCTTCATGGGTGAAATAATTCTTGTTGTATTCCTTGCCATTAAATGTTATACCTTTTATATATCTATTGTCTTTGCTATTGTTTTTTGCATTAATGATTATTTTTTTACCATTCTCTAGGTTAATCTTAACCGATTTGAATAATGGTGAGCCAATTACGTACTGGTTCGTACCGGGGCATACAGAATAAAATCCCATAGATGAAAATACATACCAAGCCGAGGTTTGTCCGTTATCTTCGTCACCGCAATATCCATCTGGCGTAGCCTGATATAAACGATCCATGGCCTCCCTTACCCAATACTGTGCTTTCCAAGGTTCGCCGGCGTAATTATAAAGATAGATCATATGCTGGATCGGCTGATTGCCATGAGCATATTGACCCATGCCTACAGCTTGCATTTCGCGCATTTCGTGTACAAGATCCCCCGGTTTATCAGTTCCTCCAAACGTTGGTGGCATTATAAATACAGAATCTAACATGTTAACAAATGTTTTTTGTCCGCCCATAAGGCCAATCAAACCTTTTATGTCATGAAATACAGACCACGTATAATGCCAGCTATTTCCTTCTGTAAAAGCATCCCACCAGCTTACGGGCTTAAAGTTTGCCGGGAAAGATCCATCCTCGTTTCTACCGCTCATCATGTTAAATTGCTTGTTGAAAGTATTCCGATAATTTAGGCTTCTTTGTCGGTATAGGTCAGTTTCTGCTTTTGGGCGGTTGAGTTTTTTTCCCATCTGGTAAATACACCAATCATCATAGGCATATTCTAAGGTTCGCGAAGCATTGTCCCTAATCTTAACGTCGTAAGGCACGTAACCCAGTTTATTATAGTACTGATAGCCCAACCTGCCTGTCGAGGAAATTGTTGGATGAGCGTTGTTAGCGCCGTGGAGCATTCCTTCATACATCTCTACAGCATCGGTTTTAATTAAACCTTTATTGTAAGCATCATATATAACCGATGCAGAGGCGTTGCCAACCATGCTTTCCCGATAGCCAGGACTTGCCCACTCGGGGAAAAATCCGCCTTCATTGTAGGAGTTTAAAAGGCCTTTTTGTATTTTGCTCCCCATATCTGGATAAACCAAGTTAACATAGGGGATGAGCGCCCTGAAAGTATCCCAGAAACCCATATCTGTAAATAAATATCCGGGCAAAACTTTACCGTTGAAGGGACTATAATGAACGATTTGCCCCTGGGCGTTAATCTCGTAAAATTTACGTGGGAAAAGTAGGGTACGGTATTGGCAGGAGTAGAACGTACGGAGATTGTCTAAATTATCGTCCTGAACTTCAATTTTGCCTAATGTTTCATTCCACACTCTTTTGCTTTCGGCTTTGTTCGCCTCAAACGTAGGTTTAAGTTCTTTTAAGTTTAGTGCCGCCTGTTCGGGACTGATGAACGAAGAGGCCACCCTTACATGGACCATCTCTCCTCGTTTGGTGGCGAAACCAATAATTGCCCCTGAATGGTCAGAAGTTGATTCGAGTGCGTTTGCATTGATAGTCTTGTTATCAACTGCTGCGGTATAGGTAAATGCTTTGTCGAATTCCATCACAAAATAATTCTTAAAATTATCTGGTACGCCACCGCTGTTTTTTGTGGTATATCCAATAATTTTGCGTTCTGCCGGAATTACTTTGACGTAGGAACCTTTATCAAAAGCATCTACAACGATATAAGCATTCTTTTCGGCTCCAAATGTAAACTGAAACATAGCAGCGCGGTCGGTTGTTGTAATTTCGGTTGTTACATTGTAGTCTGAAAGATACACTTTGTAATAGTAAGGCTTGGCAACTTCTGTTTTATGGGTAAACCAGCTTGCCCTTTTATCTTGGTCAAACTCTGGTTTACCAGTTATTGGCAGTATCGAAAACTGACCATAATCGTTTATCCACGGACTAGGTTGGTGCGTTTGTTTAAAGCCGCATATCCTATCGGCTGCATAGGTATAGGCCCACCCGTCGCCCATTTTCCCCGTTTGAGGCATCCAGAAATTCATGCCCCAGGGCATGGCTATAGCAGGATAAGTATTTCCGTTAGAGAACAGGGGCTTAGAGTCGGTACCCATTAGCGTATTTACGTAATCAACATAATTTTTTTGTGCCCAAACTGCATTAACAGTGACCATGGTGCACATTAATATAAATAGAATTCTTTTCATTTAAAGAGTTGTTTTAATTCGGTTATCGTTGCAACGAGGAGCGCTGCAAAAATAACATTTTGCGTGCAATATATTAAATAGACCTTATCAATTGGATTTTTTATTCAAACTTAGAATAGTAATCAAAATTAAACTATTGATGATTTTTAAGCCATTCCAGCCTGCGCTGATCAGGCAGATGTTTGACTGAAAAGTTTTCGAAGGTGGCCTCAAAGCCCTCTCCATCTGGAGACGCAGCCATCAAACCCACGGACACCGGCGCATTATCTTGCAAGGGTGCATTACGGGTCATGATGTAGTTTTTATCGTCAAGCGAATAGAAGATCTCTACCGCATCTAGCCTTCGTACAATTTTAATCCAAATAAATGGCGGAACCTTGTCTAGCGTGATTACACTCCAATCGCTCTTTTCATGCGTGACAACGCTACTTACATTCAATTTGCCATCCACAAATTCGACGCCTGTTTTAATATAATTTTTATAATCTGTACGAACCATTAAACCCATTTGATCAAAGCGCGCCTTGTAGTCCCCAGTCAATTTTACTTTTGCCTCAAACTCACCGCCATAGCTGGCAAAATAGTAGGGGGCGTCATCCACGGTGAAGCCGTAATGTGAAATACGCCAGTAATCGCTTTTTGGGGTTACTTGCATCACCAAACTTTTATTTTTGATTTCCCATTTATTGGGCTCATTAAACCACTGCATTTTTTCGAGGCTTTGCGCCTGGATCCTATTAAAATAAAAAAAAAGGCACACAGCCAAAAAAAATCTAATCATGCTTTTTGTCTATTATTGTTAATTTTTTAATTTATCACCTAATCACCTGATCACCTTGCCAGCAACATCAAGTACCATGGCCGCTGCCATATCGTCGCCAAAAGCATCGCGATTATTAAGTGTCCAAATAACCTTCTTGGCTTTATCATGAGTTACTTCTATCAACTGCGGATTTGCTTCTCCACCATGGGTATTCCCAAACACAATATGCCCGTTAGGTAGCACTTCTAAAGATGTTACCCAAAATAACTGAATGCCGGGCAACTCATCTCGGTCTATACTCCAAACGATTTTTCCTTTTTTATTCACTTCAATTAATCGGTTATTACTACCAGCTGCAATTAAAGTGTTACCATTTTGCAGACGAACTGCATGAAAAACATCTGTACCATGTCCTTTATGCCCAGGCACCGCTGGTAGATTGTTTAGGTCGAGCTTATAACTCCAAACTACTTTGCCGGTTTCACTGTACTCCCGCACAGTAGCGTCTCGCTCATGGCACGCCAAGTAATGGCCATTATTTAACAAGCGCGCAAGCCGGGTTTCACTATGCGCATCATGATTTTCTATGGTATAAGGGCGCACTTTAATGATCTTACCATCTTTATCAATCTCGACTAAACGGCTGTTGCCATTCTCTGAAATTATTGTATGGCCATTGGGCAAGCGCTGAATGGCGTGAATTTCTATTTGTCCACTATAACCATCTTTAGGTTTTGCGATATATTTCAAAATAACCCGCTTCTCTGGCGTAATTTCAGTAACTGTATTCGGGCTGCTCGCGTAAAGCACATTACCGTTGGGTAGGTATGTAATGTCATGATTACTATAATTGCATGGTGTTTCCCACTCAATTTTGCCATCGGCGCTTAATATCACCAGTCGGTTCTTATCTTGACCTAAAACACGATGCGTCACGCTAGATTGGGCGCAAAGGTTGTTGCTTGCAAATAGTAAAATGGGCAACAGTATGAACGATTTCATAATTTCTTGTTTATCAAACTTAGCAATATTTAATTTAATTAAAACCAATTTTTCACGAGTGCTAGGAAAACCATCCTAAGTATTTTACATCTAAAGCATAAGCTTAGTGAGGCTTATAAAAGTGCGTACTACAATACCTATCCAGAAACTTTCTTTAGGAGATTTGATTTTTCAATGGTTACAGTTACATAACATCGTCCGATTAAAGCAATAGTCGAAAAGCGGCTGAGGCAGTCGGCGCAACTGCGGTTCAAGAACTTCCATACTCATTGTACTATCCGGTTACTTGTAGTAATGTTGCCCCCACGACAGTGGTGCTCCCATCTTTAGTTAAAGCCGTGGGTGCAGAAAACATTTTGTTTTTTGCCTAAAAAGCTTCGGGATTGTTTGTTTTTATTGGCGGCTTGCCGAAGGGTGAAGATCCTGCCACCTAAAGTTCGCATCATACCGCAAATTTATGCTAAATGACACTTCTTTCAAGACAGTGGAAAGGTTTTCTGCAACATGGTTTTTGATTATACGGCGATGCATGAACGGTTAAAATTTGTATATTTATTTTTGCTTCTACAAAGGTAATCTTGCAAATTTTTAGTCGAGTAAATCTTGGTCTGAACAATTTGCGGCAATACGATAACCAAACGAAGTTAATTGATAAACAACTAAAAATGCGCAACCTCCAAATTTTGATCTGCCTCGCACTTTTATTTGGTTCTTGTTTTTCGGCGTCTTCACAAAACCCCATCTCAAAAAACACCTACGCCATTGTAGTTGGCATTTCTGGTTACCAAGATGCAGCAATTCCGCGCTTAAATTATGCAGATAAAGATGCTACTCTATTTGCCCAATGGTTGCAAACTAAAAACGGCGGCAACGTTGCCCAAGCAAATATTAAATTGTTAACTAATGAAAACGCAACCGTTGCATCTTTTTATAATTCCTTAAATTGGGCAAAGCACACCGTAAAAGAAAACGATCTGCTTTACATTTATTTTTCTGGCCATGGCGATGTAGAAACTACAAGAAATAACAGTCAGGGTTATTTACTGGCTTGGAATTCTCCTCCAAATAACTATCTCAACAACGCCATCAGCGTAAGCGATTTAAATAATACTGCAAATGAACTCACCACAAAAAACAAGGCTAAAATTGTGTTGATTACAGATGCTTGCCACTCTGGTAAAATGGCCGGCGATTTTTATAAAGGCAGACAACTTACGGCGGCAAACCTTATGCTGGTGCTCAATAATCAAGTGCGAATGGCTTCTTGCAAAGAGGACGAAGAAGCAGCCGAAGGCAAAGGATGGGGCGGAGGACGAGGTGTTTTTTCATATTACCTTTTGAAAGGTTTGCAAGGTGCGGCGCAGACAAATGACTTTGTAAAGCTAAAGGGGCTACAACATTTTTTAGATTCCAGCTTTGTCGCCGATAAAGAATTACAACAAACCAAACACAGTCAACATCCCATTTCTGATGGAAGTCCGTTATTCACTCTGGTTAAAATAAATCCTGCAACCTCAACCTCAGTCTCCATATCAAATTCAACCTCCAGCCTACAATCTTTAAGATCGGTTGGGCCGCAACCAATGGATTATTTTTTTGAGAAAGCGGTACAGTCTTCCTTCGAATCAGCGTTAGCATATAAAAAATACTCTACAGATTCCTGTGATAATATACCTCAAAAAATAGTAGAAGACTATATCGAAGTTTTCAAAAAGCCTTTGGATGCCTATCACAGAGATTCTTTAAAATTTGATGCTGATGAAAAAAAGGAGTTATCGAGTTACAAAAGGGAAGCAGGCGAATCAGACTCTCTTTTTAATAAAAGAATAAAGCATGTTAAAGACTTTTACACCAAGTTTAGAAAATATTATTCTACCATAAAGTGGGTTTCTCCTGATACCTTAAACAATCTAAATCTCTTACTACAACAATTAAAGCAAAACAGCTACAGCAGGCAAAGATTTTCGGAAAGGTTTGTGCAGCTCATTCACAACAAAACACAGGAAATGATAAACGCTTATTTGAAAGGCGACCTAGCAGAATTAGAAAAAAGACAATATTATTCCACGGGAAAACGCAACTATCGAGATTTTTTGCCCTTGGTACAACTTGCAATAAAACTGGCTCCGGAAAATGACTACCTAAAAAGTATTTTACGGGTAAATGAGGCATACCTCGCAGCACTTATAGATAGGTTAGAGATTACTACGCATGCTAAGAAAACAGACAGCCTATTGAATGCTGCTTCAAAAAATATAGAAAAAGCAATGGCTCTAGAACCTTATTCGGCTTATATTCATAACGAAATGGGCAACATACTTTTCCAAAAAAAGCAATACGATAGTGCTATGTACCATTTTAATTATGCCACACTTTTGGCGCCAACTTGGGCAATTCCATATAGCAATAAAATACGGGTAAATTTGGCTACCAATCATTTACCTGCTGCGCTTGCTGCGGCTTACACAGCAGATTCGTTAGCGAAAAATCTTGCTTTTGTAAATACAAACGCAGCGCTTGCTATGGAGAAAGCAGGCAATTTATTGGGCGCAGAATCACATTATCTACGCGCTATAAAAGAGAATAACGTGCACTATTTGCCTTACCAGAATTTAGGGAAGTTATACATCAATACTGGCGAGTACGCAAAAGCCGATTCTTTTTTATATGAGGCAAATAGACGGAAAGAACAGTTTGCTGTAAACGAGTCTGTATTTAATTTTGGGATAGAATTAGGCGGTTATCCAGACGTTACCGATGGCGATGCCTACGTAAATGTATGCGATGATAGATATACCACTTTGCTTAATGGGCACGCGAAATTTCAAAAACTGCTTACCGGCTTGTCTGAATTAAATTCCAACAAAGATTCCCTTCTAGTGGATGGAAAAGGAAAGCTGATGGAAATTTTGCAAGTGTCGCCAAATGCAGTTTTGGCAGCCCATTATTTGGGTAAGGCACTTTACGAGGAAGGCAATTATAAGCAGGCAGAAATTTATTTTAATGATGCAATTTCCTCCTACAAAAATAATACTGACTTAAAAGCTTATCTTAAGAAAGCTTTTACGGATTCTTTGGCTCAAATTCTAAGCAACACACCGCTTGCCGATAAAGCTAAAGTAATTGAAAAAATTAACGAGTTTACCCAAAAGGTAGATTCTTCTTGTCTGGTTCAAAGATTCTTATACTTAAACTATAACCAAACGCTAGACCATTATTATTTGGCCAACTTGTACGAAAAGAGAGGCGATACAATCGCAGCTCTGTCAGAATATAAAACGATAATTATTCTAGAAAACAAGAAACAAACCGGTCAAGCCGCATTGGTTGGGTTTTTTACATCAGATAAAAGAGAAAATTGGTCTGGCCCTAGATTCGACAAATACTTGTATGATAATGAACTTGATTTACAAAAATTTGAATATAAATACAACGCCCCGATTTTTATGGGCGGCACCTTTAGGGCAGAAGAAATATTAGAAAAAAAAGGCAATTATTTAGAAGCGGAGAATGTTCTGCTTGCGCAAGTTGCCCAAAACCAAGCAGCAGGTTTTACTAGGCAAAGAAAAATAAACGCTGGCAAATTTTTCTCTACTACGGTAGATGCTAAAACGAATGCTTACTGGCTAGAAATTAACGAAGATATGGAACGAAAGACTTTCCAATTTTATGACCGAATGATAAAATTGTTTCCTCGCGATGCGTATTGGTATAAAAACGCAGGGTTGTTCCTTTATACTAGATTATGGATGTCTTATAAACAAATTGATCCAAAAGAAAGAAATGAATTTTATAACTATTCTTCAGATCATTTCTATCCATTTAGAAGAAGTGTAGATCCATTGGACGAATATATACCCGTTGATAAGGGAGGATTAGGCCATGAACCAAAAAAAAGATTTTTTCCTTTAACGGGAGGGGAAATAAAGGCCGACTATACTCAATACAATCCGGTTAGGTATGCCAATTACTTCTTACAACAAGCCATAAAATTTTCGGGCGATAAAGTTGACGATCCAAAATTAACAGAAGCCTTGGCCGATGTTAATAGTTGGATGGGAAATATAGATTCTGCTGTCTTCAATTATGATTATGCCTTAAGAGTTTCTCCCAAAAGTGTAGGTTTGAGAAATAAGCTTATTGATGTATTGCGTCTAGATAATCAACTGCCCGAGGTTGCAAAAAACCTGGAGTTCTTGCAGAGAAGCAATCAACTTAAGCCTGCCCAAAAATTAGAACTTGCTAGGTATTCTATGCTGCAAAAGAAATTTTCGGTTTCAGGCTCGCTTTTGCAGTCTACACCTGCAAAAGATTCCCTAGAATTTAGGACAAAACTTTTGTTAAATATCGCACAGAATATGCTACGAGGTTTTAATAGCAAAGCGCTCACTCTTGCCAATGTTAGCTTTGGAAATACAAAGCTAAACTACGATACTTGGCTCTCTGCCGCGTACTCGAAGGCTCGCTTAGAAGCGCTTACCCATGAAAACATAGCTGCTTTGAAAACCCTCGAAAACCTTTTTAAAAATGGATTTCAATTGTATTATGTATTGCGCAATGATGAGGCTTGGAATGCTTTAAGGCAAACGGTAGGATGGAAAAAAATGATGGAAAAATATCCGTTTACAAATATTTATAAAGATGCCGAAGAAGCGGGGAATAGCAATACAAACTACGATGTTGAGAAAATACGAATACCGGCATTACCATAATTACTGCGGCGTAACTTTAATTTCTGCTTTTTGGACACAACGGTCGTTCTCGGTTGCGCCACATTGTATCGAAAGTGATTTACGGTAAGTATTTTGCCTGGCCTCTAGTAAAATACGCATCCAAGTTGCAACTGTTGGGCTCGCCAAGTTAAAAGGATCATGGCTGTAATAACCCCATAAGTTTTTTTGCAGTGCTGCGGTAAGAAAATAGGTAAAATATCCACCCATGGAGGTATTGCCAACAGAAAGATGCCCCTTCTCTACGCTACCCACCAATAAAGACAATGGCATAGTGGGAAGGAATAGTTTTTTGGCTTCTTCTACATTAAAATAGCCAAGTGTGCCGCCGCCTTTACCTCCATTTACATCAGATCCAAAAACAGGATTTTGATAAATATCTGCATTACAACAATCTCCAAAAACCATACATACTTTGGTTTTTAACGCCATCAGATTGTTATATACATCTTCTAAAGGCATAAAATCTCCTACCACATTTTTTTTGCGGTTTTCTGGAGTACGAAACGAAATGTTGGCGTACGGACTAACATCTCCAGGCATTCTAAAACCATGACCGCTGTAATAAAAAATAATAATATCAGAAGAGGCTGGGTTTTGGGTTTCGAGTTTTTTTAACGCATTCTGCAACCCCAATTTAGTATAATCATCGCCATAAATTTGAATAGATATGACCTTGTTAATGCCCAGATTGGCGGCAATTTTTGTAAAAAGTATAGTCCAGTTTTTCAAATCTATCGCAACGCTTTTCCCGACGGTTTCGTCGTTTGTGTTGGCCACGGTAATTAGAAACATTTTTTCTGGTCTCGCCGATATTACACTGCGCAGCTTATCGTTAAATAAATATTTATAGAACACATCCGAGTCGAAATAAAAGGCGCTAACAAATGGTTCGTCCTCTTGTAGCTCGGCAAAACTTTTTTCTTTGCTTTCAGCTAACTTAGCCACAACCCAATTGCCAGTGGCATTTTTTATTTCTACGCCATCGGGCTGATAGTTGTTTACACCAGAATCTGATGTCTTTTTAAAAAGAAACCTCGGTTCGAAAAAGTTGACGGAATCCTTATCAATTAGCGGCAGGGGCGGCGTCTTACACATCAAAAATCTGCGACCCTTTCCTTCTATATTCGCTAGAGAATCAGTAAGATTAAGTTGATATAAATATAAATGTAGCTCAGTGCCTGCATTGTACTGAATCCTTGCGGTCGCCGAACCGTCAACTTCTAACGAAAGTAAAGTTTTGTAAATAACGGTGCCGCCACCCGATGTTGGCACCTCATTTACATAATAAAAATAAGATTGAGCCATTAATGTAGAGCAAAAAAACACAGAAAATGCCATCAGCGCTATGGCAATAGCATTTCGTGTTTTAAGGTGCAAGGCTAACCAAATTTTAGTTATTTGTTTTGGTTGCATTACCATTTTGCATCGTTTCTGGCTTGGTATGGGTATTTGAATCGGTATCTAATGGAGGCAAAGTGTCTTGCATGGTAGTTACCGAAGTATCGGTTACTGTAGTTTTCTTCTCCTCTGATGTACAAGAAAGTAATAGGCCGCTGCTTAATAAAAGTGCGAATGCTAGTCGAGAAAATGTGTTTGTTTTCATTTTTTTAGATTTAGGAATTTTTATGGGTGAATATACGCAATATTCAAAAGAAAAGTGGCGCACATTTTTTTTTATATATCGAAAAAATTGTACATTCAAAAAATTAAGAGCTTAGCTATCTTAGATTTGGAACCCTCTAAATGAAATTTGACCTAAAATTTTCGCTAAGTTGTGTGCTGGGGTATAAATACGTTTTTCAAATAGGTCGAACTAGAGTTTCAAGTTTGCTAAGGCATGTAAGCCCACTGTATGTACTGTTCTTGCTTTTTTTCCTTAATCCCTTAAAGACCATTTCGCAATCTTCAAATATTGGTCAACTGGAACAAAAAATTGTTATTTTAAAAAAAATCGGTACTCATTTATCCGACACTGCATATTTTAATAAGCTCATACAACTTGGTTTGTTGTATGCAGACAGCAATCCAGATTCTGCAATCGCGCTGTTAGCCTCGGTACCAGCACAGTGCGAGAAGATTGATTATAAAATAGGCCAAGTTAACAGTTTAAATGCAATGGGTAACGCTTGGTTAACTAAAGGCAATTTAGAGGTTGCTTTGCAAAGGTATAACGAAGCCTTCAACCTAGCTGAAAAAAGCAAATTGAATGATGCCATTCCTGGTATAATAGGCAATATCGCAATTGTTTATTTTAATAAAGGAAACTATCCGCTTTCGATGCAAAAATTTTATGAGTCATTGCATTTGGCCGAAAAGCGTGGAGACAAATTGCTTATAAGAACCAATCTAAACAATATAGGAAACATACAATTTTATCAAGGTAAAATGAATGAGGCAGAAGCTGCCTACCTAAAAACCTTAGGCATATCTAAACAACTATTAGACACACCAAACGTAATTATTTCTTACAATAATATTGCAGAGGTAAATGTAGAGCAAAATAGAATCAAATTAGCAATTGCCAATTTATCGGTTGCATACAAGCTAGCTACTGAGAAAAACATAGCCTACATGAAAGCGATTATTGCCAATACGTTAGGCGATTGCTACTACAGATTGGATAGCCTAAAAATTGCCGAAAATAATTTTACTATTGCACTGAAAATTGGGAAGAAAACAGGCAACGCTCGCGCCATAGTTAAAGCAGAAATAGGTTTGGCCAAATTAAATACCAAACAGGGCTTGTATAAAATTGCACTTGCATATGGCCTCGATGCGAACGATAGAGTTAAAAAAATGGGGCAGGCGCAATTGCAACGCGATGCCTTGGAGGTGCTTGCGAATGTTTATGAAAAAATGGGCGATGGCAATAGCGCACTAGCTTACTATAAAAAATTCAAACAATACTCAGACAGTTTGATAAACATTGCGAATGAAAGAGTCGCTGCTGGGCTAAAAGCAGATTACCAAATTGCCAAACAGGAAGAGATTTTTAAAACGAAGACAGCTCAACAAAGATGGTGGACATTCTCTGCGCTCGCCGGGTTATTTTCTGCATTTGTTATCATATTTTTAATTTACCGCAATAAAAGGAAGCTAGACAATACCTATCGTCAACTAAAAGAAAAAACGGCAATAATAGAGGCGCAAAAAATAAATGCAGAGAAAACTTTAACCGAACTTAAAACCACTCAAAAACAGCTAGTACAAAACGAAAAAATGGCGAGCCTTGGCGAACTTACCGCAGGCATTGCCCACGAAATTCAGAACCCATTAAACTTTGTAAACAATTTTTCTGAAATTAATAAGGAGCTGATTGACGAAGTGCAAATGGAATTGAACGCAGGAAGAGAAGCAGAGGCCTTGTTAATTTTAAATGATATAAAGGGTAATGAAGAAAAAATAACCTTTCACGGAAAGCGCGCGGATGCAATTGTTAAAGGCATGTTGCAACACAGTAGGAGGAGCAGTGGAGAAAAAGAGCCAACAGATATAAATGCACTTTGTGACGAATATCTAAAGTTGGCATATCATGGCCTACGGGCGAAGAATAAAAGTTTCAACTCAAAACTCGAAACAGATTTTGATGATTCCATTGGAAAGATAAACGTCGTTTCGCAAGACATTGGCCGCGTGATATTAAATTTAATAACAAACGCTTTTTATGCTGTTGAGGAAAGGCTTGGAAAGGCGGCGGTTGATAGCAATTATAAACCAACGGTTTTAGTCGGTACTCGACTATTGTCTCCAATTTCAGGAAGCCAATCTGTAGAAATAAAGGTGAATGACAACGGTAGTGGCATTCCCCAAAATATAGTTGATAAGATTTTTCAACCTTTTTTTACCACAAAACCCGCAGGAAGCGGTACAGGTTTAGGGTTAAGTATGAGTTATGATATTGTGAGGGCGCATGGTGGGGAAATAAAAGTAGAAAGTGAAGAGGCAGAGGGTACCACATTTACAATCTCATTACCTATACAATAACTATTATGAACAAGGCTGAAAAATATTTATCAGAAAAAACATATCAGCAGTTTATGAAGATAGGGTTCACTCAATTCAAGTTTGCCGAAAGACATAGTACAAAAATCGCTGATGGATTTCGGAACTACCTTCAATGGGAATGCTTTTTTACCAGAAAAAAGCGGAAGAGTTTCAGGCTATTATTACGAAAAAACGATGGTACCAGGATCGCCCGAAATTCTAAGTTGCTACATTACCCTATTTCTAATTATAAGATTCGTGCCATATATATTGCTCTTGCCACATGTAGTTTATACCGATTCCCAATTTTTGAAAATAGAATAATAGAAAACACACTACAAATCCTTTTTTTATGAAAAAAATCCTTCAATTAAAATGATCAATTGATTTTTTAAAAATAATCCCATGAAGAAATATAATTGTCATTTATCAATGGCTCCCAAAATAATTGTGAACATTCTGCTTATAATTATATCGGGAAGTGTGTCTGCTCAAAACCCGAAATTAGACTCTCTCAATAACCTGATCGCAAAAGCGAAAACCGACACTGACAGAATTAATCTGAATCTTCGTAAAATAAGCCTGCTGGGCAAAAGTGATCTTAACGCAGCTATTTCTCTTGCAACGACCCAATTAGAACATGCTGAAAAAATCAACTATTACAAAGGAATCCTCAATCTTCGTAGCCAATTGGGTAACAAATATATTTTTACCGGAGATTATAAAAAGGCATTAGAAAACATTCATTTTCTTGAAACGTATATTAAGCCAAAAGACTCTATAAGCTATTCGGGTATTTATACAATGTATGGAATGATGTATGGAGCAAAAGCGATGTATGATTCTTGTATCTTTTATTATGCAAAGGCAATTGAACTATGTGAAAGGATTCACTATGATGTCCAGTTGCCGTCCCATTATTCAAATATCGCGATTGGTTACCAGCAATTGGCGAATTATCCCATGGCCTTAAAGTATCAGCAAAAAGGCTTATCACTTGCTCAAAAAACGGGCGACCAAGAAAACGAAGCAAACATACTTATCAATATCGCAAACACTTATCAAAGCATTGGTGATACTGTAAAAGCTATTCAAAATTATCTAAAAGCTGATGAAATTGCTAAAAAAATTCATGCTAAACGGATAGAATTATATGTTTACTCCAACCTCTCCTCTCTTTACATAGATACACATGATTGGGAAAGGGCTTATGCCTTTGCGACAAAATCTGCCAACCTTGCAAGTGAAACAGGGGACGTCGGGCAACAGGCTGCCAGTTTATCAACAGCATCTATGAGCCTGGCCTACCAAAATAGATTTGCAGAAGCCACTCAGATAAGTAAAAAGGCGATAGTATTGGCTGACTCATCCACGCAGCCTTTAAATATTTTACAGGCTTACCAGGGAATGGGTTTGACCTTTTTTCTTCAAAAAAAATACCAAGAAGCCATTCCCTTTTTTGAAAAAAGTATTGATGCACTGGGAGGAGAAGATAATTATGACCAGAATATTGCAGACATCTACAAAAATTTATCAACCTGCTATGAAAACTCCGGCAACTACAAAAAAGCATTGAAAAATTACCAGATGGGGGTAAGCATTTCCGACTCCATAACTAGAAAGGACAATGTAAGAAAAGCCACGGAGATAGGCATGAATTATGATTTTCAGAAAAAACAAGAGGTACAAAAAGCCGAACAAGTCTTAAAGGATAAAATTTCTCAATCAAAGCAAACTGCCTTGTTAGTGGGATTAGGAATTTTTCTTTTGGTGGCAATAGGTGCACTAGCAGGATTTAGGAATAAGCAGAAAGCAAATGCATTGCTTAGGCTACAAAAGGCTGAAATTGAAAGTACACTTGGGAAATTAAAGTCCACACAAGCGCAATTAATTCAATCTGAAAAGATGGCCAGCCTCGGTGAACTCACGGCTGGGATTGCACATGAGATTCAAAATCCGCTGAATTTTGTAAATAATTTTGCAGAAGTGAGTATTGAATTGATGGATGAAATGAAAGAAGAATTAAACAAGGGCGATATTGACGAAGCAAAAATAATTGCGGGTGACATTAAACAAAATTTAGAAAAAATACGCCACCATGGCAACCGGGCTGGTGATATTGTAAAAGGAATGCTGCAACATTCTAGAAGTAGTAGCGGCAGAAAAGAGCCATCTAATATAAATGCATTGGCTGATGAATATTTAAGATTGGCCTATCATGGTTTAAGGGCTAAGGAAAAAACATTCAATGCAAAATTAGAAACAGATTATGATAGTTCAATAGGAAACATAAATATCATTCCGCAAGATATTGGGCGAGTAATCTTAAATTTAATTACCAATGCTTTTTATGCCTGCAACGAAAAGAAAACCCTTCGACTACTTGACCCGATTCATCTGGAAGCTCAGGTTGACAATGGTTATGAACCGATTGTTTTAGTAAGTACAAAGAAAATTGCTGGCAATGTTTTAATCAAAGTAACAGACAATGGCAACGGTATTACCGCCGAAATAAAAGACAAAATATTTCAACCTTTCTTTACCACCAAACCAACCGGGCAGGGCACAGGATTGGGATTGAGCATGAGCTATGATATTGTGACCAAGGGACATAACGGAACATTGAGCGTAGAAACGAAAGCAGCAGATGCCGGCCCATCCGACAAAGAAACAGGCACAACTTTTACCATAAACATACCAATAACCTAATACACCATGAAAATTTTAGTAGTCGATGACGAGACCGATGTTAAAGACCTTTTTTTACAGCAGTTTAGAAAAGAAATTAAGAGTGGCGAAGTGGATTTTGCATTTGCACATTCTGGCGAAGATGCAGTATCTTACATGCAGGCAAACGAGCACGAGGCTGTACTAATTCTTTCTGACATAAATATGCCAGGCATGAGCGGGCTGCAGTTATTGGTGCATATCAAGCAAAAGTACGATAAACCGCCGCCTATTGTAATGATGATTACTGCTTACGGAGACGATGAAAATTATAAAGCAGCAATGAAACTTGGCGCCGACGATTTTTTAACGAAGCCAGTTGATTTTTATAACTTAAAGGAAAAATTAAAAACGCGATTACAATGACAAAAATATTGGTAGCTGATGATGAGGTTGATTTAGAGTCATTGATACGGCAAAAATTTCGTCAAAAGATTAGGGAAAAAGAATACGAATTCGTTTTTGCGATCAACGGGAAAGATGCGCTACAAAAAATAGCAGAAATTCCGGATATTGACATTCTACTTTGCGATATTAACATGCCCGAAATGGACGGGCTAACATTACTCGCACACATAGCTGAATCTAACCCTCTGCTAAAAACGGTTATGGTTTCTGCGTACGGAGATATGGATAATATTCGAGTAGCGATGAATAGAGGCGCATTTGATTTTGTAACGAAGCCAGTAAACTTCGACGATTTGGACCGCACCATGCAGAAAACAATTAAGTATGTTCAGCAGATGCGTGATACGCTACAGGCTGTAAAGGAGAATAACATCCTTAAAATGTACGTAGATCAAAACGTGCTTGCCTTTATGGGATCTAAAGAATACGAGAAATCCCTTACGGCGAATGATGCAACCGAAGCAACAGTTGCATTTATAGACATTTGCGGCTTCACAAAAATTAGTGAAAAGGAAAGTCCAGATACCGTTGTAAAAATGCTGAACCAGTATTTCGATATTATGGTAAAAGAAATTATCGTTCAAAATGGCACCGTCGATAAATTTATTGGCGACTGCATTATGGCGGTTTTTAAAGGAGAATATCATTTAGACAGAGCCATAGATGCCTGTTTGGCCATCAGAAATATAATTGATAAGTTACCAGAGGAACATGGCTTTTGCCCTAAAGTTTCTATCGGGATAAATAGTGGGGAGATGATTTCTGGCAATATCGGTTCAGTTACATTAAAAAGATTAGATTATACTGTAATTGGCGATACAGTTAATACTGCACAACGGCTTCAAGGTGTGGCTGATGGAAATCAAATCCTAATTACAGAACAATGCTACAATTCTGTAAAAGAATCGTTTAGTTGCAAATCCATTGGAAATAGGGTATTAAAAAATAAGGTTGGCGAAGTGGTGCTGTTTGAGGTTGTAAATTAATTTATTATTATTTAAAATGGAGTTTGAGAAAGTTTATTCATTTTTAGTAAAGAAACTGGAATCTGAACTTCCTGAAAAATTGGCTTACCACAACGTTCAACATACGTTGGATACTATTGCCGCTGCAGAACACCTTGCAAAAAAAGAAGGTGTTACAGCTAATAGTTTGATTATACTTAAAACTGCGGCACTTTTTCATGACGCGGGATTTTTGCAAACTCATTTGGAACACGAGGCCATCTCTTGCCAAATCGCAGAAAAATACCTGCCTGATTTTAGTTATCTGCCCGAAGAAGTTTCGCAGGTTTGCGAGTTGATAAAAGCAACGAAAATTCCACAATCCCCAACTTCTAAACTTGCTGAAATTTTATGCGATGCCGATCTTTATTACTTGGGCGCAACAGATTATCGCAAAAAAGCCGACTTATTATTCCAGGAATTTAAAAACAATGGAATCGTTGCGACTCGATCTAAATGGCTTAAAAACCAAGCAGATTTTCTCAAAGCGCACAAATTTTTTACATCTACTGCCAACCTAGAACAAAATGAGCAAAAAGAAAGAAATCTTAACAAACTCCAAAATGAAATGGAGAACAAAAAACCGGTGAAACATAGAAACACAAGGCACGATACATTGCAAGATATTGCCTTGAATGCGCTCGGTGTAATTATCGCGGCTTTCGCCTTAAAATGTTTTTTGGTGCCAAATCATTTTTTTGATGGCGGTGTGACGGGCCTTTCGCTACTATTGCACGAACTTTACCACTTTAATCTTTCTGGTGTCTTAGTTCTGTTAAACATTCCATTTATAATTTTAAGTTATTTTACGGTAAGCAAAATATTTTCCTTACGTATTTTTGTTAGCGTTGTTTTTCTCAGTATTGTTTTATTATTAATCCCCGAGTTTGCCCTCACATCAGATAAATTGCTCATAGCGGTTTTCGGTGGGATATTTTTAGGGATGGGTATTGGTTTAGTGATGCGCACCGGCTCTGCGTTAGATGGGATTGAAGTTTTAGCGCTTTACACGCTAAAAAGAACATCTTTTACCATAACCGAGATTATTTTGTTCATCAACATCATGATTTTTAGCATCGCAGCATTTTCGTTTGGTATAGAGACAGCCCTGTATTCTGTGCTAACTTATTTTGCCGCCACTCGTACCATCGATTACGTGGTTGAGGGTATTCAAGCTTATACAGGGGTTACCATTATTTCTGGAAAAAGCGACGAAATAAAATTCGAACTTGTAAACAAACTTGGTCGTGGCATTACGGTTTATAAGGGAGAACGCGGTTTTTTGCCCGGCCAATATGAAGTTAGTGCTGACGTAGATATTATTTTTACAGTGATTACCAGACTGGAAATGCGCCGACTAAAAAATTTAGTTTATCGGGTAGATCCACAGGCGTTTGTTTTTGCCAATACGATTAAAGAAGCGGCGGGAGGAATTTTAAGGAGACGCCATTCGCATTAATAGCTATTGGCATTAATAACACCTCTTAGCGATTTTTAAGAATAAGATTTCGGGTACAGATTCCATCCATTATTAAAAAGCAAACAATAATCAAATAACATCATTATCAAATTTTTTTACTATTTACTATCGATAGTTAAACGTAAAAAAAATGAAAATAAAGGAAGTGAAAATCAAACTTAGGTTGAAGGCTAGGCAAACTCAATTGCCCTCAATTTTTTTCTCCGGTAAGAATATTTCTGCAAGCATACAACGCGCACTTCCGCCGCCGTTTTTCTCTATAGTGTATATAGCTGCATAAATAATCTTTCCAAATTTTTCTAAAGCATCTATTTGCGAAGGCGAAAGAATTTTAAATGCCTGCTCAGACATTGCAATTAGCTTTTCCCCTGCGTTATTTTTAATTTGTAGCATATTGCCTGCAAAATGGTTCATCTGGTCGAGGGAAATTTCTATAATTTCTCTGCCGCCGGCGATAAGATTTTGCCGTACTTTTTTTCGCTCATTCTTATCAGCAATTGCATCCATGCAAATGATAGCAAAATTATCTGCAATGCACATCATCACATTGCTATGATAAATCGGAAAACGATCTTGGTCTGTACCATGAAAAACAACTGCAGTGTAGCCAGTTTCGACACAAAAATTTTTTATTACCCTTTCACTTGTCCTATCAGAAAGACAAGCATAAGCAACCTTATTTTTTCTGTCGATAACCAAACTGCCAGTTCCCTCTAAAAATAGGTTTTCATCTTCGAAGAAACTCAAATCTATCACTTTCTTAACCTCAAATCGCCTCTTTAGCATTTCAATTATGTCTGCGCGACGCTCCACTCTGCGATTTGGCGAAAACATTGGGTAAAGAATTATTTCTCCGTCTTTGTGCGTAGAGATCCAATTGTTTGGGAAAATTGAGTCTGGAGATTCTGGTTTAAGCGTGTCTTCCACCACCAAAACATTAATTCCATTCTCTTTAAGCATCGCAACATAATTATCAAACTCTTGCAGCGCAAGTTCTTGAACTTCCTTCTGATCTGATTTTTCTTGGAACATATTGTTCCCTGCCGTTTGGTTATTAAATTTAAAATCGACAGGCCGAATCATCAATATGTGGTTGGTAGCGGGCATCTCGTGGATATTTTGGTAAACTATTTCAACGTTACTTTCCTCAATTTAGTTTTCTAAACCATCTCTCAAAATTGGCATACTCATACAATGGAAACCGCCCCGAGCCCTAGAAAGTTCTGCCGAAGGCATAAGAATAAGTGTGTTTTCAATGGTCTCAACATCGGCTTTACCACTTTCAAAATCGAGTATCAAATCTTTAACATCAACAATTGTGTAACCTGCATTTCTAAAGGCTTCTACCGTTTTGTCGTTTCGATCGTAGCCTAACACAACGCCTTCTTTAATGGCCAATAAATTGCAAGAATCTGTCCATTGTTCTCTAGAATCGTATGGGAAGGAATTGTTGCCACTGTAAATGATTTTTGTCGGCTCGATACTATGCAAATCATTTTGGCTAATGTCATCAAGCAAGGCTTCCACGTGTGCGAAAACCTTTGGTTCGCCAGGGTTGTTTTTTGAAAATTGTATTGCTGTCGTTGCCTCCAATCGCTCTGGCTCTTTTAAAAAATTTATTGGCTCATGCGGATTAAATTTTGGCGAATGCGCTATCGAATTTAATATCACCCAAGTGTTTCGCTTTATCTGAGTAAACACAGTATCTAAATGCATATAATCACGCTTGCTCGGGATTTTTACAACCGTAACTTTTTCTACAACATCGTTATCGAACAATAATTTTATGGCTTCGTTTGCACCATGTTCTGATGTTCTTTCACTGCAACCTATAAGCACATGATTTGGCGCAACCACCATTACATCGCCACCCTCTAAAGTGGTGCTAAATGCAGGTTCATCGCCAGGGCGTAAAAAGTGCATGGTAACGTCGGGTATTTCTAGCACAAAATCTTGATAATCCTCAAAGGTTGGATGATTGAAAAAAATGTAGCGCATAAGCAACGTCTCTCTAACTCTGGCTTTTTTTGCTGGTTTGTTCAGGAGGATGTAATTGTTTATGGTGGTTCCCAAATCTCGCGTAAAAATCAAGTTTGGGATGGGCGCAAAAATCATCGTATCGTTTTCTAATGTTCCCGATATTAAAATTTCTGACAATTGTTTCGGTTCGGTTTCTATCAATGCTAACTGAACCTTATAAGTAATACCTTCTATGGCACAAACAGCGGCAACCAATTTTTTTCTTATCGATTCGATTGCGAGTATCTCGGCCAATAGCGTTTGAATTTCTATAACCGAATTAGAATTGTGGAAATTCGGACTTTTTGGTTTGTAAAAGCCTCTATTTGCAGAAGGGGAATCTATCTCAGAGAGCTTTCCTTTAATCTTTGTAGGATCTAAAAAATACATTAAAAGTTTAAGGTAATAATCGTATTCTTTGTTCCGAATGGTATCCAAATGCACAATATCTTCAAAAAGCCAATCTTGTGCTTTTGATGGCACCACCTTTCCCAAACCACTATCTGGACTATGAATTAGCAATTTGCGTAGCCGGCCAATCTCGGTGTTTACTTGTACTGTGTTCTTACTTTTCTGCATTCGTAAATTTTTCTCCCTAAAATAAAACTCATCAGTTTTAAACTAGCATCGCTTGCAAAAGCCCTACCGTTTTATTTCTAGGTTAATGGTTTTATCCGTCTGTTTGATTAAAACTTAAAAGTAAGCCAATTTTTCCAATTTAGCAGAAGGTAGATTGGCCCAACTGATCAGATCGATATTTTTTACTAGCCGTTTTTAGCTATTTTTGTGCTATGGATTTTATTTATGCCGCAACACATCAAGCAATCGCAGAATTATACACAGAAGATGTTCCGTCCAGTTTAGTAAATATAACAGATACCCGAAAAGAATTTAAAGGGCAAGTGACTGTTGTGATTTTTCCAATAACCCGTTATTCTAAAAAATCTCCCGAGCAAACGGGCACCGAAATTGGCGAATATCTGAAAAATAATGTTGCAGAAATCGTCGATTTTAATGTGGTTAAAGGGTTTTTAAACCTTAGTTTAAGCGAGCGTTTTTTTTTAGATCATTTTAATGAAGTTATCTCAGTTGATGATTTTGGAACTTTTCCATCTAACGGAAAAAAAGTGATGGTAGAATATTCATCACCAAATACAAATAAGCCACTTCACTTGGGGCATGTAAGAAATAACTTATTGGGATATTCAGTATCGAAATTGCTAGAAGCTTACGGCTATGAGGTAATTAAGGTAAATCTGGTGAATGATAGGGGAATCCATATATGTAAATCTATGCTTGCCTGGCAAAAATGGGGCAACGGCGAGACGCCAGAAAGCAGCGGCTTAAAAGGCGATCACTTGGTTGGAAAGTATTATGTAATTTTTGATCAGGAATATAAAAAGGAGATAGAAAAATTAAAGTTAAAAGGTTTAGCTGAAGAGCAGGCTAAAAAAAGCGCGCCATTAATTATAGAGGCTCAACAAATGTTGCAAAAATGGGAGGCGGATGATGTAGAAGTGATGCAACTTTGGAACAAAATGAATGCTTGGGTTTATGCTGGTTTTGCAGTTACCTACGAAAACTTGGGTGTAGATTTTGATAAATATTACTTTGAAAGCAATACTTACTTGCTCGGAAAAGACACGGTTGAAGAGGGGCTAAAGCAAGGCATTTTTTTTAAAAAAGACGATGGTTCTGTTTGGATAGATTTAACAGAAGATGGTCTTGATGAAAAATTAGTGCTTCGTGCAGATGGAACCTCCGTTTACATTACGCAAGATTTGGGCACTGCCAAAATGAAGTATGATGATTTTGGAATGGAAGAATCTATTTATGTGGTTGGAAACGAACAAGATTATCACTTCAAAGTGCTATTCTTAATTTTGCATAAACTTGGAAAAACTTGGGCGAATGGACTTTATCATCTTTCTTACGGTATGGTAGATTTGCCAAATGGAAAAATGAAAAGTAGGGAAGGTACGGTGGTAGATGCGGACGAATTGATTGAGAGTATGATTGAGACCGCTAAAGAAAAATCTGTCGAACTTGGTAAAATTGCAGATTTTAACGAAGATGAGAAAGAGGAATTATATAAAAAAATTGGTCTTGGCGCCTTAAAATACTTTCTGCTTAAAGTAGAACCAAAAAAGCGATTGCTGTTCAATCCGGCCGAAAGTATTGATTTTCAGGGAAACACTGGGCCATTTATCCAATACACGCATGCAAGGATAAAATCGCTGTTAAGCAAAGCTGATTACAATTTTTCTAATTTGGCTCCATCATTTTCCGGGATTATGGAGGTCGAGCTAGACCTGATTATTCTATTAGCAAAATATCCTGCAGAGATAGAAGTTGCGGCAAACGCGCACAGCCCTGCAAGTTTGGCAAACTACCTTTACGAACTTGCCAAATTATTCAACAAATTCTATCACGATGTGCCGCCAATCATCAAAACGGAAAACATTGATAATAAGCAATTTAGCCTCAACCTTTGTAAAAAAACGGCAGATGTGTTGGATGCGGGCTTGTCTATTTTAGGGATTGAGGCGCCGGAGCGGATGTGATTTTTTCTTTTGATCTATTGAAAAACAATATGCGAAAAACATCCATTTACGCCATTTAAATATTAGCTGGCGGTGATGCAGGTTCTATAACTACATGTTTTATTAAATCGAAATTACCCATTATTTTATCTTTTATATGTCTTATGCATTGTTCAATTTCTTGGGTTTGCATGTTGTTTTTAAAATCGACAATTAATACTAATAATACCTCTGTTGGGGATTGATAAGTAGATAACAAACGAATCACAGAAACCACGCTTTCATCTTCTACGACGTTAGATTTTATCTGGTTTTGAATCGTTTTAGACAATCCCTCGCCCATCAGTAAGCTTCTATTTTCTCTGCCCAAAATTAGGCTTACCAATACAAGTAACACGCCAACCAATACCGAAGCCAAACCGTCTAGCCATGGTAATTCAAAATGATGACTAAAGAGCATCAAGATAAATACAAAGAGCAAACCAAACACGGCAGCTCCATCCTCAAAAATAACTAAAAACCCTGCAGGATCTTTGCTATTAATAAAGGCTTTCCACCATGAAACTCCATTGCGCGTTTTGTTAAATTCCCTTATTGCAATAACTAAAGAAGTGCCTTCGAAGATAAAAGAAAGGCCTAAAACCACATAGTTCCACGTTGGGTCTTTCAGCTCCTCCGGGTTTATAATATGATACACGCCTTGGGTTATAGACACTACGCCGCCAAGGGCAAATATTAAAATAGACACTATAAAAGACCAAAAATAGAGTTCTTTTCCGTAGCCAAACGGATGCAACTCATCGGCCGGTTTTTTGCTTTTTTTTAAACCGTAAAGCAGCAGCAATTGGTTACTTGTATCAACCGTAGAATGAATTCCCTCGGCAATCATAGAAGAGCTGCTTGTAAAAGCACCCGCCAAGAACTTAGTAATGGCAATTAGCAAATTTGCAGCTAGAGCGCTATAAATAGTTTTGTTGGCTCTTGCCATGCTTTGATAATGGAGATTAGCCTAAAATTTCATTTATATTTTTCAACTCTTCTTCGCCAAACTTTGTGTTCTCTACAGCCTTTGCAGAATCTGTTATTTGCTGAGGTTTGCTCGCGCCAATAAGGACCGATGTAATTCTATCGTCTTTCAAAATCCAAGACAAGGCCATTTGCGCCAAATCTTGTCCGCGAGATTTTGCCAAATCGTTTAGTTTAGAGATTTTCTCCAACGTTTCGGGCGTAAGATTGCTTTCTTTTAAGAAAACCCCACTTGTGGCAATTCGAGAATCGTTAGGAATTCCATGAAGATATTTATTGGTGAGTAAACCTTGCGCCAATGGAGAAAAAGGAATGCAACCAACGCCGTTTTCTTCTAAAACATCTAACAGGCCATTTTCTACCCAACGCTCAAACATAGAATATTTTGGTTGATGAATTAAACAGGGTGTGCCATTGTCTTTTAATATTTTGATGGCCTTTGCTGCTTCGTTGGCGGCGTAATTAGAAATACCAACATAAAGCGCTTTGCCTTGTGCAACCATCAAACTTAAAGTGTCCATGGTTTCTTGCAATGGCGTTTCGGGGTCGGGGCGGTGGTGATAAAAAATATCTACATAATCTAAACCTAAGCGTTTTAAACTTTGATCTAAACTAGACACCAAATATTTTTTAGATCCCCAATCTCCGTAAGGGCCATCCCACATGGTATAACCGGCTTTGCTAGAAATAATCATTTCATCTCTGTAAGATGAAAAGCTTTCTTTTAATATTTTGCCAAATACCGTTTCTGCAGATCCTGGAGGAGGCCCATAATTATTTGCCAGATCAAAATGCGTTATGCCGTGATTGAAAGCCGTGCTGATGATATTTTTACTATTCTCGAAATCATTAACAAAGCCGAAGTTATGCCAAAGCCCTAAAGACATTCTTGGTAATTTTAATCCACTTTTTCCGCAGCGGCTGTATTGCATGTTGTTGTACCTATTTTCATCAATTTGGTGTTCCATCTTATTCGTTTTTGCAATTATACTATTTTCTGTGGGAAAATTTTACTAAATGAAGCGTCCATTCATACTTGTTTCTTATTTACGGAAAGGGAAACTTCTGTTTGCTATTAAAATTGTTATCGCTACATTTACGCTGCAAATTTTAACTAAATATTCTTTAAGATGAACCTAAAACCCTTCTACTGCCTCCTTGCATCTGGCGGTTTGCTCTTGGCATCTTGCCAATCTAATTCTAACAAAACAAGCGGTGCAGATAGTTCCGCCAACGACACTACCAAAACATCAAACTTAGTAGCCGATTCCTTTAAAACCGAAATTGATGGAAAGCAGGTGGGTTTATATACATTAAAAAATAAAAGCAATGCCGAAGCCATTTTTACAAACTATGGCGGCCGTTTAGTTAGTTTAATGGTGCCTGACAAAGACGGAAATATGGTAGATGTAGTAGTTGGTTTTAAAAGCGTTGCCGATTATGAAAAATCTACAGAGCCTTATTTCGGCGCTACCATTGGCCGCTTTGGCAATAGGATTGCAAAAGGCAAGTTTACGTTAGATGGCAAAAACTATCAGCTTTTTACAAACAACAAGCAAAACACGTTACATGGTGGCAAGAAGGGTTTTCAATATGTAGTTTGGGATGCAACCCAGCCGAACGATCATACATTAGAATTACATTATTTATCTAAGGATGGGGAGGAAAACTTTCCCGGTAATTTAGACGTGAAAGTAACTTATACCCTGACAGATGATAATGAATTAAAAATGGATTATGAAGCCAAAACGGATAAGAAAACCATTGTAAACCTAACCAACCACGCATTTTTTAACTTAAATGGCGAGGGAAGTGGCAACATTTTAAACCACACGGTAACCATTTATGGCGATAAATATACTCCTGTCGATTCTACACTTATCCCGACCGGAAAAATTGAACCTGTTGCTGGTACACCATTTGATTTTACCCAGCCAGAAACCATAGGTAAACGCATTAGGGATAAAAACGAGCAGCTGACTTTTGGCAAAGGCTACGACCATAATTTCGTGTTAAACAAAACCGCGGGAATGGGCATGTATCATGCCGCAACGGTAAAGGGTGATAAATCCGGAATCGTGATGGATGTTTATACCCAAGAGCCAGGTTTACAATTCTACAGTGGTAACTTTATGGAAAGCAAAAATACTTTTAAAGGCGGAGCCAAAGACGATTTTAGAACCGCTTTTGCAATGGAGACACAACACTTTCCAGACAGCCCAAATCAGCCATCATTTCCGTCGACGGAGTTAAAGCCGGGGCAAGTTTACAAAACAAGTTCTATTTATAAGTTTTCGAAGTAGGGAGTTGAGGGATGAAATAAAAAACGGATCGTGGTGAAAACCTCGATCCGTTTTTACTTTATTGGCATGTAAAACAAAAAAACCACTTTTCTGGAAAAAAATAGATTGCCCTAGCTTAACTAACAATTAATACTGGAACGTTAATTTTATGTCTTACCGCATCTACAGTGGTACCGAAGATCATGTCTTTCAAACCTTTGTGGCCATGCGCACCAAGTACCAAAAAATCTATTGCGTTGGTGTTAATTATTTTAGCAATCTCTGATGCTGGGTTTCCAAAACCGATTTCGGTGTGTGCGTTATAACCAAGACCGACAAGACTTTGTGCATACTGTAGTAAATTTTCCTCGTCCAATTGCGTTTCCTGATCGCGGGTATTGGTCTTCAAATACCTTGCTGCAGCGCTTTCTACAATGTGTATTAAAGTATAACTGGCATCATTACCACCTAGTTTTAGCGCATTCTGAATTATCTTTTGCTCGTTTCCGGAAAAATCAATCGCAATTCCCACATTTTGATACTTTACCTCTTTTTCTAAAGCAAATGTGCTTCCCCCGCGGTGCGGGATTAATTTTTTATCAGTTTTTGCCTTGGTAAAAAATGGATGAAAAAACACGTACGCAAGTAACAAAAAACATGCTATGGCAACAGGAATAACCACGGCATACACCCAAACATCTGCGTCTCCGGCTTCGCCAGCCCATTCTTGTATCTGTTGGATAACCAGTTGGATATTTAGGTAAACAATAATGGCTGCGCTTAACCATGCTATTACTTTTACCCAACTTTTAATGGCAAATTCCTTCATGTGTAATTTATCAGAAGTAAAATGAATAAGTGGAATTACTGCAAAACCAAGCTGCAAGCTCAACACTACTTGACTTAACACCAATAATTTGCCCAAGGCATCTGAGCCAAAATACAAAATGGTAAATAACGCAGGTATGATGGCCAATAATCGCGTTATCAACCTCCTTAGCCAAGGTTGGATACGCAAATTCAAATGTCCTTCCATTACGATTTGCCCTGCCAAGGTACCAGTTATGGTGGAGCTTTGACCCGCTGCAATTAGTGCAATGGCGAAAAATGTAGGGGCAGATTTACCAAACATTTTATTAAGCATTGCAGAGGCATCTTGAATCTCCGCAATGTTATAATGTCCGTTAACGTAAAACGCTGCGGCAGCTAATATTAAAATAGCGGCATTTACAAAAAAGGCAAGGTTTAATGCAATAACTGTATCAAAGAAGTTGAATTTAATTGCCCGCTTCATTCCAAGAAATGTTTTGTCGAATTTTCTCGTTTGAACCAATGAGGAGTGTAGATACAGATTGTGAGGCATCACCGTTGCGCCAATAATGCCGATGGAGATATACAAGGCATCGCCGCTCAGTTTGCTGGGTATAAAACCTTTAAAAACATCTGCATAGATTGGTTGCACAATAATCATCTCTATTACAAATGAAATTCCGATGATGGCTACCAAGCAAATAATAAATGCTTCCATACGCCTCATTCCCTTTTTTAATAGAAATAGAAGGAGCAAAGTATCTAATGCGGTTAATGAAATTCCCCATATTAGCGGTAAACCAAATAGCAGATTTAAGCCGATGGCCATTCCCACAATTTCGGCCAGATCGCAAGCGGCAATAGCAATTTCGGCCAAAATGTACAATGGAATATTCGCCCATTTTGGATAGGCATTTTTAGAGGCTTGCGCAAGGTCTAAACCCCTAACAATTCCTAAACGAGCACTTAAAGTTTGTAGCAAAACGGCTATCAGGTTGCTCATTAACAACACCCAAATTAACTTATAGCCAAACTGGGAGCCACCGGCAATGTCTGTGGCCCAGTTGCCGGGATCCATGTAACCAACGCTTACTAAATAGGCTGGACCTAAAAAAGCAAGTAATCCGCGCCAACCTCTTTTTTTTGTACCGACTGTAGAATGTACTTCACTTAAAGAATGGGAAGAAAAGTCTTTCATATTTGAACGTATAGAATATATAGTACAAATATACAAAGTTAGACAAGACTAACAAATGTTTTTTGAGAGCCTTTCTAAGTTCTAGTTTTTTACCCACTAAGACGTTTGAAGAGTTATTGTTAGCGTCACGTCGAAAATAAGGGCCAACGATGAAGATGTTAAATGTGACTTTCTGAGAAATGAGAATCTTGTTTCCTAAATCGATCCTCAAGATCGGAAACTGTTAGAGCCACCGTCTAGCGGTTGATGGGTTCTTTGGGTTTTTAACCTTAACTTTTAATCCTAAACCTTAATTTTCAACTTTTTAACTTCAGTCAAAGCCCGTTTGCCCTCGCAGTAATTTCAGCAATATCTAAAACTTTCACTCTTTGTTCTTTGTCTTTCATTTTTATGCCATCACTTAACATGGTCATGCAAAATGGGCAAGCTGCGGCGATAACTGTTGGTTCCGTTCGCAGAGCTTCCTCAATCCTTTCTATGTTGATGTCTTTATTTCCTTTTTCTGGTTCCTTAAACATTTGTGCACCGCCTGCACCACAACAAAGTCCGTTACTTTTGCAGCGTTTCATTTCTACCAAATCGGCATCTAGAGCTTCTAATGCCTTTCGGGGCGCTTCGTACACGCCGTTTCCTCGACCTAAATAACACGGATCATGGTACGTTATTTTTTTGCCTTTAAAACTTTCGCCTTTTTCTGCTTTTAATTTGCCGCTTTCAATTAAATCTTGGATGAGTTGGGTATGATGGACAACTTCGTAACTTCCGCCCAAACCCGGGTATTCATTTTTTATGGTGTTAAAGCAGTGTGGACAACCAGTTACTATTTTTTTGATGTTATAACCATTTAAGACTTCGATGTTAGCGATTGCCTGCATCTGGAACAGGAATTCGTTTCCAGCGCGCTTGGCAGGATCGCCCGTGCAACTTTCTTCTGTTCCCAAAACCGCATATTTTATGCCTACATGATGAAGGATCCTACAAATGTCTCGGGTAATTTTTTGCGCCCGCTCATCATAGCTGCCTGCGCAGCCTACCCAAAATAAGATTTCTGGCTCTTCCCCTCTTGCCATTAATTCTGCCATTGTAGGTACCGTAAACTGCATATTGTATTTCGTTGGTTAGTTATTTAGTTCTTATTTCGTTAAATGTTTTTTGTCTCAAATCTCATATCTGAGGTCTCAAATCTCTTTTTCTGCCCAATTAAATCGATCTGCCGGCGAGTATTTCCAAGGCGCTTGATTGTTTTCTATGTTACCGAGCATGGCATTTATACTAACGGGTGCTTGTGATTCTTCCATTACGGCATATTGCCTAAGTTCCATTATAATCTGTAGCGGATCTATATTTACTGGACAGGCCTCTACGCAAGCATTACAACTTGTACACGCCCAAATCTCTTCGCGTGTTATATAATCGTCTAAAAGTGATTTCCCATCGTCAAAATCTTTTCCATTTTTATCAATGCCTTTGCCAATTTCGGTAATCCTATCCCGGGTATCCATCATTATTTTTCGTGGCGATAAAAGCTTGCCCGTGATATTTGCTGGGCACACCGATGTACAGCGTCCGCATTCTGTGCAGGTGTAGGCGTTCAAAAGGTTAATCCTGCTCAAATCTGTAGCATCTTTCGCTCCGAATTTACCTTCCGGGATTGCTTCTGGCGTAAAAGTTGGGTCTAGCATCGCTTTTACCTCATTGGTTACCGATGCCATATTAGTAAATTTTCCTTTTGGATTTAAGTTGCTGTGATAAGTGTTTGGAAAAGCGAACAAGATGTGGAAATGCTTTGAATAGGGGAGGTAATTTAGAAAAGCAAATATGCCAACAATGTGAAACCACCAACAACTGCGCTCTATGGCTATTAATGTAGTTTGGTTTTCTGGCAACCAAGCTGTAAAGAAATTGCTGATGGGAAATGAGCCGGCTGCTACATAATGCGACAAGCCCATGCTTTGTAACTTTGCATCGGAACCGTTCATAAGTAAAAAAGCGGTCATTAGTAAGATCTCGATAATGAGGATGTAATTGGCATCAGACTTTGGCCAACTGGTCATCTCATTACCAAAAAAACGATTGATTTTTAATACGTTTCTACGGATAAGAAATACAACGCAGGAGAGAAGCACCAAAAGCGCCAAGATTTCGAACGCGCCAATAAGCAAATTGTAAGTAACCCCAATGCTACTAAAAATTCTGTGCGTGCCGAAAACTCCATCAATTACTATTTCTAAAACTTCTATGTTGATGATTACAAAACCTACATAAACGAAAAAATGCAGAATGGCAGGAATCGGCCTTCCAATCATTTTCGATTGCCCAAATGCCACACGCAACATGGTTGCCAAACGTTTCTCAGGTCGGTCGGTACGGTCGGTTGCTCTACCTAAATTAATGTTGCGCAAAATCTTCATCAGATTTAGGCTAAAAAGCAAAATGGCAACTAAGGCAACGATTAAAAAAATAATCTGGGCTAGCATATATATATCGCTTGGAACGCTAAATTAGAGTAATAATTTGAAAAAGAACTTTTCGATGCATAAAAGCTTTGTAAAGATTGGTAGTTGAAAGTTCAATCTCGAGTATGGATTTCCAATTTAAATGTGCAGTTGAAAATAACAGATTGATAATCAATACCAACATTGATTTTTGCTAAAAAAGTTTTCGGAATAGAAAAAGAACGCTACATTTGCAACCACAAAACGGTTGGTGCCTTAGCTCAGTCGGTAGAGCAAAGGACTGAAAATCCTTGTGTCGCTGGTTCGATTCCAGCAGGCACCACAATCATAGCCCCTTTAGACAAATTCTAAGGGGCTTTTTTTTGTGTTTTTAATACAGTAATGCACTTCGTCTGCTCGAACAAGCTATTTCCCATTAAATTTATCTTCTTCCCATTTTTTAGGATTATTGATGATGTAGTTGGATATGTTTTGGTAAGCTTGTTGATTTCTAATAATGTGTTCCCAATAGTTTCGTTGCCACAATTTACCCATAGTTTTATTTTTTGATTTGTAAATAGATAAGCATCCGTTAGATACAATTGATTTATATGCGCCGATTATATCAGAAATTGTTGCCTTCGGGGCAACCTTCGTCGGGGCAACCTTCGTCGGGGCAACCCTTGCGGTTGCCCTATTCTCGTCTATATCTTTTCTAGTTTCTGGTGGCTGTAATTTGTCGGCTTGCGCCGTAGGTAGGGCAACCGCAAGGGTTGCCCCGACGGTTGTTTCTATTTCAAAAAAATAATCTTTTAAAGAAATGATGCCGTGCACATGATTTGGCATGATCTGAAATTCATCCATTTCAAAGTTCGGGAAGCGGTTTAGTAATTTAATCCATTCATCATAAGCAATTTGTCCACATTGATTTAAAATCATCTTTCCATTTTCTATTTTACCAAAACGGTGTGTTCTGCCTTCGCAAACCATTGTGATAAAATACAAGCCTTCTTGCGAATAGTCAAAGTCTTTTAGTCTGATAGATCGCCGATGATGGATAAGTGGATTATAACTCACTGTTCAATATAATATTAGAAAAGTTTTCTTAAATGTAAATAAATTTCAAGAGCGGCCAAATGTAGCTTTTTAAAATTTTCGAGGTGCGTAGGGGGATTTTTTCAGATTCTAACTCACTTATTATTTCGTTTTTTGGCATTGAATGGGTAAATTTCCGCACCTGGAAATCTATATTAGAAAGCTATGTTTAATCAAATAAATGAGAAAAAAAGCGCTTAAGCCACTAAACAATGGAATAACAGGATGATAGGTTTTAATTTCTATCTTGTTTGGTGCAAAAGCATGACATGAACAAAAGACCAAAACAAACAAATAACCGAATAAGAGATTGCCTGTCATTTTAGGAATTTGTCCAAAAAGGCTATCATCATTCTGTTGGAAATTATACCGTAAACATCAAACCTCATTCGAATAACAGAAAGTTGTTTGTAAACCTATCGAAAGAAATGGTGAAAGGCCAAATTTAATACACACTTGATTAATTTAACTGTATGAGAAATATTAAAAGTTTATTCCTTAAAGCATTGTGTTCAACACCTGCTTTGTTTTCTTGCTTATCTGCCTCATTTGCCCAAGTTATTACCATCCCCATAGAGACAAAAGAAAACGCTTTGGTAGTTCAAGCTGATAAGGGAAAGGATTTAAGTATTCTTTATTTCGGGAAAAAGCTTAAGAAAACTGTTGACTATGATAGAATTAATGGTGTTTATAATCTACCGGAAGACGACAGCGGCGTTTTCAATTCAGCCTACACTCCGTCTGGTTCAAGGAATTTAATGGAACCTGCTATTACCGTAACTCATGCAGATGGTAATAATTCGTTGGATTTAAAATATGTAAATTCTAAAATCACAAAAATAAGCGATGATGTTAATTTGCTTAGTATCGTTTTAAAAGACCCGGCTTATAATTTTGCGGTTACGCTTTTCTACAAAAGTTATTTTAAGGAAAATGTAATTGAGCAATGGTCTGAAATAAAACACGAAGAAAAGGGCAATGTAGTGCTTCAAAAGTTTGCTTCTGCAAATTTATATTTAAAAGCCGACAGTTACTGGCTAAGGCAATATCATGGAAATTGGGCTAGAGAAATGCAGCCAGAGGAAGCCAAACTTACATACGGCATCAAAACCTTAGACTCTAAACTTGGCACCCGGGCAAATTTATATATGCCATCTGTGTTTATGGTTTCTTTAGGTAAACCTGCTACAGAAACTGAGGGAGATGTGCTTTTTGGTGCTTTAGAATACAGTGGTAACTTCAAAATAGATTTTGAGCTAGACGCGCAAAATAATCTGAGGCTTATTGCTGGTATAAATAATTATGCATCAGACTATACACTAAAACCCAATGAGCTTTTCACTACCCCGAAATTTCTGTACACTTTTTCTGCCAAAGGAAAAGGCGAAGCAAGCAGAAATTTACAACGTTGGGCTAGAGATTACAAACTCTTAGATGGAAATGGAGAACGATTGACTTTATTGAACAATTGGGAATCTACCTATTTCGATTTTAATGAAGAAAAGCTATTTGAGCTATTTAAAGACACCAAAAAATTAGGAGTAGACCTTTTCTTGTTGGATGATGGTTGGTTTGCCAATAAGTATCCACGGAACGGTGATAAATCCGGGTTGGGCGATTGGGAGCCAAATAAGAAAAAATTGCCAAATGGCGTTGCTTCCCTGGTAAAGCAAGCAGGCGCTGAAGGTGTAAAATTCGGCATTTGGATTGAGCCGGAGATGGTAAACCCGAAAAGCGAGCTTTATGAAAAGCACCCAGATTGGGTCGTAAAAGAATCTGCCCGTCCAGAGAAATATTTTAGAAACCAATTGGTGTTGGACTTAACAAATCCAAAGGTGCAAGATTTTTTGTTTGGGATTGTAGATCATCTTTTCTCCGAGAACCCAAATTTAGCTTTCATAAAATGGGATTGTAATGCGGTAATTTATAACGCGCACTCTTCATATTTGAAAAACCAGTCGCATTTTTATATTGAATATATGCGCGGACTTTACGATGTATTGGCAAGGGTTAGAGAAAAATACCCAAAAGTTCCGATGATGCTATGTTCTGGAGGCGGTGGCAGAGTAGATTATGCAGCACTACAATATTTTACCGAATTTTGGCCAAGCGATGATACCGATCCAATGGAACGCATATTTATCCAGTGGGAATATTCTTACTTTTATCCCGCAATAACTTCCGCAAATCATGTTACAGATTGGGGTAAACAACCAATTAAATTCCGCACCGATGTTGCTATGATGGGAAAATTAGGTTTCGATCTGAATATCAAAACTTTATTGCCAACCGATTTGCAGTTTTGCCAGCAAGCAGTAGCAACGTATAATGGTTTTAAAAACATTGTTTGGCATGGCGATCAATTTAGATTAGCCAACCCAGCTGATGGCGACGTCGCTTCGATGCTTTATTTAGAACAAGATAAGAGCGAGGGCGTAATCTTTAATTACCTTGTAAACAATCGTTACGCTGCTGGTAGCCATAGGCCGATTAAACTTATGGGTTTGGATGCCGATAGAAATTATAGTTTAAGCGAAACAAATCTCTATCCCGGCAAAAAATCAACTGTCGATGGCGAAAAAGTTTACAGTGGCGATTTTTTGATGAATGTTGGATTCAATCCTGATGTGCGGGCGGGCAGGAATAGTGTGGTTTTAAAATTGAAAGCACAGTAACACGTGATCGATGATGTTAAAATTTGGAAACAACAAAGTCTCAATAGTAGCTGATCTTTCTATTAGGTATTCTAAATCTGCTTTTTTCCCCTACATCTTCCATTCAAAATAATCGTGCATTGCACTTATTTTATCGCACAGTGGTGTTCAACTTTTTTGGAATTAAGTTAAAAATCATCTACTATGATGCTAGTTTTTTAGGGCATGTTAGAAAGCTGAAAATGGTCTCTATGGAAAAGCTTGCTTAAGTTGCTAGTTCGCTTTAATACAGAAATCCAAATATCCACAGTGGTAAAGATTTCCCTGCTGGACTTTCCATGTCTGCCTTTATCGTCCAAGCATTTTGTATGTTTGCAATCTGTTCATTAGACTTGTTTTTCCCCCCGATTTCAAAAGAGTATTTTGCATCTATGATAAAGTCTGTTTTCTTTGAATAATTTACGGAGTGCACAACTTGAAGCTGATTGTTAAAAAAAGTTTCTCTAACAGTTCCCTCGGAAGGCACAGTTTCTGCGAGAGCGTATAGTAAATTTGTATTTTCTAAGAAAACTTTTTCCGGTTTTTGTAAAATAGCCGTGCTAACCCCGGTGTGTTCCAAGAGATAAAGCAACCTTGCATCTTGCAAAAAAAATAGATAGTTGTTAACCGAGTTGCGATGGATACCAGTTTTTTGGGCTAAACTTGTGATGTTTGGTTTAAATGGTACTTGTTGAGAAACAACATATAAAAGCTGCAACATTTTTTTGGCTTGCCGAATATCGAAACCCTTCAACTCCGACATATCATATTCTACTATAGTTCTTGCCAATTGCCTTAACAATTTATGATAGTTAACTAAATCGTTTTTGTAAAAGGGATAATAGCCAAATCGCAAATAATCTTGAAAGTAGGTTAGAGGTTTAAATTTTTTCGGAAAAAGATCAAGCCACTTAAAATTGGGCGTTACCAACTGTTCTAAAGACAATACTGGCAAAGTTATTTTATGCTGATATTTTAAATACTCTCGGTAGGAAAGCCCTTTTAGCTCATAGATTAAAGCCCTGCGACTTAGATCTCCCTCTTGTTTTGCAATGTCTATGATTGAAGAACCTGTAAAAACAATGTATAAGTCTTCGTATCTATCGTGCAGATTTTTTATTTCTCTAGCCCAACTTGGATACTTGTGTACTTCATCTAACATTAAAACTTTTCCACCCTGCAGATAAAAAACTTTTGCTGTTTGGAGCAAGGAGTTTGCAGTGAAATACATTTCATCTAAAGAAAAATACGCTACTTGATGATTTGGAAGGTTCAGTTCTTTTAATTTTTGCAACAATAAAGTTGATTTTCCTGTTCCCCTGGCACCTTTTATACCGACTAATCGATTGCTCCAATTTATCCTAGAATATAAATATCTCTTAAAATCTAATGAAACTCTATCTATTAGGCTAGCTGATAGTTCCAATAACTCTTCCATAATGCACAAGTATATGTGCAAATATATAACTTTATGCACAAGTACATGTGCATATTTTGAAAAAATTTATAATTATAACATCCCAACAGTTGCGCCGCCATCTACAATTAAATTTTGCCCAGTAATGTAGCTTGCATTATCCATCGCTAGAAAGCAAACAGCTGCGGCAACTTCGTAATCTTTTCCAATTCGTTTCAACGGTGTTGCTTCTAAAATCGGATTTAATCTTTCTGGATTTGAGAGTAGTCCCTTCGTTAAAGGTGTTTCTGTAAACCACGGCGACACAGTATTTACCCTAATATTATCGGCTGCCCATTCATTAGCCAAACTCCGCGTCATTTGTATCAAACCTGCTTTTGACATTGCGTAAGGCGCACCTGTCCGCACATCGAAAGAGCCTGCAACCGAGGCAATATTTATTACAGAGGCATGTCGGCTTTCTTTTAGTGAGTTATATAATATTTTACAAAACTCAAATTGCGCATGTAAATTGGTATCAAGCACTTTTAAAATTTCCTCTTTTTTATAATTTACTGCGCTGTTGCGAATGTTCATTCCAGCATTATTAACCAATACTTCTAGTTTTCCCCAATGCTGATAAACCCAGTTTGTAACTTTTTTACGGTCGTTTTCCGAAGTCACGTCCGATGTAATTCCGGTTACCAAAAAGCCTTTTTCTTTCAAGTCTTTTTCCAACTCTGCAACTTCATCCTCGTGGCGCGCGGTAAATAAAACTTCCGCACCAAGCGCTAAAAATTCTCTAACAATAGCTTGGCCTATTCCTTTAGACCCGCCGGTTATGAGGGTTTTTTTCCCTGTCAAGTTCCAAATTATCATTTCACTATTAATTTATGTGGGCGAATAGGCTAAGAGATGTTCAACTGTAAACTAACGTAATGCCATCTTAATATAAATTTCACCTCGATATATACAATTTACACGCAAGATAGTTGTTTAAGCTTTTGATAAATAGTCAACGTCGACATTAGGACTCAAAAACATAGCTAAATTGTCTTGTATATCATTGACGTAAAAAAATTTAAAACAACTAAAACCGAACCAATATATTATTGCACCTAACAATTAAAAACGAGCGTTTTACCAGATTTTTACCTAGCTACTACAAACTTTTTTACCTTTTAATCCGTACGTTTATTATACATAAATGAAATTCATTTAAATCAAAAAAAATATGAAATTGATTAAAAATAGTTTACTTGCAGCCAGCCTATTGTTTGCTGTTGGTTGTGCAGATGCGCAGGGCGATTCTCAACAAAAAGGTTTTGCCAAATTGCCAACACCCGCTGCCAATGAAAAAGTAGCAACTTTTGCTGGGGGCTGTTTCTGGAGTCTTTCAGAAGGAATGTCAGAATTGAAGGGAGTAGATAAAGTAGTTGCCGGCTATTCTGGCGGAACCACAAAAAATCCAACTTATGAGCAGGTTGGCGGTTTAGGCACAGGCCATGCAGAATCTGTGCAGGTATATTATAATCCGAAGGAAGTGAGTTATGAGGAACTTGCAATGTCTTTCTTTTACGCCCACAATCCTACAGAATTAAATAGACAGGGGCCAGACGAAGGTACAGATTATAGATCTGTCGCTTTTTACAGAACACCGCAGGAGAAAGCTACACTAGAAAAAGTTATAAACGAGGTAAATAAATCGCATCATTATGCAGATAAGATTGTTACCCAGGTAGTGCCGTATAAAGTATTGTATCCTGCAGAAAAATATCATCAGGGATATTACGATACGCATCCAGGCAGCAGTTACATTCAAAATGTATCTAAACCAAAGGTCGAGAAGCTTAGGAAAAATAGGCAGGCGTTCTTAAAGCCACAATTTAAAAATAAATAAGACAATTTGAAACCGCAGATACCGTGCGGTTTCAATTTTGTTATGGAGGTCGCAATCCCTCAAATGACGGACTTTCCATTCTACTTTCTTTTGGATATTAGGCTTTCGATGAACAGGTTGTTATGTTTTAAGGATTTCATGAGGGAAATCTTTGTTGTTAGGTTGAGTAGAATTTCGCTATTTTTAGCAGATTAGAATCGAAGTAAAAATTTATTAGACTCGATACCGTTTTGTATTGCCATTTTTTACAGTAAGATATATGAAAGAATTTAAGATTTCTCTCGCCGCAATGGCAATCATAATTAGTTGCGGCATTCTTGCCTGTAAAAAGACTTCCTCTGTTCCTAACATTGCGCCCGAACCAATGCTCCCAATACCTCCTGTTGTAACGGGAACGCGCGCTCAACTTACCGCTGATTCGATTTTTTTATATGCCAAGGAGTTGTATTATTGGAGGGCAAATTTGCCAGAGTACGCGGCTTTCAATCCTCGGAGTTACTCCGATACCGATGAGGAACTTTATGCGCTCACACAAATCGCCATAAATCCTGCAACTGGTTTTCCATACGAGTATGTGCCGGATTATCCTGGACCAAAATATTCTTACATAGATTATAGCGTTGGCGGCGGTAAAAAAAGCTCGCTTAAAAGCGCTGTAAATGGAACTGAAATAGACTACGGATTTTCTGTAATTTTTAATACAGAGACAGATCTTCGCGTTAATTATGTAAACCCAAACTCTCCCGCCGACAAAGCTGGATTAACAAGAGGGTGCCGGATAAACGCCGTAAATGGGCAAAGTGACGTAAGTTATTCGCAAGGAAACGTTACGTTTTTAAACGATGCGTTTTTCGGTACCAACCCAACAATTGAGTTAAAATTTACCAGTTTATCCGGAGTTTCTAAAACGGTTACTATAACAAGAACGAGTTATACCTTAAATCCAATCTTATACTCGCACATATTTACTGTCGGCACAAAAAAGGTTGGCTACTTTGTTTTTAACAGTTTTTCAAACAATGTGAGTGCTGCAATAAATAGCACTTTTGCAAATTTTGCGAGTAACGGAGTTGACGAGATGGTGATCGATCTAAGATATAATGGTGGAGGCTATGTCTCTACCGCCACGCAAATAATAAATTTATTGGCGCCTGTAACGCAGAATGGAAACACCATGTTTACCTACTACTACAATAATTATTTGCAAAATTTAACAACTGAGCAGAGGAAAGCTTCTATATTAACTCATCAACCAAATTTAGATGCTTCGGGAAATTTACAAACTTCGACTAGCGCGATAAACGGCCAATATTTTTCTTTTGCCGATTTAGATTATTCAGCAACCGCGGCAGAAAATATAGAAAAATTTGCCAAATCGGGTTCGTTAAACGTTTCTCGTATTTATTTTTTGGTAACTGGTTCTACTGCCTCTGCTAGCGAATTAACCATTAACAGTTTAAAGCCTGTAACTGATGTGAAACTAATAGGAACCACCACTTATGGTAAACCAGTTGGCTTTTTCCCGGTACGCATTGATGATTTTGACATGTATATTCCTGAATTTGAAACCAAAAATCAACGGAATGTGGGCGGATACTATTCGGGCCTAACTGTCGATAAGGAGTCTTTCGAAGACCCAACCAAAAATTGGGGTGACTCTACCGAGACGCTTTTAAGCTATGCGCTGCTATATTCAAAAACAGGCAGCTTTGTCACTCCCCCAAGCAAAAGCGGTAGCCTGGCTCAACAATCTACTAAATTAGCTGCAAAGTTATCGCGTCAAGAACTTAGAACAGTTTCAATAGCGCTAGATCAAAATGCTTTTAAAGGAATGATTAGAGATAAAAAGTAATTGAATTTAGTGCTGGAAAAAGCTAAAATAAAATTTTACTACTTACCTCTTTGCTAATAGAAATGTAACCCGGATATTTTATTGGTGTATTTCCAATCATAAATGTAGGCCTTATTTTAATTGTAAGTAAACCTAAGCTTTCATTAGTGCTTGAAGTTTTTTTAGCCGCCTTAATAACGTCATTTAAAATGGTTTGATTGCTCAACAATTGATAGACATTTGTGCGGATACTCACAGGCACAGTGATCGTTTTGCCTTGATCTAAACTTATGTTTTGCGTCACCGTTCCTTCTGCTAAATCTGTATTGTTAACCAATATTTTATAATCGAATTGATTGATAGCTGCCGTGAGGCCAGACGGATTAGTTATTTGCAAATTTACGGTCGCCCCGAGAGGCACATCCTTTCTTAAAAAGCCTAAAGCCAGCCCGGGTAAGCTAGTAAGGTTTAAATCTCCTTCATCTAACAAATTCTTTACGTCTGCTCCTGCCAATTTAACATTGCTAATGCTGCTTACCTTATAGTCGCAATTTTTAAGTGCTTTTAATAAGTCAGCCTGTCTATTTATTCCGCAACCGAAAATGCCAATCGTTAAAAAGATTATTATAATGCCTTTTTTCATACCATCCATAACGGCAAATTACAAAAACTATTTTGTAGTTGAATAAATGCTTTCTACCTTTAAAGAAATTAAGACAGATGGCGGCTCTCATTCGAAAAATAGAAAAAAAAGACAACCAGCCTGTAGCTAGTCTAATAAGAAAAATCTTTGTCGAGTTTAAAATTGATAAGCCCGGCACCGTTTACACAGACCCAACAACAGATGCGCTTTTCGAACTTTTTAAAAAAGAAAGTTCTGTTTTTTGGCTTGCAGAAGAGGAGGGAGAACTATTGGGCTGCTGTGGGATTTATCCAACGGACGGATTAGCAAATGGTTGTGTAGAATTGGTAAAGTTTTATGTTGCCGCCGAGGCAAGAGGAAGAGGTGTTGGAAAGCTTTTAATGGAAAAGAGCATTCAGTCTGCACAACAATTTGGTTATAACGAAATGTATTTAGAGTCTTTTCCAGAGCTTGAAAATGCAGTTACAATTTATGAGAAAGTTGGGTTTAAGAGACTTTCTGCGCCAATGGGGAATTCGGGGCATTATGCCTGTACGCTTTGGATGCTGCTGCTCCTTTAAATTTATAGATATAGAAAATTAATTAGGGTTTCGCTTGCGCGCGGAATACGGATCAAAACATACACAGAACAGATACGATGCAAGAAAGCAATTCATTAAACCAAGTAGCAGAATTTCATAATACGTTTAAACATCCTATTTTAGATAAGCCTCAAATTCCAACTAAACAGCGTGCAAAATTGCGTATTTCTCTATTGGCAGAGGAGTTAAAGGAATTAGAAGAGGCCGTCAATGCCGATGATTTAACCGAAGTTGCAGATGCGCTTTGCGATTTGCAATATGTACTGGCCGGGGCAATTTTAGAATTTGGCATGGGCGAAAAATTTAAGACCTTGTTTGATGAAGTTCATCGCTCTAACATGAGTAAGGCAGGCAAAACCATAGCCGAAGCGGAGCAAACCATCAGATATTATAAGGATAAAGACGGCACAGAATCTTATTATAAAGAAAGTGATGGAATGTTTTTGGTTTTTCGTAAAGGGGATGATAAAACTTTAAAGTCGATAAATTATTCGCCCGCAAGTTTGTCCGATATTATAGAAAGCGAAAATTAGATGGCAGAACGAGCTATTGTTTTTTTTGATGGTGTATGTAACTTGTGTAGCGGTGCTATCCAATTTGTACTATTGCGAGATAGAAAAAAATATTTCAAATTCGCTGCATTGCAAAGCGATTTTGCAAAGCAACAACTAGGTAAATTTAATATTGATATGGTAGGCTCAAATTCCGTTTTTCTATTGGAGAACGATAAGCTCTACAGTAAATCTACCGCGGCATTGCGTATTGCGAAACATTTGGGCGGCTTGTGGCCAAGTTTGGCGAGCCTTTTAATTATTCCAAAATTTATAAGAAATGGGGTTTACGATGTAATTGCAAGAAATCGATATAAATGGTTTGGCAAAAAGGAAAGTTGTTGGTTGCCAACACCTGAGTTGCAGAGCAGGTTTTTGTAACGTCTATAAATTAGTCTAAAAGTTTGAGGAAATAATTTTAGAAGAATACATAATTTTTCCCACCCGATTAATATGCTCTACTAACTCCTTATTTGCAATTTGATTGAAAATTGAAATGTCAAATTTGTAAGGCAAAAGCAAATCATCTAACTCATCATCTATTTTATTTAGAACCTTTAGATTGATGTCGCCGCACAACGTAATATCAACATCCGAATAAGGCTTGTAATTTCCCTTAGCTCTAGAACCGTAAACGATTACCTTTTCAATTTCCGAATAATTTTTAAAAATTGATTTAATTCTTTTTACATCTTCAGATTTTAAACCTAGTTCTTTGATAATCATTGTGTTTATTCAAAAATGTTACCTTGCTCTCCCGAACGTTTTTTCTCCATCGTAAGTCTAAAGTCTTCAAATGCAGGATAATATGCGTTCAAAATTTTAGAATAAATTTCATTTGCGGTTTCTTCATTATAAGTGTGTGAGGTTTTATTGCGACTCTTGATCATATCCATCCAAATTTCTCCATCCATTATTAATTTTAATTGAAACGCTTCCCTGGCTGCATCTCTAGAACCGCCAACGGAGGAATTTCCCTGATATTCTGCATAATCTTTCATCACATTCCAAGCCAATTCATGCGTATATTCAAATCGTTGTATTATTCCTTCTTTGATAATTTCGTCCAAAATACCATCATCTAAATCTCTGGTTTTGATATTTTTGTGAATATATTCTATCGACCGCTGAAGTTTATCCATTGCTTTTATAAAATTAGAAAATCTTTGCTCCCAACGAATATCCATTTTTACTTTTTTTACTAAATTAGCACTAATTTTTTGAGAGTGGAAAAATCACATAGCAAAACTCACTAAACATCATTGCATTAAAACTTCTCAAAAATACCACGGCCTATTCGATCTATTGATACCCCGCAGCTTGCAAAGAGAACAAGTCTGCATACAATTTAGGGTCATCCATCAGTTCTTGATGTGTGCCAAGTTCCAAGACCTTCCCACCTCGAAGTACTAAAATGCGATCTGCCATCCTAACCGTGCTAAAACGATGGCTAATGATAATGCTCGTTTTCCCTTTGGTGAGGGCAATAAAACGCTCGAAGACATCAAATTCTGCCTGAGCGTCTAGCGCGCTTGTTGGCTCATCCAAAACCATAACATCGGCATCTTTCATATATGCACGTGCAAGTGCCACCTTTTGCCATTGGCCGCCGCTTAATTCGGTGCCTCTGTGAAACCTTCTTCCCAAGCGTTGTTCCAGGCCATCAGTCATTTCGTTAACCACTTGCTCTGCCAAACTTTTGCTTGCTGCATAACTTATTACTTCGTCATTTTCTATTTGATTGATGTTTCCCACCGCAATATTCTCACGCAAGGTAAACTCATATTTAAAAAAATCTTGAAAGATTACACCGAAACGGTTTCTGTATGCATCAACATCAAACTCATTAATATTTATCCCATCCAATAAAATTTCGCCTTTCGTGGGTTCGTAAAATCTCAAAAATAACTTAATAAGGGTGGTTTTGCCCGCACCGTTTTGGCCAACAAAAGCCATTTTTTCACCGGCTTGCATTTTAAAGGTTACACCCTTTAATACTTCAATTTCACTGCCGGGGTATGCAAAATGTACATTGTTCAGTTCAAATCCTTCTCTAATTATATTAGGCATCTCCGTTCGTATTTCTGGGGGTTTTTCGATTGTTAAATCTAAAAATCCAAAATAGTCTTGCAGGTAGAGTGCACTTTCAGAAATACGCGTAAACCTAGAGAAAAAGCCTTGCAAATTGTTGCGCAACCTATTGAAAGAACCAGAAAGAAAGGTAAGTTCACCAACGGTTATACTGCCGCTAAGAACTCGCAAAATAATATAAACATAAGCGCCATAATAACTCAAAATACCTAAAATATTAAACAACGACCCATACAGACTTTGCTTTATTGATAGCTTTTTATTAATTAGGTAGTAATTATTCGAGAGATTTTTAAATCGTTCGGCAATAAAATCTGTTAACCCGAAAAGCTTAATTTCTTTAGCTGTTTGATTATTGGCGCCGATAAAGCGTAGATAGTCTAGTTCTCTGCGTTCTGATGTCCAACTTCTTGCCAAAGAGTAACGCGTGCTGCTAAATTTGGCTTCGTTGATAAAAGAAGGAATAATGCTAACGATAAGGATTAGTATTAAAATCGGTTCGAAATAAACCAAACCTGCGATTAGTGAAAACATAGAAATCAAACTTTCGGCTTGTCCCAAAGCATTGCTCATTAAATCTACACGACCGGTGGTCTGCGTGCGTGCACGTTCTAGCTTATCATAAAATTCTGGATCTTCTAGTTGGGAAATGGTAAGTTCTGCCGTTTTTCGGATTATTTTTTCTGAAGATGCGTTTGAATAAAGATCGCCCAATAGGCCGTCAGTAAGGTTAGTGCATCTCCCCAATAAGTCAGACAATATTGCTGCTGCAAATTCAATCAAAACATATTTCCATAATTGAGAAAAATCTTTCTCAGGCAAAGAGATTTGCAAAATAATTTCATCGATAATCATTTTTCCAACCCACAGAATTACCACAGGGGTAAAGGCATTAACCAATCTGCTTAGTGCGTTAGAAAGAAAAAGTTTCGGACTTGTCTTATAGATTTCTTTAAAAAGGCGAGGGATGGTTTTTAGCGCTTTAAAAGAATCCTTAATACCGGTTTTCTTCTCTTTTTCTGTGATGGATTTAAAAATTGGTCTTGCCAAAGGAATAGTCGATTTGTAAATTGATAGTTTTTAGTAGTTAAAAAGCTAACAAAAATAAAGATATCAGATCGCAATTAAATCAGAACAATTTTTCTGTCAATTTTAACTGCGTTCTAAAAAACATACTGAATTTATATAATGTTGTGAGTTGAGGCACATGCAAAAGAACAAAGCATCTAGATTATACATTATTATTCAGATTTTAAATAAGTATAAATGACGAAACGCGGTTTAGTTTGGTTTAAGAATGATTTGCGGTTGCACGACAACGAGGCGTTAGCAAAAGCACAAGAGGAATGTGAACGGTTAGTGTTTTGCTATTGCGTGGAGCGAAAAAATTTTGAAACGCTCGATGAACTTGGATTTCGAAAAGCAGATGTTATCAGGTTCAAATTCTTACAACAATCCGTTCTTAATTTGCAGAGCAATTTCGAAAAGTTGAATGCCCACTTAATTATTGGAACAATTTCCGCAGTCGAAACTCTACCAAAACTTATTGCGGAATTTGAAATAACAGATATTTATGCCGAAGAAGAATATGCAAGTGAGGAATTGAGTTTAATTGATGAAGTGAAAAACGCCTGTCCCAATGTTAATTTTAACTTTTCTTGGGGCAAAACGCTCTATCATAAGGATGATATTCCATTCGAGATCAATAACATTCCGCTAACCAGCAAAGCATATAGAATTCCGGCAGGGCAAAAATCTGACCCGCGAAAAACCTTTGCTGCGCCTACAAAATTAAAATCTTCCGCGGAAGCAAAAAGCAACCAGTTCCCATCTTACAAAAGATACGGATTTACAAAAGAAGAATACGAACACGCAAAACCATTTGTAGAAGGTGGCGAAACCGCCGCATTAGAACGTTTAGAATATTATACTTTTAAATCGGAGTTGCTTACCGGCTATCGGTGGAGCAGAAATAAATCAGATGGTTTAGATTATAGCTCTAAATTTTCGCCCTATTTGGCTTTAGGTTGTATTTCTGCACGAGAAATTTATGAAAAAGTAAAAGAGTATGAAGCGCAAGTTAAAAAAAATCAAAGCACTTGGTGGTTGGTTTTCGAATTGGTTTGGAGAGATTATTTTACTTTTAAAGGGATGCGTTTTGGCGATGAAATTTTTTACACTAAAGGCTATAAAAATAAGGAGATTGAATGGGAGAACGATCCGTTAAAATTCGAAAAATGGTGTCTTGGTAAAACAGGAATTCCATTTATAGACGCCCACATGCGCCAATTGAATGAAACGGGTTATATGAGCAACCGCGGTCGGGTAAATTGTGCGAGTTATTTTGTACACGATCTAAAGATAAACTGGACTTGGGGCGCTGCTTATTTTGAAAGCAAATTGATAGATTATGATGTAAGTTCTAATTGGATGAACTGGCACATGCAGGCTTTCGAAATTTGGTACACCAACCCAGTACATCAAGCAAATAAATATAAAGCTCAAGATTTTATTCGAAAATGGATTCCAGAACTTCGCGATAGAAATAACATTGAAACACTAATTCCCTGGACATTTGATATCCCCGCTTATATAAAACCGATAGAGGTTTATAAAAAATGGGGTAGGGCTATTGGGTTGATAGAGAAGATAAATCTGTAAAGATAGTTTACTTTGTTTGACCTAAAAGAAGACTTTAATTCAAACTATTCAGATATTCCTCCGCCGTCATAATTGGAAGAGCAGAAAACTTGAAATCTTTTCCATTTCTGGTAATTATAAAAGTACATTTTGATTGGAGCGCGGTAAAGTATTGCACGGCATCTTCGAAATCTTTAAATTTAGAGTTCAAACTTTTTTCAATTATTTCAGCGTTAACTTCACAAACGTTACAAAGAATTTTAAACTTCCGTAGTTTAACCAGCACTAATTCGGCTGATTCAATCTTAGTTAGAACATATTCTACAGTTGTGAAAGACAGCGGTGATGCCACCACAGTTAATTTTTTGCTTTCAGCCAAAGTTACCAATTTCGCAATCGAATCATAAAAAGGATTTCGTTCAGCTAACAAATCTAAAATTACGTTCGTATCTAAAAATAATCTACTCATTTATACTTCTCAGCCAAATAATCTGCACGGTCGTTTTTATAATCATAATCGGCAGGAATGCTAATTTTCGAAGAGAGACTTTTTACAAAAGGTGAAATCTTTAGTTCATCTTTAGATTTATCAGCAGTTAAAGCATTTAAGTAATTTTCGATTAACCTAGATAAACTTAGCTTCTTTTCTGAAGCGTACACTTTGGCTTTTTCGATTATTTTTTGATCCAGTTTTAATGTGAGTTTTGTATCCATAGCAAAAATATTATACGTACAAATATAAATAATTTTGAACGTTTTTTAACTACTTCAACGGATTATGACCCCAATTCTTTAGAGAGTAACACCAATTGGTTTCCTTAACATCACCACTCGGTTTCTGCGCTGTGTGGCGTGCAACATAAGAATTAACCTTTTGCATGTGCTTATAATCAGCATCGGTAAGATCTGCTTTTTTCTTATGTTTTATCTTTACAATTTTTTCACCACTCTTGTGTCCAATGGCTTCCCCATCGCCACTATCTTGTCCAACAGATTTTGATTTATCAGTTTTCAGCCAATCTTCAATTTCAGTTGGCGTCATATTAACGGCTTTGTTAAAATCGTTAAAAATTTCTTCTTTCTTATCTTTTTCCATAATCTTCTGGTAGTTGCAAATTCTAAAGCATGTTAGAAACGATAACAACTTTTAAGATGGGATGTTCGGTATGGAAATAATTTTAGAAAAGTGGCTGTTTAAAATGTTAAAACCTCGAATTTCCAAGTCTCGATAATCTGCTCTTAGTGATGTTAAGCTCGTGCACCTTGAAGCCTCGATAAAATGGGTTTCCTAATCCACAAACTCAGAAGTGCTTTGCGGGATTTACCAATCCCTTTTCATCCCTAGTTAGACATCGCCCTGCGGAAGATGTTGAACAGCAGTTTTACTTTACGAAGCTATTTTACTAAATTTTAGCTAATCCAAAATTTGCGTAAGTCCTACTAATCTGTTCCTGAATGCAGTCGGATTAGTATTTGCTTATTTGTTCTTTCAATCTCCATTTTTAAATTAATCAAAATTTTCAATCGTTCCTCCAATTTTTTTCTAAAATGCTAGCTAACTTTTTATTGGGCGTTTAGCCGCCAACAATTCTGCCTCCGTTGGGATGTAGTATTTGCCCAGTAATGTAGGTAGATTCATCTGAGGCCAGAAAGAGAAAAGATCCTGCAATTTCTTCTGGTTTGCCGCTACGCCCCATTGGGGTGTTGTTGCCAAAGCCCTCTTTGTCTACATCTTTAAAGCTTGCGGGGATTAACGGAGTCCAAACAGGACCTGGGGCGACGCCGTTAACACGTATGCCTTTTGGGATGAGTGAGGCAGAAAGTGAGCGGGTAAAAGACACAATAGCACCTTTAGAACTAGAATAATCCAGCAAAAAGCCACTACCCTCATACGCTGTTACAGATGTGGTGTTTATAATACTTGCCCCAGGCTTTAAAAACGGCATCGCTGCTTTTACCATAAAAAACTGTGCGAAAATATTGGTCCTAAATGTCTTTAACAATTGCGCCTCGGTAATATCACAGATGTTGTCTTTGGGATATTGAATGCCGGCATTGTTTATTAGTATATCTAACTTGCCGAATAAATTAATTGTGCGGGAAACGACATCCAAACAATTCATCTCCTCGCTGATGTCTTGCTTCAAGAGCAGGCATCGTTGCCCTAAATTTTCTACATCTTGCTTGGTTTCGACCGCATCGTTATCTTCATCAAAGTAAGCAATGGCAATATCGGCGCCTTCTCTTGCAAATGCTAAAGAAACAGCACGCCCAATCCCACTATCTCCGCCCGTAATCAGCGCTACTTTATTTGTAAGCCTTTTGTTAAGGTGTGTTCTATCCTTTTCCATAGCCTTTTGCGATGTTATATTTTAAACAAATGTTCGGCACTAGTCTAACAAACCAACGTCTTACCTAACCAACCATTAGCTTTTCCAGAACAATTGTTTTTCGTTGAGTTGGCTGGTTCTTTAGCGTGGTTACCACGTTGCCTCAGCGCGCAATCTACCATACACAGGAAATATAAGCAAACCGTATTTGTGCGATATTTTCTAAAATAAACACGTGTTTTTTAGTGCCTTGATAATTTCTGTTTGAAGTGGCATGATTCTTAAACTGGAATTCACATTCGTTCACCAATTAAAAAATTAATTATGAGTTCATCTAACCAAACCCAAGATCACGACACGATTAAAAAGTGGTCAGAGAAAAGAGGTGGAGTTCCGGCTAAAATAAGGGGTACGGGAAAATCTACCGACGATGGCGTATTGCGCATTCATTTTCCCGACCATAGTAAATCCGAAGAATTTGAAGAAATTAGTTGGGAGGATTTTTTTGAAGATTTTGATAAGAATGGTCTGAGCTTTTTGTATCAAGATAAAAAAGCCGACGGCGAGGAAAATACCTTCCATAAATTTGTAAATAGCGAGAAGTAGACTGACAGCCACCCCCTTTGGGTTCTATGAAGGGAAAAAGTGACGTCCCTTGCGATTTAAGCTTAGATTTTGGGGATCCTGGACGAACCGTCAGCCTGTGGGGTACCTGCAGGCGCTTTTTTTTTTCTTCAATACAGGAATTGATTAAAATAAAGACTGTAATAAGTGTATTTGCACCGAAAAAATATCTCATTTATTTTTTGTTTTCGCTAAGAAGGTATCTGTCCAGTCTTGTTGTATGGCGCTTAAATATTCGCTTTTGTTCCATGTTTGGGCAACGGAAGTATTCTTATCGCTCTTTTCTGCTAAAAACGTCTCTTCCATGGGCTTTGTTAAAACCTCAAAGCCGGCACTGCGTAACATGGCCACCATTAGGCTTTCGTTTGCTAGCCACCAATTGGTTGGGTCTCCTGCAAATTTCTGCTCTATAAATGCCATTTTTGGCCATGACGGATGCTGAAACTGTTCGCGTTGATTTATCGGCAGATCATAAATTTGTTCTGTCAAATCTTCGCCAGGCATGGTAAGCGTTTGGAACAACAGCAGATTTCTGCAACGCTCGCTAATGATGTCTAGCGCCAGTAAAGGATAACGTAGGTGATAGAAAACCCCCATAAACCAAACCAGATCAAATTTTTCCTCCAGTTTTGCCAGATCGTAAACCTGCAGCTGCCTAAAGGTTATCAGATCTTCTATACCAAATTGGGCTGCAACCCATTTTGCCTGTTTAAGATAATGAAGATCCAGGTCAATTGCCAGCACCTGTGCGCCACGCTTTGCCAATTCTATACTGTAGAAGCCTGCGTTGCACCCAATATCCAAAACTTTCCAGCCGCTCAGATCTTGCGGAACATGCGCTTTTAGTTTATCCCATTTAAAAGCGGGAAAATCTCCCAAAAAATGATGTGGGGCAGTCTGCGTGCCATCTGGCAAATGAATGTTGTGGAACCAAGGGCCTAATTCTTCTAGCTTGTCAAACGTTTTCATTATTTGATTTTTTTTGTGGTGGATGTACGGCTTGGTAATAGTAAGCTATGAGTTCTGAAGCCCTAATTTTAGAGGTATGTGCTTCTAATATCCGCAGCCTTCCCTTTTTTCCAATTTCTTCTTGCGCTTCTTTCGAAAACTCACCTAGATAGGAATTTATCTGTGCCGTTGTTTTGGCAATTAATATCTCGTTGCCAAAGGAAAAAAATTCATCTAAACCCTCCCAAAAGTCAGAAATTACTGGGGTTCCGCAGGCCATTGCCTCAAAAAGCCTTACGCTAGGCGCATATCCCCACTTTATCATGGCCTGCCTGGTAACGTTTAGGGTAAAGCGTTGCTGGTTGTAATATTTAACATGGTCTTTTGGAGGTAAGTGCGAGATTCTTTCCACATTTGGCGGCCACTGAATGTTTTCTGGATAGAGTGACCCCGCAACCGTAAAGCGTCCTTTCGGCATGTTCCTGGCTGCCTCGACCAAAAGTTTACCAAGCACCGGCTGCCGGTCGTCGCTATAAGTTCCTAGATATCCCAAATCGTAAGACTTTTCGATATCCATAGGGAAATAAAGTTCGGGATCTACAGAGCAGTATAAAGGCTTTGCGCATGGCGATTTCAGCACATCTTGCAGATGGTCTAAAATTGAGCCACCGGTAAAAGATAGGTAGATGTCAAATTTAGGAATAAGCTGTTCGTTCAGATAATCGCACGATTTGCTTTCCAGAAGCTGGAGTGTTACAGGTGTATCAATATCATAAAATGCTTTTAATCCACGCGCTGCACCTGTTAGCCATTCGGCCAGGGCAATCCCTTCTGGAACGAAAGATCCCTGAATCACAAAGTCTGCATGGATTATTTTCTCCAAATGATCTGTTTTTAATTCATTTAAATGATCATAAAGGTAAAGGTCACAGAAATTTGGATTGGGCAAATCTCTGTTAGATGCATACCAAACAACATCACGCTCAAAAAAAAGTATCTGGTTACCTTGTCTGTAAAGCTCTTTTATCAAGCTCCTAAAAGTGGTTGCATGGCCATTGCCCCAAGAAGAGGTAATAGAAAGACCAAAAAAACAAATGGTTAGCGGCTTGGCTTGCATGGTTTTGTAAACATTTAGTTAAATTGATCTAGCAATAATTTTTCTGCTTGTGCGGCTCTTATCTCGTAAGTATGTTCCTTTAACGCTCTTTTTCTTGCTGCATCGCCAATGGCCTCTGCATCTCTATGGGATAGTTCACCCAGGATTTTCTTAACTGCTTCGCCGTTTTCGGCAACAAGTATTTCCTTTCCGGGTTTAAAGAAAGTTTCTATTCCCAGCCATTCGTCGGTAATGATACATGCGCCGGCTGCTGCGGCCTCAAAAACACGTGTGGCAGGAGAAAAACCATAAGAAGCCATGTCGTCTCTGCTAATATTTAAAACCGCTTTTACGGTGCTGTTAAGGGCATTATGATCTTTGGTGTATACATGCCCCAGTATTTGCACATTTTCTGGAAATTGAGCAGCATCCCACCCGTTGCCGCCAATGATGAACTTGCTGTCTTTAAGTTGCTCGGCCGGATGTAAAAAAAAGTCTGCTACGCGCGCTTCGCGGTCTGGTAGGCGGTTTCCAAGAAACGCGAGTTCTGCTTTGAACCGTAATTCTGGCGCTACCCGGAAATGTGTTTCCGGGTCAACTGCGTTATAAATTGGGCAACAGAATTTTGCACCTAAAGAATAATAGGTTTCAACCACCTTGTCGCCCCCGCCATAAGTAAATACCATATCAAATTTTTGGATCCGGGATATAAACTTTTTTTCCACGTCGGCCTTGGCCGCTTCTAACGTGGCTGGTGCATCAACATCCCAAAAAACAGATACTTGGTTTGGGAGCTTTAAGTCTGGAACGTATTCTTCCAAAACCTCATCCTGAACGCCAATGCCACTCGTTTTTATCAGCACATCAAATTCTGGAGTCCTATCGAGTACCTTCTTCAATCCTTCTAGCGTAGGCTTATATACAACAGATTCTGCCCAAGCCACCTCTGGTAAATCGCGGTGTGCCTGACGGTTGTAGGCATCTGGCTCGAAGAATGTAATCTGATGACCCCTATCATTCAGCGCCTTGATGATGCCCCGGTAGTAAGTTGCCGCGCCATTCCAATAGGCAGAGACTAAACTAGAACCGAAAAAGGCAATCTTTAATTTTCTCATGGCAAAATTTTAATGTGCTCTAATTTCCGCATATACGTCAAGTAGTTCTTTAGCCCGATGTTCGCAGGTATGGTGGCTAAGAATTGTTTCCAAGCCAGATGCGGCGAGACTTTCTGCCAAATTTGGGTTTCCTAAAATATTTTGCATTGCGGCTTCCATCTCTCGACCGTTGTTTACCATTAAATAGTCTTTTCCGGCTCTAAAAAGATGTTCACTATCTTGCCAGGGAGCGGAAATTAGGGGAATACCACATGCCATGGCCTCAAAAGGCCGAATGGTTGGTATGCCAGGAAGATTATTGGCGTAAAAACGCCGCGGCACATGTATTGTAAATTTATAAGAGGCAAAAACTTTTGGCACCTCATTAGAAGGTATATAGCCGCCATAGCTTATCCCCGCATCGGCTAATTTTTTCAAAGCTTCTTGTGGATATCTAACACCAAACACCTGCGCTTTGAGTCCTAATTTTTTTACGGGGTTTATAAAGTATTCTTCCAATTCTTCTGCACGCTCATTGTCTCCCCAATTTCCTATCCAAACCACGTCGCCTTTTTTTTCTGCCTTGTGGGGATAGAAAAGTGTGGTGTCTGCAGCTTCATGCCAAACCCAAATTCTCTTGGCCCAGCTTTGCCGGAGATAAATTTCTTTAAGCACCTCCCCAAAAGCGAGTACGCCATCGTAATTGCGCAGATCATAACGCTCCATTTGCTCCCGCTCGCTTACTGCCCGGTGGTGTGTATCATGAAAAAGCAGTTTATATCCGAAGTTAAACTTCTTTTCTACCATAAGTTTAACCAGGCTGGGATCGTTCCATTCGTGTACAATAACAAGATCGGCATTCGCTAGATACTGCTCTAACTCTGGATTTTCGGGATCATAAAACTTAGAAGTTAAAGAAGGAAAAGAGCGCTTAAAATGACCAAGAACATCTTCCCCTCGTTCGTCAATAAGGTTTTGCAAGCTCCAGTTGTTCTTTGGTTCAAGTACAATTACATCATTCCCCAACTTCTGTAAAGATTTACAGATTCCCCGTAAGAAGTGGGCATTTCCATGGTTCCAATCAGAAATTAACGAGTGGTAAAAGAGTACAATCTTCATAAAATTGATGGTTTTAAGGCCGTGCGTTCTGATATCAACTTTTGATAAACCTCAATATAGATTTCAGTCGTTTTTTCTATGGAAAAGCCGTTAGCTCTTTCTTTGGCTTTCCGCTGATAGTGTTGTAAAGCCGCTTTATTATCTATGAGGTATTGAACATTTGTGGCAAGCGACGCGTAATCGTCTGGAGTTACGAACATGGCGGCATCTTCCCAATTTTCCCTAAGGCTGGGAATGTTGCCCAGCACAAGCGCACACCCATATTTTGCGGCTTCTAAAATAGAAAGACCAAAAGGCTCGTATTTTGCAGGCAAAACAAAAATAGCGGCTTTTAAAAGAATATCCTGTATTTGCTGCTGCTCACACCAGCCGATGGCATCTAGATTTTTAAAGCATTTATTTTCTTTTGTTCCAGTGTCGCCAATTGCCATGATAGGCCAGGAAATGTTTTTGCCGGCCTTTTCTACCGCTGCTATGTTTTTTGCCTCGTCCCAAAACCTCCCCATTGTTACAATTAGCTCGTGATGCTTTTTTTCGCCCTTTCCCTCAATTTTTGTTGCGTTAGAAATTACCATGCCAGGTGTATCTATACCATAGATGCTGTATACTTCGGTCAATTGGTGTTGCGTTGGCGCGATGATGATATCTGCTGCTTCTAGCCCTTCTTTTACCTTATCAAAATAGGTTTGATAAGACGTTGCTTCCCCACCTTTCACTGCCCGCCACCAAGAACATACACAAGAGTGTGCAACCATTAATACCGGAGCATTCCATGCAAGGTTTCCGTGGCAGAAATTATTTAAATGGATAACGTCTGGTAATATGGAAAGCTGTAGCTGTAGCAGCCAAGCTCCCGCCCGGTTTACGTCTTCCCAAGGATACTCCATCCACTCCAAATCGTATTCACTTAAATGCAAAAAAACATTTTCCAGACTTTCTACCTGTTTTATCTGCTTTTGAGAGGGTGCAGGTCCCATGGTGGCGATATGGATTTTATGGCCGCCCAGGCTGGCAAGCTGTGTTGCAAGATCAATAGCATAGGTCCAAACGCCGCCCACTGCATCAGCAGTCATTAAAATAGTGAGTGGCTTATTGTTTTTCATAAATGGCATCTATTAAAGTTGCAACATCAACAGCACGTTTTATTTGTGGGTCAAAGCCTTCTCGATTTCTAAGGCTGCGACACCAATCTGCTATTGCCCGGCCGCCCCAGGCATCTGCCCCAGAGAATAAAATTTCTGTTTGTGTTCCGCGGAAGCGAAGTGCTTCAAAATCATAAAAAGACCCGTTAACGTTTTTAAAAGATAAACCTCCTGCAGTTCCGTAAATGTTGCAATGAATTTCTGCTTCTTTACCGGCCGCTAAATTCCATGAACAGTTTAATTGTAAGGAGCATCCTTCTTTACCATGGATGCTAACCATAGCGTGATCTTCTACTTCCTCGCTGCATCCGTTTATGCGTTTTCCTTTGTGAAACAGTGCCACGTCTTTTACCTGCAGGTTTTGGTTTGGCAAACACCATACTGCTAAGTCTAACAAATGTACACCCAGATCTATCACACAACCGCCGCCAGATGCTTTTTTATCGTAAAACCAGCTTTTATCAGGACCATAAGCATTATGGAAACAGAGTTCCATGGCATAAATTTTACCTATTTCACCTTGTTGTATCAGCTTATGCAACAGCCTAAAGCAGGTGTAACGGTAACTAAAATCTACCCCCAAAAGCAGGTTTTTTGCTTCTGCCAGCTTAACAATTGTGTGCGTTTCCGCTGCATTTCTACCAAGTGGCTTTTGGCAAAACACAGCTATATTACGCTCTAAAACTTTTAAGGCTTGTGCGGCATGGAGTGCACTGGGCGTAGCGATAACTATCCCATCAGGTTTTAGATTTATAAGTTCCTCTAGGCTGTTGCAGGCAGCTACATCTTCACCACAGTCTGCAGCGGTTAAACTATCTTTAGAGGTGTCGGCAATACCTGCAATTTCTACAACTCCGGTTGCGTTGGCCGCATTTAGACGATTTAAACCTATCCATCCAACGCCCAAAAAAGCCACTTTAGTTTTATTACTGCTAATTAACGTTTCCATATTAAAATTGAACGTAGCCCTTGGTAAAACCTTCAGGAGCTTCTAGTTGGAGATTAAGTGCTTCTTCGAGTGCTGAAAAATCGAAGGCATGGGTCAACAAAGGTTTATGATCTATTTTTTTATCGAGATAAAACTCAGCTGCGAGGCGAATTCCTTTTAAATATTTCTCGGGATCGCGCTCATGGGCGTTTATAATGTCTATTCCGCGCCAATTCCAAAGCTGTACGTTAAGCTGCCGCATGCCATCTTGGTGATAGCCGGCGATGATAAGCTTACCGCGGATTTTGCACAGCTCGCCTGCAAGATTTAACGGCCATTCCACACCTGTGCATTCTATTACCCGGTCACAAAAAACGCCATCGGTTAACTCTTTAATTTCATCAATAATTTCATGGTGATGAAGTAACGCTATGGAATGATCGGCTCCATTTTCTCTTGCCTTTGCTAAAGACGACGGCCTTTTTGAAAGTGCTATTACCTTTGCACCCGCAGCTTTACAGAGCTGGATAAGCAAAAGCCCCAAAAAGCCACAACCTATAATACAAACCGTTTGTCCTGAGAATATGTCGCTTCGTTTAAACACATTCAATGCACATCCCAAGGGTTCGCCGGGAAAGGGGACACCCGTTAGTTCTGAAGGTAATTTTACAACTTCGGTTACTGGAACGAGGGCATATTCGGCAAAAGCCGCACTTCCCAAAAAAGCAACCAGATCTCCTTTTTTTAAAGGTGATGTAATGTCGCCTACCGCTTCTACTGTTCCCCAACCCTCGTGGCCTGGTGCGCCCGCTGCTAGCGGATAGGAAAACCAGGTTCGGCCTTCCCAAACCGGGAGGCTCGAAGCGCATAAGCCACACCCAATCGTTTTTATCAAAATTTCTCTACTTCCAGGTTGCGTTAATGGAAGGTCTATTAGTGCTACCTTACCGGGTTCTGTAATTACTGCGGCTTTATATGATTGATTTATATTTACCTGTCTCATTTACTAACCGTTTCTAGCAAAGCCGCTGTACCTTTCAGTTCAACGGGCACATTAAGATGTTCTTTTAGCCACAGATACAGTTTATTTATTCCCTGTTCAGTGTTGTTTAACGGAAGCCAGGAACAAGTACTAGCAAATTTTGAAATATCCGAAACATAATATCGTTGATCGCCGGGACGCCAGTCTGCAAAGGCAATCTTTAGTTTCTGCAAGTGCAGGGTCTCTATCCGTTCTATTAGCTCTAATAAGCTGATGGTGTTTTCGGGACCTCCGCCCATATTAAACACCTCACCTTTAAGGCGGTCGATCTGTTCTTTGGCCGTGAACATCGCTTTTACCAAATCATCAACAAAAAGAATGTCTCTAACCTGTTTACCATCGCCATAAATAGTAATAGGCAGGTTGTTTAGCGCTTGAATGATAAAATGGGCTACCCATCCCTGGTCTTCGTTTCCGTGTTGATGCGGGCCATAGATACAAGACATTCTAAATATAACAGCTTTTAGACCGTAAGTGCGTACATAATCTTTAATGTAGCTATCTGCAATACCTTTAGAACATCCGTAGGGGCTATGAAAATCTAAGGCACGCTCTTCACTTATGCCTTCTGTTCTTATCGTTATGCGCTCTGGCTCATATCTATTTCCAATTAGGCTTATGGCAACGTCATCTAACCCGCCGTAAACCTTGTTTGTAGAGGTAAATAACATTGGAGGTTGGTGGTGAGACTTCCTAATTGCTTCTAAAATGTTCAAGGTTCCTTTTGCATTTATATCAAAATCTTCTACAGGTTGTAAGCAGCTGGTGGTTACGGCCACTTGCGCTGCAAAATGAAAGACGAAAGTTGCGGCTGCAATTGCTTTTTCAACTTCAAAAGGGTTCCTAATATCGGCAATTAAAACAGTTAAATTTTTTGGATAGTGTGCATTTAGCCATTTAAGGTTCTGCTCAACACCATGCCTTGACAGATTATCTACAATCAGTACCTTCTCGCCGGCATCTAACAGTTGCTTAACCACATTGGTGCCAATAAAGCCGGCACCACCAAATACAACGACGTAGTTTTGGGGTGTCAATTTTGGAGGCTGCGTTATCCAGAAATATTCCGATAAATCGATGCCAGGCGCTTCTTCTAGCAAACGGTAAAGCAATTTTTTTGCTCCCGTTGTTTTTATTAAACCAAAGGCATACTCGCGTTCATCGGTATGGAAACCATCAACAGTGGGATGTTTGGGATCAAGATCATGCAGTCCGTACCAATAAACCCGCTCAACAGGTGCTTGTATCGCTTCTTGATAAACAGCAAGTTGCATTCGCTCGTCATGTTGCCAGGTGGAAAATCCGGTTTCTGTAATCCAAATTTTTTGTTTCCCGTTATTTGTTTGGATTACTTGTTGTACCTGATTTATCAACTGTTGCCAACCGTGCCAGTGTTCATCGAAAACAAAGGGAAACTGATGGATACCCACTGCGTCTATATAATTCATCACCTTACGATCATACATTAACTGTAGCCAGTTTGGATCTACAGGACTCATGCCGCCCAATACTGTTTTCTTATCGAGCTGCTTCATCCAAAACGCAGCCTTTCCAATCATCTCAGAAAAGATTTCCCATTGTTTATCAAGAGTATAATCGTATTCGCTGCGGTTATTTGGCTCGTTCCAAAGTTCCACACATTCAAAATGTTTCCCGTACAGGTTTACAAATTCATCTAAAAAATCTGCGTAAGCTTGGGCATTATTTGGTGGCGAAGATGTTTTTGGCAATATGCCGATGGAGGGTGGTGTATATAAAAAACAAGGCAGTAGTTCTAAATCTTTGGCCAAGTAGGGGAGGAGCCAGGCATACCATTCTGCTCCTTGCGCGCAATAATAATCTGCCCACGAAATTCCGGTTCTTAAATGCCTAATGTTGAGTTTTTTAAGGTGCTGCAATGTCGTTTCAACCCTTTCATATTCCCCGATATGGAACCACTCTAGTATGCCCAATTTGGTGTTATCTTCGTTGCTTAAATACATAGTAATTTAAAGGATTATGTTAAACGGTTAGGCCGCGCCGTTCCAGCTCTACGGTTGCCTCTTCTACACTATCGTTCGCGGTTTGCGTATTTAACCAAGCCGTTAATTCTCTTAAACCGTTTTCGAAAGACATTTTAGGCGTAAAACCCAGTAGGTTTCCTGCCTTGCTTATATCGGCAAAACAATGCCTAATGTCTCCCATACGGTACCTGCCAGTAATTTCCGGATCAATACCATCAACAGCCAAATAATCACCCATTTCTTGCGCTATCTGAAGCACGCTGTAGCTTTTTCCGCTGCCAATGTTAAATACCTGGCCGGCTGCCTCTTCTCTAGTCATGGCTAATATGCAGGCTTGCACAATGTCACTTACGTGGATGAAATCTCGCATTTGTAGGCCGTCTTCGAAAATTTTTGGCGACTTGCCGTTGAGGTAACGAGATGCAAATATGGCCAGTACGCCAGTATAGGGATTAGAAAGTGCCTGCCTTGTTCCATAAACGTTAAAAAAACGAAGTGCAGTAGCAGGTATGTGATATGCTTGGCCGGTTATCAGTGTTAAAAGTTCCTGATCATATTTAGACAACGCATATACAGATGACAGGTCAGGTGCTTTTTCTTCAGCGGTTGGTATTGGATTAAGATCGTTTCCGTCTTTATCTTGCGGGTTCCAAACGCCTGCTTTTAACTGGCCGAGGCTTCTGTAAACCTTTTTTTGCCAGCGTTCGCCTCCCAAAGTCGTGTAAGAGCCTTCGCCATAAATGCTCATGCTAGATGCGGTAATTAATCTTTTTACTGGATGCTTAGCTATAACATCCATCAAAACTGCAGTGCCCCGGTTATTTACATCGGTATATTCTTCTATTTGGTACATGCTCTGGCCAACGCCAACTTTGGCCGCGAGATGAAAAACCACGTCAGCTTGCTTAACTAGTGCCGTAACAAGTTCCTTGTCTCGAACATCGCCGACCACAAGCTCGACTTCTGGATTAAGATAAGTGGGTCTAGCTTGCTCCTGTCCATGCACCTGTGCATCTAGGTTATCTAGCACCGTTACCTTATAGCCTAGATCAACCAGTTCATCGCAAAGGTGAGAGCCGATAAACCCAGCACCGCCGGTAATTAGAATTTTGTTTTGCATAAATAATAAGGGTAAAAAAATTCGGCATATCTACGCTGCCACACGATCAGCATTACGAATTGCCGGTGAAGGAAAGTCAAAAAAAACGCAAACATCATTTAAAAGCAAACATTAACTTATCGCTCAAAAAGTTATCATATCGATTAAGGAAACAAAAAAGTGGCTTTAAAACAGAAACTGACTTGTTGTACATGTAGTAGAAAATAAATTTGTTTTTCTGCTAAGAAAGGCAAATATCAACCGATGTACAACGAGGTAAGTACGTTAACAAGTGGAGACGAATACCTATTTTATAAGGCACATAAAGGTATTTATACATCGATGCGTAAAGTGGACGGTGGTATGCAAGTTTAAGAACGAGCTAAAAGATTAGCCGTTACCATATTTTTAAGTTTGAGGATTTGTATTGGTTAAAAATTAATCATCCAGGCCCCCGTTTACAAAGCCAAGTTGAATTTCCTTCTGTTTTTTAACATGGTATATTTACGAAAATAGATGGGGAGTTGTTAATTGTTCTATCTCCACCTAGGCAGATAGTATTAGGCACAAAGTTTTGCGGGTTTGAGAAATTGCAAGGTTGCTTGCAGAACCGATGTCGTAAGGTGTTAAATTAAGTAAATAACTGATGAATCAACGTAAACCACCGTCAGGCATTTTTGTGCAAATTTGCTATTTTAAGCCGTTTATTTTTGTTTCCATTCCTTTAATCCGATGACGTCTTTCCTGACTTCCTTTTTCCATTTGTTCCCATACAATTCTGTCAAATGATTAAACGCTAACTAATTGTATTCTTTTTACACAGCCTAAATTTGGAGCATTACAACCAAGGTCATAGTAATAGGTTTAATACTTATTCTCAAAAGCCTTGTCAGTGGTAATTATTGATGGCAATTCCCTGTTGAAGTAACAAAAATAATGTCCCGTTTTTCAGGTCTGATTTAAAGAGCTTTTCTACCTCTTCACACCTCGCAAAAATGCCCGAACCCTTGTGTTAGCAAGGACTTGCACTACGTTTTATATACGATGTTAGCCACAGTTTCTTTTCGGGTGTCTGTTAAATAACTAGAGTTGTAAATATTTCTATTTTATAGTCTCATTCAATATTATGGTTACTTTTTCCAAAACATCGTTTGCATTTTTTATCCCATTAGCTTTCTGTTCATTTGCCCAACTCTTTTGCACTTCTCGAAATTTTGTGGCAGTTTCAAAGTCTTTTAACTCCTTATCGCTTAAAATTCTGTAATCTACACCTACCTTTTTCAGATTTTGCATTTGAACCTCAAAACTCTTGTCCATCACTTTGCCTAACGATTTGTATGCAATCTCTGATGCACGTTGAATCGCTAATTGGTCTTTCCTTTCCAAGTTGTCCCAAGTTTCTTTGTTCATCACCACAGGATAAAGGTGTCCCAACCACAGTTTTTTCGAAGCTAATAAATAAGGTGCTTGCTCGTAAACTTTTAGGTCATATCCGCTGTCCACGTTAACCATAATGCCATCAAGGGTTTTTTCCTTCAAAGCTTTGTAAACTTCATCTCCCCAAGGAATTCTAACTGGGTTTGCACCATAATTGGTCAGAAAATCGAAATGCCAAAAACTTGCAGTTCTCCATTTAGTTCCTTTTAGGTCGTTTAACGAATTGAACGGCTCTCTGCTGAAAAAACCAACACCGTAACCAGTACCGAGAAAAATTTCAACAATGTTATTCTTTTTTAATTCCTGCGAAAATTCGGGTATTTCGGAGTACGCACGACGAAAGAAAGAAACTTGTCTTTTTCCAGTTGGACCTACTAGAAAACTTTTGAAAATTTGGTGCAATGGCAATTCATTGGCAGTATATTCGGGTACGACTGTTGCCATATCTGCAACTCTACCTTCACTTACTGTGCTTAATGCTTTATATGAAGTTGAAAGTTCCCCGTTCCAATGAGATTCAATTTTTAATCGTCCTTTGGATTCCTTTTCAATTGCTGGAAAAAGAACATCTTTCAGAAACTTGGTCCGCATTTCATCAGAAGATTGATGGTCAGTATATTTTAAAACTTTTTGTGCAGATGCTATGTTCACGCACAACGAAATATTTAGTAATAATAGCAAAATTGTTGTCGTGTTTCGATAAGTTGGTTTAATCATTATTTTATTATTTTTTTCAATCGTTAATTTTTTTTTGTGTTTTTTTAACTTGTGAACGGTTATGTATATGAGCTGTGGCGTGTAAATGAGTGCAATTTTTTATATACATTGTTGGCAATTGGCATTTTTTTCATTATTACCCAAACTAGCAAATTTTCCTATTTGGTAAAAAAAGACTTTAACCATTAAGGTTATTGTCCTTTATTATGTTGTAATCTTTTTTATGTTCTATCGGCTTTAAAGAATTGGTCATTGTGTGTATAGTAATTATGCTCTTGAAACATTTTATTGCAACATTTTATCTGAAAAAATTATAGACAAATTAATACTCATAAGCGCTAATTTAGAAATTTTCGCGACTTTTTTAGCCGTTGAACATTATGTTTGACATGCGGTAAATGTGCAGCGGCCTCTCGACAAATACATAGTGATGCGATTTGACACGTTTATATTTGATTGCGATAGGAATAATTTCGTTGTTTTTCGTTCCTAAAGATCTTAATCTTGCGCATCCCGAAGCGTAGATAAGATAAATTTATAATAGATAAACTCCAAAAATTTTTCCGGGATTGCAAATCCTTTTTATTGCAGCTTTAGCCTTGGAAGCTTTTAAAAATGCTCCACGTCCTACTTCGTGCAATGGATTTAGGATGTGTCAGATTGTGTTTCCTTAAAATTGTCGTGCGGCACAAGTCACGCCGCGCCATGGCCTTTTCGCGCTAGACTTGCGCCAGATCGGGACCAAAGGAAGGGTTGCTAATGATGATACGGAAGGATAAATGTCGTGGTATTTTTGCAATTTCTAAGCCGTACTCCACGCACAAAACCAACTGTTATTTCTGGTTCAAAATCATATAAATCCGTACCATTTGTAAAATGCTCGTTAAAAATAATTCTCTGAATTTCAGTTAGATAAACAATAAGATTTTTAAAGCACCACATCGGTATGCGGCTATAACTAATCATTGTACGCAACGTCAATAAATATGTATGATCAGATATTATAGGTTCGGCTTAAATTAGTTACTTGCATTAGCAAATAAACTCAGCAAACAAACAACCTATAATTATTGATCATGAGAAGGACTGTATTACCATTAAAAGCCATAGTTGTAGCGTTGGCGCTGCTTTTTTCAAGTACTCATGCTGTTTATGCACAAACGGTATGGAACACCATGAAAAGCGAGAATAAAGTATTGAAACTGTCGATATGGTTTACCGCGCAAGAGGTTGATGAATACTTATCGACCCCAGAGGGCATGAACGATGCCGTTAACTGGTGTAAAAAATACGGTGCCACTAAAGTTCACTTAGAAGCTTTTGGCCGGGGATTATATGCCAGACGCGAAACGTTGATAGCTGCAAGGGATAGATTTAGGAAAGAAGGAATTGAAGTTGCCAGTGGTGTAACAACTACCAAGTTTGGCAAAGACGCCGTTAATGGTGGCGATGGAGCGATTGAATGGACTGGATCACAATGCTATACCAATAATGGGACGCAGCAGGAACTGCAACGGTTGATAGAATATACCGCTTCTATGTTTGATGAGATCATATTAGACGATTGGTTTTTTACCCAATGCCAGTGCGATGAATGTATCAAAGCACGCGGAGATTTAAGTTGGCCAACATACTACACTAAACTGATGACTAAAGTGAGTAAAGAACGTGTGGCAGGCCCCGCACATAAAGTTAACCCAAAGGTAAAAGTTATAATAAAATATCCGCAATGGTATGATCAATACCACATGCGTGGCTATGACGTGGTCGGCGAGCCGCCAATTTTTGATGGTATCTGGATAGGTACAGAGGATCGTGACTTTGAATACGACAAAGACAACCTGGGGTATGAAATTGGTTATAACGCCTACTTTAACATGCGCTGGCAGCCAACATTTGGCAATGCCAAAGGCGGTGGCTGGTTTGATACCGGTGGTACCCGCACCAAGGTAACTACCTATATGGAACAGGCCCGCCATACTGTTCTTGGTGCAGGTAACACTATGATATTATGGAGCTACAGCGGCCATTTGGGGGCGCCTAATAAAATGGATGCCCTATTGAAAGAGTATCCGGGATTGATAAAACTGGCAAAAATTGTACAGGGCAAACCAATTAAAGGAGTGCACATGGTAAAACCGGGTAATAGTGAACCATTTGAAGAAACATGGATATTAAGTTTCTTAGGTGAATTGGGTATACCATTTGTACCGGCCAGCGTGGTAAACGAAAGTGCTAAATCAGCGGTTTTTACAGTACATGCGCTTAAGGATTCTGATTTTATCAGCAAGTTTCAACGCATAGTAAACAAAGGCACACCCCTTGTGCTTACTGATGGGTTGGCGAAAAGAATTGCTGATCATCCTGCCTTTTTGAACAACGCTAATGTAACTATACTTCCTATTAAAGGGTCACCAAAAACAGTTTTAAACTTAACCCGTGAGCAAATTAAAGTTTACAGGGATAAATTACTGGCACCGTTCGAGATGAAATTTGATGCGCCAAGCAAAGTAGAATTCTATCTTTTTGGCGATGACACTTTTGTTGTAGAGAATATAAACGACCACGCGGTTGATGTATCGCTTGATTTTTCGCACGCATCTACAGCAACCAAGACTTTAACACTGCCCGAAGATGCAGCCAGTACGCTCACAAAAACCGGCAATAGTATAAAAATGCACATCGACCCTAATTCACTTATTGTTGTAAACTATAAATAGATAAATTACCAATAGTAAATTTCTTTGAAAGTTAATTTATCGGTTTTTCGACCAAAGGACTGCCTCGACCGTGCGCCAGCAAGGGACAGACTTGTGTGCTCCTAAAATGGTAGTTCGGCACAAGTCATGCTACACTCGTGCCTTTGCGCCCAAGACTTGCACCGGAGGGGGGATAGTAGCTTTAGCCCTTTGTTCTTCGTAGTATTCTAGTTGGTAGTTTTATTAAAAGGGGCGTAGCCCTAAAATCTTCGCAGCAAAATGTAGATAGGAAAGGCAGGGGCGTAGCCCTGAAATCTTCTATTCGTACCAATCAAATAAATATTTTGGATCATAATCAACCTCAAATCTTTCAAGCAATAACAAATATTCATCCTTAAACGATTGTTTCTTATGATGTTCCGCTTGGTTCAAAATGTATTTCACCACCTTATCTATATGAGATTTGGAATAGGTAAAGGCTCCGTATCCATCTTGCCAACAGGATTTCCCAAAAATATATTGTTTTTCATTTAACCATTTCGAAGAGCCAGATTTAACCTGTTCCATCAATTTAGAGGGTGCAAGGGTCGGGTGCATTCCCACAAAAATATGTGCATGGTCTGGGTTGCAATAGATAGCATAGGTTTTACATTTTTGATTGGACACGATGCCACACATTACCTTTTCCAATTCATCTCTGAATGATTCTTTAATTAGGTTTTGCCTTCCCTTTACGGAAAAGACAAATTGGGTATATAATTGTGTGTAGGTGTTTGCCATTTGTTTATGATGTCAGGGCTACGCCCCTTTTTGTTTATAATTTGTTTCTACCAAGATTGATGGGCTACGCCCCTCTTTTTTATCTGCGAAGACAAGTAGTCTAACTCAATAATGTGGTTTTTTAATCCACAGACTTAGAGATTCTTTTAGGGGTTACTCGAAAGAAGCTACTTTGTAACAAATTCTTTTTATCGTTAGTTCGATATTACCCTGCGGAAGATGTGGAACAGCAGGGAAATTTATAAGAGGATAAACTCCAAAAATTTTTCCAGGATTGCAAATCCTTGTTATTGCAACTTTAGCGTTGGAAGCTTTTAAAAATATTCAAAGTCCTATTTCATGCAGTGGATGTAGGATGTGTCAAATTATTTTTTCTTCAATCCATCGCGCGGCACAAGTCATACCATCCTTGTGCCTTTGCGCGTAAGACTTGCGCGAGCGGGGGGAATTTTTACCGAAAATTTTACCTAAAGGAGTTTCTTAAAAGACTTTTTCCGTCATACATCTTTTTTAAAATTTGATTTTATGTCCGAACTTAATTGGTCAAAAAATGATTTCCCCCACAAAAGGCGGTCTTTGTCTCGAAGTGAAAGGTGTTTAGGTCCGTAATTTCTAACGCTTAGGATGTAGTTTTTATACCCTTCCCACATTTTTTCAAAGGTCAAATTATCAAGACCTTTGTATTGAGGAAATATTTCGCAAACTCTGATGTCATAAACTGTAAAGTTTTCTGTATATAAAAGAGATAATATCGCTGAAGCCATGGGAAGTCTAAAACCAAAGTTTTTTATAAGAATTTTCAGCTTTTCTTTATCTTCCGTTGCTTTGTAGATCTTGTTGGTTAAATTCTTGACACCTTCATTCAGGTCTGGATTAAATGATAAAAGTCGATTTGCGATTTTACTTTTTGCTCTGTTTGCTTTCCAAATAACGATACAAAAAAAATCAAAGGAGTATAAAAATCCATTTTTAGAAAAGTTATCCTTAACGTCTGTCAAGATATATTTTTCAAGGTCGTAAAATTTTAGATAATCTGTTTCCATGGTTGTTTTTTGCTATTATTCAGTTCGTTAAAATTACCACCAACCCTCAAATATGCAAAAGTATTTTAACTTTTAAAACTTTCGTATATTTTTTTTAACCTATTGTTCAACAACATATTAACAACCTTTTCGATAGTCGAAATACAGAAATTTATGTTTCGTATTTTGTTTTGATGCTATCTTAATCCCACAAAAAAACCATGCTGTCTTCAACATGGTTAAAATTTTATATCAAAAGAGAAGATTACCCCAACAAATTCTTCCAACTTACTTGCTCTCCAATAATCTTCTGTAAATCCGCAATGGCAACACGTTCTTGTTCCATGCTGTCGCGGTGGCGAATGGTTACGGTATCGTCTTCTAAACTTTGGTGATCAACGGTAACGCAAAAAGGAGTTCCGATGGCATCTTGCCTGCGGTAACGCTTTCCTATCGCATCCTTTTCTTCGTAAGTACAGTTAAAATCAAATTTTAAGGTATCCATTATTGCCCTAGCTTTATCGGGCAAACCATCTTTTTTTGTAAGTGGAAAAATAGCTGCTTTGACAGGGGCTAAAGCAGGGTGGAGATGTAATACCGTTCTACTGTCTTGTTTTTCATCTGTGCTCAAATCTTCTTCCTCAAACGCATTTATCAGCATAAGCAAAAACATACGATCTAAACCAATAGAGGTTTCTATAACATAAGGAACATAGTTGCCATAAGGTTTGCCTTGTTCATTCAAATCATTATCGAAATACTGCATTTTCTTGCCAGAAAATTCTTGGTGCTGCTTTAAATCAAAATCTGTACGACTATGAATGCCTTCTACTTCTTTAAATCCAAATGGAAATTCAAATTCTATATCTGTCGCAGCATTTGCATAATGTGCTAGTTTTACATGGTCGTGGAAACGGTATTTTTCTGCAGGAGTTCCTAAGGCTTTGTGCCATTTTAGTCTAGCTTCTTTCCAATATTCAAACCATTTTTGGTCTTCACCTGGGCGAACAAAAAATTGCATTTCCATTTGCTCAAACTCGCGCATGCGCATAATAAACTGGCGTGCGATTACTTCGTTTCTAAACGCTTTTCCTATTTGGGCAATACCAAACGGAATTTTCATCCTACCCGATTTCTGAACATTTAAAAAGTTTACAAAAATTCCCTGTGCAGTTTCTGGACGCAGATAAATCTCGTCGCTTCCATCGGCCATTGCGCCAAACTGAGTGCTAAACATCAGGTTAAATTGGCGTACGTCTGTCCAGTTTTTTGTGCCACTAACCGGACAGGCAATTTCGTGCTCTTCTATAAGTGTTTTTAATTGAGGCAAATCTTCTGCAAGCAGGGCTACATCCATCGCGTTCTGCAACTTCGAGGCTTTCTCCGTTTTACCATCCTTCTCGTACTTGGCAATCTTATCTTCCAACAATTGATCTGCACGATAACGTTTTTTCGAATCTTTGTTATCAATCATTGGGTCGTTAAACCCATCTACGTGGCCGCTTGCCTTCCAAACTTTTGGATGCATAAAAATGGCAGAATCTATCCCAACAATATTTTCATGCATTTGCACCATAGCTTTCCACCAATAGGTCTTTATATTGTTTTTAAGTTCTGCGCCATTCTGTCCGGAATCGTACACTGCACTTAACCCATCATATATTTCGCTGCTTTGAAATACGAAACCGTACTCTTTTGCGTGCGATATTACATTTTTAAATTGTTCGTCGTTATTTTTCTTTGCCATATTGCCGCAAAGATAATAAAAGGCAGCGGATAACATTTGGAGATTCGCCCGTGCTTAATTGCAATTTAGTTTTCTTTTGGATGGCATTTTTATCCATAAATAGATCTCAGCTAACTGCCGTGCTTAATTCTAAATTTAAAAAACATAAATCTTTTATCTGTGTTTCTACTTTAATTAGCACAATGGCACAACTTTTGGGCATGGTTTGCGAAATTAAAAATTAACAATTTATTTAAAAACCCTTAAAAAATTACAAGATGAAAAGATTCCTACTTACAGTTTTTGCCGCATCGGCAATTGCTTTATCGGCAAACGCACAAATCCAAAAAGGAAATGTTTTGGTTGGAGCTAACATTGCCAACATTAACTTTGCGATAGATAAACCTAACGCTTTTTCTTTAACTCTAAATCCAAAAGCAGCTTGGTTCATTCAAGATGGTTTGGCCTTAGGCGGTGATGTTCAATTAGGAATTGAAGCTCCTGGAAAAGGTTTAGGAACGACCATTAACTATGGTATTGGTGCTTTAGCCCGTTATTACGGATCTAAAGGAGCGAATGAGTTGGTTAACCATTCTCGTTTTTTTGCAGAAGCTACAGTTGGAATCAACGGTAGAAACTTATCTGGTGGTGGATCTACCAACGGATTGGGTCTAAGCTTTGGTCCAGGTTTCGCTTACTTCATTACCCCAAACATCGGTTTAGAAACTTTACTGAAGTATAATGGCGTAGTTGGCTTTGGAAGTAGTGCTTACGCTCACAATTTAAATTTAGGTGTAGGTTTACAAATTTATCTTCCAGGTCGTGCGACTGCTAAAAAGGTGGCAAACGATATGAATTAAGAGTTATTATTAATAATTTCTGGAAGGGATGTTCACTAATTTGAACATCCCTTTTTGTTTGACTATTCCGCAAAGCGATGAAAATTTTTGATGCAGATAAAAATTTGCATCTTTGGATGTGAGCATTATTGTTAAAAGTTTGTCTAAAAATTTCGCAGGACAGAAAGCGGTAGATGGGCTAAGTTTTGAGGCAAACGCTGGTCGGATTTTAGGATTTTTGGGCCCTAATGGCGCGGGTAAATCTACTACAATGCGGATGCTCACAGGTTTTCTAAAACCTACCAATGGAAGGATTTCTATTGCAGGTTTTGATGTTCTTGAGCAACCAATAGAAGCAAAAAAACAGATTGGTTATTTGCCCGAGAATACGCCTCTTTATTTTGATATGTATGTGAAAGAGTTCCTAGCTTTTGTTGGTCAAACCTTTAAACTAAAAAATTTATCATACAGAATTCCAGAGGTAATTAAAATGGTTGGCTTAACGCCAGAGCAAAATAAAAAAATTGGTTCGCTTTCTAAAGGGTATAGGCAGCGCGTTGGTTTGGCACAGGCCATTATTCATAACCCAAAGGTGCTTATTTTAGATGAGCCGACCACAGGTTTAGACCCAAACCAACTCGTAGAAATTAGACAGCTTATTAAGCAGCTTTCTGTTGATAAAACCGTGATTTTAAGCACGCACATTATGCAAGAAGTCGAAGCCATTTGCGATGATGTAATTATCATACAGAAAGGAAAAATTGTAGCCAATTCCCCCCTAATCGAATTAAAAAAGCAATTTGCGCCGCTCGGTTTAGAAGAAATATTTAAAAAACTTACGTTATCCAAATGAGAAAAATATATTTTGCTATTTTCTGTGTTTTTTGCCTTGCAGCGGCAACAAAAGCTCAAGCACTGAAACTTGGTTTCGGTCCCGAAGTTTCCATACCCTCTGGTAATGCCTCTAATGTGAGCAGCTTTGGATTCGGTGGATTTCTAAAATTGGAGCAGCCAATTGCTACCAAGTTTTCAATAACTGGCACCGCAGAGTCGACGACTTTTTTAGGAAAGAAATTTTTAGGGATAAGAGGGCAGAATTTATCTTACATTCCTGTAAAGTTAGGCCTAAAGTACTATCCTAGCGAAGGATTTTATGCAGAAGGCCAATGCGGTGCTGCCTTCCCTGTAAGTGGCGATAAACAAACCAAGTTTACTTGGGCGTTAGGTGTCGGCAGCTTTATAAATAGAAGAAGCAGTATCGGCCAATTTGATTTTGGCTTAAGATTTCAAGGAATCACCAATGCTGGCCCACAACAATTGAGTGGTAAAAACAGTGCTAACTTTGGTTACATAGCCTTACATGTTGGCTATGTCTTGGCGCTTTAAACAAATGGCGACTATTTAATCCAAACAAAAAGTTTAATGTTAGCAGTATTTAAGCGAGAGTTCTTTGGTTTTTTAAATGGGATGGTTGCATACATCGCTATCACAATCTTTTTGATAACATGCGGTTTGCTTTTATGGTTCTTCCCAGATACTTCTTTATTAGATTACGGATATGCAGAACTTGGCGGTTTTTTTAGTCTGGTGCCATACCTTTTCATGTTCTTAATTCCTGCGCTAACGATGCGCTCTTTCGCCGAAGAACGTAGGGAAGGAACCTACGAATTGCTTATCACTAAACCAATTACCCTGTGGCAAATTATCTTGGCAAAATACCTTGCCTGTCTTTCTTTGGTAGTTTTAGCTTTAGCACCAACGCTTGTTTATTATTATTCGCTCTATCAATTGGGTTATCCAAAAGGAAATATTGATTCGGGTGAAATAATCGGCTCTTATTTGGGACTTATTTTACTAGGCGCTTGCTTTACTGCGATTGGAATTTTCTCATCTACATTAACCAAGAACCAAGTTGTTACTTTTGTAATTGCCTCCGCTTTATGTGCTTTTGCCTTTCTGGGTTTTGCTTTTAGCAGCGAAATTTTAGCCTTGCAAAACATAAGCGATACCATTAACAATTTTGGCATAAACCAACATTATCAATCGGTAAGTCGGGGTGTTTTAGATACTAGGGATTTGATTTATTTTTTAAGTTTCATTGCCCTGTTTTTAACAGGAAGTAAATTAGTAATGGCCGGCAAAAGATGAAAAAGCAAAGTGCGATTTCTCTACTTATTTTAATTGTTGCGTTAATCGCGATAAATTTGCTTAGCAACATCTTTTTTCATCGTTTTGATTTTACGGGTGATAAACGTTTTACTTTAAATGAGAAAACAAAAAGTATTCTTCAAAAAAATAATAAGCCGATCATTATCACTATATTTTTAGATGGAACCTTGCCACCTGCTTTCAAACGATTGCAAACAAGTGTTAGAGATTTATTGGTAGATTATAAAAGCTATTCAAAAGGCGATTTCAAAGTTGTATTTGTAGATCCGTTGAAAGGATTGAATTCGCGGGATCAAGATACGGTCATTAACAATTTGTATCAAAACGGAATAGAAGCAACCAATTTAAGTGTGAAAACAGAGAATGGCCTCACGCAAAAGTTGGTTTTTCCAATGGCGATGTTAGAGGCCGATGGAAAGCAATATCCCGTAAGGTTGTTTCAAAATTTTGATACTGGTAAAAGTTACGATGAAAACATAAATCAATCTATCGAAAGTCTTGAATATACCTTTACCTCGGGACTAAAAAAATTATTCAGCGGCACAAATCCGAGAATTGGTTTTTCTGAAAGCAATGGCGAATTGAGCGATCTGCAACTTTATGATGCTTTGCACACACTCTCAAATAGTTATATAGTTGGGCGGGTAGATTTGAATACTATAACGCAAAGAGGTTTAGAGGCCTTGAATGTTTTAATTATCGCGAAGCCTAAAAAACCGTTTAGCGAAGCAGAAAAATACAAGATTAATTATTTTGTGATGAATGGCGGCAGCGTTATTTGGAGCATCGATCAAGTTAATGCCGATTTGGACAGCTTAATAGGACAAAACGGCCAAATGGTAGTTGGCAAGGAGCTAAATCTAAACGATATGCTATTTGTGTATGGCGCCAGAATAAACTACAACATCATCGCCGATTTGAATAGCGGAGAAATTCCAATAACCACCGGAAATGTTGGCGGGCAAAGTCAGATACAATTAGTGCCTTGGCTTTATTACCCGATATTGCTTCCCGATACATCCGTCACACTTGTTAAAAAACTCGACGGAATAAAATCTGAGTTTCCGAGCACGGTGGATACGATAGGGGTAAAAGGTATTAAAAAGCAAATACTGTTAAACACGTCAAAGTATAACCGGATGTTTGAAACACCCAAACTGTTCAGTCTAAATATGGCGGCAGAACAACCCGATCCAAAATTGTTCAATAATAGGCCGCAGGCCGTTGGAATTTTGTTAGAGGGAAGTTTTCCATCTGTTTTTGCTGGAAGACCATTGCCCGATGGAATTAAAGAAGCCTATCCAATGCCTTTAAAAAGCAAGCCGACAAAAATGGTAGTAATTGGTGATGGGGATGTTTTTAAAAACCAAGTGGTAGAAAAAGACAATTCGCCCTTGGCACTTGGATTTGACAGATATACCCAAAGAACTTATGGCAATAAAGTTCTGCTTCAAAACATTGTAGACTATTTTACAGACGCCGATAACCTTAACTCGCTTAGAAATAAAGAGTTAAAAATTAGACTGTTGGACAAAGAAAAGGTTAGGACGGAAAAGGGAAAGTGGCAATTTATCAACATTGTTGCGCCGCTTCTACTATTGGCATTTTTAGCAATTTTTCAACATTATCATCGTAAATACAAGTACGCTAGATAATTTTTATATTTTTGAGAAATACGAAATAAGACCATGAGATTTATAGTATCTACATCAACCCTTTTAAAACATTTGCAAACGGTGAATGGCGCGGCTAGCACGAGCACCGTTTTACCCATATTAGAAAATTTTCTTTTTGAAATTAAGGAAGGCAATTTAACCATCTCTGCAACAGATTTACAAACCAGTATGACAACCGCGTTGGCAGTAGATTCTAAGGAAGATGGCAAGGTTGCGGTGCCTTCTAAAATTTTACTAGATACTTTAAAAACACTTCCAGATCAGCCGATTTCATTTAATATTGATGACAATAGTTTTGCGATTGAAATTAGCGCGGGCGATGGAAAATACAAACTTAGCGGAGAAAATGGAGATGATTTTCCTAAGATTCCGGTGGTAGAGAACGCTCAATCGCTAAACCTGCCTGCATCTGTGTTGAACGAAGCGATTACAAAAACCATTTTTGCAGTAAGTAACGACGAACTAAGGCCTGCAATGACTGGTATTTTTTGTCAGCTTTCGCCAGAGAATATAACCTTTGTTGCAACTGATGCTCATAAGTTGGTTCGGTACCGCCGTATGGATGCGAAAGCAGAAAAATCATCGTCTTTTATTTTACCTAAAAAAGCATTAACATTGCTTAAGGCCGCGTTGCCAAATACAGATGTTAATGTGTCCTTAGATTACAATGCCACGAGTGCTTTCTTCAAATTTGAAAATATAAACCTTATTTGTAGGTTGATAGATGAGCGCTATCCAGATTATGAGGCCGTCATCCCGACAAACAATCCAAATAGGTTGATTATAGATCGGAGTCTGTTTTTAAATACGTTGCGCCGAGTTGTAATTTTTGCAAATAAAACAACGCATCAGGTAAGGTTAAAAATCAGCGGAAGCGAGTTAAATATTTCTTCAGAAGATTTGGATTTTGCAAACGAAGCCCACGAACGGTTGAGTTGCCAATACGATGGCGAAGATATGGAGATTGGTTTTAACGCGCGCTTCCTGATAGAAATGTTGAGTAACATCAGCGGCGATGAAGTTACATTAGAGCTTTCTACATCAAATAGGGCTGGCTTATTAATTCCCCAAAGCAATGACGAAAACGAAAATGTCTTGATGTTGGTGATGCCAGTAATGCTAAATAACAGTTATTAGGTTTTTAAAACAAACGAACTGAGTGAATAGGATTCGAGTAAGTCAAATCCTTTTTTAATGGTCAAATTTTTCGTTTCTTAATCCTTTTTAATTTCTTGTGTTATCTTTGTGCAGAACACAGCCTTTGTTAGGATGAAAAACGGTTACAATATTGTTTTTGGATTAATGCTCGCGGTCTTTGCGATGTTTATTTCGTCTTGCATTAAAAACAATGATTTTATCAAAGGGGATGCCAAGGTTAAATTTTACAATACGGTACAAGGTGGAGTTTCACAAGATTTTTATCTCGGGCCAGATCGTTATGGATCTGCGGTAAGTTACGGAAATAATACACCTTATGTAATTGTGCCTGGAGATTCAGCAATAAAGTATAAGGTAATTGCCAAAAACACGGCTTCTCCCACGGCCGGCCCAAATGCGAGTCTGGATTATAGTTTTAACATTGGGAAAAATTATTCCGTTTTCTACACCAAAAGTCCTGCGAATGATTCTTTGCTTTATATTAAGCAAGACGACGTTGCACAAGATACAGGCAAGGTTAAAATTTTTATTATAAACCTGGGTTACACTTTAAAAAGCAAAATCCAAATAAGAGACAGTTTGAATTATATTGTCCCGAGTAGTCTAAGTTTTAAAGAGAACTCTGGCTATCTCAAATTGAACCCAAAAGGCTTGCGGATCTATGTAAAGCTAGCAGATTCGACGAGAGAAGATAGCGTAGTTGGTAAAAATTTAACAAAAGGCAAAGTGTACACAGTGCTAATCGATGGCTCGAAAAGCGGTAAGATGCAAACGCGTTTAATTACCGAAAATTAATGGTCTCTGGCAATAAGCCATAGTCTAAATCTCACTCACCTCAAAAAAACACAGAAATATTGGAATTTTTAAGACAGCTACTAGATTTTATACTGCACATAGATGTTCATTTAGCAGAAATTGTAAGGAATTATCAAACATGGACTTACCTGATATTATTCTTAATTATTTTCGCCGAAACTGGCTTTGTAGTAACCCCATTTCTACCTGGAGATTCCCTTTTATTTGCCATGGGTGCGTTAATTGCGGGTGGCAACACTGGCCTAAATATATTGGTAATGGCTATTATATTGATGGCAGCTGCCATTCTTGGCAATTCGTTAAATTATAAGCTTGGAACGGTGTTGGGGGCGGGAGTTTTTAAAGAAGATAACAAGATTCTTAAACTCAAATATTACCATCAATCGCATCAATTTTTTGAGAAACACGGTGGCAAAGCCGTTGTATTTAGTCGGTTTTTACCGATTTTTAGAACTATTGCACCGTTTGTAGCAGGCATCGCAAAAATGCCTTTCGGCCGGTTTACATTCTACAACGTCATCGGTGGCGTAACTTGGATTATACTATTATTGTTCAGTGGATTTTTACTTGGGCAAATACCAATTATCAAGGAGAATTTTGAAATCGTAATTGTAGGTATTGCCGTCGTAACTTTTGTTCCTGCCATTTGGGCGGCAATAAAAAGCAAAATGAAACCAAAGAGGGCGGCTGCGATGTTAGATGAAGAACGTTAATCGCCAATCAACAACTTAATTTTCAGCTCTAATTGCTTTGTTTTGATTTGAGAACTTCGTCTCATCGCCAATTTCTTCTGCAGTTAGTGGTGTTAAAATTAAATTTTTAAGTTCCGGTTGTCCTGCGTCGACCCAAGCCGAAAACCAAAAACTGCCGACATCTAAAATAGACGACCGCATCTGTTTTTCAACCATGCCATTCATCGCATCACTATACGCTTTAGAGTAGGCAACAGAATATTGTTTTATCACTACGTTATTGCGCTCGGAGAAATCGTATTTCTGGTCAGATGGAAATTTGAGATTTAATCCGGCTTCCAAAAGCAGCACAGAATCTACCAAGCTATGGCTGTGTTTTACAATTTTCCAAGCCTCGTCTAGCGGATTTTCTACGTATTTTGCTTTGCCGACAAAGAGATTGTAATTTTTCGCAAAAAGCTCCGGCAGCCGACTTTCCCAAAATGCATGGATGCCAACTTGGTTGGTCAATTGCCCGTTGTGGTTGTTTGTGGTATGTAATGGCACATGAGCATCTGCAATGTAATGACCTAAATCTGCAGAATATTTTAAGATTTTTAACGAATCTAATGTCTTAAAAGCAACTACCAAACGATAATAAGTTTTTTGAATTTGCCAAGGCACTTCTCCATCCTCGTGTAGTTTATCCCGTCCATATTTGGTAACAGCGTCGTTCCATTTTTCCGGAATGCTGTCTATATTCTCCTCAAAATTTTCTACGTCTAAATAATGTCTAGGTGCTTCTGCTGTATCAATGTATCTTCGTTTATCTGGATCTACAGCGTGTTCGGTTAGGTAAACAATGTTGCGTTTATAAAAACCTATCATCCCGCTAGGCAAAGTGAACACTGCCGTATGATTAATTTTTTGATGTGCGAAGAAACCCCAAGAACTGCATAAAATCAAAGCAATTAACGCAAGCGATAAGCGCAAGAATTTCTTCATAACTAAAGGTAGAAATTTATAGATCAAAAGCAACTTAGCGAAATCCATTGTGTCCAACTAGCGAGCGGTAATCTAAAAGGGATCCTTCGCGCAAGATCGAAAAGATATATTTTTGGCATTATAGTAGAAAAGAAAGTTTAGTTTAGAGTTCCGCGCGTACAGGGAAAAAGCGCCCAAGTTATAAACCGACTGAGCTAATGCTTGCAGTTTGAAGGTGTTTGATGAGAAATTATTTTTTTGAATCTACTTGATTTTTACTCCTAAAATAAAAATAACAGAGTGGAAAAAGCAAAGCCAAGCCGAGTAAAAAGCCGCCCAATACATCGGTAAACCAATGTGCGCCCAAATAAATTCTAGAAAACGGAATGATCATTATGTAAAATAAAGAGCAAACTATTAAAATGATTTTTACAGCCTTGGGTATACCTTTTAGTGTAACCAATAAAATTATGAGAAAGCCAAAAAACAGGGTGTAGGATAGCACGTGGCCGCTTGGGAAACTTTGAAATTTGTTTACACCAACCAGTCGCACATATAAGGAGGTTGGCCGTGGTCTATCTACCAAGTTTTTTATGGCCAAAATTATTAAACCAGAAAGCAAAATGCTAGCTGTAAAGTAAGCTTCTCGGCGAAACTTTGCCACAAAAAAGATAAAGGCTACGACGACAACCGAAATAAGCGAATAGGGCAGTTCCCCCCAAAAACTTACGCCAACCATTATCCTATCAAGCCATTTTGGATGATAACTTTGAATAAAAGTAGATATGTCAATATCTAATTTTAGGGTCGGGTGACGAGAAACGAAAAAGCTTAAACATACAAATGCCAATATCAATGCAGCAAAAATTGCCCAATAATTATTTCCTTTAAATTGCATCTATTTTTGTTCAGCTACGAAACCAAAAGTAGAATAACTTATTAAAATTAAAATATTTTTCATCCAAAAAGTTTACTGAAAGCTAAACAAAAGCTTTTTATGCATGTTTTCCCTTCGATGCCAAAACCCTATTTTGAAGAGGAAAAAAGCCCAATAAAAGTACCTCGTTTTGAGGAGAGCGCAGGTTTTTATACTTCGGGCGCCCGAAGCGCAACCATGTCAAAAATCAGGGGAAAGAATACTTCGTTAGAAATGACTTTTAGGAAAGCGCTTTGGGCAAAACGTATTCGGTATAGGCTACATACCAAAGGAGTTTTAGGTAAGCCGGATTTAGTCATTAAAAAGTATCGTCTTGCCATTTTTGTAGATGGCGACTTTTGGCATGGCTTCGGTTGGGAAGAACGAAAAGCAAAAATTAAAACCAACGCGGCTTTTTGGATCCCGAAAATTGAACGAAATATTCAGAGAGATCAGTTTGTTAATCAGCAGCTAAATTTAATGGGCTACACCGTAATGCGTTTTTGGGAACATGAAGTTAAAGAAAATTTGAGCTCTTGTATCAATCAAGTATTGTTGTATTTGGAAGCTGCAAAAAAAGGCGCAATTCCGGCTTTTGAACGTTAAGAATTTCAGGGGAGAAAAACATACATTTGGTTTTCCTTTATGTTACCTCGAGTCTCACAAACAATGAAAAATAGATTATATTCTTCTTTTTTTGCAGTCGTAACATTGAGCGCTTTATACGGAAATTATACAGCGAACCATAGATTGTCGGTATTGACAAAGACCGCGGCCATCTTGTTGTTGTTGGTTTGGTTGTATCGGTCGGCAAAGTTGAAGAGTAGGTTTCATAAGCAAATGTTTATTGGATTGGTGTTTGTTCTTTTAGGCGATGTTTACAGTGCGTTTTCAACTCCGAATCCACGCAGCGAAATTGTTTTTTTTGCCTGCCAATTTTTTGCTTATCTTTTCTATGTGCGTGCTTTTACGCTCGACCATAAATCTAACCCGAACCAAAAGAATGTGTTTTTTATTTGGGCAGTTATTGGGTTAGGGCTTTTTTGTACGGGTGTTTTTTTTTATATCCGACCGCAGCTTGGAGCACTGCAACCAGCCGCCTTAGTTTACACACTAACGGTTTGCCTTACGGCGATAACTGCCATAAACCGATATGGAAAAGTAAATCTTCTAAGTTTTAAGATGATATTTTATGCAGCGCTTTTTTTCGTATTTGCCAATACCGTTTGGGCAATTAACAAATATGTTCAACCGATACCACAGAGCGAATCATTGGTTTTAGTTGGTTTTTTAATAGCTGAATATTTATTGGTTTATGGTACAATAGTTAGGAAGCTTTTGGTTACGAAAACTGAGGTTTGATAAATTAGATTTGAGATGTTGGATATGAGATTTGAGACTTCAAAACTCGTATAAAATGAAAATCGAGGCGTTCGAATAGCAGATTGTTTAAATTTAAAATTCACTTGTTCTTATCTTTATCCAACACTGTAAAATATTGTTCTAATCTTTCTCCATTCTCATCAACCAAAGTTAATTTATGCCTTCCCGGCGATGGATTTACAGCCAACTGGTGGAAATTTGTCGTTGTTTCGATGAACTCATTATCAATATGCCAATAAATTTTCGCGCTTGGATTTCTATGTGCTGCGTTGAAAACTACTCTGCCTCGCGTGCCATCAATCTCTAAGGGAATATAAACTGTAGCGCCATTTTTTGGATATATAATCTCCATGGGAGAACTGGATGTACTAATGTCGCATCCAACTTTGAAAGGAGGCAACGATTTATAGTCACTGTTTTTAATTTTGTAATAATATTCCATTGCAGGTGGAAGTATAAAAAAACTCTGCTGCTGCATGTTTGCTACTTCTTCGCAATTGTCGGTAACGCGGTAGGTCCCCGTTCTATCCAAATGAATTACCTTGTGGTATGGACAAATGGCTGTTTTTTCTCCGCCGAAAGGCACCAATTCATCTACCACATCTGTGCAGTTTTCATTGGCCTTATATCCACTTTGCTTACAAATTTTTATAGTTTTGAGTTTTGTTTTTGGCGTTTCGAACCATTTTCCATTAGGCAACTGTCTAAAAACATCAAACATTACAGGTGCTGCAGCTTCTACACCCACAAGCCCCGGTCTGCCTTCGCCATCGGCATTGCCAACCCAAACACAAACCACATGATCTGGCGTCAGCCCAATGGCCCAAGCATCACGAAAGCCAAAACTTGTTCCGGTTTTCCATGCAATGCGTTGCGAGGAAGAAAACTGTTTCCATAAACCTTCATCGCCCGGGCGCATTAATTCTTCCATGGCGTTAAATGCCGTCCAGATGGAGCCTTGATCTAAAAATGAAGATTTTTCCAATATTTGTTCCTCAGGTTTTTTATTGGTGATGTAAGTTGCTTGCTGATAATCATTCGCATTATAAAGACCTCGATAGGTGTTAAAATGATTTAAGGTTTTAACCAAGCCCATGTAGGTGTTTGCTAAATCCCACATGGTTACTTCGCTGCCACCCAAAATGAGCGATAAACCGTAATGGTCGGCAGGCTGGTTTAAAGTGCTGATGCCAAGTTTCTTTAGCTTATCGTAAAACCGTTCATATTTATATTGTTGAAGCATTTTTACTGCTGGTACATTTAACGATCTACTCAAAGCTTTATCGGCGGGCACAGCACCATCAAATCCTAAATCGTAATTTTTAGGCGCATAACCCGAAATTTGTGTTGGAATATCTGGAATGAGCGTTGTCGGTAAAATAAATCCATCGTTCAACATACTTGCATAAAGAAGTGGCTTTAGCGTACTGCCCGGACTCCGGGGCGCTTTTATCATATCTACATGACTTTCTAAAGAAGGGTCTTCTGGTTGATAAATGTTGCCAACGTAGCTTTCCACCTCGCCCGATTTGGCGTTTAGCACCAAAGCGGCAATATTATTAATACCATTTGCACGGTAACGGTTGTTGTAACGCTTTAAAATGCTGTTAATTTTAAGTTGCAAATTCTCATCAATGGTGGTTTTAATGCGAGTTGATGTTACTCCCAACGCCTTTCGCTCCTGTTTAAAACGGTTTAAAAGATGTTGCGCATTTTGCGGCAAGGGTAGGGGTTTGCCCGGCACTGGTTCTAGTTTGGAGAGATTTGCAGTTTCCTGTGTGATGAATTTTAGCTCGGCAAGTCGATCCAATAAATCGTTCCGTTTCTTAATCAGTCTGGCGGCATTTTTACCAGGCAACACCAACGACGGACTGTTTGGTAAAACAGCTAACGTAGCCATTTCTCCCCACGAAAGTTGATTTGGGTCTTGCCCGTAATAACGCCAACTTGCCGCATCTAAACCTACCACATTGCTGCCAAAAGGCGCATTTGCGGCATATAGGTTTAGTATTTCATCTTTAGAATATTTTAGTTCTAGGCGAAAAGCCAAAAGGATTTCTATCAATTTTTGGCCAATGGTTCTATCTTGCTTCCGAGATAAGCGGATAATTTGCATCGTTAAAGTACTACCACCGCTCACAACACTCTTTGCCTTAAAATTCTGACGCATAGCGCGCGCCATCGCCAAAAAATCTACCCCAAAGTGATTGTAAAATCGCTTATCTTCAAAAGCAACAATACAATCTTTAAATTTTTGTGGGATGCTATCCGCAATAGGAAAACGCCATTGACCATCACTCGCGATAGAAGCGCTCAATAGTTTTCCATCACTTGCCTCAATGACGTAAGAAGTTGGGGTTTTAAAAAGGGTTTTGGGTAGGCATAATAGGAAAGCTAGAAGGAGTAGCAGACAGAAGAGGTCGGAGACGAGGAAGGGGCGGGCGGGCATTGAATTTATATGTGTTTGCTGACTGTGTGTCAGACAGTGTATGGACATAAGGATATTTAATATAAATTTTTATCATATTAAAGTATATACAACTTCACCACCTCAACCCATTGTCATCCGCCTTCGAGAGTAATTGTTATACACAGTCTCGAATAGAGATCGGTTTCGGCTTTAACTAAAACTGAAATTTCCTTCAATTCAATTACCATATAGTCTTAACATCATATTTTTCGATATACTCGTCTTTGGTCATGATTGTCAAGTTATCTGTTATTGCTTGAGCTATTATTAATCTATCAAAAGGATCTCTATGGATGAATTCTAAGGTGGAAACTTTTAACGTATGTTGAATAGAAATAGGAATTATCTCAAATCCGTTTTCATTAATTAAATCAACGAAATTCTTAAACCCCAGTTCAAATTTAAACTTTCCCAGGCTTATCTTAATTGCAATTTCCCAGATCGTGGCAATACTAATGAGTTTTAAATTTTTTTGATTTTCAATGAGTTCTTTCGATTTTTTTGAAAAATTATCGTCCCCATTTAAAAACCATATCAATGCGTGAACATCTAACAGATAATTCATTTACATATAGTCTTTAAAATCATCAACTGGCTCATCAAAGTCGGGAGACATATAGATCTGTCCGTTAGCACAACCAAATTTTGGTGTCTTTTTTTTAACCTGTTTTTTCTTCCTTGTAATTAGGAAATCAATAAAGTCATTCACCTCAGATTTAATGTCATTGGGTAACGATGTAATCTTAGTATATAATTGTGTATGTTCCATTATCTCGCTTTATAATTAAAGGTACAAATCAATTTTCAGTTTTTAATATTCATCCTAATCAGCTTGCCTATGTCCTTACTTCACCACCTCAACCCACTGCCCATCTTTAGTTGCCGAGATATTTTTATCGTACATCGCCTCGCATTGTACGGCAGAAAGATAATATCTGCCAATGTAAGATGCGTTTAGCAACACCTTATAAACGAGCGTTTCGTTTTCCCTGATGTTGAAATAAGTAAACACCCTATCGTCTCGAATGTCTTGGTAGGTAAATGGCGACGATGCCAAAAGGCTTTGATTGTCATTTACCCTTGTGTTTACAATTTGCCAGCCAGATGGGAAAATTTGGGTTAGGGCCATCTGCTCGTAATAGCCCATTCGGCCTGGATTTTTAACGGTAACTTCTGCATAAAAATCTGTTCCCTGCTTTGCCGTTGTCGGATTGAAGCTTGCGCCATTTAGTCTTTTATAAACTACATCCATATCCAAAATATCTGGTCGGTTTGGCAGGAAATTGTTTTGCCCGGCAACTGGTTGGCCTTCCAAAACCAAACGAACAAATAAAACATTTTTGCCGGTATTGGTTACCGTGGTAGCATTGCCAGTAAAGTTTAATGGAGTGCTGTTGAAATAATCGTTGGTATTTACGGTAGCGGATTTCTTATCCAATACATAGCTATACTGCAACTTATTTGCCGCTTTGTTGGTTCCGCAAAATTTCGCAACTGCCAATAAACCGTATGCAGTTGTTTGGGTGCTGTACCAAGTATCTTCACCCAATCTAGCGGCTATTGGCTGCAATAAGCTTGCGGCTTTTGCTTTTTGATTAAGCAAGGTTAACGTTTCCAAAATCATTGCTTGGTCTCTCAAATCGCTACCATAGGTGCCACCAAGTTGACTGTATGGTTTTACCTCTATGGACAAACCACTAACCATGTTTTGGGCGATATCATTCTGTCCTGCAAGTTTGTAAGCAGCGGCTAATCGCCATTTTGCAGCTACAGAAATATATTGAAAAGCCTTTAGTCTATTCATGGCGGCCATCTCTGGTTTTTTAGCTAGCGCGAGAACATACAAACGATAGGCTTGAGATAAATCTCCACCATAAAAATTTTTACTATTTGGCGCCCAGTTTGCGGCTTTGTCTTTTTCATAACGAAGTAATTCATCTACCAATCCATCTGGAATGGTATAGCCGGCATTCTGAGCCTCAATAATAAAATGCCCGCCATAATTTGTTCCCCACTCATCGGCATTTGGTTCGCCTGGCCAATAGGAGAATCCGCCACTCACGGTCTGGAAGCTCTTTAATCTGGTTATTCCGGTCTTTATATTTTTTTCGGTTTTGGCCTTTTGAGTTTCATTCAGCTTTGTTAACCGATCTAAATACAACTGCGGAAAAATACCAGAAGTGGTCTGTTCTATACACCCATGAGGATATTGAATAAGAAAATTTAACCGCTTGGTAAGGTTTATTGCAGGTATGGAAGAAACCTCTAGCGCACCCGTATTTGTTCCTTGCATGCCGATGGGCTGATAATTAATTGACCATTTTTGGCCAGGCTGCAGTGTGGCAGAAACAACGTTTGTAACGTACGGGTTTGGATTGCGAATGTCCATTTCGACATCGTAAACAGTTTGTTCTTTTCCGCTTTGCGCGATGACTTTTACCTTTGCAACACCAACTCTATCTGGCGCTTTAACATCAAAATAAGCAAGTTGATCACCAACTTTATCATAATGTAAGTTGGTTGAGCTAGCACCTTGAACAATTAAATTACTTGTCTGTACACTTACAGCAACGTTTTTTAAGTTGTTTTCTGTAGCAAATACAGAAACGGGCAACTTAAAAGTTTCGCCTGGTCCAATTACTCGAGGCAAAGTTGCCAAAACCATAAGTGGTTTTTTAACTTGGACAGATTTTTCTGCAGATCCATAAGCGCCGTCGTTGCCAGCAATAACCATCGCGCGTACCGCACCGATGTATTGTGGCAATTTAAACTTGTGGGTAGTTGTTTGTTCTTTAGCAAGGCTAAACGGTCCCATAAATTTAACAACTGCTTTAAATCGGTTGGCTTTCGCCGGATTTAAGTTTTTGTTAACACTTCCATCTCCACCAATACTCAAAAGTCGTTCTAAATTTCCGCCATAAGCGCCTAATACGTAATCGAACAAATCCCAAGTTTTCACTCCCAAACCTTCTCTAGCATAAAAAGCTGCATGTGCATCTGGCGTTTTAAAACGCGTTAGGTCTAGCAAACCTTCATCAACCAAGGCAACGGTATACGTCATTGCTTTTCCATTTTGCTCGCCGACGGTGATCGTATTTTCGGTTTCGGGCTTAATTTTATCCAACATCTTTATAGTTGGCTTTAAAATGGTTTGCGGGTCTTCTATTAATAATGGTATTGCGCCATACATCCTAATTGGCAAATCGTTAATGGTTTGCGCATGCGGTTGCAACATAGTTACGTTTGCAAAAACGTTTGGCGACATTTCTTTTTCTGCCTTAAAAGTAAATTGTGTTTGACCTTTTTTGGTATCTATCCAAAAAGTTTTAACAACCCTGCTTCCGTTTTCTAAAGAGATTAAGGCTCTACCATTTTCGCTTGAAGGCATTGTAAGTGTAATATCATCGCCTACGTTAAACTTATCTTTATTGGCCGTAAAAGAAAGCATGGCTGCCTCGGTTGGGTTAGTGCCTTGTTCTCTCTGTTGCCAACCTGGCCAATCTATATATACAGATGTGCCGGTTACATGGCCGCCATCCAAACTGCGCACTAAGATTAAATATCGTCCCCATTCTGGCTCATCTACTCTTAAATTATAGCTTCCCTTACCGTTTGTAAGCGTTATCTCTTTTGTTTCAATGAGTTTGTTATAACTATTCTGGGTGAAATTTTCATACGTATCTTGGTTATCTTGTTCCCACCACCAACGCCACTGTGTTTTATATAATTCTACTTTCACCGTCTTGGTACCACCTAACAATTTTCCATCTGTGGTAACATTTACAATATCTACTTTGTGGTTTTCGCCAGTTACCAACATGCCAGAAACTTTGTTACCTTCGGGCGCTTTTACGCCTAGGTAATTTTTATACATGTGATAAGGAATGCTCAAATAATCTAAACTAAAGTCGCCTCCTGGTTCAAAAATTTTGGTGGTAAAATTTGCCTGCAAAACACCTGGTGCGGTCGCATTTTCATCTAAATTGGTATTTATAACCGCTGTTCCGTTAGAGTTCAACGTTCCTCGAAAGATAGTTTTGGCCTGCGATTGAAAGTTTACTGTGGGATTATCGAAGCTAAATCCTTCGAAACCCTTAAATTTTGTAGTTGTAGTATTTAAATTTACATCTACGGTAGCTTTCAAATTTCCAGCTACTGCACCAAAAAGATATTTTGCAGATAGGGTAGCGGCAGATGTACCTGCGGTTAAATAGGGTTTGTTGCCAATGTTAAAATCTATTTTTAAACGGTTTGGCATTACCGTCTCAACCTTAATGGTTTTGGTAAAAGTTGCACCACCTGCCTTTATTTTTGCCAACCAATTGCCTGTCGGCGATGTATTTTCTGTCGCCGTTTTAAATACATAAAAGCCGTTTACCGGATTGTTGTTAGAAATTCTTTTGTATAACTGACCCTTTGGATTGTACAAAGCCATACTCACCGGATAATTTTCTGGCAGTTTTTTTAGCTTGTCTTCCAACATAAAACTAACAAACACACTATCGCCAGGTCGCCAGACGCCACGTTCGCCGTAAATAAAACCTTTTATACCATCTTGCACCTGTTCCCCACCAACATCAAACCTACTAAGAGGTAAACTATTCCCATCATCCAATTTTAGATAGCCGCGTTCGTTTCCATTTTTTGCAATGAGTAAAAAAGGTTTACGCTTCAAATCAAACTTTGCAAAACCATCGCCATCGGTTTTGCCAGTAAACATCACTTGTCTTTGATAGTTTAATAAATCAAAACTTACTCCGCTTAAAGGTTTGGCAGTCAACAAATCTGTAACAATAACCATCATGCTGTTGTCGTTTCCACGTTTAGCAACTAGGCCAATGTTAGATGCTAGTAGATTTCTGCTTGCAAATCTTTCGCTTGTATAGTAAGATGGCGTGCATGGGTTGTCTTTATCCTCCCACCGAAATCCCCTTGGATAGTTGTTTTCATACCGACTCCAAAAACTATCATCCTCATCTATATTGCCACCGTAGTTTTCATAATCGCTGTAAGAATCTTCTCCGCTTGCTTCTGATGCCGTATCAACCTTGCATTGGAACGAATTATATTCCATTCTAAAGGCAATAGTTACGCGATACATTGCACCTGGTTCTGTGCGAACAAGTTGATCTAAATCTAAATTGAACTTATTTTTTTTGTGTAAATCAATCGACTTATCTTCATCTAAACGAATGGTTTTTTGCACCTGTGGCTTACCAACTCTACGCAGCTCATTACCCTCGTTATAGTTGTTGGTTTGAAAAAACTGGGGGATATTGTTCTCGTAAATTTTAACTACCGTAACATCTACAGCTTTTAAATTGGTTGCTTCGAAGGGCAAAGTCAATTTTCCTGAATTTGGTAGGATAGTGCCCACTCCCGAAATTGTAACGGAAGGCAACTTATCCTCAAAAACAATATTTGCAGTTTTACTTTCGGCTAGTTTTTTTCCGTTTATGTTTTCGATTCCCGCGTTAACATTTACTGCATAATCTCCCTTCAACTCATCTGCCGCATAAATTTTTACCTGACTTCTATCTATGGTATATCTCAGATCCGATAGATTGCCTAAAGTAATCATGCCGCTTAAATCTTGCCCAACGCCAATCGGCTCAGAAAATTGAACTAAAGCATAATCTTCTTCTCCTTGAACTGCCTTAATGTCTAAAACTTCAAACTTGCCTAGTGCAGGCACTCGAATTTCCTCTTCGCCCTTTTGGTCTGCATTAATGGCATCGCCATCCCAATTTAATTTTAAGGTTTGGTCTGATGCTTGTTTTTTTATGCTATCGATGGTAAACGTAGAAACGTTTTTTGCCGGGTTGTGCTGCCACTTAACGTTCAATTTTTTATCATAATCTACACGAAGCGTCTTTTCAACATCTTTCGTTTCTTCTGCATCAGATGTTGCTATTTCTCCGGTTAACTTCATATAATCCAAAGAAGTGTTGTTCTGAGAGACCAAACCACCTTGTTTAAATGATAAGCCTGGGTTTATAATTTTAAATTCAAACTCGAAGTCATCTAAACCTTTTTCAGTTGGTAAAACTTTAGAAAGTTTAAATGTTCCTTCATACACTTTGCCTGGTTTTAGCGGCTCGTCTGGCCTAAATTCTACGGTCTCTGGATCTATCCAATAAGTTTTGCCGCTAATGGAAGGCGAAAAATCGAATAAATCTCTCTCCTCGGGTTTGTTTAAATCTTTCATCCCGATAACGGCATTTGCCAAATGTATTCTAATGTTGCTCTTTTTAGAAACCGTACCCGATGTATAAGATTCTATATATTTGGCATACGCCTGATGATCTTGAGGTGTTTTCTTTCTATTGAAAAACCATATTGCAGCAATGGCAATAATAGACATGGCAAGAATTGCTAAGAAAATTGTTTTTTTTCCTTTAGATGAGGCATAATTGGAAGATCTATCCATTTTTGGCTAGGTTTAGTTTGGCACGTAAATTAGTAAAAAAAACAAACTCGCTGACATTTTTCTGACGCTCAAAAACACAAAAAAAGTCGCCACAAATGGCGACTTCGAAGAAAAGGTTATAAAATTTGTTTAATCAACAACAGGGAAAGCCGATATGCGTAATCTCGCTCCACCCATCGGCACTAGCGTTATTGAGGTTGTTTTTGTATCTGTTTTCGCCGGACTTTCAGGTAATGTTGCCGCCAATCCGGTAGAATCTATTGTCCAACTTGGTATCAATTTTCCCTTTGCCTCTAGCAGTATTGGCGCATTCGCGTTTGTAAACGGATTATTATCTTTCGGCCAAAATCTTTTAACCACTTTAAAAGAATTTTCGGGGTTCTTTTCGTCTAAAACCAAACCATAATTCCAGGCCGAGCCTGGTACAATTTCGAAAGAAGGCCATTTACTTGGGTCTGCACTTGCTTGCCATTTAGAATCTCCTATTGCTGTTTCTTTACTGTCTTTCTTGATGTAGTCTTCATCAATTTTGAGCGAATAAGTAAGTGGGCCATAGTTTACACTAACACTATTTTTGTTTTTTGCCCAATCTCTCACAGCAATTTCCATCGGGAATTGCACCGTAATTTGATCGTTGTTTTTCCAAAGTTTGGTTACTTTAACATATTCGCCAGCTTTTGCATCAACCTCAACTATTTGATTATTTACTTTTATAACCGGATTCTTGCACCATTCAGGGATTCTTAAATACAAAGGAAAGCTAACGCTTTTTGGTGTTGCAACGTCAATCGCGATCCTATCTTCAAACGGATATTTAGTGTTTTCGGTTAGCATTACGTTAACGCCGTTTCCAACTTTTGCTTTTACTGTGCTTTGCGCGTACAATTGTGCTGCTAAACCATTATCTGGGGTTGCCATCCACGTGTTTTCTGCATAATACACCCACCCTGCTGCGTGGTTGTGCTGGCAACAACGACTGCTAAAGGGGTTCATCATTAAAAATGGACCAGAATTATCTATCCCCGGATGGTGATTCTTAGAATCGCTAATAACCATATTTGGTGCGGTTAGATAGCGTAAAGCCTTATAATCTGGCGTAAATGCTGCAGAAAAAGTATTAAAAGCAACATCTTCGCAATTTGCTGCCCAATAGGTATCACCAGTCATTTGGAGCATCATTTCATCTGATGTCATTTGCTCAACCAATCCACAAGTCTCTACCGCTTGCCGCGGATCATCATAGCCCTTTCTCGCATTTTCATCAGCGCCAAACATCCCGCCAGGAACTTGCCCGTAAATATTCCTAATTAAATGTTGATTATTGTAACTCGCCATCAAATCAGCTTCTTTATGGCTTTGTAGATAATAAGTCGCTGGTTCCCTAAAACATTCGGCCACATTAACATTATGCCAGTTTGGTAAATTGTCTTTCTGACGCCAATTGGCCGTGTTTTTATCTAATTTTGTTGCAAGGTCAAGTAAAAATTTATCACCGGTTCGATTATACAGCCAATATACGCTAACCAAATTATCGCCGCCGCGGCTTTTTTCCCAATAATCTTCTAGAAATTTATCATCGGGAATGGTCAACTGAAATTTAAAATATTTTGTCATTAAAGCAATCACGCGCGGATCTTTGCTGTATTCATAGTAAGACTGCAGACACCAAAGCATCGGCATGTTTGTCCAAAGATCTCTTTTGCCTTCACCTTTGTAAACCAATGGTCCAAAATCTCCATTTGCGCGTTGATTTTTTATAGCTGCGTCAATCCAAAATTTGGTTTCAGCAAGCATTTTTGGGTCTTTTAGCATATAAGCGATGTTGCCATAACCCTTTAACCAATACGGAAGCTCTTCCCAACCGTATTTGCCCTTACCATCTTTATGCAGCCAAGCATTGTCTGTTTTAGAAAGCCAAATACTTATTTCGCCGAGGTTTCCTGTAAGTCCATTTTTTTGAAGTTCTAAAACTTTGTGTAACCATCCGCCTGGCATAACGCTACCAATAGGCAATTTGATAAAATGGCTTGGAAGCAGCGGAGCTTTATTTCCCACATAAAAACTGTTCACGCTCTTTGTATCTGTGTTTTTAATACTTTCCGCTAAAATTTTTTGTTGTGCGCTTCCGCGGATGAAGAAGCATGTGCTCAAAATAACAGCTAACGAAATTGATCTGCAAAAAAAGGATGTTTTCATATTGTGGCTAAAACGTGAATCCCTAAACTATGAAAAATAAAGTTTAATCAGCAATAAGATGGCAGAAATATAGGTTGAGTGCGAATCAAAGATTGAGAATAAACTAGGAGAATAAAGGAGAAAGAAAGCCATAAAATCGTCTTTTAAACACCTTTTTGCTTATTTTAAATTTATCTTAAAACCAATACGCTATAGCGGACGTTTACAATATAAGCATCTATAAATTTTTAATTTTTATTGAGAATTTAGATATGCTTTCATTTAAAAAAATAAAATCCATGTTACAAATATTAGCAGAAACCAAAGGAAATTTAGTTGCGGTTAAGGCAACCAATACATTATCTGGGGATGATTACGATAAGCTTATCCCAATTCTTGATGAAACTTTAGTCCAGTTCGATAAGTTAAATCTATACTTCGAAATGGAAGATTTCTCTGGTTGGAATTTAAAATCATTTTGGCAAGATGCGAAATTTGATGTGCAGCATGCAAGCGATTTCCAAGCAATTGCCATGATTGGAGAAAAAAAATGGCAAGATTGGATGACTACTTTTATGAAACCATTTACATCTGCCGAGATTAAATATTTCGACTTAAATAATAAAACTGAGGCGATGAATTGGGTAAAAGATTTTAAGAAAGTTAAATAGTTCCTTTTGCAAAATTCGTTTAAACTGTTGCAGTAGTAAAAATATTGTAACGGTTTTTTAGTTAGATGAGTCTTGATTTTGGATATATAACTTTTCTGTAAGTGTCATTATAATTACCAAAGTTGGCGTGGCCAACAGCACGCCCCAAAAGCCGCCTAATAAACCCATAGAAATTTGTCCGAAAATAAGCAACGCTGGTGGTACGTTAACCATTTTTTGCTGTATTAGTGGTTGGGTAACAGCACTTTGTATTATTTGAATGCTAGTGTAAATACCCACAACCCATAACGCGGTTGTTGTGCCTTGCAGTAGTGCAATTAAAACAGCAGGTACAAGCGCAATGATGGGGCCAAAGTTTGGTACAAAATTCATCAACCCTGCAATTAGAGCCAAAGTTAAAATTAGCGGCATTCCCAGAATCCATAACCCAATACCGCTAAGCACGCCAATAAATACAACACCAAATAGCTGTCCTTTTATCCAATTCTTCAATCGTTTGTGTATTTCTTGCAATATTTCATCGCCCTTATCCTTTGCGCTCGATGGCAGAAGCTTTATGAACCCTTTTCTATATATAAGTGGATTTGCTGTAAAAAATAATCCCATAAGCAAGATGATATATAGATCGCTCAAAATGCCAAATGAGGAAGAAAAAAATCGCCTTAACATCGATAGGGTTTTCGAAGAATCGCCCGAAGAGTTTAGATAATTTAGTAGTTTATCACCTCCTGGGTATTGTTTCATCCATTGCTTCGCATTATCGATGGTGCTGGGCAGCGTATCAGAAAGTTGGGCAATTTGTTGTTGCAGTCTAGCGCCTACAAACCACGAAAAGCCAAACACCAAAGCTATATTTAATAACACGGAAAAGATTACTGCTAGTTTTGACGGTAACCGCAAATATTTATGCAAAAAATCTGCACATCCTAAAAAGTATGTAGCCAACAAAACGGCGGCTAGCACCAATAATAGGATGTTAAACAGTGCTTTAAATAAAAGTAAAACCACTGCCACTAGCGATAAGATGCCTACGGTGATCCACACTTTTTTAATAAAACGCTTTCGCGGATTCTTTTCAATTTGAATAGGACTCATTTAAGGATTTCGATTTTTAATAAAAATATAAAGTTGAATATTTTGGTTAGACAATAGTGATTGTTCACTCAGCGGATATTGAAAACGGGAGCATTTTCGAAAACCAATACTATTGAAATGCAAAATCAATACACGGGTTAACCTAGAAAGTTTTGTAATCAAAAGTTAAAAGCGATGTGTAAATACTTCCATTTAGCAAAATTAGCTGAAATTTTTACAGATATACTAAATCTTCAATTCTTCTCTCAAGATTTAGCCTTTAAAAAACTTATCCCTGCTTTATGGAAAGTTGTAGGTGAAAACATCATCATTAAAAATCCATAAGAAAATGGCAGAGCTAAAAATAAATGGGAAAAAGGTAGCACCAAGGGTTGATATGACCCCAATGGTAGATTTGATGTTCTTACTTGTTACCTTCTTTATTTTAACCACTTCCATATCTACGCCACAGGCGATGGATGTAGCAAAGCCAGATAAAGACAAGAACCATCCCGACGTAACAGATGATTTAAAGGCATCAAAAACCATGACAATTTTATTGGGAAAGAATGATAAAGTTGCTTGGTATATGGGGGTTGCCGGCGAGACCACACCAGTAATAGAAACTCTTGACGAAGTCTATAAAGCCATTAGCAAAAATAGAAAAATCGCAGATGCGTCTGGCATACCGGGAAACTTTGTGGTACTCGTTAAGCCAACAGCTGGCGCCAAGTTTAAGAATTTTGTAGATATAATGGATGAGTTGGAGATTCAAAAAATTAGGGTTAGACAGATTGATGATGAAAACATCATCCCCGCAGAAAAAGAAGCGATGCGAAATCAACATATATTATAAACCATAAAAACCAAAAAATCATGTCGAAGTTAGATATTTTTAGAAAAGAATGGCTCGAAGTTGTTTTTGCTGATAAAAACAAAGTTTACGGTGCTTACCAATTGCGTAAGCAAGCGCCAGAAAATGCCTCTCGCGCATTATTTATTGGGTCAATAGTATTTGTGTTGTTATTTCTCTCCCCAAAAATTTACAGCCTGATTAAAGGCAACGACACTATAATAGACGACCCAATTAAAACTGAAGTGATAATTTTGATGCCTCCTAAAGCATTAGATCCAAAAACGCCACCGCCGCCGCCGGTCGAACCACCGAAGCCAAAGGTTGATCAAGTTAGAATGCCGCCTCCAATTGTAACCATAGATAATTTGGTAACTGAAGAGCCACCAACGGTGGAGATATTAAAAAATGCCACGCCCGGCCCTAGAGATATTAAAGGTGATGAAATGGGAGAAATTGTTATTGCAGAGCCGGTGGGAAATGGTCCCAAGAAGTCCGCGGCTATCGCAACAGGTGATGATGAAACAATTTATGTATTTACCTCTTTAGAAAAGCAGCCTGACTTTCCCGGCGGTATGGATAAGTTTTATAAATACTTAAGCAAAGCGATAATTTATCCCTCCATGGCAGTAGAGAACGGCGTTCAGGGTAAGGTATTTCTCCAATTTGTGGTAGAGAAAAACGGTAGCCTTACAGACATAGAAGTTCAACGTGGTCCCGGTAGCGGATTGAATGAGGAGGCTATTCGGGTTTTAAAGGCAAGCCCGAGATGGAATCCCGGAATTCAAAATGGAGTTCATATGAGGGTTAGATACAACATTGCTGTTAATTTTAATTTGCAGTAACTTTCAGAAAAGAAAATGGATTGCTAAATGGCAATCCATTTTCTATTTGTGCTATTTAGCAACGGGAAATGCATCTATCAATGCTTTGGCTTCGACATTTGATAGCTTCGAAACACTCCCGTGTCTGGCATCCGCAGGTATTGAGACGTCATTCTCTATGCTCCAATCAATAAGATTTAAAGAAGATGAAATCCCATATTTATCGACCATAGGATAATCATAAAGTAACAGCCAGCCTTTTTTAATAGGATCTTTCATTACGCTTGGGCCTTCTGTAATGGTTGGCGCAATTTGACCTTTGTTCAAGGGGCCGTCAAAAATCTTGTAAGGACCTACTATATTTTTAGAGGTTGCTACCCTAATTCCTCTTCGTTCACCGGTTTTTATGCCAAATTCTTCCTCTTTATGAAACAGATAATAAATTCCATTGTGCTTAGCTAAAGTACCATCAATTGCAGAATATGGCGGGGCAAATAGAATTTTCGCCGTGCTGAAATTTTCCCAATCGGTGGTTGTACAGTACCAAAGCCGGCTTTCCTTCCATCCCGCATCCTTAAATGTCGAAGACCAAAAGATCGTGTATTTTTTTGTGTTTGTATCGTAGAAAAATTCGGGAGCCCAAATGTTATTTACAAGCGCACCGGTTGAATCTTTCACACCTTGCATTAGGTAAATGTATTTATCCAACTTCCAATGTATTAAATCTTTAGAGGTTGCATAAGTTACACTTGGGCCTAGTAGCTTCCTCTTTTCGCGATTGTTTTCTCCACCGGTCGCAATTAATCGCCAAAGGCCATCAGCTCCACGATGAATAAACTGATCTCTCATAAACTGATCCCAAATAGGTTTATTATTATTTAAAGCTGTCCAATGTCTTCCATCGGTAGATAATGCGATATGGAGTTTGGCATCAAGCATTGGATTTGGTAGGGGAACTTCAATCGTTTCTCCTTTTGCGTTTATTTCTATTCTGGTTGGGTACCGTTGTCGAAAATAGGTGAGCATCCATACACTATCACTTTTGGCAAAATTTTTAACAAATTTCGCTTTTGGTTGTGCGCTTACATTTTGAGCGATTAAGACGATAAATAGAACTAGATAGAAATGCTTACACATAAAATTTTTTTCTTTTAATGGGTTAATATACAATTTCTAAAAATACATTCTAACAAATCTGTATCTAGATTCCACTTTCCGTCTGTATTTAGTCCTGTCGGTTAAACATGGTTAGCTTTAATTAAATAAAATAGTTTACAATATGTAAACTTATTGTTATATTTGAACCAATGAATTATTTTAGGATAATTAAGAGAGCCACGTTAATATCTTTTTACATAAAGCATATTGCAGCTAAAAAGGCGATAGAATTGTGGTATCACGAGATAAAAGACTACGAGTTTAAAAATTTTAACGAACTAAAAGCCGTTTATAAAAATGCCAGTTTAGTGGCTAATAATAGAGTTATTTTTAACATTAAAGGAAATGATTATAGATTGGTGGTTAAGATGAACTTTTATACAAGACAGATTTTTGTCATTTGGTTTGGCACACACAAAGAGTATGATAAAATAGATGTAGCGACAATTAAGTACAAAAAATAAAAAAATTGAATTATGCAACAATGGACAATTTTAAAAACGGAACAAGATTATAACAAAGCTACTGAACGCCTTGATGATATATTTGATGTAAAACCAGCGGATGCACTATTTGCAGAAGCAGAATTACTTGGTTTTCTAATTAATGAATATGAAGATGTTCATTATCCAATAGCTACGCCCGAACCACTAGAAGCCATCAAATTAAAAATGACAGAAATGGGTTTGAAAAATAAAGACCTAGAGCAATATATTGGCTCTAAAAGCTATGTGTCTTCTATATTGAGCGGTAGAAGAGAAATAACATTACGTATTGCAAGTATATTTCATCAGAAGCTAGGCATACCGGCGAACGTTTTTCTAAGTATGGGCTGTAGTTAAATGATATAATTCTTTGGCAGTTTCAGGTTTTAAATTTATATCGACCCACCTCTGAACGTAAAATAGGTTTCGGGAAATAAAAACAGCAATGAACAATTAGTAATTTCAGGAGATATTAGCAATATGGCCGATATAAAACCTTCCACTTGTTTCTGATTTTAAGATATAGGTTATCGCTATTAGCCTAAAAATAAAAAAAGCTCCAGATTTCTCCAGGGCTTTAATTCGATTTTATTTAGTACTCGGAGCCCCGAAAATCGGGGCACGCCTGTTGAGTGCATCCCGAACTCAGTTCGGGACGTGTCTACCAGTTCCACCATCCGTTTTAAGAAGTCCCAATAATGTACTCGGAGCGGGAATCGAACCCGCACGCCTGTTGAGGGCACAGGATTTTAAGTCCTGCGTGTCTACCAGTTCCACCATCCGAGCTTCTTTTGCCAGATGCAACCTTTTGACGGCATCCCGAACTTTATTCGGGACGCGTCTACCAGTTCCACCATCCGAGCTTAAAAGCATTAAGCTTTTAAAATAAATGCCTCCTGATAGGAAGGCATTTTGAGCGAAAGACGAGATTCGAACTCGCGACCCCGACCTTGGCAAGGTCGTGCTCTACCAACTGAGCTACTTTCGCGTAACGTTTTACCGTTGTTTTTTTGGTGATGCAAATATAGCGAGTTTTATAAACCTGACAAGTTATTTTTTAAAAAATTTAGCCCTTGATTTAAATTGCTTGTTATCATACATATAAATCAAAGACCAATCTTCGCCGAGAATCAATTTTTATGAAGTCGAAATTTTGGCTTAAATTTAAACAATATTTTGAAACACGAAATTTAAAAAAAGGCAGATGCCAGAATTAAAAAACTTAGAACAAACGTTTAGATGGTTTGGTCCGAATGACGAAGTGAGCTTGGCAGACATCAGACAAACGGGCGCAACGGGCATAGTTACTGCGCTGCATCACATTCCCTGCGGAGAAGTTTGGCCAATGGAGGAAATTGCAAAACGAAAAAACGAAATAGAAAATGGTGGTTTAACTTGGTCTGTTATAGAAAGCATCAACATTCACGAATCTATAAAAATAGGTGCGGCAGATCGCGACGAATGGATTGGAAAATACATCCAATCTTTGAAGCATGTTTCAGAGATGGGTTTGAGTGTGGTTTGTTATAACTTTATGCCAGTTTTAGATTGGACAAGAACAAACCTCGATTACATTCTGCCTAACAAAGCAAGTGCCTTAAGATATGACTCATTAGCTCTTGCCGCTTTTGATTTGTTTATTTTGGAAAGAGCAGATGCGGAAAAAGATTTTTCTAAAGATCAGATCGCCGATGCCAAAGCTTATTTTGAAGGACTTTCTGATGAAGAAAAAGAGACGCTTCAAAATACAATTATGGCAGGATTGCCAGGCACCGATGAGGTTTTAACTCTTGAGGAATTTAAGACACACCTAAAAAAATATGAGCATGTTGATGCGAAAGTGCTTAGAGAAAACTTGGCTTATTTTTTAAAAGCAATCATTCCTGATGCGGAACAAATGGGCATTCAGATGTGCATTCATCCAGATGATCCACCTTTCCCAATTCTTGGTTTGCCAAGGGTTGTTTGCAATGCAGATGATTTAGAATACATTGTTTCCTCTGCGCCTTCGCCGGCCAACGGAATCACGTTTTGCACCGGCTCATTGGGCGCAAATCCTGCGAATAATTTACCAGAAATGCTTAAACGTTTTGGCCCTCACATTCATTTTCTGCATTTAAGAAATGTTACCAAAGAGGAAAATGGAAGTTTTTATGAGGCTGAACACCTTAACGGCGATAACGATATGGCCAGCATTATGGAAGCAGTTATTGGAGAACAAAAAAGAAGGCAAGCGGAGGGCAGAGACGATGTTGCCATTGCAATGCGCCCAGACCACGGACACAAAATCTTAGCCGGTACAAATCAAAAAGCATATCCAGGTTATTCGGTAACAGGTAGAATGAAAGGTTTGGCAGAGTTGAGGGGGTTGGAAGTTGGGTTGAGAAAGGGGCTGTCTGTTTGTTAGTTTGTTAGTTTGTTAGTTGGTTAGGTGGTTGGTTGTTGAGGCGATGCCACGCCGTCGATGTAAGGTGCAGCTTGTATGTGCTTTTCCAACAAATCAAGACTTCGTTTAAAATTTTGGCAGCTTTTTTATATGGTTACAGATAAGTATGATAACGTTAGACTTATATACAAGTTACCAGTAAGGCTAAAAAAACCATACATTGAAAATTAAAGTTGGAAATTTTAAATCTGATATTAGGACGTTAGTAGAAATCCGAAAAGACGGAAAACTTCCAAGACTTTATGTTCACGAAAAATTTGAGAAGCCGTTAAAATGGACGGTAAGGATAATTGGTATATTAGGTTTTGTTACAATATTTCTATCCCTAGAAAGTTACGCTGTAAGCGTATCAATTGGGCTAGGACTTTTTCTGCTCTCTTTACATTTGATAGAGCAATTGTAAAATATACAACTTTCATTGTCCAACCTTTCCCGAACTTTAAGGTTGATTATTCACAATGGCATAATGTCTTGACAATCTCACAGCCGAACTACGAGGAAAGTGTTAATATGGTTGGATTTGTTTATAAAAATATCGAGTATGGCAAAATGTTTTTTGATTATATCCGGTCTTGGAATTTTGATGAATTTGACGATAAGGAAAGGAATATAATTCTTTCAATTGTTGAGGAAGTGAATGGAGCTTTCACTTTTTATATTTACGCAAATCCATATCGCAAAAACTTGAACAAAATGTTTAAAGCTGTTGCTAGTGAAAATTTCTCGAAAAACGATAAAGTAGGAAAGATTCAAGACGGTCTATTTATGCAAATGGCTTATTGGCACGCAATAAACTATACTGTTGATACGCATATGCGGAACTTTCTAAAATATCAACCAACTAATAAAAAATTTGCTTTTGCACCTTTTGAAAAAAATGAGGATAAATATGAGACCGACTTGGATAGTAGGATTATACTCTATGGTTACAAATATTCAAAACGACAGGACTTACATAAATATTCAACAGAAAACCAGTTGACCAATATGACGAAAAATTGGAAGTAATAGAAAAAGCCCAGCTGGCAACAGCAAATTTGTTAAAAAATGGCTGACGGTTGTTTAGTTTAATTCATCAGTTATTTACCTAATTTGGTGCGGTGCGACAATGGTTTCGCAAGCAATGCCATTTCTGCACAAATTTGCAAAACGCTACCTGCTATACGAAAACCTAGAACCGAACCATTAAACAAAAGATGAATTGGAAAAATATAATAACGAAATATTAAAACAGATTACGGCGACTTTACAGAAGATAAATAGTCGACAAGAAACAGAAGAATTATTTTCTGAATCGAATAAGCTGTTTGAAAAATCTGATAGACGAGTTGAAAAGGCCTTAGACCAAATACAAAACACATTTGACAGAATACACGACAAAGTTTTTAATTTTAATAATATTTTAATCGGGGTTTATTTAGTTCTCGGAACTTTTCCAAGCCAGTCTCCTAAGCTCAATATGTTGACTGTAATATTTCCAATAATCAATCTAATCTATTTAGTGTATATCGACATCCGACAAATGGAAATACACCGATTTGCTTCGAGAGAACAAAAATGGACTGCCGTTGAACGAGAAGAATATGGGAAAAGGATTGGCAAACAAACACTTCTCTCCCTATCAGCATTAGCTTTTTCATTAGCATGCTTAATCTATTTAATCACTAGGCTGACCTAGAAAAAGTAAATAAATGAAATACAATGTTGGACAGAAACACGGACAATTAGAAAGTACAGCAGGTAACTGCGGTTGGCAAAAAAGCGGATTTAGTGGTTAATTGAACATACTACCCGTATCAAGTTTTGTCCTGGGTCGACAGTTTTATGCTTTCGAAATCCGCCACTTCGCCAAACTGCAAACCCTTACTCCGCAAGCTTTCCAATTCGCACATCCATCTCCTCAAACTCTAAAGCCTGCCCACCTCGAAATTGAAAAGATGCAAATCTCCAAATCCGCCGAAAGCTTTGTGAACTATAAGAAAAACTATGTACTTTTTACGTAAAAAAAGCCTCAATTTAGCTACGCGCTAAGCTTTTCCTCATTCAAACATTCTAAAATAAGTTCTCGTTCAAAACCTCGGCCTTGTAAGTAGGATAGGAGCATGTATCTTCTTTTTTGCGGATTCTTTTCTGCAGTTACTTTCTCCTTCTTTGCAAGAATTTTTTTCAAAACTTCAAAATATTCATCATCATCCAAAGCATATAGCGCCTTATTTAAAATGCGCTCAGGAACGCCTTTTAACTTTAAACCTTGCTTTATTTTTTGTCGGCCCCAATGATTTATTCTTAGCTTACCAGAGGCGTAAGCTGTTGCAAATCGTTCTTCATTTAAGAAGTTATTTGAGATTAATTCGCCTAATATTTCCTCCAGCTCATCGCCCCGAATTCCCCAATCTACCAACTTGTACCTAACTTCATTCTGACTGCGTTCTTGGTAGGCACAAAAACTTTCTGCCTTTGCTGTAGCCTGCTTTTTGTCGAGATTTAACTTCGGTTTTATATCCGTATTCATAAATATTTGCCCAACTTAGTACGCCGAACCATGAAGCAGTCGTTTTTGTCTTTTTTTTGATGGAACAACCAATATACACAATTAATAAAATTGCCCAAATCTTATCCGCGGAAGCGAGAATAATAAATACAAATGCTGTTATAACGAATTTACTGATTGACACCCGATTAATTTTAGAGCCCGAGAATGCACTTTTTATCGCCTTAGACGGCCATCGAAACGGTCACTTATTTATCGAAGATGCCTATAAAAAAGGTGTTATAAATTTTATCATCAGCGAAAGCGGTTATACTGCAAAATACCCAGATGCAAATTTTTTGATTGTTGACGATGTACTAGTCAGCCTGCAAAAACTCGCCAAATTTCATCGGAATCTGTTTGATATAAAAACGATTGCAATTACCGGAAGCAATGGAAAAACCATTGTTAAAGAATGGTTGTATCAGTTGCTTGCTGCAGATTATAACATCGTTCGAAGCCCGAAAAGTTACAATTCTCAAATAGGCGTACCGTTATCGGTCTGGCAGATAAATGCGGAAAACGATTTGGCAATTTTTGAGGCCGGTATTTCGAAAGCAGATGAAATGCAACATTTAGAGGAAATCATCCAACCTCGGATAGGTATTTTAACAAATATAGGACAGGCGCATGCGGAAGGTTTTCAAACCGCAAAACAAAAGTTAGAGGAAAAATTAAAGCTTTTTGAGCATGTAGAGTTGCTTATTTATCCAAAAAGTCTATCCGCAAAATTTCCCGAAGTAAAATTTCCTGGAAAGTCTCATTTTACTTGGAGCGATAAAGAAGTTGCTGACCTCCAAATTATCGAAAAAAATATAGATGGTAATTTTTGCATTTTAAAAACTGTTTACAAAGGCGAAGAAACAACTTGTAAATTTCCTTTTACAGATTCTGCACATTTAGAAAATGGAATGAGTTGCTGGGCAACGATGTTAGCATTGGGTTATAGCCAAGCCGAAATCGTAGTTCGATTGCAAACTCTAAGTCCAATTTCTATGCGCTTGGAATTGAAAGACGGGATAAATAATTGCACCATTATAGACGATTCTTACAGCGCCGATATTTCCTCGCTTATTATTGCCTTAGACTTTCTAAATCAACAAAATCAACACGTAAGAAAAACCGCAATCCTGTCAGATTTTTTCGAGACAGGCCATGATAGTGCGCAACTTTATAGCGTAATAGCCAATCTTTTGAAAAAAAGAGACGTGCACCGCCTAATTGGTATCGGGCCAAATATTTCAAAAAACAAAGATTTGTTCGAACCAACATCTTTGTTCTTTCCAAATACGGAAACTTTTCTTGCCCAAAAGCCACAACTAAATTTCGGTAACGAAACCATCTTGGTTAAAGGTGCGAGAAAATTCGAATTCGAACGCATTATCAAAAGCCTCACAAAACGGCACGATACTGTTTTAGAAATCAACTTGAATGCCATGTTGGCTAATCTGCAACATTATAGGAGTTTACTAAAACCAAATGTTAAAATAATGGCCATTGTAAAGGCTTTTTCTTATGGAAGTGGAAGTTTCGAAATTGCCAATTTGCTGCAATTTCATGGCGTAGATTATTTAGCTGTGGCTTACGCTGATGAAGGTGTTGCACTTAGAGATGCCGGGATATCCTTGCCGATTATGGTGATGAGTCCTGAAGAATATGCGTTGGACGCAATGATTGAGAAAAACCTTGAACCAGAAATTTATAGCCTCGAAATACTGAATATTTTTATCAGTTTACTGCCCGAATCTAACAATTCGTTTCCAATACACATTAAGTTAGATACCGGGATGCACCGGTTAGGTTTTGATAACGACGAGCTCGATGAGTTGGGAAAAATTTTAATGAGCTCTAAAAAAGTTAAAGTACAAAGTATTTTTTCGCATTTCGTGGCTAGCGATAATCCGAATCTTGATGAGTTTAGCAATGCGCAAATCGAAACTTTTAAAAACGAATCAGAATATCTAATAAAACAACTCGGCTACAAAACCATCTTACATTTGGCAAATACTTCTGCAATTAGTCGATTTCCAAACGCTCAGCTAGATATGGTTAGGCTCGGTGTAGGTTTGTATGGTTTCGATGGGTTTGAAAATTCATCATTACAAACAGTTATGACTTTAAAGACAACTGTAACTCAGGTAAAAAAATTGAAGCCTGGCGAAACTGTAGGTTACAACAGAAAAGGATCGATGCCAGAAGGCGGCAAAATTGCTACAGTTAAAATTGGCTATGCCGATGGCTATAACCGAGCGCTGGGAAATGGTGTCGGCAAAATGATGATTAACAATCAACTCGTGCCAACCATTGGCTCTATTTGTATGGATATGACGATGTTGGATATCACTAGTCTTGCGGTAAACCCCGGCGATGAGGTGATTGTGTTTGGGATAAATCCAAGTGTTTCTGATCTTGCGAAGTTACAGAAGACCATCCCTTATGAAATTTTAACCAACGTTTCGCAACGCGTAAAAAGGGTTTACTTCTACGAATAAATTGATTCTCAACATCTTGTTATTTACAAAATTTGCAGGCTATTTTTATGTAAATTTGCGCCATGAACAAGCTTGGCAAAGTATTACTTAACTATTTGATTAAGGGCTTACTAGTGGTTCTGCCGATTGCGCTTACCGTTATGTTGCTGATCTGGGCTGTTAGCACCGTAGACAGCTGGATCAATGTAAATAATATTTTGGGTGTAAATCCCGCTACTGGAGAAAGCAGAAATATTCCCGGCCTTGGATTAGTATCGGTACTTGCGGTGGTGCTTCTTACTGGTTTTTTTGTAACCAATTTGGTTACCGAACCAATGTATCATTTTTTTGAGCGCGTTAAACATCGCCTCCCACTCTTCAATTTTATTTATACCTCTATAAAAGACCTAACGGAAGCATTTGTTGGAGAAGAAAAAAAATTCAATCACCCGGTATTGGTAGAGGTAGAAGGTGGCTTAAAAAAAATTGGGTTTTTGACCCAAAGCCATTTAGAAAGGTTTGAACTTCCTACACAGGTGGCAGTTTATTTTCCGCTTTCTTACTCTTTTGCCGGGCAGCTTTGCATTGTAGAGCGAGATAAAGTAACCGACTTGCACATGAGCGCCGCCGATGCCATGAAGCTGGTAGTGAGTGGCGGTGTTAGTGGACTTTAAAATAGTATTTATTGTAAGTATAAAGTAGTTAGAAACTAGGCGCATAAACTATTCAGTAAAGAACATATTTTGGGCGTTGCCCGAAAAGGGCCCGGGCTATACGCTACAATCTTTTACTCAATCAAACCCCAAAGGGGCTTTGATTGAGTAAAAGGATTTTCGCTGCTATCCCTAACGCAAAACACCCTTCGCAGAATCATTATGCCTAAACTATAAATTCCTGGTCTAAGGTTTCTAACAGATAAATTGTCCACCAATCTATAAACCTTTTTTCCTTATTTTTGCCAAATGCTAATAGCTACTGATATTACCAAATCGTATGGAAAACTCCAGATTTTGAAAGGGGTAAACCTCGAAATAAAGCAAGGGGAAATTGTGAGTATTATTGGTCCGTCTGGAGCGGGGAAAAGCACATTGTTACATATTTTGGGCACACTAGACACTCCAAACTCTGGCTCGGTGCTATTAAAGGAAATTGAGATCAACAAATTGAATGGTAAAAATCTGAGCAATTTCAGAAATGAGAACATCGGTTTTGTATTTCAGTTTCATCATCTTTTACCAGAGTTTACTGCATTAGAAAATATTTGTATTCCTGCATTTATTGCCAAAAAGAGCAAAAAACACGCAGAGAAAAGAGCTACTGAATTGTTGACCATGTTCGGTTTAGAAAATCGGGCGCACCATAAGCCTAGTCAGTTATCTGGCGGAGAACAGCAACGCATTGCAGTCGCACGAGCACTCATCAACAACCCCGCTATAATTTTGGCCGATGAGCCGTCTGGAAACCTGGATTCTGAAAATGCGGAAGCTTTACACAGTTTATTCGGACGCTTGCGCGATGAAGTTGGGCAAACCTTTGTCATTGTTACACACAACGAACATCTGGCCACTTCAAGCGATAGGGTTGTCTCTATGAAAGATGGTTTGATTGTTTAATCGTTCAACTATTCTTAATTCGATTTGAATATTTTAATTACCGGCGGAAAAAACGCAAAGGTTCTAAAACTTTTAAAAGCGTTTTCAAAAGACTTTATTGTTTTTGGGGATTATGGCGAAGTGCCGCAAATATCAACCAAAATCTATCGTTTTGCCAGTTTAGGCATAAAAAACGAACAAAGCATTGCGCACATTCTCTTGGATTTCTGCTTATCAGAATCGATTGAAATAGTTATCCCAACACATCGATTTGAAATAGAGCAGATGGCAAAATCAATTCAACTGTTTTCAGAATATGATATAACGGTATTACTGCCATCGGTAGAATCATTAAAGGATTTTTTTTGGGAGGAAAAATCAACCGATGCGGGTTTTGTTGTCTTAAAGAAAGGAAAATGTATTTTTTCATCAACAGAAAACGTCATAGAAACCTGGCCCGCAGAACTAAGCGGTGTTTTCGAGTTGCAATCCGAAACCGGTAAAATGAAACTATTTTTAGTCTAGCTATGGATATTACAACACTTCTAAAAAACAAAAAGGCAATTTTTGTCGAGCTGGACGATGTGTTGTTTCCAGAAAAAGACTACGATTTGCAGGTTTTTTATCTGTTCGCCCAATTTGTCGAGTTAACCGAGCAAGTACCCTCAAAACCGATTATCGACTTTCTACAGCAGCAATACAGGCTTAACCGGAAAGAATTAATTTTTGAGAAACTTACTCAGAGATTTGATTACCTAGCCAAATACCAAGTTCATTTTAATCGCTTATTTAAAACTGCTCGATTACCGCTAAAACTTCTTATGTACAAAAACATAGTAGCGCTTTTAACTGTTGCAGTAGAAAAAAAAGCGCAAATATTTGTAGTAACAGAGGGAGAGGAAGAAATTCAACTGAACAAAATTAGGCACATAGAATGGGGCAGTTTGTCGCAACACGTTAAACTATTTTTCGTCGCAGAATTCAGCCAAACTCGCTTAGAGATCATAAGTAAGTTATTGGTTGATAACAGCTTCGCAGCTGAGGAAAGTTTACTTGTTTTAAACAATAAATTGATAAATCACGAATCTAACTTGCTAAATTTACCGTACGTTTTAACAACCGATATCAATAAATTAATATGACGAAAAGTAAGATAATACAAAATTCTGCTCTAGGAATTTTGCTGGCCGTGTTTGGGTTTACAACCGCCTGTAAGAAAAACCCATCCAAGCCTATGGATCCGCCAAAAACCCCTGCAACCAGATCTGAGTTAACAAAAGATTCTATTTACCTATACACACAGCAAACCTATTTTTGGAATGCTGGTCTGCCTACTTATGAGGTATTTAACCCGAGGCAGTTTGCTGATAATGAGGCCGAGGTAGCGGCAATACGCGCTTTGCCAGCAAGCGGGGGCAAAGACAAATACTCTTTCATTGACGATGGAACGGTAGCTGAAGAAATTGGTGGAACGGCCGGCGATTTTGGCTTTTCGGTCTTTTATGCGAGTACGAATGATTTGAGAATAAAATACGTATATGCTTCGTCTCCAGCGGCAAGCCAACAATTAAAACGCGGATATCAAATTACAAAGATTAACGATTTTACCGATATAAATACTAGTGATGCAAGTATTAAAAAAGTGGTCGATGCCATTTTTGGTAGTGCTGCTACGGTAACACTTACGGTAAAAAAGCCCGACGGAACAAGTCAAAATGTAATTGTTAATAAGGCTACCTACGGCATTAATCCTATTTTATACACACATACTTACACTGTTGGTGCAAAGAAAGTGGGTTATGTTGTTTTTAATAGTTTCACCAGCAATTCAATGCCTCAGTTAGAAGCCGCATTTGCAACTTTTGCAGCAGATGGTGTTACAGAGTTGGTTGTAGATTTAAGGTATAATGGTGGCGGCTCGGTAGCAACATCTGAAGGTTTTACTAATCTAATTGCCCCTGCGGCACAAAACGGTAAGGTGATGTTTACCTATTTTTTCAACCAAACCATGCAAGATGGAAGGGCCACAATTTTAGAGAATCAAAAGTTTCGTGGTAGCGACAATCAAATACATTCTTATGCAGAATTTGACTATAGACCTACCGCGGCAGCCGGCAACCAAGAGGTTTTTGCAAAACGAGGAACTTTAGAGAACATTAGCCGAGTCTATTTTCTTGTAACAGGAGGTACTGCCTCTGCCAGTGAATTGTTAATAAACAATTTAAAACCAGTGGTAGATGTAAAATTGATTGGAAGACAAACCTATGGCAAGCCAGTTGGTTTTTTCTCTTTGCAGATAGACAAAAGCGACCTATATATTCCTCAATTTCAAACTAAAAACCAGTTAAACCAAGGTGAATATTTCGATGGCTTTACGCCAGATAAAATAATTAACGACGACGTGACCAAAGAATTTGGTGATCCTACTGAGGGAATGCTTTCGCAGGCTCTATACTATTCTGCAAACGGAAATTTTACTTCTTACGCGAGAGACAACTCCATCAGCAGCACCACTCCTTTTAGCACCAGTAAAATGGAAGACTTTACTGGTAAACTTGATCATTCATTCAAAGGCATGGTCGATACCGGCCATCCTAAATTCAAAAAATAGTAGACGGGTGAAGTATGAAAGGCCAGTTCTAACGAGCTGGCTTTTTTTTTGAAATCGACTATACCATTTGGTTTTAAGACAAATTAACAATATTCTTGTTTAAATATTTAATGGAGTAAAATGCTTAAAGCAAAAAGTTTAAGTCAAATGCGTAAACTCTATCGCCTAAAACCTCATACCTAAAACCTAAAACCTAACTTGAGCACGCTCCACAAAATTGCTTTAAACTTTATAAAACTTGTAGGGCCGGCAACTGCCAAAAATTTGTTGGCTTATTGTGGTAGCGCCGAAAATGTTTTCTCTTCAAGCAAAGGTCATTTGGGAGATATACCCGGCATCGGAAAAAAAACAGTAGATTCGATACTAAACAATACCGCACTTGCACGGGCAGAAGAAGAGCTTAACTTTATCGAAAAGCACAATATTGAAACTCTATTTTTTTCTGATGCAAACTATCCCCATCGGTTAAAAAATTGCGCAGACGGGCCTTTGTTATTGTATTTTAAGGGCAAAGCAAATTTAAATCATCCCCGAATTATCAGCATAGTTGGTACCCGTAACGCGACCGAGTACGGAAAGAATTTGTGCAAGCAACTTGCCGAGCAGTTGGTGCCATACAATGTATTAGTAGTAAGCGGTTTAGCTTATGGTATTGATGTTGCAGCGCATAAAGAATGTGTGCAAAATGATATATCAACGATAGGTGTATTAGGTCATGGGTTAGATCGGCTTTATCCGCAACTCCACCGAAGTGTAGCCCAGCAAATGATAATAAACGGTGGTTTGCTGACGGAATTTCCAACGCTTACGAATCCAGACAAGCAAAATTTTCCTCAAAGAAATAGAATAATCGCAGGCCTAGCCGATGCCACTATCGTTGTAGAAGCATCTATAAAAGGGGGCGCATTAATTACGGCGCATATTGCAAACTCTTACAATAGAGATGTATTTGCTTATCCCGGGAGGACAACAGATGCGTTTTCTGAAGGATGTAACTTTTTAATTAAAACCAATCGCGCCGTCCTAATTAATGATGTGAGTGATTTAATTTATTACCTCGGTTGGGATGCTGAAGTGACTAGAAAGAAAGAGCAAACTCAAACCTCTTTACATCTAAATTTAACCGCTAATGAGCAAAAAGTGGTAGAATGCTTAAGGGCGGGCCAGTTGGCAATTGACGAACTCGCAATTCGGTTAGGAACTCCGCAAAGCAAGCTTGCCATCGTGATTTTAACTTTAGAAATGCAGGGAATAATTGTTTCTTTGCCCGGCAAGGTTTACAAATTGGTTTAAAAAGTGAGATATGAGAAATGAGATGTGAGATGTGAGATGTGAGAAATGAGATGTGAGATGTGAGAAATGAGATTTGAGACCTTCCACCCTCCGCCTTCCACCCTCCGCCTTCCACCCTCTGCCTTCCGCCCTCCACCCTCCGCCTTCCACTCAAATAACCTTTATATCGAATTGATGTCTATTAAGCAAACGAGTTTGTGTATTTTTGTATTATGTGGTATAATAACATATTAGAAACAATTGGCAATACGCCTCTCGTACGTTTAAACGCGATCACAAAAAGCATTTCTGCAACTGTATTGGCCAAAATAGAAACAACCAATCCGGGCAATTCCATTAAGGATAGAATGGCGATAAAAATGATAGAGGTTGCCGAGAAAAATGGAAGTTTAAAACCAGGCGGAACCATTATCGAAGGCACTTCTGGAAATACAGGAATGGGTTTGGCGATGGCAGCAATTATAAAAGGCTACAAATGTATTTTTACCACCACTGATAAACAATCTAAAGAAAAAGTCGACGCCTTGCGCGCTTTCGGGGCAGAGGTTATTGTTTGTCCAACGAATGTAGATCCCGAAGATCCGCGTTCTTATTATTCTGTTTCTTCTCGTTTAGAGCGTGAAGTTCCAAATTCTTGGAAACCAAATCAGTATGATAATCTGGCAAATACTCAAGCTCATTATGAACAAACCGGCCCCGAAATTTGGGAACAAACTGAAGGCAAAATTACTCATTTAGTTGTTGGAGTAGGTACGGGAGGCACTATTTCTGGCGCCGGAAAATACCTTAAAGAAAAAAACCCGAACATACAGGTTTGGGGAATTGATACTTATGGCTCTGTTTTTAAAAAATACAAGGAAACTGGCATTTTAGACAAAGACGAGATTTATCCCTACATCACCGAAGGCATTGGCGAAGATTTTTTGCCGAAAAATGTAGATTTTAATGTGATAGATCTTTTTGAAAAGGTAACTGATAAAGATGCAGCTTTAATGACTAGAGAAATCGCAAGGAAGGAAGGTATTTTTATCGGCAACTCTGCTGGCGCGGCAATAGCAGGACTATTGCAATTGAAAGAGAAGCTTAAGCCGGAAGATGTGGTGGTTGTTATTTTTCACGATCATGGCAGTAGATATATGGGCAAAATGTACAACGAAGATTGGTTGCGCGAGCGTGGATTTTTAACAGATGAAAAGTTGACCGCAAAGGCAATTTTAGCAAAGAAAGACCATGGAACAATAGTTACTTTGGATGCTAAGAAAACTGTTTTAGAAGCCATTAACACAATAAAATCTTTAAATATTTCTCAAATTCCGGTTACCCAACAGGGGATGATTGTAGGAAAAGTAGATGAAAGTGAAATCCTTTCTGCGTTGCTCGAAAACCCTAGTCTAAAGTCTGCACCGGTGGAAGAAATAATGAGTGCAACGTTTCCATTTGTAGATTTGAATACGTCGATAGATAGGATTTCTGCGTTGATAAACAGAGAAAACTCTGCCGTGTTAGTCGAGAACACCGATGGTAAAATAGACATCATTACGCAATACGATATTATTGAAGCGATAAGTGGGTGAGAGACGTCGGAGGTCAGAAATCGGAAGTATCCCTTTTAGAAATTAAGTATTAGCAGTTAGGCATTAGGTTTTAGGCAAGTTGCTTATTCATTTTAGCGTCTTTCCGTCCTGCTGAACTCATTTCAGCAGCGTCTGAACTAAGATTTGTAAGATTTCTCTGTGCTGCGATAATTTAACATTTACGGTGTTTTGCAACAGGGATGGAAATTAAAATTTTTGTTAGGGAAATGGCTAGGCCTAAAAATTTGCCCGCAGGGCCGTAGCGATAGCGAAGTAATGCACAGCCCGGCCGTTGCCCAAACATAAACCACCCCCGCCCCCAATGTCATTAACTTAACAGAAATTGGTGTCAGTCTGAGCTTGTCGAAGACCCTATATTGTCGAAAGCTAATAAAATGATTGTCCTTCGACAGGCTCTGGATGACATCATTCTTTTAGTTTTCTCCTTAAGTTAATGACATTGCCACAATCCCTCCTTAAAAAGGGAGGGGAGCTAAAACGCAGTGACTTTTGCTGCCAAGTCGTTGCTCTTTATTCCTTGCTCCTTAAACCCTCAAGCCCTCAACCTTTCTAATGCGCTGCCGCTTCGCCTTCTGTACGCTTAATTTGCGCCCCTAAGCTTATTAGCCGAGTATCAATATTCTGATAGCCACGTTCAATTTGTTCAATATTGTAAATCGTAGATTTTCCTTCCGCGGATAAAGCTGCAATCAATAAAGAAACCCCCGCACGAATGTCTGGAGAAGTCATGCTGATTCCGCGCAATTTATATTTCTTATCAATTCCATTTACGGTTGCTCTATGCGGATCGCAAAGGATAATTTGAGCGCCCATATCTATCAATTTATCCACAAAGAACAATCGACTCTCGAACATTTTCTGGTGAATAAGCACGTTGCCTTTCGCTTGCGTCGCGACAACCAACACAATGCTCAATAAATCGGGTGTAAATCCAGGCCAAGGCGAATCGGAAATGGTTAAAATAGAACCGTCAATAAAAGTATCTATTTCATAATGCTTTTGCGAGGGCACATAAATATCGTCTCCACGACGCTCTAATTTAATTCCTAATTTTTTAAACACCTCCGGGATAACGCCAAGCTCATCGTAACACACGTTTTTGATGGTAATTTCAGATTCTGTCATCGCTGCTAAGCCAATAAAAGAACCGATTTCTATCATGTCGGGTAACATTCTATGCTCGGTGCCACCCAATTTTTTAACGCCTTCGATAGTTAGAAGATTAGAGCCGATTCCAGAAATTTTAGCGCCCATTCTGTTCAGCATTTTGCAAAGCTGTTGCAAATAGGGTTCGCAAGCAGCATTGTAAATGGTAGTTGTCCCTTTGGCCAAAACTGCAGCCATCACAATGTTTGCAGTGCCAGTAACAGATGCTTCGTCTAATAAAATATAAGCGCCTTTTAAATTGGTAGCATCTACATTGAAAAAAGCTTTTTTGCTGTCGTAGACAAATTTAGCGCCCAGCTTTTCGAAGCCAATAAAATGGGTATCCAACCTTCGCCGACCAATTTTATCACCACCAGGTTTTGGAATTGCCGCTTTACCGAAACGAGCCAACAGCGGACCAACAATCATAATCGAACCACGCAACCCGCCACCTTTTGTTTTAAAATCCGCAGATTCGAAATGATCTAAATTAATATTTTTTGCCTCGAAAGTGTATGTGTCTTTATTAATCCTTTCCACTAAAACACCTAAATCCCCTAGTAATTCGATCAGTTTATTTACATCTTTAATATCTGGAATGTTGCTGATGGTCATCTTTCCTTCCGTCAACAAAACCGCCGACAAGATTTGCAAAGCTTCGTTTTTGGCGCCCTGAGGCGTAATTTCGCCATGTAATTTTATGCCACCAGTTATTTCAAATGCACTCATACCTAAATTTTACTGTTGTAACTTATCTGATTGTTTAATAAACAAACCTAATAGATTTAGTTGATAAACCTATCTACCTAATATTTCGATTTATTATTATTACGACCGCGATTGTTATTATTATTATTATTGTTCTGATGCTTTTTGCCACCGCTGTTTCTACCACGGTTGTTGCTATTGTTTTGGCGTGGGTTGATTTGCCTAACTTCTACTTTGGCTAAATTAACGTTGTCGTCTAAGCGCAATAAGCCGCCTGAAAGGTCGTGCAAATCCTTTAAAATAGTCTCATCAGAAACGTTGTCTTTGTTAAAACTAACGTAAGCCATTTTCATAAAATTAGCAATGTTCTGCACCATGTCTTTCTTTACCGTTTCATCCTCCTCGCGCATCGCCTTTTCTATCAGTTTTTCTACTGTTTTGCCATAATGTTTATAGGTTATACGCTGTTGCGGATAAGGCAACGGTTCTGGTTTAATGTACGCATTCTCTATCAAAGGTTTTGGGTAAGGGCTATCTACATCAATTTCATAATTGGAAATAATGTGTAAATGATCCCAGAGTTTATGTTTAAAATCGGCTACATCTCTTAAATGAGGCTGTAAAAAACCCATTAAATCTATTACCGCTTGGGCATATTTGTTGCGCTCTTCTTTGGTTGGTAAGGCAATAATATACTTCACCATATTTTGTACGTTGCGGCCATACTCTGATAAAATCAAATGACTACGCGTAGTATTATAATCGAATTTCATTGTCGTTATGTTGTTAAATGGAAATCTGAAATGCCAACACGAATTATGAAATAACCAACACGGGGGCGGGTTAAGAATTCATCGAAATGTCTGTTGCCATTTGCTTGAGGAAACAAAGATATAAATTATTATTAAGTTTTCGGTAGCAGTATTTAGCATCAAGTATCATGATAGCGCGGTGTCCAACACTAACCAACTAAAAAACTAACCACCTAAAAATCTAATTACCTAACCGTTAACCTAATTTTCTCCGAGTCCTTTTTTTAGCATAAAGTATAAAGTATCTAGATAACGAGGTATTCAAGAAAAGCAAGTACTTTCTAATATCTAAATATTCACAGCCTAACCACTAACCATCTAACCGCTAACCGATTTTTTAACTCCACAACTTACCGGATAACATAAACCATTTACAATTATTTACGCTTTCCGCCCGGTCTTTATTCCTTGCTCTTTATTCTTTGCTCATCCAGGTTTTCCGCCCTCAGACCTATAACCTATAACCCATAACCTTCTTTCGGGCGGCAATTTCTGGCTGTTCAGAGGTTCCGTTAAGTTTTTTGAGGAAAGGAAAAACTTAACCCTTCACTGCGTTCGGCCCTTACCATCCAGGCCGCGTGCCTTTCCGCTGTGGGTAACCACCGAAATGGGTAACCAACTTCTTGGACGCGGACAACAAGCCGTTTAAATAAGAGAATATTTTAGTTGGCATAAGGACCTTTGCTAATCATAAAAACGACATCGATCTTTCACCATTTCTCACAGACAAAAACGGAACTATAATTATAACATCGCAAGACATTAGAAAACGTTTTGACAACTTTGTTTCCTATGGAATTATGGATTATTCTTCACTAGAGACAACAAAACCGAAAATGGAAATTTACTTTTGGGGAAACAACAGTTTAGGGAGATATATAAATTATTGGGTAGAATTGCTTACCGGAAAAAATTCACTTGAAGCAGTTTGAAATGTGGGGCGACAAACTCGGAAAACTTCAACAAGAATTTGCTAAAATCGAAATAAAGGAACGGGAAAAACTGAAAACATTTGAGACTTGCTTCAACTGGACAGCAAAGTTCGCTAACGACATTATACTCGTAAAAGACCCATGGGATAAATTAAATAGTGAAGTGAGCTACAAAGTAAAACTTGACATTAAATAAAAATGGCATCAGGTAACAGCAAATTTACACAAAAATGGCTGACGGTGGTTCAACTCAGCTTTTTCGTTAATTATTAGTTCAGTGCGGTACGACAATGGTTCTGCAAGTAATGCCATTTCTTCACAAATTTTCAAAACGTGTGTGTCATACTTAACCGACCGCATGGGCATTACTCATTGGAAATATTTTCGTAAATTAACGCAATGAAAAAAGAGAAAGAAATACAGTTGGATTTTGTGGTTGACAAGCTGACAAATTCTATCCAAAACACTATTTCTGGCGACAGTTTTCAGACCGAAGTGGCTAGATTTACAATTAATGACAGCAAAAACATTACTATTAAAAACGGTTGGAATTTTAATTGGAAAATCGAATTAAAGAACGACATCAAAGAAGTTTACAAATTGACTATAGTAAATAATTTAGACATCATTCAAGGTTTGTTAAGTATCCCAAAAGAAACCGACCACATTTATCTGAATTTGCTTGAAAACGCTCCTTTCAATATCGGACAGAACAAACTTTATGAAGGTGTTGCAGGGAATTTGGTTGCCTACGCTTGCAAACTTTCATTTCAGTATGGTTTTGACGGCTTTGTTGCATTTACTGCAAAAACAAAATTGGTAAGACATTATGAGGAATCATTGGGCGCTTATCACTTCGGCGGACATCGTTTGATATTGCCGACCGACGCGTCTAAATTATTAGTTGAAAAATATTTTAAAACCTAAAGATTATGGGATTCATAAGAGAACCAAAAGGAGTTGACTTTATTATTCAGAGCGAGCCTTTAAACGAAAAAGAAAGAAAAGCAATTAGCCAGTTTATTTCAGACTACAAATCGAAGAAGTCAAAAACAGAACCAAAAAAAGCTCCTAACAAACGTGAAAAACAGCTTTCATAACAGTACGAACACATAACCGCAAATTTGTACAAAAATTGCTGACAGTGGTTTACGTCAGTTCACCAATTATTTACTTAATTTACTGCTTTAGAACAATGGTTCTACAAGCAATGCCGTTTCTGCACAAATTTTCAAACCGTTAGTGGCAACCTTAGGACACCAAAACATCAGACAATAAACTAAGTAACGAATACACAAAAATGGCAGTTGGCGATAAACAGAAATTAATAACAGAAATAATAGGCAAGGTTCTAAACGAGCAAGCACAGACTAGCAAGAGATTTGACTGGTTTATAAACAAACACAGCAAAGAAAGTTTCGGCTATCATTTTTCGACTATTGACAAAATTTTCAAATTATTAAATGGCGACATAACCGCAAATCAAACAAAGCGTTCTGTTGCTCTTGACTGTGATGCTTACTTTGGCGGACAACACAATTTTATTTTCGAGTTTGACGAGTTGCAACATTTTAGTTCTTCAAGACTTAAAACAATTGAAAACTACCCATCAGGTTTGAAAGTAAATTTTGACTTAGCCAATTGGAAAAGAATTTGTCAAATTCAGAAGGACAAGGCAGATAATTACCGTAAAACCAAAACTACAACTGATTTCAAATTCGTTGGTGGCCGGACTGCTCAAAGAGCATATTTGGATTGCTTCAGAGATTTACTTCCCGAAATTCAAGGGCTAAATCCAACTTTAAGAATTAATGAATTTGAAGTTGTCGGAATCTCAAGAGTTGACAAAGAAACCTGCAATAAAATTGAACAACTATTAAAAACCAAATTATAATAAAATATGGCAGCTTTTCACTATGTAGTTAAGGCAAAAATAATTCGACACATTAAAGGCAGTGGCGAAATTGAATTTTTACAATTTGAAGATAAATTTGAGAATGAAAATCCTATCGTGGCAAGAAATCTTGCCTTCAAGCATTATCAAAACTATATTGATGTTCTTTTAGAAGCCAAACAAAAAAAATATTATTCAGATAAGCAGGTAAGAGAAGAATTAAAATCATTCATTGACCCAGGCACCACAACCAAAATTCAATTAGGAGAAAGTGAAGTTGAATTTAGCGATGCATTTGGAAATGGAATTGGCATTTTTCTAATTGTAGATATTCCCAAGTCTGACAATGCTTATGATGAGAAAGTCGGTGATGAAATTTTTATACACGGGATAGGAAACATCAGTTTCTTAAACGACCATTCTGACAGGTTAATCTTTGAACTTCAACGAGAATACGAATATTATACTTTTTACAACTACCAAACAGCCAACAAAGTTATTGACGTGGTTTATTGTTGCAGAGACGAGTGGGAAGAAGGTTTTAGAGAAGATGAACCTGCAACATATAATATTATTAAAACTCCTTTTGACTGGACCGGCCTTGACCAACCCTATTGGTGGGGAGAACCAGAAGATGAAGAAGATGAAGAAATTCAACAAGCACCAAAAACTTTAGAAGAAATTATTCAAGAAGGAGAAAGCAATCAAGTAGAATTTAAGCCAGCTCTTTTGTATAATTTCTCGACAAGTAAAGGTGGCATCGGAATTAAGGGAATTATAGCAAAAGCTATTTGTGCATTTCTAAATTCAAACGGTGGCTTCTTAATTATTGGAGTTACAGACAAGGGCGAACCACAAGGACTTTCTTACGATTTTTCTTTATCGGAACGCAAAAACGAAAAGGACTATTTTATGCTTGAATTTGATCAAATGTTAGAACACTTTTTATCATTCTCAATTAAAAGTAACGTTTCAGGGCAATTCTATCAACTTAATGAAAAGGACATTTTTGTGGTGACTGTTACACCAAGCAAACGCAGACCAATTTTTCTAAAAGGACAAAATGGAAAAGAGTTTTATGTTAGAGGTGAAGCCTCATCCCGACAACTAACCGACATTGAAGAACTTGTAAATTATTGCATTGAAAAATGGGGACTACACTGACACTAAACTAACGGACAGACAAGAACAGCGGGTTTAAGAAATTGGCGGTTCAATGGTTAAATGAAGCTTTATGCCAGTATAAAGTTTTGTGTTGGCAGATGGTATCGTGCTTCGAAATGCCCACTTTTTGTAGATGCAAAAAGTTAGTGGTTTTTAAAGAATGAATAAAGCTAAATTAAACAATCCATATGAAAAAACATTTATTACTTCTTGTACAGCTTGGTTTGACAATAACCGGTTTTGCACAGACGTATAAATATACTTCTACAAATCTAAACCTTAGAGGTGGACCAAGTTCTTCTTATCAAGTTTTAACAACTATTCCAGATCACACTAGGGTCGAAATACTTGAAAATGCCAATCGTAAGTGGATAAAAGTATATTATAACGGCAAAATTGGATCAGTTAATTCACGGTATCTTTCAACCCGAAAGGCAGTAATAACACGGAGCTCAAAAACAACAACGTACCAAAAAAATAAAAGATTAAAGATAAAATATTATACGAATTCTGACAGGCAGAGGGTTCAGTCACCGACATACTACAATTCTGCACCGGCTGGCGCGACAGCATTATGTAGAGATGGAACCTACAGTTTTAGTAGAAGTAGACGTGGCACCTGTTCTCACCATGGTGGAGTTGCAAAATGGTTATAACTAGAATAATAATTCATAAGATGACGCACCCAAATGCCAGCATTAGTGTTCCTAGTACAGTTTCAGTGTTAATAAAAGTTATTTTTATAATTTAAATTTGTAAATAAAATTGCTACCTCTGCCAAAATCCAAACTGCATTTACAACTTAACACCCAGATCTTATCCAACATAGCCATCCTTCCCCACCATGAACGAAATAATATGCCCCAGTTGCCATAAAGCTTTTAAAGTAGATGAAGCAGGTTTTGCCGACATACTTAAACAAGTGCGAGATTCTAAATTTGAAGAGGAATTACAGAATAGACTCAACCTTGCAGAAAAAGATAAGGAAAGCGCCATTCAACTTGCAGAAGCCAATTTAAAAAATGCGTTGCAAGATGAACTCGCCGATAAGGAGTTGGAGATTGTTCAATTGAGAGCGAGTAGCAAACTTAAATTATCGGAGCAGTTGGCAGAAAAAGAAACGTTGGTTGCAGAACTAAAATCCAATCTCGAAAGGGCAGAGAGTGAGAGAAAGCATTCTGTTAAGGAAGCCGTTGAGAAAATGGAACGCGAAAAAGAAGAAAGGGAACGGGAACTCATTCAACTAAAAGCCGACAATGAATTAAAGTTGTCGGCACAATTGGCAGAGAAGGAAAGGTTGGTTGCAGAGATGAGATCGGATCGCGAAAGAGCGGATATTGAAAAAAGATTATCGATAACCGAAGCTGTCCAAAAAGTTGAAAAGGAAAGAGACGATTTGATGAATGATATCAAACTTAAAGACACCGAAAAACAGCTGTTAGAAAAATCTTTAAGCGAAAAATATAGCGCCGAACTCAAGGCTAAAGACGAAATCATCAAATATAAGGACGATGAGATTGCGCTTCGAAAGGATATGAAGCTGAGGCTTTCTACAAAAATGCTTGGCGAAACCTTAGAGCAACATTGCGAAATAGAATTTAACAAACTTCGGGCAACTGCGTTTCAAAAATCCTATTTCGAAAAAGACAACGATTCGAGATCAGGAAGTAAAGGCGATTACATTTATAGAGAGACAGACGAGTTTGGAAATGAAATAATTTCCATCATGTTCGAGATGAAAAATGAAGGCGACGAAACTGCTACAAAAAAGAGAAATGAAGACTTTTTTAGGGAATTAGACAAAGATAGAACAGAAAAAAAATGTGAATATGCGGTACTTGTTACGTTGCTAGAGGCTGACAACGAGTTATACAACGCCGGTATTTTGGATGTCTCTTATAAATACGAGAAAATGTATGTTGTCCGTCCGCAATTTTTTATTCCAATTATTACGCTGTTAAGAAATGCCGCAATAAATTCCATGCATGCTAAAGCAGAATTGGCCGTAGTTAAAAGTCAAAATCTCGATATTACAAACTTTGAAGAAAGCATAAACGCGTTTAAATTGGGATTTGCTAAAAACTATGACTTGGCGAGCAGACAGTTTAAAACTGCCATTGAAGAAATTGATAAGACGATAGACCATTTGCATAAAACAAAGGATGCGCTGCTTTCGTCAGTGAATAATTTGAGGTTGGCCAACAATAAGGCTGAAGATTTAACAATCAAAAAATTGACAAAAGGTAATCCCACCATGAAGGCAAAATTTGACGAATTGAATAATTTATCGGAATGAAAGAACAGATGAGTTAATAGTTATAGTTTTGGGAAATATTAGATTTTTGTGCTATGAATAGCGATATTTCTCTCCATATAATTTTTGAACGAAATAGGAAATTTTTGTTTCGAATTATGCTTTTTCTTAAAGTTCAAATCGTTACAGGATAGATACTAAAGCGGCCAATCTGCATATTTTGCTGACAAAAAAAAATATTGTAGAATCCTTATACTATGGAAAGAAGAAATTTTATAAAAAGTGGCACCCTTGCTGGGTTGTCGGTTACAGCGATGGGAGCATTTGCTTCTGGTAGAAAAAACGAGAATTTGGAAGTGAAGGACGAGATTTTTTCTTCGGATGATTTTGAACTTAATGAGATAACCATAGACGAGCTTCAGCAAAAAATGGCTACTGGGAAATTGTCCTCTAGAACTATCACTCAGTTGTATCTCGATAGGATAAAAGCGATTGATAAAAGCGGCCCTTCGATAAATGCCGTGATAGAACTTAATCCAGATGCATTGATGATTGCAGATGCGATGGACAAAGAAAGAGAAGGAGGAAAGTTGAGAGGACCTATGCACGGCATACCCGTACTTATAAAAGACAACATCAATACAGCCGACAAAATGATGACTACCGCCGGTGCACTTGCATTGGCTGGAAATAGAGCTGATAAAGATGCCTTTATCATAAAACAGCTTAGAGAAGCTGGCGCCATATTACTGGGCAAAACCAATTTAAGTGAGTGGGCAAATTTCAGATCTACACGAGCGAGCAGTGGATGGAGCAGTAGGGGCGGGCAAACTAAAAACCCTTACGTGCTAGATCGAAGTCCGAGTGGTTCCAGCTCGGGTTCGGGAGCCGCCGTGGCAGCAAATTTATGCGCGGTAGCTATCGGCACAGAAACAGACGGTTCTGTAATTGCGCCTTCTTCGCATTGTGGAATTGTAGGAATAAAACCGACTGTCGGATTGTTGAGTCGTAGCGGTATTATTCCAATTTCTGCCACTCAAGATACTGCCGGCCCAATGGCTAGGACGGTTAAAGATGCCGCGATACTCTTGGGCGCCTTAACCGGAGTTGATTTAGCAGATTTGGTAACCGAAAAAAGTTCTGGTAAATCACAAAAAGATTATACAAAAAATCTAGATGTTAACGGATTAAATGGCAAAAGGATCGGCATTGAAAAATCTTTTCTTAACGGTCACGAAGGCGTAGTTGGGCTATATAAGGAAGCTATCGAACTATTAAAGAAGCAAGGGGCAACCATAATAGAAGTAGAACTATTAAAAGAAACAAACAAGTTGGGTAGGGGCGAATCCACTATTTTAGAATATGAATTTAAAGATGGTGTGAACAAGTATTTATCAACCGCAAATGCGCCTGTTAAAACTCTTGCGGATGTTATTGCTTGGAATAAAGCGCACGCTAAAACAGCTATGCAATTTTTTCAACAAGAAACGCTAGAAAGCTCTGAGACGAGAGGTTTGCTTAGCGAGCAAAAATATAAAGATGCTTTAGTCCAATCAACAAGTGCAAGGAAAGTAATCGACGATATGTTAAAACAGCATAACTTGGATGCCTTGTGCGGCACGAGCATCGGTCCGGCTGGATGCATAGACTTAGTAAATGGCGATTACGGCACAGGATTTTATTTCTGCTCGCCTGCCGCTATGGCCGGCTATCCTCACATAACCGTTCCAATGGGCGCTGTGAATGATTTGCCAATCGGGATTTCATTTATGAGTACTGCATATGATGAACCAGGAATTTTAAAACTGGCTTATGCTTATGAGCAGGCAAGTAAGAAAAGAAAGCAGCCAGAATTTTTAAATGTTGTGAGAGGGTAAAGTTAATCTCTTACGGCAAACTTATCAAAATCTATTTAAAATGGAGAGAAATGATAAATACGATCCGTTTTGGACCAAATATAAGCGCTTTGCAAGCACAGAAATCATAATGTATTTAATTATGGTTATTGGAATAGGAATAGGCATTGCCATTATTTTAATGACAACCTAGTAAAGCTTTTGATGAATTTTTTCTGAAAACGAGCCGTAGAAGTTGGACTACACAAATAAGAGAAATCGGTTACACGATAGTTAGAGCTAAACAGTAAGTCAATTAAATAAAAATGTCTTACCTTTAAAATATTTTTTTTAAAATTTGTTGCCTTTTCAACAAAGAAAAGCAACCTTTAATAGTATGAAACTTAACCTAAAACGCCCTTTGGCATTTTTCGATCTTGAAGCAACCGGCGTAAACGTTGGTGCAGATAGAATTGTAGAAATTGCCATTTTAAAAGCAATGCCCGATGGAACTGAGCAGGTAAAAACCTGGCGCGTAAATCCAGAAATGCCTATTCCTTTAGAAAGCTCGTTAATACACAACATTTACGACAAGGACATTGCCAATGAAGCCACCTTCAAAATGTTAGCCGAAGAAGTAGCAGAGTTTTTTGGCGATAGCGATTTAGCTGGCTATAATTCCAACAAATTTGATATTCCGATGCTTTTGGAAGAATTTCTTAGAGCAGATTATGATTTCGACATGAGCGATAGGAAGTTTGTAGATGTGCAAAACATTTTTCATCAAATGGAGCAACGAACGTTGAAAGCAGCCTATAAATTTTATTGTAACGATGAGTTGATCAATGCCCATGCCGCGGAAGCAGATGTTCGTGCAACCTATAAAGTATTGCTCGGTCAGTTAGATTTGTACAAAGACAAAGAATTTGAAAGTAAAGACGGGAAAAAAAGTACTCCTGTTGTAAATGATATAGATGGCTTGCATCGTTTTACAAACTTGCATAAACCAGTAGATTTTGCTGGAAGAATGGTGTATAACGATAAAGGCGAGGTTTGTTTTAATTTTGGAAAGCACAAGGGCAAAACTGCCCTGCAGGTTTTTACGGCTGAGCCAAGCTACTACGCGTGGATGAAGCAAGGAGATTTTCCTTTATACACCAAGAAAAAGCTGGATGAAGAATGGGCAAAATTTAATGCGAAAAAAGCTGCCCATAGGATAGAACGCCCTCTTCAAGAAGTTAAAAAACCGGTTGAAAAAAAGCCAAATTCCCCGCGCCCTATCCAAAATACATCAAGGCCCAAACATTCTGGAGAACATAATCACAAGCCAAAAGAACCTGCAAAGCCTATAAACGATGCCATGTTGGATCAACTTAAAATGAAGTTTGGTAAATAGTTTTTAGTAAACCATCTTATTTATTGTTACAATGCACTTGCATCACGTATGAAATTTTTTGCCCTTGCAATTTTAGGTGTTTTACTGTCGTTATGTTCGTCGGCTCAGGTAAAGCTTCCTGTCGATGCTGTTTTTCGAAAAGCTTATAGCAAGCACACAAGAGATACATCTGGCAGACCGGGCCCAAATTATTGGCAAAACAGATCAGAGTACAGCATCAAAGTAAATTTCGACCCACAAACTAGGTTGTTAATTGGGCATGTAGATGTTACCTATACCAACAATAGTCCAGATACGTTGAGGCAGGTTTGGTTTAAGTTATATCCGAATTTGTATAAGAAAGGCACGCCGAGAAAATCTAAAATCGCCGAAGCAGATTTAGGTGCTGGCGTTTCGGTTCGTCGTATTTCTGCCGACCGTAAAACGATAAGCGAATTTAAAATCAACGGAACTAATATGACGGTTGATGTGCCGCTCCCGCAAGGAAAAGTGACTTTTTCTATCGATTACAATTACACTTTAAACAAAGGCTCGCATATACGGACTGGCCAAGTTGATGATGGCTCTTATTTTATCGCTTATTTTTTTCCACGAATAGCTGTTTATGATGATGTTGATGGTTGGAATAAATATCCATACACCGGTGCTGAAGAATTTTACAACGACTTTGATCATTTCAAAACTGAGATTACCGTTCCTAAAAACTTTTCGGTTTGGGCAACTGGAGACTTAGTAAATCCCAAAGAGGTTTACCGGCCGCAAATTGTTGGCAAATTAAAACTGGCGGAACAGGTAGACAGCGTGGTGAACGTGATTACTGACAATGAGTTAAAAAATCATCTGGTAACTATTCAAAAAGATGCAAATATTTTTAAGTTTGAGGCAAAAAATGTTACCGATTTTGCTTTTGCGCTAAGCGATCATTACATGTGGAAGTCTACAAGCGTTGTGGTAGATTCTATTACAAAAAGAAGAACCCGTGTAGATGCAGCATTTAATCCCAAGCACAAAGATTATTTCGAATTAGTAGATTTTGCTAGAAAAACCGTTCATGCAATGAGCTACGTTTTTCCAAAATGGCCATTTCCTTACCAACATGAGACCATATTTGACGGCCTGGATCAGATGGAGTATCCAATGATGGTAAATGACAATCCTGTGGAAAACAGAACAGACGCAATTACCCTAACCGATCATGAAATTTTCCACACCATATTTCCGTTTTACATGGGGATTAATGAAACCAAGTATGGTTGGATGGATGAAGGTTGGGCAACCATTGGCGAATGGACAATCTCCCCGATGATAGATTCTACCATTGTGGATGAATATGGCATAGATGCCACAGCTTCTTCATCTGGCACAAAAAATGATACGCCAATCATGACGCTGACTCCAGATTTAGCGGGAAGCGGAAGTTTTACCAATTCTTACCCTAAACCTGGTTTAGGGTATTTGTATGTGAAAGATTATTTGGGTGAGGCCAAGTTTAATGTTGCTTTGCATAATTACTTAACCAACTGGCAGGGCAAGCATCCAACGCCTTACGATTTTTTCTACAGTATGAATACTGGCGCAGGCGAAAACCTCAATTGGTTTTGGAAAAGTTGGTTTTTTGATGATGGAGTAGCCGATATGGCGATTGCAGGAGTAGAAAAAACTGTCGATGGTTATGCCATTACAGTTGACAATAAAAGCCTAAAGCCTATGCCCGTAGATTTGGCCTTAGAGTTTGAAAATGGGGAGAAAGGAAAATTACACCTGTCCATTGGGGTTTGGAAAGGCGATATCACCCAAACAACTACCGTGATTTTTACTAAGAAAAAGCTAAAAAAAGTTATTTTAGGAAGCACCTATGTGCCAGATAAAAATAAAGGCGATAACATTTTTTTGGTGAAGTGAGATGGATCTCGAAAGGTAGAAGTTTAATAACTTAGTCTCTACCGTTGTTCCACGCATCCACTCACTCAAACTTGGCTTAACATTCCTTTTCCGAACCCCGATGCATAGTTTCAATCCCGATACATAGTTTCAATTTCTTCAGCATATTTATTTTCCACAACCTTCCGCTTGACTTTTAATGTTGGCGTTATTTCACCCTCATCAATGCTAAATGGCATGCGCTTTACTTTGAAAGCCTTGATGCGTTCGAATTTTGCAAGTTCGCTGGATATTTTTTTGATGTCTTCTTCCATCCAAGATAAAATTTCTTCTTCTTCTATAAATACTTTCTCTTGATCAAAAAAGTCGTTCTGTAATTTGAATGTTTCCTGAAGTGTTTCTTTGTTGGGGATTATAATCGCTGTAATAAATTCACGCTTATCGCCAATTAAAAACAGCTGATCTATTTTAAGACTTTTCAGGTAAATATTTTCGACCGGTGTCGGATAGATATTCTTTCCATACGCATTTACAATCATGTTTTTTAACCGATCGGTAATTTGTAGGTTGCCTTTATAAAATCGACCAATATCGCCAGTATGGAACCAACCATCTTTATCTATTGCTTCTGCGGTTTCTTCATAATTGTTAAAATAGCCTTTCATTACGCAGTGGCCACGCACAATAACTTCGCCTTCGGCACATTCAAATTCCGTGTTAAAGCTATCGTGAGTTTGATTGCTCATGATCGTTTTAGATTCTATTCCTTGGATGCCAACTTCGATTCCTGGTATAACCCGGCCAACCGTTCCGTAAACCTGACGATGAAGTTCTGTAACCGACATTACGGGCGAAGTCTCGGTCAGTCCAAATCCCTCTAAAATTACGATGCCCAAGTCGCCAAAAAATTCTCCTACGCTTTTAGGCAACGCAGCGCCGCCAGAAATCATAAATTTTAATCGACCACCTGTCTTTTCTTTTATTTTACTGAAAACTAGTTTTTCTGCGATTGCTTTTTTGGCTTCTAATAGAAAAGTGGTTTTTTTCCCATTTTCTAATACCGTCCGGTGCTGATTTCCAACCTCTAAAGCCCAATTGAAAATTTTTGCTTTTACGCCACCTTTATCTGTTGCAGATTTTATGGCTTTATCATGTATGCGCTCTAGCAAACGCGGAACGCAACTCATTACGGTTGGTCTTACTTCTGCCATGTTTTTGGCCAGAAGCTCTAAACTTTGGGCGAAGACAATTTTGCACCCTTGGGCGCAACAAACATGATATGTGGCTGTGCGTTCGAAAACATGAGATAGCGGTAAAAAGGACAGGAAAGTTTCATTTTTATCGATTACAGGAATTTGATGTAAACAAGCTCTTACATTTTCTACAAAGTTGCTGTGCGTAAGCATTACCCCCTTCGGCGTGCCGGTGGTACCAGAGGTATAAATTAAAGAGGAAATATCTTGCGGAACTACCAATTTTCTGCACTGATCTATAGCCGCTCGCTCTGATGGCATAACTTGATGCTTTAAAGCCAAAATGTCGGACAAGGAGATCACTTCTACCTTTAAATTTTTAGGCACTTCAATAACTTCATAATCCGCGAAAGCGGGAATTAAATATTGAAGAGAATTGGCATTAGAAAGAAGTTTTAATACTTTTTTATACAAAAAACTTGTGCCGATCAACAGCGCCTTTATGCCAGAATCGTTAATGATGTATTCGGTTTCCTTCTCTGAAAGGGTGGGGTAGATGGAAACGTTTACTGCACCAATTTGCTGTAAACCTTGGTCGAAATACACATATTCGGGAGAGTTTTCTATAATCAATCCTAGTCGATCTCCTTTATTGATGCCTCTCTCCAAAAAATAAGCAGACACCGCATCGGCTTTTTTTAAGGTTTCTTCAAAAGAGATTTCAGCCCATTTGTTTCCTCTTTTCGCCATTAAAAAAGTTTCGCTTGGCTTGTGAAGATGTTCTACAACGTTCCTTAAAAGTGTAGGAACGGTAGAGTATTCTGTTATTAAAGGCATTTTGGCAACTTGGTAGATTTTGAATTAGCAATAATACCAATTTTGGAATAAGAATGCAAAGCAGTACTTTGATGTTAAAATGAAAGTTGAATTAACCAAATTAAGTTAGAGAACAAATTGAGATGGGAAAAAGAAAATCAAAAAAAAGCCTCGACAATATCAAAGCTCTTAAATATTTTAAAATAAGCCTAAACAGAAAAGCTTTCGCCACAACTGCAAGTTCTGCTAGCGTTTGGATTTATAAAATTAAATCCTTTACCGCTTATCCCATCTGTAAAATCTAGCTCGGTTCCTGCTAAGTAAAGAAATGATTTCTTCTCTAAAGCAATTTTAATTCCCTTATCCTCAAAAAATTGATCGCCAGTTTTCACATCGTTATCAAAGTCTAAATTGTAAGAAAGACCTGAGCAACCCCCAGCTTTTACAGAAACACGTAAAAAGTAATCTTCACCCATTGCTCCATCCTGCATTAAATGGCTAATTTTTTCTTTTGCTTTATCTGTTATTGTAATCATTTTATTAGTATTTAGTAATGAGATATTAGCACTCAGACGTTTGATTTGAAATATTCGTAATACAAACCCATCAATATCACTTCATTTTTTTATTTCTAAGCTGAGCAGCTGCAATTAGCAAACCTCAATTATAGTTAAGCCGACTTTAATTTTTAACTTATATTTCGAAAGTCAAACTCTTAACTTTTGACCGGCAACTTTTAACATATTAATTTAGTTAAATCTACTCCGTCTTTGAACATTTCCCACAACGGAGAAATCTCACGTAAATCATTTACTGCTTTTTTTGTTACGGCAATCGCATTGTCTACATCTTCCTCGGTCGTAAATCTGCCCAAACTATACCGGATGGATGAGTAGGCCATATCATCAGAAAGTCCTAAGCCTTTTAACACGTGTGAAGGTTCTAAAGTTTCTGATGTGCAAGCAGACCCAGATGAAACTGCCAAATTGCTCATGGCCATCATCAAACCTGCGCTTTCTACATGTCTAAAAGCAATATTGGTTACATTAGGCAATCTATTTAAGGTAGTTCCGTTAACTTCAGTTTCTTCGATATTTTCCAATGCGCTTTCTAATTTATCGCGTAAGGCAGATAAACGTTTAGATTCACCTTCCATTTCTAATCTGCACAGCTCGCAAGCCTTACCAAAACCAACAATGCCGGGAACATTTAAAGTCCCCGAACGCATTCCATTTTCTTGCCCGCCGCCATCCATCTGTGGGGTAAGTTTAACCCGTGGATTTTTTCTACGAATATAAAGTGCCCCAACACCTTTCGGACCATACATTTTATGCGCTGTAAAGGCCATTAAATCTATTCCGTCAGCATCTACGCCCACAGGGATTTTCCCAACCGCCTGGGTAGCATCAGTCATGAATAAAGCACCATATTTATGAGCAATGTCGGCGATTTCTTTTATTGGTTGAACAACGCCAATTTCGTTACTCCCATACATTATAGAAACTAAAACGGTTTCAGGAGTCATTTCAGCTTCTAGCTCGGCAAGATCTACTAAACCGTTTTCCTTGACGCCGAGGTAAGTAATTTTTGCTCCGTTTTTTTCTAAATGTTTGCAGGTATCTAACACCGCCTTATGCTCGGTTACGGCAGTGATAATGTGATTGCCTTTTTCTCTGTACATCTCAAAAACACCCTTTATGGCCAAATTATTGGCTTCGGTCGCCCCAGATGTAAAAATAATTTCTTTCTCCGTACAACCGATTAATTTGGCAACTTGCTCGCGGGCATAATCTACGCCTTCTTTTGCAACCCATCCAAAAGCGTGATTTTTACTGGCAGCATTTCCGAATTTTTCCTTAAAATAAGGTAACATCACCTCTAGAACTCTTGGGTCTAAAGGGGTGGTTGCATTATTATCTAAATATATCGGTTGTTTCAATTATGTTCTCTTATTTTTGCTATACAAAGATACATAAAAACTTCTCCAACAATTTGCTGCCCGGACTTTCGCGCGAAATGTAGTTGCGTATTTTTACATTTAACCAACCTTAAAACCGATGAAAAAAATAGAACATGTGGGCATTGCCGTAAAGGATTTAGAGCAGGCGATTGAACTCTATCAAAAATTGCTCAACGCCGATTGTTATAAGACAGAACTTGTTGAAAATGAGCTTGTAAAAACGGCTTTCTTTAAAACTGGCGACAACAAAATAGAACTTTTAAAAGCTACCTCTCCCGAAAGTCCCATCGCAAAATTTTTGGAGAAAAAAGGTGAGGGAATTCATCATATTGCTTTTGAGGTGGACGATATTTTGGCTGAAATGGAGCGCCTGCACAACGAAGGTTTTGTGTTGTTGAGCGATTCGCCAAAGAAAGGTGCAGACAACAAAATGATTTGTTTTGTGCACCCAAAAAACACAAAAGGCGTATTGATAGAACTTTGCCAAGAAATTAAATGGCTATAAATTTATTTATAAAACGAGCGGAACCATAAATTACTTCTGCGGTTCCCCTGTTCCTTTTAGTCCTGAAGAAGAAATCTGGAGCTGCAGCTTCCATCGGAGCGGCAGAAACAATAGCAGTGGTTTTCAACCAACCGTATTTTCGAAAGTTGTATATTTATCGCGGTTAGTGCTCAAAAAAATTTATAAAATAAAGTCATGAAAAAAACCATCTTTTATTTACCAATGGTTGTCATCGTTGCAGCCACCACAAGTTGCAACAGCCCAAAAACAAATCAAGATGCATCAACAGATGCTTCAGTTACCTTTGGCGTTTTTGCAAAGCCAAGTACCCTTGCGTTGGAAGCACCAAACTTCGATAAGATTAAAGACGGCGATTTTGCACCGGCTTTTGATGCTGCAATGAAACAACAACAGCAGGAAATAGATTCGGTAAAAAACAATACTGCATCGCCAACATTTGAGAATACCATTTTAGGCATTGAAAAAAGCGGTCAATATTTGGGGAGGGTAAACCGAGTGTTTGGTTTGCTTACCGGGGCCAATACCAATCCTGCGCTGCAAAAACTGCAAGAAGAAATTGCGCCAAAGCAATCCGCTAACTACGATGCCATTTATCTAGATAGCAAGTTATTTGAGAGGGTTAAAGCGATACACAATCAAAAAGATTCTAGTAAATTAGATCCGGAATCGGTACGGTTGGTTGAATATTATTATCAAAAATTTACGTTGGCAGGCGCTAATTTATCAGATGCAGATAAAGAGAAACTCAAAACCTTAAACAAAGAAGAAGCAACATTAACTTCTCAATTTAGCAATAAGTTGTTGGCGGCGGGCAAAGGTTTAGCCAATACAACGCAACAGCCAGATTTGCAAGATATGGCCAATAGAGGCGATAGAGAGGAGCTATTTGATAAATCTTGGAATCGTGCGGAAATGGGCGATGCTAATGATACCCGCAAAACAATTTCTCGTATTGCACAAATACGAGCAGAACAAGCAAAGTTGTTAGGCTTTGCCAACTATGCGGCTTGGAAACTACAAGACCAAATGGCCAAAACGCCCGAGGCCGTAAACTCTTTCTTAAATGATTTAGTACCAGCTGCAACGGCAAAGGCAAAAGCAGAAGAAGCCGACATACAAAACGTTATCAATGCGCAAAAAGGTGGCTTTAAGGTGCAACCTTGGGATTGGAATTTTTATGCAGAACAAGTACGGAAAGCCAAATACAATATTGATGAGAATGAGATAAAACCCTATTTCGAACTCAATAGGGTTTTAGAAAAGGGTGTTTTCTATGCAGCCAACCAATTATATGGCATTACTTTTAAAGAGCGAAAAGATTTGCCATTGTATCAAAAAGACGTTCGGGTTTTTGATGTGATGGATAAAGACGGCAGCCAACTCGGACTTTTTTACTGTGATTATTTTAAACGCGACAATAAGAGTGGCGGCGCTTGGATGGATAATCTTGTTCCACAATCTAAATTATTTGGCGAAAAACCGGTAGTATATAACGTTTGCAACTTTACCAAACCTGCAGAAGGACAACCGGCTTTGCTTAGCTTCGACGACGTAACCACGATGTTTCATGAGTTTGGCCACGCGTTGCATGGCTTATTTGGCAATCAGAAATATGCCAGTATTTCTGGTACCAACGTTGCCAGAGATTATGTAGAATTTCCATCACAGTTTAATGAACATTGGGCATCTAACCCGAAAGTTTTAAAAAACTACGCCATTCATTATAAAACGGGAAAGCCCATGCCGCAAGAATTATTGGATAAAATTAAAAAAGCGAGCACTTTTAATCAAGGTTATGCCTTTACCGAGGCATTGGCTGCATCTGCCCTAGACATGCAGTGGCATACGTTGCCTGCAGGCAGCTCTTTAAAAAAAGTAGATGAGTTTGAAAAAAGTGCACTAGAAAAGACGCATCTAAACTTAAATGCAGTGCCGCCAAGATATCGAAGCAGCTATTTCCTTCACATTTGGAGCAACGGTTATGCCGCAGGTTATTATGCCTATACTTGGACGTCAATGTTAGAAAACGATGCGTTTTCTTGGTTTCAAGAACACGGCGGGCTTAAGCGTGAGAATGGTCAGCGGTTTAGGGATATGATCTTATCTAAAGGAAACACAGAAGACTACAATAAAATGTTCTTCGATTTTAGAGGCCACAAGCCAGACATCAAGCCAATGTTAAGAAAAAGAGGGTTGTTGTAAGAAGCGGAAAGCCAACAGTTTTTTTAGGATTGATCGTTGCTTTTAATAAATTGTTTTGCTACATTTGCAACCTCTAAAACAGAAAAGATAAACACAAATCGTTATAACCGTTGTTGCCAGCAAATTGCAAAAAAGGTTTTAATGCTTTCGTTCAAATAACTAATAGAATTTTAAGATGAAAAAAGATTTGCACCCTACAAATTATAGACCAGTTGTTTTCAAAGACATGTCTAACGAATATGCTTTTTTAACCAAGTCTTGCGTGGAAACTAGAGAAACTGTTAAATGGGAAGACGGAAACGAATATCCATTGTACAAGTTAGAAATTTCTAACACTTCTCACCCTTTTTATACCGGTAAAATGAAACTAGTAGATACAGCTGGTAGAATAGACAAGTTTAAAACCCGTTACGCTAAGAAATAAATTTACCAAACGAAAATTTTAGAGTCCGCGTGCCAGAAGCAGCGGACTTTTTTTATTTTTGCTGCTTATGACAATCAATTTCTTCGACGATGATAGTTGGGAAACGTTAAAACCCCTAACCTTTACCCGCCCAGTAGCTGATTTGAGAATTGGCATACTTACCATCGCAGAGAAATGGGCAAAATATTTTGATACGCAATACGGATTTATCACGAAGCCATATCTGTCGCAGAAATTTGACGCCCATCAAAACGCAGATACCTTTATAAATGGCTCTATTTGTCCCAATAGCGCATTGCTAAATGCAGTAGAACAACTGAACGATGGGGAAATTTTGCGAAAAGGCGATTTAGTAATTGCATACAAGGCAAAATCTGCACCTCAAAACCTAGACTTATCGATTGATTTAAAGCAAATTGAATTCGGACGTGATTTTATTAAAATTTCTTATCCTGAACATATCTTTTTTTACAATGCTTCCGAAATTCAGAATGACTTCATTTTGCTTACCAAAAGCAGGACCTCTGCCAAATTGAGCGCCACAAATTCTTTTATTGGAGATAATATTTTTGTTGAGGAAGGCGCAACAGCCGAGTGTGCTATCTTTAATAGTTTGCAAGGGCCAATTTATCTAGGCAAAAATTCTCAAGTTTGGGAAATGAGCGCCATTCGCGGTTCTTTTGCACTTTGCGAGCATTCGTGTGTAAAGATGGGTGCAAAAATATATCCCGGTAGCACGGTGGGTCCATATAGTAGGGTAGGCGGCGAGCTGAATAATGCGGTGATTTGGGGTTATTCGTCTAAAGGACATGAGGGTTATTTGGGCAATGCAGTGTTAGGACAATGGTGTAATTTGGGTGCAGACAGCAATAATTCCAACCTAAAAAACAACTACGCAGATGTAAAACTCTGGGATTATAAAGCAGAACATTTTAGAAATACCGGCCTTCAATTTTGCGGCTTGATTATGGCAGATCATGCAAAATGCGCCATAAATTCCATGTTCAATACAGGTACGGTAGTTGGTGTTGGCGCTAATATTTTTGGCGCCGGTTTTCCAAGAAATTTTATACCAGACTTTTCTTGGGGCGGCGCCTCAAAGATAGAAGAATACAGTTTGAACAAAATGGTGAAAACAGCCGAAAAGGTCTTTAAACGCAGAGAACTTCGTTTTGATAATGTTGAGCAGGACATTATGGGCAATGTATTTGAGCAAACCAAAAAGTTTAGAAACTTTTAAAAAGAATTTAATCAATCAAACGCTGCGGAAGCATTTCTTAATCAAAATAGAAAATCGCGCAAAGCAGTTTAAAACCAATAAAATGAGAAAAAAAATCGTTGCCGGCAACTGGAAGATGAATTTAGACTATAGCGAAGGCGTTTCGTTATTTAGCGAGATTGTAAATATGGTTAGAGACGAGCGCAAAGGAGATCAAGTGGCCGTAATTTGTGCTCCGTATATTCACCTACAAAGTTTGGCCAAGCTTGGTGGCTTATATGTAAAAGTTGGCGCGCAAAATCTTAGTGATAAAGAAAGTGGCGCTTACACAGGCGAAACGTCTGCAAAAATGCTAAAATCGGTAGGCACAGAATATGTAATTATTGGGCATTCAGAACGACGCCAATATTTCGCTGAAAGCGATGAGTTGCTTGCCTCGAAAGTAAAGATTGCTTTGGAACACCAACTAAATCCAATTTTTTGTATAGGCGAAACTTTAGATGAGCGCAACAATGGCAGCTATTACGAAGTTCTAAAAAAGCAATTGATACACGGTTTGTTTGATCTTACAGAAAGCGATTTTAAAAAAATTGCCATTGCTTACGAGCCGATTTGGGCTATTGGCACAGGCTTAACCGCAACACCAGAGCAGGCGCAAGACATCCACGCATTTATTCGTAGCGAAATAGAGGCCAATTATGGTTTTAATGTGGCAGATGATACCACCATTTTGTATGGTGGCAGCTGCAATTCAAAAAATGCCAACGAACTGTTTTCTCAAAAAGACATCGACGGTGGCCTAATTGGCGGTGCTTCTCTAAAATCAAGAGACTTTACAGATATTGTAAAAGCGCTAAACAGCTAAATGCAGTATATTAAAGCAGTATTTAGTTTCGATAAAATCGAAGAATATCAGCAAGATTTGTTTATTGCAGATCTTGCTGATATTGGTTTTGATACATTTGATCAAAGCGAACATGGTGTTACAGCGTTCGCAATTAAAGAAAATTTTGAGGAAAAGACACTTAAAGAAGTTATTATCGCTTTCGCTGATGATTTTAAAACCCAATATACTTTAGCGGATGTTGCAGATGAGAATTGGAATTTAGAATGGGAGAAAAATTTTAGTCCATTGGTAATAGCCAATGCTTGTTACGTGAGGGCGACGTTTCATACACCACAGCCACAATATCCTTTCGAAATTATTATAGATCCAAAAATGGCTTTTGGCACAGGTCACCATCAAACTACAACGATGATGTTGGAGTACATTTTGGCTGCGGAGGTTAAAGATAAAACCATTTTAGACATGGGCTGCGGTACTGGTATTTTAGCTATTTTGGCAGCGAAAATGGGTGCAAAAGAGCTGGTGGCAATAGATTATGACGATGTTTGCAGCGAAAGTACAAAGGAAAATGCAGCCTTGAACGATATCTATACTATCGAAGCGTTTTGTGGTAGCAAAGAAGCAATTCCCAACCGACAATTCGACGTTATTTTTGCCAACATCAATAGAAACATCCTTTTAGATCAAATTGCTAGATACGCGGAAGCGCTTGTTACTGCAGGGAAAATTTTCTTTAGTGGCTTCTATTTAGAGACAGATTTAGAAATGATTATAGCCGAAAGCGCAAAATTTGGAATTTCTTATATCGACCATAAGCAGAAGGAAAATTGGGTTGCAGCACAGTTTGTAAAGAAGGCTTAATTTTAGGTTCCTACCTTTTTTTGTTTGAGAATTATACCTGTAGGATTTGGAAAAAATTGGCGAACAAATAAGAAAACAGCGTTTAAGCTTAGGTTTAAGCCAAGCTGCCTTTGCAAAATTGCTAAAAATTTCTGCAGCAGCTTATTGCAAAATAGAAAACGGTCAGACAGATTTAAACATTTCTCGATTGATGCAGATTTGCAAAGTGCTAAAAATATTGCCTTCCCAATTATTTGATTCTAAATTCGAGCATTCATCTAACCTTGATGGGGTAGCTGAACTTACAAAACAACTTTTAACTAAAGACGAGGAGCTTAACAAGCTTAGAAAAAAGGTGATTGAATTGTATGATAAGTTGGGAATGTGATGATGTCTGATAATTTTAATCTCACTGATACAAAATAATATGATAAAATTTTTCTAAAAATGTAATGCGAATATTTATCTGGGTCCTTGATCAAATCCGGAATAAAAAGATATTCGCCCTGTTATACATGTTCCACAGGCTCATTTCGAGAACTGACAAATAGAACTTTGCTACAAAGCTGCTTTCTAGTTCCAAATTCTAAAATTAGTGCTTTAACGCCCTTCCCTTTTGTGGATCCAGAAATCCTGCTTATTCTGGCTTCTGTTTCCTAAGCTTAACATTCTGAAGAGCGATGTTAATGATGTTAAAAAATCTTCCGCATCGTTAAATGTTTTTTGCCCATGGTGGCGCCGGTGGCTTGGTGTATGGCAATCATTTTTTCATTAAAATCGCCAACCCAGCTTAACTCTAGTTCCTTGTATTGGTTTTTTGGCAAAACGTATTCACCAAGTTTTATGATCAAAGCCGATTCTAAGCCATGTTTTTGGTAGGCTTTTTTAGTGCCCATCACAACGGCGCGCATACGGGTTACACCAAGCCATTTGCGGTAGGCAAATTTTATTTTTTCTACCACGCCCAACTTCCCATTAAAACCCTTAATCATTTGGTTTGCGTCGGGTATTATAACAACGAAGGAAGCTGGTTCTCCCTTATGGTAGGCAAACCAAATTAGATTTTGATCCATAATAGGCTCCATGCTTTTAAAGCTTTCTTCTAAAGTCTCTCTTTTTATTGGGATAAAATTTTCAAAATCTTGCCAACCATCGTTGTAAATTTCCATCAGATCGGAAATGTATTTTTTTGCATTTTTCTTATCGAAATGTTCAAAGCTGTAGCCAGGTTTTTTCGCCACCCAATTTGCTATTTTTGTAAAGCGCTCAGGAAAGGGAATGGTAAGGTTTATATGGTTGGTAAGTTGCTCATACTCTGTTTTGAAGCCGTAATCTTCGAAAAACTTACGATAGTAGGGGAAATTATAATTCATTCCATAAGATGGGGCAGTAAAACCCTCGACAAGCAATCCCCAAAAGCTATCATTTTCGCCAAAATTGATCGGCCCATCCATGGCTTTCATGCCATTTTCCTGTAACCATTCTTTTGCTGTATCGAAGAGCAGGTTGGCTGCATTTTGGTCGTCTATACTCTCAAAAAACCCTATACCTCCAGTAGGCTGCTCATAATTGTTTGCCTTTTTTTCGTTTATAAAAGCAGCTATTCGGCCAATTAACTTTCCGTTATCACCTTTTAAAACCCACCTTGTACACTTGCCATGCGCAAAAAAGGGATTCTTTTTTGGATCGAACACTTTCTCTATTACCTCATCTAAAGGGCTGATGTAGCGAGCATCGTTCTTGTAAAGTAATTTTGGCGTTTCTAAAAAATCTTTGGTTAAAGCCGTTTGGCTTACCCTTATAATCTGCATCGGCACGGTGAAAATTAAAAAGCATCCTAAAAATTAATAAGATGCTTTTAAAAACTGAATATTTTATCGGTTAATAATCGTCGTCGTCATCTTCATCATCGTCAAAATTGTCTAAGTTATCCAAATCATCCAACGGAGCGTCGTAGTCATCGTCGTCGTCATCGTATTTTTTACTAGTTGGTTTACTGCGTTTCCCCTCGAACTCTTCATCATCGTCATCAAAATTGTCTAAGTTATCCAAATCGTCCAATGGAGCGTCGTAGTCATCATCAGCTTTTTTGGTAGATGGTTTAGCGGAAGTTTTTTTTGGCGTTTTCATAATACAAAAATAGAGGTTCGATTGATAAATTGAAAGTATAAATTTAAGTTTTTTTCGAAATAGGAGAAATTTTAACTTTCAACCTTATTCAGCTTCGCTTCCAATAAAATTATCCGCTTTTGCGAAATCTTTTAAACGGGGAAGATTTTTTAAGGTTTTCAGTCCGAAATAGTCCATAAAATTATGGCTCGTTTGGTATAAAATTGGTCTGCCTACCGTTTCTGCTTTTCCTTCTATGGTAATAAGGTCCTTTTCTAAAAGGCGCTGAACAGAGTAATCTGAGTTAACGCCGCGAATTTGTTCAATTTCTAACTTTGTAACCGGTTGCCTGTATGCGATGATGGCTAAGGTTTCTAACGCCGCCTGACTTAATTTTTTCTTTGACCTAAAGTTTTGTAATTGATTGATGGTTTCATGATACTCTTTTTTTGTTAAAAATTGATAACCACCGCTAATAAAGGTTAATTCTAAAATGTTTTCTTCAGAAGAATACCTTTGGCGAATACTTTCCAATTGTTTTAAAATAAATTCTTCTGAATATTCCTCATTAAACACAGCATTAACGGCTTGTATAATTTCTTCTACGGTAATGCCTTGCGCTGAAGAATAGATTAGCGCCTCTATATGTTGCGAGAGATTTGTGGGCTGCATAGTCAAAGTTAAATAATTTGAAAACAAAAAGCGGTCTCGCTTTTTTCAAACAAGACCGCTTCTTAACACACAAATGAAACCTGAATTAAGATATAGTTTAAGTTAAAGGTTATTAAAATGTAAATCTATACCAATCCTATAAGAACTTTTGATATTGCTTAATCGCATATCGTTACAACAAGTTTAAGGCTAAACTTATCGAATTGCTAATGCTACTTAGTAACTGGTATTAAATTTTGAGTAAACGGTAAAATAGGCCTTAGATTGGTAAAGATATCGATACCGTTGTACCGTTATCTTGGTTTTGTTTAATACTTAATTGTATATTTTTAGAGCCGATTTCTCCCAACAATTTTAATCGCTCTGCCGTTAACTGCATGCCCTTGCTAACATGTTTATCTTTTTTTACTCTCAAAGAATTGTCTATCCCAACTCCATCATCTATAATCTTTATCTCTAATAAATTGGCTTCTTTTAAATACATTACGATTTGTATTTTCCCACCTGCTTCTTTAGGCATAATTCCGTGCCAAATGGCATTTTCTATATAAGGTTGCAGCAACATTGATGGGATTACAGTCTCTTCCAAATCTAATTGCTCGTCAATAGAAAATTGATAGCATAGCTTGTCTCCGAACCGGTTCTTTTCTAATTTAAGGTAAAGCTTTAGATATTCAATCTCCTCTCCTAAAGAAATGTAACCTTTGCTACAAATTTCTAAATTTTTTCTAATTAGTCGCGCAAAACCGGTAAGCACCTTATTTGCAGAAACAATATTTTGTGTATTTATGTAGTGTTGTATAGCGTTCATCACGTTAAAAACAAAATGTGGATTCATCATTGCCTGCAACGCTTGTTGCTCTAACATCAAAATTCGGTTTTTCAATTTTAGGGCATTCTGTTCTTTGTCTTTCTGTCTTTTGGTTAAATTTACTGCAAGTTTGTAAAAAACAAGACTCCCTGCAAATACTAGCAACGCTAAGAACCACCAGCTATGCCAAAACGGGGCGGCTATAGAAAAGGAAATGCTCGCCGGAGCGCCCCAATTGGAGTTTTGGCTTTTTGCACTTACCTCAAACTGGTAGTTGCCAGGTTGCAACGAAGAAAAATCCAGAGGTCTGGTTTTTGTTTCGATGTATGGTAAATTCGAGTTTAAACGGTAGCGATACGTAATGTCACTTGTAGAAAAATCTATCGCGCTGAACATTAAAAAAATGCTGTTATCGGCGCTCGTAAAATCAAAATTGCGCTCATTTAAAGGCAACGTTTCTAGGTTTTTTTTTATGGATGTGATGTAAACCGGAGGTCCATTTTTGTTAGTTTGGTTTTCAACATAATTAAATAAAATTAAGCCGCGATTTGTGGCAAAATATGCAGTGCTGTTGTCGATAAAAAAATCGTTTACTTCATCTTTCAACAGGTCTTTTCCATAGTCAAAAGTGGATACTTGCGGCTTTGCCAAATAATCGGATATTTTGTTTACTCCGCCACTGCTGAGCACCCAGAGTTCTTTATTTTTAACAAATATTTTTAAACATATATTATTCGTAAGTCCATCGCTCTGCTTTATTTGCTTTATAATTTTGTTGTTTTTATAAAAAAGCAGTCCATAACCATCGGTAGCTAGCGCTAATGTTCCATTTGCTAACTCATAAATATCGTTAATGCGTTTTGTAAGTAACACATCGTTTTGATAGTGGGTAATTATTTTTCCGTTGGAATATTCTGCGAGTCCGTCAACGTTAGAGTACCAAAGATTTCCGGCATGATCGTAATAAACATGGTACGCCCTAACTCTTCCCTTGATAAAATCTTTGTTTTTCGTAACGCTATTTGCATCAAAGCTTAGTTTGTTTTGGCGGTCGTTAATTTTTATAACACCTGAAGAGAGTGCGATTGCCATTTCATCTGATTGCGTATTTAGACCGAAATTTTTAATCACAAACATAGAGTTGTTCGTCTCCGTTAGATACTTCACATTGTTAGTGCCTTTGTCTATTTGGTTAAAAACTCCAAGTCCAAACTCAGAAGAAAAGTAAATCGAATTGTGTTTAGAATCAAAAATCAACTGCTTTATCGTTCTAAATTTTTTAAAATCATCTAAACCAACTTCATTAATTTTACAGGTTTTTGTGTCTAGAATATCTATTACAGCATCGTCGGTTCCAAGCCAAAGGCGGCCGGTATTATCTTTGGCGACGCTTTTAATTACGTTGCTGCTTAATCCGTCTTCTGCATCGATGATGGTTAGCCTTGAACTTTCTTTCGGCAACATAAATATACCTTGGTTGGTGGCGAACCAAATGTTCGCCGCTTTGTCTCGCATGACTTGATTGACAGCAATATCTTGTAAATATTTAACCATTTTTTGAGAACTATCTATCGCGATAGCGCCCGTAAGCGTTGCAAGCCAGGTTCTTTTCTTAGATTGATCATAATAAAAATAGCCAGAGCTATTTTTTAATTCGTTTGCAGGAATAGTTGTAATGGTATTTACCGTTTTACCTGCGGAAGATGCAAGACCTTTTTTATTTAAGAACACTAAGGAATTGCCGCTAACGTTTGCAATTGCCATTGCAGAAATTGGATTTAATTTTAAATTAGAGAGGGCAAAATTCTCCCCGTTAAATAAATGAACGCATCCGTCGCTCAAGGCAAAAATATTCCCTTGCTTATCCTCATGCAAAAACGCATTAAAAAAGTTCGAATTTTTATCAGCACAGTTAAATTTTTTAACTTCATTTCCGTCTATACAAATGATAAGGTTAGCGTTTGTACCAAGCCAAATTCGCCCTTTCATATCTTGTAAGAAAGAGACAACTACGGCATTTGACTGTATTTTGGTAAGAAGCTTATCATTATTTGAGTTATAGAAACGTCCATCTTTTAAAAAACTTACTTGCCCGTTCAAGGCAAAAAACCAAAGTCGTTTTTGGTTATCTTCTGCTATTTGCAATATCTGCGTATCTGGCAAGCCATCTTCTATGCCAAAATTTTGAAAATTTGTACCGTCAAATCTGCTTACGCCGTTGCTAGTTGCAATCCAGATGAATCCATCCGTATCTTGACGGATAAAATAACAAGTGTTGCTTGGCAGGCCGTTTTTAGTACTGTAATGAGGCAGATATGTTGTTTGCGCGTTCAGTGTGAGTTCTAACCCGCAACACATTAGAGCAGTTAAGAACCCTCGTAAAACTATTTGTTTAAGCCAACATCTTCGTCTTGCTTTCATAGCGGCACCTGGCATTTAGGTGGTTTAGGATTTTGTGAATGATTTTATTTTTTCGAAAAATTCTGTAGCTCTTCGGCGAGAAACGTTTAACGGAGTTCCATTTTCTAAAAAAATCTGCAATCCGTTTTTATTGTTGTACTCTTTTAAGTAGTTTAGATTTACGAGCGTTGACTTATGCACCCGAAGAAACTGAGCGGCAGGTAGCAATTCCTCGAATTCTCTGAGAACTTTAGATATTATTATTTTCTCATTGGTGTTCAAATGAACAACAGAATAGTTGCTGTCTGCCTCGATGTACACAATCGAATCTACATCAACAACCTTAAAACCATGACCAAATGGAAGTGTGATTTTGGTTATCTCTAAATTTTTTGATAGCGTATCTTCCAAATTTGTCATTCGCTCATCTGTTTGATTGTGCAAATCGTTGCGTTGCACGTGAGCCGCAACTTTATCAACCGCCTGTTTTAACTCATCAATATCTATAGGCTTGAGCAAATAATCTAGGGCGTTTGCCTTGATTGCGCGAATTGCATACTGATCATAAGCTGTGGTAAAAACTACGGCTGCATTTTGTGCTGCAGCAGCGGGAATAAGGTCGAAGCCAATGCCACTGGGCATCGCAATGTCTAAAAAAATTAGGTCTATAAGTTGGCTATGTAAAATTTCTTTCGCTTCTGCAACAGATTTTGCAATGCTGATAATTTCTACCTGTGTGCAATTTTGTTGCAACAGAAAAAAAAGAGAGGATCTGGCAAACTCCTCGTCATCAACAATAATGGTTTTTAGCGCTTTCATATATTATGTGTTTGTGAATGTATTAAAAAGGCTCTATAAATAAAAGTGCAAAATTTAAAAAACCATTTGTATGCTTGCGACGTATATAAAGGCAAACGAATCCAAAAACCTTAATAAAAACTTAAAGTATTATGAAAGTTAAAGAATTAGAAAAAGAAAACGAATTACTAGATAGTAATTTGTTGAAAGCGTCCCTTGGCAGAAGATCATTTCTTCAGTTTGCAGGGGCAAGTGCAGCAGGCTTAGCCTTGGTTGCAGCAGGATGTAGGAAAGATAGAAATTTTCCACCAATCTCTACCGGAGCGACTTTAGATTTTAAAGACGATTTTGGCGTTTTAAATTACGCTTATGCTTTAGAGCAATTGGAGGCAGCTTTCTATATTAAAGTAGCATCGGCTCCACCATCAGGATTTACTGCGATTCAAAAATCGTATTTTCAAGATGTTCAATTTCATGAAATTGCACACAGAGAATTCTTTAAAAAGGCGTTATCTACTGCCAGAATACCGGATTTAATGGTTGATTTTTCGTCTATTGATTTTACAAGCGCTTCAGGAGTTTTAGGTGCTGCAATGCAGTTTGAAGATTTAGGCGTATCTGCGTATAATGGTGCAGGAATAAGGATTAAAGATGCAAAATATTTGTTAGCTGCTGGTAAAATCGTATCTGTAGAGGCGCGTCATGCTTCATGGGTTAGAGATCAGGTAACTCCAGGTTCTTTTGCTGATTTGGGTAGTTTAACAGCTCTAGGTGCTGACAATACAAATGCTTTGGATGCAAAGTTAACGCCTGACAAGGTACTAGCTAAGGCTGGAGTATACATAAAGACCAAAATCACAGTTAAAAATTTATAATCCCTTAAAAACTCAGAAAACATGAATATCTTAAATATATTAAACGAAATAGAAAAAGTTGATGGAGAGATCTATGAAAGATTGAATCCACGACGCAAAGCGATGAAAGACTTTTTCAGCGTGGGTAAAAAAGTTTCATTAGCCGCTTTGCCTTTAGCGTTAGGCTCAATGTTTACAAAAGCTTATGGTCAAACTGCACCAGCTAATGTAACAGAAGTGTTGCAATTTGCTTTAGCATTAGAATATTTAGAATGGAATTTCTACAACCATGCGCTAGAAGCACCTATGCCTGCTCCAATCCCAGCAGGTGCAGCAAAAAGTGATATTACAGTTATTCGTAATCACGAACGTGCACACGTTAACTTGTTAAAAACTGTTTTAAAAATAGCCTCACCATCAGATCCATCTACCGACCAGTATAAATATGCAAACTTTCAGTTTGAAGCTGTATTAGCTGATGTTTTTACCAATTATCAAAGTTTTCTAAAGGTGGCCACTGCTTTAGAAGATACTGGAGTTAGGGCTTATAAAGGTCAGGCAGGTGTATTGCTGGGTAATGCTGCTTTAGAAACTGCTTTACAAATTCACGCGGTTGAGGCGAGACATGCCGCGCATTTACGTACCATGACCGCAATTGAATTAAAGGTTGGGCTAAAACCATGGATAAGTTATGCCGCAAATGGTAATGATACTGGTATTCCTTTAGTAGATGGTAATTATGCTGGAGAGCAAAATACTTCGCAACTTGGAGTAGAAATTAACGGCATTTTTGCCGGAGTTGACCAAAATGCGGCCGCGGCATGTTTTGATGAGCCATTAACAGGTCCAGAAGTAAAAAACTTAGCTAATGCTTTTATTAAAACAGGTTTTAAATTATCGTAAAAACATTAAAGATAAAACATTTTTTAGGTAATGTTTAGTTTAAGGTAGGGAGAGAGAACGGAGGTTCTTTCTCCCTTTTTTAATGGTTGTCGCCACAAATTTGGTTGGGGTTGAAACGTTAATCTGCGGTGGGTTGAAACCCGCGGCTATTAGCTTGGCCCTTCTTCCGGAACTTTTTAAGAAATATTTGTCAAACAATTAAACATTGATCATTAACAATTGATGATTAATAGTTCACCGTTCCTACGGAATTTTTAAAGCATCTCCTGTAGAACATTAACAATTAATCATAAACAATTAACCGTTAGTAATCTATTACCTGCTCTTCCAATTCTTGGGGCATTTCGCGGTAATTGTATTTCTGTCCGCGAAGCTGAGGCTCAAAGCCCGCATTTTTAATTGATTCTTGAATGCCCTTTGCGGTAAAACGATGTGGCGCACCTGCAGCAGAAACTACATTTTCTTCAATCATGATGGATCCGAAGTCGTTCGCACCTGCATGCAAACAAAGTTGCGCAGTAGCTTTTCCAACGGTTAACCAACTCGCTTGGATGTTTTTAATATTTGGCAACATAATTCTGCTCAAGGCTATCATCCTAATATATTCATCAGCAGTTATTGTATTACTTATTCCGCGCAAGCGTTTTAAAAGTGTTCCATCATCTTGAAATGGCCACGGGATAAATGCCAAAAAACCATTGGCACTTTCGGGTTTTTCACTTTGAACTTCCCTTATTAAAACCAAATGTTCAAAACGTTCTACAATGGTTTCTACATGCCCGAACATCATGGTTGCGGAGGTGGTTATATCCAACTGGTGCGCGGCACGCATTACGTCTAGCCATTCTTTGCCGCCACATTTTCCTTTTGATATTAGTCGCCGAACGCGATCGTTTAATATTTCTGCACCTGCGCCAGGCAAAGAATCCATACCGGCTTTTTTTAAAGCCGCCAACACTTCCTTATGGCCAATGCCTTCTAATTTTGCAACATGTGCAATTTCTGGCGGACCGAGCGCATGTAATTTTAGATTGGGATATAGTTCTTTTAACTGCTTAAACAAAGTTGAATAAAATTCTAGACCCAAATCTGGATGATGACCACCTTGCAGCAGCAATTGATCGCCACCAAGTCTAAATGTTTCTTCTATCTTTTTTTTATAAGTCTCGATATTGGTGATGTAACTATCTTTGTGCCCCGGACGCCTAAAGAAATTGCAAAATTTACAGTTGGCAATGCAAACGTTGGTGGTGTTTACATTTCTATCGATTTGCCAGGTTACCTTTCCACTCGGAACCTGGATTTTTCTTAGTTCGTTAGCCACACTCATCAGCGCCGCTGTAGAAGCGTTATGATACAGAAAAACACCTTCTTCTTTAGTTAAAAACTCGAATTTAGATGCGCGCTTTAATAGTTGGGTAACTTCCATATACAAATGTAAATAAAAGGATAAGGTTAAAAGTCTGACGTCTGTAAATTGCCTTTCGCCACCACTTTTTCTTTCATTTTGTTATTCAAATATTTTCTAATCGGTTCATCGTATAATTTTAACACCAAATAGGCAAAGCCGATGCAAAAAATAGTTCCAAAAACCATCACCCAAGAAATATAAGCGAAGCTTGGATGTTGTGTGTTATAATAATTGGCAAAAATCCAAATTATTGCAAAATGGGTGGTGTATAAAGGATAGGAAATATTTCCAAAAAAATTACAAAGCGTTTCTAATCTTTTTGTACCAACACAACCTGCACCCAAAGAAACCAACAAGGGGTAAATAACAATAACAATAAAAGGTTCTGTAAGGTAATTCCAGGCTTCGTTATAAGGCGATAAAAAGGTGAGGAATAAAAAAATGCTTAGCCAAATAAATCCCAGTTTGTTTTTTAAAATCAAGTTGTAACGATAAACAAGCATCCCCATAGAAAAAGAAAATAAAATTCTTGCCCCTCCATCCCAAAAAGTTTGGTAGCTCCAACCTCCCGCCAAGGTTTTTGCATGGTAAGCGACAAAGCATAGAATTATTGCGCCGAGAATGGTTAAAGCCATAAGCGATTTTTTCCCAATTTTAAATAGAATTAGCGCATAGGCAAAGCTGGCTATGTATTCCCAAAATAGCGACCAACTTGGTGCATTAAGCGGAAATAAGTTATAAAATCTTTCGGGTACGATTTTTACAGGAATCAAAAATACCGATGCCAAAAAATACAAAAGGATTTGTTTGGCACTATACAAGTTTTGATAGCTGGCAAATGGATCAAAGAGAAAGGTTAAAAATCCAAGTATTGCGCCTAACAAAATAAGCGGGTGCAACCTAATTAATCGAAGTTTAAAAAAGTTCCAAAATCCTAATTTTTCTATTCTGTTTTGGTAGGCGTACGCAATTACAAAGCCCGATAGGCAGAAGAAAAAATCTACCGCCAAATAGCCGTGACCGATAAAGTTTTTGCTGTAATCTATAATTACTTCTTCCATAAAATGGAAAATAACGATGGAGATAGCGGCCACGCCACGCAGCCCGTCCAATATTTGGAAATGCTGCTTTGATTTTAACAAATTGTTGTTTGCAGAAGGAAAACTCATTTTGGGTTTAGCTACATGTGTTTTCAATAATAGGAATTTAAAATGGAAGATGACCGGTAAAAATATTACGCCGCCAGAACTTTAATATCCAACAATAAAACTTTCAAATATTTTTTGTGCGGCTTTCCTCCGTTGATGATTTACCCTAATCTTCTTTACAAACTTCCAACAATTAGCAATTTGGCAATTAAACAATTCAATTATCTTTGCGCATTATGGTAGATTTTAATCGTTTTACGCTGGATAATGGACTACGGGTATTGGTTCACGAAGACCACACCACGCCAATGGCTGTTTTGAACCTTATTTATGATGTAGGTTCTAGAGATGAAGATTTAAACAAAACAGGTTTTGCCCATCTTTTCGAACACTTAATGTTCGGTGGATCAGTTAATATTCCAAATTATGATGAACCTTTGCAACGCGTTGGAGGTGAGAACAATGCCTATACATCCAACGACCTTACCAATTATTACCTTACGCTGCCTGCAATAAATTTAGAAACCGGTTTTTGGCTAGAAAGCGATAGGATGCTAAGCTTGGCGTTTTCTGAAAAGAGTTTAGAAACGCAGATTAGTGTGGTGAGCGAAGAGTTTAAACAAAATTATCTCAATCAGCCTTACGGAGATGTTTTGCTAAAGCTACGCCCCTTGGCATTTAAAACCCATGCCTACAGTTGGTCAACCATTGGCAAAGAACTTAAACATATTGCAGACGCGAAAATAGAAGATGTTAAGGCATTCTTTCATAAACATTACAATCCCAAAAATGCCATTTTAGTGGTTGGAGGCGATGTAACCACAGAAGAAGTGAAAAAATTGTCAGAAAAATGGTTTGGATCGATACCTTCGGGCGAGAAGTATAATCGAAATTTGGTGCAAGAAGCGCCGCAAACAGAGGCTAGGGAACTTACCATAGTAGCCGATGTGCCTTTAAATGCCATTTATATTGCTTTTAAAATGCCTGCGAGATTGGATAAAGACTATTACGTTTACGATCTTTTGTCAGATATTCTTTCAAGCGGACAATCCTCGCGCTTATATTTAAGCCTTTTGAAAGAGCAACAATTGTTTAGCGAGATAAATGCACATCACACCGCTAGCTTAGATCCAGGATTGTTTATTGTAGAAGGCAAGCTAACAGATGGCGTAGCTATGGAGACTGCTGAAGAAGCAATTTGGGCAGAATTGGAGAGAATGAAAGCGGAAAAAGTACCAGATTTAGAATTGAATAAAGTAAAGAATAGGGCAGAATCCCTCCTCGTTTTTTCTGAAATGAATTTGCTGGATAAAGCCACCAATTTGGCCTATTTCGAGTTGCTTGGCGATGGAGATTTACTCAATACAGAAGGAGAGGAGATACAGAAAGTTACTGCCGAGGAAATTAAGCGGGTGGCAAATTTTATGTTCAACAAAGATAAATCATCCACACTATATTATTTAAAAGAAGAAAAAAAGGTCGCTTAATTAGTCGAAAAATTTAATAGCATGCTTAACAGAAAAATTGCGCCTGATTTTAAACAGGTTTCCAACATAAATTTCATCCATCCAAGTTTAAAAACTTTGGACAATGGTTTGCCAGTCTATTCGGTTTTTTCGGGTGGGCAAGATTTGGTGAGGATGGAATTTATTTTTGAAAATGTAAATTGGGATGTCTCTAAACCGTTGCAGGCCATCGGCGTTAACGCATTGCTAAGCAGCGGAACTCACCAATATTCTGCCCGACAAATAGCTGAACGGATAGATTTTTACGGTGCTTTTTTGCAAACCGCCTATACCCAAGACAATGCTACCGTTACGCTATACACCCTGAGCAAATATTTGCCTTTGGTACTTCCGATAGTGCAAGATGTAATTGTTAACGCGCAATTTCCCCAATCAGAATTAGATACCTACGTTAGAAATCAGAGTCAGAAGCTGTTGGTTAACTTAGAAAAGAACAATTTTTTATCCCGTAAAGAATTTGCACATGCACTTTTTGGAGATACCGCTTATGGTGTTGATATTAGGGGAGAGCATTACGCAGGTTTAAATCAGGTGGATTTAGTAGCTTACCACAAAGCAGCCTACACACCAAACAACTGCACAATTATTGTTGCAGGTAAATTTGATGAGGAGGCTTTCTGGCTATTAAACCAGCAGTTTGGCAGAGGCTGGGAAAACAGTATCGCAACGAAAAATGCGTTTACTTTTGGCGATGAAGATAGAAGAACAATTTATATCGAAAAGCCTGATAGTTTACAATCGGCCATCAGAATTGGGTTGATGGCTGTAAATAGAAGGCATACCGATTTTTCGGGTTTGCAAGTGGTAAATTGCATTTTAGGTGGTTATTTCGGCTCTCGCCTGATGACTAATATTAGAGAAGATAAGGGATATACTTATGGCATTGGGTCTAGTCTAGCGTCCCTTCAACATGCCGGCTATATTTCTATTGCCACAGAAGTTGGGGTAGATGTTTGTGCAGCTGCCTTAGATGAAATTTATAAAGAGATTGGTTTACTTCGCGACGAACTTGTTGGCCCAGATGAATTAAATCTAGTTAGAAATTTTATGCTTGGTTCTACGCTGGGCAGCTTGGAAAATGTTTTTTCGCACGCTGATAAATTTAAGAACATTCATTTTTATGGTCTCGACTACGGTTATTACGAAGCCTACATCAATACTGTAAAAACCATTACTGCAGAGGAGGTGCAACAACTTGCACAAAAATATTTAGTGCTAAATCATTTTAATGAGGTTGTGGTTGGAAAAAAATAATATTTTAGGCCCATTTTTTTTGATTTTACAACGGCGATGCTTTCTCTTATTTGTTAAAATAGTTCAATAGCGATGGATTTCAACCAATCGTGCGATGAATTTTCGCTCCTAATTATTTCTTTTTAAAACCGACTTATCTTACCTATCTTTGCCCTGCAAATAATAACCTCTAATTTTATTTGCCATGCAACTCTATTCCCATAAATTTATAGCTACCGGTTTAACTTACGATGACGTTTTATTGTTGCCGGCATACTCTGCTGTTCTACCTCGAGATGTAAATACCGCCTCTCAACTAACCCAAACAATAAGACTTAATGTGCCGCTAATTTCGGCAGCTATGGATACTGTAACCGAATCTGCGCTAGCCATTGCCATCGCGCAAAATGGCGGATTGGGAATGTTGCATAAAAACATGAGCATAGAACACCAGGCAGACGAAGTTCGAAAAGTTAAGAGATCTGAAAGTGGAATGATCCAAGATCCGGTTACGCTTTTGGTGGATGCAACCGTGGCAGATGCATTTACGATTATGAGGGAGCATCGCATTGGGGGAATACCGGTGGTTGATAAGAAAAATAAGCTTGTTGGGATTATTACCAACCGCGATTTGCGTTTTCAAAAAGATATGGCTAAGCCTATTGCCGATGTAATGACGAAAGAAAATCTAATCATCGCACCAGAAGGCACAACGCTTGTTCAGGCAGAAGAAATTTTGCAGAATTACAAGATAGAGAAACTTCCTGTCGTAAATAAAGAAGGTTTTTTAAGTGGATTAATTACGTTTAAAGACATTCAAAAAGTAAAAAATTATCCAGACGCTTGCAAAGACGAACTCGGAAGATTACGGGTTGGTGCCGCTGTTGGGGTAACAGTTGACACGCTACGACGGGTTGATGCACTTGTAAATGCCGGTGTAGATGTGATTACGATTGATACCGCCCATGGCCATTCTAAGGGAGTGGTTGATAAATTGAAAGAAGTTAAAGCAAAATATCCTAAACTGCAAGTTATTGTAGGCAACGTAGCGACGGGCGATGGAGCAAAATATCTTGCAGATGCAGGTGCTGATGCAGTAAAAGTGGGCATTGGTCCTGGCTCAATTTGTACCACCAGAATTATTGCCGGTGTTGGAGTTCCACAGCTTTATGCTGTTTATGAATGTGCAAAAGCCTTAGAGGGAACTGGCATTCCAGTAATTGCCGATGGAGGAATAAAGCATACGGGCGATATTGCAAAAGCTTTAGCTGCTGGCGCAAACGCGGTTATGGCAGGTTCCTTATTTGCCGGCGTTGAGGAGTCTCCGGGCGAAACCATCATTTATGAGGGGAGGAAATTTAAGTCTTACCGTGGGATGGGTTCCATAGAGGCGATGGAACAGGGTTCAAAAGATCGGTATTTCCAAGATGTAGAAGACGATATAAAAAAGCTTGTTCCGGAAGGAATTGTAGGTCGAGTGCCATTTAAAGGTACGTTAGAAGAGGTAATGTATCAATATATTGGCGGTCTTAGGGCAAGCATGGGTTATACCGGATCGCCAAATATAGAGGCTTTGCAAAAAGCTCAATTTGTGCAAATAACAGCATCAGGAATTAGGGAGAGTCACCCGCACGACATTACCATAACCAAAGAAGCACCAAACTATACACGGTAGCTAAAGTTATGAGTTATCGTTTATGGGTTACCAGTTATGGGTTATGAGTTTTGAGTTGAGGCGCCCAGATTACAACGAGTAGGCATTTGAGCGACTTAAAGAAAGACGATAAACGAAAAACGATCCAACGAAAAAATATAAATGAACAAACTAAAAGCGCTCTGCGTGTATTGCGGCTCTAACTTTAATGGCGATGAAGGTTTGAAGGCCGCCGTTCTAAAATTGGCTGAAATACTTGTATCAGAAAAGATAAATCTTGTTTACGGTGGCGGAAGCGTTGGCGTAATGGGTGTTTTGGCTAACCACGTTTTAAATTTGGGCGGCACGGCAACCGGTGTTATCCCCCAATTTTTGATAGATAAAGAAGTTGGACATAAAAATTTGACAGAGATGATTGTTACAGAAAACATGCATCAGCGAAAGCAAAAAATGGCCGATTTAAGCGATGGTTTTTTAGTTTTGCCAGGAGGTTTTGGCACTTTAGAAGAATTTTTTGAGGTTCTTACCTGGCTGCAACTCGGTCTGCACAACAAGCCAATTGGCGTGTTAAATGTAAACGGGTTTTACGATCCACTTTTCGCGCAAATGGAAATGATGGTAGCGCATCAGTTTTTAAAACCTGCCAATCGTGATCTAGTTTTTAACGAAGCAGATCCCGAAATGATCATTAAGAAGATGGATAATTTTTCGGCCTTGCCAGATGAAGTTTGGTTTAAGGATAGAAACTTAAGTTGAATTAAAGATTTGGGTACTAGACAAATATATAGACATGCTAACAATTACCTCACACGCAGATTTTGAACAATATCTTGGTAAAGAGTTTGGAACATCAAACTGGCATATAATCGATCAGCAGCAGATCCAGAAATTTGCAGATGCTACTTTAGATCATCAGTGGATACACATTGATGAAAAAAAAGCGAAAGCAGAAGGTCCATTTTATGCCACCATTGCGCATGGTTATCTAACATTGTCGCTCATTCCGTATTTATGGAAACAGATTGTTGAGGTTAAAAACCTTAAAATGGAAATCAATTATGGAATAGAAAACATCCGTTTTGGACAAGCAGTGATAGTGAATAGTAAGGTGAGATTAAAAGTAGGTTTGGCTTCCATTCTAAATTTAAGGGGAATAACCAAAACAACGATGAGCGTAACGATGGAAATCGACGGTCAAAAGAAGCCGGCATATATTGGAGAGGTTGTGTTCCTTTATCATTTCTTGCCTGCCTAACTCAATTTTTTTCTTCTAATCTTCAATTGCTTCGATTAAGAAAAATAAACATAACTTGCTTTTTATGAATATTTCCTTCAACAAAAACGAGGACATTAATAAACAGTTGGTTTATGTTTTGCAGTCTAAACTTAATGAAGTTTATAAAGGTGGCGGTGAGAAAAATACTGCCAAGCAGAAAGCAAAAGGTAAGCTTTTGGCTCGAGAGCGGATCGATTATCTAAGAGACAAAGACAGTTATTTTTTGGAGATTGGCGCGTTTGCCGCCGATGGAATGTACGAAGAGGAGGGTGGCTGCCCATCTGCCGGAGTAGTTTGTGGCGTTGGCTATGTTAGCGGCAGGCAATGTATGATTGTTGCAAACGATGCTACCGTAAAGGCAGGCGCATGGTTTCCAATGACAGCAAAAAAAAATCTTCGCGCCCAAGAAATTGCCATGGAAAACCGTTTGCCAACAATTTACTTGGTAGATAGTGCCGGGGTTTACCTGCCAATGCAAGAAGATATTTTTCCCGATAAGGAACATTTTGGTCGCATTTTTAGAAATAACGCCATTATGTCGGCAGAAGGGATTGTACAAATTTCGGCAATAATGGGATCTTGTGTTGCGGGTGGCGCTTATTTGCCCATAATGAGTGATGAAGCGATGATAGTAGACGGCACAGGCTCGGTGTTTTTGGCAGGATCTTACTTGGTTAAATCGGCCATAGGCGAAGAAGTGGATAATAAAACATTAGGAGGCGCAACTACCCACTGTGAGATAAGTGGTGTAACCGATTACAAACAACCTAACGACGAAGCTTGTTTAGACAGCATAAAAAATATTATGAGCATGCTTGGCGCGCCGCAGAACGCGGGCTTTGATCGCATTAAGGCTGCGCCACCGGAAAAAAATCCGCAAGAAATGTATGGCCTATTTCCCGAAGAGAGAGAAAAGCCCTACAATATAATGGAAATTATAGAACGTTTGATAGACAAATCTGATTTCGAAGAATATAAGAAAGGGTATGGTCAAAGTATTATATGCGGTTTGGGTAGGGTTGAAGGTTGGGCAGTCGGTATCGTCGCAAACCAACGCACCGTTGTAAAATCTAAAAAAGGTGAAATGCAGTTTGGCGGCGTAATCTATTCAGACAGTGCGGATAAAGCAACTCGATTTATTATGAACTGCAACCAAAAAAAAATCCCCTTGGTTTTTCTGCAAGACGTAACAGGTTTTATGGTTGGAAGCCGATCTGAGCAGGGGGGAATTATTAAAGATGGCGCGAAAATGGTAAATGCGGTTGCAAATAGCGTAGTGCCTAAATTTTGTTTCATTTTAGGAAACTCTTACGGTGCAGGGAACTACGCTATGTGCGGCAAAGCTTACGATCCGAGATTTATTTTCGCCTGGCCAAGTGCAAAAATGGCAGTAATGGGTGGGTCTCAGGCTGCAAAAACTTTATTACAAATACAAAAAGCATCATTAGGGAATGCAGGCAAAGAGTTATCAGCTGAGGATGAAGAAGTTCTATTAAAAGAAATTACAGACAGATACGACAAGCAAACTTCTGCTTATTATGCAGCATCAAGACTTTGGATAGATGGCATTATCGATCCTTTAGAGACAAGAAAAATAATTTCTATTGGGATAGAGGCCGCCAATCAATCGCCCATAACGAGGAAGTTTAACGTTGGGATAATTCAGACTTAGAAGAAGCAGAGAGAAGTCGGAGATCAGCTACTAGCATATAAACGCTAAATCTAATTTAGACAAAGCAGGCAGAAAGCAATTACGCAACTCATAATTTATATGCTAGTTTTAGGATATTTTATTGACATTGTCGCTTTTTATCGTTTGGTAAAAAAGGTAAGTTTGTGGAAATCTAATAAACAACTTAATAATGCAAATGCACGAAGAAAATGAACATGTAGACTGTTTGATTATAGGTTCTGGTCCTGCAGGATATACCGCGGCAATTTATGCGGCCCGCGCAGATTTAAAACCGATAATGTACACTGGTTTGCAAGCTGGTGGTCAATTGACAAATACCACAGATGTAGAAAATTTTCCGGGTTATCCTCAAGGAATTATGGGGCCGGAAATGATGGAGGATTTTCGAAAGCAAGCAGAACGTTTCGGTACCGACATTCGGTTTGGTTATGTAAGTTCCGTAGACTTTTCTTCACTTCCTCACAAGGTTGTGGTAGACGAAATTAAGACGATTACTGCCGATTCTGTTATCATAGCAACCGGCGCAACAGCAAAATGGCTGGGCTTGCCGAGCGAGCAAAAGTACAACGGTTTCGGGGTTTCTGCCTGTGCAGTTTGCGATGGTTTTTTCTTTAAAGGGCAAGATGTGGCCATTGTTGGCGCTGGAGATACGGCTGCAGAAGAAGCTACCTATTTGGCAAAGCTTTGCAATAAAGTGTACATGCTTGTAAGAAAAGGAGAATTTAGAGCTTCGAAGGCAATGATTTCCAGAGTGCAAGCAACTCCAAACATAGAGGTTTTATATAACACTGAAACCCAAGAAATTTTAGGCAACGGAAAGAATGTTACGGGCATTAGGATAATTAACAATGTTACTCAAGAAGAGAAAGAACTCGCCGTTGAGGGATTTTTTGTTGCTATTGGACACAAGCCAAACACCGATATTTTTAAAGGTCAATTAGACATGGATAAGACCGGTTATCTACAAACCAAGCCAGGTTACACGCTAACCAATGTAGAAGGTGTCTTTGCCTGTGGCGATGTACAAGATATGTATTATCGACAAGCCGTAACGGCAGCCGGTTCTGGCTGTATGGCCGCCTTAGATGCGGAGCGCTATTTGGCTGAAAAGGAACATCCTATTGAAGCTTAATCAGCTAAACTTATATTAATCAAATAAATTAGAAGGCCATGTGATAAGCGTGGCCTTTTCAGTTTTTTTAAATCCAAGATTCGTTATTTCGCTAAAAGCACTAACTTAGTCCTTCTGTACAACATCATTTATTTATGAAAAAAATTTTCCTTCTTTTCATCTTCGTGTTTGGCATAACGATTGGTTTTGCCCAAGTAGCTCCAAATTACGGGATATTGCCGGCGCCAGCGTCCGTTGAAAAAAGTGGTGGAAACTTTGTTTTAGATAAGACAGGGGTGCTTGTAAAAAATGACGATCCACAAATGGGCAGAATGGAAGATTTGCTCAATGCTTTTATCGTTCAAAAAGGTGGCTTCGCTTTGCGGCAGGTAAAAAATACTGGCGGAAACTCGAAGATAATCGTGCTTACTTCTACGGGGGCAGAGAAACTCCCGAAAGAAGGTTACACGATAAAAATTACACCAAATAGAATCACCCTTACGGGAAATGGAGCAGGATTATTTTATGCTGTTCAATCTTTTATGCAAATGATGCCCGAAAAGGTAGATGGGAAGATTTCGCTCCCCGCATTAACGATAAAGGATTATCCTCGTTTTTCTTATCGCGGTACAATGCTTGATGTTTGTCGGAATTTTGTGCCAATTTCTTTTATAAAAAAGTATATTGATCTTCTTGCCTCTTACAAAATAAACACTTTTCATTGGCATCTAACAGACGATCAAGGTTGGCGGTTGCAGATAAATAAGTATCCGAAGCTTACCAGCGTTGGCGGTTTTAGAGCGGGGACAATAATCGGTCATTATCCTGGAAACGGCAACGATTTAAAGCCGGTCGGCGGTTTCTATACCCAAAATGAAGCTAAAGAAATTGTAAAATATGCGGCTGACAGATACATTACCGTTGTACCAGAAATTGAAATGCCTGGCCATGCGAGTGCGGCAATCGCTGCCTATCCAGAGCTGAGCTGCTTCCCAGATAGGGATACTTTTATCGGTCCAAAAACTCCATGGGCAGGAACGCGGAAAGGTAAATTGGTTCAGCAGACTTTTGGCGTTTTTGATGATGTTTTCGTCCCATCAGATAATACGTTTACTTTTTTGGAAAACGTGTTGACCGAAGTTATGGCTATATTTCCATCCACATACATTCATATTGGTGGAGATGAGGCGCCGAAAACGTATTGGAAGGAATCTCCATTTTGTCAAAACTTGATTAAAGAAAAAGGGCTAAAAGATGAGCACGGCTTGCAAAGTTATTTCATTCAACGCATTGAAGAATATTTAAATAGTAAAGGCCGTAAAATTATTGGTTGGGATGAGATTTTGGAGGGAGGTTTGGCACCCAATGCAACCGTTATGAGCTGGCGTGGCGAAGATGGTGGCATAGCTGCGGCGCAACAAAACCACGATGTAATTATGACGCCCGGTTCTATGGGATTATATATCGACCATAGCCAATCCAATTCTCCAGATGAACCTGTAACTATTGGCGGTTTTTCCCCGTACAGTAAAATTTACGCCTATGATCCCGTGCCAGAGGTGCTTACCGCAGACCAAAAGAAATACGTAATTGGTGTGCAGGCAAACCTGTGGACAGAGTACATCCAAACTACTGGCAAGATAGAATATCACGCTTTTCCTCGTTTGATGGCGTTGGCAGAAATTGGCTGGACACCGTTGAACAGGAAAAACTTTGATGATTTTTCCAGTGTACGTTTACCAAGACAACTGGAGAAACTTGACAAAGAAAAAATTGATTTTTGGGTGCCAACTCCATTGGGGCAAGATGCAGACACGCTTAAAGGAGGCAAATTTACCATAGATTTAAAAGCTCCTATCATCGGCAGTAAAATTTACTATACTATTGATCAATCTCGGCCATCAGAAATTTCCTTCCTTTATACTAAACCGATAGAACTTACAGTTCCGGAGGGAGAAAAGAGATATTTAACCACTATAGTTATCGCACCAAGCGGAAGAAGAAGCGTAATAAAAGCGACGGTTTTAAACAACGGTGCGCCAGATGAGAAGCTATCAACTAAAAAATAGCGCTACACTTTCAAATTGTGAGCGAAGAAAAGTTTTCTATCATAGCAAGAATTAGGAGTTTCAAGCACGCTTGGAACGGCTTGAAATTGCTGGTTATTTTTGAGCACAACGCTCGGATACACGCGGTTGCAGCTATTTTCGTTTTAATGCTATCCTGGGTATTAAACGTCTCGCCTTTAGAGTGGTTAGCTGTTTGTGGCGCAATTTCCATGGTTTTTGTTGCCGAACTGGTAAATTCATCCCTCGAAAACCTTGCCGATGTGGTTTCACCTGGCCATAACCAAAATATCAAGAAAGTAAAGGATATGGCTGCCGCTGCGGTATTGGTGGCAGCCATTTTTGCGGTAGTTGTTTTTGGGGTAGTGTTTTTGCCGAAGGTGTTTTGAAGTATCTAAAAAATGTAGGAGTAAAATGAAGCCCGCTACAGAGACTGAATAGTAAATCCACGAACAACTCAACGACTAACCAACTAAGCAAATTTGCAATTTAATTTTTACTCGCATCAAGCATTTTTTGCCTAATTATCTCATCCCATCTCGCCTGCATTTTATAATTGCTGCCATGTTGGGTTTCTTCATCGTAGTTTTTTTGCATCTTGTAAAAAAAATCGCTGATGCTGTTTGCCAACTTTGCAATCTCGGTTTTATAATTTTTTTTCGAATAAGTATGGCTAGATAAAGCTTTGTCAGCTTCTTTAACCATAATAAAGCTAATGTTTACGTGGCCTTGCTCGTGGTGTAAAACGCGGCTCTTCATCTCATCGTTTTTCAACCTTTCCCATTTTACCCAAGAGCGATATTTATCAATGAAGTCTTCATTCTTAAAAATTACTTTAACGCCGTTGTTTGAGGTTCTCGCCTGATAAGAATATTTCCAGGTAAGCGCTGTCAAAGCAACAAAGGGAGATTGTCCATCGGGCTTACCCAGAAAATAATGTTCGAAATCTATTTGAATTGGTTGATTAGGAGACTGGTCGGCGGCAAATTGCTTGGTGCTAAACAAAAGGAAAAATAGAAAAAATAACTTCATAGCTTAAAGTGTGTGGCAAACCTATTTTTCTTTCAACTGACTGCCAATTCTTTCGAACTTTTCAATTAATAGCGCAATTCGTTCCTTCTCTGCCTTCAATACAATTTTTCGTAAAATGGTAGAGCAAAAAACAATCCATAGAAAACTTAATCCTAACGCAAGTATTTTTTGAAAGCTGGTTAAATTGTCTAGCAATTCTAAGATAGCCAATACAAAACCAATAGTCAATACGATGGTATAAATCCAATACATTTGGTTGTATAACCTAAATCTATTTTCTTGGTAACGCTGCAACTTTTTCAAAAACAACGCAGGGTTAATGGTAAAGTCGTTTTGGGCAATTAAGCGATAATCTCTAACCAACATAATTGTCGAAACTAAAATAGCCACCAAGATTACGGCAAAGCCGATATGAGTTGTCCATTTTTCATAGCTATAATATACCCAAACGAAGGCAAAAGCAAGAAATGAAAAGACCATCCCAAAGATATTCAACAAAGATTTGCTTCGGATGGAATTGACCTCTTTTTTTGCTTGTTGCAACATTTCCTCGGCAGAGACCTTTATCTCTACATCATGTTTTTGCCACAATTTTTGTATTTCGTCAAACGTTTGCATACTGCTTAAATAATTCGGTTAATTTTTGTTTGATGCGATGAATTTTTACCCGCAAGTTTCCTTCACTAATTCCAACTACCTCGGCAATTTCGGGATATGGAAGTTCATCTAACACCATGGTAATCAATAAACGATCATTTTCTTCTAACTTAGAAATACAGGTATAAAGAAGTGCAACTTGTTCGTTTTTTTCAGAAAAATCTTCGGCTTTGGTTTCAATTATATTTTCCGTAAGTTCATCTTTTGCCTGCCTTTTTTCAGACCTTAAATAGGTTAAGCAAGTATTTACCGCGATTCGATAAATCCAAGTGGAGATGAGCGATTTGTTCCGAAACTTATCTAAATTCTGCCAGACCTTTAAAAAGGTTTCTTGTAAAAGATCATTTGCCGAATCTGCATCGCCAGTGTAACCATAGCATAAATGGAATATCTTTTTGGAGTTAGCAGCGAATATTTCTTTAAATAACTTGTCTTGTTGCTCCATTAAAATAGTGCGATTTCAATTTAGATAAAAAGCCTTTATTAAAGTTACAGGCCAATTTTCAAAATTAATAATTGTTTGCGTAGTACACACAAATAATTACTTTTGTGGGTAAGCCACCCTTTATGAAGAGAAATAAATCTGTTTTAATCGCGACAATTTGCTTGTTCGTGTTGGCTCTTTTAATACAGGTTTTAGGTTATATAGAAGTGATTGCCGCCGGGCAAAAAAACTCTGAGCTGCTCACTTATAAAGATTACTTACCTCTTTATGCACTTGCAACATCTGGGTTGTTGTTTTATCTTCTCCCTAAAAAGACTTCCTTTTGGTTTTTTGTAATTGGGTTGGTGGCTCTTTTAAGTTACAGCGCTCTTACTTTCCTTTCAGATGGTCTCGGATGGAATTTGTTGCTTACCGAACAAACCCACGTGGCTTTTTTTGTTCTGCGTTGGTTGGTGTTAGGCTTTGTTTTTTTTTACGGCTTTATAAAAAAGACACTTACGTTTTGGATTATGGTTTCCCTTTTTGTGGGAATCTCCATCGGTCACGATTTTCCGTTTCTAGGCCAAAGCCTCCAAATTTTCAGTCAGATTTTTCTAAAACTGATTAAGGTAATCATTGCGCCATTAATTTTTGCGACACTGGTTTATGGAATAGCGGGCCATTCAGATATAAAGCAAGTTGGCCGGATGGGATGGAAATCGCTTCTATATTTCGAAGTGGTAACTACTTTCGCTTTATTCATTGGCCTTGCGGCGATAAATATCAGTAAGGCCGGTGTTGGCATTAAGCAAGCAAGCGCGGTCGTTCAAGAAATCCCGAAAGTAGAGCCTAAAACCGGAAAAGATGTTATCCTCCATATCTTTCCAGATAGCATTGTTAAATCTATGGCAGAGGGAGATGTATTACAAATCGTAATTTTTAGTGTGCTATTTGGCATAGCGTTAATTATGGTTCCGATAGCACAGCGCAAACCACTAATCAACTTTACTGAAAGCCTATCAGAAACTATGTTCAAATTTACCAATGTGGTCATGTTGTTCGCGCCGATAGGCGTTGGCGCAGCAATGGCATATACGGTTGGGCACATGGGTTTGGGCGTTTTGGTAAATCTTTTCCATTTGCTCATTACGCTATATTTGGCTCTAATGGCTTTTATTGTATTGGTTTTGTTGCCCATTGCACTAATAATTAGGTTGCCAATCAAGAAGTTTGTACAAGCAATTGCTGAGCCTGTTTCTATTGCTTTTGCCACAACAAGTTCTGAGGCAGCTTTGCCCCGAGCAATGGAGGCGATGGTTAGCATTGGCGTTCCTAGAAAAATTGTGGCTTTTGTTATGCCGACAGGTTACAGTTTTAATTTAGACGGCACAACTTTGTACTTGTCTTTGGCGGCGGTTTTTGTGGCGCAAGCGGCAAATATTCCGCTAACTTTCGGTCATGAATTAATTATTGTATTTACGCTAATGCTTACAAGTAAAGGCGTTGCCGGTGTTCCAAGAGCCTCGTTGGTTATTTTATTGGGTACAGCAGCGTCTTTTGGATTACCAACATGGCCAATTTTTATCATTTTAGGTATAGATGAATTGATGGATATGGCAAGAACATCAGTAAACGTAATTGGCAATTGCCTGGCGTCTGTGGTAATTGCAAAGTGGGAGGGAGAGTTTGATCCAAATAGTATAGAAGCAGCAAAAGTAGAATATGAGTAATAGGGGAAAAAAGATTTTTTTGGGGTTGACGATCATCGTTCCATTCATAATTTACAGCGTAATTTATTACATACCTATTTTTAGAAATGCACCTTTTCGCTTAAACGATTTTGTTTCTATGCAATACAGTTGGGGCTTAAATGACCCATTAGAAAATTGTTATAACTCTGTAACCGGCGCCTATCAGTATCTAAACGCGAAAGATTCTGTGATTAGAAAAACCGTTTTGCTAAAACATGACGATATGGTTTATCTGCATGGAAAAGCCGCAGAGCTCGGTTTGTGGAACTTCCCAGATACGCTTGGAGAGCCAAGCCCGAGAGCGAAACAAATTCCGCACTATGTCGTGGTTTTTAATTATAAGAAAAAAACTAGACGTGTGGTAATGTATGCAGATTTTAATGGAAACCCAAAATTGGTAGAGGCAGCGATTGGTGTGCGTAAAGCAATAGAAGAGACCATTAACATGGCAGAAAAGCGGAGTGGGAAATAGAGGCCATGGCTGAGGTTAAGACTAAAGCAGAAAGACCAAAGTTAGATAAGGTTTGTTTTTCCGGGTATTTAGCAACTAATTTGAATAAAAATCTAACAAGACCAAAGATGATGAAAAACCCAATTACAATTGGATTAATTACCCTTCTTGCACTAGCTTGTAACAATACTGGATTTTTTCATTCAGCTGCAACACTCCCAGTTTTTTTAAAAGATACCGTTGCAGCAAATCTGTCTGATGTTCCATTTAAAAACTATTTGGAGGTTAATGCATTCGAATGGGATTTTGCTCCGGGTAATAGGCCAGACTTTATTGATGAATCAAAGTTTGGTGTGATTAAAGGTTTTGGCGGAATTAGACATTATTTGGATTGGGTTAGAATTGAGCCGCAAAAAGGCAAATATACTTTTAGCGTAAGTCATGCAGGTGGTTGGGATTTTGATCTCATCTATCGCCGAATGAAAGATGCGGGCTTAAATGTACTAGTCGATTTAAAAACCTGCCCGCAATGGTTGACAGATACCTATCCCAGCGATCAAAGAGATGCAGAAAATGTTCCTGCACCCTACGGCCTCGACCGTAGCAAACCAATATCATATATTCTGCAAGCTAAAGCAGCCTTTCAATTGGCCGCACGGTATGGCGCAAATTCACAACTTGATTCCAATCTCCTCTCGGTAGATACTACAATCAGGTGGCACGACGACAAAAAGAACAGCATCAAAATTGGGTTGAATTTGATTAAATACATTGAATGCGACAATGAAAGAGATAAGTGGTGGAAAGGTCCTAAAGCTCAGCAATCTGCAGAAGAATATGCCGCTAACATGTCGGCATTTTACGATGGGAATAAAGGTGTATTGGGAAAAGATGCGGGCGTGAAGACCGCAGACCCATCAATGATAGTTGTTATGGGGGGCTTAGGTACTGCCGATCCTAAATTTGTAGAAAAGATGATTGAGTGGTGCAGAAAGCATCGCGGCCTTAAAGCTGATGGAAGTGTAAATCTTTGTTTCGATATCATCAATTATCATTTGTATGCTAACGATGCTGACGAACATGGAGGAAAAGCTACCGTTGGCGTTCCGCCGGAGTTATCCAATTTAACAGCAACTGCTAAAGGTTTTTTGTCAGTGGCGAAAAATAAGGCACATAATATGCCAGTTTGGGTTACCGAAGCAGGCTACGATGTTGGCGAACACACGCCGCAACGCGCCATCCCGATTGCTGAAAAAAACAGCCTAATAACCCAAGCAGATTGGAATTTGCGAACTGCATTGCTCTATGCACGCCTTGGCATAAAAAAAACGATTTTTTACATGTTGGATGATGTGAATATAGATTCTTGGACGCAATATTCGTCTTCGGGTTTTGTAAATGGAGATGGAAGTCGCAGACCTTCTGCAGATTATTTTAGGCAGACCAAAAACTTGCTTGGAGATTATCGCTACGCAGGCACCATAAATAACGATCCAATTGTTGACGTTTATAAGACCGGAATCAAAAAAACCTTTGTACTTACAGTTCCAGATCAAAAGAATAGGGTCGCCAGTTACCAACTAAATCTGGGAAATGCTAAACAGGCAACCGTTTACACTTTGCAGGTTGGAAAAAACCAAATGCTTGCCAAGGTCGTAAACACCATCAAAGGTAAACTAAACTTAAAAGTTTCTGAAACACCTATGTTTGTAGAGGCACGTTAAGCAGACAGTGTTACCTAAGTAACGGTGGCGGTAAGTTTGTCGGATAAAATGCCCGCAGAAAGCACTTTAAGCGGATATCTATGGAGTTGGTACTCAAGAATTAGGTAGAGTAAAATTTTATCATTCAATTATGGTAGTTTTATTATCTTTGCACTAAAATAGTTAAAACAAAAACGTGTCCCAAAATGAAAAATAGTTTTAAGATTTCGCTTATTTTACTTGTTGCACTCTCGTTTAGGGGAATGGCGCAAGAGAGTATTATACCGGAGATTAAGTATTCAGATCTGGAAAAATACGTTGCTTTGGCAAAGGCATATGCTCCAGCTCGAAAAGTTTTGGCGGAGCAGGCTGCTAGCGCAAAAACAGCGATACCCATGGCCTCCCTGTCATATCTAGATTTGTTTGGTGCTTCATACATATATCGCCCTCAGGACCAAGTAGCTATTGATCCAATAAATCCTTATAAAGTTAACGGTTATCAATTTGGGGTAAATTTAAATCTGGGAAGTTTTATTCAGAAGCCTTTTATGATTAAAAAAGCGAAGGCGGATTATAAAGTTGCCCAATTGCAAGAACAGGATTTTGTTGACAAACTTGTAACGGAAGTAAAGTCGCGTTATTACGACTACATACAATCTGTCTCGCAACTTAAAATAGCGACCCAAGCATCGCAGGACAATAAGGGAGTTGCAGAAAGTCAACGCTATAAATTTGAAAAAGGACAGGTGACGTTAGACGTTTATAATCAATCTAGAACGCTTCTAATAGAGTCTAGTACGGCTAGAATTGCAGCAGAAGTTACATTTTTAAAGGCAAAAGATTTATTAGAAGAGTTAATTGGGAAAAAATTAACGGACGTTAAATAATTTAACTCGTTGTCTAGATGGATGTAAAAGCATTTCTTAAGTTTTTGGGTAGATACAAGTGGTTGGTAATTTCGGTGCCAATCGTTGCACTGATTGTTACTTATTTTGCTGTACAAAACCTACCAAAACAGTACAGTTCTGAGGCAAGCATTGCCACGGGTTTGTTAGACCCTTCCAAACAAATTATTTCAGATCAAACCGTAGACTTTTTTCAGGTAAGCCAGCAATTTAAGAATATTATGGATAAGCTTCAGATGAAGAAAACCATGGATATTCTTTCGTACAATTTAATTTTGCACGATCTACAAAATCCCAGGGCTACTTTTAATAAGCCGAGCAAACAGTTAGACTCCCTATCGGCAACACAAAAGGCAGAAGTTGCAGGCATTTTTCAACAAAAATTGCTTAAAAAAGAAATCCTTACTTCTAGCGACAATAAAGGGAAATATAGGTTATTTGATCTTGTTCAATCTATGGATTACGATCAAGAATCACTACAAGATAAATTGAGCATTACCCATCAAGACATCAGCGACTTTATCGACATTGAGTATAAATCCGATAACCCTTATCTATCGGTTTTTGTTGTTAACAATTTGGCAACTGAGTTTATCGCTAATTATGGCGAAGATGTACTAATCAATCAAAATACGTCTTTAGCGTTATTAGATTCCTTGGCAAAAAGAAAAGAAATGGTGATGAACGAAAAGAACAATGCCTTGGCCGATTTTAAACGAAGTAAAGGCGTTCTTAATCTTCCAGAGCAATCAGCTACAGTCTTTGCTCAAATAACAAATTATGAGACAGAGCGTGCAGAGACTTTGAAGAAAATACAATCCAGCCTTGGTGCTTTGTCTGTTGTCAATGCTAAACTAAAAGGTGGTGACGTTTATATAGATGGAAGCACCCGTGCAGACAACCGAGAAATTGTTGCGTTAAAAAGCAAATTACAAGCCGCAAACGAGCGCTTTATAGATAATGGTTTTAAAATCGGCGATCAAAAGTCTATTGATTCTTTAACAAGGTTAATCAGTGCAAAAAGTAACCAAAGTGTAGATAATAATGCCTACGATCCAACAACTTCTAAGCAAACTTTGGTTCAACAACGGACTAATCTGCAAATTGAAATTCAGCAAGCTAGAAGTAGCATGAGTAGCATAAATAACGAATTGGCTAGCCTGAGAGGTAAATATAGCAGCATGGTGCCTTACGATGCCGACATTCAAAACTACGAACGCGACGCAGAATTGGCAACAAAAGATTACACAGCTTCTTTAGATAGGTACAACAAGAACATTACCGAACAAAAAACTGGGTTAAAATTGCAACTAGCTGAGGCAGGCATTTTGGGCAGCCCGCTGCCTTCTAAAAAGGCCTTGTACTTAGCTGGGGCAGGTATAGGATCCTTTGTGCTAACGATGGCTATATTATTGGGGATTTTTATTATGGATCATTCCATAAAAACAACCCGAATGTTAGAAGTAGCCACAAAATCTCCTTCGTTGGGAAGCATTAATCTTTTAGAAGGAGATGAGCGAGTACCCCGAAACATTTGGAACGATAAAAGCAACAATTACAATTACGAACTGTATAGAGAGCACCTTCGAGCCGTTAGGTTTGATATTTTAAATAAGATGGATGCCGATGACAGTAAAATTTTGGGTGTTACCAGTTTGGCAAATAGTGCCGGCAAGACTTTCCTAAGTTATAGTTTGGCGTATGCTTTTGCAATGACAGGCAAAAAAATTCTGTTGATTGCAGAAGATCAGCCCTTTGTGTCTGCTAAAGAAAAGAGCTTGGTCACTTCTACATCATTTCAGTCCTTTCTGGTAAAAAAGGAATTTCATACGGATGATTTAATTACGGTGATGAACAAAAACAACGAACGCGGTTCTTTGCTCGAAATTCAAAATATAGTGAGCCTTAGAGCAGGGTTTGATGTGCTGCGTAATGAGTTCGACATCGTCATTATAGACATCAATAGCTTAACAGACATAAACATAGCAAAAGAGTGGCTGCTCTTCACCGAAAAGAACGTTTGCGTTTTCGAATATGGAACAACCATCACAGAGCATGACTATCCGCACATCAAATACATCAAAAATCAACCGGGTTTTTTAGGTTGGATATTAAATAAGGTAGATCAACGCAAAAGTGCCTAGCTAAATGCTGTTATTTGATAAACTCGGCAAATAGAAAGTATGCAAAGAATTTTTTTATTTACCCTATTAGTTTATTGTTTCATATTCGGGTTTTTCGGTCGTGAGGTTGGCGGACTACCTTATGGTACCTTGATCGAGGTCTTTCTAATTCTCATTTTTATCGCCACATTGATGCAAAATCCAGGGAGCGATTGGACAAAAACCAACACAGATCTTTTTTATGTGCTGCTTTTTTGGTTCGTCGTGAGCTTGCTAGAAGTATTCAATCCTGGCGCGGCATTTATGGGCTGGCTTAATGAAATCAGAACTACAGCATTATATCCTTTAACGATGGTTGCGTTAGCGCTAGTGGTTTTCAAGACGAAAAGAGATTTGGACATTTTTTTTGTTATCGTTCTCGTTTTTTCTACTCTAGCTACTTTAAATGGCATCAAGCAACTCTATTACGGATTGTTTCCGGGAGAAGCCGCTTTCTTGAGGGATAATGCAAGTACACACTTACTTTGGGGTCGGCTTCGGGTGTTTTCATTCTATAGCGATGCAGGCCAATTTGGTGCATCACAAGCTCATGTTGGGTTTATGGCGTTGGTGTTGGCTCTGGCACCAATGAAGTTTTGGAGGAGAATGGTATTGCTAGGTTGTGCATGCATTAACTTATATGGTATGTTAATTTCTGGAACACGTGGCGCATTATTTATATTTTTTGTAGCCGCGTTTGTGGCTATGCTACTGAGTAAAAATTATAAAGCTCTAGTTTTAGGAGGTTTCATCGCCGTGCTTGCATTAGCTGTTTTAAAATTTACGCACATTGGTGATGGCAACTACCAAGTTTACAGATTGCGTAGTGCTCTAAACCCCGAAGATGCTTCCCTGAATGTTCGATTTGATACTCAACAGAGGTTAAGCGTTGTAATGGCCGATTTACCCTTCGGCGGTGGCCTTGGTATTTTGGGATACAATGGCAACTTGTACAATCATGATAAATATCTATCTACTTTTCAGCCGGATAGTTATTTTGTTAAAGTTTGGGTAATGTATGGCGTTGTTGGATTAACCATTTGGTTCACCATTATGATGTTTATTTTGGGCAAATGCTGTGCCATCGCTTGGAGTATTAGAAATAGTGAACTTCGGGTAAAGGTTATTGCCTTAACGGCGGGGTTTGCCGGAATTATGATAGGTTGTTATGGCAATGAGGTAATCAACATTATGCCAACATCTATTATCGTATATCTATCATGGGTATTTATTTACAAAAGTCCTAGTTTTGATGATGACCCTATTAAAGAAATCGATCATTTAGAAATGAGTTATTAGACACAAATTATGAATTTTTACCCTTAACCCTTAGTTACCGCCCACCATGCCCGTAGAGATTTTTATAGTTCCAGGAATCCTTGCTTTCATTTTTGCCTTTTATAAGGGGTATAAACAGTTTTATAGGAAAGAACAAGTTTTAACCGACGAAGAATGGTAGTTTATTTTTGGTACATCTTACAAATTTTATTTGGATATCATCTCATTTTTCCACTGGTGCTTTATCTATTTTATTGCTTAACACCCAAGTCGATTTTCGCGAAAAAAAAAAATAGAGAGGAATATGATTATGCCATTATTGTAACCGCCTATCAGCAAACCGCGCTTTTGCCCTCGGTTGTAGCATCTCTTTTAAAATTAAACTATTCTAATTACCTAATCTATATAGTTGCCGATAATTGCGATATCAGTTCGCTAAATTTTCTTGACGATAGAGTGGTTTTGTTAAAACCAGAGCAAATTTTGGCCAATAACGTAAAATCACACTTTTACGCCATTAACCATTTTAAACGCCCTCATGAAATTTTAACAATTATTGATAGCGATAACTTGGTAGAACCAGATTATTTAGCACAGCTAAATGTTTATTTTGATAATGGTTGGGAAGCCGTTCAAGGCATTAGAAAAGCAAAGTTTTTATCCACAACGCTTGCAGCCCTAGATGCCGCGCGCGACTATTATTATCATTTTTATGATGGAGAGGTATTGTTTCGGTTGGGGTCTTCTGCAACCTTGGCAGGTTCTGGGATGGCCTTTAAGATAGATCTATATAGAGACTGCCTAGAACACGTACACTTGGAAGGTGCAGGTTTTGATAAGGTATTGCAAGCCCAACTTTTAATACGGAACAAGCAAATTGCCTTTGCTAAAGGAGCCGTTGTTTACGATGAAAAAACTGCAGAATCTGAGCAACTGATCAACCAACGCGCCAGATGGATTAATACTTGGTTTAAATATTTTGGTTACGGATTTAAAATTCTATGGTTTGGTATAACTCGTTTCAGCAGAAATCAGTTTATTTTTGGGTTGGTTCTTTTAAGACCGCCTCTATTTTTGTTTCTGCTGCTATCAATTTTATTTTTGTTTTTAAATGTATTTATTAACCCCATATTAACTGTTATTTGGTTGCTAGCTTTAATGCTATTTGTACTGGGTTTTTACCTCTCCCTAAAAATAGGCCGCGCAGATAAGAAAATATATAAATCATTAATTAATATTCCTAATTTTATCTTTTTACAAATAGCCTCGTTGCTTCAAGCGCGCAACGCAAATAAAAAATCAGTAGCAACCACGCATGTGGTTACCGTTAAAGATGTAGAGCACTAAACGTGGCAATTGATTCTTCTAATTAGTTCGATTTGAAAAACCAAAACATCGTTATCGTTGGACAACAGGCTTGGGATACCGAAATTGGCAGCAACTGCAAAAATATTGCTTTAGAGTTTGCTAAACAAAACCGCGTTTTATATGTAAATCCGCCTTTAGACCGCATTACAAAATGGAGGCTAAAGAAGGATGAAAAAATACTTACGCGAATAAAAGTCATAAATGGCAAAGCGAATGGGTTGGTTAAAATTACTGATGATCTTTTCCAACTCTATCCGGACGTACTGATTGAATCTATTAACTGGCTACCAACGGATTTTTTGTTTGATTTATTTAATAAGAAAAACAATAAGCTATTTGCTGTTTCGATAAAAAAAGCATTAAAAGACTTAAATTTTCATCAAATCGTTCTTTTTAACGACAGCGATATGTTTAGAAGCTTATATTTACGAGAGCTTTTAAAACCAAAAATTAGCATCTATTATTCGCGCGATAATATGTTGGCTACTGATTATTTTAAAAAACATGGTAAAACCTTTGAGCCGAAAATTATTGCCAAAAGCGATTTGTGCATGGCAAACTCTGAGTATTTAACAAACTATTGTCGGTTATATAATCTAAACTCGTTTTATGTGGGTCAGGGGTGTGATTTCGAAGGCTTTGATACCTTTGACGCTTCGGGTGTTGCGCCAGATGTTAAAGATATCAAAAACCCCATTATTGGTTATGTGGGCGTGCTTACAAGCGCGAGGCTAGATATTGAGCTAATTTTAGCCATTGCAAAGGCAAAGCCTAGTTGGCAAATTGTGTTGGTTGGTCCCGAGGACGATGCCTTTATCCAAAGTCAGTTGCATCAATTGGGCAATGTGCAATTTTTGGGTCCAAAGTCGGTAGATCAACTTCCCTTATACATCAATTCATTTTCAGTTTGCTTTAATCCTCAATTACTTAACGAACTAACTATTGGCAATTATCCGAGAAAAATTGACGAATATTTGGCTCTGGGTAAGCCAACCATTGCTACAAAAACAGAAACCATGCTAGCGTTTAAAGCCCATGTCTATTTAGCAGACAATGCCAAAGAATATATTCAAGGTATCAGTGAATTGCTTAGCACGGATAGTATGGAAAAACGACAAGCGAGAATCGCATTTGCAAAATCTCATACCTGGAAAAATTCGGTAAATTTGATGTACGAAGCAATTGAGAAATTTGCAGGCAATTTATGAAAGTAGCTACTTTAATTACAGCTTTTAAATCTCCCCGGCAATTGGAAAAGATGCTCCATGCGATGGAACATCCCGAGTTTTACGTTTTTATCCACTTAGACAAAAAAATAGATATAAGGCCTTTTAACCATTTGGCGAAATTACCTAGAGTAACTTTCATTAAAAACAGAGTTCTGTGCAATTGGGGAGGTTTTAGTTTTGTCAAAGCCTATTTAACAGCCTTAGAAGAAATCCTTCTTTTGGGTCAGTCTTTTGATTTTTATAACTTAATGAGCGGGCAAGATTATCCAATCAAACCGATGCAATATATTGCCGACTTTCTCGCTAATAACTTAGGCAAAAACTTTATCTCTTATGATGAAGACCATAAAAAAGATTGGTGGGCTCATGCAGTTTCTCGCTATGAATTATACCATTTTACAGACCTTAGGTTTAAAGGTAAATATTTCGCTCAAAAAATTATAAATAATTTAACGCCAAAAAGAAAGTTTCCATTGCCTATAAAACTGTACGGCAGTTGCGACTCGAGTTGGTGGACCATTACAGAGGCAAGTGCCAAATATTTGGTAAAATTTAGACATGAACAGGTAGAGCTCTTTAAGTTTATGAGGTTCACATGGGCCCCAGATGAATTTATTATTGCCAGCATAATTATGAATTCCCCTTATAAGGGAGATGTTATCAATAACAACTTGAGATTTATTAAGTGGCAAGAGGATAGTCCAAATCCAGTAATACTCAAACAAAAAGATTTGGAAATGCTTACTAATTCAGAAAAGCTTTTTGCCAGGAAATTCGACATGGCTGTGGATGAGAAAATTTTAAATGACCTAGACACATTTTTTGAAAAATAGAAGCTAAAAAATTTACCGAAAATTATTTTAACTGTACTAGAAATCGCAATCCTTTTTGCAATTAGCTATGTTATAATAAACGGCTCTTTTTATAAAGAAACTGGCGTAATCTACGAGTTTCTTTTTTTTGTTTCCGATTTACGTTTTTGCCTTTGAAAGTGGGTATGTATCTCAGTTGCTCAATAATATTAGTGTCTTGAAAAAAATGGGAAAATATTCCTATTCTATTTATATGACACATACATTGTTGGTGAGTATCTTCAGTGTGATTTTTATTCGCATTTTTAAATTGCCCCCAACAGCCTATTGGTATTTGTTTGCCTCAATTGGCCATTATTTATATATACTACTGTTCGTAATATTGTAACACATTTACGTTGTCATCTTTAAACTGCCTTGAAAAGAAATTTCCCACTCTAAGATTAAAAATTCGTCTATGCTCCATTAATGTATAATGGCTAGAATTTGGAAGTATCCATAAGTGAGCCTGCGGTAGACTTTCGAATAGAATCTGGGTATGCGCTAGTTTAATTATATCTCTATCCCCACAGATAACAAACGTTGGGCATTTCACTTTATGAAGATCCGCTAACGAAATATTAGGTTGTGTGAGGTCTAGGCGGAGCATCTTTGTCTTCCTAATTTCATCAATTGTCTTATTGTTTTTTTCCTGCAATAACTTATAGTCCTTTACATTCTCGTTCCATTCTGCAGCTGCAATTGCCGTCGTATCCGCGCGGAAATTTGCTCCGGAGATGGCAAGTTTTTTCACTTTTGCCGGATGCCGAATCGCAAGCTCCAACCCTGAAATTCCGCCGTCACTCCAACCAAGCACGTCTGCAGAATCGATGTGCATGCTATCTAATAGTGTGGCGTAGTCATCCGCCATCATCTCGAAAGAGATGGAGTCTTTTTTGTCAATAGATTTTCCCTGACTTCTCGCATCTACCACAATAACTTTATAATCATCTGAAAAATGAGGGATGTTATTTGCAAAAGTGCTGATACTGCCATTGTTTCCGTGAATCATAAGCAACGGTGTTCCTTTCCCATAGACCTCACAATACAATCTAATCCCTCTAATAGCGTAATATTTACCCACACTAGAATTATCGCCGTAATTAATATCTTTATGCTTGCATGAGAATGTAACTATTAGAAATAAACCTAGGAAGGTCGATAAACGCCTACTATTATTCATATTAATTACTTTTGATCTAAAACTTCTTGTAATATTTCTGCGAATTGCTGCACCTTTGGCAGCAGCAACATCACTTTATGGTCTCCAGGCACTTCTTTTATTTCAACGCCTTTCTTGGCATATTTTTGCCAGCCCAGATACTTGAAATCGTCTACGTAATAAATTCTCTCTTGTGCCTTAAATAAAAATATCCTGCCATCGTAAGGGGTAATTTTATAGTTGTCCATCGCGATCCATAACTTGTCAATTATGGTGTTCATATATTCTGGTAGATTATCATTAGATAGCTCTTTTTTTGCCAAGGCATCTGTTGAGAAAATCTTTTTAAGTTTTAATTTTATTATTGAATATTGGTAACGCAGTGCGATTATTGGGGTTTTAAAAAGTAATCTTATATTGAACAAGGCTTTTGGAAATTGCCTTTTAAACTTGTTAAAGAATATTTTGGATCTTATATCTCCATCGTATTGTTTCAAATTAGTATCGATCATCCCCAACATTTTTACCTCCTTACCTATCGCTTTTAGCTGTTTTGCCATTTCCAGAGCAATGATTCCTCCCATTGAATAGCCTAAAAGATTAATTGGACCATCGGGATTTTCTTCTAAAATTTCTTTAATATAACATTCAGCAATCGCTTCAAAAGTTTCCAAAGGCATGTCTACGCCGTTAAGACCAAGTGCTTGTAAGCCATATACGGTTTGGTCACGATGAAGACATTTAGCTAGATTATTAAATATTAGTACATTTAGACCTATTCCATGTATCAAATATAATGGGTTTTGACCATTTCCTTTTTTAATTTGAACCAAGGTTTTTAAGTGATAATCTTGTTGACCATAGTCAATAAGCTGAGCAATTTTCTCAATAGTTGGATGTTCGAAAAAAGCAGAAATCGGTATCCGTTTGCCAAATTCCTTTTCAATTAACACCACTATTTGTACAGCGATAATTGAATGCCCACCCAAATCAAAGAAATTATCTTCTACGCCGATATCCGTTAAACCAAGATACTTGATCCAGATTGTTGTTAGCCTCTTTTCAGTGCCGGTTTCGGCAGCGATATGTACAGTAAGCTCAGATTTGAATATTGGTTCAGGTAACGATTGCTTATCAATTTTACCAGTGGGCGTTAAGGGAAAAACATCAACGGGGTGGTAAGCTTGCGGAAGCATATATTCTGGTAAGTTTAACCTCAATTGAGATTCCCACGATTCTATATATTCTTTTAATTCAAAATCCTCAATCTTGACATTATTAATTATATAAGCAATAAGTCTATCATTACCTAAAGAATCTCGATGGACAATCAGGATGGCGTCGTCGATATTGTCAAGTCCAGTTAGAGCGGTCTCAACTTCTTCAGTTTCTATTCTAAATCCTCTAATCTTAATTTGGTGATCAATTCTACCGAGGCACAATACTTCTCCGTCTTCCGTAATTTTGCCAAGATCACCTGTACGATAAAGCCTCTTTCCTTTTACACCACTTAAGAAATCGTTAGAAAATTTTTCTTCGTTAAGTTCTGGATTGTTCAAATAACCAGTGGAAAGTCCATCTCCTCCTATACAAATTTCACCTACTTCACCCATTTCAACCGGGTTCAATTCATCTAATATATTGATAGTCGTGTTGGCAATCGGCTTGCCAACGGTAATTATCTTATCTGTTAAGGCTACCTGTTTGATTATTGAATAGATTGTGGTTTCCGTTGGTCCATACATATTCCATAGTTCCTTACATCTTGGAACGAGTCTGTGGGCAAGTTTTTTTGTGAGCGCTTCTCCGCCACAAAAGGCTTTTATAGGTAGATATTCTTCCCAACCAGATTCAAGCAGCATTTTCCAAGTATAGGGAGTTGCCTGCAAAATGGTGACTTTTTCCTTTCTAACAATTTCTAGAATTTTCCTGCCGTCTCTAGCAGTATCTTTATCCGCAATAATCAAAACGCCTCCACTCAAAAGTGGAAGATAAAGCTCGAGTTCAAATATGTCAAAAGAAATGGTGGTAATCGAAAGGAATATATCTTTCTCAGACATGCCTGGCGAATTCTTTACGCTAAAGAGGAGGTTAAGTAAATTCTGATGATTTATAGGAACTCCCTTTGGTTTCCCGGTTGACCCAGAAGTATATAAAATGTAAACAGCTTCCGTTGTCCTCACTTTTGCTATCGGTTGGTCTGATGAATATGTATTGAGACTCTTGAAGATATCTTCTTGAAAATATGTTTTTCTATCAGGTGTCGAAAAATAACTATAATTTCTTGAGGTTATCAGCGCTTTCGCATTGGCATCAGTCAACATGTAATTAAGACGTTCTGTTGGGAAGTTTGGATCTAAAGGAATATATGTTGCACCAATCTTTAATAACGCAACAAAACAAATAACCATTTCAATTGATCGGTCGATTGATAATCCAACTATATCCCCAACTTTAATCTCATTTGCGATAAGTAAGTTTGCTAATTGATTTGCCTGCTCGTTCAAGGCTCTATAAGTCAAGCTATGAGTTCCAAATTTAACGGCGATTTTTTCAGGAGTTTTGTTTACCTGGTCTGTAATTAAATCGCCTAGCGCCTTTTCTTTAGGATAAACCGAAAAAGTATTATTTAAATCCAAATGGTCTTTTATATTATTCATCTATAAAAAGAAACAAACTCAGCTTAATAACGACAAATATCGATTGTTAAGGTTTTATGCATTAGTTAAAATGATAGAACTGAATTTCTCAAAAGAAAAGTTTTATATTGAAATCAAAATGTTTCATATTGAGATTTCTAAACCTTGTTTAGCAAATACTAATCCACTGTTCCTTTCCATCGCTAAGTAATCAGCCCAAAACATACGCAATTGTAATGCTTTTAGTTTATTCATTACCAGTAATTTTCATAATATTGACGCATCCAGATATTTTATCTCGACTAAGTACAGTTGATAACAAGAACTAAATCACTGGTAAGCGAGGCGCATAAAAATTAAACTTGCATTTTTTAAGAGGATTACTAATTGATACATCTATTTCGATTTCTCTAGAATTCAGCTCCTTTTCTCCTAGAATGCATTCTTCAGCTTTTCTATAAACGTTTCATAAATAGAATGTCGTAGTTGTACTTGATTTGCCGAAAAGTGTAGCGCAGAACATTTATAAATATGTTCTGCTTAGCTTTCCAATTTTCTCGGCTCATAGTGCTTGGTTCACTTTCAGAATTTTTTTGAGTGAGCAGATTTGCATAATCCTTATAAAACAATCCTTTACCATTATTTTGCAAAAAAGAAATACACATTTTATATTCCGTAACATCGCCTTTTATCCCTTCTGGATACCTGCCAAATTTTTCAAAGAAAGATGATCTCCGCAGATGGGGATGGTCCGAATAAGCATAAATTTTATTATAGTCCCATGCAAAACTAGGCAGGACCATCCTGTCGAAATCTTTGTTGAAGGCTTTAAGATAGGGGTACGCAAAATAAGCGTAAAATCTAATAATGTCTAATTGAGTCTCTTTTTGCATAATATTTTGAGCTTCCCACAACTTTTCGGAAAATTCTTTACTTGGTTCAAAGTCTTCTTGAATATAAAGGGTGTAGCTTTTTGTAACTGCGTCTTGTCCCTTATTAATATTGTTACCTAAACCTTTATTTTTTGGCGTAGTAATAAGCTTAAAAGAATACTCAGCTTGCAGTTGTTTTAGTCTTTCCAGGTGGTCTGGTTTACTTCCATCGTCAGATACTACGATCTCTCCAAAACGGCAACTTATATGAACAAAGGAAGCCAATAAATTTTCTAGAGAAGAACTTCTGTTGTAATGGGTAATAAGTAAACTAATCTTGTCGAAAAGATAAGGTTTATTCCTCATGAGATTTTATAGCTTTATTCGTTCTTGCTAGTTTTTGTGTCGTGCGGTTTATGTGAAGTTAATAAGGAGAGCATTTTTTTTGTCTCGATCGATAGTCTGGAAGCCAGGGCCTGAGAAAAACTTCCATCTCGCTGTAGAGTTCTTGGAGCCGTCCATGGTCTGGCTTTATCTGCCTTAACCTGTTTGACCTTGCCATATTTCATCAAATCAAAGGTTAATCTGCCATCTTCACCTCTAGTATTGTGCATGATGTAACCAACCTTCAGTCCCAATTCTCTCACATAACCCATACTGATTCCAAAGGTATTTAAGTACGGACGTTTAAAATGTCTCAATTCGGAAATTACATCTTTCATTTTTTCCAACATCCATAATTTCCATCGTGGAAAGCCCGGCTCAGAGAGAAAGGAATAACGGCCATAGACACAGACAACCCCAAGCTTTGTCAACTGTTTCATCATCTCATCTAACCAACAGGTAGGATAGACACAGTCTGCATCGGCCAATAAAATATATTTTCCTTTGGCATGTTCCATGCCCATTTGTCTTGCAGGCCCAGGACCTTGTATTTCTTGAAAATAACTTCGGATATTTAATTTATCTATTGTTTTTTTAGTATGATCTTTAGAGTTGTTATCCACTACGATGACTTCAAAGGGAATATCAGTAATTTGATCAGCTAAGCTTGCTACGTTTTTTAGAATGTTGATTTCTTCATTCCATGCAGCAATCAATACGGTAACTAGAGGTTTGGCCTGTTGCTTCTTGCTTAATTTCTCATTAATCTCATCAAAAACTTTCGCCGGAATTTCATCAAAATTCTTAAAATTGAAATCGTATTTTTTGATCCATGAAGGCTCGTTAATCATAAAGCATTTAATTTGGGACAAAATCTAATAAGCTTATTATTTGGCAAAAATACTAATCTTTTATTTCGTTTTACAAGGAGGTTGTTTTTAAATTTTCTCACGGTTATCAATTTTTACGCGGGCGTTTTAAAGAAAACCAATAAACTAGTTATTATGTCAAGTTGGATTCAAGATATAGCTGATCTAACTGATTTAAATCCATCGTTATCTTTATCTTTGTATCTTAATTCTTCATTAAGTAAAAAATAGAATGTTGTCAGGAAAGAAAATCCTTTTTATTGGAGTTAAATTTTACCATTATCACGAAGAAATAATTAATAAGCTTGAAGATACATTTGGATCGAATGTCACATTTTATCCGGAAAGAGATACGAGTATAGTTTATGGGTTGGTAAATAGGCTCCTGCCACATAGAATAGAACTATATCAAGAATTCTATTATAAACAACTTCTTAAAAAGATATCTAAACAGAAATTTGATTATTTTTTAGTTATTCGCGGTTTTAAAATGCCACTTTGGTTTGTAAAAAAAATTAAAGAAATTAATCCGAATATAAAAACCATTTATTATCAATGGGACTCAAATACAAATAGTCCTTTTATTGGCCTGGAAGCAAAATATGACATCATAAATGAATTTGACTCGAAGCTTTCCTTTGATTATAAAGACGTGCACGATTACCCCGTGCTAAAATATTGCCCAACATTCTATACTGATGAGATTAAAGCTTTAGCGGTAAATAAAAACGCAAACGCTAAGTACGACTTATTTTATTTCGGGTCCTATCTGCCAGAAAGATATACGGGTTTGGTGAAATTCCGAGAATATGCAACATCGAAAGGTTATGTGATAAAGTCGCATTTTTATATGCCGATGCGATATTATCTTATCGAAAGACTTAAAGGAACTAAAATTGATAAAGGTTTAATAAAAACAAAACCGATGAGTAGGGAAACTTACATTAAACTACTTGGCCAGTCTAAATGTATTGTTGACGTCAGTAACGCAAAACAGACTGGTTTGGCAATGCGAGTGATTGATAGTTTTGGCGCGGGTAAAAAGGTTATCACCACGAATAAATGGATTTTGACAGATAAATCTTACGACCCATCGCAGGCGGTTGTAATTGATTTAAAAAATATAGATTTTCCTGATGATTTTCTCAGCGCGACAATTGAACAGAAGGTTTTTCAAGATTTTTCCTTAGAACGGTGGATTAAAAATATTTTTAGTTTATAATTATCTATAACAAGCAACCATCTTAATTTTTTATTTTTTTTTCCAAGGCAAATTTTTAGAAATCAAATCTTGCAAAGCACCGTAACCAAGCGTGTAGATACTTACTACACTAAAGGGTGAGTATTTTTGTAAGTGGTGGTTTGATATCAAGATTGCTGCGATAACCGGAAAAATGGTTACTACTACAATACCGTACACATTTCCAAGAATATATACTCCAACAATGTCGGTTACCAAGTTAATTACGAGCATTACAATGAGTTTGTAAAAATTGACCTGTGGCTTGTGGATGGCATCTAAAGCAACTGCCATAAATCGGTCTGGAGGCGCAAGCAGTGAAAAAGAGAGGTAAAGCCTAAAAATAACGACAGCCATCCCTCCAGCAACGGTATCTTTATATTGGCCTCCACCGATAATACCCATGGCAAAGGGCGCTAAAAAATAAGATACGACTAAAACAGGAATAAGGCCAATAGTTACCATGCCGATGTACTTTTTCATTATCGCGATCAGTTCTTCCTTATTTCCACGATTAAATGCGGCAGACAGTGAAGGCATTGCAGTTGCTGTAAAACTTCTTAATGGAATCTCCACCAATTCAAGCAATCGTTTTCCCAAATTATATATCGCTAGCGCAGACGGACCTATCATAAAGTTTAGAACCGTAGTGTCTGTAACCCCAAATAAGTTGCTACTTATAGAAGTGCCAACGGTGTACTTCCCAAAATTGAAGATTTCTCTGATGGTTTCTTTTTTATTGTGGAAGAAGTACACAATGCCAGACCAACGCATTGTAATGCACAGCAAACTTGTGGCTGCTGAAGCAACGATGTTTGCATACATTAAATGGTCTAACGTGGTTGCTTTAAAGAATATGAGTAACCCAAGTAAACCTGTAAGGAGCAATACTTGGAACATTCTGATATATAATAAATTATCGAATCGTAATTTAGCTTGAGCTATGCACATGGCCAAAATCATTGGGAGCGAGGAGAGTAGATTGATAGAGAAGTATTTAAAAAAGTAACGTAAACTATCATCGCCAACGTCCTTTAAGAAAAAAAATATTGGGATGTTAAGCGCAACAAAAGCAAAGGTAATGCAGGTGGCGATAAACCAGGTAGAACCGATAACTTCCTGACCACGGTCGTCTGAGGTGCCTGCAAAAAACTTAATAAAAGCTGTAGTTAAAAACCCCTGTCTAACGGTATCTAACAACGAAAGATAAGTTTGAAAGAAAAACCAGATACCTAAATCTCGCACACTTAGTGATCTGAATAGAATGGCGGTAAAAATAAAGGTTAGTACAGACATGCCGCCTGTACCCATTAACGATAGAAAGTGTACGTTTTTTAACTTAGATATAAATTTCATCAAAAAAGCTTGTGTTTATAAAGCAAAAATAATAACTCTATATTTGCGTATAAATAACATCATTTGCCGCTTAAAGATTGAGCGCGAAAATACGTTAATTTTTTAAATTTAGTGAATAGAAGAGGAGCGATTAAAGGAATTTTAGCACTTGGTGCCGTGGGCGGTGCAGGTTACGCCGGTTTCAGGGCTTTTGAATTGCATCGAGTAGCAAATGCAGAAAGCTTTCTGGAAAAAAAGGTTTTAATTTCAGTACTCGCTGATACCATTATCCCGACTACAAATACCCCTGGAGCAGCAGCTGCCAAAGTAGAAGATTTTATTATCTCTGTACTAATCAACTGCACATCTAATGTAGAGCAAAATCTATTTTTAGAAGGATTGGAAAAAGTAGAGCGCTATAGCGAGAGAAACTTTAATAGAACTTTTTCAACCTGTACTGAAGTGCAAAGAATTTATATCTTGACCCATTTTGAAAATAGTGAGCTTTATGATTCTAAGCTTCTAAACAAAATAAACAATAAATTTTTTGGAGTAACCTTTTTTGCAAAACTCAAAGAACTTACAGTGCAGGGATATTGCAATTCTTATCTTGGCGCCCAAGAGGGGTTAGCCTATAATCATATTCCTGGTCAATTCTCGGCCTGTATTCCGTTAAAGCCAAATCAAAAATCTTGGGCCACAAAATAAATGAACATCAACAGCAATATTTTTGAGGAAAATACTTTTGACGCCATCGTAATCGGATCCGGAATAAGTGGTGGATGGGCAGCAAAAGAACTTTGCCAAAAAGGGCTTAAGACTTTGGTTCTTGAGCGAGGCAGAGATGTAAAACACATCGTCGACTATCCTACTGCTTTGTTGAAACCTTGGGACTTTAAAAATGGGATGTACAATACCCAAAAAGACATTAAAGAAAGTCCCATTCATAGTCAGTGGTTTGGGCCCGACGATAAACATTTTTACATAAACGATTCTGAGCATCCTTTCATTCAAGAAAAGCCATTTAACTGGATCAGGGGATACCAGGTAGGTGGTCGATCACTGATTTGGGGGCGGCAGTGTTATCGCTGGAGCGATTTAGATTTTGAAGCAAATGCAAAAGATGGGCATGGTGTGGATTGGCCAATACGTTATAAGGACATTGAACCTTGGTATAGTTACGTAGAAAAATTTGTTGGAATAAGTGGCCAAAAAGAGCAACTGCCTTATCTGCCTGATGGGGAATTTTTAGAACCAATGCCATTAAATTGCATAGAAAATCATTTAAAAGAAAGCATTGAAACTTCGCACGAGAATCGATTACTTACCATCGCTAGAGTAGCCAATTTAAGCAGAGGTTGGGAGAATCGCGGCCCTTGCCAATACCGCAACTTGTGTAGTCGCGGCTGCCCCTTTGGTGGTTATTTTAGTAGCAATAGCGCAACCTTGCCAGTTGCTATGGCAACCGGAAACCTTACGCTCCGCCCTTTCTCTGTGGTAACTGAAATAATTTACGATGATAAAACCAGACGAGCAACTGGCGTGCGCATTATAGATGCAATAACCAAAAAACATGAAGAATATTTTGCAAAGATTGTTTTTATAAATGCCTCTACTATTAACACAGCGTCTATATTGCTACGCTCAATATCAAATCGTTTTCCTAACGGATTGGGAAACGATAGTTTGGAATTAGGGCATAATTTGATGGATCATCATTCTTTTGCGGGCTCTTCTGGGTATCACGAAGGTTTTACCGATAAATATTATGAAGGTCGGCGCCCTGCCGGTTTTTTAATTCCGAGGTATAGAAACCTAAGCAATGAGACAGCGAAGTTGTCTTTTACGCGAGGTTACAATTTGCAGGGACACGGTGAACGTCAAGAATGGTTAGATAGAAGCTACAATTTAGAAAGCTTTGGAAAAGATTTTAAAGATAAACTCACCACGCCCGGACCATGGACGGTTTGGATGGCGGGCTGGGGCGAGTGTTTGCCTTATAACGAAAATAAAATTTCCTTAGACGCTGACAAAAAAGACGATTGGGGCTTGCCTTTGGTTAAGGTAGATTTTTCCTTCAAGAACAATGAAGATAAAATGATGGACGATATCAAGGCTACTTCTGCCGAAATGTTAGAAAAAGCCGGTTTTAAAGGAATAAATGCCTTCAACTACAATAAACCTGGCGGGTCTACTGTACATGAAATGGGTACTGCACGAATGGGTAAAGACCCGAATACTTCTGTGCTAAACAGATTCAATCAACTTCACTCAGTTTCAAACGTCTTTGTAACGGACGGAAGCTGCATGACTTCTTCGGCATGCCAAAACCCCTCACTTACTTATATGGCGCTAACTGCAAGGGCATGTGCGTATGCCGTGGAGCTACTTAAAAAAGGGGAATTGTAGGTGAAGACTTAAGTCGTTAGAGCTTGGTGCCATTCAAATGATTAGCTAGTGTCTATCAAACTCGACTGTTGAGCCATAAGTCTTAAAAATAAGTAGTTCTGCCCGACACCATAGCTTTCAGCATTGAGCTTTTGCCTTTTAGCCTTCAGCCTTCAGCCTTTAGCTTACCTTGATGCACCAACACCTGGCACAAGTGATCTAAAGTTTGTTAAGTCGGAAACTGCATCACTGGCATTTGCCTTGTAAACATTGTTGCTGTTTTTTATAACGGTTGTCAATCCGGCAGAAGACATGTTATTTAAAATCATCTCGTCTCTATCATTAAATAACAGGTTATTATAAACCTCTACAGAGGTGTAAATATCGTAAAGATCTAACAATCGGCCTTCAAAATATTTTGGCAACCCCGTATTTAATTGGCCCACGGTATTGTTATATACTTTTGCAGTTGCGCCAGGGTTAAAGCCACGAAGCGCTTTTAAGAAAGGTGGAACTTGAAGTTCGAACGCTCCGTATCTGGTAGAGTTCCATACCACGTTATTATAAATTTCTACGGTTCCTGGCTTTGTAATACTGCACATCCATGCGCGAATCATGTTTCCTTGGTGGTTAGTGCAGGTATTATTAAAAACTTTTCCGTTACCTACCACATGGAAAATACCATTATGATTTCCTTGCATGCTATTTACATTGTCTATTTTGTTATTAGAGAATTCATAATCTTCCGCACAACCTAAAAATACGCCGTCCGCAAGTCTGGGCGAATTTTTAATGGTACAGTTGCTCATTTTAAAATTCCTAATTAAGCCGGTAAATCCGTTATCTGTTACGCTGCCAGTGCCTGCAAAAAATGTAGATACGTTATCTGCAACTATGTTTAGCAACTGTATGTTTTGAGAATAACTGCTGGATTGACCATTGTAGATTTCGTTCGCGTGAAAAACCATGCAAACATCTGCGATATTGGAAATATTTAGGTTGCTTAAAATCAAGTCTTTTGCAACGCCATAAATGTCAAAAGCTCGATACTGACTATTCAGTACATCGAAATTCGTTAAAATCACGCCACTCATGTTAGATAGGTTTACGGCTCCACCCACAACCTTTACATTATGAGCACCATCTATCGTTACATTTTTAAAATTCTTAAACTCAAAATAAGTGTAAACGCCCGGTTTAATCGTCAACTTTTTATCTGTTAGTCCGTCGAGAATTAACGGACCCGAGCCTGTTCCTACAACGTCCGGACTTGCTGGTTGCGAGGTTACCGGTGGTGGTAGAAACGGGGGTGGAGGTGACGGATTTGCTGGTGGTAACTCTACAGGAGTTGATCCTCCCGGAGCTGTTGGTTCATTGATCGGTGGTGCCGCCGGGTTGGTCGGGATAACAACTGGAGGAATTGTTGGATTCGTTGGAGGCTTCTGCCACGCATATGGAGGAAGAGCAGGGGATCCCCACTTGTGTGGCTGTGTATCAGGGTTTTTAGAGGGTGCTTCCCACTTGTAAGGTGGAAGAGCGGGTGATCCCCATTTATGTGGCAATGTAGTAGGGTTTGCAGCGGGCGCTACCCACTTGTATGATGGAACAGCAGGTGACCCCCACTTGTGTGGCAGTGTATTGGGGTTTGCAGTAGGCGCTTTCCATTTTATTGGTGCAACTATGGGTGGAGTGCGAACCCAAGCGATTTTTGTAGCGGTATTAATTGTATTGTCAGCCATCTCTGCAGAATCTGGAGATTCGACAAGGGCATCTTTCAAAATATTTGATAGTTTATGAAAATCAACCGAATCTTTACTAGCTGAATCCTCCGAAGGCGGATTTAAAATTAACTTTGATTTTAGAACATTGACATCGCTTTTGTCAGGTGGAGGGATCATTGGAAGCAATTCTTTTTTACAAGATCCGCAAAGCGTTAAAATAAATAAGATAGGCGTAAATTTACTAATGGGTTTGATTTTAAAGGGCATCTAAAATGTTAGTTTGTTTGAATTAAAGTAGTTGATGTAATAAACGCCAATTTTAGGTATTATTACTTGCAATAGTAAAACTTAAACATGCAAGTTAAAATGACTAAATTTGAAAAAGGTACCTAAATGGCCGATAAGGCATTTGTGTAGCTATTATATGGTTTTTCAAATTACTTAATCTGACAAAAATATGACAATATATTTCTTATGTTTTCTCTTTATGACGGATAAGTATTTGATAAACTAGTAGTTACGAGGTAAATCTACGTAGACAATAAGTCTGATATATGTCTGTTTGAGACTACTTTTCTACACAAAATTAATACGCTGTGTAGTAAAAATTTGATTTTTGTGTGGTAACGATTTTTCTCTGGTTAGTTTTTAAGTTAGGGTTCAGTCCAGATTAATCTCGTTTAGCTTCCTTTTTGGCCTTTTATGAGTTTACGTTGAAAAGCTTTGAAGAAAATACGCGGGATGGCGGCGAGAGTGTAAGCAACATCAACCGAAAACGAATCTTTGATTAACGAAAAGCCTTTTCGAAAGCTAAATTCTCTTACAAATTTGTGCTTGGCCAACTCTATTAGACCGGCCATATAATGTTGTTCTAAAATAGCTTTTTCTTTTTTAGAAACTAGGTGGTCAAAGTCTCTCATAAAAATCTTAAGATCGGCAACGTAAAGACGTTCCAAAATCTCACTCCATTTTCTTCCGTCATATAGGTTTATCTCATCCACGCGTTTGTTCCACAATCGTTCTAGCGTATATGCCGCGCTACAAGGTTGGCTTAATACAGTTTTTAAGAACATGTACCAGTCGTCTCCAATGTGAAGGTCTTCTCTCCACTCGCAAGTTATAAGAGTTTTTTTAAAAACGAGTGAGGAAGAGGGAGATGGGCAGGCTTGTAAATAGACTGTCCGTAGTGCTTTTGCGCTAAGCGCCACCCAACCATCTTTCGCGTCGCCGTTATAAGGTGCAAGGTATGGGTCTTTCAATAAAAAATTCCACGACTCCCCGCCCTTTGCATCCTGATCCCAGTTAGCGAACACAAAATCGAAGTTTGCGGATGCTAATTTTTTAACGCATTTTTCTAGAAAAGTCGGATACCAGACGTCGTCTGAATCTAACGTCGCAACAAGATCTCCTTTAACGTGTTTAAAACCAAGGTTTCGACCGGATGCTTGACCACCATTTTCTTTATAATAATATTCTACAGTTGGATATTGTTTAATGAGTTGTTCGGTCTGATCTGTAGAACCATCGTCTGCAACTATGATTTGTATATTCTTGTGTGTTTGGGAAAATAGACTTTCAATTGCGTCTTTTAATTTATCTGCTCGATTATAGGTGGTAATAATTACACTAACAAGAGGTGCTGAACTCATCAAAGAATGGATTGGGACGGATACTTCGGCGCTATAGACTTGATTCAACTTATTTTTTGAATATTTTTTTTAAAATAATTAATAGGTCTTTTGTCACAGCAATAATTTTATTTGGAAAGAAGACAAAATGTGCTATTAAGATAAACCATCCAAAATTAGATGTTGACGCATTTATTAAAAGTAATGAAAGCGGCAAAAATACAAAATAATAATCGTTTAATAGTAATTGGTAACCTTTGTTTGGTGAAACTAATACCAAAAATACTTTGTAACCAAGCACATATCTTCTAGTTAAAACTAAAAATGCATAGGATATTAATCCAAGAAGCACATAAAAGCTAAAAACCTGAGATAGCATCGTGCCCAACGCAATTATTTCTATAAGAAAAATAATTTTTTCGGGTTTTTGAAATTTGCTAGGTTTTATATTCGCAGCAAATGTATTTGTGCCAGATTTTAGGTCGTTTTCGCGGTCCACAAATTGATGCCATAAAATACCTCGCAGTCCGTACATCAATGCCCAGATTCCTATGGATAAGGTTAAAATTAAGTTTTTACTGCCGCCAAAATAAAAAATTAAGTTAGTAGTTATCAGCAAGCTGGGAAACAAGTGCGCGCCAGACGCATCACATAATACACCCCAGAACCCACGTTTCTTCAAGCGAATTGGCCTGACAGAATATAAGGTGAAAACCAGATATGAAAGTGCTTGGTATGACATAGCCTGGAAATCTGGATAGATTAAAAAGATAAAGAGTGCGGCTAAAAGACCACAGAGCGTCACAATGGCCACCCTAAGCGAAGGACGCAAATTTGCCATACTGTTTCGTTTACCTGCAACCGCGTCTTCCTTGATGTCTGTAAGATCGTTTATAACGCTTACGTAAACAGCGCCGACAATCAAAGCGCCAAACAATAAGGCAATTCTAGGGAGCGCTGCTTCTAAAGGTTCGGCGAGGTTGAGTGTAGTGAGGTAGGCTACGGCCAGTAATGGCACCATTTTATATTCCCACCATTCGCCATATCTAGTAAACTTTAAAAACTTAATTTTGTCCATTAAGGTTATGTTGGTCTCGATACATAGCAAGTGCTTCTAAACAAAAAGCGGTAGTGGTTTCTTCTGAGCCCCAACCGACAACTCTTGAGTGGCCAGCATAGAAAAACAGCGCCCGCTTCCAATAGCCTGATTTATTTTGGGCATTTAAGAGGACCGTTATTGCGGTTTTTATTTCCTTGCCCTGGTAAAGAAAATTTAATAGCGTGTTTATGGCCAACGCATTTTCCATATCGCTTTTTCCAAAACCACCATGCTCATTTACTTTTGCCAATAGCCGCTCTATAATCGGCCTTTTAACGGGTTCAAGTTCTTTTATTTTTTGATAGTTCCTTGATACGAAATAATAAACCACGATAGGGTTTTTATACCACTTGTCGCTCTCTTCTTCGTTAGCACTTTTAATCGTCTTAATTAGATAGGTTAACGCACCATTTGTGTTTTCATTTAGCCCTAGGTAATAAAGTGCATTTGCATTAACCACAACATCTATATCGTTCCGCTTGGCTTCGTGTTTTAACCAAAAAGCTATCGAAAGGAATGGCCTTTTTAGCTCTCTACCAACTACTCTAAGGGTTGATAAGTCGAATACAGAATTTTTTCTCAGTACTAGCCACGTGTAAAATAAGCCATTTTTATTTCTATTTTTGAGGAGCAAGTCCTTATTGTTTGGTACGTCGAAACCTAATTCCTTTAAGACAGTTGAGGTATAGGCGGTGGTGTCTGCGTCGGCAGGCGAGAATTTAAAATTAACATGAAATTTGGTGAAAAAATTCCATAATCCCCCTCGCATCATTTGGTATTGCAAAAAATAACCAGCTTTTTGCAGTATGTGATTTGCAATTGGTTCTGCCTTTAGTTTAAGAATACAGCTTGCAATTATTGTTGTGCAAAAAACGGTGCTATCTGGATAGCACCATTCTAGCATTTCTTCATCAGGCGAGACATAAAAACAAAATTCGCCATTGGGGTATTGGTGATCATGCAAATAATCTATTCCCTTATCTATAGCTGATGATAACTGTGCTTGAAACTGTTCATCTATAGTTCGATGTATCTCGGTGTTGCTTGCCATCTTATTTGAGGTAATTTAGCACTAAGTTTGCAAAAGTTTTAGCTGGGTCATCTGGTAAAAAACTTTTCATCTGCTTGCAAGCAGCAAGTCCCATTTGCTCCCACTGCTCCCTTGTTTGCCAGGCTTCTTCCATCGCCGCATCGAAATCTTCTTCATTCGGCTCGCCAATAAATCCAGTTACGCGATTTTTAACTACTTCTGCATTGCCACCAGCGTTTGTAACAATGGCAATCCTGCCTAAACTCATCGCTTCGATAATGGTTAAGGGCAAACCCTCGCTTCTTGACGGTAAAGTGAGCGCATGATGCTCTTGCCAAATCTTATGTAGGTCGTTTTCGAATCCAATGAACTTTACGTTGCGAATTTCTAACAAATCGCACAGCTCTTTCAAGCCTTCCTCATCAGGACCCGTCCCAATAAAAGAAATCTCGATAGGTCTTTCTTTCCACTTTGGTTTTGTTAGAACCCTCAATAAAATATCTTGCCCCTTATCTATTACAAACAGCCTGCCGACGCACGCAAGTTTAAATCCATTTTCGGTACTGGGATAGGGCACGGCAGACGGAGTAACTTTGTATGGATTTGCAATAATTTCCGCATTTTTTAGCCGCGTGCCAAACTGTTCTTCTGTCATCGTCAAGTTATGCTGAGAAACAAAACAACACCTTTTTGCTGTCAGCATGGCATTTCGCATGTATGCTCGATCTGATGGTTGTGGCCAAAAAAAATCTACTGCTTTATGGCTAATTAATATATAAGGAATATTTAATTGGACACATTGTTGTGCATACACCAATCCGTCGAAATTTATACCCTGGGAGATTATGGCAAAATTTATTTGGTCATTTTTCAGATGCTCAAACATATTTTTTGCGGCTTTATTCCAACTGTATGTTGCGAGCTTAAATTTTTCGGCTAACCTAATAAACCCATCCATCGATTTATTGTAAATTTTACCAAACAATTTAGATTTTGGCAAAATCTCTTTCAGCTTTACCTGAGACCTTATAAGTTCTTGAAATTTAGCATGTTGATGATTGATGGTGTTTTTGTAAATGGTAAGGTTTTTTACACCCGATTTCAGCAGGTAAGGCACTGCTTTAAACCAAAGTTCTTCACTTCCGCCCCAATCTTCTAAGCAGCAGGTTATGATTGCAAGTTTGGTCCCTTTTTTCATGTTCATTCTGTTAGAGCCGATTCTTTAAACAAATCTGCATAAACACCATCCATTGCCATTAAACTTGCATCGGTTCCATGTTGTAGAATCTCCCCACCAAACAGCACATAAATATAATCTGCATATTTAACCGCCGAATGCCTATGACTGATAACTACTGCACTTCTATCGCCCAATTTCTCTCTAAAAGAACCCAATAATTCTTTTTCTGCAATGGCGTCTAACGCACTAGTGGCTTCATCAAAAATAAGCAGTTTAGCAGAACTGAAAAATGCCCTTGCAATGGCTATTTTTTGCCATTGGCCAATACTTACTTCTTTTCCGTCTTCGAAAATCCTGCCCATCATCGTATCATATTTTTCTGGAAACTGCTCAATAAATTCTTGAGCTCCAGATTTTTCTGCAGCTGCCCTAATGTCTTCTAGGCTAAATTTTTTCTTAATATCGCCAAATCTAATGTTATCTTCTGCCGTAACATTATATTTAGAAAAATCTTGGAAAACCGGGCTAACATATTGGCGATAGTCTTCGGGATTTAATTCAGTTAAAGTTTTGCCACCGAGGGCAATACTACCATCATTTGGTTGATAAAGGTTACACAACAATTTAATCAATGTAGATTTACCAGCACCGTTTAATCCAACAACGGCAATAATCTTACCGGCTGGGATTTTTAAACTGATATTTTTTAAGGTTAGTTTATCGCTGTGAGGATATGCAAAAGAAACATTTTTTAACTCTAAATCTAATGCTTGCAACTTATCAATGGGATGTAGTATTGTTTTTTCTTTTTTGGTTGATTGAATATCTAAAAGGTCAAAAATACTAGTGATAAAAATATTGTTTTGATAAAGAATGGAGATCCCGCCGGTGATGTTTTGAATGATGGCAAAGGATTGAGGAAAAATAACCAAGAAAATTAAAATATCGCCCACGCTTGTTTGTCCTGTTAATGCACCCAAAGAAATGTATCCTATACACATAAAAAACCCAATGGTCGCAAGCGATGAAGTGATGGTCTCTAACCAAGTTCTGCTATAGCTTATTTTTAGCTTTGTGGTAAAAACTTCGACGCGGTACTTGTTATACAGTTGGGCGAAATAATGCCCCAGATCGAACGCCCTAATTTCTTTTGCAGAAGTATCGGTAGTGATTAAATTACTAAAATAAGATGATTTTCGTTCTAGCGAAGTATGTTTTATGCGCCACACATTTTGTTTGTTAGCAAAAAATATCCGCACAACGAGGGTAGGAATAACAAAAAGGAAAAGAAGAGGTAATAAAAACCAGCTGATCGAAAATATAAGTGCCCCAATGGCAACTAAGCTCAATATGTTTTTTGCTATTTCTAGCATGGTGGTAATTACCAAATTAGGGCGGTCAGAACCGGCTTCCTTCGCTCGGCTCAAAATATCGTAATAATCGGGATTTTCATAGTAAGCCAACTCTAAGGAAACGGCCTTTAAATGAATCTCCTCATCAATATGCTGCGCAACTTTTGTAGATTGTATTTCTACCATATAGGAAGAAACGGCCCTAGCGATACCGTACAAAATGCCGACTATTGCTGCAAAGGCTACATATTTTACTACTTCAGTAGTTGCACTTGGCGTTGTTGAGTTTAAAGAAGAAATTTTATTAACCAATAATTTTAACGCATACAACGAGCCCAAAAATAATACAGTTTCTACAACAATCATTACAATTGAGGCAATCATCCAACCTTTGGCGGCAGCCCAAACTAATCCGAGCGTTTTCTTTAAGTTTAAATTTGTCTTGAGTCTTTTTACCTTCTCTGTAAATTGTTTGATCATGAAGAATGCATACGGATTTTGGCAATCAAATTAAGTATTTTCTGTTTACAAACATACTTCTATTGATTTTAAAAATGAAAACACCTTTCTACCGATTTTTATTAATGAGCCAAAGGTGGGTAATTTCTCAAGATTTTCTACTTTTGAGCCAAAATGAGTTCAGTTTCAATAATTACGGTAAATTACAATCAGTTTGAGGTTAACATCGAGTTTTTAAAATCGATAAAACAACACTCTGGCAGCCATAATTTAGAAGTAATTTTTGTTGACAATGGGAGTTTGCAACAGCACGAAGGAATTTACAAAAAAACATTTCCGGCGCTTATTTACATCCGCTCTGAACACAACCTAGGTTTTGCAGGTGGAAACAATCTTGGCGTAGCAATAGCTAAAAACGATTATCTACTTTTTTTAAACAATGATGTAGAAATTTCGCCAAACTTTATAGATACTATGGTAGCCACGATGGAGAATAATAAAGAGATTGGCCTTTTATCACCTCTAATCCTTTTTTTCGACAACCCAAACGTGATACAATATGCAGGTTTTACAGAAATGAATTATGTAACCTGCCGCAACAAAAGCATTGGTGGCGGAGAAATTAACGAACAACAATATGCTGGAGATAGCAGAGAAGTAGGTTATTGCCATGGTGCGGCAATGATGTGCAGAAGAACAGAATTGGAATCTGTTGGTACGATGGCAGAAAACTATTTTCTTTATTATGAAGAATTAGATTGGTGCGAACGGTTTAAAAGGGCCGGAAAGAAAGTCTGGTTTATTGGCAGTACACATATTTTTCATAAAGAGTCAATGAGTGTTGGAAAGGAGAGCCGTCTTAAAACTTATTTTATGACACGCAACAGGATGCTGTTTATTCGGAAAAATTCCAGATGGCTTAATAGAGTTGCTTTTTATCTTTATTTTGTTTGCATTGCCTCTCCAAAACAAATTGTACTTTACTTTTTAAAAAAACGAGCAGATCTGGCTAAATGTGTTTTCCATGGGATTGTTTGGAACTTTACCAACCCAACAAACAGCAAAAATTTAGGTTTTAAAATAGCAAAATAATGGTATTAGCATATTGGGCATGTTTATTTGTGGTTGCGTATACCTTCGCCGGTTATGGCTTGCTCCTTTATTTTTTTGTTAAAGTTAAAAATACCCGTAGATCGAAAATATTATTCACTCCAACTGAATTTATTCCAAGCGTTACTTTGTTAATTGCCGCTTATAATGAGGAAGATTTAATTTTAGATAAAGTACAAGATTCGCTTGCCCTCAATTATCCCAAAGAGAAACTGCAAATTATTTTTGTTACAGATGGCTCTACAGATAAAACACCGCAACTTTTACAAAACCAAGCAGAGATTACCGTATTGCACACTAACGATCGAAACGGGAAAATGGCCGCCATTAAAAGGGCAATGCCTTATGTAAACGGTGACATCTTAGTTTTTTCTGATGCGAATACATTTTTAAATGTAGATGCAATAAACGAGCTTGTTAAGCATTATCAAAATCCAAAAGTTGGTGCCGTAGCTGGGGAGAAGCGTATTTTGGTGGATGAGCATGCAGATGCAAGCGCAGCAGGCGAAGGTTTTTATTGGAAGTACGAATCGTTCTTAAAAAAGTTGGATTATCAACTCTATTCAAATGTCGGTGCCGCCGGAGAACTTTTCAGTGTAAGAAAAAGTTTGTATCCATTTGTGGAGAGCGACACCATTATAGACGACCACATGATTGCCATGCGCATTGCCGAAAGTGGATATATTATTGCGTATGAACCTAATGCCTTTGCTCTGGAAACTGCATCTGCAAATTCAAAGGAAGAATTAAAACGCAAAATTAGGATTGCTGCCGGTGGGATGCAATCCATTCTTAGATTGCGCAAGGCAGCAAATCCATTCAACAACCCCACTCTTACGTTCCAATACATTTCTCACAGGGTTTTAAGGTGGACAGTTACGCCATTTCTTCTCGTTATAATTTTCATTTTAAATGTGTTTATCTGCTTAAATTCGCCACAGTTAGTTTACTCAATTTTATTATTTGCTCAAATTGTCTTTTATATCTGTGCGATAATTGGTTGGTATTTCGAGCATAAAAATATGAAGGTAAAAGCTTTTTTTGTACCCTATTATTTCTGTTTGATGAATTATGCTGTGGCAGCGGGGATTTTTAGATATTTTAAAAAGAATCAAAGCGCTGCCTGGGAAAAATCGTTACGAAAAGCGAAGATTTAAAATTTTTAGCTTTGTTTGAAGCTATAATTTGGCTTCCTTTTGGATTATCAATTTTGCTTATTGGCGATTAGAAGAACCACCTGTGGTTAAGGATAACTTGATATATGCGACCAAATTATGATTATTGCCATCCTCTAATTTAAACATTTATCCCATCAGAAAAATACAAGCGTTCATCTCCGTAGTCTGCTTTATTTGAAAAAGCAAAGTCTAACCGCACGCTCTATAAATATTTTAGTTATTCTTCATTTGTTTAGAAAAGGATGTTTAAAGCTTGCTAAGCCTATATTCGTATTTCATCATGAGACAAAATTAAGCAAGAATGAGAAAATTTAACTCATATAATACTCCTAAAACAGCTTTACTTTGAGCAAGGGAATCTAGCCAAATTCCAATACCTGTTTAACTTAAAACCAAATAGCGTAATTATGAAAAGAAGAATTCTTCATTTTTACAGAGGTTTATTAAGACATGAGCCAAAAGTTTTTCAATCCATCCAGATTACTAAATTTTCGGTACTTCTTTTAAGCATCTGTATGTTGTCGCTAAGTGCGATGGCGCAAAACAAGGTAACTGGTAAGGTTACCGATTCAAAAGGAGAAACTTTAGTAGGAGTAACCGTATTAGTTAGGGGCTCAAAGGTTGGGACCAGCACCGATACAAACGGCAATTATAGCATTGAAGCTGCCTCGAACGCAACACTTACTTTTGCTTACGTGGGCTATACCGCTCAAAACATTCCTGTAAATGGTAGAACAACTATCAATGTTCAACTAAAAGACGATCAGCAATCGCTAGATGAAGTGGTGGTTACTGGTTACGGCACTCAGAAAAAAGAATCTATTACGGGCGCTATATCTGGGGTTACCGCAAAAGACATTGATCGGGTTCACGCCGGAGCGAATGTGAGCACAACCCTCGCAGGAAAAATTCCAGGTGTTACCTTCCGCCAGTCAGACGGTCGCCCAGGAACGAGTGCAAATATCCAGATACGTAACTTTGGAGATCCGTTATATGTTATTGATGGTATCCAACAAGATGCAGGACAATTTAACAACCTAAACCCAAATGATATAGAAAGTATCAACGTTTTAAAAGATGCCTCTGCTGCAATATATGGTGTTAGAGCAGCTAATGGAGTGGTGGTGGTGACTACTAAAAAAGGTAATGGCGAAGCTCGAATCAATATCGATGGCTATCTGGGATTCCAAAACTTCACAAGGTTTCCTCATGTAACAGCAAATTCTTATGACTATGCGCGATATTTGGCCGAAGCACAGGTAAATCAGGGTAACACTCCATCCTACAATCAAGCAGACTTGGATAAATTTAAAGCTGGAACAGACCCCGCCTATCGCAGTTTTGATTGGCGATCTTACGTGCTTGGCAATGATGGCGCTCCCCAAAACTTTGTAAACGTGAATTTTACGGGAGGCACTGAAAAAATTAAGTACTACATATCTGCGGCAAATGTGTATCAAAATTCTCAATTGGGAAAAGAATATTTTTTCAATCGATCTAACATCCAATCCAATGTACAAGCACAGGTTGCAAATGGTTTAAAAGTGAGTTTAGATTTAAACGGTCGGATAGAAAGTTTGGAGAATCCTGGGGTTCCTGGCGGTGATGATTATTTTTTGGCTAGGTTTGCTGTATTGCGCAATTTGCCAACAGAAAGGCCCTTTGCTAATGACAATCCGCTGTACTTAAATAAGATTAGCAACACAGAATCCAACTATGCATTTTTGAATGAAAAACTGGCAGGAAAATATCGGAGTGATTGGCGCGTTTTGCAGACTAATTTTAACGCAGAATATGATGTGCCTTGGATAAAAGGTCTATCGGCTAAAGGGACTTATTCTTATTATGTGGCAGATAGACTTTTAAATAATCAAGAATATACATACAAAGCCTATACTTATCGTCCAGAGACAGATACTTATGATGTAACTGGCGGTAGCTCAAATCCTTGGCGGGAACGCGAGCAGCGTAAGGAGTTTGCAACTACGTCACAGTTTCAACTCACATACAATAATACCTTCGGCTTACATAGCATTAACGCCACTGCAGTTGCAGAACGTTTAACCAACAGACATTTAAGAAATTGGATACATGCAAATCCAATCTCTAATAATCTACCTTTGATATATTTCCCAACCATCGACACCTACGATGATAGTGATACGAGGGAAGCGAGGTTAGGTTACGTTGGCAAGATAGATTATAACTACGCTGGTAGGTATTATGTAGCAGGCTATTTTCGTAGAGATGCGAATTACCTGTTTCGGCCAGATAGCAGAATAGGATTCTTCCCAGGTGTTTCTGCAGGATGGAGAATTACCGAAGAAAGTTTTATGAAAAATCTCTTAGGCGACAACTCAGTATTAACCGATCTCAAATTTAGAGGGTCTTATGGCGTGTTAGGTGATGATAGAAATACGGTTGCTCCTTATGCCTACTTGCCTGGATATAACTATAATCGAGATCAGAATAATAATTCGTTGCCGCCAGCCATTATTGATGGTAACTCTGTGATTACTTCGAGAGATAAAGGACTGCCTATTACCAGAATCTCGTGGACCAAAAGTAAGATTACAGATTTTGGTGCAGATTTTTCATTATTTAAAAGCAATTTAACCGGCTCGATAGACTACTTCTATAGAAAGCGAACTGGCTTGATAGGAAGCAAAAATGATGTTACTCTGCCAGCGGAGTTGGGTTATAACTTGCCTAATGAGAACATTAATAGCGATTCTAACGAGGGTGGGGAAGCGTCCTTAGCCTATCGCACAAAATTTGGACAGCTGGACTTTACTGTTGGCGGAAATGTATCTTATTCTAGAGCAAAATTTATAAGCTCTTATAATCCGCTATTTTTCAACTCATTAGATCAATATAGAAGCTCTAGCGAGAATAGATATCGAGACATTACATGGGGAATGGTAGCGATTGGGCAGTTCCAATCTCAAGATGAGATTAATAACTATCCTGTAAATATAGATGGTAAAGGAAATAGAACTTTATTGCCTGGAGACATTATTTACAAAGATCAGAATGGCGATGGCGTTATAAACGGATTGGATGAAAGACCAATTGGCTATGGATATGGTACGCAACCTAACATCAACTTTGGGTTTAACTTTGCGTTAAGTTACAAATCATTCGATTTCCATGCAGATTTCTCTGGAGCATCGGGGTATACCTGGTTTCAAAATTATGAGACACGATGGCCTTTTCAAAACAATGGAAACTTAAACACCATATTTGAAGACAGGTGGCACCAAGCTGACCCTTATGACATAACAAGCGCGTGGATTCCGGGAAAATATCCTGCTTTGAGAGTAAACCCCGGCTTTGGTTTAAGTGATTATGAGGTTTCAGGACAGCGAAATTCTACATTTTGGTTGCATAACATAAGTTATCTCCGTGCCAGAACCATAGAACTTGGCTACGCTCTACCAGACAAGTGGATAAAATTTGTCAAAATGAAACGTGCGCGTTTCTATGTGAATGCATACAATCTATTCTCGTTTGATAATTTAAAACAATATTCAATCGATCCGGAAGTAACGGATGACAACGGTTTGCAATTTCCTCAAAATAGGATTATTAACGTAGGCACGAACATTACTTTCTAAGGCATTTAATTTTAATTTTTTCTAAATGAAAAAGATATTTATAATAACCGTGGGAATCTGCCTATTAACAATAGGTTCTTGCAAGAAAGACAGTTCTTTCTTAGACATACCGCCAATCTCAATTTTAACAACCGAAACAACCTTCTCAGATCCTGCATTGGTGTTATCTGTGCTTGGCGATCTATACAACAGAGAGGTTGATTTTTCTTCGCTTGATAACGGATGGCGTTCTTTCGCAGATTTTGGCGAGTCATTTCCGTCAGAAAATGGAAGCTATTACATCGTTCAACGAAATGGCTGGGGATATGGGGAATGGGGACTGTGGGATTACGGCTACATGCGTGATCTAAATTTATTTATAAAAAGGGCAGGCGAAGCAACTCAGCTTTCAGATGCAGACAAAAAGGAATTTTTGGCCGAGGGACGCTTTCTAAGGGCAAGCTCTTATTTTGAGATGGTGAAGCGAATGGGCGGAGTTCCGCTAATTACAGATCCTACAGAATATGACTTTGGCGGCGATATCACTAAATTTCAGACGCCACGGGCTAAAGAATCTGCGGTTTATGATTTTATCATCAGCGAATGCGAAGCGATAAAGAGTGATCTTCCTAAAAATGTAAATGAAAAATCAAGAGCGACAGCAGCAGCGGCGCTGGCAATGGAATCTAGAGCAGCTTTATATGCGGCTTCTATTGCTAAATATGGCGCTACAACCCCACAGGTTTCGCTGCCAGGTGGCGAGGTTGGAATTCCGGCAAGTATGGCTACTGGATATTATCAAAAAGCACTTGCTGCAGCCCAGTCCATCATTAACGGTCAGGTTGGCCCATATAAATTATATCAGGTCTATCCTAATTTATCAGACAATTTTGCAAATCTGTTCCTAGATAAAACCAGCGTAAATCAGGAGTCTATCTTTATAGAAGACTTTAAAGTTGGTGGAAAAACGCATGCTTTTACTACCAATAACCAGCCTTATTCGGTTTCAGATGAAGGTGCAGACGCAGGTAGATTAGATCCATCGCTAAATATGGCAGAATCTTTTGAGAAACTAGACAATACCTATGCACCTTTTGCAACAGTTGATGGCGGCGGTAACCCCATCTATTACACCAATCAACAAGATATATTTGCCGGCAGAGATGCACGTTTGGCGGGAACGATTATGCTGCCCAATTTTTTCTTCAAAAGTAAAGCAATTGATATATGGGCGGGATATTTGTTGGCAGATGGTTCCATTCTTACCGCAGGTGATGCTTCTCAGCTCAGAAAATTGCCTGGAACTAACGTGGATGTCCAAGTGGTTGGGCAAGATGGGCCTGTAAATGGTTTGGAGTTTAGAACACAAAGTGGGTTCTATATACGCAAATATTTAGATCCAACAGTTGGATCTGGTAGAAGGGGTAGAGGTAGTGATGTAGCTTTTATGCGTTACCGGTTTGGCGAGGTTTTATTAAATGCTGCGGAAGCATCTTTCGAGTTAGGGGATAACGCAACCGCTGCAAACTATATGAACCAAGTAAGGGCGAGAGCTGGCCTAATTGTTCCGCTAACTGCCGGAGACATTACTTTTAACCGAATAGTACATGAGCGGCGGGCTGAACTTTCTTTCGAAGGCCATACACTTTTTGATATGAAACGATGGAGGATTGCCCACATTGTTTGGGATGGTCAGCCAGAATCTAAAACGGATTTGCTTACAAATATTGGTGTGGCAAAAGACAGAAATACGCAACCTTGGGGGTTATGGCCTTATAGGTATTATAATCCTGGCAGTCCAAACAACTTAAAATGGGTATATAGAGAAGTATTGCCAAATGCAGTTACCGGTAGTTTGCGGTTTCAGTTTGGTAATTATTATTCTCAAATTGGTGACAATATTATTGGTGCAAATCCAAAAATAGTGAGACAGCCAAATCAATAACATAATTTTAAATAAGAAATCATGAAAATAAAGTTTCAGCACTTCGTATTATTTTCTTTTATTTTTGCCTTGGCAGCATGCAAAAAGGACAATTACAGTGCGCCGAATGTAAAACTAACGGGACAACTTATGTATAAAGGCAGTCCTATTGGGGTGGAATACAACCAAGTACCCTTCAATTTATTTCAAGCCGGTTTTGGTAAAAAAGGCTCTATAAACGCCACTTTTGCCCAAGACGGCTCTTACTCAAGTTTACTTTATGCAGGTAACTATCAGTTTATCATTCCGAATAATCAAGGTCCATTCCGTTGGAATGAAAACGCTTCGGGAAATCGAGATACATTAGCTGTTCAGCTTCAGGGCGATAAAGTGATGGACATAGAGATAACACCGTACTATATGATTCGAGATGCACAGATTACGGCAGCCGGCGGAATGGTAAATGCAACTTTTAAAATAGAGAAGGTTATTACTGATGCAAATATGAGAAACATCAGTAATGTTACCCTTTATATCAATAGAACTCAATTTGTATCGGGCGCAGATAATATTAAAGCGGCAGGTGTAAATGGTGGAGATATTTTAGATTTGAATAATGTGAAATTAACCGTTCCAATACCAACTATTTTGCCTGCACAAAATTATGTTTTTGCGAGGATAGGAATTAAGATTGATGGAGTTGAAGACATGATTTTCTCTCCGCTTCAAAAAATTACTTACTAATATTACTAACAGCGCACGCACCTCAATTTTAATTTTTAAAGCCATCATGTTTTTTTGATGGCTTTAAAATTTTTATATTAGCTAAATGATGAAGAAAATAACATATTATGTGTTTGCTCTCGGGTTTACCGCGTTTACCGCAAAAGCTCAAGAAAATAAAGATTGGCAAATGAATAGAACCCATATTTTAACAGAATGGGCTAGTAAAGTAGATCCTGCTTCGCCACTGCCAGAATATCCGCGTCCGCTTTTAGAACGCGGAAATTGGCAAAACCTCAATGGCTTGTGGGAATATGCCATTACATCAAAAGATGCCTCACAACCTACAAAATTCGATGGTAAGATTTTAGTGCCGTTTGCGGTAGAATCTGCGCTTTCGGGTGTGGCCAAAACCGTTGGTAAAGACAGCACATTGTGGTACAAGAACACAATAGTGATTCCATCCGCTTTGCGAAAAAATAATGTGTTATTACATTTTGGTGCAGTAGATTGGAGAACCGAAGTTTTTTTAAATGGGAAAAAGGTGGGTATGCACGAAGGAGGATTCGATTCGTTTACGTTTGATGTTACCCATTTCTTAAAGAAAGGAACCAAACAAGAAATCGTGGTTAAAGTTTGGGATCCAACTACAGACGGGCCGCAACCTGTTGGCAAACAACGCGTAAACCCTGAAGGCATTTGGTATACACCCGTAACCGGCATTTGGCAAACGGTGTGGTTAGAGGCTGTTCCAAAAAGTTACATAGAAAGCACAAAACAAACGCCTGATATCGATTCTAAAACACTTAGTTTTAGTGCGGATGTGGTAAATGCAAACCCCGGAGATAAGATTAAGGTAAGCGCATGGGATGGAGAAATAAAGGTTGCAGAGCAAGAATTCAACCCCGGAGAAGTAGCATCAATTTCTATCCCCAACCAAAAGTTATGGTCGCCAGACAGCCCATTTTTATACGGACTTAAGATTTCTCTTATCAGCAACGGAAAGGTAGAAGATGAGGCAAAAAGCTACTTCGCCATCCGGAAAAGTGGTTTGGGCAAGGATGCAAACGGCATAGAGCGTATGCAGCTCAACAACAAATTTGTCTTTCAATTTGGACCGTTAGACCAGGGTTGGTGGCCAGATGGCTTATACACTCCGCCAACTTACGATGCGATGAACTATGATATAGTAAAACTAAAGGAAATGGGCTTTAACATGATAAGAAAGCACATTAAGGTAGAGCCGGCAAGATATTATTACGAATGTGACAAATTGGGCATGTTGCTTTGGCAAGATATGCCTAGCGGAGACTTTGGAAACAAATGGGCAAATAAACCAGGAATCTACGAAGGTCCGACAGATAAAAATAGAACAGCCGAATCTGAAGGCTATTATAGAAAAGAGTGGAAAGCTATTATGGCCGAGCTTCATAATTATCCTTGTATTGTAGTTTGGATTCCGTTTAATGAAGCGTGGGGTCAGTTTAAAACTATAGAAATTACAGAATGGACAAAAAAAATGGATCCATCCCGTTTAGTAAATAGTGCAAGCGGCGGTAATTTTTTCGATACGGGCGACATAGTAGATTTGCATAATTATCCAGGGCCTGCTATGCCAAGGGCAGAAATTTTTGGCAAAACCAAGGCGGTTGTTTTAGGCGAGTTTGGGGGTTTAGGACTTCCACTACCTGGCCATACTTGGAAAAATGATAAAAATTGGGGTTATCAAACTTTCAAAACCTCAGAAGAAATGTTCAAAAAATATGCTTCGTTTACGGATGACATGAAAGGCTTAATAGAAAAAGGACTTTCTGCGGCTGTGTACACCCAAACTACCGATGTAGAAAATGAGACAAATGGCTTTTTAACCTACGATAGAAAAGTAATTAAAATGCCTGTGGCCGATTTGAACCGAGTAAATACCGCACTATACAAAGTGGAGGTTAAATAATTTCATAGTTTAATTTTGGTTGATTGAAGCTTCTGGATTAATTTCTGGAGGCTTTTTTTGTAGGAAGGAAAAGAAGAAATCAGGCCTTATCAAGAACAAAAAGCAAAGATAAAAGAACAAAAACAAAGCTTAGTGTGCGTGCAGACGTCACAAAAAGTTTCTTTTTTGCTGCAAGACCTATTGCTACAGATTGCCCAGATAATTGATTTTGGTTGAAGCAGAATAACGGGTTTAAGCAACATTTTCCATCGACATAATTATGGGCATTGCAGATTATGCTGTTTTTATTGAACGATAAAACAGTTCACTTCTGAATTCTGACCACCGACTTCATTTCATCTCACTTCTCATTTCCCATAGCTCTTATTCCGTCGGGTACTAAACTTATCCACACAAAAATTCGCCAAAACCCTACCTTGTTCTACACCGTTTCTAATTGCTGGCATGTAATGTATTCCTCCAAAAAACCTGCTTATTGCCGCTTCACTCGAAGCATCGAAAAAGCTTTTAAACTTTCTAACGGGTAAACCGAATTCTACTTCTGTAGAATCGGCAAAAGAAAAATGATCGCCATACATTTTGGTTAATGCAACCGCGGCTGCGGTAGATGCTACGCTATGGCCGCTTGTATATTCAGGGAAAGGAGGCGTCTGCAACAGCGGAATCCATTTTTCATCAATATATTGGTTAATGTAGGTCTCTGGCCTAATCACGTTGCTCCGATATTTTTCATCCCAACAGCTTATAAATGCATCATACAAAATAACAGATACGAATGCATAAGTTTCTGCAGTTTGAATATAATCTGCGTTGACTTTTTCTGTGGTAAGTCCGGCGATGTTAATCCAGTGTCCACCCGGAGATATTTTTTTTACCGCATACATAATATGACCATGAGTTGTTACCTTAAAAGGATTGCAGTCCCAGAACTTTGCCACTTCGATTCTTTCAACTTTGAAAGAATCTAATCCGTGTTTAACCTGCGTAGCATCGGCATAAAAGACACTTTTGGGGTTTTTAGAAAACTTTGGCGGTGCCACAGGCTTAAATTGGGCCGCCGAATCAATCAGCATCGGCCGCATTTTAAACCAATTCGGTTCTATTGCTTTAAAATATCCCGGAGGCGTTGGCTGCCAAGCACCTTCTGTAACGCTAACATTATATTGCGACATTGATCGAGTTTGGATATACTTGTCTTTAGAAGCCCAAGCTAAAATGGCATTTGCAATTTGTTGTCCAAAATCGATCGAGTTATCGTAAACGTCATTAGGCATTCCGTTCTTTTTGAACTCTTCGGTTATACCACCATAAAATTTATTAACCAATTCTTCTGAAGTAACAAACTTTTTGCCGACCATAAGTGCCGCATGCACAGCGGCCAAATTGAAACAATAAGTTTTATTTTTATCGGGTTTTGGAAGCGAGGTCAAACCATTCAGTTGCCCTGCAAGCGTAATATATTTATTCTTCTTATCCCCACTTATAGCGGCCTCATAAGCAGCGGTACAAATGTAGGCGTAGGTTCGGCTCGCAACTGGTGGCGAGTAAATATCGTGCACCATCACATCTGTTATTTCTTTTATCGCCCTGCGGATATAATCCGGATTTTCAGAAGCTTTTACCCAGCTTTTATCATCGCGGTTACAAGAGCCAAAAAACAGTAAAAAAACAGATAATGCAAACAGAAAATTTTTAGGTAAACAATTGGAGCCTTTATACTTGGTAAACATGTTTCCAAATTTAAGGTTAATCTTTTAAAAAGGAAACATTTACCTAATTGAAAGGGCGAAATTGAGCCGGCAAAATAAGAGCAGATTCTTGCCTATACATTTGACGTTTAGGATGCAAACATTTATATTTATTGCATAAGATTTTAACCAAATAAATGACTACCACCTAATGGCTATCAGCAACAAACGCAAGTTTTTATTTTTAAGCATGTTCGGTTTTATTTCCCTTTTTTCTTGTAAAAACGAAACTAAAAAAACCCTTTTCAATCTTATTCCATCCTCAAAAACTGGCATCGATTTTAACAACAGAATAACCGAGAGCGATAGCATTAATATTCTTACCAAACCATATTTATATAATGGGGCAGGCGTTGGAGTTGGAGATTTTAACAACGATGGCAAACAAGATATTTTTTTTGCTGGCAACATGGTTGAGAGTAAATTATATCTAAATGAAGGTGATTTAAAGTTTGATGACATTACCAAAAAAGCGGGAATAAATACAACTGGCAAATGGTGTGCAGGGGTAGCCGTGGTAGATATAAATAACGATGGTTATCAAGACATCTATGTTTGTGCATCTTTTAATACCGAAGCAAATCGGCGTAAAAACATGCTTTTTGTTAATCAGGGATTAAACAAGGAGGGTATGCCTACTTTTAAAGAAGAAGCGCAAAAGTACGGGATAGACGATTCGGGTTACAGCACGCAAGGCGTGTTTTTCGACTATGACAATGACGGGCTCTTAGATTTGTATGTGCTTACCAATGTTTTAGATGATGGAACACGAGTAGAATATAGGCCAAAAGTAGAAGACGGTTCTGCCGCAAATACCGATAGACTATACCACAATAATGGCGACGGAACTTTTACCAATGTGAGCAAAAAGGCGGGAATTGTTTTTGAGGGTTTTGGAAATTCGGTTTCGGTAGCAGATATTAACCACGATGGTTATCAAGATATTTATGTCGGTAACGATTTTATCTCTAATGACCTTTTATACATTAATAACAAAAACGGAACCTTTTCCAACCGAGCTAAAGACTATTTTAAGCATACTGGTTGGTCTGTAATGGGTTCTGATATTGTCGATGTAAATAATGATGGAGAGCCAGATCTAATTTCACTGGAAATGTTGCCCGAAGGAAATTCTAGAAAAAAAACGATGTTGATGGGCGACAATTACATCACTTACATCAACAACAATAAATTTAATTACGATCCCCAATATATTAGAAATGTGTTTCAGCTAAACCAAGGGCAAACCCCATCTGGGCATCCGCAATATGGCGATGTTGCCTATCAAGCTGGCGTATTTGAAACTGACTGGAGTTGGGCGCCGTTAGTTGCTGATTTTGATAACGATGGGTTTCGTGATATGGTTTTTACGAACGGTTATCCGAGAGACGTAACCGACTTAGACCATGCTTTATATAGCAACGGACAAAATACTGTAAAAGAGGTAACTACCCTTGCTGCTGCAGATTCTTTTCCTGTGGTAAAAATTGCAAGTTATGCTTTTAAAAATATGAATGGAGACAAGTTTGATGACGCTTCAAAAAAATGGGGAATTACACAGCCGGGCTTTTCTACCGGTGGTGTTTATGTAGATTTAGATAACGATGGTGATTTAGATATGGTTGTAAACAACATTGACGATGAAGCTTTTGTGTATGAGAATAGGCTAAAAAGTAAAGACAAAAAAGACGATGCACAACATTACCTCAACATAAAATTTAATGGTGAGAAAAATAACATCAATGGCATAGGCGCTGCGGTAAGAATTTATTACGGCGGCAAACAGCAGTATTATGATCAGCAGCCAACTAGAGGCTATATGTCTACGCATGAGGATATTGGGCACTTTGGTTTAGGGAACGTAAAGGCTTTGGATTCTTTAAGAATCCGTTGGCCCGATGGAATAACGCAATTGTTGACCAATGTTAAGACAGATCAAAAGCTGGTTATAAAATATACCGATGCCTCGGGCTTTGTGCCTGCTGGCATTCCTTTCAATGGAGTTAGGGCATTTTCTGAGGTTTCAAAATCTTTGGGAATTAATTATAAACACGAAGAAAAAGACGCAATAGATTACAACATCCAGCGCACGTTGCCGCATAAATTAAGTCAATATGGACCGTGTTTGGCAGTTGGAGATATAGACAATAATGGTTATGACGACTTTTTTATTGGCGGTGCTGCAGGCAATCAAGGGGTTTTTTATATGCAGAATAGCAACGGTACTTTCACATTGGATAGATCTAGATTTATTGATGAAAATTATAAAGAGGAAGAAGATATGGGCGCCATATTGTTTGATGCAAATGGCGATGGGCATTTAGATTTATACATAGCAAGTGGCAGTTACGAGTTTCCTAAAGAACATAGTTCGGCGCAAGATCGCCTTTACTTCAATAATGGGAAGGGAAAATTTAAAAAGGATTTATCGGCATTGCCAAACCAATACGATAACTCATCTACAGTGCGTGCCGCAGATTTTGATGGCGATGGAGATCTAGATTTATTTGTGGGAGGACGATCGGTTTCTGGCGCATATCCCTCTGCGCCAAAAAGCCACCTCTTTGTTAATGAAAGCGGAATATTTGTAGATGAAACAGCAAGATTATGCCCTAAATTAGAAAATTCGGGCATGATAACAGACGCTCTATTTTCTGATTTTGATGGCGATGGAAAGGTAGATCTCGTCACCGTTGGAGAGTGGATGCCAATGAATTTCTATAAAAATAATGGGCATGGTTTTACTAAAGTAGAAAACACAGGCGTTCAAACCCATATTGGCTGGTGGAATAGCATTGTGGCTGGGGATTTTAACAACGATGGAAAAATGGATTATGCCGCCGGGAATCTAGGCCAAAACTCAAACTATAAAGCGTCATTTAGAGAACCTATGACCATTATTGGAAAAGATATAGATGGAAATGGATCTTTTGATGCCATGATTTTTTGTTATTCTAAAGCCGAAGATGAAAGCAGGAAGCAATTTCCGATGAATACTAGAGACGATATGATTAGTCAGGTATTAGGGATCAGAAAGAAATTCCCAACTTATAAACTTTTCGGCGCGGCCACCATGAATGACATTTGGAGCGAAGACGATAAAAAAAGAGCAGTAATCCTAAATGCGACCGATATGAACAGCAGCATAATGATTAATAAAGGAGGCGGTAACTTTGAGGTGAAAGCATTGCCGATGGCTGCCCAAGAAGCACCAGTGTACGGAATGGTTGCTAGCGATGTAGATCTCGACGGAAATTTAGATTTGGTAATGGTTGGAAACGATTACGGGATGGAGCCTTTTACAGGAAGACACGATGCCATGTTCGGGGTTTTTTTAAAAGGAGATGGTAAAGGAAGTTTTATCAAAAAAAGCATTAATCAAAGTGGATTTTATGTTGCCGGAGATGGAAAATCACTAGCTCAATTGCATTCTGCAAAAGGTTATAACTTGCTTTTAGCCAGCCAGAACCAAGACAGCTTAAAGGTTTTTAAGCCAAACAAAAACCAAGATAAAGTAAAATGGATAAAATTACAACCAGAGGATTTTTTTGCAGAAAGCACTATTAACGGTACAGTAAAAAAGACAGAGTTCTATTACGGCTCTACTTTTTTAAGCCAATCTACCAGAATGATTTCTGTTAATGAGAGAGCGAGCGCTGTTTACATTTACAGTTTTGATGGGAAGAAAAGAAGAATTGAGTAAGATTTTTGGTCGCGATTTTTCGGCTGAAAACCTTAAACATCGCCTCCGGTATTAAATGAAAAACTATTTGAGACAAAATGACTTCAATTTGAGATATTTGATAAGTAAGGAAGATGCAGTAAAACTGTAATTTAGAAACTTGTGATTTAGTTCATCGCCTTTCAAGTCAGCAATATATCTTTTCTTACGAGATGAAATTTTAACAAAAGTTTTAACCTTAGTTGGGAGATAAATAACTATTTAACACTTTTAAACCTTTAAAATTTCTCTAAGTATGAGGAACATCAGATCATTTTTTTTAATAAACCTTTTTTTAATAGCAGCGATTTTCCAGCTGCAGGCACAAACCTTCACCAATCCTTTGCTGCCATCGGGTCCAGATCCATATAGTTTGTACAAAGATGGTTATTACTATTACACCAGTACTCTGGGCAGAAAGCTGGGTATCTGGAAAACAAAGAATATAGCAGACTTAAAGCATGCAGTTTATAAAACGGTTTATACACCCCCCGCCGGAACACTTTATTCAAAAGATCTCTGGGCGCCAGAAATTCAGTATTTGAATAACAAATGGTACATGTATTTTGCTGCCGATGATGGATCTAACGACAACCATAGAATGTATGCGATTGAGAATTCTGATACCGATCCGTTAAGCGATAATTGGAAGTTTAAAGGCAAACTCGCCGCACAATCAGATAAGTGGGCGATAGACGGAGACGTTTTTAAGCACAACGGTAACCTTTACATGATCTGGTCTGGCTGGGAAGGTGATAAAAATGGCCAACAAAATATTTATATCGCCAAAATGAAAAACCCATGGACCATAGAGGGAAAAAGGACTAAAATTTCAAGTCCGGAGCTTGTTTGGGAAAAACATGGCGATTTGGACGAATCGGAGCTGAAACACGTAAACGTAAATGAGGGTCCGCAGTTTTTGGCTCATGGCGATAAAATTTTTGTTATCTATTCTGCGAGTGGATGTTGGACTGATTATTACGCACTTGGTATGTTGAGCGCAAAAGCAAATTCTGATCTATTGAACGCTAAAAGCTGGATAAAACATCAAGAACCCGTTTTTAAGCAAGCTATAGAGAATGGCGTTTACGCGCCGGGGCACAACTCGTTCTTTAAATCGCCCGATGGTGCAGAAGACTGGATTTTGTACCATGCAAATAGTGAGGCAGGGCAAGGCTGTGGGATAGAGCGGTCGCCAAGGGCGCAAAAATTTACTTGGGATAAAAACGGATTTCCCGTTTTTGGCAAACCTTTAAAAACAGGCGAGGTGTTGGCAATTCCCTCAGAGTAAAATGCTTATTTGTAATCTAACCCCAAAAAAATATGAAAATCTCTAAAGCACCTTTTTTATTAGCGCTTTGCGCGATGCTTTTTTTCGGCTGCAAGCCAAAAGTGCAACAAAAATCTTACGACAAAGCGAGGGCGATTTGGTCCGTTGAAGAAGCTACTGATTGGTATAAAAAATGGGGTTGGCTTAGAGGTAGTGATTTTATCCCGAGTACTGCAATAAATCAATTGGAAATGTGGCAGGCAGAAACCTTCGATCCTAAAACAATCGACACAGAACTCGGCTATGCAGAAGGAATTGGACTAAACTCTATGCGGGTTTATTTGCACCATTTGGCTTGGCAAGAAGACAAAGTTGGATTTAAAAAGCGCATGGGCGATTATTTGGATATTGCAGACAAACATCATATTTCTACCATTTTTGTTTTATTTGATGATTGTTGGAATCCCACTTACAAAGCCGGGAAACAGCCAGATCCAAAACTTGGGGTGCACAACTCTGGCTGGGTTAGAGATCCGGGTGATTTGATTTATACAGACTCCACTTTGGTAGATACTTTGGAAATGTATGCAAAAGATGTTTTAACTACTTTTAAAGACGACAAGCGCATTGTACTTTGGGATTTATATAACGAACCCGGGAATTCTGGCAACGGCAATAAAAGTATGCCTCTGTTAGAAAAGGCCTTTGAGTGGGGCCGCACGATTAATCCCTCTCAGCCTTTATCTGCGGGTGTTTGGAATTGGTCTTTAAAAGAACTATCTGATTATCAACTTAAAAATTCTGATGTAACTACTTACCATAATTATGGCGATTTAAAAGACCATACATTTTGGATTGACACGCTGAGGACGCTCTCCAAACGACCATTAATTTGCACAGAATATATGGCGAGACGGAACAACAGCTTGTTTAGCAACATTATGCCGCTGTTAAAAAAAGAAAATATTGGCGCCTATAACTGGGGGCTAGTCTCTGGAAAAACAAATACCATTTACGCATGGGATACACCAATGCCAAGCGGAGATGAACCAAAACTTTGGTTTCACGATATTTTTAGAAAAGATGGCACACCGTACAAAAAAGCGGAAGTAGATTCTATAAAAATGCTTACCGGAAAATAAGTAATGAGAATAAATATTGCCATGCTTTTGTTGTTGGTCTTTGGCTTCTCAAAAGCAAAGGGCCAACACCGTTTGGCAATAGGTACAAATTTTCCAGACCCCACTGTTATTTTATATCATGGGGTTTATTATGCGTATGCAACACAGGCAAAGGTAGATGGAGTTATGTACAACATACAGTTGGCAACATCCACCGATTTAAAAACCTGGAAAATGATTGGCGATGTGCTTCCGGTTAAACCTTTATGGGCGAAAAATACCCAAGATTTTTGGGCACCACATGTGCTTTTCGACGATGAAACACGCAAGTTTGTATTGTTCTTCTCAGCAAAGGCTGATGATAAAACGTTTGATAAAGGTATTGGAGTCGCATTTTCTGATACGCCCGAAGGGCCATTTTCAAGCAGCGAAACGCCAATTATTTCTGGGGTAGGTTTCGAAAACATAGATCCTTTTGCCATCCGCGATAAAAAGACGCGCAAAAATTATTTATTTTGGGGTTCTGGTTTTCAACCGATTAAGGTTAGAGAAATGAGCCGAGATTGGAGAACTTTTGCCAAAAATTCGGTCGCAAAATCATTGGTTTATCCCGGAAAGGAAAAGTAATATGGTATTTTAATAGAAGGCGCCTGGGTAGATTATTTTGATGGTTTTTATTACCTCTATTATTCTGGCGATAATTGTTGTGGAGTTAACGCAAATTATGCGGTTATGGTTGCCCGCTCAAAAAATTTAACTGGGCCTTATAATACGATGGCAAAAGTAAAAAACATTCTGTCTAGTGTTATTGTGGAGAAAAACGATAATTGGGTAGCGCCCGGTCACAACTCTATTTTTAAAGATATACATGGGCAGCGGTGGATTGCTTACCATGCCATACATTCTAATGAGTTGAAATCGCAAAGCCAAAAAAGGTTAATGATTATTAGCCGATTGATCTATAAAAATGGATGGCCACAGGTTTTTACTCAATCGAAATAGATCTTGCCCACACATCTTACAGATTTACGCAGAGAATTCTTAGGTTTTTCTATCCAAACTCGCACCTAAAACCTTCCGCCTTTTCTCTCTCCAACTTCCTATTTTTTCAAATATGTTGCCGCACGTCTTTTTGTTTTTGCGCGTATTCCGTTGGCGAACAACCAAATTGTTTGTTAAAATTCCTGCTAAATCTCGATTGTGAACTGTACCCAACAATATCTGCAATTTCGTAAATTTTATAACTTCCACTTGTTAGCAACTCGGCTGCCCTTTTAAGCCGGGTTACATTTATAAGCTCGCTCGGTGTAAGATCTGATATGGATTTTATTTTCCGGTACAATGTAGGCCTGCTCATGTTCATCTCATCCGCTAATAATTCCACATCTAAATTTTCATTGGATAGGTTTGCCAATAAAACGGTTTGCAATTGCTCTAAAAACGATTCCTCGTGCTTGTTAAGCGCAATTGTGCTAATGCTTGCCAATGGCGATTTAGAAAAGTGATCTCTTGTTTTCTTGCGGTTTTCTAAGAGACTTTCTACCTGCGCAAGTAAAAAATCTGGCGAAAACGGTTTTTCAATATAGCAATCAGCACCCAGGTCTAGTCCTTCTATCTTGGCCGTTAGCGTACTTTTTGCAGTAAGCAATATTACTGGGATATGGCTGTAATGAAGATTGCTTTTTATCATTTCGCAAAGCTCAAATCCATCCATTTCTGGCATCATGATATCAGAAATAATAAGATTTATAGAATTGTTATCCACCATCTTCATTGCTTCCAACCCATTTCCAGCGCGCAATATTTGGAATTTTCCTATAAGCTCACCCTCAATAAAATCCAAAATTTCATCGTGATCGTCCACCAAGAGAATTATAGGTTGCGCTTGCCTTTCTTCAAGAATTTTTTTTATTTGGCTTGTTTCTCCAGCATCTTCCTGTATTAAATCTAATTCCTGCAAGTGATGAATCGGAAGCGTTAGCTCAAAAACGTTCATGGCGTTTTCTGGGTTCCCTAAAAGTAGAGTTCCTTCATGAAGCTCGGTTAAAAATCTAGCTAACGGTAAACCTATACCGGTGCCAGAAGATTTTCCTTTATCATCAATTCGAAAAAACGGATCGAAAACTTTTTCTCTCAAATTTTTAGGAATTAAATATCCATCATTAGATATAATAAGCTTAAAGGATTCATCTATTTCTTTCCGTCGATTTAATACAACGATAATTTTAGACTCTGCATATTTAATCGCGTTGCTTAATAGGTTACTGACTATTTTTTGAAAAGCTTCTAAATCTACATACGCAGTGACAGGATAATCAGGTAGAACTAAATTAAAAGACAACTTTTTTTGCGCCGCCGCCAATTTAAACCGCGCAAATATTTCGGTAAGTACACTGGAAATGTTTACTCGCACAAACGTAAGCTTATAATTGTCTGTCTCCACTTTTCTTAAATCCAATAATTGATTGGTTAAATTAAGTAAGCGTTCGGTGTTTTTATCCATAATATGCAGGCTCTCTGCAAGTTCAGGAATATCTGCTGCTTGTTTAATAATTCTTTCCATTGGCCCTTTTATCAGCGTCAATGGAGTTTTAATCTCGTGGGCTACATGGGTGAAAAACGAAATTTTTGCTTCGTAAATCTCTCGCTCTTTTTGATTCTCTAAATGAATTGCCTTGCGCAAATGCCTTTCTTTTTCTCGGGTAAAGAAAAATCTTACCACAAAATAAAACGAGCTGCAAATAAATAGTAAATAGACCAGATATGCCCACCAACTAGCCCACCAAGGCGGTAATACAGAGATATGTAATTGACGAATTTGTGGAATGGTGTGATGACTTTGATTTGCAACCTTAACCTCGAAAACATAATCTCCTGGTGTAAGCTCGGTAAAATACACTGTCCTATTTGTTTGGAGGTATGTCCATTCTTTATTCAACCCCAACATTCTGTAGGCATATTCGGTTACCTCTGGTGCCGCATAGCTTAGAGCAGCAAAATTTATGTTAAAAGTAGATTGTGTATGGTCTAACGTAATGTGACTGGTTGATAAAATTGAGTTTTTTAGAGGACCGGCGCTAGAAATTTTAACCTCTTTATTATCTATCTGAAAACCTGTTAGAAAAAGGGGCGTGCTAAAGTTTGTTTTATTAAAATCATCTGGCTTAATACTGATCATTCCTTTTATCCCTCCAAAATATAGATTTCCGAAGCTATCTGCATAACCAGAGTTGTAATTAAATTGATCACTAATTAGTCCATTTGCAACCGTATAGATTTTAAATTGCCCGGTTTTATGTTGTTTAACCGCGAGACCTTTTGATGTAGTAATCCAAATGTTGTGAAATTTATCTTCCAATATTTTAAAGACCAGATTGCTTGGCAACCCATTGCTCGTATTAACAGAGCTAAATTTTTTGGTGCCAGGATCTAGTATGGAAATACCACCTCCATAAGTTGCAAACCAAATTTTGTGATCGGCGCTTTCGAAAGTGCTTGTTACTGCATTAGAAACGACACTATTGGCTTTTTCTTTATGCAGATAACGGACGGAAACACCTGTAGTTGGATTATATTTATAAACGCCATGGTCTAAAGTACTAGCCCAAATGTTACCATGGTGATCTTCCATTAAATTATGGATAAACGGCGGTTGCTTGTTTAAGAAAAGCTCTCTAAAATTATCGTCTATGTCATTATATCTAAATAAACCGTTGCTTGTTCCAATCAATGTATTTCCGTGTCGCGTTTTTATTATGCTAAGTACAAAATTACTTTGTAGATGATTTGGGGATGAGCCTGCAGAATAATGTTTGATTATTTTTTTTGTGGGAATGTCCATCACATCCAATCCATGTTCAAATGTACCGATCCACAATTTATTATTATCGGCAAAAAGTGCATGTATGTTGGTGTAGGTTATGCTCTCGTCATTACCATCGGGCAAAAAATTCTTAAAATGCTTTGTATGCGTGTCATAAAAATTAAGGCCACCATCTTCTGTTCCAATCCACAAATTGTTGTTTTTGTCTTTACAAATTTCTCTAACAATGTTACCTTTTAGCGAATTTTGGCTGGTATTGGGAAAGTATTTTTTAAAGTTCGAAAATGTTTTAGAATAGTAATTTAAACCTCCAAAATAGGTTCCAGCCCAAATTCCGCCTTCTTTATCTTTGTAAAGATCATAAACAGCGTTATCTGAGAGCGAATAAAAATCGTCTATTTTTTTGTTAAGCCGTTGTTGCTGACCGGTATGTTTGTTGTAAATATAAATTCCAGATTCTGTTGCTATCCAACATTCATCCCGACTAATTTCTAAAAACTTCCGAACAAAAATATTCGTTTGGTCTTGATTATTAATTGAAACGTCTCTATAAGACAGATCCTTACTGTCGAATATTTTTACACCTTGGTTTGTTGTGCCAACAAAAATGGTGTTGTCGTTTCCCTTTTCTATAGTTTGGATATAATGAGAAGTAGCAGGCTTAGAATGAGAAAATAAATCGTATGGGTCGCTAAATTTATCTTGTGTTATTAAATACTTCCTTAATTTTCCATCGTTGAAAGAAATCCATATTTGGTCTTCTGCATCAATGGTTATGGATGTAGGGAAACTATTATCAATATTCTTAAATTGCTTAAAAACTTGTGTTTTAACTTTAAAAAAACAAAGCTCGTGGCCTACAATCATCCATAGATTATTTCTCCTATCGGCAATTAATTGAGGAACATCTTTATCGCCAGCGAACTCCACTTTTGAAAACAATTCTTTATCTGGATTAAAAGTATATAAGCCTTTTGTAGTGCCAACCCAAATTTGCTCGCTGCTGTCTTCTAAAGTGCAGTGTATAAAATCGCTCCCAATGCTGTTTGGGTTTCCCTCTTCGTGCCGGTAAACTTTAAAGGAGTACCCATCAAATCTATTTAGTCCATCTCGTGTTGCAAACCACATTAGGCCCCTCGCGTCTTGCATTACATTATAAACCGTGTTGTAAGAAAGCCCATTTTCCGCAGTATAATGCTTAAAGTAATACGGTTGCGCAAACCCAAAAATTGGGCAAAACAACGTTATAAGCAAAAAGATATTTTGGTTAGGTAAAAACATTTAGGTTATGAATAATCAAATATAATCTAAATTTAAAAAACAGGATATCGCCGGATTGGAAAAGGCGACCATTTCAATCAAAAGTAAGTTGTCAGGCTAATTATGAGATGATTTAAAGGTATTTTGAGAAGTATTGAACCGTCACTCGAAATAAGATGTCTCATTTTTGAGTATCCAGTATTAATTGGAAGAATCATTTAAAAGAATTTATCAAATAAACCAATTGTTAAGTTGTCGAATCTGCCACTTAAATAACCGGAAAGAATTAACTTTAGAAATTCCGCCTTTTCTCGTACCGCAACAAATTGGCGTAGCAAGAAGTGTGGATGGTATTAACTGGCAGCAATGTCTGAAAAACCTTTTTTAGCAAACGGGAAACCTGGCAGTTTGAATTCGGCGGAGTCTTGGCATCTTGATGTAATTACAGAGGAAAAAGGAAAGTGTTGGCTATTTTTTCAAGACAACGATACTGATGACGGTAAAAGTTGGTATTTACCTAATGTAGAATTGAGTTGGAACGGCGACGGCTGGCCAAAAATTAAACAATAAATAAACATTTTATGAGGAAGATGAAGTCAATTTTTAAATTACCACTTTTTTGGATTTTTCTAATCGTGCCTTTTTTAACGAAAGCAGTCAGCGCGCAAGGAGTAAAGCAAATTAACCTTGCCGACCCCACGATATTCTATTATAGCAATACCTATTATCTTTATGGTACAAACGAAACCGGATCTAATAACGGCTTTATTGCCTACACCTCAAAAGATAAGGTGCATTGGAGAAATGAGGGTGTAGTACTGAAAAAGGGAGATGCTTTTGGCACAAAAGGCTTTTGGGCCCCTCAGGTTTTTAGATATCACCATAAATTTTATATGGCTTACGTAGCAAATGAAGAAATTGCGATAGCAGAAAGCGATAGTCCGCTTGGCCCTTTTACGCAAAAAGAAAAAAAACCATTGGCTGCACCAGTAAAAATAATAGATCCATTCATGTTTTTTGATAATGGCAAAATATATTTATATCATGTAAGGTTAGAAAAAGGAAATAGGATTTACGTTGCCGAAATGAAGGAAGATTTACAGTCGATTAAGGAAAATACAGCAATAGAATGCTTGCATGCAGAAGATAGTTGGGAAAATACAGCCAAAACAGAATGGGGCGTTACAGAAGGGCCAACGGTACTTAAGCATAAAGGGCTGTACTACCTTTTTTACTCGGCCAATGATTTTCGCAACCCGAACTATGCCGTTGGTTATGCAACCAGTAAAAGCCCAACAGGGCCATGGAAAAAATTCTATGGGAACCCAATTCTAAGCAAAAAACAAACTGGGGTTAATGGCACCGGTCATGGCGATTTCTTTTTAGATAAAAATAAAAAGCTAGACTATGTGTTCCACACACACCAATCTAACAATCAAGTTGGCCCAAGAAAAACGGCGATTATCGAGGTGAAAGTTCTAAAGGAAAATGATGGCAATTATGGATTTAAAATCTTGCCTGAAACATTTAGATATCTGAACGAGCAATAGAGATTAATTTTAAATTTAAAGTAAAAAAAATAAGGATTTTCCCGAGTAGGCCTTGGCGTAGGACAGATGGCAACTTCTACGGGCAAGACATATTTTACAGCAAATAAAATCAATAGAGTTTAAAGGCTGAAAATTTATTTTTAAGATAAAAATGTGAAAAGTTTTCTTAAGTTTGGGAGACCAAATTGTCCCAACAATGAAATCTATATTTAACAGAACGCTGCTTTCAGCGATTTTTCTATCCGTGTTTACTGTTTTCGCCTGTCGAAAACCTGTGATAATTAAAAAATTACCTAAGCAATCAACTCCTAGAGATACAGCTGGGCTAAATAAGTTCGAGCCAGCCGCGGGTAAAGTAATTCTTTTTATCGGGCAAGATTTAGAATCCATCGGCGGTACGCCACAATACAATAACGGCTATTTTGATGTGTTTCCTGCACCCGGAGGTTTCACTCAATATACAGCTTTTAGAGCCGGTTCTCCATATACTTTGCCCGGCCTAACTGCGACGGTAGATTGGGGCGATGGTCCGGAAAATATGACTACGACTACCTCAGACGCAAATTTTGCAAAGTCTTGTTTGTCTACAGGTTTAGATCTTACTGAAGCAAATGATTTCGCTACCGCAGAGGGTAAAAATGACGCATCAATTGTTACGCTTGGAAATTGGATTAAAAACCAAGGTGAACGACCTGTATTTTTAAGGATTGGATACGAATTTGATGGCGCGGATTGGAACCATTATGATAAGGATGCTTACAAAGGTGCCTGGCGTAGAATAAAAGATAAGTTTGGCGCAATGGGGGTAAAGAACGTTGCTTTCGTGTGGCAATCGAAAGGGGCAGGAGCGAATAGAGAAACTTTTGATGCTTTTTATCCCGGAGACAAATATGTGGATTGGGTTGCTTACTCTTTTTTTACTGCAGCCGAAGAACACCATCCAATGATAAAATTTGCAAGAGATCATCATAAACCGTTGTTTATTGCAGAGGCTACGCCGGTAATTTTGGGCGAAAACGGAGTATGTATACCATTAGATTTAAGCATTACAGCAGATGTAAATGTAGCTTGGAATAACTGGTTTTTGCCGTTTTTTAGAACGATAAATGACAATAAAGACGTTATAAAAGCCATCCATTACATAAATTCGCCATGGAAAACCCGACCTCAGTGGCAAGGAAATCCCTATTTTACAAACATCGATGCGAGAATTACGAGAAACGATACCATGAAAACCCTTTGGTTGGGAGAAATTTCTAAGCCCAATTATTTAAAGGCTTCGGATACGCTTTTTAAGTATTTGTGGAATAAGTACTAGTTCGTTTGAGGGGAATAGTGATAAAAAATAAAAGTACAGCGGTCATTTCGCTTATTTTGTAGTTTCCATTCCAAATGCATTTGGCTATTTCTTTCTCGGAACGCTTTAACAATAGCTGTAAGCTGTATAGTATTTACAATAGATGCAAAGGAAAACAGTTGTTCTTTAGGAAAACTGATTTACTTAATATAGGCGGCAATCATTTTATTTACATTTGCGCCTCTTAGTTGTTTTGCAATTATTTTACCATCTGGATCAATCAATATGTTTTGAGGAATAAGATCAATACCTAAACTAACCGCAATCTCCGTTTGGAAACCTTTTAAGTCGCTCACCTGTTTCCATGGTAACTTATCCTGCTCCACCGCATCTGCCCAGGCTGCTCTCTTATCATCTAATGAAACTCCCACAATCTCAAAGTTTTTGTCTTTAAGTTCGTTATAAGCTTTTAACATAAAGGGGTTTTCTGCACGACATGGTATACACCAACTTGCCCAAATGTCTACTAGTACATATTTCCCTTTTAATGAGGAAAGTTTAAATTCATTTCCTTCTTTATCTGGAAGCGTAAAATCAATTGTTTTCCCAATGGCAAATAACTTCGCTTTATTATATTGGTCGGTTATTTTTTTGCCGCTAAAGCTACTAAGTAGTTTTGTGCCGAGTGCTGCATAAATTGGCTGAAATTTTAGCACGTCAAGGAATAGCATTTTAGTATCTAATACTAGATCGGCAGTGAAATAAGAATCAGGATGGCCGGCAATGAAAATATTCAGTGTTGACTCCCTCTTGCCATTACATGCTCCTCGTAATTAGCAATGTTCTTTAGTTCCAGGGAGTCTTTTTCATTTTTCGCTTTTACGTAACGTGCAGCAATTTTTTCATATTCTTTTTCAAAGGGATCCATTTTAGAATGATATTCGATATACTCTTCTTGAACTTTGGTACCAGAAATAGATGAGGTCGAAATGCGGTCTGTTCCAAAAACTTTGGTGTTGCCTTTTTCCAAATAGAACTCTTTACGGTCTGCAGCTGCGCTAGTTTGAGAAGCCTCTCCAGGAACCTTTTTAAGTTCCAAATCAGCTTTGTTTCCAAAAGCAGTAGTACCATTAATGTTAAATTTACCATTAATAACCAAAGCGCTATCTTTTGCAGATTTGCCTTCGGTGTTGATGTAATTTAACAAAACCATTTTGTTAAATCCTGCTTGAGGTAGGTTTCCGGTAATGGTAAATTTATCCTGAGCAATGCCGATTGTTGTTAATAAGCTAAACAGAATGGAAAGTGTCGTTTTTATCCAGAGTTTCATATAACTAATATAATGATTAAAAATTCAATTTGATCTATGTAATTAACAACTTAACCATTAAAGTTTAACCTCTGCTCTGATTATCAAACCGCTTCACATGTTTTTATCATGACATGCTTTGGCTATTTTACAAGAAGAAATGGCTAAAACTAACTATTTTTTTTTCTAATCGAGGTTCATACTTTAGACTTCTGTTGTTTTAGTCTATTGTTTCCCTTTTATCCAACAAAGAAAATTTATGGATCTCGGTTTAAAGCACAATTGGTATATCGTATATACCTACCCAAATTTAGAAAAGAGAATTTATAACGATTTGATAAAAAAGAATGTTGAAGCATATCTTCCACTCCACCATGTAATAAGGCAATGGAGCGATCGAAAAAAAGAACTCGAAGTGCCAATGTTCCCCAACTATCTTTTTATAAACTTTGAAGAAAGGGAGCGCTTTAAATTGCTAAAAATAGCTGGCGTACTAAAAATAATTACGTTTGGTGGCAAACCGGCAATTTTATCGGACGAGGAAATAGAAAATATTAGAAAATTCGAGCAGTTGGAGTTTGAGGTAGAACCACACTTAGTACAAGGCGATGATGTGTTAATAGTAGAGGGTCCCTTTACAGGTTTAACAGGGAAACTTTTCTCTAAAAAAGGAAGACATCGTCTTGGCGTCCGTATTCAATCCATTAGCCAAACACTTTCTATTGAGGTCGCATTATCTAGCGTTAGAAAAACCGCTAAACAAAATAGCTATAATTAGCTATTTTTTTGAGAGTATTTGGTAAGTAACTTTATATCGCAGAGAATTAAGTTACAAAAGCTCCAATTCTCGTTTCGCTAGACCGGGAAAAAAGGTTTCTAAAAAAAGGTGTTATTGTAACAGACCTATAGCGAAGCTTTGTTAATTGAGACCAAATTTCAAAAAACCTCATTCAAGTTTCTCGCCAATGCTGCTTCCCACTCATCCATTCCATGGCTAGTTGATTTTTATTTATGGAAATAATCCCGATGGTTACCTGCATAATGCCAACTTTTAACAGAAGGGCATTTGTTCCGTACGCCATAAAATATTTTCAGCGGCAGCAGTATCTCAACAAAGAACTTATCATAATTGATGATGGAGAAGATTGCATTGAAGATATAGTACCGACTTCTGACAACATAAAATACGTTCGGCTCTCGCAAAAAATCACCCTCGGCGCCAAACTAAACATGGGTTGTAAGAATGCCTCCGGCGGCATCATAGTGCATTGGGACGATGACGACTGGTACGCGCCATATCGCATAAATTATCAAGTAGAAGAACTTAAAAAAAATGGATCAGAAGTTTGTGGGATAAACCAACTGATATACCTTGATGTGCGCTCCAATGATGCATTTGAATACAGGTATCCAGGCAACCAACCCAAATGGTTGGCGGGGAGTACACTATGCTACGAACGTAGCCGATGGGCAAAAAAAAACTTTAAAGAGATAAACGTTGGCATGGACGGCCTCTTTGTGTGGGATACAGAACCAGAAAGAGTGAGTATTCTTAATGATTCGACAATGTCAGTCCACGTAATACACGATTATAACGGAAGTCCTAAAAATACCAATAACGAGCGATGGCATAATTATTCCCTGTCGAAAGTAAAAAGCATAATGCAAGAGGATTTTGACGAATACGTAGAACAAGCTGACGTTACGTTGCAAAGAAGGACGATTTTTGCCGCGAACAACTTGCTGCCTTCGAGGCAAACAAAGAAAGTAAAAAATATTTACGCTTGTTTGGTACATGAACAGCCAGACTGCGTAGTAGATATGGTTAGAAATCTACATTATAATGATCCACATTCTAGCATCATTATTTTATGCAGCGAGGCAAGTCTGGAGCTTACCAAATCATCCTTTCCCTTTGAAGAATTTGGAGCGATTATCTTTCCAGAAATTTTATCGGTCAAACATGGTTATCTACACAATTTTGCCCTAAGCTGCATGCAATTTGCGTTAGAAAATTTCTCTTTCGATATCCTTACCATTGTAGATTCGGACCAACTAAGCGTTCAGGCCGGCTATTCTGAATTTATGGGAAACTATTTTGCGTCGCAAAGCAATGTGGGGCTCCTCTCGAACAGGCCCGAGCGCATTACAGAAAATTGTGTTGATGTGTTTACGTCTATCCAAGCTTTTAAAGAATATAATCTTTGGAAACCACTATTAAAAACGTTTCCAGATGGCGAGCAAAAGTTTGTGCATTGGTCTTTTTGGCCATCAACCGTTTTTACTTATGATGCAATAAAGGATTTGGTAAATCTTTTTAAAACCAATACGCTTTTAAAAGACATAATGCGCCAAACTAAAATTTGGGCAACAGAAGAAATAATACTTCCAACGATGGTAAGTCTGTTGGGTTATGATATAAAGTTAAATCCTTGTGCGCATGATCTCGTTAATTACAGACGAGATTATACGGTTGATGAATTAGGTAGTGCTTTAGAAAATCCGAACGCGTTTTGGGCACACCCAATTATTCGGCGCTATGATGACGTGTTGAGGAAACACGCACGCCAATCTCTAAATAATTATTACTCACCACCAAAACAGGAAGAAGAAAAGCAAACTCCGCCTGAACGCATTTTAATGCCCGCTAAAGTTCTAAACGAAGTTAGAAAAATAGAAGGTTGGTTAAGCGATGCCGAAGCAGAACTATTGATAGGTTATGCGTTAAAGGCTTGTCAAGATTTTCCTGAAGCCGCTCTCGTTGAAGTTGGGAGCTATCATGGAAAGGCAACGATTGTTTTAGGCCGAGTTGCTGAATCAATATCCGAAAAAATTAAGGTGTATAGCATTGATCCACACGATGGAATCTTAGGTTCCTTAGATCAAGGACTTCACCAATATGAGCCAAGCCTCGATCAGCTTCAAAAAAATATAAAAATTGCAAACCTTTCTAAATTGGTAATCTCGATAGTTGATTCTGCAAAAAATGTAGCTTGGTCGAGTTCTATTTCGCTGTTACTTATAGATGGTTTGCACGATTATTTGAGCATTTGCGATGACTTTACAGCATTTTCAGCTCACATTCAGGTTGGCGGTTTTGTTGCATTTCATGATTATGCCGATTATTTTCCAGATGTAGTGGCATACGTGCAAGAGTTAATCTCTAAGAAAAAATTTCAAAAATTGGCGTTAGCCGACACACTAATTATACTACAAAAAACAAATTAGATCCGAACATGCATAACTTACCTCAAGATTTACCTGTTTGGCTTTATTGGGAAGGTGATTTGCCCAAATGGATAGCAAATTGTCAGCAAACTACGTTCGCCCATGCCGAAAATGTGTTTCTAATGACTCCCAAAATCTTTAGTGATGTTAGAAATATAGACCTAGACATAGATATACAGCAACTGCATGTAGCGCATAGGGCAGATTTTATCAGAGCATTTTTATTGTCACAGTTTGGGGGCATTTGGATAGATTCTGATTGTCTTGTGCTAAAACCCTTGCAACCACTGTTTGATTTATTAAATCATAACGAGTTTCTGGGTTATAGAGAGCGCTCTGGCGAGGTGACCAACAATTTTATGGGCGCCTCAAAAAACAGCCATATAGCAAAAGAATATTATTCGAATGTTTGTAAAATTCTCCGCTCTAACCAACCAATTGAATGGCTTACGCTTGGGTCTAAGGCTTTAACAGAAATTTTAAACCACACTAACAATACTTGGCATGAGCTTGATGTGATGCAGATTCAACCGATATGCTGGAGTAACCCGGGTGCGTTCTTTCAAAAGGCCACCGAAAAAGAACATCAATCAAACTTAAATCAAAATGCGTATTGCTATATGCTTTCTGCAAATATGGTTAGAGGCTTCTGTGAGAATAACGCGGGATTGAACATTTTAGACGAACATACTTTTTACAGCTACCTTTTAAAAAACTCTAAGGAGAATACACTACTTCCAACATCTGTATGCTAAACTTTATTTAAAAAAAAATGATCGATCGCGCAACTATTGCTTATAGAGAAAATACAGACGATGATCAATGGGTTATTCCAGAGGTGGTAGAGCAAGATATGTATCAATTAAGAAGCCGTCTGTTGCCACTGGAACCGCAAGGAAAAAGTTATGTAATTGACTGTGGAGCACACATTGGTGCGTTTTCAATCATGTGTGCAAATCTTTTTAGAAGAACGGAGGTTATCGCTTTTGAGCCAAATCCAGACAGCTATCATTATTTAGAGCAGAACGCCAAAACCTTTGGAAAAATTACCGCCTTTAATAAAGCGGTTTCGATATCCGATGACCAGTTAAATTTATACGCTCCAGACCAAAACGAATGGAGCGGCAGATGGACTACTATGCCAAACAATAATTCTTTTTTAACGGTAGAATCTGTGGCATTGTTTCCTTTTATAAATAAACTTGATGGCGATGCATTTATTCTGAAGTTGGATATAGAAGGTTACGAGGAATTTTTATTTGAGGCATCTGTAAGAGACGATGTGAAAAAAATCCAAACAATCATTGTTGAAACGCATACAGATCATTTTAATCATAAAAAACTGCAAGATTTTGGTTACAATTTATTGTTCAATCCTACCATCTCCGCTGCCAGGCAATTTGTCTACGTTAAAAACTAACCATTTTTTCCTTCAAAAAGTATGTTACGCACTACGTTAGAATTTTTGGCAGAAGAACTAAACGCCTACTTAAAACGGAAGGATCCGACAAATTTCGGTAATGATGACGTTGCAATAATTTCTCCACTGATGAGTCCAGACGGCACCTTTGCAGTATCCGCAGAAGGTGCCGAAGTTTCGAAGATTATTTTGACTTTAGTTAACCTAGAAGAAGAGCGAATTAACGACGTGCAGAATATATATAAAAGAGCTGAGGGACAAGTACAAATTATAAATCCTCCTGTAAACCTAAATATTTATGTAGTTTTTTCGGCCTTTGGGAGTAATTATGGCACAACCTTGCGTCTTTTGTCTTATGTAATCTCCTTTTTTCAGGCTAACGCTGTCTTCACCAATTCCCATTATCCGCAAATGAATGCAAAGGTGGCCGACGATAAACCGTGGCAAAAAATAGGCAGGCTAGTGGTTAATTTGCATGCAACCACTTTTGAACAGCAAAATAATATGTGGTCTGCCATTGGGGCTAAATATATGCCAAATGTGGTTTACAAAATAAGAACCATGAGCTTTATAGATTTCGAACCAAAAATGGAAGCGCCTCCGATAACAGAAGTTACCATTCGGAACAGCTAACGCAGTTTTTGTAAAATCCTTTCATGATAAAGATAAAATACAAGGCTCTTTTTAACATTGGTTTCCCACATGCTTTTTACAAATCGGGCGGGTGTAGCGATATTGTTGTACTGCCTTCTGCAGATTGCAACACATTGCTTAGATCTCTCGGCCTTCGTTTTTTGCCGACTGAATTCGGAGCCTCCCTATATGGAAAAGTGAATGAAACCGATGTTATGAATAAACCCTTGCCAGAAGGAACAAAATTTACCTTTTTGTTAAGACTTCGAAATAGTTTATTCAAAAATTTTACCGATCTCAATCTTTTGAAACCTGCAACCAGCATTTATTATTTTAACAACTTAAAAAGCAATCCATCTGGCAGCGAATCTGTTCTGGCGGCAGATGTTGCAACTAAAGTGGTTTCTGATACCGACTTGCTTCCAATCCGAACTAATAGTTTTTCGTTTGCAAACAGTAGTACGGCAGTATCTCAAACGGGAAAATTAGAGTTTTTAGATAGTGGCGAAGTTTTAGACCAAACTTTGGAAAACTCAAACGACCTTTATAATTTTTCTTTCGATTTAAATAAAGCAACCCGTGGGAGAGCTAGGTTTTTGATAGACGGCTTGGAAAAAACTACCTTCCTATCACTTGCCCCTGAAGAAGTATCAGACACGTTTGGAGTTGTTGAGATTTTTTTTAAAGCTGGTCTTCCATCCGAGAACCAATTTCAAGATGCTGATAACTCTATCGTTTCAAAGAACTACAGCATTCCATTTGCAAATAGATCTACAAAATGGAGGTATGTTGTGACCAAAAAATTCAATCAATCTATTACTGGCATCTCTGTAGGGAAGATTAACGGCACAGCAATAAATTTTACAGCCGTTGCTGGGCCAACGCCGGGTAGGTTTATCGTAACATCCAATAACAAGCTTCCACTTGCAGAAGAGCCGATTTTTGGAATTAAATTGACTGATGAAAATGATAAAGTGTTGGTAGCCAGTTTACCAAACCCTCCATTGGGGTTAGTAAAAATAGAAGGTAATGAAACTTTTTCTGATATTTTAATAACAATCTAAAAAATAATAAACCATGGCAGATGTATTTAAAACCCCGGGGGTCTACATAAGGGAGATCCCAACTTTTCCACCTTCGGTGGCAGAAGTAGAAACCGCGATTCCCGCATTTATCGGTTATACCGAAAAAGCAGCATTTAATGGTGCGGATTTAAACTTAAAACCGCAACGGATAGCCTCTTTGTTGGAGTATGAACAGTTGTTTGGCTTTGCGCAAAAGGAAGTTGCAATAACGGCAACCATTACCGATGCTGCAGACTTAGATCCGCAAGCCCGAACCATTGAGATAAGCAAAGACGATGCAAAAAGTTCTAGGTTTAGAATGTACTATGGCTTACAAATGTATTTTGCAAACGGAGGCGGACCTTGTTATATTACGTCTGTTGGGCTGTACCCAGCCGGGGCTCCTTCCAGTGCCGATGTTTCTCAAGAATTGTTGAGCGATGGTTTAGCAGAAATTGCAAAAGTAGATGAACCTACCTTAATTGTGTTTCCTGATGGGCCTTCTCTTGATTCGTCTGCCTATTATTCGCTTATAAACCTAGCGTTACAACAGTGTATGCTTTTGCAAGATCGATTTACCATTATAGATGTAGTTCAAGCTACCGGTGCACCAAATAATATATTCGCCTCGGCAGAAGATTTTAGAAACGCCAGTACTTTAGGCAGCAATTTAGATTTGATGAAGTATGGGGCCGCCTATTTCCCAAATTTAGAAACTACACTTTCTTACAGGTTTGATGATGCAAATGTACGCGTGGTTTATAAAAAGGGGAACACATTAGAAACTAGCGACGTTTTGAATGATCCAGGCAATATAAACTTGGCCACTGTTTTAAATCCCCCTGGAACGTTAAAGCAATCTATAAAGGAAGGCCTTAACCTGGAAAAACCAGCTCCTGCCGTCCCAGCTTCTCCGCCAGAACCGCAAGCCGTAGCTGGCAATACAGAACTTTATAACCAAATTAAACTTCAGTTACAAAAACTAAATATAGTAATGCCGCCTTCTATGGCTGTAACTGGTATTTATGCAGCAGTTGACAGTTCAAGAGGAGTTTGGAAAGCACCTGCAAACGTTTCATTGGCTTACGTGAATGCAGCTTCTTTAAAAATTTCTAGTCAGGAGCAAATGTCGTTAAATGTTGATGCTACCTCGGGTAAATCCATAAATGCCATTAGGTATTTTACCGGCAAAGGTGTAATGGTTTGGGGCGCGAGAACTTTGGCAGGGAATGACAACGAATGGCGTTATGTATCCGTGCGGAGGTTTTTCATCTTCGCCGAAGAGTCTATTAAAAAAGGAACGGAGTGGGTGGTATTTGAGCCTAACGATGCGAATACTTGGGTGAGGGTAAGGGCAATGATAGAAAACTTTTTAATTAAGCAATGGAGAGCGGGTGCTCTTGCAGGTGCGAAGCCAGAGCAGGCGTTTTATGTTCGAGTTGGATTAGGCACCACTATGACTGCGCTAGATATTTTGGAAGGAAGGATGAACATTGAGATCGGAATGGCAGTAGTTCGTCCAGCAGAGTTTATCATCCTGAAATTTTCTCACAAACTTCAAGAATCTTAATTAAATAATCAAAAACCAATAGTTTAAAACTAAATAAAAATGGCAAATTATCCACTACCAAAGTTCCATTTCCAGGTTGACTGGGGAGGAACGAAGATTGGCTTTACCGAAGTAAGCGGATTGAATATCGAAAATAAGGTAATCGAATACCGAGACGGCGCCTCGCCCGAGTACAGTAAAATTAAAATGCCGGGCATGAGAGAATTTAGTAACATAACCTTAAAAAGAGGGGTTTTTGCAGACGACAACGAATTTTACCAATGGCTAAATACCATCAGCCTAAATACGGTAGAGCGTAGAGACGTAGTTATAAAATTATTAAATGAGGAGCATGTTCCTGTTGTTACCTGGAAAATAAAAAATGCGTTTCCGTTAAAGATACAAAGCACCGATTTAAAGGCCGATGGCAGCGAAGTGGCAATTGAGCAATTGGATTTGGCCCATGAAGGGCTCACTATTCAAAATGGAGACTAAAAACCAATAACAATGAGTTTAATAAGTGGTATAATAGATGGCTTAGTTTACCCGCCTGTCGGCTTTCATTTTTTAGTGGTTTTTGAAATGTTTCCACAAACCCCACAAGATGTACGCTTTCAAAGCGTTACTGGCCTATCGGCAAGCATTTCGACAGAAGCCGTTGCCGAGGGCGGGGAGAATAGATTTAAACATCAGTTTCCTGGCGTACCGCAATACAATAAACTTATCTTAAAACGGGGTTTGTTTTTGGGCTCTTTTGTAAGTCATTGGTGTAGAGATTCTATTGAAAACTTTAATTTTCAACCCAAGAATATACTTATATCGCTATTAAATGATAGCCATGTGCCATTAAACGTGTGGCATGTGTTTAACGCCTACCCAACGAAAGTAGAAATATCTGAGTTTAATGCCGAGCAAGGTACGCTCGTGGTCGAAACGTTGGAATTAACCTACCAATATTTTAAGCCCATGGGTCTTGACGATTTAATTGCCGGGGCCGTAGGAGCAGTGGGTGGCGCAATTAGTGGCGGAGTTTCTGGTTCTGTAAGTTTCTAAATTATGCCCATTATTATTAATGAAATAGAGATTTCAGTATCAGTTTCTAGCAACGCTCCTGTTGCGGACGCCTCGAGCAACAGCAACTCCTCAAAAAAGGAAATCATTAAAGCTTGTGTAGAACAAGTTATGGAATTGATTAAGCAACAAAAAGAACGCTAAACGATGGGACTGTTAGATGCCATAAATCCTTTTAAACCGGCCGAAAAACTCAAAATTGAGTCTTGGGCAACTATCGAAAGATCGGGAGACTCGGAACAAACATTTTCTGCATTCATCAATCCCGATGAAATTGCCCTAAACTACACGGTTTTTACAGACCAAAGTCCCTCTGCAGGAGAAACCGGAAATGCTGGAACTTTTCTCCGAACTTCTCCCTTTGAGGTTACACTGAAATTTTTTCTGGATGGAACAAACGCTACAGGAGTACCCTTGGATGTCAAACAAAAAATCATCGAATTCTATCATACGACCGGGTATGACGGGAAAGGACATCGAACTCGATTTCTTAGAATTAGCTGGCCTGGATTTGCTTGGTATCGGGCAAACCAATTTGCATTTAATTGTGTCCTCAAAACTGTAAATATTCAGTACAAATTATTTAAGAACGGCGGCGGCGATCCGCTTCGAGCCATTATCACCGCAACTTTTACTGAAAATCGCACAAAAGCGGAAATTGAGAAAGAGGAAGATCCAAAATCTGCAGATCTTACTCATGTTAGAATAGTGAAAGAGGGAGATACTTTACCTGCAATGGTTTATAAAATTTATGGAAGCTTTAAATATTACTTGGAGGTAGCAAAAGCCAACCAACTAAAGAATTTTCGGGTTTTAATTCCAGGGCAAAAATTGGTGTTTCCGCCTTTTGAAAAGAATGTAAAATAAACGCAATATGGCAGAAGAGAGATTGATTCCGCAGGTTGAAACGGTTGCCGAATTTAAGTTATTTGTAAATGATCAGGTACTTCCTCGATCAATTGCAAAGCAGGCAATTTTTGTTACAAAAGTGGTTAATAAGATCTCCTCAGCCATCGTGGTGCTTAGAGATGGAGATGCCGCTGACGGAAAATTTCCGTTAACAGATGGAGATTTGTTTACGCCAGGAAATAAAATATCTATTGAGGCTGGCGATCCAGACACTACCGAAAGTATCTTTAACGGAATCATAATCAAACAGTCGGTTAAAATACGTGGAGGTATGGCGCCCTTGCTTACCGTTACCTGTAAACACGCAGCGATAAAAACAACAGTGGGAAGAAAAAACGCTTATTTTCATGATTTGACCGACGCTGACATAATAACCCAGATTTTAGAGGATGCAGGTTTTGATGAGACTGATGTTGAATCTACCAGCGTTACCCATAAAGAGATGGTACAATATAATTGTTCTGATTGGGATTTTATATTAAGCCGGGCCGAGGCCAACGGAAACGTAATTTTAACAAATGATGAATCCATCTCTATAAAAAAGCCAAAGGTTAATGGCGATGCGGCACTTTCTCTCTTGCACGGCGCAACCATTATGGAGCTTGATGCAGAAATGGACAGTAGAAACCAATATTCTTCGGTGGTTGGGAGAATTTGGGATATGGCAAATCAAGAAATAGTTGAGCTTTCCGCAAACGGCCCCTCGGATATAGAAGAACAAGGAAGTTTACAGGCAACTTCTTTGGCTTCTGTTGCAGGGCCCGATGAAGTTTTTTTGAATCATGCAGGAGCATTAGATCAGCAGGAAGTGAATGCATGGGCCGATGCGGAGCTACTAAAATCGAGGTTATCAAAAATTAGGGGCACCGTAAAATTTCAGGGTATTTCTTCCATCAATCCGGGTGATGTATTAGAACTGCATGGCTTGGGCGAAAATTTTAACGGAAAGGCTTTTGTAAGCGGCATCCGGCAAGAATACACAGCAGCAGAAGGCTGGAAAACTTATGCACAGTTCGGGCAAAGTCCTGATTGGTTTTTAGAGGATGTCGAAAGTAAGGTAGTCGCACCAAAAACCGGTGGCTTATTGCCAGGAGTAGTTGGCCTGCACACCGCAATTGTTACCGATAATGAAGACCCTGAGGGAGAAGATAGAGTTAGGGTTAAAATGCCTTTTATAAACAACGATGATGACGGCGTGTGGGCGAGAATTGCACTTGCAGATGCAGGAAATGAACGGGGCCTTTTTTTCAGACCCGAAATCGGAGACGAAGTTGTACTTGGGTTTTTGTATGATGATCCTCGTCAGCCAGTTATTTTAGGGATGCTTCACAGTTCTAAAAACGCTTCGCCAATAGAGCCTACAAATGACAACCATAAAAAAGGTTACACTTCTAGAGAGCAACTGAAGTTAACATTTGATGATGAAATAAAAGAGACATCTTTTGAAACCCCGGCAGGAAACAAATTATTTATTAGTGATGATAAAAAGGGGTTTAGTGTTGAAGATGAGAATGGCAGCAAAATCGTTACTAAACCATCAGACATAACAATAGAAGATAGTAACGGAAATAAAATCAACATAGACATTAACGGTGGATTGATTAGCATAAAAGGAAATACGAAAGTGGTGGTCGATGCGCCTCAAATAGAGTTGGTAGATGGGGCTGCCCATCCACTGGTTTTTGGCGATGAGCTGCTCACTTATTTAAATCAGTTGGTAAACATTTATGCCACACACATGCATCCTGGCGAAACTGCGTTAGGTATGCCGGTAAGCCCGGCTCCACCAGTACCACCAATGCCTCCTGCAACACCTAGTCTTTTATCGTTAAAAGTTAAAACAGGATAATTATGGCGCTAATACCAGGTACGCCTTCCGCATTTCCAGGAAGTATGGCAGAAGCGATACAAACAGCGTTTAACAAACACTATCCCGAAGTTTTGGGAAAAAATCCTCCTGTAAATGATAAGCAGATGAGGCTGTTATGTATAGCCATTGCCGAGGGCGTTATTAATCATTTAAAAGCTCATCCTGAGGCATTTGAAGTTAAAATAAAGTTTAATGGTGATACCGTTTACGATGCAACGGTAAAAATTGTTTAGCAACCATTCTTATTTTTATTGACTATTAAATTATGGAAGATATTAAAAGCGTTTCGGAAGTTTCGTTTCTCGGACGGGGGTGGAGTTTTCCGCCAACTTTTTCTAAAAAGACAAATAAAGTAATGCTCACCTCTGATGAGGAAGACATCAATAAGAGCCTTGAGATCCTATTATCAACCACCATTGGAGAAAGATTCTTACAGCCCATGTATGGTTGTAATTTAGAAAATTATGTGTTTGAAGCGATGAGCGCTTCCACAGAAACGAGCATAAAGATTACCGTTAAGAATGCAATTCTTTTGTTCGAGCCAAGAATAAAACTTTTGGTTGTAGAACTTCTGGATGACTTCATCACCGAAGGCAGGATAGACATTTCCGTTAACTACGAGGTAATAAATACCAATAATAGGTATAACCTGGTATATCCTTTTTACCTTAACGAAGCCAACAATAAATCTGCATGAGCGCAAAAGCCATAGATTATAAGATTATTCTAAAACGCGACGGGCAAACGCAACAGCAGCGCACGCCTGCATTGTTAAACCCTGCTCAAGTACCCATTGATGAACGCACAAAAGCCGAATACTATAAGTTTGTCCAAGAAATCTCTAAACAAGTAAAGTTTTTTGAGACAGGGCAAACCGATGGAAAATTAAAAGAAAACGGTACATGGGAAAATTTTTTCGAAACAAGTATCGATGAAATTAATCGGTTGGCAGCAAGAGCCTCTGTACCGGCACATCTTACCTTGTGGAACGTTTTTGTAGAACTAATGGAAAAGCCAAAGGCTTTGATGAATACGTTAACGCAGCGACATCTAGATTTCTATTATCATGAAGTTTTAAAATTAGACAAAAAGCAGCCGATAGCTGATAAGGCACACGTGGTTTTTGAGATGAAAAAAAATACGGAGAACACATTGCTTGAAAAAGGCACAATACTTTTAGCAGGAAAAGACAACATCAAAAAGGATATAAACTACCAATTAGAAAGAAATATTGTTTTAAACCACTCAAAGGTTGTGCAGTTAAAGTCACTTTACATTGACCCAAGAAATAGAAATTACATTTTCCATGCACCTATTGCAAATTCTATAGATGGCCTAGGCGCCAGTTTAGATGAAGCGAACCCAAAATGGAGTGGTTTTGGCAACGCGTCGATGCCCTTGGCTCAGGTAGGATTTTGCTTGGCTAGTGCAGTGCTTGTGATGAAAGAAGGGCTAAGAACAATAACTGTTTTTCTTAGCTTAAAGGGTTTAAGCCAAGATGCAACAAACGCGGTTTTGACCACCAGTCTTTTTACAGTAAATGTAACAGGAGAAAAGGGTTGGATTGGACCAAAGGTAAGATCGGCAACTATAACTTCTTCAGATAACCTAAACTTTTCTTTAAAATTTTCTTGCATCGTTGGAAAAGATGAACCGGCCGTTATTGGTTATGATAGTGCAGTGCATGGCGGAGATTTTGATACGGAAAACCCAATCTTGCAAGTGTTAATAAATAACGAAAAATTGGATTTCGGTTACCAAAATTTGCTAAATGCAGAACTGCTGGATGCAACGATAGAGGTAGATGTGCACGAAGTCAAATCACTAAAGCTAGAGAACGATTTTGGAACTTTGAATGAAAAAAAGCCGTTTCTACCATTCGGTTCCCTAGCAGAAAAAAATTCCAATTTTTATGTCGTAAGCGATGAAACATTTTCGAAGCGACTTAAAAGCTTTTCTCTCGATGTGATATGGAAGAATATTCCGGCCTCTAATTTAAAAAGTTATTTCGCTAACTATAACAATACAAACCTAAGCAATACTTTTTTTAAGGCATCTGCATCATTTAAAGACGGATTTACTTGGAACAAAAGCCTTCAATCGGTCCAACTTTTTGATGCAAACAATGCACAACAGCAAACCACGTGGGAGTTTACAAATCCAGATTATGCAATCCTTTTTCCCATTTTCATATTTTCGCAAGCATATTTTCCATACCATGCAAACGCCGGCCAATCTGTATTACAAGCAGAAAGTGTAAAAATGTCTTATTTGGTGCCTGGTTTTTCCGCTACCAACCAAAAAACAAATATTAAGGCAGCAAAGGCTTCGCAAAGCTTTCAATTATACAAGCCCCAAGTAAAGCTCCTTTTGGATCTCTACAAAGACATCCGGAAAGGACAATTAAAACTCACTTTAAACAATAGCTTCTTGTTAAAAGACTACAGAGAAAAGTACACCGCAGAAATTTTGAGATATAGCCTTAATGGTGGAGAACTTAAATTGCCAGCCGAACCTTTCTCGCCCGAAATTCAAACTATTTCTTTAAATTATACAGCAACGACTGCAAAAATAAAATTTAGCGGAACCTCCTTGAACGATTACATCGGGCAAGAGATAGAGTTTTTTCAAAAGGGAGCATTTGGCCAGGCGCGGGAACATGCCTATACTAGAAGCCGCCACAGTTTTTTGAAAAATTCTTTCATAAAGCTTTTCCCTCAATACCTAGAAGAAGGAGAATTTTTTATAGGACTGAGCGACTTGGCTGCAGAGGATTCTGCAAGCTTATTGTTTCAAGTGGTAGAGGGAAGTGCAAACCCAGAAAACAGCAAAATAAACATAGAATGGAGCGTGCTGTGTGATAATTATTGGAAACCGCTTACCGAGGATGACCTTGTTTTAGATACCACTAACGGACTGCTTACCAGTGGAATTTTAAAAGTTATGATCCCAAAAGAAGCTACAACAACAAATACGGTACTGCCCGGCAATCTTTTATGGCTCAAGGCATCCATAAAAAAAGATACTGATGGGGTATGTAAGTTGATAAATGTACAAGCTAACGCCGCCACAGTTGTTTTTTATAATCAAAATAATGACCCTGGCAGACTATCTAAGGCGTTGCCGGCAAATAGCATAAACAAACTTAAGGTAGGTTTAGCGCAGATTAGTAAAGTTACGCAGCCCTATGCATCTTTTGGCGGCGATGTTGCAGAAGAAAATAACGGTTATTATACCCGAGTGAGCGAAAGGTTGCGCCACAAGGAAAGAACGATAGCCATTTGGGATTACGAAAGGATTATTTTAGAACATTTTCCTAATGTGCACAAAGTAAAATGTATTAACCACGCCACTCTAGACTCCTTTTATGCGCCTGGCAACACGCTCGTTGTTGTTGTGCCGGATTTGACAAATCAAAACGCAACCGATCGTTTTAAACCAAAGGTTGATAAAAACACGCTAGATGAGATAAATAATTTCTTGAGCAAACACGCATCGCCTTGGGCCAATTTTGCAGTCGTGAACCCAACTTACGAACCCGTAAAAATAGCTGTTGCACTCAAACTCAAAAATGGCTATGAGTTTAATTTTTATCAAACCGTGATTAATCTAAAGTTACAAGAATTCTTATCGCCATGGATGAACAGCACAAAAAGCGACATTTATTTTGGTGGCAAAATTACAAAGTCGATGGTTATAAAGTTTTTAGAAGATCTGGAATATGTAGATTACTTAATCGACTTGTCGCTTTCTAAATTTTCGATGCAACTTAATTCCTTTGGCAGAAATTTAGAGGTTGTCGAGGCATCAAATCCCGCATCCATACTGGTGTCTTACCCAACTCATACTGTCACAACTGAAATTTCAACTGGCACATTGTCCAGATTAAATGCGAGAAAGTTCTTATCAAAAACACCCATCCAGATTTAAACAATGCCCGAAGCTTTAACCATTTCTTCCAGAAAACCGCAAAGCGATGCGTTTGACTATGAAGCGCTCAGAAAGGCCGGTATAGACATTATAGAAAACACAGGTTCTACTTTTTGGACGGACTACAATGTTCACGATCCTGGAATTACTATTTTGGAGTTGCTTTGCTATGCAATAACCGATTTAAGTTATCGGGCAAACAATAGCATTCCAGATCTGCTCGCTACTCCTAAAAACGCGAAAGAAAATATTTTAAAACAATTTTTTTCAGCATCAAAAATATTTCCAAATAGTGCCGTAACCTTAAATGATTATCGCAAAATCATAATCGACATAGAAGGTGTTAAAAACGCTTGGTTACAAAAAAAGAGTATCGGCTTTTTTGCAGACATCAGCTTGAAGAAGCTTCAAATAAATACTCCAGCAAGCGCAAAATGGGCAAACGTAGATGTTTTGGGCTATTATGATGTCCTGATAGAATTTGACCTTAATGTTGCCGACGAAAATAAAAAGGAAATTCAGACTCTAGTGCGAGAGGTCTTGATGGAGAATAGAAACCTTTGCGAAGATTTTTTAAACATTGATGAGATTGAAAAGCAGGAATTCCGTCTCTGTACCGAAATAGAGCTAGATACAAATACAGATCCGTTTGATGCCGTTGCCCAAATTTTCTTCAACATTCAAAACTACCTCACCCCGATAATAAAGTTTTATGCGCTTAACCAGCTTATAAGCGAAAGCTATACAACAGATGAAATTTTTGAAGGTCCATTGCTTAAACATGGTTTTATAAAAGAACAAGAACTTTTAGATTCTGCCCTAAAGAGCGAAATTCATCTTTCGGACGTAATGCAGCAAATGTTAAATGTGCCAGGCGTGCGTAACATTTTAGACATCGTTTTCAATCCTACAGATCAGACAAAAGCACTGGCAAACAAGTGGATTATTGAGGTTGCAAAAGGAAGGCAGCCCGTAATAAGTATTCTAAAATCTAAAGTGCTGGTGTATAAAAACGGAATACCGCTTAGGCCAGACATGAATATTATACAGAGCAGGTTTTCTACTTTGATGAATAATTACATCAATGCAAATGAAAGAATTGGCGCGGAAGATATTATGTTTGATGTAGGAGTATTTAGCGACGTTGGAAATTATTATTCCATCCAAAACCATTTTCCAAAAAATTATGGAATCGGTCATTGGGGTCTTCCAGATAATGCATCGGAAGAAAGGGTTGCCCAACAACGGCAATTACAAGCATATTTGTATTTTTTCGATCAGCATTTGGCAAATTCTTTTTCTCAGCTATCAAACATTGGCAATCTATTCTCTACTGACACGCAACAAAACACTTATTTTGCAACGGCTGTGGATAGTTTTGCAGGTTTTCGCGATGTTTTTCTCGATTCATCAACCATAGACCAAAAAGTTAAAACTGCTGCAGAGGATAAAGAAACATTTTACAAACGCCGCAATCTTTTTCTGGATCATTTGCTTGCCAGATTTTCTGAAACTTTTTCTGAATATATAGGCGTACTTTACTCGGGGTTCACGTCAAATCCAAAAGAAGTAATCATTCCTTCGGCGGTAAATCCTGAAGATATTATTCTGGCAAAAGCTAATTTTCTAAAGAACTATCCAGAATACAGTTCTAAAAGGTTTTCTGCCTATAACTATAAACAGCAAGATGAAACTTGGAACACCAATAACGTTAGTGGTTTAGAGAAAAGGCTAGAGGCTTTATTAGGGATTGAGAATCTAAATCGACGGGACTTGGTAAATCTACAAACCGATATTCTGCATGATCTAAATGCAAGCGGCAATGATCAATATTGGTTCAATATTAAAGATTACAGAACTGGCAATATACTCTTGCAGGGATCTGAGAAATTTGCAAGTGCCGAAGAGGCTGCGTTTTCTCTCGAAGATAGCTTAAATCTGATTTATCGCGCAGAAAGTCTTAAAAAAATTGAAAACGGAGATGGCACATTTTATTATCAATTGGCGGCCGGCGATAAAATTTTAGGGAACAGTACGCAACTTTACTCCTCTGCAGAAAATGCGAATACCGATATGCAAAAACTAACTGCCTTGGTTACTAAGAACAGGGCAGATGAAGGTATGTTTTTAGTAGAGCATTTGTTGCTTCTACCACCGCAAGCAATAGCTTCAAAATTGGCTGCGCCAGAAACAGATTTTAGTTCGACCCAAGGTTTCTTGCCAATTTGTGTAGATGACGGTTGCAAAAACTGCATGGATTTAGACCCTTACTCGTTCAGGATAAGTATTGCACTACCTGCTTACGCACCCCGGTTCTTAAACTTAGCATTTAGACAATATGCCGAGCGCACCATTAGAATGGAAGCACCAGCGCATACGTTTGTAAAAATCTGTTGGGTGGGCAATGAACAGCTCATCGGCTTTCAAAATGCTTACAAAAATTGGCTCGAGGTAAAGTCGGGCAGAACAGAAGACATAGAAAATAAAAAATTAACTGAGTTGGTTGGCATTTTAACCGCACTAAAATCAATTTATCCAGTGGCTAAATTAGAGGACTGTAGCAGTAGCGAAGAGCGGACACTGTTTATGCTAAATCAAAATGCTTTGGGAACTTTAAAAACATAAACATTATGGGTAACGTGCTGAACCAAATAAGTAAAGACAATACGCGCTTTACTATTTTTGAAAACGACCAGGTTTTAACTGCAGATCAATTGAACGACTTGTTCAATTATTTGGATGTGCAAACCAAGTTAACGCGAACCAAAGCCATCGGCGTTGGAGTAATTTATGGGCTAGAAATAGGTGTAGTCGACAATAATCACGTGGTTGTTTCTAACGGAACTGCCATTACAACTGATGGTGATCTACTGTATTTCGATCAAGACCAAGAATTTGATCAATACGATATTTTCGAAGATCAAAATGCAAAATACCCGTACTTTCTAAATGATAGCGAGCAAATTCTTCCAATGTTTCAGCTGATTAACAGCACTTTGGTAGGCACGGCAGAAGGCAAAGATTTAGCAATATTAGAATCGAGTACCAATACATCATTAAAAGATTATGTTGGGGTTTTATACCTGGAGGATTACAACAACGACCCCGATTTATGTACGGGGGTAGATTGTGACAATAAGGGCCTAACAGCTATGAAAGAGTTAAAGGTGTTGCTTATACACAAAGACAACATCGGCGCCCTGCTTAGAACTCTGCCTCAAACAAGCAAAGACTACTCTTTATTAAAGGATATAAACATCCCGCGGGTGGTTGTTAATACAGATTTAGATACCTACAATGAGTTAAATGCGGCTTTTAACAATGCCTTAGTTGTCAAAGACGATATTGCCAGGGAGCTGGCAAATGCCTACCAAATCTGCAAACTGATTGTTGCCCAAGATTTTCCCAATGGTGATCCAACAGTAACCTGGGCGGATCTTCTAAAAGATCAATTTAAAGTTGATAACTCTTATTATGACCAATATGTATATGATTATGCAAGAGACTTAAGTTACGCATACAATGAGCTTAAGGAGAGTCTTTTTGCTGATGACATGCTTGCAGATCCTGCAGTCGACCTATTTCCCAAACATGTTCTTATCGGCGCCGTGCGAGAAGCTAAATTGACAAGCCCGATACGGTTAAGTCCGACCGAGACAAGACTTCCTTCGACCGCTCGCCAGCCAATATTGGCTAATTCTTCCCTACGAAGTGTGTTAGGCAGCAATTTTTTGACAACAAGCAACATCAGATTTAATCTTTCCGCCTTGACACAACGATTTAATAGGGTAAGTCGCGCAATAGAATATCGGCACCACTTTTACGAATCGCCAATTTTAAACGGTAATAACGATTCTAACGCGCTAATAAGGTTTAATTTCATGAGAATTCATTGCATGATTACAAACTTCAAAGTGCCAACTTCAACTAATTTTCAAACCGCGTCAGTAGGTTTAAAAATAACTCCTAGTCTTTTTGAAGATGCACCGTTGGGCGAGAGAAGCATCCCTTTTTATTATACTTACAATCCAAGGTTCGCCATAAATCTATATTGGAATTTTGAGGCCAACAAACGGAAAAAGGAAAACCAGTTGCTCTCATATAATTCAACGCAATACTCTCAAGAGGGTGCTGTAACTATGCCATTTGGCTACAATATTCTAAAATATAACTTTTTTAGAGTTGAAGGGCATATTGGTTTCAATCTTACAGATGTAGAGGCATCACTTAACAAGATTATCTTAGACAATAATTTGCCGATAAACATTATCTCTGTTCAAGTAGAGAAAAAACTAGAAACTATTCCTATAAAACCTTGGTTTTTCCCGCATTTGTATATGTATGAAAAATCGGTTAAAAGCTCGTTTTTTGATCGTATGGACAATGCAGATTCTGTTAATGACAGCTTAGTGACGGCTACAGATTCTGCTACGACAACAATTCCGGCATCTGAATTTAAAACTGCTAGACAAAACGTTTATGATAATGCGGCTGATATTGGAGATGCTAAATTTGACTACGTAAAATATCGTTCGGCTGTATCGAATGTGATGACAGCCGCTAGCAATGTAAAGGCGCAGACCAAGCAATTTACCTTTTCTAATACAGCTATTCCGCATGATTTTATTCTAAACTCTGACCTGCTAAGAAAAACCGATGTAATTTCAGGCATTTACCAAAATACCATCATCAAAAAGAAAACCGGGTTGATCTTGGGCAATTTTATGAAAGAAAACCCAGGGCTAGAACATGCAGCTGGTGTATTGCGCGGAGGCACTTTTGTTTTGGTTTATACCGCCGATGATAAAAAAGTGGTCGCTGACTTTATGCTTCCATACGCAAGTATCGATAAAGATATTGTAAATAACCCGCCGATTTATACACCGCTACCACTTCCTTTGCCTCCAAACGTTCCAAAAATACCGTTATTTCCTATCGCCCATATTTTCGAGCCAATACCAAATTACGTGAAAGATTTCAACCAAAAGCTCATTCCGTATGTTAAAGACACGGAGTTAAATGATAAAATAAGTTCCCAAGTTATTAAAGGTGTTGATGAAGGACTTAAAACCGTAAACGTTAAGTTAGATGGATTTGGAACTCGCCTGAATGATAACTCTAATCTGTTTACCAAAGTGCTTACACCTAATAAAGCTGCGGTGCCGAATGGCTCGGCCCTTACGGGGCTAGGAGTAGCAGGGCAACTAAGTGCACTCGCTGATACGCAAGTTAAAATTCAGAATTTAGCGGTAGGTACACCCGAACGAGCAGCTTTGGAACAACAATACGTAAAAAATGCAGCGGTAGTGATTGATGCCGTTTCAAAACCGGAAATAACCGACGACGCATCGAACGCGGTGGAAATAGGGGCGACTTTATCTCAAGTACATGCTGGCCTTGGTTTAATACAAGATGTAAATGTAAAAGCCGACGCTGCAAAAAATTTAGAAAAATCAAATGTAATAGTCAGGGGGTTAAACTTCAATACCTTTAACAGATAGGCTTTGAAATCTGATATATGCATTAAACGGCAGAAAATAAAGTTGCAGACTGACGAAGAAAAAGTTGCGTTAGATCTAAACCAATGGCTAAATGAAATTATCGCAGATAAACTTCCTGCGATGTATGAAAACATATTTCATCGAAGCGAAAATCAAGACGATTATTTAACCATTGACGCAATAAAAGTAGATTTGGGCACGCTGCAACTAAACGATTTTAAACCACAGTTTTTAGCTTTAGTTGAAGAGAAGATCATCAGCATTTTAACACGGAAATTCAATGAAAATATAGAGAACAGCAGGGATGCAGATATAAATTCTTTTGTTGGGTTAGGAACTTATTCCGGCGTAAATCCATCCGATGTTTTTGATGCTCATTCAGGCATCGAATCTCCTTCATCAATATCTTTTCAAACGGAACGCATCAGCAAATCAACCTCGGTGTTGTATTTGCTAGAGCATGGAGTTTATCCATGGTGGTATAAAACTCAAGAAGAGGAAACCCCTTTCGGTATTATTGCAGCTTTTAAAAAAGAAGAAAAAAAAAGTTTTTTTGTCCAGTTTTTGGCAAGACTAATAGTTCTTCCTAAATATTTGGCAAAACATGCTATAAGTAGATTTGTTGATGGGCTGGATCAATCAGATCTAGAAATATACATTGATTACTTTTCTGATTTAAAAGCAGAAAATCGTTCGAACATCGACTTAATATTAGAGCAAAAACAGCCCGTCATTTCTCTGTTTAATATTTCAGAAAAATCGTTCTTTCAATCATTGTTAGCGTTTAGCTTAGCTGCTGAAAATCAAACTTTTTTTATAAAATCTTTCTTCGAAAGCCTTCAGGAAGCAAGCGGAATGCTGTCGGTCATCCTGAAAAAGCGACTTGAAAAAGCAGGTTTATCACAAGTTTTTTCAGGTTCGGTAGCCAAAACAAGTGGAGAAGAAATACAACCCAGCCAAATAGAAAACGAAAAAACTAAGCAACAAGATAAAAGTAATCTAATAAAGCAAAAAGTTGAGGAAGAAATTCGACCCGGTAAGCTTAACCAAGATAAGACTCTACAACAAAAAGATAGTATATATGTTGAGAATGCCGGCTTAACTCTTTTGCATCCATTCATAACCTCTTATTTTTTAGAGTTGGGGTTGCTAAACGAGAATAAACAGTTCATCTCCATCAAAAAACAACAAAAAGCTGCGGTTATGCTATATCATCTCCAGGGCGGAAACAAAATTTATGGCGAGTGGGAAATGCCATTAAACAAAATTTTAGCCGGCCTGCAGCCCTTTGAATTTATTCCGGGAGGAGTTAAACTGAATAAAAAAGAAATTGAAGAATCAAAAAAGCTATTAGACACAGTAGTTAAATATTGGACAGCGTTAAAAGGTTCGAGCGTAGAGGCGATGCAGCAAACGTTTTTTATGCGCAAAGGCAAAATCTCTCAAAAGGAAAGTGCTTGGTTAATACAGGTTGAACGCAGCGGCGTTGACGTTTTGTTAGACAAATTGCCTTGGAGCATCGGTACCATTAAGTTGCCTTGGCTTGACGAACTCATCCACGTAGAATGGTAGCGTCCGACGTAATTGCAGAGAATAATTTATATCTGCTAAATGCAAAAGATTTACTTGCAGAAATTACTTGGTTTGAACAGGTAGTTCAGACAAGATTAAACTTGTTTTTTAACGAACCGTCGGAAGTTGAAAATATTTCGGAGATTAAGCCCCCACATCTAACATCCAATTCGGTTTTTGCCGAATTCATTAACTTCTACCATCTTAGCTATTCTGAACGGCTGATGGTGGTTTTGGCACTACTTCCGCACTTATTTCCACAGAAACTAGATGTGTTTTTTACAAGGGCATCTGTAAACAATAAAGGTTTTACAGCCTTTGGCGGCATTAAAGGCACTGCTTTTTGTGGATTTTTACCCACCGGAGAAACCGCCGCCTTTTTATTGGCGGGTAACGATTTAGGGGATCGATTTAAGGTGCAACAACTTTTCGATACCAATCATTTATTTAGAATGCACCATATTTTATGGTTGGCCCCAGCTCCGGCACAAGAGCCATTTTTGAGTGGGCAGTTATTGATAAATGATGAATACGTAGATCTTTTTACAGGTGGAAACGTTCGGAAACCAAGTTTTAGTATGGATTTTCCGGCAAAAAGGATTGATGCGCCTCTTGCCTGGAGCGATCTAGTGCTAGACAAGCACACTATGTTACAGCTTAATGAAATTAAGATTTGGCTAGAACACGGCTCAAAATTAATGGAGGCATGGGGAATGAAAAAAACTTTAAAGCCAGGCTATAAGGCGTTATTTCACGGGCCGCCCGGAACCGGAAAAACACTAACTGCTTCGTTATTTGGAAAATTGGCTGGTGTAGATGTATATAGGGTTGACCTGTCTATGGTTATTTCGAAATATATTGGCGAAACAGAGAAGAACTTAGAAAAGATTTTTGCAAAAGCAGAACACAAAAATTGGATACTTTTTTTTGATGAAGCCGATGCCCTCTTTGGAAAAAGAACATCCATCTCTGATGCGCACGATAAATACGCAAATCAAGAAATAGCATATTTGTTGCAACGTTTGGAAGATTATAACGGGCTCGTAATTCTGAGTTCGAACATGAGAAACAATGTGGATGATGCTTTCGGCAGGCGCCTACAGTCGATCATTCATTTTCCGTTGCCAAAAAGCAGCGAAAGGGCGCTACTTTGGCGCAACACGTTTAGTAAAGAAGTGCGGTTTGAAGTTGATGTTGATATAGATCAGTTAGCCGAACGATACGAATTGGCGGGAGGTTCTATATTAAATGTGGTACAGTACGCTTCGCTTATGGCCCTTCATCGCAAAGAGAATATTATTAAAGGGAAAGATATTTTCGACGGAATAAAAAAAGAACTCAAAAAGGAGGGAAAAACAGTTTAGACTTTTTTAGTGGTTAGTAGTTAGTACAAAGTAATAAAATTACCCACCCACTAAATCTAAGCGCCATTCTGAAAACCTATTCTAATACGCGCACAACTCTAATCGGTTAAAGCTCAACCAAAATTTAAGCCTTTAAGTTTACCTTAAAGATATTTTCATTTCGGTCTTTAACCTGATCTATATCTTTTCAAGCTAATATTTTGAATAAAGTTTCTACTCCACTTTGTTCTTTACTTCTTATTCCCTACTCGCCCGCTTAAACCTTAATCTCAGTAACAACCTATATTAAAATTATGGAATTATTAAAAAAAGGTGCCAAAGGCGCATCTGTAAAAGAGCTACAAGAAACGCTACTCGAACTGGATTATAACGTTACCGTAGACAGCGACTTTGGCAACGAAACTTACAAAGCAATACGAGCTTTCCAAGCAAGTCATTTAGACAAGCATGGCGTACCCCTAAAAGTAGACGGTTCTGTAGGTGAAATTACTTGGTGGGCATTAAAAAATCCACGCGTTGTTATCTCTTCTGGAGTTGTTGATTATAAATCGATGCCGCAGTTGGCAATGGGAGGAAGTGTTTTGGGTCGTGGGGCTTTGCAGGTTGCAATAAACGAGCTCATTGTTGGCGCTAGAGAAATTGGAGGCAACAATAAAGGGCCATTTGTAAAGAAATATTTGGCGCCAACTGGGTTGGCTGAAGGAAATTCTTGGTGTGCTGCTTTTATGAGTTGGTGCTTTTTGCAGTCTGCTGGCGGCAATAGAGGTAATATGGGTTTTAGATATTCTGCTGGCGCTAGAGATGTGTTCGATCAACTAAAAAGGAAAGGTAGTACTTTTTCTGGCACAACCGCTGGGCTTGTTCCCTCACCTGGCGATTTGGTTGCGTGGTGGCGTGTTTCCTTGCCATCTTATCACGGCCATATAGGGATTGTGCACCATGTAAGTGATGGCTTTTTATATACCATAGAGGGAAACAAAGCGGCAAACGTTGCGGGCTTTAGTTATGTGAAAACACGAATGGATAAATTGCTTGGGTATGCAAGGGTGTAGTTAAAAAGACATTTAAAATTTATTAGAAAAAAAAACGTGACCTATTTCGAAAAACTATTGGATGGATTAAGGCTCTATGAAGTAATTTTGCTTATATGCGGTAGCCTTCTTTTTATTGTTGTGCTTATTATTTTGTGCATTTTAGTTGCTCAGCGGCGAAGTATAAAACCAATTGCGCTTTTTTTTGGCATTGCGGCAATCATGCTTGTTTGGCCGTCTATACAAAAGTTCAACATCGAAAGTCTAGGGGCAAGTGTCGAAACTAAAACTGAGGCTTATGTCAAAAATCCAACCCCGGAAAATAAGCAAGCGGTAGAAAACACAATTGCACAGTTAAAGGATAAACAAGTACAAAACCCAGCAACAGTTACTGATATTGCAAAAGCTCAATATGCCATCGGTAACGATAAGCAGGCAGAACAGACAATCGTGTCGCTTCCGCCAGAAGAACAGAAAACACCGTTAGTTTCCGAGTTGAAAAAAAGTGTCTTAGTATCTGCAGCACTCAAACAGCAGATTAAATTGGTAGAGCAAAAGCCCGCAGATACTGCTGCTGTGGCGAAACTAAATATACTACAAGAAAGGGCAAAAGTATTACCGAATAAAAGCATTGCGGTAGAGCGGAATATTTCCGTCGCCGACAGAAAAGTTAGTGCGTTTAAGGTACGAAGGATGAGTGCTGAGGGCAATTAATTGAAAGATTAGACTTACTTTAATGGGGTAGATTTATGGAATCAGAAGAAGTATCTGAAAAGTTAGCGATTAAAAGTACTGGACACAGACAGCATTTGGAGCATAATAGCCCATATTCTGCAGCTGGGGTTGGAAATGTGTTTTTTCAAGCGAAACTAACGGTTGGTTCTGCAAATGACCCATTGGAGCATGAGGCAGATGCTGTTGCAGATAGGGTAATGCGGATGCCGGAGCAATCTTTCGTTCAGCGCAAATGCGCCAGCTGCGAAGAAGAGGACAAGGTGCAGCGTAAATCCTTAACTTCTTTTATTCAAAAGACGGGCATTCAAGGAGGCTTTGCGGCATCTGATGCAATTAGCAATAAAATAAATGCAAGTAAAGGAGGCGGTAGTAGTATGGATAGCCATACGCAATCTTTTATGCAAAATCGCTTTGGCGCCGATTTTAGTGATGTAAAAATTCATACGGGCGGTGATGCCATACAAATGAACCGCGACCTAAACGCAAAGGCTTTTACCGTAGGTAATGACATTTATTTTAATGAGGGCAGATACAGTCCAAATTCTGACAGTGGAAAACATTTGTTGGCACATGAGTTGACCCATACCGTGCAGCAAAGTGCTAACTCTAATTTGCCCGTTCAGCGGCAAGTGCCACCTTCTCCAATAGTACCAGTTGCAGCCTTAGGCTGGCAAATTGTAAACAGTATTCTTTCCTCTTCAGGTAACGATGTCCAGGTAACTTGCGACGAAATGGTCGGCATATTTTATAGAAGTGGCATAACCGAAGAGGATAAACGAAATGCTCCGTCATTAACTGGCAATTATCATGTTTTCAATTTTAGAGTAGGTTCATCGGTATTCAACTCAGATCTGATAGTACTTAGAATAGGAATGAATTACGAAAGCAACAACCAAGGTATCGGGAATATTTCGTTCAATTTAATTGAAACAGATGATTCTTCTGCTGGTTGGGAGGCTAGTTTTAATTTTAATCTTACACCGCTTGATCAGATGACTTTTGGGGTCACCAACGATTGGACTGGCGCATCTAGTGGCGTTAGATTGGTTGTAAATTATCAGGCTAGCGGGTGGGTTGGCAGTACATCTGGCAGTGTGGTTTATGAAGTTTATTCGACTGGTGCTGTTGTGTTAATTAGAGCCGATGGTGATATGGAACATTCTGACCAAAGAGGCTAAGCAGCCATTTGTTTCTGCATAAAAACATTAAAAATGCGCCGCAGCCGTAATCCATATTAAAGTCAGATGAGCGTTATTTTTCGAGAATTAATTTATCCAACTAATTCTTTGAAACCGTCATGAATTGTCGAGGAAAAAATTCCGATAGACAATATTATTATTTTGTTTTACCGAGGCGTTCTACTTATTTAAATCATATCATTTCTACTAAATCATATAAAACCAGTTGATTAGGTTAGTTTGAAAAGCCGCAGGATTATAAGTTAGTCCAAATCTAAGGCTCTTACCTTCTTTGGGATTCTTACCTGTTTAGCCGTAATTTAAAGCTTTTCGCTTTTCCGTCAAAACTAAACTATTCCTTTAAATTCATTAATTCTTCAACAAATTTTTCATGCCACAACTCGCCTCGCCAGAACCCGTTGCAATACCCACACAGCGTAAAGCGGCAAATCAAAGCGATGTTTCAAACCTTGCTGTTGGAAGAGATATTTTTTTTCAGCCAAAGCTAACGGTCGGTTCTCCAAACGACCCCCTAGAACATGAGGCCGATGCGGTTGCGGATCGGGTTGTGCGAATGCCCGAGCAAAACTTTGTTCAGCGCAAGTGCGCCAGTTGCGAAGAAGAGGGCAATATACAGCGCAAACCCATAAATTCTTTCATTCAAAGGGCGGGTATTCAGGGAGGCTTCGTGGCATCTGATGCGGTTAGCAATAAAATAAATTTAAGTAAAGGAAGCGGTAGCAGTATGGATAGCCATACACAATCTTTTATGCAAAGCCGCTTTGGCACCGATTTTAGCGATGTAAAAATTCATACGGGCGATGAAGCCATACAAATGAACCGCGACTTAAATGCAAAAGCATTTACGGTGGGTAATGACATTTACTTTAATGAGGGCAGATACAGTCCAAATTCTGAGAGTGGAAAACATCTGTTGGCACATGAGCTGACGCATACCGTACAGCAAGGGGGTATTGGACCTATATATTCTTCCGGTTATCCTTTTTTACATGTGCAACGACAGGAATTAGATGCTCCAGTTGCAAGGCCTACTCTCACCGACTTGCGAACAATTGCACAAGGATACATAGGTGATTATTTTTCAGCCGCTACGTCCGGTCTAGCAAATTTTGAGAGAGATGTGCAGTCAAATTTTGATTGGACTGCATTCTGGGTAGCAGTTGCAGGAAACGTAATTTGGGCAACAGCCTCATTTGCAACCGGTGGTTCGGCTTTTGTAATTAGTTTGGCAGGCATAGCGCTATCAACCCATGCGGCTGCCAGTTCAGTTACTTCGGCACCCGAATTCCATCGGGAAACCACTAATGGTATTAATGATATTATCACTTACCTAAATAACCAGGTTGATAGGGTTACACGTGATGTAGATACTGATGCTACTGCAAATAATTTGGATGATAATCAAACTCGTTTGCATTTACTAGGTCGTTTACTTGATCCAACCAAGCCTGAATTTATTATGATTGCGAGTGGAGGGTTGCCTAATCTTAGCCAACCTGTTGTCGCAGCCTCAGTGGAAGAACAATTGTTGCTAAGAGCATCGCAACTTCATGGTACCGCTGGAATTACACACAATAGTTACGGGCCGGCTCGCTTTGAAGAAACTTGGAGAGTAGAGGCGTTTGATTATTTTCAAGAACCAATGTCGGGGTATACGTATCCGGTGCTAAAATCCCAGTCCGACTGGCTATATAATTTGAGGGGTGCTAGTATTGTAAATGCTCCGCCCACGATTTCCAATATCAACCAAGCAATAAACAGCATTTACCATACCTATAGTAGGCCAATTGGCCCTTCTAATTTTCCTATGGAAAAGAGACTGATTCTTGAGGGAGACTTACCTTTCGGCGTTACTTATAGATTTGATCAAAATAATAATATAACCGGAATAGATTCACCCCATTTCGAAGGTTGGTTAAATGGGCACAGTTATAATGGAAGGCAATATCTTATTTCACTCTTACAAATGATTCAAATGCACTCACACGCAACTATCCCAAACACGCCGCAACTATTTTGATTTTTCGTAATATTAACTATGAGAATTTGTCTAGATTGGGTAAGCCTTAAACAATATTTTTATGCACGAAGTTGCCGCTCCAGAACCCGTTGCACCCGTTGCAATACCCACACAGCGTAAAGCGGCAAATCAAAGCGATGTTTCAAACCTTGCTGTTGGAAGAGATATTTTTTTTCAGCCAAAGCTAACGGTCGGTTCTCCAAACGACCCCCTAGAACATGAGGCCGATGCGGTTGCGGATCGGGTTGTGCGAATGCCCGAGCAAAACTTTGTTCAGCGCAAGTGCGCCAGTTGCGAAGAAGAGGGCAATATACAGCGCAAACCCATAAATTCTTTCATTCAAAGGGCGGGTATTCAGGGAGGCTTCGTGGCATCTGATGCGGTTAGCAATAAAATAAATTTAAGTAAAGGAAGCGGTAGCAGTATGGATAGCCATACACAATCTTTTATGCAAAGCCGCTTTGGCACCGATTTTAGCGATGTAAAAATTCATACTGGCGGTGATGCTATACAAATGAACCGCGACCTAAACGCAAAGGCATTTACCGTCGGGAAAGACATTTATTTTAATGAAGGGAAATACAGTCCAAATTCTGACAGTGGAAAACATTTGTTGGCACATGAGTTGACCCATACCGTGCAGCAGGGGGGAAGCGTTGAGAGGAAGGTGCAAAGAGATTTATTAGTTTATAATTCTGAGCATTCTGAATTGATGCCAGACTATGGTTCATTGGCTGGAGGGGGCCCATCCATGACTGTACAATCTACCGTTTATGAAGCTAGTTATAGCCAGGTTAATTCAGCCTTAAGCACCTTAGTAACTGCAGGCAAAATTAGTAAAAGAGCTAGTGGAAGTGATTTTATTTTTAATAATGCTTCTGCAACAGTTTCTGAAATCGAAAGCGCATTTACTGCGGCAGGCTTTAGCTTAGCCTCAGAAATGGCGGCGGGGCTGGTGGATGAACATAATCTATTTATATACAGTAATGGGAGATTTTGGCGAAGTACCACGCTTTTCTGGTCTTCTGAGGGTGTTCACACATCAATTACTGAAAGATCTTCTTCAAGACCTTTGACATCGTTTGAAAAAACCGAAGCCCAAAGAGTTTATGGGACTACCCTTAGTTATGACAGTATAACTCTGCACGAAGACCCGGTGATGAGTGTCGGTGGATTTGCTCGTACACTTCCCAATAATATTTATTTGCCCCCGGGTTCATTTAATGGGTTAAGTATGCATTGGTTAATACATGAGTTGATGCACGCATGGCAATATGAACATGGTGTCGGAATACCTACCACTTTATGGCATGCCATAAGAGGAATTTATGACTATGGGGGAGAAAGCGCATTGCAAAATGCTTATTTAAGCCGAACAAGCTTGAGGAGTTTTAATACTGAACAACAAGCAGATATTGTTGCTGATTATTATGCACGATGGAGTTCAGGGTTAAATGTTGGTGCATGGCAGCCATACATTACCGAGTTGCAAACTGGCACATTGCCAAACCAACTTATTTTAATTTGAAAATAGTGAATCAAAGTAAGCCTAAACGATATTTTATGCACGAAGTTGCCCTTCCGGAGCAAGTTGCCCCTGCCATAGTGCCCACACCGCATAGGCAAGCAAATCAAAGTGATGGTTCTATCGCTGATATTAAGCCTGCCGTATATTTTCAGCCAACGCTAACAGTTGGTTCACCAAATGGCGCCTTGGAACACGAAGCAGATACCATTGCAGAGCAAGTTATGCGCATGCAAGAGGAAAACTTTATTCAGCGAAAGGCTGTCAATCGCGAAAAAGGCCAAAAAAAGAATACTATTTTGCGCAAAGAAGGGGCAGAAAACTCGGATATGTCAGTATCTTCATCGTTTGCTTCTTCGTTGTACTCATCCAAGGGCGGGGGTTCTCCTTTGCCACAAGAGACAAGGAGTTTTATGGAAAGTGCTTTAAATACTGATTTTTCATCGGTGAAAATTCATAGCGATTATCATGCTTCTGAAATGAGCAAGAGAATTAATGCAAAAGCATTTACCTTTGGAAAAGACATTTATTTTAATGAGGGGCACTATAATCCAACTTCCGGCAATGGCAGACAGTTGTTGGCCCACGAACTCGCACATGTGGTTCAGCAAAGTGAGCATATCCAAAGGCAGCCTATAAATATGCCCGCTCAAAATGTGACGGTAGGTATGCCAAATGCGAGTGATTTGCAGAAACTTACTGGCCAGCTAACTAATCCTGGGTTTTCTGCCAGTTTTTCTCAAAGCCAAATAGATTTAAACAGTCCAATACCTGCAACTGTTTTACCGTTTACACCCGCTGGTTGGAACGGCACAGAAATAGCTACAAAGCTTGGCCAGCATGACAGACTTCCTGTTACTGATAGTGATGCTTTTCGCTGCGTACAAACCGTAGCGTTAATGAGCCATATAATACAGGGGCCACCTGCGGTATTTTCATATTTATCCTCCATAAAATTACAATCGCTTTTTGCAAATACCGGGATAACACCACGCATGAGGGTGGCATGGCAGGTAATGGAACATGTAAAAACCCAAATACAAAGCCAGCAGGCTACTTTTGGAGAAATGGCTCAAATGATAGAGGCGATACACGCTTTGTTTTATAAAGACGATGCAGGAACACCTAGAAAGGAGATAAACGACCAAGTGAATCCTATGCTTGATACCAGCGGTACCATGCAAACCATGGATGTATGGTGCAATAGCCCAGCCGATTTGTTGAGCCGTGCAAATACGCTCCAAACTGGCGAGCAATTTTTATTAAATACATGGAATATAAACTTTAATGCGAATTTTGATTTGGCCGAAGGTGGTGATGTTGATATAAGTCACGCAAATTCTGCCAGGATAAATCTTATAAACGAAGAAACAGGGCGCAACCGGTTGGTAAGAATAAGGCGTATAGACGCAACGCATAGACCCGATAGTAGCCAGATAGACAGAAACAGAGATACCATGAACGGTCACCAAATGCTCTTTTATAAAGATGTTGCTACTGGCCATATTATGATGTACGAGCCAGAACTGACTGTAAACGGCAACCACCTTTTTGATATTACAAATGATGCCTCACCTCTAACAGGCTTATTTGCGGAGCAGCCAGCTTTTGAATTATACAAATATGTACAACTATTAGGAAAAATTACACCAACTCCTCTATCATCAGCATTTTCAATTACGCCTTGAGTTTTATCTGGCATTGAATCTTTGTTGGCATTTATTCATTTATGCGCATACGCAGATGAGTTTATCTAAATTTCTAAAGACACATCATTCAAATTTTCGGAGGGTTCTATTGAAATAATACCGACTACCATTTTTTTTTGCCGATGCAATCAACCTGAATTTTGAGAATGAAAATTGAAATAATCAGCTATCGGATACAAAGACAAATTATATGGCGCTTACGAGAAATGATAAATATTAAAGCATTTTGAGAAAACAAGATGGCGAAGCCTTATTACTTAGAAAATTATTCAAATTATCAAAACCAACTGAAAACTGAATAATATGCGCCAAAAGATTAGTGTTGTTGTTTTATACCGCTCCCGGTGACTGAAAAAATTCTAGAAGAGAGTTAGAAGCCTTTGCGAATAAATATCTTAGTTCTCTTTCCATCCGGAGAATTATTTAGCCAAATGCAATTAATTACAGTCACCCAACAGCTATGCTTACCATTGATTTTATCCTGCTGCATATAAGCGTTTCCACCGAGGAAGTTCAACTATCGGTTTTAAACGACAATTCGTTGCATGGTAAATAATTTACTGTTTGGTTGCCCGCACATCCGTTTCAGCAATAGCGTTGCTTGTTCTAAAGCCAAAAAATAAAACACTGTGAGCGCAGTTGCCATTCCAGAACCCGTTGCCCCCGCGGCAATACCCGCACAGCACAATCAGGCAAATCAAAGCGATGTTTTAACGGCCGGTGCCAGAACTGGCGTGTTTTTTCAGCCGAAGCTAACCGTTGGGTCTCCAGATGATCCGATGGAAAGAGAAGCAGATAGCATGGCAGAACAGGTAATGCGAATGCCAGAAACGCCGTTTCTGCAACAAAAGTACACGCAGAGCGAGGAGCATGTACAAAGAGACGATAAGGCGGAAACACCAACGCTCCAACTTCCTACTGTCCAACAAGGTCTTCCAATAATAACTCCTCAGCAATTCAACCTTCAGATTACGCAACCTGATTTCTTAAGCCTACGGCAGCCTTTTTTTCAACGCAATGTATTGCACCTTTGGGACGGGGACTCGGCACTAGGCGTTTGGAACTACAATAGAAATTTTTTTACGGGTCTTGGACTTGGAGCCGATTTATCGGCAAAGGCAGCCAATTTTACTGCTCCGTTTTTTATAGATTCACAGTTAAAAGCAGCTAATCCGACCTGGTGGGAGATTACCGATCGGGACCTTAATACATCTTCTTTCGTTGCTTCTCTCCCAATCTTCGATTTCGACGCAAATTTTCGCAATTGGCGTCCACTTCCTTTCTTGCAACCCAAGTTGATCAATACCTCGGTAGATTTTTCAGCAAGCTTTATTCAACGAAAATGTGCACATTGCGAGGAGGAAGAAAAGGCTCAGCGAAAACCTTTGGCGCAGTCTGAAACACCGTTTATCCAACCAAAATCTGGGGCATCTCCATCGCAAACCACCGATGCCGTTTCGCAGTCCATTCAATCTTCTCGTGGCACCGGTTCATCGATGGACAATCATACAAAATCCTTCATGTCAGAGCGGTTTGGCAGCAACTTCAATGACGTTAATATCCACACCAATACTAATGCGGTACAATTAAGCCGGGATCTTAATGCCCGGGCTTTTACCGTAGGCAACGACATCTACTTTAACCAAGGGCAGTACCAGCCAGAAACAAATGAGGGAAAGTTTTTGCTTGCACATGAGTTGACGCATACGATACAGCAGGGTGAGGGCAATGTGAAAATGAAGACGGAAACTTCGATTTTAAAACAAGAGAAATCATTTGTGCAGCGTAAACTAGAACAGAATCAATTTGAAATTTCGGATAACACTTTGGCTGCTCCAATAAAGGGCACTTTGGAGGTTCGACAGCATAGCGACGTTATGTGGATTCAGAAACAAAATTTTGATAATCCTCCTGATGAACCAAACCAAGTTTTAAATCATTTCGATGCGCATAGAAAATATATTCAATGTAAAAATGAAGAAAAAATACAACGTAAACCGGGGGATGTAAGCAAACCCTATGTTCAAGAAACCAGTGGCGAAATGGATCTTGATATCGGAATTTTGCTTTCGGCTTATGGAGAGATTGGAGGCATTGGAGTGCTACATCATGTGCTAATTGTCGGTGGTACTAGCGCCGTTTTGTATGCAGTTAAAGGTGATGCAACAGGGTTCGAGCAAAAAATAGTTGGAACTTATAATATTCGCAGTGTGGCCTTTGGAGACAACTTTCTTATCCAATTATCAAATAATAAATTTGCCGTATTGGGTGGGGTAGATGTAGAACAGGGAGATGGCAGCATCATATTTCAATACACGTTAATGGGATGGACCGCGGACACCCCTGAAAAGAAAAAAGCGTCAGAAACAGATGACAAAGAACTACAAATGAACAATTGGTTTACCGTTGAAGCAGAAAAGAAAGATTTTTTTGCTAAAGCTGCAGGTTTAGGTTTTGCAGTCGCATTTGTCCCTGCTCAAAATCTATCTAAAAAAAATGAAGATAAAAAAGAAGGCCCTGTGCTGAGTAAGGCTTATCCAGATTGGTTTAAGGATTTAAAGAAAAGGGTTGAAGAAAAAATAGCCGATGAACGTAAAACAAATAAAGATAATTCGAACCTGCCAGATAGGATGTTTTTTTACGGATCAGACAAGGTTCAGGTAACTAAAGGCCTAGATGCCTGGACAATCGAGGTAGAAAAAGGGAAAAAAGAGGCCTATCTCACATTATTAAAATCAGAATGGGATGCTGCAAGTGATAAAGACACTTACGTAGATGAGATTATACAAAAACTGTACATCAAGGTTAAGTTGATGGTGGACGAGGTAAACGTTAAAAAAGATGAAAATAGAGAAATCTCAGAAGTTGACAGTAGCGCTCAAACTAAAGGTAACAAATTTGCCTGGGCAATAAAATTAAAACTTGAGGTAGAACGAATATTATCTGCACAAAGGGCAAAGGAAAAAGATGCCAACGATTTTCCGGATAAATTAAGTATCTCCACACAAGTTGACGCAGGCATAGCGACGGCTTATTTCAGGGTTTGGGTATATAAAACTGAAAAAGATGCATCAAAATTAGAACTGCCCGAACTTATCGGAGGGGCGTTTCCACAACCGTTGAAAGCAACAGACAAAGCAGCAGACTGGGCACCAATACTTAGAAAGATGGCCGCTGCCATTAGGAGCGGTAATATTACAGAAAATCCAAATGATGTTAAAACTGATTTTGAAAAAGATTTGAAAGGCGACCCTACAGTGTTACCTCCGTATCCTGCTAATATTTTTCCCCGCAACTTAAGTGCCGATAGAAATACGGCTACCATCGCAACAAATGAGTTTAGAATGGTGCTTGATACGGCATCCGTTTACGGCGACAACTTGTTAAATCTCACTTTGCTTCACATGGCGATGAACAACTTCTATTATTGGAGTATTTATCCATTGCCAGCAGATTTAAAACTTTTAAAAGAAAATCCTCAGGTTACGCCAGATCAGTTTGTTTCATTTAGTAACGAGTATGTGAAAAAAAATGCTTCGACTTTAGGTGTTGCCAAAAAAAGTTATGATGTAGATCGAGATTGGGAGCAAGAAGTTGAAATGGGTGATTTAGGTCAAGGTGATTTTTTAATTACCTCAAAAGCTTATGTACAATACCCCGAAGATTGGAAGATGAAAAGGGCAGCAAGCATAGCTGCATATCCATTTGCGGTAAGGGATGCAAAAGATCTTGCAACAGCCTCGGCACTTGCAGATCCAAATGCACTGGAAGCATTGAAAAGAGAAGCAGAGGCAGAAAAGGATCCGAAAAGGAAACAGCTTCTCTTAGATCAGATTAAGGAAATGGAAGCTAGGGAGAAAGAATCTGATTTGCTTGAACTAACAAGAAAAGACGCTGCCGAAACCCAGAACTTGATAAAGAAGGCTGGGGAGCTTAAAAAATTCATACTCGATGATCGGGCAAGGAGTATCAATTTTTCAGGTGATGCAGATCATGATCCTTTTATGTTCAGACTTAAAGCTTTTGATCAGGATCTTTATCATTTATACATATTGATTCGCCAGATTTTCGATTACAAAACTGGAGATGTAACCGCATGTGAAGAATATACAAAGCTAATCCAAAAACAGTACGAAGATCTAATTAAGTTAGATAAACGTACTGTGCGAATGACTGACAATGAAAAGCTTAGAAAGGACAAACCTGTGCAGCGATGTGTAGCGGCATTGGTGAAAAAAGACGACGGCAATCTTGTGCCACTAATTTTAGTCGTTGGTCATCACATTAACAGTAATCCAGAAAAGAACGAGTATAAGATGATGTTGATGGATGTTACTTTTGATTCGTCTAGAAAAGACATGACTTATGTGGGTGGGCAGTATGCATCAGAAGAGGAGGCAATTCGAAGTGCTTTTATCAAATTTGGAGAAGATAATAAATATGGAAACGGTAAGGTTGTCTATCGCGTAGCAGGCACTTCATTTAGGGGTGAGGTAGATTCGGTAACCACATTTACAGAATATCTTGGACAGGCTCTGGCGGCAATTGGAATTGTGCTTTTGATTGCGGGCGCAGTACTTTCGATGGGCACTTTAGCTCCGGCTTCTGCAGCAGCAATTGGTGCCATAGTAACTGCGTTAGGAATTGCGACAGCGGTAGCTGGTGCTGCACTTGCCGCCAGGAATATCTATAAACGAGTCGATCAGGGAACTTTTGAGCTTGATGCAGAATTCGCGCTTGATTTAGTAACCATCATTGGCGCGTTTGTACAGGTTGTTGGCACAGTTGGCCGTTTAACAACTACACTCAGCCGCTCTCTAGGCGCCATCCAAAAAGCAGTAACTATCCAAAGATTAGATAAACTTTTACTCATCTACGACGGAATAGAACTAACGGGGAATGCGGTTTTAATTGGGCTCAAGGTTCAAGATGATATTGCAGCAGTAAAAAGCCTTGGTTTGCCAAAAGAGGAAGAAGACGAAATGTTGCAGCAAATTGCCATGGAAGCTGTGCAGCAAGGAGCAATGTTGGCTTTTGCCTCTTTTGGTAAGGTAAAAGATATTGGCGAGCATCTAACTGCGCGAATCGAGAGAAGTAAATACAAATCATTTCAAGAAAGAGGATGGGTTGATCAGCATGGAAAACCCACAGACCAAGCGCCTCCTTTTTTAAAAACCCATGTTTCTGAACCAGGCAAGGTAGCGCCAATAAAGCAACAGGGAGAACAAGCATGGAAAGAGACTAAAGTCCTCGAGATGGCAACCAGCCCCACTCCGGATCAACAGCATAATTTAACAATTACCGAGAAAGGCAGAATTATCCGATGTTCTGATTTCTGTTCTGATTTGCGCATGAAATACGATCAGGTTATAGAAATGGATCCTTCAATCAATAAAGAAATGGTGGCGCTTGAAACTCGGGCTAAAGAAGCAGCTCAAAGTGGAAATAAAAGTGAAGCGACAAGAGTTGCCGCCGATGCCGCTACGTTTGAAGGCAAACTTAGGGAGGCCGATGATTTAAGAAGGCACTTGTTTGGGATGACTGATAAAGAAATTGATAATGCCTTGGAAGGAATGGAATCGCTAAATGTTACCGGTGGACCAAAATCTGGCTATAAAATTGATGAGACTAAGATCCCGAAACGTCAAAGGAGACAGATAGATGTAACGGATCTTATGACCGAAGCTGAAATTAAGGAATTAGGTACTGCGGGTGGCTACAAAAAGGCGATGGAGCGAATCAATAAAGTGATGGGAAGAAAAATTTCTGACATTGATGAACTAAAAGGACATTGGGAAGCCGCTAGAAAAGACGTATTGAAAGGAAAGGAAGTTACGGATTACAAAAAAGATACTGTTATCGAAATGTATCATACCGCACGCCGAAAATTTTGGGAAAATGTTAAAAAGGATCCGGCAGCGGTAGAATTTTTAAAAACACAAGGATTTGAGATGGAAGGCAACGGAGCCCCATTAGCTGTGTTAGGTCCCAGAGGTGCAGAAACGACCCAACGCGGAAATGTTACCAATCAGGAACGACGCATAAGTTTAGACCATATTGAAGAAAAGGCACAAGCTGAAAATTGGGAAAAGGCGCTGGACGCAGACAATCTGGAACTAATGTTCCAAAATGCTAATTCTTGGAAGGAGATAGTACAGGTTAAATTTGGTATGAGAGAAGACCCCTGAGAAAAATGTAAGCCACCCCTGAAAGCCTAGATGCAGTCTTATAAACGAAGGACGCGTAGAGTAGGGCGAATTTATGGCGTTTGTTAAAATCGAACTGACTTCCCCATAACTCCGCCCGACGAAATAGAATAATATCCGATTTAATAATATTCGCTCGATGGCCGTACTTTCCTCCCTAACATTCAATAATGAACTTAAGCACATTCTGCTGTTAAAATGGAATTTTTAGATTTACCTACATAACTACAACTACGTTGCGAATACCTATAAAAGAGGCTGTTATCGAAGATTTTTTATTGAATTAGGGTTGCGAAGGTTTTAGAACTAACCCTGAAATACACAATTCATATCACCCCATTTTTAACTGCGATATCTACCAGTTGTAAAATATTTTTACAATTGCATCTCACCAGCATATTCCTACGGTGGTTATTTATGGTATGGATACTGATATTTAATTTGTTTGCAATTTCTCTGCTAGCCATCCCTAAACTTGCCAGCTTCAGTACGTCCACTTCGCGCTTGCTAAGTATCTCTTGAGTATTTTTTAAGAAATAGGATCTGCGTTCTACAATCTTTCGTTCCGTCTGCCCGTCGTACCTTTGTATAAGATGGCTTATTTTAGAATCTCCCTTAAAATCAGTAACATCTGTAATCCAATTTAGCGAAGCTATTGGCATTTTATAAAATTGGTTAAAAAGATATATCGTTCGTTGAACTACAAAAGACCAACTTTCCGTTGCATTCTTTACTCTAAAATTTGTGGTAAAGGAATATTCAACATCCTGTTCAGCTTGGTGGGCTTCCAAAAAACTCATCTGATCAGGAAAGATTTGTTCATTAAACACGCAGAGATCTTCAGAGTTTCTTTTTTCATTTAAAAACGAATTATCGGCGTCACGAAGAGAAGAAATTTTGTAGCCTAAAAAACTTCCCGAGTAAGAGTTTCCGAAGGAATTTGAATTTTTAATATAGTCGGTTATGTAAAAGATAGAACCGAAAATATTATCATCTTTAGCCCCTTGCGCAAATTGGTCTGTCAACTCGGCAACTTTAAGCGTTTCTAATTCCTGCCTATTTCGCGACTGTCTTAAAAAATCGAAATAAAATGTGGACTGAACGGTTTTCATCTGGTTAATGTTAAAAAACTAATAACTATATTCCTCTTAGCGCACTCATTTTTTTTAAACTATTTTCAAATATTTAGATCATTGTTTGTTCAGCTAACTCTGCACGAAACCTCCCAACTCGATTACTTAGATGCTTTAATAACAACAAGTTAAATATACACCTTTATTCTTAAATGTAGTAGAATAAAGTATTTTTACTTAAATCTTAGTATCGTAAGTCGCGTTTAATATCTCTAAGCGTGGTAAGGCAATTTTGAGTAATGGTTTTCAAATATTTTTCGTCGCATTGCAGATATTTTCAAGAATAAAAACGACTGATAAAATTCTAATCCATAAAACTTGCGAAAGCACCATTGTGTCTTCAGGCTTTTGTTTGTTCCAAAAGTGGTATAAGGATTAAGGATGTAAATGAAAAAGATATCTCGAGACCAAGAATATTAGATTTGAAATTTATCAACCTATAAGAAATTTTCTGTAGGTTTCGTAGGTTCTCAATGATGAATCTACCAATCTAATTCTGAACAAACTGTCTGCTTGAAAAAAGAGCGTGTAGTTATAGCTTTTATCTATTCGCCCATAAAATCTTCCGATAGAAAGCCTCGCAAAAATAACGTAAATTACAAAACGTAAAATCGAAAAATTTAACCATGGAAGAAAAATCAAATAACCATAATAGCCCTGCGCACGATGCAAAGGTTGGAGACATGAATACCGAAAACGGAAATAAATGTCCCTTTAGTGGAGGTGCCTTACAACGGGGCGCCGGAGGTGGTACCAATAACAGAGATTGGTGGCCAAATCAATTAAAGTTAAATATTCTTAGGCAAAATTCTGAATTAAGCAACCCGATGGGCGAGCATTTTAATTATGCTGAAGCGTTTAATAGCTTAGATTTAGAGGCGGTAAAACAAGATTTGTTTCACTTGATGACCGATTCGCAAGAATGGTGGCCTGCAGATTATGGACACTATGGTCCGTTTTTTATAAGGATGGCTTGGCACAGCGCCGGAACCTATAGGATTAGTGATGGTAGGGGCGGTGCAAGTTCTGGCTCTCAGCGTTTTGCACCTTTAAACAGTTGGCCCGATAACGCAAATTTAGATAAGGCGCGTTTGCTGCTCTGGCCGATAAAGCAGAAATATGGCAAAAAAATTTCTTGGGCAGATCTGCTGGTCTTAACTGGAAATTGTGCACTGGAATCAATGGGGATGAAGCCTTTTGGCTTCGGCGGTGGTCGCGAAGATGTTTGGGAACCCGAGCAAGACATATATTGGGGTTCTGAAACCGAATGGCTTGGAGATGAGCGATACGAAGGCGACCGAAATTTAGAAAACCCTCTTGCAGCCGTACAAATGGGACTGATTTACGTAAACCCGGAAGGGCCAAACGGAAATCCAGACCCACTTGGTTCAGCGCGAGACATTAGAGAGACTTTTGGACGTATGGCAATGAACGACGAAGAAACGGTTGCGCTTATTGCCGGTGGACACACTTTTGGCAAGACCCATGGTGCTGGCGATCCAGTTGAATATATTGGTAGAGAACCGGCCGCTGCCGGCATCGAAGAACAAGGATTAGGCTGGAAAAATTCCTTCGGAACTGGCAACGCCGATTATACCATCACCAGTGGACTGGAAGGCGCTTGGACATCTACACCCGCACAATGGAGCAATGGATATTTTGAGAATTTATTTGGTTACGAATGGGAATTGACAAAAAGCCCAGCTGGTGCGCACCAGTGGAAACCAAAAGATGGTGGAGGCGAGGGAACTGTTCCAGATGCTCACGATTCTACTAAAACGCATGCGCCTTTTATGCTTACTGCAGATCTTGCGTTGCGCATCGATCCAGATTATGAGCCAATATCTCGCCGTTATTTCGAAAACCCAGAATTGTTTGAAGAGAGTTTTGCAAAAGCTTGGTTTAAGCTTACGCACAGAGATATGGGACCAGTTGAACGTTACTTGGGTCCTGAAGTGCCCACGGAGGAACTGCTTTGGCAAGATCCGGTTCCTGCAGTTGGTTATGAGTTGGTTAATGACGACGATATCGCTACCTTAAAAACTAAAATACTTTCTTCTGGACTATCAATTTCTGAACTAGTTTCTACCGCCTGGGCCTCCGCATCAACCTATAGGGATTCTGATAAAAGAGGTGGTTCGAACGGTGGCCGAATCCGCCTTGCTCCACAAAAATATTGGGAGGTTAACAATCAAGAGCGATTGAACAAAGTGCTAGAAAAGCTGGAAACCATCCAACAGGATTTTCAAGCAAGTGGTAAAAATGTCTCCATGGCAGATTTAATTGTTCTGAGCGGTTGTGCAGCTATTGAGCAAGCGGCTAAAAATGATGGTCGAGATTTACAAGTTCCTTTTACGCCAGGTAGAGCAGATGCCTCGCAGGAGCAGACCGATGTACTTTCTTTTGCAGTTTTAGAGCCTGCGGCTGATGGATTCCGCAATTATTTAAATTCTAGACACAAGCCTGCAGCTGAAGAAATGCTAATAGATAAGGCTCAATTGTTATCTTTAACCGCGCCAGAGATGACAGTTTTAGTTGGAGGAATGCGCGTATTGGATGCGAATTTCAACCAATCTGACATTGGTGTGTTTACCAAAAATAAAGGCGCTTTGACCAATGATTTTTTCGTTAATCTGTTAGACCTAAACACAAGTTGGAAAGCTAAATCTGAACAGAAAGACGTATTCGAAGGAACAGATCGTAAAACTGGAGAAGTAAAGTGGACGGGCAGCCGCGTAGATCTTATTTTCGGTTCGAACTCAGAATTACGCGCCATTGCAGAGGTTTATGCTTGTGCAGATTCTCAAGACAAGTTTATTGGAGATTTTGTTGCAGCGTGGAATAAAGTTATGAACTTAGGCCGTTTTGATTTGGCTAAAAAATAAATCGCCCTTTTTGCAAATAGATCTTAGCTTAATTCAAAGAACAAATACCTTTACATGGACGAATGGCCATGCAAAAAGATATCAAGGTCGCAAAAAAACAAAATATCCTCATTTGACTGGGAGCAGATGAGGATATATTTTTTGAGTGACTTTGAGATATGGCATTGTACATTTAAACAGAGCATCTTAATTACTCTACAATTCTACAGGAATATTAGATTCAATACTCCTTCTAGAATTTTTCTAATTGATAGGTTCTACATATTTTCCATATTTTTAACGCATTTTTCTGGTTAAAACGAGGATAGATAACCTCATTGCTTTTGAATCTAATCGAAGTTCTTTTCAGCTGAAGTGCGAAATAAAAGAAGTTTAAAATTTGTTTAGATGTATTTCCAATAACTTGCTTTTTGATAAAGTGAGCCAACAGTCAATACTATACGCCTAAGCGGTTTTGATCGTTCCAATAAAAAAGCGATGGTCATGCTATCAGGATTGTTGTTGGAGTAACATTATCGTCTGTGAATCTTTTGCACCGTTAAAAAACTTCTTCAAAATGTTAAAAAAAACCGGGTTGGCATTATCAATACAACAAAACAAAGTAGCGCAAGAATGAAGCTTTAAATTATCTGGTGTGCCGAAAATAACCAAGGCATCTTTTTCTTTAATTGCGCATAGCGCAGCAGAAATTTCTATCAACCGCGCACCTAATAGTGGATGTTCGATATATGCCTTTGCTTCAGCTAAACTATGTAAGGAATAATACTTTGCTGTTTCTGAATGTCCTAATCCGAGTAACTGTGGAAAGATGTACCACATCCAATGGTTTCTTTTTTTGCCAGACCTTATTTCTTCTAAAGCTGTTTGATAAGTATTTTCCTGGGCAACAATGAAACGATCAAATGCATCTTCGGCCTTCATCTCTAAGAATTTTTTTGTATTTATCTTACTTCTTTTTCTTTTGCTCGTCGATAGCTTCGTCTAGCTTAGTTCCCTCACCATCTGCAAATTTTTGTTCTCCCGGGGTATATTCATTCTCCTTAACTTTTTGATCCTTTTCACTTGACTTCTGATGCTCTTCGGTTTGACTGTTTTTGTTGCTCATCGTTTTATTTTTTTTGTAAAACCGTAAAAAGGTGTGTTTAGTTTGAAGGAAATAATTAATGTTTTACGCACTTATTGTTAGAAGTTTAGCAACTAAGCCTAGTTCTAATGATATTTTACTAATTTTACGCATCTAACCGTCTAGTTTATATGAAAAGGAATTTAATTTTTCTGTTTGCGCTTTTAATCTGTTCAACAACATTTGCGAAAGTAAAGCTTCCGTCAGTGTTAAGCGATAATATGGTGTTGCAAAGAAACACAAATGCAAACTTATGGGGCTTCGGAAGCGCAAATACAGAAATTACGATTACAACCAGTTGGAACAAAAAAAGTTATAAAGCAAAAAGCAGCGCAAACGGCGATTGGAAAATACCTGTTTCGACGCCAAATTTTGGCGGGCCTTATCAGGTTACCATTTCAGATGGAGAAGCAACTACATTAAAGAATGTGCTTATTGGCGATGTTTGGATTTGTTCAGGGCAATCAAACATGGAGATGCCTTTAGACGGCTGGGTGAGGGTAAAGAATTACGAACAAGAAGTGCAAGATGCAAAATATCCAAAAATACGTTTGGTACAAGCAGAACATGCAACGAGTTACGTTCCATTAAATGATGCCAAATTGAACAATGGAGGCGGTTGGGAAGAATGTACGCCAAAAAGTGCGAAAGAATTTTCTGCAGTTGCTTACTTTTTTGCCAGAGAGATTTACAAGCAAACTGGCATCCCGATAGGATTAATACATACCTCTTGGGGCGGCACGATTGCAGAGGCGTGGACAAGCGCATCTGCGTTAAAAACAATGCCTGATTTTGCAAATGCGCTGAAAATGGCAACAGAAAAGGCAGCCGGAAAGCTTACCCCTTATGCAGATAAATTAAAAACCTGGAATGCGGAGGTAATGAAGGCCGACCAAGGTTATATCAACGACCAACCGGTTTGGGTAAAACCAGACTTTGATGATTCGAAGTGGAAAACAATAAAAACTCCAGGCCTGTGGGATGGTGATGATTTAAAGAATTTTGATGGCGTAGTTTGGGCTAGAAAGAAAATTGAAGTGTCCCAAGCTATGGCTGGGAAGGATTTACAGTTAGATTTGGGTACGATAGACGATAACGATGTTACGTATTTTAATGGCATAAAAGTTGGCGAAACGGTTGGCGTAACAAATGTAAGAACCTATAAAATTCCCGCTGATTTGGTTAAAGCGGGGACAAATGTAATTACCGTACGCATTTTTGATACAGGTGGTGGAGGAGGATTTTCTGGCGACACAAATGCGCTAAGATTAAAGGCTAACGGAGGAGATTCAGTTGCGCTTGCGGGAGATTGGAAATACAAAATTGGTTTTGATTTAACTAAAGTACCTCCTATGCCGCAATCTGATAGCAATCCGAACCAAGTTAGCGTTCTGTACAATGCTATGATTCACCCTTTTTTAAACTACACCATAAAAGGCGCACTTTGGTATCAAGGCGAAAGCAACGCCGATCGAGCAGAACAATACAGAACCTTATTTCCGTTAATGATAACCGATTGGAGGGATAAATTTAAGCAGGGTGATTTTCCTTTTTATTTTGTGCAGCTTGCAAATTTTATGGCAAAAGAAAAAGAACCCGGCGAATCTGACTGGGCCGAATTAAGAGATGCGCAAAAAAGCGCTTTAAAATTGCCGAATACCGGTATGGCCACTATTATAGATATTGGAGAAAGAGACGATATTCATCCCAAAAATAAGCAAGATGTTGGTAAAAGATTGGCACTAATTGCATTACACAACGATTATAAGAAAGACATAGAATATTCTGGGCCAATGCTTAAAAGTAGCAAATTCGAGGGAAAAAATGCAGTTTTGAGTTTTAGTCATGCAAAAGGACTACATGTTCAAGGCGGCGGGAAGCTGATGGGTTTTGCTATAGCCGGTGACGATAAAATTTGGCATTGGGCAGATGCGAGCGTAAAAGGTAACGATGTAACGCTTACCGCACAAGAGGTTCCACAACCTAGATTTGTCCGTTACGATTGGGCTAACAATCCCGACGGCAATCTTTATAATGATAGCGATTTGCCGGCATCTCCATTTCAAACTGGAAATTAGAGCGATAAAATAAAAAGCAGCGACGGATTTTATCCGTCGCTGCTTTTTATTGCTATTTTTTTGGAGGCAAATCAAATGCAATTGCCTCATGCTCAAAATGGTCTCTATGAGAACCATCGCAAAAAGGTTTGTTTGATGAAAGTCCGCATCTGCAAATAGAAACTATTGTTCTACCTTGCAAGCCATAATTATTTCCGTCTTTGTCTACAATTTCGAAATCTCCATCAATTTTTACTGAGCCGTTATTGCTTATGGTAAGTTTTGTTGTTGCCATGTGATCTTTTAAATTTTTTCCAAATATACGACGCTGCATTTATCGTATGTAATTTGTAACCAATTTAGAAACGTTATATAGATGTATAATTAGAATTAAATTGAAAGAAATAATTTAACAGGACGCAATTTTTGGATCGTTATTGCTAAAGAAAAAAAATTAACTTTCAACTTTTTGTTTATCGTATCTTTAATAAAAGCAGAAAATTGAAATGAATTTTTGTTAATTTTGGATCAGTCATTTCTCCCAAAAATTAGAATTATGGAAAGTATAACAATTTACCCTAAAAATGAAAAGCAAAAATCGTTGCTTAAATCATTATTACAAGAATTGAAGATTCGTTTCGAGATTGAAAAAAATGATAATATATCACTTTTAAGCGAGAAGGATTAGATCAAATTTAAAACTTCAAAATAAAGACTACTTTTCAAGAAAAAACAAGCTGCCTTTTTGAGACAGCCACATTATTTTTTCAATAAAATTTGACACTTCGCTAGATAGTCAAATCATGACAACATTAATTTTTCAGTTTCCTTTTTCTACAAATTCACTGATCAACCTATCAAATATCCATGCAATCGTTTTGTATTCTTTAAACTCCTCTTGATTATCTTCTTTAACATACCATGGATTTGCGAAAGAATAACTATATATTCTATTATTGACCTTATACTGTACTGTTAAATCCGCGCTATGAGGAGGGAAATCTGTTTCAGATTGGTCTGGCAACGTAAATATATTATGTGCTGCTAAGGATAAAAATATAGAATCAAGATTTGTATTTTTGACATGATACTTCTTAAGAGGAAAAATAGCTGTTAAAGAATCATCCATCTTCCTTTTTTTTCTTTTATAGTAATACGAGTCAAATAGGTTTTTATTTACTAATATGTTTGACATAGAATTCAAATCGTCGCCGATTATATAAAGCCTAATCTCAATATCGTTTTTTGAGTCTTTTATATCAGCTACCCCTAAATACGAATTTACCCTTTGAAAATTTATAGTTCCGTGCTTACTTTCCGGGGTAATCCATTTAGAAGGACTAATTTGCCCATACATTGAAAAGTATGAAAACATCATTGATATTATCAGATATACGCTTTTCATATAAAATTTATAAAAATGAGCGATTAGGGCAACTTGGCTCTCGCCGCCTAATAGCAGATCAAAGTTGCTAAAGACGGGGCTTTTAAACAATGTTCAGCACAATAGCAAATAAAGAAGTTAAATAAATCTGTTAATCAAATTCTCCATATATTCCTGCCTACCGCTTATGGTTTCTGGTTCGCCGTTTTCTGCAGCGAAGTTTCTTAAATCTTCTAAATTTAGCTTTCCATTTTCGAAGTCGGCACCCTTTCCGTTATCGAACGATTTATAGCGTTCACTGCGCATTTTTTTATAATCTGATTTTTGCAAGATGTTGTCGGCAGTAATCAATGCCCTGGCAAAAACATCCATCCCACCAATGTGGGCATAAAATAAATCTTTGTAATCTGTTGAATTTCTTCTGATTTTTGCATCAAAGTTTACGCCGCCGCTATGCAAACCGCCGCCCTCAAGTATGATAAGCATAGCTTCTGTAACCTCATAAATATCGTTCGGAAATTGATCTGTGTCCCACCCGTTTTGATAATCGCCGCGATTGGCATCAATAGATCCAAGCAATCCGGCATCAACGGCTACCTGCAATTCATGCGTAAATGTATGGCCGGCTAAGGTTGCGTGATTTACTTCTAAGTTTAGTTTAAAATCATCTAGCAAATCGTGTTGTTGTAGAAAGCCTTTAACTGTAGCTGCATCATAATCGTATTGGTGCTTGCTTGGTTCGCAAGGTTTTGGTTCGATAAAAAATGTTCCTTTAAATCCATTCTTTCGAGCATAGTCTTTTGCGAGATGAAGAAACTTAGCCAAATGTTCTTGCTCCCGCTTCATGTTAGTGTTGAGCAAACTCATGTAGCCTTCTCTACCGCCCCAAAAAACATAATTTTCTCCGCCGAGCGCCATGGTAGCATCGAGCGCAGTTTTTACCTGCGCGCCAGCGTGTGCAAGTACATTAAAATCTGGATTGGTTGCTGCGCCATTCATATATCGCAAATGGCTGAATAAATTCGCAGTGCCCCAAAGCAATTTTACGCCACTTTCTGCTTGCTTCTGTTTTGCATAATCAACCAAAGTGTGTAACCTGCGTTCGTTTTCGGCCACGTCGTTTCCGTAATCTACTACGTCAACGTCGTGAAAACAATAATAAGGCAATTGCATTTTCGTAATAAACTCAAAAGCTGCATCCATTTTATCTTTGGCCCTTTCTATAACGTCTTGTTTTTCATCCCACGGAAAAAGATGCGTTGCGCCGCCAAAGGGATCTGAGCCATTGCCGTTGAAGGAATGCCAATAAGAACAGGCGAATTTAAAATGCGCTTGCATGGTTTTTCCAGAAATAACTTTTTCGGCATCGTACCACCTAAAGGCCAATGGGTTATCACTTTTTAATCCTTCGAACTTAATGTGACTTACCTCCTTGAAAAAAGGCTTTTCGCCTGTTGTTATTTTAATCATGATTTGGATAGGTTTAAATGCTTATTTTAATAATCTGGTTAAGGTATTTTTCCATTGTTGATAAATGGATTCGTATTGCTCAAAATTCTTGGGACTGTAATTCTTAATCGTTGCCTGATTTTCAAAAGCATCTTCTATCCGCTCAAAAATGCCGGCACCAATTCCAGCACCTAAAGCTGCGCCAACACTTCCGTCATTAGCATAAAGTGCTAAGGGTACGTTTGTTACATCGGCAAAAGTTTGTGCAAACAAATCACTCTGAAATAGATTTGCGCTGCCAGCCCTAATCAATTTTGGATGCATTCCGTTTTCCCGCATAATATCTAGTCCATATCTAAATGAAAAAGCTATTCCCTCTTGTACAGCCCTAAAAATGTCTGCTTGATTGTGAATATTCAAATCTATGCCTAACAACTGCGCACCTGTGGTTTTATTGTTTAGCATCCGCTCTGCGCCATTGCCAAAAGGCAAAACCGTTAATCCTTTACTACCTATCGGCGATGTTGCCGCCAATTCATTCAGCGTTTCATAAGAAAGTGCAGGGGCAAAGTTTTTCTTTGCCCAACGGTACATGCTACCAACTCCGTTTATACAAAGTAAAACGCCAGTATTGTTATTTGCGGGGGAATAATTTACATGAGCGAATGAATTGATTCTAGATTGCTTATCGAAAGTAAGCCCATCACTGATGCCGTAAATTACGCCAGAAGTACCTGCAGTAGCGGCTACTTCGCCGGGCTTAAAAACGTTTAAAGAAAGTGCATTATTCGGCTGATCACCAGATTTGTAAGAGATTGGTATACCGGCAGTCAGCCCTAATTCATTTGCGACCGCTGTTGATAAAGTTTCGTTAGCTGAAAATAAAGGCTTGACGTCAGGGAGCAAATTTTTATCGAAGCCAAAAAAGTCTAATACTTTTTTAGAGATTTCAGTTTTCTGAAAATCCCATAAAATTCCTTCGGAAAGTGCCGAGGCGGTAGTGCTAATTTTGCCAGAAAGTTTCATTGCGATAAAATCTCCGGGTAACATCATTTTATCAATTTTTTGATAAATCTCGGGCTCGTTTTCTTTTACCCAAGCAAGTTTTGAGGCGGTAAAATTTCCGGGCGAGTTAAGCAATGTTTTTAAAGTTTCTTCATGACCCAAATCATCAAACGCTTTTCCTCCAATCTCTACTGCACGACTATCACACCAAATAATGCTATCGCGAAGCACGTTTTGGTTTTTATCTACCAACACCAATCCATGCATTTGGTAAGCAACACCTATAGCTTGAATTTCTTTTGGATTAAATAAATTAGTTTTATTTAAAGCTAATACGGCCTTTTCCACATCTTGCCACCATTGCAACGGAGATTGTTCTGCCCAACCCGATTGTAAGGATTTAATGCTGCGCTCTTCTTTTGGATATTGGGTTGTTGCGATGCATTTTTGGGTCTCAATCTCAACAACCGAAACTTTTATAGAAGATGTTCCTAAATCGATGCCCAATAAATACATTGCTCTGATTAATATTTGATTGCTGAAATATAGGGAATTTTACTTAGAAAAAGAAGAAGAAGTCTCGTGTCGGGAGTCCGAAGTCGTAGGTTCAGAACTCATAAGTTGAATAGACTTTAACGTTAATATCCGACAAATCCGCTTCATCCAATCAATTAAAAAAAACGCGCGAAGATAGTATTGGTAAACTTACATTTTTTCGAACCTTGTATTTGCTGGGTTCTTTTGGGTAAATGAATCCAACAATTCCATTGTAACCAAAGCATCTTCACCGCTGCATGGATTTGGGCCTTTATTTAAAAAATAATTAACTACTTTTTCAATCATCGGCTGCTGCACGTGTTCCAATCTATCAAATTCAATTTTTTCTGTAAGGCTGTCGCTTAGAACGTTTATTATACTCCCAAATACAGGAAAACTAATGTGGCCTTTCGAGCCGTAGATTGTGCATAAATCTTCTTGATCTTCTTTCGCCACAGAAAAACACCAACTCCCGTTAAAAACCACGCCACTTTCGAACAAAATATTGCCGACCACCAAATCATCAGCTAGCGTATCTGCTTGTTGTCTGCAAGAAAATCCCGAGAACTTTTTCATGTTACCGAAAAAATAAATCATTAAATCTAGTTGATGTGGCGCTAGATCATGGAATAAACCGCCCCCAGAAATCGCTGGATCCACTCTCCAATTGGTTTCGCTCTTCGCGATTAAATCTGGCTTGATGGGTTGCCGCATTTCGAGGTTTACCAACCGAACTTCTCCGATGCGTTGCTCTGCCAACAATTGTTTTACTTTTAAAAAAACAGGTTGGGCTCGGCGATAATGGGCGATAGAAAGCTTTACATTTTTTTCCATTGCTTTGTTTATCATGCGCTTTGCTGCAAAAGCATTTACGGCCATTGGCTTTTCGACGTAAACTGGTTTGCCTGCCGCGATGGCCGCAATCGTATATTCTTCATGTTGAAGTGGTGGCGTAGCAATGTAAATTGCATTAACCTCTGGATCGTCGATTAATTTTCTAGCATCTTCATACCATTTTAACACTCCATGTCTTTTTGCGTAATCCGCGGCTTTCGCGCCGTCTCTACGCATTACTGCAACCAACCTAGAATTCGGCACCTTATTAAACGCAGGTCCGCTCTTTTTTTCGGTCACATCGCCACAGCCAATAATGCCCCATCTAATTTCTTCCATGTTGTAAAACTAAAAAATCAAAAGAAAATCTTTATAAAAAATTGATTTATTCAGATGAGGTTTCCAACTATCAGACATGTTATGTCATTTTTTCCCTAATTTTTTCTTTAATTGCATCTGCCTTGATAACTAAAGATTTTTGTTATCCTATTGATGAAATGATTCTTTTAATAAACTTAATCTCGAAAAAGTTACACACAACACTGGGTTTTGGCATAATCCAATTGGCCTTGATTTTGTGTGTTTTTCAACATGCACATGCGCAATTTAACTCGCAAGATAAGCTAACACTTTGGTATCAAAAACCGGCCGCAAATTGGGAACAAGAATCGTTGCCAATAGGCAATGGGGCGATGGGCGCATCTATAATGGGCGGAATAGACAGCGAACAAGTTGTTTTTAATGAAAAGACTTTATGGTCTGGAGGCCCTGGCGCCAAGGGGTACAGTTTCGGAAATGCCAAAGGCGACCTAAGAAAAGATTTGCAAACGGTGCGAATGCGGATAGACTCGCAAACGGTGGCAGATCCAAATTGGGTTTCTAAAACGCTTGGACAAGAAAAAATAGCTTTTGGTGACTATCAGGTATTCGGAACCTTAAATATACTCGATGATTCTCCATGTAAACAAATTACAGATTATCACAGGCAACTTAACATAGACAATGCGTTAGCTTCGGTATCCTACAAAAAAGAAGGCTTAGCCATTACCAGAACTTATTTTGCGTCTTATCCAGAAAAATCAATCATTATTCACATCACTGCCTCTGCAGCAAAAGCACTTTCCTATCGATTTTTTATCAGTATGCCAAAAGAAAGAAAGGCTTCGTTTACAGCGAAAAACGGAGTTTTAAGAGTTTTTGGCCGTTTGTTAGATAATCAACTTTACTTTGAAAGCGTCGCAAAAATTATAAATATTGGGGGTACAAAAAGTGACGACGCCAATGGAACTGTACAAGTGAGAAATGCCGATGAGATTTTAATTATACTTTCTGCGGCAACCAATTATATGCAACAGTATCCTTTTTACCGTGGCGAATTGCCGACCATATTGCTCAAAAAAAGAATTGACGTTGCGTCCCAATACGGTTATAAGAAGTTGTTAGAAAGGCATCTGGCAGATTATCAAACGTTATTCAACCGAGTAAAATTAGAATTGGGTCAGGCTAATAGCGATCTACCGACGGATTCTCTTCTAAAGGAATATCAAACCGGAATTGCAAACACGGGTCAACAGCGTCTGCTCGAAAGTTTGTTTTTTCAGTATGGCAGATATCTTTTAATTGCTTCCTCTCGGGATGGATCGCCGCCTGCAAATTTACAAGGTGTTTGGAACAATGTAGTTAATCCACCATGGAACTCAGACTATCATCACAACATTAATTTACAAATGAACTATTGGCTTGCGGAAACGACAAATCTTTCAGAAATGGCAAACCCACTTTTCGACCATATAAATGCGCTCGTTGCGCCAGGCAAAGAGACAGCGAGAAAACTTTACCACGCACCGGGATGGGTTACGCATTTAGATATGAACATTTATGGATTTACCGGTGTGGGTGATTATCCAACTTCGTTCTGGTTTCCAGAAGCCGGTGCGTGGTTATCGCAACATCTATATGAACATTATCTTTTTAGCAATGATAAAAAATTCCTTCGCGAGCGGGCTTATCCAACAATGAAAGGAGCGGTGGAGTTTTGGCTGTCTCAGCTTCGGCGTGATCCGCGAGATGGAAAACTAGTGGTGACGCCCAGCTTCTCGCCAGAGAATGAACGATTTGGCTATGTGGCAGGCGCTTCAATTTCGCAACAACTCATTCATCAATTACTTGTGACTACGCTAAAAGCTGCCGAAATTTTAGAAGCAGATAAATCTTTTCAATACACAATAATTACGACGTTAAAGGAGCTAGATTCTGGCCTTCGCATTGGGCGTTGGGGACAGCTGCAAGAATGGAAACATGATGCCGACTCTGAAACAGACCATCACAGGCATGTCTCACATTTGTATGCGCTCCATCCCGGCAACGAAATTTCGCCAATTAAAACACCAGACTTGGCTCAAGCTGCGCGAACATCGTTGATTGCTAGGGGAGACGGTGGAACCGGATGGAGCAAAGCATGGAAAATTAATTTTTGGGCTAGATTGCTGGATGGCGATCACTCATACAAAATGCTTTCAGAACAACTAAAAACCAGTACGTTTACAAACCTTTGGGATGCGCACCCGCCTTTTCAAATAGATGGGAATTTTGGTGCGACTGCCGGTATTGCAGAAATGCTTTTGCAAAGCCAGAATGGAGAACTCCATCTCCTACCAGCAATTCCCCATGCTTGGCCAACAGGAACTGTAGATGGTTTGAGAGCGCGAGGAGGCCACATTGTAGATTTAACTTGGCAGAATATGCAACTCACAAAAATTGTTATTTACTCAACTAAAAGCGGAGCAATCCAATTAAGGTCAGATTTTTTTAACAGCCCCTTCGATTTGGAGTCTGGTTCAGAAAAGACGGAAGTTGCAGCTGCCAAGGATGGAATTTACATCTTAAAGGCAAAAGACGGAGAGCGTTATGTCTTTCGGGCAAAAACTTAGTTTTATTATCTCAAAACAGTAAAGAAAAGATTTTTAAATGAGCACCTTAAGTTTTAGATATCATGTAGAAAGTAAACTCGCATTTTATCTCAAAAAAAAAGTTAAATTTAATCTTAATTAGAAATGGCTGATTTTTGGAGGCAATTCATAAATTTAATGAAAACCCCCTGATGACATTATCATAAACCAAATGATGAAAACTAAATTCTTAAAAAACATTCTTACTTTTTATTGCGTCTTTTTTATGTTCAACACTGTCGTCGCCGCTAAATGGAATTTTAAGAGAATAATTTCTATTAAAAATACCGCAAGCCAAAAAATCAATGCTGTTGTTCAAATAGAGCTGAATAGCGCTAATTTCGATTATACCAAGGCTAATGCAAATGGCAGCGATGTTCGTTTTACAATTGGGAATTTTAAAAACAATGGCCTTTCTTATTGGATAGAGCAATGGAACGAAAATGGTGTGAGCCGGATATGGGTAAAAATACCAAAACTTAAAGCCAAAGCAGAGCTAAAAATAGCTATGGTTTATGGAAACCCCTCAGCTCAACCTGTATCAAATGGAGCTTCTACATTTTTATTTTTTGATGATTTTAACAGCGGTGATTACAAAAAAAAGTGGACAAACGTATCAATAGGCCAGGTTGAAGAGAAAGATGGATCATTAAGATTAAAAGAAGCTGATGGCGAGGATGGAATTATTGCAGCCAATTTTAATGTCGCCGGCAAAATGATAATTAGAACATTATATCAACGTGGCAATGGCGATGAACATTGGACTCGTGCCGGTATAGGCGGTTGGAATTATTTTTTCTGTTTTGGAGACCATACCAACTTTGCCGGAACAGGGACTAATTGGGTTATGCTCTATGATTTCAACAGCTTAACAAGCCTTTCTGCTGCGCCATTGGTCAAAGCTGCAAACAAGGTAATTACAAACCAATGGCGCCGAGCGACTTTTTGGTACGATGGTCAAAATCTAAAAGGAATGCAAGACGATGTTACTGTTGAGTGGCCGGTAGCATCTCGAGAATCATCAAAACTGTCTTTGCGCACATTGGACAATGATGCCTGGGATAGTTTTAAGTATATTACTGTTAGCCCGTTTGACGGTGCCGAGCCGAAAGTTAGCATAGGTGGGCAACAACTAAATTGAATTTACGAACATTTGTAATTAACTTTATTGAACTGATTAAATAAATTCGGAATCAAAATTCTACAAAAACTTTAACTATGGTGATTATTAAAAAATGGGGGCTAGTGGTTTTGCTCTTAACGATATTTGCGGATTACATCTCTGCACAGGATAAAAGCAATGGACATTACAAACAAGAAATGCAGTCTCTTCAGACAGCTATCGAAAAAAATTTTCACGACCCCATCTCGGGCAATTATTTTATTGTGCTAGATTCTGCAAAGCGCGAAACACAAAATGGATACACCCGGCAGTATACCTATTTATGGGCATATTGTGCGATGTACCAAGCTGCAAACGAAATAGAAAAGTTGCAGCCCAAAGCTAATTTAATGGATCCGATGTTAAAGCTAATGTATGCGTATTATGACCCAGCCCCGCCAGCAGCAGGTTTTTCAGATTATATAATGAAGTTAAAACCAGGTACTCGTTATTACGATGATAATGAATGGATTGGTATTGCGGCTCTAGATGCCTATGCAAGGACAAATAAAAAATCTGACCTAGCTTTAGGAAAGGAAATGTACGATTTTGTGATGTCGGGATACGACCAAACTTTGGGTGGCGGTGTTTATTGGAAAGAAGGTTCTACCAGCTCTAAAAACACCTGTTCAAACGGTCCGGGAGCTTTGGTTGCGTTACAAATGTATCAAGCCACCAAAAACAAAGCTTACTTGGATACCGCGCTTGCGATAATAAAATGGACAAATTCCAAACTCCAAACTCCCGAAAAACTGTATTGGGATAATATTAGCGTAAAAGACGGAAAAATAGCTAAGGCAATTTTATCTTACAACACGGGCACTATGTTAGAGTCGTACGTGTATCTATATGAAATAACCGGTGAGAAAAAATACCTAGATGAAGCAAATTCAATCGCCGACGCTTCACTTCCATTTTTTTACGGAAGCGGAAAGTTCAGAGACGATTATTGGTTCAACGCTGTTTTGCTAAGAGGTTATCAGCATTTATTAAAATATAATAAAGACACTAAATATATTATGGGCTTTAAAAAATGTTTGGATAATTCTATTAATAATGAGAAGAATGAAAAAGGATTATTCACCGGACTCGATGGGGTAAAAAACCTGGTCGATCAAGGTGGGATGCTCGAAATTTTAGCGCGTTATGCTTGGATGGAAAATAAGTATAAGTTGAATTAAAAACTTATTGCACTATTTAATTTCTCTGGATTCTGCTACATCGTATTTCCTCAAAATAATCTTTACAGTCCTTCGCTTATGCTAAATAGTAAATTATTCTTTTTTATTCCTGCTATTGCTTTAGTGTCATCTTTTAACTGTGCAAAAGCCCAAAATAACCGTCCAGTTCAAAGCACTAAAAATCTTGTATATAGCAGTAAAAAAACAGCGCCGCAATTATTGGATGTTCAAAAGCAGATAAGTTCAAGTGTGAAGCAATATAAGGCAATGTTAGCTGACTTTGACGACACGACTTATTTTCCCCAATCTTTTAACCAAGATGACACTTATAGTAAAAGGAAAAGCGGCTGGTGGTGCAGCGGTTTCTTCGGCGGATCGCTTTGGTATTTATATGAATTTACAAAAGATCCCGGGCTTAAAATGGCTGCCAAGAAATGGACAGAGGCTTTAGAGGAAGAACAAGATAATAAATCCACACACGATCTTGGTTTTATGTTATATTGCTCTTACGGCAATGGCTATCGGCTTACAGCAGCTGAAAACTATAAAAATGTTTTACTTAACGGAGCAAAATCTCTTGCCACTCGTTTTAATCCAAATGTTGGTCTGATAAAATCGTGGGATAGTTTTCAAGGATACAAATATCCCGTTATTATAGATAACATGATGAATCTCGAATATTTGTTTTGGGCGGCGAAAGAATCTGGCAACAAAGCCTTTTATAAAATTTGCATTTCACATGCCGATAGTACGTTGAAAAATCACTTCAGAAAAGATTTTAGCAGCTATCATGTGGTCTGCTACAGTCCTGAAGGGAAAGTTTTGGCAAAAAAGACAGCTCAGGGATATTCTGACGAGTCGGCATGGGCAAGAGGTCAAGCTTGGGGACTGTACGGATACACCGTAATGTATCGGGAAACGAAAAATAAAAAATACCTCGTTCAGGCAGAAAATATTGCGAGATTTATTATGAATTACCCAAGCTTACCAGCAGACGGCATTCCTTATTGGGATTACAATGCTCCCGATATTCCTTACACCGTTAGAGATGCTTCTGCTGCGGCAATCACTGCATCGGCCCTTTTAGAATTAAGTAAATACGAGAAATCTAATTTTAACAAAGTATGTTTTTCTTTTGCTAGTAAGTTACTCAAGAGTTTATCATCTCCAGTTTATTTTGCCGAAAAAGACAATGGACACTTTTTGCTCAAACACTGTACTGGAAATTTACCATCGCACAGCGAAGTAGATGTTCCACTAATATATGCCGACTACTATTATATTGAGGCGTTAATGAGGTACGATGCTTTAACCAGAAAGAAATTTAATTAACAATATTCTTAAGGATATTAATGAGCAAGCAGGGAAGCTTGCTGTTAAGAAAAAACAATGAATTTATTTGATTTAAATGGAAAGATAGCCCTTGTAACTGGCTGTAAAAAAGGGATTGGGAAGGGAATGGCGCTTGCACTTGCGTCTGCTGGCGCTGATATTATCGGAGTATCTGCAAACATGCCATTAAGCGGAGGCAAAACCGAAATTGAAGTGCAAAAGCTTGGCAGAAGTTTTAAAGCCTACCAGTGCGATTTTAGCGACAGAAATTCTTTAGAAACTTTTATAAAAAAAGTTAAATTAGAAAATCCGCCTATAGATATTTTAATAAACAACGCTGGCACCATAAAACGCGCCTCTGCTGATGAACATTCAAACGCCTATTGGGATAATGTGTTGTCGATAAATTTAGATGCGCCTTTTATTCTTACCAGAGAAATTGGGAAAGAAATGATAAAACGTGGCTCGGGCAAAATTATCTTTACCGCTTCTTTATTAACTTTTCAGGGAGGAATAAATGTACCCGGCTATGCTGCAAGCAAAGGTGCAATTGGGAGTTTGGTAAAGGCATTTTCAAACGAATGGGCTTCCAAAGGTGTTAACGTAAATGCTATTGCACCAGGTTATATCGCAACAGACAATACCGAAGCTTTGCGCCACGATGAAGAAAGGAGCAAAGCAATTTTATCCCGTATTCCGGCGGGGCGATGGGGAACTCCAGAAGATTTTGCCGGCGTAACTGTTTTTCTCGCCTCAAAAGCGGCAGATTATGTACATGGAACCATTATTACCGTAGATGGCGGATGGATGGCCCGTTAAAAAGTTAAACAATTAAAAAATTGAAATTATGAAACAAAGATACCATAACAGCCAGAAGGAAGTTAGGGGAATGGATACTGCCGAATTGCGTGGGCAGTTTCTTATTGAGGATTTGATGGTATCAGGAGCAATTAAGTTTACTTATAGCCATTATGATCGAATAATTGTTGGCGGCGCCGTACCTACAAATAACAATCTAAAATTGGAGAGCTTTGAGATGTTGAGGGCCGATTTTTTTTTGGAGCGAAGGGAAATTGGTGTTATAAATGTTGGAGGTGCGGGAACCATCAGCGTGGATGGGAAGGCCTATAACCTCGACAAAAAAGATTGCCTATACATCGGTAGGGGAAGTAAAGACATCAACTTTGCGTCCAAAAATGCGAATGAACCTGCGCAGTTTTATATGTTATCAGCGCCAGCGCATAAAGAATATCCTCTTACCCTATTGAAAGGAGAAGACGTAAAATCAGTGGATATGGGCGCTGGGGAAACTTCTAACCATCGTAAAATCAATAAATACATTTATGCAGATGGCATACAAAGTTGCCAATTGGTAATGGGATTGACAGTTTTGGAAAAAGGAAGTGTTTGGAATACCATGCCGGCACACACCCACGACAGGAGAATGGAAGCATACTTTTATTTTGATCTTGCCAGTGACCAAACGGTTTTTCACTTTATGGGCGAGCCACAAGAAACCCGACACATCGCTGTGCATAATAATCAAGCGGTGATTAGCCCGCCGTGGTCTATCCATGCGGGTTGTGGAACTTCCAACTATGCCTTTATTTGGGGGATGGGCGGAGAAAACCAAGATTATGGAGATATGGATGCGGTAAAAATTACTGACTTGAAGTAAACATTTTAAATTTTATTTGACCGGCTAATCGCTCAAAAAAAGATTCAACTCAACTTAAATACCTCATTATGAAACTGTTTAAAAACTATCGTGTCTTATTTCTGTTAAGCTTGCTTTCGGTTTCATCTATCTCGACTCTAGGCGCCTACGAGAATGCTGGCGAATCAATAAGTATTGAGATTTCGAACACATCGAACATCGATAAACTTTCAGAAACTATTGAAATCACATGGAAAAGCATAGCCAAATTAAATAATCTAGCAGCAAATAAAATTATTGTAAAGGAGAAAAAATCAGGAAGGGAAATTCCTTCGCAAGTTATTTTTGGTGGCGAAAAAAATCCTCAATCTCTTATTTTTCAAACCAATATTTCTGCGGGAGAAAAACAACAATTTACAATTTCGACTGGAACTCGTCAAAAATATGAAGCAAAAGTTTACGGACGCCAAGTGCCAGAGCGTTTTGACGACTTTGCCTGGGAGAATGATAAAGTGGCTTTTAGAATGTATGGCGAGGCATTGGAAAGTCAGGACGGTATGGCCAAAGGAATAGATTTTTGGGCGAAGAAAACATCAAGGCTAGTTGTAAATGAACTTTATAAAGGAGCTGATTACCATCACAATCATGGTGATGCGGTAGATGCCTATCACGTTGGTATAACTTTGGGTTCAGGAGATGCGGAGCCGATTGTTGGCGATTCCATCATTTATCCTATTAATTATGCTGAAAGCAAAATATTGGATCAAGGGCCAATTAGAATTTCTTTTATGCTCATTTACAAATCTTTTAAAGTAAACGGCAAATTAGTTGAAGAGACCAAAACAGTCTCTTTAGATGCAGGTAGCCAACTTAATAAAATCGTTAACCACTATCAAACTGAACATTGCCTAAAAATTGCAGCGGGCGTAACAAAGCATAATAACGATGGGATTAAAAAGATGGATAAGGACAATAGTTTCGTGGCCTATTGGGATAAAGCAGATGGCGATGCTATAAACGGCTTTATGGGAGTAGGGATTGTTTATCCGCCGAAATCTATATTTAATATAAAGGAAACGGAACAGCACCTTTTGATAATTGGCAATGCAAATGAAAATAACAATTTTACCTATTATCAGGGAGGATGCTGGAACAAGAGCGGGAATTTCGATAGCGAAGACAGCTGGTTTAATTATTTGGCTAGATTTAGTAAAAATTTAAAATCTCCATTGTCAGTTAAAATCAATTAAATAAGACTTAGCTAAGAGTTTACTCTGCACCAAACTTCAGTACTACCGACAGAAATATACTAATTTATCTGACTAAAACCTTGGCGCTTAAATATATTGCACAGATACCTAATTTAATCTTTATTATTGCTAGATGAACACTACCGAAATTTTAGGATATACTCCAAATACCGAATTTAGTAAATCAGTCGCGTACTTTTCGATGGAATTTGCCATAGATCAATCCCTTAAAATATATAGCGGCGGTTTGGGTTTTCTAGCAGGCTCTCATCTCCGAAGCGCGTTTGAACTCAAACAGAACCTAATTGGTATTGGTATGCTCTGGAAATATGGCTATTACGATCAGGTTCGAGATAAGCAAAATAACATGCGCCCAACGTTTATAGAGAAGCATTATTCCTTTTTAGAAGACACGGGAATTGTACTCTCTGTTCCCGTGCACAGCGCAACCGTGAAGGTAAAGGCTTATTTACTGAGGCCAGAAACTTTTGGTTCTGCGCCTCTATTTTTATTGAGTACAGATATTGAAGAAAATGATGAGGTAAGCAAGAGCATTACGCATCGCTTGTACGATCCAAACGAAACCACCAGAATTGCGCAGTCGATCATACTCGGAATTGGAGGAGGAATGCTTTTAGACCAGTTGGATATTCAGCCCGACATTTACCACATGAACGAAGGCCATGCCATTCCGTTGAATTTCTACCTGTATTCTAAATTTCAGAATCTCGAAGAGATTAAGAAACATGTAGTGTTCACAACACACACGCCTGAACAGGCAGGCAATGAAGAGCATGACTTTTCCTTGCTTAAAGAAATGTCTTTTTTTTACCACATGCAAGAGCATGAGGTAAAGTTTGTATTGGGAATGGAAGGCGATAGATTTAATTATACACTTGGTGCATTAAAATTTTCTGGTATGGCGAACGGTGTTTCCAAACTTCATGGCGAAGTAGCTAGAGGAATGTGGGGCAACTACCTGGGAATTTGTGAAATTATTTCTATTACAAATGCGCAGAACGAGAAGTATTGGCAAGACAAATTATTTGCGGAAAAACTAAAAAGTAACGATGGGGTAGGTGTGGAAAAGCGAAAAAAAGAAATGAAATCACTGCTTTTTAAAGAGGTTGTCAACCAGACGGGGAAATTGTTTGATGAAAACGTGCTTACCATTGTTTGGGCAAGACGATTTGCTGCTTACAAGCGTGCAGACCTACTTCTGCACGACTGGGAACGTTTTTTAAGGTTGATAAATCAGACAGAAATGCCCGTTCAGATAATTTGGGCAGGTAAGCCATATCCCGAGGATACCTATGCAAATTATGTTTTTAATGAAATTATTAGCAAAACTAAGTCACTTAAAAACTGTGCAGTTTTGGTTGGCTGCGAACTTGCCCTATCGGCAATGCTGAAGAAAGGATCGGATGTTTGGTTGAATAATCCGAAAATGTATCGCGAGGCTTCTGGCACTAGTGGTATGACCGCCGCAATGAACGGTTCTGTAAATCTTTCAATTCCAGATGGATGGATACCGGAATTTGAAATTGATGGTGAAAATTGTTTTATAATAAAACCGGCGTCAAGTGATCTTTCTGAATTTGATCGAGACGTAGAAGAAAACGCCAACTTAATGTTAACGCTCGAAAGTAAAGTGTTGCCGACCTACTATCACAATCCAACAAAGTGGCATGAGATGATACAAAATGGACTAAGAGATGTAATTCCTGCCTTTGAATCTGCAAGGATGGCCACGGAATACTATCGCGAAATGTACGATAACGTTTGGTAGACTCAAATCTTCTAAACGAAGTGGGTCACTTTGAGGTCTGGTGTTTTTCTTATAAATCAATATAAATAACGTTTTAATTCTAGCTAGCTATTGCCTGCCTCATGAAATCGGACTCGTAGCTGTTTGGAGGAAAAACGAATGAAGCTGCGTGTAGAGACTCAACCACTTAGTGCTTCGAAGATGATTTTTAGTCGTGCGCCGACAGCGATTAACTTTTCACATTTTCTACATCGATTGCCAAAAACCTATCTTTCATCAACCGGAATGATTTTTTTCAATATAAAAGATAATACCATCGCAAATGCTACATATCCAACAAAGATGAAATAACCTGGCTGCAGCGATGTATAATTGACCGTGTTGGTATCTAACAAGCTATTGTGAAAATTTAGGTTGGAGAGCTGGCTTTTTAAAATACCATTTAATCCAATATAGGTCATTAAAATACCAACAACCATAACATCCGACATGTCCCATTTTCCTGATTGGAAGGCTAAATATCGAACAACCTTGTTCTCTGCAACTTTTTTATTAGCTAAAATATGAATTCCCTTAGCTACTAATCTCAATACAGGTAAGATAATTACGAAGATCAAGATTAGAGCGCCAACCAAAACAGCATCTGGCTTGGGCTGCTTAATTAACGCAGAAACAATCTCCCAGATGCTTTTGCTCTGAAAAAATAATACTTGATTCTCGAAGGCGATTTTTTCACCTATTAGCATAAAGCTAAGCGACTGCAAGCGTGCATCTACTTCTATAATCGACGCTGTTATGCCCACTACAAGCAACACAAATGCAAATAAAATCGACATAATGAAAAGAGTATTCTGCAGATGCACTTTTTTACGCATCAGCACCCAAATACAGAGTGCCAACAGCACACAGCCAAACATCATAAACGTAAAATTGTACAAATCTTTATTAGATGATCTCAGTTTGGCGTCGATATGGTTGTTAAATTGTTTTGAGTTAGAAACTTGATATTTTTTAAAAAGATGTTTAGTTAGTTGCGCTTTCGCAAAGCTGGTACTGTCATAAGTTTCTTTTTCGAGTTGATCTATTTTGGTTGTAGCAATACTCTTTAATCTTTTTTTGCTCGCTGGACTATTTACTTTCGTAATGATCGTTTTCGCGAATGAAGGAACTTGTGCTTGGAGGTCATCGGTATTTACCACAGCATTGAATGCTATCTTTTTTAATTTACCAGATAACGTTTTTTGAGGCTTTTCAATTCCAGCAACGGTTTTTTTTATCAGCGCGTGCAATTGTATTTCTATTTGTTTTTGTAGGGCTTTTTTCTGCGCAGAAGACATACTAAAATCACTCACTTGCCGATCTACGACAGACACTATTTTGTCTCTCCATTGCTCAACAGAAAAAAGTCCGAAGGTGATGTTGTTAGCGATGCTGTAATCTTGCTTAGTTTGTTCTTGTTCGCGCGAAAGCGAATACACCCGAAATGCACAGTATGTTTCGCCAACAAGCAACAGAGCAAGCCCTAGAATGAGAATGGAGTTTGAAAAGCCGAATTTTCTGTTCGGTATATTTTCGCCGCTATGGATTGATGCTTCGTCCATTTGATTGTTAAATAGAATTATATTCGATAAATAATTTAGTGCGCGTCATGCGGGGTTATAAACTTTAATATAGTTGAAAGCACGAGTCCATATAACACGAAGCTGATAAAGATGATATATCCCGGTTGCAAAGCAGTGTTATTTGTGGTTATGATTGTTAAAATATCACTCCGGATATTTAGGCTCTTCAATTGACTTTCTAAAAGACCATTCAACCCGATGTAAACCATTAATATGGCAATTACAATAACATCTGCCATGCTCCATTTACCAGATTGAAAAGCAAAATATCGAATGTACTTATTCTCAGCCAGTTTCTTTTTACTCAATAAATGTATACCAGTTGAACTTAATTTCATAACGGGGAAGAGAATGCTAAATACCAGTATTAAAATACCAACCGCGATAGAATCAGCCGCAGGTTGCTGCACCAATATTTCGACAACATCTAAAATACTTTTACTCTGAAAAAAGAGCACTTGGTTTTTAAAAACCACATGCTGTCCTAAAAGGACAAAGTCTAGCGATTTTATGCGTGCATCTACCTCAATCATAGATGCGGTTAAACCGACTGCCAACAGGATAAACGCAAACAAAAGGGACATGATAAATAGTGTACCGTGCAGTTCTGAGCGCTTTCTTAAAAACCACCACAACATCAAAACGGTAATGATACAGCAGAGCATTCCGAAAGAATAATTATAAGTTACTGTCCGAATTTGATCCAAAGAAGCCGTAAGTTTTTTATTGAACTGATCTGGATTTGAAACACGGTATTTTTTGTACATTTTTGCCGTAGCCAAATCATTGGCCTGCAAAGTGCTATCTACATAGGCATTACTATCTACCGCATTAAACTTACCCATGGCCAGAATACTAAGTTCTTTCTTGCGCGCAGGATTATCAATTTGAGCGATTATGGTTTTGGCGAATGCAGGAACTTGCGCCTTAATTTCATCTGTATTTACAAATGTTTTAACAGCCAATTTCTTTATTTTACCACCCAAGGTCTTAGGCTTTCTATCTAAAAGTGCCTCAGCTTTATTAATTAGCGCCAAAATAATCTGTTGAACTTCAATTTGAAGATTCTTTTTTTGGTCTGGCGTCATTGTAAAATGACGAACTTGATGGTTAACAATCCCCGCCACTTTATCCCGCCACTGATCGACTGAAAATAAGCCAAAAGTAATGTTATTCAAATTTGAATAATCTTTTTTGAGCTCTTCTTGTTGGGAAGACAAGGCGTGAAGTCGGTAGCCAAAGTAACCCTCTGCGCATAAAAGCACGGTTAATCCTAAAATGAGTATTAGTTTGGCAGCGAAAGGGCTTCTAATTTTTTGTTTTTCAATGTCTGCAACCACACGTATAATTTTGATGAATATTTTGGCCTTTAGCCTTCCTTATATGTTTTTTTATTGATGCTTAAATTTTACGGCGAAATGCGGAACGTGATTCATATTTTGTTAGGAGCGGGTAATAAACAATGTACACGTGTTAAGTAGTAAAAAAAATATTTTTAGAACGCGGCATTGAGTTGTTCGTTATTCATCCTTAATGGCTATCTTTTTATTTTTAACCTTTAATTTGACAGCTAACCGATTTTGCTTCCGTTCCTCATCGCCCAAAATTATGCCCCAAGGTTTCAAGCTTTCCACACGATCGAAAATGATTTTTAAAACAGCGATCACCGGAATAGATAAAAACATTCCTGGAATACCCCAAATCATTTCGCCAACAACCACGCCTAAAACAGTAATTAAAGCATTAATACGCACCTTGGAGCCAACTACCATCGGAAGCAAAACGTTGCTATCTATCAAATGCGTAACAACAAGCGTTATCACAACCCATATTACTTTTGTACTGTCGGGCGATGTGCCGAGCGTTACCACTGCGCTAATAACCAATGCCGTAAAAATGCCAACATAAGGAATAATGTTAAAAAGCCCGGTAATTAAACCAAGCAGTAGCGCGTAACTCACATCCATTATGGTAAAAGCAAGACTCACGGCTGTCGCAATTATGCCCATTTCCATCAAGAGCCCAATAATGTATTTTCTCACCATGTATTGCACTTGCTCAATTACTTCGTGAACCGTTTTCGTATTTTCCTCCAAAAATACAGATTGTAGAAACCTAACGATGAGGCGACGGTAAAGCAAGAAAAAGAAAGTATAGATAAAGGTAAAAACCAAAAACAGCAATATAGAGGATAATGATAGTAGAGTTGCGCCAACTGCTGCCGTATCAGGAGAGGTAACTTTAGCGGCTGCAGAACTTACAACGCGTAGTTGCTTACCGCGCGTAATGTTAAAATTTTCCTGAACCCATCCCCGAAAATTGTAAAGGGTTTTGGTAATTTGCGCTTCAAACTGTGGCCAGTCTTTGGCAAGCGAAGCAATCTCAGATCCGATCACATAAATAAAAATCCCGATTAGGGACAAAAACAACAACACAGCAACCATAGATGCAGCGCTCCTTGGAAAGCGTAATCTTTTCTCAAAGAAAGCTGCAATGGGCAATAGTAAAATAGAAAATAAGCAAGAGAATATAAGTGGAGAAAGAATTTCTTTGCCGATGACCAACAAAGCGCCAATAGCAAAAAGGCTTATGAGAACGCACGCTAACTTAACATAGAACGGAAAACCGCTAAAAGTTTTTAAATCCATTGGTTAATTGTGGGACTGTTTTGCTTTGGAAACTTTCGGAATATGTTAAGTTTGATACACAAATGATTAACTTGTTTTACATATATCGAAATCGATAATCTATTCCTGTAAATTCTGCTCATCTATTTAAGTACTAGAATTTTTCGATAAATATAAGCTTTAAGAGACAGAATTGGTTTTAATTTCAATCGTTAAACAACATCCTACTTATTAATAGGTTTTTTAAAATTTAATTTTACTTCATTTTTTCAACCTATAGTAAACTGAGATAAAATCTTTTAATTTTTAAGCTGTGCAAAAAATCATTATTATTGGAATAAGGCGTATAGAAGCCGACCAAGCAGACGCAGTAAAACGAGATATTCCAGTTATGGTAATCATGGGGAATCCGCCGTATTCGGCGACTAATACGAACAATGTTAAATGGTCATTTTTTTATTTAAATGCAAAGCAATATTTTAGATCATTAATAAATTAAATTCTTAAAAGGAATATGTTCGATTTAAAATCTGTGGGATTTATCCAGACTTTTCTAGACAGGTTAAGTCCGAAGCAGGTACTTTATTGGTTGGTAATGATTCCGCTGTTGTTTCAAGATCCAAGAAAGTTTTTTAGTAATTATTATGCTCAAAAAGCAGAGGAAAGGCTAGGACAGATTCTAATTTATAGTGCAATATTAGTTCTATCATTGCTCATTCTGATGCCCGGGACTTATATCAACCTTTTTAAAATACTACTGACTGGGTTATTCTTCAGTGTTGCTCTATCCATTATTTTAAGTTTTATTGCAAGAATTTTGAAGGTGAAAAGAAGAAATTTTCTTGATATTTTAGCATACTCCTACATTCTAAGTCTCTATGGATTATTCTTTTCGTTTACTTTTATTATAATTTTTATCAAAAATGAGGATTATAGTTTTATGTTCATTTCTCATATTTTTTCGAATGCCTTTATATTGGCTGCTATTTTTGGGTACTGGCTAATAATAAAGTTAAAAGCTATAAAAGTGATTTATGCTTTATTACTTACCATTTTAATAATTAATGTTGGGATGGTTGCATTGAGTTTGTTAAGTATTGATAGATCGAATGATTCCCCGGAAATGGATCCCTTCATTGCCGAAATAGAATATTATTCTGATGGGTTAAAAGAGATGGGCGGTATTCCGTACAGTAGGAGTATAACTTTTGAACGAGGCATAGGAACCTATGATTCTCTTTCGATAATGAACCCTGCAAGAGATACGTTGACACATTACGATCAAAAGGGAGTCGATCTTTTTCGTAATATTGCAAAAGTTAATGTGAAGAAAATAGACAGTATTCGTAGTAAACTAAACTTCAAAAAAACCAAAAAACTTTTTGACAATCTCCGAAACTATTTTTTTTTAGTTGGTGATATGTTTGATTATCCACCATGCGATACTTGTTTTATTAGCGGATATAATATAAAATTGAAAGATGGTACATTACTCAAAGATTCAAGAAAATATATTATCGATTCTGCCTATTTAAAGGATAGAATAATCTTTGATAAAAAAATAAGTGAGATTTACGAATTGAAGGAAAAGTCAGAATCACCGGCAATTGTGCTCTATTTAATAACATATCCATATTATTTTATCGGAGAAAAACTTGATAAAAAGACAACTAGAAAAAACATACGTTTTTAAAAATCCCTGCAAATTAGCTATTATATAGTATACTCAACTTTTTAATATAGCTCCAACTGCCCGAGATGTTAGGTAAGGCATTGGCATTATTTTTTATAAGAAAAAATCGAATGCTTGGATACAGGAGATAAAATTTTGACCGAAAATTTCTTAAGTTAGAGATTTCGCAGACAGTGTCTGCTAAATCCAGTTGTCCTTATTTTCAGAGGTTTAAAATCTTGAATTTATAAAATGCAGTACATACAAAAATTAAAACTAATCCTCGCCCTAGCAAGGCAAAAAACCTATCAAGCCATTAATTCTGCAATGGTTGAGGCATATTGGAAAATAGGAGAGAAGCTATTCTTAGAAGAACAAAACGGGTTAGACCGAGCCAAATATGGTAAGGAGATTACTAGAAATGCCTAGGTAAAGTCACCCAAGGAATTTGGAAAAGGCTTTAACCCAGATACGTCTCTGAAAACCCGTATTATAAAAATACGGGAGTTTTATGATCGGAAAATTTGTTAATTTGGGAGCATGACTTAATAATATATTCCGATAATGTTAGAATTAACACTATAAATAAAGGTATTATTCCTAACGAATTTTACTTTGTCGGATAGAAATCTTGCTACTTTTAGATGAATCTATAATTAATCATCAAATGACCATAACAATTGTTTTTCTCTGTATCGCATTATTAATTGTATTGATATCCGTTTTTAAAATCAATGCATTCTTAGCCTTCCTAGTTGTTTCGTTTTTTGTCGGACTTTTTTTGGGTATAGCACCTGTTAAACTAGTAGGAAGTGTAGAAAAGGGAATTGGCGACATACTCGGTTCTCTGACAATAATTATTACTGCGGGCGCCATGCTTGGTAAGTTAGTTGCCGAAAGCGGCGCAGCTCAAAAAATTGCAAAAGTAAGCATGGATATTTTTGGTAGAAAATACATTCAATGGGCGATGTTGATTACAGGTTTCATAATCGGTATTCCCTTGTTTTATGGTGTTGGTTTTGTGTTGATGGTGCCACTCATTTTTTCGGTCGTTTACAGGTACAAATTACCTGCACTTTACATTGGTGTGCCGATGCTTGCTGCACTTTCTGTTACGCATGGCTTTTTGCCTCCCCATCCTTCACCTGCTGCCTTAGTCGTATTGTTTAATGCTGATATGGGTTTAACATTAATTTATGGTCTGGCGGTCGCCATACCGGCAATCATATTAGGTGGGCCAATTTTTTCTAAAACATTAAAAAATATAAGGGCTGTTCCACTCCAATCATTCATGGCAACAGAAATGGAAGATGAGGCATTACCGAGTACTTTTAAAAGTTTTTTTACAGCATTGCTTCCTGTACTTTTATTGGCGCTTGCGTCATTTCTCCCTTTCATTTTGAAGGCAGATTCAGCAATTCTATCAATGGTTTTATTCGCGGGCAGCCCATCTGTGGTGATGCTAATTGTGCTTATTGTAGCAACTTGGTTGCTAGGAACATCCCAAGGTAGAAAAATGGAAAATATCATGATTGTATTCGGAGATGCAATAAAAGATATTGCGCCAATATTATTAATCATAGCCGGTTCTGGGGCGCTTAAGCAAGTACTAATTGAAAGCGGTGTGAGCAATCAGATTGCAGGTTATCTACAAAATATACACGCTGAACCTCTATTTTTGGCTTGGATGATTGCTGCTATGATTCGCTTCTGTGTGGGTTCTGCTACCGTTGCCGGATTAACAACAGCAGGCATTATTCTGCCACTTATGGTACAAACACATAGCAATCCAAACTTGATGGTTTTGGCTGTTGGCGCGGGTAGCTTAATGTTCTCGCATGTAAACGATTCGGGTTTTTGGCTCTTTAAAGAATATTTTGGTCTCAGTTTGAAAGACACTTTTAAATCATGGGCTGTAATGGAATCAATAGTTGGCATAGTTGGCCTTGCAGGTGTACTTTTGCTCAATTCGATTTTATGAGAAGAATGGAAAATTTAACTGTAAACGAACGTTTTGAATCAACTGAAACTTATTTTACCTCCAGTTCCATCAACACTTTTACTCTACAAACCTTGTTTGATTTTACGGGAAATATTTTTGAGATGTTAGTGTGTTCAGAAAAAAGCAATAGTCTATTAATGAAATAGCGTAATTTTATTTCTAAAATTTTCGATTTAGTTTTATTTTAGTTTATTTGCTATTAGGCTGTTCACCCGAAAATTAAAACCGATCGGGTCATTTAATCTCAAACAGGATAAACACAATTTTTTTTGCAAAATGTTAAACGGAAAAAATAAAGCGAATAAAACCGGTAAGATATTAATTTTCATTCTCTTGCTACTAACTGTTGGTGGTGCTTTTTTTTATTTTAGTAATAGTTGGCGTGGGTCTAAAGCAGATTTCGATTCTTCTCCTGTGTTATCTGCGGAAGAATCTATGAACACGATGAAAACCGAAGCTGGATTTGAAGTAAAGCTAGTTGCATCAGAACCATTAATAACAGCGCCCGTTGCTTTTACTTTTGATGAAAACGGACGCATCTGGGCGGTAGAAATGAATGGCTACATGCCTGATACGCTTGGCACAGGCGAAGATATCCCGGACGGTAAAATAGTGATATTAGAAGACAAAGATAAAGACGGCGTAATGGACAGCCGTAAAGTGTTCTTAGACTCGTTGGTAATGCCTAGGGCAATCTGCCTTATTGGAAAAGGGGTATTGGTTGCCGAACCGCCAAACCTTTGGTACTATGAAATAAATAGGGACAAACCCGGTAAAAAGGTTTTGGTTGACGGCCACTACACAGATGGCGGCAACGTAGAACATTACCCCAATGGATTATTACGCGCGATGGATAACTGGATTTACAATGCCAAGTCTAGTAAGCGCTACCGTAAAAGAGGTGATAAATGGATTATCGAACAAACACATTTTCGAGGACAATGGGGCATTAGTCAAGATAATTACGGCCGATTATACTACAATACCAATTCCCAGAATTTACTCGGAGATTATTTCAGTCCAGGTTTTGGGTCCGAAAATAAAAACCAGAAAAATGTAAAGGGATATAATGAAACGATAGTCGCAGACAATAACGTTTATCCCTTGCGTCCAAACCTAGGTGTAAATCGTGGGTATTTGCCTGGTATTTTAGATTCTACAACCAAACACCTGGTAAACTTTACTGCGGCTTGCGCGCCACTTGTTTACCGTGGTGGTGTATTTGGAAAAGGATACGAATCAAATGTGTTTGTCGCAGAGCCTTCCGCTAATCTTATCAAAAGAAATATAATTACAGATAGTGGCTATATAGTTAATGGTAAACAGGCGTATCAAGGAAAAGAATTTTTGGCAAGCACCGACGAGCGTTTTAGGCCGGTAAATTTATACAATGGCCCAGATGGTGCGTTGTATATAGCAGATATGTACCGCGGAATCATTCAGCATAAAACGTATTTAACTCCATACCTTCGAAGCCAAATACAGGAAAGAAAACTAACGCAACCCTTAAATTACGGGCGCATTTACAAGATCGTTCAGAAAGATAGCAGCCCTAAATCTACCTTGTTTCCCAATAATCCCCAACAATTAGTAAAACTACTTGGATATCCAAACGGTTGGGTGCGAGACATGGCTCAACAATTACTTATAGACCGTAATTTTACTCAAGCAGTTCCGGCGTTACAAGCAGCGATTAAACAGACTTCTAATCCATTATTTGCAATACAATCCCTCTGGACGTTGGAAGGCTTAGGCGTTTTAACAGTTGAAGACGTTTTACCTCTTCTGCAACAGAATTCTTTCCCCATCCGCATGCAAGCGTTTGCGGTATTACCATCTGTGCTCAATGCTAGTTCTTATAGGAAAGTGCTTCCCATATTGGATAAAATGCTTGAAAAAAACGACACCATAGCTGCTCCATACATCGCCTACCTGGTTAATGCCATTCGGCCTTTAGATGAAGTGGCCGCAAGAGACTTGTTGAAAAAAGTTGCATTAAAATGTCCCGACAACAGTTATGTGGCCGATGCAGTAATCAGCAATCTGGAGAATGAAGAACAAAGTTTTCAAAATCAGCTTCAGACAAAACTTTCTGATACTAGCCTTGCGATCATTAAAAAATTAAAAGCGATTGTTATAGACGCTAAAAAGGCAAAAGACAACCATGACGAAACCACGCTGAAAAAGGAGTTTCCAAAAGGATATGTCCTGTTCAATTCCACCTGTCAAACCTGCCACGGAATAGATGGCAATGGTGTAAAATCATTGGCGCCACCCTTAAATAAATCAGAATGGGTAAATGGTGATAAAGAAAAGCTTATTTCCATTGTATTGTTTGGATTAACTGGTCCAATAGAGGTGAATGGTCATTTATATAAAGCACCAGAAATTAATGGAGACATGCCCGCAATTGGGTTCGATAAACAAATTACAGATGAACAGCTTGCCGAAGTACTGTCTTTCGTTAGAAGATCATGGCAAAATAATACCGAAAAAGTAGATGCCGCAGAAGTAGCTAAAGTTCGGCAAAAGCTTAAAGACAGGCGGAAATCTTTTACTGTAGAAGAATTAAAATAAGAAGGCATAAAAATATTCGTTTTGCAAAAATACTTTGCCTTAAAGCTTTAACTGTACAAACGTAAAGACTTCCAACAATAAGTTGTGAAGCAAGTACACGATCAGCCAGGTATAGGTTTGTCAAAGTAGAACAATTCCTACTCAATAATTTATATTCTGCAAAATGGTTCAGAATTGGTCAATGTTAATGTATTTTCGTTTTCCAGATAGTTTATAACCAAATTGCTATAGTTTTAAAAGACCTAACCTATGCTCATTAAAAAATCAGCCATCATCCTGTTATTTTTATGTGGTTTTTTTTGTCTTGCCGCCTATATTAGTCATCCCCCTGACGACCTTGTAGACAAGATCGCAGCTTCGCTAAACGACTGGACGGGCAAGCTGCCGCAGGAAAAAGTGTACCTCCACATGGACAAACCGTACTACGCCACGGGCGACACGATCTGGTTTAAAGCTTATGTCACCGTTGGAAGCAGGCACCAGCTTTCTGGGTTGAGTGGCGCGGTGTATGTAGATTTGATAAATGAAAGTGGCGCTATCCAGAAAGCGGTTAAACTGCCATTAACGGCAGGGGTGTCCATAGGGGATTTTACGCTGAGCGATACATTAAAAGGAGGCAACTACCGGATCCGCGCTTATACCCAATGGATGCGCAACGCGGGGCCAGATTATTACTTCGACCGCACCTTCAGCGTGGGCAACGCCTATGACGAAGAGGTAAGTGCAAAAGTGGCCTACCAATATAAAACCACCGGCGGCAAACCAGTCGTTACCGCCACCATCAATTATACGGATGATAGCGGGCTGGCCCTCGGAGGCAAAGTCGTGCGGTACAAAATTGTTGCAGGAGGGGAAACCATCGACATCAAAAGAGTGAAAACGGATCTCGCCGGCAACATTGCCATTGACATGGTGAACGACCAGAAGTCCAACCTGAAAGGGGCTTACATCCGTACCACGATAGAAACGGTAAAGGGAAAAAAGATATCCAGAAACTTCCCGATTAAGGCCGCACTTTCGCAAAGCGATGTGCAGTTCTTCCCCGAAAGTGGCGACCTTGTAAATGGCGTCACTTCGAGGGTAGCTTTTAAAGCGGTGGGTGTTGACGGCACAGGGGTAAATATCAAGGGAAGCATTACCGATAACCAAGACCAAGAGGTTGCCCAACTGGAAAGCACGCATGCAGGTATGGGCACTTTCAACCTGAAACCCGAGGCTGGAAAAACATACAAAGCGAGGATCAAGTATCCCGACGGATCGGAAATAGTCATCAACCTGCCCAAAGCCGCAGACGGAGACTATGTGCTGGCGGTTTACCAAGCAGAAGGCGACAGTTTGTTGGTGAGGATCAATGCATCGGCAAAAGCGGTAAACCAAACCGTAAACCTGATTGCCCAAACTGGTGGCGAAACCATCTATGCATCTCCCATAAAGATCACGCAGATCCAAACTTTCATTTGGCTAAAAAAGACGAACTTCCCAAGCGGCATCGCCCAGTTCACCCTGTTTGACAACCGGGGACAGCCGATCAACGAAAGGATCGCTTTCCTCAAGAATCCAGACCAGATGCAGCTCAAGATAGGCACGGCCAAACCAACATATAAAACCCGGGAAAAGGTGGAGATAGAACTGGATGCGAAAGACCAGAAGGGCAAAGCGGTAGCCGGAAGCTTTTCTGTAGCGGTGATCGATGAAAGCAAAGTGCCGATAGATGAAACATCGGAAAGTACCATTTTTTCCAACATCCTTTTGACCTCAGACCTGAAGGGCTATATCGAAAAGCCCAATTACTACTTTGCCACAGAAAGTGAAGCGGTAAACAAAGCGCTGGACAACCTGATGCTTACGCAAGGCTATCGGCGCTTTACGTGGAAAGAAGTCTTGAGCGGGAAACCCGGCGAGCCTATTTTCAGGGCAGAAAAACTTGCGACCGAAATTGCGGGGAAAGTGCTATCGCTGAGCGGAAAGCCGCTGCCCAATGCCAAGGTGACGCTGATGTCGTTAAAGGCCGGCATTGTGCGGGACACGACGACCGATGCACAGGGAAGATTCCGATTTGACAAGTTGGTATTGTCCGATAGTTTAAAGTTCAGCGTCCAGGCGAGAACGGCAAAGAAAGGGAAGAACGTAGAGGTAATTCTGGACAAGACCGAGCCGCAGGGGTTAAGCCCTAACAAGAATATCGGGGATATCAACACCAACATTGCTGATACTATAAAAAGTTATCTGGCTAATAGCGAAAAGCAGAACGGCGTTTGGGAGCGACAGGGCAAGCTCAACCGGGTGCAGCAACTGAAAGACGTGGTAATTCGGGGGAATAGGGAAGAAGATAAATATAGTCCGCAAGGCATGTTCAAACTTCCTTCTGGTTTTGCCGACCTGACTTACATCATCGAGCAGCCGGAACTCTGCGCCAACCTTGGGACCTGTTTGCAGGGGCGGCTGGGTGCAGTAGTTTTTAAACCACTCCTAGGTAAATATTGCTCTGTTACCAACTGGCCTCACTCCTTCGAGCCTGGTAAAGGGCTTGTGCCGATGCAGGTCATCTTAAATGGTCATCGAATAACTTCCAATTGTGTGGAAGTGGGCGACATATTTGACAACAACATTATAGACCCTGTTGACATCGCAAAAATCGAGGTTTTTCGATCTAATTTAGCATCAGAAAGCTTTTTCGGAGGACCGACTATCTACATAACGACCAAAAAGGGTTGGTTACGTAAACCATACGATCCATCCGTTGCCATCATTGCGCCCAAAGGTTTTAACAATGCCCGTGCATTTTATTCGCCCCGTTATGATGGGCCTAAAACCGCGACCCAATTACCGGATTTTAGATCTACCATTTATTGGAACCCGAACGTAATAACAGCGGCAGATGGAAAGGTAAAGTTTGATTTCTTCAACTCAGACGATCCGGGAAATTACAAAGTGGTGGTTGAAGGGATCAATGCGGCCGGGGAACTGGGCAGGCAGGTGTACAGGTTTAAAGTGGAATAATCAATCAATATTTAATGTATATTCGTTTTCTGTATAGTTTTTAACCAAAACTGCTCTACTTTTAAAAGATCCAGCCTATGCTTATCAAGAAACCGGCAGCGCAAATCTCCCTAGCCTGTCTTCTCCTGTTCTGCCTTTTTGCCTTTACCCGCAATCCGCCTGACGACCTGGTCGACAAGATTGCAGCCTCTCTTAACACCTGGATGAGCGAGCGGCCACAGGAAAAAGTTTACCTGCATACCGACAAACCCTATTATGCGCTGGGCGATACGATCTGGTTCAAGGCTTATGTCACCGTTGGGAGCAGGCACCAACTTTCCGGGTTGAGCGGCGCATTGTATGTAGATCTGGTAAACGGAAGAGATTCCATCCAAGAGACGCTTAAACTGCCTTTAACGGCAGGGATGTCAATAGGGGATTTTACGCTGAGCGATACGTTAAAAGAAGGCAACTACCGGATCCGTGCCTATACCCGGTGGATGCGCAACGCGGGGCCAGACTATTACTTCGACCGGACTTTTGCAGTTGGGAACCCTGGCAGCGAAGAAGTGATCGCCAAAGTAACCTACCAATATAAAACCACGGGGGGCAACCCAGTGGTTACCGCATTGCTGAATTATACCGACGCCAATGGGCTACCACTTACGGACAAAGAGGTGCGGTACGAGATCATGGCCAACCACGAGGCGATAGCGAGTGAAAAGGCAAAAACGGATGGGAGCGGAAACATCACCATAAATATAATCAACGACCAGACCTCCAACCTGAAAGGCGCCTATATTCGCACTACGATTGTTACGGAAAAGAAGAAAAAGATCGAAAAGAGTTTTCCGATCAAGGCGGCACTCTCGCAAAGCGACGTGCAGTTCTTCCCCGAAAGTGGCGATCTTGTAAATGGCCTTACTTCGAGGGTAGCCTTTAAGGCGGTAAGCGTTGACGGAACAGGGGTGAACATCAAGGGAAGCATTACCGATAACCAAGGCCAAGAGGTTGCCCAGATGGAAAGCGTGCATGCAGGTATGGGCACTTTCAACCTGAAACCCGAAGTCGGAAAAACATACGAAGCCAAGATCAAGTACCCCGATGGGTCGGAAACGGTTATCAACCTGCCTAAAGCGGCAGACGGAGGCTATGTGCTGGCGGTTTACCAAACAGAAGGCGACAGTTTGCTGGTGAGGATAAACGCGTCAGCAAAAGCGGTAAATCAAACCGTAAACCTGATTGCCCAAACGGGCGGCGAAACCATCTATGCTTCGCAAATAAAAATAAGTACGCCGGTAACTTCCATTTGGCTAAAAAAGACGAGCTTCCCAAGCGGCATCGCCCAGTTTACCCTGTTTGACAACCGGGGACAGCCCATCAACGAGCGGATCGCTTTTCTCAAGAATCCAGACGAGATGCAGCTGAAAATCAGTACCAGCAAGCCAGCATATAAAACCCGGGAAAAGGTGGAGATAGAATTGGAATCCAACGACCAAAGAGGCAAAGCGGTAGCTGGAAGCTTTTCGGTGGCAGTGATTGATGAAAGCAAGGTGCCGATAGATGAAACATCGGAAAGCACCATCTTTTCCAACACCCTGTTGACCTCTGATCTGAAAGGCTACATAGAAAAGCCCAATTACTATTTTGCCACGGAAAGCGAAGCGGTAAACAAAGCGCTCGACAACCTGATGCTTACGCAAGGCTACCGGCGGTTTACGTGGAAAGAAGTCTTGAGCGGTAAACCTGGCGAGCCTATTTTCAGGGCAGAAAAGCTGTCGACTGAAATTGCGGGGAAAGTGCTATCGCTGAGCGGAAAGCCGCTGCCCAATGCCAAGGTTACGCTGATGTCGTTAAAGGCCGGCATTGTGCGGGATACGACGACCGATGCACAGGGAAGATTCGATTTTGACAAGTTGGTATTGTCCGACAGCCTAAAGTTCAGCGTACAGGCAAGGACGGCAAAGAACGGCAAACAGGTGGAAATCGTACTGTACAAAGTGCCAAATCAAATCCTCACACCGAACAACAACATTGGCGACATCAATACCGACATCGCGGAGAGCACGAAAGAATACCTGGCCAATACCCAAAAAGAGTTTGAGATACTAGAACGGACGGGCAAATTGAACCGGGTGCAACGGTTGAGGGAAGTGGTTATCAAGGGTACCAAGAAAGAAGATCAGTATAGCACGCAAGGCATGTTCAGGATACCGTCAGTCTCTGCCGATCAGATTTATGTTATCCCAAACCCTGAACTTTGCGCCAACTTGGGAGTCTGCCTGCAAGGAATGCTGGCAGGGGTTGTTTTTATGCTCAAGGACACTGAAAATATAGTAATACAGAATTATCCCATTACACGACATATTCCTATGCAGGTAATACTGGATGGGCGGAGAGTCGATAATGTAATAGAAATTGCGGATATATTTGATAACAATGTAATAGACCCCACCGATATCGCCAAAATTGAAGTGGTAAGATCGAACTATGCAATGAAGACGATATTAGGAGGACCCTCCATCCTGATTTTTACGAAAAGAGGGTGGGTGCATAAAAGATACGATCCCTCCATGACTAACATTTCCCCAAAGGGATTTAATAATGTACGGGCGTTTTATTCGCCCCGTTACGATGCACCTAAAACCGCCACCCAAATGCCGGATTTCAGATCTACCATTTATTGGAACCCGAACGTTATAACAGCCGCAGACGGTAAGGTAAAGTTTGATTTCTTCAACGCAGACGATCCAGGGAGTTACAGAGTGGTGGTTGAAGGAATCAATGCGGCGGGGGAACTGGGCAGAAAGGTATATAGGTTTAAAGTGGAATAACCAATCAATCGATCTGTAAAGCAAAATAAACCGGTTTCTGTAAAGTTGCTGCCAAAATTGAGGCTGGTTCCTGCATGTTATTAGAGAGTTGCAACTAAACATATAATTTCTAAACAAGGCCAAAAATCGCTAATATTGGGGATGACCGTCCAAACTTATCTCCAACAAGTAAACCAACGATTTAAAACCGGAATAAGCCGGGAGCACAGTTACAGGGGAGACCTCCAAAACCTTTTATCGGCATTGCTGCCAGCGGTTTTGGTAACAAACGAACCGGCACGGGTAGCATGTGGAGCGCCAGATTATGTGCTTACAAAAAAAGACATTCCGTTTGGTTATATCGAAGCCAAAGATATTGGCGTTGATTTAAATAGTAGGACACTAAAAGAGCAATTTGACAGATATAAGCAAGGCTTAACAAATCTAATCTTTACTGATTATCTCCAGTTCCATTTCTATAAAGATGGAATTTTTACCGTAAGCTTAGCTATTGGAAAAATTGAAAATGGGATTGTTGTTCCAATCACCGAAAACTTCTCGCAGTTCGAAACGCTCATCAGAAATTTTGCTTTAACCATTTCGCAGACCATAAAAAGCCCGACTAAATTGGCAGAGATGATGGCGGGAAAAGCAAAGTTAATGGCTGATGTTATCGAAAAATCTTTAGATAGCGATGACCAGTTAGAGAAGAAGACACCGTTAAAGTCGCAGATGCTTTCTTTTAAACAAATGTTGATCCACGACATTAGCAATGCATCTTTCGCCGATATCTATTCGCAGACCATTGCTTATGGGATGTTTGCTGCGCGTTACCACGACCCAAGTTTGCCAACCTTTAGCCGACAGGAAGCAGCAACCCTGATACCGAAATCAAATCCATTTCTAAGAAAATTGTTTCAAGACATTGCAGGTTATGACCTTGATGATCGTTTGGTTTGGATGGTGGAGGAATTGGTAAACATATTTTTGGCTACCGATGTGGCCGACATTATGAAGAACTTTGGCAAAAGCACCAAACAAGAAGACCCAGTAGTACATTTTTACGAAACATTTTTAGCTGCCTACAATCCCGCTTTGCGGAAAGCCCGTGGCGTTTGGTACACGCCAGAGCCAGTTGTTAATTTTATCGTTCGGGCGGTAGATGATATTCTGAAAGCAGAATTTAACCTCCCGCAAGGTTTGGCAGATACCACCAAAATAAAAGTAAAGACAAAGCACGTAACCAAAACCACCTCAGATCAGCGAAGTAAAGTTAAAGAAGTAGAAATAGAGGAACAAGTCCACAAAGTGCAAATCTTAGACCCAGCTACGGGTACAGGAACTTTTCTTGCCGAAGTTGTAAAGCACATCTATAAAAAATTTGAAGGACAGCAGGGAATTTGGAGTAATTATGTAAGTCAGCATTTAATGCCAAGGTTAAACGGTTTTGAATTGCTAATGGCGAGTTATGCAATGGCACATTTAAAAATGGATATGCTTTTGACAGAAACAGGCTACAAGCCAACAACAGAGCAACGTTTTAGAATATTTTTAACCAATAGTTTAGAAGAAGCACACCCAGACTCTGGCACCTTGTTCAGTAGTTGGCTAAGTGATGAAGCCGACCAAGCAAACGCCGTAAAACGAGATACGCCGGTAATGGTAATAATGGGAAATCCGCCATATTCTGTGAGCAGTACCAACAAAGGTGCTTGGATAGAAAGTCTCACCGCAGATTATAAGAAAGACTTAAATGAGCGTAATATTCAACCATTATCTGATGATTATATTAAGTTTATAAGGTTTGGGCAACATTTTATCGATAAAAATGGAAGTGGCGTTTTGGCTTTTATCTCTAATAATTCATTTATTGATGGATTAATACACAGACAAATGCGTAAACACTTGATGGAGAGTTTCGATAAGATTTATGTGTTAGATTTACATGGTAATAGCAAGAAAAAGGAATTTGCTCCAAATGGTGGCAAGGATGAAAATGTTTTCGATATTATGCAAGGTGTATCAATAAATATTTTTATTAAAAAGGAGAAATTATGATTAACTATATCTCAGAAATAAAAGAAATTCTTGCCGAAGCAAGACGAAAGACCTATCAAGCCATTAATTCTGCGATGGTTGAGGCATATTGGAAAATTGGTGAGAAAATTGTTATAGAAGAGCAAAATGGACAAGAAAAGGCTGAGTATGGGAAAGCAATTATTATTACTATTGCCAAAGAACTTACAACCGAATTCGGCAGAGGATTCTCTAAAAGAAATGTTAATTATTTTAGACAGTTTTATCTGGTTTTTCCCGAAATTTCAATTGTGCAAACCCTGTTTGCGCAATTGAGTTGGTCTCATTTTCAAAGAGTTATGAAAGTGTCAGATGCTCACGCCAGAATGTATTATCTTAAAGAAGCAGCCGAAAACTCGTGGACGATAAGTACACTGGATAGAAACATTTCTACACTTTACTACCAAAGACTTCTTTCTTCTCAACTAAAAGAACCGGTAATTAACGAAATGCTTGCCAAAGCTACACACGAAAAGGTAGATGTTTTTGCGTTTATTAAAAACCCTACTGTTCTAGAGTTTTTAAATTTGCCGAATAATTTAGGTTATACAGAAAACGAGTTGGAGAAAGCTTTGATAGATAACTTACAAAAATTTATTTTAGAGTTAGGAAAAGGCTTTGCATTTGTAGAGCGACAACAATTGGTTAGAACGGATACAAGCGATTTTTACATTGATTTAGTTTTTTACAATTACATTTTAAAATGCTTTGTAATTATAGATTTAAAGGTAAATAAAGTAACTCACCAAGACATTGGCCAGTTAGATATGTATGTGCGCATGTATGACGATTTGAAGAAACAATCTTCAGACAATCCAACAATAGGCATTTTGTTAAGTACCGAAACGGATAAAACGATAGCAAAATACTCGGTACTGGCAGAGAACAGGCAACTTTTTAGCACAAAGTATTTGCCTTATTTGCCAACAGAGCAAGAATTGGTAAACGAAATAGAACGAGAGAAATTGGTAATTAAGCAACAATTGCAACAAGATTTATGAGCGAAACCAAAAAAGCAAAAGTCTTCCATTTTGACCTTTACGGGAAAAGAGAAGAAAAATATAACTTTTTAAATGATAATTCTATTGCGAGTATAGCGTGGAAAGAACTGGAGATAAGTGAGCCGAATTGTTTTTTTGTGGATAAAGATTTTTCGGAACAAGCGGTTTATGATACTTTTTTCAAAATTTCGGATTTATTTCCCTTGTCAGCTTGTGGAATAGTTACTGCAAGAGATTTTTTACTGGTGCACCATACAGAAAGACAGCTCTTTGAAATGAAGGCCGATTTTTTGTGTTTAGCAGAACCCGATTTTAGAGACAAATATAATGAGAAGAATGATAGTAGAGATTGGACTTACTTATCTGCAAAAAACGAAATCCAGAATTCAAAGCCAATGAAGGTATGTTATCGTCCATTCGATATTCGGCATCTCCCGTATTCGGCTAAATCTAAGGGTATTTTGTCTTATCCACGAAATGAAATAATGCGAAATATGCTTTCTGAAAAGAACATAGCTTTGCTGATTTGCAAGCAGCAAAGCACCTTCGCTTTCCAACATGTTTTCATCACAAAATTTTTAAGTGACAAATGTTCAGTGTCACTGCAAACAAAAGAAGCATCGTATCATTTCCCTCTATACCTTTATCCCGGAACGACCAATCAAACCAGCATCGGCGAGAGCCAAAATCGTATTCCAAACCTGAACATGGAAATCGTTAATAAATTTGCAAAAGGTGCAGGTTTATATTTTGCACCCGAAGAAAACCCCAAGGGCGCAACCGTAGAAACTAATCAATTTCTTCCTATTGATTTATTAGATTACATCTACGCAGTTCTGAACAGTCCGAAATACAGGGAGAAATATAAAGAATTTTTAAAAATAGATTTTCCTCGTGTTCCGTATCCAACCAACCGAAAAGAATTTTTTGATTTGGTGAATTTGGGCAGCAAGTTGCGGAAATTACATCTTTTAGAAAGCGAAGAAATTGAGCAATATATTACTCAATACCCAATCGATGGAAATAACGTTGTAGGAAAGCTTATGTTCGTCTGTCATTCCGGGCCTGTCGAAGGACAAATTAAAGGGAAAGTCTACATCAACTATGAAAAAGGCATAGAGGGGCTCCAGTATTTCGATAACGTGCCAGAAGCGGCTTGGAATTTTTACATAGGCGGCTATCAACCCGCCCAAAAATGGTTAAAAGACCGCAAAGGCCGAACACTAGAATTTGATGATATTTTGCATTACCAAAAGATAATTAAGGCGTTGAGCACGACAGGGGAGATAATGGAGGAGATTGATAAAATAGTAATTTATGAATAGATTAATATTGATAGGAAATGGTTTTGATTTGTCTCATGGACTAAAAACAAGTTATTGTGATTTCCTAAAATGGTATATAGCAGAAGCTCTAAATATATTCAAAGTTACTTGGATATTTGAAGATGAGCTACTGGTAATAAAAAATACACAACCGTGTACGATAAGCTTGAGTTAGAACAGATTGGAAGTGACACAAAGCACATTAGAGGGATAAGTGGGCTTAAAACAACAACGCAGTAACAATAAGTAAGCAATTGAAAGCATGACTATTAAATCATTAGGTTTCATAAGAATCAGAACTACCATATTTCTATGTATGGCAATTTTCTGCAACTGTGCTTTTGGACAGATTCGGGGGTTTAATCTTAACTTAAAAAGTGAAAAAATTCGGGCTTTTAATCTTAAATTAAAAAGATTTAATGTTAAATTTACAATGCCAAAGGGTTTTGTCCTTATAGATAGCTCTATCGATATTATCGACGGGATTACTGGGCATGTTACTGCAGGCTCAGGTATTTTGCTTAAAAGTTTGGATGGTCACATGGCGATTGGGATATCATTCCAAGGTCCAATCGACACATTAAAAAGAAATTTTATCATGTCAAATGGCGAGTTATACGATCCTAACAAAAATTATCTTCCTTTCAATCAGAAATTTACCTTTTTTGATAAAAGGTTTTCAAAAACAAATTATAATGCTGATGTTGCAGGAACGTGGGATTTAGTTCCATTCAGAAAGATACCAATACTTAGTGTCGATGAAGAGTGCAGAGTAGTTATCATGCACAAAGAAAATGTAGTGGATATTGAAATATATAATTTTTATCGAGGTCTTTCGAAAAAAGACTTAGACCATCAAATGAAGCGACTGATTAAAATGGTGAAATTCAAGAAAAAACCGAAAAGCGAGGTTAATGAAAGATAAAAAGGATTTATCTGACGGTTATTGAATTTTCAAAGTTTCTGTTCGGTTTCATTGATTTTCAAAAACCGTTTGAAAACGATAAGCCAGGCGAGATTCAGCAGAACAAATACAAAGAAAAAAATACCTACAAAAAGTTTTACATGAATTAATAATCCGGGGATAAAAACTAACAGTAAACGAAAAAAAGCCATTTAATCATTTGATTTACCGGCCTTTAATTTTATGGTTGTGATCCCGCTGGGTTTTTTCGCACGCTCAATTCCGCCCGCATGCCCGCTCAAGAGAAAGTTTTTCGCTCGCTCTAACGCGAACACAAACCCGCTCAAGAGAAAAGTAAAAACCCTGGGTTCGAACCCCATCGGGATTAAAACAAAAAAGCATCAAACTTTCGTTTAAGGCTTTTTGTGATCCCGCTGGGATTTTTCGCTCGCACAATCTGCCCACCAACCCGCTCAAGAGAAAGTATTTCGCACGCTCAATTCCGCCCACATACCCGCTCAAGAGAAAAGTACGAACCCTGGGTTCGAACCCCATCGGGATTAAAACAAAAAAGCCTCAAACTTTCGTTTAAGGCTTCTTGTGATCCCGCTGGGATTTTTCGCTCGCTCTAACCCTAACACATACCCGCTCAAGAGAAAAGTACGAACCCTCGGTTCGAACCCCATCGGGATTAAAACAAAAAAGCCTCAAACTTTCGTTTAAGGCTTCTTGTGATCCCGCTGGGATTTTTCGCTCGCTCTAACCCGAACACATACCCGCTCAAGAGAAAAGTACGAACCCTGGGTTCGAACCCCATCGGGATTAAAACAAAAAAGCCTTAAACTTTCGTTTAAGGCTTTTCGTGATCCCGCTGGGATTCGAACCCAGGACCACTACATTAAAAGTGTAATGCTCTACCAGCTGAGCTACGGAATCAAAATCTTAAAAAGTGGTTTTTCAGATTTGCTGCAAATATAGCGTTGTAGGAGTGTTAGTACAAATTTAATTTCATTCAGTTATTTAGCAAATTGATTTATAGAAAGATGCATTTCGAACCATTATTTTTCGCGATCGGTTTTGCTGCGCTTGACTTTAAGATAATTTTTGGCATTTTTGCAACGAATATGAACAAAGCAATTTTTCTTGACCGTGATGGGGTTCTAAACCACGAAGTTTACGATTACATCTGTAAGGTAGAGGATTTTAAAATCCTCGATTATCAAATCCCGGTTTTAAAAAAATTTTTTGACGAAGGTTATCTGCTCTTCGTAATTACCAATCAGGGTGGCATCGCATTAAAAAGATATACCGAAGAACAACTTGCCATTATGCACCAAATGCTTAGAAACGCATTTGTAAAAAAAGGTGCAGAAATTGCGGCTGTGTATTATTGTCCCCATCATCCAACAGTTGACGATGACTGTAAATGTAGAAAGCCGGGTTCTAAAATGCTTTTGGATGCCATCGAAATGTTTGAGATTGATCCAAAACAATCCATAATGATTGGCGACAAACCTCGCGATGTGGAAGCGGGAGTAGGAGCGGGGGTTAGAGGAATGCTCATTGCACCCGATGAGCAACTAAACTATGAAAAAATAAAAGCGTTGCTCAGCGCTTAAATCCAAAAGCTTTTCTTTAAAAAAAAGCCCGAGCAATTTGCCCAGGCTTTAAATTATTTTCCTTGAAAAACTATTTTTTCGCGCTCTCGCTTGCCTTCTTATGGTCTTCTAAAAAAGCTGCCAAACCCTTGTCAGTAAGCGGGTGGTTTAACAAAGCTAAGATGGCGCTCAATGGTGCTGTAATTACATCAGCACCAATTTTAGCACAGTCTATAATGTGCAACGGTCCGCGTATAGAGGCAGCCAAGATTTCGCATTCGTAACCGTAATTATCGAAAATGGTTTTAATTTCTTCGATCAATAACAAACCTTCGCTCCCTATATCGTCTAAACGCCCCAAAAAAGGCGAAACATAAGATGCGCCGGCTTTTGCAGCAACCAATGCTTGTCCGGCAGAGAAAATTAACGTCGTATTAATCCTTATTCCTTTTGATGATAAATATTTAATGGCTTTTACGCCTTCTTTAATCATTGGAATTTTTACCACAATTTTAGGATTTAAAGCGGCAAGAGCCTCGCCTTCCTTAATCATCTCTTCAAAAGTAGTAGAAATCACTTCCGCACTTACGTTTGCATCAACAATATCGCAAATGTCTTTATAATGTTGGTTTACTTTGTCGTCTCCGGTAATGCCTTCTTTGGCCATTAATGATGGGTTGGTAGTTACACCATCTAAGATGCCGAGATCTTGTGCTTCTTTAATTTGGTCGAGGTTTGCTGTGTCGATAAAAAATTTCATAAAATTTAAGATTTATTTACAAAGTAATGCTTTGCGTGTAATTAACAATGAAAAACTGCTAAAGTTTTCTCTAAAACGGAAGTTTAGAGTTAAAAAAAATGGGCAAGCACCTCTTATCGCACCGCTACAACCTTCTACCCTTGCTGCGTTCCCACCCTGGGGGAGTTTGAAGGGAGCTGGTCGTAAAAGACTTGCCCGCCACAAAGGTAGCAAAACAAGTTAGTTTACAAAATACGAAAAGTAAAATGTTGCTTTAAATTTTAAGACCCTATATAAGGAAACTGATACAGTGACATGTTCTTTAGGACGTAGCGATGAACGTGGCATTTATCATGATTATTTTAATTTTGATAAATATAGGTTTTGTTTTCTGCCATTTTATCAATAAATTTTAATTTAACTTGATGGTTGTGTCCTAAAAAGGAAAAATAAAATCAATTAGTATAAAAGTCCTGTATTTTCCATACCTTAGTGTTCTGTTTACACTAACTATTACTAGATAAGAATGGATTTGAATAAAGGGTTATACGATGCAAAATTCGAACATGATGCTTGCGGAATTGGTTTTGTGGCACATGTAAAGGGCAGCAAATCACATCAAATTATATCAGATGCGCTCACAATTTTAGAAAATTTAGATCATCGAGGCGCAAGCGGAGCAGAGATAAATAGTGGGGATGGCGCTGGAATTATGTTGCAGATTCCACATGAGTTTTTTTATGATGAATGTTTAAAAACCGGCTTTAGCTTGCCTAAAAGCAATCAATACGGCGTAGGTATGTTATTTATGCCAAAAGAATTGAGAGCTAGAGAGGCTTGCCGTGAACTCATTTATCGTGCCGGAGAAAAATTAGGGGTTGAAGTTTTGGGTTTCAGGAAGGTGGAGGTAGATTCATCTGACATTGGCGATACCGCTTTATCTGTAGAGCCAGAAATAGAACAATTATTCATCGCGCGTCCGTTTGACATTGCCGAAGGTGCAGATTTTGAACGGAAACTTTATATTTTTAAAAATTACCTATTAAAAACAATTCAAAATACGGTTAAGGGTGCAAAGGGCTTTTATATAGTTTCCCTATCGGCGCAAACCATTATCTATAAAGGCCAGTTAACCTCTTTGCAGGTGCGCACCTATTTTAAAGAACTAAACGATAAGCGAATGGTTTCGGCTTTTGGGCTTATCCATTCTCGTTTCGCCACAAACACTTTTCCATCTTGGCCATTGGCACAGCCGTTCAGATTTATTGCCCATAATGGGGAGATAAACACCCTCCAAGGAAATTTAAATTGGTTTAGAGCGGGCGTAAAATCTTTTGCTTCAGAATATTTCTCAGCCGAAGAGTTAGATATGCTCCTTCCGGTAATAGACGAGACCAATTCAGATTCTGGCTGTTTAGATAACGTTATCGAACTGTTGGTGCATGCAGGCAGATCGCTACCTCACGTATTGATGATGCTGGTGCCAGAAGCTTGGGATGGCAACGATGACATGGATCCCATCAAAAAAGCATTTTACGAGTTTCATGCCACACTGATGGAACCTTGGGACGGTCCTGCAGCTATTGCTTTTACCGACGGAAAATTGATCGGTGCTACCTTAGACCGTAATGGTTTAAGACCGTCTAGATACGCAATCACTTCAGATGATCGCGTGATTATGGCGTCAGAGGCGGGCGCTTTGGCATTAGATCAGAGCACAGTAATAGAAAAGGGAAGGCTAACCCCAGGCAAAATGTTTGTCGTGGATATGGAACAGGGTCGAATTATCAGCGACATAGAGATTAAACAAAAAATTTGTGGCGCCCATCCATATTCAGACTGGATAAACCAATATCAAATTAGATTAGAAGATTTGCCACAACCACGTTTGGGATTTACCAACCTATCACCAGAGTCTGTTTTAAAATACCAGCAAGTTTTTGGCTTTAGTAGGGAAGATGTAGATGTAATCCTAAAACCCATGGCTTTTTCCGGAAAAGAGCCAATTGGTTCTATGGGTACAGATACTCCGTTAGCTATTTTATCTAAACGCCCTCAACACTTGTCTTCTTATTTTAAGCAGTTGTTTGCCCAGGTTACCAATCCGCCTATAGATCCCATTAGAGAAAAAGTGGTGATGAGTTTGGCTGGTTTTATGGGCAATAATGGCAATTTATTGGCCGAAGATCCCATGCAGTGTCACTGTGTGGCAATTAAACATCCCATACTTACCAATTTAGAACTTGAGAAATTAAGGAGTATAGACACGGGTGTTTTCCAGGCGAAAACTCTTCAAACGTATTTTAGAGCCAACGGAAAAGATGGTTCTATGGCCAAAGCACTAGATCGTTTATGCAGATATGCGGTAGATGCGGTAGAAGATGGTTTCCAAGTAATCGTGCTTTCTGATAGGGCAATAGATTCAGAACATGCTGCAATACCTTCGTTATTGGCTGTTTCTGCGGTTCATCATCACTTAATTCGCAAAGGGCATCGTGGTGCTGTTGGAATTGTGGTAGAAGCTGGTGATGTATGGGAAGTGCACCATTTTGCTACGTTGATTGGTTTCGGAGCTACCGCAATAAATCCATATTTAGCCCTAGAAACCGTTGTTGGTTTTGAGGATGAATCTGGGTTAAGTAAAAAAGAACTTATAAAAAATTATACCTATGCGGTAAATAATGGTTTGTTGAAGATTTTCTCTAAGATGGGGATATCCACCCTTCAATCTTATCATGGGGCACAAATTTTCGAAATTCTAGGGTTAAATTCACAAGTGGTAAACACCTATTTCACCGGTGCGGTTTCTCGAATCGGCGGCTTAGGATTAGATGAAATAGCCAAGGAAACACTGCTAAAGCACCATAGAAGTTTCGGAGCGTCAACACAGCCAGAGCATTTGTTACCAACGGGCGGAATTTATAAATGGAGGCGTAGAGGTGAGCAACATTTGTTCAATCCTCAAACCATTCATTTGTTGCAAAACTCTACTCGCAGAAAAGACTTCCAGACTTTTAAGCAATATTCTAAACTCATAAACGAGCAAACCAAACAAGCCTACACGATAAGGGGCTTGTTCGAGTTTAAATATAAAAGGCCATCAGTACCTTTAGAAGAGGTTGAACCGATAGAAAGCATCTTGAAACGCTTTGCAACAGGTGCGATGTCATTCGGCTCGATTTCTCACGAGGCACACTCAACGCTCGCCATCGCCATGAATAGAATTGGCGGAAAAAGTAATACCGGTGAAGGCGGAGAAGATGAGATGCGTTATGAAAAAATGGAAAGTGGCGACAGTATGCGTTCTGCCATTAAGCAAGTTGCCTCTGGGAGATTCGGAGTTACTAGTAATTATCTAAGCAATGCAGATGAATTACAAATAAAAATGGCGCAGGGCGCAAAGCCTGGTGAAGGTGGGCAACTGCCAGGTCACAAGGTGGATGATTGGATTGCCAGAGTGCGCCATGCTACACCGGGTGTGGGTCTAATCTCTCCGCCGCCACACCACGATATTTATTCAATTGAAGATTTAGCACAGCTGATTTATGATTTGAAAAATGCAAACCGTTCTGCACGGATCAATGTAAAATTGGTAAGTAAGGCAGGGGTAGGAACAATAGCTGCAGGAGTTGCGAAAGCCCATGCTGATGTAGTTTTAATTTCAGGCTTTGATGGCGGCACTGGTGCATCCCCAATTACTTCTATACAGCATGCAGGCTTACCTTGGGAATTAGGGTTGGCAGAGGCTCATCAAACTTTGGTTAAAAACAAGTTGAGAAATCGGATTGTACTTCAAACCGATGGCCAATTGAAAACTGGTAGAGATATTGCCATTGCAACTTTGCTCGGAGCAGAAGAATGGGGAGTGGCTACCGCGGCATTGGTAACTACTGGCTGTATTATGATGCGTAAGTGCCATTTAAACACATGTCCGGTCGGTGTTGCAACGCAAGACCCAGAATTGAGAAAAACTTTTACAGGCGATCCCGACCATGTGGTAAACTTATTTTACTTTTTGGCAGAAGAGCTTCGAGAAATTATGGCAGAGCTTGGCTTTAGAACAGTTGTAGAAATGGTTGGCCAAGTAGATTCGCTACAAATGGGAGTATTGGATGAAGACAATTGGAAATTAAAATCTTTAGATCTTTCTGCCATTCTTTTTAAGGCAGAAGATAATGGTTTGCCAAATTACAATACAGAACAGCAAGACCATAATCTGGATAACGTTTTAGATCGGAAGTTGATGGAAGCTGCAAAACAAGCCATTGAAACCAAAGAACCAGTTTTTGAGAGTTTTGAGATCAAGAATACCGATAGGACAATTGGTGCAATGCTATCAAACGAAATTTCTAAAATACACCAAGGTGCGGGACTGCCGCCAGATACCATTAATTTTAAATTTAAGGGTTCTGCAGGGCAGAGTTTTGGCGCTTTTGCTGCAAGAGGGTTAACTTTAACTTTAGAAGGAGAAGCAAATGATTATGTTGGCAAGGGGTTGTCTGGCGCTAGATTAGCAATTTCTCCCTTTGCTGACATTACTTATGTGCCCGAGCAAAATATTATTATTGGAAACGTTGCGCTTTACGGCGCAACGAGTGGAGAATTGTTCGCCCGCGGCCAGGCAGGTGAGCGTTTTGCGGTAAGGAACTCGGGAGCCACCGCCGTAATTGAGGGGGTTGGCGACCACGGTTGCGAATATATGACAGGCGGAGAAGTGTTAATACTCGGTGAAACAGGCAATAATTTTGCCGCTGGAATGAGCGGTGGAGTTGCCTGGGTGTACAATCCAAACGCCACTTTCGAGCAGAGATGTAATAAAGAAATGGTAGATTTAGATCCGTTAGCGGAGGAAGATGAAAACCGCATTTTGACCCTACTCACTACACACGTTCGGCTAACAGGTAGTAAGGTTGCAGACTTTATTGCTGGAGATTGGAGAAACCAATCTGTTCATTTCGTAAAGGTATTTCCTAAAGAATATAAAGCAGTTTTAAATAAACGTACCAGTACCGTAAACACATAGCATTGATGGGAAAAATTACAGGATTTAAAGAATACGATAGAGTTGCACCAAAGAAAGAAGCAGCGAAAGATAGAGTACGACATTACCGGGAATTTCTGCACGAATTGCCAAGCACAGATTTAAATCAACAAGCTGCGCGGTGTATGGATTGCGGAGTTCCCTTCTGCCAATCAGGCTGTCCTTTGGGGAATGTAATACCAGAATTTAATGATGCCGTCTATAAAGGAGAGTGGGAGCAGGCAGCAGATATATTGTTGAGCACCAACAACTTTCCTGAGTTTACAGGTAGGATTTGTCCGGCGCCTTGCGAATCAGCATGCGTGTTGGGAATAAACAGATCGCCTGTTTCAATAGAAGATATTGAAAAGCACATTATAGAAACTGCTTTTTCAAAAGGATATATAAAACCCAAAGCGCCGCTGCTCAGAACAGGAAAAAAAGTGGCCGTAATTGGTTCAGGTCCTGCGGGTATGGCCGCCGCAGCTCAGCTGAACAAAGCAGGGCATGAGGTGGTAGTTTTTGAACGTGACGATGCTCCAGGTGGTTTGCTACGCTACGGCATTCCAGATTTTAAGCTGCAAAAAGATGTGTTAGATAGACGCATTAAACTGATGGAAGAAGAGGGTATTGTATTTAAATGCAATGCAAACGTCGGTGAAAATGTAGAAGTGAGTATGCTTTTAAGAGAATATAGCGCATTGGTATTTGCGGGTGGCTCTACCATTCCGAGAGATTTGGGCATAGACGGGAGAAAAGCGAAAGGGGTTCACTTTGCCATGGACTTTTTGAAGCAGCAAAATAAGCGTGTTGCAGATAGAAAAGTTATAGAAGAAGATATTATGGCGACTGGCAAGAATGTAATTGTAATCGGTGGTGGCGATACTGGCTCTGACTGTATAGGTACGTCTAACAGACATGGCGCAAAAACCATTACCCAATTTGAAATTATGCCAACGCCGCCGCAAGAAAGGACGAACAATATGCCTTGGCCAACTTACCCGATGTTGTTAAAAAGCACTTCTTCTCATGAAGAAGGCGCGGCAAGGAATTGGTCTGTAAATACCAAGAAATTTATAGCCGATGAAAATGGCAATTTAAAAGCACTACGTGTAGTAGATGTGTTATGGGAAACGGACACAAACGGGCGACCTAATTCGTTTAAAGAAATTGAAGGCACCGAGCGAGATTTGCCTTGCGAACTGGTGTTGCTTGCCATGGGATTTCTTCATCCACAAAAAGAAGGATTGATAGAAAAAATGGGTATAGAACTTGATGCTAGAGGAAATGTGAAAGCCTCCGAGCATGAGTACCGAACGAATATAGCAAAGGTTTTTGCCGCCGGCGATACCCGCCGCGGACAATCTTTAGTGGTTTGGGCAATTTCTGAGGGGCGCGAAGCAGCAAGAAAAGTTGATGAATATTTAATGGGAAGTACAAAGCTTGCTACAAGAGATGCTGAGGTTTATGCCTAGACTGAAAATTTAGCAAATATTTAATTTAGTATTTAGTATTTAGACGTCCGGCTTCGTAAATTCAACATTGCTATTCAGATTGCTATATTTTCGCAAATGAGATCCATCCCAGTGGGTTTTGCGAGGTGGCACGATGAATCAACTTCTATTATAATTCTTATTTATTTTTGACCAGTTTTCTATAAACTTGATTTAGACAGGACTAAGTTTGGCTGTTTTAAACAAGAAAGTCCATTTCCTGCTAAATAGAAGTTTGAACCGGCTTAAGTGTCCAAATTCGGGTGAAGCGGAAGCGGCAATTTTAAATCAGAAAAAAAAGGCCTTTGGCGTAAACACAAGGCAATGGTAATTCTAAGCACGGTCTTTCAGTTAATTTCTATGGTCCGGATGCTCTAGAATTTTTGAGCATTTCGTATTAAGTAACAGCCTCCAACACCTTCCTTAAAAAGGGAGAGTTGAACGCGCGACTTCTTAACTCGTAACTTTTAACACTAATAGCCCTTCACTTTAGTATTTGTTTTTTCGACTATGGACTTATCCGTAGCCTCAATCTACTCCTCGACTTCTACCTTAACCCCATTTTTATTACTTTTGAAAACAGTGCGGTTAATCTGATCTAATGCGAAAGCTTTTACAAAAATTATTTAGCAATTGGATTATCAGAATGTCGGCCAAATACGGCTCTAATCCTGATGAGGGCAGGATTTACGAGGCTTTGGATAAACTTTATAAAAAAATTAATGAAAATCCAGGCGGCCGCGGTCGTATTTTTAACGTTTCGCAGGGTGATAAATATGTGGTTTTGTCAGATCAACATAAAGGCGCCAAAGACAATGCCGATGATTTTGCCAATTCCGAACAAAATTACATTGCCGCGTTGACGTATTATAATGAGCAGAATTTTACCTATATTAATCTCGGCGACAGCGAAGAACTTTGGGAAAACCTCCTCGAGCCGGTCATAAAGCACAACCGCAAGAATTTTCAACTGGAAAAAAAATTTTTGAACAGAGGCGCTTTTGTTAAAATTTTTGGCAATCACGATCTTTATTGGGACAACGATCCGTTGGCCGGTTTTAACCTAAAACGAATTTATGGCCAACCGGTTGATATTTATGAGGGCGCAGTTTTGCGATTTACCTTCGATGATAAAAAACTGGATGTTTTTTTAACGCACGGGCATCAGGGTGATTTGCAGAGCGATGGAAACTGGTTTAGCAAATGGTTTGTGAGCAATGTGTGGGCACCTACGCAATCTTATTTGCACATTAATCCAAATACGCCAGCCTATGATGATCAGCTAAAAACAAAGCACAATCAGATGATGTACAATTGGGCATCGACAAAAAAAGATTTAGCGCTAATTACTGGGCACACACATCAGCCGGTTTTTGCCTCACTTACTCATTTGGAACAACTGTATGTAAAACTACAGTTTGCGAAAGAAACGAAGGACATTAAAATAATAGATGAGTTGAGCCAAGCAATAGGTAGGCGGGTAAACAAGGGCGACAAAACGCCGGTTTTCGGAAAATTTAAACCGAGTTACTTTAACAGCGGTTGCTGCTGTTTTAGCGATGGCGACATTACAGGTATTGAGTTAGGTTTGGGAAAAATCAGACTTATAAAATGGTCTCATCTTAAAACAAATAACCCAACCCGCTACGTATTAGACGAAATGGAAATAGCGCATTTATTAGACGCTAATATTATTTGATGGGCAACTCTACAAAGAAAGTCGTTCCCATATTTTTTCCATCGCTCTTGGCCCAAACGCTGCCTTTATGCAAATCTACCAACATTTTCACAATAGAGAGTCCTAACCCGCTGGATCGCTCGTTACCTGTTGGGAGCGAGCTCAACCTGGCAAACTTTATAAAAAGCTTTTTAAAATCCTCTTCAGACAGCCCCAAGCCCTGATCTGCAACGCTTATATTTATCTTGTTTTCGTTTGTGGTGCAATCAATGCTAATGGTGGTATTTTCATCAGAATATTTTATGGCGTTGCCAACCAGATTGTCCAATATATCTTGTAGCTTTTCTTCGTCGGCAAAAATTTCTGGCATGCGTTCGGTTGGGAGGAGCAAGGTTTGATTTTTGCTTTTTAGAGCAATCTCGAAATTATCAAAAACGGCATCGAAAATAGCTTTCATCTCAACCTTAGTTTTCATCAGCTTTATAACTCCGTGTTCGCTCCTCGCCGAGCTTAATATATTGTGTAAATTGCCTATGATAGATTTGCTTTGCTGGTGAATTTTTGAAGCAATAAGCTTCGTTCTATCGTTTATTTCTGAGATTCTGCCCAACAATTCTGACTGAAGCGAAATGGTCGTCATTGGGTTTTTTAAGTCATGAACCATCATATGCAGCCTATCATCATACGCCTTCAAGGTTTTTCTGGTGGCAAGTCTCGTTTCTAATTTTTCTATGATGATAACCGACAGGTTTTGAAGCATTTTCAACTGGCTTTCGGTAGGTTGCCTGGGCACGCTATCTACCACGCAAACCGTACCTAAATTAAATCCCCCTGCAGTTCTTAGCGGCGAGCCAGCATAAAATCTAATTCCCCCCACTGCATTTACATAGGGATTTTGCATAAATTCCCGGTAAATATGAGTATCGTTAAAAACTGTTGGCTGATCTTCTAAAATGGCTAATGAGCAAAAGCTATGTTCTCTTGAAACCTCATTAGACTCTAAGTTGCTAAAATTGGCTTTAAAAAACACACGATTTTCATCTACAAAAGTGATAAAAGCACTCGGTGCTCCAAAAATTTGAGCAGCCAATTTTGCAATAGTATCAAAGGAATGTTCTGCCGGCGTATCTAAAATCTCGTATTGGTAGAGTTGTTTTAGCCGCCTTTTGTCGTTTTTTGGAATAATACTCTTTGGAACGGCGTAATCTTGCATTGAATTTTTTTTAAAGCTATTAAATTAGCATAAAGGTAACCAAAAACCAAAACTGCCATAAATTTCAAAACCACTAAAATGTCAATTTTAAAAGAGGTTTTAAAATGATGCTAAATTTTAGTTACTTGCAATTAAAATAATCGAATTTAAATGAGGTTGCAAATCGATCGAAAGTCCACTAAAATATACCCTGATAGCAAAAGAGTAATTGCTCGTTTTTTCTTTAATGGCGAAGAACGTTCATTGGAGGTTATGGCAAAAGTTTTGGACTTTGATGATAAGAAAGTCTTCAGCATCATTTCGCCAATTCTGCAAGAGTATAGCAAACGCCATAGAAACATAACCAAAATTTTAAGCAGACATTGTAATAAACTGAAAAGTCAGTTTATAAAATTAAATGTTGATGTTGACGACCTGCCGCTTTATACAAAACTGCTAATTGGCGCCTACTTTACACATGAATACTCCATCGAATCGGCCGCTTTTTTTAACCCATCTATCATAGAAGACCCAGATCAAACAGATCTTGTAGAAGGAGAAAAACGCATAATAATTAGCTTTAGGGCGGTTGGAGAAGGGCATATCTCTTCTATCGTATTTCGTCGGGCTTTGTTAGATGCGGAAAATAATATTAGCGTATTGCCCGTTGGCAACTATGTAGATGAGGCAGATGTGATAAAAAATGCGATTTACAACAAAAAGATTTTTTTTAAAAAAGCCCATTACGCTCAAATCGATCCGACTGTGTTGCACGAGGTGGAAGAAAAACTTGACGATAGATTTGAATACAGCATATTGAGCAATATTATAAACGAGTCTAAAGCGCTTGAAAAAGAAAATCCTGATAAGTTGATGGAATACAATAAAATTCTGTGGCTATCAGAAACATACCATACAATTACTTTTTCTAAGGATACTGATATTTCCGATCGGGTAATTTTTCCAATTTCGGAGTTTGAGCGTAAGGGAATCGAAGACGCGCGTTTTGTAAGATTTACCGAAGATGATGGCTCAGTGGTTTATTATGCAACTTATACCGCTTATGATGGCAGCATAATTATCCCAAAATTGGTAAGGACAGAAGACTTTTATGAATTTAGGGTGATACCGCTCTATGGAGATGGCGCCCAAAATAAAAACCTAGCGCTCTTTCCAAAAAAGATAAATGGCAAATACGTAATGATGAGTAGAATAGATGGCCACAACAATTACCTCATGTTTTCTGACAAGATTAACGTTTGGAAAGAACCAATCCTTCTTCATCAGCACAAAAATTGGTGGGAGCTTGTGCAGGTTGGAAATTGCGGGTCGCCTTTAGAAACAGAAAAGGGCTGGTTGTTGGTTACCCACGGTGTGGGCGCAATGCGTAGGTACTGCATTGGCATTAGTTTGTTAGATTTAGAGGATCCATGTAAAGAATTAGGGCACTTGGAAGAGCCTTTGATTATACCTACCGGCGATGAAAGAGAAGGCTACGTACCAAACGTGGTTTATTCATGCGGATCGATTATCCATAACGGAGAATTGGTTATTCCTTATGGATTGTCTGATTATAGCTCCTCCTTCGCAACCGTAAATTTAGAGCTTTTGTTGAACCGATTATTAGAAAGTGATAAGGTTATCGAAAACTGCGCAATCGAAATGCCTGCGTAGAGGACCCCTCGCCAAACGTATTTAAATCGGTTTAGCGGGCTTCAAACCCAACATTGTCTTTGTAAATACAGTTAAAATTAAATATATTTGGTTTTTGCCTTCCATAATTTCCAACCTGTACCTATAACTAGCGTTCTCTGAGATTTAGATTGAAAATATACTAACCAAAAATTAACAAAAAATTAAAATGAAAAGAAGAAGATTCATTCAAAACACGGGTATGCTTGGTGCGGGGCTGGTAGCCTCTAAACTTTCTTTCGCAGAAAATTTTGCTCCAGATTTTCCTGTGGTGCGAGTAGCTGCCGGAAAAAGACATTTTGAAAGTGCCGCGGTTGATCACGCTATAAAAACTTTCCAGGCAAATGTAAAAAATCCGGAGTTGGCATGGTTGTTCGGAAATTGTTTTCCGAATACACTAGATACAACCGTTTATTACACAGAACCAGATGGCAAACCCGATACTTATGTGATTACTGGAGATATTGATGCCATGTGGCTTCGGGACAGTTCTGCCCAAGTTTGGCCATACTTGCAATTTGTAAATGAAGATGTTCCGCTCAAAAAATTAATTGCCGGTGTTATTCGTCATCAAACCAAAAACATTTTAAAAGATCCTTATGCCAATGCTTTTTATAACGATCCAAATAAAGTTAGTGAGTGGAAAAGTGACCATACAGATATGAAACCGGGCGTGCACGAGCGCAAATATGAAATAGATAGTTTGTGCTACCCAATTAGGCTGGCATATCATTATTGGAAAAAAACCGGCGATAAAACACCGTTTGATGCCGATTGGAAAAAATCGATTGAAAGTACATTGATGGTATTTAAAACCCAACAGCGCAAAGAGAATAAAGGGCCGTATCATTTTGAAAGAGAAACTACACATCCTACAGATACACAGCCAATGGCGGGTTTTGGTTTTCCGGTAAAGCCGGTTGGTTTAATTTGCTCGGCATTTAGACCAAGTGATGATGCCACCATATTTCCATTCTTAATTCCATCTAACTTTTTTGCTGTAACTAGCTTGCGCGAGGCCGAGGAGATGATAAGGGTACTTTATCCTGATAAAAAATTACAAGAAGGTTTAACTGGTTTGGCAGACGAAGTGCATGCAGCAATCCAAAAATATGCCATTGTAAAGCATCCCAAACATGGGGCAATTTACGCTTTCGAAGTGGATGGTTTTGGAAGCCAGTATTTAATGGACGACAGTAACGTACCTAGTTTATTAGCGTTGCCCTATCTTGGCTCGGTTGAGCTGAATGATCCCGTTTATCAAAATACCAGAAAATTTGCGTTATCAACAGACAATCCTTACTTTTTTAAAGGCACTGCAGCAGAAGGAATTGGCGGTCCCCACGTTGGGCAAGATATGATTTGGCCAATGAGCATAACCATGAGAGGCCTTACTTCTAAAGATGATAAAGAAATAAAATGGTGTATAGATACGTTGCAAAAAACTCACGCAGGCAAGGGTTTTATGCACGAGGGATTTAATAAAGACGACCCATCTAAGTTTACCAGAGCTTGGTTTGCGTGGAGCAATACCTTATTTGGCGAGTTACTGTGGCGCACTTACAATGAAAGGCCACATCTTTTAAACAGTTAAATAGAGTAACGAATCCCTTGGCAAATGTCAAGGGATTTTTTGTTTTTAACCTAAGAATTTTTGCCGTTTGGAGAAGTAATAGTTTCGGGATTTGCATGATCAAATGACCAAGCCTGATGAAAGTTTTTATTATCTTGCAAATCATTTTTTCTTCTCATGAGCGTTAAAAAATACGATGTAAAAATTAGGCTATGGCATTGGCTAAGCGTATTGATAATCACCGGTTCGTTAGTTACCGTGTTGATCAATTCGACTCTGCTAGATAGGAGCCAGAGTGCCTTTGTGCAAAAAGAACTTCAAGATGCCGGTGTGCAGTTGAGTACCAAACAGGCTCGGGCAGCAACACACGGCTTAGAAGATCAAATTTGGGGCATTCACATCTATTTTGGCTATGCCCTTGCAGCACTATTTCTTTTCAGACTAATTTCAGAAGCCTTTTTGCCAAGAGAAAAAAGATTTTTTTTAAAAACCATACAAGCTTACAGAGAATTTTCTAATCTGAACCTAAAAAAATTAAGACATAATTTTGCTGTAAAAGTTTTATATGTCATTTTTTATACTACGCTTTTAGTCATTGTGTTAACAGGCTTGTCGTTAGCTTTTCAAAACGACCTTGGCATCTCCAGAAACCTTGGCCACACCATAAAAGATGTACATGGTTTTTGCATGTATATAGTGATTGGTTTTATAGTGTTACATATTGGAGGCGTAATTTTCGCCGAAACAAAAGATGATAAAGGCATTGTATCCGGAATGATAAATGGTGGAGCAGAAGATTAAGGTCGAGGAGAGGTGTAGAGACTAAAGTAAAAAAGGCGAAGAAATGATTAAAGGTCTCTCCGTCTTAATTTTACGTACATTTGAGTATGCGCAGACTTTCCTTACTATATATATCTTTATCTTTTGCACTGTTACCCAAGCTGATGTTTGCACAAATAGCTGACGGCTCTGAAACCGATCCCATAAAAATTTCTCAAGATTTTCTATATGCTGCAAGAACTGGCGATTCTACCTATAGTTATCAAAATGAATTAAAGCAACTTAATGAGGAAAATCTTTCAACTGTTTTAGATACTGACGCTAAGAAAATAGCATTTTGGCTTAATATTTACAACGGCTTTACGCAAGTCATTCTTTCCAAAAATCCTGATAAATACAAAAATCGGGGTGCTTTTTATTCAGACAAGCAAATTGAAGTAGCGGGGAATCTGTTAAGTCTGGATTTAATTGAGCACGGCATTTTAAGGCACTCTAAAGTAAAATGGGCAGAAGGTTATTTAAGTAAATGGTTCCCTTCCAAATTCGAGAAAAATTTCCGCGTCGAAAAGCTGGATTACCGCATTCATTTTGCATTGAATTGCGGAGCAAAAAGCTGTCCGCCGATCGCTTTTTACGAACCAAAGGAACTTAATGATCAGTTAAATGTCGCGGTAAAAACGTATCTTAAGGGCGAATGCGAATACGATAGCCTCAACAATACAGTTAAAGTGCCGGCGCTTATGGGTTGGTTTAGAGGCGACTTTGGTGGAAAAAATGGTATTAGAAAAATATTGCTAGCAAATAAAATTATCCCACAAGGAACAAAACCCAATATAAAGTTTAAAACCTACGATTGGACGCTTTATTTAAACAACTTTAAATCTTAAAAGAATGGCAAATCATTATTATAACTCAGAAGACCTTGGCAAATTTGGTAATATTGGAGAATACCAAAAACCATTGGCAGATAAATTTTTCGATTATTACGGCGAAGTTTTTAAAGACTCTGAACTTACTGCTAAAGAAAAGTCTCTTATTGCTTTGGCGGTTGCGCATGCAGTGCAGTGCCCATATTGTATAGATGCGTATAGCAGTGATGCTTACGAAAAAGGATATAGCGAGGCGCAGATGATGGAAGCAGTACATGTGGCTGCTGCCATAAAAGGCGGTGCCGTATTAGTTCACGGTGTACAAATGATGAACAAGGTGAAAGAAATTGGAATGTAAATGATAAAATCTTTAAAAGTTTTAAAGCACCGTTTAGCAAATTCAGAAAATCAAATAGCTGTTTTGGAAGATTCTGGCGAGCACAGGCACGAGTCTTTTAAAGAAAAAGCAGCTAGTGTGGGCATGTCGCCTCTAACAGTTACAGGCATAGAAATTTTCCAGATAAATATGGGAAAGATGTGCAATCAGGTTTGTAAACATTGCCATGTAGATGCCGGGCCCGACCGGAAGGAAATTATGACTAAGGAAGTTATGCAGCTTTGCTTGGACGTGTTGGAAAATGAAGATATAAAAATTGTAGATTTAACAGGAGGTGCTCCAGAGCTTAACCCTAACTTTAGGTGGTTTGTAGAAGAGATAAAAAAGCTTGGCAAACACATCATTGTTCGATGTAACTTGACCATTATTTTGGCTAACAAACGCTTTTATGACTTGCCAGAGTTTTTTAAACTTCATAAAATTGAAGTAGTTTCGTCTTTACCAAGCTTTACGCAAGATAGAACAGATAGGCAGCGTGGCGACGGGGTTTTCCAAGATTCTATAAAAGCATTGAAAATGTTAAATGATGTTGGATATGGCTTAATCGATAGCGGTTTGATTCTAAATTTGGTTTATAACCCTGCAGGTGCTTTTTTGCCTCCATCTCAAGAAGCGCTTCAGAAGGAATACAAAACGGAGCTGCTTAAAAACTACGGTATTTCTTTTAATCAGCTTTTTGCGATAACTAACATGCCCATAAGTAGATATTTGGATTATTTACTCTCTACCGATAACTACGATGCTTATATGGAAAAACTTGTTAATGCCTTTAATCCAACGGCGTTGGCAAATGTAATGTGCAGAAATACGTTGTCAGTCGGGTGGGATGGCTATTTGTTCGATTGCGATTTTAACCAAATGTTAGATCTAAAAATTGAGACTTCAAGAACCCAACATTTAAAAGATTTTGATTTAGAATTGTTAAACAATAGAAATATTATTTTGGGACAACATTGTTATGGTTGTACTGCGGGTTCGGGTTCTAGTTGCGGGGGTGCTGTTGCAGGGTGATGTCTACGCAGACACTTTCGTTTAAAGACGAAGCGATAATAATTTTTGTGAGGCATCCAGAACTTGGAAAAGTTAAAACAAGGTTGGCTAAAACTATTGGCAATGACAAAGCATTGCGCGTGTATGAGCAGCTTTTGCAACATACCCTTGAGGTTACTATGCAGTTAAGCGCGCCGAAATTCATTTTTTATACCAATGAAATTCAGAAGGTTGATATTTGGAGTAACCCCGGATATTGGAAATGTAAACAAAAAGGCGATGATTTGGGCGAACGAATGAAAAATGCCTTTTCATTTTTATTTGAGCAAGGGTTTAAAAGGATTGTTATTATTGGAAGTGATTGTTTCCAGTTAACCCGTGATCTCATTTTTAAAGCTTTTGCCGCCCTCAATAATGAGGATGTTGTACTTGGCCCTGCAGCAGATGGTGGATACTATTTGCTGGGAATGAACACTTTATATCCTGATTTTTTTGAAGATAAAGTTTGGAGCGGCGATCATGTTGCATCTAAAACGATTGAGGATGCCAAAAGGTTAGAGTTAAATTTCGCTTTATTAGAGACTTTGTACGATATTGACGAATTTGAAGACTTGGAAAAAAGTGGTTTCGTGTTAGATTAATGAGTTAACATTCTCCTATAAGTAGCGACCAAGTCTTCTTGTTTTGCCCCTGATGCATACATTTTAAAAACAACGTAGTTTGCTCTCTGCACTTTAAACCAGCTGTTACCCTTATATTTTCTTGCAGAGATGGATACAGATTTCTTGATGATCTTGTATTTGCCAAATTTTCTTGCGCGCCTGCAAAAATCAAACTCCTCCATTATTTTCATTTTCTCATCAAACCCATTGCACCTGTTAAAAAGTTTCTTGGTGATAAACAAGGTTTGATCCCCACCCATGCTGGCTAAACAATCAACTATGCTGAAAAATGAATTTAATTTTAGCAACAAGTTTTTACTTTGATAAACTGAACAGTACCTGCCTAAATCAAATCCTGCTCCAATAGCATCAGTTACTTCTTTTAAAAAATCTTTTGGAGGTATCGTATCTGCATGCACGAAATACAAAATTTGGTGGCTGGCGTGTAAAGCACCATAGTTCATTTGCACAGATCTTCCTTTGGTTGGAGCGCAGAGAAAGGTTACATGATATGATTGCGCGACCATTTTTGTGTTGTCGGTACTTCCGCCATCTACTACAATAATTTCCACCTTGTCACTCCCAAACAACTTAAGATGCTGCAATAGTTTAGGCAGTTCTTCTTGCTCGTTATAGGTTGGGATTATAATGCTTATCACCTGGATAAAATCTTATTTAAAAATGTTTTCGTAAGTTGCTGTATAAGAATGCTTAAAGTTATGAAAATTAAGTTGATTGCAATTATCATCCTTGTATTTGTTTGCGAGCTTGCTCAGGCTCAAGTAAGATTAATTAAGCTTGCATCACTAGAAAATAGGATTAAAGCGGGCAATGATACCACATTCGTGATAAATTTTTGGGCAAGCTGGTGCAAACCGTGTGTAAAAGAATTGCCCGCGTTTGAAGAATTAAAATCAGCAACAGCTAACAAAAAAATTAAGGTATTACTTGTTAGCACCGATTTAAGGTCTAAGATTGAAAGTTCTGTTGAACCCTTTATTAAGGTACACAAACTACATGGGGAAATTTTTGTGTTAGATGAAACGCCGGGAAGTTTTGCCGAAAAAATAGATGTAACATGGTCTGGCGCTTTGCCTGCAACGCTGATAGTAAATACGAAAAACGCACGAAGAGATTTTTACAATAAGCCATTCTCCTACCAGGAACTTACTGAATTGATCAAATAGTTTGGAGGACCGAATTAATTGTTGGTCTTGAGCCATTTTAAGGTTTTTTCGATCCCTTCTTTAAGCGGAGTGATATTATAATTAAGCTGTCTTTTAGCTTTAGAAGAATCGACCATCCAATTCTTATTATACTTTCTAACAAAAGATGGACTAATCAAGGGCTTCCTATTAAAGATTTTGGCCATTATAACTTCCAAATGGCTCAACACCAATAGTACAGGAAGAGGCACATTATAGAGTTTTCGTTGTGTGTTGGTTAGCTCATCTGCAACTGCAAAAAACTCATTGTAAGTGGCATCAATTCCACCTAATAGATATCTTTCGCCCGGTTTGCCACATTCCATGGCAGAAATAATTCCATCGATTACATCATCTATAAATACATAATTACCAATTTGCTCGCCATCAGCAGGCTTAATTTTCCACTTCCCATTTGTGTACATTTTTAAGAGTTTGGTAAAACCGTTGCTCTCTGTGATAATCCCAGGCCCATAAACCCTGCTGGGATTTACCATTACAGGCTTAAATTGCCCAGTTACATAAGATGTAAGAAGTTTTTCTGCATCAAGCTTACTTTGTTCGTATAAAGTTTCTGGGTTTAATTGAAAATTGCTGGTTTCATTAACGGGTTTTCCATCTTTTGAGTCGCCTACCACGCCTGCGGTAGATGTAAAAAGAAAATGATTTATTCCCAAGTTCAACGCACAATCCAACACAGTTTTTAAACCCAAAACATTCACCTTATAAAAAGCAGTCTTATCTCGATTCCATACGGACGCAAGCGCCGCAAGATGATAAATTTCGGTGCAATGTTGCATCGCCGATTTTACCTGTGCAGAGTTCAAAATATCTCCATGAAACAAAACTATATTTGGGTGAACTAAAATTGGAGTTGCTTTCTCAATATTTCGCACCAAAGCATGAATTTTATTTCCATCCTTTGCTAATTTAAGGGCAAGCTGCTGCCCAATAAAGCCCGATGCACCGGTAATAAAAATTTGTTTTTGTTCTTCCAAAAGATTTAAATTTCAATTTACAATTTACCTAAATGCGCGTAGATAAAAAGAATTCAGTTTTTCTATCAGATCAAAATTAATAGTAGCATCGGCCGATGGTCGCTTCAAGTTTTTGCAACAATTTAGAAAGCTCTAAAGACTTGTCTGTTATAATAAAATAACCAAGCTGCCACCCACTATCAATAATCCGCCAATTAGCGTTTTAACTTCTATCGGTTCTCTTAAAATTAGAAATGCCAAACCCATGGCTATTGCAACACTTAATTTATCTATAGGCGCTACTTTAGAAACTTCGCCTGTTTCTAAAGCTTTAAAATAAAAAATCCAAGAAAGGCCCGTTGCAACGCCAGATAAACCTAAAAATAAAAGGTTATTTTTGGTAAGTGTTTTTATCTGAGAAATTTCTCCACTTGCCAAAACAATTCCCCAAGCTATAAACAAGATCACAATAGTTCTAATTGCAGTAGCGAGATTTCCATTAATTCCTTTGATTCCCAATTTTGCCAATATTGCGGTTGCGGCAGCAAAAAAGGCGGCTAATACGGCATAGTATTTCCACATATTTTTAAAAATTAATTTATTGCTTAACTGTTGTTGAAGGGAGCATCTAGTAAAGAGTTTTATTTTCAGATTTTCAATTCAAATATAGGAATTATAAGTATGGAGGGTTTCTATGTTTCTCGAACACAAAAAAAATGAGGAGACTTCAAAAAAAAAAAAGGCGAAGCGCACAGCGCCCGCCAATTTTGGTTTTCATTTGTGTAAATTTTTCTTAATCCTTTACGGCCTTAATAAATTTTCCCTTGGGCGTAAATAGATAATCTTTTCCTTTCATTTCTGCTTCATACATTACCGTCCCGTCTGCTTTGGTAATTTTAGCTGCTTCTGCAATTTTTACATTTTTATAATCTTTCGCTAAAGCAGCTTTAACAGCAGCAGGAAGCATTTCTACTTTCATATCCATTTCTGTTTCTTCTGCCATACCTTTTGTGTTGTAAAGCACACTCATATCAGATTGATCTTTCTTAAAACTAGCTTCGTATTTGCTTCCTTCTTTATCCCATTTTGCTTGTACTCCGGGATAGGCCTTAGCAAATGAATCTTTCACAATTGTTGGGATGTTCTTCTGGGCACAAGCGCTGACCGTAATTCCTAGAAAAGCAATCAGCATTGATAAGTTATTTTTCATACCTCAAATATAAAACTGCATTCTGTTTTAATTTTGAAGTGGCTTACACCGAATGTAGTTGAATTAATGACTACAGTTTCTCTTCAGATTTTTATAATATCATTACATATAAAGCTTTAGGTTGGATTTAATCGTTGATAAATTTTGTTTAATTTAGGTTTTGGGGTCAAGTCTTTTAATAGGAAAAAAGTAAGTTTGAACGTATGAAGTTATTGATCGTAGAAGATGAGTTACCACTTTTAAATAGCATAGAAAATTATTTTGTGCAAGCGGGCAACATCTGCGAATCGGCTTCAAGCCTAAGAATGGCATCAGAAAAAATTTCACTTTACAATTACGATTGCATTCTGTTAGATTTGGGTTTGCCAGATGGCGATGGACTTGCCTTATTAAGAGAGCTAAAAGCATTAAACAATAGGGTAGGTGTGCTTATCATTTCTGCGAAGAATTCGTTAGATGATAAATTGGATGGATTAAATTTAGGTGCTGATGATTATTTGGTGAAGCCATTTCATTTGTCTGAATTAATGGCGCGGGTAAGTGCCATAGTGAGGAGAAAGCAGTTTGATGGAGAAAACATTATCCAATTTAACGAATTGACGGTGAGCTTTTCGGCAAAACAAGTAACTGTAAATAATATCGCGTTAACACTTACCAAAAAGGAATTTGATTTATTGGTTTATTTTTTGGCGAATAAAGGCAAAGTGGTAAGCAAGAACGCCATCGCCGAACATTTATGGGGTGACGAAATGGATGTTGCCGACAACTTCGATTTTATCTACACGCACATTAAAAACCTTCGTAAAAAATTGTTAGAGGCCGGCTCGGCAGATTATCTAACTTCGGTTTATGGCGTTGGATATAAATTTTCTGCTTAAATGAAGCTGTCAAGAAAATATAATCAAGTTAACCTGCTCATATCTTTGGCGGTATTGGTAATTACCGGCATCGTTTATTATTTTGTAATCAATATTATCTTGCAAAATAAGTTAGATAAAGACCTACTTGTCGAGGAGCGAGAAATTGTACAATATGCAAATAAATACAATCAACTTCCGCTTAGTTCAAATTATATAGATGAGCAGATAAATTATCAAAAATCAGCATTACGTAAACCAGGTAAAAGGTATTTCGCAAACGCAGAAATATTTAACCCTAAGGAAAATGAAATTGAGCCGGCAAGAAGGCTGACTACTTTTATCGCGGTAAAAAACCAGATTTATCGAGTTACAATTGTTAGGTCTAAGGTAGAGTCAGAAGATTTATTGCACATTATTCTTCTAATTACGCTCGCCATCACCGGTATTTTGCTAATCACTTCTGCATTTATAAACAAGTTGTTGTTAAATAAATTATGGCAACCATTCTATCGCTTGTTGCAGCAACTTAAAGATTTCAATTTGAGTAATTCCAATACTTTAATCGCAGAACAAACTAATATTTTAGAATTTAAAGAGCTCGGCAATTCGGCAAGTGAAATGGCGCTGAGGGTAAATCGCGATTACAAAGAACTTAAAGATTTTACAGACACGGCGTCACACGAAATGAATACGCCAATTGCGGTGGTTGTTTCTAAATTAGATTTATTGTTGCAAACAAATCCACTGAGTGTAGAACAAGGCATTCTTTTAAATGACATCTATGACGCGCTAGCAAGACTTTCGAAGCTAAACCAAAACCTTTTACTGCTTACCAAAATAGAAAACAATTTGATGCCTGATGCACAGCTAATTAAATTAGATGAAGTTTTAGATGCAAAAGTTAGGCATTTTGAGGGCATGTTAAACCGTGAAAATATTCTTCTAGAAAAAGATATCAAACCGAAGGAGCTTGTGATGAGCAAATTTTTATTGGATATACTACTCAATAACTTGCTAAATAACGCCATAAAACACAACAAGAGCGGTGGTAGTGCTAAAGTGAGCCTTAATTCTTCCAGTCTGTTAATAGCCAATTCGGGCGAGGATAGAGAAATTCCAGAAAATTATTTTAACAAGTTTGGTAAATCACAAACCTCTGATGGGCTAGGCCTCGGGTTGGCGCTAATTAGGCAAATTTGCGCCCTATACCAATTTAGGTTTCTGTATCATTTTGAAAACAATTTACATATCATAACCATTAAATTTCTCCAATAATCCCTACAGATTTGCTCCAGATTTCATATTTACTTTCAATCAACCAGATGCATTATAAATTGAAAAGTTTTACCCTTATTTTTTTGTGTTTTGCTAGCGTTGGCAATGCGCAACAATTCAACAATCTGAACAATAAAGGTTTGGATTCTTCTAAAACTTATGAAAGTATCCATAGGGAAAAATTTAAAATAATGCCTTTTATTCTTCCAGCTGCTTTTGCTACTTATGGTTTCATTGCATCCAATTCTTCTGGCGCGCTAAATCGGCTAGATCGAAACACTCAAGCCGAGCTTCAAAAAAAACACCCAAATTTTTCTACCAGCGTAGATAATTATTTGCAGTTTGCACCGGTGGCGGCATATTATGCATTAGATCTTTCGGGCGTAAAAGGCAAACATAGCCTTTGCGATGCGAGCCTTCTTTACGTCACGTCTTTTGCAATTATGGGTGGAAGCACGTTTATCGTTAAAAAAATAGCCGGCAGACCACGCCCCGATGGTTCTGGCAATAACTCTTTTCCGTCTGGCCATACTGCTTCTGCTTTCGCGGCCGCGGAATTTTTGCATCAAGAATATAAAGATCGGTCACCTTTTATTGCCTACTCTGGTTTTGTAGCCGCCGCTGCCACTGGTGCATTAAGACTATATAACAACAAACATTGGTTTAGCGATACCGTGGCCGGCGCTGGTTTTGGCATTGCATCTACCAAAATTGCCTATCTGGTCTATCCATATATGAAAGAAGTATTTGGTTCTAAAAAACATGAAAATATCAGTTTTATGCCTTCTTATCAAAATGGGGTACCTAGTTTATTTGTCGCAGCACAGTTTTAGAATTGCCAGAATATTTTCTCAAATGGTTTGAATGTTTTTATACTTTTGACCGATGAAAAATTTATCGAATACAAGCAATAGAACCACAACTCTTTTATTTGGGTTGATTTTGATAGTTGTTTTTATAAGGATAATTTCAATTTTTTTGATGGGGCCGATGCCTCAAGATGCTTACTACTTTTTTTACAGCCAGCACCCAAGTCTATCTTACTTCGACCATCCGCCCGCAATCGCCGTAATTCTTAGGTTTTTTACATCCATTTTTGGTAAAAATACCATTGCGATTAAGCTTGCGGATTCTATCACAACCCTTGGCACCATTTGGATTTTCTACAAACTCGCACAAAAATTCTACAATAAAGAAAATTCTAAAAAAGCGCTTTTACTGCTTTTGTCTACATTAATGGTCAGCATTCTTTCGCTTGTCTCCACGCCAGATAGTCCGCTGTTATTTTTTTGGGCATTGTCTCTCTTAATGCTTCACGTTGCCATATTTGAAGATAAAAAATGGTTTTGGGTTTTTACAGGCATTGCAATGGGTTTGGCATTTAATAGTAAATATACAGCTGTTTTTCTCCCTTCGGGGATGATTTTATTTCTGCTTTTGAGCAATACCAACCGAAAATATTTAGCAACTGTTTGGCCGTATCTGGTGTGCATTTTGTTTATTTTGGTTGCAAGTCCGGTTATTATATGGAACATCGATAATCATTTTGCCTCTTTTGTTTTTCAGGGGAAAGAGCGAATGCAGTCGGTTTCTGGTTTTCATCTTACGCCTCGTTTTTTATTTGGCTTGCTTGGAACACAGTTGTTTTTAATGGTTCCCATTTTGTTTGCCGCTTTCTTTTACGGCCTTTGGAAAATTTTTAAAACTTACAGAAGTTCTTGGAATAACCTTCCGACCACTTCTTTATTTTTACTCTGTTTTTTTCTGCCTGTATTTTTTGTTTTCATAGTCTTATCGCCTATCTATTGGATAAAAATAAATTGGTTGATGCCAAGCTATATTGCTGGAATAATTCTGGTTACAACTTATTTTTCTGAAAAATGGTTGAAGTGGCAAGTTATTATTTCTACAATTTTACACATCGCCATGGCAGTAGAAATTATTTTCTACGTGGTTCCGGTAAGGAGCGATGACACGTGGTTTGGCTGGAAAGATTTGTCGAAGAAAACGACCGCCGTCCAAATTCAGGAAAAAGCCGATTTTGTTTTTTCTGCGGATGGTTATAAAACCTCGGCAGAATTGAATTTATTTTCTAATAAATTTATTTACGGACAAAATGTAATAGGAGATCCTGCATTACAGTTTGATTATATCGGCACAAACTTGGTCGAACTCAACGGAAAGACCGGAATTTTTATCGATTCTGAACCACGTTTTTCTGATCTAAAAAAGGCGCCAATTATCCCGCCAAAATTGGCCAAGTATTTTAAAAATGTAGTTCAGTTATCTCCGATTGTTATTTTTAACTACAATAGGCCAGTTAGAAAGTTTAATGTATTTCGGTGCGAAGATTATCGATTTATTAAACCTGTCGGCGATATAGAAAACAAACCTTAATTTGAAAACAGATTTTCTACAGAGTTTTAACGTAATTTTAACAAAACTGAAAAGGGTTTTTTAATGGTTAAAGTTAAGAGTTTAAAGAAAGCGTTCCTTCTAATAAGCATTGTACTATGTTCTTTTGCCGGCGCATTTGCTCAAACGTCTTCTCTCCCTTTAAGCTATTTCTTAAATAAAGCAGAGCGGAACAATCCAACTTTGGTCGACTATAGAAACCAAATAAAATCTTTAAGGTTTGATAGCGCGATTGTTGTCGCAAAAACAAAACCTCAAGTAAATGCAACTGCACTTGGAAACTTTGCGCCAAGAATTAAGGGTTATGGTTTTGATGAAGTGATAACAAATGGCCAGGCTTTAGAAGGGCTGCTGCAAGCTGATTATAATTTGTTGAACGGCAATAGAACAAGAAATGCGTTAGAGCGGGTGAAATTAAGTGCAGATTCTGTGCGCTATGCTTCTAGATTTACGCACCTAGATTTACAACGGAACATAACCGAGCAATATCTGATCGCTTATGCAAGTCAGCTGCAAGTAGACTTTAACAGCCAATTGGTTAAAGTATTGGCAAATGAAGACACCTTATTGAGAAAACTTACCAGAAGCAACATCTACAAACAATCAGAATACCTTACTTTTTTGGTAAGCTATCAGCAGCAGGAATTAACCTTGCAGCAGAGCATTTTAACTTTCAAGAGCGATATTGCCGCATTGAACTATTTAGCAGGCATAGCCGATACAACCACCAAAATTTTGGATGCGCCAAACATCAACCTTGAAAATTTGGCGGAAACGTCAACCTTTTTTATCAAAAAATTCGAAGTAGATAGTTTAATTGGAATAAATGAAAAATCGCTCATCGCTTTGCGTTATAGACCTAAATTAAGTGTGTATGTGAATGGAGGGTACAGTTCATCTTTAATTTTTCAGCCTTATAAAAACTTTGGTGCAAGCGTTGGATTTTCATTTTCCATCCCAATTTACGATGGGCATCAGCGAAAGCTAGAATACAATAAAATTGATTTAAACTTGAACACCGTAGCAAATTATAAGCGATTCTTTATCAGCCAAAGGCAACAACAGCTTAATCTAATTAGACAGCAGCTAGCAAGTACCGAACAGCTTTTCCCTCAGATAGAAAAACAGCTTAAGTTTGCGAAAGGATTAATAGAAGTTGATGCTCGGCTTCTGCACACCGGCGACATTAAAATTTCTGATTTCGTTATTGCGCTGAACAATTACCTGAACGCTCAAAACTTATTTGTGCAGACTACTTTAAATCGATATAAATTAATCAATCAACTTAACTACTGGGGAAAATAACATGTACAAATTTTTACACATAGCTTCGATGTTTTTCATCGCGGTGAGCATTTTCTCCTGCAAATCTAAAGAAGCAGATACTACTCAAGAGAGTCCCGAAGCTATTACACCTGTTAAAGTTGCTTCGATTAAAGACAGCACCTTGACAGAAAGTCTTGCCCTCACAGCAGTATCGGCCTATTTGGAAAAAAGCCTAATCAAGTCGAACATCAACGGTTATATTCAGAAAGCGAATGCGTTACCGGGAAAAAACGTGGGAGCCGGGCAACTGCTTTTTAGCATCATTACCAAAGAAGCAAGAACAATTGGTAATGCTGTAAACAAGTTAGATCCAAACTTTAAGTTTTCTGGTATATCCAATATTCGTGCTGCGCAAAGCGGAACAATTGTGCAAGTCGATCGCCAAAAGGGAGATTATGTACAAGATGGTGATCCTTTGGCTACGGTAATAACTAAAAGCAGTTTGGTGTTTTTATTAGATCTGCCTTTTGAATACAACCAAATCATCCAACAGAATAAAACGATCCAAGTGCTACTTCCCGATGGGGAAAAACTAAACGGTGTGGTTTCAGGAAGTTTACCATCGGTAGATTCTCTCGCGCAAACACAACGATTGATTATTAAGGTAAAAAATGCAGGAAATATTCCAGAAGGTTTGATTGCAAAGGTAACGCTTATTAAAACCGATCATGCCAATGCGCAGGTGCTTCCAAAATCTGCGGTATTAAGCAACGAAACAGAAGATGAGTTTTGGGTAATGAAGTTACTAAACGATAGTACGGCTGCAAAAGTAACGGTTAAAAAAGGCATCCAGAACGATGGTTTAATAGAAATTTTATCGCCAAAATTTAGTGCCTCCGATAAAATTATCACCACTGGAAATTACGGTTTGGCCGATACTGCGAAGATCAAAATTCAAAAATAAGTTGCCATGAAAAACTTTTTTGTTACCTACAAAAGTCCTGTTTTGGCAATTTTAATCATCATTTTATTGGGTGGATTTTTCTCGTTTGAAAAATTACAGACTTCGCTCTTCCCAGAAATTACATTCCCAAAAATAAAGGTAATTGCCGAAGGTGAATTGCAGCCTGTTGATAAAATGGTGGTTACGGTTACCCGACCATTGGAAAATGCAATTAAAAGGATTCCTGACTTAAAGTTGGTTAGAAGTACAACAAGTAGAGGCAGCACAGAGCTTTCAGCTTATTTAAATGAAGGTGCAGATGTCGATCTGAGTAAACAAAGAATTGAATCTGAAATTGCCAGCGTTACAAATACACTGCCCGCCGGACTAAATGTTACGGTAGAAAAGATGAATCCATCCATCTTACCGGTAAGTGGATATAGTTTAGAAAGCCACGAAAAATCTGCGGTAGAGTTAAAGCAGATTGCCACCTATACCATCAAGCCTTTTCTCTCGCAAGTTGCGGGCGTTTCAGAAATTAGGGTTATCGGCGGGAAAACGAAAGAGTATTGGCTAGAGATGAACCTCCAGCAAATGCAAGCGCTCGGCATCACACCCGAAATGGTAAACGCTGCACTCAGTCAGAGTAATTTTATAAAGTCTAACGGTTATTTGGCTAACTATAATTTTCTATACTTAAGCATTTTAGATGCCACAGTAAAATCTAAAAATGATTTAGAAAACCTAGTTGTTGGCAAAAGGGGAAACAGGACGATACAATTAAAAGACATCTCGAAACTTGAGATTGAGCCAAGTGTAGAATATACACGCATAAACGCCAACGGAAAAGATGGCGTTTTAATTGCTGTAATTAAACAACCAACCGCCAATTTGGTAGATCTTGCTTCCGCGATGGCGGCGAAGGTTAGAGATTTAAAAGACATACTTCCTTCTGGCGTAACCATAAAACCCTACTATGTGCAGGCAGATTTCGTGAACGATTCTATAACAAGTGTACGAGACAGTTTGCTTATTGGGCTTTTTCTCGCCCTCGTTGTTGCCGTGATTTTTCTGCGTTCAGCAAAGGCAAGTGCTACTATTCTATTAACCATTCCAATAACGCTTTGCCTAACCGTAGTAATACTCGAATTTATAAATTACTCGCTAAATATAATGACCTTGGGTGCCATCGCGGCCGCCATCGGTTTGATTATAGATGATGCCATAGTTGTTGTAGAGCAAATTCATCGAACGCATGAAGAACATCCCGAAGAGCCAACCGAAAAACTATTAGGCAAAGCAATCCGGTATCTTTTCCCTGCGATGGTTGGTTCGTCAATCAGCACCATTGTAATTTTTATTCCCTTTACTTTAATGACAGGTGTGGCAGGCGCCTATTTTCATGTAATGACCAATACCATGATTATCACACTGGTTTGCTCGTTCTTTGTAACTTGGATTGGTTTGCCCGTGATTTATCTTTTATTAACGAAAAAGAATGGCCAAAGCAGAAAGGAGGAGACGCATCTGGTTAAATCCAAAAAATGGGTGCCTTATTTTATCATGCGTCCATTTTTAAGTTTAGGTTTTGTAATTGTGCTGATTGTTTCTATCGTGTTGATATTTCCGCATTTGGAAACGGGTTTTCTGCCGGAAATGGATGAAGGCAGCATTGTGTTGGATTACAATTCGCCGCCCGGCACATCGTTGCAAGAGACGGATAGGATGCTTAAGGAGGTTGAAAAAATCATAGTCAAAATTCCAGAAGTTCAGGCTTATAGCCGACGGACAGGAACTCAAATGGGTTTCTTTATTACTGAGCCAAATAGTGGAGATTACCTTATTCAGCTAAAAAAAGATAGATCAAAAACTACCGATGATGTCATCGCAGAAATTAGAGATCAGGTAGAGAAAAGTCAGCCTGCACTGACGGTAGATTTTGGACAAGTAATTGGCGATATGCTAGGTGATTTAATGACCTCGACGCAGCCCATAGAAATTAAAATTTTTGGGAATGACCAGAACGAATTGCAAGAACTATCTAAAAAAGTTGCAAGCATTGTGGAAAAAGTAAATGGAACTGCCGATGTATTTGATGGGATCTTATTATCGGGTCCAACTGTAAATATAATACCCAATTACAGCACGCTTGCCCAATTTGGTGTTACCGTTGCGAGTTTTCAAGGCCAAGTTCAGAATGCCATGCAGGGCAATGTGGTTGGCGATTTGTTTGATGGGGAAAAGCTTTCGCCGATAAGAATTGTGTATCCGGGAAACCGAAATATAGGAATAGCTGATATTAGCGCGTTGAAAATATTTTTACCAAATGGAGCTGCGATACCCATCGCACAACTTGCAACCGTTACTTTAGAAAAGGGAAGACCAGAGGTAGAGCGAGAAAATATCCAAAATATAGGCGTGGTTTCCGCCCGATTGGATAATAGAGATTTGGGAAGTGTAATGGGCGATATTCAATCGAAAATTAAAAACGATTTATCCATCCCAAAAGGATACCACATAGAATATGGTGGCGCTTATAAAGAACAACAACAATCGTTTTCAGAACTTTTAACTATTTTAATTGCTTCGAGTTTGTTGGTTTTTACGGTGATCTTATTTTTATTTAAAGACTTTAAAATTGCATTCATCATTTTGTTCGTTTCCCTTTTGGGCATCTCGGGAAGTTATCTTGCACTCTTTTTTACCAATACGCCATTAAACGTTGGAAGCTATACCGGCTTGATAATGATTGTTGGGATTATTGGGGAAAATGCAATTTTTACCTTTTTACAATTTAAAGCATCTCTGCGCGATAACGAGGTTAATGATGCGGTTACCTACGCCATTTCAACCAGGTTACGTCCAAAATTAATGACTGCTCTAGGTGCAATTATTGCGTTGATGCCATTGGCTTTGGGCATAGGAGCAGGGGCACAGTTACACCAGCCATTGGCCATTGCCGTAATTGGAGGGTTTATTATTGCGTTGCCACTGTTGTTAATTGTTTTGCCTACGATGATTGCGAGGTTTTATAGAAAGTAGAAAAATAAACTTATCTCATGCCAGCTTTTGAGAAAAACTAAAAGGCCAGGTGAGTTCTATTCCCAATACTTTATTTCCCTCGTCGCCTCATAAATAGGGCTAAATTGTGAGCCAGCCGCATAGTCCTTCATAGCCACTTGCATTTTAATCCAATTGCCGTTTTTATCATATTGATAGCTATATTTTGATTCTCGGATTAATTTCGAATCGTGGTAAATTTTCCAATCAATCGGATTGTATAAGTTATCGTATTCCGTTTCTTCGTCACGCTGCTTTTTTGAGTCTTGCGAAGTTGTGTATTTAATTCTTTTAAAAACCATACCATCCTTCCATTCAGTTTCAATTAATTTTGTTGAGCCTAAAGCTGTGAACGAAGACGCTACTATATTCCTATTTTTATCGTACCAAAAACAGTCAACGTAGGCTGGTTCGGTGTCTTTTCCCTCGAACCTAGATTCGGAAACGATATTTCCAGCATTGTCAATTTTGTAAGTAGTTCGAGCGGCTATCGTATCCATTCCATTAATATTTAGCTGTTTAACAATTTTGTCCTTGTCGTTAAAAAAAAATTTTACAACTCTCTTCGAACCATCATTTATTAAGGCTATAGTCGTTTCTGTTTTATTTATGGTGTCAATTTGCCTAGTAGAAATAGAGCTTATATTCGCTGGCATATTTTTGGAAAGGGTTTTAAAATTAAAATGCTTCTTATCATATTCAAAAACATCAGTCTGCGTCAAACCACCCTGACCATCAAAATAAGATGCATCTTTTAAAGCGCCAAAATCTGTAAAGCTCTCTTTTAAATTTATAATTGCGCTTTCGTCTTTCTTCTCCTTTTGAAAAACAGTTTTATAAGTCTCAATTTGTTTAACCTTTCCGTATAGATTTCTTTCTTGCCATGCATTCTTAAAATCAGAATAAATAGGCTTTAAATCTTTTGGAATTTCTGTTTTTCTATTGCAGCTGAAAATGATAACTAAAAATAAGAACAGCAAGTAAGCGTTTTTCATTTTGATTTGGCTATTGATTTTTCTAATTTAAAATTTTTTTCAGGTGTGATTGGACACTGTTCCAAGAAAATAGTGATAGATACATTTCATTAAATCTTTCACCTTTTCCGGTGCATTTTCGAGTTCAATATCAATGAGTCTCTGGAGAGTTTGCGTGCTTGTGCTTAAAAAAAACCATAAACGAAACTGCAATAATAAGTGCGTAGATGGTAAAGGTTAGCCAAATGTCTCGCCAATCTTTCATTAAAATGGCATGATCAAAAACGCCATTGTTTGCGATGCTTACGCCTTGTTGTTTAATAAAAGATTGAAGATGGCTATTACTTGGTTCCGAACCTAAAAAACCCGCAATCGACTGCACACTATCAAATGATTTTGTAAAAAACCGGTCTATCATCCAACCCGAAAGCAAACTACCAAATACGGCCCCAACGCCATTTGTCATCATCATAAATAAACCTTGGGCAGAAGATCTAATTTTTGGTGCCGTAGAGGTTTCCACGAACAAAGAACCAGAAATATTGAAAAAGTCGAAAGCCATGCCATACACAATACAAGAAAGAACAATCATCCACAAACCGCTGCCCGGATTTCCATAGGCAAACAAACCGAAACGTAACACCCAAGCAAACATCGCGATAAGCATTACATTTTTAATCCCAAAACGCTTAAGAAAAAAAGGAATTGCAAGGATAAATAGGGTTTCCGAAATCTGCGAGATAGATAAAATGAGCGTCGAATAGCGTATAACGAGCGAATCAGCATATCTCGGGAAATCTTTAAAACCGTCTATAAAGACATCGCCATACATATTGGTGAGTTGCAAAGCACCGCCCAAAAACATGGAGAAAATAAAGAATAAAGCCATTTTATAGTTGGCAAACAACCTAAACGCTTCCAGCCCAAATTTTTGAACAATTGTATTTTTTTCTGCGCTCAAATTTGCCGGCGGACATTTAGGTAAGGTAAAAGCATAAATTCCGAGTGCAGCAGCAGCAGTCCCTGCGATGTAAAACTGAAAAGCATTTGCTTTGCTTCCGGTCAAGTTGGTTATAAACATGGCGGCAATGAAACCAATGGTTCCCCAAACACGAATGGGAGGGAAGTCTTTTACAACATCTAACAATCTAGATTTTAGGGAGTTGTACGAAATGGAATTGCTTAAAGAAATGGTTGGCATGTAAAAACACATGGCTAGAAACATGATCCAAAAGAAGCTTTGTGGTGTATTTACTTGTGGGATATAGAACAATACGGCTGCGTACAACAAGTGCAAAATTCCGTAAAGTCGCTCTGCGTTTATCCATTTGTCGGCAACGATGCCCATTAGGGTTGGCATAAACAAAGAGGCGAAACCCATGGTGGCAAAAATTGCCCCAAATTGCGTTCCGTCCCACCCTTTTGTACTAAACCAATAGTTTCCAATAGTGATAAGCCATGCGCCCCATACAAAGAATTGCATAAAACTCATCACCGTTAGGCGAAATTTGACATTCATCTTTCGTTCTATTTTAAAATAAAATCTGAATATAGAATTATTTTGAAGCAATTTCTAAACTGCGCGAAAATTTATTGGGTTGGAAAGTAAGAAAATAGAAAGAAGCTAAAACACAAAATAGAAAAGATTATGGAGGAAACGTCCCGTTCGATCGTCTAGGCCACAAATCGCGATCATTTGAACCCGATTTCAAGCATCTTTTTATCAACGGTACATTTAAAGACCCTACAACGAGTCCCGGGTGACCTACAGATTAAACATCAAGAAGCTGCATCGGAGCGACCGAGCTACTAGCGGTGGGTTTCAGCCCACCGCGTTATTCATGTTCAGAATGGGAATCTTTATTTTAAATTCCTTTTATTCAGCTCATCCCTAAAACGGGCAGCTTTCTCGTAAGCTTCAGCAGATATTGCTTCGGTAAGTTGTTGCTGCAATTCTTCTACCGTTAAATGCGACAATCCTTGCTGTTTATTTAAGGTTGGGAGACTGTCAGCATCTTGCTCTTTTGGAATACTGTTCAAGTTTTCCAAAAACAACAAATCGCTTCCGTCCATTAGCAATCCCGCGGAGCCGAGAATAAATTCGTATGTGTAAATCATGGCATTAAAACGTACCGCTAATGCAATTGCGTCTGATGTTCTTGCATCAATTTCCTTTACATTTTTGCCATCGGTACATATTAGTTTGGCGAAGAAAACGCCATCAACTAGATTGTAAATAATAACTTCTTGAATGTCTATATGAAAAGTTTCGGCAAACGATTTAAAAAGATCATGCGTTAAAGGCCGGGTTGGGGTCATCTTCTCAATCTCGATGGCAATTGCTTGGGCTTCAAAAGCGCCGATAATAATTGGAAGTCGGCGTCTTCCGTTTACCTCGCCCAAAACCAATGCGTAAGCACCTGTTTGGGTTTGGCTGTAAGACAATTCTACTATATCTAATTTTACTTTCTTCATTCTTTTAGTGTGTTTATAAAAACACAAAGCCTTAATAATTCTCTATCAAATTTAAGCCTGATGTTTTTTTAATGCCTCAATCAGTCGAGGAACTACATCAAATGCATCACCAACAATACCATAATCGGCCACTTTAAAAAACGGTGCTTCTGCATCCTTGTTTATCACCACAATTACTTTTGATGAGCTTACACCTGCCAAATGTTGGATGGCACCAGAAATGCCAATGGCAATATATAAATTCGGACTTATAGAAATTCCTGTTTGGCCAACGTGTTCTGCATGTGGTCTCCAATCGGCATCGCTAACCGGCTTTGAACACGCCGTTGCCGCGCCCAATAAATCTGCCAATTCTTCTATCATTCCCCAATTTTCTGGACCTTTTAAACCACGTCCCGCAGATACAACAATTTCTGCATCCGGTAGAGAAATTTTATCAGTTGCTCTAACAATCTCTTTTATAACGGTATTCAAATCGCTTTGATTTACATCTGCAGCAAACTCTTCAACAGTTATTTCAGTTGGATTTTCTTTTACGCCGAACGCATTAGGATTGAGGGCAATAACCTTATTTTCTGAAACAAGTTCTGTAACGGCGAATGCCTTACCAGAAAAAGCAGTTTTCTTTACGGTAAATGTGTCGCCATCAACCTTTGGCAGTTCGACAGCGCCATCAATCAAGCCTGCTTTTAATTTTACAGCAATTCGTGGTGCTAAACCTTTGCCGGTAAATGAGTTAGAAAGTATTACAATATTGGCTTTTTCTGTCGCTGCCGCGGATGCAATTACACTTGCATAAGCTTGGTTAACAAAGCTCTTTAATTTTTCTGAGGAAACGTTTAAAACTTTTGATGCACCGTATTTTCCTAATTCTTCAAGCTCTGTCGTGGCAACATCTCCGATAGAAATGGCGGTTAAATTGGTAGATTGCTGGTCGGCCACGGCTTTGGCGTAAGACACGGCCTCAAAAACTGATTTCTTAAATTTCCCCTCTGCTTGTTCCACAAACACTAATACGCTCATATTTTTTTTATTTTATTTCACCATGTTTATCGCTTTGCGTAAGCTGGCTAATCTCTTTGTTCTTAAATTTTTCAAAATAAAGATGTTTTCTAAATCACTTTCGCCTCGCTATGCAAAAGATCAATCAACTTCTCCGCATCATCAGCAGGAATTAAATTTACAGCTCCCCTTACTTCTGGAGTTTCAAATTTTACAATTTCGCTTACCGTTGCTATATCGACAGGCTCAACAACAATTAGGGGTTTACTTCTTGCACTCATTATGCCACGCATATTGGGTATTTTCGGCTCGGCAACGCCTTCTGCGCAACTTGCAACAAACTTTCCGGTAACATTTACCACTTCTTTTCCGCCTTCAATCTCTCGCTCTAAGATTCCGTTTTCGCCATCTAGAGTAAGTTTTTTTATAATTGAAATCGATGGAATTGCTAAAAATTCGCCAATCATTGCGGCAACTTGATTGCCATTATAATCAATCGATTCTCTTCCCGTAAGGATGATATCAAAATCTTTGTCTTTTGCGTAATCCGCAATTTGTTTGGCCACAAAATAAGCATCGCGGGGCACCGCATTTACTCTTACTGCATCATCCGCACCAATTGCCAAAGCCTTTCTAATCGTTGGGTCTGCAGCTGCTTCGCCAACATTTATCACTGTAACTTTTCCATTTCCGCCCTCTGTAAGTTCAATTGCTCGGGCCAATGCCAACTCGTCATAAGGGTTAATGATATATTGTACACCTGCCGTGTTGAATTCGGTATTATCGTGGGTAAATGTTATTTTTGTTGTTGTATCTGGTACGTTACTTATACAGACTAGTATTTTCATAAGGGTTATTTTTGATAAATGGCCTTGCTGCAAATTTAGTCAAAAAAGCAGTTAAATAAAATGTCATCCAATCGATTAAAAAAGTTATTACAATTTTTAGAGCAACAGCCGAACGACCCATTTATTCTATATGCATTGGCCACAGAATACAATAGTTTAAACAACACGGACGAAGCCTTCAATTTTTACCGAAAACTCATTTCGGATCATCCAGATTATGTTGGCACTTATTATCATTTGGGAAAGTTGTTGGAGAAGAACGATGAAAACGAAAATGCAATAGAAATTTATCAGCAAGGGATTTTGGTCGCCAAAACTAAACGAGATATGCACGCTCTATCTGAACTGCAGAGCGCACTTAATAGTGCATCGGGATTAGATTACGAAGATTAAGATATTTTTGTAATATGCAACCGACGCCCATCGCAGTAAAAAAACAACTGATTTTTATAAAAAATGTATTGTTTTTTACTTTTACTTCTTTTGGCGGTGCGCAGGCTCATCTAGCGTTACTTTTAAAATACTTTGTTAACCAAACCAAGTTTATTTCTGAAGAAGAATTGTTAGAACTAAATGCTTTAGCACAGGTTCTACCAGGCCCCGCAAGCACACAAACATTGGTTGGTATTGCGTGGAAAGTTGGCGGGCTAAAGCTTGCCCTCACTACTTTTTTGATATGGATTTTGCCCACAGCAGCCATCATGACTTTTGCCGCCATAAGTTACGCAATGCTTGGTCAGAAAGCACACTTTTCAGACGCGTTAAAGTACATCCAACCTGTTGCTTTGGGAATTGTAGGTTATGGCGCCTTTAAGTTGGGCAGAAAAGTGTTAATTGGTCAAATGGCCATATTTTTAGCCGGGGCGGCAATTGTAGCTACATTGGTCTTGAAAAATGCCTACGTTTTTCCATTGGCAATTCTTATCGGAGGGATGATTTCTTCGGCCATAGAAACGCCTGAAGAGGAAACCAAACTACGCGTAAACTTATTTTCTAAAGTAAATCCAAAAAAGCTGGTGTATTTTCTGGGCGCATTGTTGCTTTTTGCGCTTGTGGGGGCGATAATAAATAGAACCTCGCCATTTAGCTTACCTGTAAGACTGTTAGAAAACTTTTATAGAAACGGTATATTGGTATTTGGCGGCGGACAGGTTTTAGTGCCCTTAATGTTTACCGAATTTGTGCAGATGAAACATTATATAGATGCCTCTGGCTTTCTGTCTGGCTTCGCAATTCAGCAGGCACTGCCAGGACCAACCTTTTCTTTTAGCAGCTATTTGGGCGCATTGAGTATGAGGAATTTTGGGTATGGTATGGTTGGTCAGGTACTCGGCGGTATTATTGGCGTGCTTGGCATAAATCTGCCGGGCCTAATTTTGGTGCTTTTTATCGTTCCTTTTTGGGAAGATTTAAAGAAGATTTCTCGAATTCGCCACAGCCTGTCTGGCATTAACGCTGTTAGTGTGGGCTTTATTATCGCAGCTTTTATTCTGTTACTAGCTCCAATCGGATTAAATTGGGTGTTTTTTTTAATCATGCTTGCAACGTTCCTTTTGTTGAACTATACAAAAGTTAGTCCACCCATTATAGTGGTTGCTGCAATTGCTTTTGGTTTTTTCTTTTAAAAACAGTCACCGCCTAAACGGAACGCGGTTTTTTTAAAATGGCACTCCGTCATCGCTATAATCGTCCATTTTTGATGGGCGAATAATCACATTGCTTTGCTTTTCAAAATCTTCAGACGGATACATTCCAGAAGAAGGGCTATTCATAGAAAAACTGTTTGGCGCGCTAAAATCTTCCTCAAGATCCATAAACTTAACAAATTTACCCACAAATTTAAGTGGTACAATTCCTGTTTCACCATTTCTATGCTTCGCAATAATCACCTCACCAATGCCGGCTTGAGAGTGTCCCTGCTCATCTTCTGTAATTCCATAATATTCTGGACGATAAAGAAATAAAACCATATCTGCATCTTGTTCAATCGAACCAGATTCACGCAAATCCGATAGCATAGGTCGTTTGCCATTTGGCCCAGGTCTGCTTTCTACCGCTCTACTTAATTGAGAAAGTGCAATTACCGGAACTTCTAATTCTTTCGCAACCGATTTTAGCGCTCTGGAAATACTACCAATTTCTTGTTCACGGTTTCCGCCTCCTTTTTGGTTTTCTGCTTTGCCATGCATCAGCTGCAAGTAATCAACAATAACCATTTGGATGTCGTATTGAGCTTTTAGTCGCCTACATTTTGCCCTAAATTCAAAAATATTTAAGGCGGGTGTATCATCTATAAGCAGGGGCGCTTCGCTCAGTTTTTTAATTTTACTGTGCATTTGCTGCCATTCCCACTCGGCTAAATTTCCCCTGCGTATTTTTTCTTGTTCTATTTCGGCTTCACCCGATATTAGTCGATTAACCAATTGAACTGATGACATTTCTAGCGAAAAAACAACCGTTGGTTTCTGAAAATCGACAGCGGCGTTACGAGCGCATGTCAGCACAAAGGCAGTTTTACCCATCGCAGGTCGCGCGGCAATAATTACCAAATCAGATTTTTGCCAGCCACCAGTAATTCTGTCCAAACCAGTAAAGCCCGATGGAACTCCAGTTAGCCCATCTGTTTTAGTACGCAATTCTTCTAAAGTGGCAAGAGACTGTTTTATAATCTCATCCATTTTCTGTGTATCTCTACGAAGATTGTTCTGCGCAATATCAAACAGGTTTTTCTCTGCATGATCTAATAGATCGAAAATATCGGTAGTATCTTCATACGCATTGTTGATTATCTCCGTAGAGATTCTAATCAATTCGCGCTGAATGTACTTTTGAGAAATGATCCGTGCGTGGTATTCTATGTTTGCTGCAGAAGCAACCCGATTGGTTAAATTTGTAATGTAATAAGCGCCACCGACCATTTCTAAACTTCCAATTTGACGAAGCTCTGCAGTAACGGTTAAAATATCTACTGGCTTTGATTTTTGAAATAACGAATGGATTGCCTCGAATATTTTTTGATGCGATTCTTGGTAAAAAACCTCAGGTTTTAAGATGTCGATTACGGAAGAAAGGGCATCTTTCTCTAGCATTAGCGCGCCTAAAACAGCTTCTTCCAAATCCAAAGCTTGAGGCGGTATTTTACCATGGCCGCCTAAATTTGGGTTGCTTAATCTGCCTTTGCGAGCGCTAAAATTAACATTCTCGCCCTGTTCCTTATCCATACTCATTCAACAAAAATAGCTAAAAGTTTAGGGTGTCGATTGATTAAGTTGTTACATATTGTTAACAAACTGACACCAAATAAGATTGGTTTTAAAAGGCTAGGGCGAGCAAAAAAATTTTTGAACATTGCCTTGTTGATAAGCGAGTTTTGGTTAAACAAATCTCTTTTATTTAGATACTTTTGCCAAACAGCCTCAAATATGGATAAATTTAGAAGACCGCAACGAGCAAAGGAAAACAATGAATTTGTTTTTGGAATTAGAGCAGTAATCGAAGCTATAAAAGCGGGACGAGACATCGAAACCATTTATGTGCAACGCGGACTTAGCGGAGAACTTTTTTTAGAATTGAAGAATTTGCTCGTAGAAATAACCATTCCTTTGAGCTTGGTTCCTGTAGAAAAGCTCAACCGCATGTCGCAAAAGAACCATCAGGGGGTTATTGCGGTTATATCGCCAATTACCTACCAAAATATAGAAGACATTGTACCAGCTATTTTCGAAAGGGGAGTGGTACCTTTTATTTTGGTGTTAGATAGTGTTACAGATGTTCGGAATATGGGCGCAATAGCTCGTACAGCTGTTTGTGCCGGCGTTCACGCCATTGTGGTTCCATTAAAAAATGCGGCTCAAATAAATGCAGATGCCATCAAAACCTCAGCCGGCGCACTTTTCAACATCCCAATTTGTAGGCACAGTAACTTGCAAAAGACTTGTTTGTTCCTTCAACAAAGTGGTTTGCAGCTTGTTGCTTGCACTGAGAAAACTAACGATATGATTTATTCGCCAGATTATACCTTGCCGACAGCAGTTATTATGGGCTCTGAAGATGTAGGAATTTCAAACGAATTGATTAGAATAGCAGATAAACTTGCAAAAATACCAATGGTTGGAAGTATAGAATCTTTGAACGTTTCTGTGTCTGCCGCCATTATTTTATACGAAGCTGTTAGACAAAAGGCTTGAGAATGTTTAGGCGTTTAGTCGTAAAGTTGATAAGAAGTGGGGCGGTTAAGTTGATATTTTCTCAAAGCGCAAGCTAATAGCTTTTCTTATACTTATTGTCTTTCCACTGGTTTGTTCCATTTTCGCTGTCGCGGATTAGTATCACCAGGCGCTTAAGTTTAGTGACTTCTTGTTTTGCACTCATCACCCAATGAATGGATACTTTTTTATAAGATGGTGCAAGTAAATCAAAATAATCCCATGCTTTTTTATTTGCTCTGAAAGTTTCTTGAAATGATTTCGAAAACCTTACCCGATCCTGCTCGAAGGAATAGACCTTCGACCTACTTTCTTTTCGTTTCTTAAAACTCGCAAGTCCTGCCGGTTGCATAAGATTTTTTGCAATCAGTTCTGATATTTTTTTAATATTGACCGCACTCCAAATGCTGGTAGCTTTCCGTTGCGAAAAGCGAATTTGATAACTTTCTCCATCTATAGATTTTCTAACACCGTCTATCCATCCAAAACAAAGCGCTTCATCTACAGACTGGCTCCAACTCATACTTGGCCTTTTGCTTCCAACTTTATAAAAACCAACAACTAGGCTAGTCTCTATTTCGTGGTTTTGCAAAAGCCATTGCCTAAAATCAGTTTGGGTAGCAAAAAAAGTAGGCGTCATTTAGATTATAGCGTTTTGAAAATTTTCCTTGAAAACTTTTTTAATTCGAAACTACTTTAAGCCCTATGACGGAGATTATTAAAGTGCTGATAAAGAATATCCTCCAAAAATCTGCGGGTTCTTTAAATAGAAAAATGCCAACAAGTACGGTTCCAACCGCGCCGATGCCTGTCCAAACGGCATAGGCTGTGCCAATAGGCAGTGTTTCTGTTGCTTTTACCAGCAAGAACATACTCATGGCGAGGCAAAATAGAAAGCCAGCAAACCAATAATAACTCGAGCTTCCAGAGTACTCTTTCGCTTTGCCTAAACAAGTAGCGAATCCTACTTCAAATAAACCGGCAATAATTAATAAACCCCAGTTCACTCTTTGTTAGATAAAATTTAAAATTCAAAGCTAATTATTTTAAGACTTATGCCAAATCAGAAATTTTGTTTTTTATGTGAGGTCGTTACACAAGCAATTGCATAGTTTTGTAAGCGCTAACGACAGAAACGGCATCTTTTTGGGCAGTTTTCTGCTGCCCAAAAAATACAGTGGATGGCGTGTAAAAGCGCCCAAATAAAAGACGGAATACTAATAAAAAACCAATGGCAGAAGATTTGAAAATTTTGGTCTCTGAAGATAAGGAAACTAAGTACGCATCGATAATTCCACAGATTAGAGCGTTGTTGGAAGGAGAGGATGATTTTGTAGCTAATATGGCAAATGTTTCGGCGGCACTAAAAGAGCAATTCAATTTCTTTTGGGTTGGATTTTATCTGGTTAAAAATGGAGAACTGGTTCTTGGGCCATTTCAGGGGCCGGTCGCCTGCACACGCATACAGAGAGGAAAAGGTGTTTGCGGCACGAGTTGGGCAAAAGAAGAAATTGTTATTGTTGATGATGTCGATGCTTTTCCAGGCCATATTGCCTGTAGTTCTTCCTCTAAATCCGAAATAGTCTTGCCACTAATAAAAAACGGTGAAGTAATCGGAGTTTTAGATGTAGATAGTGAACACATTTCTCATTTCGATTCAACGGATAAACTTAACTTGCAAGTTATTATCAATTTACTCTTAAATTGTATACGATCTTAAATGTTAGTAAATTGAATATTGGCAATTATGGTTTGGCAGGTTTTGCAGGGCTGGGTATTATTCTATTGTCAGCAAAATCCGATTTTGCTGACTTAAGTTGGGTAGAACTATTCATTTAATTTTATAACTCATATTAAAATGTGGTCATCAAAAAGAAAAATTATATTTACTATTATTATAATATTTGGATTATGTTCTAGGATATTTGGTCAATCAGATAACCGTTTAGAAAAGATCTACAGTCAGAAATCTTTTGAAAAATTAAAAATATATCTGGATCAGTGGGCTATTGAAACAAAGCCTATAGATGCTAAAGAGATTCTTAAACAGAAGGGGTATGTTAAAGCTTCATATGCAATATTTGAAGCCATATTTGATCCGCATAATATTGGTAAACTGGGGGTTAAACAAATTCGGTATGAAATTTATCGAAAGTATCATTATTTCATAATTCCAACAAAGATATATATATACACTTCAGGTAAAGTATATTACGATGAGGAAGAAATGGCTGCCTACGCAATTAATGCGATTAATAAAATTGCTGGACCAGATAGTCTGAAATCTTTACTTATCGATAGAATTAAGAATCGATATAACTACTATCAACAAACTATTAATTCTTTTGGCCCTTACGGTTATCTGTATAAAGATTCTAGCCTAAAACTTATTGATTCACTAATTAATTTTCGACCCAATGTTACTCAAGCTATCGGAATTCCTTTATATCTTACGAAAAAATATGAGTTGGAAATATTAGATTTTCTAGGAACAACCAGTAAACCATTTGCGGCAGGCGGATTAGAAAATATTTCAGAAGCTAGTGGAGAGAGCGCTAATCGGCAAAATTTTTTAGAAAGATTTGTCAAGGTTGCTCACGGTCATTGGGGTGGATATTGGGACCTTAAAACACCGCCGTCCATATATGCTATAACATTTGACAAGGAATTTAAGTATGCTAAAGTAGACTTTAATTTGGTGTACGAAGGAGGCAGTGTATTTTTGAAATTTGAGGAAGGAAATTGGCAGTTCATGTCCGCAAAAAGAACTTGGCAAGAATGAAATAGTTAAGAATATCATAGAACAAGATTGACTCTATTAGAATTTTAACAAAAGGCAGACATTCTATAAGCATCAGTCTTTGCTTGTTTTTAACTTTTTCCAGATTATTATCGGGTAAAGATTGCAATAAAAAAATATTCCTTCACGGCTATATTTTGTTTCTAAGTATTTAAATAGAATCTGTCCTGATTCCTTTTTTCGCAAATTTATCTTCAGTTTTCAATGTTTTTAGCAAGCTTTAAGATTCTGTGTGTACCAACAAATGCTTTTCAAACGATAAATTAATATAAAAAAAGGGTTTTTAGGGCTATACTTATATAAGGAAGGCCGGATGGAAAAGCATACGATATCATCGTTTTTTGTCTTTAAAATAACAAACATTTCTGCAAAGTCTCTGTTTTTCACTCAAATACTTAAATCATGAAAAACGAAAAAAATATAGAAAAACTTAAAGAAATGGTAGAAGGTGTGCGTATTTGCATGTTTAACACCGTAAGTTTAAAAGATGAAATGGGAAGTCGACCAATGGCTACTGCGAAGATAGAAGACAACGGAAGTATTTGGTTTTATACAAATGAATATTCGTCAAAATCGAAAGAAATCTCTAAAGAAAATAATGTATTGTTGGCCTACAGCGACCCATCTAAAAACACATACGTTACAGTGAAAGGAAAGGCATCTTTTGTTGATGATAGGGAGAAAAAGAAAGAATATTGGTCGCCATTTGTGAAAGCTTGGTTTCCTGACGGTATAGACGACCCAAAATTAATATTGATTAAAATTGATGCAGACGAAGTGGAATACTGGGACAGTTCGTCATCCAAATTGGTCGTGTTGTTTAGCACGTTAAAAGCAATTGTAACTGGAGACCAACCGGACGTTGGAGAACATGAGAAAATGAAAATTTAACATTTTTAAAAGCAGAATTTTAAAGGTTCTGCTTTTTTTTGCTGTTGTTATTCACCAAAAGCATAAATAGACTTTAAAATCGAAAAGAAAGTGGATTTTGTTTACAGTAGAAGACTAACCAAAAATCAGAATTTTATTGTAAATCAAACAAACAGCTGAATTATATAATCTGAGATTTTCACTCTCTTCAAACGATAGAAAATTAAATGCTCAATTCTCCTATTTACATTGCGTGGGACCCTATTTATGCCCATCCGTTGCCAAAAGGGCATCGTTTCCCAATGTTAAAATACGAATTGATTCCTGAACAGCTCCTGCACGAAGGGGTAATAAGTCGTTCTAATTTGTTCAGTCCGGATGTTTTGGACGAACGATACGTGCGAGCAACTCATAGCGAAACTTATTGGCAAGACCTTAAAAATCTGACGCTGCCTTTAAAAGACCAACGAAGAATTGGATTTCCATTGACCGCAAAATTGGTGGAGCGAGAATTGCGAATTGCACAAGGCACTATAAATGGCGCTCTGTCTGCATTAGAGAATGGAGTTGCTTTTAATGTTGCCGGCGGTACACACCACGCAGGCAATAATTGGGGAGAAGGTTTTTGCATGTTGAACGACCAAGCTATTTGTGCCAACTATCTGTTGAACAATAAATTGGCCTCTAAAATATTAATAATCGATTTAGATGTACATCAAGGAAACGGAACAGCCGAAATATTCGAAAATGATAATCGTGTATTTACGTTTTCTGTGCATGGTGAGAAAAACTTTCCGTTTAAAAAAGAGAAGTCTAGTTTAGATATCGCTTTGCGCGATGGGGTTGGTGATGAAGAATATTTAGAGATTTTAGAGCAGACATTACCTCAACTTTTTGAGCGGGAGCAGCCCAATTTTGGTTTTTACCTAGCAGGAGTGGATGTCCTAGTAACTGATAAACTAGGAAAATTATCGCTTAGCAAAAATGGTTGTGCTGCGCGAGACAAAATGGTACTAAGTTTATGCAAATCAAAAAATATCCCACTGCAAATAAGTATGGGGGGCGGTTATTCTGAAGATATTAAGCAAATTGTTGATGCACATTGTAATACCTATCGGGTTGCATTTGATATGTTTATTTAATTGAGTATTACTAGTCTATAAATCTAATAATTAGGTAATTATACAGTATAATGCCTAAAGACTACCCACTCTATCTAGTACCATTTTTATCGCCGTGTCGATTATTTTTTGTGGCTCTTTTGCGAAAGCCAACTTAGTTCTACTCACCAAAATTGCATTTATAGAAATTGCTTGATGTCCTAGCATGTTCGCTAACGAATAAATACCGGCTGTCTCCATTTCTAAATTGGTTATCTTCAATGCTTGTTGCCTAAAAGTGGTTATGCGTTGTATAAAATTACTAAGTGAATTTTGGGCTCTTGACTTTCGCCCTTGTGGCCCATAAAATCCTGGGGCGGTTAACGTTATTCCCTGTTCCATATTTTTACCAATTGTGCTTAAAAGTCTGTCACTTCCAACTGCTACGTATGGCTTTAGAGTTGGAAATTCTCTAAAATGTTGCAAGATATTTTCAAGGAGAACTTCCTCGGCAAGGGTATCTTCTTTGCGGTAAAAATTCATTAAAGCGCCCACACCCATGCCGTAAGAAGAAGCCATAATTGTACCCATTGGAATGTCCTCTTGCACTGAACCCGATGTACCAATACGGATGATGTCTAGCGAGTGCAGCGTTTTTTTTACTGTTCTGGTTGTAAAATCTATATTCACAAGCGCATCAAGTTCATTTAAAACAATATCTATGTTATCAGTCCCGATGCCTGTACTCAGGACAGTAATTCTTTTTTTCCCTAACAATCCGGTATGTGTTATAAACTCTCGTTTTCCTTTTTTTAATTCTACGGTATCAAAATGCTTGCTTACCTCGGCAACTCGGTCTTGGTCGCCAACGACTATAATGGTGTCTGCAACATCCTCCGGCAATAAATTTAAGTGGTAAATGCTCCCATCCGGATTAATAATCAAGTCGCTTTCTGGTATGCTCATATATATGTTTTAAAGGCTTCGCAATAGTATATTTAAAGATGATTATAATTATTGTAAATCAAAAGTCTATCGTCTCCGACCTCCGCCGTTTTTGATAGTCTTCCTGTTATTTTCGGAGCGGTTAAGCCGTCTTTCCAAGCTGTGTTAGATTTAAAAATCCTAGCTTCATCCCAAAGATTTGATTCTAAAAATTGATCTAATAAATTAGATCCGCCTTCGACAATAACAGATTGAATGTCCATTAGATACAATTGAAAGCTAATCTTTTGCGGTAGGTAAAAGCTCATGTCTTCCATCTCAACATAATGCACATTTTCAATTACGTCTGCTTTGATCTCGTTAAATATAATAGTTTTGGCTGCATCATCAAACATTTGATTTGTAATCGGAACCTTCAAGTCTTTGTCGATATTTAATCTTATCGGGTTTTTGCCTGACCAATTTCTAACGGTTAACTCCGGATTATCAATTAAGGCCGTGTTTTTCCCCACTAAAATAGCATCTTCTTCTGCGCGCCATTTATGGCTTAACCGTTTAGCCAATTCGCCGCTAATCCATTGTTGTTTTCTGTGTTTTGACGCGAAGAAACCATTTGCAGTTTCTGCCCATTTTAAAATAATATAAGGTCGTTGCTTTTCAACACGCGTAAAAAATCTAATATTTAGTTCTCTACATTCTATCTCCAAAACGTTTAAAATGACTTCAACTCCGGCAGCCTCCAATTTTTTAATTCCAAGTCCGTTTACGGAAGAAAACGGATCTGTGTTTCCAATAATAACTTTTTTTACTCGATGGCGAATCAACAAATCTGCACAAGGCGGTGTTTTACCAAAGTGCGCGCAAGGTTCTAGATTCACATAGACCGTCGCATTTCTGAGCATCTCGTTTGCGCTTTCACCATAACGCTCAAACACATTTTTAACAGCGTTTGGTTCAGCATGAGCTTCTCCGAACTTTTGATGATAGCCCTCTCCAATAATCATTCCGTCGACTACGATTACACAGCCAACCATCGGGTTTGGACTTACATATCCAATTCCTAGTTTGGCCAACTCTAGACAACGGCGCATGTAAAGCTCATCTTTCATCGATACAAAAATAGACATTTACTACTGAGACTTTATTTTAGATAATACCTATTTTTGCATTGATGAATCGGACCTACCTTAAAGCTCAGTTTGAACGCAGCTTAACATCAATTTATACAAAACGGGAGCAAGAAATTTTGTTAGATCTTACTTTAGAAAGATATGCAGAAAAAACTGATAAAGAGAAGCTTAAAACCGATGAAGCTCGTCTTTCTCCAATGCTGGTATTCCAGTGCATCGCCGCGTTGTCAGAGTTAAAAAAACATAGACCAGTTCAGTACATTTTAAATCAAGCGCATTTTTTCGACCTTATTTTTAAGGTGGATGAAAGCGTACTCATCCCCAGATCCGAAACTGAGGAATTGGTATTTTGGATATTACAGGATTTAAAGTCGAGAAAAGGCGGAAATCTTAAAGTGCTAGACATAGGCACAGGTTCGGGCTGCATTGCGATCGCCCTAAAAAGAAACTCCCCAAATATTAAAATGTCGGCAATGGATATTTCTCTTTGCGCACTTGAAGTAGCAAAATATAACGCATTGATAAATAGTGCAGATATAGAATTTATCGAAGATGATATTTTAGATTCACAAAGCAACTGCAAATATGATTTGATTATAAGTAACCCGCCTTATGTGCGCAAATTAGAAATGGCCAATATGAATAAAAACGTTTTGGAGAACGAACCTCATTTGGCTTTGTTTGTAGAAGATCATAATGCACTACAATTTTATCAGGCAATTGCTGATTTTTCCAAGAAAAACTTGAATAAAGGCGGCACCGTTTTTCTAGAGATAAACGAAGCTTTATCGAAAGAAACGATTGATCTATTAAAATATAACACATTTACAGACATCGAGTTGGAGAAAGATATGCAGGGGAAAGATAGAATGATCAGAGCGACTCTTAACTAAAAAATATTACGCCCTAGGATGAAACTGCGTAATTACCTGTTTTAAATAATCTCTATCAAGATGTGTATAAATCTCTGTGGTGGTAATACTTGCGTGGCCGAGCATTTCTTGTACCGCACGCAAATCCGCACCGCCTTCAATTAAATGGCTTGCAAAAGAATGCCGTAGCGTATGCGGACTTATTACCTTGTGGATTCCGGCTGCTATGGCTAAATTTTTTATCAAGCTGAAAATCGAAACTCTAGAAAGCTTAGCTCCAAAACGATTTAAGAAAACAAAATCGTCATGTCCTTTTTTGATTATTGCATGTACGCGAACTTCATTCAAATAGATGCCAATATATTTTAGTGCAGATTGCCCAATCGGTATTAAGCGTTCTTTGTTTCCTTTGCCGGTAACTTTAATAAATTCAATTGAGGGATGAATATTGGAGATTTTCAAATCTGTTAACTCAGAGACTCTTAGACCACAACCATACAAAACCTCTATAATGGCTTTATCTCGCATTCCGTTTGGCGAAGAGGCATTTATTGCAGCCATTAATAAATCTACTTCCATTATATTCAGCGTATCAGGTAGTTTTCTGGCGATGTTTGGTGCTTCAATTAGCGCAGTTGGATCTACCGAGACAATCTCTTCCCGAAGCAGGTAAGAAAAGAATGCTTTTAGCCCTGAAATAATTCTGGCCTGCGTACTCGCTTGCATGCCCATTTCATGTATCCAGATAATAAAATTTTTCAAATCAATAGGCTTGACTTCTACAATTTTTGGTTGTAAATCTTCAAGAGAAAAGTATTGAATCAACTTTTCAACGTCGCCTAAATAGGCTTCGATTGAATTAACAGAAAGCCCCCGCTCAAGCTTTAAATAAATCTTGAATTCTTTAAGGTAAGATTGCCACATGAATTAAGTAGTTGACGCCAAAAATACAATATTATTATTTTGGACGACCGAACACGACGTTAATTCAGATTGTTTAGTAAAAAAATTTACCTTTATCGACCAAACCAATTAAAATGAAATTACAGATTATTAATGGGCCAACTTTAAACTTACTTGGCCTTAGAGAGCCATCTATTTATGGAACCAAAAATATGGACGAATGCATGGCCGAACTTTCATCGACATATCCCGGCCTTGAAATTGATTATTTTCAGAGCAATGTAGAAGGTGAACTTATAAATAAACTACATGAAGTTGGGTTTGATTATGATGGAATTATTTTAAATGCTGCCGGATTTACCCACACTTCAATTGCCATTGCAGATGCCATTGCGGCAATAAAAACGCCTGTTGTAGAAGTTCATATATCAAATATTTATGCTAGAGAAAAGTTTAGGCATACATCGCTAACCGGTAAAAACTGCAAAGGGGTACTTACTGGCTTTGGTATGCTTGGATACCGTTTGGCTATCGAAAGTTTTCTTATAAACTCATAATTTGATTTGCCATAACTGGGAGAAATATTTTATTTTTCTGACAAAGAAATCCCAGACAATGCTGCCGCTATATACGCCTACATTAGAGAGATAAGGTTTTTGATAGTTTCTTCGTTTTTTGCCGGTTTTAGCTATCGATAAAAAAAAATGCCAGTGCGCTTTGCTTACTGCCCAGGTAAATTTCGGCTTTCCGGTTAATAAAAAATGCCACCAAGCAATAAAGTCGATAAAAATTCTAATTGTAATTCTAAAAAATGCCTCCCACGGCGGAAGATTTTTTTGCATGATAATGAGGTTATTTCTAAAATTGAGGTATGTTTTAAATGGGTCTTCAGTCTGTAACGTTCCTCCTCCAATATGAAACACCTCTGAATCTGCGCAATACATAATTTTATAACCGAGGTTTTTTAAGCGCCAACACAAATCTATTTCTTCCATGTGGGCAAAAAGATCTGCATCCAAGCCGATGGTTTCTTCCCAATACTTGCTTTTTATAAAGAACGCAGCGCCGCTTGCCCAAAAAATTTCTCGACTATCGTTGTATTGGCCACTATCTTCTTCGTAAACATTAAAAAGTCTGCCTCTGCAAAACGGAAAACCAAAATGATCTAAAAATCCACCAGCAGCGCCGGCATACTCAAATTGGCTTTTAAAATGGTAGGCTTTTATTTTTGGTTGTGCTGCCGCAATGCCGCTATCGCTTTCCATCAACTTAATTACTGGCGTTATCCAGTTTGGAGTTACCTCCACATCAGAGTTTAGGAGAATAAAATAATCTGCAGTGACGCGCTCTAAAATTTTATTATAACCGCCTGCAAATCCATAATTTACATTGTTTTTTAAAACTTTAACTTCAGGAAACTTTTTTACGAGCATTTCAATAGAATCGTCAGTTGATCCGTTGTCGCCGACAACCACTTGCAAATTGGGATAGTTAGAGGCGAGAATAGCAGGTAAAAACTGCTTCAAAAGCTTTTCTCCATTCCAATTTAAAATTACTATCGCTGCAGATGGGAGGGTGTTATGCATTCTCTCGTTTAATTTTCCAACGATTATGGCTCCAGAGCCAGTAAGGTGGATTTTCGTTTATGCTCTCCTCTAAAATAGAGAAGTGTTTTTTAGTAATTTCGAATTCTGCCGTGTCCCTTGGATTTAAACTTACAGGCAAAACTTCGCAACTATAATAGCCTCTTTTAATTCGTTTAACTTTAAAAAAAAATACAGGCCTATTGGTTTGCTTTGCAATTTTTTCTATTCCAAGCATTACTGCCGTTGGCTGATTAAGAAAGTCTATAAAATATCTGGCTTCAGACAGCGCCGGAGCTTGATCGCTTACGAAATTTAAGATATTTGGCACATTTTTATATGCAATAATTTCTCTGAGTGTTTGCTTCATAGCAATCAAAACATTCCCATACTTTGCACGAAATGTATTAAACCAAGTTTGAAAAATTTTGCTAGTCAGTGGCTTATAAATCATTAGTGTTTTAAATTTATTGAGTTTTAGGCCTAAACAAAGACCTCCAAGTTCCCAATTGCCATAATGGCCGCTACAAGCTAAAACACTTTGGCCATCTTTTAAATAAGACCTTAATAGCTCGACGTTTTTGAAGTGGAAGCGTTTTTGAACCTCCCTTTTAGAAATGGAGGTCATTTTTATAATTTCGAAAATTAGATCGGCCAAGTATTTAAAAAAATCTTTTTCAATCGAGATAATTTCTTTAAGAGTTTTGTGCGGGAAGGATGCGAGCAAGTTTTTCCGAACAATTTTTTTCCTATAACCGATAACATAATACAACAGATAATAGGTTAATCTTGCAAATAAAAACAAAACAGGAAGGGGCAAAAGCGACAGCAAGAATAAAAAAAACACGCCAAGCTGCGCTATTGTCTTTTTAATCATTATTTTTAAACGTTTGGCTACAAACATAGATTTTCAAATGCAAAACACTGCTATATTTCCTTTATTTTATCTTCCGCCGGTTGGCTATTTTAGCTTACTCAAACAAGAGCATCATCAAATAAAAATAGAAGAGCAAGAAAACTTCCCTAAGCAAACGTATAGAAATAGGGCAAGTATTTATTCTGCAAATGGTAAATTAGATATTACAGTTCCAATTGTTAAGGGAGGCAAAAATCGGCTGCGATTTAAAGATGTGCGTATAAGTTATGATTTTAATTGGCAACGCTTGCACTGGCTCAGTTTGCAAAGTTGTTATAGACAATCTGCCTATTTTGAATATTATGAGGATGAATTTTCGGAGTTTTACCATAAAAAGTTTAACTTCTTGTTTGATTATAATCTCCAACTTTTTGAATGGATTTTAAAAAAAACGAAATTGAACATTGACTTCAGTGTAACAGAATCCTATTTAGAGCCAAACGAAGTGGAAAGCGATTATCGAAATGCAATCAGTACAAAACAAGAGCTTATTTTTAATGCAAAACCTTATTATCAGGTTTTTGAAGACCGTTACAACTTTCTCTCTAACTTAAGCATCGTTGATCTATTATTTAACCAAGGGCCGCAAACCGTTTCCTATTTATAACCTGATGGCAAAAAATAAAACTCACGATAAAAAGAAAAAAATCAAATTTTCTGAGCCTGGTACAAGTCCGGGCGCGTATGTAATCGATGACAATGCGTTAAAGCCAATCATCAGCTTTCATGCCTACAACGCCGAAAACCACAAAGTGCAGGTATTAAAATCATTAAAGAATATAGATGTGCTAACAGCAGATCCTAACTTTACCTATTGGTTTGACATCAAAGGGATTGGAGATGCCAGTCTTTTCGAAACCCTAAAAACTAAGTTAGACATAAGTAAATTGGCTTTAGAAGATATTACCAGCTCTTATCAACGGCCAAAAATAGATGAGTATGACGCCGAAAAATATTTATTTGCAGTAAGTAGGCACCTGTACTTTAACAACGAAAATGAATTATACAATGAACAAATTTCCTTTATTCTTACAGCTAACTGCCTTATCACCTTTCAAGAAACCTACGAAGACTGTTTCGATCCGGTTAGAAAACGTTTAGATGTTGGAAAAGGGAACATTCGCATTGGCGGAAGCAGTTATTTGATGTATGCGTTGATGGATTTGGTAATTGATGGTTATTTAAAATTGCTAAACGTATGGAGCGAACAACTAGATTCCATAGAAGATAGACTTTATACAAAACCAGACAAGCGAATAATGTATGATACGCAGGCAATAAAAAGATCATTACTTACCATTAGAAAAGTAGTTTGGCCTGAGCGTGATAAGTTGAATGATATTTTGCGCAGCGAAAATCCATTAATTACAGATTTTACCAAAACCTATCTTAAGGATGCTTATGATCATTGCATCCAAACCATAGATTTAATGGAATCTTTAAAAGAGATTGCAACTGCAAACATAGATTTGAATTTATCCATCGTAAGCAATAGAATGAACGAAATTATGAAAGTGCTTACCATCATTTCATCTATATTTATTCCCCTAACTTTTATTGCTGGTATTTATGGGATGAATTTTAGTAGGGAAGACCCCGCAACAGGAAAAATTCTTAGAGATAACATGCCGGAGTTGTACCTTCAACACGGCTATTTATATACTTTGGGTATCATGTTATTTATTGCCATATTCCAAATTTTCTATTTTTATAAGAAGGGTTGGTTCAAGTAATTTTTAGCGAAATCAATCCTAATTATTCTGGAAAACTAATTACCTATTAGATTATATGCATTAAATTTGCTGCAACATCCTACCATACCTTTTAGTGTTTAAACGAAAAAATGCAATCGTTCGAAATAGCCAAGAGTGATATTCTAAAGGTTAAAAATGCAATTTTAGCCGGAGACGAGACCTTAATTAAGGTGTTGGAAGATTATCACGCATCAGAAATTGCTATATTGTTTGAAAGGCTTTCGTTGCAAGAACAACAGTATATCATCAACTTGTTGCCTTCAGATTTAGCATCCGAGGTTATTTCTGAGATGGATGAGGAATCGCATCCAGAAGATCTTCTGTTCCAACTTCATCCAGATAAACGCACTGAAATTGTAGAAGAGCTAGATTATGATGACGCGACGGACATCATATCTTATTTGGAAGATCATGAGCAAGATGAAATTCTACAAGATCTTAGCCACGAAGACGCGACAAATATACGTGCGCTTTTAACTTATGATGAGGAAACGGCCGGCGGGCTGATGAATACAGAACTCATCTGTGTAAATGTAAATTCAACTAAAAAAGATGCAATAGAAGAAATCATCCGCCAGAGCGAAGAAATGGAAGAATTCTATACCATTTATGTGGTAGATGATGCCGATCGCTTTATAGGTATTGTTTCTTTAAAAGATATTATAAAGGCAAAGCACAACGCAAAAATTGTAGATTTAGTAAAGATTGATGCTGTTTATGTAAGTCCAGAGACAGATCAGGAGGAAGTTGCCGATCTAATTTCCCAATACAATTTAACGAGTATTCCGGTAATAGATAAAGACCAAAAATTGTTAGGCAGAGTTACTTTCGACGACGTGATAGACGTTATGGAGGAGGAAAGTACCGAAGATATTTTAAAGATCTCTGGCGTATCTGAAGACGAAGAACTGAGCGGCAATTGGAAAGATGCGGTAAAATCTAGACTTCCCTGGTTAATTATCAACTTAGCCACTGCTTTTTTGGCTTCTTCCGTTGTCCGTTATTTTGATCCGACCATAAAATTAATTCCGAGTCTTGCAGCTTATATGACTATTATTGCCGGGATGGGTGGAAACGCTGCAACGCAAGCTCTTGCTGTAACTGTTAGACGTATTTCACTATACGACTTAACCGATAAACAGGCTTATAATACTGTTATTAAGGAGCTTACCGTTGGACTGATAAACGGTGCCGTAAACGGGATAATTGTTTTTGCGTTTGCGTTTTTCTTTGATGCAAACCCCATGCTAGGCTTCGTTATTTTTTGTGCGATGACAGGCAATTTGGTTATTGCTGGCATAACGGGAGCTGGCATTCCACTTATATTAAAGCGCGTTGGGATAGATCCAGCCATTGCATCGTCTATTATTATTACTACTTTTACCGATGTTTTTGGCTTCCTTTTAATTTTGGGATTAGCGAGTAAGTTGTTGCTTTAGAGGGGCCAAAATAAAGAGCAAAGAATAAAGAGCAAAGAATAAAGACCAAAGCGTAAAGACTAAGGTGAAAGTGGGAACGACGAAAAAAAGAGGCCAAGTTTAAAGTGAGGCTTAAGTTAAGCTAAACAACGACAAACGAATAACGGCAAACGAACCACGATAAACGAACAACGACTAACAAAAAGATATGCAATTAACAAAGCACAATTGGACAAAAGAAGAAATTTCTGCCATTTACCATAAACCATTTTTGGATTTAGTTTATGAAGCTGCCAGTATCCATCGTGCAAATAAAGATTATAACGAGGTGCAGGTTAGTTCGTTAATTTCTATAAAAACCGGCGGTTGCGCAGAAGATTGTTCTTACTGCCCGCAAGCTGCCCGTTATCAGACAGATTTAAAAGTAGAACCTTTAATGAAATTGGGCGAGGTAATTAATGCCGCAGCAAAAGCAAAAGAAGGTGGCGCATCACGTTTATGTATGGGTGCCGCTTGGCGCGAAGTGCGCGATAACAGAGATTTTGATAGAGTGTTAGAAATGGTTAAAGCGGTGAATGGCATGGATATGGAAGTTTGCTGCACATTAGGAATGTTGACCGAAAATCAAGCTCAGCGCCTTGCAGATGCAGGTTTATATGCCTATAACCACAATATAGACACATCCGAAGACGATTATAAACGCATTATTACCACAAGAAATTACGATGATCGGCTTAACACAATCAAAAATGTTAGGAAAGCGAAAGTTACTGTTTGCAGTGGCGGCATAATTGGCCTTGGCGAAACGGTTGAAGACAGGGTATCTATGCTGATGACTTTGGCGAATATGCCTAAACATCCAGAATCTGTTCCGGTAAATGCATTGGTTCCGGTAAAGGGAACACCGTTAGAAAATCAGCCACGAATACCAATTTGGGATATGGTGAGAATGATTGCCACTGCAAGAATTGTGATGCCAAATTCCGTTGTCCGTTTATCTGCGGGAAGAAATGAAATGAGTACTTTAGAACAGGCTTTTTGTTTTATGGCAGGAGCAAGCTCTATTTTTGCAGGCGATAAATTACTCACTACACCAAACCCAACCTTTGTAGATGATATGGCGATGTTTGAGTTACTAGGACTAAAAACCCGCGCTGCATTTAAAAATGGAAGACCAGTAAACACAAAAACGGAACAGGAATTGGTTTGAGCATAAACCATAAACGTAAGAGGGGCGCCAAGAAACATTTTTCTTGGCGCCCCTCTTTTTATATCTGATTCTTATATCGCGGTTACCCGAACCTCAATATTTCCTCTAGTGGCTTTACTATATGGGCAAGCTTTGTGTGCTTTGTCTGCCAATTCTTGCGCTTCTTCTAAAGAAATATTCGGAATATGTAAATCAAGATCTGCAGAGAGTACAAACGCGTTGCCGTCCTTGTTAAACGAAACAAGCACATTTACGTTTGCCTCGCTTACGTCCACACCTGTTTTTGCAGCTACGCTTCCAAGTGCGCCCAAATAACACGGCCCCCAAGCAGCTGCAAACAATTGTTCAGGATTTGTTCCGCCTCCTTGACCATCGAGTTCTCGTGGTTTTCTAATTTCTAGATCAATCACTCCATCACTAGAGTGAACGTGTCCATCTCTTCCGCCGGTTGCATTTACCTCTGCGGTGTATAGCTTTTCCATAATGTTTTTGTTTATTTTTCAACAAACACATCCAATTATTGTTTTAAGCGGGCAGCACAAAGAACAAATAGAATGGCTTCAATCTTAAATGTTAGCTAAAATCAAATTGATTGCTCAGCTTATATATCTCATAAGCAGATTTTTGGATACTAGCACATTGAACCTGAATAGGAATTTTTCTGTTTGGATCTGGTGTTGTAATAGTTACTTCCAAATTTTCATTGGTAACTCCATTGTGATTTAAATGTTCGATAGACAAATCGAAGAAGTTGTTTGAATTTTGCTTGGCAAGTAGCAGATCTGCAAAATCGCCTGCAGTCAATTCTTCTCTATTTAACAGCGACAAGGAAGCTACTGATGACGAAAACAAATGATTTAGCACCGTAAATTCATAGAGTTGAGACATGTAAATTCGTTTGCTTTTAGGTTCAGAAAACATCCGTTGAAACGAGGAGGAGAGATTTGCGCTCGCAACGTAGACCTGTTTTCTAGCTACTTTGTAGGATGCTTTGTCGCTCTGATTATTTGTTTTAATCTTGACTAATTCGGTAAAATAATTCTTGTTTGCCGTCAGCATTGCTAACAAAGCCTCTTTAATTGAGTCTTTTTCCCAACTTGGAAAGAGAAAATAACTTGCTGCCAACGCAATTCCAGATCCAATAAGTGTATCGTAAATCCGCTCGCTTGCTAAAGTTAATGTTCCCAGTCCTAAAAATCGATATAGAAGCAAAATATAAGGCGTCATAAAAACTACACTTACCACGTAGTTTTTCCGCTGGAAGCTGTAACAGCCAACCATGCAAATTAACAAGATAACAAATAGCGAATAACTATCGGTTACATAACTTATAACGAGCATACCAAAAATTGCACCTACGGTTGTGCCTATAACCCGTTGATAATTTCGCTGCTTTGTAAGGCTGAAACCAGGTTTACAAATTACTAAAATGGTTAATAAAATCCAGTAACTGTGATGAAAAGGAAGTAATATGGAGATAGAAAAACCAATTACCATGACCACCGTAACCCTAAGCGCGTGTTTAAAAGTGCTAGACTTTAGGGTTAAGTTTTGCAAAAAAACATCAAACCCAAACTGTTCTTTTTCTAAAAACTTGTTAAAATCTATGTTTGGTTTTGCAAGTGTGCTAAAGGTTCGTCTATCAAAATAATTACCAATCGTTTGTATTTGATAGAATATCTGTTCGATGTTCTGTTCAATCTTGTTTAAACTGTCAAAGGCGAAATCTTGGTCGCTAGCTATTTGCTTGTCTATAATCTGTTCTTTTAAATGGGTTTTGGTGATAAGGAATTCTTCGAACAAATCTTTTCTTAAAACAGGAGGATTTCCGCTCCTGAGAGATGCCGAAATTTCTTCTAATTCTACACAAATAGATTTTATAAGTCGCTCGTAATCAGAAAAGATATCTGTTTTACCAAACTTTTGTTGGAGTATTTTATAGTCGTAATGGGTAGCCATTATCCTCTCAAAAAGATCGACCATATCAATAAACACCGCGAGCAGAAATCTACCCTCGGCGCTAGAGTCTCTCACCAAACTTCTAGTCCTAAAAAGTAAATCCCTAACTGCGTTTTGTTTCTCGTTCACCTGTACCTGCAGTTTTATCAGCTCAGAGAACGTTTTCCCAAAATCACTCTTTGGATTGAAAAGGTTAGCTTTCTTCTCCAGATAACCGGCAACTTCCAAAACCGACTCACTTAGAGCTTGTTGCACGGCCCTAAAAGGTCTAACGCTGTAAATTAGGTAGCTGAGGGCGGTGTACCAAATACCGCCAGCTAAAATGAGTAGGCTGTAGGTGATTTCTTCCTGCCAAGATCTTGTATCGTCAATTCCCAAAACAATAATCAGCAAACTTGCGGTTCCAATCGAAGCTGCTCTAACTCCATAACAAAAAAGCATGGAAAAGATGAAAGTGCCAATTAAAATAACCAAAGCTGTAAGTAGGTGGTTTTGGTTGGATATTCCAACAATAAATGAGCATAAGAAAATGGAAGCAGCAGTGATGAGCATTGCATTACGCCGATGAATTATTGGCCCAGGACTATCTACGATGCTAACGCACAAGGCGCCGAGAGAGAGAGTGATCCCAATTTTTAACAGGCCAAATTGGGCTAAAATTAAAGAGGGGAGAAGTACCCCAATCGTAATGCGCAGTCCATCTGAAAAATAAGTGCTTTGTAAAAAAATTTTGATTTCTTTTTTTGCGTTTTCAAGATGCATACGTACAAAATTACCATTTAAAACTCCAACTTTGTGACCAGGCTAGCTCTTAAAAAAACAAATGTTTTTCTTTTTTCTATCCTTCCGGGAAGAATTTCTGTGTAGCCACTGCACTATTATTCAGCACAATGTTTATAACCGTTTGGATTACTTATGTTGATAAGATCATCAGTTTCTTCAAATGCGTTTATGCGAGGGCATATCTGTCGTTTTGTTTGTGTGGAAATCTCGTCTTTTTCGGGGGATAAGTTGTTAATAGTTTAAGTTATTTTTTCTTGGCAAAAAAGTCAAAGGCGTGTACATTAGTAATATCAAATACGAAGTACTTTGAGTTCTGAATAAAGCTAGTCAACGAGAAACCGAACCGAAAGGCTAGGATTTTCAGATTACGCCTACAGGGAATACGATCACGTTCTGAAAGGTGCAAATCTTACAGAATCATTTTATCAGTCTTCGGACAGTTAGAATAAAAATCGAAAGGCCCAAACAGAGCTTATCTAAGCTGCAGATCTCTATGGAGCGAAGCAATGGATGATAAATTTTAGCGCAGTACAAAAGCTTTCGAGCCAAGTAAGAAGCGAAAAAATCATAGTATGGAGAATTAGAATTTTAATTGCGACTCTGGTTGCAATTAGAAAAAAACGGGGAACTGAATCGCAAGAGGACGAACCCCGTTTTTGTTTGGTTTCTTTTCCAAAAAAAACTCCAAAACAGGGTTTTATAGTTCAAGGAATATTAAATTTACCGAATGACCAAAAAAGGTAAACCATTGCCTCAGCCTTCCAAAAAAATTTTTGTTTTAGACACCTCAGTTATTTTATATGACCATAATGCTGTAAAAAGCTTTCAAGAGCATGATGTGACTATCCCAATACAGGTGTTAGAGGAGTTGGATAATTTTAAAAGTGGTAATGAAACCCGAAACTTTGAGGCGAGAAGTTTCATTAGATGGATAGATGAAACGGCAAAGAACAAGTTGGTTAATAGCTGGATTTCTTTAGGGAAAGAAGAAGCAGGAAAGTTTCGGGTGGTTTTAAATCAAGGCGATTTAGAAATAGATGCGGAAAAGATTTTCGGGAGCGACAAAACAGACCATAAAATTTTAAATGCGGCCTTGGCGCTTCAGCAAGAGAATTTGGATAAGAAAGTTGTTTTGGTCTCCAAAGACATTTGCCTTCGATTAAAAGCAAAGGCACTTAACCTAAATGCCGAAGATTACGAAACAGGAAAAATTAAAAACGTAGAAGAGCTTTATCAGGGAAAAACACAGCTTACAGAGCTTGATGCTGCATTAATAAACCAGCTTGATAAAGCTGGGCAAATTAGTACCGATGCTGACATCTTTCTGTCGAAACAAGCAAACCATTTTTATCTCATCAAAACTGGAAAAAAAGTAACGAATGCCTTTTACAACCAACAATTCAAAACGCTCACAAAAGTTGGCTTGGAACCGGTTTTTAACATTCATCCAAAAAACGTGGAACAAGCATTTGCGTTGCACGCGCTCTTAGATCCAAATATTAAGTTGGTAAGCATCCAAGGGAATGCGGGTACTGGAAAAACTTTGTTAGCTTTGGCAAGTGCTTTGGAGCAACGCAAAAACTTCAGACAGATTTATGTAACCCGACCAATTGTGTCTCTCAGTAACAAAGACATCGGTTTTTTGCCCGGCGATGCAAAATCTAAAACAGATCCTTACATGGCGCCAATTTGGGACAATCTTCGTTTCATAAAAGAACAGTTTATCGCAGACCCGGCCATGTATGCAAAAATAGATGACCTTGTCGCAACTGAAAAAATAGCCATTGCTCCATTGGCATTTATCCGCGGAAGAACCTTGTCCAAAATTTTTTTCATCGTAGATGAAGCTCAAAACCTCACTCCGCATGAGGTTAAAACAATAATATCCCGAGCAGGAGAAAACACTAAAGTTGTTTTTACCGGCGACATCCATCAGATAGATACCCCTTATCTAGATTCAGAGAGCAACGGCTTGTCTTATTTAATTGCACATGCAAAAAATCATCCGCTCTATGCCCACATTACGTTAAAGAAAGGGGAGCGGAGCGAGTTGGCGAACCTGGCGAATGAACTTTTGTAGAGATTATTTTGGGTGACTATGTGCATCAACAGGTTGCACGAGAAGTCTTAGAAATTAGTCACCGCTAACGGTTTGGCGCTTGGCGCAGTGGCGGATTTCGGAGCTCGAAACTGTCAATACACCACAAAAGTTGATGCTATAAGCTCCCCATTTTTAGTACAGTTCAAAAGTAGATTTTTCTATTGATTTTTCAATTTTGTTGTTGTTGTTGGAATTAGATGTTGGAATGTGGTCAGGATCAGGGCTGGCTGGTGCGGCTGCCTGCTGTCCACATTTCCACATCATGGGCGATAGCCCGCCCAACGCATCGTGTGGCCTGAACCGGTTGTAGTCCTCCATCCATTCGGTATTTATCGTTCTCACCTCTTCCAGGCTGTCGAACAGATAGCTGTCCAGCACACCTTCCCGGTAGGTTCTGTTGAACCTTTCCACATATGCATTCTGGGTGGGCTTGCCCGGCTGTATGTACTTAAATTCTATGGCATGCATCTCGCTCCATTTCTTTGCGATACCTGCTATGAACTCTGGGCCATTATCCATCCGTATCCTTCTCGGTCTGCCCAGGCGCTGTACCAGATGGCCCAACACCCACATCACGCGGCTACTTTTGAGGGAATAGTCGGTTTCTATGAACAGTATCTCTCTGTTGCAGTCATCGATCACGTTGAATGATCTGAACTTGCGCCCGTTCGATAGCGCATCGGTAACAAAATCTATGCTCCAGGTATCGTTCATCGTATTTGGCTGTGCCAGGGTCTCTTTTTTCCTTGCCGGCAGGCGTTTTTTTATCTTCCTGCGAAGTGCCAGCCCCATATTCTTATAAATTCTATGGAGCTTTTTATGGTTTACAACAGTCCCCCGGTTACGGATACGGCCATATGCCTTCCAGAAGCCCTCGCGGGGATGGCTCTGCGCCAGATCCTCCAGCATAAGGCAAACAGAGGTGTCATCCTGTATAGATCTATAACGGTAGCTGCTTCGGCTCATGTTGATTACCCTGCATACCCTACTGATGCAGAAGAGCTTCAAAAGCACTATCTCGGATACCATCGTCCGTTTCTGGCAGGGTGTCAGAGCTTTTTTTCGATGATGTACTTTGCAGCCTCCAGGTCTAGGGCAAGGTTTGCATACATCTTCTTGAGCCTTGCATTTTCATCCTCCAGGCTCTTCAGCTTTTTAAGCTCGCTGGATTCCAGACCGCCGTAACGTTGGCGCCATTTGTAAAAAGTCGGCCGGCTGACGCCATGCGATCTACTGATCTCTTCGACAGATTTGCCCATTTCGAACTCTTTGAGGATCTTCGAAATCTGATCGGGACTAAAAGTGCTCTTTCTCATATTGATTCATTTTAAAGTTAAACATTTTGTCTACTTTTAAAATGTACTCTTTTCGGGGGAGCTTACAATGCGAGGTAGAATGTTCAAATAACCACGTCACCCGCCATTGAGCCAAACGCCTGTTATCGCTTCGGTGTTCTATTTCGTCTAATTGGTTGTCATTTAGGTTTTGCGTTGGGGCAGGCAAACTCTTACTGCATTTTTGGTCTGTGCGTTGGCTTGTGCGAATGCGGTATGTGAGTGACTGCTGCATGGACTATAATGTCGTTTGATGAATGTATTCTGAAAATCTTGAAACTATTTTGTCTGAACAACCAATTGCCTTGTTTAAAACTTCTTTCAGGTCTTCTTTTCTCATTTTAAGTCGTCTGATGCCAATTGCAAGTAAAAATTCCATTAAAGCTTCACCGTCTGCTGAATTGTATTTGTCAATGATGCTTAACAGAAACTCTTTCATTTGTAAGCTCAGTTCGCTGTCAAGGTCATAGGCGAAATACTCAGTCTTGCCACTTCGAAGCAATGAAGCTTGAATAATGCCGTCATTAAATCGGTGAAAATTTCTTGGACTTAGCATATTTCTAACATAGTTTGTCTGCTTAAGTGATGGATGAGAATTGATTTGCTTTTGTTCAAGGTTTGAAATGATTGTCGAAATAGTAAAGTAGACTTCTGATTGAGCAATTTCATTTTCTTTATATTCAAATGAAGTCCAGAACGCAAAATTCTTCCTTAAGCATAAATCCTGATTGCCAACAGTTTTCAAAAAAACATCATTACTAAAGCCACGAAATTTTTTGTTATCACGAAGAATTTCAAGTCGTTCATTTACATAGCTGTAAACTTCTGACTCTTTGTCTTCATCAAGTGAACCTATAAAGTCTTCAAAAAAGATTTTTTCAAGTTCCCAAGAACTTTCAGTTTGCTGTATTGAACAGTAAATTGTTTCAACTGCGACAAATGGTCTTTCATCGCTTTTGTCTTTTCCTTTCTTTAAATCACTAATTAGGTCAGATGAGAATTTGTCGTTTACAGGCCGGTAAATGCCAATGAAATAAACCAAATTCAATTTCTCCATATTTCGCATTAAGCGACTTATCTGTAATAGTTTTTTTCCTGTGGTAATACAGGAAGCAACAATCACAACAGTTCCCGATTCTTCTGTGATTTTACTTGTAAAATCTGAATCGAGTTTAATTAACTCGGGTTTTATGCTTGATGGAATTTTAGTAAGAATATGCTTTGCAAGTTCTTCTGAACCAATGTCAGGGAGATGCAAAAGATATTTGGTGTTTGCAGGTATGTATTTATCAATGTGTCTGTTCAGTGCTTCGTCAAACCTTGTAAACTTGGTTAAGTTCTTTAGCAGATAAACAATATCAAAATATACTTCGTAGTTCGCATCAGGAAAATTGTCTTTGTAATAGACCTTAATTACTCCTTCGTTTGGTAATCCGCTTTTGTAGTGTTCTGCAAATGTTGCGATACTCTTTGCGAAATACTCAGGTTTTATTGTTAGAAGATGTCTTTCAACTTTTGGTTGAACTGTAAGAAATACGTCACCACGAATATTTATTGGTCGTGAATGGTTCTTACAAAGTTTACAATCTTCAGGGTTATTGTAAGTTTCAAATTCTTCCTCTCCTAATTGAAAATCAGAATCCTTTGTCAGGTTGCAAATTATATTAGCACTGTGGTTTAAAAATTTATCATTTGGACCTAAAAAGTAAACGACCTGAATCTGTTCCTTATCGGCTCTTTTTTCCTTTAATAGCCTGTCAATGATATTGCCTGATGTAGATGATGAGATTAAAACCAACGATTCAGGGGAAAAACTATCAGTGCTTTTCTCAAATACATCGTATGATTCAAAACTGTGAACAATTGGGCAATCAAACTCAATCTTAAATCTTCTTCTCAATTCAAAAACTGAGTATGGCAGAACATTGATTGATGAAGTATCGCAGTATATAATATTTCTGTCTTTTGTATGCTTCAAGAGTTGCACAGCAAGGAAAAATATTTCTGACTGATTTATCAGAACATTTCCAGTTCGAATAAACTTAGAACAGTGTTTATTGCTAGGGAAAACAAAGTGATGGTCGGGAGTTGATTCAACCAAACCACCATTGTTTTTGAAAATTACAGTTGAACCACTTCTTAGTAGATGTGAAATGAACTTAGATTCATGTTTTGGTTTTTTGCCTTCAATCAAAGTAAACCTGCCGTCAGAATCATACTCATAAATCATTAGGCATTTATCAAAATAGTCTGCAGATTTACCCGGAACCCTTTGGAATGTTATCTCTCTGCCTGATTTGAAAAATTCTAAGGAGGAGGCATCAAGATATTTCGGAACAAGAACCACCAATTTGTCGGTAATACTGTATTCCTGAAAAAAGTTGTTTAGTTCTTGAGCCAATTCATTCTGAGAGCCGATTTTCGTTTGGTGAACAAACAATACCGTAACTCTCAGTTTTCCTGTTGAAGAAACTACGTCTTCATATTGGTATATAAAGTAGTTTCTCATGGCTGATTAAATTCTAAGGGATAAAAAATAGAAAGTAAAGTGCCTTCTACTGCTGGATATACAGTAAAATTGTTAGTACTGTTATTCTGAAAATCATTCAACTTAATTTCACTTGCATTGTCATGATGATGATAGCGATTGTTTCTCATGTCACGAAAAACATCTGCCCGTCCAGTTTTTATTCTTACAAAGCCTTTTCCGTCTAGTGTTTGCAGAACTCTGTCTAGTCCAATTCCTTTAATTTCACCTCTGAATCCGTCGGCAGAAGTGTTGTGTCTGTATAAACATTGCTTGATAATTTCTACCTCTTCGGATATGTTCAAATTGTAGTCGCTTATCTTTTTATATCGTTTCACAAATCCAGGCCCACTATCCAAAATTGAAATTTCTAACAGATACAAGTCTCCTTGTTGATTAACACCAAATCCTGAATTGAAATATTGAACAAGGCCTGCATAATCCTGAAACTGTTCAATGAATTTGTTAATTGGTTTCTTGTGGAATTTCAATTGTAATGCACGAATATTTGGATAAAGATTATAGCCTAATTCATTCGTCTTTGCGTGTTCGTGTGTATTTGTAAAAAGTTCGTGAATAATTGCAATAAAGTCATCGTAGTGACCTTTTACACCTGTTCTAAACACTCCTTTGTTGAAGTCTCCAACTTTTTTAAACGCATTGAAAAGGTTAAAGCTAAGTGTGGTTTCATTAACTAGTTCTCTGAAATTCTTGTAAAGGTGGCGTGAAAGTCCTCTGTTTGATTTGTCGTGGTCGAAGCAGTAAATAGGAACGGAAGTTCCTTTCAAGTCGAAAAAATCCATGCGGTTAAAATATTCTTTGCTCGGACTCTTTAATTTACCTTTTATATTTTCACCGTTCGCATTTACAATTTCCTTCTCCCATGCCAATACAATAGATGGATAAACAAACTCATTGCTATCCAAATAGTCAATCGCTTCTTCCGTATTGTTAACTGGTAGATGTAGTTTGCCTGAACGATTATTTCGTACCCAAGTGGATAGAAACTGTAAATAGGAAAAGAGTAAGCCGAAATCAAATCTCTCGATCTTTTTGGGCAAATGCACATCAATCATAGCATCATTTGATGAAGCGAGTTCAGAATATAAATTCTGAATTTTAGGAATTGATATGTTACCTGATACTTTAATCATTTTTTGTCTTTTGAGAAGTCCGAGCGATGGCATGAAAACAGCTCTTTTGCAAGCCGAAGTTCTGGCTTGAGCGGTGGGGCTTGCAAATGTGCTGTTTTGTGCGTTGGCTTTTCATTTTTCTATCTCTGTTTTTCTGTTCGGGTTCGTCTTTTTATACTGAGCGATAACGGTTTGGGGCTTGGCGAAGGTGGCGATTTTCACCACAAATGTTGATGCGGAGAACCAAAGTTTGATTAACCACAAATGTGTCTGCGGAGCACTGAACCGCCACTTTTGCCACACCCGTGTTAGCGGTTCGTTGTTTTTATTTCGTTACTTCTATCCACTCATTTATTATTTTTGTCAATTCAGATTTTTCATTTTCGATGTCTTGCAAACTTTTAAAAGTTACAATTGCTCTGTCATTTTCTTTCCAAACTAACATTTTACTTTTATTTGAAATTAATTTGTCTTTAGGTTGTGTCTGCTTTTTTGCACCTCTATGGAAAATTAGCTGGGCTTGTTTAGTTGGCGGTTGAATTCTCATCGTAATTCGGTCTTCATTGGCAAAGCAATAGTTTGGACCATTCCATTTTATATTTTCAGTCAAGTCTGGGTTTGCTGATAAAATGCAATTTCTTAACTGTTCAATTTCCTTTCTAAACGGATGTTTTTGTTCATCCAAAAGGTCTGTTACTTCGCTGTTTAGACTAGTTTTTTGTTTCTCCATTTTTGTAATAGTAAGTTTATGTTGCTTTTCTATTTCGCAATCTGATGCTCTTAGTTCATTGTTTTCTTAGGCAGTTTCTTTGTCTTTTCGTTGTTTTCGATTAGTCTGAATTTTACAATTTTTTCAATTAGTTTATATGGTATTGGTTGGTCAAGAGGAAACTGAATTGAACCTTTTCCTTGCTTATACTTTGAAAGCTCGTTTTGAAATTCGTTGTGCCCCGACGGCGTTGCATAAAACCCAATATGATTTTTAAATGCGGCAAAATAAACCAACGGTTTTTTGTTTGTCTTGTAAGCGGCCATTCCGTAAGCAAACAATTCTTCTGCTTCGGGAGCATTTTCCATTATTAGTTTTCTAATATTCCGCAAAACTTCCTGCACATTATCGGGAAACTGTTGAATGTATATTTCAATTTCATTCATTTTATTGCCTATGATTACTGCTTGTTGTAACTTAAATGAAAACTTTTTGTCTGCAAGTAGTTTGTGTAATTTAGGTATTGTGCTTTTCCCCATTCCGTGGAAGTTTAGCACTTCTTTTTCACTATATTTTGAAAGTTGTTCAAAGGTGAATATTCCGTTATTTTCCAATGCCCGTCTTGCTGGTGCTCCAAGTAATGAAAGAAAATTGTCTTTCGGTTTTCGTTCTTCTTCACAAATGGGGAAAGTCGGACAGTCTGAACTTTTGAAGAATTGATGTCCATTTTTGCAAGTCTTTAAATTTTTTTTTGTTTCCATTTTTGTCTTGATGGTTGTCGTTTTACAATGACCGATAACGTTTACAGGTTTAAGTTGTGCCCGAATAGAAAGCACGTCACTGTCGCCCGAGCACTAAAGTAAATAAAAAGCACAACAGATCAAGAACCACTTCGCCCGGGCATAATGTAAACCTGATGTTGTAGGCAGTTATTCTTTGGTGTCAGGATTTATTATATTTAAGATGTTAATAGTGTCGCTCATTTTCTTTAATAATTGATTATCTGCCCTATTATGAAACGGTTTTATCGTATTGTAAATTTCAGGAACTTCATTTTTGTCAATAAAGCTATTTCTGGCTAAGGTGTCATAACTAACCAAAATAGAATATTTAGTATAAAGTTGGTTTGCCAATTTTGCTACCTTTTTAAGGATTTCTAAACCTTCCTTTTCGGGTCTTAGTTGAATGGAATATGAAATTGCAAGTAACATACCTTCAGATTTGTTTTCTTCGAGTAGTCCTTCTTTTGATAAATTATTCCGCAATATTATTTCTCCCATATGTCTTCCCAATTCTGCTTTCAGCTTTAGTCTTTCAGAATAATCGGAAACGCTGGTTTTTTCGATGTAACTATTTGCTAAGTCTATTAACCTATTTCTTTGGGTATTGTCAATATTTTCTATTGCTAATACCTCTGTTATTTCAGTGTTTTTTATGTCAACTGCAAGCTTTACGTCCTCAATTCTTTCTATAGTCGAAGTTAACTCAAGTTGTGTTGTTTCTAGTTTTTGCTTATTTTCTAAAGCTGATTTTTCTGCTTTTTTAGCAGCTTCCAAAATTCTCTCGCCAATAGTAGTGATGAACCGTCTGGAAAAAATTGCTGCAACTAAGCAAAAGCCACCAAAAATTAAATAATCATTATTGTCTGAACCACTTATTAAATTGCTTGAAATCATTTTCAAAAAAGCAGGAACTAAAAATGCTGCTCCAATACCTAATAATATATATTTAGTCCTGGCAAGATTATCATTCATGTCCTTGTCAACCGTATCAAAGTTGTGCAAAAAATTAAGATAGCCGCCGAAAGCGCCGCTTACTATCATAATAATAATAATTACAATTAAATGTATGTCCATGGTGCAGTACATGATTGTTAGTTTTAGATGTCAATTATAATTGCCTACAACTTGTATATATGTCTAACAAAACCATACATATATACCCAAATTTGGGCGTATATGTATGACTGTTGTTGTACTTTATTTTTCTAAAAGTATTAAAAAAGATCATAAATAGTCAAATGGAGTTTTTAATTGCTGCCCGTTTTTGCAGCTTCCTTATTTCAAATTTTAGTGAACAAAATAGGAGGAAGTTTGAGCGAAAATACCGTAAACGAATGGACACAAGGCTAAGCTAAAGGCAAACGCCTCAACGCTTCAACTCAATAATTCCTCTTCAAACTCCGGTAACACACCACCAAAGCAATACAGGTAAGAAAGCAGGCCATTAAAAAGGGTGCGCTTGGTAAATATAGCGCTGTGGTTTTAGCAGTAAAATAGGCAAAAAGCCCTGTCATTAATATAGGCCCAATGATGGAAGAAACACTCATCAATCCTGCCATAATTCCTTGCAATTCACCTTGCTCATTTGCGGCAATTTGATTAGAGATGAAGCCTTGCAACGCGGGCCCGCTTATCCCCGCGAGGGCATAGGGAATCATGAAAGCGAACATCAACCAACCTTTATCGGCAATTGCGAAAAGCAGAAAACCAATGGCATATAAAAGCATCCCGATAAAAATGGATTTCTTGTTCCCGAGTTTCGGAATAATAATTCTAATCAATCCGCCTTGCACAATGGCAACCGTTAAGCCCACAAAACCAAGAGAATAAGCAACCAATTTCTCATCCCACTTAAATTTTTGCATGGTGTAATAGGTCCAGGTAGATTGGGTTGCTTGGGCAGCTATGTACAATAACAGAACCGAAGAAAGCAAACCGATAGACGCTTTATATCTGCTCACCTTTTTTAGCGCGCCCCATGGGTTTGCCCGTTTCCATTCGAATGCGCGTCTGTTTTCTTTTTGCAAACTTTCTGGTAAGATAAAATAACCATAGAGCCAATTGAGTAAGGATAATCCGGCGGCAATCATAAACGGAACTCTCAAGCCAAAACCCACGGTTAAACCGCTAATTACTGGCCCAATAATAAATCCCAATCCGAATGCGGCACCAATCAGACCGAAGTTTTGAGAACGTTTTTCGGGTGTTGAGACATCCGCAATATAAGCCGATGCCGTAGTAATGCTTGCGCCAGTAATTCCAGAAATAATCCTACCAATAAACAACCAAAAAATGGTAGGAGCAAAGGCCAAAAAAAGATAATCTAACCCCATACCAAACAATGAAACAAGCAGAATTGGCCGCCTACCGTATTTGTCGCTCAGTGCACCAAAAAAAGGGGCGAAGAAAAACTGCATAATGGCATAAGAGAATAAGAGCCAACCGCCATATTTTGAGGCTGCATTTAAGTCGCCGCCAATCAGCGTTTCAATCAATTTCGGAATGATAGGAATGATAACGCCAAAACCAATGCAATCGATCAGAACGGTAATGAAAATAAAAGTCAGTCCAGATTTTTTATTAGCGGGCATTCGGTTAATTTCAGGCCGTAAAAGTATTGATAAATTTTTGCTTTCTATCGGCAGGAAATCGGCTAAAAAATATCATGCCGCCGACTTTTTGAGGCGTCATAAATTCTAAACACTGCTATTTTTAAGCATATTTTTCCTAAATTCGCAAGGTTAAAATATTAGCATTTTAAAATCGTTTTTTACAACGATGTAAACATTTATGGCAGAAGATTTAGAAAATCAGCAAAACGACAAAATTATCCAAATAAACATCGAAGAGCAGATGAAATCTGCGTACATCGATTATTCCATGTCAGTTATCGTTTCGAGGGCTTTGCCCGATGTGCGCGATGGATTGAAACCTGTACACCGCCGAGTTCTATATGGCATGCTCGATTTAGGTTTGAGCAGTTCGAAGCCCCATAAAAAATCTGCCCGTATCGTTGGGGAAGTTTTAGGTAAATATCATCCACATGGCGATTCATCTGTTTATTTTACCATGGTGCGTATGGCTCAAGATTGGAGTTTGCGCTACCCCATGGTAGATGGACAAGGAAACTTTGGCCATATAGATGGAGATTCGCCTGCCGCAATGCGTTATACGGAAGCGCGTTTCTCTAAGATTGCAGAAGAAATGCTTGCCGACATTAATAAAGATACCGTAGATTATCAATTGAATTTTGATGATACGTTGCAGGAACCAACGGTTTTGCCAGCAAAAATCCCAAATTTATTGGTTAACGGTGCATCCGGTATTGCAGTTGGTATGGCAACCAATATGGCGCCACACAACCTTACCGAGGTAATTGATGCAACCATAAACTTCATCGATAATAGAGAAATTACTATTGAGGAGTTGATGAAGTTTGTAAAAGCGCCAGATTTCCCAACAGGGGGAATTATTTATGGCTACAACGGTGTAAAAGAAGCGTTTGAAACCGGTCGTGGCCGGATTATGATGCGTGGCAAGGCCGAGATAGAAAACATAAAAGACAGAGAAGTTATTATCGTTACAGAAATCCCTTATCAAGTTAATAAGTCTCAAATGATTGAGCGTACTGCAGAGTTGGTTGGTGATAAAAAACTGGAGGGAATATCAAACATAAAGGATGAATCTAACAAAGACGGTATTCGGATTGTGTACGAGATTAAGCGTGATGCAAATGCAGCAATCGTACTCAATAATCTGTATAAATATACTGCGCTGCAAACCTCCTTTAGCGTAAACAACATTGCGTTGGTTAAAGGTAGGCCACAAATGCTTAACCTTAAAGACCTTATCTTTCATTTCGTAGAGCATAGGCACGAAGTGGTTATCCGCCGAACACGCTATGAGTTGGCTGAAGCAGAAAAGCGTGCGCACATTTTAGAGGGTTACCTTATCGCTTTAGATCATTTAGATGAAGTAATAAAATTAATTAGGGCATCTAATACGCCAGATGATGCGCGTGTTGGTTTGATGGAGCAATTTAGTCTAAGCGACATCCAAGCTAGGGCAATTTTAGACATGACCCTTCGTCGCTTAACAGGTTTAGAGCGCGATAAAATTAAAGAAGAGTATGCAGAGTTGATGAAAACCATCGAATATTTGAAATCTATCCTTGGCGATGAAGGTCTTCGTATGGAGATTATTAAAGGCGAGTTGTTAGAAATCAAGCAGAAATATGGTGATGAACGCAGAACTTCGATTATCCATTCTGCAGAAGATATGAGCATGGAAGATTTCATTGCTGATGAAGAAGTTGTAATTACCATCTCTCATGAAGGTTATGTAAAACGCACGCCTGCTACCGATTTTAGGGCACAAGGCAGGGGCGGAAAAGGTTCGAAAGGGAGCAATTCTAGAAATGAAGATTTTATAGAGCACATGCTCATCGCTTCGAACCATAATTATATGTTGTTTTTTACGGAAGCGGGAAGGTGTTTCTGGTTGCGCGTGTATGAAATTCCTGAAGGAACGAGGACCAGTAAGGGCAGGGCAATACAAAACATCATCCAGATACCGAAAGAGGAGAAGATTAAAGCATATATTAAAGTTATCAATCTTAAAGATCAAGATTATTTAGAAAATAATTTTATTATTATGTGTACAAAAAAAGGTGTCATCAAAAAAACATCTTTAGAGGCCTATTCTCGTCCGAGGGTAAATGGAATAAATGCCATAAATATTAATGATGATGACATTCTGCTAGAAGCCTGTTTAACAACTGGAGAAAGCGAAATTGTGATGGCTTTAAAATCTGGACGCGCGATTAGATTTAACGAAAGCAATGTTAGGCCGATGGGCAGAACCGCGACAGGAGTGAGGGGAGTGAGGTTGGCAAATGAGCAGGATGAAGTAATTGGCATGATTGCTGTTAATGATTCTGAAACAACTGTGTTGGTGGTATCAGAAAAAGGATACGGAAAACGTACCGATATAGAAGATTACCGCGTTACCAATAGGGGTGGTAAAGGTGTGAAGACCATAAACATTACCGAAAAGACAGGTTCTTTAGTTTCGATAAAAAATGTGACCGATCAGGAAGATTTGATGATCATCAACAAATCTGGCATTGTAATTAGAATTGCTGTTGCAGATTTAAGAGTAATGGGAAGAGCAACTCAAGGAGTTAGATTAATCACGCTAAAAGGTGATGACGAGATTGCATCTGTAACTAAAATAGACCATGAAGAGGAAGAAGATGGAAACTTAGACGCTGCAGATTTGACTGTTGACAATGGGCAAATCGAAAATCCAGACAATACAGATAATAACAATATCAAAGATGAGGAAAATAAAGAAGACTAACTATAATAAATAAGACTAGCTATAATAATTAAAGAAAGGATTACCATTATGAGAAAATTAATTTTAAGTGTACTTTTTGCGACCACCTTAAGCTTTGCATTTGCGCAAAAAAGTGAAATATCTGAGGCTAAAAAAGGATGGAATACATTCCAAGTAGTGGGAAGAAATTTACCGCTTGATAAGAAAATCAGTTCACTCAAAGAGTCATTGGCACATGCTACTACGGCGACTCAAAATGAAAAAACAAAGGATTCTCCAGAAGCTTGGGCATACGAGGCACTACTCTCATCGTCTATCGCTGTCAGCGATACTTTAGATGATGCGAATGCAGATGCCAACGTTAAAGTTGCGGAGAATGCGGTGGCAGAAGCGAAGAAGTTGGATACAAATGGCGAGTTTAAAGATTTAATAACTTCAGCTGACGAGAATATAGTTATAGCCGTAAAAAATGCAGCATTTATAGCATACGGTAAAAAGGATTTTAAAAGGGCTTATGATAATTTTTACAAAGCTCAGGTGATAAATCCTAATGATACAGCTATGGTTTTGAACTCGAGTCTTCTAGCTAGAAGTTTAGAAAATTATCCAAAAGCGATAGAGCTTTCCAAACGTCTGCTTGCGTTGGGTAATGCTCAAGGCGAAGGAATCTATACCGATATTGTAAATATGCAGCTAAAAAATTTGAAAGATACAACTGCCGGATTGGCAACTTTGCAAGAGGCTATGGTCAAATATCCTGCAAATGTGAATTTCATTACCAATGAAACAGATATTTACATTAAAAGGGGTGAAATTGATAAGGCTGAAAAATCTCTGTTGACTCTAGTAGAAAGAGAGCCGGGGAATGCATTGTTTCAAGCGGCTTTAGGAAATGTTTATCTGCAGCAAGCTTACGCTAAACAAAATGACTTGACTAATATAGATCAGCAAAAGAATAAGGCAGGCTATACAAAAGCAAAAGCAGAACGAGATGCATTGGTAGATAAGGCTATGCCATATTATGTAAAATCTGTGGAATTAGATCCAAAAAATTTGACTGCGTTAAGTGGTTTAAAAACGATTTACTTCTTTAAAAACGACACCAAAAATTACGAAGAGACTAAGAAAAAGATAGAGGCTGCAGGTGGTACCGCGCAGTAAGGTTTTACTTGACAATAAAAAAGGGCAATGATTAATTTCATGGCTCTTTTTTTTTGGTTATTTTTACAAAAAAAATATCCAACATACTTATATGAAGAGATTAGCAATTATAATTTTATTGGTGTCGTTTTTTATTTCCACGAATGTATTTTCTCAAAAAGTCAGATACTAATTGCTAGAAACGCTGTCGGTAAATTACAGGAGTCTATAGTGAAAAAGGAAGATGCTAATAAGCAATTCAATCCAATAAAAGAGGGATTGAAATCTATAGAATCTGCCGAGAAAGATAAACGAACAAAGGATTGGGCAGAAACTTGGGCAATAAAATCTTACCTAAATTCTTACGCTGCCCTCATATCGACAGACGAAAATGCCTCGCGCACTTTTTACGATACAGCTAACGATGCCATAAAACGAGCGCGTAGTTTAGATCGATATGACGACAACTCTGGATTGATTAAAGCTTCGGCCCATAATCTGTTAATCGAAAAACAAAATATCGGGAACAAATATTTTGCAGCGAACGATTTTAAAACGGCTTTAGATAATTTAAAAGAAGTAAGTGACAATTTCCCGGCGGACACGAGCTTGGCTTTAAACACTGGAATTTGTGCGCTCAACCTTCAAATGTATGATGAAGCAATAATCTACTTTAATCGTGCTGTAGAAAATGGAATTAAAAATCCAGCAGTATATCAGAAATTAGCACAAATTTATACTGCTAAGTTCGACGATAAAACTGCAATGAAAACTTTAAAAGATGGCCTGACAATAAGCCCGTTAAATACTGGATTGACAAGCGATTATATAAACCTTCTTATAGATAGTGGCGATTATCCGAAAGCTCTAGAATTAATCAACAGTCGACTTGAAGTAGAGAATGGAGATAAATTGTTACTCTACCTTTATGGTTATCTGCAACAGGCAAACAACAATAAAGCAAAAGCAATTCTTGCTTACAACAGCGCGTTAGAGAAAGACCCAAATTATTTTGATGCTATGTACCAGCTCGGTCTAGCTTTTATTAACTCAGGTAATGAGACCTTAAAAAGCACTGATCCCAACAAAACACAACAATACAATTCTTTTATAAACCGAGCCGAAGTAGCGTTGGAGCGAGCCAATGAGATTGATCCAAACAACAGAAACGCTGTGCAATTGTTGACAGACATTTACACCAGGAAAAACGAATTGGATAAAGTGCAGGTGTTACAAGGGAAGCTTAAAGAATTTTGAGTTTTATTGGGCTTTCCAAAAATATTCCTTATATCGCCTAACTTAATTTAATGACTTCTTTTATAAGTTATGCTTGCGAAGTGGGGGACAGCAAAACCCCAAATGCTAGATTCAACTTAACATAATATTAATTATAGGACAAATATATTTTAGGAGAAGTGCTTGCAACTGCTTATCGAGATGTAATAAAGTGGGGCCATATAATTCAATCGCCCCAGTTAATCCCTTTTTGTAAAAATCGTAAAGTGTTGTATTCTTCAGAGTCTTTTTTTGGTTCATAATTATAGACCCAATTTGCTTGTGGCGGCAAACTCATTAAAATAGATTCTATTCTACCATTTGTCTCTAAACCGAATTTCGTCCCAGAATCATAAACCAAATTAAATTCGACGTACCGGCTTCTGCGTTGATATTGCCAGTTTTTTTGGTCTTGTGTAAATTGCTTATCACGATTTCTCTTTATTAGTTCAGTATAAATTGGTGCAAAACTTTTCCCAACAGCTTCAGAAAAATTTAAGATTTCTTCCCAAGAAAGATTGGTATTGTCTGGCTTTAGCCGATCGTAAAAAATGCCGCCGATACCACGCGTTTCATTTCTATGTTTGATGAAAAAATAATCATCGGCCTGTTTTTTAAATGTGGGATAGAAATCTTTGTTAAAAAGATTGCAGGTTTGTTTTATTTGTTGATGAAAATATTTAGCATCGTCCTCAAATACGTAATGTGGCGTCAAATCTATGCCGCCTCCAAACCAACGTGTTTGATCATCCAACTCAAAATATCTAATATTCATGTGGATAATTGGAACCATTGGGTTTCTAGGGTGAATTACAATAGAAACTCCCGTTGCGAAAAAAGCTTCTTTCTCTACTCCAAACGCCTTTTTCACTGCATCGGGCAAAATTCCATGCACTGCAGAAAAATTAACTCCGCCCTTCTCAATCACATTTCCATTTTGCATGATTCGGGTACATCCTCCACCGCCTCCTTCCCTATCCCATAACTCTTCATCAAAGCTTCCGACTCCATCTGCCAACTCTAAAGCTTTGCAAATTTCATCTTGAATTAACTTATACCTGTTTGCAACTTGATCTTTAAATGTATCCATCTTAATGTACGTTGAGACAAAAATAAGACTAGGATTTTATATACAAGCTGTTTTTGTGACGTTAATGAAAAATACTGACAGGATTATGGGTTAGCTAATTTCCAAATAATCTAAATCTTTATTAAAACTTTCTTTTAGCTGGCTTAAAGCAAACATGGCGATTACTGTTAATAATGCCATTACTATGTAAGCCGCCGTGATGTTGCTATATTTTTGAGCCAAAAAAGCAAATAAAAAGTTAATTGGAATCAGCGCTCCTCTAACAAAATTTGGGGCTGTTGTAGTTACTGTCGCACGTATGTTCGTACCGAATTGCTCTGCCGCTATCGTTACAAAAGTTGCCCAGTAACCTACCGAAAACCCCATAAACAGACAGAGCCAGATAAATGTGTCTGCGGTGAGTCCATAGCTATTCAAATAAACAATAACACTTATCGCACTCAAAATGTGAAATATAAAAACTGTTTTTTTTCGGGATTTCAAAACTTGAGCAAGAAAGCCTGTTATTACATCGCCTATGGCAATACCAAAATAAGTAAACATTATTCCTTTTCCAGCATCTAGCGTTTCCTTAGCGCCGAGCTCTTGGCCAAACTCTCTGCATAAGGTAATTAGTATTCCTACCACAAACCACAGCGGCACGCCTATTAAAATGCAATAGAGGTATTTTAGAAACCGCTTTTTATCAGATAAAAGCATTAAGAAGTCGCCTTTGGAGACCTGGTGGTTATGTGTTAGATTTTTGAACATGCCAGATTCGAAGGTGCCTAATCGCAGCAATAGAAGAACCAAACCCATGCCTCCGCCGACGAAATATGATGTTTGCCAGCTAAAATTTTCTGCGACCGTGGCCGCCACCGCTGCACCGAATAAGCCAACGCCTGCTACGATCATTGTGCCGTAGCCTCGCTTGTTTTTATCCATCGTTTCTGCCACTAGGGTAATACCGGCACCTAGCTCGCCTGCCAATCCAACGCCTGCGAAAAACCTTATCAACGCATAATTGTGTACCGCGGTGGCGAAGCCGTTTGCGATGTTTGCTAAAGAATACAATAGAATAGAGCCAAATAGAACCTTTATTCGCCCAAGTTTGTCGCCCAAAATTCCCCACAACAAACCGCCTAATAAAAGGCCAAACATCTGCGAGTTGATTATAAAAATCCCCTCTGTTTTTAAGTTTAACGCACTTACCCCAATGCTGGTTAAACTTTGTACCCTGACCACGGAGAATAACACCAGATCATAAATATCTACAAAATAACCGAGTGCGGCCACAATAACTAAAAAAATCACATTTCTGTTTTGCCTTGCTTTATCATCCATTTAATATTAGGTTTTTAGCAAGCAAACTAGCAAATTTTTTGAAAACAAAAAAGCCTCTTTTCGTTCTATCGAAAAAAGGCTAGTGATTAATTTTTAAAATCTTATTTTGGCATTAAAACTTGATCGATAACGTGGGTTACGCCATTGCTATCCATAATATCTGGAATGGTAACAGTTGCTCCGTTAATCATCACTTTTCCGTCTTTAACAGATACTTTTAACTTTTCGCCCTGCACGGTCGTTAGTTCCATTCCGTCCTTTAAATCTGCAGCTTTCATAGAACCAGACACTACGTGGTAAGTCAAGATTTTTGTCAAATCTGCCTTCATAGCTGGTTTCATTAAGTTGTCTAAAGTGGCCTTTGGAATTTTGTCAAATGCCTCATTAGTTGGTGCGAAAACCGTAAAAGGTCCGGCTCCACTTAATGTTTCTACCAATCCTGCAGCTTTAACAGCAGCTACTAATGTGGTATGGTCTTTAGAATTAACCGCGTTTTCTACAATGTTTTTAGAAGGTAACATCATCGCGCCTCCAACCTCTACACCTTTTTCGCTAGAAGCCATCATAGAAGTATCAGAAATTGTTGTACTCATCGCCGAACTGTCACTCACATCGGCATCTTTGCTTGCAGAATTACATGCGGCAGCCATTCCTATAACAGCTATACCAATTGCTAAATTAAAAAATTTCTTTTTCATCTTTTTTGTTTGTTTATTTTGCCTTATATACGGACGAAATAAGTGTTGAGTTTTATTAGTTTGAAAAGTAAATTTATTATCGCATTTTAGTATCCGTTCGTTTGGTTGATAGAAACGATTTAAAATACCGTAGGATAATTTTTTTGAGATGGTTGTTTCTGAGAAAACTTTAAAATGGGCACTAAATTTTTATCCCCCATTGTTTTTTCAGCGAATATGGGTAAAGAAGTTTCACCGAGGATTTTTAGGTGTTGACGTGAAAATAAGCAACAGCCTATTAAACCGAAATTACAATGGCTCTATATTTGGCGGGACAATTTTTTCAGCCACAGATCCATTTTATGCTATCTTGTTTGACCAGTTGATGCAGCGCCGCGGTTTTAAAGTGCGGGTGTGGCTAAAAAGCGCTTCAATCCAGTATATAAAACCTGGAATGAGTACACTTTATTTTAGTTTGAAGATAACGGCAGAAATGATTGCAGACGCAGAGCAAAGTCTAAAAATTAACGGCAAATTTGTAAAAAGTTATCCTGTACTCTTATTCAACAAAAAAGGCGAATTGTGCGCCTCTGTTATGAACGAAGTGTACTTGAGGAATAAATTTGATGGAGAAACTAAAAAAGTAGCTATCTAATAATCGGCTATGAATATCAAAAGGCTAATTCTCTCAGGAGAAAATGATCGAGTGGATTTCAAAAAAACGATTAGTAGTTCTTCCAAAATTGCTAAAACATTGGTTGCATTTTCTAATGCCAAAGGTGGCAGTTTATTAATTGGCGTAGCCGATGATGGAACTATTAGCGGAGTTAAAGAAGAAGAGGAAGAGAAATATATGATTTTTAAAGCTGCCGAAGAGTTTTGCAAGCCAATGATAAAGCCAACTTTTAGAGAAGTGTTTGTTGATGGAAAATTAGTTGTAATTGCAGACATCCGCGAAAGCGAAAACAAACCACATTATGCGCTAGATGAAAAGAAAAACTGGTGGTCATACATAAGAATAAATGATAAATCAGTGCTGGCGAGTAAAGTGGTTTTAGAAGTGTTAAAACAATTATCAAAAAAAGATGGTGTGCTTATTTCCTACTCCGAGAGCGAAAAGAAACTTTTATCATTTTTGGAAGCAAATCATAAAATTACTTTGAAACAGTTTAGCAAACTGTTACGATGCTCGCACAAAAAGGCTCAAAAGATCTTGGTAAATCTTATTGTTACAAACGTTATAAAATTTAACGAGCCAGACAAGGAAGAATATTTTACTGCAGTAAATTAAACTATTGTATTTACAATAAGATCAATTTTAAGCATTTATGCTCAAAGCCCTTTATCAAAAATACAAACCGTATTATAAGGAAAATCTGCGTCTTGCACTTCCAATTGTTGGTTCTCAACTTGGGCATACTCTCGTGCAAATTGCAGACAGTGTAATAGTTGGCCACTTTACAAACACCATTCAACTTGCAGCGGTCTCTCTGGTAAATAGCATTTTTATTTTACTTCTTGTAATTGGTTTAGGCATTTCTTATGGATTAACTCCCTTAATTGCTCAAGCAAGTGGCAGGTCAAAAAGAAAAGAATGTGGCAAATTACTCGCAAACAGTCTGCTAATAAATTTATTGATGGGCTGCCTACTTTATGTGTTGGTTCGGTTCGGAGTTCTCGCAGTTATAGACCACTTAAATCAAATCCCCGAAGTTGTTTTTTATGCAAAGCCTTACCTTAATTTGTTATCACTTTCTATAATACCGCTGCTGGTTTTTCAAACATTTAGGCAATTTGCAGAAGGTTTAGGATTTACCAAACAAGCGATGTTTGTTTCTATATGGGGAAATGTTATAAACGTTATTTTGGGTGTAATATTTGTAAAAGGCTTGCTTGGATTACGGCCAATGGGCGTTTCTGGAGTCGGTTTAAGTACATTAATAGATCGAATTCTGATGGCGATCGTTATGAGTTTATATGTTCTTCGTTCTGATAATTTTAAAAGACAATTACTTGGATTTAAGTTTGATTTTATCAACAAAAAGAGATTGATGGATATTGTTAAAATCGGGATGCCGGTTGCCTTGCAATACACTTTCGAGATTAGCGCTTTCAGCGGTGCCGCATTAATTATTGGCACTATTGGCGATGTTGAGCAGGCTGCCCACCAAATAGCAATTAGCCTTGCGGCGATGACTTACATGATTGCAAGCGGCGTAGCTTCTGCGGCGACCATAAAAACAGGTAACAACTATGGGAGGAAAAATCCAATAGATTTAAGGCGTTCGGCTATCGGAAGTTACCATATTATAATTGCTTTTATGACTGTTACCGCATTGATCTTTATTGGCTTAAGCAACCAGTTGCCTTACCTGATAAGTAATGATACATCTGTAGTTGCAATTGCCGCCAATTTACTTTTTATTGCAGGTTTTTTTCAATTGTTTGATGGAACTCAAGTAATCGGGCTTGGCGTGTTGAGGGGTTTGGGAGATGTAAACATTCCAACATTGATAACATTTTTTGCTTATTGGATTGTGGGCATACCGGTGGGTTATATTCTGTGTTTCCACTTTAAATTTGGTGTTAATGGAATTTGGTACGGCCTAACTTTTGGATTGTTAACGGCTTCTATCCTGCTTTTTTTACGTTTTCAAAACAAGACAAAAAATTTAGAATTTAATGCTGCTTACCTCCCACATTGAAAATCAGTCCAATTGTAAAAATAGAATTTCCGGCTGTTAAATAATCTCTATTTTTTAAACCAATATTACTGCTTGTAGTGTATTGAAGCTGCAAAACATCGTTCAATGCCATTCTAGTAAAAAAAATCGGCTCAAAAAAAACATTATCTTCTTTAGGCTGAACCACATTGTTTATGAAAAACCGATCCATCTTTATTTGGCTAATTCTTAATGCGGTGCCATAGCTCAAAGGAAATTTTGCGCCAAAAAGCTTTAGCGTTCCCGATTTTTTGCTACTATAATTTACCTGCAAAAAAGATTTCCGATAAGCAACTTTTTGTAGGGTTGTGCTAACCAATTCATCGTGCTTATAATCTCGATAAGTTATATCACTACTCCCCTTCCCAACACCTGCGTAAATTTCTAAAATACGATTGTTCTGATCTCCAAACGTTGTAAAATAACCGCCGCCTATCTCAATCAGCCTGTGGTTAAAATCTTTAGCACGCCGGCTATTGTTCATTACCGAACCACTAATTATAAGCCCAACATGATCTGAAACCGCATATGCGCCATTTATACTCGCATTGCCTTTTAGCGAAGTATGAGCCCCTGCACTTAACTCGCCCTGCCTACTAAGCATTGGGGTATTTGGTACATTTGGCATATAAACAGAAGAACAGCTGCTTAAAAAAATCGCCATACAAAGAGCAACTAAAAAAGATTTGAACATAGAAATAAGTAACAGTTTGTAGAGCGAAATAGTATGAAAGAAGCTAAAAATGTTTGTACGGACTTTAAAATCCTTTGTCAATCGACACTGACTTTATATATGGTGGTTTGACTGTATAAAGTTTCGGGTTTTAGAATGGTAGACGGAAACTCAGCAACATTAACTGCGTTGGGATGATGCTGGGTTTCGACGCAAAATGCCTCAAAAGCACCATAAGATCTCCTCTGTTTACCATTCTTTACGTTTAGATATTTTGCCGTATAGAAATGTGCGACAGGCTCGGTGGTATAAACTAAGAGCGTCAGTCCGCTTTCTTTTTCTATTGTTTTGCTTGCCAAGGTTAAATCAGCATAATTTTTATCAAGCACAAAAGATTGGTCATAACCTTTTTCGCTGTCCCAATTTTCTCCAATTTTTTTTGGCGTTAAAAAATCATGGCTAGTGCCTTTTACGTCGATGAGATCTCCTGTCGCGGCAGAACCTTCGTCTTGCTCTAAATATTTAGACGCAAAAATTTGTTGCACATGATTGGCAATGCTTTCACCTGTTGCAGACAAATTAAAATAATCGTGATGGGTAAGGTTTATTGGAGTTGCCTTATCGGCCTTTGCTTCATAACTTAGAATAAGTTCGTTATTTTCGGTTAGCTCGAAGCTTAATTTTACTAAAAGATTTCCTGGAAAGCCCTCTTCGCCATCTTCGCTTTCATATTCGAAAGTGACCGCGGCGTTCGGTTCATTTTTCACCTCTAGAATTTCCCAAACTTTCTTATCAAAACCCTGATTGCCTCCATGCAACATATTTCCTTCAGAGTTTTTAGTGAGCGGATATTCCACATGATCCAATGAAAACCTGCCTTCTTTAATTCTATTTGCGTATCTGCCTATTATTGCACCAAAATAAGGATTGTTAGTTAGATACTCATCCGTAAAGTACCCATCTATAGTGTCAAAACCCAATACAATGTCTTGCTTTTTTCCTTTGGCATTTATAACTTCAAAATTACTTATGATGGCACCATAGTTGAAAATCTTCACACAAGTGCCTTTCTCGTTGCGTAATTCCGCTGATACAATCTCCTTCCCGTTAATAAATTTACCGGTTGGTATTTGGTTTACTGTCATAAATTGTAACTTAGCAAGATTATATTGGCGACAAAAATACTATTTAAACTTGTTTTCATACCATTTAACCAAATGAAAAATACCTTAACAAAAGAATTTAATGAACGTTACAACCAGTCTCCAGCGGCGGTCTATTTTACCCCCGGTCGTGTAAATTTGATAGGCGAACACATAGATTATAATGGTGGTTTGGTACTGCCTTGCGCAATTACACTTGGTACCTGGCTTGCTCTTGCTCCCAACAACGATGGCAAGTTTAGATTTAAAAGTTTAAACTTCGATGCTGAAACAGAAGTAACAAGTAACGTGGAGCATGCCAAAATTGGGGGTGATTGGTTTAATTATCCAATTGGTGTGATAAATGAATTTGTTAAAGGTGGGAAACAAATTAGCGGCATAGACTTTTTATATTATGGTAACATTCCCATCGGCTCTGGCCTGTCTTCCTCGGCCTCAATAGAAATTGCAACGGGTTTTGCGCTTAATGATTTTTTAGATCTCGGTTACGAAAAATTAGATTTGGTTAAAATTGCTAAGAGCGTTGAGAATAACTTTATTGGAGTTAATTCGGGCATTATGGATCAGTTTGCGGTAACATTTGGGGAAAAAGACAAGGCAATTTTATTAGACTGCGATACTCTCAAAAATAAGATGGTAGATATAGACCTAGGAAATTACGTCCTCGCAATTATAAACACCAATAAAACCCGCGAACTTGCGGATTCTAAATACAATGAGCGTGTAGAAGAATGTCAAACAGCATTGAAACTTTTAAACGAAGAGATTTCGTTAAACAACCTCTGCGAACTTAACGCAGAAAAGTTTCTTTTGCACAACCATGTTATTGCTGATGAAACCATACTAAATCGTGCAACCCACGTAATAAAAGAAAATGATAGGGTTTTGCTCGCTGCAAAGGCACTAAATGGAGGTTATCTTGATGAGTTTGGTCGCTTAATGTATGCTTCGCACGATTCTTTGAGAGATTTATACGAGGTAAGCGGCAAAGAACTAGATACTGTTGTAGATTTTTGTAAAGACTACGAACACGTAATCGGCGCTCGAATGACAGGCGCAGGCTTTGGCGGTTGCGCGATTGCGCTGTTAGAAAAGGGCTGCGAAGAAGATTTTAAAAAGCAACTTGCTACCTTTTACGAAAAAAAAATCGGTTATCCTGCGGATATTTATGTCAGTGAAATCGGCGGAGGACCGACCAAGCTATAATTCGCAGGGTCTGCAAAATTTAACATGAAGAAGCTTCAATTAGAAGAACTTAATAGGACAGATGTAGCCAATTTTAAGCAACAGCGCAAACTTCCAATTGTAGTTGTATTAGATAATGTTAGAAGTATGCACAACGTAGGCTCTGTTTTTAGAACGGCCGATGCTTTTTCGATTGAACAAATATTTCTTTGCGGAATTACTGCACAGCCTCCACATCGAGAGATAGAAAAAGCTGCTTTAGGCGCTACCAAATCCGTAAATTGGAACTATTTTGCAACCACGAAAAAGGCGATAGACTACTTAAAGAAGCGCAATTATAAAATTTTAGCGGTGGAACAGGCTGTGGGAAGCGTTTTTCTAAATAACTTTAATCCTCACATTGATCAAAAATACGCACTGATTTTTGGTAACGAAGTAGAAGGTGTAGATGCGGAAGTAATGACGTTACTTGACAATTGCATTGAAATACCACAATTTGGAACGAAGCACTCCCTAAACATTTCGGTATCTGCTGGCATTGTGCTTTGGGATTTCGTTTTTAAGATAGAACTCCAATAAGCCAGTGTTAAAAACACATCGCTAAGGATGGATAAAACCCTCTGCACAAAAAACTAATAAAACTGTCTTAAAAAATGTACACCATTTAGCTACCAATTCCAAAAACCGGAACACAACACTGCTGTTTAAAAGAGAAACCACGCCAATATAATAAAATATATCTCTCAATACATTTTGGCAAGATTTTTTAGCATAAGGGCGTAAAATGGCCCACTGCCATTTATCACTAAAAAAATAAAAATGAAATTTACAATTACTAAATCAACAATTATGATAGCCTTATTAGGACTATCGACACAAGTATTTGCCCAAGACAATATGTCGACAATGGGTAGATTCTCTTCACAAGAATTCCGCACATTTAGTGTTGGTGTTCATGCTGGAATAATGAGTTACAACAATATTTTTTCTGGTTCAAGTGTTAGAGCAGAAGAATTTAACAGCATTGGTTACGGAGGTTTTATCAAACAACAAGTATTACCTGCTTTAGGAATCCAAGCCGATTTTTTGAGAGGAAAGATTAGAACAGCTACAAATATGGGCGAAACCGACCAAACAATTCAATGGTCTGGAGCGCTTACCGCTGTTTTAAACGTCGCCAATTTTAGCGGCAAAAATGAAAATGCTTACTTTATTCCTTACTTGAAAGCTGGAGCCGGTTATATGTCTTCAAATTTTAGCAGCAATTTTAACTCACCGTTTATCAACGTAGGAAATAATTATGATAAAAGAGAAGGCTTTTTTATTCCTACAGGCGTTGGTTTCAAACTTGGGGTTGCAAAGGGAGTTAACTTAGATTTTGGATATGATGTAAACTTCGTTAGAAGTCCTTCTAGCATCGGTAAATATGAGTTTTCTTACAGCCATGCAGGAGTAGAATTTGCTTTGGGAAGTGCAGATAAACCTCAATTGCAAAATTACAGTGCAATTGCCGATTTGCGTAAAAAATCTGCTGCAGAAAGTGCAGAACTTCGTAGAGCATTATCTACCGCAGAACAAAATGCAGCCGCAGATAGAGCCCAATATGCTAAAGATTTAGGTGACGATGACAATGATGGCGTTGCTAATAAATTCGATAAGTGCGCAGGAACTGCTGCTGGAACGGTTGTGGATGGGTCTGGTTGTCCATTAGCAACTCCAAAACCACAAGTTATAAAAGAAACTAAAGTTGTTGTAACTGAGGCAGATCGTAGAGTTGTAGATGAAGCTATCAAAAATCTAGAATTTGATTTAGGAAAATCTACCCTTCGGTCTAAATCTTATGCTACCTTGAATAGAGTTGCAGCACTATTGATGGAGAAAGACTTTAGTTTAAAATTAGCTGGTCACACAGATAATACTGGTTCTAGAGAATTGAACATGCGTTTGTCTAAGGAAAGAGCAGAATCGGTTAAAGCTTATTTGGTTTCTCAAGGTGCAAATGCATCAAGAATAGAAGCTACAGGTTACGGTCCTGATCAACCAATTTCGACTAACAAAACTGCAGAAGGTCGTCAAGAAAACCGTAGAGTAGAGTTTACAATCTACTAGATTGACTATTTAATCTAACAAAAAAGTCTCGATGTAAGTCGGGACTTTTTTTTGTTGGACATTTTAACATGGTTTTTTCATTCACAAAATTTGGGCGAGTCCCCAGCTGCGCAAGGGTCGGGCTAATACGCTACAACTCTTCACTTCCCGAAACAAAATCGGGACAGGCTGTTCCTCGCTGTGGGGTTTCCGCTTCTATCCCTCTCTCGGTAACCACAAATTAAAAGAATGAAAGCCAATCCTTTTATTGCAAATTAAAAAAGACGTTATCCCTTTTTATTTTTATAGGTCATTTTGGCTTTTTGACCTGCGCTGTAATTGTAGTTTTTTGTATTTTTTAATTTCTTTTGTTGAAAGCCAGGATTTAAATCTCGGTGATCCTCAACTTCGTTCTCTTTCCGTTTGGACTTCGTTGTTGGATTTAGTAGTTTAAAATTATCATTAAGTTCTAAGACGTTCATCTTTTTGCCCAGTGCTTGTTCTATCCTTGTTACGGTGGCTAGTTCAATGTCTGTGGCAAAAGTTATAAAACTAATCTCCTCCTCACTACGCTTAACGATTCTATTTGCAAAAACTTCGATTTTTTCTGGAACTTCTAAATGAACTACAAAAGGTATTTCTCCGATCTCGAAGTTTTCCAGCCTTTCGTTCGCCACAATCAAAATTCTACATTCCTCGTCCTCATTAAAATCATCGATTTTAGAAAAACCAAAATCCTCCACAAGCAATGGTTTGTAGATCGCTACGCTAAAATCGTCTTTTTTAAATAAAGTTTGGTAAACTTTTTGGGCCGTAAGGCGAGTTTCTACAAAAACTATAACCTTGTCAAAAACTGTCGAATCAGCCAATAAGTAAGAAATGAATGCCAATTTGTTCTTAAAATCTGGCAGTTTATACAAAAGCATTTGATGGATTTCAACCGGGTTCTCTTCCAACTCCTCAACTTCTATAACTGCCGGCATTTTAACAAACGGCTCAATCATTTTTTCGATTTTTTCATTAAGTAGCTCGGTAAAAACAATATGTTGCGCTCTGTAAGCGCTGTTTGCGAGTTCTATAATGGGCAACTGCATGCCTCGTTTAATCATTAACTGGGCATCATCCACAATAAAAAGCTGTATTTTATTGGTGTTTAATGCAAGTTTTAAATATAGCGCTCTTGCTCTGTCGGGCACAGCAACAAGAATGTCAACTCCATCCGTAACCAAGTTCATTTGGTTTGTAATGCTGTCGTTATGGTCTATTCCTAATATCCGCATGGTTTTGTTGCGATTTAACAGTAAAAACTGTTTAATCACGTTCTCCATCTGTTCTGTATCAGGAACGAGAATAAGTGCACGGGGAGCTTCCTCAAAAGCAGTTTTGAGCTTCGTCAACGCAGCTAAAATATAAGCGGTCGTTTTTCCGGCGCCCAGCGGCGCGATACCAATTACATCTTGACCGCCCAATATTTGAGAAATCGTTTTCGCCTGAATTTCTTTCGGACTTAGATAACCCAAATCCACCATCGCTACTTTCAGCGGCTTGCTGATTTTTAAATTATTTAATGACACGCCTTTTTTTATTAAGGCACAAATATCCTTAAAATAATCAACTTAATCTGTAATATGCCCTATTGGTAGTGACTGATTATAACTTTCAATGTAACAACCGGCCTAAAAATATTTTTTAGAAAATTTAAGACTTCCAAAACCTTTTTACTCCTAAAAGGTTTTAACGATATTCAGTTTATATAATCTGATATAGATTAGTTTGTTTGGTTTTTAAAAGGGATTTATGGATATAAATCCCTTTTTCTTTTGCGTCAAACTATTATATTAGCTAAATGGATAGAAAACAGTTTATTTTGGCTACAGCGGCGGCGAGCGCAATTGTTTCTATCGAGTCGAAACTTTCGGCAATAGGCTTTCTTGACGATACAAAAAATCTAAAAATTCCGCCTTTTTTAAAACCTGGGGATATTATTGGCATTACTAGCCCCGCTGGCCACATAAGTTTAGAAGAAATTCAACCAGCGATGCATCAATTTGATGAATGGAGTTTTAAGGTTAAGGTTGGCGAAACTATTGGCCAAGAACATTTTACTTTTGGTGGTACAGACGAACAGCGCTTAGCAGATTTACAATTGATGCTAGACGATCCAAACATAAAGGCCATAATGTGTGCGAGGGGCGGTTACGGTTTAGTAAGGATTATAGATAGTCTTAACTTCGAGCAATTTATAAGAAAGCCAAAATGGATTATCGGTTTCAGCGACATTACTGTTTTGCACTGCCATATTAATACAGTTTTTAAGATTGCCTCTATACATTCCAAAATGTGCAACAGCTTTCCGAGCGATTGGAATTTAGCAGATGAAACACAAAGAACAGCTATTCTGTCTATTAGAGATGCATTGATGGGAAACACTGCCAATTATACAGTTCCTGCAACGCCTGTAAATAGATTAGGCAGCGCTGGAGGGATTTTGGTAGGTGGTAATTTGAGCATTATAGAAAGCTTGGCGGGCAGCATTTCTGATCTAGCCACCGATGGTAAAATCTTATTTTTAGAAGATACTGGCGAGTACCTGTATAATATAGATAGAATGTTTTGGAACCTTGCGCGGAGCGGGAAGTTGAAAAATCTTAAGGCGTTAATAATTGGTGGGTTCAAACTGAAGCCGGACGACCCTGGCGAAGAGTTTGGAAAAACCGTTTACGAAATCGTAATGGAAAAAGTTGATTTGTATAATTATCCCGTTCTGTTTAATTTCCCTGTTGGCCACCAGAAAGATAATGTTGCATTAACCTGTGGTTTGATGCACCAATTAGAGATTAAAGCAGATTTTTGTACTCTCCGGGCCTTGCATGGTTAAACAGGATTAACTTCGCTTTCGTTAAAGTCTTTCACATCGGTAATGTAATGGTTCATAATTAAAAAATCGAAAAGCGGCTTTGCATCGTCAGAAACAGGCATGTTTTTAGTCGTTATAACTGTATTGGTTTTTTTATCAATAAACGGATAGGCAAATAAGGTTACATTGTTGCTAAACATATCGTTTACGTAGCCGAGTAACTTTCCAGAGTAATTTTCGCCAAAGTTTTTAGAGTTGAACACAAATTTAAGGTTATTTATATTGGTTGCAATGCCAACACTATGCGGGCGGCATTTCTCCAAATACATAGCTAATCGGTTTTGACGTGCAAAGTTAGATACAATTACCAAGTTACCAGTGTCACACATGTCTTGTGTTCTTTTGGCTACCAGCTCCAAATCAATTTCTTCCATCTCATCTTTTTCATCTGTGAGTAAGTTGGTCAAAAGAATTTCAATCATAAGTGCCAAATTTCCGTCTTCTACATCGTTTGTTTTTATGAACTGGGCTGTCGCTTTGTTAAAAAGGTTAAAATTTGGATTTGATTTTTGCCCATATTTTGTCCTTAAAATCATTATGTCTTTTTTATATAGCAAATCTTTCGCTTGTCGCGGATGTGCATCCGAATCGAAAATGGCTGCGCTAGAAAAGTCTTTAGCAATAAGATAAAGGTTGAGTAAGATGTTGTTTATTTGACCGAAAACCGGGCCTTTAACTGACATTAAATCAATCTCTACAGAGCCAATATTTAAATTATCGGCTAAAGATTCGATCATGGTTCTAGGATCGTTATTATAATAATATGCGGCATACAACAAATTTACGCCTACAATACCTAAAACGGTTTGCTGCATATTAACATCGGTATCCAACAACCTAATATGAAAGAAAATTTCGTTCGGAGCGCCGCCAGGCTCGTTTTGAAATCTTATGCCAACCCAACCATGGGGCTCGTTTGTACGTTTATAGTTTAAAGTCGTAACGGTATTTGCAAATGCAAAGAAAGTTCTGCTTTCGTATTTGGCTCCAGATAAACGCTCGTTTAGCAAACCAAATTCATGATCCAACATCCGCAGTACCCTGTTCTGGCTAACATATCTTCCAGATTCCTCGGCACCATAAATGGCATCGCTAAAGGCCATATCATACGCAGACATCGTTTTTGCAACAGTACCCGATGCGGCACCTGCACTAAAAAAGTTTCTGGATACCTCTTGCCCCGCACCTATTTCGGCAAACGTGCCGTAGATATTCAAGTTCAAGTTGATTTTTAATGCCTTCCTTCGGGTGTCTAAAATCTCTCGTTGTATCATAATGTAAAAATACGAAAAATGATTTAAGCAGACTTTGATGGACAAAAAATAAGAGCGGCATCATCCGACACCACTCTTATAAAACAAAACCTAAATTATTATGAAAATTTTTAAGAGACCGAAATTTCACGTTGTAAATATTTCTCGTCTCGCTTATCAATCGTTAAGCTCAAAATTCCGTTTGCATAAGAAGCTGCAATTTTTTCACTGTCTGCATTCTCAGGCATATTGAACGAACGAGAAAAGTTGCCGAAGTCAAATTCCTTACGACTAAATTGCTTCTTGCCTTCGCCGTCTTCCTTCTTCTTATCAACCGTAACGGTTAAAATATCTTTCTTTAAATTAATCTGGAAGTCTTCTCTCTTCATCCCTGGCGCGGCCAAATCAATTGTAAAATTTTGTTCGCTTTCGCTGATGTTAACCGCGGGAAGCTTTTCGTAACTATTATTTTTAGCTTCTACATCCTTAAACAGTGAATCTAAAACGTTATTATAATACGAAGCATTGATGGCATTTGCTTTGATTTTTTCTTGAAAATTTACTAAAGTCATATCGTTAAATTTTAATTTTTATTATTTAGTAAAGTTTTATTCAAGTTGCGTACCAAGACGAAATCCGCGATTTCATGAGACAATTTGTCGTAACTTAATTTTTATGAAAGACAAAATGGCTTAAAAAGCAATCTTTGTTGATAACTACCTTTAACTTCGCAAAATGATAAAGAAAATTTTATGTTTTGCATTCTTAGTGTTGGTTTCCCGAACATGTTTCGCCCAACAAGATATTTCGTCTTTTTCCGCTCAGCGTGTAAAAATTAATCACCTGTTGGCCGAGCGCAGTTTAAAGTTTGGACAGTACGACGAAAGCTTAAAACAACGATCGGGAATATTTGGGTTGCAAACAAAAAAAGATTTGAGAAACTCGAATGATATTTTAAGACAGGTGGTTTTGAATGACAATCAAATTTTTAAAGAGATAAAAGCTTTGATTGAGTATAAAGATTTGCAAAACGAGCAAACCATTGTGCAGGTAGATCAAAATTTGGATAGAATGAAGGGCTATATGCTGATGATAAAAAAACTTCAAGATCAACAGAGTCAACTAAAGTCGAAGCTAGAGATTCGAAAACCTCCTATTGCAGGATTTATAACAGCAATAATTGGTTTAATTTTAGGGTGCATCACAACCTTATGGGTTCTAAAATTAAGAAACACAAAAACCGACAGCTAAATCGGTTCTTGTATTAATTCGCTCGGAAATTTCTACCTTTTAAAATGTTCAATAATAAGCGTAGCAAGTTCGGTACCAATTCGTTCTTGCGCCTCGTTTGTAGAAGCGCCAATATGTGGTGTTAAGGATATTTTAGGATGGGTTAAAATTTTATCAAACGGTGTAGGTTCATTATCAAAAACATCTAAGCCGGCAAAAGCAACCTTTCCGCTATCTAAAGCGTAAATCAATGCAGGCTCGTCAATTGTTCCGCCTCTAGAACAGTTCACAATCCCAACTCCGCCCTTCATTTTATCAAATTCTTCTTTTCCTAAAATTGGCTTTGCGGCAAATGGGGTATGCAAACTTATAAAATCAGACCTGCTTATTACCTCGTCCAAACCTGTTGGTGTAATCAAAATTTTAATTGACTTCCCTCCTTGAAAATTCAATTCTATCTCAGTTTCTTGTGGATGAAGATCGTAAGCCAAAACATTCATTCCCAAACCCAAAGCCACTTTCGCAGTTGCACGTCCAATTCTACCAAACCCAATAATACCTATTGTCTTCCCGCTTAGTTCAGTTCCTTTTGCGTATGCTTTTTTAAGCGCATTAAATTGTTTAGCACCTTCTTGCGGCATCTTGCGATTCGCATCTTGCAAAAATCTTATACCAGTAAATAAATGAGAAAAAACCAATTCCGCAACAGACAGAGAAGAGGCAGCAGGTGTATTTACAACACTAATTCCTTTGCTCCTCGCATATTCAACATCAATATTGTCCATGCCAACACCTCCGCGCCCAATTAGCTTTATATTTGGGCAGGCATCAATCAATTCTTTTCTAACCTTAGTTGCGCTCCTAACGGTTATTGCGTCATAATTTTTTAATTCCGCTACTAGCTTTTCTTGAGCAATTGTTTCTGTATCTACTTGGAAACCGGCTTTTTCTAACAACTCCTGCCCTATTGGGTCTATGCCATCGTTGGCTAATATTTTTATCATTTATTTTCTCGCTAAGTGCAAATTTATTAAGTGTTACTTTTTTGTTTCTCTTCAAAAGTTTGCATTGCTTCTATCAACGCATGAACACTTGTAATTGGCAGAGCATTGTACATAGATGCTCTAAATCCACCGACACTTCTGTGGCCTTTTATGCCAACAATTCCTTCTGATTCTGCAAATTTTAGAAATGGTTTTTCCAGTTCCGCGTTTTCCATAACAAAGCAAACATTCATTCTACTTCTGTCTTCTACTCTGCAAGTTCCTTTAAATAAAGGATTTCGATCGATTTCGCGATAAAGCGCTTCGGATTTTTGTTTATTTTCTTTTTCTATTTCTGCAACACCGCCTTTAGCTTTCAACCATCGCAAATTCAACATAGCCACATAAATAGAAAAAACTGGTGGCGTGTTGTACATAGAATCTGCATCTGCATGTGCCTTGTAATTCAACATAGATGGAATTTTACGATCGATTTTTCCCAACAACTCATCTTTTACAATGGCAATAGTTAGGCCGGCGGGACCAATATTTTTTTGAGCTCCCGCATAAATAATTCCGAATTTAGATATGTCTATAACGCTGCTCAAAATATCAGAAGACATATCACAAACCAATGCAACTTCGGTTTTTGGAAAGTTTAAAAGCTCTGTGCCGTAAATGGTATTGTTAGAGGTAAAATGAAAGTAAGCGCTATTCGAGGGGATATTAAAATCTTTTGGAATAAAGGAGTAATTTTCATCTTTTGATGAAGCTACCACATTTACGTTTCCAACCATTTTAGCTTCTTTAATGGCTTTGCTAGACCATACGCCGGTATCCAGATAGCTTGCTGTTTGACCATCTGCCAACAAATTTAATGGCACCATTGCAAACTGCAAACTCGCGCCACCTTGAAGAAATAGCACAGAATAGCCATCTGGAACATTCATCAATTCGGTTAATAATTTTCGAGCTTCAGCTAAAACCTCCTCAAACTCTGGCGAGCGATGCGAAATTTCTAATATTGATAAACCATCACTAAAATCCAACACGGCATTTGCCGCTTGCTTAAAAACTTCTTGAGGTAAAATGCAGGGACCTGGTCCAAAATTATGTGTCATTTGCTTGATGTTTATTGCGGCAAAGGTAATTTTTTTGCTTAGCTCTTAGAAATTAATCAAGCTAAATAAAATATATATTTCATAAAAATAGGATGTAAAATACATAAAGATTTATGTTTCTGGCAAAAGCTAATCTGTTTTATTTTTCGAACTCCCAAACTTTACAATAAGCTTAATATTAAATTGCCTATCAGTAAGGTAATTCGGCACAGCATATTGCACTCCATTGCCGTCCTTTAACCAAAGATAAGAGACGGTGTTGTCAATATTCAATAGATTAAAAACTTCTAAAAACAGAATGATTGATGAAAAATTGCGTGCAAAAGATTGAGGCTTTCGTCTTGCCCCATCTTCTAAAAAATCTTTTGAAAAACCGATGTCTACACGTCTATACGCGGGGATGTAAAAATCATCTTTATATTTTGAACCGTTTACAGGCCCTATTGGCAATCTAGAACCATAAAGCAGGTTTAAATGTACTTTATAACTTGGGTTGCTTAACAATTTGTCTTGAAAGAACCCAGAGAAATTAACCCTCTGATCTGTCGGTCTTTTTATGTAGCCCAAAAAAACAGGGTTTTGAACTTGAACGGCGTTATCTCGAATGTTTTCGTTGGAGTGCATTAGCGAAAGCCTAAAGTAAGAGACCATGTCTTTTACAAACTCCCCACCAATACTAAAATCTGCACCGTATGCATACCCTTTGGAAGTTTGGTTAGCCCTATATTTTATTTGTAGGTTGTCTAATTTATATGGAATAAGAAGATCTGAATATTTGAAATATCCTTCAGAAAAGAATTTTAATCTAGTCCCAAACGCGTCAAAAGCATACTCATAGCCAAGCGATGTGTTATAAGAACGCTGCGCCTTTTGATCTAAAAACAAGTTTCCGTCTAGGTTGCGAATTGTTCTATAGGAGGGCGGCTGTTGATAGACACCCGCGCTAAACCGCAGGATTTTGTTGTTCCCGCTAGGACGGTAAGCTAATAGCAACCGTGGGCTTATAAGAAATTGTTTGCTTAATGAATTATAAGTTATTCTCGTTCCAAGTTGTAAATTGGTAAGACTAGATAATATATAACTATCTTGTATGTAAGCGCTTAGATTACTTATTCTTAAAATATTATTTGTATTGACTATGTTCTGGTAGTTTGGCGTAGTAGAAACGGAGTTGGTGGAATCAACATAATTATAAGCATCTAAAATATCGTAGTATTTAGAAGTTTGCGCTTTTAATCCCAAAGAAAAGACATGGCTGCCAAAATCCTGATCTATTTTTAGTGCCGAACTAAACCAATCAGTATTTAAGCTATTGTTTCCAAAATCTACATAGATTCCTCTGTTTTTCAGCGGCGTTAAAATACCGATCGCGGGCGGTGAGGCTGCATCTTCGACATTTAAATAGTAACTGCCTAAAATATTGTAGTTCTCTCTTTCCACCGTTTTAAAATAACTATTTATAAATTTAATTATCAAACTGTTATGTGGCGAATAACTTGCAGTAACCGCAGTTCCAAAGGTTTTGTAATCGTCTATCTCTTTTCCATCGTAATCTACATCAAGCTTAAAAGTGGTTCCTATTGTGCTAAATTTTGTTTGTTTGCTTATCGGAAACAATTGGAACCTGCCGAGATTTAAGGTGGCGAACGCGCTCAAATTGAATTTAGCCGATAGATAATATTGATAAAGCAATTGCGCATCTCCAAAATTTGGCCGGTAATTCCCTTTCTCATCTTGTTTGATGAGAACATTAGAATTATTTTTGTATCTAATTCCCGCCAACAAGAAGCTGTTTTTAAATTTTTGTTTGGTAGAGATTGCACTATTGAGCATGCTTAACCCAATTATAAACATGTTACTGTCGGGCCGTTCATATTTCACATCTAATACAGAAGATAGCTTATCGCCATACTTGGATTCGAAACCTCCCGCAGAAAACTTCGCTTTTGTAACTAGGTCTGAATTTATAAAACTCAATCCTTCTTGTTGGCCGTTTCGAACCAATATTGGCCTGTTGATTTCGATGTCATTTAAATAAACCAAATTTTCATCAAAGTTACCACCACGAACACTGTATTGAGCACTTAACTCGTTGTTGGTGGAAACGCCAGGCAAGGTTTTTAATAAACTTTCGAAATTACCAGACACTAATGGAATCGAACCAGCATCGGCGATATTTATTATCGCCGCATTGCTTAGCTGGTTTTCTTTACCTGTAATATTTACTTGCTCAAGCTCGTTTACGTTTGCCGCCAAACTTACATTAGCGGTAACCTTATTTCCCCTACCGTGCGCAAAACTAAGAATTGTTGGTTTATATCCTAAAAGATTGAATTTAAGACTAAAGGTGTGCGAATTTGAATAAATTACGTACTTCCCATCAGCATTTGTTGAAGCGGACGCCGATTGCCCAATAACTAATATTGTAACTTGAGGAAGCGAATGCCCGACAGAATCTGAAACTACCCCAGAAATCCTCACAACCGATTGCGCCTGCGTATATTGGAAAAACATCAAGCAACAAATAAAAGCAAAAGTAGCTTTGAGCATAAAAGACAAAACAAATTGTTCCCAAAAACCAATAATTTCGGAAGCCTAAAAATATGAAATTTGTGACTATTTACTCGTCTTAGGCAAAAGTGAAAGTTACAGGCTAAACAAATTCGGCACGGAATTTTTCATTTCTGAAATGGTTGCTACCGGATTTTCTGAGGCGAAAATAGAATTTCCAGAAACAAACGCATTTACACCTGCTTTAAGAAGCGGGGAAATGTTATTCAACCCAACGCCTCCATCCACTTCGATAATAAGGTTTTCGTTTACCTTACGAATTAATTGCTTTAGATCTGCTATTTTTTTGTACGTGTTTTGAATGAATTTCTGTCCACCAAAACCTGGATTTACAGACATAATTAGCACCATATCCAAATCAGTGATAATATCTTGTAATAAACTTACTGGCGTATGCGGGTTAAGTGCAACACTTGCGCGGCAGCCTGCACTTTTAATTGCTTGGATTGTCTTGTTTAAATGTGTACATGCCTCGTAATGAACTGTTATGGAATCAGCGCCCGCTTCTGCAAATTGTTCTATATATTTATCTGCGTCGATAATCATCAAATGAACATCAATTGGTTTTTTTGCAAATTTCTTAACAACCTTCAAAATCGGGAAACCGAAAGATATATTTGGGACAAACACCCCGTCCATCACGTCAACGTGAAACCAATCTGCTTCGCTAGTATTAATTATTTCGATATCGCGTTGCAGGTTGCCAAAATCAGCAGAAAGTATGGATGGTGCTATGATGTGTTGCATTTCTTTTTTTCTTTTCGTCTGTACGAAGCATAAAGCAATCTGACTCTTTTTTATCTTTGATATGAGATTGCTTCGTTCCTCGCAACAACGCGGGGATCTATAATTTACTGACACTGCAAGTTACAAAATCATTGTTAACAAAACTGCATCAAACAATAAACCCTTTCAGTTTAAACTGAAAGGGTCTAAATATTTAAAAGTCTCCCTTCAGGGATTTAAGAATTTAACTTTTTGGAGCAACTGGTCTCTCTGGTCTTGGCAACAAAACTTTTCTAGAAAGTTTCATTTTACCTTGCTTATCTATATCTAATAATTTAACCTCAATTTTATCGCCTTCCTTAAATACGCCATCCATGGTTTCTAAACGTTCCCAAGAAATTTCAGAAATGTGCAATAGACCATCCTTGCCTGGCATAACCTCTACGAATGCACCAAATGGCATAATAGATTTTACCTTACCTTGATAAATTTCACCTATTTCTGGCTTTGCTACAATATTTCTAATTCTAGTTACAACTGCATCAATGGCAGCCTTGTTGTCTGCAAATATCTCAACGATACCCTTATTATCCACCTCTTCGATAGAAACAGTTGCACCTGTTTCGCGTTGCATCTCTTGGATAATCTTACCACCGGGACCTATAATTGCGCCAATAAATTCCTTCTCGATAGTTAGAGAAACAATTCTCGGTGCATGTGGCTTGTAATCTTCGTTTGGTGCACTAAGCGTTTTCTTCATTTCGCCAAGGATGTGCAGCCTGCCTTCTTTAGCTTGATGAAGCGCCTTGGCTAAAACCTCATATGATAATCCATTAATTTTTAAATCCATTTGGCAAGCTACAATACCTTTTTCTGTACCTGTAACCTTAAAATCCATATCTCCCAAATGATCTTCATCGCCTAATATATCAGAAAGAATGGCATATTTCCCTGTTTTTTCATCAGAAATCATTCCCATTGCAATTCCAGAAACTGGGGCTTTTATCTTTACACCGGCATCCATCAGCGCAAGCGTACCCGCACAAACGGTTGCCATCGAAGAAGAGCCATTTGATTCTAGAATATCAGAAACAATCCGGATAGTATAAGGATTCTCCTCACCTTGAGGCAATACCTTTTTTATAGAACGCATAGCCAAATTGCCGTGGCCTATTTCTCTACGTCCGGCGCCACGATTTGGTCTAACCTCTCCGGTAGAAAAACCTGGGAAGTTATAGTGAAGTAAAAATTTATTATATCCGTTAAAAAATGCGCCGTCTATCATTTGCTCATCACTTTTGCTACCCAATGTAACCGAAGTAAGCGACTGAGTTTCGCCACGTGTAAACACCGCAGACCCGTGTGCAGCAGGCAAATAGCCAACCTCGCTCCAAATTGGTCTGATTTCGTTTGTTGCGCGGCCATCTAATCTGACGCCTTCGTCCAACAACAAATTACGCACCGCATCATATTGCACATCATGATAATAATGCTTTGCCATTGCCTTGGTCAAATCTGCTGTATCTTCTGGCATAGCATCAAAAAAATCATTTATAATCGCAGTAAATCCCTCCGAACGCTCCTCTTTGGAAGAACCAGATTTCGCTACGGCATAAACTTTATCGTACGTATCTGCAAAAACTTTGGCTTTTAAATCAGCATCATGATCTTCGTGGCTATAAACGCGTTTGATCATTTTGTTTGTAGCAATGGTCAATTCAACTTGTAAGGCACATTGTTTTTTAATTGCGTCGTGTGCAAATTTCATTGCCTCAATCATTTCCTCTTCCTGAATCTCGCTACATTCGCCCTCAACCATTCCAATATCATTTGCAGAACCGGCAACTATAAACTCTAAAGTTGCACGTTCTAAATCTTTGGCAAAGGGATTAATCACCAAGGTGCCATCAATTTTTGCTACACGAACTTCAGAGATTGGACCGTTAAAAGGAATATCAGAGACAGACAGCGCTGCCGATGCTGCTAACCCAGCCAAACAATCTGGCATTATGTTTAAATCTGCAGAGATCAAAGAAATCATCACTTGTGTATCAGAATGATAATCGCTTGGAAACATTGGGCGCAAAGCCCTATCTACCAAACGAGAGATCAATACTTCATAATCAGAAAGCCTAGCTTCTCTTCGTAAAAAACCACCGGGAATTCTGCCTGTAGCAGCATACTTTTCTTGATAATCTACAGAGAGTGGCAAAAAGTCTGTACCTGGTTTGGCGCCAATGGAAGATACAACTGTTGCCAAAAGCATAGTGTTACCCATTTTTACAACTACCGAACCGTCCGCTTGTTTAGCCAATTTTCCAGTTTCAATTTCTATCGTCCTGCCGTCTCCTAGGTCTAACGATTTTTTTATTACATTCATTTCATCAATATTGTGGCACGTTTTCCTCTTTCGACATGCCTTGTTTATTTAATTTATTTTATACGTAAAAAGCCATCCTAGGTAGAATGGCTTTATTTTTTTCTGATATCTACACCGACTTTATGATATCTCTTAGTGATAATGCTTTGATAATGGCCCGGTAGCGCTCTATGTCTTTTTTGTAAAGGTAAGCTAAAATACCACGGCGTTTACCAACCAATTTTTGAAGCGCTAACTGGGTAGAAAAATCTTTGCGGTTTTTCTTTAAATGTTCTGTCAAATGCGCAATACGGTATGTAAATAACGCAACCTGACCTTCTGCAGAACCTGTATTGGTTTCTACTTCGCCATGTGTTTTAAAGATTTCGGCTTTCTTTTCTAAACTTAAATACATTCTTGAATAATATTAAAGTGATTATATAAATTATTTGTGGCGCAAAGATAACGTAATTTTTTACGATTAGCAAACGCCAAAATTATGCAAAAACACATGTTTTTCTAAACTGATAGAACACCAACTAGTTGTTTTCCGATTACGAGTATAAGTGATACGAAACCAAAAGACCAAAAATTGCGTAAGCTATGTAAGTAAGACCAAACAAAAGTATACCATCTTTGGTATATCTCTAATGAAATCATAATAAACTTGGAAAAAAATCAATACAGCATTTTCGAAACTGACATGCGCGTGCGGCCAGATGATATAGACATGTTTAACCATGTGCACAACAGCCGTTATTTAGATTTTGTACTTGCCGCGAGGTATGAACAAATGCGAGATAACTACAAAATGCCTTGGGAAGCTTTTACCGAACTTGGCTATGGCTGGGTGGTAAGTCGTGTAACGATGAATTTAAAACGTCCATTATACATGAATGATGTGATGGTGATTAGAACGGGAGTGTTATCGATGCAAGCAAAGGGCTGTTCTGTTCAATTCGAAATATTAAACAAAAAAACGGGTAAAGTTGCTTCTGATGGTATTTTCGACTATGTATTGGTGGATTTGGCCACATACACAAGCGCAAAGGTTACAGAAGAAATGTTGAAAGCGTATAGTATTTAAAATTCATTTTTTCCAGTGAGTTTTCCCACTAATTTTATCGACTTTAGTAATTTTGGTACAGTCTATTATTGTTGTATTTCCTAAAGTTAATAATTTGCCAGTCAACTCGACAGTCACTTTCATTTTCTTTTTTTCTAAATCAGACAGCTTAAAAGAATCAACTTTGCTGTATTGGTTTTGATCTACAAAGACTGTGTATATTGTCGCCGAATCTATTTTGATTTGAAAGGATGGTTTTTTCATCAAACCATTTTGTTCCAACAAATCGTAAAAGTCTAAAAAGAAGTCTTCGGTTTTGACTGAAGATTTTTCTCGCGCTGTTCTCATAGTATAGAGAAGTTTATTCATTTTTAAGATGTTAGCAGAATCAGCGTCGTACATGCTGCCAAGACGTATCAACTTAAAATAAAGATCGCCTTTTATTTCTTGCTCTTTAGAGACTTTGGTTTGAGCAGATAAAAATAAAGTTAGTGCGGTTAATAGTCCGGTAATAGTTGATTTTAAAAGGACTTTCATAAACAATGGATTTCGATTGAGTAGTTATTGTAAAGTTAAAAAATAGACATTAGAAATCAAACCTCACTAGAAGTAATTGACAAAAAATGTTGTCTTTCTCTCTTCATTTATTGTGTTAAAGATATTTTACTCCTCGATAGCATTTAAATCTCTTCTTCTAAACATTATCAAATAATAAAAGCTACAACATCCCTTAAAAAAAATCGAAAACTTATTAGAGTCTTTTCGGCCTGGGCATAACTCCATCAACCAAAGAACCCACAGCGCTGCACTTTCAAAAAAAAACATGTTATTTTCATCAAATTTTCCACATTTTAATATACCTTAAAAACTATATCTTTGCGCAAAGATGAAATATATACGTAATTTTTGCATAATTGCACATATAGACCACGGTAAGAGCACGTTAGCTGATAGGTTGTTAGAATATACGGCTACAATTTCTCAGCGTGAGGCGCAAGCGCAATTGTTGGACAATATGGATTTGGAGCGCGAGCGTGGCATTACAATAAAAAGTCATGCCATACAAATGAATTATAAGGTTGGCGAAATAGAATACAATTTTAATTTGATTGATACTCCCGGACACGTGGATTTCTCTTATGAAGTTTCTCGTTCAATCGCTGCTTGTGAGGGGGCTTTACTTATCGTAGATGCTTCGCAGGGCATACAGGCTCAAACCATTTCCAATCTTTATCTGGCGCTAGAGCATAATTTAGAAATCATCCCAATCTTAAATAAAATGGATCTGCCGGGTGCAATGCCTGAGGAAGTTAAAGATCAAATTATAGATTTGATTGGATGTAAACGCGATGAAATTATTCCTGCTTCGGGCAAAACGGGTATGGGCATTCCTGAGATTATTCAAGCCATTGTAGATAGAGTTCCCGCTCCTGTGGGAAATCCTGACGCGCCTTTACAAGCGCTAATTTTCGATTCCGTTTTTAATTCGTTTAGAGGAATTATTGCTTATTACAAAGTAGTTAATGGGCAGATTAAGAAAGGCGATAAAGTTAAATTTATCAATACTGGCAAGCAATATATAGCCGATGAAGTTGGCATCTTAAAACTAGAGATGTCGCCGCGTAGCGTTGTAAAAACTGGCGATGTTGGTTACATTATCTCTGGAATAAAAGAGGCCCGCGAAGTTAAAGTTGGCGATACCATCACTACAGTTGATAGACCCTCGCTCACTGGTATACAAGGTTTTGAGGAAGTTAAGCCTATGGTTTTTGCCGGCATTTATCCGGTAGATACAGATGAATATGAGGAGCTTCGCGAAGCAATGCACAAGTTACAATTAAACGATGCATCAATTGTTTTCGAGCCGGAAAGTTCTGCCGCTTTGGGTTTCGGTTTCCGTTGTGGATTTTTGGGTATGTTGCACATGGAAATTGTGCAAGAACGTTTGGAGCGCGAGTTTGATATGACGGTAATTACTACCGTACCAAACGTTTCTTACATCGCACATACTACAAAAGGGCAAGAAATTATTGTCAATAATCCATCAGATTTACCCGACCCGAGCAAGTTGGATTCGGTAGAAGAACCTTATATTAAAGCAAATATAATCACCAAGTCTGATTTTGTAGGTCCGGTTATGTCGCTTTGTATTCAAAAAAGAGGAATTGTAGTTAATCAATCTTATTTGACTTCCGATCGTGTTGAATTGAGTTTCGAGATGCCTATGGGAGAAATTGTATTTGATTTTTACGATAAATTGAAAACCCTATCCAAAGGTTATGCGTCTTTTGATTATCACCAAATGGGCTACAAAAAATCTGATTTGGTAAGGCTTGATGTATTGTTGAACGAAGAACCAGTAGATGCGCTTTCGTCTTTGATTCATCGTGCAAACGCTTACGATTTTGGTAAAAAAATATGCGAAAAGTTGAGGGAATTAATTCCCCGTCAGCAGTTTGAGATTAAGATACAAGCATCTATTGGTGCCAAGGTAATTGCCCGCGAAACGCTTAGTGCGTTGCGTAAAGATGTAACCGCTAAATGTTATGGTGGAGATATTTCGCGTAAACGCAAACTTTTAGAAAAGCAAAAAAAAGGTAAAAAGCGAATGCGCCAAGTTGGGAATGTAGAAATACCTCAGTCGGCATTTATGGCGGTGCTAAAATTAGATTAACATGGTGATTATCAATAGTCAAAATGCACAATTATGCAATAGATTATTTGGATTTTCTAGCTTTATCGCCAATAGTTTAGCTTACAAATACCAGCTTGTAAATATAGGGTTTCATAAATATGAACCTTATTTTGAGGCGACCAAAAACAACGATTTCGACGGTTACCCTATTAGTGTAAGGCGATCGTTCTCATCGAAATTGGATTATTTTTACAGCAACTTATTTAAAAATTGGTTTAGTTTTAATTATCGCAGATTTAGTAAAACCATTACAACCAAAAAATTTTACCATACCTCTTTCACAGACGATTTAATTCCTAGAGTTTTCGATTTAAACGATACAAAATTTGTGAATGATGCACAGAATAAAAACATTTTGGTGCAAGGTTGGATGTTCAGAGATTTGCAAAATCTGCGAAAGCATCATCATACGATTTGCAGTTTTTTTAAGCCTGTTGAACCTTACAGAACAGAGGTAAAAACCCTATTCGACAACGTTAAACAACTTGCTGATGTTATTATCGGCGTTCACATTCGACGAGGAGATTACAGGACCTTTGTTGGTGGCACCTGGTTTTACACCGATGAAAACTATGCTGTATGGATGAACATGCTAAAAAGCGAATATGCTAAGATTGGCAAAACTTGCGCATTTTTAATTGCAAGTAACGATGCCGTTGAAGTTGATAAATTTTCTGGTTTAACCGTAGTTTTTAAATCAAGGCATTTTATTGTAGACTTATATTTATTGGCAAAATGCGATGCGATTATTGGCCCACCAAGTACATTTAGCCAATGGGCCGCATTTTATGGAAGTAAGCCATTAACAATGCTATTAATTAAAGGCCAAAAAATTAACATTCCTAAATACAATTCAACTCTATTACCAGAGCAAGACTTTTTAGGTAAAGAATTGTATAAGTTTACAATTTAGATTTTTAGTAGGAATAAGATAGATATGCAACTTTTAGACGGAAAAGCAACATCAGAAAAAATCAAAATAGAAATAGCAGAAGAAGCTAGAGCGTTTAGCGAAAAAACAGGTAGAAAGCCTCATCTAACAGCAATTTTAGTCGGCAATGATGGCGGCAGCGAAACTTACGTTGCAAGCAAAATGAGAAATTGCGAAAAAGTTGGTTTTAAATCTTCTCTTCATAGATATGATACGTCTGTTACTGAATCAGAATTATTGGCAAAGATTGAGGAGATTAACCAAGATACTGATGTCGATGGCTTAATTGTACAACTTCCTCTCCCCAACCACATTGACCCAGAAAAAGTAACTGAGACTATAGATTATCGAAAGGATGTGGATGGTTTTCACCCAATTAACTTGGGCAGAATGATGCGTAACTTGCCATGCTTTATTCCCGCAACTCCTTATGGTATTTTATTAATGTTGCAAGCATATAACATCGAAACCAATGGAAAACATTGCGTTGTAGTTGGCAGAAGCAACATCGTTGGCAGCCCGATGAGTATTTTGATGGCTAGAAATGCAAATCCTGGAAATTGTACCGTAACTCTAACCCATTCTAAAACCAAAGATTTAAAGGAGCAGATTCTACAAGGGGACATTATCGTTGCGGCGATTGGTAAAAAGAATTTTGTTACTGCTGATATGGTTAAGAAAGGTGCTATTATTATAGATGTTGGCATCAACAGAGAAACTTCTAAAGAAACAAAATCTGGTTATAGGCTTTTTGGTGATGTGGATTTTGAAAATGTGGCACCAAGAGCGTCATACATTACGCCTGTTCCTGGCGGCGTGGGCTTAATGACAATTGTTGGCTTATTGAAAAACACGCTTGCTTCTGCGAGGAAAGAAATTTATATTTAATTTATGGGTTGCAGGGTGCCTGTTACGGATAAAAGGTAAATGACCAAGGCCGTGCGACTTGGAGGTTTATCTCAAATCACAAATCTCACGTCTATATTTACGTGTAAATATTTTTTTATTCACGTATTGTTTTTACCTTTGGGTATTAATTTAAAACCTATGGATGCCAAATTAACTTTAAGTTTTAGCCAAGATGTAGTTAATAGAGCTAAAGCTTACGCCGCCGATAACAACATTAGTTTGTCTCGTTTAATTGAGCATTTACTAACTCAAGTAACCAATAGCAACTACAAATCGATAGAAGATTACCCAATTGCTGATTGGGTAGCTATGGTTGCGGAGGGTGATATAGAATATAAAAAATCAAATAAGCAATCGCGTAAAGCAGCCAAAGATGAGTTTTTTGCTTCTAAAAAGTAATCGATGTACCGCATATTTTTAGATGCCAATGTGCTTGTTTCAGTGTTGAATAAAGAGTACCCGCTTTTTACTTACTCATCCAGGATTTTAAGTTTAGCATCTCATCCAAGATTTGAAGTTTATGCCTCTCCGCTATGTTTGGCGATTGCTTTTTATTTTGCCGAAAAGAAGCACGGTTCTGCACTTGCAAAGCAAAAAATAGATTTGATTTGCCAGAATGTTAAAATTGCCGAAAACTCATCAAATGGTGTATCAAACACGCTCTCGAATAAGAAAATACATGATTTCGAAGATGGTTTGGAATATTATGCAGCCGAGCAACAAAAATGCAAGTGCATTATAACAGAGGATATTGAGGACTTTTATTTTTCGGATATTGAGGTTTTAGATTGTCGAAATTTCTTTAAGCGATATTTGTTAAAGTAATTCTGGCAAACGTATTATTTTTTAAGATTTATCCAAACAACTTACTGAACCAACTTCTTTCAAAACCGATATACAATCCGTCTTCTCTAATTTCCGTAGGGTAGATGTTGATGTAATCGCCTTGACCCTCCGCTCCTCTTCCGGTTTCTAAACTGTATTCGTATCGATGGACTGGGCAAACTAGGTAACCGTTTTTGCACCAACCACCGCTAAGGTGGCCGCCCGCATGCGGACAAAATGATTGTGTAACATAAATTTTTCCTTCGTTGTTTATCACACAAAGTTGCTTACCATTTGTGTTAATCGATTTAATTTCACTGGGTTTCGGCATGTCGAATTTGTTCAACACTTTAATCCATTGCATAATTCAAAATTAATTTAAAATCCAATCACTAGTATTTTATCTTTTCAAAAAATGATTGAAATACCACTTTTAGCATTTTTATTTTTGAGATATTTGCAGCCTCTAAATGAAACAAGGAACACCAGACGACGGCACCATGCTTCCATTGATGGAAGAGTTTTACACCATTCAAGGCGAAGGATTTAATACAGGCAAAGCAGCCTATTTTATTCGGTTGGGAGGTTGCGATGTTGGTTGCCACTGGTGCGATGTTAAAGAAAGTTGGGACGCAAGTTTACATCCGTTAACTGCTGCGGATGTCATCGTAACAAACGCATTGAAATTTCCAGGTAAAGCCGTGGTAATTACTGGCGGTGAACCGCTTATTTATAATTTGGAGTATTTAACAACTCAACTGCAGCAAAACGGGATTGCAACATTCTTAGAAACTTCTGGCGCGTATCCCCTTTCTGGATCTTGGAACTGGATTTGTTTATCGCCGAAAAAATTTAAAGCGCCCAGACCTGACGTTACTGCTCTTGCAGATGAATTAAAAGTAATTGTATTTAACAAGAGCGATTTTAAATGGGCAGAAGAACACGCCCAGGTGGTGGGGCCAAACTGTAAACTTTATCTTCAACCAGAATGGTCTAAATCAAAAGACGTAACGCCGTTAATTATAGATTACGTAATGGCAAACCCAAGATGGGAAATATCCTTGCAAACCCACAAATTTTTAAATATTCCGTGATAAGGTTTACCTTGTGCTGATAAATTTTAAGTTATACATTTTATGAAGCGTCTCTCGTTTTTGCTTTTTTTGATGATTTGTAGCGAATGTTTTGCACAGAAATCTGAGGACAGAAAAGCCCAAGATTTATTCGACAAGGCGACTGAATTTTCTCAACAGCGTGAGTTCGAACAAGCAAAAACTTTACTTGAAGAGGCAATAAAACTAGACGCAAAATTTACTGCTGCGCAAGTTTTTTTGGGAGATGTTTATATGATTCTTAAAAAGTATAAGCTCGCTGAAAGCAGTTTTCAGAATGCGTTGAATTTAGATCAGAAAAATATGCCTGCCGTATTTTACAAACTTGCCGAGAGTGAGTTTGCAAATGGAAAATATAGCTTGGCTAAATCTAATTTTGAGATGTTCTCTAATTCCAATGCAAGTGTTGAGGATTTAGCCAAAGCAAAAAACTACATCATAGACTGCGACTTTGCAGCAACGGCAATTAAAGAACCCATAAAATACAGTCCTTTAAACTTGGGGAATGGAGTGAACACACAAGATGCAGAATATTTTCCCACCATAACTGCCGATGGAGAAACGTTAATTTTTACAAGACAGATTGGCGTGAATGAGGATTTTTGGACCTCGAAGTTTTCAGACAATAAGTGGAATGTTGCTGCTCCACTTTCTTCCAACATCAATACGCCGCAATATAATGAAGGCGCTCAAACCATTTCGCCAGATGGTAAGTATTTGTTTTTTACAGGATGTAATCGCCCAGATGGTTTAGGTAGATGTGATATCTACGTCGCTCATCGCGATGGCGCCGGATGGAGCGAACCTTATAACGTCGGCGAGCCTGTCAACAGCAAATATTGGGAATCTCAGCCTGCAATAAGTCCGGATGGGCGGACATTATATTTTGTGAGCAACAGACCCGGCGGCGTTGGAGGCTATGACATTTGGAAAAGTACCATAACCGATGAAAATAAATGGGGACCATCAATCAATTTAGGACCGAAAATTAATACTAAAAACGATGAAAATACGCCGTTTCTACATGTAGATGGAAAAACGCTTTATTTTTCGTCAAACGGTTGGCCTGGATTTGGGCATAAAGATATTTTCTACAGCCGCTTAGACAGCGAAGGAAACTGGCAAACTCCAATAAATATGGGTTCCCCTATCAATTCATTTGAAGAGGAAAATGGCTTAATGGTAAGCGCCGATGGAAACAAAGGTTATTTTTCTTCCAACTTGCCTGGCGGGTACGGCAAGCAAGACATTTACAGCTTTGATATTCCAGAATCTGCAAAGCCTAAAAAAGTGGTTTACGTTAAAGGAATTGTGCGGGATGTTGAAACTAAAAAACCGATGGAAAGTGAAGTAGAAATTATCGACCTTACCTACAAAAAAACAGTGTTTGACGATTATACTGATGTAGAAAATGGTCGGTTTTTGGCCGTAATGCCTGTTGGTAGCAACTATCTGCTAAATGTAAGTGCAGATGGGTATCTATTCTATTCTGAAAATTATGACCTTAGCAAGGTAGACCTAACAACGCCATTTGGCATAAAGGTTGACTTAGAAAAAATTAAAACGGGTGCAACTATAACGCTCAAAAATATTTTTTTTGGCACCAACGAATATGAATTGCTATTGGCTTCGACGAATGAATTGCAAAAATTATTGGAATTTCTAACCGAAAATCCAACTGTTGAAATTGAAATTCAAGGTTATACAGACAATATTGGTAGCAAAGAACGAAATGAAAAACTTTCTAAAAATCGTGCGTTTGCTGTTTACAATTACCTGATCAAAAACGGAATTGCGGCGAATAGACTTGCTGCACATGGATTCGGAGATAGCAACCCAATTGCAGATAACACGACCGAAGTTGGACGTCAAAAAAATAGAAGAACTTCATTTTTAATTACTAAAATATAGCCATGGCACAAAACGCAAAGAATCATCTACGTTTCTTCCCTCCTTTTCATTTTTTCGCAATTCCGCTTACAGTGATAGGTTTAGGACTTTCCATTTACCAGGCAATAATAAATCCGTCACTACTATGTTGGCTAATTACACTACTTTTTCTTCTAATGGCGTTTGCCAATCTGTTCGCACGTACTTTTTCCTTAAAATCACAAGATAGGGCGATTCGAACAGATGAAAAACTACGGTATTTTATACTTACAGGAAAGCCACTACCCGCCGCGTTAACTTCACATCAAATAATCGCTTTGCGTTTTGCAAGTGATGAAGAACTCGTAGCATTAGCAGAACGTGCAGTCGGAGAAAATCTCTCATCAAAAGAAATCAAAAAAACTGTATTAAATTGGCGGGCAGACAATTATAGGATTTAGAATAAAATTTGAGATGGCAGATTTAAAGAAAGCTTAAAAATTAAGCTACCTTAATCAACGCTAAATTCTATCTAATATAGCAAAGGAATTAAAACTTCCTTCCGCCCATAATTTTTATTGGCGAACCTTCGGCAAAAATAACAGAATACAGAGTTTCATTCGATAAATTCGCAAAATCAGCGCCATAATTTTCTCCAAAATCTACATTGATTTTATAATCCTTTACTTTATACTCGTCCCAACGTGGATGTTCTACCCCATATTCTGACGTTTTAAAGTTGCTCACTTTTGTATAACCCCAATAATGTTCGGTTATAAACTCACTTTCGCCACCTGCCGCCATAGGTTTGGCATTGTATGATGCATTTACAAAAAACTCATTCCAACGTTTTTTGCACCAAGAAAAACCAACTTTGAGATTTTCGCCCGTTTCCAAAATTTCATATCTCATTTTGGCAGTGCTGTATTTTTCGCCATAAATCGTTTTTGCAATTAAAGTTACCATCGGTTTCGGCACCACTTCACCAATGAAAACCACTCCCCTTTTCCATCTTTCGCCATCTTTATATCTAACGTAAAACCTCAGATTTACTTCTTTGAAATGATCGTGGAAAGAAACTTTAAATCCCAATAATCTAACATCTGTAAGAGAAAACCCACTAAACTGACATAGAATTTTCCTTACCGAGGGTCTAATTCTACACCTTTTGGTAAGTATTTATGCAGAGTCTCCTCTTCTACTTCATATTGAGCAAATATCAATTTGCGCCACTCAGCAGTTAAAAACACTTTTTCGGGTTTCAATTTTTTAAAATATGGCTTGCCTAACCCTAATTAATTTTGCTAATGTTTCTTCTAACAAGTCTAGATGCAACATATTTGCGCCATCGCTTTTCGCGTTTTTTGGGTCGGGGTGTGTTTCAATGAACAACCCATCTGCACCGACAGCAATTGCCGCCTTTGCAATGGTTAAAATAAGCTCAGGTTTTCCTCCGGTAACGCCACTGCTTTGATTGGGTTGCTGTAAAGAATGCGTGCAATCCATCACTACAGGTACCCCGAAACTTTGCATTTCTGGCAAGCCACGATAATCTACAATTAAATCTTGGTAGCCGAAAATATTCCCTCTATCGGTCAAAATCACTTTCTCGTTACCACTTTCTCTTACTTTCTCTACCGCAAACTTCATAGATTCGGCAGACAAAAATTGTCCCTTTTTAATGTTTACCACTTTGCCCGTTTCTGCTGCCGCGATTAACAGGTCTGTTTGTCTGCATAGAAATGCAGGAATTTGCAACACATCTACATAAGCTGCCGCGATTGCCGCTTCCCCACTTTCGTGGATATCGGTAACTGTTGGGACATCAAAAGTTTTCCCAATTTTCTCTAAAATTCTTAGCGCTTTTTCATCGCCAATACCAGTAAAAGAACTGCCCTTGCTCCTATTCGCTTTGCGATAAGATCCCTTAAAAATATAAGGTATTTGAAGTTTATCAGTGATAGAAACGATTTTTTCAGCAATGCGTATAGCTATTTCCTCCCCTTCGATAGCGCATGGTCCAGCCATTAAAAAGAAATTTTTCGATTGGACATGTTTTAAATTAGGAAGATAGGATAACATATAGAAGTTTAAGTTGAGACTAAGATTGAAGCCAAAGTTAAAATAAAGCTGAGATTTAAGATTGAAGTGAAGATTAAGACACCGGTTGAGATTTTATATTTCTGCAAATACAGGAAAAAATTGTGGACTCTAGTTAAAATTAGATAATTAATTCCCCAGTTCAGACATAAATTTAATGCGCATTAATTGTATTTCTTCACGTGTATAATCCGTCTCACCGAGTTCGCTTAAGGCATCATCAATAGAATCGGTTTCCGCAGCTCTAAAATAATCAAAAACCTCATCTTGCCTGTCATCATCAATCACCTCATCTATAAAATAAGTTAAGTTAATCTTGGTGCCAGAATTTACAATCGATTCTATCTCTTTTAAAATGTCTTCGTAAGTAATGCCTTTAGATTTTGCAATATCTTCCAATCCAATCTGTCTATCAATGTTCTGGATTATAGAAACCTTCATTTGCGATCTATTGATCTGAGTTTTGATAACCAGATCTACCGGCCTCACTATCTCATTATCATCGACGTATTTTGTAATTACCTCTAAAAATGCGAGTCCAAATTTTAATGCTTTTCCGTTACCAACGCCATGAATTTGTTTTAATTCATCCATTGAAATGGGATAATGGGTGCACATTTCTTCTAAAGATGGGTCTTGAAAAACAACAAAAGGCGGAACATTTTTCTGTTTTGCAATTTTCTTCCTTAAAGTTTTTAGTAAAAGTAGCAACTCGGTGTCTAGTGCGGCAGAACTTTGTTTTGTGTCTTCTTCTTCTGATTCTGTTTCTGCGTCAATTGGCTCGCTCAAAATAAATTTTACATGGTAAGGCTCTTTAATGAAATCTTTTCCCTGCTTGGTTAGTTTTAAAAGACCGTAATTGTCAATGTCTTTGTACAAATAATTATTTAATACCGCCTGCCTTAAGGTAGATTTCCACATCAATTCTCCATCTTCTTTACCGAGGCCAAACTCTGGCGTTTTTCCATGCTCATAAGCAATAGTCTGGGCAGTTTCTAATCCCAAAAAAACGTTCAAAATATGGGTATCATCAAATTTTTCGAGGTTTTGTTGGATAAACTTAAGCACTTTGGCTAATTTCTCTTTAGCCTCGAAGGTAGTTTTTGGCCGTTTACAGTTGTCGCACATGCAATTGCAACCGGTCTCGTTAAAGTTTTCTCCAAAGTAGTGCAAAATTTGTTTCCTTCTGCACACGCCAGATTCTGAATAATCTATAACCTCCTTCAATATCTGTGTGCCAATCTCTCGTTCAGAAACAGGTTTGTCTTTCATAAACTTGGCAAGTTTGTCTACATCTTTTTGGGCGTAAAAAGCGATGCAAACACCCTCGCCGCCATCACGCCCCGCTCTACCTGTTTCTTGGTAATAGCCTTCCATGCTTTTTGGCACATCATGGTGAATTACGAAACGCACATCTGGCTTGTCAATTCCCATACCGAAAGCAATTGTAGCAACAATAACCTCAGCATCCTCCATCAAAAATCTATCTTGAGTATCGGCCCTTACCTTTGGATCTAGCCCGGCGTGGTAAGGTAAAGCGCTAATTCCGTTAAGGTTTAAAGCTTCTGCAACCTCCTCTACTTTTTTTCTACTTAGACAATAAATAATGCCAGATTTGCCCTGATTATTTTTAATGTATTTTATAATTTCTCTCAATACATCTCGCTTTGGTCTAATCTCATAAAACAAATTTGGCCTGTTAAAAGATGATTTGAACAAAGTAGCATCTAACATGGCCAAATTTTTAACAATATCTTGCTGAACTTTTGGAGTAGCAGTTGCAGTTAGGGCGATAATCGGTATATCCTCGCCCAAACCAGAGATGACTTGACGAATTTTTCTATATTCCGGTCTAAAATCGTGTCCCCACTCAGAGATACAGTGTGCTTCATCTACCGCTACAAAAGATATTTTAATGGTTTGTAGAAAATCTATATTATCCTGTTTGGCCAAAGATTCTGGCGCTACGTAAAGCAATTTTGTCTGCCCGCTTAATAAATCTTCCTTTACCTGAGCAATTTCGGATTTGTTTAACGATGAATTTAAAAAATGTGCAATACTATCATTACCTCCAAAGGCCCTTAATTGATCTACCTGATTCTTCATCAACGCAATTAACGGCGAAATGACAATTGCCGTTCCTTCGCTCATTAAGGCAGGTAATTGATAACAAATGGATTTACCGCCGCCCGTCGGCATGATAACGAAAGTGTTGTTTCCTTCTAAAATATTGGTAATAATCGGTTCTTGATCACCCTTAAAATTATCAAAACCGAAAAAATTTTGCAAGTTGTCAAATAACGACTTTTTAACGTCCATTTTTTGTAATAAAATATTCGATGCTGTTTTTATATCTAAATTAACATAATTTTGCTACAATTTCAAGAATCAACTGAAAAAAAAATCTCCTTGAAAAGTAAAAAATCCGTAATTCAGTCTGGCACAAGAACTTTAGAATTAGAAGCTACGGCAATTTTAAATTTAGCTCGCGGTTTAGGTCAACATTTTGAAAACGTTGTTACTGCAATCTTACTTTGCAAAGGTCGGGTAATTGTTACAGGAATTGGTAAAAGTGCAATAATTGCGCAGAAAATTGTGGCTACTTTTAATTCAACCGGCACTCCCGCCGTTTTTATGCATGCCGCAGATGCAATACATGGCGATTTAGGAATTATTCAAACAGACGACATTGTACTTTGTCTTTCTAAAAGTGGCAATACCCCCGAAATTAAAGTGTTAGTTCCTTTGGTAAAAATGTATGGCAACCAATTAATTGGAATGGTTGGGGAGACTAAATCATTTTTGGCTTTACAGGCAGACTTTGTATTAAATACTTTTGTAGAGAAAGAGGCTTGTCCGCACAATTTGGCTCCAACTACCAGTACAACTGCTCAACTTGCCATGGGCGACGCTCTAGCAATCTGTTTGTTAGAGGAAAGAGGTTTTGATAAGGATGATTTTGCAATGTTTCATCCGGGTGGATCACTGGGAAAAAAGCTTTATTTAAAAGTTGGCGATCTGTCTGCTCAGAACGAGAAGCCTCATATAAATCCCAAGGCTGCAGTAAAAGAAGTTTTGGTGGAAATAAGCAAAAACCGTTTGGGAGCAGTAGCTGTGGTAGATGGAAAAAATAATCTACTAGGGATAATAACTGATGGAGACATAAGAAGAATGCTAGAGAATTACACAGATATTGCTAACTTAACTGCTAAAGATATTATGAGTGCCAACCCAAAAAGCATTCAATTTGATGCGTTAGCAGTAGATGCGCTTGCAATGATTAAGGCAAACAACATCACCCAATTGCTGGTTTTAAAAGAAAAAACCTATTTTGGCATCGTACACCTACACGACCTTTTAAACGAAGGCATTGTATAAAACCAATTTTTGAAGATGAATAAAAACTTTTACGCTTTAATAATGGCTGGCGGAGTTGGTAGCCGTTTTTGGCCTGTAAGCCGTGCAGAATATCCTAAACAATTTATAGATTTTTTTGGCGTAGGTAGAACTTTGATTCAAAGTACTTATGATCGCTTTTTGACCCTTTGCCCACCAGAAAATATTTTTATTGTTACCAATGAGGATTATCGCGACCTAATAAAAGAGCAAATTCCAGCTATAACCGATAACCAAATTCTTGGTGAGCCTATGATGAGAAACACGGCTCCATGCATTGCTTATGGATGCATCAAAATAGCGAAGCTAAATCCAAATGCGACCATTGTGGTTGCGCCAAGCGATCATACTATTGCTAATTTGGACGGATTTATTAGGGCGATAGAACAATCTTTATCTGCTGCATCTACCAATAATTGTTTGATTACTTTGGGAATAAAACCCAATCGGCCTGATACGGGTTATGGATATATACAACATACAAACCATGTTTTGAGTAGCGACAAAGCATTTCACAAGGTAAAAACTTTTACAGAGAAGCCTAACCATGCGCTTGCCGAATCTTTTCTTCAAAGTGGTGATTTTCTTTGGAATGCGGGCATTTTTATTTGGTCTGCAACTTCTATAGTAAACTCTTTTAAAAAATATTTGCCAGATATTTATGAACTTTTCGATTCAGGGTATGTTGATTTGAATACCGATCGAGAAAAAGCATTTATAAATAATGCCTATTATCAATGTAAAAATATCTCTATAGATTTTGGTATTATGGAAAGCGCCGATAACGTTTATGTGCTTCCTGCCGAATTTGGTTGGTCTGATTTGGGCACGTGGGCGTCGATCTATGAAATGGCCGAAAAAGATTACGTTGGCAACGTGGTAATTCCATCTGACCACGTTATTATGTTCGATTCTTCTAATTGCATGGTAAATGTGCCGAAAGAGAAATTAGTTATTTTGCAAGGCCTGCATGATTATATTGTGGTAGAAAACAACAATATGTTGATGGTATGTCCAAGAGCCGAAGAGCAAAAAGTAAAAGAGATTGTTGCCGAAGTAAAATCTAGATACGGCAATAAGTTTGCATAAGCACTATTTTAAAACGTTAAAAATTGCTCTGACTAGAATTTGTAAAGACTACTCTTTCTCAAAACTTATTTTTTTTTGCTTATAAATAAATTACTCTCAACTATCTTTAAATCTTGATTATAATTTTCGTTTATATTCACTAGAAAGTTCGTCGTGCGATTAGAAATGATTAGGTAGAATTTTATATGATAGTCGCATTAACAATCACGAAATACAAAACCTACTTTATCCCATTTGCCTTTATCGGAATGGCATTTTTAAGATTGCCGCTTTGGCTAAATAAAAATTGTACCTTTTGGCGATTAATGGGTAGTGGAAAAGATGCTCAGGTAGATCTCCCGCCCGATTTTAAACATTGGGCAGTGCTGACTACTTGGAAAGAAAAAGCCGATTGCGGTGAGTTTTATGAGAAATCTATTGTGATAAAGTGGTTTCGCCTATTTAGTGCGGAGGAATTTACGGCCTTTTTAAAGCCGGTTGCCTCCCACGGATTATGGGCAGGAAAAAACGTTTTCGACTCCCAAGATAAGAAGCCGTACAGCAAAGGCAAAATTGCGGTTTTAACCAGAGCAAATATTCGATGGAATAGACTGAACGAGTTTAGAGCAAATATGTCTCGTGCCGGAAATGCAATGCGAGATGCTCCAGGTTTTGTCATCGCTGCGGGTGTTGGAGAAAACCCATTTAACAGTCAGGCAACCTTTTCTATTTGGGAAAACGTTGAAGACATGAAAAATTATGCCTATAAAACATTTGACCATGCAGAGGTGGTTAAACTTACTCGAACTAGAGATTGGTATAACGAGGAGTTATTCGCTCGTTTCGAAATTGTGGAAATTAGAGGAAGCTTAAACGGTCAAACAATTTCTCTTTAAATTTAATATCCACTTTCTTAAAAATCTAAAATAGTAAGCAAATGAGAGTTATTGCTGAGCTGCCGCACCCAGAATGTAAGATCAGTATCTTTAAAATGAACGATAAATTCATAGTAAAATTTGAGCAGGGAACTTTCGAGCAAAGTTACAAGATTGCCGAACACGATTTAAGTGGAGGAGGGATAAATGATGTGTTCGAGATTTTGGATGAGGAGTTTATCGCAACAGTGATTGAGCGTTTTAGCAGGATGCGGAAGGATTTTATCGACTCTTACAAAAGATATAACTATTAGTTTAATTGAATTACGTAACTAATTGTATTATAGCACATTTTTAGTGTAAACAGAATTTTATTCCGCCAATTTCCGTATTTAATCTTGATTCTTAAAATTAATATAAAATTAAAGTTAAAATATTATATCACAATTAACTCACTATCAATTAATTATTAATTCAAACAAAATAATATTTGGATGCCATTAAACGCCAATTATAATTTTCTAACTATTATTTTGTCCTTTTAACAGTTTTGTTATGAGAATGCGGGGTTGACCAGCAACATCAGTAACCAAGACTCATTTTTCAAAAAAGACAAATATTAAGCAAGCTACCCGAGAATTTTGAGCTCCTACCTTTGAAGTCATCCTGGGTAAAGCACGAAACTTAGTGTTAGCGCCTCCGTTATTTAGGCAGGCGTTTAATTTAGAGTTACATAGTTGGAGGACGCAGCTCGCCTACTGAACCTCTGAGTTGATAACTTTCAAAGTCTTATTCGGCCTCTTGCTCAGCAAAAAAATAAAACGAAGCCGATCAGGAAAGTTCTAAAGCTCCCAGAATTTGAAAATGCAACGGAAACAACGAAAGCTTTGCATAAGGCTATTCTTTTAAGTTATCTTATAAATAGTGATTTAATCACTAAGCAAGGACAACCTAATTCATCCAAATATCGCTTATAGAGATTGCTTTAGTAGTGTCTTGTACAGGTAGTTTATAGAAAGACTGGATTGTATGCAAAACGTTATAATGATTGATTTTCTCGCTGTATTTCCCAGGCTTTACATTCGCTCCGACTATAATAGTTGGAATGTGGTTAATCATTTTAAAGTCGTCTTCATCAAAGGTAATAATAAGCAAACTATTGTGGTCTTTTGCCCATTTTACATACTCAGCTAGATTTTCTTTCAACCAAGTATCGCCTCTAGAGATTGCTGCTGCATCGCCTGGAGCACCGATGTTGTGCATATCATGATCCATATCTGGTATTACAAAGGACACAGTTGGTAGCTTGTCAAAATCTTTCGGGAAGCTTGTCATCGGCAAGCTTAGCGAATCTGGAATATTGTTTATGCCCTGCCCTTGCCAATTTACCCAAGGAGCATGCTTGCGAGCGAATAACGTTTGTTTAGTCAATTCGCCCTTGCCAAAAGCGCAATCTCTATAGCCAGCGACCGGCATTGTTTGCGAGTAACCTTTAAAAGTGAAACCATTCTCTAACAAAGAACTTCCCAAGTTTGGTGTGTGGAACGTGGTTTCGCTAGAACAATCGTCATTGAACATTCCTTGCGTACTTCCTGAAAATATGGCAACGTAATTTGGCTGACTTGGATGGGTAACACCATGCGAATCTGTAAACAAAGCTCCTTCCTTTGCCAACTGATTAAAATACGGAGCATTTTCAGATCCGATAACCTGGTCGTAACCATGGTTTTCCTCTATCAAAATAACAATATGGTCTGGAACTTTTGACTCTTTCGGTGAAGGAAACCATAGACTAAGCATAGCGGCAGAGGCCATCAATAAGGTAGCTTTCATATTAGGAGGAGAGATTGATTTTCTAAATTACCAAATCTAATGAACAAAAAAGAAATGAAAAATCTTTTTTTACTAATAGGCAATAACAAAGAGTAATCGTCAAGATGGGCGCTAACACTTGTTCTTCATACATGCACCAAATATATAAGTTTCTGCTAGAGGCCTAAACATCATTAACAACATTATCAGTTCATATGGCAATTGTTAAAAATGCAATAATAATTGGAGGTTTTCGGGACCCAAACGCTTTTAGAAACGATGAAGCTGTGCTTGGCGGATTTACAAAAGCAAAATCTAACCGGTTGAAAATGAGTTTTGGGAAGCATTAATTCACTTTAATTAAAATATTTTTTTAAAAATTGGATGCAATTTTGTAACATTGCAATCGCAAAAAAAACAATCTTTTGCAGGGCCTATAGCTCAGTTGGTTAGAGTAGAAGACTCATAATCTTTTGGTCCCTGGTTCGAGCCCAGGTGGGCCCACATGAAATACCGCTTCAAATTTTGGAGCGGTATTTTTTTCTTCTAATTACCGTCCGTTGTTACTAAAAACAAATCAACGATGACAATTTATCTCTTCATTTAAAACATACATTTTATCTGTCTAATTGATAACTTACGATCCTTCGTTTTAGCGTCTGCAATTTTAAAAATGTTCTACATCATTATATTTGTGTACTTCGTCGAATTTATTGCTAATACGAATTTTTCTTCGGAGTTTTAACGAACCAACCTAAATCGAAATGAAAACGCTTAAGATACTTAGCTTCCTAATACTCTTCGTAGTTATAGCTGTCATCGCCACTGGTACTTATGTTAAATTTGCTTTACCAAACGTAGGCCCGGCGCCAAAAATAAAGATCACGATTACCAATAAGCGGCTTGAGCGCGGGAGATATTTGGCGCACCATGTTGCCGTATGCATGGATTGCCACAGTATTAGAAAATGGGCAGATTACTCAGGCCCAATAGAAAAGAAATCGCTCGGTAGTGGTGGCGAATTATTTGATGAAACAATGGGGTTTCCCGGCAGGATATATGCTTCGAACATTACACCGCATAATCTTTCTACTTGGACTGATGGTGAAATACTTAGAGCGGTTACAGCGGGAGAAACTAAAGATGGAAGGGCACTTTTTCCAATAATGGCTTATCAAAGGTTTGGAAAGATGGATAATGAGGATATTTTAAGCATCATAGCATACATTCGGTCTTTAACTTCCATAAATACAGACGTGCCAACTACGCAACTTAATTTTCCGGTAAACTTTATTAATCGGACACTTCCAAAGGAAATCGCATTTGAAAAAATCCCTTCGCCTTTAGATTCTACTAGATATGGCGGTTATCTTGTAAATGCAGCCGGTTGCGTAGAATGCCATAGTAAATCAGACAAGGGAACAATAATTCCGGGAACTGAGTTTGGTGGCGGAATGGAATTTGGTTTACCATCAGGGACATTGCGTTCAGCAAATATCACCCGAGATAAGAAAAATGGTATTGGCCTGTGGACGAAAGATGATTTTATTACCCGTTTTAAGTGTTATTCAGTAAACAGCTATCAATCTCAAAATGTAGGTCTAAATGTTAACAATACCGTTATGCCATGGTCAGCTTTTTCTGGGATGACAGACACAGATTTAGGAGCAATCTATACTTACTTGAGAAGTGTGAAGCCAAGCTCAAACAAGGTCGTTACTAGAACTTTTAATAGAGTGGCCTCCGATGAATAAAAGCAAAAAAATTATTACTTGTAATTGCCCGCATTAGTTTAACGCTGAGCTAAAAGGAAATTTTTTTTAATGGTGCTGGATATAGGCCATATCAAAACCTAGAAAGTTTTTGGTTTTGTATTGAAAATAAGTATTTGAGTCCGCCATAATTTATTCTGATTAAATGGTTACCTTTAAAATTAAAATCGAATCATGAGAAGGATGTCATTTTTTATTTTCGCCACACTGCTATTTAGTACTGCGGTGGCAATGGCATTAATCTCCTGGACAATAAGCAGTTCCTTTGATGGAACGCTGACTGTTACCTCAAAAAAAATTTTGTCTACCGAAACTGCGGCATTAGACTGCTCGGGAACCCAAGTTGAAAAAATAGTTTGCGCTGCAAATAACTTCATTAATACGTTGACTGCGCTCCAGCGGGATGTTGCTGTATTGACCTATTCAAAAACGAATGCTGTCAAATGGTCAAACCGACCATGCGGCTCGCAGTGCCGTGGTGGTGTTCAGCTTAGCACGTTGTCAACAGCACAGATTTCGTATGCGAAGGCTGTAATAAAAGCAGCTATGGGTACTCTCTCTGGAAGCGGGTACAATCAAGCAATACAAATTTTAGCGGCAGATGATGTGCTTGGAACGCAACAAAACGAATATTCTGCTGGCAATTATTATATTGCTTTTCTGGGTACGCCAACTACAACAGGAACTTGGCAGCTACAATTTGGAGGTCACCATCTGGCGATAAGTCTTACATATAAAGCAGGCGCGGTAATTGGCGAATCTCCATTCTTTATCGGCTTAGAGCCAAAAACATGGACTTCTGAAGGTACAACTTATGCGCCCCTAAAACCAAATCAATCTGCAATGGTATCGATGCTAGCCTCACTGTCAATAAGTCAACTAGCGGCTGCAAAGATAAGCGCTTCGTTTAGCGATGTGGTGCTTGGGCCAGGAAAAGACGGGCAGTTTCCAACCACCAAGGTTGGTTTAAAGGGCAATACTTTAAACGCACATCAACAAGCCTTGATACTAGCCGCCATCGAACATTGGGTACGCAATGCTGATGATAAAACGGCTGCAAGTTTGCTCGCAATTTACGGCAACGAAATAAGTGACACCTATATCTCGTACGCTGGCAGCGCGACACTTTCAAATAAAGCAGATTATGTGCGCATAGATGGCCCCAGTCTTTGGATAGAGTTTATCTGTCAAGGGGGCGCGGTATACCCAAACGACATCCATTACCATAGTGTTTATCGCGACCATAGAAGAGATTATGGAAACAGTTTTACTTTTTAATATTTGCCAGAAAAGAAAGCAAAAAAGGTAAATTGTATGCAGATTAGGTATTGAGTAAAAACTGCTAGTTATGTGGTTGGCTTAAGGAAAACAGGTTTACCCCTAATTTATAATACCCTTGGGCCGCGCACAACAATTTATATATGTTGTGGCAACAAGTGATTAACGGTTAATGATTGTTTCTAACTGTCAACGAAACAAATGAACAGGAGTTTTTGGCTTCATTTTAAAATGATTGTTTAAAGAACCTTTATCTTCGAAAAAACAACGAGTTCAAGCGCTTGTTCTCAAAAAGAAAATGAATTTAAAACAAAGAGTTTGAAAATCGCAACCTACAACGTAAATGGCATAAATGGAAGGCTTTCCATACTCCTGCGGTGGCTTACAGAGGCAAAGCCTGATGTTGTATGCCTGCAAGAATTGAAATGCCCTGACCAGTTTTTTCCGGCGGCAGAACTGCTAAAAGCAGGTTATCATTCCATTTGGCTCGGACAAAAAAGTTGGAACGGAGTTGCAATCTTATCGACTGAGGAAATTAAGGAAACTCGAAGAGGCTTAGATGGCGACCCCTCTGATGAGCAAAGCCGTTACATAGAAGGTTTTGTTTTTGGATTGGTAATTGGCTGTTTATACCTGCCAAACGGCAATCCTGCGCCGGGACCAAAGTTTGATTATAAACTTCAATGGTTTGAGCGATTTGCCTCTCATGCGGAAAAACTGCTTTCCTTTAAATTACCGACACTGTTGATTGGGGATTATAATGTAATACCAACCGATTTAGATACTTACAAACCCGAAAAATATGTGACAAATGCACTTTTTTTTCCCGAATCTAAATTAGCATATCAAAATTTGTTGAAGCAGGGCTGGACAGATGCTATTCGAAATATTTACCCAACAGAGCGAATCTACACTTTTTACGATTATATGAGAAATGCATACGGTCGAGATGCGGGGCTTAGAATTGATCACTTTTTATTAAACGATCTTGTTTTAGCTAGATTGGTAACTGCCAAAGTAGATAAGCACGTTCGCGGTTGGGAAAAATCAAGTGATCACTGTCCCGTTTGGATTGAACTTTCTGATTGACAGCTAATTTCAGACCTCAATATTTGCCAAATTGCCATCAACTAATCAAAATGCGGATCGACTAAAATGCCAAATTAACCTAATTACGCATTAAATTTTAGCTCGCTCTTTGAAAATGAGTTAAAAAAATTCTTCGCTTCTGTTATTAACCATGCTTTGTTTTTAATAAATTAGGAAAAACGCATATCCGGCCAAATGGATTTTAATTTGATTTCCTTCCTTAAAACTTATTTTTTCAAGGTTTTTTTTCTATCAAGAACGTTGCCTTGCTACAACTGCAAAACCGAATGTTTGTTGCTTGCCCAGGCAAAAATTATAGGAGGTGTTTCTGTATCCTGATAAGTTTCCGACTCTACCAATGGCTTCGAATGTAAAATATTTTCAATGTAACAGTCTCTTTTTCCGTCGCTGGTTCTGTTGGATATCTTCTATCCTTGCTGCAAGCAAACATCAACAACGGCAGCAGCGCAATGCCGCCCCACGTGACAATTTCTGTCTAGTTTCATAACTTTTTTTGTTTCTTTTATTCTGGGTCGTAAAAAGTTTAAAGAACTTACAATTAAAAAAAATAAAGCCAATGACTATAAAGAAGTTATAAATAAAAAACACTTTCTTTGTAAGGTATCAACTTACCTGCGACTAAGAGGAAAAAACATGATGAAAACAATCAAAAAAATTATCTTAAACATGGTTACTGTTAAAAATTCTTTGGCCTTTTTAGCGCTCTTCAGCTTCGCATTTCTCGCATCTACTAATGTACAAGCTTTAGACAAAACTAGTTTTTCTAAGGTTGAGGTAGTGGAACCATCAACAGATACTACAAAAATGGTTTCTAACGTGCCATTAAAACCAGAGGATGTAAGTCCATTATTGGTTGGAGAAAAAATTCCAACAATTAATTTATTGAACGCTGCAGGAGAAAGCTTTTACCTGAACAAAGCCGTGGCTGAAAAACCAACAATTTTGGTGTTTTACCGTGGCGGATGGTGTCCTTTTTGTGCGAAGCAACTTGCCGGACTGCAAGAAATTCAAAAAGATTTAACAGACATGGGATATCAAGTATTGGCTGTAAGTACGGATAGTCCTGAGAATTTAACCCAAACGATGACAAAAGAAAAATTGAGTTATACCCTGTTATCTGATGCAGACCTTAGCGCGGCTAAGAAGTTTGGAATAGCATATAAGAGTCCGGCTGCTTATGATTCATTTCTACCTGGCGCATCAGGTGGAAAAAATGTGGATAAATTACTTCCTGTTCCTTCAGTTTACATCTTAAATCAAAAAGGAGAAATTACTTTTGAATATATTAATCCAAATTTTAAACAACGTATAAGCGCTTCTTTAATGAAAGCTGCTGCGGAATCTTTACGCGCCCAAAATTTATAGAGAAACAGTTATCGGGTTTAGTGAATTTCGCTGGCTCGTTAATATTAAGCCAGTCAAAATTAAAAATTGAATATCAAACTTTCAGATACCAATATTTATGAAAAACATAAACCATTATTCTTTCATCGCCATAATTTCAATGGTTCTGTTGCTAAGCTCTTTTAATTATATCCCAATATTACGCGAAACAAGCCGTCCAGTAAAAGCAGTTGTAGAAATTAATTTTATCGAAAATTCTTGGGCGTTAGCATCAAAAAAAGCAAAGGCAGAACATAAACTAATATTTGTTGATGCATATGCAGTATGGTGTGGGCCTTGCAAACTTTTAAAATCTACCACCTTCAAAGACCCGAAAGTGGCTGACTTTTTTAATAAAAACTTTGTAAATGTATCTATTGACATGGAAAAAGGCGATGGAATTGGCCTTTCTGATAAATGGGATGTAAATTCTTATCCAACGCTAATGATTTTAGATGCAGATGGCAAAGTAATTTTAAATTCCATTGGATATTTGCCCGCTAAGGATTTACTTAAATTTGGCGAGGTCGCTTTGCAAAAAAGTAAGAAATAGGCTTATCAGGGCTACTGTTTTATCGAAAATCGTAAGGAAGTCTCAGGCTTTATCAAATTTTTCGAAGTAGTAAAGTGTTTTATTCTCGCACTTTCTGACCACTAATTATTTTTGCTTTTACTACTATTCCTAGCCGATCTTAGGCGTGCATTCCGTTCGACCCAAAAAAAATCAGTACAAAGGTCAGAGCATGACATAACCTGTTCTGTATTTCTAATTAGAATGGCTTTTTTTCAATAAATTTTTAGCAATTGTTTTTTTATGCGTTATATTTACCGTCGCTCTAGCTAATATAAATACTATGAAAACCCTATCTCTATTTTTATTCACTTTTATTGCACCTATTCTTTTTTGGTTCTTCGGAATTTCAAATTTTTCTCATTTTGCTGCCAACACTTCGCCCAGTAATAAATTTGATTTAAAAATAGATACTCCAGATCAAAACAGATTTGTAAAAACCACTTTAACACAAGGAAAATTTACAGAGCCAACTGAGATAGCTGTTTTACCTAATTACGACGTGCTTGTTACCCAACGCCGCGGAGAGTTGCTTCTTTATAAAAATGCGACAAAAACTCTTAGCCAGATCGGCAAATTAGATGTATATTGGAAAACCGACAATCCAAAAGTTAATGCAGAAGAAGGTCTTTTGGGCATGGCGGCAGACCCAAATTTTGCAACAAATAAGTTTGTATATCTTTTTTACAGTCCGATAAGTAAATCGGTAAATAGATTATCTAGATTTAAAATTGTGAATGACAAATTGGATCTGTCATCAGAAAAAATGGTGTTGGAATTTTATTCCCAGCGCCAAATTTGTTGCCATACAGGCGGTTCTGTTGCCTTTGGCAAAGACAATATGCTTTTTGTTTCTGCAGGAGACAACTCTACTCCTTTTGATCAACCAAATTCTACCTTTACAAGCAATGGCTACGCCCCGTTAGATGGAAGAAAGGGTTTTGAGCAATTCGATTCTCGCCGTTCTGCCGGGAACACCAATGATTTACGCGGCAAAATACTTCGTATAAAAATAAACCCAGATGGTACTTATAGCATCCCAGATGGGAATCTTTTTCCAAAAGGCACCCCAAAAACCCGCCCCGAAATATATGTCATGGGCGATAGAAACCCTTATAGAATTGCCGTAGATAAAACTACCGGTTATTTATACTGGGGAGAAGTTGGCCCAGATGCGAATAACGACGACCCGCTGCGTGGTCCTAAAGGATATGACGAAGTAAATCAGGCACGAAAAGCTGGCAATTTTGGTTGGCCTCTTATTATTGCAAACAATCAGCCATACAGAGCTTTCGACTTTACCACAGGAGCAAGTGGCGATTTTTTTAATCCTGAAGCACCCTTAAACAATTCGCCAAACAACACCGGGCTTACTACGTTGCCACCAGCGCAACCAGCTTATATTTGGTATTCGTATGGCAATTCAAAAGAATTTCCAGAGTTAGGTTCTGGAGGCAGAACTGCAATGGCAGGTCCTGTTTATTATGCAAAACCAGGAGCTTCACCTTACCCTGCTTATTACAATGGCAAATTGCTTATATACGAGTGGGTTCGTGGTTGGGTAAAGGCTGTAACTATGGCGCCAAATGGCGATTATAAAAGCATGGAACCTTTTATGGCCAACATAGATCTAGCCGCGCCGATTGATATGGAACAAGGACCCGACGGAAAATTGTATGTTTTGGAGTATGGAAAAGGTTGGTTTGCCAGCAATCCGGATGCTGCTCTTGTTAGAATAGACTATTTAAAAGGCAACCGCCCGCCAGTAATTACCAATTTATCCATTCCAAAAACCGGTGGCCTTCTTCCTTATAAACTCACCGCAAGTGTTACTGCAAAAGATCCGGATGGAGATCAGTTAAGTTACAATTGGAATTTGGGAAATGGGTTAAAGAAAATAACAACCACACCAACGCTAAGTTATACTTATTCAAAGTCTGGGGAATATCCAGTTAGCGTAACAGTTACGGACAAACTGAAAGCTAGCGCGAAAAGCAGTACCATTAACGTATTTGCCGGAAATGAATATCCAGATGTTAAAATAGATTTGGCTGGAAACAAGAGCTTTTATTTTGAAGATAAACCTATTAATTACTCGGTGCTGGTTAGTGATAAAGGCGCTACGGTAGATCAAGGAAAAATTTACGTTTCGAAAAGTTTTGTTGAGGGATTTGATATGGCTGGGGCACAATTGGGGCATCAACAAGCCGCAAAAATGATGGTAGGAAAAACTTTGATGCAAAAGTCAGACTGTGGTACTTGCCATAAGGAATCTACAGCCTCCATCGGTCCAGCCTTTTTACAGGTGGCTCAAAAATACAAAGGCGATGCGAAGGCAACGGATTACTTATCGAATAAAATTAAAAAAGGCGGAGCAGGAGTTTGGGGTGAGGTACCTATGCCGGCCCACCCTGCCTTAAAAGACGCTGATTTGAAAGAAATTGCTACTTGGGTTTTAAGTTTGGGAGACGAAAAATCTGCCGAACCATCATTGCCTTTAAAAGGCCAAATAGTGCCTAAAACAGATAATAAGAAAAATACTGTTTTAAATCTGAAAGCGAGTTACACAGATAACGGCGCCGTCGGCTTAAAGCCGTTAACCACTAACTTCACGCTTAATTTAAGAAATAATACGGTTTTGGCTAACGACATCAAGGACTTTAATAATTTTAGTTTGAAAGAATTGGAAGGTGGACAAGGTTTGCAGTTAACTAAAACAGAAGGCTGGCTTAAACTGACAGGCGTAGATTTAACAAAACTTAAATCTGTTATGGTTAACCTTGCGAATTCTACGATCGGCGCATTTCAGCTAGAACTTAGACTGGATAACTTAGGCGGCACTGTTATCGGCAGCTCTACAGAAAATGTTGTGCCGATTGAAACGGCGAGCGATGGTAAGTTTCACGATCTATTTATTGTCTTTAAACAGGATGCAAACAAAGATGCGAAAAATGCCACTCTGGTTAAATCGGTCACGTTCGAGTCTTTATAGTACAATAGTATAAATGCACATCGTTACCCGATGCAAGAAATAAAAAATTTAATCTTCGATTTCGGAAATGTTATTTTCGAAATCGATTTTAAAAAAGCGCAACAATCTTTTACCAATTTGGGTATAGATGATGTAGATGCCTTTTTTGCACACAAAGCTCATAGTTCTGTTTTTGATGACCTTGAAACGGCAAAAATTTCGCCCGCCAATTTTAGGGAAGAAATTAGAATACTTGTAAATAAGCCGCTCCTTACCGATAACCAAATCGACAATGCGTGGAACAGTCTGTTGATTGGTTCCTTTAAGGAAAACCATGACTTATTGTTACGAATGCGAAAGAAATACCGCACTTTTCTATTAAGCAATAGCAACGAAATCCACTACAATTGGATAATGAGCTACTTAAAAAGAGAATTTGAGCTGGAAAATTACGATGATTATTTTGAAAAGGTTTATTTTTCTCAACAGATGAAATTAAGAAAACCTAACAAAGAAATTTTTGAACAAGTGCTTAACGAAAATAATCTAAATCCTACAGAAACGTTGTTTATAGATGATAGTCCACAGCATATAGAAGGAGCGAAAAAGCTTGGGATACAGACTTTGTTAATGACAGAAAAACCATCACAACTGGCTAGCTTTTTAAAAGCAAATGGGCTGTTCTAACATATGGAAGAAAAGAAATACAAATCATTAAAAGCGTTTTATCCGTTTTATCTTTCCCAACATAAAAATACATCTTCCAGAATTTTACATTTTATTGGAACCGGCTTGGTTTTGCTCTGTTTCTTCACCGGGTTTTTGTTTCACGATTTAAGATTTTTTCTCGCTACACCAATTTTGGGTTATGGTTTTGCCTGGATTGGCCACTATTTTTTTGAAAAAAACAAACCAGCAACTTTTAAGTATCCCGGCTATAGTTTGGCAAGCGATTTTATTTTGTTTTACGATCTGCTAATGGGAAAGCAAACCTTTAAAATGTAGTTAAATTTGTTAATAGGTAACCAAAGTGAAGACTATTTGTTTATCGATCTATGTTTAAAAGGTTGACCATGAACACTTTTGCTTATGTTTAATCGTGTCTAAAACTTTTTTAAGAAGATTTTTCGAAATAAACAGCAAGCAGATTCTTATTTTAACCGCCTTCTCTTCAGCTCTCTTTCGATAAGAGCCAACTCTCTTCCCGTCTGCCCAGCAACAGATGTGTTTTCTTGCGCTCGCCTGAACAGATAAGGCATCACCGCCTCTATTGGCCCATAAGGCACATATTTTGCAACATTGTAGCCGGCATCAGCAAGGTTGAAACTTAAATTGTCGCTCATCCCCAAAAGTTGCGAAAAGTAAATGTGTTTATGATTGTGGTTAATTCTTTTTTCCTCTAACAAATACGTTAGCAAACGGCAGCTGTCTTCATTATGCGTGCCACAAACCATCGCTATTTCTTCTACATAATCTGTGCAATACCTTAACGCAGCATCGAAATCATTATCTGTAGCTTCCTTATTAATCTGAATTAAGGTCGGAGCTCCTAACGATAAAGCGCGCACCCTTTCTTTCTCCATGTAAGCACCTCGAACAAGTTTTGCGCCCAAAATGAAGCCGGCAGCCCTTGCAATAAGATGGTCGGCCTGCATGTCTGCCAATTTATCTGTCCGATACATTTGGTAGGTATTGTATACGATTATTCGTTCTTTATTGAACTTTCGCATCATATCAATCGCTAACTCATCAATTGTTTCTTGTATCCAACTTTCCTCTGCGTCTATCATAACCGGTTCAATTCTATCAAACGCCGCCTGACAAATCTTTTCGCATCGCTCTTTCACTTTGTAAAACTCCAAAAGCTCATCTTCCGTAAGTTTTTCTTTTGCCTGTATTTTCTCAAGCAGTGCAAAACGGCCAATACCAGTGATTTTAAATACGGTCATTGGAAGTCTTGTATCTCCGTCGGCGCGTAAAATGGTACGGATAATTTCCTCGCAAGTTTCATCAAAATCTTCTTCTTTCTCCTCCCCTTCCACAGAATAATCCAAGATGGTACCAACTTCTCCTTTCGCCAAGTTTACGATGGTAGCTTCACATTCTGCAATGGTTTCGCCACCGCAGAACTGACTAAAAATGGTATCCTTAATTGTTCCCTTGATCGGCATCCCGATGTTTAACAAAAAATTTGTAATGGGCCCTCCAATGCGCGATAGGAAATTGTTTCCAATTATTCTGAACAGCCAATATGCCTTTTTAAGCTGCGAGTTGGTTTTATTGCGAAAAGCCACCTCCGTGTTATCAAAGTTTGAGTGATTGGGCTGTAAGGATTCCATGTATCGCTAATAAAAGTCAGTAGGATGCAAAATTATGAAAACCTTCCATTGTAAAAACGGCAAAAAAATTAATTTATGTATTTTTGCAAATAAATGATAGAGTTCAATCTAAAGGGAGATTTTATTCAGTTGATTCAACTACTAAAGGTAACTGGACTGGTGCAAAGCGGCGGCGAGGCGCAAACAATAGTTAGTGCCGGGCTTGTAAAATATAACGAACACGTCGATTACAGAAAGCGCCTGAAGGTAAAATCGGGCGATGTAATTACCTTCGGCGAACATTCCATAAAAGTAATTTAATGAAATCTTTAGACAGCTCAGGACACGAGATTTTCTTTCAAACGCGTTTATCGGCGTTGGCAAAATTGCTGAAAGAAAAAAAATACAGCAGTGTTTTTCTATTTACCGATGACAATACGAGCGTAATGTGTCTACCCGTATTTCAAGAAATGCTGGGCGACTTTGAACATTTTGATTTGATAGAAACCTCGGCTGGCGAAGAAAATAAAACGATAGACTTTTGCATCGGAATCTGGAAAACCCTATTGGATTTTGGCGCCGATAGAAAGAGTTTAATGGTAAATCTTGGTGGAGGCGTGATTACCGATATGGGAGGTTTTATAGCCTCTACGTACAAACGCGGAATAGATTTCATTAACATTCCTACTACGCTTCTTTCTATGGTTGATGCGTCTGTTGGCGGCAAAACTGGTATCGATGTAGATTCTGCCAAAAATATGGTTGGCACATTTAGCCTCCCTCAAATGGTTTTTATAGAGTCCGAGTTTTTAAGAACCTTGCCAGAGCGCGAGCTTTTATCCGGCTTTGCAGAAATGATAAAACACGGTTTGATTGCCGACAAAGAGTTCTATTATAAATTGAAAATCAGCGATTATCACTTTCCGATTGCGGAAGATATCTATCATTCGGTCAGCATTAAAAATGATGTGGTAACGCAAGATCCGAAAGAAAAAAACATTCGCAAGATCCTAAATTTCGGTCATACCATCGGCCATGCTATAGAAAGTTATTCTTTGATAAATGACAAGCAACCATTAACACACGGCGAAGCGATTGCCATCGGTTTTGTATGCGAAGCAGCATTGTCTGTAAAAAACAGCGGCTTGCCTCAATCAGAGCTCCAAGAAATAGCAAGTTACATTAACTCCATTTATCTCAAATACGATATCAAAGAAAGCACCTTCGATGTCCTTTTTTCGCTGATGCAAAGCGATAAAAAAAATGAAGATGGAAATGTTCTTTTCTCGTTGTTGGAAAAAATTGGTCAATGTACCTACAATTGTCGAGTAAGTAAGGCAGATATTTTTAGCTCTTTAAAATATTACAATACTTTATAATATGCGGTTTTCTAGCGGAGATATATCGGTAGGGTTTTTATTTGGATTTGTAATCGTGCTCACGTTTGTGGAGATGTATTTTAGTTATTTTCACGATAAGAAACTGTACAACAAAAGAGATACCTGGACAAATGTTTACCTAATGATAGCTGCAATTTTTATTAATTTGCTAATGAAAACGGCCACTTTCTTTTTGTTGGATTTTTGCTATCAATTTAAGCTTTTTCAAATACAAAACATTTGGTTTTATTGGATTGTGTTGGTTCTGGCGCAAGATTTTTTGTATTGGTTTCTACACTCAGTTGGCCATTACGTTCGATTTTTTTGGGCGATGCACGTTACACACCACTCATCAGCACATTTTAATTTAACTACCGGATTTCGTTCTACCGTTTTCGAACCGTTTTATCGAGTGTTTTTTTATTTGCCGCTAGCCTTTATGGGATTTACAGCAGTAGATATATTATTCGCCTATTTAGTTACTCAGATTTATGGCAACCTAGTTCATACCCGCTCCATCAAAAAGTTGCATCCTTGGTTTGAGTATATTTTTGTAACTCCCTCCCACCATCGCGTACATCATGCCAGCAATGTGCGCTACTTAGACAAAAACATGGGGATGGTTTTGATTTTGTGGGATAGATGGTTTGGAACTTTTCAAGAGGAACTTCCAGAAGATGAAGTTAAATATGGTTTGACCACACAACCAGAAGATACAGGTGCAATTAACATTATTTTGCACGAATTTATTGCCTTAAAGGCTGATGTAAAAAAGGCGCCAACACTTGCAGATAAAATTAGATATCTGCTAAATCCGCCAGGGTGGAGCCATGATGGGAGCACAAAAGTTGCAAAGTTAATGCGAGAAGAACTGCTGCGCGAGGAAGAAAAAAGTAAAAAGACAAACTTCGGCTAACTTTTTTGTAGTAAAGATCTCCCGGTGATTGTGCTCGATCTTCTAGTTTGCAATACCTGAACCTCTGTCATATAAGTTTGCGACTTGAAAAGTAGCGTGAAATTATAACTCCCTATAAAATAAAATAAGTTTTCCATTGACAAATTAAATTTTGTTGCTACATTTGGCTCATTCAAAAAAAGAAATGAAAAATGTTGTAACATATTACTTTGGTTACTTTTACTATTTTAGTAAATGCCAGGGCTAATATGCAAAAAGATAGATAAAAATATTTAACATGTATAAAAAGTCCTGGCACACCGCCAGGACTTTTTTTGTTTTAACCCACTATGGAACAAAAAAAACGAATAGCAATTCAAGGCATCAAAGCATCTTTTCATGAAGAAGCTGCTTACAAATATTTCGGGAAAAATATTGAGACCGTAGAATGCAACTCTTTTAAAGAAACATGTGACAAACTGGAAGAAAATGACGTAGATTTTGTGGTGATGGCCATAGAAAACTCTATCGCAGGCAGCTTATTGCCAAACTACACACTTATTAGAGATTATGGTTTCTCTGTAGTGGGCGAAGTTTACCTGCCAATTCAACTGCATTTAATGGCTTTGCCAGGAGTAAAATTCGAAGACATAAAAATTGTTACCTCGCACCCTATTGCAATAAGACAATGTGTAGAATTCTTTTATGATTTTCCAGATATAAAAATTGTAGAGAGTAGTGACACCGCTGCCTGTGCAAAACGCATACAACAGGAGCAACTAAAAGATACAATGGCCATTGCAAATAGTTTGGCTGCAGAACTTTATGGCTTAAACATTTTAGAACGGAGAGTAGAATCCAATAAAAAAAACTATACGCGGTTTCTAATCATTAAAAAAGACAAAACAGCCGAAGACAAAAAAATTAACAAAGCATCTATAGTATTTCAGGTCGGCCACAAAGCAGGTTCGTTGGCAACGGTATTAAATCTATTTGCACAACAAGAAGTTAGCCTAACAAAAATACAATCTATCCCTGTATTGGGAAAGCGCAATGAATATTACTTTTATGTCGATTTAGAATTTCCAGATACAGAAAAGTACGATAAAGCCATTAGAAGCGTCGTTAAATTTACATCGAACTTTAGCATTTTAGGCGAATACCAAAAAAACGATAAGGTGTAGTTGACCTCCATTAATGAAATAGAGCTAATAAAAAATCACGGAAAAAAATTTAAATTTAAATCAAAGAAAACTCAAAACAAATATGAAACTTAACTTAAACATTCAACCTTTAGATAGTTGGATAGACACAAAGAACGAACCGCTTTTAATTTCAGGACCGTGCAGCGCAGAGACCGAAGAACAATTATTAACCACCGCACATTTACTTGCTGCTACCGGGAAAGTTTCGGTTTTACGCGCGGGTATTTGGAAACCACGCACTCGGCCTGGAGAATTTGAAGGAATTGGAAGCATTGGTTTAGAATGGTTAAACCGTGCGAAAGCAGAGACAGGTTTACCAATTGCAGTTGAAGTTGCAAATGCAAAACACGTACAAGAGGCGTTGGCCGCAGGTATTGATATTCTTTGGATTGGTGCGCGCTCCACCGTAAACCCATTTACGGTACAGGAAATTGCGGATGCTTTGCAAGGTCATGACGTTCCGGTATTGATTAAAAACCCAATAAACCCCGATTTACAACTTTGGATCGGAGCAATAGAACGCATCAATCGAGCAGGAATTACTAAAATTGGCGCGATACACCGCGGATTTTCTTCTTACGAAAAAACATCTTTCCGTAACGAACCAATGTGGGAACTTGCCATCCAATTGAAAACACTTTGCCCAGAATTGCCAATCTTAAACGATCCAAGTCACATTTGCGGCAATCGCGAACTCATCTCCTACATCTCTCAAAAAGCGCTAGATTTAGATATGCAAGGGTTGATGATAGAAGCCCACGTAGATCCAAGTGTGGCTTGGACTGATGCAAAACAGCAACTTACGCCTGCTGCCTTGGCAGAATTGGTTTCGAAATTAACGGTGCGCGAACCGAATTCTACAAACGAAGATTTTACAGATCATTTAGCAGAGTTAAGAGCATCAATTGATAAGATTGATGATGTTTTGCTACAAAAGCTTGGCGAACGTATGGCAATTGTAGCTAAAATAGGAGAATATAAAAGAGATAACCAGGTAACCATTTTACAGGTTAACCGTTGGGATGCAATCATTAAAAAGGGAACCGCGTTTGCAAAAGCACTAAAATTAGATGTTAATTTTACCGAGAAATTTTTAGAACTTGTTCACGGAGAATCTATAAGAAGGCAAACTGAAATAATGAACGCAAACAAAGCCAAGGAAGGAATTGCGGCAGAAAAACATGAGGAGGCTAAAGTTTAGTCTTATTTTAAGCAGTTACTAATTTTGTTAAACTGTTTGAAGTGCCTTTTAAAAAGCAGCTATTATCAACACCCGCACGATAAAATGTCCAAAAAAGCAATTGTTTCTTTTAAGGGAAACAAACGTATAACTACCGAAGTCCAACTTACAGGGTCTAAAAGCGAGTGCAATAGAGCACTTATAATTAGTGCATTAAGTAACGGATTGGTACAAGTAAACAACCTCTCTGATGCGGCAGATACTGTCACCCTATCAAAAATTTTAGATCAGCTCGAATTTGATAAAACTAAAGCCGAAAATGAGGAAGATTTGGTAGTAGATGTTGGACCTGCAGGTACGGCAATGCGTTTCTTAACTGCTTATCTTTCAGTTCAACAAGGAAATTTTCTACTAACTGGCACAGAAAGGATGAAACAGCGTCCGGTTGGTAATTTGGCTGAGGCTTTAAAAACGCTCGGAGCAAACATTTGCTATGCCGATAGGGCAGGTTTTCCCCCGATGAAAATTTCTGGATCATTTAAGCAGCAGACAAACCACGTTAAAATAAAAGGTGATGTAAGTAGCCAATATATTTCTGCTTTATTAATGATTGCTCCTATCCTACCATTAGGTTTAAAATTAGAAATCGATGGAGAATTGACATCGAAATCTTATGTGGAAATGACCTTAGAAATGTTGGCAGAAGCTGGGATAAAACATAATTGGGATAAAAATGCCATTTCAATAGAGCGACAAAACTTTAAACCTTCGGTACTAACCATAGAGCCAGATTGGAGTGCAGCCTCTTATTGGTACAGTATTGCTGCGCTCGCAAAAAAAGCCATAATAGGCTTGCCTTCACTCAAAGAAAAAAGTTTGCAGGGAGATAGTAGAATAAAAAAGATAATGGAAATCTTTGGCGTTTTTACCACAACAACGCAAGATGGTATTTCAATTGCTAAAGGTGGACGCTCCCTGACAAGCGGAGAAGTATTGGATTTAAAAACTTGTCCAGATTTGGCGCAAACTATCGTCGTCATCGCAGCGGCCTTAGGGAAAAACCTTATTTTTACAGGGTTGGAAACCTTAAAGATTAAAGAAACAGATCGAATATTTGCGCTTCAAACTGAGTTGGCAAAAATTGGTGTTACTTTTACAGAAGGGAATCTTATGTACACAATTAATTGTGATAATCTTCATTTTCCAAAGAAAGTAAGTTTTTCAACCTACGAAGACCACAGGATGGCAATGGCTTTTGCACCCCTAGCGTTGCTTATAGATGAAGTAGAAATTGAAGACATGCAAGTAGTAGAAAAATCCTACCCACATTTTTGGGAAGATTTGAAAAAAGCAGGGTTTGAGGTGAGGGAAATATGAAAAGAAGGTTTGAGACTTTAAGGTTGAGTCGGTAGAGCTCAAAAAGAAATATAGACAATAAAATTGCAGTAAGGCTTAGGTGCAATCTAAAATCGTAAATTTAACCCATAAATCAACATGGCTGGCAATTCCTTCGGACAATTATTTCGCATTACCACTTTTGGAGAATCTCATGGAGTGGCCATTGGGGTAATTATAGATGGCTGCCCCTCTATGTTAGATTTCGATTTAGATTTTGTTCAAGCAGAATTGGATAAAAGACGTCCCGGCCAGTCTAAAATTACGACTCAGCGAAAAGAGAGTGACACTGTACAAGTTTTATCTGGTGTATTTGAGGGCAAAACCACAGGTACTCCTTTAACATTGCTAATTCCAAACGAAGATCAACGTTCAAAAGATTACGGGCACAATGTCGATGTGTATCGCCCGAGCCACGCAGATTATGTATATGATGCAAAATACGGCATTAGAGATCATCGTGGAGGCGGTAGATCTTCAGCAAGAGAGACGGCTGCACGTGTTGCCGCAGGCGCGGTTGCAAAACTTTTTTTGAAACGAAAGAATATCGACATCTTTGCACACGTTACTTCGGTAGGAGTACTAAATGCTCCAGCCCCGCAAAGCGATGACTTAGCTTCATTGTTAAAAACTAGAGAAGGGAATATTGTGCGTTGCGCAAACTCTACAACAGCAGAAGAAATGATCGAATATATTGATGGAATCCGTAAAGATGGCGATACTGTTGGCGGCAAAATTAGTTGTATAATAAGAGGTTGTCAAGCAGGATTGGGCGATCCAGTTTTTGATAAATTGCATGCAGATTTAGGCAAAGGAATGTTGAGCATAAATGCCGTACATGGTTTCGAATATGGTTCTGGTTTTGCAGGAAGCGAGCGGAAGGGTTCTGAACATAACGATATTCCGTCAAGCAAGTCGACAGATAGCCGCAAATTTGAAACTCAAACAAATAACGCCGGAGGGATTTTGGGAGGCATTTCTAACGGGATGGACATCAATTTTACGGTGGCATTTAAACCAGTGGCAACCATAATGCATAACCAACAAACCATTAATTCGGCCGGAGAAGTTTCAGAGATAAAAGGTAAAGGGCGCCATGATCCTTGTGTAGTGCCGAGGGCTGTGGTTATTGTAGAGGCAATGGCGGCACTTGTTGTCGCAGATCATTTTCTTCGTAATTTGAGTGTAAAACAAGAGTAAATTCTTAAAAACCTAGTAAAATATCGAGAAATTATTGATAACCTAACATCTATATTTTTCCTTATTTTTGATATTCAATTTTCGGATAACTTAAAAAATAACTGATGTATCGTTGTTTAATAGTAGATGATAATGAATTTGACCGCAACATTGTAGAGTTACACATGCGCAAAATTGCTGAATTGGCTTTGCTATCGTCATTTTCCAGCAGTGTGAAAACCCTTCGTTATTTGTTAAATAATAAAATAGATATTGTTTTTTCAGATATTAAAATGCCAGAACTTTCTGGCATAGAATTGTTGCGAAGCTTGCCAAACCCCCCACTTTTTATTTTTATTAGCAATTATAATGACTTTGGGCTTGAAGCTTACAATTTGAATGCAATAGATTACATCGGTAAGCCAATTGTGTTTGATAGGTTTTTGCAAGCAGTAACTAAAGCAACAGATTATTTAACCTTGAAAAAAAAAGCTGGTGAAATTTCTTCTCCTCTAAAAACTGAAGAAGAAGATTACTTTTACTTCAAAGACATTAGAGGCATCACTAAACTTAGGTTTAATGACGTAATTTATATCGAAAGCATGGGAGATTTTTCTAGGATTTATACAAACACCGAAGAGCATGTGGTCTTGGTAAGTTTAAAAAATCTCGATCTTCAACTTCCCTCACATCAATTTTTACGCGTGCATAGGCAATACATCATCAACATAAACCATATTGTAACGCTTAGTACCCAAAAATGCTATTTAGATTTTGATTTCTCTGTGCCAATTACAACTTCCAGTCGGCAATATTTGTTAGAACACGCCATTGGCAAATACACCATTTCCAGGTTTTTGAAATAAAATTCAAAAAAACTGCTGAAACTTAACTATGGGATTTCCTTTTTTAACAGATTGCATTGTTGGAAATGCTAACAGCAGTTTTTAGTAGCCCCAGTATAAGTGATTATATGCAAGGAAAAGTTTAATTTAACTTGCTATCCGGGCAATATGGGTGCTGGAATTTATATTGTTTTGGTTAATATTAGCTTCCCCAAAAAAAATTACTATTATAGATGGTCACTAAATTACTTACTCTTTTTATAAACGCATCCAGATCCTGCGCCAAAACTCAACCCGTTCTTATCGGTTACTTTTACATCGCATCTAAACCAAGTGCCAGCCGGGTATTCAGAGGCATCGAAAGTGATCTTTCCGGTCAACTCTGGTATTAGTTTATTATTACTAACATCGGGGTTTTGCCCATTGCCGGCAGCATACCAGCTAACATCTACTGCGCCCATCGGCGTGCTTGTAGGCGAGTAGTACGAGTATTTTGCGATTACGTTTTTGCCGGAAAAAACAATATCAACCGATTTTGCTATCGGAAACTGTAAGTCTTTGCCGATGCCATATTCGTTAGAAAGCAACCTAAAAGCCTCGTTTGCCTGCTCATCGCTCAAACTTTTATTTACCTGTAAAATGGAGGCGAAAAGCCACTTAGAATTATTTGTGTTCGTGCCAATACCAATTCTAGTAAATGGTTTTTTTAGTCCGTACAAATAGGTTTTTAATTCTCCCTTATAAATGTTATTAAGCCACATTTTAACAGTTCCGGCTGCCGTGTATTGTAATCGTACTACAAAAGGTTTATAGAGCGGAAAGCGTCCCTTTATAAATTCGTTATTTCCATTTGTAGTTCTAAATTGGCCGCCTAGGTCGCCAAGGTATTTCCCGTAAACATTCAAGTAGGCTTCGTAAGAAAATCCAGATAAGTCCAATCCTACAAACCAATCTTCGCTTGGCTTTTCAATCAGCATATCATCAGATACATAGTAAAAATTATTCTCGTTATCTAGCTGTATAAACCGGTTTGCATACTTCATAATTTCCGTGCGTGGCTTCGCCAGCGTACTAGCATTTAACCAAACCGTACCATCATAATTTGGTATTTTAGCAACAAAATCGCCATTGGCAACTTTTTTACCTTGGCGGTTAAGTCCTTTGCTTGCAAGAAAAATATTATCAAATATGCCGTTAAGCGGTTTTAGGTTGTCTACTTGCGCCGCGGTGGTAGCAATCGCATTTTCGTTCGGCCTTTTTACTTGCACAACCTTGATGTGTTTGTCTTGGTAAGCCACTAAGGTACTGTCGCCAACCGCACCAGAAAACTTTGGAAGCTTTCTAAAAGCATTTGTTTTTCTATTACTAAGCGAAATTAGAGCTATTAGGATGGAAGTTGCAATTATGGCAAAAAGAATTAATTTGTTTTTCATTTTAATTTTTTCACTAGTTGTTGATGATATAATATAGATATGAGCAAATTATTTGCGGATGTCACCTGCGTTAGCGGAAGTTCATAGACCACCGTCCCTTTCACCAATCCAAAGGATTCGGAGAAGAATCGACAGCTGTTTTTCCAAGGGAATTACCATAGGTTCGTTTAATTAGATCATCAAACCTAAAAAATTTTTAGCTAAATCTGACGACTAAATCCTCCCATCTAATTTAGCATACTTCATTAAGAAAATTATCGTTCGAAAGAGCAGCTAATTACTTGATCGATTAAAGATAGTTTTTTCGGAATTTTTTATTTATAACCTATTGAAAGGCGAAAAGAAGGCTTACACCTGCGAGCAAGCCTCTCTCTTTAAAAACTATTTTTGAGTACCCAAGAGGAGATTCGAACTCCCACACCTTTGCAGGCGCCAGCCCCTCAAGCTGGTGCGTCTACCAATTTCGCCACCTGGGTAGGTTGGCAAAGATAAATAAGTTTTTTGTTACTGATGGAGATTTCAAACTTATACTTTTATCTTCAAACCATCATAAGCCAAATAAATCCCTTTTGGTAACTCTTCAGAAACCTCAAGATGCAAGCCCAAGTTATGACTTATGTGAGTAAGGTAGGTTTTTTCTGCATCTATTTTTTGTGCAAAAGAAATAGCCTCATCAAGTGTAAAATGAGAAATGTGGCTGCCTTTTTGTAACGCGTTTAAAACTAAAATCTTTGTTCCCTTTATTATATCGATGGACGATTGAGAAATTGTTTTCGCATCAGTAACATAGCTAAAGTCGCCTATCCTGTAACCTGTAATTGGCAACAGATGATGCATCACGTCGAAAGGAATTACAGAAGTATGCCCAATGTTGAAAGCTGTTCCATTAACCACCGAATGCATCTTAATCTGCGGCAGGCCGTGATACCTTGTTTCGGCAAAAATGTAATGAAATTCGCGCTCTAGTGCAGCCTGTACCCGCTCAGTCGCATAAACGTCTATTATTTTTTTTTGTAGATAATTGAACGGCCTAATGTCGTCCAATCCTGCAATATGATCCTTGTGTTCGTGAGTAAATAAAACGGCATCTAATGTTTTTGCCATTGTCCTAAGCATTTGATATCTAAAATCAGGACCACTGTCTATTATAAAAGTCTTATCTTCAGTTTCGATTAAAACAGAACTCCTTAAACGATTATCTTTCGGATTTTGAGATGTGCAAACCTCACACCTGCAACTAATTACAGGTACACCCTGTGATGTTCCAGTTCCTAAAAATGTTATCGTCATTTAATTACGTTCCTCCATTGTTTTGCAAGTTAAAACAATTCAGTTTGTATTAATGAGAAGTAAAACTGCTTTTGTTTCTCCGGCAAATCAACCTCGTTAAATTCAATGTGTTTTATTAGAGATACTAAGGCAAATATCTTCACCTCTAGACTAGAGAACTTGTTTACCACCACTATCTTGCTGTACTCTAACACACAAGAACCCGTTTTAAAACTTCCTTTTTCATATCTTACTTTATAGCCCATTGCAATTAGCAATTGCTCCAATTTCTCTAGAATGTGCGCGGTGATTGCTAAGGGCATATTAACAAATATAACCATCACAATGTTAAAGGAAATATTTATTTTTAAATTATATAAGCTTGAGCTTTTTTAATTTCTAATGCACCGTATTCTTGTTTTGAAGCCTTGAAAAGCAGCAACAAAAAAGGTTCAGTCGTAATAACAACCAAACCTTTTAAAATTCATTTATAAAAATCTATTACCTTAAATCTACCACCTCTACTCCGGGGTGCAATTTTGGATCATACGCAAACGTAGTTTCTGCAATGTTAGAATTAGGTGCAAAACTTTTTACATCATACATATAAGTATTACCATTCTTGTTAAATAGTTCTGCACTTGCAATTTGTTTTGCAGCTTTATCTATTGCCAATCTAATTTTGAAGATAGATTTTTTAGAATCGGTTGGTGTTAAATCGATCATCTGAAGTGTTTTGCCACCAACTTTTTTCTCGCCTGCGTAAACATATTTAAATCCACTTTCGTAAACGGTAAAAATCTTAGCAGGATTTATCCCATCGCTATTATTATCTACATTACTTACCTGTACTTCCTTATCTCTTTTCAAATAAGTCCATTGCGTTTTTCCATCGCTATAAAGCTCTTGATTGGTCATTGCAACCTTGTATTTGTTAGAGTTTACTTTTACGTAAAGCGTACCTTGCTGGGTTTCCTTTACATTTGCCCCCGGATTGTTTAAGGTGAAAGAAAAATTGGTTTTAATATATTTGTAAGATTTATATTTTTTACTTACTTCGGCCAAAATTGCTTTTGCTTTTGCATCTTTCTGCGCGTAGGCTACCGTAGTAAATGCTACAATAACCATCATTGCTGTTACTAGTTTTTTCATGTTTTATAAATTCTATTTTATTTGTTAATATTTTAGATAGAAACTGAAACTATTGTTTAGTCTAGCCATCTCCATCCATACCATTCAAGAATTGTTCCAAAGAGTACTCATCTGGATATAAAACCTCCCTAGCCTTGCTGCCCTCAAAAGGCCCAACTATACCGGCAGCCTCTAACTGATCTATAATTCGCCCTGCGCGATTATAACCTAATTTCATTTTACGTTGAATAAGCGACGTAGAACCCTGCTGGTGCATAACGATTAACCTCGCGGCCTCTTCAAATTTCGCATCACGTTCATTTGGATCGAAATCCATTCTACCGCCCTCGCCGTTCTCATCTATATATTCGGGCAACAAATACGCATCAGAATAGCCGCGCTGGTTGCCAATAAATTCTGAAATTCTTTCTACTTCTGGCGTATCAACGAACGCGCATTGTAACCTAATCAAATCGCTACCGGTTGCCAATAACATATCTCCCCTACCAATTAGTTGGTCTGCACCGCCGGTATCTAATATCGTCCTCGAATCTATTTTAGACAATACCCTAAAAGCTAACCTTGCGGGAAAATTGGCTTTTATGGTTCCTGTGATTATGTTTACCGACGGTCGCTGGGTTGCAAGAACCAAATGAATGCCGATTGCCCGCGCCAGTTGAGCTAGCCGAGCAATTGGAGTTTCTACTTCTTTACCCGCCGTCATCATCAAATCTGCAAATTCGTCAACCACCAACACTATAAAAGGTAAAAAACGATGGCCATTTTCTGGGTTAAGCTTTCGCTTGATGAATTTTGCATTGTATTCTTTCAGATTTCGAACTTGCGCATCTTTCAACAAATCATAACGTTGATCCATTTCTATACAAAGCGAATTTAAGGTATTAATTACTTTTTTCGTATCCGTGATAATGGCATCTTCCTCGCCGGGTAACTTTGCCAAAAAGTGCCTTTCTATTTTGTTAAAAAGCGTAAGTTCTACCTTTTTGGGATCTACCAATACAAACTTTAACTCTGCCGGATGTTTGCTATAAAGCAACGAAACTAAAATTGCATTTATCCCAACAGATTTACCTTGCCCTGTTGCCCCCGCAACCAGTAAATGGGGCATTTTTGCCAAATCGGCTATATAAACTTCATTACTGATGGTTTTGCCTAGAGCGATGGGTAAATCCATAGTTGTTTGGTTCCATTTTTCGGTGGCAATCATACTGCGCATCGCAACCATTTCTGGGTGCGAATTTGGAACTTCAATTCCGATAGTGCCTTTGCCCGGCATCGGTGCGATAATCCTAATTCCCAACGCGGCAAGAGACAGTGCAATATCATCTTCTAAATTTTTAATTTTAGAGATACGCACTCCGGGCGCTGGGATAATTTCGTAGAGCGTAACGGTTGGGCCTATGGTTGCTTTAATTTTATCAATATCTATGTTATAATGATTTAGCGTCTCTACGATCTTGTTTTTGTTGGCCTCCAACTCCTCTGCGTTAACAGAGATTTTGCTCGATCCATAATCTTCTAACAATGCTAAAGTGGGTTTCTTATAACCGGAAAGATCTAGCGTGGGATCATAATTGCCAAATTGTTCCACCAAGTCTTCTGACTTTTTATCGTCGGCGCTCTTCTCGATAGTAAGTGCCGGCGTATGCGGAAGCTCGTCCGTTTTATTCGGTTGCTCTACAATTAAAGGCGGAATGATTGATTTATTGCTGGGCAGCATCGGTTTTTCTCTTGGCAAAACTTCGATAAAATCATCTTGTTCAGACACTCTACCGCCTGATTCTAAGACCACATTTTGCGCCAATTTTTCATTTAGTGTAGGACGTCTATTAGAGTCACCAAAATGGGTCATTTCGGTCCGTTCGTCATTAACCAGTTGATTCTGTTTTACTCCTTCAATTAAATCATCTTCCTCCACAAACTTTTCTTTTCTGGGTATTTTGAAATCGATATTGTAGGCAACGATTAACAAAGTAAGCGCGGCAAATACAATCAACCCAGCAATTCCGGCGGTTCCAATTTGTGCCGACAAAATTTTGTTGCTCCAAAAGCCAAATTCTCCCTCAATAAAATGAGGCGTGTCTGCCCAAAAACCATGAGCAAACCCGAGGGTTATGGATAAAAAAATTAAAAAGAAAAAACTGTATCCTAACGTTTTAGCAATAGACAGGATTTTTACCTTAAACAATAATCGATACCCAACAACAAAAAACACTAAAACGAATAAAAAAGACGCAACTCCAAACCACTCGTAAATAAATTGGTGAGACAATAAAGCGCCAAATTTGCCCAGCCAATTTTGTACAATTGGCGTGTTAACGCCTACTTGCTTTAACTCGTCGGTTGTTTTAAAAAGATTGCCCCATCCACCGTTTGCATCGATTACATAACTTTGATCATCTTGCCAAGTAAAAAGGTAAGAGGTAAAGGCTATCAAAAAGTATAAGGAAAGGATGATGAAAAATAATCCGAATACTTTTACAGCGCGACCATCTTGCAAGTCGAATTTGGGCAAATATTCTGCTTTTGCTCTGGGGCTTTTAATTTTTGATGACCTCCCTCCACTATTGTCTGGATTATTAGCTTTGAATGTATTGGCTTTAAATTGATTACCATGTGAAGACATCTTCTTTTTTAAAATTTTGAAATAATAGCAAATTTATGCAAATCTGGGCAGGATTTGCGAAAAGCGTTAAAAATTTATAAAACCTGTACCTTAATGAAATAGTAAATTAACACGCAGAAGTAATATATCTAGATGGCAGCATTAAATCTTTAAACCATTCTTGAAACAAAATGTCTTTAAAGTAGTCGCAATGGTTAAGTTCGGATTTTATTGGTTTTTGGTTTAAGTTTTGCCCGTTTTGTCAGCTTTGGCAAAACGGGTTTTTTATTAAGCTGAAGTTTGGAAAAAAATAACGTTAATTTTTTTTTCAACAATCAAATTCATAATTTGGTGGAAGCGATTGGTTTCCAGTTTTCCTGGCAACATTTTCAACCGAAATCTAACTACGTTAACGAATTTATAAATATGGATATTGCGCATCTTGAAGAACAGATAGAAGCGGGTAACACGGCTACCGTAAAACAAACTTTAGTGCAATACCCAAACCTTGCCATGGCCGAAACTTCGCTACAAGTTTCACCCTTAATGCTCGCCTGCTATTATAAACGTTATGATATCGCTTTAATTATAAGTGAATTCGTTTCGGAACTTTCTATTTTTGAAGCTTGTTCGGTCGGAAAATTTGATGAGGTAACCCTAACCATTTTTAAGAATCCGAAACTTGTCAACGAGTTTTCTCCCGACGGGTTTACGCCTCTTGGGCTTGCCTGTTTTTTTAACCATGAAGACATAGCTCGATTTCTGGTTTTAAAGGGCGCAGACGTAAATCTACCATCCAAGAATGGCTTTAACGTTTTTCCTATCCATTCTGCGGTTACAGCAGACAATTTTTTGATTACAAAAATGCTTTTAGACGCCGGCGCTTATCCAAACGTTTGTCAAAAAGCAGGTGTTGCACCGCTGCATACTGCTGCTCAGTTAGGCAACATAGAATTAATTATTCTTCTTTTAGAACATGGCGCAGACGTTTCACTGCGTATGGAAGGCGGAAAACTTCCCGCCGATCTGGCACAAGAAAAAGGCTTTTACGAGATCGCAGAAATTTTAACACAGGATTAATGCCATTTCATTTTTTACTTATATGAGGAACTAAAAAAATCCGTCGGCAATTTTTCAGCGGCTAAGAAGAAAATTCGATTTTTTTTAATTGCTCAGAACGGCAAGCTTTCCAATCACTTTACAATCGTATATTTTCGCAAATCTTCTTTAATGAGCGGAAAATCCTTCGCTCCTAATTTTCCATAATATCGCTTATTGCAAATGTTTGAGAAAGCAATAATCCGCCGGAAACGCCTAAAGGTGGATCCAAAAGTATTAAGAGAGCCTCATCTAGGCCGGGCGTAGCGGCACCAATTATTAAAAAAATTAATCTACCTATTGCGGCCATTGGTACAACAATTCCAGGTTGGCTGATATAAAAGGGCCGAAATGTTTTCTGCTGTTACAAAAGCCGTATCCCATTTTTTGAGGAGATTATCAATTCTTATCATTAGCTGCGTAAAAGATTCCGCGGTGTCTTTTATGGTTGTGTCCAACAATCTTTATGCGGTATTTCCCTTTTTTATGGGCAAAGGATGGAAAACCCATCACCAATACAAATAATACAACCAGTGTAGCTCGCATGTTCTATAGGTTTGTTTTCGCTGAGATAATCATTATCAACATCCAAAGACATAGATAAAGAACATCACATAATGTTCGATAATCAAGGCTTCCCATAATTTAAGCTAAAAACGCCACTGAATTACGAAAAAACTTGGTATGTTATTAGGTATGTACGATTTGAGGTGCTGAGAAGATCGTTATTTTAGAATGAATAGCCGAAAATTCCCTGAATAAAAAGCTGATTAAGCTAGTAAAGTTTAAGCATCCACAAACTTCATCTATTCTTCATAAAGATAACGCACCTTTGAAATAACAAAACACAAGAAGCGATTTCAGTTTTGTTAACTCTAAAATTCATATTAGTTTTTTAGTTTTCCGGTTACCCTTATCTGATTCCTCATATATTTAAAAGTATATGAGGTTTTTATTTTTCGCTCTCTTTTAGCATATCAAAAAGGTCTTCTGCGCCGCCATCGAATTTATTCCCATTTACATAAAAAGAAGGAGTGCCATTAACGCCACTTCTCATTCCATCTTCAAAATCCGCATCAATTTTGGCTTCCAAATCATCAGCGTTAGATAAGTCGTTATCGAATTGCTTCCTATCCAATCCCAAACGTTTGGCAAGTTGTCCATAAAGCCTATTGCTTAAATCGTCTTGATTCTCGAAAAGCGCATCGTTCATTTCCCAGAATTTTCCTTGCTTAGCTGCTGCTTCTGCAGCAATTGCAGCAGAATAAGCCATTGGGTGAGATTCTGTTAGTGGAAAGTTTCTAAAAATTAATGCTACTTGATTGTCGAAATATTCAACTAAATTTTTTAATACTTCGTGTGCGTGTGCGCAATGTGGGCATTCATAGTCGCCATATTCTACCACTATAACTTTGGCGTTTAAACTTCCTTGAATGTGGTCTTTTTTACTGGGTTCAGTTTTTAAGGTACTCATAAGTTAGCTGGTTTTCTGTAATTGATCTAAAGCATCTAAAATTCCATCCGCACCCGGATTAACGGCCGTTGGCGAAAGGTAGCTCCAAGTTATTTTTCCTTGGTCGTCTATAACAAACAAAGCGCGCTTACTTTCTCCCACTTTTTCATCATAAACACCATAAGCTTTGGAAACTTTTCCTTTTGGTTCAAAATCTGCTAGAAGCGGAAAATGCAAATTTCTGTCTTTACTGAAAGCACCATGACACCAGGTGCTATCTACAGAAATGCCGAGAATTTGCGCGTTTCTGTTGTTGAAGAATTTTAACATCTCATTATAAAGCGCCATCTGGTCACTACACACCGGACTCCAATCGGCGGGATAAAAAGCGAGAATGACGTTTTTTCCTTTAAAATCTGATAACTTTATCGTTTGGTCGGGAGTTGCATTGAGCTCGAAATCGGGTGCATCTACCCCTGCTTTTAAAATTTCCATTTTCGCTTTTTCTAAGAATTACTGATTCTTTGAACAGTTCAACCAACGTTTATGTTTGTCTATACTTCGGCTTAATCTTAACCGGCAGAAAATCACCTAAGCCATTTTCTGCCTTTTGATAAGGTAAGATTGTAAAACAGGAAAATACCCGTCGGCAATATCGGCATCTATTAAATCTATTTTATATTGGAGGCACTTTAACGCAATCTCTTTCCGATAAGTGGCAATTGCTTGTTTATAATTTTCTTTTACGCGATTGACGTGCGCTTTAACGACCTCGCCCGTTTCTATATCTACAAATTGGTATGGCCGATTTTCAAAATTAAAATCTGTCTCCTTTACTTTATCTACCACGTTAAAGATTATTACTTCGTGTTTGTTAAACTTTAAATGTTGTAACGCATCAAAAAATAAGGCAACACTTTCGTTGCTTTTTTCTGTGGTGAGTAAATCGCTGAAAATTATAATAAGTGAGCGTTTATGAACTAATTCTGCTACTTGGTGAAGCGTGTTGCTTAAATTGGTTTTCTCGCTTAGCCTTCGCTCGTCAATTAAGGATTGCAGTTGAGCAAATAAAAATTTTTGATGCGCAGTTGTAGATTTAGCATCTGAGTTAAGTACAAGCTCATCCGTAAACAAGCTCAGCCCAAAAGCGTCTCTCTGTCTTTTTAAAAGCATCATCAGCGAAGCCGCAGCTCTTATTGAAAAGGTCAACTTGTTATTTTCACCTTCCGGAAAATTCATAGAAGAAGAAACATCCAATACAAACTGACAGCGTAAGTTGGTTTCCTCTTCGTACCGTTTGCTGTAAAGTTTATCAGTCTTCGCGTAAAGCTTCCAGTCGATAGTCTTAACGTTATCACCAATGTTATATTGCTTATGTTCCGCAAACTCTACAGAAAACCCATGGAAAGGGCTTTTATGCAGACCTGTTATAAAACCTTCCACCACTTGCTTGGCCAAAAGTTCTAAATTACCGAAGTTGTTTTCTGTTTCGATTGTTAATGGTTGCATTTGGTAAAGGTAAGGAATGAATTTGGAGGAAAGAGGGTATTGTTAATAGGTAAATTAGAACACAGAATTGACGATACGATCCAAGTAAAATCTTGGTGTAGAAGAGACAGATCAGTTTCGTTCATCTCAATAAAAATTTAAAAATTTTATTTAAAATAATAACTTACCTTTAATGCATCGTCCTTGATATTTGATTCTCAATCTATTAATAGAATCAAGTTTACGCTCAATGAACGAACCAAAAAGTTTTTTACCAAATGCTAAACTTGCAATTTATATTGCCAGCTATGGTATACTCGAAATTCCGGAAGGCGTTGAAAAACCTATCTTTTCTCCACCATTAGCATTGAGTGGAATTGTAATCCAGATTATAAATTCCAACAAGAATACATCCATTAAAATTGCCGGAAGAGATTTTTTTACCGAAAATTATGTAGCTACCGGCCAAATAACCAAACCAGTTTATGGTAAGTTAGTCGGGCACACTAAATCCTTGATGGTTTTTTTTAATCCTCTCGGCATGCACCAATTATTTGATAATGATTTATCGCTTCTAACAAATCGTTCTATCCCACTTAAAGATTTTTTAGGAAGCGAAAAAGCATCAGGATTAATTAAAAGCTTAAAATCTAACCAAGAGAATTGGGCGCAAATTAAGGTGTTAGATGATTTTTTCTTAAATCAAATCCCAATTAGAAAAGATTTAACAATAATTAAGAAAGCACTCGATTGCATCCATAAAAAAAGCGGCGCAATAAGTGCTGCCGAAGTTTTAGAAGAATGCTGCTGCCACAGAAAGACTTTAGAAAGACAATTTAAAATGATGGTTGGACTTACCCCAAAAGTCTATATCGAGATTTATCAGTTTAAATGTTTATTCAACTTATTAATCGCAGATCCTACCATTACTTGGGCTCAACTCGCCTACAAAGCCGGCTATTTTGACCAATCGCATATGACGAGATATACTCGGGAATACCTAAATGTTACTCCAAATAATATTGTGAAGTTAGACGTTGGCTTTATTAGCTATCTGTTAGACAGATAATAAAATTAACTTTCCTAGGATAGTCGCATTTGTCCAATAAATAGTCGCATTTGTCCAACAGATAGTCGTATTTGTCCAATACGGACAAGTTTTGCGCCCGTACTTTAGTAGTCTGAAAACTAAAGGTTTATATGAAAAGTATAAAAATTATCGGAAGCTCCAATTTAACTGAAACTCATATCATCAAGGCGTTTTTAAATGATGGTTTTGCAGCAAAAGCTTCCCTTAAAAAAATAATAGTTTCAAATAATTGTTCGCATCTGCAAAACTTAGTTTTTGCTGATACAATATTTCTTGAGTAGCAAAAAATATGAAGTTCCGAAACTGCCTAAACATTGAACGAGTTCGCTTAGGGATAATTATAAATTTTCTGTTTTCCCGGGTCTGCAAGAGCAGAGTTAGTATTGCTTTAAACTCTTTCAAGTTAGTTTCTCAAAGAACCATTGGACAAAATTTAGTAAATAAATTCATATCATAAATAACTACAAAATTAAAATTACCTAAAAAATCAAATTATGAAAACTCTTATTAAAAATGCCGTTAGAACATCAATGGCCGCTTTTGTTATTGCTTCGTCTTCTTTAGCTGCGAATGCACAATCGGTTAATCTAATTGACCGAATCAGCTCACCATTAGAAACCTTTAGGCGAATATCTACAACGGGAAACGTAGAGGTCACATTGATACAATCTGAAAAAGAGGGAATCTATTATGCCGAAAATAGCTTTGGGAAGGCAAAAGTAGTGCAGTTTGGCGATTTAATTACTATAAGCCCCGCAGATCAATTGCCCGCCAAAATCATCTTATATGTGAAAGATATTTACAGAATAAGTGCAGAAGATAATGCAGTGGTGAATACAAGTGGAAAATTAAAGGCTGCTTATCTTCAGGTTTTCTTAAAAGGAAATGCCACTGCAAATTTAAACACAAGAACAACAGGTATTTACACCGTCTTGGAAGATAAATCAACACTTGCTTTAAGAGGAATAACTGAAGAGCAATCTTTTGCTACAGGTCTTAATAGTAAACTAAACATAACTGGTTTTGCAACATTAAAACCGAAAGCGATTTTTCCATCCCAAAATCAAAGTGTTGCTCTAGTGAAAGAGTAAGACCCAAATTCAATTTGTAAATCGGTTGGAATTCCAACCGATTTTTTTTTGCTAAATTATTACCTACATCTTCTTTTCGATGTTTAGAGAATTTATTTTTCTTTCTTAAACGGTAACTAAATTTCTCTTATTTTAGCCCTATGAAATTGCAGCGCATCGCGTAGGCAAAATAAATCGGCTTTGCCAAACCTTAACAAATGATCTTTAGAAAATTAATATTATCAGCCCTGTTGCTGTCAACCTATTTTTCATTGTCGGCCCAAACCAAACAAGAAAAATCCATCTACAGTCCCTTAAACTTGTTTGCGCAAGATGTTTACACAAAAAATGGGAATGAATTCAGGGCTGCGAATGGCGCGCCTGGCGAAAAATACTGGCAAAATAGAGCAGATTATTTACTTCATGCAACGATAGATACTATCGAAAATTCGCTTACTGGCACGGAAACCATAACTTATACAAACAACAGTCCAGATAAACTTTCTTCTTTGTGGTTAGAACTAGATCAAAATCTGTATAAAGAAGATGCTCGCTCTAATTTTTATTTGGCTTCAACTCCAAATGCTGACATTAAATCTCACACGACTGGCTTCAAATTCGCAAGCATAAGCGTAAGCTACAAAGGAAAAAATACGAAAGCTGATTTTATTGTGAATGATACGAGGGTGCAAATTCGTTTGCCAGAGGCTTTGTCATCGAAGCAGAATCTAGAAATTCATATTAACTACAGCTATGATATTCCAGGAGCTTTTGGTGGTAGAACCGATTTCTTCAACACCAAGAATGGCAAAATCTATGAGATGGCGCAGTGGTATCCTCGAATGTGTGTGTATGATGATTTGCATGGCTGGGATACTTTGCCTTTTTTGGGCAGTGGAGAATTTTACTGTGAATATGGTGATTTTGATTATACGGTAACGGTTCCTGCGGGGATGATTGTTGCCGGAAGTGGCGAATTGCAAAACGAGAAAGAAGTGCTTTCTCCGCACCAGTTGGAGAGATTTAATAAGGCAAAGCAAAGCGATAAAACCATAATGATCCGCTCTGCGGAAGACGTTGTTAAGGAAAATTCATCACCCAAAAAGGGAACAAAAAACTGGCGTTTTAAAATGTTAAATACTAGAGATGTAGCTTTCGGCGCATCTAAAGCTTATGTTTGGGATGCCGCAAAAGTAAATTTACCAACTGGCAAGCCATGTTTAGCGATGTCAATCTATCCTGTGGAAAGTGCTGGTGCCGATGCTTGGGATCGGGCGACGGAATACCTCAAAAAGTCTATGGAGTATTTTTCTACAAAGTGGTTTGTTTATCCCTATCCAGTTGCCATAAACGAAGCTGGAATTGCAGGCGGAATGGAATATCCGGGCATTGTGTTTGATGGCTGGAAAGACAAGGGCGATGAGTTGTACTGGGTTACCGCACATGAAATTGGACACAATTGGTTTCCAATGATTGTGGGTAGCAATGAACGCCGTTATGCTTTTATGGATGAAGGGTTTAACACTTTCATAGATATTTATGCATCTGATGAATTTAACAACGGAGAATTCGCGCCAAAGCGCGATGGCGAATATGCGCCTGGCAAAGGAAATCCTGCAGATGAGATTATTCCACTTTTAAAAGATGCGGAAGCACCAAACATGATGGCAAGGGCAGATATGCTTACAGAAAAATATCGCCATCCCTTAGTATATTTCAAGCCAGCTTTTGGTTTGGTTTTATTGCGGGAAGAAATCTTAGGCAAAGACAGATTTGATTATGCCTTTAAAAAATATATAGAACGTTGGGCTTACAAACATCCTTCGCCAGATGATTTTTTTAGAACTATGGAAAATGAGAGCGGCGAAGACCTCTCTTGGTTTTGGAAAGAATGGTTCTATAACAATTGGGAGTTTGATGTTGCAATACAATCTGTTGTTTACTCTAACAACGAACCAAAAAATGGGGTTGATATTACCTTAGCAAACCTGCAAAAAATGGCTTTACCCATTACGCTTCAGGTTATTCAGAAAGATGGAACTAAACAGTTAATAAAGTTACCTGTAGAAACTTGGATGCAGAGCGACGTTCATACCATTCATCTACAGGATAAGCAATCAATCCAATCGGTGACTTTAGACCCTGAACAAAAGCTACCAGACAGCAACAGAAAAAATAACATTTGGCACGATAAAAATTAAAAACTGATCGAGTTTATTACTAGCGTTTTGGCAAATTTCCATGGTTTTCTCAATTCAGTTTAGTTGGCGTATTTCTAATAAGTTGGGATATAGCTTATTTGGTGTATGCTGCACAGGTCTTGGTAGATTAAAATAGCTAACTCTTCGATTTACTTTTTTTATTTGCTCCTTGTCTATATTCGGGATTTTCGAATTCCCAGCGCTCGCCATCATCCCAGTCTTTCCTAGAGTTGCCATATTTTGGATAGCCCTTGTTTGCTTTTAGCATGGACGCCAAGTGAAGTAAATTATATGTCATAAAAGTCGTATTTCTGTTTGTAAAATCACTTTCAAAACCGACTGGTTTTTTTAACTTTTTCCCCTTCCATTCCACGTCGCCATAGCTGGGGCCAGGTCCAACTTCTCCAATCCAACCGCAATCTGCTTGGGGCGGAATAGAATAACCAATGTGCTGAAGAGCGTATAGTAAGCCCATTGCGCAATGTTTTATTCCGTCTTCATTCCCTGTAACAATGCATCCCCCTACCTTACCATAAAAAACATATTGCCCCTTATCATTCGTCTCGCCACTCATCGCATAAAGTCTTTCAATCAATTTTTGGGCAACAGAAGACTTCTCGCCTAGCCATATCGGAGTACCCACAATAAGTATATCCGCGCCTATTATTTTCTTAAATATTGCTGGCCACTTGTCTACCTTCCAACCATATTTTGTCATATCTGGATAAATACCACTGGCCACTTCATGATCGACAAGACGAATTTCATGAACTTTCACTTTTTCTCTAAGCATAATTGCTTTAGAAACCTGAAACAGAGAATCTGTGTGACTGGGTTCGGGGCTTTTTTTTAAAGTACAGTTTACATAAACCACACTTAAATCGCTAAAGCTTAAATTTTTCATCTTTGTTCTGTTAGTCTTTTGTTCTATCAATTGAGATGCGATTCGCACAAATTAATATGCTACGCAATTTTCATTTATGTTCTTAGTACTATATTGTTTGTCGCTAACACTTTATAATAATCAAATTCTTTAGAACAAGATATTCTGGTTAAACAAGAATATCCTGTTCGAATTTGTATAAAAATTTTGCAAGGAAGCAAAGCAACAACATTATTAAAGTAAAAGAAAAATCAGCCAAATTTACAAACAAAAAAACTCCTCTAAAATTGCTAGAGGAGTTTTATTTTATTTCCAATTTCTATTTTTTTGAAATTTTATACAATTTCCCTCCATCGGTTACAGTATAAAGTGCACCATCTATGCCTTCGGCCATATCCCTAAAGCGCTCTCCTTTATCCTCTAAAAGGCGTTCCTCCCCAACTATTTTATCATTTTTGATCACTAGACGGGCGATATGTTGACCTCCCAAAGCCCCCATGAAAAGATTTCCATTCCATTCGGGTATTTTGTTACCGTTATAAAACGCCATACAACCGGGCGAAATACTTGGATTCCAATAGTAAACGGGCTGTTCCATCCCCTCCTTTTGAGTAATGCCATCACCAACCATTTTACCACTATACTCAGTTCCATAACTAATAATAGGCCAACCGTAGTTTTTTCCGGGCTTAATAATATTTACCTCGTCACCGCCCTTCGGTCCAAATTCTGCCTCCCATAAATCTCCGGTTTTTGGATTGATTGCAAAACCATCAGGATTACGAAATCCATAAGCGTAAATTTCTGGGCGAGCATCGGCGGTTTTTGCAAACGGTCCATTTGGAACGGCAGCTCCATCTTTAGTAATGTGAACCACTTTACCAAGTGCCGAGTTGAGGTACTGTGCTTGCACCCTTATATCTGCTGCAGAACGCTCACCGGTGCTCACAAATAAATTTCCACTTTTATCGAACACGATTCTAGATCCGTATTGCCCTTTACCCTTATAAGAGGGTGTTGCCCGATAAATTATCTTTTGATTCTCAACAGCGGTCTCATCGCTAGATAATTTGCCCTTTGCAATGGCCAATACGATGCTGCCATCATCTTGTAACTCCGAAAAATTCCAATAAATCATTTTATTTTTTGCAAAGTCCGGATCTAGGGTTACATCTAGCAAGCCCCCTTGCCCCCCGCCTTCGACTTTTGGCAAGCCTTCTATCGTCTTCTGCATCGTCCCATCTTTGCCTAAAATGACCATATCGCCTTGCTTTTGAGAAATTAAAAATCTACCGTCTGGCATAATCGAAAGTCCCCACGGCGATTTGAGTTCCGAATTAATTACCTCGACATCAATTGGTGTTTTTGTTTTAACGGCGTTAGCTCTTGTTTGTGCAGCAAAAGCGGGTTTAAAGTCAGCCGTGGTGGGTTTTGTTTCCACAGAGTTTTGTGCGCAAGCCATGTTTATACTCGCGGCGTTTACCAATAAGCCAACAGAGAGACTTATTACTGGTTTAAATTTCGAAAACCGAATCATATATATTCTTTCTTAAATTTATAAATAAAAAAACCTAGCCATAATTTTAGCTAGGTTTATGACTGTATTGTAAATAACCTTATTTTAAGCCAATTGTTTGTTTAGTTTCTCAGTTAGCACAGATTTAGGCACTGCACCAACTTGCTTATCTACAACTTCGCCGCCTTTAAAAAATAACAGCGCAGGTATATTTCTAATGCCAAACTGCATAGAAATTTGAGGATTGTTATCTACATTAACCTTACCAACAACCGCCTTACCATCAAAGTCTTTTGCAATTTCTTCTACCAATGGTCCAACCATGCGACAAGGGCCACACCATTCTGCCCAAAAATCTACCAATACGGGTTTATCTGATTTCAATACAACTTCCTCGAAGTTTGCATCTGTAATTTCTAATGCCATAATTTTTTTTTTTAATTTTTAAATGTAAGTATTCAATTGTGATGCCAATGCAAAATTATATGCCAAATTGACAAGCGTTTAGTACAATAACATGTTGTTTAACAGTTAGTTAATAATTTAAGCCTTTAATTGAGTTTATAATTTACAATGTGCAATCCCTTTAATTGTTCTAAAAACTTATTTGTTGGGTTTATTTTAATGGTTTTTGAGGGCAACTCTACTTTAACATTCTTTTCCTGATCGAAAACCAAAAAGTTTAATGCACAGTTTTGATGTTCAGTGCTTGCTTTATTATCTTCCACTAAAATTTGTATTTCTTCCATAAGCATATCATCTAATTTATCTAGAGGCAATTGTATTGTAATACATTTAGCCAACTTATCTCGCAAATCTGAAAGCAAAGCGATCGAGTTTACCTTAAATTCCCAATCGCCAGTTTTCCCATACCGTTCTCCAACCCTACCTCTAATTTGCAAAAAATAGCCTTCGGTTAAAAACGATTTAAACTTAATAAAGTCTTCGCCAAAAAGCGCTATCTCACAACTGTCGTTAAAATCTTCAAAGACAAAAGTTCCAAAAGGCTTACCGTTTTTTGTAACGCGTTGGGCGGCAGCGACTACAAGACCACCTGCACAAATGTCTTTATTTTTCAATGGTTCAAATGCAGCCAAAACATCTTCGTTCGTATCACCCATACGCACTTTGTTTATTAACGAAAGGTCTTTCACGCTGTGGGTGCAGAATAACTCCAATTCTAATTTATAGTTATCTAAAGGATGCCCCGATAAAAATATTCCGATTGCGTCTTTTTCATATTTTAATCGATCTATTAAAGTCCATTCTGGCGCTACCGGCAAACTCGGTTCCAAAATCATATCTGCCTTCGAGCCACCAAAAAGCGAAGCTTGCGAAGTGCTTTCATTCGATTGAAAATCATTGGCATATTTAATTATTTTTTCGATGCCATTCATTTTATCATTTGGGCCAATGTAAAAATATTGCGCTCTGTGGCCGCCGAAAGCATCTAAGGCCCCGCTATATACAAAACTCTCGTAAGCTTTTTTATTTACAACTCGAGTATTGGAGCGTTTGGCAAAATCATAAACACTTGCAAAACTCCCTTTATTGGCGCGTTCTTCTACTATACTTTCCACGGCTTTTTCCCCAACACCTTTTACAGCAGACATGCCAAAACGAATTTCACCTTTGGCATTTACAGAAAATTTAAGGTCGCTTTCGTTAACATCTGGTCCCAACACCACCACGCCCATCTGTCTGCATTCTTCCATAAAGAATGCAACTTGCTTTATATCGCTCATATTATTGCTCAATACAGCAGCCATATATTCTGCCGGATAATGCGCTTTAAGATAAGCTGTTTGATAAGCTATCCACGCGTAACACGTGGAGTGAGACTTGTTGAAGGCATAAGCGGCAAAAGCTTCCCAATCCTTCCAAATTTTTTCTATAGCGTCTTTTGCATGTCCTTTTTGTGCTGCTTGCGCGATAAATTTTGGTTTCATCTTATCTAAAACTGATTTTTGCTTTTTACCCATCGCCTTACGCAGCACATCGGCCTCACCTTTGGTAAAATCTGCCAGTTTTTGCGATAAAAGCATTACTTGCTCTTGGTAAACTGTGATGCCGTAGGTTTCTTTCAAAAACTCTTCGCAAGCATCTAAATCATATTTTATAATTTCCTCGCCATTTTTTCTCCGCACAAAACTTGGAATGTATTCCATCGGCCCAGGTCTGTATAGCGCATTCATCGCTATTAAATCATCAAAAACAGTAGGCTTAAGTTCTTTCATGTATTTTTGCATTCCAGGACTTTCATATTGAAAAATGCCTATGGTTTCGCCGCGTTGAAAGAGCTCGTAAGTAGCCAAATCATCAATCGGAAATTCATCTGGATTTAGCAAAATGTCGTGTCGTTTTTTAACTAACTTAACCGTATCCTTAATTAATGTTAAAGTTTTCAGGCCAAGAAAATCCATTTTGAGCAAACCAGCACTTTCCACCACTGAGTTATCAAACTGAGTTACGTACAAGTCAGAATCTTTTGCAGTTGCCACAGGAACAAAATCGGTAATGTCGCTCGGTGTAATAATTACCCCACATGCGTGTATGCCAGTATTGCGTAAAGAACCCTCTAAAATTTGGGCTTGTTGAAGCGTTTCTGCACTCAGATCCTTCTTCAACAATAACGCTTTTAATTCTTGCACTTTTTCGTATTCATCTGGGCGTAAATCATTCTTAAGCTGCTTGTCGTCCACATTAAAGATTTTAGCTAGCTTCATCATATTAGGAATGAGCTTTGCGATTTTATCTGCTTCATATAGTGACAAATCCAACACGCGTGCTGTATCTCTGATAGACGATTTTGCAGCCATTGTACCATAAGTAATGATCTGTGCAACTTGGCTGGATCCGTATTTATCAATTACGTAATCCATCACCCGACCGCGCCCTTCATCGTCAAAATCAATGTCTATATCTGGCATTGATATACGATCTGGATTTAAAAATCGCTCAAAAAGTAAATCGTATTTTAAGGGATCTATATTTGTAATTCCAAGGCAATACGCAACCACAGAACCTGCAGCAGAACCTCGCCCTGGGCCAACTGAAACATCTCTGCGGCGCGCCTCTGCTATAAAATCCTGTACGATGAGAAAATACCCGGGGTAACCCGTCTTTTCTATAGTTGAAAGTTCAAAATCCAAACGATCTTTAATTTCTTGGGTTATAGTAGCATAACGCCGGTTTGCACCAACATAAGTTAAATGAGCTAAATATTTATTCTCGCCTCTTTTGCCTCCATCGGTTACATCTTCACTTATCAAAAACTCTTCTGGAATAGTAAACTTCGGAAGCAACACCTCTCGCGCAAGTTTGTAACTCTCTATTTTATCAACAACTTCTCTAACGTTTAAGATTGCCTCGGGCAAATCGGCGAAGAGATTTTTCATCTCCTCAGCAGATTTGAAATAATATTCTTGATTTGGTAAACCGTATCGAAATCCTCTTCCCCGACCAATTGGCGTACCCTGTTTTTCTCCGTCTTTTACGCAAAGTAAAATGTCATGCGCATTTGCGTCTTTCTTGTTGATGTAATACGTATTATTAGTGGCTATTAATTTTATCTCATGCTTTTTTGCCAATGCGATTAAATCGATATTTATCCTATCCTCATCTTCTTGATTATGCCGCATAATTTCCAGATAGAAATTGTCTTTAAACGTGTGTTTCCACCACATTAAAGCTTCCTCTGCCTGCTTTTCGCCCAAGTTTAAAAGTTTGCTTGCAATTTCTCCGTAAAGGCTTCCCGAAAGGACAATGATATCGCCTTTAAATGCCTCGATAACAGATCTATCTATCCTCGGAACGTAATAGAATCCTTTGGTGTAGGCAATCGAAGACATTTTTGCTAAATGATGATATCCCCTTTTATTTTTAGCAAGAAAAACCATTTGATAACCATCATCTTTACAACTTCTATCTAAATGATTATCACACACAAAAAACTCGACCCCAACAATAGGTTTTACAATTTGCTCCGCTGGCGGCTCCCCTGCTGCGATTAGAGTTGCATTCTTCTCCTCAGCAGTCTTATTATGGTTTAAAGTTTCGGCAACAAAGTGAAATGCGCCCATCATATTTGCATGATCCGTTATTGCAACAGCTGGCATCTTTAAATCGGCTGCAGCTGCAACCAAATCGCTAATGCTTGTGGTGCTTTGAAGAACTGAAAACTGCGTATGGTTGTGAAGATGTACAAAATCTACGAAATTAAGTTCCTGCTTATTCTCTGCAATTTCTTGTTTAGATATTCCACCGCCCCCAGTCTTTTGCAGATTTTTGCGTATTTCTTCAGATGCTTTTTTTAGGTTGGTATGGTTAATGCCAAAGCTCTTGAACTGTTTGGGATTTCTCTCATTAAATTTTGGAAAATATGCTGCATCGACAAGTAAATCTTCTTTAGAAAAATTGCCAGTTCTGATTAATTCAAAGAAACATTTTGCCGTAGCCTCTACGTCGGCCGTTGCATTATGTGCTTCATTAAATAGACTACCAAAAAGGTACTGATGTAGCTCGGTCAAATTTGGTAATTTGAATTTTCCGCCTTTTCCGCCCGATAGCTTTAGTAAATTTGCCGTTACCTCTGTGCAAGTATCTAAAACTGGCAGTTGAGCTAAGTTTTGCTCAAAACCATATCTATAAAACTCAGCGCCTATAATTTTTACATCGAAACTTAGATTTTGCCCGACAATAAATTTTGTTTTAGAGAGAACATTTGCAAACTTTTCTAAAACGTAAGCTATTCCTACACCTTGCGCTTCAGCTAATTCGGTAGAAATTCCATGAATTCGTTCCGCATCATAAGGAATGTTGAAGCCTACGGGTTTAATTAGATAACTCTCATGCTCAACCAGTTGACCCATTTCATCATGTAGTTGCCAAGCAATTTGTATACAACGCGGCCAATTTTCTGTGTCAGAAATTGGCGCATTGTAATTGCGCGGTAATCCTGTAGTTTCGGTATCAAAAATGAGGTACATAATTGGTGTTAATATCCGGTGCGGGGGATGAAAAATGGATTTCAAAAATAGGAAAATTTGAGAATTGCCCTGTCAAGAATTTATCAACAATTAAACAAGAACTGTAAAGCTTTTCCAAAAATACCTTACTTAAGAATATCGTTTTTGAATTAGAATTATTTTTCGAGCGAAGCCGCAACAAAATATTTTATTCGCTAACTTAGAAAATTAGAAATGTAAAAATTATGAGAAAATTCTTCCTTTTAGCACTTACATCAATACTGTGTATCGCAAATCTCTCGGCACAAAATATAGATTTATCTAGTGGTTGGAAATTTACCACAGGAGATAGTACCGCGTATAAAGATGCAAACTTTGAAGATTCGGCTTGGCAGAATATAGCCGTTGGGCAAAGTTGGGAAATGCAAGGGCACGCAAATTACGATGGATTTGGCTGGTACCGCCTGCATTTTAATTTACCAGTTAGCATCAAAACACAATCCTTTCTAAAAGACAGCTTAATGATTAGTTTGGGAGATATTGATGATGGAGATGAAGTTTATTTGAATGGAAAATTGATAGGAAAGAATGGACATGGCGGCGGTAACGATGTTAAAAAAGGAACGTATGGCAGAAGGATTTATAAAATAGCCGCAAATAATCCCGCAATAAATTGGGACAAGGAAAACACGCTTGCGGCGCGCGTTTATGACAGTGGTGGTGCCGGAGGCATTACAGGAAGCAATTTCTATATCCGCATGTTAGATGTTACGGATGATATTAAAATAAATACAGGTGGAGATATGATTTTAACCGGCAATAATAATTTTTCACAGACTATAGAGATTTATCCAAATTCTACAAAGACCTACAGGGGGCAATTGGCAATAGATTTTAAAGATCCCGAAACAAATAAAAAATATGCGCAACGAATGGTTTCTGTACAAACATCGGCCTCCAAACCTTTTAAATACACCTTTAAAGAAAACATGCCGATGGCAAAATCTTACGTACTTACCTATATTTTTAAAGAATCGACCTCGGGCAAAGAATTAAGTGCTAGTATTTTAACGCCTTACATCTTAACGCCGAAATCCGAGAATCAGCCAAAAATTAACGCCGCCGCAGTTTATGGAGCTAAAGCTGGTAACGATTTTTTATATAAAATACCGGCAACAGGCAAAGAGCCATTGGTCTATAACGTAGAGAATTTGCCACAGGGATTAAAACTCGATAAGGAAACCGGGATTATTACCGGAAAAACTCCAGACGACGGAGATTACAATGTTAAACTTTTCGTAAAAAATGAGCTTGGGTCAGCAGAAAAAATTCTAAAAATTAAGGTTGGCGATTTGATTGGGCTTACCCCAACACTCGGTTGGAATAGCTGGAATGTTTGGGGACTGAGCGTTAGTGCAAAAAAAGTGATGATTTCTGCCAAACAAATGGCAGATAAATTGAGCAAACATGGTTGGAGTTACATCAACATTGATGATGGTTGGGAAGCGGAGGCACGTGCCTCCAATGGAGAAATAAAAACAAATGAAAAATTCCCTGATATGAAAGTATTAGCTGACAGCGTTCATTCACTTGGCTTAAAAATTGGGATTTATTCTTCTCCAGGGGATAGAACGTGCGGCGGTTTTCTAGGGAGCTACCAACACGAAGGTCAAGATGCAAAAACTTATGCCGCTTGGGGGATTGATTATTTAAAATACGATTGGTGTTCTTATTCTGAAGTTGCGGGTCCAAATCCGGATTTAGAAGCTATGAAAAAACCCTATCAGCTAATGCGGACGAAATTAGATGAAGCACATCGAGACATCATTTACAGCCTATGCCAGTACGGCATGGGAGATGTTTGGAAGTGGGGCGCAAGTATTGGTGCTAATAGTTGGCGTACTACCGGAGACATCAACGATAGTTGGGAAAGCTTATCTTACATTGGTTTCAACCAAGAAAAAGCTGTGCAATATGCTGAACCCGGCCATTTTAACGATCCAGATATGTTGATTGTTGGTAAGTTAGGTTGGGGGCCAAGTTTGCACAATACCAAGCTTACGCCCGATGAACAGTACACCCACATTAGTTTATGGGCGCTGCAGGCTGTGCCGTTGCTTATTGGTTGCGATATGGGTCAACTGGATAATTTTACCTTAAATCTTTTAACAAATGATGAAGTTTTGGCTATAAACCAAGATGAACTTGGATATGCGGCAAGGCAAGTAATCAAAACTCCGACATACCAAATATGGGTGAAAAAATTGAGCGATGGCACTAAGGCAATTGGCATTTTCAACACTGCCGAAGTTTACGAAAGGATTAACATAAATTTAAAAGAGCTGGGTATCGAAAACGATGTAACAGTTAGAGATTTATGGCGACAAAAAGACTTGGGAAATCTAACAGCAGTTTCCAAAACTAACATCCCTCCTCATGGCATGTTGGTGCTTAAAACCAGAAACTAAAAAATATGTCGATATTACAGGATTATATTCCTTATAGTTACTAATATTCTGGCTGCTTAGACTTTATTAAAATTATTATGAAGCATTTTTTGGGAATCGTTTTGTTTTTATTTTCGACATCAAACGCAAATGCCCAATTTGTCGATATTCATAAAACACTCATTGATAGTTCCGATCCTCCTGTAGCCTTAGAAAACTCAAATCTTTCGCTCAAGGTTGATGATATTGCCCTTTCAAAGAACGACTTGGAGATTAGATTTTATAGCCGCGGAGGTCGTGAAATAAGTGTGATTGTAATTTATTATCAAAACGGCAAATTATCTGGTTATATGAATACTCAACGAATAACTCTAGTTCGCAATTTAAATAAACCTACAAAAGAATTTGACGTTAAGAAATATCAACTCAAACTAATTGATTTAGATTCAGTAGTTATTGCTCTTTCGGTCCACAATATATTTTCTTTACCTAGTGAATCGGTGTTTGGCAAGGGTTATATTATGTATAGCACCATACAGTATAAAGCAAACAATAGAATTAGGCAATATGCTTTTCAAGGAATGTATTCTCCAGATTTGACTACTCACGAAGAAAAATTGATTTTTGAAGAATATGCTTCCATCGCAAAAATATTTTACGAGATAAAATATAAAATCGAAGGCCAGATACCAACAGTTATTAAAAAGGATGGCACGGTAGATCCTAATCAAAAATTGATCGATAGTTTGTTCGGTGGAAAATCAGGCAGCGTCAAATCTGACAATTGATTTGAAATGAGACCTCTGGGAGTTCTCTTGAAACTCTTTTCCGGTTATCGTTGTTGATTTGTACTTTTGTCGCCAAATTAAACCACATGTTGCAACGAACCAAGATAAAAGATTTACTAAACACCACCGAGTTAGAACGAAGCGTGACCGTAATGGGCTGGGTTAAAACCTTTCGCAATAATCAGTTCATCGCTTTAAATGATGGGTCTTGTCTTGGCAATATTCAATTGGTTATTGCTTTGGATGCATTCCCAGAAAGCGAAGTAAAAAGGATAACAACTGGTGCAGCAATCTCTGCCACTGGCACGCTAATCGAATCAACCGGAAAAGGGCAATCTGTTGAAATTAAGGTTGATAGGTTGGAGATTTTAGGCGATAGCAATGCGGAGAAATTCCCTTTGCAGCCAAAGAAACACAGTTTAGAATTTTTAAGGGAAATAGCACATTTGCGTTTTAGAACGAATACATTTAATGCCGTTTTTAAAGTAAGACATGCGCTTTCTTTCGCCATCAACAAATTTTTTAATGATAGAGGATTCGTATTAATGCACACTCCTATCATTACAGCAAGTGATGCAGAAGGTGCGGGAGAGATGTTTAAGGTTACTACATTAGATTTCGATAAAACACCGAGAACGGAAGATGGAAAAGTAGATTTTTCAGAAGATTTCTTTGCAAGGGCAACCAACTTGACGGTGTCTGGTCAATTAGAAGGAGAACTCGCCGCAATGGCCTTCGGACAAATTTATACCTTCGGACCAACTTTTAGGGCAGAGAATAGCAATACCACACGTCATTTGGCTGAGTTTTGGATGATTGAGCCAGAAATTGCTTTCGCAGATTTGGAAGACAATATGCAACTTGCAGAAGACATGATGAAATACGTCATCAATTACGCTAAAGAAAATTGTAAAGAAGAATTAGAATTTTTAAACAACCGTTTGCTTGAAGAGGAAAAGCAAAAGCCTCAAAATGAGCGTTCAGAATTGTCTTTATTAGATAAATTACAGTTTTGTTTAGATAACGATTTTGAAAGATTGACTTACACCGAAGCTATTCAGATTTTAAGATCATCTAAACCAAACCAGAAAAAACAGTTTAAATATCTGATTGATGAATGGGGTGCGGATTTGCAGAGTGAGCATGAAAGGTATCTAGTAGAAAAGCATTTTAAAAAACCGGTAATTTTAACGGATTATCCCGCAGATATCAAAGCGTTTTACATGCGCCAGAATGAACCGGATGCGCAAGGCAGAAAAACCGTAGCCGCAATGGATATTTTGTTCCCCGGCATTGGGGAAATGATTGGTGGCGCGCAGCGGGAAGAGCGGTTAGATAAACTTACCCAAAGAATGATAGAGATGGATATCTCTGAAGAAGAACTTTGGTGGTATTTAGATACTCGAAAGTTTGGTACAGCGCCTCACGCTGGTTTCGGACTAGGTTTCGAACGTTTAGTTCTTTTTGTAACCGGGATGACCAACATTCGCGATGTAATTGCATTTCCGCGGTTTCCGAAAAACGCTGAGTTTTAAGAGCTGCAAAACGGCGAGTCACACTTCGGTAAGAATTATTACGTTAGGAAGTTTTTTGTATGATGTGGTTCAAAACGCAACCTTTTTCCGTCTATTTTTCCAAGCCTGAAACTTACCAACACATTGGGTAAAATGGCATATTTTCCGTATTTTTGATACTTATAGTTTTTAATTAAAAAATGAGCGAAGAACAAGATTCAAAGTCAAATTATTCAGCAGATAATATTCAGGTTTTAGAAGGTTTAGAAGCGGTGCGAAAGCGCCCTTCGATGTATATAGGAGATACTGGAGTAAAGGGTTTACACCATTTGGTTTATGAGGTTGTAGATAATTCGATCGATGAAGCCCTTGCGGGGCACGCGGATACCATCGATGTCGTCATCTTAAAGGACAATTCCATCAGGGTAGAAGACAACGGTCGTGGAATCCCGACAGGTATAACTAAAAAAGAAAATAAATCTGCTCTAGAAATCGTAATGACGGTGTTACATGCGGGTGGAAAATTTGATAAAGACACATATAAAGTTTCTGGTGGTTTACACGGCGTTGGTGTTAGCTGCGTTAATGCACTTTCTACTCATCTTCGCGCCGAAATTCATAGAGAAGGAAAAATTTGGGTGCAAGAATATAACATCGGGAAACCCCTCTATGATGTAAAGGAAATTGGCGCAACCGATAAACGTGGTACCATCGTAACCTTTACTCCAGACGACACCATTTTTACCCAGACTACAGAGTACAAGTATGACACGTTAGCCGGACGGTTACGCGAGTTAGCATATCTAAATAAGGGCATTACATTAACCTTAACAGATGAACGAGAAGCAGAAGATGATGGAAGTTTTCCTCGAGAAATTTTCCATTCAGAAGGGGGCTTAAAAGAATTTGTTTCTTTTTTAGACGGAACCCGTGCATCGTTTTTGCCAGAGCCAATTTACATTGACGGTATAAAGAACGGTGTTCCGGTAGAACTTGCTTTTCAATACAACGATAGCTACTCAGAAAATGTACACTCTTACGTAAACAACATCAATACACATGAAGGAGGAACGCATATCGCGGGTTTTAGGCGTGGATTAACACGTACACTTAAAAGTTACGCAGATAAATCTGGGTTATTAAAAAACCTTAAAATGGAGATTACTGGCGATGATTTTCGCGAAGGGCTTACTGCTGTAGTTTCTGTAAAAGTTCAAGAGCCTCAGTTTGAGGGTCAAACCAAAACAAAACTCGGTAATAGCGAAGTATCTGGCGCAGTAGATATCGCTGTTGGTGAAGCATTAGGTGCTTATTTGGAAGAAAATCCAAAAGAGGCAAAGATGATTATTGGTAAAGTGATTTTGGCCGCAACAGCGCGTGCAGCAGCTCGTAAAGCGAGAGAAATGGTGCAGCGTAAGAGTGTAATGGGCGGCTCCGGACTTCCCGGAAAGTTGGCAGATTGTTCTGATAGTGATCCTGTGAAATGCGAAATTTACTTGGTTGAGGGAGACTCTGCCGGTGGAACTGCGAAGCAAGGCAGGGATAGGAACATTCAGGCAATTTTACCTTTAAAAGGTAAAATTTTGAATGTAGAAAAAGCCATGGAACATAAAATCTACGAGAATGATGAGATAAAAAATATGTTTACCGCTTTGGGTGTAAGCATCGGTACAGAAGATGATGATAAAGGATTGAACATGGCAAAACTTCGTTATCATAAAATTGTAATCATGACTGATGCGGATATTGATGGGTCTCACATCACCACATTAATTCTAACTTTTTTCTATAGATACATGCGTGCGCTTATAGAAGCGGGGTACGTTTATATTGCTTCTCCCCCACTTTATCAAGTAAAAAAAGGAAAAGATTTTGAATATTGCTGGAACGATAAAGAACGCGATGCTGCAGTACAACGTTTAAAAGGCGCAGGTAAAGAAGACAGCGTACATATTCAACGCTACAAAGGTTTGGGAGAAATGAATGCAGAACAACTTTGGGAAACCACGCTTAATCCGGCAACACGTACATTATTACAAGCAACCATAGAAAGCGCGGCAGAATGCGATCATACTTTTTCTATGCTTATGGGCGATGAAGTTGCCCCACGCAGAGAATTTATAGAGCGAAATGCGAAATATGCAAAGATTGATGCGTAAGTAAATTTAGAAATTTATATTTTAGAATGCCGCATCGAAAGATGCGGCATTTTTGGTGTTCAGCGTTTTTCAACTAAATCAGGAAAGATGTCGTTAACAGAATTATCAGAGAAAGTTGGACTCACTATTGTTAATCTTTCAATACTTAAAACAGTAACGCAAAAGGTGTAAGATCTGATATTTTGAATACAATATGCAAAGTATTGGAACGCAAACCTGGCGATATTTGAATATAGATTGACAGCCAAAGCAAAAAAGCTCAAATACGCATGTCCTACCTCAAATCAAACAGATTATCTATCCCCAATAATTTCCTTGAGGTAAAGCCTTCGCCGTATTTAGCGCCAATATTTTTTCCAAATTCTCTTGCCCTGCCTAAAATACTATCAAAGAACTCTGGAGACGAAATGTACGTTCCAGGTTCATCTAAATTTTCTCCGAGAATATAAAATTGCGTTTTAAAGGCTTTTATACTTTCTACTTTTCTATCGATGTAATCTGATATATCGACAATAATATCTGGTTTGATGTATGTATCTTGAATAAATTGTAAGTACAATCTTGATCTGTGTGCCAGTTGTGCCTGGCCATCAACGCTGGTTTCTATCTTCGACAATCCGGATAGGAAAATAGAATCAAAAACCAAGTCTCCTGCCCTGCCGTGGTCTGGATGTCTATCTGTCAATGAGTTTCCAAGAATTATTTCTGGTTGATATTTTCTGATTACTTTGATAATTTCTATACGATGAAGTTCATCATTTGTAAAAAAACCATCTCTAAAACCCAAATTTTCTCTCACATGCAAACCCAAAATCTTTGCAGAATCTTCTGCCTCTTGCTTCCTCGTTTCTGCAGTTCCTCTAGTTCCCAGTTCGCCCCGAGTCAAATCTATTAAACCTACCTTTTTCCCTAAAACTATATGCTTTAAAATGGTACCAGAGCAGCACAATTCGGCATCGTCAGGATGTACAGCTATTACTAAAATATCTAACTTCATTAAATTTTTTCGGTGGTTTTTGCCAACAGTTTAACTATTTTCTTTTTTAATTTACTGTTTAGCGGCGTGGTAAATGGATAGAAAAAATCTTCTATTTCGCCATTTTTATTGATAAGGTATTTATGGAAGTTCCATCGAGGTTTCACATTACACCGATTGTTCTGTTTTTTATCTGAAAGAAATTGATAGAGCGGGTGTGCATCTGATCCACGCACGAAAATCTTATCGAAAACCGGAAAAGTAATATTATAATTGCTCTCACAAAATTCTAAAATCTCTCTTCCTTCTAAAGGTTCTTGCTTACCAAAATCGTTGCTTGGGAACGCTAATATCTCAAAATCATCGCTACCTATGTCTTTTTTAAGTTGCTCAAGATCTTTAAATTGACAAGTAAAACCACACTCTGAAGCCGTGTTTACAATTAACAACACTTTATTACGATAGGCAGAAAGTAATTTTTCTTGGCCTCCAATTTTTTTAACTTTGAAAGAATAAATGTTCGGGGACGGTTGATTCATTTTTTAAGTTTATTGGTAATATCCAGATGATTGAATGATGGACTCAATATCCCGATCTTCATTTGCATTATAAGTGGCCTTTAGGTTATGCCCAACCACCCTGGCAATTAACTGATAAGAAAAAGCTGTAAAACCACCTTTGGTTTGTTTTACAATATCAAACGTAGTTCGGCCAACCTCCCTGTCTATCAGCTTTGTTAAAATTTGTCCCTGCGTAATGGTTAAGTCTTTAATTTCGCGGTTAAACATGTCTTTAATTTCTCTATCGCATGCCTTCACCAATTCCCTTTGTTGTCGCTTTTCTGGCGCTTGCAATAATTCGTTTTCAAGCTGTTCGTACCGTCTTTTGGCAAATAGTGCATAAGGCATCACCTTTAAAACGTTGTAACGCAATCTATCGAAAGCTAGTTTTTCTGCAGGGCTTTTAAAAGTTCTATTGGCATTAATGTTAACGTCGTTTAGCAATATCCACGGAATCATTGTACCATTATCGTTGGTAGATGCAACTCGGATGGTGTCGTTTTTTCCTTTTGCCGGATACGCTGGTGCTTCAATTTCTTGGGCACTAACCGAGGCGACGGAAATGATTACAAAAAACAGAAAATATAAATTTTTTAATTTCATAAATTTATCCTGCATCAAAACTAAGGCTTATTTTATACATTCGCTTATTGATGTATCTAATATAAAGATTATTAAAATATTTTCTGCATTTTTCGCGCAAAAAGACAAATGAAAACGGAGTTACTGATTGATTTAGAGGCGGAGAAAAAAGAAATTCTTAAAAGATACAGGACTTTATTGCGGGCGTGTAAGCCTACCATGCAGCATGGCGATAAAAAAGAGTTGCGAAGGGCCTTCAATTTGGCTCTCGAGAGTCACAAAGATATGCGTCGGAAATCCGGTGAGCCTTATATTTACCATCCAATTGCTGTTGCTCAAATCGCTGCAGAAGAAATTGGCCTTGGAACTACCTCTATTGTTTGCGCTCTATTGCACGATGTAGTAGAAGATACCCAAATGACCCTTGATGATATTGAGCGGGAATTTGGAAAGAAAACAGCCAAAATTATAGATGGGTTGACAAAAATTGCCGGCGTTTTTGATACCAACAGTTCGCTGCAAGCAGAGAATTTCCGTAAAATGCTGTTAACGCTGGCAGATGATGTTCGTGTAATTTTAATAAAACTAGCAGATCGATTGCACAATATGCGTACGATGGATTTTATGCCTCGGCACAAGCAGCTAAAAATTGCTTCAGAAACAATTTACTTGTATGCCCCACTAGCCCACAGATTGGGATTGTATGCAATTAAGTCTGAACTTGAAGATCTTTCGATGAAATATTTAGAGCCCGACACCTATAAATTTGTGGCTAAAAAACTAAACGAAAAGAAAGCTGAACGCGCGTTATTTATCAAAAAATTTGTGGATCCAATTGCCCCTATTATGGTGGAGCAAGGGTTAAAAGCCGATATTTATGGCCGACCGAAATCCATCCATTCCATTTGGAATAAAATGAAAAAGAAGAACATTCCTTTTGAGGAAGTTTATGATCTTTTTGCCATAAGAATTATTTTAGATACCCCTTTGGAAAATGAAAAGGCCGATTGTTGGAAAGCCTATTCTATCGTTACAGACTTATATCGCCCCAACCCAGATAGGCTGCGAGACTGGGTTTCATCGCCGAAAGGCAACGGCTACGAAAGTTTGCACACCACCGTAATGGGCTTAAGAGGGCAATGGGTAGAGGTGCAAATTAGAACACTACGGATGAACGAAATTGCCGAGAAGGGATTTGCGGCCCACTGGAAATACAAAGAATCTTCTACAGATAATGGTTTAGATCAATGGATACAAAAAGTTAGAGAAATGCTTAGCAATCCGGAGGCTAATGCGCTAGACTTTTTAGATGATTTTAAGATGAATCTTTTCTCTGACGAAATATTCATTTTTACGCCAAAAGGTGCTTTGCTACAACTGCCTACTGGTGCCACAGCTTTAGATTTTGCTTTTGAAATACACACCGATGTGGGTGCTACCTGTATTGGAGCAAAAGTTAACCATAAATTGGTTCCACTTTCTCACAGATTGCAAAATGGTGATCAGGTAGAAATTATAACATCTAGCAAACAAACGCCAAAGGAAGATTGGCTAAATACTGTAATAACTGCGAAAGCAAAATCTAAAATAAAATCTTCGTTAAAAGAGGAAAAACGAAAGATTGCAGAAAACGGAAAAGAGATATTAGAAAGAAAACTCAAGTCGCTTAAAATTACCTACAATACTGATAACCTACAGAAAATCAGTTACTTCTTTAAGCTCAATTCAACGCAAGAGTTATTCATCCAGGTTGCAGAAGGTAAGATAGAGTTAAAAGATATAAAAGAATACTTATCTACTGAGAAAGAAATAGAAAACCGCGGCTCTGATAGACCAGACAATTTAAGTGTAGATGTTGTTAAAAGCAAATTAAAGGCAGCCGATTCTGATATTCTGCTTATTGGCGAAGACATGCAGCGTATAGATTATACGCTTGCCCCATGTTGTAATCCAATTCCTGGGGACGATGTTTTTGGCTTCATAACCGTAAATGACGGGATAAAAATACACCGCACAAATTGCCCAAATGCCGCCCAATTGATGGCTAACTATGGCTATAGGATTGTGAAGGCCAAATGGAATAAGCAACAAGAGCTTACTTTTTTAACTGGTTTACAAATTCTTGGTATTGATGAGGTTGGTCTTATAAACAGTTTAACGCGAGTGATCTCTACCGATTTTAATGTAAACATCCGCTCTATAACCGTTGACAGTAACGAAGGAATTTTTGAGGGATCTATTATGGTTTATGTAAATGATACTGAACATTTAGAGAGATTGATTGATAATATTTTACAAATAAAAGGCATTACCGGGGTGACGCGTTTTGACGCCTAGTTGATTTCCCTTATTGGCAGACGAGCAAAAAAATGACCTATAAAGCATCTTCGGGAATGGCCGCTTGGATGGAAGTGGAAAAGACAAAGCGGATTGGTAGAAACGATTGATCATTAAAAAATTGTTTTTTCTCCAGATAAACAAAAAAATTTAATGCCCAGTTGATGGGTTAAATGTCAACACACGCATCACTTAATGCGTTCTACCCTTTTACAGAGCCCAAGATTAAAAATCAAAAATTTACTTACCTTTGAAGAGAGGTAGAAAACCATGTCTGAACAGAAAACAAACGAGCTAGTTAGAAAGATATTCGAAGCTTATCTAGAAAATAAAAGCCTAAGAAAAACTCCTGAACGGTTTGCTATTTTAGAAGAAATTTATTCCAGAAATGATCATTTTGATGTAGAAACGCTTTACATCCACATGAAAAACCAAAAATACCGCGTTAGCAGAGCTACTGTTTATAATACCTTAGAATTACTTGTGTCTTGCGATCTGGTTACCAAACACCAATTTGGAAAAAACATGGCGCAGTTCGAAAAATCTTACGGTTACCGCCAACACGATCATGTTATTTGCATAGGCTGCGGCAAAGTGGTAGAATTCTGCGACCCACGCATCCATCAAATTCAAACTATGGTAGGCGATTTGCTAAAATTTGATATTAAACACCACTCTCTAAATTTATACGGATTTTGTTCTGACTGTAGCATGGCGCAAAAAGTGCAACAAAGCGCAGGCGAGTCCAAATCTTAAATACCAAAACCTATTATCCAAACCTATTAATTTAATGAAGAAAGTTGATGTACTTCTGGGCCTACAATGGGGCGACGAAGGTAAAGGAAAAATTGTTGATGTTTTAAGTCCGAAATACGATTTGATTGCCCGTTTCCAGGGAGGCCCAAATGCGGGGCACACGCTAGAGTTTGAAGGTAACAAATTTGTATTGAATACCATTCCATCCGGAATTTTCAATCCTAAAACAATGAATCTAATTGGCAATGGCGTGGTCATAGATCCCATCATCTTAAAAAGAGAGTTGGATAATCTTAAAAAGGCCGGTCACGATCCTGTTGCAGATGGCACATTGGTTATCGCTAGAAAAGCACATTTAATTCTTCCAACGCACCAAATGTTAGATGCGGCGAACGAAGCTAAAATGGGCAAAGATAAAATTGGTTCTACGCTGAAAGGAATTGGGCCAACTTATATGGATAAAACCGGTAGAAATGGTCTGCGTGTTGGAGACACTACGCTGCCAGATTTTAAAGCACGTTATATGAAGTTGGTAGAAAAGCATAATGACATTCTATCACACTTCGATTTCGAATATAATATAAAGGAGAAAGAAGCGGCATTTTTTGAGGCAATCGAGTTTATAAAAACCATTCCACACGTAGATAGCGAACATTTTGTTAACAAATATTTGGCGGAAGGGAAAGAAGTTTTGGCAGAAGGCGCACAAGGCACTTTGTTGGATGTTGATTTTGGTTCCTACCCTTTTGTAACTTCTAGCAACACCACAACTGCGGGCGCCTGTACAGGTTTGGGCATTGCGCCAAATAAAGTTGGCGATGTTTTCGGTATTTTTAAGGCTTATTGCACTCGCGTTGGCGGTGGTCCTTTCCCTACAGAGTTGGAGAATGAGGTTGGAGAAAATTTAAGACAGATTGGGCACGAATTTGGCGCGACTACAGGCAGGGCAAGAAGATGCGGTTGGATAGATTTGCCTGCATTAAAATACGCCATCATGCTTAATGGCGTTACGAATTTAATTATGATGAAAGCCGATGTTTTAGATGGTTTTGATGATATTTATGTTTGTACGCATTATGAATATGATGGGAAAACGATTGATTACATGCCATATGATATTATTTCTATCAAACCAAAACCCGTTTTAAAAAAAGTATCAGGTTGGAAAACAGATATTACAGAGATAAAAACGGTTGCTGAGATTCCCGAAGAGTTAAAGAATTATATTGCTTATTTAGAAAGCGAATTAAGTGTTCCAATTAAGTATCTCTCGGTTGGACCTGACCGGTCGCAGACGCTGGACCTAAGATAGTTTTTTTAATTTAAATTATTGAAAATCTCGTTGAAATTTAACGAGATTTTTTGTTACTAGTTTTTAAGAGCACATTTCTAAAACTAATCAGCACTCCAACCCTAAATCTTCATTTCGAACATAATGGCTGTTTAATTACCTTTGGCCTGCTTGAAAACCCTGACCAAAATCTCCGAGTTTAAACAAAAAGCTTTACATTGGGGAAGCCAGTTCGATGTGTGCTGCTTTTTAGATTCAAACGGCTATCCAGATAAATATGGCAAGTTCGATTTTGCAATCGCTATCGGCGCAAGCGCAGAATGTATTGTTAAGGCCCAAAATGCTCTTAGTCAGTTAGAAAATTTTAGCAAACTTCACAAAACTTGGCTATTCGGATTTTTAGGCTATGATTTAAAGAACGAGATTGAAGCGCTCGAATCTAAAAACGATGACAGCTTAGGTTTCCCTCCACTTTACTTTTTTGTTCCTGAATATCTTATCATTAGCAAAAACAACGCTATAGAAGTTATTCTTGGTAATAAGACTGTACTTAATGAAATTTACTCAACAAAACTACCTCCTAAAAAAGAGATTCAGCAAATTATCTTGAAAAACCGATTGAGCGAAACTGAATATTTAAAAAAGGTTGAAAGCTTAAAACAACATATTACAAAAGGCGATATTTATGAGGTAAACTTTTGTCAAGAGTTCTTTGCCGAGAATGCTTATATTGATCCGGTTGGCTGTTTTGAGCGCTTAAAGCGAATTTCCTCAAATCCGTTTTCTGGCTATTTTAAAATTTACGATAAGTTTATCTTATCGGCTTCGCCAGAGAGATTTATCGCAAAAAGAAAAACCAAACTCATTATTCAACCAATTAAGGGAACGGCCAAACGATCAAAAAACGCGTTTGAAGATGAACAACTTAAATTTAACCTGCAAGCAAACGTTAAAGAGCGCGCAGAAAATGTAATGATTGTAGATTTGAGTCGGAACGATTTAACCAAAGTTTGTGAGAATGGAAGTGTGCAGGTTGAGGAACTCTTCAAAATTTATAGTTTTCCTCAAGTGCACCAAATGATATCTACAGTGAGTGGAAATTGTAATCCCAACTTAGATTTTGTAGATGTAATAAAAGGCACTTTCCCGATGGGATCTATGACGGGCGCTCCAAAATTAAGAGCAATGGAGTTAATAGAAAAGTACGAAAGCACAAAACGGGGCGCATTTTCTGGTTCAATTGGTTACATAACGCCCGAAAATGATTTTGATTTTAGCGTTTTAATTAGGAGCATTTTATATAATGGGGATGCAAAATATCTTTCGTTTCAAGTTGGGGGCGCTATCACGTTTTTAAGCGACCCAAAAAATGAATACCAAGAGTGCCTGCTCAAAGCATCTGCTCTGTTCGAAACCTTAACAGTAGATGTACAAAACCAAAACGAATAACTGTTATTTACGTAAAGAAAAATTAACTTTGGCAACCATAAAATTCAGTTTGCCACTAAGTTATGCTAGTTAAAATATATCCAGAAAACCCAAATCCAAAAACTATTGAACAAGTAGTAGAAGTTTTAAAAAGAGGAGGAGTGATCATTTATCCTACGGACACCATCTACGGTTTGGGTTGCGACATCACCAATCAAAAAGCAATCGAAAAAGTCTGCAAAATTCGAGGATTCAAGCTAGAGAAAGCAAATTTATCGTTTATCTGTTATGATTTAAGCCACATTTCTGACTACATTAAACCAATAGACAATACCACATTTAGAATCCTAAAAAAAGCTTTACCCGGTCCGTTTACGTTTATTTTTAATGCAAATAATAACGTGCCAAAACTATTGAGTAGCAATAAAAAAACCGTAGGCATTAGGGTGCCAGATAATTCTATTGCGCGTTGCATTGTTAAAGAGTTGGGAAACCCAATTGTCTCTACCTCTATTAGAGATGATGATGAACTTGTAGAATATGGTACAGATCCCGAACTGATTCACGAAAAATTTGAAGATTTAGTGGATTTGGTTATTGATGGGGGCTATGGGGATAACGAACCCTCGACGGTAGTAGATTTTACTAACGGAACTTTCGAGATTTTGAGGCAGGGCAAGGGAATGCTAGAGGATATTTTGTAAACAATCGATTAATAGTTTATAAACCTTTTCGTTTCGGTATTTCGAAAGATATAAAATGGTAGAACTTATCATATAAGTTCATTTTTGCATTTTTTATTTAAAATAAAGGCGCAGACAGAAGTGTTTTGATAATGCGCACCTGTAAAAAGGGGTTTTCTCTAACTTTTTTCTAATTTTACAGCCCATGGAGAGATTAGCTAATTTAGAGGTGTTCAAGCGTTTTTTTAAATCTGGGCAAGTTGGTGGCTTTATATTACTTATCTGTGTTGCCATATCCCTTACCATCGCAAATACATCTTCAAAAGAGAGTTTTGCCAATTTCTTGCAATTTAAACTTGGATTTGGAGCGGTCAATTATAGCATTTTAGCTTGGATAAATGACGCCCTAATGGCGGTATTCTTTCTTTTGGTTGGTCTAGAAATTAAACGAGAATTGGTTGAAGGCGAGTTGTCTTCATTAAAGAAAGCTTCCTTACCCATTTTTGCGGCAATTGGCGGTATGTTAATTCCTGCACTCATTTATTTCTTTTTCAACGACAATAAAGTTACTGCTTCAGGTTGGGGAATTCCAATGGCAACAGATATTGCTTTTGCGTTAGCGATAATTGCCATGTTGGGCGATAGCGTTCCTTCTAGTTTAAAGATTTTTCTTGCCGCCTTAGCAATCGTAGATGATTTGGGTGCTATTTTAGTAATTGCGATTTTTTATACAAATCAAATACATTTCGAATATCTCCTTATGGCGGGCGGTATTATGGTTTTGCTCAGCTTACTCAATTATTTTGGCGTTAAAAAATTGGTTTTCTACCTCATTCCTGGAGTTTTTCTTTGGTACTTTATTCATCACTCCGGAATACATGCCACGGTAGCTGGCGTCCTTTTGGCTTTTACAATACCGACTAATGTTACTGCCGATGAATCCCCTTTAGAAAAGCTAGAACATATATTAACCATTCCTGTAAGTTATGTTATAATGCCAATTTTTGCCTTGGCAAATACGAACATCACTTTTCAAAAAGAAATGATTGCAGGCTTAACTTCGCCAATTAGCTTTGGGATAATTGGTGGGCTATTTTTAGGAAAAACAATTGGAGTGTCTGTGTTCAGCTGGTTAGCAGTTAAACTAAAATTCGCCAATCTTCCCTCTATGGCAAATTGGAAACACATTATAGGCCTAGGTATGTTGGCAGGAATTGGTTTTACCATGTCTATTTTTATTTCTCTGCTTTCTTTTAGAGACTTGGAATATGTTTTGCAAGCAAAATTTGCAATCCTTGTGGCATCAGTTTTCTCAGGAATTGTTGGCTTTCTCGTGCTTAAGCTTGTAAATAATGATCCCGCACCAGAGGCTGTAGATGTATAAGTTCTAGTCCAACGTATCCATATCAATTACAAAACGATATTTCACATCGCTTGCCAAAACCCGCTCATAAGCTTCGTTGGCGTAATTTATATTTATCACTTCAACATCAGAAACAATATCGTGTTCGGCACAAAAATTTAACATTTCTTGCGTTTCTGCAATCCCACCGATGCTAGATACAGTAACACTCCTATTGCCGCGTAGTAAAGAAAAAGCGCTGAACGTAATTGGCTCGGTTGGTAAGCCAACACAAATATGTACGCCATTTACGGCCAACAAACCAAAATACAATTCGTAATCATGTGGCGCAGAAACCGCATCAATAGTAAAATCAAAGTAATTTTGATATTTCTTTAAATGCTCAGCATTTGTAGTAATGCAAAAATTATGCGCACCTAAACGCTTCGCGTCTTCTTCTTTTGAAGGAGAAGTACTTAGAACAGTTACTTCAGCACCCATCGCTACTGCAAATTTCACTGCCATGTGCCCTAAACCACCCAAACCAACAACGGCAACCCTATGGCCTTTGCCAATTCCCCAACGCTTTATTGGCGAATAGGTAGTTATACCCGCGCATAATAGAGGCGCAACACCACTTAACGGCAAAGTTTCGCTTACTTTAACCACAAACTCTTCCGTACATACAATTTTATTACTGTAGCCACCATAAGTTGGCGTCTTTTTATCACGCTCTAATGCATTATAGGTAAAAACGGTTTCCCCTTTCTCGCAAAATTGTTCGAGACCACTTTGGCAAGTAGGGCAGGTTTTGCAACTATCTACCATACAACCAATACCAACCAAATCGCCTCTTTTAAATTTAGCAACCGCAGAACCAGTATCCGTTACACGACCAACAATTTCGTGGCCGGGAACCATCGGGTAAATGGCAGCGCCCCATTCACTTCGTACTTGGTGAATATCAGAGTGGCAAATGCCACAAAAAGCAATTTCTATAAGTACATCGGTTGGGTTCAAATCTCTGCGCTCAAAAGTCCAAGGCGCTAAACTATCTGTTTTGTTATGGACAGCATAACCTTTTGTTTCTATCATCTTTAAATTTTTTTGTAGTTCGTCTATCAACACCGACAGCGTTTAAATGTTTCGATATCAAATACTTTGTGATAAAGACTATTTTTTTGAGACAATATTTTTGGGCGCTTTAACACGCCATCCACTGTATTTTTTCGGCTAAAAAGCCAAAAAAGATGCCGTTTCTGTCGTTAGCGCTCGCGACCGCCAATAGCAGGCTGTCAGATTTTCCGGGAAAAAAAGCATCACTATTTAATTTATCCATATTCCAACCTTGCACATATTAAATCTTTTATATTTTTACAAAATGGACAACCAAACTAAAATTCCTCAACTTACGCCAGAACAGCAAAGAGTTTTGGGTGTTTTAATAGAAAAAAGCAGAACCACACCAGAAGTTTATCCACTGAGCTTAAACAGTTTAACCTTGGGTTGTAACCAAAAATCTGCCCGCCACCCAGTGGTTAATTTTGATGAAGCAACCGTTATCACAACCTTAAACCAATTAAAAATAATGGCACTAATCTCTACTGCAAGTGGCGGAAGCAGCAGAGTAACCAAGTACAAACACAATCTTGGCATCGTTTTTCCGCTTGTGCCGGCAGATCTTTCTATTTTATGCTTGTTGTTTTTACGCGGACCATTAACCGCGGGAGAAATAAACAGCAATAGCGGAAGATTGCATGAATTTGAAAGTATAGAAGAAGTAAGCGAGCATTTAGAAAACCTTGCAGAAGGCGAACATCCATTTGTGAAAAAAATGGCTAAAAAACCAGGACAAAAAGAAGGTAGATTCGTTCATTTATTTAGAGATGCTGCAGCAGACATAGAAGATAGCAAAATAGCAAATAAAGAAAACCAAGGTGTAAACAATTCAGATTTACAAGCAAGAGTGGTTACTCTAGAGTTAGAAGTTGCAGAACTAAAAGAAATGGTAAACCTTCTAATGGATAAATAAATAGGGTAAAAAAAGCTTTCGAAAACAGTGATATAAAGTCTTATAAAAATATTTTTCCGATAAAAGTTGTCAATCGCTTGTAGTCGCAGTATGTTGTTTTTTCTTTAAAGAGAAATTGCTAATACTTTATTCTTAAAGTTAACTTTTATTAACGATTTTATCGCTCACGAATTGTCTCAACGTAACCAAATTATCATGCGCTGCCCCCATGGTGTTATTAAAATAAACAAAAACTTCCTTTCCATCTGCAAGCCATTCTGCAATATAGGTTGCATAATCAAAAAGCACGTCATCTTCATAGCTTTCGCGGTAGTTGCCATTCGGACCGTGAAACCGCAGATATTTAAAATCAACTTCTGTATTTATAATTGGAGTCTGTGCAGGTTTTTTATCATGGATAACCATACCCAATCCAAAATCTTCTAAAAAATTGTAAATTTTATCAACATATAAACTCGAATGGCGAAATTCTGAAGCAATTTTTAAATCCCCTACCGGATTCCGCTCCCGCAGAATGCTTACCAACAGCTGCAACTGCGGGTAATGGGCAACGTGGATGCTTGGGGGAAATTGCACTAATAAACAACCCATTCTATTGCCGATTTTCGAAATAGAATCGAAAAATTTGTTTAAAACAGCACCATCAAAAACCAGACCTTTTGAATGTGTAATCTCTCTAAATAGCTTAAAACTGAACTTAAAATTCTCTGGCACATCTGCAGCCCACTTTTCTACCGTGGTTGGCATTGGAATTTTATAGAAAGAGCTATTAATTTCTATTGTGTTTACCAAAGAGCTGTAATAATGCAATCTGCTTTTATCTTGATAAGCTTTTGGATAAAAAGATTTATTGGTCACCGGCAATATCAAGCCGCTCGTACCAGCATAAAAGTTTTCAATATGTTCTGACATCAGTTTGTGCAAATTCTACTTTATCGACATCAAATAAGCTTTTCGCAATAATTTCTGAAGCAGCTTCTCCAAAATCAAGGCCAGAATAATCTGGGTTAGATCCTGATATATATGGAACAGCCATTACGTAAATCCTTGGATTAATCCCGCCGTATTCATCTAAAGCCTGAAAATTATCATTAATTGCAATTCCAGGAACGCTTAGATAATAACCATCCATAGATTTTACAATTCCCTTTACATCTTCTTTCAATAATCGTTCTGCAATACCATTATCTCTAAATCTTAATTTTGCCGGAGATATGATTTTATCAGAAAGCAAACTTTTAAAAGGGAAATCTTTATAGGTTAGATGTGGCTGCCCCACACAGTTTATAAAAGTGTTAAAATGTCTATCAATCTGTTCATCTTCGCTGTTTTTATAATGATATACTGCTCCGCCCTCGAGAGCAGGCGTTTCATATCCATCATGGTCTATGGGCACCATTTCTAAAATGCCTGCCTTGTGCAAGGCAAGTAATTCTTCTACAGAATTTTGCGGCACAAAGGCAATTACGATAGAAATTAGCGGCATCAGTGTTTTTTGGAGTCGCATTGTATCTTCTGCCGAGAAATGTTTGGCAGGATAATTCATAGCAAAACTCAGTACCGCCAAAAGTTCTTTCCAGTAAACAGATTCGCGCCGCTTAATAGATTTTTCTGCTTCTTTATATTCGGCCTCAAAAAGATGGAAAGGGTCTAGTCTTTCCCTCAACTCCATCGCCTTATCAACAAACCCCTCAATGTTAAGGTCCTTGATTTCCTCAAAAAACTCCAGATCATTTTCTTTAAACAGCGCTTTAAAATTTTTATCAAAAATAAAATCTAACGATAAGAAGCCGTCATTCTCCAATCTATTTTTAGCAACAACCTCTTTACTCAGCACACTATCTTTTAATAGATGGGAATCTTCTAAATGAAATCTCACTGCAGGCAACATACCATGCCGAGAGTGCATTATGATCTTAAAATCTAAACAATCTTGATGGAGTTTAAAGATAGGTATACCATTTTTGCCCGGAAGAAAGACACCATGCTGCCTAGCCAACGTTTTTATTCCATCAATGGCAGTTAGAGAGGCACCTTTTATCGCTACCGGATGGTTAACTTTAAATTCTAATTTTTCTGGTGGATAAGGCGAATCGAAATAACCCTTAATTTCTTCCTCGTAAGTCTTCGGCCAAGTATGCCCGGTACAGATTATAATGTGATCGTATTCGCCATGCCAATTGAGATTTACGTAAACACCTACCCTATTTTCTTTAGCTAAATCTACTACATCTGTCACCTCTGATTTATAAAAGACATTTACCTCAATCCCAATCTTTGCCGCTTCTTTAATTAACAAATGGAATTGATGTTCGAGGTATTCGCCAAAAAGCAGTCGCGGAAGTACCTTATAAGGATTGAAGTTTAGTCTATCAATATGATACTTTTTAAGTTTCTCATCAGTTAGTTGTTTTACCCATTCTGTAACAGAAGTGGTTAACTTTGGAATTTCATTACCAGAAACATTGGTAATGTGTTCCTCTAAGGCGCCTTCTTTACTATAGGGCATGCCAGGACCCAAACGTTCACCCTTTTCAAAAATATCTACAACAATATCGTTTCTTCCTATTTGCACGATGCGCTGAAACATGAACATCGCACTTGGGCCACCGCCAATAATGGCTATGTTTTTTACCATAAACAATCGTTATTTTTAGGCTTCCTAATTTATTAAATTACGGTAAAGAACATTAAAAGCATAAAAATGTTCGCAAGAACGATTTTATGCTTTTTTAAGAGCTGATTGCTAATTATCATGTCTATTTTAGTATTTGATTTATTAAGGTGAAGGGCTAACTGAATAAATCGCATTTTCGAGATCAGATCTATTTAAAGTTTCTCCCCTTATAGAAAACTTCTTCTCCATTAGTTTTTTGAGGCTGCACAGGAGGTATTTTATGCTTTTGTGGGAAAGGTGTTTTTTCATCGGCACGAGCCAAAGTAAGCAAAGGCAAATTGTCTTTTTGAGTATCTGTTAAACCCCTTAACATTTTGCTAAAATCGAAGCATTTTTGTACAATTACATGTACTACTTCTCCTTCCCGCTGCAATTTTCCCTCTACCATAAGCAACCTAGCACCCAAAATTTCTTTCCTGTATTTATCAAATAAATGTTTAAACAATACAAGATTTACAAAGCCTGTTTCATCTTCTATGGTGATAAAACAAACCCCGCCTGCCGTGCCAGGTCGTTGCCTAACCAATACTAAACCCGCAGTTTTAATGTTTACGCCAGCTTTGGTTTCGTAAACTTCTTTGCTAGAAAGAATACGCAAGAGGACTAATTTTTCTCTTACAAAACTTATTGGGTGTGCCTTTAAAGAAAGTGATATAGAAGCATAATCTTGCACCACATGTTCTGATTTGCTCATAAAAGGAAGTTCTACCTGCACTTCTTTTGCGCTTTCAGATGGTTGATCTTCAAATAAGGCAATTGGCCGATCTGACAAGGCAGAGATTTCCCAAAGTGCTTTACGCCTATCCAAACCCATAGATGTAAAGGCATCTGCATCTGCCAAACGCTCCAACGCTGCTTGCCCCACTCCCGCTGTTCTCATTTCTGGTATGGTTTTATACCCACCGTTTCTAGCTTCTAATAATTGCAAAATTTCATTTTCATTGATGCCTTTAATTTGTCTGAAACCCAAACGCATCGCTTTATATTTTCCGCTTTCTTCCTCAAGGATATTATCCCATGCAGATAGATTTACATCTATCGGCCTTACTTCTACACCATGTTTTCGGGCATCTATAACTATTTGTGCAGGCTGATAAAAGCCCATTGGCATGCTATTTAATAAAGCAACAGCAAAAACATCTGGATAAAAACATTTTAACCAACAAGAAACATACACTAATAAAGCAAAACTTGCAGCATGGCTTTCTGGAAAACCATAACTTCCAAATCCTTTAAGTTGCCTAAAAACCCTTTCAGAAAATTCTCGAGTATATCCTTTTTTCAACATACCATTAATCAACTTTTCCTCAAACCGATTTACCATGCCTTTCATTTTAAAAGTAGCCATACTCCTACGCAACTCATCTGCTTCAGATGGTGTAAAGCCCGCGGCAACAATGGCAATTTTCATTGCCTGTTCTTGAAAAAGAGGAACACCAAGCGTTCTACCTAATATTTCTTCCAATTCTTTTGATGGATAATCAATCGGCTCTTCTCCATTTCTACGCCTAATGTACGGATGCACCATGTCGCCTTGTATTGGCCCCGGACGAACAATGGCAACTTCTATCACCAAATCATAAAAACATTTAGGTCGCAAACGTGGCAACATGGCCATTTGTGCACGGCTCTCTATTTGAAAAACACCTAGCGTATCTGCATGGGTTATCATCTCATAAACCCTCGGGTCATCTTGTGGAATATTTGCCAAAGTAAGATCTAAATTATAGTGCTGCTTTGCGAGGTCGAACGCTTTTCGAATACAAGTTAACATACCCAAAGCAAGCACATCAATTTTTAAAAAACCGAGCGCATCTATATCATCTTTGTTCCATTCTATATTGGTGCGATCGTCCATCCGAGCATTCAAAATCGGGCATAAATCTGAGAGCTTTCCTTGCGTAATTACAAACCCACCAGTATGTTGGCCTAACTGCCTCGGGAAACCCAACATTTGTTCCGTAAGTTCTAATACTTTGCGCAAATGAGTATCTTCGGGATTGAGGCCTTGCTCTAGCAAACGTTCTTTTTCAAACCATTCGTTGGTAAACTTCCAAACCGATGCAGAAAGCCGTTCTATGGTATCAACCGACAAACCCATGGCTTTGCCTACATCCCTAATTGCCCCTTTTTGATGTTGTTGAGTTACCGTAGCTACAATGGCTGCACGGTCTCTTCCGTATTTTTCGTAGATGTATTGAATTACTTCCTCTCTCCGCTCGTGCTCAAAATCTACATCAATATCTGGCGGTTCATTGCGTGCGGAAGAAATGAAACGCTCAAATAACAAATCAAATTTTGTGGGATTAACAGAGGTAATTCCCAAACAATAACAAACCGTAGAGTTTGCGGCAGATCCCCGACCTTGACAAAGAATATGTTTCTCTCGTGCAAAGCGAACAATATCATACACCGTAAGAAAATAAGATGCGTAATTCATCTCTTCTATAAAGCGCAATTCGTAATTTATAGAATCGACCATCTTTTGTGGAATGGGATCTCCAAAACATTGCTTTGCACCTTCCCAAGCCAAATACACCAATTCTTCCATCGGGGTTCTGCCCTCCGTTGTAATCTCATCTGGATAAACATATTTTAGTTCGCTTAAAGAAAACTTACATGCATCGGCAATGTGCTGTGCGTTGCTGATGGCTTCTGGATATTGCCTAAAAAGTCGCTGCATCTCTTCTGTCGTTTTTAAATGTCGCTCTGCATTTTGGTTGAGCTGAAAACCGACATTTTGAATGGGGCATTTCTCCCGAACACAAGTCAATACATCTTGCAATTCTCTGCGTTTTACATCATGATAATATACATTGTTGGTTGCGGCCAAAGAAATGTTAAATTCTTTTGAAAGTTGCGCAAGACGGTATAAAATTTTATGGTCTTGCCCTTGATAAGCTCTGCAAGCAGCGAGGTATAAAGATCTGCCAAAAGCCTTTTTATACGCTGCCAAATGCTGATGAAAATCTTCTTCAAAATTAAACTCGGTATTAAGTACAATTGGCGGGATGGCGATAAAAATCATTCCTTCTGCATGGGCATACACATCGGCTTTATACAAATGGCATTTGCCTTTTTCTGCCCTTAAATTTCCTAAAGTAAGCAAAGCCGATAATTGGCTATATGCTTTAATGTTGGTGGGATAAGCAAGCAAACTTGGGCCATCTAAAAGATCTAATCTGCAAGCGGGAATAATTTTGATGTCAGTATTTTTGGTTGCGATATGCGCACGTACTATCCCTGCCAAAGTATTTCTATCGGTAATAGCGATTTTTTTATAGCCATAGATTTCTGCCTGCTGCACAATTTCTTCTGGATGGGAAGCACCTCTTAAAAAGCTAAAATTTGTAGTTACTTGGAGTTCTGTGTACATGTTTTAAGGTTGAGATTGAGGTTAAGGCTAAGCGCTTTAGTCGCTCGGTTTATCATTTTATGGGCTTTTATTGACGGTTTGCTCGCGCTAACGACAGAAGCGGCATCTTTTTGGGCTTTTTTTCGCCCAAAAAATATAGTGGATGGCGTGTTAAAGCGCCCAAAACCACCCCCAACCCCCAATGTCATTAACTTAAGGGAGAAAAATAAAAATGGTGTCATCCAGAGCTTGTAGAAAGACAGCCATTTTATTGGTTTTTTAGAGTTTTTTAAGGGTCTTCGACAGGCCCAGACTAACAACTATTTCCTTAAGTTAATAACATTGCCCCCAACCTTTCCTTGAAAATAAGGAGGGAGTTTTAAGAGCCCTACCTTTTCGCTTTGGTCTTTCAGCTTTAGTCTTTTGCCTCTCTTTCTTCATGCAAAAAAACCGTGCAAAAACCATTTCCCTTGCTTATTTGGTGCATAATGTCCTGATCTAAATATCCAATAACGTTTTCCATCTTCATCTTCTAATAAATAATAATCTCTATGTTCTCCTTGTTCTAACCACCATTCTTTTTCTATGCGTTCTGGTCCATCGGCCTTTTTAACCAAATGTGATTTGCCTTTGTAAATAAAAAGCATGGGCGGATAATCTGGAATGGGCGCCGTTACCTCTACCCTTTCTGGACATTGCAGGAGCTGTGTGGGTCGAGATTTGTCGGCTTTCCAAGTAATATCGGGCTGTTCTGCAATTGAAACTGCTTTTTTAATGGATCGCTCTGGCCAGTAATGGGCTGCAGGCAAATATTTACTTATACTACTTCCGCTTATTTTGGTTTCTATACGATCTAGCAATTCAGCTACTTCTTGTTCTGCAACTTGTTTTCCGCCACTAAATAATGCTTCTTGATGTTCAAGTGCATTTTCTACTTTTGTGGCTTCTAAAACAAAAAGTTCTATTCCCAATGCAGGCGCTATAGTATCTATTTTCATCGCCAAAAGCTTAAATAAATGTGGCAAATGGTTGGAAGGTTTATGCGTTCCGACAGCGGTTTGTATAATTTTACCATCTATCCGATAACAGGTTAAAACCGCATGCCGAAGTCCTTTTCCATCTACTTGTAAACGCAAACAAAGTTTTTCTAACAATTTCTGAATGGCAATTTCTATCCCCGTAGCAGTTCGTATAGGTTCTAAAGAAAGCAAACGTTCTGTATAGGGTTCTGGAATTTGAATAGGTATAAATTGCTCTTCTTTTATTCCCAAAGCTTGTTCTAATCGCAACAACAATCCTTCGCCAAAACGACGCCTTAATACTGAGCGCGGCATGTTTATAAAGTTGCCAATGCGGTGCATTCCTAATTTATGTAGTCGTTTTAGAATTTCGTCTCCAGAAGGTTTGGCTAATTCTAGAAGAGTTGAATGCTCTAAACGTAAAGCAGCTGGCGTTAATTTTAATAAAGCGTTTGTATGTTCACCCAATTTCACTATTGGCGTTACTTCTCCAAAACGGGCAATGGCCCAAGCGGCCCCAATGGTATCGGCAATTGCTCCACGAACCTCATATCCGCGCAAACGAAATTTTTTAACAATTTCTTGGTAATAGTTCCTCTCTCCGCCCCATAAATGTGCACATCCAGAAATATCGAATATTAACCCATCAGGAAAATCTATACCAACCGAAGGCGTATAACGGATGCACCATTCTCCCAATTTTCTGAGTAGTTTTAGCTCCATCTCAGGTTTATAATCAAATACTTCTATATCTGGCACCAATGCTTTTGCATCTGCAAGTGGCATTCCTTCTCTTAAACCTTGTTGTTTCGCTATTGGATTTATAGCTTTAATAAGCTTTCTATTTCTTTCGTTGGCAGCAAAAACAAAGGCAATCGCTCGCAATTCGGGTTTGTGAATAGCCAATCTATCTGGCAATAAATATTTAAACCATAAAGACATATAACGCTTTTGCACTTTTAACCTACTTTTAATTTTATATTTTGATGTATTTTTAAACCCGACTTTTGTCTATTTAAAGGTTTAAAGCCATCTGCAGACCAAGCTATTTGCCAAGTTCCCCCTTGACCATTTTTTACCTTTAAAAGTTCTACCTTCCAATTTGGATAACCAACCCCTGGCATTCCGTTTTTATTAATGCTGGGTAAAGAATTTATGCGCCAACGTGCTACGCAAGCGGTAGATTTTATTTTACTTTCATCGCTGCGGAGCATAAAACCTGTTACTTTACTTTTTTCTACCGCAAGTTGCAGTCGGCGGGATTGCGCAAAGTTGAGTTCTTTTAACTCTGTAACTACGGCTTCTAAACCATTACATTTTAAAGCTTCTTCTGTTGCCCAAAGAATGTCTTTTTCTGTTTTTAAATCGATAAAAATAATTTTATCTGGCTCTACGCCAAAACTTTTTAATGCAGGTGGAAAAAGTAAACGCGAACTACTTATCCAAATACAGATGCCATTATTCTCCATCAGTTTAGCAAGAATACCTGAGATGAATCCTCCACTTGCAGCCGTTTGTTCTTTTTCTGCACATAAAAATTCATGGATTGCACCTGTAGGAAAAACAGAATTTGGAAAGGCGGCTTCTAAATCGCCCAAACCAAAACCTTGTTCCGCAAAACTTTCTATAGGTTTAAACCCTTCTAAATGCAATATTTCTTTCCTTAATTGAGAAATAATTTCTTCCTTATTTTTTTTCTGCAGACTTTCCATCACGTTAACCTTAGTACAAATTTTACTAAAATTTTTAGCATTTTATAATAATGTGGAAAACTTTTTTAGTATGGGTTAGGAGGGTTAGACGATAACTATTTGAATTAAAAATTAGAATATCTTGATGCTCGATTCCAAATACTCAATACCTATGGGCGCTCGCTAGCGGCCTGGATGGTAAGGGCCGAACGCAGTGAGGGTTAAATTTTTTCCCATTTTTTTTGGGAAAAAACTTAACGAAACCCCTGTACAGCCAGACACAGCCGCCCAAAAAAAAATAAATTTAAAAGTAGAAAGTTAAAAGTCTGGATGTTTACAAAATCCTGAGAAATCTTGATTCAGACAATAAGAAGCTCGGCATGACGCGGGGGAACTTGAATCAATAAGAATTTCTTATAGTTTGAACCCGTTCTATGATGTACTTTTCAGAAACTGCGGTATCGGGTTTTTTAGAAATATAAATCTCGGTACCGATTAATCTAGAAAAGCTGTTGGTAATAAAGGAAACCTGCTTGGAACGGCCAACATCTGGCGCAGACAACTTATTACTGCCACAAAAAATAATAATTTTGTTTGATATTTTTTCTGGCGCCCAAACGGCAAAACTTCCGCTTAACGAAACAATTTGCGGCATTGGGTGGTGCTTTTTATAATAGCTTAAAGCTGATGCCATTCCATAGCTTTCTGTATAAATTATGGTCTTTTGTTTCTCTGCAGGCGATAAGGAAAGATATAAGGAAGAAGTTTTTTGCGCAAGTTCATCCCACCCAATCATATCTGCATAGTTTTGGTTTACATTATGAATTTTTTGGTCTTCCCACTTTACCGTAAAATCTATACCTAGGTTATTATATGCCCAAGAAAATACTTTCGCTGCTGTTTGTATTGGCAATATGGGTACCACAATAACGGTAAGCAAAAGATTTGGCAAAATTAAAAATAGCGATAAAAGAACTTTTTTACTCAACAGTTTATTGCTAAACCAACTTTCTATCTCAATTGCCCCGACCGCAAATACAGCGGGATATGAACCAAAACCATAATAAGGTTTTCCTTTTAATAGCGCCAGCACTCCCATAGTTAATAAAAAAGACACGCCAATAAATCTATACAGTTTAAGGTTTTTACTAAAAAAAAGATAAACTAAGCCAATGAGCCAAATAAAGACAGAGGAGCCATTTACCAATAATTGTTGTTTAAGGAAATCTATCCGATAAGAAAAGTTTAATTGTGTTTTCTTTAATTCGTGATAGTGGGCCAAAGCCGGAAAATTATTTTCAATTTGCCAAAATAAATGGGGCAATAAAACTAAAATGCCAATCGCAATAGACCAGTAAAATGCTTTCTTACTAAAAATAATCCTGGTTTCTGCATTTAACATTAAGCCAAGCAAAATCCCAAATACATACAGAAGTAAAGTATATTTAAAAAGAATGCCCAATCCTATTGCTAACCCAAGGCCATTTAAATAATTGTTGTGTGGCTTTTGAATGTAACATACAACCAAGTAAACAGTTAATAACCAAAAAAATTCATCAAAAACTTGCGGAATAAACAAAGCACCAGATGCCAAGAAAGCCGGTGAAAATGCTACTGCGGTGCATGCAATAATAACAGCAAGTAATTTACCACCCAATCTTATAGTAATCATCCCTGTTAAATGCACGATGGCTCCCGCACAAATTGCAGGCAATATTCTTACCGCAATTAACGAATCTCCAAAAAGTGCTTTAGATATATTGCCAACAAGCGCTATTAGCGGCCCGGTTTCTCTATAACCCCAAGCTAAATGATCTCCCAATGCCATGTAAAGGAGTTCATCTTCATGAAAGCCGTAAGCATTTATTGCCAACAAGTGAAGCAGTGTTTGTACTACCGCAATTATAGTGGTAATCATTATTAAGCTTTCTCGCGTGCTAAACCGGAATTGTCTGAAGGCAAGAAGCATCCGCATTGGCGGTCTGTTATTTATTGAACTAGCCCTAACGTAGCTGCTTTTTCTGGAAACATCAATGGTTTTATATTGGATTATACTAGTTGCATGAAATTTTCCTTTACTCATTGATGATTATAGCGTATAAATCCACACAATCTTATATTGTTTACGATAAGCACAACGCAAATCCGATACCATGTTTTTGCAATAATTGAAAAAATAAGCCATCACATAAATTTAGTTATTCAAACGATTAAAGGTTAGCGTTTTAGAAATAAATTCGAAATGCCAATATCCCTTAACCTTTAGTTGTCCTTTGGTGTTAAAATACACTACAGAACTCCACTCTCTGCCACTCAGAGGATCATATATGATACCATCTTCCCATCTTTGGGTTTCTGCGTTATACATTAGGTCTTTTAAAATATCCATCCCGATTAATTTTCGTTGCCTCAAACTTTCGATCGGATTTTTCAAATCTGTTCTAGTTGCCATTGGTTTGGATGGATCATCTTTATCATTAAACCAAGCAACCTTTGCTCTAAATTGGCTACCTTCTTTATAAATATTTACGATTAGGTTTTTTTGCGTTGACATCCATTTTCCCAGAATTAGATTTTCTGGCTGCAGGATTTCTTTTTTAGCGTGTCTTAAAAGAAACAAGCTGAAGAAAAGCACTATCACTCTAACATTCATCATTTATAACTCAGCTTTAACCTTTATCCGCAATTAATCCACTTTTTCTTTTTAGATATTATTTAAATTCCATGAGCTTTTTTAATTCAAACGGATAAGTTAAAAGTTCGTTAAAATGAATTGTATAGTGGTAACATCTAGGCAATAAACAACTTTCGAACGATCTAAGTTTGCGAAAGTTCCAAAAAAAGGCGATCCCAACTGTATAAAACATCACCATAGTTAAAATCTCTATATGGCAATTTATAATGGTGATGTACTTTTTAATTTTCTTGATAAAGAAAAGGAATTGTGAGAACTTATGCTGAAAATGCTTTGAACAAACTGGCGGATAATTAGGATTGGCAACATAATGGCTGTAACGTACATCACAAAAATCAGGGTAGTCACGCTTATAAAAGTTTTAGCCAGATGTTCCCGAACCGTTGTACTTACATCTAACTTTTTATCGCTAAGATAGAATTGTTTTGCAATAGGCTTAAGTGCAAAAACCCCCATTATTGATATATTAAATTAGGTTGGATAGATGTGATGAACGAATGAGATTTCCTCATCTCAAGTCGCGCAATGTTAAATTCTCGTTAAGTCACTATTATTTGTTTTCAAAGCATAAATAAGTTCAGAATTTCCACAGAATTTATGTTAACTTTTGTACTATCAATTTCCAACATTCTATTTGATTTGAAATTTCCGACGAATATTTTAGAGGATATAGGATTGTATATAAATTTGTATACTAACATTACAGTAAAACCCAACATAAAATCACATGAAAAAGATTTTTTCAATCCTCGTTTTAGCAATTACGTTAACTTCCGTGGGCATATCCGCGAGCGCCCAGGGCCAATTTGTTTTAGATAAAACCATTGCTTTACCCGGAGACGGCGGTTACGATTACTCCTATATAAACGAGCCTACCCGAACCTTATACGTATCTCACGGCACAATGGTACATGCTATAGATTTAAAGACAGAAAAACTTATCGGTACGATAAGTGGAATGGGCGGCGTACACGGAATAGCTGTCGTGAATGATTTAAACCTAGGTTTTATTAGCGATGGAAAGGCAAATGCAGTTATTGCTTTTGATTTGAAAACATTAAAAATTATCAAATCTATACCCATTACTGGGGAAGGACCGGATGCCATCATTTACGATCCGTTTTCTAAGAAAATATTCGCTTTTTGTGGCGATAGCAATAACGCATCTGTGGTAGATCCAAAAACTTTAACTCAATCCGGTTCGGTAGATTTGGGCGGGGCGCCAGAATTTGCGGTTGCTGATGGAAAAGGGTTAATCTATAACAACCTTGAAGACAAAAGCCATTTGGTCATCATTGACACCAAAACGATGAAGGTAACTGAAAACTATGATCTGCAACCCTGCGGCGGCCCAACAGGCATGGCGTTAGACACCGCAAACCAAAGATTATTTACCGTTTGCCGAGAGAATAAAGGGTTAAGTGTTATTGACATCGCTACCGGAAAGGTGATCCAAACCTTAGCAATTGGCGCAGGCGTAGATGCTGTTGAATATGATGCTGCCACGAAAATGGTTTTTGTCTCGAACGGAGACGGTACTGCTAGCATTTTTAAACAAAAAACGGCAGATCAGTATGAATTATTCCAAACTTTAATCACACAAAACAGAGCTAAAACTATGGCTCTTGATCTCACAACACATAAGATATATTTTAGCGTTGCAGATTTTGAACCAGGAACTAGAAAAGCAATTCCTAACACGTTTAAGTTGTTGGTTTATAAGCAGAATTAGTCACTTTTTTTGTTCAGCATTTCTTCTGGTTCATCAACATATAGACTAAAGATTTCTATTTTTTTTTAAAATTTGCTAAGAGTTCTATAAGCAACGAAGCTTCTGCCGGATAAAAAAAGCGACTTTAATCCTATAAAGCAAACCAATTAAAAACAATGACCTATCAGATCTTAACGGTTTCCATAAATAATTATGTTCTGATCAACCCAACCCACATTCTTCTTTGAGACATAATCTACAGATTTTCCATCCCTAAGTTTCCAATCGCATTCTTTTCATATCGCATTTAGAATTGGCTAGAGCCGCGTTTTAGGAAAGGATTTTAGAGGAAATTTTTCGCTATATTTGGGTTATCAAGCCTTGTAACCGCAGTTAATCTAAGGGGTTGAGTGTTTACAATTGCACCAACGAGCTGTTCTCCGTGGGAGGCATCAACTAATCGCCCTTTAGAGTGTTTTGAGAAAAGGCCGACGAGGCAATTAATAAAGAAGGAATGTTAAGCGGTAGAAATCAACCTATTGTTAATATTTTCCGGTAGGTAGCTCGAAGGAAGTAAGGTTAGGTTAACGGCTATTAACCATTGAGTTAAATAATTAAGTGTTTTGGCGTCTCCTCTTCAAATCTCAATTTAACTGACGCAATTCATATGAGTTAACATGCTTGGAACGTCCTCTAACAAAATTCTTTGATTTGGTGGATTTAAGACACTACCCCGATTACGTCGATTTAAGATGAATTCTATCAATAAAAAACCGTTGGATAAAAAAAAACGTATAATATTTTAACAACATATAAAACTTATTATATCTATGAGTGTTATCCGCGAAGAAAATTTTAGTTTTCCAAAAATTGGTATGTATCTCAACATATACCTAAGAAAAATTGAGATCTTTGTTGCAGCGCTCTGCGGTGTAATCGATTTCAGTAAACAATTCTCCAATTTTACTGCTAAAGAAAATGTCGAGTTTGTTTATAATTCTCTAAAAAAACATCCCAATGTTTTTATACCTCATTATTTATATAGGATGGGGCAGCTTTCAAAAACTCCTTCTAACACTTAAAAGGGAATTTATACTGTAGTCCGCTGTAGCATTTTAAATTTTACAGCTTTGTTTCTTAGGTTAAAAAGAAGCTTTAAATAACTAGAATACCTAAACCATGATCCAAAAATACACCAACATCCAGCGAGTTTTTTTCCTCATTGCAGATTTAGTAGTCTTAAATATTCTGTATCTATTGCCACTGCTACTTCTAGAAAAAAATCCGAGATCTGATTTAAGGGATTTAATTATCTTGAACCTAAGCTCCAATATTATTTGGTTATTAAGTTCTTATTTAACTGCAGGTTACGAAATTTACAGACACGTTAATCTCCGGCTTATGGCAAAACGAACAGCAACTTCCTATTTCTTTTTTGCTGTCTTGGTCTCGACCTTAATTTACCTTATCAATTTTAAAAGCAGCTACTATCTTGCGGCAAGTATAGTTTTGGGGTTCGGCCTAACTTTGTTAGTGTCTAGATTAATTTTAATATCTTATGTACTTTACACACGGTCCAATAGCAATTTTTTTAAGAAAATTATAATTATCGGTTATAACGAAACCGCAAATACCTTAGTTGCCTCTTTTCAATCTTCTGAAAGCAGTTTGCGGTGTTTGGGTTGTTTTGACGATATAGAATTGTTGAGTGAGTGTACGAATTTAAAATATTTGGGGAAAATTGAGAACAGCTTTGACTTTGCGAAAGAGAACGATATTGCAGAAATATATTGTACGCTGTCGCCTGAGAAATCACCGTATCTTTACAGATTGGCGGAACAAGCTGAGAAAGAATTTATCAGATTTAGATTTGTTCCAGATATTCATCGGTTTCTTAGCAGAAAAGTGCATCTGGACTTTGTTGGTGAATTGCCGGTTTTTTCACTCCGATCAGAACCTTTAAATTACGCAACTGCACAAATCAAAAAGAGATTTTTTGATGTCATGATCAGTTCATTTGTCATCGTATGCTTGCTCTCATGGCTACTGCCAATCCTTGCCATTATAATAAAAATAGATTCTAAAGGCCCTGTTTTTTTTAAGCAACTACGTGGAGGAAAGAATAATAAAGACTTTTTGTGCATTAAACTACGAACTTTAAAGCAAGCTAATACAACAGTAGGAACAGAAGTACAGGTTAAAAAGGGAGATAACCGCTTAACAAAAGTTGGCAGAATATTACGGAAAACAAACTTAGATGAGCTTCCTCAATTTTTTAATGTATTAATGGGAGATATGTCTGTGGTTGGTGCAAGGCCTCACATGTTAAAACACGATGAAAGTTTTGCCAGCATAGAAGAAAGGTACATCATTAGAATGCTTTCAAAGCCTGGAGTTACCGGCTGGGCTCAAATCAATGGTTTGCGGGGAGAGATTAAGGAGAATATACAATTAAGCAAGCGGGTTGAGTTTGATATTTGGTATATCGAACATTGGAATATTTTGCTTGACCTAAAAATTATTTGGCTTACCGTCCATAATATGATCATCGGCGACAAAAATGCGTACTAATTGGGTTAGAATCTATTGTGTCTAATTTAAGATAAAATTTCGTTTGAGATAGGTTTATAACATTTCTCCTGTCCTATTCGCAACTTATTGTATGACCATAAGTGTTTGTCGTTATCGGCGAAATGAAGGGAATTCCGATTTCTGCAGAGCGCAGAATGAATAGAATGCCCATAAGCAACATAAACCAAGGAATAAGTTTATTGGTGTTAAAGCGAATGTGTTTTTTTAAGAAGATTCCACCGAGAGAAATTATCATCATCAAAGGGGCTGTACCAAGCCCAAAGAGAAACATAAATGTAAGGCCAGATACAGTGCTGCCGGTGTTTAATGCTGTTGCAAGTGCGAGATAAACCATCCCACAAGGAATCAGACCATTTAACATTCCTGCAAACAAGCCCCATAATCTCAACCCAAACACTTTACCCATTAATTTGCTAATAGGGTTTAAGACTTTAGCCTGTATTTTTGAAAATCGATTTTTGTATGTTGTACTAAATTGGAGTGCCGTAAAAATTATTAGCACAACACCTATAGTTACACTTAGCGTTTTTTGGTTGCTGAAGACTCTGATACTACTTCCTAATGCGCCTACTGCTATCCCTAGAAGGGTATAAATAAAAATTCTGCCAAACTGGTAGAGAAAAAGTTGAAATGCGGTGGAGACGGTATTTTGCTTTTGAAAAGGCATACTCAACATGATTGGCCCGCACATTACGGCACAGTGTAGACTGCCAAATAGCCCCATAAGAAATGCCAATGGTAAAAGATCGGTCAAAGCGTAATGGAATTTTTATACGAATAATCTTTGTTTCCTGCGCGCCATTGCAGATTTAAAAACCAAAACCCTTTCGCCATTTTACTTTTATCAACCAAAATAACGTTAGACTTACCGGTAGTTCTTCCCATTAACCGCACATCTTCAGCGCTGTTGGAGGGTTTCATTAAAGCCAGTTTAAAGGTGGCACTATCTTTAACCTGGATAACAATTTGGTTTTGGGTGAAGGTAATCTGCGGCTTGGCGTTGTCTGCTAGTACGTTTTGTTCGGCATTGTATTCTGCATCGTAATTTATCCCATTCTCGTAGTAGTTTTGTTCGATAAGATCATCTCTTCCATGCACATAAAACATATAACCAACCATACCCATAATAAATGTAATGAATATACCCATACCCAATGCCAATTTTGTTCCCCAGTTCATATTCAAAGTTTTTATTAATTTTTTAATTTATAGTCTTTACAGAGCGTAAAGAACGAATTTATTCTTCTGTTTCTGGCTGCGCAAAAAAACTTGTAGTTGCCGTGCTTAATATTTTTCCATCCACAATAACCTCAAAATCAGCGTCGGTTTTATAATCGGTTATTGATTTGTTTTTTCTGATGAGGAAAAAAGTAAGATGTGCTGAACCGCCGTTTGGCAATATGCTGTCTTTTTGAATAAACTGAATTACGTCTCTATCGCTTTGCGGTTTAAAGGTAAATTTAAGCGCTTTATTGGTTTTATTTATAAGGTCTGCACTGTATAGATTGCTTGTTTTATCTGGGCCCATTGCTTGGTACAGCGTACCGCTCGCTCTTAATACCGTAGTCTCTATATCTTGTCTCTTGTAAATCAGTGAGGAAAAAACCAGCAACATTACAAATAATACAGCGGCATATCCGTAAACTCTAAATCCAAATTTAAAAGGTTTTCTATCTTTAATAAATTCTTCATTAAAAAACCCGATTAATTTTTTAGGCCGCCCTATTTTTACCATTACCTCATCGCAAGCATCAATACAGGCCGTACAATTTACACATTCTAGTTGAGTTCCTTCTCTAATATCTATCCCGGTAGGGCAAACTTGCACGCAAAGTGTACAATCTATACAATCGCCTTTTAACTCATCTGTAGCATTTTTTTTCAGCTTTCCACGGGGTTCGCCTCGCGTAACATCGTAAGCAACAACTAAGCTCTGGTTGTCTAACAATACGCCCTGTAACCTGCCGTACGGACAAATTACAGTGCAAACTACCTCGCGCACATAGGCAAAAACGGCGTAAAAAATAAGTGTAAAAAGCCAAATGGAAAGAAACCCCGAAACATGCTTTGACACGGGTTCAGTGACGATCTTTTTAAGTGTATCTGAGCCAATTATATAAGCAAGGAACGTGTTAGCAATTGCAAAAGAAATCACCAAAAAGATAAGGTGCTTACTACCTTTTTTAATTATTTTTTCAGTGTTCCATTTTTGCGCATCTAGTTTTCGCTGTTTATTTGCGTCGCCTTCTATCCAATATTCTATGCGCCGAAAAACCATTTCCATAAAAATAGTTTGTGGACAAGCCCAACCACACCACAGCCTACCTAAAACCACGGTAAAGCAAACAATAAATATGATAAAAATCAGCATTGCCAATGCAAAAAGGTAGAAATCTTGTGGCGTAAAAATTAATCCAAAGAAAACAAATTTTCGTTCTATAAAATTAAGCAGCACAAGTTGCTCGCCTGAAAATTTTACAAACGGAAAGGTGAATAAGAACACTAGCAACACATAACTAACAAATTTCCGGTAAGTGTACAGCTTACCGGATGGTTTTTTTGGATGAATAAAATTTTTGCCCATGTTCTTGGCTCGTCTATTGTTTTATTACCGTCTCTGTGGCTACGGTATCTGCTATTGGCTTCATAGAATTATCTTCAGGGTTTTTAGCTTCGAACTTTTCTCCCTGAGGTGGCTTAGCTCCAGCCGGGTTTGTGCCCGCTTGTGATAGCACAAAATTTGAAACCGCACTCATCTGTTTTGGGCTGAGGGTTTTTTCCCAGCTAACCATTCCTTTTTCTGTCACACCATATTTTATGGTTTTAAAAATGTTGTTAATCCCGCCGCCATGTAGCCAAAATTCGTCTGTTAAGTTAGGCCCTATAATTCCCTGGGCCTTATCGCCATGGCAAACTGCGCAATTTGTGCTAAAAATGGTTTTGCCATCTGCTAGCACAGTTGGTGTATTATCGACTTTTACAGAATTTTCGTCGATGGTGTTTGCAGATTTTGCCAAATAAGCCGCTTGCTCTACTTTGGCACTCGCCATCTCGGTTGCATATTCTTGATCTTGCAATTCGCCATAACCGCCAATATGGTAGTAAAAAAGATAGCCAACCGCAAAGATAACCGTGGCAAAAAACAAAATATTAAACCATGCCGGCACCGGGTTATTGAGTTCTTTAATCCCATCATACGAGTGCTCAATAATTAAATCTTTTTCATCCTCCATAGGTCTTAAGCTTAATAACTTAGCCCATATGGACAACTTCGGCTGTTTTTGCTTTAACCAAGTGTTGTAATCCATTACCTTTTCTGGGACAGGCTGTATGTAAGGCGTTGGGTTTAGCTGCTCGTTATACATAACCTTAAACGCGTTTAAAAGTGTCATAGAAACCAGAAGCAACACAACAGAAAAAAGCAACAACAATACAATCAATAGCTGACTACTTGTTAACCCAACGCTCGGTTGGGCCGTAGCAGCTGCCGCCGCAACTTCTTCTTTTTGTGCGAAGGCAAAGGCAGACAAGAGGAGAAACAATACGGAAAGTTTAATCTTCTTCATAATTTTCGATTTGGTTTTCTTTAATTGGCATTTGTTTCATAAAATTTACGTGCTTTTTGCTTAATTTAAGTAGATAAATGCCGACTATTATAAAAAACACCATAAACATAAGCAGCGAGGTAATGAGGTATATTTCGCCTCCGTCTAAATCTTTTAGCTGACTAAACATAGTTTTTAATTTGAAGGAATTGTTTCTTTATTGGCCTTTATGTCTGTGCCCAAACGTTGTAAATAGGCAATTATGGCAACAATTTCTCTGTCACTTTTAACCTTTATATTGTTTTGACTTAGATCTAAAGCAATTTTTTCAGCTTGCTTGGCCAAATCGTCATTTGCTTTTTGATCGTAGTCTTCGGGATAAGGCACGCCCAAAGTTTGCATAGCTCTAATTTTGCTTGGCGTGGTAGAAATATCTAATTTCTGCTTAACCAGCCAAGGATAAGGTGGCATGATACTGCCCGGCGACATTGACGTCGGATCCATTAGGTGATTATAATGCCAAGCATCAGAATATTTGCCGCCAACGCGGTGCAAATCGGGCCCAGTACGTTTGCTTCCCCACAAGAATGGATGATCGTACACAAATTCGCCGGCCTTGCTGTATTCTCCATATCTTTCTGTTTCTGACCGGAATGGACGTACGGTTTGGGTATGACAATTTACACAACCTTCTCTAATGTATACATCCCTCCCCTGAAGTTCTAAGGCACTATATGGTTTCACACTGCTAATTGTTGGTACATTAGATTGGATTACAAACGTCGGCATCATTTCTACCATGCCTCCGATTAAAATAACGATTAAAGAAAACACCATAAACTTCATCGGTTTGCGCTCTAAAACCCTGTGCCAAGCTTTATCTCCCGGCTCATCTACCACAATTTTTGGAAGAGGCATGGCTTCTGCAGCTTCGTTTGCAACCAGTTTGCTTTGTAACATGGTTTTTGCCAAGTTGTAAGTCATGGTAATTACACCTGTTAAATAAAGTGCGCCGCCTATTGCGCGCAACACGTGCATTGGTATAATTTGTAGCGTTGTTGCCAAGAAGTTTGGGTATTTCAATAAGCCTTCTGGAGTAAATTCTTTCCACATTAAGCCTTGGGTAAATCCTGCCCAATACATTGGCACTGCGTAAAACAAAATTCCAAACGTACCTATCCAAAAGTGAAAACTAGCTAATTTTCTAGAGTATAATTCGGTTTTATAAAGACGCGGAATTAACCAATAAAGAATACCAAAAGTTAAAAAACCGTTCCACCCAAGCGCACCTACGTGTACGTGGGCAATAATCCAATCTGTAAAGTGCGCAACTGCATTAATTTGTTTTAGAGATAACATTGGTCCTTCAAAGGTTGCCATGCCATAAGCTGTTAGCGCAACAACCATAAACTTTAGGGTAACGTCATCGCGCACTTTATCCCAAGCTCCGCGCAATGTTAACAATCCATTAATCATACCACCCCAGCTAGGTGCAATTAGCATAATAGAAAATGCAACTCCTAAAGATTGTGCCCATCCAGGCAAGGAAGTATATAATAAGTGATGGGGCCCTGCCCAGATGTAGATGAAAATTAAAGACCAAAAGTGAAGGATACTTAATTTGTAGGAATATATAGGTCTGTTAGCCATTTTAGGGAGGAAATAATACATAAGACCCAAATATGGCGTTGTTAAGAAAAACGCAACTGCATTATGCCCATACCACCATTGCACCAATGCATCTTGTACACCGGCATAGATATAATAACTCTTCATAAAAGATACCGGCAGCTCAAACGAGTTTACAATATGCAATACTGCAATAGTTACAAATGTTGCGATGTAAAACCAAATGGCTACATATAAATGTCTTTCTCGCCTTTTGATAATTGTTCCAAACATATTTACACCAAAAACCACCCATATAACAGTTATTGCAATATCTATCGGCCACTCTAATTCTGCATATTCGTGCGAAGTTGTGAAGCCTAAAGGAAGGGTAATAACCGCCGAAATGATTATAAGCTGCCAACCCCAAAAATGGATTTTACTCAAGACATCGCTAAACATTCTTGCTTTTAACAGTCGTTGTAGCGAATAATAAACGCCCATAAAAATGGCATTACCAACAAAAGCGAAAATAACTGCATTGGTGTGCAACGGTCTGATTCTGCCAAATGTGGTGTATTGGTTGCCCATATTAAAAGCCGGTTTAAATAACTGTGTAGCTATTAATAAACCAACAGTCATCCCAATGATTCCCCACACCAATGTGGCTAACGCAAAGTCTCTAACAATTTTATTATCGTAGGTAAATTTTTCTAATTGCATAATAGAAAAGGAGTTTTTGTTTTTTTACGATTCAAAGGTATCTCGAAGAAAAAAGCTAAATGATGATAGCGCTTATGTTGAAATGTGATTTTCCTCATTTTTTTCGATGATAGGTTCATCATCGAAAAGCATTCTTATAGCTGGGGTATGGACATCGTCATTTTGGCCGGTTTTATATGCCCAGAAAAATGCGAAAAGAAAAATAATCGCCATTAATAAACTACAACCAACCAAAAAATATAAAATATTCATACTAATTTATTTTTACAGGCAAACCATCGTGTTGCCAACGTGGTAAATAAAATAATGGAAATGGTGCTTATCGGCATCAGTACAGCAGCTACCAAAGGATAAAGTGTACCCTGCACCGCAAAAAAAACACCGACCAAATTATAGGTTATTGCAATTGCGAAACTCAACTTAACCACCATTAAACCATCTTTGCTTAATTGGATAAAATTGGGGAGAAAGCTTAATGAGTTACCCTTCAAAATGGCATCACAACCGGGTGTAAAGTTATTTATGTTATCTGTTAACGCAATTCCAAAATTGCTTTGTTTCAAAGCACCGGCATCATTCAGCCCATCGCCGATCATTAAAACTTTATTTCCTTGCTGCTGCATTTCTAAAACGGTGTTAAGTTTTTGATGTGGACTTTGCTTAAACCGAATTGTTGCCCCGTTTTTAAAAATAGTTTTTAGTTTTTTGTAATCTTTATCTGTATCGCCAGAGAGCATTTGAAGGTTAAAGTTATTCAAGCTTTCAAAGAGCGCCGATAAGTTTCCGCGCCATCGTTGTTCAATTTCAAAACAACCTTTATAAACGTCATCAATCATAATGTGCACGCCCGTCTTATTAAATGTATCTACGCTTTCGGGCATCATCGAGCCATTACCTGCGTAAACCCGGCAGCCTTCTATTTCGGCCATCACGCCGGCGCCTACCGTTTCCTTGAAATGAGCAAAAGAAAAAAACCTATCTACTTCTAACGCATTTAGAATTTGCCTACTTAGCGGATGTTGGGAATTCCTTAATAAAGAGGCAACTAGTGTAGTTTCGAAATTATCTAGTTTTCCGCTGAAACTAATCGCTGCGTTTTCGCTAGTTGTTAAGGTTCCTGTTTTATCAAAAATTACCGTATCGCATTTTGCAAGTTGTTCTACCGCTTCGGTGCTTTTTACGTAAAATCCTTTTTTATCAAATACAGACAAAATAGCTGATAACGTAAATGGAGTACTCAAAGCCAAAACACACGGACAGGCTACAATAATAACAGCGGTAAAGGCCGACCAAGCTTTGTGACTGTCGTTATGGAAAAACCAATATCCAGCTGCAGAAAAAGCTATTAAAAATACAGCAAGGCTGAAATATTTTGCAACACTATCGTTAAAATTCTGCTTTTCGTTATCGACGTTATAGCGCTCGTTGTTCCACAATCCAGTTAAGTAGCTCTGCGAAACGGGTTTTAGAACTTCTAATTCTATCGCCCCACCGGTTTGCCTGCCGCCGGCATAAATAATTTCTCCCAAAACCTGGTGCACCGGTTCAGCTTCTCCTGTTACAAAACTCATGTCTAGCCAAGCATCGCCCTTCATCAAAATAGAATCTGCGGGGACTAATTCACCATTTCTAATCCATAATCTATCTCCAATATTAACCTCATTGATGGGGACTGGCTTTTCCTCTCCGTTGATTAATGTAGTAACTGCAATTGGAAAATAGGAGCGATAATCTCTATCGAACGAAATGTGATGGTATGTACGTTGCTTTAACCATTTCCCCAACAACAGCAAAAAAACGAGCCCAGTCAGCGTATCGGCAAAACCCAGCCCATTGTAAAAAATTACCTCAACTGCTGTTTTTATAAACAAAACAACAATTATTAATGCCAAGGGAGTGTCTAAGTTTATGCGTCTATGTCTTAAGCTCGTAATTGCCGAAACGAAATAATCTTTGCCACAATAAAAAGCTGCAGGAATAGAAAAGGCCAAATTAAGCCAACCAAACAACGATTGAAATTGCTTTTCGAATGCCGATAGCCCAAAGTATGCCGGAAAACTAAATAGCATTACATTACCCGTTAAGAAACCGGCTACGGCAATTTTTAACACCAAAGATCTATCTACTGATTTGTTTTGGCCTTTTATAACATCTTGAAGATTAATCAAAGGGTCATAACCGATTTGATTTAATGTTTCTACAAGTTGCTTAAGAGATATCTCCTCGTGATTAAAACTGATGGTAACCTGTTTTTTTAAGAAATTTATCCGAGAATTGTATATCGCTGAGTTTATTTTATACAAATGCTCCAACAACCAAATGCAAGAGCTACAGTGAATTGCAGGAATATAAAAGGTAATTATACTAGAGCTTCCATGCCGATAATCCAACAATTGAGTTATAATTTTTGGTTCATCTAAATAATTTAAATGGCCTTGCGCCCCGCGCTGTGTGCCAGGATTATTGTTATATGTGTAATAACTACAAAGATTATTTTCTGAAAGAATTTTAAAAACACCCAAACAACCTGCACAACAAAATTCTTTGTCGTCTAGTTGGTAACCTACTCGGGGCAAATCTTCGCCACAATGATAACAATGTGCTTTTAGGGAGGTTTCTTTCGGTTCGCTCATATTATTTGTGTGCTTCTATTTTTTGCAATTTTGCTTAAAGCTTCTGACGGCTAAAATTCTCGCGAAACCATTTTAAATATTATCTAGATCCGTTCTAATTGAATGATAGCAAATTTACTGTTTTTAGATAACGGGAACCATAAATGGTTGGCTATAAAATAAATGATATACATCACTTATTTGCGCCTGTGCGAGTATTACATGTCTATTTTTATATTTTGCTTTTCACTTTTGCAACGCTTTTTCAAATTCTTTTTTTACAAATTATTGCCTAATATTTGTGAGTCTTTCCAAAGAAAGAATGTTAATGGCGTTACCCGTTTTGTCTATGAGTTTTTCACTTTTAAAATCGGCCAACATTCTGCTAATCGTTTCGCCTGCCGTACCAACCAGAGACGCAAGATCGTCTCTTGAAATGCGAACTGTGCAGGTATCTGTTTGTAATTCGCCAAACTTTTCGGCCACCTGCAATAAAGCCTCTGCAACCCTTTTCCTAACGGAAGAATAAGCCAAATGAAGCATTTGTTCTTTCTTATAACGCGAACTCTCTGACAATAGATTAATTAAAATCTTAGACAAAGTTTGTTGATTCAACAAGCACTCCATAAAATCTTGTTTTGAGATTAAGGTAATCTCGGAGTCGACTAACGTTGCTGCGTTGTCAAAATTTAAAGTGTCTCCACACAAACTCTCGTACCCAAAAAACTCGCCTGCTCCATATAGGCCGCACGATAACTCTCTGCCGTCTTTAAACCTTTTATATGTCTTTACATGCCCATTATTTAGATAATAAACATGAGTAGGTTCGTCCCCTTCTACATATATTATTTGCTTACCACCAATTGATCTTGCTTTGCCCTTTTCACAGAGCTGATGTAGGGTATTTTCGCCAGTTGATAGTGCAGTGTTGAGACACGTTAATTGCTGTTTTTTTCTGAACCTACTTTCTATTGCCTTAAATAACTCAACATCGTCAAAGGGCTTTGTTAGGTAATCGTCTGCGCCCATTTCCATTCCCCTCCGCATATCCGCTCTAGCGGTCTTTGCAGTAATAAAAATAAACGGAATTGCGGCCGTCTTCGGGTTTTTATGCAATAAATACAGCACCCCGTATCCGTCAAGTTCTGGCATCATAATGTCGCAGAGAACAATGTCTGGCACATATTGTATCGCTAAGTCGACACCAACTCTTCCTTGTTTTGCAATAAATGTCTCATATCCTGCAAGTTCTAAAATCTCTGCTGTGCTCTCACGTATGTCGTCATTATCTTCAATAATCAAAACTTTCTTCTTCATTAGATTTTACTAGGTAGTACGTAAAAAACAAAACATCACTCAAGCAATTTGATGTATTACAACCTCAAAATGAATGTTTATCAACATAAGAATGAGGTCGTGAATCCCATCACTCAAAATACTAATTTATCTGTGCTAAGAAAAAGCAAATTAGTGAGTTAAAATATGATCATTATCAAAGAAAAAAGTTGTTGCTATCAATTAACCGTTACCTTATGTATATGGAAATGATAACTGTTCGGATATTTTTCTTTCCGCTAATATTTTATAGCTGTTCGGAATATCTGCATCCTCTATATTTTGAGCAGAGCGTAAAGGAACAAAACAATGAAAGCGATTTATAAACAGCTGATTAGGGGTGAAATGAATTAAAAATTTCTCGTTTTGTAAAAAGCTAATATTACCGTTAAATTAGCCGATAATGGAAAACGCAATAATGCTTAAGGCGATTATAGAAAACGCAATAGATGGAATTATCACCATAAGCACCGATGGCACGGTCGAATCTATAAATCCATCTGCTACCCATCTTTTCGGCTATGAGCCAAAAGATGTAGTCGGTCAAAATATTTCTACACTTATGCCCGAGCCGGATAGATCCAGACACGATGAATATCTAAAGCGATACCACAATACCGGCGTGCCACATATTATTGGAATAGGCAGAGAAGTTAAAGGACTTAGAAAAGACGGCATTGTTTTCCCATTTCGGCTTGCGGTGAGTGAGGTAAAACTAGAAGACCGTAAAATTTACACTGGTTTTATACACGATCTTAGTAAGCAAAAAATTGCCGAAGACCAACTGCTTATGTACACCACTCGGTTAGAATTATTAGTTACAGAGCGCACCACAGAGTTGCAAACTTTGGTCGGTAAGGTACAGGAAGCAAAAGAAGACGTAAGCCGATCTTTAGAAAAAGAAAGGGAATTAAACCAAATGAAAAGCCGTTTTGTATCCATGGCTTCGCACGAATTTAGAACGCCTTTAAGCGCAATACAACTCTCGGCCTCCTTAATTGGCAAATATGCCGCGGTTTATGAAAACCCAAATATTGAGAAGCACATCGGGAAAATTAAAAATGCCGTTGGAAACCTTACAGCTATTTTAAACGATTTTCTGTCGATAGAAAGACTAGAAACTGGAATTATTAAGCCCAAATTTTTTAGGTTCGACCTTGTAAAGCTTTCAGAGGAGATTACCGAAGAGATGCAGGTGTTAGCAAAGCAAAACCAAAATATCATTTATAAACACACTGGAGAAGAAAAATTGGTTTATGCAGATGCATCACTACTTAAACATTGCATCATTAACCTCATTGCCAACGCCATAAAATACTCTGGCGAAAACACTTTTATAGAATTTGACAGTAAAATTGCCAAGGCATTCTTTCAAATAACGGTAAAAGACAACGGCATAGGTATTCCGGTGACAGAGCAAAAACATTTGTTCGATGCCTTTTTTCGTGCCCATAATACAGGCAGTATACCTGGAACCGGTTTGGGCCTAAATATTGTAAAACGTTATGTAGGTTTAATGAATGGAATTGTAGCATTTGAAAGCACAGAAAAGGAAGGAACAACTTTTACACTTACTTTTGATACTAATGCATGAGCAATAAGATTTTAATTATAGAGGATAACCAAGAAATTAGGGAAAGTACGATCGAAATCTTGGAACTTGCAGGCTACAAGGCGCTTGCTGCACCTAACGGGAAAGCAGGAATACAGATTGCAAAAGATGAATTGCCGACACTGATCATTTGTGATATTATGATGCCATATCTTGATGGCTTTGGTGTGTTATATCTTTTGGGCAAAGAACCGCAGACAGCAAATATTCCTTTTATTTTTTTGACCGCAAAAGCAGAACGTGCAGATATGCGAAAAGGAATGGAAATGGGCGCAGATGATTATCTGACAAAGCCGTTTGACGATATTGAACTACTTAAGGCCATTGAGAGCCGCTTAAAGAAGAAAGATAAACAAACAGAGTTTTATACGATCGGTCTGAAAAAATTAGAGAACTTCGCAAACGATCAGCAAGGTATTTTAGCCTTAAAAGAACTTGTATCATTAAAGAAATTAAGAAACGTTAAAAAAAAACAAACCATTTATTATGATGGTGACCCCACCCTAGGGCTTTATTTGGTAATAGATGGAAAAATAAAAACTAATAAGCTGAGCGAAGATGGGCGAGAGTTCCTTACCGGCATTTATCAGCGCGATGAGTATTTTGGTTTGCACGATGCGCTTATTAACAGCCTACACACTGAAACCGCAACCGCGCTAGAAGACAGCCGCATTTGCCTATTGCCGAAAAACCAGGTAGATGAGATTCTTGGCAAAAATTCAACCTTAGCGATGCAATTTATCCATCTGTTAGCCTTGGGCCTACAGTTTACAGAAGAACAGTTGGTAGAATTGGCGTATAACTCGGTTAGGAAAAGGTTGGCTAATACTTTGTTGCGAGTCGCAGAAATTACCAAGGCAAGCCGCTTTAAGATTTCTAGAGACGATTTGGCAGCAATGGCCGGCATGGCAACAGAGACAGTAAGCCGTACACTTGGTGATTTTAAAGACGAGCAACTCTTGGAAAAAATAAGCAGCGAAATCCACTTGCTTGATGTGGATAGACTAAGAAAAATGAAAAATTAGATTGCAAAAGAAACAGTTAAAACTCTCCACTAGAAAAAAAACAAAGCAAACACACGCTTTATTATTCGATTGGCAAAAAACATATAACGATATGAAATTCTTTACCCTATTTATTGCCTGCTTTGCGGTACTCTCGCTCCTACCTTTCTTCTGGAATAGTTTCAAGTTTATAGAGTTTGGTTACCCCTTTTTGTTTGCCCAAAAAAGCAGTATAGTTGCAGAATCTGGAAGTGGATTTTTATTATCAACTCAACCTCAAAACTTATTGTACGATCTATTGGTTGCTTTTTTGGTATGTTCTGTCCTCGTGTTTGCCAAGCATTACATAAATAAGGCACAAAAATAGATAAGCAAATTTGCTTCCGATTATTTTTATCACGATAGGCGAAAGTTTGCACCGATTTCTAATTATTTTCCGTTTCAAGAACTAGTTGGTAAACTTTTCCGTTCTCTCCAGCCAACAAAACCATGCCCCCATTTTTTGCTTTTTGTACACTATTGAAACTTTTTGTCGATATATTTTTCCAGTTCATCCCTCCGTCTGTAGAAATGTCTGTACCTGAAGTTCCGGTTGCAATTAAGATCGTTTTGGTTATATAAGTTACTGCTGAGCGATACCCTTTTACAGATGAATTTGGCGCCGACCAGGTCTTGCCTCCATCGAAAGTAAGCACGGCAACTTTGGTGGTATCTTGGTCTTTTACATAATTTCCACCGACAGCAATGCCTGTATTTTTATCAAAAAAATCTATAGAAAACGGCCCTGTGGTATTTTCTCCTTGCGCAATTGGGCATTTCGCAACGCTCCAAGTTTTACCATAGTTTTCAGTTCGATAAATATTTGAGACTGTTCCACCGGTTGCAATAAACGCAATTCCACCGGCCAAAGTTTTAACGGTCGTGCCGCTTGCCGCAAAACTAGCTTCGCCCGTTGCCATTGGCGTGGTCAGTTGATTAGATATGTCTTGCCATGAATTTCCCGCATCTATGGTGCTTAACAATTGCATTTTGTTGTTTATTGGATCTCCAAAAGCGAGGCCTGTATCTTTGTTCCAAAAACTCATTCCATCTAAAAAAATAGCGCTGTCTGTATTCTGGTAATCTTCTCGCCAAGTTTTACCACCATTTCTTGTGGTTAATATGTATGCCGGCGAGCCTGCGCTTACAATAATTGCATCATCTGCGCCAAAGGCTTCAATGTCTCTAAAATCCATTTGTTCGTAACCTTTTACTTTTATCCAAGTCCAAGTAGCGCCGCCGTTTTTTGTATTGCCCACAAACCCATTACTTCCGCTTACCCAAGCAACGCTGTCGTTAAGCACGCTAAGCCCGCGCAAACTTGTCGGCGTGTTTTCTGTAAGGAGTTTTAAAGAATAGCCTTGCGAGAATGCAAAAAAAGGCAAGAGTAACTGACAAAAAATAAGATTTTTCATAGCGGTTAGAGTTACATGTTTTGTTTCAAATGACTCTCCGCACGATAGCAAGGCAGTAATTCATGAGGTTATTTATTGCCTTACCTTTTAGGTAAATTACTAACATCGCAAAATAATTAACGGTCCTCAAAAATTGCTATAAATTTTCAAATCTACGGCACGGAATCAAATCACTTCGGTTAGCTACCTGTTAAACACCATTTTTATCAATATTGAACTTGGTTATCTCTGTTCTGAATCATTTAATTATTAGCTTCGAAATTAATTGATTAGATTGTTTTTTTCTGTATTAAAATTTGCTACAATACTGCTGTGCGATTTTATTTCTGTATTAGCATTTGTAAAATTATCTGACTCTACCATTACTAGCTAATGGCTATGAAAATATCAACTTCTGCATTTTCAAGATTTTGTGCTTTTTCGCCATAAACCTCAAAATCGGCTGTGTATGCTCTGTCTAAATCTGAATTCCAGATTTTTATCCATTCGCTAAAAACCATTCCTTGCAAAATATTTCCTTTCGCATTTATTTTTGTATAGTCTGCCGTTTCAAATGTCTTACCGACCATTCCTTCTGGAATAATTTGTAAGTCTGGAACCTTGCAACCTAGAATGGTGGTGTAAGGTTTCGTGTAATCTTTTTCATAATCAGTGTAGATACATAAAATCGAATTGTCGATTTTGTTTGGGATTTTGTCTGCAATTCCGTTTGTCATAAAATCGTTCCAAAGTGCAGGAATGTCTTTTTCTGCCTGCCCATTTTCGTTAGTTGTTCTAACTGCAATGCCAATTACAAAGAATTTTTCTATTTTTTGCTTGTTCATAATTTTTATCTGGTTTTTTTAGTCTATGCCTTAAATTTTAGCATTATATCTTACGGTTTAGGTATTGCCGAAAGGCGGGGAATTTAGCCACTACCGCTCAATAAAATTACTAATGTTCATTACATCCGGCTACTCAATATATATTGTCAAGCCCCGCTTTTGGCAATACCATGTTGGCGGTTCGTTCATTTTATTAGGAACAACTCTTCATACCAGTATTATTTTTCTTGAATGATAAATTCTATTTGTAAAGGGATTTAACTATCTTAATAATTCCACGAATTTTTTCCGATGGTTCAAATGTGACGTTGTGTCCAACGGGGATATAGCCACTCATGATTTTATACTCTACATTTTTGCAGTCAAACTCTTTTAGAAATTCCGCACATAATTTTGCTTTACTTACAGAATTTGGAATTCTTATAATGAACTCTTTTGCATCAGTCGTTACTCCTTGCCGAAAAAAGACACCAGCAAGAAAAGACAATTTTTGTTTACTGGTTTTTATCATGTCTTTATTAAGATACCCTGTATAAACTGTATCATAATAGATTGTGTATAACCCTGATGGTTTGTAAATATAATATTGGTCAATCTTTTTTGACAAGGTGGAAGAATATAGCTTAATGCCTTTAGGTGCTCCATTGTCTATCATGCTCATATCAGGGTTTTCATCTTTAAAAAGTGAGTCGATTAATAAAGCTTTGTTTTTTTCTTCTTGAAAATAAATGTCCACCATTTGATAGTAAAAACTGTCAACACTCTTAGTAAAAGTCTGTTGGTGTCCCATATAGTCGTCAATAGTGCCTATAAGAAAACTTTCTTTGTTATACTTAGTAATGTTGAACTGTCCATAGGACAGTATAGTATAAAATAATAGTGCTAAAAGAAATAAAGTCCTTCTCATTTTTATTAGTTTAAATAATTGTCTTCTCTGTTTGCGTGACCGCCAACGTTTACAGGTTTAAGTTGTGCCCGAAAAGAAAGCACTTTTTTGTCGCCCGAGCACTAAAGTAAATAAAAAGCACAACAGAACAAGAACCACCTCACCCGGGCATAAATTAAATCTGATGTTAGTGGTCGCCATTTTTTAGTGCCAATCATGTCCGCAAAATCTACACTGTTTTGCTAATGGAGTCCTAGCAAGTCTTCCGCAATTCGGACAAAGATTTAGTCGCACCTTTTCTGAATGTTCCTTTAATATTCTCTCTGCGACTCTAAACTCAAACCGGCCATAACCCTCGTCCAGTAAGTCCAACACCGCTTTTTCAGAAGTCAGCCAGCCTTTCTTTTTATATACTTTTACAAAATTGTCATTCCTATTTGGCTGATTATTTAAATCCAATTTTATAGTCGACGATATATGTTTAATTGCTAATTTTTCTTCGGTGGTTAACAGGTTGGAGAAATAGGTCACGATATAATTCGAGGTCTCTTGGTCCATTGGTTAGGTTTTTATGGTTACCACTAACGTTTTGAAAATTTGTATAAAAATGGAATTGCTTGCAGAACCATTGTAGTACAGCACTAATTTAAGTAAATAACTGATGAATTAACGTAAACCAATGTCATCCATTTTTGAACAAATTTGCTGTTATGCGTAGTGCTTTTTTTCAATTTTAATTTCTTTGAATGATAAATAGAATATTCCAATAGCCATAATTGACAGACTTAAAACCCACAACCAATAGCCAATATTTAAATTGTCAATTTTCCCCATTCTACCACTTTCAGAAACCAATATTTCGTTCCAAGTCGAAAAAGATAAAGCAATTATAGATGCAGAAATTGTAAATAATTTTGCTTTTTTATTTTGTCTGAAAAAATGATAAATTCCCAAGAAATAAAGAGGATTTGCAAGCCAAATAAGCCATTCTAATAAACCACCACCTAAAATCACTGTTCCGCCAATAAAAAGCGTCGCAAGTCCAGATAATGTTTTGTCTTCAAGGGCATTGGATGAAATAGCGGTTTGGGTCAGTGAGAATAAATAAATTGAAACGCTAATTATTGTTAAGTAGATTTTAGATTTCTTCGTTTCCATTAAATTAGATTTGGTCGGGTAGCATTACGCCAAAACGTTTTGAAAATTTGTGCATAAATGGCATTGCTTGCAGAACCATTGTCAGCCCGCACCAAGTTAAGTAAATAAAGATGAATTAACGTAAACCACCGTCAGCCATTTTTGTACAAATGTGCGGTTACCTGCTGGCGTTTTTCACTTAATGGTTTTTCGTTTTTATTATCAATTATAGTATGTTGTCAAAAATATGATACTTAAATATGTCCAAAGTAACGAAAATATTATGTGCATAAATGTTTCAAATTTCTTTCCTTTCCACAGGTCAGTCGAGTAACCAAAAAATTGAATTAAAAGTCTTACAGTCCAAAACAAACCAAGTCCAAGTGATATTTTTTTGCCAAGATTGGTTTCAATTAGTTCGGCAGAAGATGTCAAGCAAAGTAAACCCATAAGAAATACAGTCAATGCGATAAAAAATGTATGTACTGTTATCATTTGTCGATTGATTAAACTCAATGATTTAAGTTCTTTGTCCCAGTTAAAGTACTTTGGAAAGACAATATGAACCAATGCCAAAGCAATTAATAAAACACCAATTATTTTAAAATGTATTTCCATTAGTTGCAATTAAAGATTGACATAAAAGGTGTAAACTTTGTTTCTTTAAATGATGTAAACCCGGCTTCTTCAAATGCCTTTTTCCAAGTTGCTTTTGAGAAAAAATGCGTAAAGCCGATTGTAAATGCTACAAAGTTTGGAAAATCTCTCAAATGTTCCACCATAATCACATTGCCGTTTGGCTTACAAACTCTGCGACATTCTTTTAAAAATTGCACTTTTTCATCTTGTTTGCGAATTTCGTGAATTGCTGATATTAAAAAGATGTTGTCAACCGAATTGTCATTTAAAGGAATTGAATTTGAATTGATTTGTTGTGTCTTTGGATAAAACAAACTCACTTTTCTTGCTCGGATAATTGCTGGTTCAGTATTCTGTTTGGCGTTGTAGAAGTCATACACTTGAAGTTTGGAATTAGGCAAAATACTTTCTATAATAAAACTTGTTTCGTCAAAGCCTGCGTTGATGTTCAAATTGAATTTGTCTTTTGTATCTTCAATTTTCATTTTCTTTAACCAATCAAAATTGTAGAAGCCTGAGAAATCATAAACATAAGCTGAGACGAATAATGGCATAGTTAGTCCAAAAATAAATGCGAAAACAAACAACAAATACAAGCTGTCAGGCCAATTGAAAATATACTTACTTGCAATAATTAAGACTAGTAATATGAACCCAACCACATAAAAGTGTCGGTTGAAACTTAAAATATTTAATACTCCTTGAAAACTTCGTCTGTTTATTTCCATTTTTCAATTTTGCCTTTTTTCCAATAGTATGAAATGTTTTTAATAATGAAAGCATTTGCCAATAATGGATTTTCAAGTTTTAGAGAACTTAAAAAATCGAAATTATAATCAATCACTTTGACTGGATTTGGTATCCAGTTTTGTCTTACTCCTTCAATGATTAAAACTTCTTTGGTTTCCTTGTTATAGGTAAATGTAAAGGGCAAAGGTCCAGCAAATCTTCTTGCTTCCTTCCAGTCTGCAAAAGGGGAATGTTCAGGCAAAGAAATTTGTTCTTCCGTTTTGTCTATTGTGATTTTGAACTTTGATTTCTTCGAGGATATTTCTTTTGTGTTTTGCTGTTCAACTTGTTTTATGTCCGTTGTGGTGTAGTTATAATGTGTAAATATGTTTCCAAAAAATTCCATTTTCGTTTTGTCAGTTTCTGATTTCAGAATATACAAACCACGCAAATTTTTACCTGCATTATTCGTGTAGCGAACAAATACCCGATAACCAATTAGAAAAAAGTCGTTGCCCATAAATTTCGGAAAACCTTTTGGTCGCAATTCTTTTGTTTGAACCATTGCAACTGCAACAAAAGCCCATTTGTCTTGAAATGTGTCGAGCTGCAAACATTCTGGAATAAGATTTTGTAATTGTTCTTTTGGAACTGCAAAAGTCAAAACCAGTGAACTTTCAAAATACGCTTCAACTGCAAATGAATGGTCTTTTAAAAATTTTAGCATCGAGTTATTTGAGTTGTTTTTTGTTAAAAAAAAATTCGTTGAAGTAAACAACTAAAATAAAAATAAATGCAAACAATGAATTTAATTTCCCCCAAAGCAACAAGTCTGGAACAAGTATAAATTCAAGTGTATTCATTGTCGCAACTATCGTGATTTGTGCAATAGCATTTAATTTTGTCTTATAGCCACTTAAAATCCAAACAGCCATAATGATTTCTGAAAGTCCGATTAGAATTGTCAATAGTCTGGAATGGTCGTCACCTAATATTCTTGCAACAATTTGTTCGTGTCTTGGAACAAGATTTAGAACCTTACAAAAAAGTCCGTTTGCAATCCAAACTGTCGCAATGCAATAGGTCAATATTTTGTAAATTCTTGTCATTGTCATTGTTGGTTGTGTCGTCCGCTACGCTTGCAGGTAACTTGCATATATGTATGACGAAACTATACATATATACCCAAATTTGGGCGTATATGTATGACTGTCGTCGTACTTTATTTTTCTATAATTATCAAAAGGATAGTTACAAATCATCAGACGGGCTTTTAATTTATAGGATTTTTTAAACCTTCCGCCTCTTATCATTCGTCCTACTCCTTCTCTGGATAACAAATAGTAGTCAGCTTTGCGCTATAATCGGGATTTAACGGTTCGTTGGTTTGCACCAGCCGTTGCGCACCTGTATTTGCCGGGCAAGCGATATCGTTGGTTGCATCATAAATAAGTTTTTTGCCATCTAGTAAAAGATCTTTTGGCACATAAATTTGAACTTTGGTTATCGGATATCCCGAAGGAATATATCGCACATAATAACCGTCGGGATGCTTGCTCCAAATGCCACTTGGAACATCGGTTCTAATTGGCGCCATGCCGGCAAGTATGGCATATTTCTCCATTTCAGAATACGTGTAATTCCAAGAGGCAACCAGTTGACGTATATTGTTTTCTGCCTCGAAAACCGCCCGAAGTCCTTTAGGGAGTTGTTCTTTTGCCTTTTCAACCAAGTCAAAAGGTAAAATTCCCAATGCGCCACCTTCCAGCATTGTAAGTTGTTTGGTGGTTAACAATTTTAAGGCTGTAAATTTTATTGTACCGGCGTAATCTATAAATTTGGTGCGTGCAATTATTGCCCAAAGCAATAGCTGAATATCATGTTGTTCGACCTCCGGATGCTTCTCTCCGCTTTTTAAAATGAGGGTAATGACTTCATTTTTTGGCCCTAACAATGGCGCAAACATATAGCCATCTCCTTTAGATGGCCCATAGGTTCCGGCGTGCAAACAATAGCTTTTATTGGTCATCTCGTAAAATCCCTCGCACAAATAAAAACCTCCTTCAGGCGCTTTTGGCAACAAATAAAGTGGCTGTGCTTTAATATTTTTAAAAAAATCTGGTTGTTTTTCGTCAACTCGATTTACATCCTCAAAAGTTGTGGTAATTGCAGCGGGCTGTTTTACTAACTTATCTACACCGAGCATTTTGGCACCTTGAGCTGTACCCACTTTCAACAGCTTGTCTTTTAAACCGCCAAATTGCGCCATCACTTCTATCGAAGAGGCAAACATAACTGCTGCCAACAAAAATACCAGTCTTAGATTTTTCATAGTTTAGAATATTACTGAGTAAAGATAGAATTTAACCGATTAACTAAAAATACCGATTTATGAGATATTTAAATTGAAATCTGGCAAGTCGCACCATTTAAAAATTCAGAATTAAATTTTGTTGTGTGATTATTTTTTCTCACTTTTGAAATATTATTTGGTAAACATCAAATAAAAATCTACTCTAACAGGTTGGTTTATAAAGAAGCGACGAGAGACAGGCTCTGCGACTCGCTGGCAACCCTCAAAGAGAGAAGGTGCCAATTCCTGACCGGGTAACACAAGTTATTTGGAAATATAAATTACAACTAATGACTATTAAAATTTCTTTTTCGCTAAGCGATCATAATGCAAAATATAGTGTTTCGGCGCTAATTCGGCCATGTATCTTGCCAGATCAAATTGCGAGTATGCACAATGATATGTGTTGCATCTACTAATCCAATCTTCTTATTGGTTTACATAATTTGCCGTAAAAGGCTTATAACAAGCACGCCAGAATACATTAACACTTAAATCACTAACCGTTAAAAATTATAAAAAAATGTCATACAAATTTGAAACCCTACAAGTACATGCCGGCCAAGAGGCAGACCCAACAACTGGCTCTAGAGCTGTGCCTCTCTATCAAACCAGTTCTTACGTGTTTAAAAGTGCAGAACATGGTGCAAACCTATTTGCCCTGAAAGAATTTGGCAACATCTATACCCGTTTGATGAATCCGACGACAGATGTTTTTGAAAAGAGAATAGCTGCTTTGGAAGGTGGTGTTGCAGCTTTAGCGGTTGCTTCTGGTCTTGCGGCGCAATTTATAGCACTTAACAATATTTTAGAAAACGGTGATAGTTTCGTTTCATCATCGCACTTATATGGTGGCACCTATAATCAGTTTAAAATCGCGTTTAAACGCCTTGGGATACAGGTAGATTTTGCCGATCTAGATAAGCCGGAAGATTTCGAAGCAAAGATTAACAACACTACCAAAGCCATTTATGTAGAAACCATCGGCAACCCTTCATTTAGCGTTGTAGATTTTGAAAAATTGGCTGAGATAGCCAAAAAACATGACCTTCCTCTAATTGTAGATAACACTTTCGGCGCTGCCGGATATTTGTTCAAACCGTTAGAACACGGCGCAAACATTGTGGTAGAATCGGCAACCAAATGGATCGGCGGACATGGAACTAGTATTGCCGGAGTTATTGTAGATGGTGGAAATTACAATTGGGGCAACGGAAAATTCAAGCAATTTTCAGAACCGTCCGATGGTTATCATGGTTTGGTTTTTAGTGATGTATTTGGCGTTGATAGTCAGTTTGGGAACATTCAATTTATCATCCGCGCACGCGTAGAAGGATTAAGAGATTTAGGCCCATCGATTTCGCCTTTTAATTCATGGCAATTGCTGCAAGGTGTAGAAACTTTATCGCTTAGGGTGCAACGCCACGTAGATAATACGTTAGAATTGGCTACTTGGTTAGAGAATCATCCACAGGTAAAAGAAGTTCAATATCCAGGTTTAGCGAGCAGCAAATACAATACTTTGGCAAAAAAATACTTAACCAATGGATTTGGTGCCGTGCTGTCTTTCGAGGTAAATGGCACTAAAGAAAATGCAACGAAGTTTATAGATAACCTTAAGCTTACCTCGCATTTGGCAAACGTTGGCGATACTAAAACGTTAATTATTCAACCATCGGCAACTACTCATCAACAACTTGACGAGGAAGCGCAAATAGCTGCGGGCGTTAAACCAAACTCTCTGCGCGTTTCGGTTGGCATTGAGCATATAGATGACATCAAGGCTGACTTTGAGCAAGCATTCGAAGCAATAAAGTAGGGTTTTTGTAGATTTTAAACTCGATTTTATGTCCGAGAAAAAAAATAATGCGGTCTCACTTTATAATCACAAAGGCGATTTTGAGTTAGAAAGTGGAAGTAAATTAAAAAATCTTCGAGTTGCCTACCAAACTTTTGGGAAGCTTAACGAAGCAAAAAACAATGTGGTTTGGGTTTGCCATGCGCTAACGGCTAATGCAGATGTGATGGATTGGTGGCCTGGGCTTTTTGGAGAGAACGACCTTTTTAATCCAACTGACCATTTTATTGTTTGTGCAAATGTGTTGGGTTCTCATTACGGCAGCAGCAATCCGTTAAGTTATAACGAAGTCACCGGCCAACCTTATTTTTTGGCGTTTCCAAAATTTACCATTAGAGATTTAGTTGCGGCGCACCAATTGCTTGCCAATTATTTAAGCCTTTCGGCAATTCGGGTACTTATTGGTGGCTCTTTAGGCGGTCAACAAGCGCTAGAATGGAGCATTATGAAACCCAACACCATAGAGAATTTAATTCTTTTAGCCACCAATGCCGTTCATTCTCCGTGGGGAATTGCGTTTAACGAAAGTCAGAGGTTGGCAATTACTGCAGATCGTACATTTTATGCGAATCAGCCAAATGGCGGATCAAAGGGTTTAAAAGCTGCGAGGAGCATGGCGTTGCTAAGTTACAGAACGTACAATGCTTATGGCAATACACAGTTGGAAAGTGATAATGACAAGGTAGATGGGTTCCGAGCGTCTTCTTACCAAGATTATCAGGGAGAAAAATTGGTGAAAAGATACAATGCATACAGCTACTATTATTTAACAAAAGCGATGGATAGCCACAACGTTGGGAGAAACAGAAACGGTATTGCAGAAGCCTTAAATTCTGTAGAAGCTAATACGTTAATTATCGCTGTAGAAAACGATGTTTTGTTTCCGCTTGAAGAACAGCAGTTTCTAGCCGAAAATATTTCAGGAGCATCTTTAGAAATTATCAAATCTGAATACGGCCACGATGGATTTTTGATTGAAACAGACGCATTGACAAAAGTGATTGGAAATTTTTTAAAAGACAGCAAGAATAAGAAGGTGATTAGGTTGAAGCATACGGGGTGAGGAGGAAGGTTGATGGTTGAAGGTTGAAGGTTAAAAGTTAAAGGTTAAAAGTCTATGTGCAACACCACCACATGCAACCCGTAACCCGTAACTGAGTTAAAAGTTAAAAGTTAAAAGTTTAAAAGTCTATGCTCGACATCCTGACAGGTAAATCATAACCCGCAACTCGTAACTGAGTAAAAAGTTAAAAGTCTATGCTCGACATCCTAACAGGTAACTCATAACCCGCAACTCGTAACTGAGTAAAAAGTTAAAAGTTAAAAGTCTATGCTCGACATCCTGACAGGTAACTCATAACCCGCAACTCGTAACTGAGTAAAAAGTTAAAAGTCTATGCTCGACATCCTAACAGGTAACTCATAACCCGCAACTCGTAACCTATCTAAATACTAAATACTAAATACTAACTACTAACTACTACGTACTAAATTCATGAGTAAAAAATTAAAAATAGGTCTGTTTGGTTTTGGCGTTGTCGGCCAGGGATTGTTAGACATTATCCAAAGTCAGCATTTGAATTTGGAAATTGTAAAGATTGCGATTAAAGATCCAAGCAAGCAGCGGACATTGCAGGAAAATTTGTTTACAACAGACCATGCCGAGATTTTAGAAAACACAGAAATAAATACGGTCGTAGAGTTGATTAACGATGCCGATGCGGCTTATTCCATCGTTACTAGCGCCCTTAAAAATGGCAAAAGCGTGGTTTCTGCCAACAAAAAAATGATCGCTACGCATTTAAAAGAGTTGGTTGAGTTGCAACAACAACATGGCACCTCTTTACTGTACGAGGGCGCCGTTTGTGGAAGCATACCGATTATAAGAAATTTAGAAGAATATTACGACAACGAACTTTTCAGCTCAATAAGCGGAATTTTCAACGGTTCCTCAAACTATATCCTTACAAAGGTTTTTAACGAAAATCAGCCTTATAATGATGCGCTGAAGAAGGCCCAAGATTTGGGTTTTGCCGAAACAGATCCAATTTTGGATGTTGGAGGATATGATCCAAAATACAAATTGGCCATTGCAACCGCACATGCGTACGGTCTGTTTGTAGCACCAGAGAATATTCTTAACGTGGGCATCCAAAACCTATCGCAAAGCGACGTAAATTACGCTATAGAAAAAAATCTAAAAATCAAACTTGTCCCAACTGCGGTAAAGGTTGGCGCTGAAAAGATTGTGACCTTCGTTTTGCCGAAACTGATAAACAAAGAGGATTTTTTATACAACGTAGAAAACGAATATAACGCCGTTATGGTTCAGGCCGCTTTCGCTGATAAACAATTCTTTTTTGGAAAGGGCGCTGGTGGTCATCCTACGGGCGCGGCTGTGTTGTCTGATATTGTCGCACTTCGATACGATTATCGCTACGAATACAAAAAGTTCAATTCGGGGCATTCAGTACAACATTCAGACGATATGCTGCTAGAAATCTATCTGAGATATGCCGATGAAACCTTACTTGAAAACCTTGATTTTGAGCAAATTAGTGAGCGTTACGCAGCCAGTGATTTTAAATACGTTATTGGGATTATCAAACTTACCAGCTTGATAAAACATAGAGATTTGTTGTTGGGCAAAGAAACTTTTGTTGCTTACACTGGGAAGGAAGTACACCTAAAAAAAGAAGCAGATGACCGATTAGCAGACGAAGCGCTCGCTGACAGCGCCGGAATATTTTAAAAAAATAAGTTTGTTTTTAATTACAAGAAGAGGCCGAACGGCCTTTTTTTATCTCATTTTTTTGAAGCTCCATTTTAGAACACGCTCTTAAAAATCAAAAAAAAAGCGGCAATTTTTTAAAAATTGCCGCTCGAAATATAATTAAAGTAGGCTATTATTGTTTCTGTACTCTACCTGATTTTTTATCTTTTCCTCGCCCAATCAAATATCCTGTACCAGCCCCAACAACCCCGCCAACTACGGCACCTCTACCTTTTTTCTTATCTATAATAGCACCTCCAACGGCGCCTGCTGCTCCCCCAATAACTGCGCCTTTTGCTGCTTCGCTCCAGCCCTGCTTTTTAGCAGTAGGTTGCGTACCTCCATAACTAGAAGAACTAGTGCCGCCGCTAGACGAAGTTGATACGCTATGAGAAGACGAATGTTTACCCGCTTTATATGCTGCGGCAACTTCTGCATCTTTTTTAACTTGCTCTTTTATTGCCATATCTGCTTTCGCAAAACTATCTAAACGCATACTATCTTTTATAGCCTTAACCTGCGCTTCTTTTTTTATTGCTTCATCTGCTTGTTTGCTTTTATTGTTACAGGCAAACATAACGGAACTTAATGCAACCATCACAAATAACTTTTTCATAATCTTTAATTTTTGTAACATTAATTTATTAACATCAATATTAGAAAAAATGATGCCAAAAATACTTAATGATTGAAATAAGGTTTTCAATTGATTAAAATTTAAAGAAGGAATAGGAATGAACATAGAGATTGCTACGATCCCTTAGTATCCTTTTAATAACATTTCTTTTACCTTGTTCATTCCAGTAACGGCCTTCTCTTCTATCTTGATTAAGTTATCGTATAAACGTAATGGCGGCAACCTTGGATCAACTAAATATTTGGATGTTTTTTTAGGAACAAATTCCAACAAACCTGCAGCAGGATAAACGGCCAAAGAACTTCCTACAAGAATAAAAATATCTGCTTCGCTACAAATTTGAGAGGCATCTTCTATCATTGGCACAGCTTCGCCAAACCAAACCACGTGTGGTCGAAGTTGCGAGCCTAGTTCACACAAATCGCCCATTTTTATTGCAGCGCCAACAATAGGATACGTCAAACTTGGATCTTTACCAGATTGACTTTTAGTGATTATCCCATGTAAATGAACAACATTTGTAGAACCGGCACGCTCATGTAAGTCATCTATGTTCTGGGTAATTACGGTAACATCAAAATATTGTTCGAGCGAAGCGATAATCTTATGTGCTTCATTGGGCTTTGCAGCCAAAACCTGTTCACGCCTTTCGTTGTAAAACTTTTGTACCAAAGCTTGGTCTCTTCGCCAAGCTTCTGGTGTTGCCACATCTTCTACATTATAACCTTCCCACAGCCCATCTGCATCTCTAAAAGTTTGCAGACCGCTTTCTGCACTCACTCCGGCGCCAGTAAACACCACCAATTTCTTCATCGTAAAATTTTCATAAAAAATCCCCCTAAAGTTAATCAAAGGAGGATCTTAAAATAATTTTTAAAAAACTACACCCTTTGCGGCTGTAGTTTTAATATGCTATACTTTTCTTTCAACAATTCAAAAGCACCAAAAATAATTGCGCCATAAATTAATGTTCCCTCTATAAATCTAACTTCAAACGGAATAGCCACGACCAATACATGCCAAAACCCCGCAAAATTTTGTGCGTACGCCAGATTTTTAAACCAAACTCCAAGGTCGGTTACTACCCAATGAATTAAAGTAATTACAACTGCCGACGCTAGAAAGCTGAGTATGTTAACCTTTCGAAGTAAAACCTTTCCAACTAAAACCATCATAGCAAAAGCGATATAAACCCAGTACCAACCCTCGTATAAAAAACCGTTGCTATATTTACTGAATATTGTAGATGATAAAATAAAATCGCTCAAGAACAGACTTAATAAGGGCAAAACGAAAGCCTTAAAATTTCCTTTAAAATAAGCACCACCAAAAAGTGCAACAGCCCCGATGGATGAAAAATTAGCAAAGTGCAATTCATCGGTATTAAAAGTTACCAATAATCTAAAAGCGGTAAGCGCTAAAATCAGCAACAGCAATACTAAATCGCGCGGATTAAATTTTAAATCTGACATAATATTCTAATTAATCGTATACAAAGTTAAGTTTTTAATTGTGGGATATGAAATGAAGACTATTGAACTATTTATAAAGGAATGCAAAATGCCCCGGTAAATCTCCCGTTATTATTGGAAAACCAGATTTCTTTTTTCCAGAACTATCAAAGGCATATAATTTACCGGGTGCGGTATAGCCAGAAGCATCTGCAATATAAATATCGCCTGAGCTGGCATCAACCGTAATTCCATAAGGGGTAGTGATTGATGCACCAGTATCATCTGCAATAAAATTATTGGTAACAACAGATTCGTCTTTTATGTTAAGCTTTAAATAGTTGCCCTTTTTTGCAGCATAATCGTAAGAAAACACAAACGCATTATCCCCCTCGATGCAAAAATCTCCTGTAGGGATCTTAAAATCCTTCGTCACTGCATCTGTTTTTGTATCTATAAGAAAAAGAGAAGACGGAACATTCGCATAGTCACCTCTAGATGAAACGTAAACATCACCGTATTTATCGGCCTTTAAATGGTACAAGTTTAAGGCGACATCTATTTTTTTAATTTCGGTGTTTGTATTTAAATCAATTACAGAAACCGTTCTATCATAGTTTGGGGCGTTGTACCCGCCAGAGTTTGCCACATAAAGCTTTGTACCAACAATTGCCATTTCCTCTGGTTGGTTTCCAACTTTTATTTTTGTTTTTATCACTGTTGCAGCAGCCGTATCTATTGCCGCAACAAAGCCATCATAAGAGGTTATGTAAGCTAAATTTTTATAAAAAGTGATGAATCTTGGATTTGCAATATCTAATTTTGCAACTTCTTTGCTTGTTGTTTGGTTTAAAACCTCTACTTTGTTACTTCCATTTACCACAACGTAAACCTTAGATCCATAAACTTTTACATCATTTCCACTATCTCCCAAACCGAAGGCAACAGTTGGATTTGCGGATGCAAAAATATTTTTGGTATAGCTACCCGATGCGAGATCTAAAAAATCTAGCGAAGCTTTATTCATTCCGAAGTTTCCCTCATTAAGCACATAAAGGCCTCTGCTTTTTATTTCGGCAGGTGCCGTGTCTGGTGCATTTTTGTCTTTCTTACATCCATAAAACGCTGTGGCTAATGTTAAAAAGCATATTGTTTTCGCAGTGTTTGTAAAATTAATTTTCATGATTTGTTATAGATAAATTTAAAAGTTTACATTTAGTGTAAGGCGATAATTCCTACCGGGCATTGGATAATTTAAGATAACGGCATAATATTGGTTAAATACATTATTTACTTCTGCCGTTAAAGCAAGTTTGGTTTTTTGTACGTTAAAAAATGTTCCAAAGGTTATATCGTGCGTGTACCAAGGTTTAACATAATTGGCCGGTATGTTGGTTTTTTGACTGTATCGCTCGCCAGTGTAGATGTAAGCGTAATTAAAAATTAGGCTTTTATAATCTAGCGCAACCCTAGCTGTGCCGCTGTGTTTGGGTATGTATGGAATTTGGTTGCCATAACTAAAAGCAGTCGCGCTTATATCAGTTGCTTTTTCGAAAGTATAATTTATACTGGTTTTAAGTTGAATATCTTTTGCGCATTGCCAAACCGTCTGTATGTTCGTTTCCAATCCTTTTATGCTCACTTCATCTAAATTAAAAATGGTCCATCTGCCTAAATTATTGCCGGGTATGGCTACAATTTTATCACTTACGCGATTATAATATGCATCCGTTTGGATAGAGAAATAGGATAGATGTTTAGCTGTAATTGGCCTTCCAAAAGTAAATCCAATATTATATTGCCTTGCATATTCAGGTCTCAAATTTGGGTTTCCAACCAATGTGTAATACAGGTCGTTAAAGGTTGGCAAGCGAAAAATAGACTTATAAAATCCGCGAAAGCGAAAGTTTTCTGTTTGAAACGGCTGCCAGGATGCTAAAAGAGCGGGCGTTAATTTTTGCTTATTTGAAGCAACAACACCCTGTTTAACACTTTCGTTGATGAATGTGCCTAGCAAATTGCCTTGTATATTAAATCTTTTGAGGTTTACTGCCGTGGCCAATGCTGCCAAATTAGTTTGCCTGGTTGGGTAAGCAAAATTGTAAAGGTTCGCATCTAATTTCTGTAAACTATAATCGGTGGCCAAACTTATTTGCCAGATGGAAGAAATTTTAAAAGAATTCGTTGCAGAGACATAATATTCCTGTTCTGTATACCTATTATCTAAAAAGCCTTTTATTAGCTTGAAATCCGGATCTATATAGCGCAAAAAGCTGTATGCATACTTCGCGGTAAGCAAAAAACTATACTTTTTTGACGGGTTATTTTGATAGGTTCCCTGTACGAAAATATTATCATCAAACTGCCGCTGAGAAAAAGTATATTTATTAGAAACAATTGCTCCAGGCAAACCGCGGGCAGAATTGTAATTGTAAAATTTTATATTCCATTTACTGCTGTCTGTTAGCGCGCCAAATACAGTTGCTTCCACCCTTGCAGATTTTACATCGCTATTGTCTCTAACCAACGTAGTATCATATCCAAAATCTTTTACCCTGAAATTATATCGTCCGTTGGCTTCTAAATAGGCAGCATCTAGACTAATACTAATCTTATTATTTAGCTTCCGCTGAAGATTCACGCTTGGATTGAGCAGCCCGAAGGAACCTGTTTTCATAGAAACTTTCGCATAATAGTTTTTTCCATTAAAAAACTTAGGTTGCGCAGTTTTAAGGTAAAGCGCACTCGCAGATGCATAACCGCGAGCCGGCATCAACAGATCTGGTTTTTGGCCAATGTAAACAGAAACTTCCTCAAGGTTATCTAGCGAATATTTCCCAAGATCTACCTGTCCGTTTTGGGCATTTCCCAATTGTATGCCATCGTAAAAAACAGCGGTATGGTTACTTCCCAAACTCCGCACATTTATGGTTTTTAAGCCACCAATGCCGCCATAGTCTTTAAGCTGAACGCCAGAGAAAAAGCGGACTGCATCTGCCACAGACAAGCTATTTAAACGCCTCAAATCTTTGCCCTCTAATATTTGCACGGGCACCGGCGACTGGTTTATTTTAGAATTTTTATCTCTATTTATCTGAACTTCCTTAAGTTGCCTCGCTTTTATCGTGTCTTGTTGAGCGCACGCATTTATTGGCGAAGCGAGCGCTAATCCCGCTAAGGAAAATAAAACTAAAAAGTATGCGGTACTCGAAAAAGCACCCTTTTTTAAAGTCATTTTGTTAGTGTGTTTCGCTCACTGCCAACAGATCAATTACAGAAATGAAAATACGAAAAACGTAAAGTATTTCACTCCTAGCTCCAATCCACGAAAGCTATGAAAATATAATGCAATGGCAGGTCTCCTGACTTACTCCAGATTTTTTTGGCCTTCCCATCCTTCGAAAAAGACAGTGGCAAAGATTTAAAAAATCTTATTATGGAGCTTACAGTTGCGGGACAGTTGCAGAATTTCACTGCATTCCCTTTTAATTCTAAATGATTAGTTTAGAAACCAAAAGCGCTGCAAACGTATGTAAAAAAATCGGACTTTAACAAAAAGCACAGATCAATCGTTAAAAGAAAATTATTACTTTGGCCATTTGTTTTAAAAAAGCCTTCATCGTGAAAAACTGCTTTTTATTCATTTGCTTCTTTATCACCCATTCTGTCATGGCTCAACAAATAGATAAAACTTTTTTAGAAAAGCTCATGGAAGCCAAACCAGTCCTTTTTGATACCGTTTTAAAAAGCCCTGGCAACAAACAGGTGCAGATTTTATACACTCAAATTAATCGCGATAAGCATAATAAACCACATTTTAAAAGTTTTGGCTATCATTTAGATCCGACACATTACTTCTACCCTGCAAGTACAATTAAGTTGGCTGCTGTAATTTTTGCGCTAGAAAAAGTAAATTCCTTAAAGAAAACTGGCATAACAATAAATAGCACAATGATTACCGACAGCAGCTTTACTGGCCAAACAAAGGTATTGAAAGATACGAGTGCAGAAAATGGGCAGCCAAGCATTGCGCAGTATGTAAAAAAGATATTATTAACTAGTGATAATGACGCGTTTAACAGACTTTACGAATTTATCGGCAGAGCAGAAATTAATAGCAAATTAAAAAAATATGGCTTAAACCATAGTCGCATTTTAAACCGATTGGCTATAGGCGATGCAGGAGAAGCATCCAGGCATACCAATCCCATTCGGTTTTATAACCACGGGAAATTAGTTTACTTAAAACCTTTAGCATACGATGCCAAAGATTATTCCCTACCGTTAAATAATTTAATTGTTGGAAAAGCTTATCTAGATAGTACAGAAAAGCTTGTAAATAAGCCGTTTGATTTCGCAAATAAGAATGCCTTTGCGATAGACGATCAGCAAAAGCTGATGCGAAAGCTTATATTTCCAGACGCATATCCCAAGAATGAACGTTATCATCTAACGCCAGAAGATTATAAATTAATCTATACGTACATGAGCATGTTCCCGACAGAAAGCAAATACCCAACTTATAACCCAAAAGAATTTTGGCCTACTTATGCAAAAATGATTTATTTCGGCAGGGAGAAAAATGCAGAGCTTCCATCAGGCATTAGAATCTTTAGCAAGTATGGCGATAGCTATGGCTTTATTATAGACAACGCTTATTTTGTAGATTTTAAAAATAAGGTTGAGTTCTTTCTAACCGCAGTTATTCAAAGTAATAATAACGATATTTACAATGACGGTGTTTACGAATATGAAACGGTTTGCTATCCCTTCATGAAAAATCTTGGTCGGGAGATTTATGAATATGAATTGAAAAGGAAAAGAGGTTTTTTGCCAGATTTGAAGCGGATGAAAATGAGGTATTAGAAGTTGAAATCATTCTATTTTTAGGTCGTTTAAAAATGGCTGTTAAAGAATTATTCTGCTACTCTGCCAATAAGCTCGCTTTGCTTTCATCGAGCGTCGCCATTTCGGCATCTCCGAGTGTAGGAAATTTCAAATGCAAACTTTTTAGCTTATCTGTTATAATCTCGCTTATTGCCAAACGTGCATACCATTTTTTATCTGCAGGGATGATATGCCAAGGCGAATCGTTTGTAGCAGTTTCATTTATTGCCTGTTCGTAGGCTGCCATGTAAGTATCCCATAGCGCTCGCTCTTTTAAATCGCCAGAAGAAAACTTCCAGTTTTTCGAAGGGTCGTCGATGCGGTCCATAAAACGTTCTTTTTGTTCTTCCAAACTGACATTAAGAAAGAACTTTAAGATGATGGTACCATTGGCTATGAGGTGCTTTTCGAAATTTCTAATGCTCTCATAGCGTTGTGCCCAAAACTTCTTATCGATTTTAGAAACATCAGCGTAGCCTGGTATATGTTCACTTAAAACATATTCTGGATGCACTTTGCAAACAAGAACGTTCTCATAGTGAGATCTGTTATGAATACCTATTCTACCTCGCTCTGGCAACGCCCTGTAATGTCTCCATAAAAAATCGTGTTCATATTCTCTTGTACTAGGTGTCTTAAAACTGAATACCTGGCAGCCCTGTGGATTCAGTCCACTCATCACATGTTCAATAGCGCTATCTTTTCCTGCGGCGTCCATTGCCTGAAAAAGAATTAGAACCGAATATGAATTAGACGCGTAGAGCCTTTCTTGCTGATCGCTCATTTCTATCTTTGCCTTCGCCAAATCATCTTTCCCTTGTTTTTTATGGTAATCGCCGGTATCACTGGTTTTTGCATTTTTTATCAAAAATTTTTTATCGCCACGTACAATAAGTTCTTTAAATTCGTTTTTCATACTTTATGTCTAATTATGAAGTGAAGTTTAAATATAGATTAAAAAAACGGCTACAATAATACCCTTCTTCATATTTATAGTTTTTCATATATTTAAAGCCACAGTATTCAGCCTTTATCCCCACCCACTTTAATATGTTTAAAGAAATAAAAAACAGATACTTACGCTATGTTATTATTCTCATTTACTTCGTTGTTATTTTCTTTGCGGCATTACAATTAAATTTTTTGGGCCTATTTGGCTACTCTCCAAGCAGAACGGATATAAAAATGCCGACACAAAGGGTTGGTTCGGAGCTTTACACATCAGATGGAAAACTAATTGGTAGGTATTATAAGGAGAATAGAACGCCTGTTAATTACAACGAAATTGCGCCCGGTGTAATACATGCTTTAGTTGCTACAGAAGATGTACGTTTTTATAAGCATTGGGGAGTAGATTTTCAAGCGGTCGGCAGAGCTGTTATCGGTCTCGGGCAAGATGGTGGCGCAAGTACCATCACCCAGCAATTGGCTAAGAATCTTTATCGCACTAGATACAACAAATCTCAAGGTTTGCTAGCAAAAATTCCATTGGTAAGAACGATTATTTTTAAGTTTAAAGAGTGGATGACCGCCGTAAAATTAGAGTCAAATTATTCCAAGAACGAAATCATAACAATGTATCTTAACACCGTTTCTTTTGGCAATAATACCTATGGGATAAAAACGGCAAGTAGAATATATTTTGATCGAGATCCTAAAAACCTAAAAATTGAAGAGTCTGCGCTTTTGGTCGGGATGCTAAAAGGAACCACGCTCTACAACCCAACAAAAAATCCTGAGAATGCCTTGAAGAGAAGAAATGTAGTCTTCGCTCAAATGAACAAATATAATTATTTGAGTCGGGATAGTATGTTGATGTTGCAAAAAAACCCTATCATATTAAACGCCGGAAAACTAGATGACAGCAGCGACGGCGATTCTTATCTCCGAGCAGCTGTGGCCAAGTATTTAGAAAAATGGTGTAAAGACAACGGGTATGATTTATATGAGGATGGTTTAAAAATCTATACGACCATCGACTCCAAACTGCAAAATTATGCCGAACAGGCAGTGCAAGATGAAATGAAAATACTCCAACGAAGATTTTATAGCGTTTGGGGAAAACAAGATCCTTGGTATGATTCTGAAAAGAAGAAAGTCGATTATCCCGATAGAGCAATGAAATCGCTCGCGATTTATACTGTACTTCAGAAAAGATTTCCCAATCAACCAGATTCTATCGACCATTATTTTAATGAAAAAAAGAAAATGCAAATCTTTACTTACAAAGGCGATAGAGATACGCTGTTTTCTACGATGGATTCCATTCGTTACTATGGGAAGATTTTAAATTCCGGCATGATGACGATGGAACCTGCTACCGGAAAAATAAAGGTTTGGGTTGGTGGAATCGATCATAAGTTTTTTAAATACGACCACGTAAATCAGGCGAAACGCCAAGCAGGTTCTACCTTCAAACCGTTTGCATATCTAACCGCTTTAGAGCAAGGGATGAGTCCTTGCGATAAAATAACAGACAAACCCGTGCGGATTGCTTATCAAGATGGAGGCGAAACCAAATATTGGGAACCGAAAAATGCAGATTGGGGCAACACCTATCAGGATATGAGCTTAAGGTTGGCAATGGCGCGCTCAGTAAATACCATCACAGCGCAACTTACAGAAAAAGTGGGTTGGGATAACGTTGTAAAATGGGCGCACGAATGCGGTATAGATAGCCATTTAGAATCAGTGCCGTCTGTTAGTTTGGGATCTAATGATGTGAGTGTTTACGAAATGGTAAAAGCTTATAGCACTTTTCTAAATAAAGGCATAAAAAACGAGCCAATTTTAGTGGAGAAAATTACCGATCAAGATGACAAAGTAATTGAAGATTTTCTACCAAAAACCAAAAAAGTATTAACAGACGAAATTGCCTGGTTAATGCTTTATATGTTTAGGGGTGGCATGGAAGAACCAGGCGGCACATCACAAGCATTGTGGGAATGGCCAAATCTGTTTAAAAAGAACAACCAGATTGGTGGGAAAACAGGAACTTCATCAGATTATGTAGACGCTTGGTACATGGGCATTACAAAAGATTTGGTAACCGGTATTTGGGTGGGGTGTGATGAGCGTTCTGCTCATTTTCAAAACGGCGATCAAGGCGAGGGATCGCATACTGCGCTACCTATTTTTGCAAAATTTATGGAGAAGGTTTATCTCGATCCTAATTCAGGCTATACTTATGGCCCTTTTCCAAAAGCGACGGTTCCTATTACACGCAGTTACAATTGTCCAAGTCCGCGAATTGTTAGGGATACAGCAACCGTAGATACTACGGCAGTTGATTCTACAAATTTCGAACCTGCTCCAGAGCAACCGCAAGAAACGCCCGAAAACACACCACCTGTAATTAAGAGAGAAGAAAAGAAAAATACGCAGCCGCAACCAATACAACCTTTGCAAGCTACGCAACCCTTAACCAGAAAAGAAGAGCGAGAACTGAAACGGCAGCAACGCCAGAAAGAGAAAGACAGAAAGAAGACAGGAAATGATGAGGGTTAATACGTCTTGCAGATGGCTTTTTTCCCGTAGTTTTGGACAGCGAATTAAAAACTTTTTCGACTGATAATCCGTACATTTAAATCAAAATAACTCAACCGCATACAACATGAGAAATGGCTATTTCAAATTGGGGCGCTTTGCCTCTATTTTAATTTTATTAATTGCTTCTCTATCGGCTCAGGCTCAATACTTCGGCCAAAATAAGGTACGTTACAAAAAAATGGATTTTAAGGTGCTACAAACGCCACACTTCGAAATTTATTCTTATTTAAACAATCCGGAGTTTATAAAGCGTTTCTCACAAGATGCTGAGACTTGGTACAAAATGCATCAAGAGGTTTTTAGAGATACTTTTTTAACTAAAAATCCTATCATTCTCTATAACAATCATGCAGATTTTCAACAAACTACGGTTTTAGATGGAGAAATTGGCATAGGAACGGGTGGCGTTACCGAAGCACTGAAAAACCGGGTCATTATGCCTATTCTAGATTTAGGTAGTCAGACGCGGCATGTACTTGGGCACGAACTTGTGCATGCTTTTCAGTACCATTTATTATTGGAGAAAGATTCCATCAGCCTAGAAAATGTTGGAGAAACACCATTATGGATGGTAGAGGGAATGGCAGAGTACTTATCCATCGGGAAAAAAGACGCGTTTACTTCTATGTGGATGCGTGATGCGATGTTGAACAGAGATATTCCTTCGCTCAAAGATTTAACCAACTCTAACAGATACTTTCCCTATAGATATGGGCAAGCTTTTTGGACCTACATTGGTTCGCAATATGGAGATACCACCATCGTACCCTTATTTAAAAATACGGCAAAATATGGTTATGAGAATGCGATAAAATATACTTTTGGTTATGACGACCAAACCCTATCCGGCTTGTGGAAAAATGCCATAGACAATCATTATAGGCCGATGCTTAAAGCAGATAGTAGTCAAATCAGAATCATTGGAACAAAAATACTTGATAACAAAAATGGCGGCAATATTAATGTTGCACCGTCTTTAAGCCCAGATGGTAAATACCTTGCTTTTATGAGCGATAAAGATTTGTTTGGTATTGATTTATATTTAGCCGACGCAAAGACTGGAAAAGTAATTAGAACTTTGAGCAGCCAGATTAGAAATAGTGATATAGACAACTACAACTTTATAGAGTCTGCCGGTACGTGGTCTCCAGATGGAAAGCAATTTGCATTCAGTATTTTTAGTCAAGGAAGAAACCAATTGTTAGTCATTAACGTTGCTAATGGAAGTACAGCTTTGCAGACGCCACTCGGAGATGTTGCCCAATTTAGCAATTTGTCTTGGTCGCCGAACGGAAAAGACATTGCTTTTTCTGGTTTGTTAGAGGGCCAAAGTGATATTTTTTCTTACAATTTAGATAGTAAAAAAGTAACAAATATTACCAACGACATATATTCGGATTATGCCCCGAACTTTTCTCCCGATGGCAAAAAAATAGTGTTTTCGTCTGAACGCGCTGCTGTGGAAGCCAATAATGTTGCCGCTGTCAATCCAATAAATTTATGTATTTATGATTTGGCAAGCGGTAAAACTTCAAATATCAATGTGTTTGCGGGGGCGAATAATTTGAATGCCCAATTCTCTAGTGATAGCCAACATATTTATTTCCTATCAAACAGAGATGGATTTAGAAATCTGTACAAGTACAATTTTGAGGATAATACTGTAGATCAACTTACCGATTATTTTACGGGCATTAGTGGCATCACCGAATTTTCACCTGCCATTTCCATCTCTAAAACAGATGAAATGGTTTATAGTTATTATCGCTACCAACGTTATACTTTGTATGATACAAAATTGAGCGCTTTTACTCCCATGCGTGTTGGAAACCAAGATATAAATTTTGATGCGGCGATTCTCCCTCCAATGGAAAATTTCGGGGTAAATATCATAAACTCAAATCTAAAAAACTTTGATCGCTTTGAAAAAGTGATTTCTGATTCGTTAAGAACTGTAGCTTACAAGCCAAAATTCAAACTCGATTATTTGGCAAATAGCGGTGTCGGCGTATCATCTAGCAGGTTTGGAACCGGTGTACAGGGTGGCATAGTGGGCATGTTTAGCGATATTTTGGGAACAAATAAAATTATAGCAAATCTTTCTGTAAACGGTGAAATTTATGATTTTGGCGGCCTTGCTGGATATATTAACCAAGAGAGCAGAATTAATTGGGGTGCAGCAATCTCTCATATCCCCTACACCTCTGGTTTTAGCTCGTATGGCCTAGAACAGTTGCCTGCAAATGGCGGCGGAACTATAAATGCTATAAATTATCGTACAGATATTATAAGAACATTCGAAGACCAACTTCAGGTATTTGGAGCATATCCCTTTAGCAAAGCGCATAGGTTTGAGCTTGGCGCTGCGTACTCCCACTACAGTTATAGGATAGATCGTTACAGCAATTACTATAGTAACGAAGGTTATTTTTTAGGGTCGCAGCGTAATAAACTTAGCAATGCCCAGGCCGAGATGGATTATGGTGTGCCGTTTAAACCATTTACCCTTTATCAACTAAACGCAGGTTTCGTGGGTGATAATTCTCTATTCGGTTTAACAGGGCCGTTAGATGGATTTAGATATCGAGTAGCAGGGGAAAAATATTTGGGTACCTACGATTTCTATGCACTAACAGCTGATTTAAGAAAATATTTTCTCGTAAAACCGGTAACTATTGCAGCACGGAGTTATAATAATATTAGGTTAGGGAGAGATGCAGACAGGCTCTATCCAAATTACATTGGTTATTCTTATCTGATTAGAGGATACGAAGCAAACTCTATCTATAAAACACAGACCGGAGATGTAAACAACTCTTTCAACATAAATCAGTTAAGTGGAAGTAAAATTGCGGTGTTTAATTTTGAGCTAAGATTGCCTTTTACCGGGCCAAAAAAATTGGCTCAAATACCATCTAAGTTTTTATTTTCTGATTTGAATTTGTTTTTTGATGCAGGCGTAGCTTGGACGAATGGTACAAAGGTCGCTTTTAAGTCAGAACCAACTTATACCACTCAACAGGTTGTAGACGGAAATGGAACCCCGGTATTGGATAGCAATGGGCAACCTTTAACTTACGAAAGCACCAACGAACGCACGCCAGTTATGAGCGCGGGTATTTCACTACGGGTAAATGTGTTTGGCTATTTTGTACTAGAACCTTATTATGCCTTTCCTTTTCAAAGAAAAGATGTTAAGGCTGGTGTTTTCGGGTTGACGTTTGCACCCGGATGGTAAATTAAAAAGTTGCTCTCTTTAATTGAGCGAGGTTGATTCTTTTTGAAGCCGGCAAAAGTAATATCGATTTATTTATGGATTACAAAAAATACTTTTACATACCCGCACCGCCAGACGAAGTTTATTTAGCTATGACCAATCCGTTAAGCATCCAATTATGGACCGGCGCTGAGGTTGAGTTTGAGGAGAAAGCTGGTACAGAATTCTCATTATGGGATGACACAATCAGCGGAAAAAATCTTGCATTTGAACAAGGAAAAAAAATTCAGCAAGAATGGTATTTTGGCGAGCGGAATGAGAAATCTATTGTAACGATAAAACTTCATCCAGAAAAATCAGGTACCTCTGTAGAGTTTCTGCAAACCAATATCCCAGATGCAGATTTTAAGGAATTTACGGCTGGGTTGGAAGAGAATTTCTTTGGCGGATTGGTAGACTTTTTTCAGGAATAGGTGTGGGCAAGCTGAAGATTGAAGGTTTCCGATAGAAATATTTCGTTAACCCGTTAAAAGTAAAACATAATGTAAATTGACCAAAACACATACATTAAACTTTATTGTTGTGCCTTTAAACCTAATCATTAGACTATGAACAGAACCATTGGAATAATCTTAATTGTTGTTGGAATAATAATGCTGGTTTGGACTGGCTTTACTTATACCAAAAAAGAAAAATTGGTAGATGCTGGGCCAATCCAAATATCTGCCGATAAACAAAAAGATGTGAATTGGCCACCCTATGTTGGCGGAATTATTTTAATTGCCGGTGTTATTGTGTTGGTTACCTCGAAGAAGAATTAGTTGTCGAATTATTGAGTCATTTAATAGTTGAGTTATTCAGGCGTTTGGTTCTGAGACTTAGCAACGAAAGTCGATAATAGATAAGAATAAGTAGTCTGACGTATTTTGTTAATCCTCACTGTACACAAATTTTAGCTTATCTCTCAAGTTATAATTGGTAGACATCACCTCGCCGTAAGCGCCAGCGCTTCTAATTGCAAAAATATCACCACGGAAACTTTCTGGCAATTCTACCTCTTTGCCAAAACAATCGGTGCTTTCGCAAATTGGTCCAACAACATCGTACTTGATTTGAGGCTTGAGGTTTGAGGTTTGAGGGGTAAGGTTTCCGACTTCCGTCTTCTGACTTCCCTCTTCCGACTTCCGACTTCCGACTTCCGATTTCCTCGTCAAATTCTCGATCTTATGATAGGCCTGATATAAAGCCGGACGCATTAATTCTGTCATACCGGCATCCAAAACAATAAAGTTTTTTTTCTTGCCGTTTTTGATGTAAAGTGCGCGCGTTATCAAACTAGCAGATTGACCAACGAGCGCGCGACCGAGTTCAAAATGAACTTCTTGATGCGGTTTAACATCCAAAAAGTCATTAAAGATTTTAAAATAGGCCTCAAAATCTGGAATTTGCCCATTTGGGTTGTGATAATCGATGCCCAAGCCACCACCAACATTTAATACCTCTACCATAAATCCTCTATTGGCAAACCAATTGCTAAACTCGTTAACGCGCACGCAAAGGTTTTTGTACACGTCTAAATTTGTTATTTGAGAACCGATATGAAAATGAATGCCAACAAACTTAACGTTTTTAGCTGCTTTTAAAACTTCTGCACATGCCGGCAAATCCCAAGCATTTACGCCAAATTTATTTTCATCTAACCCGGTGGTTATGTTGTGATGTGTGTGAGCATCTACGTTCGGATTGATGCGAATGGCAATCTGCGCAACTTTTTGTTTCTTTTCTGCAAGCTCGTTTATAACTTCTAACTCTTGTATAGATTCTACGTTAAAGCAAAATACATTGGCATCTAATGCCCCGTTAATTTCTTTATCTGATTTTCCCACGCCAGCAAAAACGATTTTTTCCGCATCAAAACCTGTCTCTATCGCTTTTCTAACCTCGCCACCACTTACACAATCTGCTCCAAACCGGACAGATTTAATTCTATCTAAAATTTTTGGATTTACGTTAGCCTTAAGCGCGTAATGAACATGGTAGTTATATTTAGAAGCTGCGTCGGCACAATTTTGTAACGTTTTTTGCAACAAGCCTAAATCATAAAAGTAAAATGGTGTTTCTTCGTTGGTAAACTTTGATATATCTTTATTGCCAAACATGTTTAAATTCTTAATTATAATTGCAATCTTGTTTTTTGCCATGGTTTATTTAGGAAACTACCTCGACCTAAAAAACGGCCGAATTTCTCGAAGGCAATACAATGGAAAATTGCGTTTTTTTATTATTCTTATTTTGATAATTGTGTTCTTCTTCTCCCTTAAAAAATGGATATAGTCGCGGGGATTTTTGTTGTTGTAGTAATTGTTTTCGGTTTGTTAAACTCGTGCCGCAAATATAAAAATGGCCTGCTCCCATTCAATTTTCTTGTTGGTCATGTTATTGTTGGCGCTGCTTTTGTTTTGCTTGCATTTTATTTAATTTATACATAAAACGTTTTAGCTCGCAATCTAAAAAGAAATCTCATCACACGCTAATCAAACAATCTATTGTGCAAACTTCGCAGTGCCTCTGTTTTATGCTCACTTAAAATTAGCAGAGAAACGTTGTAATTGCTTCCTCCATAAGAAATCATGCGGATGGGAATATGTTTAATCGCTTCAAAAACTCTGCTTGCAAAGCCGTGCATCTTTGCACCGAAATCACCAACTACGCAAACAATACTATGGTCGGTATCTACTTCTACCTTTCCAAAATCTTCTAACTCTTTTATAATTTCTGGTAATCTAGAAACATCATCTATTGTTAGCGATACCGCAACTTCTGATGTTGTAATCATATCGATAGGTGTTTTGTATCGCTCAAAAACCTCGAAAACCTTACGTAGAAAACCATAGGCCAATAACATACGGCTAGACTGAATTCTAATGGCAGTAATGCCATCCTTAGCGGCAATGGATTTTATTTTTCCTTTTTCGCTTTCGGTACTTATTAACGTTCCGGGCGCCAAAGGATCCAAAGTATTCAACAACCTCACAGGAATTTTATACCGCTGTGCGGGAAAAACAGATTGTGGATGCAAAATTTTCGCTCCGAAATAAGCCAACTCGGCTGCTTCATCAAAAGAAAGGTTTGCAATTGGTTTGGTTCCTTTAACAATCCGCGGATCATTATTGTGCATTCCATCAATATCCGTCCAAATTTGAACTTCTTCCGCAGAAATTGCAGCGCCTAATAAAGACGCTGTAAAATCGCTTCCACCACGACGCAAATTATCTACCTCGCCAAAGGCATTTCTGCAAATATACCCTTGCGTGATAAATAAGTTATTGTCTTTGCTCGCTTCTAAAATAGACATTAAATGTTTGGTAGTGTACGGAATATCTGGTTCGTTATCTTCATCAGTTTTCATAAAATCTAATGCAGCAAGCAAAACCGACGGTACATTTATAGATTTTAAATAAATATGGTACAAGCTAGTAGATAATAATTCTCCCTGTGCCAAAACAACTTTCTCCTCTATATTGGTAAAAAGATCTTGCGCCAAGGTTTCCAAAAAATTGAAATGATAATCTATAACAGAATTACCTTGTTCTTGATACGCATCTTCTGGCAAAAGCTCTATAACAAACGATTTATATTTAGAATGAAGAGCATCAATCGCAGCTCTACCTGCAGGCTTATCTCCCTTTAAAAATTTAGTCGAAATATCTACCAAACTATTCGTTGTTCCAGCCACAGCCGACAAAACTACAATTTGAGGTTCATCTGGATTTATTATATCCAGCAACTTAGTCATCCTTTCGGGGCTGCCAACAGACGTTCCACCAAATTTTAATATTTTCATTTTTAGATTTTGAATAGGTAATTTTTCTTTATTATTGTATCGGGGCGTGAAATTAAGCAAAACGAGTTTAATTGCAACAACCAATGAAAATTTAATTTTAACTAACGTTTGAAATCTTTTTTGAACCAAAAAAATGTATTCAGACACTTTACCTATAATAAACTAAAATAAACCAAATGAGCACAATTGATTCATCGACCCAACAAACGGTAGATAAGTGGCTAAAAGGCAGTTACGATGCAGATACTAAAGCAGAAATACAAAAATTAGTAGACGACAACGCAACGACTGAACTTACTGATTCCTTCTATAAAAGCTTAGAATTTGGTACCGGCGGCTTGCGTGGTATTATGGGCGCAGGCTCCAACCGTGTAAATAAATATACCATCGGTACAGCAACGCAAGGTTTGGCAAATTACCTAAACAATAAATATCCTAACGAGAAAATTAGCGTTGCCATTGCACACGATAGCCGCAACAAATCTGATTATTTTGCAAAAATTACAGCAAACGTGTTTTCTGCAAATGGCATTTTTGTGTACTTCTTCTCCGCATTAAGGCCAACGCCAGAGCTTTCATTTGCTGTTAGGCATTTCGGCTGCAAAAGTGGTGTAATGCTTACGGCATCGCACAATCCAAAAGAATATAATGGTTATAAAGCTTATGGTGCAGATGGTGGGCAGTTTACATCGCCAGATGACAAATTGGTTATCGACGAAGTAAATAAAATACAATCGATAGATGAAGTAAAATTTGAACGAGTAGAAGCGAATATAAAATTAATAGATGAAGAAGTAGATAAACTCTATTTAGATGGCATCACCGCCTTGTCTATTTCTCCAGAGGCGATAAAAAACCAACACGATTTAAAAATTGTATTCTCGCCAATACATGGAACCGGTATAACTTTACTGCCGGAAGCATTGAAGCAATTTGGTTTTACAAATTTAACTTTGGTAGAAGAACAAAGCACGCCCAATGGAAATTTCCCAACGGTTGTTTATCCAAACCCAGAAGAAAAAGAAGCACTTACGCTTGCGCTGAAAAAAGCCAAGGAAATTGATGCTGATTTGGTATTGGCTACCGATCCAGATGCAGATCGGGTTGGTATCGCTGTGAAAGATTTAAATAACGAATGGATTTTGCTGAACGGAAACCAAACCGGAAGTTTGTTGATAAACTATCTATTGAGCGCTTGGGAGGAAAAAGGCAAATTGGATGGAAAGCAGTTTATTGTTAAAACCATTGTTACCAGCAACCTAATCGCGGCAATTGCAGATAAAAAAAATGTAACCTATTACAATACCCTTACGGGATTTAAGTACATAGGGCAACTAATAACCCAATTGCAAGGCAAAAAATACTTTATCGGTGGTGGCGAAGAAAGTTATGGCTATTTAATTGGTGATTTGGTGCGAGATAAAGATGCCATTGTCTCAGCAGCTTTTATTGCAGAAATGACTGCCTATTATAAAGACAAAGGCAAAACTTTATACGAAGCGCTTTTAGACACCTATGTAGAATATGGCCTGTATAAAGAAGATTTGGTATCGCTTACCAAAAAAGGTAAAACGGGTGCTGAAGAAATAAAAGCCATGATGGAAGGATTTAGAAATAACCCGCCAAAAACATTGGGCGGCTCTAAAGTTGCCATTTTAAAAGATTACGAGCTTGGCAAAGAAACTGATTTGCGTACCAACACAGTTACCAAACTAGATTATCCAACATCAGATGTGTTGCAGTTTATTACCGAAGATGGAAGTATTGTTTCTGCAAGACCAAGCGGCACCGAGCCAAAAATAAAATTTTATTGCAGTGTAAACGCACCATTGGCTAGCAAAGTCGATTTTGAAAAAGTAAATGGCAAACTTGCAGAAAAAATAAATGCCGTGATGGAAGATTTGCAGGGGTAAATACGGTGTTTAGTTTTTTGGACGGTTGGGTGATTAGATGATTGGGTTTTTGGATGTTTGGCTTTTTGGGTCTTTGGATGCTTCGACTTGACTAGCCACTTAAACTTTTTTTATCACTACTAATTAAGAAGGTAGCAATAGCCATTTAAGTTTTGGGCGCTTTAACACGCTTTTCGTTATACTCCGGTTATCCGCCGATTGGCGGCTAATCCGTGGTGCCACTTCAATCGTTAGCGCAAAAATCCGCAATTCTCACAACCTAAAATCTTTAAGAATACGGCATATTTGCAAATGATGTAACAAACCTAAATTATTAACATCTTAAATTAAAAGGTAACGATGAGTTTTTTAGGCAATGTTATTTGGATTATTTTCGGTGGAATCTTCATCTTTTTCGAATACGTCATTGGTGGTTTAATCCTTTGCCTAACTATAGTCGGCATTCCATTCGGCATACAATGTTTCAAATTTGCGATAGTAGGCCTCGCTCCTTTTGGCGTTAAAATAACAGATAGTTCCTCCAATACAGGATGCCTTTCTACCATAATGAACATCATTTGGATATGTTGCGGCGGTATTTGGATTGCATTAACCCATTTATTTTTTGGATTTTTGCTCTGCATCACCATTGTTGGCATCCCATTTGGCCGCCAGCATTTTAAGCTGATGAATTTAGCTTTTACCCCTTTTGGGAAGTCAATAAGCTAATAAAAAGCGCAGATTTTTGATTTAAGGCAACGTAATTTGATCTATCTTTAAAAAGTACAATTGTTCCCCTCCCACTGTTTCAAAAAAATTCTCGCCATCGTTAAACTTTTCGAGTTTTCCGTTTATACTTACACGGGTTCCATCAACTTGAAATTTTTTTGGCAACTCACATGGCAATCCATTAATATGCGTATCAATGTTGTATTGGATGAAAGTATCAATGTCCACCGCAAATTTTTTGTATTGCTCATAGTAAAATACTGTACCTTGTTTATTAACGAGGTTTCTAAACACTTGCCTTTCGACCGAGCAACTTGGCAAATCCTCTTTTTTCTTGCAGCCGTTAAAACTAAAAAACCCGAGCACCAAGCCCACAGATATCGAATAGAGAATCAATTTTTTTATAGCAAATTTTTCGATCGCCAAACTTTCTGATATTTAAACAAAAGGCCTAGCAGCATTACCTCATGTTTATCATCTGTCATAAATTAGATTATGCTAATTTAGAATTTTTTCTAATTAAACAACATTGTACATTTATCAAAATTTAACAAATGAAAACATTAATCGTATACATAGCCGTTGGCGCGCTAACCGCTACATTTTTATCGGCTTGTACCAATGGCGCCAAAAAACTTCCATATTACGGCGAGCGCCACGCAGAAACCCTTAAAGATGCAAACGGAAAAGAAACGATAGATACGGTTTACCAACAAATACCAGAGTGGTCGTTTTTAAATCAAGACAGCGTAGTCACTACCAATAAAGTTACCGATGGAAAAGTTTATGTAGCCGATTTCTTCTTCACTTCTTGCACAAGCATCTGCCCAATTATGCATAGAAATCTGCTCCCTGTTTATCAAAAATTTAAAGATAATCCAAACGTGATGTTCCTTTCTCACACCATTGATTTCAAATATGATGTGCCAAGCAAATTAAAAAAATATGCTGAGAAGCTTGGTGTGGATGGACCCAAATGGCAATTTCTTTATGGAACAAGAGATGAAGTTTATCCATTGGCAGAAAAAAGCTATTTGGTTGCTGTCGGGCAAGATAGCACCGCAAAAGATGGTTACATCCACCAGGGATATTTGGTGTTGGTAGATAAAGATCGACATGTAAGAGGCGCCTATGACGGTACTAATCCCGAACAGGTTGCACAAATGGAAAAAGATATTCCGCTACTATTGGCAGAAAAAAAGTAACAATTCAATAATAAAACACTACAATAGTATATGCGCAAAAACCTCATTACAGTTGTTTACTTTTCCCTTCTCGGCTTTATTTTTTTTTCCTGCCAAAATAAAGAACAAATTCAACTTCAAAGCTACATGTCCAGCGGTAAAGAGATTTACGAGAGCCAGTGTTTAGGTTGTCATGGCCAAAACGGCGAGGGCTTAAATATGCTCGCCCCTCCCTTAACTGATTTAAGGTATCTTATCACAAATAAATCCAAACTTGCATGCATTATAAAAAATGGATTGCATGAAAGCATAGATGTAGGAGGGAAAACCTACAACGAAAAAATGCCAGATTTTCCGGAATTGACTTCTGTGGATATTGCCCAGATTATGGTTTATATTACCAATAGTTTTGGTAATAAGCAGGGAAATTATAGTTACCAACATGTGGCAACTGATTTAAAAAACTGCGACAAATAATCTTATCCGCCTTGGTTTGCAGGGAAGGCAATGAGTTGGTAATTTGGCAGGTTTTTTAAATCAAATAAAAATTTTGAAAACTCATCGCTTTGCGCGATAAAACATCCATCTTTGCAGAAATGCAGGCCGTTCTATCGCTGTTTTGGTTTAATGCCAAAAAAGAGGAAAGTCCGGGCAACACAGGGCACCTCGCTTTCTAACAGAAAGGAATTTAGGATTGAAAACCTGAATTACGGAAAGTGCAACAGAAAATATACCGTCTCGATTGTTTGGGATAAGGGTGAAAACGTGCGGTAAGAGCGCACGACGAGGATTAGCGATAGTTCTCGATTGTAAACCCCGAGAGTTGAAAAACCAAATAGGCTAACGCATGTAGGGCTGCCCGCCCGATGTTAGTGGGTAGGTTGTTAGAGGTTAATGGCAACGTTAATTCTAGATAAATGATAGAAAGCTTTACGAAAGTAAAGCGACAGAACCCGGCTTACACGCCTGCATTTTTTTCTAAAAATTGTCATAAAACTTGAAAAAATTTTCTTTTAACAACATTTAACACCGCGAGCTTTATTGTTAAGATTTAAAATAATATTTTGCAATCAAAAAATAAGAAATGAAAAAATACTTTTTAATAGGAACTTTAGGGTTTGCCTTTTCTGTTTCAATACCGTTTTTGGCTAATGCACAGAAAGCCAATTGGCAAAACCTCGACCTTAAAACCGATTCTGTTTTTGGCATTAGTACAGAAAAAGCATACAACGAACTACTAAAAAATAAAAAACCTACAAAAGTTATTGCAGCCGTTAATGATGGGGGGGTGGATGTGAACCATGAAGATTTGAAGAGCGTCTTATGGACTAACCAAAAAGAAGTTGCCGGTAACGGAAAAGATGATGATAAAAATGGGTATATCGACGACGTACATGGTTGGGATTTTCTAGGCGGTAAGGATTCGGCCGTAAATTACGAAACGTTAGAACTTACCCGTTTGGTTCGGAGAGATATGAAACGTTTTGAAAATACCACAGACGAAAATATTTCGGCAAAAGACAAGACAGATTATACTCAATATAAAAAAGCAAAAGCCGAATACGATAGCAAATTGACAGAAGCAAAACAGAATCTCGCTGGCATAATGGGTTTTAAAAATGCTTTGGATGAAATGATAAAAAATATGGCCAAACCAAACCCTACTTCAGAAGACATCGCCAATTACAAGCCCCAAAATGATATGGAGACGCGTATTCAAAATGTACTTGGGAGAACATTGCAGGGCATGACATTTAAAGAATTTTATGATGATCAAATAAAGGCGGGTGTAGATTACTACGGTCAACAAGCCAACTATAACTTAAATTTAGATTATAACCCGAGAAATATTGTGGGAGATGATCCAGAAAACAGCAAAGAAAAATTCTATGGCAATGCTGATGTTAAAGGTCCTGACGCGCTACATGGTAGCCATGTGGCGGGCATAATTGGCGCTGATAGAACCAACAACATCGGTATAAAAGGCGTTGCCAATGATGTTGCTATTATGGGCGTCCGTGTGGTGCCAAATGGAGATGAAAGAGATAAAGACGTAGCAAACGGAATTTACTATGCAGTAAATAATGGTGCAAAGGTGATCAATATGAGTTTTGGTAAAGGCTATAGTTACGATAAAGCAGCGGTAGATGCAGCGATGAACTACGCAGCAAAAAAAGATGTGCTAATTGTGCAAGCGGCAGGTAACGAAAATGAAGATATTGACGTAGAAAACAATTTCCCAAATCATAAAGGTTTAGATCAAAGTACCGTTGATTCTTGGATTACTGTAGGCGCTTCTGGCTCTAAAGATGATGAAACTCTAAAAGCAAGTTTTTCTAATTTTGGTAAAACCCAAGTAGATGTATTTGCTCCTGGTGTAGATATTTTAAGTACGGTTGCAGGCAATGAATATAAAAAGGAGAGCGGCACTAGTATGGCTTCTCCAGTAGTTACGGGTTTAGCAACGCTTATTAGAGAGTATTATCCAAAATTATCTGCTAAACAGGTAAAAGAAATAATTGTAAAATCTGTGGTAAAAGTAAACCATAATGTAAGTTACAAGAAAGGAGCTGAAAGTGTTTCTGTACCTTTTTCTGATCTTTGCATCAGCGGCGGAATTGTGAATGCTTACAATGCGCTGAAGTTGGCGGCAACTTATTAAAATTCTAAAATGACAGCTAAGAGTCAAGGTAAGCTGGTTTATTAGCAAAGAAACTTAAAGAGCTAGGAAAAGTTACGGTTACCTAGCTCTTAATTTTGTTAACGAAATTTTTAATCTCTGTTTCCAAATTGCCGTTGGCTATGGCTTTTACAAAAGCGGTACCGATAATTGCACCATTCGCATACGAGCTTGCTTTGTCAAACGTTTCTTTCGTGCTGATTCCGAAACCAACCATTGTAGGGTTTTTTAGGTTCATTTTTTTAATGCGATTAAAATAAGTTTCGGTTACATCGCCAACTTCTAGATTTTTTCCAGTGGTGGTCGATGAGGACAACAAATAAATAAAACCATCAGATAAACCATCGATTTTTCTAATTCGCTCTTCTGCGGTTTGAGGTGTTACTAAGAAAATATTGCTTAAATTATTATTTTTAAAATCTTCTCGGTAAAATTCTTCATATTCTACCATAGGCAAATCTGGAACAATACATCCATCAATGCCGACATCAGCACAAGCTTTACAAAATTTTGCTACACCAAACTGCAAAACGGGGTTTACGTAACCCATTAATAGAACGGGAATGGTAACCTTATTTCTCAAATTTTTTAGCTGCTGAAAAAGAACTTCTAAAGTCATTCCGTGATCTATAGATTGCTTGCTGCTTAACTGAATAGCCGGCCCGTCTGCCACTGGATCAGAATAAGGAAAACCAATTTCTAACATATCGACACCAGATTGCTCAAGCAATTCTGCTATTGCAACGGTATCACCTAGGTTTGGATATCCTGCGGTATAGTATATCGATAATATGTTTTTTTTATTTTCGAAAAGTTGTTTGATTCTGTTCATGAAGATAGATGTGAGAAATGAGATTTGAGACGTGAAAACTCTGTCTAATGTCTCATACCTAATTACAAATTAAAATGTTTAATATAAGTGTCTAAATCTTTATCGCCCCTGCCAGACAGACAAATAACCACATTCTCATCCCCGTGGAAGTCCATTTTTTCTAAATAAGCTAAAGCGTGTGCACTTTCTATAGCCGGGATAATCCCTTCTAGTTGAGCACAAAGCAAACCCGCATCTAAACTTTCATCATCTGTTATAGAGACATACTTTCCGCGACCAGTTTTAAACAAATGCGCGTGTTGTGGGCCAATACCGGGATAATCCAGACCGGCAGACACAGAATGCGGTTCTACGACTTGCCCATCCGCAGTTTGCATTAGAATACTTTTACTTCCGTGCAGCACGCCTTCCTTACCCAAAAATGTGGTCGCCGCAGAAAAGCCGCTGCTTACTCCTTTTCCAGCAGCTTCTACAGCAATCAGTCTAACCGCTTCATCATCCATAAAGTGATAAAACATGCCCATGGCATTGCTGCCACCACCCACACAGGCCAAAACATAATCGGGTTTATCAATTCCAGTTTGTTCTAAAAGCTGTTTTTTAGTTTCTTCTGAAATAATCGATTGAAAAATTGTAACCATATCAGGATAGGGATGTGGCCCAACCACAGAACCAATAATATAATGGGTATCTACCGGATTATTTATCCAATCTCTCATTGCCTCATTGGTGGCGTCTTTTAATGTTTTACTTCCAGAACTTGCAGGAACCACTGTTGCGCCCAACATTTTCATACGTGCAACGTTTGGCGCTTGGCGTGCAATATCTACATCGCCCATATAAATAACACATTCCAAATTACGCAGCGCGCAAACCGTAGCCGTTGCAACACCGTGTTGCCCCGCGCCTGTTTCTGCTATAATCCTCTTTTTGCCGAGTTTTTCTGCAAGCAAAATTTGCCCGATGGTATTGTTAATTTTGTGTGCGCCCGTGTGATTTAAGTCTTCTCTTTTTAGGAAAATATTTGCACCATATCTTTTGCTATACCTTTTTGCATGAAATAAGGGCGAAGGTCGCCCTACGTAATCTTTCATCAGTTGGTGAAATTCTTTCTGAAAATCTGCATCGGCAATAATCTTCAAATAATTCTGCCTCAATTCCTCCACATTTGGGTATAACATCTCTGGAATGTATGCTCCGCCAAAATCTCCGTAATATCCTTTTTCGTTTACTTGATATTTCATATCTATTTATCCATCACTCAAAAAAATAAACAAATTTATTTTTGAGTTTACCGTACGCTTACCGCACAGCATTAATAAAACTTTTAATTTTTTCTACATCTTTCAGGCCCGGTTCCGTTTCAAACTTACTGTTTAAATCTACCGCAACTAAACGGTCATCAACAATTGCTTTTATTGCAAAAACATTTTCAACATCAATTCCTCCACTTAAAAAATAAGGTATTTTTAGCTCATATCCATCTAATATTTTCCAATTAAATTGTCTTCCTGAGCCGCCGTGTACTGCCGTTTTTGTATCGAACAAAAAGAAGTCTGCTACATCTAAATATCTCTCCAAAACAGAAAAATCAAAATCTTCATCTATACCGCACGCTTTTATTATTTCGATGTTTGGGAAGCTAATTTTAACTGCTTTGCAAAAATCGGGTGTTTCTTTCCCATGCAATTGCACTGCCTTAAAATCGAATATTTTAATCTTTTCTTTAACTATTTCTAATTCCTCATCTACAAAAACCCCGACAGTTTTAATCTCTTTCGGGATATATTTAATCAGTTCAGACGATACGGCAGATATAAACCTCGTCGATCTATCATAAAAAATAAAACCTAAATAGTCGGGTTTTAATTCCGCCATCTCTGCTATGTTTGCGGCGTACTTCATTCCGCAGACTTTAATTTTTAAAGATTGCTTTTGCATTAATTGAGCAAAGTTTTAAAACTGTTTAACGCTCTTTTTCCTAAAAGAGACGCTTCTGCTTCGTAATAACAATCGGCAAAATTTGTTTTTTGCTTTATCGTTCTTATGGCGAGGGCAGCGTTGCACAATACCACGTTGTTTTGCACGTCGGTTGCTTCGCCGTTTAATACATCCATAAATATTTTTGCAGAAGATTCTACAGTGTCGCCTCCTTTAATCTCTTTTACCGAAACTTTTTTAAAACCCATCTCTGATAGCGATAATATACTTTCTCCAGCATTGCTAAAAGTTTTTACATCACAGGTTAAAGAAATTTCATCATATCCTTCTAAAGCATGTAAAATGGTATATTGTCGTTCTAAACCTTGATAAAGGTAGGCATATAACCTAGCTAATTCTAAACTAAATACGCCAACCATTTGGTATTTAGGCTGACACGGATTTACCATTGGGCCAAGCATATTAAAGAACGTTTTTATCCCCAATTCTTTCCTTATTGGTGCGACTATTTTCATCGCAGGATTAAACAATGGTGCATGTAAAAAACAGATTCCAGCGGTGTCTAAATCCTGTTTTAATTTTCCCTCATCGTTAGTAAATTGATAGCCCAAATGTTCCATTACGTTAGAAGAACCACAGCCAGATGAAACTCCATAATTACCGTGCTTGGCCACTTTGTATCCTGCGCCGGCAACTACAAAAGATGCAAGTGTAGAAATATTAAAAGTGTCTTTTCCATCGCCTCCAGTTCCACATAGGTCGATTAAATCGTAAGCTTGAAAATTCACCCTTAAACACAGATCTAACATAGCGTCCCTAAATCCTTGCAACTCATCTACTGTAATATTCCGCATGGCGTAAGCAGTTAAAAAAGAAGCAATTTGAGAGCTGTTAAATTCTCCCCGAGCCATAGACACCAAAATAGTCTTGGCTTCTTCTCTGCTAAAACTTTTATTTTCGAATAAGTGATTTAAGATTTTCTTCATTGCTTAATTTACTCCAACGGTATAACTTATCTCCGCGATGACTTAGGTTTGTACCGACCAATTTTACAAACAAAAAAGGACTGCTTTTGAGGCAATCCTTTCCGTTTTATATTTAAATATCTTTAAAAAATAACAATAGAATTAGCCTAACGAATTTCGTTGTGCCACCACCAATTGCTATTTAAATTTTTAATCGCCATGTTTGTCTGCACAAATATTGATATAGTTTTCCGAAATTCAAAATCTTTCTAGGTATACATGGCTTTCTTTAAGAGAAATAATCAATTTAATGATGATTTAGGTTTTGGCTCCAGTCCCGTCATAAAAAATCAGCGTTTATTAAACATAGACGGCTCTGCAAATATAGAGCGCACAGGCTTGCCTTGGTTTAAGTTTGATGATGCTTTTACACGGCTTACCACCATGAGCTGGATGAAGTTTTTAATTATTATTTTGATTGTCTATTTTGCTGTGAACATCCTTTTTGCGTTGGCCTACATCATTGCCGGGATAGAAAATCTAAACGGCGCTGAAGGCACGACAACAATGGAGCACTTTTTTGATGCGTTCTTTTTTTCCGCGCAAACCATATCTACAGTTGGTTACGGCCATATTTCTCCACAGGGTTTCGTTACCAGCACGCTTGCCGCTTTAGAAAGTTTGTTGGGTTTGTTGTCTTTCGCATTGGCCACCGGTTTGCTGTATGGCCGTTTTAGCCGACCCACTTCGAAAGTTTCTTTTAGCGATATTATGGTCATTTCGCCATATCAAGATGGCTATGGTTTAATGTGCCGACTCGTAAATTTGCGCAGAAATCAATTAATAGACGTAGAAGTGCAAATGGTAGTTTCTTATAATGAGAAAGTTGATGGAAAAATAGTTAGAAAATTTTTTCCGCTTCCGCTAGAGCGAGATAAAATTAGTATCCTTTCTTTAAATTGGCATGTAGTGCACCCAATTTCTGAGGAAAGCCCTTTTTATCAAAAAACCATGGACGATTTAAAAATTGCCGAAGTGGAAGTATTGATTTTGCTTAAAGCTTTTGACGACACTTTCTCCCAAATAATCCATGCTAGAACGAGCTATCAAGACGAACAAATTTATATGGAGAAAAAATTCGAAAAAATGTTTGCGCCAAATGATGAAGGAAAGATGGTAATGGATTATAGCAAACTGAGCAAAATGATTCCCGCTTAATGAGATTTTTATGAAATGGCAGTTCCTGTGGCTCGTCGGTTCCGCACGCCCGTCTATCCGCTATAGCCCCGAGAAAATCGGGGGCTGCCGCTCCTATACGGTTTAGATTACTTGGGTCCGTGGTTCTATTAATGCCCGCGATGAGTTGAAACCCATCGCTACTATATGTCGGCCAAGCCTACGGCTCTTCGCGCGCAAACTCCATTTTATCAACCCCAACAATTTGACAATTCGGCAGTAACACAAATAAACAATAAACCAGTAATTTTATTAGCCCGCAGATACCCGCCCAATAAATCCCACAATGTCTTTATACAAGACGTTGCAACCAAAAATCATTTGGGCAATCATCGGTATATGGCTCTTACCTTTTACCTCGGTGATAGAAACGTCTATCCCATTTGCTTTTAACTTTCTAGCATATTCTGGGGTTTGTAGTTTGATGGCGGGATATGTTTTTGAACCATAAAAAAGAAGCTGAGGATTTTTAACGCTATCGACATAATGCATTGGCGAAGCTAAAGTCCATACCGTTGGTTTCTTAGTAAACGTTCTAATAAAATCGAAATAGAAATCGTCTTTCTTTGTCTCCGTAAGATATTGATACATGTCCAACCCGAATGGATCATCTAAAATTAAACCTTTTATTGGATTTTTAATTCCTGCGTTATTAAAATATTTTGGGTCCGCGTTTATTAACGCTGCCAAATGGCCGCCCGCAGAATGCCCCATAACAAAAATCTTATTTGGGCTGGCTTGAAATTGAGAAATGTTTTGCTGTACCCATTTTACAGCCAACGCACAATCATCGGCCATTTTTTCATATTGTACAGCGGGTGCAAGTGGATAGTTTATGATTGCGGTTACCACACCTTTTCTAGCAAAATTTCTACCTAAAAACCAGTAGGTTTCTTTTTTTCCGCTACTCCAAGAACCACCATGAATAAAAATTAAAACAGGCTTGTCTTTTGCCCCGTCGTTTTTATAATAAACATTTAAAGTATTGGCTTCAATTGCATTGCCTGCATAATTAATGTTTTTTACTTTTTTTACTTGACTAAAGGCAATTGAAGAACTTAAAATTAACGCCGAAACGAACAGAAATTTGTGCATTTGTAATTTACTTTTTTCTTAAGATTTTCAATTTGCTGATACATACGTAAAAATTTTCCTTTAGTTCTTTATGAGTGGGTTTTTCTCCTTGGCAAACAAATTAAAAACCTTTTTATCTACAAACGAAGGAAACAACTTATTCATCCAAACCGCAAACTTTCCTTGTCCCGTCATAATCAACGTGCGTTTGTTTTTTTCAATTCCATCTGCAATGGAAATTGCCACCTCTTCGGCCGACATCATTTTTTCCTCTTCCATACTAGTTTCACCATGAGTTTCGCCGTCTTTGGCCAACGCGGCAACCCGAATGTTAGAAGCCGTAAACCCTGGGCATGCAACTAACACGTTTACCCCAGTTTTAAGAAGTTCGGTACGTAAGGATTCCAGAAAGCCATTCATGGCAAATTTAGATGCAGAATAACCAGTTCTTCCAGGTAAACCTCGAAAACCCGCTATTGAAGATATCCCAACAATGGTTCCTTTTGTTTTTAAAATTTCTGGCAATGCAAACTTAGTACAATAAACAGTGCCCCAAAAGTTTACATTCATTACTGTTTTAAGGACATCTAAATCTAAATCATTAAACAAAGCACGCATTGACAATCCTGCGTTATTAATCAAAATATCAATCTTATTGAATGAGATTAAAGTCTGTCTGACAATAAGTTCACATTCTGCTTCTTTGCTTACATCTGCCTGAACGGCGACTGCTCTTATATTGAACCTAGATTCCAAATCAGCGGTTATTTCGCAAAGCGTTACATATTGTCTGGCTGCTAAAACCAAATTTGCGCCCCGTTTTGCAAACTCAACCGCGCAGGCCTTTCCAATTCCGCTTGAAGCGCCTGTAATTATAATAACCTTATCTTTCAACTTCATTTCGTATGTCGATTAAATTAGAAAGATTATTTTTTTGATTTATAATGATTTCCTTTAAAAAACATAGTTGCCTCGGCCACTTTATCTGTGTTAATGATATCTGCACCAATCTCATACAGAGCTTTCCAACAAGCTTCCGTATCAGGTGTTCCCCAAAAACGAAAAGGCCTTCCTATTTCGTGGGCGTTATCAATCAATAATTTTAACTTTCGTCGATCTATATTCGAAATTTTCCCTCGCCCATTCCAACTAGAATATGTCGCAAAGTTATCACTAATCATGGTTACCTTTTTTAAATCTGCAGGCGCATAATGAATATTCGGTAAGCCATCAAAACGGATGAAAGTGGGATAGTTGTGAAAGGTAGAATCCGCTGGTCTTTCCCCACTAATTGCGATTGTAACCTTCTGTTTGCCAGATAAAAATGTTTCTTGGTAAGGTTTTAGAAGCTTCAATAGAATTGGATAAGTTAAATCCCATTGTTCTTTCACATCAATCATCAGCTGAAAACTATAAAAATGTTTTGATTTGGAAAAGGCCTCAATTGGCTCTAAATACATTTTCTTTAAAGTATTACCAGGTTTTATTTCGTTGCGACTATGAGCTACGAATAGCGAATCGCCAACAACGAAAACATCGGCCTCTATAGAAAAAACCCTATTTCTAATTGCATCGATCAAGGGTTTGTTGTGTGCGTAATCATTATGCGAGTGAATTTTTACCTGCGCAAAAGATGCGGCTGAAACTAAGAAAAAGAAAATAAAAAGTTTTTTCTTCATCTATTTATTAATGTAGTTTCATAAGGCACTCTGGTTACGATAGATCGGCCAAGAGTTATCTCATCGGTATATTCTAATTCGCCGCCAAAGGCGACTCCCCTAGCGATGGTTGAAATAGTTAAGCCGAAATCCTTCAACTTTTTATATAAATAAAACAAGGTTGTATCCCCTTCCATATTGGGGCTTAAAGCTAGAATTACTTCGTTAATCTCTTCACTAGCTGCGCGTAAAACCAAACTTTCAATAAATAAATCATTCGGCCCTACTCCATCCATCGGAGAAATTAAACCACCCAAAACGTGGTACAAGCCGGTATATTGGCCAGTATTTTCTATCGCCATAACATCTCTGGTATCTTCCACAACGCAAATTAATGCTTTATCACGTTTAACAGCCGTACAAATTTCGCATACATCAAAATCAGATAGATTGTGGCAAACGCTACACTGCTTTATATTTTGCTTAAGTTTAATTATAGAATTGCCAAACTCCTCCGCTTCTGCTTGTTCTCTATTTAAAAGGTGTAAAACCAACCTCAATGCGGTTTTCTGACCAATACCTGGTAATTTGGAAAATTCTGCAACTGCATCTTCTAGCAGCTTAGACGAAAAATTCATTGTGCAAAAATATGTAAAATCGAAGTAAGAATAAGCCTAAGCATAAATTAAATGGACACAATCGCACACTGAGGTAACCAACCGAATTTTAACAAATAGCGCACAATAAACACCCTTTTTGTTACATTTAGCAACTAAATTAAATTTATGAGTCCAATAGTTCTTCTATCTTTTTTGCTTGGGTATTTCTTAGTGCTAATTGGTGTAGCATATTTAACGTCAAGAAACAATTCTGATAACGCATCATTTTTTATCGCCAATAGAAATTCCAAATGGTATTTGGTTGCCTTTGGGATGATTGGCACAGCGCTTTCTGGCGTAACTTTTATATCTGTTCCTGGCGCTGTTGGCAAAAGCGACTTTGGTTATTTTCAGTTTATTTTGGGCAACGCTGTTGGTTTTATAATTATTGCGACAGTGCTGTTGCCGCTTTATTATAGACTAAATCTTGTTTCCATTTACACCTATCTTGATAAGCGATTAGGAAAGTACAGCTATAAAAGTGGTGCAGTTATATTTTTAATCTCTAGAACGGTTGGCTCTGCTTTCAGGCTTTATTTGGTTGCCATTGTACTGCAAAAATTTATTTTCGATGCATGGAACGTTCCATTTTGGGTAACCATAGTAATTTGCCTAGTACTAATTTGGGCCTACACGCATAAGGGTGGATTAAAAACAATTATAATAACGGATAGTATGCAAACTGTTTTCTTACTCTTATCCGTACTTCTTTCCATCATTTTCATTTCTCGGTCGCTTAATTTAGATCTTGCCGGCACTTTCGAAGCTGTAAAGAACAGCAGTTATTCTAAAATTTTCTTTTGGGATAACTTCCTCGGCAACAAACTCCATTTTGTTAAACAATTTTTGGGAGGAATATTTGTTACCGTTGCCATGGTTGGGCTTGATCAAGATTTGATGCAGAAAAATCTAAGCATGAAAACCATTAAAGAAGCGCAAAAAAACATGTTTACTTTTACTGGGGTTTTTGTGGTGATGAATATTTTCTTTTTAAGTGTGGGTGCCTTACTTTATTTATTTGCCGCGAAAAATGGCATTGATGTTACCTCACTTAAAACGCCAGATAATTTATATCCCGAAATTGCATTGCGTCATCTAAATATTGTACCGGGAATAATTTTTATGCTCGGATTAACTGCTGCTACTTTTGCAACAACAGATTCTGCACTTACAGCATTAACCACTTCCTTCTGTGTAGATTTTTTACATTTTGATAAGAAAGCAGATCAAAATGCACCTACGTTGGTTACCCAAAGACATTGGGTGCACGCTGGTTTCTCTGCTGTTATGGTGGCCGTTATTTTGGTTTTCAAAATCATAAACGATGATTCTGTTGTAAACGCTATCTTTACGGCCGCAGGTTATACTTACGGGCCGCTTTTGGGATTGTTCGCTTTTGGGATGCTAACAAAACGTGCGGTTGCAGATAAGCTTGTGCCTTACATTTGTTTGCTTTCGCCGATACTTTGCTACATCATTGCACTGCATTCGGTTAAATGGTTTAACTATGCTCTAGGTTTTGAGCTTATTGTACTGAACGGTTTGCTCACCTTTTTAATGCTTTGGTTTACTGGCAACACGTCCTCAGAGCAAACAAAATATTAAATTTTAAATACGATTAAATGACGAGTGAGGAAAAAATAAGAAGTGCTTTCGAAAACAAAGATTGGCAAGAAATAAAGGTAACCGACTCTTGGCAAATCTTTAAAATTATGGCGGAGTTTGTAGATGGGTTCGAAAAACTAGCAAAAATTGGTCCTTGCGTCACAATTTTTGGATCTGCCAGAACACCAGAAACTCATCAATACTACAAAATAGCCGAAGAATGCGGAAAACTACTAACAGATAGAGGCTATGGGGTGATTACCGGTGGAGGGCCGGGAATTATGGAAGCAGGGAACAAGGGTGCTTATACTAACGGGGGGAAGTCTGTCGGATTAAATATAGAGTTACCTTTTGAGCAATTCCATAATAAATATATAGACCACAACAAGTTGTTGGAGTTCGATTATTTTTTTATAAGAAAAGTGATGTTTATGAAATATAGCCAGGGCTTTGTGGTTTTGCCGGGAGGTTTTGGAACAATGGACGAATTTTTTGAAGCTTTAACACTGATTCAAACAGGCAAAATTGCGCGATTTCCAATTGTTTTAATCGGAAAAGCTTACTGGACTGGCTTAATTAATTGGATAGAAAACGTAATGCTTAAAACCGAGCACAACATCCACGAAGAAGATTTAAAACTATTTAGATTGGTAGATACCGCAGAAGAAGCTTCAGAGCATATCTTTAGATTTTACAACAAATATGTATTGAAACCAAACTTTTAAATCTTTATAAATTCGATGATTAAGGATTCATCCTGGTCTTAAAAGAAGTATATAAATGTTATGTCAAAATCTTTCTAACCCTGTCAGTTGTTGTAACTTTCTAATTGTATATTGGTCGTAAAGGAAAAGCCAATCAACTAATGCAGTACGATTTTAGCTGGAATAAAGATACCTTCGATAGCAAATACCAAGTTTTTGGCGATGGTTTGTTAAAATATTCTCTGAATTTTCTGTCGTTTAAAAATTCTGCAATTGCAATTACGCAATCGGGCATTTTTATATTTAAGACTATCGGTTTTTCATTGAAGCAAGAAACATTATTGGTAAACAACAAAAACGAAGTTTTAGCCACCATTTTATTTAATCCGTTAGAACAAAAAGCTATAGTTAAATTCGCAATTGGGGAAGATTATCTCTTCACAAACCGTAGTATTTTAAATAAGGAATGGAGTTTAACCAATGGAAAAGATAAACAGGTGTTCTATAAATCTAAATCGGGCGGCGGTTTAATAAAAAGCAATTTGAATGATGAGTTGTTAATTTTATCTGGTTTATATGTTAGAGAGTTTTTCTCTCGTACATTAATTTTGGTATTTGCGATTTTATTGTTTGCCTTAATTATTGCTAGTAAATTTTAACAACTTTTATTGGAGGTTTCCGCAAAAAAACGGCTAATCTGTTTGTTTAGAGGCTTTGAAATTGTAGATTTGAACAAATATTGACAAATGAACATTCACGAATATCAGGGTAAGCAAATTTTAAAAAGTTTTGGCGTAAAAATTCAAGAAGGAATTGTCGCAAATACACCAGAAGAAGCGGTTGAAGCAGCAAAGCAGCTTAAAAAGGATTACAATTCTGACTGGGTTGTAATTAAAGCGCAAATACATGCTGGTGGTCGTGGAAAAGGCGGCGGTGTTAAACTAGCAAAAAACTTGGAAGAAGTCAAACAACGGGCTACAGATATTATTGGCATGCAGCTGGTTACACCACAAACAGGGGAAGCCGGTAAACTTGTGAGCAAGGTTTTGGTAGCACAAGACGTTTATTATCCTGGTGCTTCGACCACCAAAGAATTTTATGTGAGTGTTCTTTTAGATAGAGCCAAAGGCCGTAATATCATCATGTATAGTACCGAAGGTGGTATGGATATTGAAGAAGTTGCCGAACTTACGCCGCATTTAATTTTTAAGGAAGAAATAGATCCAAAGGTAGGCTTGCAAGGTTTTCAGGCACGTAAAATTGCTTTTAATCTTGGTTTATCGGGTGCTGCGCATAAAGATATGGTAAAGTTTATAACTGCCCTCTACAAAGCTTATGACGGCACCGACTCTGCAATGTTCGAGATTAACCCTGTATTAAAAACAAGCGATGACAAGGTAATTGCTGTAGATGCCAAAGTAAATTTAGATGAAAATGCTTTGTTCCGGCATCCAGATTATGCTGCCATGAGAGATGTTACCGAAGAAGATCCGATGGAAGTGGAAGCAAGTGCAAGCAATTTAAATTTCGTTAATTTAGATGGAAACGTTGGTTGCATGGTTAATGGCGCAGGTTTAGCCATGGCAACTATGGACATCATCAAACTTGCAGGTGGCGAACCAGCAAATTTCTTAGATGTTGGTGGAACCGCTAACGCAACAACAGTAAAAGCTGCTTTCAACATCATTCTTAAAGACCCGAACGTTAAAGCAATTTTAATAAATATTTTCGGCGGCATTGTTAGATGTGATCGTGTTGCGCAGGGAGTTATAGATGCTTATAAAGAAATTGGCAACATTCCGGTGCCTATTATTTGCAGGTTGCAAGGTACAAATGCAGAAGAAGCAAAAATATTGATTGACAATTCAGGATTGAAGGTTTACTCTGCAATTGCATTGAAAGAAGCTGCAGATTTGGTGACTAAAGTGTTGTTAGACCAAAAATAAATTAGAAACGTTAAAACTGAAAAATTTAGTTTTAAAAAAAAGCCTTTTGAAACTCAAAAGGCTTTTTTAATTAATTTTAGTTTTCTAACCTCTATTTTCTATTTCCACAAAGTCTCTAGAAGTTTCCCCAACATATACTTGGCGCGGACGACCAATTGGCTCTTTGTTTTCTTTCATTTCCTTCCATTGCGCAATCCATCCCGGCAAACGGCCTAAAGCAAACAATACGGTAAACATCTCTGATGGAAAACCTAATGCTCTGTAAATAATTCCCGAATAGAAATCTACATTTGGATATAATTTTCTGTCTATAAAATATTGATCTGTCAAAGCAGCCTCCTCTAGTTTTTTGGCGATATCCAATATAGGATCTGTGATGCCCAAATTCTCTAAAATGTCATCACAAGCTTTTTTGATAATTTTCGCCCTCGGATCGAAGTTTTTATAAACCCGGTGGCCAAAACCCATCATCCTAAATGGATCATCTTTGTTCTTTGCTTTATTTATCCACTTTTCTGTGTCGCCACCATCTGCTTTAATCACCTCAAGCATTTCTATTACTGCCTGATTAGCGCCGCCATGCAATGGACCCCAAAGTGCGGCGATGCCAGCAGCAATAGAAGCATATAAATTACAGTCAGACGATCCTACAATACGAACGGTGGAGGCAGAGCAATTCTGCTCGTGATCAGCATGTAAAATAAGCAATTTATTCATTGCATTTACAACAACTGGATTAACTTCGTAATCTTCGGTACGCTGTCCAAACGTCATCCACAAAAAATTGGTAACGTAGTCGTATTTATTTTTTGGATAGATTAGCGGATGGCCTAAAGCCTTTTTATAAATAAAAGCTACCAATGTTGGCAGCTTGGCCAGCAACTTAATGATGGTGTCATTTTGTTCTTCCTCGGTTCTATTTGGGTTTAAACATTCAGGATAAAAAGTTGATAATGAAAATACTAGAGAACCCAATTGACCCATGGGATGAGATTTTGATGGATAGCCATCAAAAAATTTCTTCATATCCTCGTGTATCAATGTGTGCTGACGGATATCGTTCTCAAAAATTTCTAATTGAGACTTTGTCGGTAAGTCGCCATAAATAAGAAGATAAGAAACTTCTGTAAAACTAGCTTTCGCTGCAAGGTCTTCAATGGAGTAACCGCGATATTTTAGAATGCCTTTTTCGCCATCTAAAAATGTAATCTTACTTTCCGTAGAACCTGTGTTTTTAAAACCAGGATCAATTGTGATAACACCCGTTAAAGCCCTTAACTTCGAAATATCTATAGCTTTTTCATCTTCAGAGCCGGTAATAACCGGAAGCTTTAATTCTTTACCGTCAACCTTTATTTCTGCAATTTCTAACATATATTTTTATTGTGTTATAATCTCCCTAAAATAGAAAAAAAATCAGAGACTTCGCTAGTCAAACCTAAGTTTTACCTTATATCCGAGCTAGTAAATTGCAATTTTATTTTTTTAGAAGAATCAAAAAAGCTACTTGGCCTTAATTTCTTCCACTACACTCCCACAACTTAGCATATCGTTACCATAGTAAGGGTTTCTAATCTCCTTGTTTTTAGAAAGCCAGTCTCCACCGTTTCCTTTGTTAGCCATTGGGCAATGTTGCACATAAATTGTACCCCCAGAAAGCTCTGCATTCTTAAATAGCGCTATTAAATCTGTACTCAAATCCGTAAATTCTGCACGCTGTAGCTTAATATCGGCGCTTTCGGCAATTCGATTTGCCATGGCTGCTGCTTTTTCACAACCCTCATACTCAGCTAATAACGGCTTCAAATTTTTTGCTGATGCTGATGCCGCTTTAGCATCCGATTTAACCAAAGCATCTTTCAATTCAACGTAGTCGGCAAAAATCACCGCCTTTTTACTGTCTTTAAATACTACGTTACTAAGCGGCTCTTTGGTGTCTTGTTTCGTAGAATCGTGTATTACGTTTTCTCTTTTTTCTGCTTGATTGCAAGCAAAAAGTATTGTTAAAATGCTAATAGCGAATATTCTATTTCTCATCTTTTTTTTCTCAAAATACAAATTAAATTTTTAATAGAACAAAAAAAGCCCCGCAAAATGCGAGGCTTTCATAATTTCGTATCTAAATTATAGTTTGAAATTATAACCTAAACGCAATGCATACTGATGCATTTTAGGAAAATAGGTACTAGAACTGCTATCGTTGGTATAACCTTCGTATCTAGCTCCAAGCTCAAGACCGTTTGTCCATTCATAACCAACCCCGCCACCATAAATAAAATTGGTTTTAGCTCCGTCTTGAATCGCAAAGCCCGCTCCAGCGAATCCCTGTAAGTAGAACCTCTCTATTGCAAACACTTTTACACCACCAATTGCAGGAATAAAATCAATATCTGTAGTCTTGTTTCTAGATAACAGCTTGGTATAGCCCCCGCTAGCGGTGATAGCTACATCTTTCGTTAAATCATATTGAAGTCTCAAATCTGCACCGTAAGCATTTTTAAACCAAGATGTTTTCTCAAAAAGACCGCCCGAAACGCCAACGCCAATTTTGAAGGCCATGCCATTATTCATCGGCATTGTCATCATGTCTTGTGCTTTAACATTTGATGCAGTAAAAAAGGTTGCAGCTAATGCAGCCGCGGTAAAAAGTTTAGTAAATGTTTTCATAAAAAATGTTTAAAATTAAATTATTAGGATTTTGACAATATACGAATTGTAACGCCATTTGGTTTTTAAAATAATAGATAGGGGCTTTTTTTACCAAAATTTCAAAAAATTCCCTATAGATTACAATTTAAATCCGTAAGCTAAGCGCAAGCCAACATAACCGGTATTTGAACTGTTTTGTCTTAGACCTTCATATTTGGCTGCAAGATCCAAACCATTGGCCCAAGAATAGCCAAGTGCGGGAGAGTAAACAAAGGATGTACCGCCGCCAGTGCTTGTTCCAAAAGCTGCTCCTAGCTCCGCCAACCCATAAACTCCAGAGCCACTTTTATCGAAGAAATACTTTGCACCAACTTTTAAAGGTACGTAACCATAATTATAAGTTACATCGCCAAATTTGCTAGAAAGATTGGTGTATCCAACAGTTACGGGAATAGATAATTGCTCGTCAACATTGAATTGATACCTAATGTCGCCACCAATGGCAAGTTTGCCGTTAGTTGATGTAGTTATTCCTGCATCTAAACCAATGCCAAAATTTCTAGATTGCGCATTTGCATTGGTGGTAAACAATACCGCTATTGCGAAAGCGGCTGAAGTGATAACTTTTGTAATTGTTTTCATGATTTTTTGATTAAATGAGTATTGAATTTTTGCAACGTTTGCAAACGCTGTGCCAAAACCGAAAAATTTTAATCAATCGATTGATTTATTCTTTTCGGAGATACAGCTTATCAGCGATAATTCGATATAACTCTATGGTTGGCAGGGCAGAATTTAACCAATTGATGTCAATTCCATCTTTCTCCATCTTTCTAAAAAATGTATTTTGTCGTTTGGCATATTGGCATATGGCCGTGTATAGATTTGTCTTCAGTTCTTCTAAAGTACACTCACCAAGCAAATATTGCGAAACAAGTCTATATTCGAGACCGTAAAAACGCAACATATCATGAGAGATTCCATTAAATAGCAACCCCTCAACTTCTTCTATAAGTCCAGTGTCAAGTCGTTGGTCAAGGCGCTTTTTTATAGCTGCTCTCGTTTGGGATATATTACTCTTCAACCCAATAATTAAGGGCTTTATATCAGGCATGTCAATTGTTGGTATATCATTATATTTTAAAAATTCGCCAATTTCTACACCTCTAATTATTCTTTTAGACGAAGACATGTCCGTATTTAAGAGGCGTTTATCCTCCATTGCCAACAATCTTTGTATCAATTCTTCTTTATTGAGTCCGCTTAATATTTCCCTCAAAGGTGGGTTTGTTGGGACTGCCGTAAAAGGCTGATCTTTTAAAAGGCTGTGAATATACATTCCTGTTCCCCCACAAATAATAGGTATTTTTTCTTTTGATTTAATAACCAAGAATGCTTCAGAGACATCTTTTTTAAAAGCATTTACATTGTATTTTTGCCCTGCGTTTAAAATATCAATTAGGTAATGCTTAACAATTTTATTCTCTACGTGGTATTCGCATAAGTCTTTTCCGGTTCCAATATCCATGCCTCTAAATACTTGTCTACTATCTGCGCTGATAATCTCGCCATTTAGATTTGCGGCCAATTGGACGGCCAATTTGGTCTTACCAGTTGCAGTAGCACCAAGTATTATAATGGAATTATAGCTGACCATTTTAAAGTTTTAATACCATTTTTATACTTCCGGTGTTAAAGACGCTCGAATGATTCAACTTCGAATCGGCAACTGCTTTTACTCTATTAAAACTTTCATCTAAACTAAAAAATTGAGGCTCCGTTAGTGCAACGATAGTAAATCCCAATTTTTCGAATCCGGTGCCATTTCCCCAATCCCTATCAATGTAAGTCATAATGTCATTTGGTAAATGCAACCTCGAGAAACCTTTTAGTAACTTCGACAAGCCGCCAGGTATCGAGCAATTTGCTTTTATCGCAAAGCGGATAAGTTCTACTGACTGATAATCCTCAGTAAACTTCATTTTTCGGAGTGAGGAAAAAGTAGCTACAGCTACCATCTCATTTTGATAAATAAGTGAGTATTTGAATCGGGAGGAGGCAAATCCCTGTAAATGATTTTCATTTAAAAAAGACTGAGCCAAAGGTTTGGTAATTCTTTTTAGGATTGTCTTTCTAGCATGAATTCTTGTGTTTAGACCGCAAAAAGCCTTAATTCTGTCGATAACTTGAGCACTGCTTTTTAGCCAAACATCCTCCCAGAGTTGAATGATTTTGAAGCTTCTCGACCTGTAATGATTCGATAGTTCGAGAAACTCATACGGAGTATAGGAGCAGTTAATGTCTACGAGTAGAACGACAACACTTGCATTTGAAAAACTAACTAAATTATACCGCGCATTTTCTATTATAATTTGCTCAATCCCCTCAATTGCCAGCCGCCGTTGGAAATCTCCTTTCCATGAGGCGAAATTCTTCAAGTCAACCATTTTAGGTCAAACCCATTCTTTTTTCTTAAAATGAGCGTGAACTATTTCTATATATATGGCAAATTCATCTTTCATTTGCTGGTCTAGCTGAGTAATTAGGACACCTGCAATATTGTTTTCGAATTTAATGAGATTCTTATTTTCAAAATCTAATTCAGTTGCATTAAACTTTAACGCTATCCTCCCATTCTCGATATATAAGCCCGCGAAAAAAAAATTGGAAATTCTCTCACCATTTTGCTTTCTGTTTTTCTCGCTAAAGAGTTCGTAGGCATTATCTGAATTTTCGTGAACGGCATATCCTCTGGTTTGGTAGGAAAAAAGGGAGGCTCTTAACGTCTGGAAGATTTCTACTAAATCTGTTTTCATCGCTCAAATTTATTAAATAAACCTTTAGATTAACTAATAGTTTCAATTTAACTACGCTCTCAAAGGTTGTTTTCCAGCGCGCTTCACTTATAACTGCAATTTTGTCGTGTTTTGCGAAAGAAAGCCATGAAGCTTATGAGGTGAGGTGCATTTTTGCAGCCTTGCGGTTGATCGACTTCATGTTCTAGAAAGTTTGAAAGGATGCATAAAATGCAAAAACTAAATCAAATTCTGTTCGCTTAGATTCTCAAAGTTGTTGAGATTCGGTTGTGAAATTAAGGGCTAAAAAACAGCAAAATCCATAAACCAAAAAAGCCGCAACAAAGCGGCCCTTTTCTCGTTTTTACCAACAAAAAATTATTTCCCAGAGTTTTTCTTTTCGGTAACTTCCGAACGAATGTCTTGAGCCATAACCTTTAAGTCTTGCATTGCCTTACGTACGCGAGTGCCAGCAGCCGCATTACCGGCATTGTAAAATTTTTCTACATCTGCCTCAACAGATGAGATAACATCTTTGATTTTTTGAAATTTTTCCATCGCTAATTGATGATTTAAGGGTTTATAAGTTTAAATATTTTCAATAATACGTATTTGTACCGAATTTACAAGGGATTTGCCGTAAAAATTTAAAATAAGTTTTGCACATTCAAACGTTATCAACCTGCCCTCATATCCTAGCAGTCAACTTTTTTGGTTTAATCGCTAAAACAGTTAAATTATCCCAGCAGTGTTTAAGAGTTATTTCAAATGGTTTTTACCGCATCGGTAATAGGTGAATTGAGGGTTTCGTATTCCTTTTCCGCAGCATTTAGTACTGCAAGGTAAGATATAAAGTACGCCAACGTACTTTCTGCACCTTGGTTTCTGTTTAAACTATTCTCTTGTATCCCATCCGCGCAACCGTTTGTTTCTCTGTCATATAGCGGCACATGTAAACTATTGTTACCTAAAAACCATTGGTAACTTGTATTAAGATGCTCAAGATATTTGTCTTTTTTTGTTATTTCATAAGCTTTGGAATACATCAATAACATAGCCATAGCATCAATCGCTTGTTGATCGTAAATTGGATTATGTTGATGCTTTTTCATCCATCCGTCGTTGCCAACTAAACTCAAATAACCATTTTTAAAAGAAAAAGAATCAAGAAAATCGATACTTTCAAAGGCTATTCGATAAGACTCTTTATTTTCTGTAGCTTGGTAGTGACAAAGCAAAGAGAGAGGTAAAATAGCATTATCATAAGTCAAAATATCTTCGAACCAACTCCAATTTTTTTCTGAATTTTGGCGATAAGCTGTTTTAATCGTATCGGCTAGTTGGTTTATTTTAGGCACCAGCAACTCATCATCACTTTGTGTCTTTAAGTAATACGAAATCCCAATGACGGTGTTAGCCATCCCACGGATGTGTTTAAGGTCATCGAATCGCTTATATGAATTCCAAAACAATTCTCTGCCAAATTCTTTATAAGAGTTGTTTGGTCCATTGCTTATTAAAAAACCCAAAGACCAAATTGCTCGTCCGAAGGAATCCTCAGACCCAACTTCATCCAAATATTTTTTGCTATAAGATAAAAAATTTCTAAAACCGCCATCAGAAGTTTGCATGTACTCAATAAAACTCAAGTATTTCGGCATCAGCTTTATTGCAACTTTGTTCTTTAGCTGATTATGTAGCATGATGCAAAATATAAGCGCTCTTGCATTGTCATCAATACAATAACCTTCTTTCCAATTCGGTATCCCGAATTTTGCATGTTGAATTATTCCAGTATCATCTGTTAAAAGCTGTATATGATTAAGGTTAAGCTCAGGCATAGCACCAACATCTATTATTGGCGGCGTCTCCCTTTTATTTATCTTACACATTTTAACCGCTTCTTCTAGTACTTTAATAAACGTATTGCCAATAGATGGCCATCTAAGTTTTAGACCATAGGAATAGGCTTTGTTTTTAAGGGACTTATGCTCTTGCTCATTATCTAGAATACCATTAACTATATCAGAGAGTTGTTTGTAATTTTTAAAGTCGAATAGTTTTCCCCTACCGTCTGCGAGCAATTCTTGGGCATGCCAGTACGGCGTAGATACTACTGCGGCGCCTGCACCCACCGCATAAGAAAGTGTGCCACTTGTAATTTGAGCCTCATTTAAATATGGGGTGATGTACAAATCGGCCGCTGTTAAGTACTCGTATAATTCGGCTTCTGATACAAACTTGTTTATAAAGGCGACATTTTTATCAACGCCAAGCTCAATAGCTAATTGCTTTAAACTATCGCGATATTTTTCTCCGCTCTCCCTTACAACTCCCGGATGTGTATTTCCAAGAATGATATATAACACGTTTGGATGTTTGGCAACGATAGCTGGCAATGCTTTAATAACCGTTTCTAAACCCTTATTTTTACTAATTAAACCGAAGGTAAAAAGCACTCGTTTGCCCTTAAACAAAGCAGTCTGCAATAGTGGATTATTTGGGGATGGCTCTAAATCTGGCACACCATGTTCTATAATCTTTATCTTTTCTGCGGGGATTTTATAGATGCTTTTTAAGAAAAGAACCGCCTTTTTACTCATCACTACCACCTTCGAAGTTTTTCCGGCAATTTCCTTTAAAATGGTTTCTTGCATAAAATCGGGTTCCTTTAAAACGGTATGCAAGATGGTAACAAATGGTTTGGTTAATTTATTTATTAGGCCAAGTAAATAAATGCCACTCGTTCCCCCAAAAATTCCATATTCATGTTGAATAATGCACGTATCTACATCAGAGTCATTTATAAACTCGGCAGCTGCGATATAATCATGCCTATTTTGCTGCCTAATAACAAATTTAACCTCTTTAGGATAATGGTGTTCGTCTAATTCGTTTGATTCGTTTACAGCTACTATAAAACTTCCATCCTCGGTATATTTGTCATTAACTCCAATTGCGTTGACCAAGTTTTGATTAAAAGTAGCCAATCCACATTCGCGCGGTGGAAAAGTTGATATATAGGCGATTTTCATTTCAGAGGAATACGATTAAGGTATGGTTATTAACAGTTCTTAAGACCGAAAGTTTTTTGAGACGCCTTAATTTAGGCATAAATTAAAAAACATTAATTCGGGGCATATTGTTAACGGGGGTAAAGAGGATAATTATGAGATCTATTTGGAACGGCGCTATTGGTTTTGGCTTAGTGAATATTCCGGTTAAATTGTTTTCAGCGGTACAGCAAAGCAATTTGGATTTTGATATGCTTGATGAAAAAGACCATGCAAAAATAAAATACCTCAGGGTAAACGAACATTCGCAAAAAGAGGTTCCATTTGATAAAATTGTAAAAGGCTATTTTCTAAAAGATAGGTATGTTATATTAGATAAACACGATTTTGAGGAAGCCTCTCCCGAAAAGAACAAAACTATTGAGATTGAAAATTTTGTAGATATTAATCAAATAAATCCAATTTACTACGAAACGTCGTACTACAGTCAACCAGAAAAGCAGGGAAAAAAGGCTTACGCATTGCTATTAAAGGCCCTTATTAAATCTAATAAGGCAGGATTGGCAAGATTCGTACTTCGAAGTTCAGAGAATCTTTGTATCATTCATCCTATGGATAATGTAATTGTAATTACAAAAATTAGGTTTGCGCAAGAGGTTAGGAAAACAGCAGATCTTGTTATACCGGATGATGTTACCGTCACGAAAAAAGAAATGGATGTCGGGCTGGCGTTGATAAAGCAATATAGCGGTGATTTTGATTTAAGCAATTATAAGGATGAATATAGCGCAGAACTATTAAAAATTATCAAGGCGAAGGCCAAAGGAAAACGAGCAACTGTTAAAAAGCTAACACCCAAAAAAGCAGTTAGCGATGACTTATATGAACAGTTGATGCAAAGTTTAGGTGAGAAAAAAGGAGCTTAAGAATGAGTTTAGAGAAATATACTAGCAAGAGAGATTTTTCTAAAACCGCCGAACCAAAAGCAGGTCGTGGAAAAACCGGTGACTTAGAATTTGTTGTTCAAAGACACCATGCCTCTCGTTTACACTATGATTTCAGGCTGGAGTTAGATGGCGTTTTAAAAAGTTGGGCGGTGCCCAAAGGGCCGTCGTTAAATCCAAAAGATAAAAGGTTGGCCATGATGGTTGAGGATCATCCTTATGATTATAGAACTTTTGAGGGATCTATCCCGAAAGGAAATTATGGAGCAGGTACAGTAAGCATATTCGATGCGGGAAAATATACTGCGATAGATGATGGCAGCATAAAAGATTTGCAAAATGGATTGAAGGAGGGCAACCTAAAGTTTAAGCTTGAGGGCAAAATTTTAAAAGGCGAGTTTGTCCTTGTAAAATTAAAAAACCCAAAAGACGATAATGCTTGGCTTTTAATAAAGCACGATGATGAATTTGCCGTGCATAAGACTTTTAGTGCTGAAGATTTGGTAGATGCCAAAATAAAAAAAATTGGTCTGGATTTCAAAAAAGAAGAAAAAAAATCGTTTAAACCATTATCTGTCGAAGCAGCTAAACCGGCGCAAAAATCAGTAAGCCATGAAAATATAGACGACACATATTATAAACCAATGCTTGCAAAATTAGCAGATCGATCTTTGGTGAATGATGACGATTGGTTTTTTGAGAAAAAATATGACGGCTACCGCGCGATAGTGTCGGTTGAACAAGAGGCGGTATTAATTAAATCTAGAAACGGGATAGATTACTCAGAAAAATTTGCGCCAGTTGCGGAAGCATTCAAAAAGATGTCGGAACATAAAAACAGTATAGACAGTATTGTTTTGGATGGCGAAGTGGTTGTGGAAGACTCTAAAGGGAAAAGCATCTTCCAAGAATTGCAGAATTATAACGAGGCTACGAACCAATATGCATTGAAATATTATGTATTCGATATGCTTTACTTAAATGGAAACGATTTAAGAGATTTAACAATTGTACAGCGTAAAGATTTGTTGGAGAAAGTTTTGGCAAATTTAAAAAGTGATGTCATCTTTTATTCGGACCATATTTTTGCAAAAGGCGAGGAGCTTTTGGCCGAAGCAAGGAAGAAGGGTTGGGAGGGCGTAATTGGAAAGCGCGCGGATTCAACGTATATAAATGGAGCACGAACAGATTCTTGGAAAAAATATAAAATTGTAAAGTCTCAAGAAGCGATTATTGTCGGTTTTACAAAGCCGACGGGAAGTCGAGGCAGCTTTGGCGCCTTGGTTTTGGCTGTAAATTTCGATGATAAACTTATATACGTTGGCAATTGTGGCACAGGCTTTAATGAGCGAACGTTGAAAGAGCTTTACGACAAATTGTCTCCCTTGATAACAAAAGCAAAACCCTTTAAAGAAAAAGCAAATAAGGAAAGTAGTGTTACTTGGGTAGAGCCTAAATTAGTATGCGAGGTAAGTTTTACCGAATGGACGAACGACCAACATTTAAGGCATCCGGTTTTCAAAGGCCTTCGCACAGATAAAAATATGGAGGAAGTCGTTATGGAAGAACAAAGAAATGCCGAAACAGAAGCAAAAACTAATGTAAAAAAATCACTCAAAGTGAAGGACTCAGACGAGAGGCTAAATGAAGAAATATTAACCTTTGGAAAAAAGAAAGTAACGCTTACTAACAGGAACAAAGTTTTTTGGCCGAAGGAAAAAATTACCAAGGGAGATTTGTTAGACTATTACAAAAGTGTTGCGCCGTACATTTTACCTCATCTAAAAGACAAACCGCTATCGTTAAATAGGCATCCAAACGGTATAAATGGCCCAAGCTTTTTTCAAAAAGATTTAGAGGTTGATAAAATCGCCTCGTGGATAAGAACTACACCAATTCATTCAGATAGTAATGATAAGCAAATTGATTATTTGCTTTGCAATGATGAAGCAACACTACTTTGGATGGTAAATTTAGGCTGTATCGAAATAAATCCATGGCTTAGCACCTATAAAAAACCAGAGCATCCACAATATGCTGTTTTAGACTTAGATCCACACGATATTGATTTTGAGGAGACCATTGCTGTAGCGCAAACCACTAAAAAAATTTTAGATAAAATGGAAATTGAGGCATTTATAAAAACCTCAGGATCTAAAGGATTGCACATTTTTATCCCGATAGGAAAAAATTACGACTACGAATTGTCGAAAAACTTTGTTCATTATTTGGGAAATCTCGTCCTTGCCGAACATCCAGATACTACCAGTTTAGAGCGAACTCCGAGCAAGAGAAAGAACAAAATTTATTTAGATTTTTTGCAGAACAGAAGAGGCCAAACCATCGCAGCTGCTTATTCTGCTAGACCAAAACCTGGCGCAACTGTCTCGATGCCACTAAATTGGGAGGAGGTAAAATCTGGATTGCAAATTTCTGATTTTACGATTTTGAATGCGTTGGAGCGAATCAATACTATTGGCGATGCTTGGAAAAATATCGATAAAAGTAAGAATGATTTAAAATTAGCATTAGAGAAGCTAAAATCTTAATTTAAATTTTATTTTTAAAAAACCATAAAACATTCCATAGTGTTATTTAAGCAATTAATTTCTAACTAAAGCAATTAAAGATGCCAACTAAAACAAAAACAAAGGAAAAAGGTAGCGAGGCTACTAAACCTAACAAAAGCGCGGCAAAAGGACAGACAGAAGATAAGATTTCTGCAAAGGACGCGAAGAACGTGAAAGCCCAAAAAAAATAATGGTAGCTTTAAAATAAATAAACCTCTTTGGAAACATACCAAAGAGGTTTATTTATTAGAAACAAAATCCTTGCTTACATCTTCGGCTTCGCAGACATATAAAAAACAAGTTTTCCACCATCCATAATATCGTCGTGCTTTAACACATGGTCTTTAATCTCTTTTCCATTTAGTGTAACTTTCGATACATAAACATTTTTATCACTTTGATTGATAGCATCCACAGAAAAAATCTTGCCATTTTCTAAATGTAGCGTTGCGCTGTTAACCGATGGGCTGCCGAGAGAATACACTTCAGAGGCTGGGGCAACTGGATAAAAACCTAAGGACGAAAACATATACCAAGCACTCATTTGGCCGCAATCATCATTTCCACCAAGACCATCTGCAGTTGGTTTGTATTGCATATTTAAAATGTGCCGAACTTCTGCCTGCGTTTTATACGGCTGATCTGTCCAATTGTAAAAATAAGCTACATGATGTGCAGGCTCGTTTCCATGCACATATCCACCAATAATTCCTTCTCTGGTAATGTCTTCCGTTTCTGCGAAAAATGAATCCGGCAAATGCATTGTGAACAGCGTATCTAATCTGCTTGCAAACTTCTTTTTCCCTCCCATTAATTCCATCAACGCAGCTGGATCTTGTGGCGCAAAGAAACTGTAATTCCAGCTGTTGCCCTCTATAAAACCTTGTCCATTGGTAGCCAAAGGATCAAAATCTTTTTTAAAAGTTCCATCGGCCAATTTAGGGCGCATAAAGCCAGATGCCTTATCAAAATTGTTTTTCCAGTTGTTAGAGCGTTTTATAAACGCGTCATAAACGTCCATTCTGTGCAATTTCTTCGCTAGCTGAGCGATCGCCCAATCATCGTAAGCGTATTCTAAAGTATTGGAAACAGAAACGCCGCTTTTTTCCGCGGGAATGTATCCCATATCCATATAATACCCAATTCCTTCATAATCTCTATGTGTGGCAGTTGCTACACATGCATCCAAGGCTTTGTTTGAATCGCCATTGAAAGTTCCTTTAATAATTGCATCTGCGATAACCGAAACGCTATGATAACCGCTCATACACCAATTTTCATTTGCATAATGGCTCCAAATGGGCAACATGTGCATACTGCTTTGGTCATAATGCGCCAACATAGATTTTACCATATCATTATTTCTTGTCGGCTGGATGATGTTAAAAAACGGATGCAGTGCGCGATAAGTATCCCACAAAGAGAAAGTGGTATAATTTGTAAAACCATCGGCCTTATGCACATCTTGATCTAAGCCTTTGTACTCGCCATTCAAATCCATATAAGTTGTTGGATTTATAAAAGCATGATACATAGCTGTATAAAAGTTTATCTTGTTGTCTTCTGAGGTTTTAACTTGGATTTTGTTCAACTCCTTATTCCAGCTAGCTTGGGCTTGCTCTTTTACTTTTTCAAAATCCCATCCATTAATTTCTGTCCTTAGGTTTGTTAAGGCATTTGCCTGACTAACAGGAGACAATGCGAATTTTATTTTAATTTTTTCTTGTTCAGCGGTATTAAAGTCGAAATACATTTTTAAATCGCGGCCAGCAATTTCTGGGAAATTTTTGGTCTGATCAAATTTTCCCCAAAAGCCATGATATGCTTGCTTCGTGTCGTAATTTTTTTGTCCGTAGCTTTTAAAAGCCTTAGAAAAACTCATTGCAAAATAAACCGTTCTAGTGCGTGCCCAACCCGTTTGCTGCCTGTAACCGGTAACCAAAGTATCGTTTACCACGCGAACATAGGTCCAAACATCTTTACCTTTGTAGTTATAAACGCCCGACATTAAATCTAAAATAATGTGCGATTGGTCTGATTTCGGGAAAGTATATTGATGCATTCCGACACGAGCAGTCGTAGTCAATTCTGCCGTGATGTTGTCATCATCTAATTTAACTTTGTAATATCCTGCCTCTGCCACCTCCTTTTGATGAGAGAATTTCGAGCGATAGCCACTTTTTGTATCGTCTGCCGTACCAGGATTTAATTGCAGTTTACCCTGAGTTGGCATAATTAAAAAATCGCCAAGGTCTGAGTGTCCAGTTCCGCTCAAATGGGTATGGCTAAAACCTGTAATCGTCTTATCCTCATACCGATAACCTGCGCAATAATCATACACTCTCCCATTATACTTACCGTTTATTTCGTAGCTTATAGTATCTGTCTCGGGGCTAAGTTGCACCGCGCCAAATGGAACGGTAGCGCCAGGAAACGTATGTCCCATTTTTTCTGTACCGATTATTGGTTTTACATACTGAACCAAATTTTGTTGAGCCGAAACGGAAAATGCAGTAAATAGGAATATTAAGGAAATAGCTGAAAAAATTCGGGAAACGAAGGAAAGAGGTTTTTTAATCATGTTTGTTGATGGTAGAATGGCTGTTGTTTTTAAAAATCCTAAGGTAAAAAATAAAATCGTTAGTTAATTGAGATGTTTCTAAAACGTTTAACTACGTTGTTTTTGGCCTTTGCTTTTTACAAGACACTGACTGCCAACGAAAAATTTAAAACAAATAAAGGCTATTTTTGCCCATGATATTTTGACATGAGTAAAAAAGGGAAAATTCTAGTGGCAATGAGTGGTGGAGTTGATAGTTCTGTTGCTGCGGTGATGTTGCATGAAGAGGGCTATGAAGTGATTGGGCTTACTATGAAAACCTGGGATTACGCAACTGCCGGTGGAAGCAGTAAAGAAACTGGATGCTGTTCTTTGGATAGCATTAATGACGCAAGAACATTGGCAGTAAACTATGGCTTTCCTCATTATATTTTAGACATTCGAAACGAGTTTGGCGATTTTGTGATAGATAATTTTGTTGATGAATACCTTGCGGGAAGAACCCCAAACCCATGCGTGCTATGCAATACACACATAAAATGGGAGGCGCTATTAAAACGCGCTAATAAACTCGATTGTGAATTTATTGCCACCGGACATTATGCAAATATTAGGCAACAAAAAAATAGCCGTTACGTAATTTCTAAAGGGAAAGACGAAAATAAAGACCAATCTTATGTGCTTTGGGGCGTAAGTCAAGAGAATTTGGCACGTACTAAATTTCCGTTAGGTAGTTTTTCTAAATCAGAAATTCGCCAATTGGCATTGGACATGGGCCAAGAAGAATTGGCAAAAAAATCAGAAAGTTATGAGATTTGCTTTGTGCCCGAAAATGATTATCGAGCCTTTTTAAAACACAAAGTAGAAGATTTGGAAGATCAGGTTGCGGGCGGAAATTTTGTACTGAACAACGGAATGATCGTAGGGCAACACAAAGGTTATCCTTTTTACACCATCGGCCAACGAAAAGGCCTGGGCGTTGCATTTGGTGAGCCAATGTATGTAACCCAAATTATGCCAGAAAGCAATACCGTTGTTTTAGGCAAAGCCGATGAACTTGAACGTAAAGAAGCCATGGTGCGCAACGTAAATTTAGTAAAATACGATAGCATTTCAGTACCGTTAGATAATGTAATCACCAAAATTCGTTATAAAGATGCTGGCATGCTAAGCACTATTGTGCAAGAAAAAGAGAATATGCGCGTGGTTTTCGATCACCATGTGTCTGCCATCGCACCCGGACAATCTGCTGTGTTTTACGAGGGGAATGACTTGCTTGGCGGTGGGTTCTTGGTTTAGTTGGGGTTATTTTATCTTTGATTTGACTGTTCAGTTCCTGTTTTGCAATAGCTTAATATAGTTTAAATCTTTCGTAGTAAAAACCCTCCAATTTCTTTGCGCTGAATAGAATTAATTTCTATATTTGCCCCTCCTTAAACAAAAGGAAATGATTCCGTAGCTCAGCTGGTAGAGCATTACACTTTTAATGTAGTGGTCCTGGGTTCGAATCCCAGCGGGATCACAAGAAGCAATATCAACGAGAACTAAAACCCTGCAAATCAAATGATTGCAGGGTTTTTGCTTTTACGGAATTAGTCGAAATATGCATCAGATCGCAAATAAAATGTGCGTCATTCGGTGCGTCGTTCTTAATATTCCCGAACTCCCCTAATTCGCATCAAAAAACTGACAGTAAGCTAGTTCGATAGCTGAACATCTTGTAAGAATGAAACTGCAAAGCTAAATTTGCATCGTTAATTAATTGTTTTTAATGGCGATGCAGCTCTTGTCCGAAAATCGGGCTCGGGTGTTTAACCTAAATGTTATCGTTATGAGAACTAATTTCAGCGTGCTTTTCTTTTTGAAAAAGCCAAAAACCTGCACAAAAGGGGCAGTTTACTTTATTTTTTTAAGAATTACAGTTAGCGGAGTTCGCGCGGAGATGTCGACAAGCAGAAGTTGCGAACCGGCGAGATGGAATGCAAAAGCAGGAAAAGTCATCGGAACGAAGGAAGATGTCAAAATCCTGAATGCTTATCTTGAAAATATCAGGGCAGAAGTTTATGCATCTCATACCCTGCTAAGTGCCGAGGGCGCCGAGATAACCGCCGATAGTGTTAAATGCAGATATCTGGGCAAAGAAGAAAAACATTACACCATACTCGAGGCCATTAAAACCCACAATGCAAAAATGAAAGCATTGGTGGAGAAAGAAGAATATGCACCGGGAACTCTCAGAAGATTCGAGGTGCTGGAAAGACATGTGGTAGATTATATTGCCGCCAGATACAACAAAAAAGACTTTAACGTAAAGCGTATAGACCATGAGTTTATTGACGGCTTTCATTTCTACCTGCACACGGCTAAGGAAAATGATACCAATACAGCAAACAAACACGTTAAAAATCTAAAAAAGATAGTGGGCATATGTATAAGATATAAGTGGATCAGTGCTGACCCTTTCTTTGGCCATACACTGAAATCCAAACCTGTGCACAGGGAATACCTTACTGCAGATGAATTACAGAAGATCACCGAGCAACAGTTCACGACCAATCGGTTATCACAGGTACGTGACTTTTTCCTGTTTAGCTGTTATACCGGACTTTCCTATGTGGACGTTCAAAAACTTAAACCATCTGATATAAGTATTGGCATAGATGGTGAGCGCTGGATATTTACCTATAGAAAAAAAACAGATGTAAGGGCGGCCATACCGTTACTACCAATAGCTGCAAGCATCTTGGATAGGTACAAAGATCATCCCTATTGCATCAATAACAACAGGGCATTACCGATTTCCAGCAATCAAAAGATGAACGAGTACCTCGTGGAAATTGCAGCTATTTCAGGAGTAAATAAAACATTGGGCAACCGGATAGCCAAACGTACTTTTGGCACGACTGTAACTCTGATGAATGGCGTCCCCATAGAAAGCGTGTCTAAGATGCTGGGACACACCAATATTAGAACTACACAATTATATGCTAAAATATTGGATAAAAAAGTAAGTGAGGACATGGCTCCGCTTATGGGGAAATTTGTTTCAAAACATACTGGAGACGATAGCGTTACAGAATCAAAGACAAGTGGCGACATTGTTTTCATTCGTAACAAATATACTCCAAGTCCAGAAGAGTAAAAGTTTGATCCGGTCGCGGTAAACGATTGGTTCTTATCGTAAAACCACGCATAATCATCAGTGTTTGGTTTTCGATCATTCTTCAAACTAGGAAAATCGAAATTACTATCATCTGTAAAAGATAATAGTAATCTGAGCGAAGTTTTTGTAGATTTTATTACAATATTACCGTTTTCGCTGGTTTCTGGTTACACCATACGTAAATTGTCTATTCCATCTTTTTTCGACCTTGAATACTTCTTAAGGGTGAGTCTCAATATTCCACCGTGGCTGTTGCAGAACTCTAGTAAACATCACTTTATAAGTTTGCGAAAATTCGTAAAATAAAGGCGTGTAAGGCAGAAAGAATTATACCGAAAAGCTCTTCATCAGCTTCCAGTTGTCGAACCGGGTTCCAAGGGAAAACTTGTACAGAAGGCTCCGTGAAACGCTTGATCTAAGCTTTCTGTTTAAGGATACGAAAGAACTTTTTAGGAATACAGGCAACCCTTCAATCGACCCGGTAGTTTTTCTCAAAAACTATTACTTAGAAGATACCTTGAGAACATCACCTCCGACCGTAAGCTGGTGGAACATTGTGGCATGCGGATGGACGTTTTATATTTCTTGATTTTGACATAGACGAAGAGCTGCCTGGCATTCAGGCGATCAGCAGAACGAGACAACTTTATCCCACATCTCTTTTGAAACATTGTTCAACAAGGTATTTGCTTTATGTATCAATAGCGGAATGGTCTCCGGCCATAACCGGGGGGGTAGATTCGGCTACGATAAAGGCAAATGCATCTATGGAAAGTGTTGTGCTGAAAGTACCGGCTACCTCAATAGACAACCATTTGAAAAAAGCGTCGGAAGAAAGCTGGGAAACCACTAAGAAATCTGATAAAACTGTATCTCCTGTACTAGTGACCCCGCCCGAGCATCAGTTAAAACGTGTAGAAAAGCACCATCAAAGCTGGCGGGATAATTGGGTTGGCGCTGTTGGTGCATCCCACGAAAAAGCACAGTTGCTTAGCAACAAGACGCAATAATCCCCACGATCCAGATGCCAGAATATCTGTAAAGCTATGCAAGGCGCGAAAAATGAACTTCAAGGGATTCCATACCAATCTGGACGGTACCGTATTAAAGAATTATTGGGCAGCCCCGAAAGCGTGTAATGCTTGCCCCATGCGATCTACTTGCGCAAAAAAAGAGATATGTAAGAAAATCAAAAGACCTGTGTTGAATGAACATTATTTCAGAGCATATGATCGGCAGCGAACTAAAAGAATTAGACAGACGAAAAAACTAAGGCAAGGAACAGTAGAGCCTGTCTTCGGCAGTTTGACCCAGGTCTATGGTCTGAGAAAAATAGGCGTACCAGGCAAAGCCGGTGCACATAAAGTCATGCTCATGACGGCAATTGCCTTAAATCTCAAAAATACCTTAAAAAAGGAGGAAGAAAGCCCTCTTCTGGTGTTTTTGAGGCCACTTTAGAGGCCTTCCAAAGGTGCAAAGTGATTCTCGTGCAAACACACTCAACGCGTTTGGTTTCCCCTAAAGGCTGCAGGAATCGCCAAATTGAGTCCAAAAAAGTAAGTTCGAACCACTTCTGCAACAGCCACGAGCATTTAAATAAAAAACTTTAATCGAAGAACGAAAAGCTCAATCTTGCACAAAAGCCGAATTATATCTGTTTCGCCCTGATTTTGAAAATCTTTTGTACGACATTTTAGGTAAATGCTGTAGATTCAGTATTGATGGTACTTATAATGTTTTTGTTTGATGGGTCTGATTACTCTTGGAATTTTCATTCCTGCCCCTTTCATTTTCGTCGTATCGCGCTTTTATAAGAAATCATAAATAGCTTTCGGTATACTTGCTACTTTAGTATCAAAAGTAAAATAGGATATACCAAAAATCTAATCAGTGTCTCCTTCAACATTTTTTTTTAAGATTTTCTAATAAATACATTTCTAAAATTGAATAACCGCTACGAATTACGTCTCATTCGTTGGCAACGTTATATAGTAATCAGGATTAATGGAAAAATACTCGATAGAATAATTGTTAGATCAGGTAAGCAAACAACTAAGGAATTTAACAAATTTGTGTTTTAGACTGCTTAATATAAGGCGTTAACAAAACATGTTAATTTTCTAGATCTTTTGGATCTCTAATTCCAAAATCAAAATAATTTTACAATTCTATTTGGAAATGATTTTTATTTACATATTTTTACTTTTGATTATTATCTGGCAGCGTCTGAAAATTTATGACTATAGTTAATAACCAAATGTTGTTTTAATAAAGTAGCAAATATGAATGCTATATGTCAATTAAGTCTTCTGGTTTGAGGACTTAAAATGTCTCTTAGCTTTATAGCTTTTGGAGATTCACGGAAGGGTTATCCCGTTTAGCTCAAATCTTAGTGTTTTAGGAACATTTTACGTTTTTTTTTGAAAAAGAACTATTTAAATGAATATAAAAATTTGATTTTAACAACTTAAAAGCGTCTCTTCATTTAGGTTGATACATGAATACCAAAATTATTCTATTTAAAAAATTAAATTATCTATTTCACAATTAGTTATAAATTAATTCAAAACAATTTTTTGTAAATGAGTTAAAAAAATATCTGGTCACATTATGAATTTCGAAATCAGTAATGAAGTGGTTAAAACAGTCCCAAGTTAATCATGGACAATTAACCAAAATTTAAAAATATACCGCGTCAAATAGCTCCCCGTGACCAGTTACTATTAGCCAATTAAATTAATAAAAAATGAAAAAATTAACTTTAAGAGATGTCAATCTTCAGAATGATGATTTACTTAGCGGAGATGATCTACGTAAAATACTTGGTGGAGGCAGTGGAAGCGGAGGTTCGGGTTCGGGTTCGGGTTCGGGTTCGGGATCAGGTTCGGGTTCGGGTTCGGGTTCGGGATCAGGTTCAGGTTCAGGTTCGGGTTCGGGTTCGGGATCAGGTTCGGGTCCCGGTCCTGCGCCAGGTCCCGGTCCCGGACCGTCGCCAGGTCCCGGTCCCGGTCCTGCGCCAGGTCCCGGTCCCGGACCGTCGCCCTCCCCAGGTCCAGGTCCAAGTCCAGGCCCAGGAGGTGGAACTATAAGTCCATGTGCTGCATTCACAAGTTTATATAACTACCTTCTAAATTATTCCGGTGGTAGTAGTTCTGTAGGAACTACTACATCTAAAGCTCAATCTGACAGCATTTTTAATGCATTTTGGAGATCGTCACTTAACTCCTGGCTTCCCTCGGGATCTACTGTAAATACAGATACAGGGTATCCCCCTGGCTCGGGTTTTACCGAGCTGAGTTCGGATGGTCGATTTCATAATCCAACTAATAATGAATTTGCATCTGGTTATACAACTATTTATCCGGACCAAACTGATTATTACATTCGACTATCTCCAGCCGCTTTTAAAGATCCAAATTCGCATACTTATCGACTTGCAGCAGTACAAGGACATGAGCTAATCCATGTCTGGTTATCATCTAAAGGGGAATTTGCTCTTGAATTAAAAAATCAGGATTATCTAGCTTTTACTTTTGAATCGAGATTCTGGACTGCAGCGGGTGATACTACGGAAGCAAGCTATTATGCTAGTCAAGCTGCTGCAAATAAATCGGCAAGTCAAAGTGCTTCTACTTGGAATAATGATAAAATGAATACGTTGTTGTTTCAGTTACCGGCAATTCCCAATACAATAGTTCCTAATCCATGTCATTAAATTTTTAGAGATGAATAAGAATCTATATTATAAACTATATATATCATAATTTCTTACTTTTTGCCTTGCACAAAGTGCTGCTGGTCAAAGGGCGGGAATGATGGATATTATCAAAAAATATCCGGATACTTCCGCTAACCCGCGTACTTATCCACAGACTGACTTATATAGGATGGATATCAAGGAAGTTGGTAAAAGGTGTATTAACGTAAAAGATGTAACAAAGCATTTTGGAAATGAGATTGCTGCTAAAGGAAAAGTATTGGGCTATTTGCAAAGGGATAGATTTACAGAGGTTTATATTGGAGCTAAAGATCCAAATAATCCTTTATTAGTAATATAGTCGGAGAAACTCAAAAATTAGCCGTTAGAATGCGTCATAAAACAATAAAAATAATTGGAGCGATTTAGCCTATTAATGGAAAAAAAGCATGAATAACAGTACTTTATAATAATCAAATAGTTTTATAAAGATCGAATATTAAGTTTAGATAAGCAAAAACTGTTTATATAATCAAAAATCAATATTTATGCAGTATTTTTGTATTTAAATAAATAAATGCATTTGATTGTTGGTCATTTTAGTTTGCAGTTTTAATTTACGCAAAATATGACTGAACTTATTTTAAAAGATGCAGTAACTTTTTTCTAGAGCAGGTAGGATTTGAAGACTGTGAATTAACTTGCTTAGCAATGTTATGTAAGTATTATGGATACACGATATCTGCCGAAGAAATCCGTAGTTCATATTTTGGTATTGGTGGATTTGTTTCTTTAAAATCCTTAAGTGATGCTCATAAATTAAGATTCTTAGCAACTGCTGTAAAATCAACTCTTATTCAGTTAAATAAGGTCGATCTCCCGTGTCTGAGTGGGAGATAAGATTATCTAAGAGAGTTGATGGTTGCTTTTATCTCAATTTATTTACCATATGTAAGTTGTCTCCATTAAATAAATGGAAATGTCGATTACACATAAACAAAGCTTTTTATATTTTTTCCTTTTCCTAATTTTACTTTTTACTGTTTCTCTGGCTAATGCGCAAGCCTATAGATTAACATCTTTTGAAAACAAAAACGTGGAAATCATTTTGAAGTATAGGTTGTTTAGCAAAACGCTCACCATATCGTATGAAAAAGATACTGTATATCTATCTGAGTTCACCGGCATAATACAGACAAGAATTGTAAATAATAAATTTTTGCAAATTATATATGGTGTAAGAGGGGGCTCTGGGTTAGATCTTAAAAAGGTAATAATTTTGTGCGTATACAGAAATAAAATTCATATACCATTATTGGTTACATCATATTCCAAATATGCAGGAATAGATAGCCTAGCTTTTTACAAGCTTAAAATGAAGTTTAAAGTAAGTAACAAAAAGAACTTTCAAATTATTGCAAATATAACGGAAGGACAAAAGTATGCAGTTAGGCCGCAACAAAATAATAACAGTCATCTACGCACTATTATGCAATTTGACACTATACAAAAAATTTTTTTTAATGATCGGAAAACTGTTTCAAAAGATTTCACACTTTTCGATATCGAAACTCAACAGACAACGAAAATTAGTTTAAAAGGCGAACTACCAATAATAAGATTAGGTAAAAATATTTATTATTATTTCAAACAACAATGGTATGAAAAAGGTAAAAATAATAACTTGTTGAAGTATTACTGTAAACTTAATTAAAATTTAGATAAAAATGATTTTAAGCAAAATATTGTTTATGAAAAGTCCATTTTTATTATTCATTCTTGCATTTAGTGCTCCTTTACTTACAAAAGCGCAAGATCAAACCTTGGGAAAATCAAGGGAACAAATCAGGGCAATAGTTAACCAATCTGAAGGTATAAAACTTTTGAAGGGAAGTAATTGCGATACCCTAGTACTAGAAGGGGGATTAAAATCTTTTATTTTTTATAAAAATGATACGTGTTATACATCTAAAAGCTTTTTGCCAATAAAATATTTAGATATAATAATAACAAAAATGAAAACAGATTCTTATCAACAGATAGGCGAAAATACTTGGCTGAATCTGAATCGCACTGTGAGTGTTCAAATTTTCATTTTAAAACAAGGGGACGAAGTTATGGTAGAAGCTTTATTGACTGAGAATAAACACGAAAAATAAATTCAGCTGTCTTATTTTAATGAAGACTAATAAATGTAATCTTCTCTAAAAAGAGTTTCAGGAATAAGTGTGGTATTCGATTGTCAGAATAGTACAGTATTTGACCGCAAGTAATTTGAGCAGAGCGGGGATAGCCATGATCCCGTTGCTTTTTAACTACCTGTTGCCCAACACAGAGCTGGTTAACTCAAACTTAGTTTTTAAATACTATTTTACACTTTTTTTTTAAAATGAATTTTTTAAATTGAAAATAAAATTTGATTTTAACAACTTAAAAGCGTCTCTTCATTTAGGTTGATACATGAATACCAAAATTATTCTATTTAAAAAATTAAATTATCTATTTCACAATTAGTTATAAATTAATTCAAAACAATTTTTTGTAAATGAGTTAAAAAAATATCTGGTCACATTATGAATTTCGAAATCAGTAATGAAGTGGTTAAAACAGTCCCAAGTTAATCATGGACAATTAACCAAAATTTAAAAATATACCGCGTCAAATAGCTCCCCGTGACCAGTTACTATTAGCCAATTAAATTAATAAAAAATGAAAAAATTAACTTTAAGAGATGTCAATCTTCAGAATGATGATTTACTTAGCGGAGATGATCTACGTAAAATACTTGGTGGAGGCAGTGGAGGCAGTGGAAGCGGAGGTTCGGGTTCGGGTTCGGGATCAGGTTCGGGTTCGGGTTCGGGTTCGGGATCAGGTTCAGGATCAGGTTCAGGTTCAGGTTCGGGATCAGGCCCCGGTCCTGCCCCAGGTCCCGGCCCCGGTCCGTCGCCAGCCCCAGGCCCTGGTCCTGCACCAGGTCCTGGTCCCGCCCCAGGTCCCGGTTCGGGAGGTGATGACAGTCTTCCCTGTTCATATTCTATGCAGCAGAATGGTTTAGATGCATCTAATATTTACGCAAACCAACATGTGAAATCAGGTGTTATTACTGCGCATAACAATGCTAATGAACAGCCTGAAGGCTCTCAGGATGAATATGGTTTCTCAATACGAAAAAGAAGTAATGGTGAGTTATACATATCACCGGTGATTAATATTACTACAGGTGGTGGTGTTCTCAACTACCTAGATTCTGTGGCTGACGCCCATACTCATTTTTCAAATACTGGACCATCGGCTAGAGATATAATCAATTTGGCTTCCCATCCAACTTCATCCGGTGCTCCAAACCTTAAAATGGCGTATAACATAACCCCCGACGGCACGATTTACGCAATTGTAATAAATGATACTAATTCTGCCACGGCATTTTATAATGCACACAAAAATGATCTAAATGGAAACAATTGGATTAGTGGAACTAATCTTGGCAATCTTTTTACTGACGTGCGAGATAATTATAATTCACAGGGAGCCACTTCTCAAGAATCTTATGATAGAGCAATTGCTGCTACGCTGAATGGATCGGGAATGAGATTAACCAAGACTACTATGTCTTCCGGTAATTTTTTAAAAATCAGAACTAAGGCTACTAACAATCCCGGTACACCATACATCAATATAGATTGCCATTGATAATTCCGATAAACCATGTTTAAATGAGTATTTCTAAAATTGTTAATTCAGCTGCTTTTTTTGCCTGTTTGCTGATCTCGGGATTGGCAAACGGTCAAAAAAAGGATTCCGCACACGTTGATTGTAACTCAACTCAGTACTTTTCTCTGGCAAGTTTTAAAAGCGACACTTTGTCTTATCTCAAAAAGAATTTCATTGTTAATAATTCGATTTATTTAAATAAAAGTGTTGGTTACTTGATTAATCATCTGGAACTTCCCGTATTAAATTATGCTGTAATATCAGGGGGAAATTTTATAGAGGGAAATGAACCGGAACAATGTATCGGAATGTATCTTTATCTCTGTAAAGATTACAGTATTCGTTTAAATAATTCGATTTTTGGAAAAGGTTCTATGCCTCCAAATTTAATTGTTTTTTTTAAAAAGCCAATGTTGTACGAAACCGTTATTCAACGTCGGAGAAAAATCGATCCCTCAAACATAGGCGGCCCCCCCCCCAGCTTTTTAAATGCGCAAAATATAGAAAAGATTGAAATACTCGAACAAAAAGATTATTAGAGTTTACAGGTTAGTTTAGGGGACGTGAGTTAACAAAAATATCAAGCAATATACGAGGTATTTTTTCTATAATAAAATGATATTTCCATAATATGCAAAACCGATGGTTTTTAACAAGGAAATCGCTTTTAACTTTTTCATCCTGCGAAAAGTTTGCTTCTATATTCGTCGTCCAACGTGACTAGTTGTTTTTTGTTTGCTATTTTTGGATTGTGCTTCCCTTTCGATAATTTTAAGGGCCGCTTTTGTATTCTTCCCTGTCCAAAATCTAGGGTCTGCCTCTGCTCTGTGATTCATCCCGAACACTTTTTCCGCTTGCTTTTTGAGCTCCTGCTATTATCCTAGGTAATGATTGTTCTCGAAAAATATATCGCATCAATAATTTAGCCTATCACTGCTTTTTACTAGAGTTCGGTAATAATACTTCCAGAAATTGAACCCTGTATTAATTCTTTTACTTTCAAGGCATAATATTTTGCACCATCATAATTAGAAAAATGCCCAGGGCAAAGAGCATTGACACGAACCCTGTAAATATCGAGTTCTTGAGCAAGATGTAGGGTAAGCATATTCAAGGCAGCTTTACTCGCGCTATAAAACGCACCAGAAGTAGGATATACATTCACAGCTGATATACTGGATATATTCAAAACATTCCTATTCCAAGCGAGATTTATTTCAGACGACTCTTTCCAACAGTTTTGATGAATATAAGAAACAATTTGAAAAGGCACTACAGAATTCAAGCAAAATTGCGAGGTCGCGTAATCATCATTCTGATATAGTTCGAGCAATACTCTCATAGAGTAATCAACTGCATTATTTACAATAACATCAATCTGTCCAAATTTAGCCATGGTTATATCAACAATTTTTTTTATATCTTCTTTTTTCATTAAATCTCCCTGAATACAAAATATATCATTGTTGTCTTGTGGAGAGAGTCGCTTGACGAATTGCGAAGAGTGTTTCGGAATTGAGGTCCTGTAAGTTGCTACTATATTGTAATCGTCGCTCAGTTGATTGCAAAGCGCATTTCCTAACAGACCCCCCGCTCCGGTAATCAGACAAACTGGTTTCATTTTAAATTAATTAATTGCATTAGGCCATTTCGAAGCAGAAAACTCAGGAGTAGAGTGTAACCATAATATGAGACTATTTCTGGTTTTGTTTCGGTTAGTTATAAAACGATGGTAAGAATGTGGTGAACATTCAAAAAGAATCAAGGAATTATCCTTAGGTGCAACTAAATCGACAATGGTGTTATCTGACAATTGACTGGCACCATAAAGAGCAGTCTCGCCGCCATCTCCAGTTGTCCAATCACCGTTACATAAGTAGAAAATCAAGGTTGCTGCACGCACAAATTTTACAGGCTTAGCTTTTTCACTATATTGTTGACCGGTAAAATAGTCACACATGTCTCTTCGAGGAAAAGTCAAATTCCCTTCTCTGACGAAATTCTTATCAAACCAACAATTACAAAAATCATTGTGTATCCAACCCGTTCCACTATTTACTAAATTTGAATGCAGACCACCATCTATCTCAAAATTGAACGGCACCTTAAGAAATTCAGCAATTGACGTTAAAAAATCAACTGAAAAAAAAGGTTCAAATAAGTTTTTTAATTCTTCATTCATTCCGAGCATAAGTGCATCGTAATTTTGACTCAATTTTTCTAACCTGTAGACGTCACCATTTTTCCCTTTAATATCTCCATGTTGCACAGCGACAAAATTTTTACTAATACGAGAATAGGTTTCTGCATCTAGAACATTTTCGGCTCTAAAATGCCTAAATGGAATTTTATACTCAAACCAATCTCCGTTATCTATAAGTGCTCTGCTCATTGGGGTTTTTAATAAGTTATTAGCTAATTTATAAATGTATGGAAAATCTATTAAAAACTAAATTTAAAGATATTTTAGGGTAGTTTAGATCTAGGAAATAAACTAAAGTATTTATGCATAGCTTCAAATCATTAAGTGATATGGAACACTCACATCAATCTAAACGATTTTTAATTAGGGTATAAGAACGGACCATTTAGAACTATATAGATAAAATCGCAATACTCATCACAATCTAATCCATTTAGACGGTATCAGATCTAATGAATCAGAATTGTTGAGGCAAAACCATTTTTTGGGGCATAGAATTCGTTTCAATGGAGATTCTGATAACCAAGCAGCCCACCATGAATAGGTGCTATTGGATATCAAAAAATGTTTACATTGGCGCATAAGTGTAAAAGACGACCTGCCTTCATCTAAATCTTTTTCAATAAATATTATGTTGTCACATTGGGGAATATTGCGTCTACACCATGATAGATCATCTGAGAAAATAAAAAAAAAGGCGCCCGGTAGTTTAGTCTTGAAATAACTCATTCCCTTAGTGATATAATCCACATCTACAATTCCATGTTTTTGCAAGTTATCTTTATACAAATAGTCTCCTCGTCTAATGTGCACCATAACTGATTCAGTTGTTTTAATCATCTGTTCAATGTTACAATATACTCCACTAAGCTTATAAATATTCTGAAAATTATCATGTATTATGTCCGATATTTTATCGAAATATTTAGGTGACTGCCAATAACCTGAAATTAAAACAATGCGATTATTTAAATCATATCCATCAAAAACACTTAATGCTTCTTCAGTAAACCTAAAATCTTCTTCCTGCAGCTGAGAAGATTTGTAATCTTGTAAATTTTTAACGCACTTCAAGTCTAGTATCAGATCAGCCTCTAAGGGGAACAAATCCAAGCAATAATTTCTGTCAGAATTACTAAACTGGCTAAAATCAAAACAGATTTGTTGGCCATATTTATATGACAAATACCTGGAAAATGCATATTGAAACATTTGATTGCCTAATCCTCCATTCAGTCTTAATAAGATCACCTTGAGATATAGTTAAACACAATTTTATAATTTTATCTCTTTGATATAGTCTTTTTCGTTGACAGCAAGCCAAATAAGATTTAATGGGTTCAAATCCGTTAGGAAACGCTTCTTTTGCTCTTTAATATATTTTAAACATTTTTTCCGGCTATTATCACGAATAGATCTGATAATTGTTTCTTTAGCCTCATCTTTATTTGCTAAATTAATAACACAAAATGCTCGCAAATCAACATACTCTTCAATATTTTTACAGCCAGCATAAAAACACATGCATTCGGCCAAAATTGGGTCTGTTATTTTTTCAGTAAAGTAGTCAATAATGAAGGAATTTTCGACAGATAAATGATAGCTGTAGTTTAATAAACCATCATATTTATTATACAATTCACCGCGATAGGCGGAGATGCCTTTAAAAAATTGATTATTACTTTTTCTACCCCATACATCGAACCCACCGGCTATTGATTGATCAAGAGAATGTATCAATTTCAACCTTTCAATATGACCGTCCATGTATACCTCATCGCTAGTTACGGTAGAAAAAACGCGAGTTTTTCGAATTTGGCCAATTTGATATATCTTACTTAACTTTTCTACTGGAAATTTGTGCAATAATGGCCATTGCATAAAGCCAGGTACTATACGATTTTCAGAATTTATTAAATAGTTAGAAGATCCGGGCGGTTCCAAGCGAAATACAATAGCGCTTTCAGGTAAAAATTGTAGACTCCCAGAGTTACAATGATTTAATATAACGGCCTTGTCAAAATCGGGCTTAATAGTAAATTCCAAATTTTTCCAAGTTGTTTTTCCATGAGCAAATTTTTTGATCGTTTCATAAAGAGATTGATCGTCTTCCCAATAACCAGTTACGTAAACCTTTACCATAGGATTTTCATTTGTATAATCTATGCTTATTATTTAAAAGTTCGAAACGACTCATTGTTTCATAAAATGGTGTGGCCGATAGAAGCTCTGAAGAAATACGCGGCGTAATATCTGAGTAACCAAAGTCCCGTTGAATTGAAACAAAAGGATAAAGAACCATTTTATTGGCAGATATTGAAGAAATCTTTCCATCTACTGACATGTGTTCATCATAATCCTCCTTTAAAATTTGGTCAAAAAAGCGACCAAATACAACCATGAATTGCGTACAATAAAACTCATCAATCCAAAACAAATTTTCTGCGGCCTTAACCGAAGATGAAAAATGACATATTCCACCAAGTAGAACGTCCGCACCTAACGAATGGGCTTTAATTATATTTTCGATTAAAAAATCTTTATCGTAATCTCCAGTGAATTGATGATCATCTTCGCAAATTAGTATTACATCTTCATCTTTTCTTTTGGCAATTCGAATGACTTTTTTAATACTTTCCCACAACCCTAATTGTCCTTTTTCGTGCTCCACTCCATTACAGAATCTGAGGTTGAATTCAGATCGCGCGCGAAACTGTTCTGAAATGTGTACCTTCCTTGCAGATCTTTTTTTTAAGTTAATAACATAAGTTGGTATAATTAGATCTGGGCTCATAACGATTTTTACAGTTTCAATGGCTATGCTTTGACGCTTAGAGTTTTCGAAATAGTTCGATACTCTTCTTTGCTGTTTAAGCTTGCTCTCAGCGGATAGAAACAATTGCTTTACTCTTCCCGGCGCGTTATTCAAGGGCGTAACATCTGAATATGCGTAGGACCTCTGAATGGAGATAAAGGGATGAATTAGAAAAACGTCAGATGTCAAACTGCAAATGTGGTAATCTGCAGCATCATACCCATTTAAATTTGCATTTAAAAATTTTTCAAAAAATTTGCTGAAAATAATTGTAAATTGTAATCCTGAAAAGCTTTTTGCCCAAAATAACTCATGATCTATATGAATAGAATCGCCGCTCCAACTTACTCCGCCCAGAAGGATGTCACTCCCTCTTTGACGAGCTTTGTCGATGCATTCTCTTAGTTTTTTCTCTGAGTAACTCCTAGTAAATCGATGGTCATCTTCGCAAACCAATATGTAGTCAGGCTTTCTTTCAGAAACGCTATGTATAATTGAAAATAATGTTTTCCAAAGTCCCATAGCTCCAAATGAATCCTCAATTGCATCGACAATTGTCAACTTAAATTCAGACCTAAAAGCAAATTGCCGAATTGCATCTAATCTGCGTTCAGGCCGTTTTACCAAATTTATCACGTAAGTTTCTATTTGTTTTAGTGAATCAATTTGCTGATAAGGCATAATAGTCTTTTGAAAACGTTTAACGTGCAGAATAACCCTTGTCAAATTATATAAAATAAATGTCAAAACAAACTTTTTTGTTTAAATTCATTATATTAATCACAAATACTATGATATATGGAAATCACATTCAAAGCTTTTGGTTTGGAAAAGAAATCTCCAAAATGGAAAAGCTTTGTATTTCTTCATTTTTAAAAAATGGGCATATTTTTGACGTTTATACTTACGAGGACATCGCAGATCTTCCGCGTGGCGCGAATCAACTAGATGCAAATCTTATTTTGCCTAGGGAAAAGATCTTTTTTGATAGTTCGGGTGGCATTGCAGCTTTCTCGGACTGGTTCAGGTACAAAATGCTCTATGAAAAAGGAGGCTGGTGGGTAGATCTCGATGTTGTTTGCCTGAGACCTTTCGACGTTGCAGAAGATTATTGTTTTGCGACCGAAAATTATAGCAGTAACAATCAAACAGGGATAACATGTTGCGTAATAAAGGCACCTGCTCGGGCCGAATTTTTAAAGGTGATCCTTGATTATATCGATTCCTCAGCTCCTCATAGTGGCATTCAATGGGGAACATTTGGGCCGGGCCTGATTCATTCCGTGCTACAGGAATTTGATAGCTCAGAGTTTATCATGCCTGTAAATGTATTTTGTCCAGTTGACTGGACTGAGATGAGGACAATTGCATATGAACCTCGGGAGTTACCGCCTGACGCTTTAGCAATCCATATGTGGAATAATTTGTGGCGTATCAATAGTATTGACAAACAGGGATCTTACCATCCTAATACCATATATGAGAAATTAAAATTAAAATACCTTTAAGTTGTTTTATAAATTACTAGCCTCTAATTTTTTTGATATGTTTAACGTCCTTACGATATTTATAAACCTCATGGATCTCTAATAGTGTTTTATAATTAATGGATATGCCTAGATTTCCACATTTCAGACAGTTAGAGGCGATGGATTGCGGCCCGGCATGCCTGAAAATGATTTGCATGTTCCATAAAAAGGATTTTTCGATAAAAGAGATTCGAAAAAGATCGTCTTTTACTACTCAAGGAGTAACGATGTTAGATCTTTGCTTAGCGGCAGATTATATTGGATTCAGCACATTGAGCGTAACGTTAACGATTGATCAGTTTATTAATAAAGCAATCCTCCCTTGCATTGTACATTACTACAATCACCATTTTATAGTCGTTTATAGAATTTCAGTAAAAAAAGGCAAGACTTTTATCCACGTCGCAGATCCCGCAAATCAATTGAAGATATATACTTTGGAAGAATTTCAGAAAGGATGGTTAACGAATTATCAGAATGGCGTACAAAAGGGGAAAAGTTTAATGCTTGAGCTAAAATAAATTATCTTTTTTTTTAACATTATTTAGTCGAGCCTTAAAAAGCCCATTTGTATTTAAGGTTATTTAATGATCTTGATCTTCGGGCAATCTTTGCCTCAATAAATTTCTTTAGGATTGTTTTTACGGCGTTGAGTCAGTTAAAAAAGAGGCCAAAAAGAGATGATTTCCATTTGTTCATCATCCGCTTGAAATTGAACGCAGCTGCAGCTAGCATAATATTGATATTGTCGCCAACAATCCCTTTGTATAAGTTCCTTCCCAACCTGTGGTCGGTTTTCAAATGTCCGATTACGGGCTCTATCGCTGCTCTTTTTCGATGTGCCTCTTTAAGCTTTTTCTGTTGGTACCCGGTCTGCTTTTTGTCGTTGAACGGTTTGGGGATCTGAACCTTGGTTGAGCCAATCTGTGTATTCCCTCGGTAACCCCGATCCACACTCACGGTCTTGGGTTCTCTCCCGATCAACTGGTTAACCTGCGCCAATGCTGGCGTTAACGTATGTCCATCAAATTCATTCCTAAACCCCATCGCGCCAACAATTACACCGGTATTCTGCGTCTTTACGATGGAAACCATATTTCCCAACTCATATTTTTTGTGCTCTTTTCCTTTGGAAATGCAGTGTACCTCCGGCTCATGTAGCGAGTATATCTTGTTTTTACTGCCCCTTGTCTGGGCAAGAACCTGTTTAAAAAACGGAATGGCTTTCTGGTGGATGGAATCCGGTGGCAGGTTACGCTCCAGTTCCCTGACCAACCTACCGGCTATGGTTTTTACTTTCTTATCCGCTTTGCGGGCCTTCGATCTGTTCTTGGGGTGATTGCGAAAGCGTTGGTCGACACTTAGCTTTTTAAGCGTTATGGTGTAGCTCTGCCGGGTTAACAATTGTTCATCCCAGGCGATTTTCAACACCTTTTTAATGATCTTTTTATGCAGCTTGCTATCTGTGGGGAAGGTAATGTTTTTCTCCTGAACGGTTGTGTCAGCATTAACATGCGGATCATGGCTGTCATCTCCGTTGATCCGGATGCTTTCTTTAAAAATCAGTTCAATCCCCGATTCCCCGATACGTTTGCGGAAATGAACCAATTCTGAGGCCTCGCAAGGTACTGTGGCTATAAACTCCCGCAAACCGCAAAAATATTGGTAGTACAGATTCTCGGACCATTGTTCCACGATACTTTCATCAGAAATATAACGGATATGCTTCAGGATCAATAGTCCTACCATCAAGCGGATAGGTTTGGCTGGCCGCCCGTTATCATGGCAATATAGGGGCTGAACGCCGTCTCAAACTGCTGCCAATCAACGCGGTTGGCCAAAATGTAAAGGGGGTGCTTAGCGTTTAAGGTGTCTTCTAATGAGAAGAAGAAACTGGATTGGTTTGAGCTATTTTTCTTCGCTAGCATATGTTTGAATTGCAAGGTTTCTACTCTAAATATACAAAATCCGGTAAACAAAAACAAACAAAATGGGTATTAAATATCTGATTGTTAGTTAATTAAATAGTTTTTAAGACCTGACTATTTAACAAAAAGGAAAGGCAGTTATTCTAAAATCTAGCTACATGCCCAATCATAAATTACGTAAGCTGAATTCGAATTAAAACTATTTTGTCGTAAAAACCCTTACACCTTATATAAGGCGGTTCGATAATAGGCTATTTTGACTCTGCGTAAGCCAATCAAAAAAGCATGTTTAGATAATTGGTTTGGTAATCTTCACAAATCACCCAACTCGTTTGACCCCTTTCTCTAGGGGCTTCACCATTTTATTCTCGATAAACGAGGGAATTATGATAACTTTTAGTAGATCATTGTTACTAGTTTAGCTGCCTCAAATTTGATAAGTCCAACGTTAATTATAAGCAGTTTATATGCTAATCACTACTATACGGAGCATAGATAAAACCTCAAAATTTCTGGGAAGTTTTGTTTTATTTTTTTCTATTTACGGAATAATTTTTAATATTGTAATTTATCATATGTTCTATTAATAATGTATATTTGGGTATGAAAAAATCGGTTCTTATTTTCACTCTCCTAACATACGGCGTTGCTTATGGACAGTTAATGCCCATTCAATCTATTTCATGGATATCTAAGGAAATGCAAATGATGGACTTTCGTGGTGAACAGGTTTTATTTGAACCCTACAAGGAAGGAGATTCATTAAAATATTATTTATCAGAAGACACTTTAGTAATGGTTAATAAGATTCTCAATGAAGTAGGCTCTGATAATTTGATGCACGGACGTCTTTATAAGTTTCTTATGAATAGAACGGGAAACGAGCAGCTAATCTTAACCCCAATCAATGATAATGCAAAAAAGCTTGACAAATTACCCTTTTACACCTTTACAAATAAAAAAAATAATGTAGACCGTAGTGTAAAGTTCAAAATAGTACATTTAAATTGGGGGGGGGGTCCCGGTGGCAAACTTGAAACTATTAATATAGATGATAAAGGAAATTTATATCTGAAAAAGGGTGGTGGGCTTGATACTGGCTATTTCAAAGGAAAACTTACTTTAAGGCAATTAGATACATTAAATAACATTTTACATCGAAGTGGAATCAGAAAACTACAAGACTGGATTCCTGACAGAACGCATACTGGTGGATCACCAGAAAATTTAGTTATTGAATATAACGGTAATATTCTAAGAATGAAAAGTAAGATTTTTCCTTTGGTTATTCATGACCTGCTTAATTTTCTTTTTTTGGATGCGACTAAATTACCTTTAGTACCGGATGAGGAAAGGTTCGATTACAAACGGGAAGGCGATGAAACCTATGAATTTGAATCAGAAATTCATTGAGGCGCAGACTTAAGAGGTTGCTATAACATGAGCTGTTTCTAGGTAATAACAGTAATTCTTTAAACTTAATGTAATAGGTCGTAACTATCATTAAACGGTGGTGGCTGTTGCACAACTCCAATAAACATCAATTTTTGCTTTTATAAATGGGAGGAAATTCGTAAATTAAAGGGACGCAAGGAAGAAAGGATTATACCGAAAAACTCTTCATCAGCTTCCAGTTGTCCTATCGGATTCCAAAGGAAAATCTATACAGAAGACTCCGCGAGACGCTTGATCTAAGCTTTCTTTACAAGGATACCAAGGAGCTTTATAGCAATACAGGCAACCCTTCAATCGATCCGGTGGTCTTTTTCAAGCTACTGCTTACCGGTTACCTGGAGAACCTTTCTTCTGACCGAAAATTGGTAGACCATTGCTCTATGCGGATGGATGTCTTGTACTTTCTTGGGTTCGATATTGATGAAGAGTTACCATGGCGTTCTACAATTAGCAGAACAAGGCAACTTTATCCGACGTCTCTTTTTGAGACTTTGTTCAACAAGTTATTTGCTTTGTGTATCAATAGTGGAATGGTCTCCGGCCATACCCAGGCAATTGATTCTGCTCCGATCAAGGCCAATGCTTCAATGGAAAGTGTGGTGCTGAAAGTGCCGGCAACTTCTGTGGAAAGCCACTTAAAGAAAGTGGCTGAAGAAAACCGGGAAAACGCTAAGAGATCTGATGAAACTGTATCTCGGGTACAAGTGACCGCGCCCGAGCATCATTTAAAACGGGTAGAAAACACCATCAAAACCTGCGGGATAATCGGGTTGGCGCTGTTGGAGCATCCCACGAAAAAGCACAACTGCTTAGCAACATGACGTACTATAATCCCCACGATCCTGACGCGCCGTATATCGGTAAAACCTGGCAAGGCGCGAAAAATGAACTATCACTGCAGCATGGCGGTAGATACCGCCAAAGGTGTAATCTCTCATGTCCAGACAGACTTCGCAGATGGCAGGGACAGTAATATCTAACCAGTATTTGCGGCCAGGTCCAGACACGCCTGAAAAAGAACGACTTATAATGACTGATCTTCTGGCGGATGCTGGCTACTCCAATGGATCCAATTACAAATTTCTCGAACAGAAAGGCATTACCGGGTGGATACCAGTGTTTGGAAAATACAAACATGAAATTGAATGCTTCCGCTATAACAAGGAGAAAGATGAATATACTTGCCCTAGGGGTAAATCGCTGCCATTTAAGGGATTCCATACCAATCTGGACGGTACTGTATTAAAGAATTATTGGGAAGCCCCCGAAAGAGTGGAAGGTTTGCCCCATGCGATCCGCCTGCGCAAAAAAAAGCGATATGTAAGAAAATCACAAGAACTATGTTTGATGAACAATATTCCAGAGCATATGAGCGGCAGCAAACTAAAAGAGGCAAACAGATGGAAAAACTAAGGTAAAGCACGGTAGATACTGTCTTCGGCAGTTTGACCCAGTTCTATGGTCTGAGAAAAATAGGCGTAATGGGCGAGACCGGTGCACTGCACATAAAGTCATGCTCATGGCGGCAACCGCCTTCAATCTTAAAAAATACCTTAAGAAAGGAGGAAGACAACCATCTTTTAGTATTTTTGAGGCCACTATAGAGGCCTTCCAAAGCTGCCAGGTGATTTTTCGTGCGAACATACTCAACGCGAATGGTTTCTCTTGAAGGCTGCGGAAATCGCCAAATTGAGTCGAAGTCTTCAATTTAAAGCATTTCTGCAACAGCCACTACCGTTTAATGAGACTTTTGAGCAGTGGCAACTCGGGCGATATCAGCTAATGTGATCAGTCGATTTTCAGCTACCTCATCAATCCAGATAGTGGTATGTTTTCGGTCTGTGCGCCCGGATACCATCCCAATCAAGCAGAACGTTTTGACGCTATAAAAGAAAAATAGGTTTATTGATTAAAGTTTTTCATGCCCGTATTTTGTTTCCTATAGCCTCAGAGCGTGCTATTTTAAATTATTTTCACAAAGCCCGATCGTTTCACGAGGCCCAACCGTCAAAAGATAAAAACAAATATAAATGGAAAATCTAAAAGACAAAGTAGCTGTGGTATTCGCAGCTTCGGGAGAAATTGCAGGAGCAGTTGCCCGTTCATTTGCTCAACATGGCGCAAAGGTATATGTTACCGCAATTAATCTTAACGCTGTAGAAGTTTTGGCCGGTGAGATTGAAGCCAACGGCGGACACGCGGAAGCAGGCAAAGTTGATGCATTGAACGAGGCCGAGATTGACAGCTATTTGCAAAAGATAGTTGCGGAAAACGGAAAACTGGATATGGTATTCAATGGCATCGGGAGTTATTACAAAGATGCAGGTAGTGGCACGCCTACCACAATTGCGACTTTTGAGCAATTCATGAACCCATTGCAAAGGATCTGTGGTTCGCAGTTCCTTACTTCGAGGGTCGCTGCGAGGTATATGATCCAATCAGGATCTGAGGGCACGATTTTACTTTTGACGGCACCTATGTCGAGAACCAAGACCCCCAATATGGCAGGGTTCGCATCCGCTTGTGCGGCCATAGAAGGATTGACCCGGGTAATGGCAGCCGAATTTGGTCAGCATGGAATCAAGGCGGTCTGCATTTGCTCTGGCGCTTTGATGGAAACAGGTAAGATACAGGGAATGATCAGTGATTTTTCCGAACAATTCGGCATTCCGCGGGAAGAGATGGCTAAGAATTACACAAGATTCGATATCCTGAAATCAGGACCTACATTGAAACAACTGGGAGAAACGGCTGCGTTCCTTGTTTCCGAAAATGGAGCGGTTTTCAATAGTCATATTGTAGACGTTGATTCCGGAAAGCTAAACTTATTATAATATTAGCCAACTATTCAAATTACTCAAATCAATATGAAAGTAATACTTACGGCGTTGCTTTTACTAATTACAAGAGCTGTTTCCGCCCAATCAAAACAAGAAGCACAAATCCTTTCATTATTCAAAACTATTTTTAGAGGGGATATAACAAACCTGTTTGGTTCATGCGCTCAGATCTTTGACGAAAAATTCGTGATGGTCACTGGTACCGGTGACATTTATAAGAAAGATCAGTACCTTACATTTTTAAAAAGCAATTTTGTCCATAAACATTGATGTTGAAGAAAATATTGCCACCGTTGAAAACAGTACAGCAATAGTTGTGGCGAAGGAAAATATACCCTCACTATTTATGGGAGTAAGGATACTTTGCACCTGTCCTACATGGAAGTTTTCACAAAAACCAAGAACAGTTGGAAATTAATTGCGCTTCATTTCAGTGTACTCCCAAATTGATGACAAAGGCAAATACGCAGCAGAATATTTATCATCTATTAAAAGTATATCGGGTTGCGGCCTTCGCAAGTCTGCAACCCAACATATTATCTAACATAAAGTGATTCATGGAAAAAGAAGAAATACTTAAAAATGCTTTGTCCGGCGACATCAATTCGTTCCAAACACTGTTTGCCGGATTTCAGAACCAGCTGAAATCTTATCTCTATCGTTTACTTGCCGACCGGAATGACGTAGACGACCTAGTGCACGATACTTTCATCAGGGCATTCGACAAAATATCAACCTTTAACCAAGATTCCTCCCTCAAAACCTGGATTTTTAAAATTGCTACCAATCTGGCCTATGATCATTTAAGAAAATTAAAGCGATGGCCGGCTGACGCACAGGATCAGGGCGCAGTTTTAGCCATAGGGAGCGAAGATATTCAACAATCATTCGGGATCGTCCATCAAACCTCTAATGCAGGGGCATATGAAATGAAAGAACACATTGATTTTTGTTTTACCTGTATCTCAAAAACTTTACCTATAGAAAACCAGGTAGCACTGATCTTAAAAGACATTTACGATTTTCAAACAAAAGAAATTTGCCTTAACCTGGATAAGACAGAAGGGGTTGTAAAACATCTCCTGAACTTTTCCAGAGATACTTTGACCAACATTTTTGATAAAAGATGCGCTTTGGTAAACAAAAGTGGCGTCTGCGACCAATGCAGTCAATTGAATGGAATTTTCAATCCCAAACAAGACCAGCAAGAAGAGCGAATGAAACTGGAATTAGTAAAAGCGTCCACTAAATTTAACAGAGCAGACCTTTTTGCATTGAGGACAAAATTGGTACAAGCTATTAACCCACTGCATAGTTCAGAAGCAGATCTGCAGGATATCATTATGAGATGCACCAGGACTGCCATTGGTGAAGTAGGTGATTTTTTTGATGGCAGCCAAGTTTAACTTATTTAATAAGCCGATCAAGGTGAAATTGGCTCTTGTAAAATAGAGCTTCTAAGTGGCAATCTCCTGTTGATAGACATTCAAACAGAAAACCACTTACAAACGTTTTCTCACCGGTTATAAAAAGTAGCTTCTGAAACCGTATATCGCTTGTCAACAAACCTTTTTTAAAATATTGTAAACGTATAAGATGCTTCCAAGCATCCATTATCATTATTCCCTCATTTCCTAATAGATTTTGGTCTTATGGAACTCAAAGCTCTAAAATTTTGAAAAATTACCTGTTTTCATCCTGATCAAATTCCGCTTGTTCCCGATATTCTTATAAACCCATTCCATTAATAATATAGAATATTTAGTTTTTGGTAATGGGTAAATGATAAAAAACAGTGGTAATAAAAAATTCCCTTTTAGGACAGAACTATATTTGAATCGGCCATTCTGAATGGAGAAAGTTGCTAAAGGCTCATTTAATTTATTTTCATGAACTGTGCTTCTCCCCGCACACCATATTTAATTCCTTCACTTCTCCTTTATCATTTAGTGTAAAATAAGAATGAAAGTTAGAATGCATCTGTTGCGGGATTTCATACATCAGCTGACACAGTCATTTTGTTTACCAATCGTCGAATGCTCCAAGACTTAAAGACTGCTTTAATTCAATTGAAGTCCTTAAGAGCCTGTTTACTTATACCCTTCGCTAGGATCAACGATGTTAACCTATTCCCAAAAAGCCATTTTAAGGTGCCAGAAGAAAATCCAGATTTAAAAGTGTAAGGAAACCAATCAGTTAAAATTCAGATGGTCAAAAAGCCCATGGTCATTTTTACCTCGCAGGGATTTTGGAAGAATTGGCTTTGGTATAAGACTAACTGTAATCTTGCCATTTTCATCTTCTGAATAAGCCGTACAGGCTTTTCAGCTGACAATCATCTGCTCATTGATCTTACAAAAAGAAGTCGGATCGAGCAATCCCATAAATTCATCCAGATTTTCCTCCAGCGAAGTTTCATAGCTGATACCCTTATGGCTGGTCACAAAATAGTTGCCCCTGTGATAAAATAGATAGGCGATTTCCTCAACATCCAAATCAACGAGTTGATTGCCATAATAAACTTCGACGGATCTGATGTACCTTTTAGTCCAAAACATATAAAATATCACATAGATCATATTGATATTGACCATGACCAGAAAGATAGCCATCAGACTTATTGAAGTGACAAAAGCTGCCATCTTGTTTCCAAAGACAAAGACAAAAAGGCTGCCCAGTCCATACATCAGAACAAAGGGAATGATCAGTCCGGCAACTACCAAAGCAGCAAACATTTTCTTGTCGCCGTAAGTAGTGTCAATTTTTTCACAGATCAATTTACAGGCTTGAAATATCCATTCATGTACCAAAACACTTCCGATTACCAAAAAAAGAAACTTTAAAACTACATCTGTTTGAGAAAACAACGCCGAAAAATCCGCTCCATATCTGCCAGAATACCAGAAAATGTCGAATGCAATCAAAACAGACACCAAATGCCTTACCCAAAACCTTGGATAAGATATACCATCACCTGTTCTGAAATAACAGTAATTTCCCATTGATTAAAACTACCGAAAATAAACCGCTAAGTAAAGCGCAAAATAGACCTACACCATAATGGGATTTTCTACGATAGTCAATCCGGAAAACTTTTTTACTCGATACTTTTCTAAAAAGCTCTTCCGATACCCTAATGATGAGGTTGTGACTTAAAATAGCGCCTTTATCTTTTAGTTTTTACCTTGGCATTGATAGCTCTTTTACGAAGTTCCAGACTTCACGAGTTCCGAGTGAAGTCCCCGGCTCAAACCGGGCAAAGATCGTTTTGCGCATGCAAAACTACATCTTTGCTAAGTCCCCCTCGGACTTCGGCGCGCCACGCTCAAAGTGCACTGAACCTCGGTTTAAAATTCAATGAATGTTTGTAATTTATCTTTATTAGGAAGTACTTTCCCGATCGTTTTCCTGCTGACCCTTCGAGGTATACGGCGCAACGAAAGAACGGAAGAAGTGCCGGGTGTGCTGGCGAGGTTGGGTATGGAGCCGCTTTAGCTTCGGGTAAAATTTCCTTCTAATTTCCCTACCCATTGGGCTTCTGGTTTTTGTTTTTCATGACGATCTAAATCGATATTCAAAGATGCTTTGCTTAAAAACTACTGTCGCGCAAGTATATTGGAAGGTATGGGAAAAAGAGGGATGAGATAACCTCTGCCAAAAAAGGCTCTGCTTATTGGCTTGTTGTAACTTTAGTTTGCCCTAATCTTAAGAACCAAATAACTATAACTAACCTTTAGATTAATTCAAGTCCCATTTCGGCACAGGCCTCCATTGGCTTTTTGTAGAGGCAAAAAAAAATGGTGTGGGCCTTGCGGGGCAAGACTCTGAGGCAAAAAAATACGACCCGTAGCGCAGCGGAGGGTGGAGATTTATTTGTCCAGACCCGAAGGGCATGGTCTTGTCCGCCGAAGGGGTTTACCTTTGCCTCAGCAAAAAAGCCAAAAGGAGTTTCGTTGAATCGCACCTACTCTACCCTTACAAAAAAAAGGATGTATGGCCGGAATGCAATGGAGGCCATTGATCCGCTCAATTAAATTAGTCCCCTATCGAAACTGGCCATTCCGCTGTGGAGCGGAACGAGGCACCCGAAGGGCATCGGTCTATTGAGGCACGAAAGTGACCGATGGTTTTGATTGGGGACCTGGGTTGCGAAAACATTTGATGGGTTTAAAAACGTTATCTTAACTAAGATAACTGCTCTAACTACTATTTATTAATGTTAACAAATTCTTGTTCAACAGAAAGTTGAATCAACTAAAAATCAATCTCTTTTAATAATGCACTACGGGTTAAGATATATTTAGTCGTATCGCTCCTTATCCTGTTCGATTTTTTGGGTAAATACATAGCATAAGTTCAGCATTTCAACCAGTCGGTCATAGAAGAACAGCATATCCGTCAGTTCCTCTCCATCGGGAGATTCAGCAGCGAGATGGATCCATCCCTTGTAAAGCTCCCATAGCTTCGCCCTTGACTCGTGCAACGGATAGTTCACAAAAAAGTAGCTTATTCCCGATATGGGATCTTCGATATCGCTGTCCTGGATATCGGCAGGCTGATAGTTCAGCACTTTTATTATCTCTTCCATAATTTTTTATCTATGATAAAAATTGAACATTTTTCGGAGGTTAGAAATGAAGTCTTGACAATACAACTCATATTGGGGCTTGAGCATCAGCAGTTGAAAATTTCTCTTGTTAAATAAAGCCATCAGGTCGCATTCCGTCACCGTTTGCAGAAAGTAGTATTTTTTGGGGTGTCCAGATGCGCAGATGAAAAAGGCGGTATAAAAGAAACTTGATACCTCGTACATGTTGCCCTTCAGCAAGAACCTCACTTCAAGCTTAAAATAATCTCTCTTGTCTTTCCATAGGAAACAGATCTCTGGAACTTCATTACCAAAAACACAGGGCTTCATGTCCTGTTTGAACGGTTTTCCTTTTACGTTCCGCATCCCATAAGTAAAGCGGTAATGGGTATAGCGACTACCTGATAGCAAAGGAAGGGCTTCGTGCCACAGCTCAAGCAATCTGCCGAAGTTGTGCTTGTTCGCCTTTCTCTTCTCCCCTCCTTCAAGTTCATCATCACCAAACTCGCGATATTTCACAAGCGCTATCTTTTTCATCTCGAAACAGATAGCTATGAGTTCCCGCTGAACACGATCGATTTCAATATCTGGTAGATCGCCACCATCCAATATATATTTCTTAAAGCCTTTCACGGAATTCATGCCCTTGTTTAAAATCCCCGTATAAGGAACAAGGAATGGGAAATGGTTGCTGTGCCATTTTTCCAGACTGGTATCTGCCAAACAGAACCCAATGATATCCTGCATATCCGTTTGTGGTCTTTCAGGCAGAACTACGTCCGTAAGTTTTCTGTTTTTTTTAACGTTCGCACTGATCAAGGGAAGCAATTGGCCGGGTTTGTAGATGCCTTTATAGCGCAGCTTTGGTTGAATGGTCAGGCTGCCTTTGTAAAAATTGATCCTCAGGTACTTGCTCTGCCCCTTTTCATCAAAGAAACCTGGCCAATAATAGTCCTCAAAATCTACCTCATCGTAGATCGACATCATATCGTAAAGTGCAAAATAAGCATATCTGCTCAGGTAGCCGTTAGTGGTATCCACACTACAGCTTACCAAAAGTTCACTCGTAGTTACCTTGATGTAGATCCTTTCTTCATCCTCGTCATCGAGTGTTACCCCAATGGTCAAAAGCTCGTTATGGAATGATATTTTTCGTTGTTTTATCCGCAGATATGGCTTTTTCGGCCTTCTGAAATCTGAATGTCTGTTCAGGGTATCGATCGTAAGTGCCCTTGTAGCGTCCTTTAATGGCAAGCGAAAGAAATTTTCTTCAGCTATTTGAAAATTACTATCAATCATTTGCGGCCTCACTTTCCTTTTTAACCTGCTTGTACTCGGCTGCCTCCGATGCAAGTTTTTCTATTTTTTGTCTGCAAAGGACTTCGGTAAGTTTGATGAACTTGAATGCTCTTACTACCAATTGTTCCGCATCTGTCTGGCCTACATTGAAATCGTCCCTGTAGCGTGCTGCCGAATAACTTTTGACCATGATCTCCATAAGCCGTTTATCATCTTTTCTCCCTGATAGTAACAGTTTTGAGGGGGCGGCTGAAAAGCTGTCGCAAACGCTCAGTTGCCTATAGATGTTGTGTATGTCGCAGCGGTAGGCCAAATGAACCCTTATCAACGCTATGCAGCATTGTTCAACCACCTGATGCGCCATAAATGCGCTAAGATGATAATGTTGGTTGGCAAGACATTCCTTGGCGCTTGCGAAAAAGCCATTGGCCAGTGGCAAACGGTGGTTATAATGTTTCTGGGCTTTCACCGCTGCTTGGGTCGGTATATAATCCGGAACTCCTTCTGGTTGCAACATTCCATCCTCATTGTATATCAACTGTCCGCTGTTCAAGATGGTCATAAAAAACCTGCTATTGGCTCTTATGGCTTCTTGGATCGTATCCTTTCCATGAACCAATATGGTAACCTTTCCGGGATGGTAACTGTGGTTTGAAAAGTCCTGTACCTGATGCTCAATTCTGGTGGAGCTTTCGGTGACCATAAGTAAAAAATGATGGTAGGTTTCTTCCCTACTGTCATTTATAAAACAGCCATCTCTGGTATTAAAATCCATGATTTTACCGAACAGGTAGATCTGCTTGGGCTCAAACTTTTGAACCAGCTTTTTAATAAAGGCCGATAAATTTCCATTCTGGCTCTGACCAGACGCGGTGAGCTGTGATCCCATAATCTCTCCATTTTTGGTTGACAGGTTAAATTTGCGGACATGGAAGGCCGTAACCTACCAATAGGGCGGGTATCTTACCGCGATACATTGGTTTATTACTATCTAAGGAATTTATTATATTTGCTTTATGGAAACGCCTACCAAATCTAACAAAGTGCATCTCGGCAGAAAGATCAGCCGTATCAGGGAAATACGTGGCATCAAGCAGGATCATCTTGCCTTTGAACTTGGCGTAAGCCAGCAGACCATTTCAAAGATAGAACAGAGTGAGGAAGTCGAAGATGCAATGTTGGAAAAGATCGCAGGTGTGCTAGGTGTAAGTGCTGATGCAATAAAGAATTTCAGTGAAGACGTTCTAATATTCCATATCCAAAATATGCATGAAAACGCATCTGCATATCAGTACAATTACCAATGCCACTATAATCCACTTGATAAAGTTGTCGAGCTTTATGAACGTCTACTCGCTAGCGAACGTGAAAAAAATGAGCTTTTAAAAAATAAGTAGTTCGCCTACTATGCTGCGTTGTTAAGACATAGATCGTAATCTAATTTTTGTTCGCTACCTTTTGGTCATTTGTTTTTATTCCTTTAACTTATCAAAAAGTGTAAATTTTATCGATAGATTGTAGGAATTCTTCAAGGGTATTTTGTTCTTTAACTATTGGATTCTTGATAAACGACCGTGGCTGTTGCAGAAGGTGTTTTTTTACTGTGGCCTAGGTCTTAGAGATGGCATTGTCTCCCTTTTAAGAAAAGTGGTAGAGATTTTGAGATTTACCTGGACTTGCCAAGAAAGAGGTTAAGTCTCGGCAGAGAGCATCTATAATGGCTTTAAAAAAGGCTTTGGAAGGCTTTCTCCCTCCTTTCTTCAGATACTTTTTGAGATTGAAGGCAATTGCGGCCATGAGCATGACTTTAGGGGCACCAGCTTTGCCCAGTACTCCTATCTTTCTCAGACCATAGTACGGAGTCAAACTTCCAAAGACAGGTTTTACTGTGCTTTGTCGAAGTTTCTTCATTTGCTTGCCTCTTTTACTATGTTGTCTGCCGTAAGCTCGAAGATACTGCTCGTCATAAATTGTTCTGGTAATCTGTCTCAAACTTTTATTTGGCACACACGATGATTTCATCGGACACGCTTTACAATCCTTTGTCGTTGTTCGATAGATTTTCTGTACTGTGCCATCCAAAGTTGTATGAAATCCTGGAAGCTGATGAAGAGTTTTTCGATAAAATCCTTTCTGCCTTGCATACCCTTAATTTACGAATTTTCGCAAACTTAGAAAAGCGTTCATTTTTCGGCACTCTTCCTTTACGTTTGTAAATAGCGGCTTCATATGTTAGTTGTTCTTCGTATTTTGATAGAAATAACCGCATATTTTCCTGTTCCTCAATATAAGTTTTAAATTTCTTCATAGCACTAAATGCTTCATAGATTCATAGCTTATTATTGGAAATTAAGTCCCTCGTAAGGTATAAAAAAATTGAGGACGTTTAGAGATAACTTTCATGGGATTCGGGAACACATTGCTGCACTAGCTTCTTGCACAATGAAATACCGAATTTGGTTAAAAAACAAATTTCCAAATATTGATTAAATTTACCGTATGGAAGCATTAAAAGCATGGAATGAGCAAATCATCCAGCACATTCAAAGTAAAGGATTAATAAACCTATCTGAGTATAAAGTTGGAGGAGTAAATATATTTAATACATTCACTGATGTTACCAGATCAAAGGAATTGTTAAAGAAATTTTCATATTCTGATTTTAAGCACGCTGATGATCTTAATTACATTTCTCAAGATATAATCTATGCAATAGCTATTCTTGAACTTTTGCATCCCAATATTAATAACGCTGTTAAAGAAGGTGGAACTTATCATCAAAACCTTGAAGATCATCTGTACCTCCGCTATGCGAGCTATGGGTTACAAACAATTTATAGCTTTTGGGATCGGCTGGGGGACTTTTTAGATTTTTTCTTTGATACTAAGCAAAAAGGTGATGTTTATTTATCACGTGTACTTTCCCAATTTCCTGAACAATATAAGTCTGAAACTTTTACAGAGTTAGTATCTTTATATAAAGAGCATGTATTGCCAATTCTATCTGAACGCCATTCAGCTGTTCATACCTTTACACTAATAGCAAAATTCTATTGGGGAGTGATTGAACATGGGTATAAGGATATGGAGAAGCTGGAACAATTACAGAGTGAAAAAGATGCTTATCCAAGCATGTTCAGAGACCAACTTAACTTTATGTTTAAGGGATTTGAGCTTGTATTAAACTTGGTTTCTGATCTCCCGGACCTTAAAATTGATTCAACTCCGACAGACACTTAAAACTTTATGAAACCTTCAGCGCCAATATTTAGCACCTATAATTCTACGTCCATTGTATGATTAGCATTTACGAATTCAATTATATGAACGAGGATAATTTTTCCATGCTTGTCATTGTTAATAGGCTTAAAACCGGCAAAGTTCGCGAAATGTTTACCCATTGTTTTGCTGTAGTAAATCCCATAAATTGCCATAAAGATCTTTGAATATAGCAACTTTCCCCTAAATTTCCTCAACGGGATCGCGTACAAACACGACACCTTTAGCTAACATCATTGCTTAATCCCTATTAAAATCATCAGTACTGAGAAATAAAAAAACTCTTCCCCCACTTCGATTACCGATTACTGATTTTTGTAATTCATCAACTGCTCCAGCTAGAAGCAAACAGCATCCCGAAGAACCAGGGGGTTTAATTAAAACCATCGTTTTAGATTTGAAAGTGGGGAATTGAAAGCGGAACTTAGGGACACTAAAGATAAGGCACTTAAAAAGATTAATTATCTTTGCTTGTCGATGAAGCTTTAAGAAGAGAACGACATTGGCTTGACAGTCCATAAAGTAACGGGGCGAAACCCTACGATAAAGATGAGTGAACACGAAGCAATATTGCTAAGTATTTTATTGAAAAGGCTTGGGATTTATAAAAGCTGACCATTTTACCGCGCATTTAATTTGCTAATTGCAGAAGCTTTTAATTTAAAAGCATTTCACCCCGGTGTTCTTTAGAAAGTTTAAAAGCTTTGAATTTGGATCCCTATTTCTCTTTGGTTTTCGCTAAGGTATCTGGCTGGATTGTTGGTGTATTATATATTGCCTGGATGTGCGCTATGGATCATTTCCTTACTTTTGCCTCAGATCTGCAATCTCTGATTGCTGTTTCCTGATGAGTTCGATCTGATCTGCAATAATCTCAGGTAAGGTTTTTTCTGTATGCCACCAGTCGATCGAGCGAAGATATTTTTGAAAACTCGTGAGCTTGTCCAATATCTCCATATCCGAGGCATGACTTGAATTAAATGGGTTCTTTTGTTCAATATAATTGATACGCCTCAACACGATCTGCCAGGTAAAGGTGAAGAACTCTTCCTCGCCCTGTGGCTCTTTTCCTAAGAAATAGGAAAGGTGATATTGATAATAGGCAGGATATTCCTGTTCGGGTAGTGTAAATAGTTTTCTAATGAAAAGATTGTCCTCGTCGCCATTTTTTAGCCCGATAATAGTACCTATATCATATTGGTGTGGATTAAGGTTGTAGGCTTAGTGTGCTCTAAAATATTTGTTGGGCATGGGTTCTGGTTTTGGTTATCTTAAATAGACGTTAAATTGTATAACCAAATTTAACATTATACGCTTTACAACTCAGGAATATGTGTAATTGATCGATCAGTTTATAAACTGATTTGAAAAACCGAAATTCCTAAACTCTCAGTGACATATTATTGAAGAATTAGCTTTGTCATTTCAACAGTCGTCCTAGGCATGTAAATAATGATAAGAATCAAAGATATAGTATGCCAGCAAAATCCCTTTTATCAAGTCTAATACACCGAATTTCAATATATACAGTAGTCAAGAGAATAAACATTGCTGGCTTGTAACGGTATAAATATACTCGAACTTTAGGGTGTAAAACGTTGCAATTACGCAAGAATTTTTTACGGAGATCTTGATATTTTTGCACATTGTGCAGTAGTCAAAGAAAAATATGAATATTTGCAATTATGCCACTCGAAACCATAAATATAGGTACCCTTGAAAAGATTGTATTAGACAAATGTGAAGCTTTCGTTACAATGGGTATTTGGCCTTCTGGCAATAAGTTACGACCTAGGAAATGGTTGTCAAATTTTAATGATTCTGAAAAAGAGCACGCTTTATATCTTTTGAACGCATTTTGTTACTATAATGTTGAAATAACAACGGCACTATTGAAGTCTACTATTTTGCAATTATCTAACGAACTGAATGATTCCGATACTATCGAAGAAAAGTTAGCAAGCTGGAATACCATGCTTTATGAAACTATATTTGTTCCTGCTACGGGTGAAAGACCAAATCTCACAGACAGTGGGATAATGTTATCTAATTATTTGCGCAGGAATTTAAAAATACCCGAATACCAAATCTTCACGACTAGTCAATTATATGACAGTGCGCATGCAGGAGTTTTTTCAAAAGTAAAAAACATAGTGTTTTTTGATGATCTAATAGGCTCTGGCACACAATTGTTTACAATGTATGGTTTAGATTTTGAAAAAGACACGGATTTATTAATACCGATAAGGGAACAATGTAAGGTTCTCAATTTGAAACCTTTTTTTTGTGCTTTAGTTGCAACACAATACGGAGTGGATCAGGTTTCAAATCAGTTTCCAGAATTAAAAATTTTAGTGTCTCATAAGTTACAGAATAATGTTAGTCCGTTTCATCCAGATAATAATATTTGGCCAGAAAGATTGAAAATTAGTGGTATTGATTTTATTAATTCGGCATCTTTGCGTGCCGGCATTCCTCAAAATGAAGTGAAAGGGTATCATGATCTTGGATTATCAATTGCATTCGATTTTACCATTCCTGATGCGACACTTCCTATCTTTCGATGGAATCAAAATAATTGGTCACCTTTGATGGAAAAAAGCTAATGGACATTATTTCAGAACTAACGAAAACATTTGGATCATTTAGAGCAGAAAATCTTGGTGATCAGCTTTTTTCATTTTATACCACACCCGACTATTTCCCGAAGTTAGTTACCCCCATACCATGTTTATTACAAGGTGGTCGAGGCACTGGTAAAACTACTGTTCTAAAATCCCTTTCTTTCGAAGGGCAATATCGGTTAGCAAATCAAGATTTCAATAAATTTGACCAAAATAGTTATGTGGGCATTTACTATAAACTAGAGACTGGTTTAGTTAGTGCCTTTTCGGGTGCGGGCAAAACTGACTCTTTTTGGCAACAAATATTTGCCCACTTTATGAATTTACAGCTTTGCAAGCAAATTTGTGAATTTGCAGTATGGTACGAAAATAAACAGAATAGTACCTTACTATTAGATTTACATTTGTTACAAGTCTTTTGTATTTCAATAGGAATAGACAGGCAAGAAGATATACGAGCAGTTTTGTTTAAATTGGATTTAGAAATTGCTAAACTAGAATCGGATATAAACTATGCCTCCGATGCGGAAACTAGTAAACAAATTGTTATTGGTGCCCCTACTAGGCGTTTGGTAAAGCTTTTGCGAGGTACAATTGAATTAAAAGATAAAACATTTTATTTTCTATTAGACGAGTACGAAAATCTAAGAAATTATCAGCAAGCTACTTTAAACACTTTTATAAAGCAGTCCGACATTGAGTTGACATTTAAAATTGGTATAAGAGAACTTGGTTTCAAAACCAGACATACTTTAAACGAACAAGAACAATTAGTAGATCCCGCAGATTATGTCCTCATAGATATTGCCACGGGATTGGATGAAAGAGAATTCGAAAGTTTTTCAAGGCAAGTCTTGGAACATCGTTTTGACGAATTAAGAATAAACTTCCCTTTAATTCCGCAAACAATACCAGAATTATTTGAGGAATTGTCGGAGGAAGAAGAAGCGGTTAAATTAGGGGCGGATGATATTGCAAAGGAGGTTACCAAAATCTTGAGTAGACATTGTTCAAATCCGCAAAAGAAACTTTTGAAGCATTTCAGTTCGAGAGACTATTCACTGATGAAATTTTTAGCGGGAGAAAATTTTAATAATGAACTTGCTATATACAACGTCTTTCTGGATGCCATTAATGATCCAAATGGATGGAGAAATAAGATAAATAATTATGGTTATGCTGCTTTGTTTTCGATTAGAAGAAAGAAGGTAGGAATTTCAAAATACTATTGCGGCTGGAAAACATTTGTGATGCTGTCTGCTGGAAATATTAGATATTTATTGCAGCTGGTGATTAATAGCTTAATAACCCACGCTAAAGAGGACAAGCAGTTAGATCAGAAAATATCTCCAAAATGCCAAACTAATGTAGCCATGGAAGTGGGCAAGAAAAATTTAATGGAATTGGAAGGATTATCTACTCAAGGAGCGCAATTAATGAAATTAGTTTTAGGAATGGGACAGGTTTTGCATGAAATGGCAATTCAAGGCGAAGGTCACGCACCAGAGATTACTCAATTTGAGATGGCTTATTCTAAAAGCACTAAAAAAATGGGTATAGAAGTTTCAGAAATGCTTAATAATGCTGTAATGCATTTAGCACTTCTTCGTACGTCAGGTACTAAGCTAGGATCTCCCGGAGCGACCAAGGATTTCGATTATATGTTGCATCCAATTTTCGCTCCTTTTTTTGTTTATAGTCACAGAAAAAAGAGGAAATTTACAATTTCGCCAGATGATTTACTTGGTATAATAGATTCCCCACCTAAAGCGATTAAAAGAATACTAGCTAAACAGAACAGAGAAACTTCAAATGAAATCTCAGATCAGTTAAAGTTATTTGGGGGGTACTATGAAGGGCATCTTTAGTTATTTTTCAGTGTCGACTGTATATGAAAAATTTGAAGATATACAGTATTTGAGTGAATCAATTCTTTTTCATGGCATTCAAAGTGAAGAAAGAAGTAACGTATCATTAGTTGAATCTCAACCTAACGTTAGTGTGTTTGCTATTGAGGAATTAGATAGTCAACAAATCAGTATTTCAATTGAGGGAACGAATAAAAATTTAAGTCTCCGAAGCCTAAATGACTCTCTAGATTTATCCAATTTCCTCGAAGGTAAATCAATTTATTTGGATATTACTGGCTTAACCCACAGCACATGGGCTTGGTTTGTTAAGTCGTTATTATTAAGAAAGGAAGGTGAGACATTTGTCCTGTACTCTGAACCTTTAGAATACAGATTTCACGACAATCCCGTGGACGGTCAAATTTTTGATTTGAGTAATAAAATCACTGGAATAGCTCCTTTGCCTGGATTTTTAAAATTGGGCACTTATACATCTGAGAATTTTATTTTTATGCCTTTGCTTGGATTTGAAGGTACAAGATTATCTCATATAATTGAAGACGTTCAGCCTCTTCCAGACCAAACTTTTCCTGTTTTCGGTGTCCCTGGCTTTAGATATGATTTTCCCTTTCATAGTTATCACGGAAATAAAAATGTTCTGGAACGAGACGGTATATGGAGAAATATGAGATATGAAAAAGCAAACTGCCCAGCTTCCATTTATGTTTTGGGTAAGGAATTGCTTGATGAATATCCAAATAAAACTTTAAGAATAGCACCGATAGGTACTAAACCTCATGCTCTTGGCGCTATTCTCTTGAAATTAATTCACCCTGAGCGGGTTGATTTAGTATATGATCATCCGATAAGGCAGAAAAGGAGGACGAATGGTCGCTCCAATACAATTTGCTATAGGCTTAACCCATTCAAAGAAAAAATAATTAAGTGACAGATCAATTCTTTACTCCAAGTAACATAGCTACAGGACTCATGGTTGGTCTTACTACAAAATCTGTAAAGGTGGTCGCAGATTTTGCAATTGGTGATGGTTCGTTATTGAAGGCATTACCATTTGAACCAAAAAAGGCAATTGGTTTGGATTTGGATGCAAACGTCATAAATTCATTAAAAAACTCCTATCCATCCTGGAACCTTGCTAATGGTGACTTCCTTGCGCCTAACGATAAAACTCTTAAATGGTTATCCCAGTGGGAATCACAGGTAGATCTTGTATTATTAAATCCTCCTTTTTCGTGTAGAGGAGGATCCTTTAAACTAGTGAGGTTGGATGATAAAGGAATCCGCTGTAGAACGGCGCTTGCTTTTGTTGTTAATTCACTAAAATATTTAAAAAAAGAAGGAATACTAATAGCTATTCTTCCTTTATCAATTTTAAAAAGCGAAGCAGATATTAAAGTTATTAATCTCATTAAAGAAAGATGGAGTATTAATTTCGGAACACGACTTGGCCCGAGTTCATTTGTAGGATGTTCGCCGAATTCAGTAGTTTTTACTCTGCAAAAGAGGAAAGTTAAATATCAAAATGTTGAAGAACCAAAAAGATACAATATTGATTTGAATTTAAACATTAATGTTCTACGAGGATCCACTCAAATGCATAAAACATATATAAAAGGTACATATCCGGTGATACATTCTACCAATATCCGTAATGGAGAGTTTTACAAGGATAATTTAAATTACGTTGATAAAAAAACTAAGTTTGTTAGAGGTACCTTTTTGTGTATTCCAAGAGTTGGTCTACCTAATAAAGGAAAGATCGTCATTATTTCCGTGGGTAAGGAATTTATTTTAAGCGACTGTCTATATGGAATTAACTGCTTAGATCCTCTAAATTTGGTTGTAATGAGAGATGCTATTCTCTGTAATTGGCAAGATTTTAAAGAACTTTACGAAAGTACTTGTGCACCTTACGTAACCTTGAAGCAGTTAGAGTTGTTTTTTTTGAAGTTCAACATCAAAACGAATATCGTATCCCAGTTTGAGTAAATTGTGCATTGGACCTGTCTCATTTTTAAGTCTGCATATTTTCGCATCGTTAGATGCTGTAGAGCTAGCCAATACTCGATTGGGCGAAATGATAATTTCGGAGTCAAACCTGCTTAATAAGGTAGCATATGACTATTTGGAAAAAACAGAGAAAGAAATGGTGATTCTTAATAATTTAAATGACTTCCCAGTTCAAAGAAGTACAGGTATTGATGGATTTTTAAAAGACCATTATAATCGAATGTCTGTACCCGTAAAGATCCAGTCAGAATATGACACTATTCAAGATGCTATAGAAAAATTAGAAATGGCATCCTTAGGTAAAAAATATGCTATGAAAATAGTCATTCAAACAAAAGAATCTGAATCTTGCAGGCTTTTCGATTTTCAAACGGATGTTGAAATTATAAAATCGCTTAAATTGCAAGCAAAAAAACTATTGAAAAAATCATTGGGTATTAATGCAGATCAGTTGATCAAGTCATGAAATTTAAGTCTTATGCAGATATTTCCAACTTATTCAATTTATGTTATCTATGAGCTGAACCGGATTGAAAATTTTAAAAAAAAATAATTTCCCGCTCAATAAGTTGATAATTATACGTATTTTTACACCATAGCATTTGTAGTTATTCTCTATTAAATAAAAGGCGCGTTATTCGGGGAGTTCGAATTTCAAAGCCACTCTAAGATATTGCTAAACGTTGATTTTTGCACCCGGTGCAAATCCCAGCGGGATCACAAAAAGCTTCACAGAGATGTGAAGCTTTTTGCATATAAAAGAAGGATTCGAACCCATGGGTTCGCACTTTTCTCTCGAACGGGCTCGTTTTCGGGTTAGAGCGAGCGAGAAACTTTCTCTTGAGCAGGAATGCGGGCGGAATTGAGCGTGCGAAAAATCCCAGCAGGATCACATAAATCACTTGGTGAAAAACATCAAAAGCTTCGGAAAGATCCTCCGTATCTCTCTTAAAATGAATGGATATAAAAATCTCCTTTTCTGCGAAAAATAGCTAAAAATAGCTATTGGTTCCCAATTTACAAGCGGATAGATTTAGCGCGAATACTAGCAAGCTAAATATACTCCCAAAGCCGTCGTTGAACGCCGACATATTACCGCTAAAAAATTCCAGGCATACAAAAACATATAAATAACGAATGGACGCTATTTTAGATTTAACCTCTCGGGCCGTATCACTAATTGAGTTGATACAAGACAGCCTTCTTCGCATAAAAAAAAACAGCCATAAAAATGTAAGCCAATCTACCGGAGATGATTTATTCCATGAGTTTGTGATTCATCACAAAGACATCCTTGCTCTCCAATATTTTAAAGACAATGGCACCAAAATTAGTTGGATTAGTGTCGAACCTCTTTCAAATGAAGATTTGACCACCCAATACTGTTACGATTGTTGTTTGCATCTAATCAAATGGATTAACAAAAAAGAGAATCTATCCATCTTTCAACAAAACTTTTCATCAAGCAGGTATTTTCCTGGACCGGAACAATGGCGCAATGCGATTAGAAAGGTGCTTTACATATACGAGAAGGAACGCGTAAAGCTTGCAGATGCGCTACAATATCTTCCAATACAAATTGTGTTGACAGCAGAAAATGCAGCTGCTACATTAAATGCCAAACAACAGCGTTTGCTTCAAATATGGAATGTGGCGAATGCCGTTGAACTTGGTAAAATCATATCTCCAAAAGATATGATGGAATATGAGAACTTAGAACACACGCGCAATATCATCAAATCTAGTGCTAACGAGTTTTTGATAGACGAGGAAAAACTAATTAGCGAATTGGAGAGACAAAAAGTTCCTTTATCGTTTCTACAAATATTCAATTGTGAGTTGCTTGAAATTTATAAATCAAGAATTTGCCGTACAAATGAAATTGTAAACAGCGACCATCTATTTACATTAACACCGAACGGCGAAACCGCTCTAACTGAAGAAACGAAAAACTTTGAGGAATCTAGCAAAAAAACGAAAGGAAACAATTTTGAGAATATCTTTCAATTTGCACTTAATAAACCTTCAAGTTCAGTCATCCTTAAACAGATAACGAAGCAACCCACAGATCCCGATTTAAAAACAAACTATGTTCCAGATAACGAATACAAACACGAATATGGAAAAGATGTGTTGCAAAGTGCAGAAAATATGGGTTTATGGGCTTTGGCATTTTCGGGCGGTGGAATACGTTCTGCCACTTTTAACCTTGGTGTACTGCAGGGTCTGGCTAAAAAAGGACTACTAGGTAAATTCGATTATCTCTCTACCGTATCCGGAGGTGGGTACATCGGAAGCTGGTTGGTATCTTGGATTGCTCGAAACCGTTCTGTAATTAAAGTTAGTGACCGCTTGGATCCAAAAAAATCATCAGATCCACTTGCAGATGAGGTATTGCCAATTCGTTGGTTAAGGATGTACAGCAATTACCTTACGCCAAGAACGGGCATTATGTCTGCAGATTTTTGGACAGTCGGAATGACTTTTATGAGAAATATGCTCATAAATCAACTCGTCATTTTGTTCCTGTTTTTAACGCTTATTGCGATAGGGAAAACCACATTTATGACTTGGGAGTACCTAACTAGACTCAAACTCCCCGATTCGGCATTATTTACTTCAAAAACAGTTTTTAACCTAGTCGGCTGCATTGTACTTCTTTTGGCTGCTATTTTTGCTGGGCTAGGCATGCAGTCTTATCATAAAGAACGGTTTCCAAACATTACTATTAGGGCTTCGGTAAAGAACAAACTTAGTCACCTTCTAATTGCGACTGCTTGTATAGCAGCACTAGCATTTAGTGCCTGGGTTTTCGGAAATGCAGAAACTAAAAATTTGATGATTTTTAAAGATTTCTCCACCACGTTCGCTTATTTCTATTGGTTAATGGGCGTTGCATTCTTAGCACTTCTATTAATAGCCCTATTCGGTAGATATGACCGAAGCTTCGGATATAAAGGTGAGCGACTTTATGGGGAATACATTCTGGCGACAGTGCTCAGCGGGGTTGCTGTAGCAATTGGAGGCGCATTACTCACAGTTGTTGGGCACATTGCGGTTATTATGGCCGATCCCTCGAGAGGTTTACACTTCATCGATCAATATCCGCAAAAGCTTTGCTTTATTTTTCTCCCACCATTAATTATCGAAGTTTTTAGTATTACAGTGGTACTAAGAATGGCTTTTCTTGGCATTAACTTTCCTGATGAGCGCAGGGAATGGTGGGGAAGAATCGGCGGGTTGATACATCGCATTTGCTTGATTTGGATTGTGCTATTCGGAATTTCTATGATGGGGATAGAGTTAATTAGTCAACTGAAATCAAACTGGTTTCCTATCAAAGAATTTTTCGTGGTTGGCTGGGGTGCAACCTTGCTATTGGGTATTAAATATGCATTCAGCGGAAGTACTTCTGGCAAAGAAACCAGTAAGAGTAAAGTACTAGGCGCAAAAGAAATACTTACATTATTAGCACCGTACTTATTCGTTTTCGCGTTAATGACCATTCTACCACAACTAGTAGATACTCTATTTACATTTGTTTGCACACGGTTTGGCATGGATAAATATTTAACCGTTATATTGCTCACGCTAGCATTGGGAATAATAACTTATATTCTTGCCAGACAGATTGGTGTAAACCAGTTTTCATTGCATCTATTTTATAGAAATCGGTTGGTTAGGGCTTTTTTAGGAGCAACAAGAATCCGCCTAGAACGTGAGCGTTCCGCCAACCCTTTTACCGGTTTCGATAATAATGACGACCTACCTTTAGCCACGCTGTTAAATGAAAACGATTATTTCGGACCCTATCCAATAATCAATGCCACAATGAGTGCCAGCAGCAATACAGTATTAGACCGTCAAGACAGAAAAGCAGAATCTTTTATTTTTTCACCCAAATTCTCAGGGTTTGATTTCAGTCGTACCCGAGAATCTGCAAACGCCATGAGCAAGTCTTATGACTATGCTTACCGCCCAACAGACGAATACAGTGAACCAGGAGGTCCGAATCTGGGTACCGCCATGGCAATATCTGGGGCGGCAGCTAACCCGAATATGGGCTATCATACTGCTCCCCTAACTGCATTTTTATTGTCTGTTTTTAATATAAGGCTCGGTTGGTGGATGGGTAATCCAAGAATGGCAAAATGGCAAAAAGCAGATCCAGAATTTGGCTTAGGTTACCTGATTTCAGATTTGACAGGTGATGCAGATACTTGGAAAAATTTTGTGTGCCTGTCTGACGGCGGGCACTTCGACAATATGGGTTTATATGAACTGGTTCGAAGGAGATGCAAGTACATCATTCTATCAGATGCTGAACAGGATGAAAGTCTTCTGTGCGAAGGGCTAGCTAATGCGGTGAGAAGATGCAGAATCGATTTTGGCGTCGAAATCACGTTTGATGAAATAGAAGATATCACAGTAGTAAACAAAGAATTTTTTTCTAAAAAAAACTACACGATTGGAAAAATTACGTACCCAGAGAATGTAGATAAAGAAGGTATTCTGATCTATATAAAAGCATCAACGACTGTAAAAGAAAGTATCGACCTGCAAGAGTATAAAAAAAGAAATCCTACATATCCGCATCAAACCACCGCAGATCAATTTTTTGATGAAGAGCAATTCGAAAGTTACAGGAAGCTGGGAATGAACATCGTTGATAAATTGATTCCTTAAGATATGGCTTAGGTTTCATTAGGTGTTATAGAACATTTATCGTATAAGATTCGGGTAGCCTAAGTATCAGAGCGAAACCAGGGAATATTTTTTCTTTATTTGCGTACAGAATTTAACACCTACATTGCTCTTGCCTAATGTTTTAAGTAGTCGTTTTTACAATCCATTTGTTTTAAAAAATAGTGATAACTAGCTATTTTTTTGGGCGTTGACCAAGTATATATTTGGAATACAAACACGCTGAATTTCAATTTTTCCATACAAGAAATATGCAGGTGTTGGTAAACTCATTGCTGCATTTAGAAATTAAAATTTGATATATGTTTAACAATATTGCTTTAGATGTTTTTATTGGGCTAATATTCGTATTCCTGCTCTATAGCCTTATGGCGACCATTCTTCATGAGATAATTGCCACCCGTTTTGCCTTCCGGGCCAAGATTTTGGAAAAGGCCATTATAAGGATGTTGGAAGATGGGAAAACCTCCAAAAACATCTCCTATCTAGATAGGATAGATGGGCTTCTGCATATCTTTAATCTTAAAAAGATAATGAAGGGAAAAACAGTTGCACCCTGGTTTTATGCCCACCCTTTGATAAAATACCTCGCAGAAGACAATTGGTACAGCAAGCCTGCCTACATCAGCGCTGCTAATTTCTCCAAGGTCATCCTCGACCTGCTTAAAGGAATTGACCAACCAGCGTCGCAAAGTCTCCAGGCCGTACATGATTCTATTATGAATGGCACAATACATAAGATTGGGATAACGGATCCAGATATGGCCAACCCCGCGGTTAAGGAACTAAATAAATCTGGTGCATTAGCTGGAGAAGGAAAAGTTTCCATAAACGATAGCACCGCCATTTTCCTTAAATCGCTGTGGGAAGATTCTGGCGCAGACATTACCGTATTCCAATCTAAACTAGAGCAATGGTTTAATGATACGATGGAACGTGCAACAGGCTGGTTCAAAAAGTATACTCGAATTGTTCTTTTCCTTATTGGATTTGCCCTCGCCTGTTCATTTAATGTAGATTCCATAGCAATAAAAAGAATCCTTACCAATAACCGGCCAGCACGAGAACAAATGGTAGCTATGGCCATTGCTAACTATAAGGATTTGAATCCCGACAAAATTGTTGGGAAGGATAGTAGCTTATTGGATTCTACTTACAAATTGGTAGCGGGCGATGCACAAGAAGCAAATAATATCCTCGGCTTGGGTAGGCCGTGGAAAGACACCCTAAACATGTGGAAAGACAGTATGAAGTGCCCGGATTTTACAAATAGGCTCGCCGTATTAACGCAACGAAAACCCGAAATAAATGCTCAAATTCTACCTTTAAAAAAGCAATTAACCAAATCTCATCGTTTAATAGAAGCATTTTCTTTAGCAAAAGCTACCGCCTTAAAAACCAACAATGACAGCAAACAAATCGCTAATATTATTCTGTTAACAGATAACATTGATAGCCTTCAGCAATCGATTCAAAAGAATAACGATACGCTGGCAAAAATTTCGACGCCGTTGAAGGAATACAATCGCATGAGTTTTTTCAAAGAACGCAGTGAATACATTAAACAACAAGTTGGCAATAAGTGGTTTCTTTATAGCCCCAACCAGTCTGGCGGGTGGGAAACTTTTTTTGGATGGATTATTACCGCCCTAGCAATTATGCTGGGTGCACCTTTTTGGTTCGACCTTCTAAGCAAGCTGATCAGTTTGCGGGGGACAGGTACAAGAATTAATGCCGGCGACAGTCCCGACCCAACTCCACCCGTAGCTGCGCCCGCATCATTAGCTACATCTTCTAACAATAATGCAGATCAGGAGGCTGTAGGATAATCATGGCACGATTAAAAGTTATCGTTGATAGACTAAATCGGAGGAGAACGCCGATAAACGATTTTGCTGAAAAGGGAAATGTGAGCGGCGTTGCGTATAAGGGTTTTCAATTTGTAAGCGTAGGAGAAGAAAAAAATGCCTTAGGCACTTGGTATATAGACAAAGATGGCAATTATTATTGGGGAGGTGGACTTGCCGTTATAAGTGTAGATGATCCTATAACCCAGGAGCTAAAAACGATTTCGGTGCCAACTGGCAAGGCGGCTATTCCTCTACCACACGCAACACCGCATGACCTGCCAGTTAGCCGTTCAAGATGTTTGTTAACCGCAAACTGGCTGGAACTACATTATGGTAATCAATGTGCCGCCGCAACAGACGGCACTCCCTTTACCAAGGAACTTTTATACGCCATTGCCTGCCAAGAAACCGCCATCTATTTTTATGACTGGACAAAAGAACATACGCCAGAGGAAGTATTGGGGTTATGTGTTTTTGACGCCTCTGGAGATGCCAATGGAACGCGTTCCGCCTTCCCAAAAAACACCCCTGCTTTCATAGCAAAATATGGTCAGGGCAAAGCCGATATGCTGATAGCTGAAGCTAATAAATCGCGTGCCCTGCGTGGCTATGGCCCAAAGCAATGGGTGTATGCCGGATATGGATTGTTCCAATATGATTTACAATACATCCAAACAGATGAAATATTTTTTACAGAAAAACAATGGTACCAAATAGATTATTGTCTAGATAAAGTGATAAAGGAACTGAAAAGTAAATGGGCGGCACATCCAAACGATTTATTTAATACGATTAAGGCATATAACGGCAGCGGTACGAGGGCAGAAAATTATGCAAACAATGTTATGCAATTTTTAGACTGGATCAGGAAGCGAACTTAGTTTCCCGCTGAAGTTTCTATCACACAAAAAAATTCCCGATCAACAACTACGCACCGAATTATGGCCACTTTTAAAGTCAACGTTAATAAACTAAATCTGCGCAAAAGCCCTGTAAAAGATTTTACGAACAAAAAAAATGTGGTTGGCGTGTTGGCTAAGGATGCGGTATTTGAAAGTGTGGGAATGATTGAGAATGAATTGGGAAGGTGGCAGGTAGGGAAAGATGGAAATTGTGTTTCGGAGAAGTGGCTGGTAGAGATTTTAGATTTAGACAAAAACAACTTTTTTTCGAATGCTCTAAGAGTTGGTGCAAATGAAAGTATTTTCGGCTGGGGGTTGAAAAAATTATCAATAGAGGATTTTTGGCAAAAAGCAAATAACAAAGGAAAAAATATAACGATTGCAATTCTTGATACTGGTATTTCATCAACACATCCAGAATTTAATTTTAAAAATATCACCCGAATAAATGTTTTGAACGGAGACAATATTGCAGAGGATACCGATGGACATGGTTCACATGTGGCTGGTATTGTTGCAGCGCAAGGTAAGAAAGTAATAGGTGCTGCTCCAGAAGCAAACCTACTTATGCTTAAAATTGCAGAGAATGCAAATTCTTGGGCTATTGAAAACGTTATACAGGGCATACAGTATGCTATCGACGGAAAAGCCGATATTATTTCTATCAGTGGAGAATTTTCTGAACTAGATACCCAGATAGAACTTTTAAGAAAAATAATTATAGAAGCAACCGCACTGGATATTATCACAATTGCTTCTGCTGGAAATAATTTTAATGAGTTTCCTGTTGAGCGTTTCCCTGCGGCCTTTGATGAATGTATTTCCGTTGGGTCAATTCAACAAGACGGTACTAGGTCCGATAGTTCGAGCCATAGTGAAAAATTAGACGTCGTTTCTCCTGGTGAAGAAATTTATTCAGCTTGGAAAGGTGATAATTACCATGTAGAAAGCGGGACTAGTATGGCATCTGCTTTAGTAGCTGGTGTGGTTGCCGTAATTAAATCGTGTGCAAAAACTAAACTAAATAGGAATCTCAGCCCTTCTGAAATCCAAATTATTCTTAACAAATCTGCTGATTATGTAGGGGAACGAACATCGTACGGTTTCGGAATTATTAATCCAATAAAAGCATTGGACATGTTAAATAATTAAATTAAATGTGATGAAGAAAATTTTGTTAATCAGTATGTTGTTTTTCTCAATGAAATCTTTGGCACAAAATGCCTATTATGATGCATTAAAAATATCGAAATATCTCGTAAATGATAAATTAAGTGGAGACTCGGCTTCTAAGGTCGAATACTCCAAAATATTAAACAACTACCTTATCAAACCTTACGAAAAATTTAATACCCAGACAATTATTAATGACTATATTACCACTACAAGTCCAAATTTTAATCCATTTTTAATCAGAATTCTCCCGACTAATGGCTCAGCAGCAGGATCAGGGGATAAACTGTTAAAAAGTGCAGAGATTAAATTATCTTCAATCGGCAACCTCAAAGTCACTTCAATCGCCGACGGGCTTGCGCAGTTCTTGATCAAACGAGGAAAAGAAGAGTTGAATGTGGCTTTCTTCAGCCAGTTTAAGCAATTTTTGGAAAAACATGAAGAATGTAAAATACTTTTCCCCAACACGGTAGATCTTTTGGGGAAAATAGATTCATACAAGTATGCCAGCTTCTTAGAAAACCTTAGGAGCAACTTCCATACAGATCTTGGAAATCTAATCATCCATTTAAATCAGGTGGTTGATTTGCCAAAATACAATACTCTTATTACAAACAGTCAGGTAAAATTAGCAATAAGTGTCGCTAACATCGTGAGCGAACTGTCGCAGTCTGGAAGGAACATTATGCCTGACAGTATTATTAAGCAATTAGCGGTTTTGCCCTTAGAAGGTGTGAGCAAAAACCTAAACAGCTCTCTAAAATTTTTAAACATCATTTCAGAGAGTATCAGGGAATCTTCGGCAGGAGGATTAACTGATTCATCTTTTGTCAAAACTTGGGTTTCTTTAAGTGAACTTAATACCAACCTCTTTGCTGACAGCATTACTCTGCGCATATTCCTCGGCCTCATCTATCAGCAAGCAAAATCACAAGATATTGCCTTTTACGGTAAAAATAGTTCGATTAGACTTGATGCGCTGATGGCCGCGCAAAAAAACAATATTTTCAGACTATCGGGTTTAATTCAGAATTTTTCTTTGTTGGCAGATGATGTTGAGAATAGCATCGAGGATATCAAAGCGAAAAAAGCAAACGGCAAATTGAATAATGAGGATTATTACACCTATATAAATAAGGCAATCAACTTAATTGATTATGGCTTTAAATTGCCGAGCGTATTGTCTATCTCACAAGACCTCAAAAAGGAAATAATTCAGGATAAATACGTTGCTATAGCAAAAGATGCGAACTTTTTGTATAAGAATATTTACACAAAAAATTATAATAGCGCGGTAATGAACTTATCTTCTATATTAGATTCTTTGCTGCCCGGTGACTCTTCTAAAAAGATAATTGCAGGAATATTAAAGTATGGAACTTTTATGGCTTCTGTTGTGAAGGCAGGATCACCAGAAGAGGTTCAATCTGCGATAGAAGCCTCCGCCCTACCTGCAGGAAGCTCCTCTATAAAAAAGAACAGTTCATTTAACGTTTCTCTAAATGCATATATTGGTGGGTATTTTGGCAGGAGTATCGATGACAAAATTGATATGGACGGTAATAATTCAAAGGTTGGTATTACCGCGCCTGTTGGTATTGCCTTTAGCTGGGGGCTAGGCCATTTTAAAAATGGTGCATCCATTGGTTCGATAAGTGCTTTCGCCACTTTAATAGACGTAGGTGCGATAGCCGGATTCAGGTTGAATAATGACAGTACGGCGTTAGATCAAAAGGTTACCTTAGGCGATATTTTCACGCCTGGAGGTTATGTTGTTTACGGAATAGGATTGCCTTTCAAATTCCTTTCCTATGTACCTATTTCTATTGGTTATGGTTGGCAGTACGGATCGCGGCTATATAATAATAAAAATGGAAAACTTAGCATTTCGAATACAACCAGGTGGCGAAGCAATTGGTTTGTCGGGGTAGATATTTCGTTAACCAATTTTTGGACAAGAAATTTCAAAAAATAGATTTGGCAAAATGTTGAAATCATAGACCCCATTGTCGGATTTCATCCACCGAAAAAACCGTTAACATTTAGATGGCAAAATCTTATTTATTGCGGAAAATGAGAGTTTGTTTCGCCTGCGCGTAACTCTGCGCATCCAAAAAAAATAGTGATAACTAGCTATTTTTTTGAGTACTCCACTGATATATATTTGAGTTACAACATACAAATTAGACCTGCAATAAACGCTAGACTTTTAACTCCAATATAATGGCAAATTTTGATGAGGCTTTTGTGTTAACCATGACATCAGAAGGTGGGTACGCTACTAATCCCAATGATGCTGGCGGAGAAACTTACAAAGGTGTATCCCGGAAAAACCATCCTAAATGGAATGGATGGAAAGTAATTGATAGAGTTAAAGCCACCCGCCCACCCAGCCTAAATAAAGCATTAGCACAGGAATCAGAGCTTCAAAGAAGTATACGCCAGTTTTATTTAACTGAGTTTTGGGATGTAAACCAGACTGGCAAAATTAACAACCAACAATTGGCTTACCAGGTATTTGATACCGCTGTACTATCTGGAACTGGTACAGCTGCCAAATTGTTGCAAATGGCCGCCGGGGTAAAGGTAGATCTTGAAGTGGGCCCTAAAACTATTGCTGCTGTTAATGGGGCAGATCCAAAAACTATTTATGAAAAATATATCGAGCTGAGAAAAGAATATTTTTTAAACATCGTTGCCCGCAAACCTTCTCAAAAAGAATTTTTGGCAAGTTGGGTCAGCCGTTTACCCATTTACTCAACAGAAACAAAACTGGCTTGATGTGCCTAAACATCCGGAGGCAAATACTTAAGCTTTTGCGGTAGAAATTCTGTAACGATGCAGGTGGTTCTTTCAGAAATCAAGAAAAATTTAGGATGACAATTATTTATAATGTAGCATGAACTTAAAGCAATATCCCCTTCCGGAAAATCAGTATCATAAGGCCATATATCCTAAAAGGCAAATCGTAATCCACCACACAGCCAGTGGCCCTTCGGCTAAAGGCAATATAGACTATTGGAAAACTGATGTGGTTGCTGTCGCCACCGCTTTCGTTATCGGGAAGGATGGTATTATTCAGCAGGCTTTTGGCTCGCAATACTATGCAGCTCACCTTGGAGTCCCTGCAGCTTTGATTCATGGATTAGGATTTATTGATTACCGCTCACGCTGCGATACTCTACATAAGGAAAGTATTGGCATTGAATTGACGTGTTGGGGCGGGTTGACTCTAAAAAATGGAAAGTGGTTAAATTATCTTGGCCAAGCTGTGCAACATGAAAATGTACAATTGTATGGTCCAGCATTTAGAGGCTATTTAGCTTTTGAAAAGTATTCAGAAGCACAGCTCGCTTCTCTAAAAGAACTTTTAATCTTGATGTGCAATAAGTATGGTATTCCTAGAACTTATCATCCCACAATGTGGGATATTAGTAAAGATGCAATTGGGGGAGTTAAAGGTATTTGGACCCACACATCTTACCGCATTCCGGGAGATAAGCAAGATTGCCACCCACAACCAGAACTCGTTGCGATGTTAAAGGAACTGGAAAATGGCTAGAAAGGATTAAAGGAACGCAATCATTATCTTGTTTTCTTCGAAGTGAATTGTATTACGATTAAAAGAAGCCATAAATTATTGCCGGTATAATTTTAATTAAAGTCATCCGGAATTTTTTTAAAATTCGCCGTGTTAATGGGTTGAATTCTTTAGCGACTTTTAAATTCCCGTTTGTTTTTCTGCCAATGCAAAAACAAGCACTTTAAATGGCAACAAAAGGTAATAAATAAGCCTTTAGTAAAATCTTACGAAGAAAATTAGCGTCAATTTTTAAGAAAATTCAAAAACGGTAGCCGTGATTTCTTATATATCTTTGACTCAATGTTCAAAACTTTACGGCTTCAGTACTTTTGCTTTCCTTAATTAGTTACGGCTTCTTTCAATTGATTGGTTATGGCAGTTTTGAACTCAGCCGAAACTACCTCGCCCAGAATCTTTGCGTTAACAGATAACGCCCGGTATTGCAATTTTATGGTAAATGTTACCTTGAGAAAAAGATAAAGCAAACACAAGAAAACGTAATCGTTGCTACCAGTTCTAACGATCGTAAAGCGGCGGTTGTCGAAGAAATGGAAAATCCATCGAAAGGAAGAAAAATCCCTTACGTGGCAAGTGAGGAAATTTCGCCGACTTAAATAACAAAAGTTTTGGGTAAAGCAATCGGTAATCCAAATTGAAAGTGAATTTCAATAACTGATGAAGATTTATTACAAGGTTTGCTTTCTGTTGGGATGAATGAGGAAATTACCAAAGGTTTTTATAGAAATGTAAGCAGCGCAAGGTACTGGCAAGATGTATTACGATTATCAGAAACACACACCTAGATTGGGCAAAACGAAGTTTGAACATTTTGCAAAGGAACTTGAAATGAGCTACATTAGAAAATAAACAGTACATTTAACAGCCATTGCTTTCTGAAACGCGAAGCGTTTTAACAAAAATAAGATTATGAAAGTAATAAGTATAAAACCATTATTAATGAAACAGCAATTCTTCTCAATTTGTCTATCGGCCGTGTTTATAACGATGACAATGACTGTATACCCACAAAGTAGTGAAGGCCTTAATGCCAGAGGCGAAATGGCCGTTGTAAATACATCAAACATTAGCAACCAAAATTTCAATAGTTCAGACAAAAGACCTAAAAAGCCGGATCAACAGATAGATTGCGCGCTCGAAACCATTTCTATTTCTACGTTAAAAAGGAAAATAGTTTACCATACAGACACACATATCGAGGCGCCCAACTGGACGCGCGACGGCAAGACACTAATTTACAACAGCGGTGGCTCGCTCTATAAGATTGCGGTTGAGGGAGGAACTCCAGAAAAAATGGATACCGGATTTGCGAACAAAATTAACAATGATCACGGTATCTCTGCCGACGGCACTATGATGGCCATAAGCAACGACACCCAAGGGATGGGTTCTTTAGTTTACACTCTTCCCATTGATGGTGGGACGCCAAGAAAAATTACCGCTTCTGGCCCATCTTACTGGCACGGGTGGTCGCCAGACGGTAAAACTTTGGCTTATTGTGCAGAACGAAACGGTAATTTTGATGTTTATACCATTTCTGCCGAGGGCGGAAAGGAAACCCGGTTAACTGATGCAGCACCGCTAGACGATGGCCCAGAATATTCGCCCGATGGAAAGTATATCTATTTTAACTCGGCCCGCACAGGTACCATGCAAATTTGGCGTATGAAACCAGATGGCAGCAATCAAAAGCAAGTAACCACCGATAAATACAACGACTGGTTTGCCCATCCCTCGCCAGATGGCAAATGGTTGATCTATATAAGTTTCGGTACAGATGTGCCAGCAGGTTCGCACCCGCCAAACAAAAATGTTATGTTGAGGCTGATAAATTTAAAAACTAAAAAAATCAAAGTAATAGCAAAACTTTTTGGAGGACAGGGTACTATAAACGTACCATCCTGGTCACCCGATAGCAAAAGCGTGGCTTTTGTGAGCTATCATTTGAAATAAGCAAAACAAGCGTATGGCAGAGTCTGCAAAGCGAGTGGAGAGCTGTTGCTATAAAAAAGAAATTATTACAATAAGGATTTGCGATATTGAAAAAATAAACTTGGCTCTTACTATTAGCTGTTCGTGTTAAATATAATTCCTTTTTTTTAACCAATCACTTTGACGAGCAAAAAGACTCTTGGCAAATGAAATTAATTTTAAGCTAAATGATCCTTGATTTTTAGCGATGCGCCAAATCAAAAAACAAAAATAAAACAACGCATGGTTTTGCCTGTTTTACAATTAGTAACATTTACTTAAATTTAAATTTTATGACGATTCAATTTAATGCGGATAAAAGCTTAATCATTCATGCGGAATACGAAGCTCAAATGAGCGACAAGTTAGAAAAAGAACTCGATAGGTTTTCAGAACATATTACAAGATTAGAGGTTCATTTTGCTGATGAAAACGGAAGTAAAGAGGGGCAGGATGATAAAAAATGTTTTATTGAGTGTAGAGTTGAAGGCAAACCGCCTTTGGCAGCTACGGATTATGGCAACAACTACGATCAAGCACTTGCCGGCGCAATTAGTAAGTTGAAAAGCTCATTAAAAACTTTGACGAGCAAAATGAAAGAATATTAATGGTGCAGCAATCAAATAATAGTGGCCTGGACCTTAGAATTCTGGGCTACTTTTTTTATGTTAATTCCTAAACCAAACTCGTTTCCAATTTCTCAACATAGTGCAGAAACAAGTCTAAAGCCTTCAATCGATCAGGAGTTAATTCGAACTGAAGCCTATTCATTAAATAATCAGAGAAATCAAATACAGAATTTTTTGGCAGATCTTCGAGAACTTTATCCCGATTATCTAAACCAAATCGCAAGGCATTATTAAATTCTACCTTAAACTCATCGTCTATTTTCTTGTTCGCAACCCAGGCTGCATATATAAACGGCAAGCCTGTAAAGCTTTTCCACTCTTCGCCCAAATCATACGCATATTTAAAATCCTTTTTAGCATCAAACGTCCTATCGCCAATAAGCACTATTGCATCTGCACTTAATGTTTCGTCGGCCAAAAACTCAACCTCTTTATTCCAATAAAATCTTAATAAAATTTTTGCAAGGCTATTAGAAGTTTTAGATTGAGGATCTAACACCAAATTTTCGATATTATAAATTGGTTTGTGGCTAAATACAAACACCGAATTAACAGCGCCATCGCTGCCGATGCAATAGTCGGAGATAATATTTGCGCCCTTCACCTGGGGAATTGCAGCAACCGGAATAAGACCAATATCTACCGTTCCGTCAATTAACTTCCGAGCACAATCGGTGGGAATATCCAAGCTTAAATTAATTTTATCGATGATTGGACTATGCTCTAAGCCGTAGATAAATGGCTTTGTGTTTGTATAGGCTACCGCAGAAATCTTGATTTTATCCAAAATATAAACTATGTTGATGCAAGGAATTAACTTTAGGAACTTAAATGTTTTGTGTCGCTGAAATCGATAATAGTAAACTTGCCATCTTCATAACTAAGTTTATATAAAACCGTATTTTGGTGTGGAAAATCTGACATTTTGGATAGTAGCGCACCAGTTAATAAACAGAGAAAAACCCGCATAGATCTTCCATGCATACAAATAAGGACTTTCTTTTCTTCCACTCTTTCCTCTAAATTGCTTTTTGGCTTTTCAAGCCTATCAAGCACATCACGCACGCTTTCGCCGCCCTCAAAATGATTGCCGTATTCACCTGATTCCCAGCTTAGCAACATTGACCTAAAGGCTTTAATCAATTCCTCGTTTCGGGGTCTTCCCTCCCACACGCCCCAATCCAACTCGTCTAAACCGGCAAGTTTCTCCCAATCTACGCCCGATTGAATAAATTTATCTACCGTTTGCCAAGTGCGCTTTAAGGTGGAGGTATAAATTTTATCGAATGGAACATCTTTGTAATATTCCCAAAATTTATCAGACTGTTTTTGGCCGGTATCGTTGAGGTCTGCATCGATCCCCCGACCTTGAACAATCCCTTCTTTGTTAAAATTTGTTTCGCCATGGCGAATTATGTATATTTCTTTCATTAAAAAAAAAATGTAAAGTCTTAAAGTTTACGGCATAAAGCTTCTATAAGTCATAATTTGTTACGCAACATGTAAACCACAACCAACATTTAACCCGTAACGTTAAACAGTTGCAACCACCGGCATTTTACACTCTTTTGGTTGCTCATCTTCTCTAAAAACCGCATCAGTAAAATCGGTTACCACATTATACAAAGTATCTCGCTCTATTGGTTTACGACGAACGTTTCTAATCAATTCTACGAGTTCTCGCGTACTCATTGCAGGCGTTTGCTCCTCTGCGCCAGCCATGGAATAGATTTTCGTGGTATCATCTAGCGTACCATCAATATCATTCACACCAAAATTTAAAGATAATTGAGCTGTTTCTCTGCCAATCATTGCCCAATAGGCCTTTATGTGGTCAAAATTATCAAGATAAATTCTAGAAATTGCGAAATTCCTCAAATCTTCTATTACAGAAGACTCAGCAACATCAGACATTTGATTGTTTTGATTCCTGAATTTCAGCGGGATAAACGTTTGAAAACCGCCTGTTTCATCTTGTAAATTTCTCAGCTTTTCAAGGTGATCTACCCGATGCCAAAATTTCTCAATATGTCCGTAAAGCATTGTCGCATTGCTGCGCATGCCCAATTTATGCCACTCGCGATGAATGGCTAACCACTGTTCTCCAGTGCATTTATCCTTCGCAATTTTCTCCCTAATCTCTGGATGGAAAATCTCTGCACCACCGCCAGGCATCGAATCCAAGCCCGCATCTTTCATCAACTTCATGCCGGTGGCATAGTCTATCTTCGCCTTTTTAAAAATATAGTGGTATTCAACAGGCGTCAATGCCTTAACATGCAACTCCGGCCGGTGTTTTTTTATCGCAGAAAAGAGTGCGGAATAAAACGGAACATCATATTGAGGCAACACACCACCCACAATATGTACTTCGGTAACTGGCTCTCCATCATACTTTTTCACAACATCCACCATCTCATCAATCTTAAGTTCCCACCCTTCGTCTTTCTGTTTTATCAAGCGCGAATAAGAGCAAAATTTACAGTCGTAAACACAAAGATTGGTCGGTTCTAAATGGAAATTTCTATTGAAATAAGTTTGATCACCATGCCTCTTCTCGCGAATAAAGTTCGCTAAAATGCCTAGAAAGCCAAGTTCCGCATGTTCGAAAAGATAAACTCCATCATCAAAGCTAATGCGCGTACCATTTAAAACCTTGTGTGCTATAGTTAGTAATTCTGCAGAAACATGTAAATCTGCCAATAAATCTTCAACCTTATCAGCTGTACTCATTCAATTTAATTTATACAAAAATACACTCCGGCTCGTTAAATAACATCATTTTGTTGTAACAAACAGAGTTAACAGCTTACACCGGTTGTAGCCACTTCAAGTGTGAAGTTTTTTTAATGGATAGAAAAGAGGTAAAATTTAGCAAATATTTTGGGCGTGCCCCAAGCTGCGCAAGGGTCGGGCTAATCCGCTCCAAATCCTCACTCGTTCCTCGCTGTGGGTTTTCCGCTTCTATCCCTCACGCGGCACAAAAGCCCAAAAAAGAAAAAAAGGCGTTTTTTATCCATAAAAACCTTTAATAGAAACCTATGCCTTTCTATCTCCGCCTTGGCGCTCCAGCATCCAGCCTGGATATTCGGCAGGCAACTTGGTCACCTCATCAATCTTTTTTAATTCCTCATCTGTAAACTTTACGTCTATAGATTTTAAGTTATCTTTTAGCTGACTCGTTTTCTTTGCACCTATAATTACGCTACTTACCGCTTTTTGATGAAGCAACCAAGCCAAAGAAAGTTCTGCAACCGAAGCCTTTTTTTCTTTTGCCATCGGCTCAAGTACGTCAATCACATCGAAAGCCCTATCTCTGTTCACCGGTGGAAAATCGAAATTCGCGCGTCTGCCGTCGCCAGAATCTCCATTTCTATTATATTTTCCGCTTAGTAATCCTCCCGCCAACGGACTCCAAACCATCAATCCTATTTTTTGATCAAGTAGCAATGGAATCAATTCTCTTTCTAAATCTCGGCCTGCAACGGTATAATACGCTTGTAAGGAAACGAATTTTTCAAATTTTTCTCTTTCAGAAACGCTCAAAGCTTTCATCAATTGCCAAGCAGCGAGGTTGCTACAACCAATGTAACGCACTTTACCGTGCTTTACCAAAATGTCTAATGCCGATAAAGTTTCTTCCCAAGGCGTCAAAGCATCAAATCCATGTATTTGATAAAGATCTATATAATCTACACCCAACCTTTTTAAACTTTCTTCTGCTTGATGCAAAATATGTTTTCTCGTTAATCCGCTTTGGTTTGGCCCTTCGCCCATTTTTCCTCGCACTTTTGTGGCGATAACCAATTCATCCCGATGAAGCCCTAAATCTTTTATCGCTCTGCCTGTCATCTGTTCGCTAATTCCTTCACTATACACATTGGCCGTATCAATAAAGTTAATTCCTGAATCAACAGAAATTTTTATCAAATCATTAACTTCATTTTGTTTAAGCTGCCCAATGGCCTTCCACATGCCTTCGCCCCCACCAAATGTCATGGTGCCTAAACACAATTCTGAGACTTTAAGCCCAGTATTTCCTAAAATATTGTATTTCATTTTTTTTAAATTATTATCTTCAGTGGTTTATTAAAACCGCTTAAACGACAAACTCGAGGTAACATTTGTTTTAAAGCTAGCGGGATTGCAACGAAAATTACTTTCTAAACAAAAAATACTGACACAAAAAAAGCATCTCTCGAGATGCTTTTCCTAAAGGATTTTATTTTTAATAGTTGAAAATAGTCTATTTTTATTTACCAGCTGGAGTAAAAGTCAAGATAATATTTGCTGTTTTGCCGCCAAATTCTATCGGCGATTTTAAAATCATTTCTGTACTAGATAACGAAGTCATCACTAAACGGTAACCATCTGTTACATTTTTAGCCTTATCACCTTCGTATATTTTTTTAAACTGGAAGGTTTGATCTTTTGGAAATGCAGACCAAAATATGCTTTGTGTAACAGCACCACACTCACTGGTAGCTGGTAAAGCGTAAGTTCCGTTACCGCTATTTGTCAAATTCCAAGTGCTTCCTTGAAAACATTTATAACTTTTTTCTCCAAATAAACCTTGCACGGCCTGATCTGGTAAACCTTCTAACGCAATATTGCTAACAACCCAGTTTCTAACTGCGGTACCTCTGCTTCCACTTATACCTGCGGTTACTCTTTTTGCCGTATTGCAACTTGGCAAAATCAACAAAACACTACATACTACCGCAATGGCTAAAAATAATTTTTTCATTTTTTTAAGTTTATAATTTGTCAACCCAAATACATAAATCCTGCCAAAAAACTGCCAATCGCTAAAATAACATTCAAATTATTAAATTGCAAGCATAACAAAAATTACATTTTATAAAATGAAACCAGAAACCTTAGCCATACACGCATCAAATATAATAGTTGCCGCAACTGGTGATGTTACCCCGCCCATCAGTCTATCAACAACATTTTTTAGAGATGAAGATGGAAACTATCCGGGCGGTCATGTGTACAGCAGGGTAAGCAATCCAAATAGATCTGCTTTAGAAAATACATTGGCTAAATTAGAATTTGGTGCAGATGCAGCCGCGTTTTCTTCGGGTAATACGGCTGGGATGGCACTCTTCCAAGCATTAAAACCACAAAGCCACATTATTGCGCCAGATGATATGTACTGGGGTTTTAAAAAACAGCTGCTTACAATTTTTAAAGATATTTTAGAGTTCGATTTTGTTGACCAAACCGATTTGGAACTGGTCCAACAATCTATAAAACCCAGCACTAAGGTTATTTGGATTGAAACACCATCCAATCCGCTTTTAAAAATAACCGACATTGCTGGCATCGCCGCAATTGCAAAAAAGGCAGGATTAACCACCGTTTGCGATAGCACCTTTGCATCGCCAATTTTGCAAAACCCTATTTTATTAGGTGCAGATATAGTGATGCACTCTAGCACGAAATATTTAGGCGGCCATAGCGATGTTCTTGGGGGTATTCTAATAACCGCAAAGGTCAACGAATTATGGGAGGCTATAAAAAATATCCAGCAAACCGGCGGTGCAGTGCCTTCTCCTTTTGATTGTTACCTGCTTTGCAGAAGCATAAAAACTTTAGCGTACCGAATGAAAGGTCATTGCGAAAACGGAAAAAAAGTTGCCAAATATTTAGAAGCTCATCCCAGTGTGGAAGCGGTTTTTTATCCAGGTTTGGCTGCCCATCCGCAACATAAAACTGCTGCCAAACAAATGAAAGATTTTGGCGGAATGCTTTCTTTTTTGGTTAAGGGTGGCGAAAAAGCGGCCAGTAAAATGATTAATAAAGTGAAGCTCTTTGCGCAAGCAACAAGTCTTGGAGGCGTAGAAAGTTTAATAGAGCATCGGTATTCCATCGAAGGACCCGATAGCAAGACACCAAAAAACTTAATTAGGGTTTCCGTTGGATTAGAACATATTGATGATCTAATAAAGGATTTGGAGCAGGCCTTGGCAGATTAATTGTCTTGTTTTTTTTCAGCGTACTTGAACCTGCCTTATAGGCAGTTTTTTATATGCACAATTGTTTAATTTCGTTAAATATATGGTAGAAATTCTCTAAAATGCTCATCATCTAAGTCTTTAATGAATTCTGAAAATTTTCTCTTTTGACTATCAGTTTTAAAGAGATATAAACCACCACCACCAACAGCTTTTTTCCTCCTAAAAAAAGCATGTCTAATTGCTTCTTTGCCCACAAAAAAAAAGTGATTCTACGGTCAAATCTGATTTGTCCTAGAAAGCTTTAAAATTACTTTTATTAGTAAATTTAATAAAAAATTCATTATTTGAAATAGGTACTTAAATTAATTATCCATTGCTATTGTTTGATCTTGCTAGACATCTAGAAGAATCTTTTTCTATTATTTTTGGAAATTTAGATTTTCTGTCCCAATTTGATTTTCTTTGATTCAGTTTCCAATCACTGTTTTAAATACATATCGGCAACCCCATTAACCAAATTTTTGTTTCGCTTACATTTCAACCAAAAAACAACAGCTACACCCGCTGCGCAATCACAAACCCACTTGCCCAAGCCCATTGGAAATTATAACCACCCAACCAACCGGTAACATCTACGCATTCGCCGCCAAAAAATAGATTTGGGACTTTTTTGCACATCAAGGTTTTGGAGTTAAGTTCTTTGGTATCAATGCCACCGCGCATTACCTCAGCTTTTTGGTAACCCTTATCGCCGGCAGGCTTAACCTTAAAATGGTGGATGGTATTTGAGATTAATAGTGACTCTTCTTTAGTTAAAGACGCAATTGTTTTTTCTAACGGCAAAAATTTTTCAAAAGCATCGGTTACTCGTTTGGTAAAAAACCTATTTAAAAAAGTAGAAAGTTGAATTTTACCGTTAGTGTTTCGTTGTTCGTTTAGTAACGAAGCCATATTCTGATTGGGCAAAAGGTTTAAATTAATTTCCTCTCCCTTTCGCCAATATGAAGAAAGCTGCAAAATTGCGGGTCCACTTAAGCCCCAATGCGTAAATAAAATATTTTCCTCAAAAGAGATTTTGGCGTTACCGACCTCGCAGAAAATGCTGTTTCCAGAAAGTTTGGCAAACCACTCTTCATCTTTCCCAGTGATGGTAAGCGGTACAAGAGCCGGCGCCGTTTCTATAATATTTAGGTTTAATTTCCTAGCAAAGCGAAGTGCAAAATCTGTCGCGCCCATTTTTGGGATTGGCAAACCACCCGTCGCGATAACCAAACTCGGAGCATTTAATTTTTGCGTTTTTCCGTCTTTCTCAAACAAAACTTGAAAACTATTTTTCTCTATTTTGATGTCGATAACTTCTGCCTTGCAAATGATTTCTTGGTTCATCTCCGCGCATAGCAAAAGAAAAATATGCACAATATCTTTTGCCATCTTATTTTCTGGAAAAAGCTGTCCTAAGGTTTTTTCCGAACCGATGATTCCGTTCGCTTCAAAAAAATTAACACTGTCTTCTACTGTCCACTGCGCTAAAGCAGATTTTAAAAAATGCGGATTGTTCGATATAAATTGTTCCTCAGCTGTATATAGATTCGTATAGTTGCATCGGCCACCGCCTGATATTAGAATCTTTGCACCGGCCTTTTCATTTTTTTCCAGAAGAATGACTTTCTTGCCCAAATAGCCTGCCTGCACGGCGCACATCAGTCCGCACGCGCCGCCGCCAATTACAATTGCATCGATTTCCATCAATAAATTTCTTACTTTTGTGCAAAAGTAGCATACTTTTTTAACCCCCATGGCAAAACAAATAAGCGATTTAAAATTAGGGATTTTAGGCGGCGGTCAGCTGGGTAGAATGCTTATTCAGCAAGCCATCAACTACAACCTAACAACGCTAGTATTAGATCCAGATCCAGATGCACCTTGCAAAGATCTTTGCAAAACTTTCGAGAATGGTTCAATTACAGATTTTGATACCGTTTATAATTTTGGAAAAAAGGCCGACATCATCACCATAGAAATAGAAAAGGTAAATGTTGAGGCTTTAGAACAATTGGAGAAAGAAGGTAAAAAAGTTTTTCCACAATCTAGGGTAATCAGATTGATCCAAGATAAGGGCGTGCAAAAGCAGTTTTTTAAAGAGAATGGCATTCCTACCGCGCCGTTTCAGGTGGTAGCAGGAAAAGACTTTCTTCGACAAAGCAATTTCAATTATCCTTATGTGCTTAAACTTCGGAAAGACGGTTACGATGGCAAAGGGGTTATGGTAGTTAACAGCGATCATGATACAAAGAATGCATTCGATGCGCCTTGCCTGATTGAACAACACGTAGATTTTGAGAAGGAAATTGCTGTCATTGTAGCAAGGAATTCAAAAGGCGAGGTTAAAACTTTTCCGATGGTAGAGATGGAGTTTAATCAAGAAGCAAACTTAGTCGAGTTTCTCATTTCGCCATCTACTTACGCAGAAACTGTGCAGCAACGTGCAGAGAATATTGCCAAAGATATTGCCAATGCGCTAAACATTACCGGCATTTTGGCAGTAGAAATGTTTGTAACGAGAGAAGGAGAAATCCTCGTCAATGAAGTAGCGCCACGGCCCCATAATAGTGGTCACCATACTATAGAGGGAAATTATGTTTCGCAGTATGATCAACTTATTCGATCTATTTTTAATTTGCCTTTGGGCGATACAAGCAGCATTACAAATTCGATAATGATAAATCTTCTGGGCGAAAAAGGCTACGATGGCGTTGCGAAGTATGAAAATCTTGACAAGGTTTTGGCAATTGATGGAGCTTTTGTACATCTCTACGGAAAAAAATACACTAAACACTTCAGAAAGATGGGCCATGTTACCGTGGTAGATATAGATCGGGATAAGGCCATCGAGAAAGCAAAATACATCCAACAAACATTAAAAGTAATTGCTTGAGCTTCTGAACCCCGAAGGGGGAAAATAATGGAGAACGGCTAGCTATAACGTTGAAAATTAAGTAATTATAAAAGTACTAGTAATGATATGAGCGAAATGAAGGAGAAAACCTCTTCAGTGAGTGCGGTAGTTGGCATTATCATGGGCAGCAAGTCTGATTTAGGCGTTATGCAAGATGCCGCCGATATACTCACACAATTTGGAGTATACTTTGAAATGACGGTTGTTTCTGCACATCGCACACCAGAACGAATGTTCAGTTACGCCAAAGAGGCTCAAAAACGTGGACTAAAAGTTATCATCGCCGGTGCTGGTGGCGCAGCCCATTTACCGGGTATGGTTGCGTCTATCACCACTTTGCCTGTTATTGGGGTTCCAATAAAATCCTCTAACTCTATTGATGGTTGGGACAGTATTCTTTCGATTTTACAAATGCCAAACGGCATCCCGGTTGCCACGGTTGCACTAAATGCGGCCAAAAATGCTGGCTTATTGGCTGCTCAAATTCTCGCTGTCGCGGATGAAAGCATAACCGAAAAACTTCAAGGCTATAAACACGAGATGAGGGAAGCAGTGGAAAGGAGTGCTGAAGGAATGTAGCAAAGCCACATTTTATATCTATTTTTATTTATGGAAAAACTAATTACAAAAAGTGAAATTATAAATCAACTGTTAACCAACAAAGAAAACCTTGTGGCCTTTGGTGTTAAAGAGATTGGAATATTTGGTTCTTTCTTAACTAATATTGCTAATTTAAATAGCGATATTGATTTGCTTGTAGATTTGAAAAAAGAAAATAAAACTTTTAAAAATTTCATGTCACTTAACTACTTCTTAGAAAAATTGCTAAACAGAAAAGTAGATTTAGTAACGAAGCAATCCCTTAGTCCCTATATCGGCCCACATATCTTAAATTCAGTCGAATATGTTCCTTTCTCAAATTGAGTTTTTAAGAAATATTTTAAAAGAATGCAACTATCTCATTAAAGAAAGTGAACTTAATACTTAAGAAAACTTTGTTGAAAACGAGAGGTTATCAAAAGGTATTTGTAGAAGCTTAGAAATAATTGGGGAAGCAAGTTCAAAAATACATTCAGATTTAAAAACTTCATACGCATCAGTTTCTTGGAGAGAAATGTCTGATTTAAGAAATAGAATTATACATCATTATTTCGGCATCGATTATGATATAGTTTGGGATGTCGTTGTAACTGATATTCCAGAATTGAAAGTTGATATTTCATTTATTCTTGATGATTTGTCAAATCAAAATTAACCTGAATTGTTCGTATCGATTTGAAGAAGGTAGAAGGTGTAAGGTTGCAAGGGAAGCTGAAAAATAAAAGATAAATTTCGAATTTTAATCCCACAACAAATCAACGACTTGGCGACTAAACATCTACACTGTAAACCCCCTAACCTTCTAACCTAAACATCAATCCATATCAATAATATCTCCAGGTTTACAATCCAGTGCTCTACAAATTGCTTCAAGCGTATCAAACCTAACACCTTTTGCTTTGCCCGTTTTTAAGATAGAAAGGTTAACAATGGTAAGCCCTACCCTTTCTGAAAGTTCGGTTAATGAAATTTTTCGCCTGGCTAACATCACATCTAAATTTATAATTATTGGCATCAGCTTGGTTTTATACGAAGGATTCATTTTCTAGTTTGATATTTACCCCTACTCGAAAGACAAAACCAATAACCAATATTATTAAGCCGACTACACTCTCGCCTTCAAACAGCTTTTCGTTGTTGTTTAATATGTAGCCAGAATGGTTGAGTTTTAAACTATCTATGCCCCAGAGTAAAATTTGCTGCGAGTACCAACTCAATACAGGCATAAATATCAATATCAGTCCAATTGATATAAGGAGATTTGCATTTTTTCGAGTAAATATTTCGTCTTTATATAAAGATCTAAGAAATAAATTGAAGAGATACAAAGTGATAATGCCGAAAATTTCAGAAATTATTTTAAGAATTTGAAAAAAAAGTGGTAAAAGCGAACGAGAATTATAATTTTCAGTTAAATCAACACTTATATCTACCACTTTGCTTTCTTCAACAATAATTTTGCATTTAGTTAAAGGCGTTTGCATTTTTCTTGGCTTTTCAGTGACTAAACTTGAAACCTTAAATGTTTTTTGACCGTTCCTTTCAAAAGGAAAGTATTCCGTGAAAATTAAATGAATGAAAAAGCCAATAGCAACTAAAAGAAGAAGTGTTGAAAATGCATTTAGCACCGTGATAAGCCAGTTGTTGGAGAGTTTCATAAGTAATAATTTTATGAAACAAACGTAAAAATAATTTTATAATAAAACAACTATTATTTATCGTTTTACTTTAAATAATTAAATTCCGGCAATATTTATAGAGGTTTACAATATTTTTACGTCGTATCTAATAATGAACCTATTTCGAGATAACTATTAATATTAAAAAGAAAGGATGTTTAAACAAGTTCAACAGGACGATGAGGTTTGGTCGTTAGCTTTCAGGCTTAACCTCAACCTCAAAATGATTAAAGAACAAGGAATAAAAGACAAAGACGTGGCCTATAGGCATTATCGACTTTTAGTTTCAACGTGGGTTTCGACCTTAGTCTCAATTCAATCTCGGATCACTTGGATAATTCCCAATATGCGCATATTTAGGACCAAGATTAACCACTACATCACGCCAAAGCTTTTCGTTATCGGCGGTGAAAATATTATCTGCATTTGGAACGTCGCTTACCATCCAGGCGTTTTGATTCAACTCATCCTCCAACTGCCCTTTTCCCCAACCAGAATAACCGATAAAAAATTTTATTTCAGATTCATCAATTGAACCAGTATTGATCAATATTTTTAGGGTTTCGAAATTTCCACCCCAATATAGACCATCGCCGATAGGCTCTCCACTAAGCATTTTATCATAACATCTGTGGATAAAAAAAATACTATCGATTTGCACAGGTCCGCCAAAATAAACTTCATTGTTCGCTTCCCAAACATCAGGCAATACATCCTTCAACCTCAAATTTTCAGGCTGGTTTAAAATAAAACCTAGAGTTCCCCCTTCATCATGAACGACGAGCAAAACTACCGATCGTTTAAAATTGGGATCTGCCATAAAAGGCTCCGAAATTAAAAGTCTGCCTTGTTGCGGTTTTAAAGGGTTGAGCATAAAAATTCTTTGTATGCGATTTAATTTGGCGTAAATTTGCTGACATGCAAATTACTACTGAAGCGCTGCAAAACATGCGCCAAAATTACATAAACGCAACTTTAGATAAGGCAGATTTAGATGATAATCCAATTACACAATTTAAAAATTGGCTGGAACATGCGGTAGAAAGTAAGCTAGAAGAGCCAAATGCAATGACTTTGGCAACAGTTAATAAAGCCGGGCGCCCAGATGCGCGGATTGTGCTGCTTAAAGGAATAGATGATAGTGGTTTTCAGTTTTACACTAATTATTTAAGTGCCAAAGGCAAAGAGCTTAAAAAAAATCCTTACGCATGTTTGGTTTTTCTTTGGCAGCCGTTAGAGCGGCAAGTAAGAGTAGAGGGATTGGTAATAAAACTTGATCGAGAAACCTCTGAAGCCTATTTCAAAATCCGACCTCGCGCAAGCCAGATCGGCGCAGTTGCTTCTCCCCAAAGCCAAATTGTACAAAACAGAGCTGTTTTAGAAGCAAAATTTAATGAATTCGAGACAGAGAATGAGGGAAAAGAAATTTCAAAACCTTCTCATTGGGGCGGTTACGTTGTTAAACCAACTAGGATAGAATTTTGGCAAGGTCGTCGTAGCCGAATGCACGATCGGATTAACTATGAACTGATTGACAATAAGTGGATCAAAAGCAGATTGGCACCCTAATTTTTTTTCGTACTTTAATAGAATGGTCAAAAACATATCGGTAATAGGTTCTGGAACTATGGGAAATGGTATTGCCCATGTTTTCGCGCAATTTGGTTACGAGGTTAGCTTGGTAGATGTCAATCAAAATGCCCTAGCAAAAGCTTTAGAAATAATTAACAAAAATTTAGATAGGCAGGTTGCAAAAGAAATCATCCGCGATAAGCAAAAAGAGCAAATTTTAGGAAATATTAATTGTTTTGATTCTTTGGAAAAAGGCGTGGCAAACGCCGATTTAGTTGTGGAAGCCGCAACTGAAAACATTGATTTAAAACTTGATATTTTTAAAAGTCTTGATAAATTTTCGCCAAAAGATGCTATTCTTGCTTCGAACACTTCGTCCATTTCCATCACAAAAATTGCATCGGTAACTAGTAGGGCAGATAAAGTAATTGGGATGCATTTTATGAATCCCGTTCCTATGATGCAATTGGTAGAGGTCATTAAAGGTTATGGAACTAGCAGCGAAACCATACAAATAATATTAAACCTGGCCAAAACTCTTCAAAAAACGCCAGTTGAAGTTAACGATTATCCAGGTTTTGTGGCAAACAGAATTTTAATGCCAATGATCAACGAGGCGATTTTTTCGTTATATGAAGGGGTTGCGGGCGTATTTGAAATAGACACGGTGATGAAATTAGGCATGGCGCATCCGATGGGGCCCTTGCAACTGGCAGATTTTATCGGTTTAGATGTTTGTTTGGCCATCTTAAAAGTTTTGTACGATGGTTTTGGAAATCAAAAATATGCTCCATGCCCTTTGCTGGTAAATATGGTTGCAGCAGGTAAACTTGGCGCGAAGACTGGCGAAGGATTTTACAAGTACACAAAAGGCAGCAAAGATTTGGTTGTGGCCGAGAAGTTCAGATAGAAGTTATGAACAGAAAATAGTTAAACGCTCCGAACAATTATATGCGTTAATGAACGATAACTTAGATCCTTCTTCAGAAAATCTAAATGAAACCGACAGAGATATCGAGCGGGTTTTGCGTCCGCAGGAATTTGAAGATTTTACTGGGCAAGAGAAAGTGATGGAAAACCTAAAAATTTTCGTCCAAGCGGCAAAGTTACGTGGCGAATCGTTAGACCACGTGTTGCTTCATGGGCCACCGGGATTGGGAAAAACAACTTTATCGCACATTATTGCCAACGAAATGGCAACCGGTATAAAGGTAACTTCGGGCCCGGTTTTGGATAAACCTGGCGATTTGGCTGGTTTGCTAACAGGTTTAGATACCGGCGATATTCTTTTTATAGATGAGATTCATCGTTTATCGCCATTAGTAGAAGAATATCTATACTCTGCAATGGAGGATTTTAAAATAGACATTATGCTGGAAACCGGCCCAAATGCCCGTTCAGTGCAGATTTCTTTAAATCCGTTTACGTTAGTCGGCGCAACTACGCGCTCCGGGCTTTTAACTGCACCTCTTCGCGCTCGGTTTGGAATAAATTGCCGATTGGCATATTATGATGCCAAATTGTTAACCACCATTGTTCTACGTTCTTCTTCAATTTTAAAAACAAAGATCAGCGATGAAGGTGCATTTGAGATTGCCCGCAGAAGCCGTGGAACGCCAAGAATTGCAAATGCACTATTGCGTAGAACTAGAGATTTTGCCCAGATTAAAGGAAATGGAAATATCGATACCGAAATTGCCCGATATGCTCTAAATGCATTAAATGTAGATGAGCATGGCTTGGATGAGATGGACAATCGTATTCTTACCACCATAATAGATAAATTTAAGGGTGGCCCAGTGGGATTAAAAACAATTGCAACCGCCGTTGGCGAAGATGAAGGAACAATTGAGGAGGTTTACGAGCCCTTTTTAATTCAAGAAGGTTACATCATGCGCACGTCTAGAGGAAGAGAGGTAACGGAAGCTGCGTACAAACATTTAAAACGAAATTATCCCACTCAATCGGGAAGATTGTTTTAATTAGAAGATCTTTTTAGAGTCTCAGATTTATTAATTCGAACATAGAAAATGAATATAGATATAAGAAAGTTAACGCTCGAAGATTATGCCGATTTAAGAGAATCGATGATGCAGGCTTACGACACCATCGGCAGCCAAGTTTGGAGCAAAGAAAGCATCGCAAAATTGTTAAAAATTTTTCCCGAAGGACAACTTTGCATAGCTGTAGACGACCGAGTGGTTGCCTGCGCGCTTACCATAATAGTAGATTATGAAGAATTTGGAGATAAACATACCTACAAACTTATTACCGGAGATTATTCATTTTCTACACACAATGCCATAGGCGATACCTTGTACGGAATAGAAGTTTTTGTACATCCAGAGTTTCGCGGGTTACGTTTAGGCCGAAGACTTTATGAAACTAGAAAAGAACTTTGCGAGACGTTGAACTTAAAAAGTATAATCGCCGGAGGCAGAATTCCTGGCTACCATGAACATGCAGAAACACTAACGCCAAGGCAATACATCGATAAGGTTAAAGCAAAAGAGATATACGATTCTACACTTACTTTCCAACTCTCTAATGATTTCCATGTTAGAAAAGTGCTGAAAAATTATCTTCCAGGCGATCATGAATCAAAAGATTTTGCCACACTTATAGAATGGAATAATATTTATTACCAAGGCATAGATGCTTCTGCCCGCTCTGCGATGACAATTAGATTGGGCTTGGTACAATGGCAAATGCGCCTATTTCCAGATATGGAAACTTTTTTCGAACAGGTGGAATTTTTTGTTGATGCGGTAAGTGGCTATAAATCAGACTTTATACTATTCCCCGAGCTTTTTAATACCCCACTGCTTCAACCATACAACCATTTGCCAGAGATAGAGGCGATGCGTAAGCTGGCGGAAAAAACCCAAGAAATTGTTGACAAAATGCACGAATATGCCTTGAGCTATAATGTAAATATTATTGCTGGAAGCATGCCGCTTTTGCGGGATGGAAAACTCTACAACGCTACCTATTTGTGCCATAGAACAGGAAAGATTGACGAATTTTGCAAAATTCACATCACACCTAACGAACAAAAATATTACGGAATGGTTGGCGGAGACAAGGTTAAGGTGTTCGATACAGATTGCGGGAAAATAGGAATTTTGATTTGTTATGATGTCGAATTCCCTGAGCTTAGTAGAATTTACGCGGATCAAGGTATGCAGATTTTGTTCGTTCCTTTCCTTACCGATACTCAAAATGGTTACACGCGCGTACGCCACTGCGCGCAAGCCCGAGCGATAGAAAACGAGTGCTATGTAGCGATTGCCGGTTGCGTTGGCAACCTGCCAAAAGTAAATAATATGGACATTCAATTTGCGCAATCTGCGGTATTTACACCGTCAGATTTTGCTTTTCCAACCAATGCTGTCAAAGCAGAAACTACACCCAATACAGAAATGATGTTAATGGTCGATGTAGATTTACACTTGTTGGATGAGCTACACCATTACGGAACGGTAAAGCTTTTAAAAGACAGACGAACAGATCTTTACGAGGTAAAACTATTGAAGTGATTTAGTTAGAAGATAAAACAATGAACAAAAAGTAACAACTAGGCGAAGAGGTTGAAACGCAAGAATATCTGAGTTAACATTTTCCAGCCACGATTTTCGCAAGGCGATAGTAGAAAAAAGTCTTATTCGAAAGAATATAAACAAAGGAAACCTGCCTTTCGGCCTCCGACTTCCAATCTACCCTTTAAAGAAAAACCAAAATATAATAAGCGCAATTACCAGAATTGGAATAATCCAAATCATAGCTTTGCTCGCTCCATTTTTATCTTTTTCAGTTATCGCGGGCTCTGCCGGCCCTGGATCGTGCTTATGGCCTTCGTAATCTTGTTCTATTGGTTTACTTGGTTTTTGTTCCTCAGTGTGTTCCGGGTTGATATCTTCCATAATTATATTTTTAAGCGCAGTCGCTAGTTAGGATTAATACCGCTAATTTAAGCATCTGATTTGGCTTTATTAACAGATTATGCTTTAAAAATGTTTTGCGTATAAGCGCTATCTTTGTCAACGTGCAAAAAAGTCTTAAAACTAATACCGACTCGATTAAGCAGGAAGCTATAAGGTTAGGCTTTATGCAATGCGGTATTGCAAAAGCAACCTTTTTAGAAGAAGAAGCACCTAGGTTAGAAAAATGGCTACTGAACGGCCACCATGGAAAGATGACCTACATGGAAAACCATTTCGATAAACGGCTAGATCCACGTTTATTGGTAGATGGGGCAAAATCTGTAATTTCCTTAGCCTTAAACTATTATCCAACAGAAACACAGCAAGATTCCTCGGCACCAAAAATTTCTAAGTATGCGTATGGCGAAGATTATCACCACATAATCAAAGAAAAATTAAAACGACTTTTACATTTTATTGAAGAAGAAGTTGGAGAAGTATCTGGCAGAGCGTTTGTAGATTCTGCACCAGTTTTAGATCGCGCTTGGGCTAAAAAAGCTGGCATTGGTTGGGTTGGTAAAAATGCAAATATTATCAACAAGGAGAGCGGTTCATTTTTCTTTTTGGCTGAGCTAATCATAGATTTGGAATTGGAGTACGATATACCTTCTCAAAGAGATTTCTGCGGAACCTGCACAAAATGTATCGACGCCTGCCCTACCGAGGCTATCGTTGCCCCGCAAATTATTGATAGCAACAAGTGTATTTCTTATTTAACGATAGAACTTAAAGATCAGATTCCCTCGCATTTCGCCGGAAGAATGGAAAATTGGGCGTTTGGTTGTGACATTTGTCAAGATGTTTGCCCTTGGAATAGGTTCTCATCGCCACACAGCGAAGAAAAATTAAAACCCGTTGATGGATTGCTAGAATTATCGGCGAAAGCTTTAACAGAAATAACTGAAGACGTTTTTAAAAAAGTATTTAAAAATTCTGCCGTACAGCGAACCAAATTTTCTGGTTTAAAAAGAAATTTAGAATTTTTGAAAGCGTAACTACTTTTAACTAATCCGTAGCATCTGTTGACGACCCAAGCATCTCAAATGATTCAAAAAGCAACATTCAAAACATTATTTTGAAAAGGTTCGCTACAGTTGACATGTCGGTTCTGTGCCCACTACTATTTCCTTAATTTTAATATTAACCATCCGAAAATGTTTATTTTCGCAAAAAAAAATACACCTAGCAAATGAGCACTGGATTATCAGAACAAGAAATTTTACGCAGAGATTCTTTAAAGCAATTACGAGATTTGGGCATAGACCCCTACCCTGCAGAACTTTTTGATGTGGACACTTTTGCGGCAGATGTACACGCTCAATTCGCAAAAGACGAAAAGGCTTTTCAAAATGTAAAAATGGCCGGGCGGATAATGTCTCGCAGAATTATGGGGAATGCATCTTTTGCAGAAATTCAAGATTCTTCTGGAAGAATGCAACTGTATCTAAAACGTGATGATTTATGCCCTGATGAAGATAAAACCCTCTACAACATCGTTTTTAAAAAACTTCTGGATCTTGGAGATTTCATCGGGATAACCGGTTATGCTTTTACAACCCAAACCGGCGAAATCTCTGTTCATGTAACCTCCCTTACGGTTTTAGCAAAATCGCTTAGACCTTTACCGGTGGTAAAGAGAGATGACGATGGCAATATTTATGACGGCTTTACGGATCCCGAACTTCGGTATCGTATGCGCTACGTAGATTTAACCGTTAATCCAGATTTTAAGGAAATATTCATTAAACGAAGCAAGGTAATAAAGACCATGCGCAACTATTTCGATGAGCACGGTTGGATGGAAGTCGAAACACCCATTCTACAACAAGTGCACGGCGGCGCTGCTGCAAGACCTTTTGAAACGCACCACAACACGTTAGATATGCCGCTATTTCTGCGTATCGCGAACGAGTTATATCTAAAACGACTTATCGTTGCGGGCTTCGATGGGGTGTATGAATTCGGCAAAATGTTCCGCAATGAAGGCATGGACAGAACCCATAACCCAGAGTTTACGGCAATGGAAATTTACGTTGCCTATAAAGACTACATCTGGATGATGGCCATGGTGGAGGAATGTTTGGAAAAGGTAGCCATTGCAACTAACGGATCTGCACTTGTTAAAGTTGGCGCAACTGAGATAAATTTTCAAGGACCGTATGAAAAATTAACGATGTATCAGTCTATCGAAAAATTTACGAGCATAGACGTTTCTAAAATGAGTGAGGGTGATTTGCTCAAGACCTGTAAAGATTTGGGTATCGAAACAAATCCAACCATGGGTCGCGGTAAGTTGATTGATGAAATTTTTAGCGAAAAGGTAGAAGAACACCTTATCCAGCCGACATATATTACAGATTATCCTTTGGAGATGACTCCTCTGGCAAAATTACATCGCGCTGAAGAAGGGTTAGTAGAGCGTTTTGAACTCTTTGTAAATGGGAAAGAGATTGCCAATGCGTATTCAGAATTGAATGATCCGATAGAGCAAAAACAGCGTTTTGAAGATCAGTTAAAATTAGCTGCCAGAGGCGACGATGAAGCCATGGCGATGGACGATGATTTTGTTCGCGCTTTAGAATATGGCATGCCACCAACATCGGGGCTGGGTATTGGAATAGACAGGTTGGTGATGTTATTGACCAACCAAAGCACGATACAAGAAGTATTGTTCTTCCCACAAATGCGTGCAGAAAAGAAGGCAGTAATAGTGACTGATGACGATTTTATTGCCGCGGGCGTACCGGCAGAATGGGTGCAGGTTTTGCGAAAGATGAACATCAACACCATAGACGAACTTAAAGCAGCAAATCCAAATAAAGTATTCAATGATTTAGGCGGTATGCGTAAAAAGTTAAAACTGGATATTACTATGCCAACAAAAGATGAGGTAATGGAATGGTTTTCTTAACACAACGGTAAAACGTTCTTTTGTGTCGCTACTCCACCCTCCTATCGATTTAGGTTAAAATTTGTTCTAGACTAAATGATTAGTTATATTTAACTTTTGATTAATCATAAAAATCTAGGTATGGAACGCATCAAAATCCCAAAGTACGTTTTGAACGGAATGTTGCTCATCACGCTTTCCTCTTCCTGTCGCTCAGTTTCTAAGATAAGGTCAAAATATAACGGAGAAGCGGTAACTAGGCCATCAAGAATTGCTAATGACAGGTCTTTATCCCGAGAGGAAAAAGTAGAAAAATTAAAATCTTTAGTGGAAAATGAGCCGAGTTTTTATATGGCAAGTGATTGGTACATCAGCACAGTTGGTGTGGAAGATAGTATTGCGCTAGAAAAGCAATATGCCATTTGGATGAAAAGGTTTCCTTCGGTAATTGAACTCCCGATGGTTCTCGGCCGAGCATTAGCTGACGAAAATAACCCAAAAGCAAAATTCTATTTTAATGAAGCACTTAAAATTAACCCAAAATATACACCAGCCTGGAAAGCGTTATCGTTATTGGCCTATTCTGAAAACGATGAAACAGCGAGGACAGATTACTTACTCCAAGGTATAAAGGCCAACCCAAGAGATGCTGAGTTAGCCTATAGATATGCGCTGCAATCTGATAAAGAAAAATGCTCTAGGCTGTTAAATCAATTGGTCAACAAATTTCCAAAGTCTGAATATGCAGCTATTTCACTTTCTTACTTGATTTGGCACACAAATAACGCCGTAGAAAAACTTAAACTTTTTGAAAAAGCAAAAAAATTCTACCTATCTCAGACAGAAAAATTTGACGTTGCTACAAATCTTATGACAAGTTATTAGGCTTTTCTGCTAGACTATGATCTAGAGAAAACCCTCCCCTTACTTGCTGAGTTGCAAAGGCAAAAATTTAGACCCTATGATTGGACGCTGTTACAAAGCATATCCAACAAAATAATATTTGCTAAAAATTTAATCGCAAAAAAAGAGGGTTTCGCAGCGCTTACGGTTTTAAATGCGATAGAGTTTCCATATTGGATGTGGGCGCCACCAAATGAATTTATTACGGCTCTTAAAGCTAAGGCATTGGCTGCATCTGGCAATACTGCCAAAGCCTATGAAGATTTGATACTAGCCTTCGGCGAAAAGCCAACAACTGCAAAGTATAAACTCATTGTTCATTACGGATTGATGCAAAACAAAGATTCTACGACCATTAAGTCGGATATTATAGCGATTTTACGTAAAGATGCAGCAATGGCAAGTCCATTTAAATTGCATAATCTTAAAACTAGCGACTCTACATCGCTAAAAAATTTTGAAGGCTCTACTGTTTTGTTAACCTATTGGTATCCGCGTTGTGGTCCGTGTAGGGGAGAATTTCCGCACTTAGAAAACGTGCTTAAAAAGGTGAAGCAAGATGTAAAATATGTTAGCATAAATATAGTTGCCAAAGAGGACGAGATGGTGTTGCCAATTATGGCCGCAAATAATTATACTTTTATCCCACTTACCGAGACCAAATATAGAAAATTAGGCAATTTGGACAACAAAGGCGCAGCGCCAGCCAATTTTTTAATTGATAAGGACGGTTATTTAATCTTTAAAGATTTTATGATTGGTGAGAATAACGAGGCAGATTTAGCGCTGATGATAAGTTTGTTAGAATAGGACAAAAAAGGGTTAGAGACTTAACACAACCTTAACATAAACATAAAAGGCTTTGCAGAAAATGTTGCAAAGCCTTCTTTAATTTTAGGAAAAAATTTTATCAAAATGGAAACTTCCTATTTAGAAATTACTGATAAAGAATATTGCATAAAATTAGACAAAGAAACCTTCGATCTTTCCCTCGTAAGAAACCTAATAAAAAGAATACAAGCCGAAAGCTTCTTTTTTAACAAAGCGCATACTTCTATAGATGATTCTTTTAAAATCGGTAGAAGGGAAGATGTAGAAGGTTACGACTATTTAGAAGATAAGTAAAATTCACTTCGCATTGTTAAATTTCTAAATCGCCCTCTACACTACCATCCATCGTTTTTCCTGTCACCACAGAAGCAGCCATTTTTAAGAATGCAACAGCGGTGCCATGTTTGGTATCCCAATAATAGGCTTCTGATGGGATAACTTTAATTAGCGAAATTTTAGGGTCGTCTTTTCCGTTTTGAAACCAAGTTTTCGCAATCGGTGTCCATAGTTCATCAATTTTTGCTTGGTCTCTGCTAATCTCCGATATTCCATAAACATTTACAAAACCAGAATGTGCCGACGCTTGGAACATAATGTTTGTGAATGGGTCTGCAGAAATTTCTTTGTTTTTGCCGCTATCTTCCATACTCATAAACCAAAGATTTCCCTCATCGTCCACTTGTTGAATCGCCATTGGTCTAACCGACAGCGGAATGCCGGTCTTAATGTTTGTGCAAAGAAAACAGCTCTCTGCTTTGTCTGCCAACTCTCTCAGCTTCTCAACTGCCTGTGTGCCGGCTAAATCTTTAATGTTTTCTTCTTGGGTATTATTTGAACTTCCTTCTTGTGATGTTTCCATAGTTTTATTTTTTTACTATTGAAATACACCTTTAAAAAAATTTGGTTTTCAGTTTTTTAAAACGACTTTAAAGATTTTGTTCCTACTCAAAAATTCTAAGTCGCATGCGCCGCATATATTGCCGAATATCTAATACGATAGCGGCTAAAAAATAAAACAGTATCGGAAATCCTACTGCCAAAAACGAAGAGTAGATAAAAAACAGTCTAACTTTTGCGGTACTCATATCCAACTTATTGGCTAGGTAAGTAGAGACACCAAAACTCTGCTTTTCGAAATAAATTATTAGTTTTTGAAACATATTATGTTTGCTTTAAAATTTTAATCCCGATACCACAAAATAGGCATTTTTTTTGGTCGCAGTAATTTCTTTTTAATTGAATTGCACCTTGAGATGAAAAAGCATTTTTTAACGTTACTCCTGCCTCTGTAAACAAAGCCGTAACGGCATTTTTTTCTGCCGGCAATTCCTCTAACAATTTAACACCCCTATTTACATAACTGCCTGTATCAATATGCTTTCCATAAGCAAACAAAAAAAGTGCCACCGTATTAAGTAAAATATTATCTACAGATGCCTTCCCAATTTGGGTGCTAACCAAAGCAACCTCTTTTTTAAAGTGATAATGGGTTCGCCAATAAACATTTACAGGCAACTCTTCGAATAACCCGCGTAACTCAGCCGGATTTTTGAGCGTTAATATTTTTGAAAACAAATGGTTTGATTTTACAATAAGTGCTGCAAACTGTGCCAAACGAACAGTTGGGAAATTTTGCGGTCGCATACGCATAAACTTCCAGATGCTGGCTTGTAATGGAACCAAGTTGTATTTTTTCTTTAAAAAGTCAAATTCCTTTTTCAGCTTCGCAGGATAATCTTCCGTAAAGTTTTCGTTTAAAAATCCGGCAACGCCGAAAACCAATGCCTCTATTTGAAGGGGATTATCTTTATGTTTTGCATAAATTTGTTGCGGTAATGCTTTGGCAAAAAGCTCAAATGGAACCGCGTTAACCTTAAAACCAAAGTTATTGGCTATGGCCCGATAGAAAGTTTCATCCCAATTGCCTTGCAGTTTTTCTAGGTTTTGGAACAAAGTCAGCGTTTTCTGTTCGAACCGTTCGATAAGGGTTCTTGATAAAAAACCTTCGATTATAAATTGATCGACTGAGCCTATTTGTGCGCTGCAGGGAAGGGTGTTCAGGTTTAGATACAAATCTGCATAACGCTCCATGAGCCTTGGAGCGATTCGATTCTTTAACTCTAACACAGGCAAAATGGTACCATCTTTTCTATTGATTTCTACGTCATGCTCGAAAACAACATGTAATATCACATTGTCATAAGCTGCATCTTTTTGATGATTATGTCGCAACCAGTCTGAAGATTTTAGATGAATTTCTACATTCCCTACCCACACGGTCTCGCCTAGCCTAATTTTCCCCTGACTAAAATCTGGTCCAGAATCTTGGTTTAAAAATCCAGAGTTAATGATAGAGAGCGGCTCTCCGTCGGCACAATGCAGGTTGTTAAAATCAAAAGATTTAAACCGCCAAACATAATGCAGAAACTCCTCTGGAAAATCCATAGTTTGAAGATAGGCTTTATTTTTCGAAGAAGTCTAACTCTGGCTGTATTGTTAAACTGTTGTTGCAGGAGGATTTGGACTGCGCTGTTTTTTTTTGTAGTTGGTTATAAAAACTCCCGCAACAATAAGTACCGTTGCAAAAATCAAATCAAACCCAACTTTCTCGTTTAAAATTAACCATCCCAAAAAAATTGCGATTACCGTATTAAAATAAGTGAGGATAGAAACCTCAGAAGCGGAAACCCTTTTTAGGGCGTAATGATAACAGAAGTAACCGAGCACCGAACCAAAAATTGCCAAGTAGCAAACCGCAAACATACTTTGAGGTGCCCATTGGGTTACATCGGCTTTGCCAGAAAACACAAATGCGAGTAAAAATTGAATTATAGCTGCAAATGAAAATTGGTAGAAAAGGTTGAGGAAAATATAAGCAGCATTGCCACTGTGTATTTTCGAGTAAATTGTTCCGGCTGTCCATCCCGTTACGGCAATAACCAACGCAAAGATGCCGTTTCTATAACCTGGGTCTAGTAGATGCGAAACTTCTGCCCGAAAAATAAATATCGCTCCTAAAAAACCAAGAAAAATTCCTAAAATTCCTTTTAAAGTAGCCTTTTGCATTCCAAAAAAAACCGATGCAATAAATACGAGTAACGGCGAAACAGAGTTTATTAGCGACGTAACGCCGCTCGGAACTGTTTTTTCGGCCACTGTTGTTAATCCGTTTGCGACTACCACCATTAAGATAGATAGCAAAATTTGGCGCCATAAGTTCTGCCAGCCAATCCATTTTAACTCCTTCTTATATAAAAGAATGCACAAAATAATCGTTGAAGATATGGTTTGTCTAAAGGCCGTTACGTACCAAGCCGGTATTGTTTTTACGGCAACCCTTATCCCAAGATAAGTAGTTCCCCATATTATGGCAACCCCCGCCAGGGCAAAAATCAATTTTGCCTCAAAAGACGCCTTCATGATAATTAAGTTGTTATTGGTGAAATAATTTGAAAAACACGTATCAACTAGTTAGGCTTCGCCTTATTAAGATTTGCTCCATTTCTTGTTGAATTTCTAACGCAGCTTCTCGGGCTTGATAGGCAAAATCTTTTCCTTCGCTGGCATAAATTATTCCCCGAGAGGAGTTTATCAATAACCCACATTGGTCGTTTAAACCATATTCACAGACCTTTTTTAAATTTCCGCCTTGCGCACCAACGCCGGGAACCAGCAAAAAATGATTTGGAACAATTTTGCGTATCTCTGAGAAAAGTTTTTCCCTGGTTGCGCCTACTACATACATCATTTGCTCATCGTTTCCCCAATTTAAAGAGCTTTCCAAAACCTTTTCGAAAAGCTTCTTATCGCCAATTTGCTGCAATTGAAAATCTTGATGACCCTCATTGGATGTGAGCGCCAAAAGCACCACCCATTTATCTTTAAAATTTAAAAATGGCAAGACAGAATCGCTTCCCATATATGGCGCAACAGTCACCGCATCGAAATCCATTGCAAATTCATCGCCACTAAAAAATGTTTGGGCATATTTTGCTGATGTGTTTCCTATATCGCCGCGTTTAGCATCGGCGATTGCAAAAATATCATGTGGAATAAGTTTAGAAGTTTCTATAAATGCTTCCCAACCTTTTAAGCCGTTACACTCGTAAAAAGCAGTGTTTGGTTTATAGGCCACACAAAGATCTTGTGTTGCAGCAATAATCTCTTTATTAAACTCTAATATTGGGTTTTCATATTTAAGTAAATGCTTGGGAATTTTATCTAAATCTGGATCTAAACCCACACAAAGAAAACTACGTTTTAATTTTATCTGATCAAAGAGTTGCTGCTTGTTCATAGTTTCGTTTCCCTTGCTGCAAATATGAAAATTTTTGTTCTAATCGTGCTGTTTTATTGGGAAGGTTTTGGCGTCAACTAAAATAAAATAAAATTTCTCTTGCAGATTACAATGTAAATACATAGAATTGCACATTAATTCTCGGTCAGATACCTGAATATTCTTAAAAACTTATCAAATCTATTTTTGTTATTTCTTTTTTATGCATTATTTAATGCAAGTGTTCAATGCTGAAAACCTCACCAGATCTATTGCGCTGTGGTTTACCAAGAAAATTTGAATCTTTTTCCAATATAATTATCAAAAATACCAATTACCTAAAATATTCACTTTTAAGTACCACCAAGCAACGCTTAGTGGGCTTAATTATGTAGAAAACAACATAAAAATCTTTTCGAACATTTAAATTTAACATGTTTAGCAAAACAGAATTAAACGATAAGCTCACCACCGAGTTGCGTGAGCTTGCAGAAAATTATGGCTTAGAAGGAGCCGAAACCTTAAGAAAAATAGACCTTGTTGAAGCTTTGTTGCACCAGCAAGAATTAATAGACGGCATATCAGAAGATGGCATAAACAACCAGGGCGATGAAATCATGGTGGCTGTAAAGTCCAAAGCGAGCAAGATTGCCAAAGCTGCAAAAACCGATGAGGAAAAACCGTTAAAAAAGCGGGCACGAGTTAAGAAAGACGACACCGAAAGTGGAGAAACCGAGAAAAAGCCTTCTGTTACTTTGTTCGATGAACCAAAAACCCGCGAAACACCCAACGACAATGAGCCAGCAGTTTCGGCAAATGCAGAAAGCTTAAAGCCAATTTCCGAACTTATTCAAGAAAACAAAGATATTCCTGCTCAGAAAAATAAGCCACATCAGAAAATTCAAAAGGAAAAAGCGCCTCGAGTTGAAAATCGACAAAAGCATAATAATAGCGATCATCATCAAAAGAACGAAAACAGCTATTCCAATCTAGATTTCGAAAATGTAATTACCAACGAAGGCGTGTTAGAAATTATGCCTGATGGCTATGGTTTTTTACGCTCCGCGGATTACAACTATCTTACTTCGCCGGATGACATTTACGTGTCGCAATCGCAAATTAAACTTTTTGGTTTAAAAACTGGCGATACGGTTAACGGGAGTATCAGGCCGCCAAAAGAAGGCGAAAAATATTTTCCGTTGGTGAGGGTAGAAACTATTAATGGAAAATTACCAGCGGAAGTTCGTGACCGTGTCCCGTTCGATTACCTTACTCCATTGTTTCCAACCGAGCGTTTAAATCTATTTACCGATAATAGCAATTATTCTACCCGAATAATGGATTTATTTACTCCGATTGGTAAAGGACAACGTGGACTAATTGTTGCCCAACCTAAAACTGGTAAAACGAACTTGCTAAAGGAAGTTGCAAATGCCATCGCAAAAAACCATCCCGAAGTCTACTTAATCATCTTGCTGATTGATGAGCGTCCGGAGGAGGTTACCGATATGGCTAGAAGTGTACGCGCAGAAGTTGTTGCCTCTACTTTTGATGAGCCAGCAGAGCGCCATGTAAAAATTGCCAATATTGTGCTAGAAAAAGCAAAGCGTTTGGTAGAAAGTGGCCATGATGTTGTTATTCTGTTAGATTCCATAACTCGCTTGGCTCGCGCTTATAACACTACGGCTCCTGCGAGTGGCAAGATTTTATCTGGTGGTGTTGATGCGAATGCACTGCATAAGCCAAAACGCTTTTTTGGTGCAGCCAGAAACATAGAGAACGGCGGCTCGCTTACCATTTTGGCAACTGCATTGACAGATACAGGTTCTAAGATGGATGAGGTTATTTTTGAAGAATTTAAAGGAACCGGAAATATGGAGTTACAATTAGACCGAAAATTGTCTAACAAACGTATTTTCCCTGCGATCGATATTACCGCTTCTAGTACGCGCAGAGACGATTTATTGCATGATAGAGATACTTTACAAAGGGTTTGGATATTACGCAACCACTTGGCAGATATGAATAGTCAAGAAGCAATGGAATTTGTGCAACAACAAATTAAAGGCACAAAAAGTAACGAGGAATTTCTAATTTCGATGAACAGCTAATTGAGCATTAGAAGAAATAGAAGAGATTGAACGCAGAGTTTAATCTCTTTTTTTTACCTTGAGTACAATGAAAAAACACATTCCAAACGCAATTACCTGTGCCAACCTTTTTTCTGGTTGCATCGGGATTGTTTTTGCTTTTAATGGAGCGCTACAAACTGCTGCTTACTTTGTGATCCTATCGGGGATATTTGATTTTTTTGACGGGATGGCAGCGAGATTTCTAAAAGCAAACTCGCCAATTGGAAAAGATTTAGATTCGTTGGCAGATGTAGTAAGTTTTGGCGTTTTGCCAGGCGTCATCATGTTTCAGTTGTTAAAAGCGAGCGATTACGCTTCTTATTTCCTCCCCTATCTTGGATTTCTAATTACGGTGTTTTCTGCGTTACGATTGGCAAAATTTAACAATGACGATCGCCAAACAGAAGATTTTATTGGCTTAAACACTCCAATGAATACTTTTCTAATCTGTTCTTTGCCTTTTACCGCCATGGATTATCCAACGGTGGTTGGCTCTTCGCTCTTACTAATCGGGATTATAGCTATAATGTGCTATCTTTTGGTAAGCGAGTTGAAGCTCTTTTCTCTAAAGTTTAAAAGTCTAAGTTGGGCAGAAAATAGGCTAAAATATATTTTTTTAATTTGCTCACTTTCGCTGATAATTGCTTTGCAGTTTGTGGCAATTCCTTTTGTGCTGCTGCTTTATTTAATTTTTTCTGGTATTTATTTTAGGAGGAGACCGACCGATAGCTAATTGTTGGTTCTCAGTTTATCTACGGCTAAAGAATCTCCGCAGCGTTTCTTTAATTCTTCAATTGATAGTTTTAGAACGGGATGTACCAAATGCCCTGCGATTTCTACCATCGGCGTTAGAACAAAATTTCTGAATTGCATTTGTGGATGCGGAATGTATAGTTTTTCTTTAATTGCAATAATCTCATCATCATAAAATAGTATGTCGATGTCGATTAATCGTTCGCCCCAACGCTCTCTTCGTATTCTTCCAATCGTTTTTTCGATAGCTAAAATATCTTCCAAGACTTGCAAAGGCGATAAAGATGTTTTTATTTCGATCGCTATATTTAAAAAGGAAGCTTGGTTTTCCTTACCCCAAGCAGCGGTTTCATAAACAGATGACATCGAAATAATTTCTCCGACTTCTGTTCGTAATAGTTCTGTTGCCGTTTTAAAGTTTTTTAATCTGTCGCCCAAATTGCTACCAAGTAACAAATAAACCTTATGCTGCTCTAAACCCATATTAACTCACTCTATTTCTCTATCTTCGCAAATTAAATAAAATCAAGAAAATGAGACAATTTTTCAAGTTCATGTTTGCCTCTATCGTGGGCTTTTTTATTTCCATCGTGTTGTTTTGCATCGTTGCATTCGCCATTGTTGCGGTAGCTATTTCTTCTGTAGATTCAGATAAAACGGTGGAGGTTAGCAAAAATTCGGTGTTATTTTTAGATTTAGATCAGCCGATTACAGAGCGTACGCCTAAAAACCCATTTGGCGGCATACCCATCCTCGGCGGTAAAGATAAGAGCGGAATTGGATTGTACGATTTTATCAATGCCATCAAAAGAGCGAAAACCGACGATAATATAAAGTGCATTTATTTGAATGTAAATAGCCCCAACGCCGGAATGGCAACTATGCGCGAGGTTAGAAATTCGCTTATTGATTTTAAAAAATCTGGCAAAAAAATATTGGCTTATAGCGAAGTGTATAGTCAGGGTGCATATTATCTTGCATCTGTGGCAGATAAAGTCTATTTGAATCCAGAAGGAGATCTTGAATTTAAAGGTTTTAACAGCCAAATTACTTTTTTTAAGGGCAGTTTAGAAAAACTTGGCATAGAAGCGCAGGTTATAAAAGTTGGAAACTATAAAAGCGCAGTCGAGCCGTTTATTTTAGACAAAATGAGCGATTATAGCCGGAAACAAGTTACCGCTTATTTAAATGGTTTGTACAACACTTTTCTGGGTGATATTGCTACATCTCGAAATGTTACCCGAGACTCGTTGTATAACATTGCCGATAAATATGATATACAATCACCACAAGATGCCGTTCGGTATAAATTGGTAGATGACCTCGAATATAAAGACCAAATTTTAGAGCAATTAAAGAAATTATCTGGTAGGACCGTAAACGAAAAAATTAAAAGTGTGACGATTAACGATTACGCAAAAAATAGCAAATCAGAAGAATCGGGAAAAGACGAAGTGGCTGTAATTTATGCCAACGGCGATATTGTGGGTGGCGAAGGGTCTGATGAACAGATTGGCTCTGAGCGAATCTCTCGAGCAATTCGCGCAGCTAGGCAAAACGATAATATTAAAGCAATTGTGTTACGAGTAAACTCGCCTGGCGGTAGCGCTTTGGCTTCGGACGTGATTTGGCGAGAAATTGTTCTTGCCAAAAAAGAGAAACCGGTTATTGCTTCTTTTGGAGACGTAGCGGCATCGGGCGGATACTATATTTCTTGCGCTGCAGATAGCATTTTCGTTCAGCCGAATACCATTACCGGCTCGATAGGCGTTTTCGGAATTATTCCCAACTTTCAGAATCTATTAACAAACAAACTCGGGATAACTTTTGACGGTGTAAAAACCGGAGAGTTTGCAGATATTATGTCGGTTAATAGGCCAATGACTGCTGGCGAAAGATTTATTATACAAAAACAAATAGACCGAGTTTATGCGGGTTTTGTGAGCCGCGTGGCCGAGGGAAGGAAGAAAAACAAAAGTTACATTGATAGCATTGGTGGGGGCCACGTTTGGGTGGGTACGGATGCAGTAAACATTGGACTCGCCGATAAGTTAGGTAGTTTTAACGATGCCATAGTTGCTGCCGCAAAAAAAGCAAACCTAAAAGACTATAAAGTAGTCGCCTACCCAAAAATGATAGACCCTTTAAAAGCTCTTCTGTCAGAGGGCTCAGAAAAAATTAAAATTTATTATACAAAGCAGGAGCTTGGCGAGAATTATACGCTATATAAGCAAATGAAAAAAATATTGGGCATGACCGGCATACAAGCTAGAATGCCTTTTGAGGCCGAAATAAGATGATTTGACAGCCTTCCTACCCTGAGCTTTAATTAAAATTAAGGCGCTAAAAAGATTAATTGTGAAACCTTTCGTGCTTGATAGTGAGGATTTGGGACGTTTTACTATAGTCTTTGTTGTGCTTGCTTTGGTCTTTCTGCTTTAGTTTCTGCTTTTGTCTTTTGCCTCATTCACCTACCTCCCTACTCCACCCGCTTCCATTTTGGGTTTGGACTCAAATAATCATCTTGGATTGGTTGATTTGGTTTATGGACAGAAAATGCTGTACTCTTTCCTTTTACAAATTCAAAACCGATTCCATTTGGTGCATCGTCATAAATGGTAACGGTATCTTGCATTTCATTTAAATATTTAGCCGTTTGTGTTAGGCCGCTGTATTTAGCTTTGGTATCGTCCAAAGTTCTCGATAGGCCAAAACCATCTTGAGTTTTATATAAAATGGATGTCGCACGGATTTCCTTCACGTTTTTATCTCTCATAGAACTGTCCCGATAAGAAGAAAAAACGCAATATTCGCTTGTTTGTGTGGTTGTTGGATCTTTTGCATACCATATCGCCCAAGCTTTACCCATCGCAGCGTCGCCGGCATCTGCATTGCCAAGTAATCTTTGCACCTTTTGTAAACTATCGCCAACAGAAATCTGCCCAACGGATTTGCCGGGAACGATAAGATAATTCTCGTCCAAAATTTTACCTGGGCCTTCTGCAACCGCTTGTACAGAATCTTTAGTAGTATTTCCGCGTTTATCAGAATTACAAGCGGCAAACAGCAATGCGCTGGCAAACAAGAAATATTTTGTACAATTCATACTTCCCTAACAATAATTTCCTCGTTTTGTGTGATAAAAAGATGGTTTCTAACAACACAATTATCGTTAATTTTATCGCCATGGAGAACAAAACAATAGCCCGCTCGTTAAAGTTGCTTACCCAACTCTTAGAGCTACATGGCGAAAATCCTTTTAAAATAAAATCTATTGCCAACGCCTACTTTAAGATAGATAAATTACCCTTTGCTCTTGCAAGTAAAGCACCAGAAGAAATTGAATTGATACCTGGAATAGGCAAAAGTTTATCAGCAAAAATTACCGAATTATTAAAAACCGGGCAGCTGAAAGAACTAGAAGATTTAATTGCGATAACGCCAGAGGGAGTTTTGGAGATGCTTCAAATAAAAGGCATCGGCCCTAAGAAAATAGCCGTTATTTGGCATGTCTTGGGCATTGAGAACCTTGGCGAATTGTATTATGCTTGCAACGAAAACAGATTGATAGAGGCAAAGGGTTTCGGACTGAAAACCCAAGAGGAGATTAAACAAGCAATAGAATTTAAAATTGCAGCAAATGGAAAGTTTCTCTATTCGCAAGTTAACCATTTTGTGCAGGATTTACGTGCGAATATTTCTACATGGCTAATTAACATTGATAAAAATGCCTTGTTGGGTTTTGTAGGCCAATACCGTAGGTGTTGCGAAATAATAGATGAATTGGAAATTGTAATCGGGGCAGAAGATATCGAAAACTTGATGGTTGCGCTGCAGAAGTTCGAGCACCTCTCGCTCATTCCCGACAACGACTTTTTTGTGGCAACAACCGCTACCGGATTGAAGGTTAAAGTGTATGTAGTTGAGAAAAACGCGTTTTACCTAAATTATTTTAAATATACGGGCAATGCCGAACACGTAAAACAGGTTTTGTCACTGGCTGGCGGGCAAAACTTCCATAGTGAAGAAGAAGTCTACGAAGCCGCGAAACTAGATTTTGTTGTGCCAGAACTGCGCGAAGATTTTGGAGAAATTGAACTTGCAAAAACCCACAAGCTGCCAGAGTTGATCGAGTACAAAGATTTAAGGGGGAGCCTACATAACCACTCTACATGGAGCGATGGGGTTCATAGCTTGGAAGAAATGGCTATCTTTTGTAAGGAAACCCTTAAATTGGATTACCTCGGTATTTGCGACCATTCTAAAGTTGCTGTTTATGCTAAAGGTTTGAGCATTGAGCGAGTTTTGGCTCAGCAGCTAGAAATAGAAGAACTAAACAGAAAACTCTCACCATTTAAGATTTTTAAAGGCATTGAAAGCGATATTTTAAATGATGGCACCTTGGATTATCCAGAAGAAATTTTAAAAACTTTCGATTTTATTGTTGCTTCAGTGCACAGTAATTTACGTATGGACGAAGAAAAAGCGACCAGCAGATTGATAAAGGCAATTGAAAATCCTTACACCACTATCTTAGGCCATCCCACTGGCCGTTTATTGCTAAGCAGACCTGGCTATCCCATTGATTTTAAAAAAGTAATAGATGCCTGCGCGGCCAATAAAGTAGTAATAGAAATAAATGCTAACCCCTTGCGCTTAGATTTAGATTGGAGATGGCATCGGTACGCATTAGAGAAAGGTGTGTTGCTATCGATAAATCCAGATGCACATAGAACTGAAGGTTTTTACGACATGAATTATGGCATTCTTGCAGCGAGAAAAGGTGGACTCAGCGCCGATAAATGTCTAAATTCGTTTACACTAGAGGAGATAACAGCCTATTTTAAGTTGAAAAACGGTTAGTTGGTTAGTTAGGCAACTCAATTTCGTTTTTATCTTGTTTTGATAAACAACTGGAAAAAAAGGCAATTGATCTTTTAATATATTTGTAGAATGTTAAGTGAAACTGCCAACCGCATATTTAACCAAGCAATTTCCGATTACCACAAATTGGATGATATTGACCATCAAATTGAAAACCCTTATAGCGAAGAAAGTTTAGAACATCTTCTATATGCTAAAAACTGGATCGATACTGCACAGTGGCACATGGAAGATGAAGTAAGAAATCCAAATATTTTAAACGCCGATGGTTTAAACTGGAAACGTAGAATTGATGCACAAAATCAAATTCGCACCGATATGGTGGAATTTATAGACAGTTATTTTTTAGACCTCTATAAAGGTGTTTCGGTTGCGCCACATGCAACAATCAATACCGAAAGTCCGGCCTGGGCGTTAGACAGACTTTCAATATTGGCTTTAAAGATTTATCACATGCAAGAAGAGGCTGTTCGAATGTCGGCTTCGCCAGAACATCGGGAACAAAACCATGCAAAATTACAAGTATTGTTATCTCAACGAACAGATTTATCTAAGAGTATAGACGAACTTTTGGCAGACATAAAATCTGGCAAAAAATACATGAGGGTGTACAAACAAATGAAAATGTACAACGATGCGAGTTTGAACCCTATTCTGTACGGAAAAAGCTAGCAAATACAGCTAAAAGTTAATTTGTACTCTGTCCTTTCGCGGCCAATATTATAGATGGGTTTGGACAACATTTATCGAACATGATAAAGCAAAAAATTATTGTTTTAAGGTTTTCTGCCATGGGCGATGTTGCCATGGTGGCAAGTGTACTAAAAGAATTTACCCAGCAAAATACCGAGGTAGAAATTGTAATGGTAAGTCGAGCGCCTTTCGAAGCGTTTTTTAATGAAATTAATGGCGTAACTTTTCACGCCATACATACAAAAACAAAACATAAAGGAATTTTCGGGCTGTTTAAGCTTTACAAAGAGCTAAAAATTTATGCGCCTACCGGAATTGCAGATTTGCATGATAACATTAGAAGCAGAATTGTTTCAGGATTCTTCCGCATTGCGGGAATAAAAATTAGACGTATTGACAAAGGACGCAAGGAAAAGCAAGCCCTTACCCGAAAAAGAAACAAGATATTTAAACCGCTAAAGCAGACCGTAGAACGCTATGCAGATGTGTTGAAGGCGCTTGGATTTGAATTTAAACTGAGCCATGCAATCAATAAAAATCTTAAGCCACTCCCCGAAAAAGCGGCAGAATATTTTAAGGATACCTCGACTAAAAAGCTTGGTATCTCAGCTTTTGCGCAACATAAGTATAAAATGTATTCGCTCGAAAAAATGGAACAAGTTATTATTGGGTTGGAAAAATTAGAGGTAGAGATCTTTATTTTTGGCGGCGGAAAAGAAGAAAAAAGGATCGCTCAATCTTGGGACAGCAAGTACAAAAACGTAAAAAACCTTATCGGAAATTTTAATTTAAAAGAAGAACTTGCCATCATTTCCAATTTGGATTTAATGCTCAGCATGGATTCCTCTGGCATGCACCTTTCATCATTAATGGGCGTTTCGGTAGTTTCACTTTGGGGCGCTACACATCCATACGCAGGTTTTTTAGGCTATGGGCAACAACTAAGCGATTGTCTTCAAATTGAACATCCCGATCGGCCAACTTCTGTTTATGGAAACAAACCGTGTTTATGCGGTGTTGAGAGTTGTATAGATTTGATTGATCCACAGAATATTGTGAATAAAATTAAACAGAAACTTAATGCCTAAACAACTTATATTGGTACGCCACGGAAAATCTGATTGGAAAAACTCACCAGTAGTCGAGGATTTTGATAGACCTTTAAACAAGCGAGGAAAAAAAAATGCGCCCGAAATGGCTGAGCGCCTTCTAAACCAAGGCTTTGACTTCGACTTGATGGTTAGCAGTCCGGCAAAACGGGCAAAATCTACGGCCAAATTTTTTGCAGAAGTTTTTGACTACAAGGAGGTTACTTACGAGTCTGCTATTTATGAGGCAGGCACCAGCACCTTGCTAAAGGTTGTTAAAAAATTGGATGATCAATTCCAAAAGGTAATAATGTTTGGCCACAACCCCGGTTTCACAGATTTTGCAAACCAATTAACCAAAGCCGATATTTACAACATGCCAACCGCAGGTGTAGTGGTTATAAATTTTCCCTTCGATAGTTGGGAAATGGTAAGCATGGGCACAGGAAAAATAGCACTTTTTGACTTTCCAAAGAGCGAGGGCGGCGAGGACTAAAGTTTTTCGATGTTTTGAAATGGGGCGTAGTTTATAAAAGCCTTGTCTAAAAATTTCCGCTAAACTCCTAACATAGTTGTAACCTGTTATTGTACCTTTTGCTTCCATAGTTTCTTGCCATAGGACAAGCGCGCAGTTTATCGAATCGCTTAGTTTTGCTAAATAAACGGTTGCCGATATGTAGCCGTAGCGTATTAGCTCATTGGATTTTTCCGGCTAACCTTTGATAAATTAGCTTATCAATACCAGTAAACCAAAACCCGGATGATTAAATTTATTTTTGATAAACAAAAGATGGAATGGCTTGAATTGCAGAACCAATATGAGCATTATAAAAAACAAAATTTTGTGCGCCCATTTTTTGAAAAGGAGACTGAAGAACAAATCGGCTTGCTTGTTTACTAGCATTCAGATTATCATTTAAAGTAGTTTGGGGTGTAGATTCTGAATGAAAATAGCGGCGGGAAGTCCACTCAGATTTCAGAATAGTGATGTTCAAAATATCCGCAAATGCCTTTTTTAAACTTTTTAGAGACGAGGCTGTACAGAATCTGCTCTTAGCATCTAAAGCCCTGGTTTGGCATCTTAAAGGAGAAACTATATATTTGAGTACAGGTAGCAAAAATTTTTTAACTAAAGAAAACTTAGAAACGAATCTAAAAATGAAAAATTCATTGAAAAATAAAATTCTATTTGTGCTTGCACTACTACTTGGGTTGATGTTTATTAACGCCGGGCTAAACAAATTTCTTAATTACATGCCAATGCCAGAACACATGCCAGGAAAAATGATGAACGCAATGAAAGCAATCATGGAAATCGGATGGCTTTTACCCCTTGTTGGGATTGTGGAGATTTTTGGCGGAATCTTGGTAATAATCCCAAAAACCAGAGCTTTGGGTGCATTAATGCTGTTCCCAATAATGGTTGGAATTATGCTCACTAATATTAACCAAGACACAAGTGGCTTACCAATAGCGCTGGTTATGGCTGCAATTTTAATTTGGATTATGGTAGAAAATAGAGCAAAGTACTTGCCGCTGATTAAGTAATAGCGGATGTTTGGCATAAGATATAAGTTCCTATGAAACACAAGAAATTCCTTACCATGTTGCTGCTTGTCATTCCTTTTTTGGCGAATGCACAACATCGCCTTTCAAATCCAAAAGCAACAAAAGAGGCTGTTGCGCTGTATGCCTATTTGAATGATATATATGGAAAGAAAACACTGTCTGGTCAAATGAGTTCGAGCTGGGGAATAGACGAAATTAAATATATCAAAGAAGTTACGGGCAAATCGCCTGCCATTAACGGTTTTGATTTTATAAATAGCAAAGACAATCAAGAGGAAGCTAAATCTGCGATAGATTGGTGGAAATCTGGAGGAATACCTACCATGATGTGGCACATGGGCGCACCGGGCCTGGGCGAAGGCTATGAAAGCAGCAAGAAATCGATAAATATCGATAAATGTTTTGAGGAAGGAACGACAGAATATAAAGTGTTTTGGGCAGAGCTTAAAGAAAAAGCGGATTTGCTGGAGCAACTGCAAAAAGCAAATGTGCCCGTGTTGTGGAGGCCTTTTCATGAGTTAAACGGCGATTGGTTTTGGTGGAGTAAGCAGGGTCCAGAAAAGTTTAAACGGCTTTGGACTACCATGTACAACTATTATACAAAAACGCGGAAGCTAAACAACCTAATATGGGTGTTGTGTTACACAGGCAAGCCCGACGCTGCGTGGTATCCGGGCGATGCTTATGTGGACATTGCCGGTGCAGATACTTACGGCGTGGGCGACAATCCGCAAACTGAAATGTATAAAGCAGTTAAAAAAATTGTGGGAGATCGTGTTCCAGTTTCCTATCACGAATGCGGAACTCCGCCCGATCCAGACAAATGTTTAGCCGAAGGCACCATTTGGTCTTGGTGGATGGAATGGCACACAGATTTTTTGATAAAGGTTGACAAAGAATACTTAAAGCGGGTTTACAATCACAATTTAGTGATTACTAAAGATGAGATTCCGGATATTTTAGTAATGTATGGGAAAAAGTAAATTTAAAATTCCAGGCAACCCTAAAAGGTGTCTGAATTCCCAACAAAAATTAATGAGTGTAAAAAGGGTCTGAAGTTATTACCAAATAAAATTGATAATTTATTGAAATCAGAACCGAGAACCAAACTCGACTAATTGAACATCTATGTAAATGCCAGCAGACAAAAAAACTAACTGAATCGAGAAGCGTTTCAAAACCAAAATCACATAAACAATGTTTGTCAGAATAAAGTAAAGAACTTCTTCCTCTCCTTTTTTTTCGAAAAGCTTTCGCAACATCTATTGCCCACTTCCGTATATGTGAATATTTTGTGAGACTAATTATTCTGTATGTATAAAACCTTTTCAAAGATCTTCCTGATACTTTTTATAACAATCTTGTTTCAGTTTTCAAAAACCTATGGCACTATTAAAGCGGTCTACTCCAACCAATTTGCGCAAATAATTGCTGCAGATAGCGCATACAATAAATTTACGCTAGATATTTTTAATGCTGCAAAACTAGACTCAGCAGGATTAGAATTAGTCGTATTTCAAAAGGCAATTACCGGGTTTTATAATCTGCAATCAGACGGTTTGGTCTCGATGTCTAATCTCATTACCATAATAGATTTTGATAAGGGGAGCTGTTCTAAACGTCTTTACTTAATCGACTTAAATCAAAAAAAATTACTATTGAACACTTGGGTTGCTCATGGAAAAAATAGTGGTGGCGATAAACCAGATCATTTTTCTAACCTAATAAATTCTAACGAAAGCAGCGTTGGTTTTTACCTAACGGGAGAGATTTACTTCGGCAGCCATGGAAAATCAATGCGTTTAGATGGCTTAGATCAAGGCTTTAACAACAATGCTCGCGAAAGAGCTATTGTGCTACATGGAGCCGATTATGTTTGCCAAGGAGCAATAGACGAGATGGGGAGACTTGGCAAAAGTTTTGGCTGCCCCGCGGTTCCTTTAGATCTCAGCGATAAAATTATCGATGCAACAGCAAACAGAAGTGTTATTTTTATGAATCATTCTGACGATGATTACTATTCAGAATACCTTGATGTAAAAAACGCATCACGCGTAGCGCTGCAAAAATCTAATTTTTTGGCAAGCAGTTAGCCTAGATACGAGAGCTGTTAAATCAGATTACGCGGAAACAACGCAACCATTAATTTGTTTAAAGGCGCTATCAAATCCCAGAACCACCTATTGTTGTCTCTAATTTTTTCGCCACAATCTGCAACTTTTGCCCTGTCTATCAACTTTGTCAAAAAAATGCGCAAAAACCCGTGATTTAGAACGCTATTTATTTTAAGGCCAATCCAATGGCAATACGTATGCGCCAAAATTTCTATCAGAAGAGAAGAATCTTTTATCTGCAGGGGCCGTTTATATCGTTTAAAATATTTTAATTTGATTTCAGCAACAAGCGCAACCATTTTGCGTTTGTTTTTGCCCTCTAAATATTTCCAAAGCGCAGAGTTACTATATATCCTAACTAGTGCCGGCTCTACCTCTATATTTATATTTTCGAAAATAGTTATCCGACTAGTTTGCGAATCAATTCGTCCAAGTGAGCGGATTTCGTTTGCCAAGTAATTATTTATGAAGTTATAATACAAGTTCTTTAAATAGTTTTTGTAATGTCTCTTTCGGATTAATACAGAGGCCCGGGTGAACCTTAGAGCATTGAATTATTGTGCTCCTTGTTGCTGTAAGCCACCTAAAACGAGAGGCAACGTCATAAAGGCCTATTGCTCCAGAGCCTTTCCCAGCCTTCGCAATATTTTCGAATGCTGCTAAGTGGTTTTTTAGTAACTCTAGGTCTGTTACCTTATCAAAGCCCATAATTCTGTCCTGATTTATCAAAATTAATGCGTCCAAAAATTTTGCGGGGCTGCACAGTAATATTACACCAACATTTAAAAATTCCTCTCGATCTACCCTAGGCACATATCGAACAATGGCATATTCAAACAGAAATCTCTCTTGCATTTTTTGCCTCATTTACAAATATTGATGACTCTGCTAAACGGGTGGTTAAGAAATCTAGGTATGCGCTTCGATGTTCATTAATATTTTTAAAGACCCCTTCAAATCGTAGCCACTCCGCCGGAATGATGTCAACTATTGCTCCTAATTTCTCTGCGGATAATAAGGATTTGAAATCGGCATTTACCTCATCTAATTTAGTAGCCCAAGGCAATAAAACGTGATCTTTTACCAAAATAAATGGCATTTTTGCTTGCAGTTGCCAATCTTTCCAAGAATGATGAAAATAAAGCGAAGCGCCATGATCTATTAACCACAACTCCTTGTGCCAAATTAACATATTGGTGTTTCTGCAGGTGCGATCCATGTTTGTTAGAAAGCAATCTAGCCAAACTATTTTAGATGCAAGTAATGGATCTATGTTGCCAACGGTTGCATCGAACGTAATTGCACCTTGCAAATAGTGCAGCGCTAAATTTAAACCAACACTTGCTTTTAATAAATCCTGTATTTCTTCGTCAGGTTCGGTTCTCCCAAAAGCCTCATCCAATTTCGCAAACACCAACTCGGGCACTCGCAGTCCGAGTAACCGAGCCAACTCCCCGCCAATAAGTTCTGCAATCAATGCGTTTGGTCCCTGGCCTGCACCGTAAAATTTTAAAACGTACACAAATCCGTCATCGGCTTCTACAATTGCCGGCAAAGAACCACCCTCTCGCAATGGGCTAATATATCGCGTAACGTGTACCGTCCTTAAATTAAATAAATTATCAGCCACTAAAAATCTTTAATCTATTTTGAACTGCAAGATACAGAAATAATTAAATTGCACGCTCGCCGCTAGCAGTGCGCATTTCGAAGGGTCTTAAAAACGGATTTAAACTAATCTCTCGTAGGAAGAAAGCATTTAAAAGTTTTTATCTCCAATATTATTTTTGAGATAGTCATGCCCCTTTTGGGTTAAAGATGCCGACCATTGGGCAGAATCTGTATCATATTTTATCAATCCAAGGTCTTCTAATTCTCTATACTGTTCATCCATCCCACCAAGTATAGCAGAACTGACTTGTAAGTTTATTGTTTCTAAAAGTGATAAAATTTCTGAGTGTTCCATGATGTTTAATTTTTAATAAAACATGCTTTTTGGTAAAATTGTTTATCCATAATTTACGAAAGACACAAAGCAGCATCTGCAATTTACTCTGCTTAGATTATTTTTTCTGGGTTAAGTTTCAATTACAATTATAAAATCTTATGTTTGCAACAGACAACTTGTTGAGATATTGATGACAAATTAAATAAGAAATGGCTTTAAGTTTAAAACATTACACACATTTGCACCATCGCCTTTTGGCGATGTAGATAGTAATGTTTTGTACGCAAAACACCATAAAGTTTATTTAATTTCTCCCATATAATCAAAACTTTTGAAAACTCTAAAAATAGCTATCCAAAAATCGGGTAGGTTAAACGAAAAATCCGTAGAAATTCTTAAAAACTGCGGCTTAGTGTTCGATAACTATAAAAGCTCGCTCATTTCTACAGTAACTAATTTTCCTTTAGAAATACTTTTCCTCCGAGATGATGACATTCCAGAATATGTACAAGATGGCATTGCAGATCTTGGCATTGTAGGCGAAAATGTTATCGAAGAAACTGGCGCCAAAGTTTCATTTTTACAAAAGTTAGCCTTCGGCCGATGCAACCTTAAACTTGCCGTTCAAAACAGTAGCAGCATCGAAACACTAGAAGATTTGGATGGCAAAACCATCGCTACTTCCTATCCTGTAATTTTAGGGAAATTTTTGGCTTCTAAAAACATTGATGCAAACATTAGAACCATTTCTGGCTCAGTAGAGATTGGCCCCGGTTTAGGTTTAAGCGACGCCATTTTCGACATCGTCTCTACCGGAGGCACTTTAAAAAGCAATGGCCTAAAAAGTTTTGCAGATGTAATGTCGTCAGAGGCGGTGTTGATCGGAAATAATTCTGTCGAAGATCATCCAGAAGTTGCAGAACTATTGCAACGAATACGTTCAGTGTTATCTGCAAAGGCGACTAAATATGTGGTATTAAATATTCATAAAGATAATTTGAAAACAGTTATTGATCTGTTACCTGGTGTGAAAAGTCCGACTATTGTACCTCTCTTTGAGGAGGGTTGGGTAGCCGTGCATTCTGTTATTGCCGAAGAAGATTTTTGGGAAAAGATAAATAGTTTGAAAGCCGCCGGCGCCGAAGGAATTTTGGTGATGCCAATTGAAAAAATCATCAAATAACCACTCACAATACAATTAACTATTGGTTATTTATAATTTGTAAAGTGTTGAAAACGTACAACTTTAGTAACTTATCTAAATCAGAAATTCAAATTCTTTGCACAAGGGGTAATGATGAGGATGTCTTGATTGAAAATCGAGTAAGAGAGATTGTATTAAATGTTAAAACACAAGGTGATAAGGCGATTTTTAACTACGGGAAAACGCTAGATAAGGTCACTTTATCTAAACTTTTTTTAGATGAAGAAGAATTGGGGGCTATTGCATCCACAATTCCTACTGACACGAGAGCAGCAATAGATGTTGCATATAAAAACATCAAAAAATTTCATCTAGCTCAATTAAATCAGGAAGAAAAAATAGAAACTATGCCTGGCGTACTTTGCTGGAGAGAAACTAGACCAATAGAAAAAGTTGGTTTATATGTTCCAGGCGGCTCTGCGGTTTTGCCAAGTACGTTCCTTATGCTGGCAATACCGGCAATGATTGCTGGCTGTAAGGAGATTGTGGTTTGTTCTCCACCACAAAGTGATGGAAAAACAAATTGCTATCTAGCATACTGTGCCAAACTGCTCGGTGTAGAAAAAATTTATTTGATTGGAGGTGCACAAGCCATCGCTGCAATGGCTTATGGCACGGAAACTGTTCCAAAGGTTTATAAAATCTTTGGCCCTGGAAATAGATACGTTACAACCGCAAAAATGATGTTGCAAAATATGGTCTCTATAGATATGCCCGCAGGTCCATCGGAGGTTTTGGTGATTGCAGATGAAACTGCCAATCCGTCATACGTGGCTGCTGACCTACTCGCCCAAGCAGAACACGGCGCTGATAGTCAGAGTATTTTAGTTTCTACCTCAACAAAAATTTTAGAAGATACCTTTCTCAAATTATACGAGCAATTGGAAAGCCTCTCTAGAAAAGAGACAGCCGAAAAGGCACTTAAAAACAGTTACGGTTTATTGGTAGATAGTTTAAAAGATGCTTTGGAATTTTCGAATGAGTATGCTCCAGAACACTTGATTTTAGCAACAGAAAAGTATGAAGAGCTGATTCAATTGGTTGTAAACGCAGGCTCGGTATTTCTCGGTAATTTTACGCCAGAAAGCGTTGGCGATTACGCATCCGGCACAAACCATACCTTGCCAACAAGTGGCTTTGCGAAAGCATACTCCGGAGTTTCAGTTGATGCTTTTGTTAAAAAAATCACTTTTCAAAAGCTAACGGAATCCGGATTAAAAAACATTGCTAAAACGGTAGAAACAATGGCCTTGGCCGAAGGCCTTGATGCGCACAAAAATGCCGTAAGCGTTAGATTAAAACGTTAAATTTTACCAGATCATTCTAAAAAAATGATAAACATACAAGATTTACTTAGAGAAAATATAAAAGTCCTGAAGCCCTATTCCACTGCGCGAGACGAGTTTAAAGGAAATGCAATTATTTTTTTAGATGCCAATGAAAACAGTTACGGCTCACCGTTGCCTGTAAATTACAATCGCTATCCAGATCCTTTACAAAAGGATTTGAAAACAGAAATAAGTAAAATTAAAGGTGTACCTAACGAACATATTTTTTTGGGCAATGGAAGCGACGAGCCGATAGACTTACTCCTCAGGGCATTCTGTAATCCGGGTGTAGATAATGTTATCATTCTCCCGCCTACTTACGGAATGTACGAAGTCTGTGCAAATATAAATGATGTGGCCGTTAAAAAGGTTAATCTACTGGCCAACTTTCAAGTAGATTTGGAAAAAATTGCAGAGGCGATAGACAAGAATACGAAAATTATTTTCATCTGTTCGCCAAATAATCCAACAGGTAACTCTATAAAACGAGAAGATATCGAAACCATTTTGGCCAATTTTAACGGTATTGTGGTGATTGATGAAGCATATATTAATTATGCAAAGCAAAAAACTTTTATTCAAGAATTAACAGAGTATCCAAATCTAGTTGTTCTTCAAACTTTTTCTAAAGCTTGGGGATTGGCCGCATTACGTTTAGGAATGGCCTTCTCTTCAAAACCCGTCGTTGATATTTTAAATAAAATTAAATCACCTTACAACATTAACCAGGCAACACAAGATCTTGCACTAGAAGCACTTAAAAACATTGAGCAGGTAAACAATTGGATTCGAGAAACAGTTACAGAACGAGATCGCCTAATAACAGCATTATCCAAAATCTCTGCAGTAAATAAAGTTTATCCAACAGATGCAAATTTTATTTTGATAGATATTGCAGAAGCGCATAAAACTTACGGCGCTTTGGTGGCCGAAGGTATTATTGTTCGCGATAGGTCTAAAGTGATACTTTGCGAAGGATGCCTCAGAATTACTGTGGGCACTAGAGATGAAAATGATAAGTTGCTACTTGCGCTAAGCGCTCTGCAATAGATTGACGTTAAGGTTAATATTTTTTAAGTAGAATTATAGATGTATGTCTGATAACGTAAACAAGTTTAATCCAGTTACAATTGCGACTCATGGCGATAGGACGTTATCAGCGAAAGCGGAAAAAATAAAAGTGCTTTTTATAGACCGAGACGGAACTTTGGACATAGAGCCAGAAGACGAACAGGTAGATAGCTTTAATAAATTGGCGTTTTATCCTAAAGCACTTTTTTACCTTTCTAAAATTGCTTCCGAGCTTGATTTTAAATTGGTCATGGTTACTAACCAAGATGGACTTGGAACGGCCTCAAATCCAGAAGATAAATTTTGGCTCATCCATAATTTCATCTTAAAGACATTTGAAGGCGAAGGTGTGCATTTTGATGAGGTAGTGATTGATAAAACCTTCGCAAAAGACAATGCACCAACACGTAAACCCGGCACTGCTCTTCTTAAAAAATACTTCGAAGCACCTTATGATTTGGAGCATTCATTTGTAATTGGCGACCGATTAAATGACATGGTACTCGCAAAAAACCTAGGTTGTAAAGGAATTTTTATACGAAATAATGACGCTCTTGGCGCAACGGAAAACCTTGCAAAGCGAGAAACCTTAAATGACGTGATTGTTTTGGAAACGAAAAATTGGGAAGACATTTACGTTTTATTAAGAGCAGGCAGCAGAACAGTATACCATGTGCGAAACACAAACGAAACAAAAATTAACGTTTCTTTAGATTTAGATGGCACTGGGAAAGCTGAGATAAATACTGGTTTAAATTTTTTCGATCACATGTTAGATCAAATTGCACGCCACGGAAGTGTAGATTTAAAGATTTTGACCGATGGAGATTTGCATATTGATGAGCACCATACTATAGAGGACACAGGAATAGCTCTTGGAGAGACTTTTGCGAAGGCATTGGGAAACAAGTTGGGCATAGAACGTTATGGATTTTGCTTGCCCATGGACGATTGTTTGGCACAAGTTGCCCTAGATTTTGGAGGTAGGAACTGGTTGGTTTGGGATGCAGAATTTAAACGAGAAAAGGTTGGTGATGTGCCAACAGAGATGTTTTACCACTTTTTTAAATCTTTTAGCGACGCCGCAAAGTGCAATTTAAACATTAAAGCAGAAGGCGACAACGAGCATCATAAAATTGAAGCGATTTTTAAGGCGTTCGCAAAGGCTGTAAAAATGGCCATAAAAAGAGATGCAGACAAAATGGTTTTGCCTAGCACCAAAGGAATGCTTTAAGGGTTGAGGATTGAAAGGTTTTATGTTGAAAATGTGTTGTAGGCACTTTGTAAAATAAACCAGTTAGCAATGGAAAGCTTTTGTTTTTCGAGCGAGGACTTCCTGCAATGGTAAAAAAACAAAACTTGCAACGAACTGAGGGACTACACAACCGATGAAATTCCGACTTTTGTTTAAAAAAATAAAAATAATGAATAACGATGATGGGTTGAGTTATGGCAGAAATGATGTGCTCATTGTCTTTATTCTTTACACTTTATCCTTAATCTAGTATATGGTTGGAATAGTAAATTACGGCGCAGGCAATATTTTTTCCTTATGCTCCGCTTTAGACAGTCTGAACATTTCTTATGGAATGATAAACGAAATTCCGGATTTCGAAGATTATAGCCATATTATCATCCCGGGTGTGGGCCACGCGGGCGCCGCAATGCAAAAGTTAACTGACAGCCGCCTAGTCGAAGCAATAAAAGCACTCAAAAAACCCGTTTTAGGCATTTGTGTAGGAATGCAATTGTTAACTGCACACAGCGAAGAAGGCGATGTAAAATTACTGGACATTGTTGACGTTGATACTAAAAAATTTAAGGAAAAATTAGGCATTAAAATTCCACACATGGGATGGAACCACGTAAACTTCGGCAATTCCCCCTTATTTAAAGATTTGCCAAACGCCGCACAGTTTTATTTCGTACATTCTTATTTTATAGAATATAACCCTAGTTTTGACATTGCGTCGGCAGAGTACGGAATAAAATTTTCTGCTGCCATACAAAAAGACAACTTTTTTGGCGTTCAGTTTCATCCAGAAAAATCTGGCCAAATTGGAGGACAAGTACTTAAAAATTTTTCTGAATTAATTTTTTAACATGTACATTATACCAGCAATAGATATTTTAGATGGCAAAGTGGTTCGCTTGCGCGAAGGAGATTATAGCCAAAAAACAGACTACAACATTACCTTGGCAGACATGATTGCCAAATATCAGTCAAACGGTACTGATTTTATCCATATCATAGATTTAAACGGTGCGAAGGGCGATTTCAGCAATCAAGAAAGGCTTTTCGAAATCATTAAAGAAACCGATATGAAGGTGCAATATGGTGGCGGCATTCGTACGATTGAGCAAGTAAACAACCTGCTAGATGCAGGCGTGCATAGGGTAATCGTTGGCACGCAGGCCATAACAAAACCAAATTTTTTAGCAGAACTTAGTAGTGCGTTTGCTAAAAAGGATGATTATGCAAACAGAATTGTTATCGCAATTGACGTATTGGACGAAGTTATAAAATACTCTGGTTGGATGGAAAGTTCGCCGATTAAGATGATGGATTATGTGGATAAATGTCTTGATCTTGGCTTCTTTAGGTTTTTATGCACTGATATAAATAAAGACGGAAAACTTGGTGGAGCTGCAGTCGATTTATATGAGAAATTGTTGGAACATTCGCCTATGATTAAACTTATAGCTTCTGGTGGAGTAAGTTCTATGGACGATATTTATGAATTGGCAAAATTTCCAATTAGAAGTGTGGTTGTAGGAAAAGCCATTTATGAAGATAGAATTTCTATTGAGGAGATTAAGGAGTGGAACTTGAAGGTACTTTCGACAATATAAATTAAAATACCGTCATCGCGAGGCAAGAAGGAATTCTACTGAAATCCTTCCTGCCTCGCGATGAAGAAATTCTAAAACAATGCTGAGTAAACGAATTATTCCGTGCCTCGATGTTAAAGACGGAAGAACTGTAAAAGGTGTAAATTTTGTAAACTTACAAGATGCCGGAGATCCGGTAGAACTTGCCGCAACGTATGCAGCGCAAGGCGCGGACGAGCTGGTTTTTTTAGACATAACGGCAACACATGAGAGAAGGAAAACCATAATAGAGATGGTTAAATCTGTAGCTCGGCAGCTTAATATTCCGTTTACCATTGGCGGCGGCATTACAGAAATTGCTGATGCAGAGGCTTTATTAAACGCCGGCGCAGATAAAATAAGCATCAATTCTGCGGCAGTTCGCAATCCGAAACTAATAGAAACTTTAGCTAAGGCCTTCGGGATTCAGTTTGTGGTTTTGGCCGTTGATACAAAATTTGTAAACGGCAAAAATAAAGTTCATCTTAATGGAGGCAGGTTGATAACAGAACTAAATACCGAGCAATGGATTAAACAGGCTGTGAATTTAGGCGCAGGTGAGATTTTAATAACTTCCATGGACCATGACGGCACAAAAAACGGATTTGACTGTGGTTTGTTAGCTGAGATTAACAAATCGATAAATGTTCCTATTATTGCATCAGGCGGAGCAGGCAATATGCAACATTTTACAGACGTTTTTAAAATCGCTAATGTAGATGCCGCGTTGGCAGCTTCGGTTTTTCACTATGGTGAAATACTGATTCCCGAATTAAAAATGGAGTTAAAAAATAACGGAATTCCTATCCGAATATAATTCTATAAATCTCGTCCTTAACGACGGAAACACAAGAGACATGAATACAGATATTTCTTCATTAGATTGGGATAAAACAGACGGTTTACTTCCTGTAATCATTCAAGATGCTAAAACTTTAGAAGTTTTAATGCTTGGTTATATGAACCGAGAAGCATTGGAAAAAACTCAAACCGAGGAAAAAGTAACTTTTTTTTCGCGCTCTAAAAACAGACTCTGGACCAAAGGTGAAACCAGTGGGAATTTTTTACACGTTAAAGAAATTTTTAACGACTGTGACAACGATACCATTTTAATAAAAGTGCAAGCCGACGGTCCAACTTGCCATACTGGTAGCCGAAGCTGTTTCGCAACGGATTTCAATCAAAATTTTATTTTTGAGTTGGAAAACATCATCACCGATAGGTATGAAAATCCGGTAGATGGCTCTTATATCAACAAAATGCAAAAAAAGGGCATAAATAAAATTGCCCAAAAAGTTGGCGAAGAAGGAGTAGAAACCGTTATTGCAGCACTTGCAGAATCGAGAGAAGAATTGGTCGGCGAAGCAGCAGACTTAGTTTTCCATTTGCTATTTTTACTGAAAGAGAAAGGACTGTCTATTAAAGATGTTGCTAATAACTTAATCGATAGACATAACTAATCAAAAGTTACGGATTACGACTTACTTGTCTCCAAGCATAACTTACATTCTGTCCCATAACTTTTGACGCGCAACTCATAACTTACCATTGTAATGCTAAAACATTTCAAAACACTTTCAGGTCATCAAAACCCAGTGTATGCTTTGGCAAATTCTGATAAAGATGGGATTTTTTTTAGTGCTGGAAACGATAAAGGTGTAGTAGAATGGAGCTTGAAAAAAATGGCATTTGTTATGGTAAAGATGCCCGTGCAAAGTTCAGTTTATTCGCTGCACAATTACCATAATCGATTGTTTGTTGGCGAACGCAGCGGCAAGCTTAGCGTCTATGATTTTATCGAACAGAAAATCATTTTCCAAATTAAAGCGCATATAAAACCTATTTTTGATGTAAAAGCCGTAAAGAGAAAAGACGAACTGATAACGACAGGAGAAGACGGCTTTGTAGCAGTATGGTCTTTAATTGATTTTAGGGAACTATATCGATTTGACGTTTCTGAAGATGCTGTTAGATCAATAGCAATTTCTCCCGATGAAACTGAAATCGCCTTCGCCTGTAAAGACAATTCCATCAAAATATACAATTTAACCGACTTCAGTTTGTTGTTCGAACTGAAGGAACATAACATGCCTGTCATTTCACTAGCCTATCATCCAAACGGAAAATACCTATTGTCTGGAGGCAGAGATGCAAAACTAGATATTTGGAATTTACCAGATTACAGTTTGCAAAAGAGTATAACTGCGCACATGCAAAGCATTTATAGCATTGCTTTTCATCCGGCCCTTCCGTACTTCGCCACCAGTAGTAACGATAAAAGCATCAAAATTTGGGATTCTGATAATTTTAAATTGTATAAAATCCTAAGTGTAGAAAAATCTGGGGAAGGCCACTCCCACTCTGTAAATAAAATTATTTGGAGCAACGACGGGAAGTATTTAATTTCTACTGGAGACGATAGGCAGGTTATGGTTTGGGAAATGGAAAGATAAATTATGTTCCGCCCAAATCAACTTTATTTAATTCGGCCTATCCATTTTTTTGTCCACGCGTTTACACTATTCGGCAAAACGTTTAATAATGCGTAATTTGTGGGTGTATCGATTTAGTTCCTGGTTAAAAATTCCTTGATTGTCGATCGGATCTATCCGAACTTTGCCCGATGCATGGATAATCTCATTAGGCGATAAAAGAATACCAACATGGGTTATTTTACCTCCGTCGTTATCAAAAAACGCAACATCTCCCGGACGAGTTTCTGCCAAAAATCCGACTAAGTTTCCTTGTTGCGCTTGTTGAGAGGCGTCTCTATTCAATTTTATCCTAAACATTTTAAATACAAGTTGCACGAAGCCAGAACAGTCTAGTCCAAAAAGATTTTTACCACCCCAGAGATAGGGAATGTTTCGAAAGAACTTTGCGGTAGCCGCAATTTCGTTTTTAAAATTGCTATAGTCTTTCTCGTGTGCTTCAAACTGTATTTTGAAACGTTCCTGCCCTATTTTGACATAACCGTCTTTTAAATTTGGCAGATTGCTTCCCGGGCACAGGTGGTAATTGCTGCCGTCATCCGCAACAGCGATATTGTTAAAACTCAACGGAGCAACAGCATTGCAAATTTCCATTGCCTCGATGTCGCTTTCAGCTATTGATGTAAGTTGCCTAAAATCTACCCAGCCTTGATAGCCATCGTAACCATTTTGCACAAGCCACCAGCGCTCTTGTTTTTCTAAAATTTTTATGTGGTCGCCAAATAACAACTGCGTAACCATTTCTGCTCTTTCGGTAGGTTCTGCCCGTAAAGGTGCAACAGCAATTCTACAACTTGCATAATCATTTTCCCTTTCATCAGGCAAAAAAATCGACATAACACCTTAACTGAAAATATTTTACAATATTCAATATTACAAATTAGATTCTATAATTTGTTTTATTTGTGCTGTTTGAGCAACCCCACTTTGCCGCCACACCATTTTTCCATTTTTAAAAAGCATCAGCGTTGGAACGCTTTGCACGTTGTAATCGCCTGCTATTTTATTATTTTTGTCGATGTCTATTTTGATAATAGAAACTTTCTCGCCAACATCTTTCTTTACCTGTTCTAAGATCGGTTTCATTGATTTGCATGGCCCGCACCATTCTGCGAAAAAATCTACTAAAACGGGTTTGTCTTGATTAACTAAATCGTAAAAAGTGGCCATTACTCTAGTATTTTGTATTTAATGAGCTTAAAGATAAAAAGGTTTTAAGAAAAGTAAAAAATTCACTTTACGCTACTTCTTTGGCAAGATTAATAGTCCAATTTTCGAACAACGCTTCTTCTACGGCAATTATATCCTTAGCGTATTGCTTCCAGTTGGGAGAGAAAGTGGCCAATTGATTTATCATTTCTTCCAAATGCCCTTCTTCTTCTAAAATAATGGACTTTACTGTAATTTTACTGCCTGCTTGATCTAATACTTCTTGGTAAATTGGGTAGAGTTCATCTGCGCGCACCTCAATTGCATAAGTTACAAAAAGATAAGCCGCAAATTTTAAGTCGTAGCCCGATAAATTAAAGTTATCTTTTAAATATCTGCAAACGGCGACATCTAAGGCTTGTAAATAATACTTCGTGTGGTTTGGAGATAAAAGTTCGGAATTTTTGTAGTTAGGGCATATTCCGTCGCCCAACTTTAAAATTTGTTTTTTTAAATAATAAGCATGGCGATGTTCTTCTGCGGCGTGCTTTAAAATAATCAGATTTACTTTTTCCTTATGCTCTGATGCAGATATTTTCTTTGCACCTGCATTCTCCATAAACGAAAGGGTATTTAACCATTTGGCATGCATCGTGGTATCAGCAACTATTTTTTGTAATGTTAAATTTAACATCCGTCTAATTTTCTATTTTAATGTTTATTTTTTTCGCTTTCGCGGAGATCTTAAACTTCTCTATCAATATCCCAATTTTCTAAATAATCAGCTACTCGCCGAACAAACATTCCGCCCAAGCTTCCATCCACTACCCTATGATCGTAGGATAAGGAGAGAAACATCATGTGCCTAATCGCAATTACATCGCCAAATTCTGTCTCTAAAACCGCCGGTTTCTTTTTTATCGCGCCAACAGCTAAAATAGCAACTTGCGGTTGGTTTATAATTGGCGTGCCCATTACATTGCCAAACGTACCTACATTGGTTAGCGTAAACGTACCACCTTGGGTTTCATCGGGCTTCAACTTTCCAACTCTAGCCCTAGTTGCTAAATCGTTAACGGCTTTTGTTAAGCCGACCAAATTTAGCTGATCTGCATTTTTTATAACTGGCACTATTAAATTTCCACTGGGAAGTGCAGCAGCCAATCCGAGGTTAATATCCTTCTTTTTAATAATTTGAGTGCCTGAAACAGAAACATTAACCATTGGGAAATCTTTTATCGCTTTAGATACAGCTTCTGCAAATAATGGCGTAAACGTGATCTTTTCTTTCTCCCTTTTCTCGAAACCATCCCTTACTTTATTTCTCCAAAGCACCAGGTTAGTTACATCGGCTTCTACAAACGAGGTTACATGTGGTGCCGTAGCAACGCTATTTACCATGTGTTCTGCAATCAGTTTTCGCATCCTGTCCATTTCTATAACCTCATCACCAGCATGTATAGAAACTGCAGCAGCAATCTCACTTTTTGCAATCGGTGCTTCTTGTACAGGTTTTTCCGAATGAGCAGAACTTTTTACTGAGTCTTGCTTTTTTGCGACATTTTTAGTCTCGATATAATTTAACAAATCGTCTTTGGTAAGCCTACCATCTGCACCTGAACCCGTTATTTTGTCCAGCTCTGATGATGAAATTTTTTCTTCAACTGCAATGCTTTTTACCAACGGAGAATAAAATCGATCTGAATTTTGAGACGGCGGCTCAATCGGTTTGCTATCTAATATCAATTGTTCAACTACCGGAATCGTCCCTTCCCCCTTCTCAGGCTGCTTGTACTCCTTAAGTTCTGCGTGCTGCTCTTCATTTTCCTGAGTGTTTTGAGGTTTTGCCAGAGCAGAAGACTCGTCGTTTGTCTCTTTTTCGATAATTGCAATAACATCCCCAACTTGCGCAACATCGCCTTCGTTAAAAAGTTGTTTAATCATTTTACCGACAACGGGCGAAGGAACTTCAGAATCTACCTTATCTGTGGCGATTTCTAAAACTGTGTCATCTAGAGCTATCGAATCGCCAGGATTTTTCAACCATTTTATCACTGTCGCTTCGGCAACGCTTTCGCCCATTTTCGGTAACAATAATTCGTATTCGGCCATAAATATTATTTGATGGTAAAACCAATCAGCACAAAATTAATCAATATTATTTTAACATATCTTCTTTTAGAAGTTTGAAAAGCATTGTTAACGCTGCTGTGGCAGACCTTTCTATATTTTGAATTCGCGTTTTCCCAAAGTGAAACACCTTACTAACTATTTTTTGCTTGCTGCTCACCGCTATCCAAACCGTACCCACAGGTTTGTTTTCCATTCCGCCATCCGGACCGGCAATTCCGCTTACAGCAATTGCGTAATCAGTTTTAAATTTATCTCTTGCTCCACTTGCCATCTCAACCACCGTTTCTTCACTTACCGCTCCAAAATCTGTAAGCGTTTTTTCTTTTACACCCAAAACTGATTTTTTGAGGGAGTAAGAATAAGCAACGATACCGCCATAAAAAACAGTAGAACAACCTGGATGTTGAGTGATTAAATGCGAAATATAGCCCCCGGTACAACTTTCTGCAGTAGAAAGTGTAAGGCCATTTTTTTCCATTAAATTAAGAATGGCTTTTTCCAGTGGGATGTCCTCTTCAGCTACCACAAAGTTTTTTATTTTTCCAATAATTCGATTTGCAAACAATCCAACTTCTTTCAACAGTTGTGCTTCATCATCGCCTTTGGCAGATAAACGTAACCTAACCTGCCCGAGTTTCGGTAAATATGCTAATTTGATGTAAGCCGGTAAGCTAGATTCGATGTCTTCTATCTCCACCGCTAAGAAGGATTCGCCGAGTCCAGCTGTTAAAATGGTTTTATGAACTATGTGCGGAAGTTTATATGTTGCTTTTAGTCTGGGCAAAATATGCTCGTTCATCAAAAACTTCATTTCGTAAGGAACGCCAGGCATAGAAATAAAAACCTTATTATGCTCATTAAACCACATACACGGCGCCGTTCCGTTTTCATTTAATATCACTTCGCAACCATCCGGCACATCTGCTTGGCGTGCGTTTAAATCAATCATTGGCCTATTTAAACGCTTCAATAAATTTTCTACTATCGCCAAAGTTGGCTCGTCTCGCCGAAAGCCCATGTTAAAATATTTGGCAAGAGTTAATTTTGTGATATCGTCTTTTGTTGGGCCCAGGCCACCGGTAATAAAGATAACCTCTACACGACTTTCGGCAGCTTGCAACGCTTCAATAATGTGATTTTCATCATCAGAAACAGAGGTAATTTGTTTTACAGAAATCCCGATAAGGTTTAGTTGCTTTGCCATCCATGCAGAGTTGGTATCTACAATCTGACCAATTAAAATTTCATCTCCGATGGTAATAATCTCCGCAAACATAATTTTAATTATAAGCGTTATAATAACCTTGTCTTTTACTCAATTTTAAATCTTGAAGGATGGCCGATTTAACCCTTAGTGTTACCGAATAGCTTTTATAGGCTCCATAAGGCACCCAGCTTACACTCAAATCCCAACAATGTAAATCGCGATAGATGCCCAATTGCATTGGCGTTAGACCGTTGTTTTTAAAATCGTAGCCAGAGCTAAAAGTGGCTTTCCACTTTGGTGTAAAATTAACATCACCATTAAAATTTAACGTGTTGCTAGTGGTAGATCTGCCGAAATCATTAGCATATTGAAAGCTGTATGAAAAAGAAAAATTCCAAGGAATGTTAAAGTCCACAAACGCATTTGGATCACGACTTACTCTAGCAAGCGCTTCTGATTGAATGGGGTTTAGGCCTTTTTCTGAGGCGCTTTTGAGCGCATCATTGGTTTCGTTTTTTTTCTTAAGTGCCGTTGGATTTAAACTGTAATCAAAAGAAAACCCAACAGAGGTTAACCTCGGCAATTTGCCATTTCTAAAAGTTAACACATCGCTTTTTGAGTACGTTGTAACACCAGTAGCTGGATCTGTTACCGCATCTAAAGTATAGGGATCAAAGCTTCCATTGTAGTTGATACCCAATTTATCTGTAAACTGCGAGCGCCCGAGAAAGTTAAGGTTGCTTAATTTATTTCTTAGTGCGACGAAATTGTAAGAACCATTGATACTCAAACCTTGGATAATTGGAATTTTTTTCTCTCCTGTTCCTGTGGTATCTTTTCTATCTCTAACTTTCAACTCAACATTATTATCCAAACCAAACCCAATGGAAGCAGATTTACGAGAAAAAGAACCAGGATAAGCGCTGTTTTCAAAAACAGAATAGGTTAGCGGCCTCTGATCATAACTGTTAAGTATAGCTTTACCATTTTGATCTACAGCCGCCAAAAAAGGCCCGCTGCCCGCCTTGGTAAAATCTGGAGAATAACTGAAAGAAACGCTTGGAGTCATTACGTGACGAAGTTGCTGTATGTTGCCAAGATTTTTAAACTTTTTTGTGATGCCGTAAATTTTTGTCGACATACTGGTAGAAAAGCTGTAACTGCCTGCACGCTTAAATCCACTTACCGTATCCGTTCTTATTGTGTAAGTGCCGTCGCCAAAAGATGTATATCTGTTCTTCGTCGTCTGGAAATTCCAAACTTCATTATAGCTTCCGCCGATGCTAAAGTTAAAATATTTTAACGCTGTAAAGGATGCGCTGATGGGTATGCTATGGCTAAAGCCCGATTTTAATCTTTTTAAGCCGTCGTTTTGAAATAACAAGGTATCTTTTGTTGTGATACTGTTATTAGCCTGAACACCGTAACCTACTGATATTTTTTGATACCATTTTTGCTCCCCAACCCTATCTTTCGAATCGAACGGGTTGAAGGTTGGCACATTAAAAGTTGCTGTAGGTAATCGTACCGAAATATCTTTGGTGCTTAGCGTTTGGTCACTTCCCAAAGAAAGCGAGTAGTTCATTCCATTATCAAAATTTTTGGCATAACTTACACTACTACTTGTTGTATTACGCGCAATGGCATTAATATCATAAGTTGCTCCTGCTGCAGTGCTGGTATAATAGGTACTAGACACTAGGTTTACGCTTGCGCTAAAGTTAGTGCCAGGGTGGGCATTTGCATTTTGATTATGCGACCAATTGATGCTGAAATCTTTATTTGGCGTTCTAAATGCCTCTGTTCCCTCCAATCCGTTCTTAACGGCAGCATATCGCAAACCAATGTTGCCGTTAAATTTGTAGCGCTTTGTATAGTTACTTAGCAGACTAGTTTCGTAAGACCCGTTGGTATATATAGATCCTAAAATTTTGGCATCCCAATAGTCGTTTAAGCCAAGATAATAGCCGCCATTCTGTAAATAAAATCCACGGGTTGCATCTTCGCCGGGCGTTGGTAAAATTAATCCGGATGTTCGTTTATTTGGCTTTGGGAAAAAAGCAAAGGGCAAACCAAGTGGCAATGGAACCTGCTCTACCACTAAATAAACTGGTCCTGTTATTACCTGTTTCTCTGTCACAATTCCCTTAGAAATCATAAAACCATAATGTTGGTGTGGAAAAGGCAAATCACATGAGCTGTACATAACGTTCTTTACGTGTAACTCATCATCAGGTTGTTTCTTACTTTGCCCACCAGAAAAATACCCACCTTCTTGTTCAGAAAACACACCGAAAACTTTCGCTTTGCTTGACTTTGTTCCATAATAAATGGAATCTGCAAGCGCAGACCCATCCGCACCAGATTTGAATATTGGCCTACCTACATACTTCTGATTTTTTGGATCGGTGCGGCCGCTTGCAAAAACTACCCCGGTTTTAAAATTATAACTAATATAATCTGCGCTCAGTTCAAAATCTCCATACAGAACTTTCGCCTTCCCGTACAAGTAAACAATGCTATGATCTTTGCTAAACTTGGTAGAATCCTCTGCTTTGTATTCTACTTTTTTATCTAACTGACTATTGTTTTTTCTGCCGTCTGTGGCGGTATCTCTCTTGCTGGTGTCTCTTTTTGCGGTATCTAACTGCGTTATTTGTTGCAGCGAAATGCGCGTAGATGCATCGCTTCTACCAGAAGCAAATACCAATAAAATGACAGTAATTACAAAAAATGAATTTGCTAAGATTTTCAAATTGATATTTGAATGTTAAATTTGCAAAAATGCTTTTTAAAAAACGTCCAAAATTACTGAAAAATATACTATTGATACACTTTAAAACTTTTTTAGCTTTCATAATTACAGCGCTAATAATTAACGCATTTGGTAATCAAGCCATTGCGCAAACCTATCAAATTAAAACTATCGTTATAGATGCTGGGCATGGAGGCAAAGACGGTTCAACACATGGTTTGTATAGTAAAGAAAAGGATGTAGCTCTTAAAACAGCCCTGAATTTGGGTCGAGCCCTTCAAGACAGTCTGAAAGACGTTAAGGTTGTTTTTACAAGAACTACAGATGTTTTTGTGCCACTCTATGAACGGATAAAACTGGCAAACGATGTTAAAGCAGATCTTTTTATTTCTATCCACTTAAATGATATGCCGGTTTACACCACTAGAGAATTTAGTTATTATAAAAAAGTGCGTGGTAAGAAGGTACCGGTTTATAAAACAATACGAGCAAAAAGTACTTCTACCCACGGCACCGAGACTTTTGTATCGGGAACAAGCAGGCTAGACGAGCAAGATGAGGTGATAAAACGAGAGAACTCTTCTATCTTTTTAGAAGACAATTACAAAAAAAATTACGAAGGATTTATAGCAAACACCCCAGAAAATAATATAATGCTTTCGCTGATGAAGCAAACCAATAGGGAGCGAAGCTTAAGATTCGCATCGTTTTTACAACAAGAATATGTAAATAATGGCAGGGTGAATCGCGGAGTGCAAGAGAAAAGTCTGGCTGTTTTGGCGCGTGCCGGCATGCCTGCGGTGCTTACAGAAATTGGTTTTGTAAGTAATCCTGATGAAGAGAATTATGTGAACTCGCCAGAGGGACAAGATGAAATTGTGAGCGCAATTATTAAAGCAATAAGTAAATATAAAAAATTTGCAGAAACTGCCTTTTAAAGCCATCCTAAAGACTTTTAAACATTTTTTATGTTTTTTTGGTGCATTATTGTTTTGGTCTACTTTGGTGTTTGGTCAAGGTTACAAGCTCAAAACTATTGTTATTGATGCAGGCCATGGCGGAAGAAAGCCCGGCGCTTCTGGTAGAATATCTAAAGAGAAAACTATTGCTTTAAAGATCGCACTAAAATTGGGAGCCGAGATTAAAAAACAGCTACCGCAGATAAAAGTTATCTACACTCGAAAAACAGATGTAGATGTTGATTTGTACAAACGGGCAGAAATAGCCAACAAAGCCAAAGCAGATTTATTTATTTCCATCCATTGTAATTCAACATCAAAAAAGAATTCCTCTATAACCGGCGTAGAAACGCTTGTAGCCGGTTCGCATCGACTAAAAGAGCAAGACGCCGCCATACGGGAAAATGCCGATATTAGGTTGGAGAAGAACTATAAACAAAATTATGGAGGTTACGATCCTAATAATCCTGTTAGCTTCATAATGATGTCATTATTAAAAAATACTTTTCGGGATAAAAGTATAAGGTTTGCCAAACTTATACAAAATAATTACGTCAATAAGTATCGGCGAGCAGATCGCGGGATTAAAGAACAGGGAATTTTGGTGCTTCAAAGGTGCGGAATGCCAGCAGTTTTAGCAGAAGTTGGATTTATTTCAAATTCTAAAGAGGAAAAATACCTAAATTCTGCCAAAGGACTGAACGAAGTAGTACGTTGTATTGCGGATGCAATAAAAACGTACAAAAGGGAGATAGAGGTTAAATAATTTTCGATAGCAAATGATAAAAATGTAACTTTGCCCCCGATAAACGTTAAAACTTTAAGAGGTGGCTTCTTGTTTACAAACGATTTGCAAAACATCTTGAGAAAATTAAAAAAAGGGTGTCGTTAATTATAAAAAGTAGAAATAGCCAAACAAGTTCATTATGAAAATAAGAAATGAAACCAAAGTTGGCATCCTTGCCGCCTTCGCCATAGCCTTACTTATTATTGGCTATAATTTTTTAAAGGGAAATTCTATTTTTAGCAACCAAACTACCTTGTATGCTCGTTACGCCCGTGTAGATGGACTAACTGTTTCTAAACCCATTTTAATCAATGGTTTTCAAATAGGCAGAGTTGCCAAATTACAATTAGAACCAGGAGGTACAATCTTGGCGACCCTGAGTATAAACGAAAAATATGACGTTCCAAAAAACAGCACTGCACGTTTGGAAGCAACAGATTTACTTGGCAGTAAGGCTATTGTGATGCAGCTTGGGAATAGTAAAGACATGGCCGATGACGGTTATGTACTCAACGCAAACGTAGAAAAGGGATTGATGGATCAAGTTGAGCCAATACAAAAGAAAGCTGAACTTATAATTGGTAAAATGGATTCTGTTTTAACAAGTGTAAACGCTATTCTCAACCCAAATTTTCAAAAAAGTGTAGATAAAAGTTTCATGAGTATTGCAGGCACGCTCGCCTCCTTAGAAAACACTTCTAAAAATGTGGACAAGTTGGTTGGATCAGAAGGCTCTAGAATTCAGGCGATTTTTGCCAATGTAGAAAGCATTACATCTAACCTAAATAGCAATAACAAAAAGATTAACGACATTTTATCTAATATAAACACAGTTACCGACAAATTTGCGGCAACAAACTTTAAAGAAACTTTGGATAAAGCTAATAACGCTATCGCAGATTTGCAATCGGTGATTAGTGGTGTTAAAGATGGTAAAGGCTCTTTAGGCCTTTTACTAAACGATGATAAACTTTATAACAATTTGGATGCTGCCTCTAAAAATTTAGATGAGTTGATGATTGATTTGAAAGCAAACCCAAAACGCTACGTACACTTTTCTGTATTTGGCGGAGGCGGTAGAGAGAAGTAAAAACGAGATTTTAGTACAGCTTAATTATAATAGGAATGTTTTTCCCTCTATAACTAATTCTGTATTTGGGAATACGCTTCTCGCCTCATCTAAAAGCGGCTGCAAAGTCTTATACCGCGATGAAAAATGCCCAATTAATAGTTTTTTTACGCCACTTGTTTTTGCAACTTCGCCTGCCTGTAATGCCGTAGTATGGTGTGTTTCTTTAGCTCTATCTAAAAGTTCATGCAGAAAAGTCGCTTCGTGGTACAAGGTATCGCAACCAAAAATGGTCTCGAAATACTTTTCATCTACCAACGTATCTGTACAATAAGCATAACAGCGGGGAGGTTCTGGCGGAAGCGTAAAGTCTTCAGATCTTAAGATTTTTCCATCAGGCATTTCTATATCCAATCCTCTTTTTAAATCTGAAAAGTAAGAAGTTGGCAAATCGTCTATTTTTTCCTTAATGATTTTCCGCTGTCGCTTTTTCTGTTGAAATAGATATCCGGTACACGGAATGCGGTGGTTTAAAATAATCGTTCTGACGGCTAGATGTTCATCTTCAAAAATTTTTTCGGAATGGTCTGGATTACATGGATGAAATTCTATCGGATATCGAAGCTTAGTGTCTGAATACTTAAATTGGATTTCCAGAATTTCCTGCAATGCAGCTGGACCAAAAATGTGCATAGGTTTTATCCTGCCATTTAAATGCAGTGTAGAAAGCAAACCGATAAGCCCAAAATAATGATCGCCGTGTAAATGGGTAATAAATATATAGTCTATACGGGCTGCTTTTAAGTTAAAATGCAACATTTGCAATTGGGTGCCCTCCCCGCAGTCAATAAGGTAAAGATTGTCATTACAATTTAACAACTGTCCTGAAGGATTTCTGTTAGTTACCGGCGTCGCAGAGTTGCTGCCCAATATCGTTACTTCAAATTTCATCAATACCAAATATATAAAAGCCTCGCAGGTTTCTTAAAAACTGCGAGGCCTAACTTTAATTTTTTAAACCTCAATCTTCGTCAGGAAATCCTTTTTCTAACTCGTCCATGTAAATTAAATCCATTGCTTCTTCAACACTGTTTATAAAAATTATAGAGCTGAAGATATTAGACAATTCTATAATTTGCTCCAACTGTTCTGTTAAACCTGTTACCACAAATAAACCGCCTGCGGCTTTGCACAACCTATCTCCCACCAACAAAGAGCTTAAATCTTGCGCATCGTTACATTCCATAACGGTGGCTAAATCTACTATAATGTTTTTGAATCCTTCTGCATTAAGCAGGTATAACTCAGACTTCAGGCCGGGTGCAATCTCATTGGTAAACCGTTCTTCCAGAAGTTGTAACAGTACGTACTTCTCTTGTTTATCTACCGAAAACTTCATAACAATTGGTTTTGTACCAATTTAGCAATTAAAATTTAATTTAGCATCTTCAATGCCCGCAAAATATTGTTTTCTATTCTAGTTTCGAGAGAATCTGCACTTGTCCTAATAAATTTTTCGCCGACAATGTGCTGGTAAAGCTCAATATATCTTTCAGAAATAGAAGTAATTATCTCTTTGTCCATCATAGGAATTTGTTGCCCTTCTTTGCCTTGAAAATTATTTTCTATTAACCACTTGCGTACAAATTCTTTCGAGAGTTGTTTTTGAGGTTCTCCTTGTTGTTGCCTTTCATCGTATCCCTCGCTGTAGAAATATCTGGAGGAATCTGGCGTGTGGATTTCGTCTATTAAATAGATCTCTTCGTCTGCTTTGCCAAATTCATACTTGGTATCAACCAATATTAATCCGCTTTTTGCAGCGATTTCTGTACCTCTTTTATACAAGGCATAGGTAAATTCCTCTAATTTATCATAATCGGTAATGCTCACAATGCCTTGGGACAGAATACTTTCTCTACTAATGTCTTCATCATGCCCAATCGAGGCTTTGGTAGTCGGCGTGATGATCGGTTTTGGTAACTTATCATTCTCTGATAAACCGTCTGGCAATGCTACGCCGCAAATACTCCGCTTGCCGGCTTGATATTCTCGCCAAGAATGCCCTGCCAAATAGCCTCGAATAACCATTTCTACCTTAAAAGGTTCGCAAATGCGGCCTATAGTTACCATTGGATCGCAGACGCTTAATACCCAATTGGGTACTATGTCTTGAGTTGCTTTTAAAAATTTTGCCGCAATTTGGTTTAGTACTTGGCCTTTATATGGGATGGCTTCAGGCAAGACGACATCAAAAGCCGAAATTCGATCTGATACGACCATTACCATAATAGAATCTTTAATGGTGTACACATCTCTTACTTTGCCTTTGTAAAAATTGCTCTGATCTGGGAAATGAAAATGGGTTTCTTTTAATGCTTTCATAAAGGGGCAAAATTAGTGAAAAAAGTTTAAGGGTTATGCGGTTGGCTGGTTAGTTGGTTAATTCGTTGGTTAAGTAGGGGTCGAAGTTTTACCTGCGATGCAAACCCAAGTTTTTAGCACAGACTTGTGTTTCTAAACCCGACATTGCGGATACCGGCCTTGTGGCTAAGGCTTGTGCAGTATGAGCAAATGGCGGGACTGCGGCACAAAAATGACAAGATGCGCTCGTTTCCGTTCAGCTTTTACTTTTAGTTTTGGTCTCTTAGCTTGCAGCTTTACTCCCTCAGCTTTCAATTATTGAATATCTCCGTAAGCTCTTAAAATATCTTTGACCAATTTGTGCCGTACCACATCTTCCCCGGTTAGGTAAATGATGTCTATCCCCTTTATATTTTCGAGGATTCGTAAACCATTAAACAATCCTGACATTTGTTTTTTAGGTAGATCTACTTGGGTTACGTCGCCTGTTACAATGAACTTAGCCGTTGGACCCATTCGGGTTAAGAACATTTTCAATTGCAAATCGGTTGCATTTTGTGCCTCATCTAAAATTACGAAACAATTGTCAAGTGTTCGCCCACGCATAAATGCCAGCGGAGCTATTTCTATCGTCCTATTTTCTAAATATAATTTAAGTTTCTCTGCTGGAATCATATCATCCAAAGCATCGTAAAGCGGGCGCAAATATGGGTCGATCTTCTCCTTTAAATCGCCCGGCAAAAAACCAAGGTTTTCGCCGGCCTCTACAGCCGGCCTTGTCAAAATAATCCGTTTTATTTCCTTGTTTTTTAGTGCCCTTACCGCAAGCGCAACTGCGGTATATGTCTTACCCGTTCCTGCAGGGCCAACAGCAAACAAAATATCGTTTTTTAAAATACTCGCTACCATTTTTCGCTGGTTAGGCGTGCGCGCTTTAACTAGCAAACCATGTGTTCCAAATACGATAACCTCTCCGCCGCCACCCGACAATTCTACATTGCTTTTATTATCTACAACACTTTTAGCACCTAAAATGCCATCAACCTCGGTTGCCGTTAAAGAACTATACCGCTCTAGTTGGGCTGTCAACTGATTAAATTTGTGTTCAAAATGTGCTAATTCTGCATCGTCTCCCAAAGCTTTTACATCATTGCCTCGTGCAATGATTTTTAGTTTGGGGAAAGCATTCTTTAACATTTCGTAATGCTCATTATTTACGCCCCAGAAATGGGCAGCATTTACAGATTCTAGAGAAAGATTTTTTTCGGTCAAAGGGAGTATTTTATAAGTTTACGGGCTTATATTAATTAAAATTTGAATATTTGTAACCATTAAAGCGTAGAGACAAGATTAAGGATAAATAATGAATTTTTAATGGGGATTATTACTTTAACAACAGATTTAGGTTCGAAAGATTTTTACCAAAGTGCGTTGAAAGGGAGTCTGCTTAAAAATATGCCCAACGCTAATATTATCGATATTACGCATGATGTACCTTCGTTTAATATTTCTTATGCCGCTTTTGTGCTAAAAAACGCATACGTTTATTTTCCTAAAAATACCGTCCACCTTATCGGGATAGATTCTGTTTACAGCCAAAATACGAAATACATTGCGCTTAAACATAATGATCATTATTTTGTGGGAGCTGATAATGGAATTTTCTCGTTGCTGTTCGATAACGAGCCCGAAATTATTGTGGAGCTGAACATTTTACAAGATTTAAAATACCTACACTTTCCGCTGGTAGATATTTTTGTGAAGGCAGCCACGCACTTGGCCGGAGGTGGAAAACTAACCGAAATAGGCATAGTAATTTCTGATATAGAGGAAAGAACGTTGCTGCAACCGGTAATAGAAAAAGACATGATTCGCGGTAGCGTAATTTACGTAGATACGTTTTGTAACGTAATCACCAACATTACCAAAGATTTGTTTACCAGATTGCAAAAAAACCGAGATTTTACGTTGTTCTTTAAAAAAAATGAAACCATTACACATCTAAGCTGGCACTACAACGAGGTGCCCGAAGGCGAAAAATTATGCTTGTTTGGGATAAGCAACCATTTAGAAATCGCCATTAATAAAGGCAAAGCGAGCGGATTACTTGGCTTGCATTTAGGCGATATTTTACGGATTGAGTTTAACTAAAATTTTAGAACGAGAGATAATTGGATGTTGTGCTTCGTTGAGTAAAAAGTAAGAATCTTAAATGCGCAATTATTTCTGAGAAGAATAATCCAGCTTTACAAAAGAACAACCTACCTGCCCGGCCATTGGTGGATTTATCTTTTTTATACTCACACTCGCAGTAGAAATGAAATCATATTTTCCAATTACCTTTTCCAAAATATTACTTAACACGGTTTCTAAAAGCTTTTGAGTTTGTTTCATCTCTGAAAGGATTATGGCGTTTAATTCCTCGTAGTTTATTGTTGATGATAGCTCATCATCAAATTTTCTTTGAATAAAGACAACTTCTAAATCGACCAGAAAATAGCATCCAAGAATCTGTTCCTCTGGATAGTAACCATGATACGCGAAGCAGTTTACTTCTTTAAGTGCAACGGTAAGTATACTGTTTTCTATCTTTGTCATTATTCAGATTCGATGATTTGTTAAGCCTCTAAAATACGGAACTTGTTTAAGAATAAAACATTTAAGCCGGCAAACATAAATTGTTAACTTTGATTTTGGCTGAAATTAACTGTAATGAGCAAAAAAGATGTATACGAAGCACCCGATTATTATCTGATAGATGAACTTTTAACGGATGAACATAAACTGATCCGCGAAAGCGCTAGAAGTTGGGTAAAGAAAGAGCTAAGTCCAATTATAGAAGATTATGCTCAGCGAGCTGAATTTCCCAAGCAGTTAATAAAAGGCCTGGGAGAAATTGGTGCATTCGGACCAACAATACCTATAGAATATGGCGGTGCCGGCTTGGATTACATTGCTTATGGTATTTTGATGCAGGAACTGGAGCGGGGCGACTCAGGGATTCGCTCAACAGCTTCTGTGCAAGGTTCTTTGGTAATGTATCCTATTTTTACTTATGGAAACGAAGAACAACGTAAAAAATTCTTGCCAAAATTGGCGAATGGAGAAATTATAGGCTGTTTTGGCCTTACCGAGCCAGACCATGGCTCGAACCCGAGTGGCATGACAACTAACATTAAAGAAGAAGGCAATTACTATATACTTAATGGAGCCAAAATGTGGATAAGCAATGCACCGTTTGCAGATATTGCAGTTGTTTGGGCAAAAGACGAACAGGGAAAAATTAGGGGTATGATTGTAGAACGAGGTATGGAGGGATTTTCTACGCCAGAAACGCATAGCAAATGGAGTTTGCGTGCCTCGGCAACAGGCGAACTTGTGTTCGATCACGTAAAAATTCCGAAAGAAAATATGTTTCCAGACATAAGGGGCTTAAAAGGTCCACTTAGCTGTTTAAACCAAGCTAGGTTTGGTATTGCTTGGGGCGCGCTCGGTGCGGCGATGGATTGTTACGATACCGCATTGCGGTATTCTAAAGAACGCATTCAATTTGGAAAACCGATTGGTGGCTTTCAATTACAACAAAAGAAACTGGCCGAAATGATTACAGAAATTACGAAGGGACAATTACTTGCATGGCGCTTGGGCGTTCTAAAAAATGAAAACCGAGCAACTCCAGAGCAAATTAGCATGGCTAAGCGAAATAGCGTAGAAACGGCAATAAATGTCGCACGCAACGCAAGGCAAATGTTAGGTGGAATGGGCATAACTGGCGAATATCCAATTATGCGCCATATAATGAATTTAGAATCGGTAGTTACTTATGAGGGTACACACGATGTGCATTTACTCATTACCGGAATGGATATTACGGGGCTAAATGCCTTTAACTGAGGTTATTCTAAACTGAAATTTTTATCACCAAGCTCAGAATTCAGATAGTATTTAAAACTTCAAAAAAAATGGACTTACTACTCACGTTATTCTGTAACTTAGGCTCATGTCCTCGGTAATTGGTTTTTATTGTCACAGTTTGTAAATAATCTATTTGATTCTCAAAACCAAGAAATCTAACTTCCAGCTTTAGACGCGCTATTACTAGGACAAACCATTAAAAGAAAACTTTACTTTATTGCTTTGCCTTTTTGAAGCCGCTGCATTTTCAAAGTTCAATCCAACAGTTAAATCTATCCAATCTGGATTGCATTTTCTGACCAATCGTTCTTTCTGAACTCTTGTAAAATGGCTTACAATCTTAAAGCGACCAAGCGCTTGCGCCTCAGATCTGAATTCCTCAAAATAGACCAAACGAGTTAATTGTTGACCATTATCAAAAAACAGATTCGGCATTTGTTTATAAAACTCTAAAGTCTTATTTAAATCAGCACTCATGCCTACATGCATGCTTGAACGGTTTCTATCGGTAACAACGTAAACAAATTTTTTCATATCAATGACGGCTAAATTTATTAAACTAAAGTATTTAGTAATTAGGCTTGTTTTCTAAAATTTAATTACTAACTTTATTGGGATAAAATTACTAATTATTTTAGTATTTACAAATTTATTTTAAAATTTATTTTAATGCCTAATATCGCTAACAATTTAAGATACCTTCGTAAGAAAAAAGGCCTTACACAACAAACGTTCGCAGATGAAATGGAAATCAAGCGCTCGCTGATAGGGGCGTATGAGGAAGATCGTGCAGAGCCAAAATATGAATTACTAAAAAAAATAGCAACGTATTTTGATCTTTCCATTGATGAATTTATCAATGAAGAGATAAGTGATACTTGGAAATCAAAACCGAAAAGCCAAGGATCTAACTTACGAGTGTTGAGTGTATCTGTAGATAGTAATGAAAAGGAAAATATAGAATTGGTTCCGGTAAGGGCAAGTGCCGGCTATCTTAACGGTTATGCAGATCCGGAATATATTAGCGAACTTCCAAAATTCCAACTACCGATTGCAGCGTTACGACAGGGAACTTATCGGGCTTTCGAAATTATGGGAGACAGTATGCTGCCAGTCCAACCCGGAAGCGTAATTATTGGTAAGTATTTGGATAATTGGTCTGAAGTAAAAACCGGTGACACATATATAGTTATAAGCAAAAATGAAGGCATTGTATACAAGCGGGCAGGAAACAGACTTAGCGAAGCGAAAGAACTAAAACTGATTTCTGACAATAAAACCTACGATGCCTATGCTATTGCGGCCGATGATATTTTAGAGATATGGAAAGCGAAAGCCTACATTTCTACCAGTTTGCCCGAACCGGCGCCTGATCCCACTATGGAGACTTTGACGCAAATGATGGCTCAAATGCAAAAGTCTATATCGCAGCTTAATAAAAATTAACCTTTTTTAACATTACAGCATTAAACTCTCATGGTGTTTTTTCCTCTATTAACTAAAATAAAATAATAATATCATGAAAAAAATAATTTTAACAGCGGTAATTGCATTTTTAGGTTTAGGAGCAACTTTTGCACAAACAACGAGTACGAGCCGCCAAAAAAAAGGAAAATACACCGTGGAACAGCGGGCTCAAAAAGCAACCGATGAGCTTGATCAAAAGGTGGCGCTTACCGCCGATCAAAAAACCAAAGTTTATCAAATCGAGCTGAACAAATTTAACAAGGCCAAAGACATGATGTCTAAAAGTACAGACAAAAAAGCCGATAAGTCTCAGTTTAAGGAAATGAATGAGGCTTCTAAAAAAGAACTTCATACAGTATTGACAACCGAGCAAAAAGCAAAATTAAAAGACTGGAAAACAGAGAATAAAGATAAAATGGCGAGACATAACAAACATCAAAAAGATCAGTCTGCTCCATTGGTATCAAAGCCTGCTTCTCAAAATTAAAATTTAAACAGGTTCTACCAAGCGAGCAAATTTTACAGGGCTTTAGAATATTTGAGAAAGCGTTTCTTTATCGAAACGCTTTCTTTATTTTTGACCAATTTATATGCCATCAGCTATCGATATCGTCCTTGAACAACGGCTTGAAAAACGAGTACTCAATGGGTCTTTAAGAAAACTAGCGAGCAGTAAAGTTTTTCAGAAATCTAAAACTGTTGATAAAACTAATCCTAAAATAGACTTTTGCTCCAACGATTATCTTGGTTTTGCAAAATCCATAGAATTAAGGCAGTTAATTGATAGCGAACTAAGGGCGCTACCAAATTATCAAAACGGGTCTGGGGGTTCTCGTTTGCTAAGCGGAAATACAGATTATGCAGAAGAAACAGAACAACTTATTGCCCATTATCATTCGGCTGCTTCTGCATTACTGTTTAATTCCGGATATGATGCCAATTTAGGCCTGTTATCTTCAGTTCCACAAAAGGGCGATACGATTTTAAGTGATGAATTGATTCATGCCAGTTTGATAGACGGTTGCCGCCTAAGTCTAGCCAATCGCTTTAAGTTTAAACACAACGATTTATCGGAGTTAGAGGCTAAACTTAAAACAGCAAAAGGAAACATCTTTGTAGTGGTAGAAAGCGTCTATTCTATGGATGGCGATTTGGCACCAATGGAAAAAATCTCATCGCTTTGCGAGCGATTTAGTGCAAACTTAATAGTGGATGAAGCGCATGCAACAGGTGTTTTTGGTTTTGGAGGTCGCGGATTGGTTTCACAATTAGGTCTGGAAGACAAAGTTTTTGCCCGGGTAATTACTTTTGGTAAAGCATTGGGCACACATGGAGCGATTGTCATCGGGAGCAAAACACTTAGGGAATATCTCATTAATTTTGCACGGTCTTTCGTATACACAACTGCGGCGCCCGTACACAACTTGGTTGCCATCAAAGCCGCCTACCAATTACTAATAAATCATTCGACAGAAAAACTACATCACAACATTTCTCATTTTGGTAAACAAGCTGCCGTAGAAAATGTGCCAGTGTTGCAGAGCATTAGCCCCATTCAGGGTGTGTTATTTTCTTCGAATAAAATCGCAAAGGCAGCGGAAAAAATTTTGCAAAAAAAAGGGTTTGATGTAAGGGCAATCTTAAATCCCACTGTTGCGATCGGCACAGAACGCCTTAGAATTTGCATTCATCAATACAATACTGACGATGAGATTGACTTACTTATAGAACACTTAAAGGCAATTTTGAATGGATAAATACTTCGTAACCGGCATCGGAACCAACATCGGCAAAACTCTAATAAGTGCTGTTCTGGTTGAAAAATTAAATGCCGATTATTGGAAACCGATTCAATCTGGAGATTTGGCACAGAGCGATAGCAAAAAGATTGAAGAACTCATCTCGAACAAAAAAACCGTAATTCATAAAGAAATTTATCGATTGACAAATCCATTATCGCCTCATCTGTCGGCAAAGTTAGACGGCGTTCTAATCAATTTAGACAAATTCCAACTTCCCAAAATCAAAAATAATTTAATCATTGAAGGCGCTGGCGGCCTTATGGTTCCCCTCAATGACAAAGATTTAATCATAGATTTAATAAAAAAACTAAGGGTAGAGGTTATTTTAGTCTCTGAAAATTATCTAGGTAGTATTAATCACACGCTATTATCTTTGGCAATTTTAAAACAATTCCAAATCCCAGTTAAGGGTATTATTTTTAATGGTGAGGAAAATGCTGAAACTCAAAATTATATTTTAGACTATAGCGGCGCAACGTTTTTGGGCAAAATACCTAGACTAGAAATGGTAGATTCTGATACAATTCGCACATGCGCCAACTTAATATCTTTGTAGGTTTCCAGTCATAACTTCTTTCTCGCTATATCTTTTGGCATAAAAATAAAACCGGCTACTAGTTGAAACAAAAAGCTGAGAAAATACATTATATTGGAGCAACATTTAGTGTTTGAAAAATTGGTTGTCTTTTTGCAAAACCATATATTTTTGCGTGTGAATGAGGATAAAGACCTAATTATTTAGAAAACATTAGTTTTAAAATCAAGTAAAAATCAAAACATCCTTTGCCTGCTTCGCAAAGTAAACTACAAATTATGGAGGAAAGAAACAACAATGTAAAAAACAACATCCTATCAATTGATATTGGCGGAAGCAGCATAAAAGCGGTTTTATTGGATGAGTATGGAGAAATGATATCAGACTATATAAAATCTAAAACGCCTAATAAGGCAGAGCCAAAAGAAGTTTTGCAAATTATTTTAGAGCTGGTAAATCCTATAGAAAATACGTACGATAGGGTTTCTATCGGTTTTCCCGGGTATGTTAAATATGGCATTGTAAAAACTGCGCCTAATTTGGCCAATAACGATTGGATAGATGTTCCCTTCGCTCAAATGATTGCTAATGCTCTTCAAAAATCTGTTAGACTAGTTAATGATGCCGATCAACAAGGACTCGGAGTGGTAGATGGAATAGGTTTTGAGATTGTTTTTACAGTTGGAACAGGCTTTGGAACTGCGCTACTTTTTGATGGAGAATTGCTGCCACATCTAGAACTAGCACATTTTCCAAAAAACAAGCGTAAAGATTACGATGCTTATATTGGCGACGTTGCTTTTGATAAAAAAGGCAAAGAACGATGGAATAAAAGACTACAAAAAATAATCGAAATATATAAAACAGTTTTCAATTACGATGCTTTATACATTGGCGGCGGAAATTCTAAGGAAATTACGTTTAAACTAGAAGATAATATTAGATTGGTTTCTAATAGAGATGGCATTAGAGGCGGGGCAAAGCTCTGGAAACAAAGTGATAAATTTCAGATAAAAACGCTTAATCCAGTAAAATAGAGTTCTCTTAAAACAGGTAACTCGTGTAAAACAACTGAATAATTTTCAAAAAACAATAAAATGGCAGACGATAGTGTGAAAAAATATAAACTTGGGATGATTGGCCTGGGTACAATGGGAAGAAACTTGTTGCTAAATATGGCCGATAAAGGTTTCTCTGTAACTGGATATGACAAGGACGAAAGGATGACAGACAAACTAGAGGTTGAGGGAAAAAACCACAGCTTAGTTGGGTTTGGCGATATTGAAAAATTTGTAAATAGCATTGCATGTCCTCGCATTTTGGTAATGTTAGTGCCGGCCGGTCCAATTGTAGATAGCGTAATAGAAGAACTTAAACCTTTGTTAGATAAAGGCGATTTAATCATCGACAGCGGTAATTCTCATTTTACAGACACAAACAGACGTGTCGAAGATTTAGACAAAGTTGGAATTCACTTTTTCGGTATGGGAATTTCTGGTGGCGAAGAAGGCGCTAGATTTGGACCGAGCATGATGCCCGGAGGAGACAAAGAAGCCTACAATGAAGTTGCCAAAATTTTAGAAGCTACTGCTGCAAAAGTAAACGGCGAACCTTGCGTAACGTATCTGGGTCCCGGTGCATCTGGACATTTTGTTAAAATGGTCCATAATGGGATTGAATATGCAATTATGGAATTGATTGCAGAGACTTACGATATTTTAAAAAACGGACTTGGAAAAACAAACGATGAAATAAATGAAGTTTTTGCAGAATGGAATAAAGGCAAGCTTCAATCGTTTCTGATGGAGATTACTAGCGAAATATTCCTATTTAAAGATAAGAATACAGGAATAGATTTGTTGGACCACATAAAAGATCAAGCAAAATCAAAAGGCACTGGCAAATGGACTTCTCAAGTATCGATGGAAATTAGTTTGCCCATCCCAACTATTAATGAAGCTGTTAGCAATAGAGATTTATCAAAATTTAAGGAGCTACGAGAAGAGCTGGGCAAACGTTTTCCGAAGAAAAATGGTAAAATGGAGTTGAGTGTGCACGATTTGGAGAATGCAATGTATTTTGCAATGATTTGCTCCTACGCACAGGGAATGCATCTTTTGGTTCAGGCATCTAGAGAATACAGTTATAACTTAAAACTCCAAGACATTTCGAAAATTTGGAGAGGCGGATGTATTATTCGCGCAGCATTTTTAGAGGATATTTATCAAGCTTTTGAAAATGATAATGCTTTAGAACATTTGTTTTTAGATGAACGAGTGCAAAAAATCATCGACCAAAATATAGAATCGGCTAGGAAAGCAACAATTGCAGGTTTACAAGCAGGCATTGGCATGGCTGCATTTGCTAGCGCGATAACTTATTTTGATAGTTTATCTACTGCGCAAAGTCCAGCTAACTTAATTCAGGCTCAACGAGATTTCTTTGGAGCGCATACCTTTGAGCGAAATGATGAGGAAGGTGTTTTTCATGCCGATTGGAATAAGGTAGGCGAATAATCTAATAGGATTAAGTATTATTGCAAAAAAATTAAAGATGAAATCAAATGTAGCGTTAAGTCCTACCATATTTGTAATATTTGGTGGTACTGGCGATTTAAATAAACGAAAATTAGCACCTGCCCTTTACAACCTTTTTATCGAAGGTTACATGCCAGATAAATTTGCTGTTATCGGCACTGGCAGAACCGAATTTACCGACCAGACATTTAAAGAAGAGTTGAAAGCAGCGGTAAATGAGTTTTCTCGCTCAGGAAAGGTTGATAAAGAAAAATGGGAAGAGTTTGGAAAAACAATTCACTACACCCCTACCGATTTTACAAAAGCCGCTACTTTCCAAACACTTAAATCTGAAGTAGAAAAGTACCAAAAAGAATTTGGGAAACAAACACAAGCAATTTATTATTTAGCCGTTGCACCTAAGTTTTTTTCTATGACTGCAGAATATTTGCAGAAATATAAGCTTACTGAAGACCAAGACAACTGCAGGATAGTGGTTGAAAAGCCATTTGGTCATGATTTAGAATCTGCTAAAGAACTTAATAAGCTACTAGGGTGTATATTTTCTGAGAAACAAATTTATCGCATAGACCATTATCTTGGCAAAGAAACGGTGCAAAATATGATGGCTTTTCGATTTGCAAATTCTCTGTTTGAACCATTATGGAATCGATCTTACATAGATCATGTGCAAATTTCTGTAACGGAGCAATTGGGCGTAGAAGATAGAGGTGGTTACTATGAGGGTGCGGGCGCACTTAGAGATATGATTCAAAACCACTTGCTGCAACTTCTTTGTTTGGTTGGGATGGAAGCGCCAATTAAGTTTGATGCAGACGAGTTAAGAGATAGGAAAGTGGAGGTTTTAAAAGCAATTCGACCATTTTCTGCAGAAAACGTTCGATTTAATGCCGTACGCGGACAGTATGGAAAAGGGTGGGTAAAAGGGAAAGAGGTTCCAAGTTATAGACAGGAGAGCAGTGTAGATGAACACTCCAATACAGAAACATTTGCTGCAATTAAATTCCATATAGATAATTGGCGTTGGCAAAACGTACCATTTTATCTTAGAACCGGCAAAAGACTAAACCAAACTTCATCATTAATTACCATCCAGTTTAGAGATGTTCCGCACCAAATCTTTGATGCAGACGTAACCGAAAACTGGCAGCAAAATCGATTAATTATCAGCATTCAGCCAGAGATGAGTATCCGAATGCAAATGCAGGCAAAGCGACCTGGGGTAGATATGATTTTAAATCCTGTAGATATGGTGTTCGATTATAAGGGAACCTATGAAACTGAAACTCCAGAAGCTTATGAGACTCTTTTGCTCGACGTTATGATGGGAGACCAAACCTTGTTTATGCGCGGCGATCAGGTAGAGGCTGCTTGGGAATTGGTGATGCCGATCTTAAATGCCTGGGAAAGCAAAAAGTCGTTAAATTTTCCAAATTATCCGGCAGATAGTTGGGGACCAGAAGAAGCAGAGGCGTTAATTGCCAGAGATGGTTTCCATTGGTATAATCTTCCATTGAAAGAAAAAAAATAGTTTCAAAAGCAACTCTTTTTCTTTAACGAATTGATTTTGGATTTTTGGAATTTGAGTTGTTGATGATTAAAACGGCATTATTTAAAAACTGTTTTTATGAATTTACTTATTTATAAATCTTTAGACGTGCTCAACGCAGCACTTGCGGATTATGTTGTGAAAATAGCTACCGAAGCTATTGAAGAAAAAGGCGCGTTTAATTTTGTGCTTACAGGAGGAAATTCTCCAAAAGAGTTATATAGAATTTTATCTACTGATTATAAAGAAAAAATCGATTGGGACAAGGTTTATTTTTTCTTTGGGGATGAGCGAAATGTTTCTGCAGATAACCTAAACTATAATGGGGAGATGGCAAAAAAAAACTTATTCGATAATTTAGGCACAGCTACAGATCATATATTCTATGTGGATACAGAATTAGATCCAGAAGAGGCCGCAATCGCATACAAAAAAGCAATAGATAAACATTTTGAGGGAAGCAATATCGTGTTCGACTTAATCTTATTGGGCATGGGCGACGATGGCCATACCGCTTCTATTTTCCCACATACCACATTGGTTAAAGATAGGACTATAAGCGTTGCCTCGGTCTTTGTAGAAAAGTTAAATGCATATAGAATAAGTTTTACAGCACCGCTAATAAATGAGGCAGAAAACGTTGCCTTTCTCGTTTTCGGCGAGAGCAAAGCGAATGCTTTAAAGCATGTAACAGGCGATGATAAAAAAGATTTTGACAAGTATCCCGCACAATTAATAGATCCTACAGTTGGTAAATTAACCTGGTTTGTTGATAAGGAAGCAGCAGCTCATCTCTAAACTTTAGGGGGCATTTTTTTACTTGATGGGCCATCAGTCCTGCTGTCTAAGCATAATCGGATAGATTAATTTACCAATAACTACCACGGGTCTTTAATTTTGTTTTTTAAATAATTGTAAATTTCAACTTGTGCCCTGGTTTTTTTTATAACCCTGTCTCTTTTATATTTATTCGCATTCCCATCATCAATAATCCGTGCCTTTATGTTGTCTGCAAGCTGAATATCTATCATATCCTGAATTTCGAGCTTAATAGATTTATCTAATATCGGAAAACCAACCTCTACTCTATGTTCTAAGTTCCTGCTCATTAAATCTGCAGAAGAAAGATACATATCTCTATCTTCTCCAACACCAAAGATGTAAATTCTAGCGTGTTCCAAATATCTATCTACAATACTTATGGCATTAATATTTTCGCTATATCCCTTTACGCCCGGGACTAAGCAACAAATTCCCCTTATAATTAGATCTATTTTTACCCCCGCATTGCTTGCCTTATAAAGTTTTTCGATCATATCTTCATCTGCCAAACTATTTACTTTTAATAATATATAGGCAGGTTTGCCGGCCTTTGCATGTTTAATTTCGCGGTTGATGAGATTGGTAATCTTAGATCTCGACTCCAATGGAGAAATAATTAAGTATTTAAATCCTTTAGTTACAGTCTTTTTACTTAAAGACTCAAAAAGTTTCACGAGATCCTTTGTTATTTGAGTTTTTGCTGTGAATAAACTGTGGTCGCAATAAATGCTTGCGGTTTTTTCGTTAAAATTGCCGGTTGCTAGGTTTGCATAATAAACTGGTTTTTCCTTTTCTATGCGTTTTATTAAACAAATTTTAGAATGTACTTTGTAATCCGTTAATCCATAATTTACCTTAACACCACCTTCCATCAGCCTACTAGTCCAAAAAATGTTTGCCTGCTCATCAAACCTAGCTTTCAATTCTAAGAGCACTGATACTGCCTTGCCGTTTTTAGCTGCATTTATAAGCGCATTAATTACCTTAGAATTTTCTGCAAGTCTGTAAAGCGTAATCTGAATTTCTACCACCTTCGGATCTAAAGCCGCCTCTCTCAAAAAAAGAATAATATAATCGTAACTCTGGTAGGGCAAATTAATTAAGTAATCTTTTTCTGATATCTTTAGAAAAACACTTTGGGTGCGATGTAAACCAGCTACCTTAAGCGGCACATTTGGTGCATATTCGAGGTCTTTAGAACCTGGATTTGGAAATGAAATAAAATCTCCAAATTTATGGTATCTATTACCTGCGAGTAAATGTTCTGCCCCTAGTTTTAATTTAGAGATTAATACGTTCAACATGTTTAGTGGCATCGCAGAATCGTGCAACAAACGCATCGGCTTTCCCCTCTTCCTTTTCTCCAAACTACTCTTTAAATCATCAATAAACTTATCGCTCACAGTTTTATCCAAATCTAATTCTGCATCTCTAGTAATTTGGATTGTAAATGCCTCAATAGTATCGTAAGTAAAAACGTAAAAAATATCATCGAGGCAATACTTAATTACGTCTTCTAGCAATATAATAAATTTCAACTCATTGGTTTCTGGAAGCACGAGAAACCTAGATAGTGTGCTTGGAATTTCTATTAAAGCAAATCTTTCTCTAGGTTTTGGTTCTTTACGCGATAACTTTACAAAAAAGTAAAGATTTCTGTCCTTTAGTTCAGGGAAAGGCTTATCCATATCTACCATAATCGGAACGATATTAGACAAAATTTTATCCCTAAAATGGGCAATTACAAACTCACCCCTACTAACATTTAATTGTGTATCGTTTAATATAAAAATTTTGTTTTGCGCTAGACCACTAATCAACGTTGCTTGGAACAAGTGGTCGAATTTCTTTTCTTGCTTTACGACAATGTTTTTAATTTCGTTTAACGTTTTTTTTGGGTTAAACCCGAGAAGTGCTTTTGCTTTTACATTAAGGTTACTCAGTCTATCGAGTGTAGCCACTCTTACTCTATAAAACTCTTCTAAATTTGAAGAATAGATAGAGAGAAATTTAATTCTTTCTATTAATGGCACCGTTTCATCGGCTGCTTCTTGCAGCACTCGCTCGTTAAAGTATAACCAGCTTATCTCTCTATTTACAAAGGGAATACTATTTTTACTCATCTACCAAAAAAATGCCCGTAGCCGTTAAAAATCAAAATTTAAAAAACAACAGAAACCTTATTCTAAACTTCTTAAAGTTTAGAAATAGATTTTTTTGTTTGCCTAATAGTTTTTACAGGTTTATTTACAGGGTTATCTGAATTAGCGATTGTATTTTTATTGACAGCATTTACTTTTTTTCTCCCGCGAGCAGTAGGTGCCGGCCCCTCTTCTGTATTTGATACTTGTTTTGCCGACTTGACGGATTTTGGAACTATAATTTTCTTAGCATTAGCATGAACATTTTCTTTTTTCTCTGCCAAAGGAGGTAACGGATTTTCTTTTTTGACGTTGGTTAATTTAGCCGGTCTGCCACGTTTCGCTGGGGTTTTGCTTTCGGCCTTATTTGGAGAAGTTTTCGCAACCACAACTTTACCCTGGCCAGGCTTTGCGATGTCGGCGGTTTTTCCGAGGGATATTTTGGCATTTGGAGATTTAGTTTTTGGACTAGCATTTTCCTTCGGTTTGACCACGTTTTTCGAAGGCGGAAAAGATGTAGGTAAATCGACATTCTTCAGTTTGGCCGATTTTTTTTTGTTATTCAGCTTCTTGCCTTTTGATACCTTATCTTTCGGCAGTGTATAGTTAGCTTTTGCTTCCTTGGCCTTCTGTTCTGTAGATGAGGCATCAGTAGACCCAATAACATTCTTCATCTTTTTAGAAAGCTTTTTACTCAAGCGTCTGCTCATTTTAACAAGTTCTTCGCTCACACCCACCACATCGTGGCCTAAGCTTTTTATTAGTTCGAATAGCTTCTCGCGCAACGACTCTTCCATTTTAACAGCGTGTTTTTTTTTGGATTCTCGTTGTTGACTTTTTCTCTTATCGTTTTTCATGTAATTTTTCGTTTGTTTGCAGTAATAATCAGAATTTATAAAATTACCATTTTTTATTTAACAATAAAGCTTATGCCTTCATTTGATATTGTAAGTAAAGTAGATTCGCAAACGCTAGATAACGCGATTAATAACGCTAAAAAAGAGATCTTAAACCGATATGATTTTACCAGCTCTAAAAGCACAGTAGAGCTGGAGAAAAAAAGCAGCGTAATAACGATTGTAACTGAAGACGATATGCGCCTAAAAGCTATTCAAGATTCAATCATCTCTAAAATGATGAAGCAGAACTTAGATCCAAAAAGCTTGGACTTTGGTGATGAACACCAAGCATCGGGAAATATGATTCGCAAAGAAATTACTATAAAGCAAGGCTTGGATAAAGAAGCGGCAAAGAAATTGGTTGCAAAAATTAAGGCTAGCGGCCTTAAAGTGCAGGCATCTATCATGGATGACCAAGTGCGTGTAACAGCAAAAAAAATAGACGATTTGCAAGCAGTAATCAGCTTTTGTAAGAACGAAGACTTCGAACAACCACTGCAATTTATTAACATGCGGAATTGAATTAGACTCCTCCGTTTGATGTTCAGTAGCATCTGTTTAAAGTTTTATAAAATTATTCTTGTAAAAAGGGATATATTAGCAATTAACAACCGATTTTTTTGAGACATGGCTAAACTATTGATTATTGATGATGAGCGAGCGATTCGAAGTACCTTACGCGAAATATTAGAGTACGAAAATTATGAGGTAGAAGACATTGATAACGGAATTGATGGGCTAGAGCTTATCAAGAAGAAAAATTTCGACCTTGTGCTTTGCGACATTAAAATGAGTAAAATGGACGGGCTAGAGGTTTTGGAGCAAGCTTTGGCGCTAAAACCAGATCTTCCTTTTATCATGATTTCTGGTCACGGGACGGTAGAAACTGCTGTTGATGCAAGCAAAAAAGGAGCTTTCGATTTCATTTCAAAGCCGCCGGATTTAAATCGGTTACTTATAACTGTAAGGAACGCACTAGATAGAGGCAATCTTGTAACAGAAACTAAGGTTTTAAAGCGAAGGGCAAGCAAGACCCGAGAAATCTTAGGCGACTCTGAGGCCATTATCAAAATTAAAGAAACTATCGAACGGGTTGCACCTACAGAAGCGCGAGTTTTAATTACTGGTGCAAATGGTAGTGGAAAAGAATTGGTAGCGAGGTGGTTGCACGAAAAATCTAATAGAGCAGACAACGCGCTTGTTGAAGTAAATTGTGCCGCAATACCGTCAGAATTAATAGAGAGCGAACTTTTTGGCCACGAGAAAGGCTCTTTTACATCAGCTGTAAAGCAAAGAATAGGAAAATTTGAACTCGCCAACGGCGGAACTTTGTTTTTGGATGAAATTGGCGATATGAGTCTGTCTGCCCAGGCGAAAGTTTTAAGGGCGTTGCAAGAACATAAAATTACCCGTGTAGGAGGCGAGAAGGAAATAGAAGTAAATGTTAGAATTATTGCCGCTACAAATAAAGATTTATTGAAAGAAATAGATAAAGGAAACTTTCGTTTGGATCTTTACCACAGGTTAAATGTGATTAACATCCATGTGCCGCATTTGACAGAGCGCACAGAAGATATTCCACTTATTGCGCAAAATTTTGCCGAGGCTATTTGCAATGAATATGGCATGCCTTTAAAGAAGATTAATGATGCCGCCATGGCATCGCTTAAACAACTTCCTTGGACCGGAAATGTACGCGAGCTACATAACATGATTGAGCGTTTGATTATTTTAAGTGATAAAGTAATTACCGAATACGATGTACGCGTATTTGCAAATCCAAGTGGAGGCACTAATGTAGGCGCTTCACATAATATTGGAGAGAATTTAGCTAGCGTAAATACGCTAAACTTGGATAATTTTAGCAACTTCCAAGAATATAAAGATACTGCCGAGCGAAATTTTTAAGTTTAAGTTAGAGAAAAACAATTGGAATGTGTCTAAGACAGCTGATGAAATTGAGATTCAAAGAAGTCATTTGTACAGCAAAATAGAAAAATTCAATCTAAAACGGAAAGATTAGCAGGCCGGCGTTTTTATCGTCATGTCAAACGTAATCTACACTGCGCATCAAAAGCGCTCTGTACTTGCTAAAGATAGACGCTTTGGAAACAAAGCCGATGTAAATATTCTCTTTGGTAACAACAGGTAAAATCCAAACATTATCCTGCTCCATTTTTTTAAGAACAAGTTTTACATCGTCTTCCTCACGGATAACTGATGTTGCGGGGTGTACTAAAAAATTTGCGGTAAGTGTACTTTTTTCGATATTATTTAACATCTCGTTAAAAAGCTCTTCAACATATATAATACCTTTAAAATCGCCACGCTCATCTGTAACAGCACAGATATTTTTATGAGATTGAACTACCTCACTCATTTTATCAATTAAAACGTCATTAACCTCAAGTTGAATATAGCTCTTCTCAATCAAATACCTTAAGCGCATTTGATTAAGCACGGTGGTATCTTTGTCTTCAGGAGAGGAGAGTTCTCCTTTATCAGCCAATGCCTTTGTATAGATAGAGTTTTTTTGCGTACCCTTATTTATCATATAAGAAATGGCAGAAGTGATCATCAACGGCACCATGAGAACGTAACCACCTGTAATCTCGGCAATTAAAAATATACCGGTAAGTGGTGCATGCATAATAGAACTCAACGCAGCAGCCATACCAGCAACAATGAAATTTGCCACGTTTAAATGAGCAAGCCCAGTTAGGTTTATGGTAAACGCAAAAATAAAACCGATTAGTCCACCCATTACTAGGCTTGGTGCAAATATACCACCGTTACCTCCCGCACCCAGTGTTACCAATGCCGCAATAGATTTTGCAAAAATAGTTACCACCGTAAAAACAATAATCACCCAAGGCATACTATTATATTCTGCAAAAATACTGTTGTTTACTACCGTTAAAAAATTTCCTCGCAATAAGTTTTTAATGGTAATGTACCCTTCGCCATATAGGGTAGGAAATAAAAAAACCATCCCTCCGAGAAGCAATCCTCCGATAATAACTTTTTTGTAAGGGTGGTCAATCTTGTAGAAAAATCCCTTTACAGCATAGTTCGCTTTTGTAAAATAAATAGAAAACAGTCCAATTAGAATTGCCAATAACACGTAATAAAACAACGCATTTATTTGCCAACCTTCTGTAACTAGGTAAAACAGTTGTTGAGAATAAAATAGTCGAGCTACTACAGAGGCTGTAGCTGCCGAAAGCAGTAACGGGATAAAAGCTGGAATGCTAATTTCTGGCAGCAGAACTTCTATCGAAAAGATAATGCCTGCAATTGGGCTGTTAAAAGCGCCCGCAATGCCTGCTGCGGCGCCGCACGCCAAAAGCATAGTAATTTCTTTGTAAGATAAGCCAAGGTAACGCCCTAAAGATGAACCAATAGAAGCGCCACTTGTTACAATCGGCGATTCCAAGCCGACGGAGCCACCAAACGCAACTGTAATGGCAGAGGTTATTATTTGCGAATAAATATTGTGGGTTTCTACCCTGCTAGATCTTTTAGATATAGAATACAACAAAGGAGTCAACCCAGTTTCAAATTTACTTTTTTTGATAAAGCGTTTAACGTAGGCGGCTGAAAGAAACAAGCCAATTAGCGGAAAAAATAAATAAAGAAAATATTTATATTTCCAATGCCAATCAGACTGTAAAAATTCCTCGATGTTGTGTGTAAGGCTTTTCAACAATGCTGCTGCCAAACCTGCAAGAATACCTACAATAATGGCTAGAATTATTAAAAAATTGCGATTTGAAATTTTTGCTTTCCTAAATTGGTTTAGGGTATCAAGATAATTTACAAATCGAATATACATTTTTTTAGCATTTACGCGCGAGCATTTTTTGCAAACTTAATAAAAACAAGCTGTATGTCAACCGCAAATTGATATTAGGAGTCGAATTTATCTAAGAGTTTGACTAGCGTCTCCATATCTTTTGGATAAGGCGCAATAACATCTATCGTATCGCCTACTGTGCCTTTAAAAACTACGTGGTAAGCATGCAAAGCAAATCGTTTGATAATGGGTTGCTCCTCTTCGTCTTTACTTAACTTATAACTTTTTTTAATTTTCGATAAAAACAAAGGGCTGCCTTTATACAAATCATCGCCCACAATTACTGCCCTTTGGGAAGCCAAGTGTATTCTTATTTGATGCATCCTACCGGTAATTGGTTTACAAGCAACAAGTGTAAAATGCTTATAATATTTAAGCGATTTAAAGACTGTTTCTGCCCTTTTTCCCTCAGCCCTATCTATTCTTACTCTTCTATTTCCGTCATTTAGAATTGGTAAATCTACCCGAAGGTTATCAAAAATTACATGGCCTTCTACCACTGCATGATAGGTTTTTTCTACCTTTCTTCGCTCAAACTGGATGGAGGCAGTTCGATAACCCTCAGGATTTTTTGCAATAATTAATGCGCCAGATGTTTCTTTATCTAACCGGTGACAAATTTGCGCATCTGCCCAATATTGTTTGGCAAGCCTTAATAGATTTATTTCGCCAACCGCGCCTCGTTCGTCTAACGATGCTAAAAAAGGCGGTTTATTTACAACGATGAAATCGTTGTTTTCGAAAAGGATTAACGAAGAAAAATTTGGAAACTTCAAAAATGATGGCTATTTGTTGCGCAAAAATACGAATTATTTATGTCGAAAAAGCGCCTGGAGATGGCTTTTGACGATAATTGCAAAACCGAGAATTGAAGGGAAAATGAGAATCGCTAGAATTGCTTATTCGGCTGATAGGCTTTCACCTAGTTCGAATTTATATCCAACACCCTTCACAGTGCTCACATAATTATCACCCAGTTTTTCTCTTATTTTTCTAACATGTACATCTATTGTTCTATTTGTTACTACAACAGAATCCTCCCAAACGTTTTTTAAGATGGCTTCGCGTGTATAAACCTTGCCCGGTTTTGTAGCCAATAAATGCAGCAATTCGAATTCTTTTTTAGCTAAAACGATTTTCTCTCCGTTCTGAAAAACCAAAAAGGCATCTCTATCTATAACAAGATCGCCAATCTCTAACTTGTTTTCCAAAACTTCCTTTTCAGCAGAATTTCTACGGAGGATGGCATTGATTCTACTAACCAAAGCTCTGGGCTTTATCGGCTTTGCTATATAGTCATCCGCGCCAACATTAAACCCGGCAATTTCAGAATATTCCTCGCTCCGGGCAGTTAGAAACACCATAAAAGTATTTTTAAATTCGGGGATTGCCCTCATTAACCTGCAGGCCTCAATCCCATCCATTTTAGGCATCATAATGTCTAAAATAATTAAGTTTGGATGTACTTTTTTGGCAACTTGAATTCCTTCGTGCCCATTTGTGGCGGTAAAAACTTGATACCCTTCTTTCTTCAAATTATACTCGATAAGCTCTAAAATATCAGGTTCATCGTCGACAATTAAAATTCTTTGTTCCATCTATGCGCTCAGTTTAAATTACCGTTACGAAAATATCAACTAAAAATCAATTATAAGTTAACTCTATGTTAACAAAAAATTAAAATAAAACTCTGCAAGAAGCAACGTCACTTTAACGTTTTGCTTAAAAATGCATCTAGTTCTTCGCCACGTAGGTTTTTTGCCACAATTATTCCTTGCGGGTTGATTAAAAAAGAGGAAGGAATTGCATCTACTTGATATTTTCTAACTGTCTCACCATTAAAGTCTTTAAGTTCGCTAACGTGGTGCCATGTTAAGCCATCGGCTTTAATGGCGTTTTGCCAAGCTGCTTTGTCTGTATCCAAGGAGATACCCAAAATATCAAAATTTTTATTTTTAAATTTATTGTAAACCTTTACAACGTTCGGATTTTCTTGCCTACAGGGCTGGCACCAAGAAGCCCAAAAGTCCAACAACACAAATTTACCTTTAAAATCGGCTAAACTTAAAGGCTTTCCCTCCAAATTATTTATGGTAAATGCAGGCGCAGATTGGCCAACTTGCACCGCTTTTAATAGTGCCATTTGTTGTACAAAAGCATCTACCGTTGGGTTGCCCTTAATCTCCGTCTTTATTTCATCTGCAAAATTTACAAGTTCTGCTTCAAAATCTTGCGGATTTAAGGTGCTCATAGCATAAAAACTAGCCAATGTACCTTTACTATCTTTGGCAAATTTTAAAATTGCGTTGTTCAATTCGCTTACGTAGGCGTTGTATTTTGGCTGTAAACTTTGCTGAATCTCCGTTCTTTGATTTGGATGCTCTGCCACACGATTCTCGAAGGTAGTTTGCAATGCCGCTGCTTGGTTAGCAAATTTTGCCCTGATTGCATTCAATTCTGCCAATTTATCAGATTCTTCTGGCCCGGATATTTTGTAACCGAAATTTGGATCTTTAGCATCGGCTTCGAATTTTATTTCATCCGTGTTGTTGCAGATCATTAGGTACTCAGCATCTCCGTATTTTAACTGATAAAAATCTTCAGTTGGAGAATTATGAATTAACTTAAACTCACCTTTTTCTGAAAGATTTGTAGAATCTACTACAACCATTTTATTGTTCTGCATCCCAAAAAGATAAACCTTTTTGTCTGGTTTTGCATTTTTGAAAGTTCCATTGATTATGAAATAGTCTTTGGGTTTACAAGCGGCAAACGCCAAAGTAACTACCAAAAAACAACAGGCAATTTTTAAAAATTTTAATCTCTTAAATTTCATCATTTCAATTTTTCTAACAACAATATGTTTATTTTTTTCGCATCAGCTTTCCCCTTTGCCAACTTCATAGTCTCGCCTACAAACAAACCCAAAACGCCTTTTTTTCCTTTTTTGTATGCACTTACCTGCTCAGGATATTTTTCCAACACGTTGTTTACTAAACCTTCCAACTGATTGTTATCATCGCTAATAAGCAAATTTAACTTTTGCGCAGTTTCCAAAACATCAGCATTTGGAGTTAACTCTAAAGCAGGTATTAATTGCTGCAGGGCAACTTGTTGGTTAAGCTTTCCGTCATCTACCAAGTTAATTACTTCGGCCATTTTCTTTGGTGAAACTGAATATTCTGCGAGCGATATTTTGCGCTCAGACAATTGCGCTCTTATTGGCCCAATTAGCCAATTAACCAATATCTTCGGACTTTTCACCTCGCTAACGCCGGCATCAAAATAGTTTAACAACTCTAAATCTTCTGAAAAAATAGCTGAATCAGCTTTGCTTAAATTATAACTATCTTCTAAATTTTTAGCTATTTCTTTTGGGAGTTTTGGCATGGCCGAATTAATCTCGGCTAGCCACTCGTTAGAGATTTTTATCGGTTGCAAATCTGGATCGGCAAAATAACGGTAATCGTTTGCTTCCTCTTTGCTGCGCATAGGCGAAGTTGTACCCGTTTCTGCGTCAAAATTTAAGGTGCTTTGAACAATTTTGCCGCCCGCTTGAATAACTTCAACTTGTCTATCAAATTCGAAACTTATCGCTCTGCGCGCATTGCGTATGGAGTTGAGATTTTTCACCTCGCAACGGATGCCAAACTTTTCTTCGCCGGCAGGGCGGATGGAGATATTGGCATCGCATCGCAAACTGCCTTCCTCCATGTTTCCATCGCTAACGTTTAAATGGCGCACCAACTTTCTTATTTCCAATAAAATAGTTGCCGCTTCTTCTGCATCGTGTATATCTGGTTCGGTTACAATTTCTATAAGTGGAACCCCTGCCCTATTCAAATCTACAAAAGAAAAAGTTTCATCTTGATCGTGAATGCTTTTCCCCGCATCTTCTTCTAAATGAATGCGGTTGATGCGTATTCTTTTTTTGCCACCCTTACTTAAATCTATTTCCAAAAATCCATCAACACAAATTGGCTTACTGTCTTGTGTTATTTGATAGCCCTTTGGCAAATCTGCATAAAAATAATTTTTACGATCAAAATAATTTAGCTGATTTATCTTACAATTTAAAGCCAAACCAATCCGAACCGCTTTTGCAATTACTTCTTTGTTGATTTTAGGTAGCGCCCCAGGAAGCGCCAAAGAAACAGAAGAGACGTTATGGTTTGGTGCAGCACCGAAATTTGCGCTATCAGAAGAAAATATTTTGGTGTTTGTGTTTAGTTGAACATGAATCTCTAAGCCCGAAACTAATTGGTAATTGTTGGGCATCGTTTTAGCAATAGACATTTAAGCTAGTTTGTTATTTGGCAAATATATAGATTATTAGAACAGCGATGGAAATACGCTACCAATACTTACAAAAAAGAGAGATTAAAAACACCGTAGCAACCACTTGGGAAAGAATGTACCAATTACCTCGCCTTTTAGGAAAAGCTACCAAAACCAGTTGGTTTAAAACCTTTTACCTATTGATACACCTAGACGAGGATATGCACCAGGAGAATTATTATCACCAAACAATCTACCAACACCCCCAACAATTTCGCCCATAAAACCGTTTCTTGTTAAAAATTTCTTACCGACTGCTGCTCCTAATCCAAAAAAGGTAGAATTAAGTATTTTTCCATTCTTATCAATCCCGAAAATACTTCTATCAGTATTGTAAGTTACATTTACGATAGCAGCATTTCCCTCAATAAAAAATCCATTAGCTTTTTTATCGCCAAAATAAAGTCTAAAATAAGGGGTGGCCAAAAATTTATAATTATCACCAAACGCATTGGCGTTGCCTATCCCAACTGCTACAGAAAGCCCAACCCCCATATTGTCTTCTACCAAACGCTCGTAAGTAAATTCTGGAAGCCCAACTACAGACAAGAGTAGATTCAGTTTCAACTCATTGTCGCCAGTTTGGCCAATCTCTGCAGACCTCTTTTGAACCTCGTTTTTTATGCTGTCTTGTTGCGCGAATATACTGGTTGCAGTCACCATCAATATCGAAAACACTAATATCCTTTTCATAGGCTCATATTTAGTTGAGTATTACAATTATACAAAAATCATGAAGGTATTCCTTCAACAACCAACCAGATTCATTTAATCCGTATTACCTCTTGTGCAAGTTCGCGGATAGTGACCGATAAAATTGGATTTTTCCGTTAGGTGGAACGCGTTCCGGTTATTGTTTAGGCGACTTTACCATGCATTAAATATTAAAGAAAAAATGACATAAAAAGATAGGGTTAAAAATTAAACGCATACGTTAAAAATACTTTCTTTAGAGTTATTTTAAAATCTTTTCCCAATAGAGATACCGATTCTGGGATATACATCCGCAATTCTATTGCTTCCGAAAAGTCTTCCAACTCCGCCATAAACTTCTCCTAAAAAACCGTTTCTAGTTAAAAATTTTCCGCCAACAGCTGCACCTAGTCCAAAATTCGTCGTGTTTTCTTTCTGATATGGTATGTATCCCGGAACATAACTTGCTGCAGGATCATAATAGATAGTATATACAGAGCCAGAAACTAGAGCCGCGTTTCCCTCTATAAAAAAACCGCTCGCTTTCTTACTACCAAAATATAATCTGTAATGCGGTATAATCAATAATTTAAAATCTCCATCGAACGCATCGTTAGTATTATCAACATTTACTGCTACCGAAATCCCAACGCCCATATTATCTTCCACCAAACGTTCGTACGTAACCTCCGGAAGCGCCAAAACAGACATTAGTAAATTAATTTTTATCTCATTATTTCCTGACTGACCAATCGCAGCAGATTTTTCTGCGATTGCATTTGCAACACTATCTTTCTGTGCGAACAAACTTAAAGCTGCGATCATCATTATGGCAAAAGCAAAAATTTTTTTCATGAGATTTTTTTGAGGTTTACGCTGCAATGATAACCAAAAACTTTTTTACCAAAAAATACTAAAAAGAGAACTAGCGGTTTTTAACAAATTGCTCTGCCGCAACTAATGCTTTATCCAACCCATCAATATTTTTCCCCCCAGCTGTTGCGTAAAAAGACTGTCCGCCGCCACCGCCCTGTATCTCTTTAGCCAATTCTTTAACAATGTTCGATGCGTTTAGGCCTTTCTCTTTGACTAAATTCTCTGAAAGCATAACCGTTAAACCAGGCTTTCCATCAATTTGGGTAGCAAAAACCAAGTACAAGTTATCTACCAAATCTTTGGTAGCAAATGCCAAACTTTTTACCGCATCGGCATTTGGTAAATCAATCCGCTTTGCGATGAAATTAACACCATTTATTGGTTTAATGTGATGAACAAGCTCATGTTTAAGTGTGTTGATGTGTTCTGCGAGAGATTTCTCTGATGCTTTTTTAAGCCTATCATTTTCCTCAAACAATGCCTTTGCTGCAGAAACCAAATCAACTTTACCTTGAAATAGCATCCTAAGTTCAGCCAGTTCCTCATTTTGCTGATTCACAAATTCCTCAGCTTTTGATGCCGTAATTGCTTCAATTCTCCTCACTCCTGCCGCGACTGCGGTTTCTGAAATAATCTTAAAAAAGCCAAGCTGACCGGTCGCCCTAACGTGCGTGCCGCCGCAAAGCTCTTTGCTGAATTTTTCATCAAATGTAATCGTCCTTACAAAATCTCCATATTTTTCACCAAATAATGCGGTTATTCCGCCAGAAACAGTATCTTGATATGGAACATTTCTTTGCTCGACAAGTGGTATATTTTCTCTAATTTTCCGATTAACAATGGTTTCTATTTCCGCAAGTTCCTCATCGGTAACTTTTGCAAAATGAGAGAAATCAAAACGCAACTGATCGGCATTTACCAAAGAGCCTTTTTGGTTTACATGTGCGCCCAAAACTTGCTTTAAAGCGGCATGCAACAAATGAGTTGCGGTGTGGTTGTCTTCGGTTAAATTGCGTTTATCCCGATCTACCACAGCCCAAAAATTGCCTTCCAACCTATCTGGCAGAGTATCTGTAAAATGTACGGTTAAACCATTTTCCTTTTTCGTATCCGTCACCTCTACCCAAAACTGCCTGCTGTTATCTTCTATCCTTCCAACATCGCCAACCTGGCCACCGCCTTCTGGATAAAAAGGCGTTTTAAGCAATACGATTTGATATTGGTCTTTGCCTTTGACATTTACTTTGCGATATTTTAAAATTTGCGTTTCAGTCTCTAATTCATCGTAGCCAACAAATTCACTTTGATCAGTTGGATTAACAATCACCCAATCGCCAGTGTCTATCACGGTTGCGGCACGAGAACGATTTTTTTGCGCATCTAGGGCAGTTTGAAATCCTTCTAAATCTATCTTCCAACCTTGCTCCCTAGCCATTAAATCAGTTAGATCTGGCGGAAAGCCAAAAGTATCTGATAATTCGAATACAAATTTGCCATCGACCATATTATTTTGTGGTATATATTTCTCAAATCTTTGTATTCCTGCGGCTAGCGTTCTCAAAAACGAAATCTCTTCTTCCAAAACCACTTTCTGCACAAAATCTTTTTGTGTTGAAAGTTCATCGAAAACACCTTCAAACTGCTTTGCCAAAATTGGAACTAGTTGATTTAAAAAAGGTTCTTTAAAATTTAAGAAAGTGTAGGCATAACGCACCGCACGACGCAAAATTCTACGAATTACGTAACCTGCTTTGTTGTTAGATGGCAATTGGCCATCAGCAATTACAAAGGCAATGGCTCTAATATGATCTGCCATCACCCGCATGGCGATGTCGGTTTTTTCATCCGAACCATATTTAATTCCAGATTTTTCTGCGATAAATTGAATCAATGGTTGGAAAACGTCAGTATCGTAATTGGAGGTTTTATTTTGCAGAACACGGACCAAACGTTCAAATCCCATTCCGGTATCTACATGATTTTTTGGAAGATTCTCCAACGACCCATCTTTCAACCGGTTAAATTGCATAAATACATTGTTCCAAATTTCTATCACTTGTGGATGATCGGCGTTTACCAGAGAAGCGCCATCTACCAAGCTTTTCTCCTTTTCAGTTCTACAATCGATGTGAATTTCTGAGCAAGGACCGCATGGGCCGGTTTCGCCCATTTCCCAAAAGTTGTCTTTTTTATTGCCAGGCAAAATGTGGTCTTTATCAACATATTGTTTCCAGAAATTATAAGCTTCCTGATCTTTTTCTAAACCTTCTTTTTCATCGCCCTCAAAATAAGTGACGTAAAGATTTTCTTTTGGAATTTTAAAAACATCGGTCAGCAATTCCCAGCTCCACGCAATGGCTTCCCTCTTAAAATAGTCGCCAAAACTCCAATTGCCCAACATTTCGAACATGGTGTGATGATAAGTATCTATTCCTACCTCTTCCAAATCATTATGTTTTCCAGAAACCCGCAAACATCGCTGCGTATCGGCAACTCGGGAGAACCTTATTTCTTCCTCACCCAAAAAAATTGCCTTAAACTGGTTCATCCCTGCATTTGTAAACATGAGTGTTGGGTCGTTCTTTACCACAATTGGTGCGGACGGAACAATTTTATGTGTTTTTTCTTCAAAAAATTTTAGGAAAGTTTCTCTAATCTCTTTGGCCGTCATGTATTGTTTTGTTGATGAGGCAACAAAATTAAAATTTAATTATGGTATTAAATAAAAATCCAACTACATTTGAATACTTTAGTTAACAATCGTAAACCACTCATAATCAAACCTAAACTATGGCTTATAAAGAAAGGGAAATTAATAAGATGTATTATACCATGGGTGAGATGACCGAGATGTTTAATGTTAACGCATCGCAAGTTCGCTTTTACGAAAAGGAATTTGACATTTTACAACCGAAGAAAAATAAAAAAGGCAACCGACTTTTTACGCCTGAGGACGTAGAAAATCTCAAGATTATTTTTAATTTGGTTAATGATAAAGGTTACACCTTAAAAGGCGCAAAAGAGTATCTTAAAAACAATAAAGGCGAGGCAAAAGAAAATCAGAAAATTATAGATTCTTTGGAAAGTTTGAAAGGATTTTTAGTGAATTTGGCTGAAGAACTTTAGTTCAACATACTTCATCTTAATTCCAGATTGTAGAGATATGATGGCCTTTAAAAACCATTTTCTAAAGGCATACAGATAGAGATTAGAAAATAATTTTATACTTTAGACTAATCAAACATTTTAAGACATCCTTTTCAAGAAATCTAACAACTGAAAATTTAATCTTTTAACGCTTTTTTAATGAAAATATCGATTTTGGCTTTCATCGTTATTTTGCCCCATTACCTAAGCGCCCAGCAAAATTTTGGACCAAGATTAAGCGCTTTAGGCGATAATGGTGCCGCTGTTGCTGATGTTTGGTCGCTGCGAGGTAACGCCGCGGCAATTACCGATCTAGAAACAACCACAATTTCCTTAAACTACATTAGGCATTTTCTAAGTCAAGAAATTAGCACCCAAGGTTTGGTAGCGGTAATTCCAATAGACAATAACTTTATCGGTATTGGATTAAATCGCTACGGATTAAGCAATTATAACCAAAATACCATCAGTTTTGCTTATGCCAAGAAATTTGGGAATCGTTTTTCTATGGCGATGACGGTAAATTATCACCAATTAAAAATTACCAATTACGGCTCGTCTAATGGTTTTTCTGTGGATGTCGGTTTTTATTATAAAATCGATCAAAAACTAAATTTAGGCGCTTACGTAACGAATCCATCGAAACAAAAGTTTGTAAACGCAGAGATCTCCGCCCCAATACCGACAAGCCTAAATATTGGGGCAAGCTATCTCTTAACAGATAAAGTACAATTGGCAACCACCATTTCGAAATTAATCGACGATCCGATCGACGTGCGACTTGGCCTAGAGTATCGACTTATAAAGTTGTTAAGTCTGCGTGCAGGCGTAACCGCCAACCCTTTTAAGCAGTTTGCGGGTTTTGGCGTAAAAGTTAGAAAACTTTCCATTGATTTTGCCACAGCGTTCGACAATAATTTGGGCTACTCACCACAAATTGCACTCGGGTATGCTTTTTAGACTTATAATTGTGCTTTTGTTTTTTTCCTCGATGGCGAGCGCGCAAGTACCCGATCCGCAAGCAGAAATACAAAACATTATAGAAAGCCAGGCAGAAGACTTGCCAGAAGATTACGATTTGACAGAGGTAATAGAAACGCTCACTCGGCTAAGAAACAACCCGTTGAATTTGAACAATGCAACTGCCGACGACTTGAATAAAATCTTCTTTTTATCTCCTCTACAAATTTCTAATTTTTTACTACACATTAAGGAAAATGGCAAGCTGCAAGATTTATTGGAGTTGCAAACTATAGACGGTTTTGATGATAAAACCATACAGAGCCTGCTCCCATTTGTTTCTTTAAAAGACGAGTTGAATTTAAGGAAATTGAGTTTCGGGAACATAAGCAAGTTTGGTAAAAATGATTTAATCATTCGCTTTGCACAGACCTTGGAGCAGCAAAAAGGATACACCGATTTACCAGGAAATAGGTATTTGGGATCGCCAGACAAATTACAGCTGCGCTATAAATTTTTACTTGTTGATGTGTTTGCGGCAAATCTAACAATCGACAAAGATGCGGGCGAGAAACGATTTGATAAGCGACTCGATTTTTTATCCGGCAACATTTCATTTTATAAACTTGGTATTGTAAAAAAGCTAGTTATCGGCGATTACAACCTGCAATTTGGGCAAGGCATGACTCTTTGGAGCGGGTTTGCGTTTGGCAAAGGACCAGATGTTACAAGTGTTGCGAAGAAAGATTTAGGCTTACGCCGGTACTCTTCTACAAATGAGTATTCTTTTTTTAGAGGAATTTCCGCCACAATTGCACTGACCAGAAGTGTAATGCTCACTCCTTTCGTATCGCTTAGAAAGCTAGATGCAAATCAAGACATTGGCCCAAACGGCGAGGTTGTGCAAGCAACAATAAACCAAACCGGCCTCCATAGAACTGAAACCGAAATAGCAAACAGAAACAGCTTATCACAACAAATATTCGGAGCAGTTTTAGAATACAAAACCGATAACCTTGCTATTGGCGGAATTGCATATCACACCAAATTTGGCGATAGTTTTGTTACTCAAAAAGCAGTTTATGATCGATATAGCTTTATCGGTTCTGACCTAACTAATCTCGGCATCCACTACAATTATTCCGTCAAAAATTTCTACTTATTCGGTGAGCTTGCCAAAAGCTTAAACGGTGGTCTCGGTTCTGTTAACGGTATTTTGGCTAGCTTATCTCCGGCAGTATCTGCCACAGCATTGTACAGAAATTACTCAAAAGATTACCATAGCTTTTACAACCAAGCCATTTCAGAAGCAACAGAAGCTGCCAATGAGGAAGGCTTATATCTCGGACTAAATGTTGTACCAAATAAACAATGGGCTTTTGCTGTTTATTCAGACTACTTTAAGTTTCCATGGTTAAAATTTCGAATAGACGCGCCTTCTAAAGGCAATGAGATATTAGCACAACTTGCTTACACGCCGACCAAAACGTTTAAAATTTTGGCTCGTTTTAAAACCGAAAACAAACAGCAAAATACTGATTTGGATGTGCCAATAAAATTTTTAGACGATGTAAAGAAAGAAAGTTACCGCCTATCCATTAATTGGCTGCTGTCGAAAACTTTTTCTTTTCAAAACCGAGTAGAGGTATCTCAATATAAAAAAGGCGAAGTACCAAGAGAGTTTGGATATTTAATTTATCAAGACGTTGATTATAGGCCGCCAGCTTCTAAGCTTTCTGCCAATCTTCGTGTGGCCTATTTTAACACGCCGAGCTATAATAGCAGAATTTACGCATATGAAGACGACGTGCTTTACAGTTTTGCCTTCGGAATTTATAACGGCAATGGATTCAGAACATACGTAAACCTGAAATACAATTTGTTAAAGAATCTAAATATTTGGGCACGTTATGGGGTCTTCTTTTATAAAGATGTAACTACCGTAGGCTCTTATTTAGATGAAATTCAAGGCAACAAAAAATCTGAGTTGAAATTACAAATGAGGTATCAATTTTAACAGATGTTTAAAGCAGAATACTTCTTCCCAAGAATTTTACTACCGTTTTTGGCGGGAATATTATTTGCTTATTTTTTGGGAAGCAAAAATCTTCTTCTTGTTTCTGGATACTTAACAATTGCGGTTTTTGGCCTGCTCTTTTTAGGCAATTTATTTTATAAAAGGTACAATCTTTATAGATTTAAAGGACTAATCGGCATTGGCATCTTTTTTTTCTTTTTGTGTTTGGGAAGCCTTTTGTGCCTTTTGAACAAAGATGAGTTAAAACCTAATTATTTCGGCAAGCAAAAATACACCTATCTAAAAGTGTGGGTATCAGATGAACCACAACAAAAAGGAAACATTTTAAGATTTATCGCCAAGACTACTGATGGGTATTCTGGGTTAAAGAAAAATGAAGCGGAGGGGAAACTATTAATTTTGTTGAACCTAAAAGACTCTAAACCTGTTCAATTAAACTACGGAGATGAACTGATTATTTCTGCCGATTATAACACGGTAGAATCACCAAAAAATCCCGCCGAGTTTGATTTTAAAGGCTGGTTGGCTTCTCAAAATGTTTATCAACAGGCATTTATCAAACCGAGTAACTTCGCAAAAACAGGCGTTAATAAGGGGAACTCAATTATTAAATTTGCGTTTAACTTGCGCAAACAAGCGGTGCAAAAGTACCGAAAGCTGCTAAAAAATGATGCGGCGTTTTCGATTGCATCAACTTTAGTTTTAGGGTATAAAGCAGACTTAGACGCTGATACGAGAATTAATTTTGCAAACACCGGCACCATGCACGCGCTATCTGTTTCGGGCGCACATGTGGGTATAATTTACCTTGTATTAGAATTTTGCCTGCAATTCCTAAACAAAAAGAAAAAGGTCGTCTGGCTCAAGCCGCTACTCATCTGTTTTTTAATATGGAATTACGCACTTATAACCGGCCTTTCGCCTTCTGTTGTACGCGCATCGATAATGCTTTCGATATTTATTTTTGCCAAAGGATTTACAAAAAGTAAAAACGGATATAACATCTTGGCATTTGCAGCCTTTTTGCAATTGCTATTTAACCCATTCCTCATTCTAAATGTCGGTTTCCAACTCAGTTATGTTGCCGTTTTTGGGCTGCTTTATCTTCAGCCAAAAATTTATAAGTTGATTTATGTTAGGAACAAATCTCTAAATTATTTCTGGAAGTTTGCGGCCCTGTCTTTGGCTGCCCAGTTAGTAACCTTTCCGTTGGCAATTTATTATTTCCACAAGTTTCCGTTGTATTTTTTATTGGGAAATTTATTCATCTCTCTACCGCTTATAGCGATGATGTATTTAGGTATTATCGTATTAATTCCGGGATTTTCCTTTTTAGCACCCGTTTTTGAATACTTAATAGTTTTCACAAATCAAGTTCTTCACGCCATTGCTTCACTTCCGTTTTCTACTCTAGATGCAATTTGGATCACATTTATTCAGTTTCTATGTATGAGTTTAGCATTGGGTTTAGGCATTTACGCGTGCACGAAGAGAAAAAAGAAATTTTTGTTTGCGTCATTATCAATATTTTTAATTTATCAGATACTGATATTGAAAAATGACCTCCTAAAAAAGGAACAACATAAAATTTTATTTTTTAGTCTGAGAAAAAACTATGCCGCAGCATTTATAAAAGGTCAAAATGCAGTTCTAGTTAGTGATTTAAAGAGCGATGATAAAACCTTTTTGTTTTCCATTAAACCCGCCCTAGATCAAGCACAGGTTAGAAATTTAAAATTTGCATCAATCGAGAGAGATACCTCTTTAAAAGATTTCACGCTTAAAAATCAACAGATAATTTTCAATAACTTTAACATATTTCTTTTAGATAGCCGTTTAAACTACAAAAGGTTGGGCATTTCTTCAACCTTTGATGCGGTTTGGGTACACGATAATCCAAAGTATAATTTAGATAGCTTAACGCGACAAATAAGTTTTAAAAATCTGATTATCGACGCAGGTAACAAACCCTATAAAATTAAGGAATACGAAATCTTTGCAAACAATTTCAACAAAAATGTAACAGATTTGAAAAGACAAGGTGCGTTAATTATCGACTTGAACAGGGAAGATGAGTGATTTAATTATTTACACGGTAGAAAATAGATTGGCCACCATTACACTTAATAGGCCAGAGAAGAGCAACGCGTTAAATCCCGAGTTAATTGCTTCTATTATCGCCGCGTTAAACGACGCATCCAAAAATGAAAACGTAAAAGTTATTATTATAAAAGCAACCGGCAAATCTTTTAGCGCCGGTGCTGATTTGATTTACTTGCAGACTTTACTAACAAATACTTTTGAAGAAAATCTCATTGATTCCAAAAGAATTAAAGATCTGTTGGCCACCATTTATTATTTAGATAAAATTGTGATCGCTCAAGTAGAAGGACATGCAATTGCAGGTGGTTGCGGTTTGGCGACAGTATGCGACTTTATTTTTGCAACACCAGAAAGCCATTTTGGCTACACCGAAGTAAAAATAGGTTTTGTGCCCGCAATAGTTTCGTGCTTTTTACCTTTAAAAATTGGAGATTCTTTAACCAAAGATTTGTTGTACACCGGTAGAATAATTTCGGCAGAAAAAGCATTGAATTTTGGGCTAATAAATTTTGTAACAAATTCTGATGAAATTGATCAAAAAGTAAATAGTTTTGCTTTACATTTGTGCGAAAAAAGTTCTTCAAACTCGTTAGCAATGACTAAAAAACTCATCAACAAAAATATTGATGCAGAATTAGAAATTGCGGTAGAGATGAACGCAAAGGCAAGAGAAACTGAAGATTTTAAGATAGGAATAAATGCTTTTTTAAAAAAACAGAAAATTAACTGGTAAAAAAAACACTATGACAAGGACAATTAAAACTAGCGTACTTGCGCTATTAATGGTTGGTACAGCAATCGCTGTGCATGCACAAAAAACGTTGACAGAAGGAACATTAAATTTTGATGTGATTGCAAATGGATCGACCATTCAGGTAAAAACAAAATTTAATGGAGATTTGATTAAGACGCAGATGGAATCGGGCCCGGCTCTCGTGAATGTTATTACTAATACTGCAGACAAAACCGGACTATTACTTATAGATGTGCCTGTTGCACAAAAGCAATTTGCGGTTAAAATGTCAAAAGAAGATGTAGAAAAACAAGAAGCTGCAATGCCCAAATATTCAGACTTTAAAGGGACTGGCGAAAAAATGGTCATCGCAACTCTAAACGCCGAAAAATATACTTACAAAGACGACAAGGGTGGTAATCATGAGCTTTGGGCATCTAAAGATATTATTATTCCTGCTATGACAAATAAGGGCTTTTTTAAAGGTTTAGACGCTGTGCCGGTTAAATATACCGCCCCTATAAACGGCGTAGAATCTAGCATGACTTTAAAATCTTACAATATGGATAAAGTTGGCGCAATTTCTATGGAGGTTCCTAGTGGTTATGAGGTTGTAACCATGGAAGATTTGCAAGCCATGCGAGGCGGAGGCTAGAAAAACAAAATTAATTTACGGGCTTTTTACCTGCTGGCTTTTTATTTATATTAGCCAAAAGTTAAGAAGCCTTTTTTATTTTAAAACATTTATGAAAAGAAAATTCTTTCTTATCGTTCTACTTATTGTTTCGCTTTCTGTAAAAGCGCAAAATATTCAATGGGCTAAAGATGGCAATTCCTACTATCAAATTTCTAATGGAGAAATTTCTTTGATCACATTGCCGAAGAGTGAGCGAAAAGTAATCATTACCTCAACCCTCCTTACCCCAAAAGGTCAAACATCTCCATTGCCCATCAGAAGTTTTCAGTTATCAGAAGATGGAACAAAAGCTCTAATTTACACAAACAGCAAAAAAGTTTGGCGCTACGATACTCGTGGCGATTATTGGGTTGCCGATCTTACTAAAAACCAGTTGGTGCAAATGGGAAAAGACAAACCAGCGTCATCGCTAATGTTTGCAAAATTTTCTCCGGATGGAAACCAAGTCGCTTACGTTAGCGGCCACAATTTATATGTAGAAAATACCGACGGCTCCACAGAAAAAGCACTAACTACAGACGGCACAACACGAATTATTAACGGAACATTTGATTGGGTTTACGAAGAAGAATTTGATTGCAGAGATGGTTTTAGGTGGAGCCCAGATGGAAAAAATATCGCCTATTGGCAAATAGATGCAAGAAAAATTAAGAATTTTTTGATGATAGACAATACAGATTCTATCTACTCTTTTACCATCCCGGTAGAATATCCAAAGGTGGGGCAAGATCCATCAGTCTGTAAAGTTGGGGTGGTAGATGTCGCTACCGCAAAAACACATTGGTTAAATGTGCCTGGCGATAGTATTCAGCACTACATTCCGAGAATGCAATGGATTCCGAATAGTAATGAAATTATTTTACAACAGCTCAATAGGGCTCAAAATGAAAGCAAAATATATGTGTGTAATGCCTTAACCGGTGCTGCTAATGCAATTTATAAAGAAAATTCCAAGTCGTGGATAGATGCGGAAGAAAATTGGAGTTGGTTAAACAACAATAAAGACTTTACCATTACCAGCGAAAAAGATGGTTGGAACCATTTATATGGGATAAGTAAAGACGGAAAAAAACAAATTTTAATTACAAAGGGTAATTATGACGTGATAGACGTTAAATTGATTGACGATAAAAATAATGTCGTTTATTTTACGGCATCACCTACAAATGCCACGCAAAAATATTTGTATAAAACAAAATTAGATGGAAATGGAAAATTAGAAATGATTACTTCTTCGGTTTTACCGGGTTCGCACGATTATGATATTTCGCCCACCGCCACTTTTGCCAGCCATTATTATAGTAACGCAAATGTTAGGCCTATAATTGAATGGATGAACTTTAAAACGGGCAATCCATTATCGATGGATGGTAGCATTACCAACCAGTTAGCTAAACAAGCATCAGCAAAAAACAAAGTAGAATTTTTTAAAGTTACCACCGAAGACGGCATTGAAATGGACGGCTGGATGAAAAAACCCGACAATTTTGATCCAAGTAAAAAATATCCGGTTTTATTTTATGTGTATGGAGAACCAGCTGCTGCTACAGCAACAGATAGCTATGGCGCGGGCACGAATTTCTTATACAATGGTAATTTAGCAAAAGATGGTTACATCTACATTTCTATGGATAATAGAGGCGCCCCACTCCCAAAGGGAAGCGCTTGGAGAAAAAGCATTTATAAAAATATCGGAACGTTAAACATTAGAGACCAAGCGATGGCCACCAAAAAATTATTGCAAACTTATCCGTTTATGGATAAGGATAGAATTGCTGTTTGGGGTTGGAGTGGCGGCGGATCCTCCACGCTAAACTTATTATTCCAGTATCCAGAAATTTATAAAACCGGAATTGCAATTGCAGCAGTGGCCAATCAATTAACCTACGATAACATTTATCAAGAACGCTATATGGGACCGCCTTTCCCAACAGAAGAAGCATATATTAAAGGTTCGCCGATTACTTATGCAAAAAACCTGCAAGGTAATTTATTATACATTCATGGTACTGGAGATGACAATGTTCATTATCAAAATGCAGAAATGTTAATTAATGAGCTGGTAAAAAATGGCAAAGTGTTTCAACTGATGGTTTATCCCAATAGAACGCACAGCATTTCTGAAGGCGCCGGAACGTCTGCGCATTTATCCAAAACTTACACGAAGTTTTTAAGAGAGAATTGTCCGCCCGGGGCGAGATAAATAAAAATTAACGACCGTTTCGAAAGTTTTGACCTCTTTTTATAAGATGATTTGATGAATTACCATGGCAATTACTATTGCTACGCCGAAGCTCAATAATGAGCCAATTAATACGTATTCTGTTAGTTTCAGATCGTGGGCGTCGGTTAAATCTCCAAACCTAAAGATGGATTTTGCCGCAAGCAAAAAACCAACTGCCTCGAAATGATTGGTTAAAACAAAAACTAAAATCAATAAGCGCTCCAAAATCCCGATGTATTTGCCCGCACTTTGTAGAGATTGCTGTGCGTCTGTTTGCGTAATCGGTATCCATTTGTTAATAATTACCCTTATCATTACAGAGGATGGCATTGTTAAAAAAAGACCTCCAAATATCAGCAACCAATAATTTGTACTATTAAGAAACCCGAAATCTATGTATTTTTGGTAAAGAATACTCCATATAAACACCAACGTAGCCGCATGCAAAATCTGATCTAAGAAAAACAGCCAACGTGCATTTTTTTTGGTTTGGATAAATGCTTTAAAGCCATCTATCGCAAAGTGGAAAATCCCAATAACCAAAGCAAGTTTCCAAACACTAAAGCTTAAAAAAACTAAAAATATCAAAACAATATGAAGGCAAACATGCAAGTATAGTTTGGGAGATCTTAACTTTTTTGCCTCTTTATCTTTTACCCAGCTTGTTGGCTGAAGAAAGAAATCTCCTACTAAATGAGCCAAAAATATTTTTATTAAAATAATATCCATCAGGTTTTTAGCAGAATTAGCTTTTTTCTAAAAAGTGCATCTAGATCCATTAGTTCATTAAATCGAGCGCGTTTAAGAGCTTCACTAACAGAAGATTGGGTTCTGCCCGATAAAGCAGCGAGCTCATTTTGTAATAGACTTTCGTTTTCCATTGCATGCTTTACAACTTCTGCAGTGGCGGTGCCCCAACTATCCATTGCGATGAGCGCAAGCTTTATCATCACATTCATTTCTTCGTCAAAATCTGCATAACTAGATTTAATGGCTAAATTAACCTTTGCTAACTTTAAACCATCAAAAGCATTTCCAGAATATACAAACGCGTCTCCCGTGGCCTCTGTAATTTTACCTTTGCCTTTATTGATGGCGCCCAAACCCATCCCCATTCGTACATCGGCTGCTTTGTTAACTCTTATGCACGCTTTTAAATAGGTGGCGGCCCAAAATGCATTTTCGGCAGCTATCTCTAATTGAAAACTGTCTCCTCTAAAAATCTCCCAGTCGTTAGCTTTTTTAGAAAGATACCTTAATGATGCCTTTAAACTCGCGAGCCATGGTTCTTTTATCTTTCTAGAACCCACTACGTCTCCTGTAATGATGCAAATCATTCCCCTAATATCTTTATAAAAATTTGAAATTACAAACAATATCGGTTATTTAACCGATATTTCAAATTATCGGCTATTTAACCGATATTACCGATTATCGGCTATTTAGCCGATATTATCTAAAAACTTAAAGACAACAACTTTGTTAAATGGCTATGGCATTGATTACATTTACCAAAAAAGGGATTTACTGCGCGCAAGGAGACTTTTATGTAGATCCGTGGTGGCCTGTAGATTATGCGGTAACAACCCATGGCCATGCAGATCATGTCCGTTTTGGCAACAAACACTATCTCTGTCATCCATTAACTGCAGCCATTATAAAACGAAGAATAAGTCCTGATTTGGATGTTCAAACAATGGAATATGGGCAACAGCTTGTGAGAAACGGGGTTAACATCTCATTTTTTCCGGCCGGCCACATTATTGGCTCGGCCCAGGTTAGGCTAGAATACAAAGGTGAGGTTTGCGTTATTTCTGGAGATTATAAAATAGAAGATGATGGCATAAGTACACCATTCGAACCTGTGAAGTGCCACAGTTTTGTCTCTGAAAGCACTTTTGGTTTGCCGGTATATAAATGGCGCAAACAAGATTTGGTTTTCGATGGAATAAAAAATTGGGTTGAAGACAACATTGCGCAAGCAAAAACAAGCATTTTAATTGCGTATAGTTTAGGCAAAGCGCAACGCCTTATCAAAAATTTAGATGGTACCGCCCCTATTTATGTTCATAACAGTATTGCAAACTTAAATGAGGTAATAATAAATGCTGGCGTAAACTTACCTTCTACAATTAGGATAACTCCTGACATCAGCAAAGGCGAACTTCAAAAAGGGATTTTAATTGTTCCACCCGCCATGCGAGATAGCAAATGGATTAAAACACTAACGCATCCAGTAACGGGCGTTTGCTCAGGTTGGATGCAGGTTCGTTCTCATCGCCGCTGGCAAAGTGCAGACGCAGGTTTTGCTTTAAGCGACCACGCCGATTGGCCGGGTTTGATGGCTGCAATAACGGCCACTGAAGCAGAAAAAGTTTATGTAACACATGGGTTTACAGCTGCATATAGCCGTTTTTTAAATGAGATTGGAATAGAATCTGAAGAAGTATTAACCAAGTTTGGTCAAGAAGATGATGAAGATACCGTAGATACCGAAGTTCAAGATAGTAATTCTGCAAAATAAATTATCAAACATGAAACGTTTCGCAAAACTATTACAAGAACTAGAAACCAGCAACAAAACAAACGACAAAATTACGGCGCTGGGAAGTTATTTCACAGATGCGAATCCAGCTGATATTATATGGGTAATCGCCCTTTTTACAGGCAAAAAGCCACGGAGACCGATAAAATCAGCTTTGCTAAAAGAATGGGCTATAGAAATTACAGACACACCTTTATGGCTGTTTACAGAAAGCCATCATAATGTGGGAGATCTAAGCGAAACGATTGCATTGTTATTGCCACCAGCAGAAAATACATCAGATTTAAGCTTACACATTTGGATTGAAAATCTTCAAAATTTAGAGGGAAAATCTGATGAAGAAAAGAAAAAATTTATTCTCGAAGCATGGAACAAACTCACAAATGAAGAAAGATTTATTTTAAACAAACTTATCTCCGGAAATTTTAGATTAGGCATCTCCAATAAAATGTTGGTAAACGCACTTGCAAAACACCACAATATAGATAGCGCGCAAGTTATGCACAGCATAATGGGCAAGTGGGATCCGCAAACTATAAGCTATACCGAATTGATTGAGGGCGCTCATGTAAATACCGACAGTTCTTGGCCCTACCCTTTTTGCTTGGCGTATGCTCTAGATACGGAGCAAGAAAACTTGGGCAGTGTCAGAGATTGGCAAGCAGAATGGAAGTGGGATGGTATTAGAGGGCAAATAGTTAAACGAAATGACGAGTTATTTATTTGGTCCAGGGGAGAGGAATTGGTTACCGAACAATTTCCAGAACTTCATTTCTTGAAGGACCAACTGGCAAATGGAACAGTTATAGACGGAGAGATTTTGGCTGTCGCCGATAAAAAAGTATTGCCCTTTAGCACTTTGCAGCAGAGGTTAAACAGAAAAACAATCAATAAAAAACAACTGGAAGAAGCTCCAATTGGGTTTTTTGCATACGATATTTTGGAGTTTGAGGGTAACGATATCAGATTATATCCGCTAGAAAACCGTAGAGAGAAGTTAGAAAAAGTATTTTCGTTTTTGAGCAGCGAATATGATGCGATAATTCTTTCGCCTGTTCTGCAACCCAATACATGGGAAGAGTTAGCAAATCTTCGAGCTACTTCGAGAGATTTGAACAGCGAAGGTTTAATGCTAAAAAAGCTAACGTCCACCTATCATACTGGCAGAAAGCGTGGTGATTGGTGGAAATGGAAAGTAAATCCTTACACTGTAGATGCGGTAATGATTTACGCACAGAAAGGAAGCGGAAGAAGAGCTAACTTCTTTACCGATTACACTTTCGCAGTAAAAGATGGCGATAAATTTGTAACTATTGCGAAAGCATATTCGGGCCTAACAGATAAAGAGATTAAAGAAGTAAATTCGTTTGTTAATAAAAATGCAGTAGAAAAATTTGGCCCTGTTCGTACCGTAAAGCCCGAGTTGGTGTTCGAAATTGCTTTTGAGGGGATTGCAGAAAGTAAGAGGCATAAAGCTGGTCTTGCTTTAAGGTTTCCTCGAATTTTTAGATGGAGAAAAGATAAAAAAGTAGAAGAAATAAACACCTTAGAGGACTTGAGACAACTCTTGGCATCAACTTTAGAATAAAACCCCACCATTAGAATTATTTAGAAGTTGCAAAGAATTAGATGGATTACAACAAAAGCGAGGGCTATAAGAAAATAAAAGCTTGGCTTAAAGCCGATGGGAAAAAGCCTTTTGAGTTTCAAGAAAGCGCTTGGCAAAATTATTTAAATGGCTTTAGCGGCTTAGTAAATGCCCCAACTGGTTTTGGGAAAACATTTTCATTATTTCTCGCTGTTGTTATCGAAGGATTAAATGAGCCTATTGCTCAAAAATCCAAAAAAAAGAAACATAATTTACGATTAATCTGGATAACGCCTTTACGTTCATTAGCCAAAGATGTTGCGCGCGCAATGCGTGAAGTGCTAAGTGAGCTTAATTTGGATTGGTATGTTGGCGTTAGAAATGGAGACACGCCGCAAGCAGAAAAATTGAAGCAGAAAAAAGCAATGCCAGAAATTCTGCTCATTACGCCAGAAAGTCTACATTTATTACTGGCACAAAAAGAATCATCAAATCTTTTTAAAAACCTAAGATGTGTGGTAGCAGACGAGTGGCACGAGCTTTTGGGCAGTAAGCGAGGAGTACTTGTAGAGTTGGCGCTTTCTAGAATAAAAGGATTGCATAGAGCGGATGACAATTCTAAGTTACGAGTTTGGGGAATTTCTGCGACGATAGGAAATATTGCAGAGGCGCTACATGTTTTGGTGCCTGAGGATGACGTGAAAAAAACAGTTATCAAGGCAAACCTTGAAAAAAAGATTGTTATAAAATCTATTCTGCCAGATAAAATTGAGACGCTTCCTTGGGCTGGGCATTTAGGTTTAAAACTTGCCTATAAATTGTTGCCGATTATTAAAGAAAGCAAAACAACTTTAATTTTCATCAATACCCGAGGCCAGGCAGAAATGTGGTATCAACATTTGTTAAACATAGAGCCAGACCTTGCGGGCCGTATAGCAATTCATCACGGTTCTGTCGATTTCGAGTTGAGAAATTGGATAGAAGATGCACTTCACTCAGGGCAGCTAAAAGCCGTAATAGCAACTTCATCTTTAGACTTGGGTGTAGATTTTAAACCCGTTGATACCGTTGTTCAGGTCGGCTCCCCAAAAGGAGTAGCCCGTTTTTTGCAGCGCGCAGGGCGTTCGGGTCATTCTCCGCACGAAATCTCAAAGATATATTTTCTGCCAACCCATGCGCTAGAATTGGTAGAAGCTGCTGCAATAAAAGAAGCGGCAAAAACAAACAATATAGAAAGTAGAGAGCCGTTTGTGATGGTTTTCGATACCCTAATACAATATTTGGTTACGCTTGCTATAGGCGATGGATTCGACGATAAAACTATTTATAAAGAGGTTATCGCAACAAACGCTTTTAAATATCTATTACCAGAGGAATGGGATTGGGTGATGCAATTTATAACCACCGGCGGGGAAAGCCTCGGCGCTTACAACGATTTTAAAAAAGTTGCAAAAGACGACGATGGGCTTTGGAAAGTAAAAAGCAGACAACTCGCCATGAGGCATCGGTTACATATTGGTACCATTGTTAGCGATGCCATGTTAAAGGTAAAATTTTTGAGTGGAGGATATATCGGCATGGTAGAAGAATATTTTCTGACTAGGTTAAAGGCTGGAGATAATTTTAGATTAGCTGGTAGGGTTTTAGAATTTGTGCAGATAAAAGACATGACAGTAATTGTCAGATTATCTAAAAAATCCAATGCCATATCTCCAAGTTGGAACGGTGGTAGACTTCCGCTATCGTCTAATCTTGGCTCCGTTCTTCGTAAAAAATATAACGAGGCACTATTCGAAAAACACGAAGATGAAGAATTAGAGAGCGTCTATCCATTGTTTTTGCTACAAGAACAAAGATCTCATGTACCTCGGAACGACGAATTATTAATCGAACTAATAAACAATAAAGAAGGTTTTCATTTATTTGCCTATCCGTTTGAAGGAAGACTTGTACATGAGGTTTTAGCCGCTCTTGTAGCATACAGGTTAAGCAAACTGTTGCCAATAACCTTTTCTATCGCAATGAACGATTATGGTTTTGAGTTGCTTAGTGACACCGAAATACCAATGGACGAGTCCATTGCTTATGAAGTATTTTCGCCCAAGAACCTTACAGAAGACATTATGTTAAGCATAAATTCTACAGAGATGGCAAGGCGCAAGTTTAGAGACATTGCATGTATATCAGGGCTTGTTTTTCAAGGATATCCGGGCAAATATGTGGCAAATAAACATCTACAGTCATCAGCTGGCTTATTTTTTAATGTGTTTAGCGATTATGATAAACATAACTTACTTTTGCGCCAAGCTTACGACGAAGTTTTTTATCAGCAGTTGGAGGAGCCTCGCCTAGCAGGTGCGCTAGAACGCATACAAAATGCCGAAATTGTAATTACAAATCCGAAAGGTTTTACACCCTTATCTTTCCCCATAAAGGTTGATAGTTTGAGGGAGAGTATGAGCTCTGAAGAATTGGAAAATCGAATTGCAAAAATGAAGGCCGAATCAGAAAAAATATAGAATGACCATTACCTGCAAGGGCGAAGAACTAATTTTAGACAAAGAAAGAGCCATATACTTACCTAACCACCGCTTGTTGGCCATAAGCGATTTACATTTGGGCAAATCAGCACATTTTAGGCAAGCAGGTTTACAAATTCCTGAAAATGTTTCACTTAACGATTTAGAACGGTTAGATTTGATCCTAAAAAAATACAACCCAAAAACTTTATTGATTAATGGAGATATGTTTCACCATGGACTCAATGCAGATATAGATTATTTCCGCATTTGGCGCGAGCAGCGGAAAGACATTGAATTTTTGTTGGTAAAGGGGAATCACGACTTATTAAACCAAAAAGACTATGAGGCCATGGATATCACCTTAGAAGAAAATAGTTTCTGTCTGAATCCATTTTGCTTTATACACGATGCACCTAAATGTACAGAGGAAGAACTTTATCCAATTAGCGGCCATGTACATCCAGGTGTTTCAGTAGTCGGGAAGGCAAAGCAGCGCCTTAAGTTTCCATGTTTTTATTTTGGGCGAAAGTTTGCAGTTTTGCCTGCTTTTAGTTCCTTTACGGGATTGTATCAGATTAAGAGAAAGATAGGCGAACGCATTTTTGCCATCACCCCGCAAAAGGTCGTGGAAGTCTGATATATTCTTCGTTTTTCTTTCTCCAAAAAAAAGTCTCTATTATTCACCTTTAGCAGAAAATTCTGTTATTTTTAGGAACTCAAAAAGTGAGAAAATGGAAGTTAAAAAAATTTTAATAGCAGTTGATAATAGCACCTGTTCTGAAAAAGCGGCAAAAGTGGGCTATGAGACGGCTCTGCAGTTCGGTGCAGAGGTGGCATTGGTAAACATCGTAGAACCCGTGCCTGCAAGTGTAAACCCCGATCTTACTTTTGCCCCAGTTTTTTTAGAGACGTATGATAATAGCGCAGAAAACAGCCATATCTTGCTTGGGGAAGTTGAGGCGAAATTTGGTAAAGGTACGCCGACAACTTATCTAACAACCGTTGATACTGCTGCGCATGGCATTATACAACAAGCTGAGGAATGGGCCGCCGACCTAATCGTTATCGGAACTTATGGCAGAACAGGACTTTATCATTTCTTGATGGGAAGTGTGGCGGAACATGTAGCAAGAAAATCTGCTTGTCCAGTTTTAATAATTCCGAATAAGTGGGAAGAAGAGTAGACATGAGATGGTAGATATAACATTGTTACACGACTGAAACTAAATTGCTATAATATACAACAAAAAAAAAGGCGCTTAAAAGCGCCTCCTAAATTTCAATATCAATTTAGCTCATTAAACTCTTATTTCTAAAATCTGCCGCCGCAAATCTTCTCTTAAATTGTAGATCAATTTACTTTTCTTGATGTAACCAGTTTTTCTTTGCCAACAATTCCTCTTCCGTTTCTCTCACGTCTTCATCATCCACACAGCAATCTACCGGGCACACAGCAGCACATTGCGGCTCATCATGGAAACCCTTACATTCTGTACATTTATCTGATACAATATAATAAACCTCATCAGAGATGGCCTCGCGAGAATCGCCTGCCTCAATCTGCTGATTGCCAAAATCGATTAGCCCATCGAGGTTAGTTCCATCAGAAAAACGCCATGCCGCGCCGGCATCATAGATTGCATTATTTGGGCACTCGGGTTCGCAGGCGCCGCAGTTTATACATTCATCTGTTATTTTAATTGCCATGTTATCTTCTTATTCTTTCCGCTTTTTTACCTTTGCGTGCAAATATAACACATATAGATTAAATATTAATTCTAAATATGTCAGCACTATCACAAGAAAGAGCTATTGAAGCATTTAAAAAGTTGGGGCATTGGTTTAGGAATCCGTCCGGCGTGTTAAAACAGGCTGCAGAAAGTGCAAAGCTACAAAACCCATGGTTTACAGAAACTAATGTTAATAAGGCAATTTTAGGATTGGGTTTTATGCTAAACGATGCCGATTTAAATAGTTGGAATATCAACATTAACTTTACAGCTTCGCCTAAAAAAATTGGTTTAGTCCTTGCGGGAAATATTCCACTTGTTGGCTTTCATGACGTGTTATGTGTTCTCTCGACGGGAAATATCGCCATGATAAAATTATCGTCATCAGATGAAAAATTAATACAATTAGCGCTCTCTCAATTGATATATTTTGAGCCTGCATTTTTAAATCACATCGAGTATGTAGATAGGCTGGTAAACTTCGATGCCGTAATTGCGACAGGGAGCAACAATTCATCAAGATATTTTGATTATTATTTTGGCAAAGTGCCAAACATCATTCGAAAAAACAGAAATAGTGTTGCGATTTTAACTGGTGCTGAAAACGAAGAAAGCCTTGCAAATCTTGGGGCAGATATTTTTGATTATTTTGGTTTGGGCTGTAGAAATGTCTCCAAATTATTCATCCCAAAAGGTTATGATTTTAAACTTTTTTTTGACGGGATAGAACAATATAAGAACATTAAAGATCACTTTAAATACAATAACAACTACGATTATAACAAATCCATTTACCTCGTTAATTTGGAGGTACACCTAGACAATGGCTTTTTGCTACTAAAGGCAGATAAATCGATAAGCTCTCCCTTGGCAGTTTTGTACTATGAAGAATATTCCAACATACCAGAGTTGGAGCAGAAATTGTTCGAGGATAAGGAATTGTTGCAGTGCATTGTTTCTGAAACTCGATTAAATTTTGAGACGTTTCGCTTCGGACAAAGCCAACAACCAAAGCTTTGGGATTATGCAGACCGAGTGGATACGATCAAGTTTTTAGAAAGCTTAAACTGAATTAACGCAATAGCCATTAATTGTAAAATTTTATTAAGATATTGCGTTAAATCCCTGACAAAAGAATGCCACATTTTTTTCGGCTTTGCCTTTTAGTTGCGCTGCTATTTTTTTGCAAACAGCTTACAGCACAACAGGTTTGCTCAGGTTCTCTCGGCGACCCAATTGCAGGTACAGGAACAGATTTTGGAAATGGTCAAAACGATTTCGGCCCGCCAATAATCAGCACCACGTATAAATATGTGTCTCGCAGCCCTGAAGATGGAGAATATACTTTGGCAAAAACCATTAACGGCTTAAATAGAGGCTGGCAACCCGAAATCAGAAATCATACGCCGGATGATCCTGATGGCTATATGATGGTTGTAAATGCAAGTTATACAAAAGACATTTTCTACAAAGCAAACGTCAATAACCTTTGTGCGAATACTAAATATGAGTTTGCTGCCTATCTAATCAATCTCTTGAGAAGAAACGACGGGATTAATCCAAATGTGACTTTTGCTATCTACGACTCTAATCGTAATCTTTTGGCTCCTAAATATAGTACCGGGGATATTCTAGCAGCCGGGCCAACTGACTGGAAGCAATACGCGCTTATATTTACTACTCCATCGAACAGCGGTCCAATAACAATAGAATTAAGTAATGAAAACCCTGGCGGTGGCGGCAACGATTTAGCTTTAGATGATATTACTTTTAGAGCCTGCGGACCAACAATTACTACCAAAAACAATAACCAAGCACCGACCCCAATTGATATGTGTATCGGCGAAAGTCAAATAATAAATTTAACGGCAGAACTTTCTGACGGTTATTTTTCGCCCGCCTATCAATGGCAGGTCAGTAATGGATCTGGTTATTTAGACATACCAGGCCAAAATACAAATGCATTTTCCGTAAATACAAACACCCTCCCAGCTGGAAACTACAAATTTAGAGTACGTGTAGCGGAGCAGGTAAATATATCTTCGTTAAGGTGTGGTATTGCAGGAGCACCTATTTTAGTGAGTATTTACCCCAAACCGATTGCAAAGGCAGAACTGACCAGCACTGTTTGTGTTGGGCAAGAAATTAGATTGCGTGCGAGCGGCGGCAATTCTTTTTATTGGACAGGGCCAAACAATTTCAGTTCAACAGACCAAAATCCGGTCATATTAAACGCGCAAAAAGATAGGTCGGGAACATATTCGGTCATAGTTTCCAGTAACGGATGCACTTCTTCGCCTGCAACCACCCAAGCAAATGTAATAGATTTTGTTGTTGCTAAAACTAGTGTTGCCGAAGTAACAACGTGTCCGGATGATGTAGTGCAATTACAAGTTACAGATAAAGAAGGCTACACATATACATGGCGTCCCACTGTTGGTCTTTCCAATCCGAACATTCCCAATCCTATTGCCACACCAACACAAAATATCACCTACTCCGTTACAGTTTCAAACGGATTTTGCTCGGTTACAGACACCACCAGAATTATCATCGCCGAAAGGCAAATCATTAGCGCAGGTGAAAATATTAAACTTTTTGCGGGCCAGACAAGAAAACTGAACGCTAGCGTTATTGGGAAAGATTACACTTTTTTTTGGACACCAATAGACTTTTTAGATGACCCTACGAGCCTAACTCCAACTGCATCGCCGCCTAAAGATATCACCTACACCCTGCACGTGGTGGCTAATACAGGTTGTTTCGATCAAACAAGTAGCGTATTTGTAAAAGTTTATCCTGAGATTATTATCCCAAATGCTTTTTCGCCAAACGGCGACGGAATTAATGATACTTGGGCTATTCCCGCAGCTGCCGCCTTTGAAAGTGCTAAAATAAAAATTTACAATAGGTATGGCAGTTTGGTTTATCAAAAGGATGGGCTATTTGAGTCTTGGGATGGGAAATATAAAGGAGTAATTCTTCCGCCAGGTGTGTATTATTATACCGCTTACTTTAACAACGACTTTAAACTTTTTAGCGGCTCCGTAACGTTAATTAGATAAAACCGCTGCTTTCTTTCTCTTATCGGTTTGAAATGCTAATTTTGGCGCAAATGTATATAATCAAAGTAAAAGGCATTGCCAAAATACCAGACTATGTGCAATTGCGCGACGAAAAATTTACGCTTTTAGCTTACTTTAGGGTAGATAGACCAGACAAATCTTTAGAGAAACTTGGCTTATCAAACAATTTGGAAAAAATAATGGAAATAGTTAGAAATTTGCAATTCGGTAAAATAGCTAAATTAGAATTATAGTATGATAGAAAACGCAGTAATCCAATTACAAAATGTTGATGTTTTTCAACAAAAGCATCTTGTACTGTCCAATGTAAATCTTCAAATAAATAAAGATGAGTTTGTTTTCCTTATTGGTCAAACAGGTTCAGGAAAAAGCAGTCTGCTTAAGATTTTATATGGCGACTTACACATTGGAAACGGCGAGGGTAACATCGCAGGCTTCGATCTTAAAAAATTAAAAGAGAGCCAAGTGCCGTTTTTGCGCCGTAAACTTGGTGTTGTATTTCAAGATTTTCAATTACTTACCGATAGAACAATAGAAAAAAACCTTGAATTTGTCTTAAAAGCCACCGGTTGGAAAGATGCCAAACTGATAAACGAGCGCATTAGAGATGTGCTAGATAAAGTTGGCTTGCGCTCTAAAATAAAAAAAATGCCGCACGAAATTTCTGGCGGAGAACAGCAACGTATTGTAATTGCGCGGGCCTTGCTTAACGACCCGGAAATAATCCTTGCAGATGAACCTACCGGAAATTTAGATCCAGAAACATCAGAAGAAATTGTAACGCTATTAAAGCAAATTACCGGTAATGGTACAGCTGTTTTAATGGCCACGCACGATTATCACATCATTAGAAAAAACCCTTGGCGTATTATTAAGTGCGAGAACGGAGTGGTTCATCAAGACGCAAAAATAGTATAACTGTACTGACATGCGGCAGTCAATCAGCCAATTCAGTTAAGGGTGTTTTAACAAAACTGACAGCTTGGCTGTTTTTTTTATGTGGCAAAAAAGTTGTAAGCCTCTTAAAGAAATTAAACCCTTTTTATGTTTAATATGAAAAAGAATACAAACAAAAAAGAAATAGAAGATAAAATCGAGGTAAGTGACGAGCCACTTCAGCAGGATAATGAACTTGAAGCAGAAGCCGAACCGATTGAGGAACAAGATGAAGTTGCAGCGCTGGAAGATGAGGTTAAAACTCTTAACGATAAGTATTTGAGACTTTACGCAGAATTTGACAACTTTAAACGGCGTACCCAAAAAGAAAGAATCGAGTTATTGCAAACTGCAGGTAAAGATATCATTGTATCGTTATTGCCTGTTTTAGACGATTTTGATAGAGCCTTAAAAGCGATGGACAAAGCAACGGATATAAGCCCAGTTAAAGAGGGCGTTTTATTGGTCGATACAAAGCTGAAAAACATACTTGCGCAGAAAGGACTAAAAGCCTTAGATAGCAAAGACAAAGAATTTGATACGGATTACCACGAAGCAATTACAACTATTCCTGCGCCTACCAAAGAGTTAAAGGATAAGGTAATAGATGAGGTTGAGAAAGGATATACGTTAAACGATAACGTAATACGTTTTGCCAAAGTTGTGGTTGGCGGCTAATAACGTGCGTTGATAAAAATTAAATTTAGTTTTTGCTTACTTTATTAAATTTTTTTCAGCTCGCTATCATTCAACAAACAAAAAAATGAGTAAAAGAGATTATTACGATATTTTAGGGGTAACAAAAAGTTCAACAGCAGACGAGATAAAGAAGGCTTATCGCAAGATGGCCATTAAGCATCATCCAGATAAAAACCCTGGCGATGCCAATGCCGAAGAAAAATTTAAGGAAGCTGCCGAAGCTTACGAAGTGTTAAGCAACCCAACTAAAAAATCTAGGTATGACCAATATGGCCATGCCGGGGTTGGAGGTGCTAGTGGTGGTGGTTATGGCGGCGGCGGAATGAATATGGAAGACATATTTAGTCAGTTTGGCGATGTATTTGGTGGCCATAATCCGTTTGAAAGTTTTTTTGGCAACAGCGGTCAACAGCGAAGCGGAAGACGGGTTACAAAAGGATCTAACCTGCGCATAAAGGTTAAGTTAACGTTAGAGGAAATTGCAAACGGTGCAGAGAAAAAAATTAAAGTAAACAAATTAAATCCTTGTAAAACTTGTGATGGAACGGGAGCAAAAGACAGAACTTCGGTAAGTACTTGCGGCACTTGCGGCGGTAGCGGCCAAGTTAGGCGAGTTACAAATACCATTTTAGGGCAAATGCAAACTGCATCTACCTGCCCTACTTGTAATGGAAGTGGCCAACAGATTACAGCAAAATGTAATGTTTGCCATGGTGATGGTGTAACGAGAGGCGAAGAAGCAATTACCATAAGCATACCTGCGGGAGTAAGTGAAGGTATGCAATTGAGCATGAGTGGCAAGGGAAATGCGGCGGCAAATGGCGGCATTCCTGGCGATTTAATTATTCTTATTGAAGAAACCCCACACGACACATTAAAACGAGAAGGAAATAACATTGTTTTCGATTTGCACTTAAGCTTTGTAGATGCTGCTTTAGGTATGAGTATTGAGGTGCCTACAATAGATGGCAAGGCAAAAATTAAGATTGATCCTGGGACACAGAGTGGGAAATTACTTCGCTTAAAAGGGAAAGGTTTGCCCGAAGTAAATTCTTATCATCGCGGCGACCAAATTATCCATATAAATATTTGGACACCGAAAGCGTTGAGCAGCGAGGAGCGAGATGCTTTGGAAAATTTAAGAGAGTCTCCTAATTTTAAACCCCAACCTGGCAAAAACGACAAAAGCTTTTTCGAGAAAATGAAAGAGTATTTTGAATAAAGATATTTTTAGAATAAAACAAGAAAACCGATAAACGCTATCGGTTTTTTTGTTTTAAGCAAAAATGGATGGAAATGCACAAAACCTGTAGTTTAAATTATTGTTTGATAAGCAAAAAACACGCATGAAAAAGAAAATTTTGGGAAAAACCAATTTGGAGATAGCTCCAATTGTTGTCGGAGGAAATGTTTTTGGTTGGACAATAGATCAAGAACAATCATTTAAAATGCTTGACACGTTTGCAGAGCACGGTTTCAATTTTATAGATACCGCTGATGTGTATTCTAGATGGAAAGAGGGGAACCAAGGTGGCGAATCTGAAACGATCATCGGGAACTGGCAACATCAAAATAATAAAAGAAAAGACCTTATTATTGCTACTAAAGTAGGAATGGATGCAGGAGAAGGGGAAACTTTGAAACGAGCATACATCATCAAGCAAGTAGAAAAATCTTTAAAAAGACTTAGAACAGATTACATTGATGTTTATTTCTCGCACAAAGATGATGAAAGCCTACCTGTTGAAGAGCCACTCCGCGCTTACGAGGAATTGATTAAAGCGGGAAAAGTACGTTTTATTGGCGCTTCAAATTTTTCTGTCGATAGATTAGAGGAAGCTATTTTATCGGGAATACAAAATCACTTGCCCCTGTACGCCGTTTATCAGCCAGAGTACAGCTTGGTTGAAAAAGAAGATTTTGAAGGCGGCCATGAACGGGTTTGTTTAGAGCATGAGTTGGCCGTTGTAAGTTATTCTTCTTTGGCAAGCGGGTTTTTAACCGGAAAATATAGAAGCAAAGACGATTTGGATAAAAGCACAAGGGGAAGCAGGGTTGAAAAATATTTGAATGATAGAGGCTTTAAGATTTTGGAAGCGTTAGATACGGTTGCCGAAAAACATAATGTTAGTCAAGCATCTGTTGCTTTGAGTTGGCTTATTTTTCATCCATCCATTACTGCCCCGATTGCTAGTGCCACAAATATTGGGCAACTAAACGCGTTCGTAGAAGCATCAAATTTAACGTTAGAACCTCTGGATATTTCTTTGCTGGACAAAGCGAGTATTTATTAAAAGTGGTATCTTTAAAATTTCCAGCACAGGGAGAATCAAATCTTGCTACGCATCCATCTACTTTAACATGTACGAGAAAACACTTTCATTTTTACCAAAACTTGCATTAGTGCTTTTTTGCCTTGTAGCGGGAGGATACATTTTGGTTCTTGGCCGCACAATACTTGCGCCTCTCTGTTTTTCGCTGCTTATGTCCATATTGCTGCTTCCTGTTTCAAAATTTTTGGAGCAAAAGCTTAGAATCCGATTTACCATCGCAAATATTATCTCTGTGTTGTTAATGGTGTGTGTAGTGGGCGCAATAGTGTTTTTCTTCGCAAACCAGTTAAGTAGTCTGTGGCAAGATTGGCCAACTCTAAAGCAAAAAGCGAATGTCTCATACCACGACTTACAATACTGGATATCTCACACTTTTGGAGTAAATACACAAAAACAGTTAGATTATCTAAACGACAGTACCGAAAAAGCAATCGCAACAAGTGCAATAATTATTGGAACTACGTTAGCTACCGTTTCTTCAACTGCATTATTTTTTAGTTTTACACTGTTGCTTACATTTTTCGTACTCAACTACAGAAAAAATTTATATCATTTTCTTGTTTCGGTTTTTAAAGAAGAACACAAAGAGAATGTAGTTGGTATCGTAAATCAAATCCAATTTATTGTAAAAAAATACATTCTGGGCTTGTTTCTACAAATGTTTATAGTGGTAATGCTTATAACAGTAGGCCTTACAATTTTTGGCGTTAAATATTCTCTACTACTTGGGCTGATTGCTGGAATATTTAATGTTGTGCCATATATAGGCATCTTAACCGCTTTGATTATAAGTTGCCTAATTACATTTGCAACTGTTGGCGCCGGAAAAGTATTGTTAGTGCTTATTTTATTTATTGCCACCCATGCGCTAGATGCCAATATTCTCATGCCTACTATTGTGGGTTCAAAAGTTAAGATAAATCCGCTAATTGCCTTTATTGGCATTGTTTCGGGAGAAATGTTGTGGGGCATTTCTGGCATGTTTCTATGTATCCCCTATTTGGCGGTAATAAAAATAATATTTGATAGGATAGATTCATTAAAACCATGGGGCAATCTTATGGGATCTGAAGGGCGAGCGGCGAGTAAGCTTCGGATGTTAAAATTTAAAAAAAAACAAAAAGAAACGGAGGCAGAAGAAGTTGCGCCCACTAAATCTTAAAATAAGAATGCCAAATAACCCAATTCCAAAAGTCGAAAATAATCCTTCGGATGCTTTTTTACGATTGCTAAATGTCCTTAATACTTTGCGGACCCAATGCCCATGGGATAAAAAACAAACCATGGAAAGTCTGCGGCATTTAACGATAGAAGAAACTTATGAACTTTCTGATGCAATTTTAGATGGTAATCAACAGGAAATAAAAAAAGAACTCGGGGATTTGATGATGCACCTAGTTTTTTATGCTAAAATAGCCGCAGAAAAAGAAGATTTCGATATAACCGATGTGTTGAACGGTGTTTGTGAAAAACTGATAAATAGGCATCCGCATATATATGGCGATGTAGAAGTCGCCAATGAAGAAGATGTGAAACGCAATTGGGAAAAAATTAAATTAAAAGAAGGAAATAAATCTGTATTGGCAGGCGTGCCGATATCTATGCCTGCTTTGGTTAAAGCAGCAAGAATTCAAGAAAAAGCAAGAGGAGTTGGTTTCGATTGGGATAATCGAGAGCAAGTTTGGGATAAGGTAGAAGAAGAATTGAAGGAGTTTAGAGATGAGGTAGATATGCCAGACGCTAACGTGGACGTAGAAAAAGCAGAGGCAGAATTTGGCGATGTACTATTTTCGCTAATTAACTATGCCAGGTTTGTAAATATCAACCCAGAAAATGCCTTAGAAAAAACGAATAAAAAGTTTATTAAGCGATTTCAGTTTTTAGAGGAAAGAGCTATAGAAAACGGAAAACAATTGGCAGATATGACTTTGGCCGAAATGGATATTTTTTGGGAGCAATCTAAAATAGAGAGAGGTTAGAGAGCGTTGCTAAAGTAGGTATAATTACGATTTAATTTTGAGGTATTTTTTTCATATCGCATACAGCGGTCGTCATTATAGGGGCTGGCAAAGGCAGCCAGATGTTCAAAGCGTGCAAAGCGTTTTAGAAGAAAATCTTTCTAAAATTTTAAAAGTTCCTATCGGGATAATTGGCTGTGGACGAACCGATGCGGAAGTGCATGCTGCACAATTTTTTTTCCATTTGGATTTGGATGAATTACCAAACTTCGATCTGCTTTTTCGCCTAAACAAGTCTCTGCCCCAAGATATTGCCGTTTTCGATATTTTGCCTGTGGGCGATAAAAGCCATGCACGATTTGATGCAGTGCAGCGCAAATACGATTATTTTATCCATACGCAAAAAGATCCATTTTTAAAGGACGTAAGTTCTTATTATCAAATTGAGAATTTAGATTTTGAAAAGATAAAAGCGGCAACTTCTCTCCTAACGAAATACCAAGATTACAGAGCTTTTTGCGTGCAGCCAGATAAAAATGAGCACACGCGCTGCAAGGTTTCTGAAGCCATATTCTATCAAAATAGCGATGGAAATCGCTTACGTTTCCGCATAACGAGTAACCGATTTTTGGCAAAGATGATCAGAATTTTGGTTGGCACTTTACTTGAGGTCGGCGCCGGAGAAATTACTGTTGATGAATTTGAACATCGTTTAATTAGTTTAGAACCGCCAAAATTGTTTGCAATAGCTCACCCGACAGGCTTGTTTTTATCGAAGGTTACTTACTCCTATTTGAATTTAAAACCAAGAGCCAACTATATGGTGGATTTAAAAGGAGAAGATTGGCAACCCATTTGATTTTCAAATAGCGATATTTTCAGTCTTTTAAGTTTCTTTATCCAAAGATAAAAAACTGTATCGACGTAAACCGCGTTAACGATAGAAGCGGCTGCTTTTTTACCTTGCTATTTCAGCAACTAAAAAACTACAGCGTATAGCGTGTTAAAACGCCCAAATCAATCTTGAGAAATCTTCCTAAATCTCAAACAAAGTACTATTTAAACCTAATTGCCTTTAACGGTGACACTTTGCTAATTAGAAGGGACGGGATAATGAGTACGAGCAAACAAATTACTATGGTTAGCAAGTTTAGAGAAAGCACATCAATAAAATGAAATTCTATTGGCACATAAGATAGAAAATACGAGGATTGATCTAACTGAAATGCGTGGGTTTTAATTTGTAAAAACCCAAGTCCTAAGCTTAAAATATTACCTAAAATTAGCCCAATGATAATGAGGTAACTTGCGTTATACAAAAATATTTTCATAATGCTTTTGTTACTCGCACCGAAAGATTTTAACATTCCGATCATGTTGGTGCGCTCCAAAATCATAATCAATAGCGCAGTAACCATATTTATTACCCCCACAATAAGCATTAGAATTAGCAGAACGCGTGTGTTTACATCTAGTAAACCTAACCAAGTGAATATGTTTGGATAATTTTCTTTAACCGAATAGGAACGGAGGTTGTTCGGCAGGTTTTCGAAAATTTTTTGGGCAACAGGCTGTAGTTTCGAAAAATCTTTAATGCTGATTTCTACGCCACCAACATCGTTCGCATCCCAATTGTTAAGCCGTTTTATAATATTTATATCACCGAGAACAAAAGTTTTATCTATGTCCTCTACGCCTATCTCGTAAATACCGACAATTTTAAACTTTCGCCGCCGGGGCGGATTTTGGACAAAATACATGAGAAACTCATCTCCTGTTTTAAGGTTTAACCTATTTGCAGTATATCTAGAAATAAGCAATTCTTTCATTGCGGCGATGCTATCCGCAAAGTTTATAACGCGCCCGCTAACCAGATGATTATTTATATAATCCCAAGGATAACTTCCATCGACGCCTTTAAAGTTTACGCCTTCAATTTCGTCATTAGCCGATAAGATGGCCGGCTTGGTTGCAAAAGGATAGAACGCTGCAATTTGATTATCAGCTTTTAATTGCTGTTTTAGCTCGCTTGTAAATTCAAATGGAGAGTGCTCAAAAGAATTGTTCAGGTCGTATCGAATGATTTCTACATCACCAATAAATCCCCTAACTTTATACTCTATTTGGGTTTTAAATCCTTTAATAATTGCCACAGACAACACCATTACGGCTAAACTAAGCATCACACCAAAAATGGCGATGTGCACAATTATTTTAGAAAACTTGCGCTTAGATTTAATGGCAATGCGTTTTGCAATAAAATATTCGAAATTCAAAAGTTATAAGTTTGTATTTTAGCAAAAATGCTTAAATGATTTCGAAAACCGCTATTTTAGTTCAAAGTTTGTACTGCAGATGGCAAGACTGATGACTTTTATAACGAAAAATTTTTAAATCACTCTTTTAAATGGGAAATTATTTTGCAATCCTCTGTTTTACTTTAATTTATTTTCCTGCCTGCGGGCAGCCAAAAACACTAGTTGATGACCCATCGGCTTCCAGTAACGCCAAAGTAGCAATCAATCAGACTAGGCAAGCTGTGATAAAAACAGGTGCCGATCAAACAGAAAAATACTTGCCATTGCTAAAAGGAAAACGAGTTGGCATGGTGGTAAACCCCACTTCGATTATTGGGGAAGAATCTTCTGTTGATAGCTTATTAAAACTTGGCATAACGATAGAAAAGGTATTTGGACCGGAACATGGATTTCGGGGAAAAGCGAGTGCGGGCATTAGTGTTGCAGACGATGTAGATATCCAGACGGGCGTAAAAATAATTTCTTTGTATGGTAAGCACAGCACACCAACAAAAGAAGATCTTGCCGATATAGATGTTATGATTTTTGATATTCAAGACGTCGGCGTTCGCTTCTACACCTACATTAATACGTTACAGCATGTAATGGAGGCTTGTGCGGCAAATAACAAACCGTTACTAATTTTAGATCGGCCAAACCCGAATGGATACTTAATAGATGGGCCAATTTTAAATCCAAAATATACATCTGGCATTGGGTTGCAACCTATTCCAATTGCCCACGGACTTACCATTGGAGAATACGCGCAAATGCTTAATGGAGAAGGTTGGTTAAAAGATGGTCTAAAATGCAATATCAACGTTATTAAGGTGGCGAATTACAATCACGATATGGATTACGTTTTGCCTGTAAAACCTTCGCCGAACTTAAATACACAACAATCCATAATGCTTTACCCAACTACTTGCTTGTTTGAGGGAACTTATTTAAACCACGGCCGTGGTACGCAGTTTCCATTTACCATTGTTGGTGCGCCTTATTTCAAAAGGATTTTTGATTTCAGCTTTACGCCAAAAAGTATAAAAGGAATGGCAGAAACGCCAATTTTTCAAGACCAAGTTTGTTACGGTTTAGATTTGAGGCAAGTAGATATTGCGCAAATTAAAAAAAGCAAAAAGCTTCAATTACAATGGTTAATAGAGCTTTATCAAAAATCGCCAGAGAAAGCTAATTTCTTTAATAGTAAATTGAGCAACCAAATGGGCGTTATAGAAAGATTGGTTGGAGTAGCAGATTTTAGAAAGCAGATAGAAGCCGGTAGAACGGAAGAAGATATTAGAAAAAGTTGGGAGCCAGGTTTAAGCAAATATAAAGAAATGAGAAAAAAGTATTTGCTGTATAAGTAAATCTGAAGCATGTCTATCCAATTTTTTCCAAACAAACCCCTATCAATCTGCGTTTCTAAATACCAAACAGCTTTTGGTTAACAATAAGATTAGTAAAAACCAGTTATGAGTGAGCAAAAAAAAACGAGCGACAAGCCTGGAAGCAACTACGAAAACCCTATCCAGAAAGACAGAGAACCGGTAGATTATAAAACGGTAAAGCAACCCGAAGACAAAGTTTACACCAAAGAGGAGCCGCACTATAAGAATCCTGCGAAACAGCGAGAAAACGACGAGCAGCCTGTTAACCCAGTAAAAGATCCGCCGAAAGAAGATTAATGGCTTACTTCGGCCATTTTGGTCTCCTTTAAAAACGCTAATAAAATTTTTTCGTCTTCGTGTAGATTTGGCGTGTTTCTAGCCTCGGCTTTATTGAGCTTTTTAACGTATTTTTCCAATTTGTTTTCCTCGTAGGCAGTAAGCAATAAAGGATAAACATAAGAGCTCTTGCACACGGCGCGCGTATTGCCTAGTTTGTGGGCAACGCAATCTAAAACTCCTATAATTTGTTTCTTCGTATGGGTTTTGGTTTCCTTACCAGTAGAATCTAAAGAGCACTTGGCAAATTGTCTGAGCGCCTCTAAAGTTCCGCCCCAGGTTCTAAAATCTTTTGCTGTAAAATCATCGCCCGTAATTTCTTTAATGTAGCGGTTAATTTTTCCAGAATCTATCCCGCTATGTTCTTTTCCATCACTGTAATATTGAAATAATTGTTGCCCAGGGATATCTCGACATTTCTTAACCAAATTAGCCAACCGCCTATTCGTTAATTCCAAATCTTGCTTTACACCTTTTTTCCCAACGAAAGTCAATTTTATCTTACTTCCATTTATTTTAACGTGTTTATCTCGCAACGTGCTTAGTCCAAAAGAGCCATAAAGTTGCTTGTAACTTTCGTTCCCAACGCGAATTAACGAATGTTGTAAAACCTCGACACAAATTGCCAATACCTTTCGTTCATCAAATTGCTTTCGTTTCAAATCTTTGGCGAGCTGTTTCCTAGCTTTCGGTAGTGCCTTGCCAAATTCTAACAAGTTATAATACTTGTTTTCTGATCTACGCTTAGTCCAGTTTGTATGATACTTATACTGTTTTCTGCCGGCAGCATCTATACCGGTTGCTTGCAGATGAGCGTTTGGTTTTGGGGCAATCCATACATTTTGCCAAGCTGGCGGAATAACAAGTGCTTTAATACGATTTAATTGTTTTATATCCGTAATTTTTTTACCGTCTTTATCGAGATAGGAAAAATTTCCTGCTTTACCATCCCTAGAAATGCCGGGGGAGCTATCATTCACATAAATCAATCCATTTGCTTTAACTTCGTCTAAATCTGGCGCCATCTTTTTAATAAGGGATGAATTTTTTTTGCTAATTTGTGGTTTAAAACATGGTGCGATGAAAATAGTTTTTATGGGAACCCCTGAATTTGCAGTTGCTTCTTTACAAGCAATTTTAGATGCAGACATAGAGGTTGCGGCAGTAGTTACAGCTGCTGACAAGCCATCCGGACGAGGACAAAAAATCAAAGAAAGTCCAATAAAATCTTTCGCGCTATTAAATAACCTTCAAATTCTACAGCCATTAAAATTAAAGGATGAGCATTTTTTAGACACATTACGCAGCTTAGACGCGGATTTATTTGTGGTTGTAGCGTTTAGAATGTTGCCGCCGATTGTGTGGAAGATGCCAATGATGGGAACAATAAACCTACATGGCTCTTTACTTCCACAATATCGTGGAGCAGCGCCAATCAACCATGCCATTATAAATGGTGAGCAAGAAAGTGGAGTGACTACATTTTTTATCAAAGAAGAAATAGATACCGGAGATGTGATTTTTAGAAGCAGAGTTTACATTGAAAACAGCGATAATGCAGGCGACTTACACGATAAATTGATGGAGGAAGGCGCAACGTTGCTAGTAAAAACCATTAAAGCAATAGAAGTAGGAAATATTGAAGAAAAACCACAGGTATTTTCTAAGCAGTTGAAGGCCGCCCCAAAAATTTTTAAAGAAAATTGTGTTATCAATTGGGATGATAAAACCGAAAGTGTTTACAATTTTATTAGAGGTTTAAGCCCCTATCCAACCGCCTTTACGCATTTTAAGGGTAAGATGCTTAAGGTTTTTTACGCCTCTGCAGAGAAAGAATTCACAAGAGAAAAAGTAGGCACGCATTTATCAGATGGTAAAACATTTTTAAAATTTGCGACCCAGGACGGCTTTATAAATCTGTTAGAAGTTCAACATGAAGGCAAAAAACGCATGGGCATCGAAGATTTTCTGCGCGGCATTAAATTATGACCGTTAGATTAAATTTATTCTTTTTGATGCGAAAGTAATAAGCCTATGCGCAACTTCTATTATAATAAGGCGTACAAGGTACAACAGCAGTGTAGGTTTTAACAAGAAGTTCCGTTTTAAACACCCTTTCGGGTTGCAACTCAACCTAGTTTAAGCAATAGCCATTATAGCTTATTTTTTGTTAATTTCGCTTTAGAAATGATCAGCCTTCAATCCAAATTACAAAATACCGAAACCTCTATTTTTACGCTAATGTCTGCCATGGCGACAGAGTACAATGCAATTAATCTTTCTCAAGGTTTTCCAGATTTTCGTTGTGATTCAAAGCTAATAGAATCAGTAACAGAAGCCATTCATAGTGGCCAAAACCAATACGCTCCAATGGCAGGCTTGCCAATATTAAGAGAAGTTATTGCTGGCGATATACAAAAGCGTTATGGCTATAAATACGATTTTGATAGCGAGATAACCATAACGGCAGGCGCAACCCAAGCCATTTTTACTGCAATTGCTGCTACGATAAAAAGCGGAGATGAAGTTATTATTTTTGAGCCTGCATATGATTGTTATTCTCCGACAATTAAGTTATTTGGCGGAATAGTGAAGGCGTATCAACTTAGTCCGCCAGATTATAAAATAGATTGGACGATGGCTAGAAAATTGTTCACCTCCAAAACCAAAATGATCATAATAAATAGTCCACAAAATCCTACTGGGGCTGTTTTGACTGATGATGATATGCAGGAGCTTATTAAATTAACAGCTGGCACGAATATTTTATTAATAAGTGACGAAGTCTATGGCCACCTTGTTTTTGATGCTAAACCGTATAAAAGCGCTGTTGACTATGAGGAACTGCGGCATAGGAGTTTTGTAGTTTACTCCTTCGGTAAAATGCTGCACGCCACAGGTTGGAAAGTAGGTTTTTGCCTTGCACCAAAAAGGCTTACAAACGAGTTTAGAAAAGTACACCAATTTAACGTTTTCAGCGTTAACACTACAATGCAACAAGGGATAGCCAATTATTTAAGTAAAAACAATAAATTGGATTCGCTAGCTCATTTTTTTCAAGAAAAAAGAGATTTTTTTAGTAATCTTTTATCAAAAAGCCGTTTTGAGCTACTGCCATGTAATGGCTCATATTTTCAATGTGCAAGCTATAAAAATATAAGTGATGAGGATGATATTACATTTACAAGGCGTTTGATTACGGATTTTGGAGTCGCTGCAATTCCGGTTTCCGCTTTCTATCAAAACGGCGATGACTATAAGGTGATTAGATTTTGCTTTGCAAAGCGAGAGGAAACTTTAAAAGATGCAGCCCAAAAGTTAACGATGGTTTAAATAATTTTTTATGGCGATACCAAATCCTGCGCAAACAGAAAACCTAAAGATTACCATTTTTCAGGCATATCTTTTTTGGGAGAATGTAGATAAAAATCTGCAAAATTTAAGTCTGAGGCTTTCCAGCGGCGTAAGGGAGAAAACTGATTTAATCGTGTTACCAGAGATGTTTAACACTGGATTTACCATGCATTCCAAAGAATTTGCCGAAGAGATGGGTGGTAAAACGATGCAATGGATGAAAAAAGTTGCAAAAGCTTATAACTGCGTGGTTACCGGCAGCTTGATCATTGTGGAAAATACAAAGTATTACAACAGATTGATTTGGATGAATGCCGATGGCAGCTTTGAAAAATACGACAAACGCCATCTTTTTGGCCTTGGTGCAGAAGATAAAAATTTTACTGCTGGCAAAGATCAAGTTATAATAAACTTAAAAGGCTGGAAAATTAGGTTGGCCATTTGCTATGATCTGCGTTTTCCGGTTTGGATAAGAAATAAAGACGCTGAGTATGATATGCTACTTTTAATAGCTAGTTGGCCTGATAAACGAGCTCAACATTGGCGGACATTAATTCCCGCAAGAGCTATAGAAAATCAAAGTTATGTAGTTGCCGTAAATAGGGTTGGCCATGATGGAAACCAAATCTACCATGGAGGCCACTCAATGGTTATAGATCCGAATGGAAATACGGTTTACTATAAACCAGAAGATGAAGACCTGTACACTATCACCATCAATTACGGGGAAATTGATAAAATTAGGAGTCAGTTACCCTTTTTGGCAGATGCCGATGATTTTAAAATAATAGATTAGTCTTTCATCCGAATACTTGTGGCTTAGCCACTTCGAATTTTTACCTTACAAAAAGCAAATATGTTTAGTAGAAGAAATTTTTTAAAGACTTCTGCACTATCCGCAAGCCTTTTGGCAATGGATAAAAAAGGCTTTGCAGAGGCCATCCCAACAAATCAAAGCCAAACAGTTGGCGCACCAATAGTAATATCTACCTGGGATTTTGGCATTGCGGCAAATGCTGCCGCTTGGAAAATATTAGCAAATGGCGGGAAATCTTTGGATGCCGTAGAACAGGGGGTTTGGGTACCAGAGGCAGATGAGACAAATCAGAGTGTAGGCTTGGGCGGTTTGCCCGATAGAGATGGCCATGTAACGCTAGATGCCTGTATTATGGACGACCAAGGAAATTGCGGTGCCGTTACTGCTCTTCAGCACATTTTGCACCCGATTTCTGTAGCTCGAAAAGTGATGGAAAAAACACCACATGTAATGCTAACCGGCGACGGAGCGCTGCAATTTGCTTTAGAACAGGGTTTTAGTAAAGTAAATCTACTTACTGCACAAAGTGAAAAAGACTGGAAAGAATGGTTAAAAACCGCCAAATATGCACCTGTGGCAAATATAGAGAACAAACTCTATAAAAAGGTTGCGCCGCAAAAACTACCTGGAAATAAATACAACCATGATACTATTGGTATGCTTGCAATAGACGCTAAAGGAAATATGAGCGGTGCATGTACTACTAGCGGAATGGCTTATAAACTTTACGGTCGTGTTGGGGATAGCCCCATTATCGGCGCCGGATTATACGTTGACAATGAAATCGGCGGCGCAACATCTACAGGTGTTGGCGAAGAGGTAATTAGAAACGTAGGTTCTTTCTTGGTGGTAGAATTAATGCGCCAAGGACATACTCCAGAAGAAGCGTGCAAGGAGGCAGTAATGCGCATTATAAAACGCAAGCCCGAGACCGCAAAAAATATCCAAGTTGGTTTTTTGGCGATGAACAAAAGAGGAGAATATGGTGCTTTTGCCATTCAGCAGGGTTTTAGCTTTGCGGTTTGCAATGCAGAAAAACAAGATTTGTTGATTAAAGGCAAAAGCCACTATTGATAATGATTCCCTGTCCCTGGTTCGCGTCCAAATGAACCGAAAGCAGACCCTACATTTTTAGCTATTTGGTGCGATCAAAATGAGTGAAATAAATCCTACAAAACCCTTTAAGTTAGAAGTCTGCGCAAACTCATATCGCTCTGCATTAGCGGCTCAATTAGGCGGCGCTACGCGTGTAGAACTTTGCGATAATTTGGCAGAAGGTGGAACTACGCCAAGTTATGCACAGATAAAGTTGTCTAAAGAAAACTTGCAAATAGAAGTTTGGCCAATTATAAGACCAAGAGGTGGCGATTTTCTTTATGACGACATCGAGTTTGAATTGATGTTGGAAGATATAAAAATTTGTAAATCTTTAAAGTGCGATGGAATAGTTACTGGCATTCTATTGGAAAGTGGCGAGATAGATGTCGAGAGAATGCAACAGATTATCAAGCATGCACTACCGATGCAAGTGGCGTTCCATCGCGCTTTTGATATGTGCAAGGATAGAGAAATTGCACTAGAAAAATTAATTAAATTAGGCGTCGTAAGGGTTTTATCTTCAGGTGGTTCTACATCTGCACTTGCTGGCGCAGATGAATTGGCCAAACTTGTTTTGCAGGCAAAAGGCAGAATTACAATTATGGCAGGAGCAGGAATAAACGATAAAAACATTAAAGAATTGATAGAAAGAACGTGCGCAGCTGCATATCATGCATCCGCGAAAGCGCCCGTACATAGTAAAATGACATTTAGAAATACGAACGCAAAAATGGGCAGTATTGCAGACGAATATCAATACGAATTAACGTTAAAAGAAAAAGTTAAAGCAATAGTGGAACAGATGGAAGCTGGAGGCCTTAGGATTAAAGCCTAAAACGGGAAGCCCAAAGCTGAAAGACTGGTGAGTCTAATTCAGCGTTTCGTGCATCAACTTCGTATAAAAATCTTTTAAACTTAAACCATAGGCCATTACTTGTTGCGGGATAAAACTTGTAGCGGTTTGCCCAGGCACGGTATTAATTTCTATAAAGTAAAAATCGCCTTCATCACCCGTAAGGATAAAATCTATGCGAACTACTCCCCTACAATTGAGTGTTTCATAAACGTTTTTGGCTATTTTTTGCACTCGAAGATTGGTTTCTTCCCTAATGTGGGCAGGTGTAGTTTCTACGGCGACGCCCGGCGTATATTTTGCCTCAAAATCGAAAAACTCTTTCTGCGTTGTAACTTCTGTGCTGGGCAGAATGACGACTTCTCCATCCAACTTTGCCACACCGACTGTAAATTCTCTTCCCTCTATAAACTCTTCTACCAAAATTTGTTTATCAACCTTAAAAGCTGTTTCTAAAGCAATAGTTAATTTATCGCTTTGCGTAACCTTGCTCATTCCAATACTGCTGCCCCCACTGTTGGGCTTCACAAAATAGGGCAATTTTAACTTTTGAATAATTTGTAGTAAGTTATTCTCTCCCCCTCTAAAAAGTTGGGCAGACTCGGCCACATGCAGTTCTGGTATGCCTGCAACAATAGCCTTTGTGTAGGCTTTGTTCATGGTCAATGCAGACGTAATCGCATCGCAGGTGGTGTAAGGAATGCCAAGCATATCAAAATAACCTTGCAGTTTTCCATCTTCGCCGGGCGAGCCATGAATAGATATAAAAACGCCATCAAATTTAATTTTTCGCCCTTTTAATGTTACCGAAAAATCATTTTTATCTACCTCAATTCGCACAGAATCGGCGGGTTCGTAAAACCAACTATGCTCGTTAAGAACAATTTTATAAACATCATAGAGTTCGCTGTCTATATTTTGGGCAATGGTAGCGGCACTTTTTACAGAGATCACCCGCTCATCTGTAGTTCCTCCTGTTAGCAGAGCAATCGTTTTTTTCATTAAGGTTTAGGGTTGTTTCAAATTGAATTGATCTTTAAAATATAAGTCCAAAAATATAAATATCTTTGTGCTTTATTATTTTTCATTTACAGAAAAACGACAACTTCTGTTTTAAAAAACGAATAATATCAATTTATAATAACTGTAAAATGCTTTCTAATTACTGATTTTCTAGCTAAGAGATTTTTCCATTTATGTCTAAATTTACAGGTTACCTAAAAACATCTTCCTTTAGAAATACCATAATAGCTGCCTTTATTACCGTGTTAATTTTGATAGCAGTGGCTTTTTTCAGTTTACGGTATTACACAAAACACGGCGAGGGATTAAATGTGCCCTTAGTTACGGGCTTGGTTTTGGCGCAAGCGGCACAAAAATTAGAGGATGCAGGTTTAAAGTATGAGATAGATTCTGTTTTTATCGTAGATAAACCGCCTGGTTATGTGATTGATCAAGACCCTGATGCCAACACCTTTGTAAAAGACAACCGTACAGTTTACTTAACGATAAATGCAGGCCAAATACCAGATACTAATTTTCCTAATATTGAGTTTAAAAATTTGAGAGAGGCAAATGCAATTTTAGAAAGCTCTAGATTGAAATTGGGCGACACCACCTATAAGCCAGATATTAGTAGAGACGTGGTATTGGAAACAACCTTTGGTGGGCAACCTATAAAAACTGGCGACAATATACCTGTTGGTTCCAGGATTGATTTGGTATTGGGCGATGGTAGAGGCAGTGACGAAGTGGATGTGCCGCAATTGGTAGGTTTAACCATTGACGAGGCAAAATTTAGTTTAAAAGGATCTATGCTTAGTTTGGGCAACGTGGTTTATCAGGGAAGTATAAGAGATTCGGCAAGCGCAGTTATTATAGATCAAGATCCAATGCCTACGGATTCTGTAAGCAAAGTTTCTATCGGGACGAGAATTAACGTTACCTTATCAGGCACACCTAAAGTTGAAAATGATCCTAATAACCCGACGCAGCCGATAAAAAACAAAATAGTTGACCCAACTGTTCCCAAACCAATAAAACCTGTACCTTAAAACATGCCAGACGAAGCAAAAAGCAATATCAATAGCGGCAAAAAAATAGCAATTGCAATAATAATTTTAGCCATTTTAAGTGGCGGCTATTTTACGCTCACCTTTTATAGAACCTATTTTTCGCCAAATTTTACGGGAAAGGAAAAATACCTCTATATAAAAACAGGAAGTAATTTAGATGTTGTGTTTACAGAGTTAGAGAGCCAAAATATGGTAAGTGATGTTTCATCATTTAAAAAGGCAGCGGCTAAAATGGATCTTGCCAAAAATTTAAAACCCGGTAGATATTTGGTTAGAAAAGGGATGACAAACAGAACGGCCATCAACATGATAAAAGCCGGAAACCAAGATCCGGTAAAGTTGAAAATCCACAATCTGCGTACAAAGGAAAACTTTGCTGCTTTTTTGTCGAAAAATCTCGAAGCAGATTCATTACAATTTATTGCTGTGTTAGATTCGAATAATCTGATAACGAAATATGGGTTTAATGAAGACAACATTTATACCATGTTCATCCCAAACACATATAACGTATATTGGAATGAATTGCCGATAGATTTTTTTAAGCGGATGAACAAAGAGTACGATGTATTTTGGACAACCGATCGAAAACAAAAAGCAGCTAGTTTAAATTTAAGCCCGATACAAGTTACCATTCTGGCATCTATTGTAGATGGAGAAGCATTGTACGATAAAGAGATGCCAATAATTGCAGGTTTGTATTTAAACAGATTAAACAAAGGGCAGCTCTTACAGGCAGATCCTACGGTCATTTTTGCCAATGGCGATTTTACCGTAAAACGCGTTACAAATACACTGCTGCAAACGCAATCTTTATACAACACCTACAAATTTGCAGGTTTGCCGCCGGGACCAATTATGATGCCCAGCATCAATGCGATAGACGCTGTTTTAAACCACGACAAAAACAACTACCTATACATGTGCGCCAAAGAAGATTTTTCGGGCTACCATAATTTTGCCGCTACGCAAGAGGAACATAATGCAAACGCGCGGAAATATCGCGAAGCATTAAACAAGCGCAAAATCTTTAAATAATGTTTAGCCACGAAACCAAAATAAGGACACGCTATGGCGAAACAGACCAAATGGGCTATGTGTATTATGGAAATTATGCCGAGTATTTTGAAGTTGCGCGGGTAGAAATGCTCCGCAGTTTGGGAATGAGTTACAGCGCAATGGAAGCTGAAGGTGTAATGATGCCGGTGTTGGAGCTAAACTGTAAATTTATAAAACCTGTTTATTACGACGAACACATTACTATAAAGACCACCATCAAAGAATTACCAACGGCTAGAATCCACTTTGAATATGAAATCTTTAATGAAACCGGGGCGCTTGTGCATATCGGTAAAACAAGTTTGGTTTTTGTAGATATGAGTACGAAGCGCCCCACCCACCCGCCAAAAAAGTTTATGGAAAAACTTGCTGGCTTTTTTTAGAACTAGGATGGAATGGAATGGCTGCACAAGCATTTACTAAAAGTTAAAATCTATTCAAATTTTATAGAATGGACTAAAGGTTGCTTTTTGCCAGGCTTCGGGTCGCTACCGCTGTATACTGTTGCTACATTTTTTTTTAAGGAAATAGGCAAAGATGAGCTTTTAAGCAAGTCTTCCTCACTAGCCTATAACTTTATGCTGGCCATATTCCCGGCTATTATTTTCCTCTTTACACTCATCCCATTTGTACCGATTGAGCATTTTCAAGATCAATTGTTGAGCATTATTCAATTATTACTGCCCAGCAACGCATTTATCGCTTTCGAAGCAACATTAAAAGACATCGTAAAAAATCAAAATGGTGGATTATTGTCATTCGGTTTTTTTTCTGCCATTTTTTTTGCTACCAATGGCGTAGTTAATTTAATGAAAGCGTTCAATCGGTCGTCTTTAATTGTAGAAACTAGAGGTTGGCTTAAGAAAAGAATTGTTGCCCTAGTGCTCACATTTACCATTGTTGTTTCTATTATCCTCTGCATTGGTGCGCTAGCTGCAAGCGATTTTATTAGAAATTACCTTCAACTTCATCTGCATTTTGAACATAACGTCTTTGTAGATTTTACTGTTTTGCTCTTAAAATGGATTTCTTTAGGAGGATTGTATTTCATAAATATTTCAATACTCTACAAATACGGGCCATCACATGCAAAAAAATGGCACTTATTTAGTTCCGGGGCATTTCTGGCTACAATTTTAGCATTTTTAACCATCTGGGGATTTACTTTTTACATCAACCATTTCGCCATGTACAACAAAGTATACGGTTCTATCGGCACCTTAATTGTTGTTATGATTTGGCTATACCTAAATTCCTTAATCCTACTTATCGGTTTCGAACTTAACGCAAGTATCGATGTGAGCAAGCGAAGCTTTAAAATAAGTAAACCAAAAGGTAATGTTTTCAAAACTCGCTCTATTTAATGTTTTCGCTTCCGCGGAAGACAACCTTTTTGTCTAACTGCTAATCGATTAACCTCAATCGATTAAAAAAAACACATTCATAGTTTGCAAATTTGTTTTGAGTTTGTACTTTTGCGGCGGAGAGTTGGCAGAGTGGTCGATTGCGGCAGTCTTGAAAACTGTTGACTTGTTAAAGGGTCCGCGGGTTCGAATCCCCCACTCTCCGCCAGTTTCAATGTTAAAAATAGCTAAAAGCCTGCAAATCAAATGATTGCAGGCTTTTGCGTTTTAGTCGAAAACCCAATTTATTCACCTTTTCCCATTAAAAAGGTGCGTGATTCGGTGAGTAGATAATATGCTTTAACCAACTCACCGAATAGTCCATAAGTTATTGATAAACAGCTAATTCAATAACTGTACATCTTGACCGATGGTATCTGCAAAGCTAAATTTGTTTCACTTTTTAAGGTCAAAGCATTATGAAAACCAATTTCAGCTTGCTCTTCTATATGAAGAAGCCAAAAAATTACCAGTCGGGATGTGCGCCGATCTACATGCGTATCACCGTTAACGGCAAAAGATCAGAAACCACAACAGGTCGAGAGTGCGACCCTGCCAAATGGAACGCCCATTCGGGACGCGCAAACGGAACCAAGGAGGCATTCAGGGCTTTTAACGCGTATCTCGACGATCTACAGACGAAGATTTACGAAGCGCACCGACAGCTGACAGAAATGGGCGAAGGTATAAGCGCAGAAAGTTTACGCAACAGGTTTCTGGGCAAGACCGAGCCACACTCCTTGATCGAGATATTCGAAGATCACAATAGGAAAGTGGAGGCGCTTTTGGGCAAAGAATTTACCAAGGGCACCTTGTGCCGTTATCGCACGTCTTTGAAGCATACGCAGGATTTCCTGAAGTGGAAGTACAACCTAGCAGATATCGACATCAAAAAGGTAGACCATGCCTTTATCATGGAATATGAATTTTATCTGCGCTCAGAACGCAAGTGCGCCAATAATTCTGCTGTAAAGTACATCAAGAACTTTGGCAAGATCATCCGCATCTGTATCGCCAACCGATGGCTGACTTATGATCCTTTCTTGAACTATAAGACTAAGATCAAGACCGTGGATAGGTATTTCTTGACAAGCGATGAACTACGAGTTATAAGGGAAAGGTTGATGGGTACAGAAAGACTTTCACAGGTGCGCGATATTTTTCTGTTCTGCTGTTTTACCGGGCTGGCCTACGCTGACGTAAAAAATCTTCGCCGGTGGGATATTGTCACCGGTGTGGACGGCGGGGATTGGATTTCCATCAAACGACAAAAAACGAACACGCCGTCCCGTGTCCCATTGCTGCCCGCTGCAAGCTCCTTGATCTTGCGCTACGAAAGCCATCCGCAATGTGAGAATAGCGGAAGGTTGTTGCCCGTATTGAGTAATCAGAAGATGAACAGCTACCTGAAGGAGATAGCTGACGTTTGCGGGATCAAAAAACCAATCACTTTCCACATTGCAAGGCATACGTTTGCCACAACAGTAACGCTGCTAAACGGCATTCCGATTGAAAGCGTATCCAAAATGCTTGGACACACCAACATTAGGACTACACAACACTATGCAAAGATATTGGATATCAAGGTTGGTGCCGATATGGCAATGCTAAGAGAGAAATTTGCGGCAAGCTAAGAAGCGTCAGCACCGTGGTGTCATGATTTATGACACATTCCTCTAATCTACTTGTAGAAACAAAGAATCGTGGAAGATTGGGTAATGCCCGAGCGACTAGTCATCGACAGTAATTTTTCAGAATCAGAAATTGATATCGGGCGAAGATTTATTAGTATCTATCGGCCCGGCGGCATAACAAAACATAAATAACACGCAAGTTGCGAACAGCTTGCGAACGAATGCCAGTGCAAACAGCAACCTTTACTGATACCTAAAATAAAAAAGACATGGAAACGATCCAGTTATTGACCAAAGAAGATTTGGAAGATTTTAAAAGAGACCTCATTCAAGAAATCAAGGCATTAATGCACCCCGAAGAATTGCAGGCCAAACAATGGCTCAAAAGCGTGGAGGTGCGCAAGCTGCTAAACATCTCTCCCGGCACTTTGCAGAACATGCGTATAAACGGAACGCTGCACTATACAAGGGTGGGCAGCATCCTGTATTACAAGTATGCCGACATTCTGAAACTGTTGAACGATAACCAGACTTAAAGATTAGCGTTATGAAATTAGCCGATCCGGTAGAATACTTCCTGAAAAAGGCAGCAGACGATCATCGTTTATTGCCCTCACACATTAGCCTGTTTATGGCTATGTTCTATTATAGCGCCGATGAGGACCCAAAAAGTTTTTTTAAGGTCAGCCGCAAAAACTTGATGCGTTTTTCTCGTATTAAGTCCTTTGCCACCTACCACAAGTGCATCCGCGAATTGGTGGGGTTCGGTTACATTATTTACCAGCCATCTTATGACCCGTACCGGGCGAGTATGGTATCCTTTACTGGAGACTTCGGTGGCACTGACCATATCATTTAGCAAAATAGAGGCAGTCCAATTCGCTATTAATTGACCATATTAATAATTTAACCGTTAATGCATTATAGCTATTTTCTGTCGCTAGAGAACTGTCAATTCGCCACGGAATTTAATGGTATGCTCAGCGAAATCTACATCTTGCTTGATGATTTAAAATCTAAATATGCCAGGCATAGCAGAAATTGAGAATGAACTCAAAAAATTGGAGTAATTTGGCATAGAATTCGAGTGGCGCCTACGCACATTGAAATCTAATTGCAAATAATCTGCTTCCCAAAAAGTGTGCAGTCACAGAAATTTTGATTCCGTTATTAAGCTACTCATTGGCTAAATTATAACATAAAATCGTCGTAGAAATTGGCTCTAATGAAAATAATAGTTAAGTTTACATTTGCAAAAAGGGATAAACAGCATCCCTTTTCTCAAACAAGAACTTAAATGATAGGGCAATACGGTTACTTAGAGGATTTTATTATTGAACTGCTTTCAAATGGACGGTATGCGTTTTCATTGCCGGAGGTACGGAATAAGTTTGAACAATCTGATGAGGCGATTAAGAAGGCACTACAGCGGCTTAAAAAGAAGGGCGAGATTGCCTTAATAAGAAATGAGTTCTATGTAATCATTACTCCGGAATATCGGAGTAAAGGCATTCTTCTACCATCCTTATTTGTTTCAGAGCTAATGAAATTTTTAGAGAAAGGTTATTACGTCGGGCTACTAAATGCAGCCGCTTATTATGGAGCCGCACACCAGCAACCCCAAGCGTTTTCGGTAATCACAATGAAACCTAGTTTAAGAAATATTGATAATGACAACCTGAAATTAAATTTCTACATAAAGAAAGAATGGGCAAAAAGTGATATCGTTCAAAAAAAGGTTGATACAGGATATATAAACGTGTCATCTCCGGAGTTGACCGCTTTGGATTTGGTAAATTATTTTGAACAAGTTGGCGGTCTCAATAGAGTTGCAACAGTATTGGAAGAACTCTGTGAAAGTATAGATGCTGATAAAATGCTTGACATAGCAAAACGGTATTCTCCTATAACCGCGGTTCAACGTTTAGGGTTTCTGCTAGAAGAGATTTTGAATAGGCGTGATCTAAGCGAACCAATAAAAGAGTACTTAAAAACAGTGAATTATTTCCCAGTACTATTAAGACCGCAAAAGGAAAAGCCTGAGATGATAACCGGAAATGACTGGAAGGTTGTGCAAAATATAGAGATAGAAACAGATTTATGATTCCACAGACATACATAACCGCATGGCTTAAGAAAGCTCCCTGGCAGGAAGATTTTCAAGTAGAGCAAGATCTGCTTATCGAACGGGCTTTAATGGCAATCTATAGTGATGAATATTTAAAAGAGAGCTTGGCATTTAGAGGTGGAACTGCATTACACACAATTGAAATAACAAGCAGACGCTTTTGAACAACCTTAGTCGACAATATAAAGCTAGAATCAACACCAAAGATTATGAGTCTTCTAACCTAGCCTCCTATTATGAGGAAAAATGTGCTTTTCTGACTTACAAAACCAATTTACGAACTTTTTCTGGAACCGCAAAATTTTGCTCCGTTACGTATCTGTTACGGTTTCCTCGAGAAATTTAGATACCCATTTTGTCGAGGTAGGAAAAAAGTACCTTGGTCGCAATTCCTGCCTTGTCAGTCGCCCCATACAAAGAAATAATAATGGGCGTGATCTTGGGGTCTTCTTCAATCTTGAGAAATTGTACATTTTTCATGTAAAATGTCTTACCGCTACCCCAATCGCCTGTCACCAAAAGCGCCCCCGCTGGTTTTCATAGTAACATGATTTTTTACGGCATCATTAATATGTTGCATCTCTGCACTGATGGTCGGAGCATTTAACAAGGGTTGGGTTTGGGCCATTTTTTTTAAAAAAATTGAACATCGATGTTGTAACATTATAAGAGCATTTCTCTTCACTTATTGAGTTAACAGTCTTTTGGTAGCCAGTTTAGATCAGCTTGCAACATACATATTATTGCTAATAGAGAGAATCAGGATGTATAAAAACTAAATTTCCATTTTTTGATAATCTATTATAATCATCGATTGGCAAAAAGTTTCCCTCATTATCAACTAATTGTACGGAAATGTTCTTAGCAGTATCCTCCGCACCTGGGCTATAAGGATAATCAGTGATTTCGTTAATATTATAAAATGAAGATAGTTTACTTTCGTGGCTATATAAAAACTCAAGATTTGAGGATAATATTGAAATGTAAATATCATTATTTAAAACTGGTTTAGATAATTCAAAACATAACAGCTTTCCGGCCATAGAGGCTGGGCAGGATACAATTTTACCCAATAGTAAGTTTGGATTTTTAATTTGTATGTTCTCTAAAATAAAAGTGGAAACAAAGCTTTTTACTTCAGCATCAGTTTTTTCACACTTTATCAAATTCAACAAATCAGATGATACAGGCGTTTTGATATTGTCGATCTTGATAACGTTTGGTTGGTTAAGTGAATATTTTGTGAATACGTTATCGATGCAATCCATTCTTAATCGGCCTGAAAAGGCTTTATGAAACTGGTCATCGTTTGTAAAAAAGATAAGGAAATTTTCTCTTGTTCCAACATTGGGGATTATGCTTGAAAGCAATACCAAGCTATCCTCTTTAGAAATTTTTGACGACAAAACTAAATCTTGTTGTGGACCCCATAAATCTTGATGTAGGCCATCACTATATACAACGCCAAAATCATCATTAGCTTTTTTAAGATCCTCTTCAACTTTGCTTTTTATGTCTTCATAAACATCATCGTAGGGTAATTCAGGCGCACTCCAGCTGTTTTTGTATTTTAAAACGGAGGAAAAATTCATTTCCCCACCAGTCAAATTTGATTTTTTATGTATTGCTCGTAAGTAATGCTCTTGCTTTCTTATACCAGTAAATTCGTAAGTTGCAAATCTAGAACAGACAATATCCACATACGGACAGTCTCTAAGACATTCAAAAAAAAGTGTTAACTTCGGGTAAGTATTATCTATTAAGTAGGCCAATATCTGGGTATCAACCGCGACAGTTATCTTAAACTCACTTAAAATTGTTTGTTGCGCGTTCATATTAACGGTCAAGGTGTTGCTCAGCGAATTCTTTTGTAATCTCACCTCCTTCGGCTATGTTATCTGCCGCTCTTTCCAACAAATAATTTGCTCTCCGTAAAACTAACCTAGGAAGTTCACCAGATATCGAATTTAAATGCTCAATTGCTTCTTTTGAAAAAGGATATATGGTATCACTTCTCTCTTTACGTGCAAGATTTAAGTAATTTGTTACAATTTTAATAACCTGAGGATTAGCTAGCCTTTCGATCTTAACTTCTCGATCCGTCAGTCTATCAACTAACGGTGGAGATATTGTTTTAAGATCTTTTAAGGCATCAGATGTCATTGCCAAAAGTAGGCACCATCGTCTTTCCTTGTCGATCAAAGTTCGAAGATTATGTGAATAATTATCGACTTCTTTTTTTGTTAATCGTCCGGATGTTATGTCTTCAAATTCATCTACTAGTAAATAAAATCTTTCAAATCCTTGTTGCCGTATGATGTCAATTATGGCATTAAGTAGCTTAACTACTTTAGTATCTAAATACTGACCGCTACCAGATGTAATAGTCTCCCAGGTTTTATTTATTCCCAAGTCTTCAGAAACCAAGTTGTAAAAGTAATCGGCTATGACCGAATCGTCAGAGTTTTCTTCTTGAAATATACTGACTATAACATCTCTAAACTTTTCATTAAACAGCTTTCTTTTATTTTTATCACCTATCTGATTTAAGAAGGAATCTAAAAAAGCTTTATGATTTGCCTCGTTTTCAAGTGAAAAAGGATATCGTTTATCGAAAAACCCCATTTGCGGATTAAGTGTAAACTTTAACAACTCATCCTTGTATCCCTTTTTATTTGATTTAATAATATCTATTATTTGCCCCCATAAATATTTTTTAAACTGCTCTTGCCCGATACTCTCTATAACAAGGCCAATGAGCTCGGATAACTTTGTGCCGGGGTTATTTATATAAGCAACGTATGCCTTTCTTGGCTGACTTTGAATTAACCATTTAGTATATAATAATAGTTGGGTTTTACCGGTTCCGTAATCTCCAGTAATAGTGCAAATGAGTTTTTGATCATTTTCTTCAGCAGAATATAATGAATCTGCTACGTATTCGACGATTTTTTTGTGTGCGTCATCGTCTATCGGAATTAATGATTTAGTAAAATCACTTGATTCATTAATGTTTGCGGTGCCGGATTTAGGAAAAGGATTAAAATCAAGACCAAATTTTATAAATCGCTCGTCCTGATGCTCTCTTTTTTTATTTATTATGTAGTCTATATTCATTTTCGTATGATAAGGTGAGATATATAACTGTCGTTAATTGTGGGGTATAGATAGGTTGCTTCTCTAATTCTTTTCTGACTTTGCTTGCCTTTAATAATAAATATTTCAGACGTTCTTTCGTAAGTTAGTCTATCGTTCCTCTTTATTTCATTGACTATAAAAGCCTTGATATTGTTTATTGAGTACCTAAATTCTTTAGCAATTTCAAAAATAAGCTGCGGCAAAAAAATATTTCTCGTTTTAAATTCAGCTTTATCTTTAATGAAATCTAATATATCAAATTCTTCGAATGGCCTGATAAAATATGCCATAGACATTTCCTTATTGTCTTTCGTTTTAATTTGAAGCGGTGTCAAATTAAATTTATCTATAATATTAAGTGTAGAGCCCCATTTAAGATAAACATCCCAGAACCTCATCAAATGGCTCATAGAGTTCTGGATGATGTATTTATGGGTAGGGGCTTCTGTATCATAAATAAATGTGTCTGTAAATCTATTGTTGTAAGCAAAGTAGATTATCGGGTTTGATTTAAAAACAAAATCGGAGACATTTAAGGTCTCAAACACCTCATGTAAGCTTTTATCAGGTGAAATGAACCATGTAGATAATTCTTTGAAGCGGAAATACGAGAAAAAAATCTCTGTGAAGCTGCCTTTGTCTCCTTCAGATAGTGGGCTATTAAGGTTGCTATCTATAAAAACCGATTTCAAAATGTTTCCATCCCCATCAATCAGTCTCGTGTTTTTTAAAGCATTCAAATTTTCCAACACTCTTCGTTCACTCCATTCTTTCTCTTCATATTTTATTTGCTTATCGACTAAATTATAAAGTTTGGAGACACTTAGTCCGGGATTTACCCTGTTTAGGGTATATATATCCCTTAATTCTCTTAAAGAATAAACATTGAAGAATGACCACCCTTTATTGTATGTTCTTTTGGCATCTTCATCTGAAAGAACGGGGAGAATTTCAGACGCTAATTCAGATATTTTAATTAATTTATTCAAGTACTAAAATGCTTTCTGAAAGGACTAAGCTATGTCTATATCTTAATGACATCCATTTGGTTCCTCTTTCTCTAATTGGAATTACATTAAATTTGTTGAATCCCGCCTTTAATGCGATCGATCCTAACACCCGGGTCGTGTCTATAAAAATTCCATATGGTGCAGAATCTCCTAAAACCAAATAACCTTTGCTTCCCGGCTTTAATATTCTTCTCATTTCTAGTAATACCTTATACATATCTTCGAAATAATAAAGCGATAATATATCAAAACTTTTCTTGCCTTTTCGTTTTTTACTTTCAGCTTTTATGGCCAGGATATCAGGTAAAAGTCTATCTATTTCAACTTTGTTATCTAAATAGAAATCTCTAGTTTTCCACCTTTCCAAGTCAAATTCGCTTTCTTTATAATGGGTAGTAGCTCCAGTCACAAGATTTTTTCTAACCTTTTCTGTAATATCGTTCCAGTTATCGGTTATCCCATAAAAATGTGAACATACTTTCGACACCTCTCCATAATCCAAGTTATTTAAATATGGAGGAGAGGTGATACATATTGATGCTTCATTGTCTGCTATATGATGGTTTTGGGTTCTAGAGTCGTGAAGATATATGCTACTCGTAGTTTTGCACTGGTCAAGGCCGCGTAAATCATCCAACATTTTCAGCGCGGTCTTCTCAAACATTTGTTGTGCGCTTAATATATTACTTAGCGTCTTGCTTCTTGATATATATGGAATGGCAATTGGGTGAATGCTTACCTTATGCAGAGTTTGAGTTAGGGCCATTTTTAAAAATAATGCCACTGCTTCAGTTTTGACTCTGTTAGTTATAAAATCTCTTATAACATAAAGTTGAAAAAGATCACCTTCTGAATAAAGAGACTTTAACAAATCGTGATATGAATTTAGAAAAGTCTGCGTTCTAAGAGTTTCGTTAATTAATAGCAATTCCTCATGAACCTCCGACGAATCTATTTTCCAATTTAATTTGGCTTTTATAACATCTAATAAAAGTTTTTGACCTTCATTTCCTACAGCGTTTATTCCCAATTTCTGAGCTGATACCAAGGTTGTGCCACAACCGGCAAAACTTTCATAAATTAAATCTTTCGCACCCAGTTGCTCTTCACTAATGATTTTACCAACTAATTTATAAGAAAATCCAGCAGTAAACCTATACCAGTCATGTATTGGACTATTTCTATTATCTTTTGCCGTACCTATTTCTTTATGTAAATTGGTTAATTCCATTATTCAATTTTTAATATTACTTTCACTTGGCCTTCTAAACCTCCTTCAACAATTTCGATTAAAGTTTTCAAATTGATATTATCACCATCATTTTCTAACCTGGATATATAACTCCTTTTCTTATTTACTTTTTTAGCGAGCTCTTCTTGAGTTAACTTTTTACTCTCTCTCGCACTTTTAATCATCTTCCCAATTTTGTTTCCAGACAATATCATGCTAGATTAATATTCAACAATAGTAACTTTAAAGTGACAATTTTCCAAGACAATGACCAAATAAAGTTGTTCATTTATTGGAAGTAGCGGTCGAACACACGATTCAATCGTTAAATCTGTAAACTTTCAAATGCTTGTTTAACACGTTGATAAGCAACTTTGGTATAAGTCCTTGGCTCTAGGTTTACGTTTGAAGTTTTTTCTGGAACACTTAGCACATTATAACCTTCTGTAACTAATAAGGAGCGGTCGTTTGATGAAAGGCGACAAAAAGCAATCAGGGATTTAAGCTCATTGACATTGAGGTCATACTTGTAAATTCCGGTAGGTAATTTTATATTGATATAATCAAAGTAAACCTTTTCGCGTGTTCCAGGGTATGAAAAATGACGTTTCATTCCGTTGGGATTATAATTGTTGCCAATCAGGCGTTTGGCATGTTCAGGAAATGTTTGTTGGGTGTCCTCAATAAATCCGTTGGCCAATAAGATATCGATCAGCTCTTGAGATGCTTTGTAGGTATTCATAATGGCTTAGTTTATATGGTAAAAAACTAAGTTAACGCTTCCCGCCACTTATTTACCTGATAGAATGAACGTTGTGGAAAACTTTAAGTCTGCACGGGTTCCTAAACAGCTATCTTTGAAGACATTTGAACAGGGGCACCACCTGGATAAAAACTGGTTAATTTTATTATGGCACGCAAGTACCCTAAATTCCTATGGTCTAATCCGACCAATGCAAAATCTAACGGTCCATTTATCGTACACACCCAAGAACCTCGATTTTTGGCAAAACCTCATTTCAACGAACAACGAAATTTCCACAGTATTTCAATACTTGAAATGTGGGAAGAAACCTATGGCCCTTTTGATCCCGAAGTACAAGAAGTCAAAGAAGAAATTTTTAATTGGTTCGAACATTCAGGGCGAAGTATTTCTATCCACCCGCATGATAAAGTCGTCTGGGAAATCTCCCGATTAGGATACTTAAAAGAAAACAGGGTTGACTTTACAGTAGACCAAGCCAGAGAAATTGTACGCATTCTTTTTGCCACTAAGTCTAAGACTGTTTACAAAACAAGTAGCTCATACGGTTTCAAGCATCTATTGGAACGTATCAGCGGTTCTATCAACAAAGGCAACCGAAAATATTGCAGTAACGATACGATGATTGAAGCCTTCAAACTTGAAAGCTTTAAACAGGTTATGGATGGTCCCAACGCTTTTATGAACCTTTCAGCAAAAGAAGTAAAAACTGCCAGAACTTTATTCAGAGGATAAGATGGCGATCAAACTAACAGATAGGTTTATAAAGCATATTGGCTTTCTTGAACCACCTGGGTGCATGAGGGAAATCCTCCTGCATCCTTTTTACATCGAAAGGTGTATTGAATTGGCGCTATTTCAGGAACACCGATTCGCTTTTTACTACTGGCTGAAATGGACAAACGAACTCGGTTCGGAGATTCCGTCTCTTATTACCTATGACTGGCATCAAGACCTTGCACCACCGTATGAGGACGAACTGCCTGAATTGAAAGAATTGGATACATCAAACAAAGGTGAGGTTGCTTTATATACCTGGACTAAATTATCTCATCAAAACGATGTACAGATCAGAGCAACAATACTGCTCAATAAGATCAAGGACGTATATGTAATTTGCAGACAGAATTTCGGAAGAAAAGAGCGGGAAGTAATTACTGACTTTTATGGAAACCGGCACACCATTCATATTTTCAGAGATATAAAGGTTTTTGACGCATACCTGCCGAAGATAAAAGATCAAAAAGTTTACTTTGATATTGACCTTGATTTTTTCACCTACGGTAATCCAACTTCGGTTAAAAGTCCCTTTGATGTTAAAGGTTATACCTATATGAAAAAATCTGCCGTACAGGATTTGCTTACGGTAAATAACCCGACAATTGATTGGATCTTTAAAAGACTGGCAGGTTTTACGATGGCGACGGAACCGGAGTTCTGCGGTGGTCTGAAAAAATCCAATTATTTTTTGAAGATTATCGAAGACCTGTACTTTACCCCCTCATTGTTTTATAAACAGCTCCAGGGCAAAGGAACGCAGTGGAAACCTGAAGTCTTTGAGGCATTAAAAAACACCTAATCTTATCAGAATTAACACATGAACTCAAAACCGATCACCAAGCACCCCGAGATTTCAGCCATTAATATTGAAAGTATATGCGCAATGATTGCTGATACCAATGAGGGATTGACAGGTAGTGAAATTACTAAGCTATTGGCTGATAGTTTACTGAAAGACCCATCCCCGGAACTTAATAAGCGGTCGCGTCTGTACAACGCCTTCGCAGATCATCAGAATACCCATCAATGTTCAAACGGAATATTAAAATTTCTTGGTTTAGCGATGAATCCTGCTCGGTACTTTGGTAAGGATGAACTATTTAATTACCGTATCAATGAATTAAATAAGCGGTTATCTTTCATTGTGTAATGAGGAGTTGGTTAAGGAGAATTATTTCCATTCAGTATTTGAAGGTGTAAAAAGCGTCGCACAACGTTTAAGGGATCTGACTGGTGTTCACGCAGATGGAAATCCACTCGTGGATGTTGTATTTGCTACGGCAAACCCACTATTAAAAATCAACCCGTTACAAACAGATACAGACCGAAGTGAGCATCTTGGTTTGGCAAATATCATCAAAGGTCTGTTCGGACTGATACGTAATCCTACCGCCCATACGCCGAAGATCAAATTTGTTATCGATGAAGCTGAGGCGTTAGATATTATGACAACTGTTTCTTTTGTCCACAAAAAATTGGATAAAGCCTTTTAGATGTTGGTGACCTTTACAATTAATCGTTAACTATGCCATACCTGCTTGACTATATAAGAGAAGAAAGCCCCAAGATTGCAGATCGCTATTCTGGCAAGCAAAAAATCTATTTGGATTTAAAGTACTGGATCCTTTTAAGAGATGGAGCAGAAAGTAACGATTCTATCATACGACAGATCACTGAAAAGGCACAACAACTTTATAGTTCCGGTAAATGTATCTTCCCAATCAGTGATATTATCTATTATGAAATGATGAAACAGGGCGATGATACCAAAAGGTCGGCAAGTATCGCCTTAGTAGATCAATATTCGGAAGGTTTGGCAATGGTTACGGCGGTGCATCAATTCCAGATTGCCTTTGGCTATTGGATCAGAAAACACCTAAAAATTAATAATTTGCCCTCTCCCCAAGAAAGTGGATGGTCAGCGATAAATTTAGTGATAGGCTTCCCTGGCTTTGCCAAACAAGCCGAAAATTTAAGCGACGACCTGCAAAAGTCCTTTTTTGACTTTGCCAGCAAAATTACGTTGTCTGCAACCCATAAGCCCATTACCACACCATTCACACCCTTTAGCGGAAAAGATGATGTGAAAGGACTTAATGAAGAAAAAGAAAAATATAGAGATCAGAATAAAACATTCAAGGAAATGTTTATTTCCGAATTAAAAGGTTTTATACAAGAGCTAAAAAAGCCTATCCATGATGAATTGGTGGCGTTGTTCGTCAAGAAAATGAACAGGCAGCCTACTACTCAGGCAATGGCCGATATTAATCCGGACGATTATTGCAAATTAATTATTCAATTATTTAAAGAGGACAAGCTAAGAGACGAACTACCACTTTTGAAAATTTTCCCGTCCCTTTTTGCCATGATGCGTTGGAACAAATACAGGGTCTACAAAGACGGTAACGATACAACAGATGTTTTACACGCTGTCAATGCGCTCCCTAACTGTCATTATTTTTTTACCGAAAAGGAGTTAAAATCATGGATTGTGCAATTAAAGTTGGACAGGCTTTTTGGATGTGTGGTAGAAAGCGACCCTAAAAAGGTCTTGGAAATTATAAATAGCATTTGATTTTGGAGATTAGAGGATTCTCTTAGCTCTTAATAAATGGAAATTTTGGCAGTAATAGATTCTAAGTCTTTTAGCTTGACTATCCCCAGAGAGACAAAATCTTTGTATCTAAATTATCAAGGCAATTCACATAGTATATTTGAAATGTCAAAATCTAGCCCCTTTCTGTATTTGTTACGATTCTTTTATGTAAATTATTTGTCTGAACTTCGCCCCTCCAATAATTAAATAAACGGTGATTTCCGCAAAATCCTGAAATCAAAAAAAGCAGTCTTTTTCCTCTTACTTTTTGCTGCTTTTTTTCTTAATCTATATAATGCAACTTACTAGTGGGTGATTTATATAAATAAAAGATTAATGCGGTGCATCCTATTTGTTTTTCCGGTTTTTAAAAGCCAATAACTCTTGTTCTTCTACAGTATTTAGCTTTAAATCCGTGTAGACAGCCTTTGCTATATTACCGGGTTCGACATCCAACGCTAATGCTATTAAATATAATTCTTCTGCTAGAAGTTTTGTAGAAGGATCGTTGCTAAGAAGACTTAGACGAGATTCTTTGATATTTGTCTTTCTATATATTTCAGCTTTGTTTACTGACTTTAACATCAAATATTTACCGAGTTCTGTTAGTTCTGACTTCTTTCTCACCCTATTCTTTTTACTAAACTTAGTCACTCAAAATTACACCCAATAATAATTGAAATTTTCATTCGATTTATTAAAGAATAATTTCGAATTATTAAATACTTTTACTATATTTGATATTATAATTAGGTATTAATAAGAGTCTTGCTACACCAGAATCTGACGCCGTTGATGCAAGACAGCAGATTAATACCCATGTCTAGAAGTCGATGTATATATTTGTACATTGAAATAGATGTGGGGCTGCTGTAAATCCATTTCAACGTAAGGCGTCAGAAACTTTAATGGTGTTATGGTTGGTAGTCCCACATGTATTAACTACCAGCCCATCAAGACTCATATCATCAATATGGGTATGGAAAAAAAGATAAATTCGTTCTCAAAAAAACCACTTGGTACAAGCGGTCACGCAGCTGCGGCTGGTTCTTTTTTCCATACACACAACCAAACCTTTTCTTACCCTTTCAATCGGCTTTTTGCCTTAAAACCCAAAAACCCGGTTTAGTTTAAAAAGTATAAACCTGTCGCTAGCTTTTTTATAAAAATTAAGAGCTTGATCAATTAGGCGGCAGGTTTTTCCTTTATCAAACTAATTCAGTTTCAACTTAACCAACCAATAACAATGATTAAAAAAATAACGCTTATGGGCGTAATGGCTTTGCTATGCCTAAATATTACGGCAAAAGCGCAAGAGAATAAAGCGGTAGATGTAACCTTGAAAGGCATACAGATAGGCCAGAAGGTGCCAGATGTTACGCTTACAAACTTGCACCACTATAAAGACAAAAATGGCAAGCCTGCAACTACAGCTAACCTTTCAGATTTTAAGGGCAGACTTTTAATATTGGATTTCTGGGCTACCTGGTGCTCGCCCTGTGTAGCCATGATCCCAAAAATGGATGGCCTGCAAAAAGCTTTTGGCGATAAACTACAATTCCTTTCGGTAACATACCAAACAGAAAAGGAGGTTTTGCCATTTCTGGAAAAGTTTGAGAAACAGCATGGCAAACATTATGATCTGCCTGTGGTAACAAGTGAAAAAGAACTACATCAGTTATTTCCCCATGTGTACCTGCCCCATTACGTATGGATTGATGGCGATAGTAAGGTAGTTGCAATTACCGGGCAGACAGAAGTTAATGAGCGTTCGATCAGTTCATTTCTGTTTAATGGAAAATCAATTAAGCAGAAAAAAGACCAATATATATCCTACGACCTTAAAAAATCGTTGCGAGAAAATCTTAATAATTTCGACCCTAAATTAGCATTTACATCAACGCTAACTCACTATATTAATGGTCTTACTCCAATTATGGATGTATCGATTGATAATTTTGGCAGTAAGAAAATAACCGTACTTAATTGCCCTTTATTGTTGCTTTATGATACTGCATTAAGAGACAAGTTTATAATGTCTAAAAATAGCGTAATAATTGAGACCATCGATAGCAATTCGATAACGAGTAGATTAAAGGGTGCTGAATACCTAAAATGGTTGGAAAGAGGTAACGGATTTTGTTACGAATTGAAGGTCGAACCAACACTTGCAAAGAATATTTATGAGCTCATGCGCGATGATCTGCGCAAGCTATTTCCGAAATATGAGGCAGTTATAGAAACTCGCGCTGAAGAGGCTTATGTGCTAAAAAGAACTTCGCAAAGCGAAAAAATGCGCACCAAGGGCGAGGCATATTCTGCCATCTTCAACGCCACTGGATGTAAGATGGTCAATACCTACTTAATCCAATTAATAAACCAGCTAAATATGGTATACCAACAAAGAAGCCCCTACCCTATTATAGACCGAACGGGGTACACGGAAAAGGTTGACATCGATCTTGATGCAAACCTTAGTGACATGAGCTCGCTGAATAGCGCACTTCGAAAATATGGTCTTGCTTTTGAAAAATCAACAGAACCTATCGAAATGCTAATAATCAAAGATATCCCGGTTTTAAAAGCAAAGGAAACAAAAAAATGAAAAAATACTTAAATAACATATTATTACAACTGATTTTTTTCAGTACTGGGTCTGCTGTATTCGCTCAATACACGATAACAGGCAGGGTGGTTTCTGAGGTTTCAAATCAGCCAATTGAAAAGGTATCTATTTCAACAAAAGAAGGCAGTCAAGTAGTATTGACTGACAATGAAGGGAAATTTACAATTAGCATAGCAAATAGTACTAGCTTAACAGCCAGACATATAGGCTACATTGATTACACAATTGACTTGAAGCCGGAAAATACCAGCCTATCACTCCTTATCAGACTGAGGCCATACATCGAACAGTTAAAAGAAGTGACTGTTATTTCCACTGGATATCAAAAGGTGCCAAAAGAAAGGGCTACAGGATCGTTCGCACAGATAGACAATAAATTGCTGAACAGACGAGTCAGTACCGATATACTTTCACGCTTAGTTGATGCAGTACCAGGCTTAATTTTTAACCATGAAAGTGGTGCTAGTGCAAACAGTATCAGTATAAGAGGTCAGAATACTATTAATGCTAACGATCAGCCTTTAATCGTATTAAACAATTTTCCATACGATGGCGACATAAGCAATATTAACCCTAATGATGTAGAAAGCGTTACCATTCTTAAGGATGCCGCTGCTGCGTCTATTTGGGGAGCGAGAGCCGGAAATGGGGTAATTGTGATAACCACAAAGAAAGGATTGTTAAATCAACCTTTGCAAATTTCCATTAATTCAAACCTGACCGTTGGGGCTAAACCAGATCTATATTATATACCAGTAATGGCATCGGCAGACTATATTGAGACAGAAAAGAAATTGTTTGCACAAGATTATTACAGTACGATAGAAACATCTATATCCAAACAACCCCTTTCGCCCGTAGTTGAGCTATTGATTGCAAAACGGGAAGGAAAAATCAGCGCAGCGGATGCTGACAGGAAGATTGAACAGCTTAAGAGCCTCGATGTAAATAATGATTACAATACCTATCTGCAAAGGCAAAGTGTAAATCAACAATACAGCATCAATTTAAAAGGTGGTGGCCAGTATCATAGGTACTTTGTATCATCAGGCTACGATAAAAACCTTTCAAATCTTAGGGGTAATGATTTTAATCGTATGACACTTAACATAGGTAATTCATTCAGTCTTTTAAAAAACAAGCTTGAATTAGTTACGAATATATTGTATACCAATAGTAGTTCAAATCAGAATAGCCCAGGTATTTCGAACCTTGGTTTACAAGGTAGAAATTTATACCCTTATGCACAATTGGCTGGTGAGCGTGGCAACCCACTTCCAGTTGCAAGAAATTACCGAACGAGTTACATCAACGAACTTGCCAATGATGCCATAGGAGTTTTGGACTGGAATTATATCCCGTTGCAGGAACTGAGGCTTTCAAATAATTTCGCAAATTCATTTGATTATCTTATAAATACTGAAGCCAAGTATAGCATATTTAAAGAACTTGATGCATCCGTACAGTATCAATATGGAAAAACGGTTTCAAAAACGGAAAATCTGAACAATGCAGATAGTTATTATGTAAGGAATCTTATCAATGAATTTACCATCATTAATGCCGGCATGCCGACTGAAAGACCTGTTCCATTAGGTGGTATCTTGGACAATTCCAATCAATCTTCGGTTAGGAACAATCTTCGCACACAGTTAACATTTGATAAAGGGTTTGGTGAGAAACATAGACTCAATGCCATAGCCGGGGCCGAAATTAGGGATTTGAATATTATTGGAAATTCCTACCGTTTTTATGGTTATGACAGTGAGCATGCAACAAGTAAGGCAGTTGACTATGTAAATACCTATAGTAATTTTGTTGATCCTCAATCCAATAACAATCTTATACCAAATCTCGATAGCAGACAAGAACTTTCAGATCGTTATCTTTCTTATTATTCTAATATTGCATATACTTTTGACGACAGGATTATAGTCTCTGTATAAGCTCCCCATTTTTAGTACAGTTCAAAAGTAGATTTTTCTATTGATTTTTCAATTTTGTTGTTGTTGTTGGAATTAGATGTTGGAATGTGGTCAGGATCAGGGCTGGCTGGTGCGGCTGCCTGCTGTCCACATTTCCACATCATGGGCGATAGCCCGCCCAACGCATCGTGTGGCCTGAACCGGTTGTAGTCCTCCATCCATTCGGTATTTATCGTTCTCACCTCTTCCAGGCTGTCGAACAGATAGCTGTCCAGCACACCTTCCCGGTAGGTTCTGTTGAACCTTTCCACATATGCATTCTGGGTGGGCTTGCCCGGCTGTATGTACTTAAATTCTATGGCATGCATCTCGCTCCATTTCTTTGCGATACCTGCTATGAACTCTGGGCCATTATCCATCCGTATCCTTCTCGGTCTGCCCAGGCGCTGTACCAGATGGCCCAACACCCACATCACGCGGCTACTTTTGAGGGAATAGTCGGTTTCTATGAACAGTATCTCTCTGTTGCAGTCATCGATCACGTTGAATGATCTGAACTTGCGCCCGTTCGATAGCGCATCGGTAACAAAATCTATGCTCCAGGTATCGTTCATCGTATTTGGCTGTGCCAGGGTCTCTTTTTTCCTTGCCGGCAGGCGTTTTTTTATCTTCCTGCGAAGTGCCAGCCCCATATTCTTATAAATTCTATGGAGCTTTTTATGGTTTACAACAGTCCCCCGGTTACGGATACGGCCATATGCCTTCCAGAAGCCCTCGCGGGGATGGCTCTGCGCCAGATCCTCCAGCATAAGGCAAACAGAGGTGTCATCCTGTATAGATCTATAACGGTAGCTGCTTCGGCTCATGTTGATTACCCTGCATACCCTACTGATGCAGAAGAGCTTCAAAAGCACTATCTCGGATACCATCGTCCGTTTCTGGCAGGGTGTCAGAGCTTTTTTTCGATGATGTACTTTGCAGCCTCCAGGTCTAGGGCAAGGTTTGCATACATCTTCTTGAGCCTTGCATTTTCATCCTCCAGGCTCTTCAGCTTTTTAAGCTCGCTGGATTCCAGACCGCCGTAACGTTGGCGCCATTTGTAAAAAGTCGGCCGGCTGACGCCATGCGATCTACTGATCTCTTCGACAGATTTGCCCATTTCGAACTCTTTGAGGATCTTCGAAATCTGATCGGGACTAAAAGTGCTCTTTCTCATATTGATTCATTTTAAAGTTAAACATTTTGTCTACTTTTAAAATGTACTCTTTTCGGGGGAGCTTACATCTGGAAGTGGAAGGATCGATAAGTCAAACCTGTTTGGGGTAAGTTCCAATCAAAAGGGCGTACCTCTTTGGTCCCTAGGATCTAGTTGGGAAATGTCGAGAGAGAAATTTTATAACATTTCTTGGGTTCCATATCTTCGCCTTAGAGCTACCTATGGTTATAGTGGAAACATTGAAAAATCTCTATCTGCTTATACCACAGCCATCTACTATAACGGCAGCAATATTGTAACAAGACAGCCCTATGCCAACATCATCAACCCACCAAATCCGGAGTTACGGTGGGAGAAAATTTCAACTTCAAACTTTGGTGTTGATTTCAAATTGTTTAATGGTTTTGTTGGTGGAAGCGTAGAATACTATGCGAAGAAAGGCACCGATCTTATTGGAGAGACTGCTTTCCCCCACTATACGGGAATAAGCTCTTTTAAAGGAAACAATGCTGATATTAAGGGCAATGGTGTCGAAGCAAATCTCTACACCAAAAATCTGAACGGAGCATTAAAATGGTCTACAGATTACCTTTTTACTTACGCTTCTGATAAGGTAACTAATTATAAGGTTGATGGAATAGTAAGCAGTTTTCTTACTTTTCTAAATACTCCTCAAGTCGGTAGGCCACTTTATGCGATTTATAGCTATAGATGGGCCGGCCTAGATCCCGCAAAGGGAAACCCACAAGGATATTTGTCTGATGGCACTGTAAGCTCAGACTATGAAAAAATCATCGCTCAGGCCACTCCATCGAATTTGATATATAACGGAAGAGCTAGACCGTTAGTTTTTGGAGCAGTTAGAAATAATGTTTCTTGGCAAAACTTTGCTATTTCTGTTAACATCAGTTACCGTCTAGGGTATTATTTCAGAAGGTATTCGGTGCAGTATAATGACAATTACGGCCTGGGTGGTCACGGTGATTATTACTTAAGATGGCAAAATCCCGGGGACGAACAAAAGACACAAATACCGTCTATACCGGAAACAGCAAACTCAAACAGAGATAGCTTTTACCAAAGATCTGAGGTTCTGGTTGAAAAAGGAGATCATATCCGGCTACAGGACATCAACCTAAGCTACAACCTTTCAAATTCTGAAATACCTAAACTACCAGTTAGAAACTTGCAGTTCTATTTGTACGCGAATAATCTTGGTATCTTATGGAAAGCAACCAAAGGCACTGCCGATCCAGATTATCAATCCGCTCTGCTTCCGCGTACACTTTCTTTGGGTATGAAAATTGATTTTTAATAAAACATTGAAAAAATGAAAAAAACACTCATAACCATTGGAGCTTCCCTAATATTATTATTCGCAGGATGCGAAAAGGATTTCCTCGATAAAAAGCCCAATAAGGCACTGTTGGTCCCAACAACATTAATTGATTTTCAAGCCTTGCTTGACAATAGTATTGTTTTTAATGTTAGTCCAGCACTCAACATCATAGCTGGAGACGAATATACAGTAACCAATAATGGAACTGGGCTAAATGCCCTGCAGCGCAACGCTTATTACTGGGCAGATATTTATGAGGCAACTCCCGTCATTACAGATTGGGACACACCATATAGACAGATTTTTTATGCCAATATTGTATTGGATGGCTTAAAAAAACTGGATAGAAATACTGATCCAATACAATACGATAACATAAAAGGAAGTGCACTGTTTGCAAGATCATTCGCATTCTATAATCTTGCGCAACTTTTTGCGCAACCATATAATCCAGCCACGGCTTCCACAATTCCCGGCCTTCCCATGCCTTTATCATCGGATGTAAATTTAAGATCGGGGCGAGGGACATTAAAACAATTTTATATGCAATTAATAGGCGATCTAAAAATGGCAGGCGATCTTTTGCCCCAAAGCGTCCCATTTAAGACTAGACCAAGTAAATGGGCTTGTCTTTCACTTCTAGCGAGGATTTATTTAACCGCTCAGGATTACGGGAGCGCTTTTGAGTATGCAGAAACCAGCCTATCAGTTAACAATATCCTGATCGACTACAATAACTTAGATACGGCCGCATCCAATCCCTTTCCAGCAGTTCTGCCAAATGGAAATCCGGAAGTATCCTATCATAGCGAGAACGTATCTTACGCTTTTGTTCGTTCTTCTGTCGTAAAGATCAGTGATGATTTGAAGGGTGCATACGAACAAGGAGACCTAAGAAAAAAATTGTTCTTTGTGCCCTCAAATGGACGTTTTAGAGGGTATGTAGGAATAGCGAACGATGAAGTTTTTCTCATTCATGCCGAGAGTGCCTGTAGGCTTGGAAAACTGAAGGTGGCAGAGAAAGACCTTAATTTTCTTCTATTAAGAAGATATAAAAATGGATCTTTTATGCCCATAAATGGACTGAGCCAGACAGAGTTATTGAAGAAAATACTATTGGAACGAAGAAAGGAACTTTTAGCCAGAGGACTACGATGGACTGATCTTAGACGTCTAAATCAGGAGCCAAATACTTCAGTTGTTTTAACTAGGAATAGAGATGGCGTAGAAATTGTGCTTGCGCCAAATGCGGTAAAATATACTTTCCCCTTACCAAATACAGAATTGGGAGAAGAGGTGGAGCAAAATCCTAGATAATTTAAAAAATGGGTGTCCGAAATTGACACCCATTTTTATTAGTTAATTAAGAGAAAAATCTCCTGGTACTTTAGTTCCGCTATCAGGTATAGCCGAACTACTAGTTGGAGGAGTTGTGAAACGAGCACTACATGTTTCAACACTAGCATCACATCGGTATGTACCTGGTGCCGGAGAACCAGAATTATCCATTGTTTTACCTTCAATCAGTAGCCATCTGTTCTGGTTAATAGGGATGGTTTGATCATAACCATAAAGTTTACCAACTGTGTTCTTTTTCGATGGTGCAAACGCCATTGTTGCCAACGCAACTAGCATAATTGCTACTAATCCTAATTTGTTCACGCTTTTTAGCGCATTTTTAAATGTTTCCATAATTGTAATTTTTGAAGTTGCGCCTTTTTAATAAGGTTCAACAGGTTTTACCTTTTAGACCGCTAGGGCTCGGGTCTTAGGGTTGATTATTTAATTTTTGCACAGGTTAAGCCCTCGTCCTGCTCAATCTCTTTATTCAATTGTCCGGCAAGCTCCTTTCTTTAATGAAAAACCAATTTTTAGTTATCTGCCATTTATATTCTATTGCTAGGCCAATTAGGGAAATAGCAATAAAGAACAGGTTAAAAATTAAGTGCGTACCATAGCTCATATTTTTTAGAATGCCACCACAACTACATGGTATCCGGCCAAACACACCAGTCATTACAATGGCTATATATAGAGTAAAGATGGTAAGCAGGACGAGTGAGCCCCACAATGCTTTTCTTCTGGTTTTCGGAAATAATAATGTGACCATTAATACAATTTCGGTGAGGGGGATAGCCCATGTCAACACCCATGCCATAGCAGGAGGAAAAATCTGATTTCTCATTTCCCATTGTGATTTGTCGTAATCTAGCAACTTACTAAAAGAAGCATAGAAGAAGAGGGACGCAATAAGTCCGCTAATCAGGTGTAACATAGTTTCCTTTTTCATGACCGTTGGGGGTGTTATTTTCCGTTCATTATCGTAACCAAATTTATGTTACTTCTTGGTCGTTTAACTATGCAAATGTCTGATAATGAATAGACTTATGCCTGAAAATGAATGGATAAATGTCTAGGATATTTCTTACTTTTGGGATGTCAATTAGGTGAATATCCATCCAAGCTGTTTCCCGGTTATAAAGGAGTTATGAAGCTGATTTGCATTTAGAGGAACTATTTAATAACATTCCCCTCATGAATATGTAAATCGATATTTATTCTAGGGTAGGGCCTCATGTAGCGCCCCACTTTCAATTTTCGTTAGTTTTATTTCCTCCAAAAGGCAAATAGTAGTCATATCGATTTTAATTGTTGTGTGAAAATCGTATGCGTATCTTGTGATTACTCGCGTTGAGACACAATAATTGTAGAAATAAACACTGTGGATCTATAGATTTTAAATTTCACAAAATAGATTAAAAGTCTGTTCTTATTTTTCCAGGTTTTCCCGAAGCTTTACCCCACGATTGGGCTGATATCTATTATCTTCATCCACACGTTGTTCAATAGATGCCCTCATCTTATCAAGGTAGCGCGTGTGGCTATCTCTTTTTCTATTTCTAATATCTAAAAAGTTCCTGTAGGCCCTTTTTAGATCTACACCCAACTGATCCTCCATCCATTTGATAATGTCTGCAACAGTGGCATTACCGTGATTTAGCTGTCCTGTATAAAACAGGCCGTAAATTACCTCTACCAAATTGGTTTTATCACCGGTCCAGGTGAGGGGATGAAAGGGCTGTTTCTGCAAAGGCTGTTTTGAAGAAGCGTCTGACATTAAAGAAAGCTGATCAAGAATATATTTCTGTAGTTTTTCGTAGGCCATAAATTTTGAGAACAGATAGCTTATGCCTGTACTAAAAGAAGGGTCTACCTCTGGGATTTCCGGAGTGAGCACATCGGTTACAATTGATCCCCTGATGAAATATTGGCTATCCAATTCTGTGGCCTTTAATTTATAGTATTGATAGTTGAACTCGTTTTGGTGCAGAAACATGGTGTAGAATTTAAGCTGCCTTTCATAGCAGTTTTTAATCTCCCTGCTACCACTAACAGGTTTGGCATTTTCAATATTGTACAGTTCTAGACAATAGATCTGCCATTGGCAAAACCTAGGTTTAGTGTCTTTAAAAAACCTGATTTCTTCTTCTCTCGTTAAATTGGAATTTTCAAGTAAAAATTTCCTCAATTGAAGTAAATCTGTTTTAACTCGTATCAGAGACGCGGAAAGCTTTTTAATAGGGCTTATTTCCTCCCGATCGAATTCAGTTAAATCTTGCACCATCTTCTGATACATAGATTCGAGGTCAAATTGTTTCATAGTTGGAATCTTTAAATAATTTTCGCAAAAAATCTTCTTATAATCCTAAGAAATAGTTGGTCGTTATTCAACAATCGCATATTCTATCATATAATGGTTAACCGGAAGAGCATTAAATTCCTATTTTATATTTTTAACGTAAGCCTGTAAAGTTCCGCCACCAGTAGTCATGAGTGAGTTAAAGAACGTCTAACTATTGGAAAAATATCTTAATTGCTATATTTCCATAATGAACTGAACCTCAATGGCTACTTCGACGAGGTAATAAGCCAATACCAATTCCTCGGTTTTTCAAATGTCTTTTTCCAGCAAAGCTGTCCATATCATTTTTTTAAGAATGGTAAGCTGAGCATGAGAGCTCCTCACTTAATTTTGCAGTCATGCGCTTGCTTCTCAATTCAATCATGCTTTTCGATCCAGCTATTTTCCTATCACTTCAAAACCCAGATGACCTGAATAGCTATTTAACTCAAATTTAGAGAGCCAGAATATGGTTTACAAGTTGCTGAAAGGTTGCCGATTACTGCAACCCCGGATACAGAAGACCGTCCACGATATTTATGAAACCAAGTCCTCCGTTTTTGGTAATATAGTTTGGCCTCGTCATCTAAGGACACATCTTTGTCCTCTCTTCAATCATTTTGGTGTACAATAATTACCTTCTGCTAAATACAATGGTAAATTGTATCAAAAAGCGGTCATGCAATATGAATTCTACTATATAGATGCAATCTTTAAAGAGCTGAAATCTAGAGAGACCATTGCAGAAAGTTATATTGAGATGATAAAGGAAGAGCTGGATACCAGGGCATTCGAAGTGAAGGCCAGACTTATTTCAACTGCCTGCAGCGGTCATAGCAAGGATACGCTCAAGCAATATTTCAGTATGCACCAGATTGCCCTCATGCAAATCATCGAATCATTTTCTATGAAAGTTGATGATGGAAAAGATTTCAAGCAACCATCGACAGCAAAAAAGACTATATCGGAAAACGTAAATAACCATTGTTTGGAATTGATGGACTTTATGACCCATAGCTTTTTCTTTTATCTAAATAAAAGCTGTGTGTTACCCCAACAGATCAGCATTGTACAGAAAGCCTTACTGTTAGAAAGACTGAATAAAATAGACAAATCGAGATCAAGCGGACTTATGATAGAGTTTCACAAGAGCTGTGCAGATACGTTAGCGCTCAAAGAATATTCCTGGTCAATTGCGAGGATAGACCAATGGGAAAGCTTAGTCGATTGTCTAGAATACAATAATGATATTTCCGGCAAATCTTTCGAAAGTACTGTCAGTCTATTTATTCGTCATGGGTTCAATTCCTTAAAAATCTATCATCAAGTTTGTGATTACATTGACTCCCAGTTGAAAATGATTAATGATCCGTTTGAGCAACGAAGTTATCTATTCAACCTAAAAAAGACCTTTAACCAGGCGTCGATCTTCTCCCCTAAGAGCTTTTTTAAAGACCGGCCAAAGCTAGGAATCGCATTGACAAAATATATCAGGATGGAACTCATGTTGATTGACCATTTAATGGATGCAGGATATGGATATCCTGATAATGACCCTTTTCTAAACAGTTTTACCGTCTCCCTCTCTGTCAAACAGTTTGCTTTTTTTGTGTTCCTTCAAGTGGAGACAGGCATACTCCTCACTAGCACCGCAAAGAAAGTACACCAATATTTTGCTTCGCGCTTCAGTACGCTTCAAGGAGGCGGTATATCCGAAAAAAGTTTCAAAAATGCCTATTATTCCCATGCTTCCGAAGACATTAAAAAAGTAATCGAGAAGCTATCGCAGATGTTGGTCATTGCAGAAGAAATATATTAGCCATCACCTAAAAACCGGGGTTGCTCCGTATTACTATTTCTGCAACTTGACAGTTTTCAGTATTCCATTTTATTTGTACTCAAAAAAAGTTATGGAAAATGAAAACTACATTGAGCAGCTTGGGCGTTATGGTAAATGTTCTCATGGGATGAAGTCATATCTGCGAATCATAAGTAGGGCCGCAAAATATCAAAAACATCAACGGGTCGGGATTGATCAGGTCACCACTGGAGCTTTCCCTTTTGTAGCGCAGGGGTGCATAAGACTTTACACTTATGATTTTGAAAATTCAAAAGAGCATACCTTAGGCTTTTGGTTCGTTGGGGAATTCCTACCAGGTTTTGCAGGTCACCCAAAAATCGGTACAGGGCTTCTTTCTTTTGAATTTTTGGAGGATAGTATCATCATTGCCATTCCAGAAAATCATTTCTTAAGCATACTCCATCACTTTCGCGAGGCCGCAGAAATTACCGAAGCATATCAGTGGGAACAATTGGCCAAATTCATTGACCAATTGCTTATCCGCAATACGCTAAATGCATCTGGCCGATTGCAGGCAATCCTAGCCATTCAGCCTGAAATTGCGAAAAAAGCCGCCATTAAGGACATTGCTTCCTACCTAGGAATAGATGGACGAACATTGAGCAGGCTTAGGGGACAAAAATGACCTCAACAGTAAGGATGTCCGTCAAATAGAATGCAAGTGTGCCAATAAAGTGATATTTGTTTGTAGAATTATCTAGCATAGCAATGAAACTCCATGATATAATCAAAAAGAGATTGCTATCGTTGCATCAGGTTTTAGCACCTGGGGCAGGATTGATAATAGTCCTTTTTAATATAGCTTTATGTCAAAGCTTGGCGGCTATCCAATGTCAAGAAACCAGACACTTGATCAGATCTTCTCCTATCACTTTGGGAATTTGCGCTTGATTTAACATATATACTTTCTCTGCGTAATACTAATATAATTCAAAGGTTGTAATTAATAATACTATTGAACATAGAGCAGTTATTTTGATTGTTGTATTAAATCATACGAGTTGTGTTATTAAATCACACTATTTAAGTCTCCTAACTTCACAGTTTATGGAAAATTTTGTAAATGGCAATCCATATAGGTAAACAGATTAGGGTTCAGGCAGATTTGAGGAAAATTGGCGCCACAAAATTGGGTAAATTACTAAACAAGTCACGCGAAACGATTTATGATATCTTCCAAAGGGAATCTGTGGATACTGAACTGTTATTGGCTTGCTGTAAAGTTCTAAACCACGATTTCTTTGACTACTACTACTGCCAAGAACCACTGCTTTCATTTAAGGAAAATGAAAATAATCGTTGGAACGAGCGTATTGAAAATCTTAATAATCAATTACAAAAGGAAGTTAAACTTAATATGGTGCAAGAGGAACTTATTGCGAATCAACGTGAAAACATTAAGCACTTAGAACTATTGGTGAAAAAAATCAGATGATCAGATAGTCTCTTCAGATAATGTGTTTTCTTGGTATTCCGTAATATAATAAAGGGTAACAAAAATTTATTGTTATGGAAATCTACAGATGTGCGATTATTGATGATGAAGATTATGCTATTGCAACACTGACGGAGCATATCAAACAAATTCCATCCCTAAAACTTATAGCTAATTTTACCGATCCTATCCAAGCACTAGCTGAAATAAAGCCTAGCCATAAGATTGATATTCTTTTTATCGATGTGGATATGCCAGGCCTTTCAGGCCTAGAACTTGCAACTATGCTAAGGGGCTGCACTAACCTTGTGGTATTTACCACCGCCTATTCACAGTATGCAGTCGATGCGTTTGGAATCCATGCAGATGATTATCTTGTCAAACCCATCGGGAGCATAAAATTCATGAATTCCATCCGCCACTTGATCGATAAGAGGCTATCAAAATCATTATATCACGAAAAAGATGTAGTGTTTATCAGGTCGGCGGAAAAAAATAGAATTCTTAAATTGTATGTCCAAGACCTTCTCTTTATCCAGGCGTTAAAAAACTATGTCCGCCTGAACATCGTTGACGGTATTTCACACGATATAAAAAACACAATGGGGAGTGTAGAGCGGGAACTGGCGAATACAAAACTAATGAGAGTCCATAGAAGCTATATCGTCAATCTGGACAAGATCCAACATTTACTGGGCAATAGCATAAAGATTTCAGATAATAATATTATCCCAATCGGTAAAGATTACAAGGAGGCTTTAATAAGATATGTTGAAACAAATTTGATAAGATCCGGCCGGTATTCTTAATCAGTTGTGAACGTTAAGGTGTCGTCCGGAGCGTTTCGGTAGCAATAATGATCACGCTGGTCGTAGTCGGATCGGTCGTATTCCGATCGGAGCCCATAGCTCTTTTGAAAACGAATAACGTTTTCTTGGTCAGTTTTGATTGTTTTTGTTTCATAATACTTGTTTTTTTTATGAAACTATCACCATTGTTTTGCCTAGTAAAAAATAGTATACCAGAATGACCTGTGCGTACACCAATCCATATTCTGAGATGACCAAAGAAATTCAAAAATGGGTGATTAAGAATAAGATTCATTTTATCGGATGGTCGCTTTACATCTTTTGTGAAGTGCTATTGATCGGATTTGCAACGGGTAGATTCGGTAGCCCCTTTGCCTATGTGCTGCATTATTCCTTAAATATTATTTTATTTTATGCCAACACTTTGCTGTTGCTAAGGAATTTTCACAGAGGGAGAAATCGTGCTGCCATAGTTTCTGTTTACGTTATTGGCGAGATTAGCATGTTCATCATTTTGAAAGTCTTCAGTGATGCTGCCCTTATTGGGCATCAAGCAGGCAGGCTTTTCAATTTCGTCGACGTTCCTTATCTACTGGAGACCCTGTGGCGAGGCCTTTTGTTTATTGAACTTTCCTGCTTTTACTTCATGTTTTTGCGATATAAAGAAGAGCGATTGGAGAAGGAACGGTCACAAAAGCAGGAACTTGAGGGATATTTACGTAATAAAGAACTGGAGATCGCCCTTCATGAGGCCACCAACTCCTACCTTAAAGCTCAAATCAATCCTCACTTTATGTTCAATATCCTCGGATTTATCCATGATAGCGTGCTACGAACAGATGCAAATGCGGCACAGGCCGTAATTGATTTATCGGAACTGATGAGGTTCGCTGTTAATTCGGGTCAAAAAGAATCCGAGCCATCTTTGATGGAGGAAATACTACAAGTAGAATCTCTGATCAGGCTTTATCGGTTAAGATTTAGACAAAGGGTATTTGTAGAGTTCACGCACTCTAATGGTGCCGGAGAGTTCAGGCTAATTCCATTGGTGCTACTCACGTTAGTAGAGAATCTGTTCAAGCATGGTGATATCCATAAAAGGGACGATCCCGCTAAAATAGATATAACCGCAGACGGAAAAATGTTAACCATTTCTACTTATAACTTAAAAAAGGAAAGCAAGTCACAGAAAGGTCTTCTTAAGGGCATCGAAAATATTCAAACTAGGCTTGGTCTGAATTATCTGGATAGCTTTAGTATGGATTATGGAGCGATTGATGGCTATCATTTTTTTGTACGAGTATGTATAAACATTCGCACTCTTGAAGAAAGATTAAAAACGATGTAACCCACTGACCACTTAAAAACCGTAGCTCCCGACACGCTAACGGATGAAAACATGCAATGCTTAAAAACAAAATTAAATAACTGATTGTCATTATCAATCCCTGGTTTTTTTAGAACCCGATGCTTAAATTGTTAAAATTCCACTGTTTTTCGAGACAAATGAGTCTCCAACGCATCAAAAGAATCATTATCAAGCGTAATTTCCATTTCTTGTGCAAGTTCGCTAGCCACTTCAGATAGTTTAAAAAGACTAATATTTTGAGTAAATATATTTAAACATTTTTTTCTAGCGAAAGAAAATTATCAAGGATTGCGTACTGCATCTGAGGGTCTATTGTTTGCGTATAGCTGCCTATTAACAAAGGCTGAAAAATAAACCAAACTCAAAAGCCTGAGAAATTCTTGCAAGGCAATAGCTACAAATCAGCTTTTTTGTTGGTGGAATTCATTTTTATCTATCTAAGGGAGATAATTTGTTTTTTATATAACGGAAAGACAAATGTTTGGAATAATCGTGTCGATTCAACTGTTCTTTAAATAGGGTGAATGATTCTGAAATTTGCCCTCAGCGTCTTTTTCTAGGATCAAACCGTGGATAAAGCCTACAAAAAATTGACTTTGCAGACTTTTTGGTTTTTGACAAGTTATCAATTGTTTAATATTTCACCTATTCATAATGCTCAAGAATCTGGCAACAAATTTTTTTTCACATAAACTATATTTTGAAATGGACTTCTGCGAGAAAACATTAATTTTAAATAACTTATAGTTGGACAATTATCTTGCTAGGATTATAAAATAGTGATTTTTGTTTTATTTCGCTCCATATACTACGGGTAAACCGGTAACCGGCCAGTAATTAACCTGTGCTTCTTTGTTCAAAGCTATTCTAACATTTCCGCTGTCTTCTGGCAATACATCAATGTTCCAACCATCCACCAAAAGTAAAGGCGATTCATTTTTAAGGTCCGACTTAGCTACTTCTATGGTTATCGCTTTAGTTTCATTAGGTGCCAAAGAGATATAGTTATTCGAATAATAGACCGGTAAAACCCGTACCATGGATTTGGATCTCCTTAACTGCAAATGGGTCATTAACGCCACATAATTTGTTGGGTTGTGGAGTGTGACGTTTAGCAGATATTTATCACCCTTTATCACCTGTTTTGCGCTGATTACAAGTTTTACCACTGTCATTTTGTTTAAACCCTGCAAATCGTCAGGGTTTTGAGACATCCCTCTCCAATAAAAATTGTCCGAAATAGGTTTTCCATTTTGAGCTGTTAATTCTAGTTTTATAAAATGCAGATTATTTGATTTTTGGTTTTCGGCCTGCCCTAAGTCTGTAGCTTTGCTAGCTGGAGCGTTAACGCGATAACTTGATTGTTTGACCATGGAACCATCTAAATTGTAAACAATTAATTTTGCATTTCCCTCAAAAGCCTTACCTCCATTGTTAATTACCTGAATGTTGCCTTCTTTTTCATTTAGCTGAATATGAATAAATTCACAGGCTTTTCTTGCTGCAAATAGGGAAGCATTTGGTTCAAGATCATGATGATAAAGCTGCCAAACGAAACTTGGCTGGGCTGGATTACTCATCCATGTGAGAACGCCAGTACTAGGACTAAATAATTTGGCATTTCTTCCTTCGTACATTGCTCTATAAGCCTCATAATTGGCTAACTGCGCCTTGCGCACAAAATCAGCAAGGTTGGCAACTTTTCCATATCTTAAATCTATGGTTTTACGATAGTCTAGTCCACGTTGGGCCCCATCGGCAAAATCGTGTTCTGCCCAATCATCATTCACCTGTTCCCAATCTTTTTTAGGCATCATGCCATGAATAGATTCTAACGTTGGAATTGAAACACTCCCGATTTCCGTTTTAAAGGCCTCGTTAAAAGTATAGTAGTCTGCGGGCTTTCGCCAGTAATAAGGGCCGCCCGAGTTTACTCCTCTTCCAGCTGTGGAGCTAGCCTGATAAAGTCTGACCGGCTCTAGCTCGGTCATTAATTTTTGTAATGCGCTATCTATGTTGGCAGGTGGATAACCTTCATTACGCGCACACCAAACTGCGATAGCAGCATGGTTTCGATAGCGCAATATTTTTTCTCTTACGTTAGCTACATATAGATTTAGGTCGGTTGGGTTTGGCCCATCGCTCGGATTTGGCTGAAAAAATTCATCCCATAACAAAATCCCGTATTTATCACAAAGTTCATAAAAGTCTTCATTTGTGCTCTGACCAACCCAATTGCGTATCATCGTGTAATTAGCTTGCTTATGCATTGTGATCTGGGCTTCCAACCGCGCTCTTGGGATTCTTTTCATCGCATCGTCCATTCCCCAATTGCCACCTTTACAGAAAACCCGCACACCATTTACTGATAGCGTTAAATTGTCTGTGTCTGCAACACTGTAGGTGATCTTCCGTATTCCGAATTCAAATGCCTTTTTATCCGATACGCTTCCATGAGTTTCGAAGCTGAGCTTTACTTTATAAAGATTCTGAGCACCATAACCGTTTGGCCACCATAGTTTAGGTTTATTGATGTGCAACTGACTGAACTCAGAAGGTAAAAATTTTATCAATTGCATGCTGTGTGGCTTCATGTCGATTGATTTCTGGAAAGTAATTGTTCCAAAAACTCCCTTTAAAATGCCATTACAGGCTTTATCTGTTACATTTTCTACTGTTGTTTCTACGTTGATATCTGCAGTTTCTAAACTAGGAAGTGCCACATCGCTGGTTACGAGCGGGTTTTTAATTTGTACAGCGCCCGTATACGAAAGAAATACTTTTTGCCATATTCCGGAGTTGCGATCCCGGATGGCAGGTATCCAGTCCCAGCCGATTGAACATAAAAAAGTAGGGCCGTCAATAGCGGTGATTCCACCGTTTAATCCCATTCCAGATTTGATGGTATGTTCATGGGGCGCGCCCGGGTGAGGTTGTGGTGAAATCAAAACAGCCATCTCAGACATCGTCCCAGGCTTTACCGACTTACTGATATCAAATATTCCACGTGTAAATGCTCCTTTAATATTACCTGCTTTTTTGCCATTTACCCACACCTCAGCAGCGTAATTAATCCCATCGAAATTAAGATTTATAATTTTACCAGCGGATGCTGCAGGAACCATAAAACTGGTGCGGTACCAGTATTGAGTTTTGTTAATGCGCTCTGGAATATTATCGGGCCGATTATTTTCGCCATACATCGGGTCTGGGTAAACGTGATTGTTTACCAATGTTGTCAATACAGTGCCGGGTACCGTGGCTTTGTACCAGTTATTGGCTTTGTACTTTAGTTCAGACACCTGTTCTCCAGATTGATGAACTTTGGAGATTTCCTGCATCTGCCAATTGGATGATATATTTAAAGTTCCAATTTGTGCAATAGCTTCATTCGCCCAAAGCAAAGCTGAAAGTAAGAAAAGACGGGTTAAAATTAAGTTTTTATTCATAAATAGGTCTCAAGGTGTGGTGTTTTTTCCAGCTCTGAATCTAACTGATCATTATTAAATTTGAGCTCTGGTTTGATTTTTATTTTTTTTCGTACGGTTATCTTGAATTTAAATTCTCAATAAATCCTTATGCCTATTCTTTAAGCTCTTATCCTAAAATTTTAAAAATTAGGGATTTAGTCACTTAAAACATCATTTTACTGGTTTTTTTTATTTTCCTACTTTGCAACCAAAGTAGCCTCTATTTCGTGCTTCTAAATGTTGGCCACTACCAAATGATAATCTAATCTTAGGAAGTATTGTTTAATAAACTTTCGCCAACCAAAAATACCATCAACTTGCCGACTTTTATAATGATATTTTAACAAAAAATAATGCTGACTTCAAAAAAAATGTCTGAGAGTACTACGTTGTATTTATTTCTATCGAGTATAGACCATTTACGATAAGGTTGATATAATTGCATTATTGCATTGTATAATATCTTGACTGGCATAATTCATAGTTATAAACCAATTTCATGCGTGTAGTTACAATAGTGTACTATAATGATGATATGGTGAAATAGAAGGCTTAATCCATTTACTAGGTTTGATTTTTAAAAAATAGAAACCATAACTAGAAAGATAGTAGGAGAAACAGTGCCCCTTTTTTACCAACTTTTTAAAAAAACATTTTTTACCAATATAAGTTTCCCTAAATTCTTTAGGTGTACATTGTTTATTTTTTTTAAATGTTCTGTTAAAATTAGCCATATTGTTGCATCCAAATTTAAATGCAATCTCTGAAATAGAATTTGTGGTGTCTATCAGCATTCGCGATACATGCCCTAGCCTGATTTCATTAAGGCTATCGATAAAACTAAAGCCAGTGCGTTGCTTAATAAAACGACTAAATGACGACTCCGGCATATTCGCAATTTTTGGTACATTATCTAAATAAAAACAAGTAAAATGTGTATTAAATATCTGATTGTTAGTTAATTAAATTGCTTTTTAGGGCTGACTACTTAAAAACCGTAGCTTCCCACACGCTAACGGATGAAAACATGTAAAGCTTAAAAACAGAATTAAATAACTGATTGTCACCATATTGCTATTATCAATCCCTCGTTTTTTTAGAACCCCATGCTTAATTTACTAAAATTCCACGGTGGCTGTTACACAGTACTTGTATGAAATCCTTTGAAAGGTAAATGCTTGTTTCGTCGGAAACAACCTTCAATTTCAGGGTTATACTTACCAAATACAGGTACCCGATCAGTAAGCTCTCTTTGTTCCAGAAAACTATTATTAGAGCCATTGGTGTAAAACTCATTTTTGTTGGAGTTTTGCAACAGACACCATTGTTTAATGATAATAACATGTTTTAATATTTATAAAACTTTGCATTTCAATTAATGCTTACCACTGGTTAATTTCTTTCTAATTCTTTTCTTATATAGTCTACCCAATCTATTTGATCAATGTGTTTTAAAAGTCTGTCAGGTTTAAAACCACTTTGATCAATAGGGTGATTGTCTGTCCAACTTGATTTCGAAATAGGTATAGTTAATACATACTTATTATAAGGTAAGGCTGTGGGGTTTGACATCCCCTCGTAATCCATCATCCCAATTGTAGGTACACCGTAGGTTGTGGTTTTTTTACTTTGTTTTGAGATTGAGAAAAAATATTCAGTTGAACTACCGCATAAATCATCTACAACAAGCGCAATTCTCTTTGGTTTTAGAATTACAGAATCCAAAGGAAAAGTTACACTTGGAATTGGATAAAATGTCTTATTTGTTTTAGGTAGTTCTCGGTATGCTTTTTTGTATGCGGCAATTACTTTTTCAGGAAAATATTTTTTATACTCCTCTGGAATTGGGCTATTTGCGAAGGGTTCCAAATCTGCCAATTTAGATTTTACGTTGTCGGGAGTTATTCGCAGATAAGTATCAGATTGAATAATAGGGTTTGTCATAAAATATGGCAAAAAAGATATCCAGCCAGTATTACCACCACCATTCCCCGTCAAATCAATAATCAAATTATCACATGCTCTTATTAGCGAGTCATTTTTGCTAACTAATCCTTGAATTTTTGCGTCATTGTTAAAAAAAGTTGGGATCTTTAAAATTGTAGTTTTAGCAGATAGCTTTTGAAATGCTAAACCTGCATTATTATCTTTCCAAGTGTTTAATTCTTCCCTTTCAGATTTATTTAATTCATTTGGATATATTTTTCCAAACATATTATGATTCCAAATTTTCAATAAATTTCCTGTTTGCTTTGCGGGTATATCTGTTGTAATAAATAAATTATATTCTTTGGCAATAAATCCGTTTTTTGAAGGTAAAAGTGTAAAATACACCAATCCAACAGGTAGTTGCTCATTTTTAGATTCAAGCACAATCCCTTTATAAATATTTTGAGGAAATTTTCGAATTGCCAATTTTAAAGACGAATCAGCGTTTATCCAAATGCCCTCAATTTTAGTAAGGTTATTTTTTGAAACTGCATCTTTGAAATACTTTTCTGAATATTTTATATTTTCATTATCGTAATCTTTGTCGTTGTTATAACTCAGGAGAAAATGCTTGTCTTTAAAAAACCTAATATATTCCTTAAGTAAATAGAAACAGTTTTTAGGGTTTTTCTCCGTCGATGTCTTACCTTTTAGGCCAAGTATTATGGCTTTGTATCTTAAAGAAGTTTTATCGTTTACTTTCGCCGGAAACCCTGCATAGTTTTCTTCTGTTTTTGCAACAAGGCTATTCAAATTGTTTAAACAATCACATTTATTTTCCTGTCCCTGTGAAAATAAATTTTTGGAGAAAATAATGACTAATAGGAAAATGAGGGTGTTTTTTTTTATCATTTTTTGTGATTGTCAATTAGGAATTTGCGGGTTTTAAAAAGGATTCGGCTATCGAATAGTTAATAGCGTTTGGCGCTTAGGAAAATTCAGTTTTTTAACAAAAATTTATTTGTAAAATGAGATGAAAATATAATTTAGGTATAATAACTTCTGCAATCTTACCCAACTGTAATGCTGCTTTTTGATAATCGATTAGGCTGGAAAACATTTTGGTTTTATTTCATAAATGACTTCCTAAAATTTATTTCTTTTTCGGGGGTTCAACGTTGTTGAACATACCAGACCAATTACTGCAAATAGTCAGAAACGTTTAAAAAGCCTATAAACAGAGTTTTTACAAAGCGTATTCTTTTTGTTGTTGTTCCAATCTAGCTTTTTGTAAATCAAAAGCTGTTTGCATGCCGTACCAGTATTCAGCGCTTGTTCCCAAAAATTTACCAATCTTTAGCGCGAGTTGTGCGGAAATGTTTCTCTTGCCCGCAAAAAGGAGGCTTAAGTTATTAGGTAAGATTTCTAAAGCTTGGGCTAGTTCTTTTTTTAAGATTTCCCTCTCTTCGATTTCCTCTAATAAAAACTCCCCTGGGTGGAAAGCTTGAATCTCTATTTCAGCACCTTTAATATTAAAGACCTGATTGTTCATATCTAGTAGTATGTTTATCCGCTATGCCCAGTGCATAGCGGGTTAGTATCAATAATCGCAAAAGCGATTGGTTATTATCCGTAATGATTGTTGATCTCCTCAATCTCCATTACTTCAAGATGTTCCTCTTTGGTTATCATAAATATAAGCCTAAAAGCTTTATTTATTCTAATCGAGTATTTGCCTAAATATCTCTTTTCTTTAAGCTTTTCAAAATGCAGGGATTTAATTGCTCTTAAATCTTGGGTTGCATTTGCCTGCTTAATCTGGGCAATCCTTTTTTTGAAACTTAATTCAACTTCTTCAGGATATTTCTTCTTCCCAGTGTTTTTGTTTTCTGCAAGTACACCTAGATACTCGTCAATAAACTTGATTTTCATAATTTAGGTTTTAAAATTTTCTGTATTCATACTTCCCAATCTCATTAAATTGTTTACAATTAGGACTATTCCTAATCCGATGCAATAATAAGTAAAATTTAAAATGTATCAAAATTTGATAGGTATCTTTTTTTGATAACTATCAAAAACTGATAATATTTTAGCGAAGTTGCTTAGGTGAACGTCTTGAATTTGATGTTAAAGAATATAGTAAAACTAATATTAATTATTACAGGAAAACGAGGGTATACGCGTAAAGTATTATAATTATTCCACCTTTTTTGAGTTAATAAAAACAAGGCGTTAGTTGCGCTATGCAGAAACGAGTTTTGTCATATGAGAAGATTTTTTGGTACATTTTCTCCTTTGTTAGAGAAGTACTTATCTTGCTTCTACATCAATTACCAAACTATAAAATCAAATAACTCTTTCATACCATCGCCATATTAGAGAGTTATGGCAATAGCTATCAAACACCAATAAAATCAGTTATAAACCCTTAATCTTTTCTGAATGAAGTTTATTGTACCTATTATCCTCTTTTTTTAACAGTAGTTATTTATTCCTGTCAAAGAACGAAAACATCAGCACAAAAAATTCGAAAGGCCTCAGTTCCACCGACCCAAAGATTTCGGCTAAACTTAGCGTGTCAACGGGCATTTTTGAAAATCATGATGATGACTCGATAGAACGGGGAACAGTTCTTGGCAGTCGCCTTAATAATCCTTATACAATTGCCAACATGCGTAAGGCCTATTCAAATCTTGGAATAACAAACGTCACCGTTGATGTTACTAACTTGTATGTAAGGTTTAAGCCAACTACAGCGGATCAATTAGATCAGTTAGAAAACACAATGGAGGCTCAAAACTTAGAGCTGTTTGATACCCCTGTTGATTACGATGTTTCATACGAAGGAGATTACTATCAAGACCCCGCTATTTCCCAAGAGCAAATTACATGGCAATATGCCGTAGTTCCGCCAACTTTTACGTTTCCGGCAGGTATCCAGTATGAGACAATAGCACAATTACACATCCCGAACGATAATTATACTGCGGTTGAAACGGAAGCGGAAAGAATTGCAAATCCATACATCAATACCTTAGTTTCCAAATTGCCTCCTACACCTAATGTAAGACAATGTCCCTTAGGTTACCATTGGGAAGATGGCGGATGTCTTCCTGACCAGTGTCCAACCGGCTATATATGGACTGGTTCAGGATGTGTACCTGTAAACCCCCCTCCCCCCAGGTATCCTGCCCCGGCTCCCGATGCGGCAAAACCCTCAGGTAAGATAAATGTTTATGACACGCAGTTAGCAGCGGCTGTACCGGTACGCAAAGTAAGAGTCGTAGCACGAAGATGGTTTAAAATAGAGCGTGTTTTTACTGATGATAGCGGCAATTTCCAGTTTACGAAAAGGTTTAAGCATAAGGTTCGCATCAATGTTAAATATAAAAATTCAGATGCTGCAATTCGGGGCATGAAAGGTGCAAGATTATGGCAAATCCTTTTTCCCGTAAAGAAAACTTTAGGAATATATGCCGATGATAAAAATAATATTCTACATACGTTTAATACATTTCCCTCATTAGGCTCTAAGGGTAACCGATTTTGGGTAGCCGCCACTGCTCATAACGCTGTACAGGAATACAGGGATTTTGCATCGGCCGAAGGTATCGGGTTACCTTCAACAGGTATAAAGATAATCGTAACCAATTGGGTAGCCTCAGGCGGGGGCGCAAGCCCGATGTGGAATAAAAGAGCACTCAGTGATTTTCCGGAAACCTTTGTAAGAATTTATTTAACCTCATCTTCAAGCCTCATTGCAGGGTTAGTATTCGCGTTAGAGGAAGTTTTACGAAAACAAATTGACATAGCTATAAGCTATAAAGAAACCAAGTCAGATGGAGTAAAGGAATTAGTTTACCACGAATTATCTCATTGCGCCCATTATCAAAAACTAGGAAACGGTTGGTACGGGCCGTTTGTTCAGGCTGAACTTAAGGCTATGCTCTTAAGTTCTAGTGCAAATTCACCTTACGGTAAAAAAACTGATGCAAATTCCGATATTATCGCTTTGGGGGAAGGATGGGCTTATTATATGGGTAGATACTTAACAGATAAAAAATATGGATCTTTATGCGGTGGAGTTTTTGAAAATCAATCAAGTTATTTCAACAATTCTCCGGTTTCAGGTTTAAGCAGTCAATTAAATGCGTTAGAAGGTTTCAATCCCTCACGGATAGTTGATCCTTTTTATTGGATACCGCAGGGGCCCTTTTATGATCTGAAAGATATAAGAAATGAACCAAGTATTCCCGTTAAAGATGAAGTTTCAAATTATACTAATCAACAAATGTTTTCAGCCCTTTCATCCAGTACAACTTCTCTTCCTGCTTATAAAGCAAACCTTTTAACCCTTAACAATAACAATCAATCAACTCAAGTAACATCATTATTCAGTCAATATGGGTATTAAATTGTCATATTTCGTCTTAGCGATTTGTTATACCATCCTATTAAATGGTTGTGGAAAAAAATTCTGTGCGAATACAACGTTTAACTTTAAAGGGTCGGTAAAAGCTTATCCTGATAAAGACAGTATCCATATTAATGATACTATTTGGATTGAGTTAAATACTCCGACCAAATTGAAGGATTTGACAACGGGACAAATGATTGATTACAGCGGTGCAGGTAATTTTGGAGCAGCTATAAATTTTGCTAAATTTAACGGGGGAACTATAAGTAACCCGGGTGCAACATCTGCAGCGAATGACTTCATAATTATTATTAAAAAGGCTTCTCAGGTTAACAATCCCAATCTTGACTTTGTTCGGGAGTTTCTTTTTATTGAAGAAAATAATCTATATAAATTTAAAATAGGTATAATACCTAAGAAACAAGGATTATATGGCCTTGGCGTAAGTAATGCAGCAAATGTTTATCGTAATTCTGATAAATGTACAAAAGCAAGTTTTGAAATGCCATTTGAAAATACGAATCAACATCTGTATCTGCTGGAACAAAGTATACCGGGGTACGTAGCAGATGGACTCCAAGCAACAAATGGATATTATTTTAAGGTGTATTAGAGGTAACACATAAAGCCAGTTCAAAAAGAGGCTATCTACAAGGATATATCTTCTTTTTAATTAGTTGGACATTAGAGATGAATATATTATCCGGTCAATATGGTTATTAACCGACATCTCATCCTCTTATTATCACTTGGATTTCTATTTTTCTGTAGTAGTTGCTGGAAGGGTTAACTGGGCTGTCCAAATACTAAATACAGTTTTTATTTGAATGCCTTAGTAGATAAAGATTTGGATAATATCACAACCGGTAATACTATCTATTTAAAGATAAATCCGCCCACAACCTTTAAGGATTTAGAAACAGGCAAAGAAGTGGATTACAGTAAAGCTGAAAACCTGGGCATGGTATTTACATTACTTAGGTTTATTGATGAAAATAGCACTGTAAGCGCAATAAAAGACTTTGTTTCTTATATTGCTAAATATAAGCTGACAAGAAATATCAAAATTCCCCGTTTTTTTGAGATTTCGAATCCGATAAACTTAAAAATATCAATGTTTCAAAAAGCTGAGTGTTTTGATTCTGACCAAACTTTCGCCTTTTCCCAAGGTTCTCATAAACCCATTCCATTAATCAAATCAAATATTTAGCTTTTGATAATGAGTAAATGATAAATACTTTCCTGATCAATTCATTATATTTATAAGGTTGACAATCACCTTTACCATCATATCTTTCTCATCAGATTTACTTTCTGCTATCATTAAAGTTAATGCTACCAATGCATTGTCTGCAATGCGTTTTGATCCGTCAGGTTTGTAGAGAATAACATTCCTATCCAGAAACCAGACAAATAAGTAAGCGGCTATCCGTTTGTTTCCGTCCGAAAAAGAATGGTTTTTAACCACAAAGTATAAAAGATTGGCTGCTTTTTCTTCTACACTGGGGTATAGATCAATGCCACCAAATGTTTGATATATAGCTGAAATAGATCCTTTGAATGATTCATCTTTTTCATTTCCGAACAATGAACTACCACCGAATTTATCTTTCAGATTATATATGGCTCTTTTTGCTTCTTTGTAATCTATTATGAATAATTCGTTTGGTGTTGTTCCCTCAATCTTTAATTGTTGATGGTCATATTTATCAAGGATATCCAATGCATAAGCATAGTCGGTAACAACTTTCAATAAGCCGGTAGCCTCATCAGAATTCAGTTCCTTGTTTTCCAGAACATTGTTTAGCAGGTTTACTGTATTTTTAAGTTCTCTTAACTGTTTCTCTTTTTGCCTAAGTCTGCTTTCGTTTATAGAATATCCTTTTATTAGATACTGTTTTAAGATATTGTTAGCCCAAATTCGAAATTGAGTGCCACGTATTGATTTTATGCGGTATCCGACTGAAATAATGACATTAAGGCTAAAGGTATTGATCGGTTTATCTGAATTTGCAATATGCATATTTTGCATATTGCTTTTTTCTTCCAATTCTTCCTCCCGAAAAATATTTTTAATGTGCCTGGATATCACCGATTGATCTCTACCAAACAATATAACCATTTGGGCTTGTGTAAGCCACACTGTCTCATTTTCGAGTTTTACATCGATTGCTGTTGTACCATCTGGTGCCTGATAAATTATAATTTGTTCTTCGGGCATAACTTAAAATATAATATATACAAACTTAACTAATGATAGTGGCGATAGCGAAAGAAGTACTAACGAATTACCGGTTTAAATACTTCTCCGCAACCTTCAAATATCGATAACATGTTGCTCTACTAGGGCCTAGGTTATTTGCAATCTCTTGAACAGATGCTCCATCATTTTTATCCTACAAAACCTTTACTGCATTGATCTTGCCGAGTATCTCTTTAGAATGCCCTGATGGCCGCCCGCCTTTCGGCCTCTTGCTCCAGCAGCAAGCAAACCTGCTTTAGTTCTTTCAGAAATTATCTCTCTTTCAAATTCTGCCAATGATGTAAATATATTGAAAGTAAACCTTCCCGTTGCTGTTTTGGTATCAATTGAATCTTGAATACTTAGAAAGCTAACTTCTAGCTGCTACATCTTGGCCACGAGATCGATAAGAAGATTGATTAACCCCGTCTTTTTGATTAAAAATAAATTGTCTTAGAAGTTTTCAGCAAACGAACTTTTTAAGACTTTTATCTTAGGTACTCTCTTATTCCACTTTTAATCCCTTTTTTTGTGCAGCAAGAAATTCCCTAGGTAATTTTCATAGGATTTATTTTTTAGATTTGATTTATTGAAAAGGACTAAGTTTGTCATACATATATATATAAGTTAGCGGTCATTGTAGAAAGAAATACTGCTCAACTTGGTTGACTTTATTTTAAGACAATTATCCTGTGATAATAAATATGCAAACAACTAAGACAATAACTGACACAGGCATGGAATATAAAACCATAAAGCCAACTCCAAAACTATCTGACTTTGTAGAAAACTTTTGGATGGTTAAAAATTCTTCATTCAAAGAACACAAAATTATTACTTTACCCGATGGGAGATTTGATATTATTTTTTTCTATTCTTCAAACATTATTTTTCAAATTATGCAGATGGGTTTAGAAAGTGTACCAAATCAAAAAGCTATACCACCTAAAACTACAATGTATGCAGTTAGTTTGAGATTACTTGCTATTGAATATTTGTTAGATACAAAAACAGCTTCTTTTTTAAATAATTACCAACATTTACCGAATGGATTTTGGGAAATTACATAAAATGATTTGGATGACTTTGAGAATTTTTGCAATAAAGTTTCAACAAAAATTTTAGAATTAATCAAATCAAATATTGACATTAGAAAAAAAGAATTATTCAATTTAATTTATTCTTCAAAGGGCTTTATGTCTGTAAAAGAACTTTCCGAAAAAGTATTTTGGAGTAGCCGACAGATAAATCGTTATTTTCAAGAAAACTTCGGCATTTCTTTAAAAAAATATTGCGACATTCTTCGATTCAAGACTTCCCTAAATCATTTGGCAGACGGAAAACTTTATCCCGAACTAAACTTTGCCGACCAAACACATTTTATCAGAGTGGTAAAAAAGTTTTCGGGTGTAGTGCCAAAAGATTTATTCAAAAATAAAAACGACCGATTTATCCTATTATCTACAATGCAGAAGAAATAATTTTACAGCATTAATTAAAAAAATTAATTTTTAAAAAATGGAAAAACTAAAAGTAAAAGGGCTTTCAGGCGTAATAATGTCTTCTGCAAACCCAGACAGGTTAGCAAAATTTTATAACGATGTAATGGGTATTCCATTAGAAATAAGCCAACACGGAGATTCGTCTGATCATTATGAGTGTGATTATCACGGAATACATTTTGCTGTCCTTAAATTGGAAACGCCTCAACCACCAAATAACAACTTGGTTCCTTCATATTATATTAGTGATATTGATAAATTTGTATCTCAAAACGATATAAGATTGGTTGGCGAAATTATGGATTTGGGCAACGCATTATCAGCAGGTTTTAATGACCCCGATGGAAATATTGTGAGAATTTGGATGGCAAAGCGTTAACTAAACATAGTGACTTTTGAACAAGTTAAGAATAATAAAAAAGTAAATGGATAAAACAACGAACCCTAACATCACCTATACGCAAGCAGGGGGTTCGTGCTTGGTAAGAAAGAAGGGTTGTAAATTTAAAATTCAGTTCTTCATAGGAAGTTCAGTGCTAATAACCCCAACTGCGTGTAGATGCTTATGTAAGCTCCCCCGAAAAGAGTACATTTTAAAAGTAGACAAAATGTTTAACTTTAAAATGAATCAATATGAGAAAGAGCACTTTTAGTCCCGATCAGATTTCGAAGATCCTCAAAGAGTTCGAAATGGGCAAATCTGTCGAAGAGATCAGTAGATCGCATGGCGTCAGCCGGCCGACTTTTTACAAATGGCGCCAACGTTACGGCGGTCTGGAATCCAGCGAGCTTAAAAAGCTGAAGAGCCTGGAGGATGAAAATGCAAGGCTCAAGAAGATGTATGCAAACCTTGCCCTAGACCTGGAGGCTGCAAAGTACATCATCGAAAAAAAGCTCTGACACCCTGCCAGAAACGGACGATGGTATCCGAGATAGTGCTTTTGAAGCTCTTCTGCATCAGTAGGGTATGCAGGGTAATCAACATGAGCCGAAGCAGCTACCGTTATAGATCTATACAGGATGACACCTCTGTTTGCCTTATGCTGGAGGATCTGGCGCAGAGCCATCCCCGCGAGGGCTTCTGGAAGGCATATGGCCGTATCCGTAACCGGGGGACTGTTGTAAACCATAAAAAGCTCCATAGAATTTATAAGAATATGGGGCTGGCACTTCGCAGGAAGATAAAAAAACGCCTGCCGGCAAGGAAAAAAGAGACCCTGGCACAGCCAAATACGATGAACGATACCTGGAGCATAGATTTTGTTACCGATGCGCTATCGAACGGGCGCAAGTTCAGATCATTCAACGTGATCGATGACTGCAACAGAGAGATACTGTTCATAGAAACCGACTATTCCCTCAAAAGTAGCCGCGTGATGTGGGTGTTGGGCCATCTGGTACAGCGCCTGGGCAGACCGAGAAGGATACGGATGGATAATGGCCCAGAGTTCATAGCAGGTATCGCAAAGAAATGGAGCGAGATGCATGCCATAGAATTTAAGTACATACAGCCGGGCAAGCCCACCCAGAATGCATATGTGGAAAGGTTCAACAGAACCTACCGGGAAGGTGTGCTGGACAGCTATCTGTTCGACAGCCTGGAAGAGGTGAGAACGATAAATACCGAATGGATGGAGGACTACAACCGGTTCAGGCCACACGATGCGTTGGGCGGGCTATCGCCCATGATGTGGAAATGTGGACAGCAGGCAGCCGCACCAGCCAGCCCTGATCCTGACCACATTCCAACATCTAATTCCAACAACAACAACAAAATTGAAAAATCAATAGAAAAATCTACTTTTGAACTGTACTAAAAATGGGGAGCTTATACTTACCGTTAACGGGCATGGTATAACGACATTTAAATTGAACATAACAATATGACAAATAATTTAACACTTATAAAAGAACGACTAATTAACGCAGACGGACAGAAAGTCTGGGAAACATTAACTGAAACCACGACCGATTGGAATGGTGTTATCATTCAGACAAGAAGTGAATGGAATCCAAACAGCTCAATAATCTTTTCATTTGTTTGGGAAGGCAAGCAATACGAGGACAAAGGGGCAATAATTGAGTTTGAGCCAATAAAAATATTTTCACATACTTATTGGAGTGCATTTTCCGAACTTCCAGACGAAGAAAAAAATTATTCAAAAGTTCAGTATGAGTTAATTCCAACTGACAATGGAACGATATTGAAATTAACTCATTCCAACTTTGCGACAGAAATTATGTATCAACATTCAGATAAAAATTGGGAAGATACACTTGACAAGATTAAAGAAAAGTGTGAAAGATAAACAATAGCCCTTTGACTTCAAAAGCGAATAAACGATTTTCATCGAACGATTTTTCAATGGTCTTTAAATTTCAGTAAAAACCATCGTTGGTAAGTTTATTTTCTTCGAAAAGAAATTTATTTATCTCAGCGAAGTGTTCCGAATTGGACTAATAATAAATTCCATTGGGCCAAATTTCTTAGAATGCGGTTTTCTAACGTTGCCATAACTTTTTGCAGATAGAAAAAGTTCTCAATTTAGAAGCACTAAACTGTCTGCCGGCACGCGTCAAACTTGATATGAAGTACAAAGCTTAATTTAACCACTGCTACCAATGTGTTCGACTGAAACATCAGGAATGGTTTCAGTAATATGAGATTTAATATTCTCACATACTTGGGGTAGATTTAGGTCGTAAGGATGATATTCTGTTTTGTCAGGGCCCTCTCCGAAAGAATTGATTTTAATTTGCATTTTGATGTTATTTTCTTGATTTCATAGAAATATTCGATGCTAAACATTTTCAGTTGGCTGAATGAGATCTGGTCAGTTATCATTTTTTTGAGGTTTTTCGACAGATATTTGTTGGGATAGCCAGCTGAAACAGTGTTCGAAGGTCAGAAACACTCTCTTCAGAACACCTGTTTGCAGACTGAAACTAAATAGTTGATCATCACTCTTTACTGAAACACGAATAAAAAAATCAGAAAACAAATTATTGCACTCAAACGGCAAGGCTGCAAACTTGCGCTTCATTTGGCTTGAAATTAATTCTCTTCACTCAAATTTTCCACAGAATTCCGGCGTATGTTAGCATTATGGAAAAACCGTCGGTAAGTTTTAGCAAGGTGGCGCAGATTACCCTGTTATTTTGGGTGATAAAGGTATTGGCGACAACTTTGGGAGAAACGCTTGGCGATTTACTTTCGATGACTTTGAATTTCGGTTATTTGGTAAGTCTGGCGATTACATTTTCAGTTTTCCTTATTTCGCTGTGTATCCAACTTAAATCTAAAAAATATTACACCGGTTTGTACTGGTTTGTTATTATTGGTACCACAACAGTGGGTACTGAGATTTCTGATTTTATGGATCGTTCCCTAGGATTAGGCTATATGATTGGATCCCTAATTTTGTTTGCAGCGCTCATTACAACTTTGGCTGTTTGGTATAAAAGGGAAGGAAAACTAACCATTTACCCCATAACGAAATTTAAGGTGGAGATATTTTATTGGATAGCGATTCTATTCTCCAATAGCCTTGGGACAGCTTTTGGAGATTTCTTGAGCGACAATATTGGTTTGGGCTACGGTTATGGGGCTTTGGTAACGGCGGCGGTTATTGCCGTGGTTATTGCGGTACACTATTTCACAAAAGTTAACCAAATCTTATTGTTTTGGATTGCCTTTATTTTTACGCGCCCGTTTGGTGCTACTTTTGGCGACTTATTAACCAAGCCTGTTGTAAAAGGCGGACTTGAGTTGGGAACAGTTCCGGCATCCGCAGTAACCACTACTTTGATTTTAATATTGGTAATTTTAATTACGAAGAAACAAAAAGCAACTGAGGAAATTTCATCAAACGAGAAGCAATTCTGATGATTGAACTATTGACCCAACTCGAGCGCGACAATGAGATTTTAAGCAAAATAGCGCTTAAGGATTCGTCCGTATTTGATCAGTTATATCGAAGCCAATATAGGAAGTTATTTTTACTATCTTTTAAATACACACGTAATCACCAAGTTGCAGAGGAAGTTGTCCACGATGTCTTTATAAAGATATGGAATCGTTCTTCTGCACTTAACATTACGCAATCTCTAAATGCGTATTTAGCAAGGGCAACGGTAAATAAATCTTTAAATGTGCTCAAAAAAGAAGGGCGGCAAAGGAAGCACGAAGAGGAATTTGATACCGGTCAATTTATTGCAGCTATTGCAGAAGGTGTTAGTGAAGAGGCAGAAAACGCAGAGTTGAGACTTATTTTGCTGGAACAAGCTATAGCAAAACTACCCAACCAGTGCAGAAATATATTGTTAATGAGCAAGTTTCAAAAATTAAAGCAACAACAAATAGCTGATGAATTAAACATATCTATCAAAACAGTTAAAAATCATTTAACTTATGCCTATAAAAAATTGAAAGATGGATTGGGATTAAAGCTATTGCTTATTGCATTAGTTTTCTTTTATATAGGACTTTTAGGTTTTAAATTTGTCTGATCATTAAATGGAAGATTTTAAATTAAGCGAAGACGATAACTTTTTTATCTGTTTAATCCTTGAGGAAAAGCACGGGGCAATCTCTGGCGCGGATGCAAAGTTGCTTGCTGAATGGAGGTCTTTCAAAAAGGAAAACAATTTGCTTTACAATAGCATACTTGAGGTAGAGGATGAGCTCACACTTCTAGAAACGTACAGAAATCTAAACGTAGAAGGTTCTTTAATCGAGCTCCATCGGAAGTTAGACGCGCCACAAGCAAGCAAAAAAAGGAAGAATATTATATTGATGACGTGGCTTGCGGCTGCAGCTTGCCTGGCTTTTATATTATTCGGCGTTTATTACATCAATTACAGGAATGATCTCATTACTTTGGAAACAACTGAAATGCAATCTAGACAATTTTTGCTCCCTGACGGCTCCAAGGTTATATTAAATGGGAAAAGCTTGTTAACTTTTTCGAAAAAGAATTTTAAAAGCAATCGGAAATTAACCTTTGTAAGCGGAGAGTGTTTTTTTGAGGTTGTACATAACGATAGAAATCCTTTTTCGGTTAGCTATAAAGATTTAACAGTGAAAGACGTTGGTACCGCTTTTAATATGAACTTGGAAAAAGGCCAGGTTAACGTGATTGTTGACAATGGAAAGGTAGAAATGAACAGCAGAAATACCTCAAAGGTGACTTATTTAAGGGCAGGAGAGTCAGCTGCGTACTTAGTTAATAAGCGTATTATAGGGAAATCTGAGCTGGACGATGTAAATTATAAGGCTTACGTTGACCATGTTTTTCACTTTAACAATAGCGCACTCTCTGACGTGGTTGCTACCTTGCACAAATCTTTTCATCAGAAGATTGTATTGGTCGGTGTAAATCTGAGAGGCAAGCGACTTACCGCGGATTTCAAGAATCAGACGCTTAAGGACATTTTAAACATCCTCGAAACTAGTCTAAATGTTAAAGTTACGTTGAAGCAGGGGATTGTGTATATCGCTGAATAAACGTCTTAGTTTTTAACTAACTTGCCTAACACTTAGTTTGCAAATTTGACCTTTACAATAAATCGGTTTTTAAACCAGACCTTGATAACGACCTTATTAATGTCTGTTGCTGTAAATTTATATGCGCAAAAAAGCCCGTTGGCAAAAATAATTTCAATCAATCTAAAAAGAAATACAATAGCGAACTCAATTGAGCAACTTCAGCAAATTAGCAAAGTTTCCATTGCGTATGATTCCTCAATAATGCCGGAACAAAGGATACGCCCTCAACGCTTTAAAGATCAACGGCTAGAAGCCATACTTAGCTACATTTTATCAGGCACAAACCTGAGCTATAAATTGGTAGCAAATAGCATAGTAATAAAGATTAAAGCTTCACTGCTCTATACTTTACATGGCTTTTTGTATGATGGGCAAACAGGAGAAAACCTAATTGGGGCAAAAATACAAATCGGTGGGATCACACAACTAACCAATCAGTACGGCTATTTTTCTGTTTCACTTCCGGCTAACAGTTATTCGGTAAAGTATTCTGAGGTGGGATATCTATCAAACTTCGAGGGTTTAAATTTGAAGAAAGATGAATATAAGAACGTCGCCCTACAGAAAACTTCAATCACCTTACAAGATGTGAGCATACGCGCTCAACCTGTTTTAAGTGATTCCCTGGACATCATAAAATCTTTTAGGTCTTTACCTTTAAAAATGTTGCAGAAACTTCCCCTTTTTGGGGGTGAGATAGATTTAATTAAGGCCCTACAATTTCAGCCCGGAGTTAAGAACCCATCAGAAGGTAGCTCTGGGTTATCGGTTAGAGGCGGTGGTTTAGATCAAAATTTGATTTTGGTAGATGAGGCGCCAGTATATAATCCTTCTCATCTTTTCGGTTTAATTTCCATTTTCAATAGCGATGCAATTAAGAGCGTGGATTTTTATAGTGATTACATTCCAGCAAATTTTGGTGGTCGATTGGCTTCTGTAATCGATACAAAACTTGATGAAGGAGACTTAGTGAGCTATCATCTAAAGGGTGGGGTAAGTTTACTATCTGGCAGGTTGACAGCGGAGGGACCAATTGTAAAAAACAAAAGCTCATTTTTAATCTCAGCGCGGAGAAGCTTAACGGATATCTACAATAGCGGATTTAGCTTTTTTAACGTTAACGCGCGCTACTACGATCTAAATTTTAAGAGTAACTACATTATTGATAGATACAATCGGGTCTATTTCTCGCTTTATCATGGCTTCGATCACTTGTTCTCCCAAGATAACTTTTCTAATGATTGGACCAATACAACTTCTACCTTAAGGCTAAATCACATCTATAGTCCCAGACTGTTTCTAAACTTCTCGGCAATATATAGCAATTACAGAAACACATTAACTCTTGGCAAAACAGAAAATTGGCTTACGGGAATAAGAGACATTACCTTTAAGGGAGATTTTACTTTTTTTGATAAGCCTGGAAATGTAATTCAGTTCGGCGCAGTTGGAACTAGGCATCATTTTGTACCGGGCGAAACTCTTCCTGAGGATTACCTAACCAGCTTAGATAGAGAAAGTGCATTAGAGTCGGCTCTTTATTTCAATCAGGATGTAAATATTTCTAAACTATTTAATTTAAAATATGGTCTAAGAATTGGATCGTTCAACGTTTCAAAACAGCGTCATCGGGAAAGTGGATATGGATTGGCTACGCAGTATTTCCATTTGGAACCGAGGTTTCAGATAGGGTTTAAAATCAAAGAAAACCAGATATTGAAACTCACTTATAACAGAAGCGACCAGAATTTGCAGTTGATTCAAAATAATGAGCAGGCTTACTCTTCCTTAGAGACATGGCTGCCCGCGAGTAAAAACATTAGTCCACAGAAATCAGATTTTGTATCCACTTCCTATACCTGGCTGAACGATCATTACTGTAAGTTTAGCGTATCTGCCTATTACAGAAAATTTTACCACCAGGCTGATTTAGTAGATCATGCACAAATCATTCAAAACCCAGCGTTCGAAAACCAGTTGAGATTTGGAACAGGAACTGCATACGGCATTGAAGTAAATTTTCAGAAGAAAATAGTTGGTATATTGGCAGAGGTGATCTACAGTTACTCAAGAACTTTCCGAAAGATAGATGAGATTAACAACGGCATCAAATATCCAACAAATTATGATACTCCGAACGATCTGAAAGTAAGTATTGATTTGCCTATCACTTCTAGATTAAGCGTAAACGCACTTTTCAATTACCAGACGGGGAGAGCAATCTCTTTACCAATTGGCTTTTATATTTTTAATGGAACAAGCGTACCTGTCTATGAGGGCCGGAATACCTCCCGATTTCCCACTTTTAATAGGTTGGATGTCTCTGTTGTACTAAATCCCAAAATAAAGGATGTTTCTAGGGGCAAGAGACGGTTTGAAAGCACTTGGAGATTTGGGATTTACAACCTTTATGATAGACGAAATCCATTGTTTTACCGAATAAATAATAACGAATCTGATCATAGTATCGGATTTGAAGAGTCATTTTCCGGCATACTTCCTACTTTTGCTTACAGTTTTACTTTTTGATTGTGTGTAAGAAAACTATTTCGCTATTATGTATTGCCATTTTATTGGCTACTTGTAAAAAGGAGCTGATTAATAAAGTTCAATTCCAAAAACCTATTCTAGGTTACGATATAGCTGTAGAAGGTGGAGTAAATAGTTTGGATTTGAATCAGTTCATCAGAATTTCCAAACCGGCCTTTAACATTGCCAATATTGTAGAACCCATCAACGATGCGCAAGTTTTTATAAATAATATCGAGCTAAAGAGTATGAATGAGGGTGGACTCTATACTACGAGTATGCTAGATAACAAACGTTATAATACAGTTTATCTGTTAAAAATAGTCTATCACGGGAAAACCTACAATGCTCAAGATACGCTAAAAAAAGTGGGTGGGTTAAATCCGAAGGAACTGAACATTCGTGAGATAGAAGCTGATGAGAAAACGCTTTTTTCTATTCCCAAACATGTTTTTAATGCAGTAAAAGCATCTACAATATGGTACCAGTTGCCTGGGCAACAGCCTTGGTCGCCTTCCTTTTTTGGCGCATCTTCAAATCGATCGTTCATTCATACTTCGCCGCCTCCTTATGGCCTCTCCCCGGTATTGGAGAAACGAATAGATTATGATCTGAAGCCAACCGATTCTCTAAATATTTCTAAATTTTCCGTTTCGACTGGATATGAAAAGTTTCTTTACGAGACCTTTCAAGAAACAGACTGGAAAAGCCTCTTTTCATCCACACCAGGAAGTATTATGGGTAATATTTCGGGGAATGCTTTGGGATATTTTAGCTGCTCGGATGTTATTTGTCAAAAGTTATCCGTAAAGGATCTAATAAATTAGTTAAAACGGTTTTTCACTAGGACTTTTTTAATTCACGGTTGTCCTTCTTATGAAAAGACTTCACGACGGGTTAGCAATTGGATAAATTGAGTAATGACTCCATGACTTTGATTTCCAGTGCGTGGGTTAGTCTTTTTGCAGATGTTACTTAAAGCTAATTTATTAGAAAACCGATGATGGAATGGAACTTTTATACCGCCCACGCCACAAACATTCAACTATTGTTTTTTGCAACCATAATAATTGGGCTTTGGCATTCTGAACTATTTTTCAATACGGAACCATTAAAGAAAAAGTGGAAGCATACCCGTTTAAATCTCTGTTTTATTTTAACTGCGGTTATGATTCAGTTGCCGCTTACCATTTTGGTTATTAAAATGATGAATTGGACAACAGTTCACAATTGGGGTATTTTAAATTTGATACCATTTAAAACCCACTTTTTGGGAAGGTTGTTATTAGGTTTTTTACTACTCGATTTTTTTGAATATCTGTATCATGTAATGATGCACAAGACCAAATATTTTTGGCATTTCCACCTTATTCATCACAGCGATAAAAATTTAGATGTTAGTACAACTTTACGAGAGCATCCGGCAGAGACCTTTATCCGAGTATGTGTAATGATTTCGGTCATGTTTATTACCGGCGTTACGCTCCCAATACTTATTATTCGGCAGTTTATACAAACGCTCTTTAATATTTCCTCTCACACTTCATCTTCGTTACCGCCCAAACTCGAAAAGTTTTTGGGTTTAATTTTTATAACTCCGGGGTTGCATAAAGTTCATCATCACCATAAAATGCCTTTTACAGATAGCAACTACGGCGATATTTTGTGTATTTGGGACCGCATTTTTGGGACTTACAGTCGTTTAGACCCCGCTGAAATTGTATATGGGCTTGATGTTACAACCGACCTGCAATTGAATAAATTCAATACGCTTTTAAATTACCCTTTCGAATTAAAAAAAACAGAAGCTTTAATGGCTGAAGATGAAGCCAAAACAGAGGTATTAAAATTTTCGCCAAAAATATAATTTTTAAAACTATGAAAGTTAAACTGATAATGCTTATGTTTTTCCTGCAACACCTTAATTTAGTACAGGCAGTAACCAGAGAACCTGAGAATCTTATTGTTGGTAAATGGATGTCCACACAAAAAAACCTGATTGTAGAGGTATATAGGGAGAACAAAGAGTTTAAAGCTAAAGTAATTTGGTTTCATGATAAAAACGTTTTAGCAAGGCCGATTGCAACCAGAACTGACCACAGAAATCCTGATGAAACTTTGAGAAGTAGGAAATTATTGGGTATGGACATTCTACAAGATTTACAATACAACCCAGATTCTAATAGGTGGGAGGACGGGCTTATTTACGATCCACTGAGCGGCAGAGAATGGAGCTCGGTTGCCTATATCAATGATCACGGCCAATTAAATGTTAAGGGTTATTGGCATTTCGAGTTTATCTCTAAAACGTTGACATTTGATCGCTTATCAAAATAACCAATAATTAACAATAAGATATTATTCATTTGAGGTCAGCGTCGTACTACAAGTGAATAATTATTATAGCAGGTCCCCTTAAAATTTGGGTTATTTTCCATTTATGTCACAAGAAAAATCAATTTTACTAAGATTGCCCCACACTGCTAAGCGAATTAGCTTGTGGTCTTTATTGGTTTTTAAACGGTTTCCATTTACTACAAGAGAAAGTCTAATTTTATTAACAACTGCTATTGCGTTGGTTCAGACTGTCCTGCATTTCGCAACTATAAACAATTACGGTTTTCATGAGGACGAACTGCTCTACATGGTTTTGGGTAATCATCTTGCATGGGGATACATAGAAACCGGGCCTCTCATTGCCGTAATCGGTAATATTTCAAATCAAATTTTTGGAGACTCTTTAATTGCTATACGAATAATTCCCGCTATTTGTGCCGGTGCAGTTGTGCATTTGACGGGAATTGTAACAATAAGGTTGGGAGGTAAGCACTTTGCCGTTCTTGTAGCTTGTACTGCGGTGGCATTTTCGCCAGCCTTTTTAGCATCTGGAGCACTGTTTATTCCACAGGTTTTTGATGAGCTTTTTTGGCTATTAACTGTTTATCTTTTGGTTTGCTGGATACAGAAACCAAACGACAGGGTTATTTATTTGCTTGGAGTGATTATTGGTTTTGGAGTTCTTTTAAAATATACCCTGGTTTTGTACGTGTTAGGAATCTTGGTAGGTATTGCCTTTACGCCGGGACTGCGCTTGCTCTTTAAGCAAAGGGCATTTTACTTTTCTATTCTCCTCTCATTTTTCATTCTCTTACCTCATTTAATTTGGCAAGTTGGCCATAGCTTTCCTGCATTTGCTCATTATCGCGAATTGAAGGAAACACAACTCAACTTTTTGTACCGAACTGATTTTTTGGTTCAGCAAATTGCGGTAAACGGCTCTGCATTATTTGTTTGGGTAATTGGGATAATTTACCTTTTGCGTACAAAACGACTGGCACAGTTCCGTTTTTTTGTGATCTCTTTTTGTATTGTGATGCTGGTTTTGGCACTTCTTAAAGGCAAACCCTATTATGGTTTCGGCGCATACCCACCACTATTTGTTATTGGCGCGCTTGGTTTAGAAAGATGGCTTGAAAAAAAAGCGCTAATTAAAAAGCTGTCTGTTCTTTTCTTTTTGGTTGTGCCCAACCTTACGCTTACAACCATTGCCCTACCCATGTTGCCTATACAAACTGCGGCTAATGTATTTGGTTGGGCGCAAAGCATTTTTGGAATAACTTTCCCTATAAAATGGGAAGATCAGAAAATTCATAGCATCAACCAAAACTATGCTGATATGATTGGCTGGAATGAGCTTGCACAAAAGACTTCTGCGCTTTACCTCGGCCTACCGCCAGAAGAAAAACAAAAGACAATCATTTATACAGATGGATATGGCATCGCCTCCGCAATGAGTTATTATGCAAAGTATTATCCGTTACCCAAGGTCGTCTCCCAAAACGGTAGCTTCGCAAGTTGGGCACCCAAAAATATTGATGATAGGTTTATCATCTCATTTACAAAGGATAATTCGGATAAACCTCTAAATTTAAAAGGTTCGGAAGCAAAGCGCGTTGTTACCAACCCGTTTTCTCGTTTGTATAAAACACGTATAGAATACACTAAAAGCAACAGGCAAAAACTTTAGAACTAAATCAGAATTACTGTTTATTGTGATGATAATTTAAAAAAGTTAAGAAAATGAAAGCATTTAAAATTTTAGTACCAACAGTCGCCATAGCATTTACTATGTCATGCCAACAGCAAAATAGAACGTCTAGTCAATCTCAAGGGAATGGCAGTTAGCCCTTGGTAATTTACTGCTTTATAAATTTGTAGATTACAGGCGAAGTAGTAACAAGAATAAACACGATCACAATTACCCCCAAATGATCTTTAATATCGAAGCCATAGTTTTTCAAGAAAAAAAGATACAAATAGTGCCCTGCCAGCAGCATTACGCTAGCCCACGCAATTATCCCGATAACGCTAAAAAGTAAGAAGCTTTTCTTTTCCATTTTGACAATGCCTGCAACAACGGGCGTAAATGTTCTCACAATGGGTAGAAATCTCGCAATCAAAATAGCTGCCCTGCCGTGTTTCTCGTAAAATTTGTCAGCTTGGACAAGGTATTTCTTCTTGAAAAAGAATGTATCTTCTTTTCTGTACAAAAATTTGCCGCTCTTGAAACCAAACCAGTAGCTGGTTAAATTGCCTAAAGTACCGGCAATAGTAAGCAAAAAGATGAAGAAGATGAGGTTCAGAAAAATCTGGTCGCCACCAAAAATGGCTATGCTCTTTAATAATGAACGACTGTAAATTCCCGAGATAAAGATCAAGCTATCGCCAGGTAGGAAGAAGCCGACAAACAGCCCAGTCTCTGCAAAAATGATGAATAATACCAACCATAATCCGCCATGGGCGATGTAGAACTCGGGGTTAAAGAAATCTTGAAAATGAATGGTGACGAGGTAATCCATAGTAGTCTATTCAGGATAAACAAATTTTACTTTCGAGCTGTTTTTTTTTGCTGAAAAAAAACCAATTGCCTCCGTACCAAATTGGCCTGGCTGTAAAAATACGGGTTCTACAAACGGATTAAATTGCGCCAGTTTTTGCCGATCTAGTTGAGAGAAAAAATCATAAGCGCTTTTGTCAAAACTTTGAATATAAATATCGCCCACTGTTCCCTTTTTATGAGAATAAGCAGGTTCGATTACAATCTTAATTTGCTTACCTTCATTGCCAACATCATTAAACACAGCTCTTCCAATTTCACTAACCCTTATGCTGTCATTTCCCAAACAGGTACTCACTATTGGTGCTTCGGCCTTTTTTGTGGTGGTGTCTGCAGAACGTTTCATCTCGTATCTATAAAAGTTGGTTTGGTTGCGCACATCCTCAAAGTAAACAATAACACCTTCATGTTCACCATAAATATCACTGTAGTTGGCCACATAAGAAACGCTGTCTATTGGCGGAGCTGTTAAGTTGCTAGTTGCATTTGCAGTGTAAGTTTTTCCATCAGAAACTATACTAAGCTGATAAGTCTGATTTGCTTGAATTTTCTCTTTACCCCTATAAAAATAATTGTATTGGCAGTCTATCTTATCAAAAACGCTGTCTAAAGTTAATACATCAGAACTGCTTTGTTTAATTATTTTAACGAGCGCGTTCCTTACGATCAGTTGGTTTTTTTTAATGTCTTTTCCAAAATATGGGACTGTTTTATTGAAATAAAGAATAGGCACAGAATCTGGCTCGATAAAACACTGGATACTCACTTTGTTTGTATAGACTGGCGGTTTTACCGTAATCGTTTTTTGACAGGCCAATATCAGCGTAAGAGATATACCGGTTAATAAAATAACAATTTTTTTCATGATCAAAATTTAAAATTAAAACTTACGCTGGGAACAATTGGAAGCAGGGAAATTTGTTTTGCTAGCGGCCTCTTAGTAGCTGGATCTGTTTCTAAATAAACAAAATAAGGGTTGGCTCTGCTGTACACATTATAAAATCCAAATACCCACTCTCTTTCGTATAGCTCTTTTCCAAATATTTTGAATTTCTTTTTATTCGATGCACTCACATCTAACCTATTATACGAACTCAATCTACTGTTGTTTCTGTTTGTGTAGTCATAGTAATAGTTGTCATAAAGAGAACCATCTCCGTAAACGATAACTTTTCCGGCAGGTAGGGTGTACGGTTTTCCGGTAGAAAAAACAAAATCTGCAGATAAGGTCCAGTTTTTTGTTAAGTCGTAGCTTGCGGCCAACGACAGGTTGTGGGTACGATCAAAAGACGCTGGAAAACTAGAGCCAAAATTAATATCGGGAAATTGCTGGGTAGATTTGGATAGGGTATAACTTGCCCATCCCGTTAGCCTACCAAAATTTTTCTTGGCAAAAAACTCAATGCCATAGGACTTGCCCTTACCGAAGCTGAGTACATTATCTAAATTCGTATTCAATAAGATCTGAGTACCTTCATTAAACAACACCTGGTTTTTCATCGTCTTATAATAAAGCTCTACACTTGTTTCTATTTCGTTCTCTTTAAAGTTTTTAAACAGACCTATTGAAACTTGGTTGCTCTTTTGAGGTCTGATGGTTTTTGAACTTGTTAACCAAATATCTGCAGGTAGTGAGGCAGTACTGCTTGGTACCAGATGTACAAATTGGTTCATTCGAGTGTAAGAGGCCTTAATTGAAGTTGAATTGTCTAAAGACAAACGCGCGGTTACCCGAGGTTCTATAAAAACATAGTTCCCCCCTCCGCCATTAAAAAAAGGAAGCCTTACGCCATAATGAATCGAAAAATTATCCGCAATTCTATAATCATCATTAACATAAAAAGCTGCTTCATTAGAATATCTTTTTGTCAGGCTATCTGAATTGATTGCTATTTTGTTGCCTTTTTTAGGGGTTTTAGCCGAGATGGCTCCCGGGTAAAGTGTATGGTAAGTATATGCCAGCCCAAATTTAATGTTGTGGCTTGTATTTGGTATGACCGTAAAATCTGTTTTAGCTGTAATGTCCTTAACTCCGGTATATAGAACCTGATAGTAGTTGTTTTGTGAAGTACCTAGCTGTAAGTGATAATCATTATAAATAATTGAAGTATTGGAAAAGATTTTATTCCCATATAAATGATTCCAGCGTAGGGTTCCCGTGCTGTTTCCAAAGTTTATACCGTAGTTTAAACTGTTTGCAGCGGTATATGCGGCATTGTCGTTGCCCCTAAAAATGCTTAAAAAGAGATGGTCTTTAATCCCCAACTCATAATTAACCTTTGCGTTAATGTCATAAAACCGGTAAGAAGTTGATTTTGAGATGAGCTTTAAAAAGGCGCCCACGTAACTTCTTCTGGCAGATATTATGAACGAAGATTTGCCTTTCTTTATTGGCCCCTGTAACATAAGGTTACCTGAAATAAGTCCTAAACCACCTTCTGCCTGAAAATGTTCCTTATTCCCCTCTTTCATTTTAATATCTAAGATAGAGCTTAATCTCCCGCCATATTGCGAGGGGAATCCGCCCTTGATCAGTTTTACACTATTTACCGCGTTGATGTTAAAGGTGCTAAAAAGCCCAAACAAATGGCTAGGATTGTAAACTGTTGCCTCATCCATCTGTATCAGATTTTGATCTGAGTTACCACCTCTCACATAAAACCCAGTAGTTCCCTCTTGTCCGCTTTGTACGCCAGGCAAAAGCTGGATGGTTTTTAGGATATCATGTTCTCCTAGAAGTACCGGCAATTCTTTTATCGATTGGATAGGTACATCGATTACGCCCATCTGTGTTTTTTCTACGTTGTCTGCATTTCTGTTAGATTTAACAACTACTTCATTTAGGGTATTCGTTTCAGGCGTTAAAAAAATATTTAGCTGGATGTTCTTCCCCCCAAAAAACTTTTTAACAACCGGCTGATAACCATTGAAGGAGAATACAACCGTTGAGGTGTCGACATTCGGCAGCGTGACCGTAAAATATCCGTATTGGTTGGTGGAGCTACCAGTTTTGAGCTTGGAGATGGTAACCGACGCACCAATAAGTGCCTCCTTTGAACCAGCATCTCGGATGTAGCCGCTGACTGTAGTTTTTTGTCCGAAGACAAGCATTGGCAATAAACCTGTAACAATCACCAAAAGTAGCTTTAGACGTTTTTCTTTAATGAGACTGTTCATTTTTGTTTCTGTATATATTACTTTAAAGACAAAACCAAATGCAAATAGTCCTATAATAGTGGGCGTAATTTAGTTGAGATTTCCAGGTCAAACCTGTGGGCTTTTTCTGAAATCTTTTTTGAAAAATTATTGAACCCATATTTAGTTGGAGGCGGGTTAGAAAAATTCTTGGGCAAACCGAAAAAGCCTGAGGGTTGTCCTCAGGCTTTTCTAAACGAAAACTTTTAAGCAGAATACTTATTTAGCTTTATAAACTAATAACTTAAAAGAATTTGGAAGTGTTTTTCTTGTTCCTTTTTCAAAACTTGCCACGCTAAAATAGATTTTATGTGTCATTGGATCTAATGCCATTGTCTTTGCTCTGTATTGTGTGGTTAGCGTTTGCAATAAGATGTATTTGTCTGAGCTTTCCTGTTTAAATATCGTAGCGGTTCCATCTCCGTTTGAAACAAATACCAGCTTGTTTACTGCATCATATTCTACAGCATCTACTCCCGCACCTATTGGTAAAGTCTGTATAACCTTGCCGGTAGAAATATCTACAATGCTTAATCCTTTATTCTCCCTACAAGCAGTAAATAATCTGTTGTCTTTAAGATCCAACGCCAATCCAGTCGGCCCTCCACACGGTGCTAAATCATAATTCTTAGTTACCTTTAAAGTTTTAGAGTTGATAACGTCTAAATGACTCTTATCTTCTAAATTATTGTAAATTAGACCTTTCCCATCAGCTACTGCAAACTCTGGAGCACCACCTAAGTCTACCGTACCCATTTGGGTTAGGCTTTGAGGATCAATTACAGAAGCATTGTTGCTATCGCCACAAAAAGCAAATATTTTTTTAGAAAAAGCATCATACATAATGGCATCCGGACCTTTTCCGCTAATGGGAATGGATTTAATAATTTTAAGTGTTTTGGTATCAAAAGCTATAACGGCATTTGCTCTTCCATCACTAATATAACCTCTGTTTAAATCGTTCACTATAGCAACCCCATGCACACCGGCCATTCCGCTAATGGTGCCAATTAATTTTCCGGTCTTTAAGTCTATGGCATGTACCATAGTGCCATGAGACACATACAAAGTTCTTGTTGGTTCATTGAGGTATAGGTAATCATAGCCTCCATCTCCCGGCAGGGATATAGTTTTGTCCAATATATATTGACCTTGTGCATTTGCAGCAATACCGCCAAGCGCCAAAATGAACGATAATGCAAACAGGGAAAAGATCTTTTTCATGTATTTAAATGCTGAGTTAAATGATTATTACTAATTTTATTTATTCTATTTTTTTAAATTATAACCTGCATCTCCTATCAATTTTTTGCGTCAATACCTATTGATCTTTAAACGTTACGCTCTGGTAAACATCAGGATTGACCCAATATTAATGCTGGTTTCCTCTATTGTCTAAAGTATATGCGCCTATATCTCTGCTTCCCAAATTATTTCTAAAATTTGAATCACCGCTTCCGAAGCATGGAGAGCCATCTTTCAAAGTAAAATTATACGTATTTGGAAATCCATTTGGTGCTGCGACCGTACCGTCAAAGTTAACAAATAAAGGATCTAAATCTCCAACGGCTTTAGAGATCAGATCAGTGTTTTGAGGAACTCCGACTCCTGACGCTGGATAAAAGCCGGCGCGGATGTTTATTTTTTGTGTTGGATCGCCAAGATCGGCAAACTGATCTACGGTTGCATAGAAAAGATTATTTCCGTAAGTCGTGTGAGCAATATCTCCATCGGCAAACAATTCCAAGCCGTGAAAGCAGTTTACAATAATGTTGTTGTAAACATGTCCAATTGCATTTATACCCACAGAGACAGCCCGGCCCGGCTCTGCTGCACCACGCCTCCAACCAATTGACACAAAGGTATTGTTATAGACGTCTACTTCTGTTTGAGGAAAAGGTACAGTTTTGCTCGTTTCTAACTTTACGCCAGATCCAGCTTGACTAAAGATTACATTGTAAGCTACTTGCCCAGTCACCCCAGATTTTAAGTTCATACCTTCTCCATCAGTACTGCCAGAAGAACTAATTGTGTTTCTTAAGATAGTTACCTTCGCCCCGTTGAAAATGGCAAACATATCATCTTGCCCGTTTGTAAACCAAGAGTCTTCAACATCTACTTTAATGGGAGCTTGGATTTTTAAAGTCGGTCGTGCGCTCCCGCCCGCATCAGGCCCGCCAGTATTTTCTACGTGTGTCCATTTGATTGTTACTGCTTGTGCGGTATCGCATTGAAAGCCGCCCCAAGTCCCCGGTTTACTCACATCAGAATTGAAAGAAATTGGCTGGTCTTTAGAGCCAAGTAAGTTTAAGACACCTTGAACCGTTACCTGGGCATTATTTTTGACGACTATGTTTGCTCCTGGCTGTGCATTTAATGTATCGCCTTTCTTTATAGTCAAATCGCTGATAATGTAATACGTTTGGCTTGCTTGCAAAGTTCCCTTAACAAAACCGCCTATATCTCCAGGTTGGATTGGGCTAGAGGTGGGGATTTCTATCTTGGTGAAAGTTGTAACCTCTCCTTTTTTGCAAGAATAAGTGGTTAAAATAATTACTGCACCAACCAATATAACTATGTATCTTAATTTCATAATTCTAATTTTTAAACTACAATGAATAACGTATACCCAGATTAAAACTCACATTGTAAATCTCCTTTGATTGCGTTAAATTACCTATTTTGATAGTTGTAGGAGTATTCAAAATATTATTTACTTTGGCAGCAAGGGTTAAATGTTTGTATATTTTCTTTTCTCCCGAAAGAGATAAAAATGATTGTGGTTGTTGATAATAATCGAAACCATAATTTGGATATACGCTTACCAAAGTTTTATCGGTATAAGAATAAGCAAGTTGGACAAATGCTTTGTGTTTATCGTTTTTATACAACAACGAGAGATTCGCCACATTTCCTGTTTGGCCCTGCAAAGGCCTACTTTGCAATCTTTCTACAGAAGTAGTTGCACCCGCAGCATCTGTAGAAGTATAGATTTTAGTAGTGTTAATGTTTGAATGCGTGTAGGTGTAATTGCCAGAAATCCCGATTTTACCAAAAAATCTGCTGTAAACCAGTTCGGCACCGTAAACTTTTGCAGTTCCGAAATTTTGAGGGCTGGTTTGCTGTTGTCCTCCCAGTAATCCATTTAAACCAAACTCGATCGGATTGACAATATTTTTGTAAAACCCTCCAATAAGGAGTTGCTCGTCTTGTTTAGGGAAAAATTCTAATCTCAAATCTAAATTATCTGCCTCAGTATGCTTAACAAGTGGATTACCTGTTACGTCTGTTGCATCACCAAAAGTTACCGTGGGTACCAATTCGTATAACGCCGGCCGGGAAATAGATTTAAAGTATGAAGCCCTAAGATTTGATTTAGGAGTAAGCTCATATTTTAACTGCAAGCTTGGCAGTAAATCTGCGTACTTTTTCTTCGCATTGCTCCTAATATCTAAAACTACCGGATTTGTATCGTATCCCTGTTTTGTGTTTTCGATCCTTAACCCCCCAGTTGCACTAAATTTATTGGCTGTCAAAGTAAACTGTCCATAAACTGCAGAAATATCCTCGTAGGCAGTATAATTTGCTTTATCGCTCTGTAAGGAGCCAGATACGTCATACACTACAAAATCTGAACTATAGATATCTTTGAACGGTGTTTTTTCGCCGCCGTTGCCTGCGAGCGGTTTTAAGGTATACTGGTTTTGTATATTATATCTTGTACTATGCCGGTATAATCCACCAGCTTTTAACTCTAAAGATGCATTTGAATTTAAACTCGTTTTATAAGCTATATTTCCTAAGGCAGTTACATCTCTATTTCTACTTCTATCCCAAACTCTAGAAACATTATATAAAAAATCGGGGGTAGAAGAAAAATCTGGATTAATTAAATGGTTGGTAGAAATTACTGCCCGATCTGGCGCATTCTGCTTTGCGTTAGAATATACACCCGCCCAATCTACTTGAAAATGTTTGCTCAAGATATGCGCTCCACTTAGTTTGAGATTTTCTGCATATTGATTTTGAACGGACGATCTATTGTCATTAAATACAGCTCCGGTACCGGGTCCTAAGCGCCCTCCGTTGCCGCCGACAATAGAAGTATCAATACTCAGCCTGGTTTGGTTCAGCTTCGTGTAAAGAAAAATATTGTCTAACGCAACTTTGTTCTTATCATCAAACTTATAATCTATATGCGCCGAAAGACCATTATTAAGTTGTTGGGTAGAGTACACTCGATTTGCAATGTCTGAAATAATGGGCTGAAAACTTTTTTCTGGTCTGGTATCCAATTGAGCGATGTTAAACTGAGAATTGCTTCCGTAAAACTGGTTTTGATAACTATCTGAAATGATAAAACCTAACTTATTTTTTAACAGGCGCCGCCCATAGGTAAAACTTGCTAAAGATGTTATTGGTGCAGTTTTACTGCCGAAAGATAAGTTTGGGCGGGAAAAATTTCCTGGACTTGCTTTGTAGTTTTGCCCAAATTGCTCGGAAATACTTTGTTTCTGAACTGCCCGCTGATCGAATGTGTCATACCGTCTATTAAAAAAAAGTGCATTATAACCTGCAGAAACATTGGCCTTGAAGTACTCATAACTTGGAGCGTCTTTGAAAACTAAATTTACTGTACCTCCGATGGCATCTCCCTCCATATCTGGCGTTAGCGATTTGCTTACTTCGATCCTTTGCAAAAGATCTGATGGTACGATACTTAGTGATATGGATCTTGAAACCGGATCTGGGCTGGCCACTTTAACTCCATTTATCAACGTATTATTATAGCGTGGCTCTAAACCCCGTATTATTGCGTAAGCAGCGTCAGAGCCTGTACTCTTTTGAAGTGTTACAGCAGAAACCCGCTGCAATGCATTGGCAGCGTTAATATCAGGAGACCTGGTCATTGCTTGGGCACTGATGATGTTTTTAATGTTGACGGCTGTTTTTTCTGCTTGGCGAGATGAAAGATCGGATTCAGCATCAACTTTGCTAAATACAGTTACTCCTTTCAACTGGTTAGCATTACCTTGCATGGCTATATTTAAGGTGGCTATTGCGTCCTTTCCAACTTGAATCTCTTTTTCGAATTCCTTATAACCAACATATTTTACCTTTATTTTATATCTTCCCGGTGTTAATCCTTTAAAGGCATAGCTCCCAAAATTATCTGCTAGCGTCCCTAAATGAAGACCGTCGAAACGAATATAAGCTTCCGCTAAGGGCTCATTGGTTTCTGCATCGTAAACCTTACCCTTTAAAGCAAAGCTTTGCTGCCCAAACGAAATTGAAATGGTTGAGAACAGAATTAAAATAGTTAGGTAGCATTTGTACATCATACTAGAATTTTTATGCAAAAGTTCTAGAAGATTCTGTATGAATTTTGAGTTTTAGACGTGTTAATGAAAGGCTAATCAAAGCTTAATATAATCTTAACAAAGGGTAGCTTTTTTAGATAATACTAGAATTTTATTTATTTTAAATTTACAAAAAGAAGAGTTTTTATTAACAAATGGGTAATAACCCCACGTGATTCTTAAATAGAGCAAATCCAAAATGCGCACTCAAGATCGATCTAATTTAAGCCTTTATACACATAATTCGTTTTTTAAGTAGCCGCTCTACAATCTAGGACCTTCTCAATCAAAAAAATAAAGAACTACCCAAAGGATGATCCTAATGTGATTGAATTCAAGTCTGCCTAGAATTCGTGCTGCATGTTAATTTTAATGAAAATTGCTGGTTTAGTTTATGGAGTCTGGGAGGAGGTTTTCTTCCTCTTTTTTAAAGTCTAGCTTGCCAAAGCGGTAGGAAAATGTTAATCCGAAAGAACGAAACGGAAGTTTTCTATAAGATTCTCTAATAGAATTAGTTGCATTGACAGTACTCTGCTGAGTTACATATTTATTAAACGGATTAGTGGCTGTAAAGCCTATACTTCCTTTTTTATTAAACAACTGCTTTCTTACCGCAAAATTATAAAAGAAAAACGCTGGTCTTTTTCCCTGTATATTGCTTTCTGGCGCGCTATAAGTTCCAAACAGTTCGGCGCTAAAATCTTTATTAAACTCGTACGTGGTATTTAAGTTAACACGCGCCCTAAATCCATTAATGTTTGGGCCTCCACTGTAGCTATTTATAATGGTTTGGTTAGCGATATACATATTTGGACGCACGGTCAACTTACTTCCAAAAGGGATGGAGCCAGATATGCTTATGCCTTCTCTAATTTCTTGTCCAATATTTAATCGAGTATTTAGAGTTAGATTTTGATAGGTGGAATCACCCACCGTATATTCCGGATAGAAAGTCGCAAAAGATTTTATATCTTGACTGTTGTGTCTAAAAAATAACGCGATGTTTAAGTTGCCACCCTTTTTAAAATTCCTATTAAAGCCGAGCTCAAAATTGTTGCCAATCTCAGGTTTTAAGTTGGGGTTTCCCTGACTGGCATTTCTAGGGTCAGAGAGGTCGAGGAATGGGTTTAGATCTTCGTAATCTGGTCTTTCTATTCTATAGCTATAACTAAGTTTTAAATTATTTTCATTCTCGAAATTATGGGCAATAACTACAGATGGAGCAAAGGTATTGTATGGTTGGATATTTATGTTTCCGGTTTGAGAGTAACTTGCATCAGATAGGGTTCGCTCATACCTTAGGCCCGATTTTACATCTACATACTTAAAAAGTTTATAGGTCCCAGAAACATAAGCAGCGTAAATATTTCGGTTGTAGTTTAAATTATTTGTTTGCGATAAATTTGGCACAAACTCTTGGCTATTTTTGTCTAAAGAGTACACTTGGGCATTACTTGTAATGTGGTTTATGCTGGCTTTCGCGCCTGTTTCTAGCGCAAACTTATCATTTACCGGATAGGTGTAGTCCAACCTTGTGTCAAATTCGTTATCTAAACCCTGGTTATTACCATTTAGACCAGAGAACGGGTTTGAATCCAAAAGTGATTGCCGTTGATTAAAAGAGCTGTTGCTTTTGCCTAACCCCGCATTTGCTTGGATATTTAATTCTTCATCAGGTTTTCTAAAGGTTTTTTTGTAAGCTAAACTTAGATCAATAGCTCGTTCACTATAATTATTGCCTGCGTTTAAGAAAGAGTTTTCTGTGTTTAGCAGTTGCATTCCCTTAAATGTTTCTATGGTTTGGTTGTTAAAGCTGTTGCTTTTGTTGTTGTAATTATCGTAACCGATAGAAGCGTTTATGTTGTTCTTCTTGTTCAAATCCCAGTCAAAACCTAACCCTGTACTAAATCCGCCTCGGTTTATTTTACTGTTGCCATCTTGGATTAGTGTGTTTGTGGTATCAGCAAAAAATGAATTTCGGTGAACTCCATTTAAACTTACGGTGTTTGGCTGATTGTTTCCGTTGAAATAAGCATTTACCCCAAAACCTCCCCGTTTTAAACCTAAATTAATTGAGCCGTTGTTTCGGCGTGTTCCAGCAGATAGGTTTACGCTGCCGTTTATACCATAAGCATTGTTTTTTTTGAGGATGATGTTGATAATGCCAGCAGTTCCAGCTGCATCATATTTTGCTCCAGGGCTACTGATTACCTCAATAGATTTTATCTGGTTGGCTGGAATAGAGTTTAAAGCATCTGACACGCTGCTGCCAAAAATACTTGAGGGTTTTCCATCGATTAAGAACTTCACGCCAGAGCTGCCCAAAAGCTGTACGTTGCCATCAATATCGACAGAGACCTGGGGCACTTTCTTCAGGACATCCGTTGCCACACCGCCTTGCGAGGTTAAGTCGTTTTCGGCATTATAGACAATTTTATCTATTTTGTTTTGGATAATGGGAACCTTGCCAGTGATCGTTACGCTTCTTAATGATTTACTTGTCGAACTCAAAAAGATACTGCCCAAGTTAACTTGCTTTTTCGTAGCGTCAATTTTTATATTATTTATCATTTTACGGCTATAGCCAATAAAACCAACTGCAATTTCATATAGCCCTACATCAATATTAGTTAGGGTGAATTCCCCTTTGTTATTTGTTACCACACCATCGATAGGATTTGTAGTTCCTGTTTTAAAAAGGGCGATAGACGCATAATCTACTGCCGATTTGGAGGTAGAGTCCTTAACCGTTCCGGTAATTTTACCAATCTTTTGTGCGCTAGAAACTGTACTTCCAAATAGTACAACTGCTAATAAAATGTATTTCATAGTAAATGATAAACTTGCTTTTTTGCAGAAGTAAGAAGAGATTCTGAAGCAATTTCGTAGTTAATAAGTTTGTTACAAAAAGCGCTAAGCTAAAAATGCTAATTCCATTCAGCCTTTCGTAGCATTAGCCAACCTCATTATTGGTTTTTAAATACAAAAAAGTATGAACCCATAAAAACATAACTCCTAATAAAAAGCCACCTAAAACATCGGTAAACCAGTGTACACCTAAATACACCCGAGAAATAGGGATAGTTAAAATCATAAAAAAACAAAAACAGAATATCACATAACGAGCCGCTTTTATCAACCATTTGTGGTGGTAAAGAATAAAAGCAACAAACCCAAAAAAGGCAATATAAAATGCGACATGTCCGCTGGGGAAACTTTGGTGTTTTGCATCAATAATTACCCTAACTAGGTCTTTTTCGGGTCTAGGTCTGTTCACTGAAATCTTTATTATGTAGGTTATTAGCCCTACCAAAAGAGTGGAAAAGCAAAAATAAGCAGCTCTTCTCTTTTTTGCTAAAAACAAAACGATAGAGCTTAGAGATACTGTGATAATAGAACTATACATTAACCCAAACCAACTGATGCCATTCATCAAAAGATCTAAGGTGTGGTTATGATGTTCTTGAATTTCTTCCGAGAACTCCAGATCTACCCAAGATGAAGGAATTACCAATACCAGAATGGTAAGCACAAGAAAGGCTATAACAATAACAAAAAAGATTGGACGCGCGTTTTTATGTAGAAGTTTCATCTTGCTTTGCGGCCATAATTGGCTCTGGCTTTTTAGACTCAAGTACAGAAAGGTAAATTACCAGACTTACAATAACCACTAAGAATACAATATTTACGATGGCAATTGATATTCCCAAGCCTCCGTCTTTTGGTGCTTGGGTTAAAAGATCCCCGATAGATGCTCCAAGTGGTCTGGTAAGTATATAGGCCAACCAAAAAGCGAGAACCGAATTTAGATTTAGATATTTGTAGGATAAAAATATAAGGGCAATTGTTCCCGAGAATAAAGCAGCAGCCAGAGGATAGCCTAAACCTAATTTTTCTGATATTAAATCGCCACCTGATGTACCCAGTGCAAAAGTAAATAAAATAGCTCCCCAATAGAAAAATTCTCTTTTAGTGGAAGTTATTTTATGAACTGAAAGCGTTTTTTCGCTCCAATACCACGCGACAAATACAATGATTAATCCTGTACCAAAGCATACGGTTGTGGTAACTAAACTGACACCTAGATTATCAACCAAGTTATCAGAAATTAATGTACCCATTACACTTATAAACACCACCACTAGCCAATAAATCCAAGGAACATACTTTTTGTACCTAAACTGAATAACCAAGACAATAATTAATAGGGCCGTCATTACGTAAGAGGTGTTTACCAACCCAAGTCCTAAATTTACATTTAAGAAATCGGCAGCAGTCTCACCAATTGTTGTAGCCAAAATTTTGATTATCCAGAACGCCAAGGTAACCGCAGGAACCTTGTTTAACATGTTTTTCATTTTTATCAACTTGATTGAGGCGAAATTTATCGTGAAATGAATAGGGCTCAGTTAAAAAAAACAGGAAATTTCAATCAGAAATTTCCTGTTTAATAGGAACTAGATGTCCAAATTTAATCGTTCTCGCCTTTTTCAGTTTTAATCATTTTTCCTTCAGAGGTAAATAAGACATCTTTTCCGTTTAGCTCTGCCTCAAATTGTACCTCACCCGATGATTTTGTGATTTTTGCAGCTTCTTTTATTTTTGCGCCCTTATAGCGTTGTGAAACATAGTCTCTAACAGTTTTAGGCAATTCAGCTATTTTAATTTCCATTTCTTTTTCCATAGAAACAGCAGAAGAGTTATAAATAACACTCATCTCGTGGCCATCTTTTGTAAATCCTGCTTCATAATTTACACCTTCTTTTTCCCATTTAACCTTTGTACCTGGGTATTCCTTTGCAAAAGCGTTTTTAACATTTGTTGGAACCTTTACCTGTGCCATAACGCTAGCAGTAATCCCAAAAGATACTGCTGCAACCATCATTAACTTTTTCATAATTATTGTTATTATTTTAATTTAATAACAAGTTAGCAACCAAATCTGTAGACTTTTTGGAGAAAATGTAGTAGTTTAAGACTCAAACCTATTCTTACGAACTAAGAGTATATGTTTTTAACATAGCAAATGATTTGGTAAAATGCCCCTACATCAACAGCACCCATTCAAAACCATTTATTTGTACTGCTGTTTTCATCTTGATTTTCCTGCTTCTTAATTACAAAAGCTCAGATGTGTTACTTTCAACTTGTGTTGCAATGATTTAATCAAATGAATTTTTCTATAAAAACGGTTCTATTAAACTTGTGGAGTTTGAACGTACTACAAATCGTCTATATTCGTTCTCTTTGGTTTCTTTAAAGATTTAAAGAAAGAGGGCGTTAATCCAGTTACTTTTTTAAACTGATTGGAAAGATGTGCTACGCTGCTGTAGCCCAATTTGTAGGCAATTTCAGAGGGGGAAAGCTCATCATAAACAATGAGTTCTTTCACTTTCTCAATCCGTTGGTTTATAAAATATTTTTCTATGGTGATGCCTTCCGATTCTGAAAAAATAGTGCTTAAATGATTATAATCTGCGTTAAGGGAACCAGCGATAAGTTTTGAAAGCGTTCCGCTGAGTGTATCTTCATTATGGTGTATTTGCGAAATGATGATTGTCTTAATTTTATCTATCAATTTGCTTTTTTTATCGTCAATAAGCTCAAAACCAAGGTTTTTAAGGGCAAGATTTAGCTGTTCCAACTTTTCTGCGGCTAATTCTTCCGCCACTTCAACTTCACCCAATTCTACCGTTAGCGGGCTTAGTCCTCGCTCTTTCAATAGATGTTCTACTACCATTTTGCATTTGCTTCAAACCATGTGTTTGATGTATAGTTTCATCTTTTTGCGAAATCTAGGTTTACCTTTTCTGAAATATCTTCAAGATAAAGATTTTTGGAAAGATAACGCTGATCAATGGTTCCGTAATTACAAGATTTACTGGAAATTGTAGGATTTAATAGATACACCTTTCAAATCAAAGCATTGCTTTTAAGACGCTGTTTGCTTTTGGCTCCGTTTTGCTTGGTGATTTTAATCCAAAATCTGATATCAATCTTATCGTGGATTTTTATGAAAAAGATCCATTTAGATACACAGATCTTTATTTTAGGTCAGGAGGCTGTTTTTCATATTGTTTCTTATACTGTTACCAGATGTATATCGCTGACAAAGAGTATTTTGGTTAGCTTATCGGAGAGTTTTCCGAACACCGCCCTGAGGAAACTCTCGTTCTTTAGGGGGCTGCCTGTCGTCCACGTTTGCCTGTGTGATACAGAAATTCAATATCTCGCCCCTATCGTTGATGACTATGTGAAGTTTGAAGCCGTAGAACCATCCCATTGTGGACCTGCCCACCTCGGCCGTCCCCTTGAATACCTTATTTCGCTTGATGCGTTGTTGTTGCAGACCCTGATGGGTGTGGAATCTACAAACGAGATCCCCGTGCATCTACCCGGCAGCAGGTTTTGAGGAATAGTGTCATCGGCATCAGAACACTCTGGCTAAGCTCAACGAAGCCGTTATAGGATACCGTGGCGGGAAATTCGGAGCGCATGTGGATCTGTTCGTAGAACTTGTAAAAGTGCTTGAAACACCTAAACACGCTCAAATGGAAAAGGAGACAGATGGATATCACTTCGCTCTCAGACATCGTTGGAGGTCGTTTGGATGCTTTGCCCAGCAGGAATGGCTTGGTGCCTTTTTCGAAATCTTTGCAGAACTCGTCCACAAGACAAAAAATATCGCTAATTCTACTGTAGTCAATCATAGCGAATTATGTCTAAGTATTTGAATTTAAGTCACTTAAATATAAGGATTATTCTTTTGATTGACTAATTTATTTCGAAATATTAATCGAACTCAGGTTAATAGTTATTGATTTTTTGGATTAGAGTGATTTTTTTCCAATTCAAAGACGACGGAAAAAGTGCCCATGGCGTTTTTAATAGATTTGCTTAAAATCCTATATAAAAAGCAGTTATGATACAGATCTCAAGAAATAGCCTTCGGTCAAAATTCCGCTACCAAACCTTCAAAACAAAAAATCCCCGGCATAACGCCAAGGATTTTAGTAAGCTATATTAAATTAAGATTAATTCCCTGTATCCCTTTTTGTTTCCACTGCGTCTTGAACCGATTGAGGTAATGCAGATAGCAGATTATATCCGGTTGACTTTTCAATGTCCCTTACCGTTACAATATATTGTTTCCAGTCTGGGTTTATGGTATCGCTGTTTGGGGTATTGACTGCAACAACGCGAGTGCCGGAAGAAACTCTGCTTACATCTCCATTTCCAACTGGAAGTACTACTGCAATTTTCCAAATGTTACTTGGTACATTTACCTTGCCCCCGTTAACCGAGGTAGAAACGCCACCGTTCGAACCAACGCCGCCCGAACCGTAAGCACCCATGATGATATAAACTTCGTTGCCGCTTAAAACCTGCCCACGCAGGTAACTCTCCAAGCCTTCCCAGGTCTTTTGGTTGTTGTTTGGTGCCTGCGGCAGCATATTGGTCATTAGAAAAGTAGAAGAATTGGCATCGGTAGAACTTGTCCTGTCGCCACTTGGACAGTTATGCCCACGATCGAAACCTGATCCACTATAGGAATCATTCTGTACTTCGTACCAACCGGATGGAAGTCCCGTAAAAGCCGCAAAGTTATCCTGACGTTTTACCGCTCCGGTGAAATTAGTTGCATCAAGGTGCCAGCTCACCCAATTTGGCCCTGCCTTCGACATATTATAAGATTCGGTATAATAATGTTGGTCGATCAGGTAATTGTCGCCCATAACTATAGTTGCCTGCGCGCCACTTGGGTTGCCCATTAAAAGGTCGCTGTTATCACCTACTTCAGGAGGTGCATCGGCGCCCGCTGTTGGCGTTCCTCTGCCGGGAGTTGTAGTTGTGGTTTGAGTGGTGTCGGTTGGATTGGTGTCTGGAGCGCCAACGGTTATCTCCGGATCTCCTGTTCCCTTGAAGGTGATGTCATCCAAGTTTATTCTGGCTTTGCCGTCTTTTCTGATCTGGAAACGAACCTTTCCGGTGGTCGATATCTTAAATGAATCCGTTACCAGCACTGTACCTGTTTCGTTGACGTCGTTTCCTACCTGACTATAAGTTGCACCGGCATCTGTTGACATTAACAATTGCCAAGTGGAGTTGGCGTCGGTTCCGTATTTGGCATGTTTAACGTAAATCATGTTTAACCCGGCAATGTCGAAGTCCATCGAAATAAACCCCGTACGAAGCCTGACCGATTTATTCCCGTTTTTGATATCTGGTGCAGTCGCACCAATTAAAGCATCATTAAGAATCCATTTTCCGGTAGCTAGCTGAATGGTATCTAGTTTATAAGCAGCTTTGTTGCCGCTTTCAAAGTCTTCAATTATTGAGTAGGGTTTAGGAGGGTCAATAGGAATGATGACATGATTTTTTTTTGAACAGCCGGCAACGGTAACTACAAGCACACCGTAAAGGAGTAAAGATTTAATTTTCATAAATGACTATTTTTGTGCTGCAAAAATAGACTTGCAATATTAGCGGCGTGTTAAGAAATTGTTTTATTAATTTATACTATTAGGCCTATTTTGATACTAAACTTGCTACAGTTAATGTCAGATTAGTAGTCACGGAAAAGGAAAATGCCATAAGGTTTCATACTTGTTGAGATCGTTGTGATTCACAATTAGTATTTATTTGAATGATAGGCAATGGCCTTTTCATCCACATTTCCAAATACAGCATTTTTATTTTATCCATTTTTAATAGGCTCTTAGTAAACTTGGTAAACTCATTGCTATAAATTCAATATGATTTGATGTAATTCGTTCAAGCTCCACTTACTGAACAAGAATTTCGATCTCCATTCCACAATCATAATCTCCTCTTCTGTTAAATCGAAAAATTGGTAAACTAAATGGTCTATTTCGGTTTTCCAGGGTGGTGATCTCAATCCTAATCCTTTTCCAATAAAAAATTTATTTACTAATCAATTAACGGCTTTCGTGTCCTATTTGGCAAGTCGACTATTCGTGTTTTTTTTATAAATGTTGACGACGTTGCAAAACATCTGCCTTACTTTTAATTTAGTTCGGATGCATCACAAAGATTACATTAACGGTCGTCTAAAGTAATACTGTGGTGACACCGGTACAGCTATTAAAGAAGCGTTTTGAAATTCTTTTCAAACAACGACTTCAATTCCCCAGCCTTCTTCCAATATTCCGTGGGCTTTCCCCAGCCGTTCACTGGATTCAACAAGTCGTCTGGAAGGCCAGGGCAGCTTTTCGGGATCATCAGCTTGAACCCGGGCAAAAGTTCATAATCTACCCGATGCAGCTTTCCACTGAGCGCCGCGGCGATAATGAAACGGGTATGGGCAAGGTCGATGCGTTTACCGATGCCATAACCGCCACCGGTCCAGCCCGTATTGACCAGCCAAACGTTGATTGATTTATCGCCCAGTTTTTTCATCAGCATATCGGAGTAGACCTTTGGGTGCAAGGGGAGAAAAGCCTTGCCGAAACAGGCAGAAAAGGTAGCCTGCGGCTCATTGATGCCAAACTCGGTACCGGCAATCTTTGCGGTATAACCAGACAGGAAGTAATAGATGGCCTGTTCAGCATCCAGCTTTGCAACGGGAGGCAAAACCCCAAAAGCGTCGCAGGTCAGGAAAAAAATATTGTCCGGTTCCGGGCCAACCGAAGGGATAAGCGCATTTTTTATAAAATCAATGGGATAGGAAACGCGGGTGTTCTCGGTCTTGCCAATGTCGGCAAAGTCAACCTTATCCGTAGCAGGGTAAAATCCAACGTTTTCCAGCAGCGCACCTTTTTTGATGGCAGAAAATATCTGCGGTTCTTTATCTGCATCTAGGTTGACCGTCTTGGCATAGCAGCCCCCCTCAAAATTGAATATGGAATCAGTTGACCAGCCATGCTCGTCATCTCCGATCAATCGCCTATCTGGATCTGCAGAGAGGGTGGTCTTGCCGGTGCCCGATAAACCGAAAAACAATGCGGTATCATTCTTTTCACCCACATTGGCAGAACAGTGCATTGGCAATATGCCACGTTGCGGGAACAGAAAATTTAAAACGGAAAAAACAGCCTTTTTGATTTCGCCGGGGTATCCAGTACCGCCAATCAGAATAATCTTTTTAGAGAAATTGATGATGGAAAAATTCTCTTGTCGGGTACCATCGGTCAACGGGTCGGCCATAAAGCTTGGTATAGCCAATATTAGCCACTCCGGCTTCTTTGGAAATTTCGCCCCTGGCCTGATAAACATGTTGTGGGCGAACAAACTTTGATAAGCCGTTTCTGTAACGATTCGGAAAGACAATCGGCTGCTAGGTTCAGCTCCCGCCCACGCATCCCTGAGAAATGATTCTCTATCTTGCAGAGATTTACCCATTTTTTCATATAATCGATCAAAAGCTTCTACTCGGAAAGGGATGTTGACCTCGCCCCACCAAACTTTACCGATGGTAACGGGATCTTTGACTATAAAGCGATCTTTGGGAGATCTGCCTGTAAATTTCCCGGTGTCTATCACCAATACTCCTTGATCACTCAGCTTGCCTTCTCCACGGGAAATTGCATAATGGGTGAGCGCTACAGTCGAAAGGTTTTCATGGATGGTATGCCCGACTTTAAATGTTTGAGCATCTAGATTGTTTTCCAAATTCTGCTTTTCTGTTGTCAGGCTCATAACATTATATTTAAGAGGTTGATTACACGCAATTCCTATCGCAAAGGTGGCCAGTTTTAGATTAATGCGCTATAACACGGTCTATTTTTGGAAAATATGACCACAGAACTTTATTGTTTAAGAAGTAATGACCACGCAGCGCCCAATTCGTTCAGGTTTTCTTCTATTTTGGTCGTTTTATTTTAATTAAAATACACTAAGATAAAATATAACACAAGCCCTTAATATTTATTTTTCATCTATTTAGCTTTAATTAAGATGATTATTCCTAGTTTTGTCGTAGCAAATTACCAGTTTAGATATTGTAAAATATACACTAAGTACATGGAGAAATTCAAAACCCTTGGACAATTCATCATCGAAAAGCAAAACGAATTTCCCTATGCGAAAGGCGAACTTTCTCGCCTGCTTCGAGACATCGGCATCGCTGCAAAAATTGTAAATAGGGAGGTGAACAAAGCCGGTCTTATGGATATTCTCGGTCATCAGGGCAGTGTTAACGTTCAGGGCGAAAGGCAGCAGAAACTGGATGTTTATGCCAACGAGCAGTTTATAGCTGCATTGCGGTGTGGCGGGGAATGCTGCGTAGTGGTTTCTGAAGAGAACGAAGAATTCATCCCGATCGACCCAAAGGCAAACTATGTTGTAGCCCTGGATCCGCTGGACGGTTCTTCCAACATCGATGTTAACGTGGCCGTGGGCACAATTTTCTCTATCTATCGCAAAGTGTCTACCGATGGCGCATGTTCTATGCAAGATGTACTTCAAAGTGGCACCGAACAGGTGGCGGCGGGATATGTTATCTATGGTTCATCGACCATGTTGGTCTATACCACCGGCAAAGGGGTAAATGGCTTTACTTTGGATCCCTCTATTGGCGAATTTTGCCTTTCACATCCCAACCTCAAAATACCCAGAACGGGAACCATCTATTCGGTAAACGAAGGAAATTACGTACATTTTCCCGATGGCGTAAAACAATACATCAAATATTGCCAGATGGAGGATGAGGCGAGCTTCCGCCCATATACTTCAAGATACATCGGTTCTATGGTGGCTGATATCCATCGAAATCTAATCAAAGGTGGCATATTTATCTATCCCGTTACCGCTGCTGCACCCAATGGCAAATTGCGTTTGGTGTATGAGTGCAACCCTTTGGCATTTATTGTAGAGCAGGCCGGCGGCAGGGCGACAGATGGCAAAAATCGGATTCTAGACCTGAAAGTTACCAATCTTCATCAGCGCTCACCCGTTTTTATCGGATCAAAGGAAATGGTGTTGTGCGCCGAGGATTTCCTGGCACATGCGCAGCGGGAAGCTAAAACTATCTTACAGTTATGATCAATAACAGACCAGATCAGACAGACCTCGGGATATTGAGCCTATTACAGCACGATGCCCGCCTAACCCATAAGGAACTGGGTTATCGGCTACACAAAACGATCACGCCCATCCACGCACGGGTTAGGAAACTCGAAGAGCAGGGTTATATCAGGGGTTACGCGGCGATCGTAGAGCCCAAAAAAATCGGCCTGACCTTAATTGCCTATACCCAGGTTCAGCGGAAACAACATTCGCAGCAAAGCCTGCTTGCTTTTCAGAAGGAAGTGGTAAAGTTGCCAGAGGTAATGGAATGCTACCACATGACTGGCGCCTTCGATTTTTTGCTTCGGATAGCCATTGCGGATATGGACGCATATAGTTTGTTGTTGACCGCTAAGCTCTCCAACCTGCCCGATGTTGGGACGATGCAGAGTTTTTTTTTAATGTCGGAGGTGAAAAATGAAACCGCTTTTCCATTGATTGATAAGTTGCCAGCAAAGCTGCGATAGTCGGATCTCTTTTGGAAGTTTTATTGAAAGTTAACCCGATATCTTACTGGGTTCTATTTGGGCGGCAATTTCTGGCTGTACAGGGGTGCTGTGAAGCTTTTTTCAACAAGAACCTTAACCCTTACTGCGTTCCACACTTACGATCCCAGCCGCATGTTGAGTTGAACTAAATTTATAAAGCATTCTTTATGGCAAAAGCTTTTTACGAGATGTTAAAGGGCGCTTTGCGTTGGGTTGAGAACCTAACTTATGCGGGTGACGGTATCTAATCATTTTGAGTAAGATTTTTATTAAAAGGATTATATTAATTTAATAGGTAATTTACATTAGAAGCCTTCTTTTGCCGATACTTATCGAGGATATGAAGAGAATTCTAAATTTGTTTTTTTTATTAATTATTGGCAATTATGCTCTTGCCCGACAAATCACCGCTCAGAAGTACCAACTACTAAAAGCAGAGAATACCATTCAATCTAAAAATTATTATTTGCTTACCCTATTACAGGAGTTGCCAGAGGTAAGTAAGTTGATCGGTGAGGATTCGTTGCTTTCTCAAATTACTTCAAAAAAAGTAAATCAATTATCGGCAACGCTTTCCGATTGCAAAAACAATATTGGCTGTTATGTAGCTAAAGTCAAGTTTAGTGACAACGAAATAGAAATCGTTGCCCAGAGATTAAAAGCGCTTTATTACACTCAACGAGCAATTAAAGATTTAGTTCAAAATCATTTAATTCCATCAGGATGCTATAGTTTATATGCCTATCAGCAACCGCAGCAAATTTTGGTAAGCGCTTGGGAGCAAGACGCTCATGCTGTTAATTATGCCATTGAAGTTTATGCAGCGGGCAAATATCCCAATTATCCCGAAATAGACTCCATAAGTTTCGATGTTAAAAATAAAAAATATCCTGAGATACTTTATGACATCAGCAACACGATTGTGGAGCGCGAAAGAAATGAAAAGCTATTCTTTAAACCTTCTATGGATTACACCATGCTGGCGCTGACAATTAATGATCGGGACAGGGCTGCGGATTTTGAACCGATGGAAAAAGGTTGCAATCTGGTCGCCTTTTCTGCCGTACAAAATACCAAATGGACAGGTTTTCCGTATTCTCTTATTCTCGTTCCGGGGGCAGGACCCGATGACCCGAATGAAGCTTTAAGTGCCATTGGTATTTTAAGATGCCAAGTTGCAGCCCAGAGGTGGAAAGAGGGTAAGGCTCCTTTCATTATGGTGTCGGGAGGGAAAGTTCATCCCTATAAAACCAAATATTGCGAAGCGGTAGAGATGAAGCGGTATCTTATGGATGCTATGCAAATTCCAGAAAAGGCAATTATTATGGAACCACATGCTCGCCATACCACTACGAATATGAGAAATTGTGTGAGGTTAATGTACCGTTATGGCATTCCAATGGATAAGCCCGCAATTACTTCAACCACAAAGTCTCAAAGCTATTACATAACCGATGATATGATGCAAAAACGGTGTATGAAAGAACTCGGCTATAGTCCGTACAGAAACGGCAAAAGACTTTCTGAAACGGAAGCCGAATTTTACCCTATACTCACTTCCCTGCAAATTGATGCAGACGAACCCATGGATCCTTAAATAGAATTTCGATGATAAAGACATTTGCTCTTATAACCGCTCTGTTGTTAAGCCTACTAATTTCCGGTAGCGTAGATATGCAAGTTTCAAAAAGTATGACTATAGATTCGCTTGGAGCCTGCCAAGGGATCTCATGGCAAAACAAGCGGATATTTCTTTATGGCGATGGAGAAACAGGCGTTTTAAAGGAATTTAAATTAAAAAACGATTCTATTTTTCCAGTATCTAAAGAATGTCGTTTTACAATAAAAGGAAAGGATATTATCAATCATCCTACCGGTATAGCCCATCATACTTCTCTTCCCACTTTTATTGGAAACTCAATCCGCTTAAACCCAGAAGGAACAAAATGGAAAGCAGTAATTTACTGCATTAATTGGGAAGGATTTTTAAGGTTGCATACGTTAGATGGAAATTTATTAAAAATTGTTGAAGATGATGCATGTATTCAAGGCACTCGTCCTGAATATGTTAAATATCATAATAAATGGTACGTAGCAACCGCCGATTATGGAAATAATGGGAATGAAGTTAGACTTTACGATCCTGAAAAACTGGCAAAGGCATCGAAAAGCAGTGAGCCGGGAGTTCTATATACAAAATTTAGTTGTTCGCCTTGGGTTCAAAACCTCCACTGGATTTCTGATAAAGGAATATTGGTCCTAATTCAAAATCAGATAGAAGGCAGAAAATGGCGCTTTTCCTTTCTTGATCTAGAAAAGTCGATAGATGTAGGTAAAGAGGTGGTTATAAATAAAGTTGATATTCCAGAAAAAAAAGATGAATTAGAGGGTTTTGCGATCGCTTCTGGGCTTAAAAAGGGAATTGCAGTTACCTCATCCAAAAAGAACAATGTTAATATGCTTGAGCTAAATTGGTAAGTAAATCAGTGGTTTCCACAGCTGAAAAAATACAATCATTATTCATCTACAAAAACCAATGTTATGTAACTCTTTAAAAAACAATTCTGCTTTAATCAATTCAGTAAAAACCGGAGAATAGTGCAAATATCCTCCGGCAAATCTGATTGAACTTTCTCGCTTTGACAGCTAATTAAAAAGTTTTAACAATCAATTTACAAATTATGAAAAAAAAGATTACACCCAATCTTTTTAAAAAGAAATACCTATTGGTTTTTCTAATTTCCTGCAATATTCTATTCATCAATGCTTACAATGCAAAGGCAAATCGTGCGCCACATGTGAAAGATCATCTCCATGCCATTCGCCTCTCTGGAACTGTAACAGATGAAAACGAATCGAAAATGTCCGGGGTAAGCGTACTAGAAAAAGGCACAAAAAACGGAGTGGTTACAGACGCAAATGGAAATTACAGCATTTCTGTTGGAGATAACGCTACATTGGTCTTCACTTATATCGGTTATGAACCCCAAGAGGCATTGGTTAACAACCGCAAAAGCATCAATATCCGTTTGGTTCCACAAGCAAATGCTCTAAAAGAAGTGGTTGCCATTGGCTATCAAACTTTAAGAAAAAGTGATGTAACCGGCGCCATTGCCAGTGTAAAAGCCAGCGACTTAAACCTGTCTACGCCAACTTTAGGACAGGCACTGGTAGGTAAAGTATCTGGAGTGCAAGTCTCGCAGGTAAGCGGCGCGCCATACCAAAGCACCAAGATTAGAGTAAGAGGCGTTGGTTCGGTAAATGCAAGTTCAGATCCGCTTTATGTTATAGATGGTTATCCGGCTGGAAATGATGTGTTCATTAATCCAGAAGATATTGAATCAATTGATGTGCTTAAAGACGCAGCCTCTGCAGCCATCTATGGATCAAGAGCGGCTGGTGGTGTTGTGTTAATCACCACAAAAAAGGGAAAAGCCGGAAAAGCAAAAGTAGAATATGATTTCCAGTCGGGGATTAATCAACTGAGTAAAAAGGTTGATCTTTTAAATTCAAATCAGTTTGTTTCTTTATTGATAGATGCCCGCAATAATACCTATCGTGATCTGACCATAAACGCCGGGAAACCTTGGAACGATGCCATGTTTTCTGATATAAATTCGGTAAGGATAAAAAATGTTGGAAATGCTTCTGCGGTAAGTATTCCTTCTGAGTACTACGATTTTCCAACACGACAAATGATCGGACCTAAAGTAAATACAGATTGGCAGGATGCACTTTACCAAAACGCATTTGTCCAACGGCACAACTTATCTTTTTCGGGCGGAAACAGCCAAGCCAGGTATTATGTAAGCGGCGGATATCAAGATCAGCCCGGTATTATCCAGACTACCGGTTTAAAAAGGTTAAACCTTCGAGCAAACATAGAAGCAGATGTTAACCCAAAAATAAAGCTGGCTGGAAATCTTGCTTTAACTTCTTCTCGAAGCAACGAAATTCGAGAAGGAAGATTTAACCAAGGGCCAGTTCTCGGCGCTTTGATTTATATGCCGATTTTCCCTGCATATAATGCAGACGGTTCACTTGCAAAAAATGCCGCCGCGGCCCTCTCCTCCACCTACGGATATCAAACGATAGAAAATCCTGTGGCGTTAGCTTCCGAAACCAAAATTTCAGAACTAGGCCAACGTTCGAGGTATAATGTAAATGCTACCTATCAATTTATTCCAGCGCTTTCTTTCAAAGCTAATTTAGGTATGCTTACCTATAATGAAAAGTATGAGTTTTACAACCCAACCAGCTTAAGTAGCGGAGCAAATCCTCCGGGTTCTCCCCAGGCAGTTGCTGCGGCTTATGCTACAGCCCAAACCCTGCAACAGCAAGATCAACTGGCGGAATTTACACTCAACTTTCAAAAAGAATTTGGAAAACATAGCATTACCGCATTTGCTGGGTATAGTGCACAAGGAACAACAAATGACTTAGTTAGCGTTACATCGCGTGGATTTCAAAATGACGAAATTGAAGAGATAACCGGCAAAGGCGCTGATCCAGCCAATTTCCAGTTAAATGGCAGCACCGGAAAATCCAAATACACCTTACTTTCTTATCTCGCAAGAGCTATTTACAGTTATAATGACAAATATTTCGTGAGTGCTTCTTTTAGGAGAGACGGTTCTTCCCGTTTTGGCCCGTTAACCAAATATGGTAATTTTCCTTCAGTTTCTGCGGGGTGGAATGTATCAAACGAGTCTTTCTACAACGACTGGCTTGGAGCACAATCTACCGTAAAATTAAGGGCGAGCTGGGGACTGAGTGGAAACAACAACATCGGAAATTATAACTACGATCAGACCTTAAACACTTCTGACGGAGTGGTTTTTGGTAACAACACCATTGCATCTGCTGTTGCCCCCGGAAATATAAAAGATTTAGGAATCGGATGGGAATCTACGTCACAATACAATGTTGGGTTAGATTTAACACTCTTTAAAAATAGGCTATCCGTTATTTCTAATGTTTACCTCAGTAAATCTTACAACCTTCTTTTTAACCAGCCTGTATCTGCCATATCTGGCGGCTCAACCGTGTTGACAAATCTTCGAAACTCAAAAATACAAAACAAGGGTTTCGATATTCAATTGGATGGAAGAGTGCTGCAAAGCAAAGACTTTAATTTGAATCTGAGTGGCAATTTTTCAATCAACCGAAATAAAGTGTTGGATTTAGGCGGTGCAAGTACCATCATCACCAATGGTGCAGAACGTTCGTATTTAACGCACATTACCGAAACTGGCCAGCCTATCGGTATGTTTTATGGTTTCAAAGTAGCGGGCATGGTTAAAGCCAGCGATTTAGCAAACATCGCCATTGATGATGCAAACTATGATAAAGCTACCCAATCCTTCCCGGCGGGTTATACACTAAATGGTCCGCCAAGGTCTCTATCTTCTAGCAACAGTTTGAAAGCTGGCGATCTTTATTTTGAAGATGTAAATGGAGATGGCGTGGTAAGCGATTTAGATAAGCGCGTGATAGGAACGCCTTACGCAAAGTTTATTTATGCCTTTGCGTTAAACGCAAACTATAAAAAGCTAGATTTTAGCGCTTCGTTTAATGGGTCTCAAGGCAGCCAAGTATTAGACGGACAGGACTATTATCTTTTTAATATGGAAGCCTCTGGAAATCAATACGCAAAAGTAGCCAACCGATACCAAAGCGAAGCACAGCCAGGCAATGGCGAAATTTATAGAGCGTCTCGAGGCGGCACCCAGAGCAACAGCACGCGTCTTTCTACATTTTATTTACAAGATGGATCCTATTTCCGCTGCACCAATATTACCTTGGGTTACACCATTCCTAAAATTACAGCCTTTGGAAAAGCCGGAATTAGTAATATTAGAATATTTGCAGGGATAGACAATGCCTTTACCATTACCAAGTATTTAGGGTACAACCCCGAGGTAGATTATAACAATGGTGCAAACCTTACCCCAGGGGTAGATTATGGAAAATATCCGTTGGTAAGGTCTTATAATTTTGGCGCAAGAGTTACATTTTAATCTTAACATACCATGAACAAATTCGTAAAAATAATAAGCGGTTTACTCTTAATTTTAGTCATCTCCTCTTGCAAAAAAGATTTTCTAAATCTGAGCGATCCGAACGCGGTGTCAGCAAATGGTTATTTCAAATCAGAAAACGATGTGCTTTTGGCAGTTAACGGCATTTATCAATCCCTCAGAAGTTCAAATTGCTTAGGAGAAAATAGTGGGCTTTTTACCGATGAAAGATCAGACGATACAGGTAGGAACGACAACCAATCTAACGCCGGCGAACCTTTTCAGTTTAACGATTTCTCTATTTTGCCGAGCAACACCTATTTAAAAAGCCATTGGGTGGCCTTATATCAATCCATCAGCAGGTGCAATTATGTGTTGGATCATATAGACGAAGTTAGCTTTTCAAACACAAGTTCGAAAAACCAATATAAGGCCGAAGCCGAGTTTTTAAGGGCGCTTCTTTATTTCCAGCTGGTTAGGAAATGGGGAGATGTTCCCTTAGTTACCAAACCGCTATCTACCTTGGATGAAATACAAGCCAATACGTTTAGAGAAAAGCAAGATGCAGTTTATGCACAAATTGTAGCAGATTTGAAAGATGGATTAACTAGTGACCTCCCAAACTTGCAACCATTAAACGGAAAGGGAAGAACTTGTAAAGCGGCCATAAATGCGCTTTTGGGTCAGGTTTATTTAACCATGGCAACCACCTTGGATGCGGCCAATAAAACAGCCCATTTAAATGAAGCCAAAACGTACTTAATGGCTTCTTATAACCTGAAAACATTTACAAATCTAAAGGACATTCCTTACGCAGATGTATTTGATGTTGATAGGAAATCTACCAACCCCGAAATTATCTTTCAGATTGTTTACAAACAAGGCGATCCAAATTACAGTTCATCCATTGCTTCCAATACACAGGCAAAGGGAGAAACCATCAATTCGTTAGAACCTTCATCGGGCTCTGGTTTACGGGCGAGCTTGGACTTGGTAAAAGATTATGAAGCTGGAGACATAAGGAAAGATTTTACTGTAAAATTTGCCGATGCACCGACCGTAAATGATTGGTTTGTAACCAAATTTAGAGACGCAAGTGCTGCTGCGGGTGTAAACGGATACGGAGGAAACGATTGGATTTTAATGCGTTATGCAGATGTAATTTTAATGATAGCCGAAGTGAATATGTATTTAGGAGATAATGCTATCGCGATAACTTATTTAGATATGGTTAGGGAGCGGGCACAATTGCCAAAATATCAGTTGGCGATGGCAGAGCCAGATTACAGCAGCAAATATCCAACCCTTAAGTTGGCCATTTTGCACGAAAGAAGGGTAGAGTTGGCTTTCGAGCATCAACGTTGGTTCGATTTAATTAGAGTATTTAGCCCAACAGATTTGGTTACCTTTTTCCAAAAGAAAAGCCAGGCAGATTACGGAACGGCTAAATTATCCAACATCAGCACGAAAGATCGATTTTATCCAATTCCGTTTGATGAATACAAATTGAACCCAGAAAAAATGCATCAAAATCCGGGATATTAATATTAAAACAAAATAAAAAAAAGAGGCGGTTAAGCCTCTTTTTTTTATTTTATTACTCGATATTGATCTTAACTTAACGGCAGCTTTACAGTGTCTTAAAGAAACGGACGTAATTTTGCAGTTAAACCGTAACTTCATGAAAAAGCTTCTATCCATAAGTTTTTGTATTTTTTCGTTAGTTTCAATATCGAAAGCCCAAACTCTAAATCAAACAACAGTTAATCCCTTTTTATTCTCCATGAATACCTTAACGGAGCGTTCGCCAAAGTGGAATTTAAATTATTCTGGGAGTTATGGAGAAAGAACTTCTGGGCCTTTTGGGTACGACGGAGTAGATCAAAACTTTGCAGTAAAAGGCTATTTGGGGAATAGATTTACTTTGTATGCCAATGCGGCCATTGGCTTTGCCCGCACTGGCGGCGTGAATAGTGCACAACATGGTGAGGTGATTAGAAATTTTATTGGTGGCAAAACAGAATCTGGCCCTAAAGTAGGCGTTGGTTTGGGATTGAGTAGAGATTGGGATGGAGTTGGAGCGGCTTTTAGCAGAATCGCTGCGGCTTGGAATTCCTCTAAATGGAGGCTTGGCGGTAACCTTCTTTTCGAAAAAGCATTTTCAAAATCAAGAGATGGATTTGACTTTACCACTACGGTAGGTTTCCAACACCGAATTACTGGTGCTGTCTTTTTAGGCGTTGAAGCAGTTGGGCAAGATGTAGAAGGTTTTTGGAAAGGAGATGAAGCGGAAGGTGGTGCAAAACTGTTGGTTGGCCCATCATTAAGCTACGCACCCGCGAATGCAAAAGTGGCCTTTTCTCTTGCTGGAGGTCCAGTTTTTTATGCCACACGAAGTACAGTTGCGCCCTCAAATGCCATCAGAGATTTAAATACTCAAAATGGTTATATCATAAGGGCATTGGTTTCTTTCCACTTACATAAATAATTAAATTAGCAAAATGAAATTACATCATTTTAATAAGTTCCTTATCCGAACCTTTATCCTGTTCTTTGGAAATCTGTAAAAGGAGAAAACTCTACTATGCCCACGCCACGCAGAAGTGCATTTGTAGTTGCCGAAAAGAAGGCAAAACACGATAATGATTAATTTATGATGAGAACTAAAATTTCTTCGAACCCAAACAAAAATAAGAGCTCCTGTCTGGATGAGCCAATTTACCTAAAGCCTATTACTTAAAACCTACCGCCTATTTCCAATCAGCTAAAAACGCCGTCGATATAATTTTGTGTGCGTTCATCTTTGGGATTTTGGAAAACTTCTTTACTTAAGCCATATTCTACCAATTCACCCAAAAAGAAGAAAGCAGAGTAATCGCTGATTCTTCTAGCCTGTTGCATGTTATGTGTGACTACAATAACCGTATAATTCTTTTTAAGGCTTTGCATCAAATCTTCAATTTGTGAGGTAGACTTTGGATCTAGCGCAGAAGTAGGCTCGTCCATCAAAATTACCTCTGGCTTTAGGGCAATTGCCCTTGCAATACACAAGCGTTGCTGCTGCCCTCCTGAAAGAAAACTTCCCTTATCATTCAATTTATCTTTCACCTCATCAAACAAAGCAGCCTTTTTTAAAGAGTCATGTACAATTTTATCCTTGTCTTCTTTACTCAGTTTTATGCCGTTTAGTTTATATCCAGCTATCACGTTATCGTAAATGCTCATATTCGGGAAAGGATTGGGCTGCTGAAATACCATACCGATCTTTGATCTTACCAAAATGGGTGGGAGCGAATTGATATCTTGGTCATGCATCAAAATCTCTCCCGTGGTAGATGCACTCGGCACCAACTCGTGCATTCTATTCAAACACCTTAAAAAAGTAGTTTTTCCACATCCAGAAGGGCCCATAATTGCGACAACCTGATTGGTCTTAAAATTTACGTTTACATCCTTAACTATTTGCTTGTCGCCAAAATATGCGCTTACATTTTTGGTTATTAATAAGTTATTCTCCATTTTTTTATGATGATTTTTGTAGTGAGGTTCATAAGGAGAATCCAAACAACCAATATAAAGGATGCGCCCCAAGCTAAATTATGCCAGTCCTGATAGGGACTTGTTGCATAGTTAAATATAAGAAGAGGCAAGCTTTGCATAGGTTCAGATGGCGAAGTGCTAAGGTAATGGTTGCCAAAAGCCGTAAAAAGCAAAGGCGCTGTCTCTCCTGCAACCCTTGCAATAGCAAGCAAAATACCAGAAACAATCCCGCTTAATGCGGATGGAATAATTAGTCCAATAATCGTTTTATGATAGGGCACGCCCAAAGCAAGAGAAGATTCTTTTAGTTGTTTAGGTAGTAGTTTTAACGTTTCTTCGGTAGATTTTACAATAATTGGCAGCATCATGATTGCCAATGCAATGCTGCCCGAAAAAGCAGAAAAACCTCCGAATGTCATTACCACCCAAAAATAGGCGATAATGCCGATTACAATAGATGGAATTCCCATCAAGATATCTGTAAAAAACCTACTCCATGTGGCTAATTTAGTGCCGTTGCTTTCGTGAAGATATATGCCTCCCAATATGCCAAAAGGAATTGCCATCAAGGCAGCAATACCAACAATGATTAAACTTCCAACCAACGCATTTGCAATTCCTCCGCCTTTTTCGCCAACAGGTTTTGGAATATTTACGATGAAGTCCCAATTTATGCTGCTTATTCCTTGTTTTACGATGTAAAATAAAATGGAAATTAGAGGTATGAGGCATAAACAGGCGAAGGAAATTACCAAACCTTTAACCAATTTATTTATAATTAACCGTCTTTTTAAAGCTTGATTCATTTTGAAAAGCTTAGTTTATTCATAATGGTTTTGCCCAGATAGTTAATAAGCGCAGTCAATAAAAAAAGCACCAGGCCAATCTCTATCAGGGACGAAAAATAGGTTTTGTTTGCTGCTTCTGTAAATTCATTCGCGATAAGACTTGCCATGGTATTACCCGGCGAAAATATACTTGTTGGCAACTGAGATGCGTTGCCAATAACCATAGTTACGGCCATGGTTTCGCCCAAAGCTCTTCCCAACGACAGCAACGAGGCTGCGAATAATCCCGAGCGCGAATAACTTATCACCACCATTTTAATCATTTCGAAACGCGTTGCTCCCATAGCATAAGCAGCTTCTTTTAGGTTTTTTGGCACCATGCTGATTACTTCCCTGCCCATAGACGCAGAATACGGAATGATCATGATAGACAGTACGATTGACGCAGTTAAAATACCAACACCATAAGACGGTATTCCCAATCGCACTTCTATTGATCTTATAATCGGCACCAAAATAAATAGTGCCCAGAAACCATAAACCACCGATGGAATGCCCGCCATTAAATCTATGGCGTTTTTTAAAAAAGAGGAAAACCAGCCTTTTGGCTGATACTCGCCAAGGTATAAGCTTACCCCTAAAGAAAAAGGCAAAGAAATGAGCAACGCCAGGAAAGAGGTAATTACAGTACCTAATAAAAAAGGTACCGCTCCGTAAATATTTTTCACCGGATCCCATACGCTCCCTATAAAAAAATGAAATCCAGATGCCTTTATCGAAGGAATAGATGTGATTAACAGCGTTAAAAATATTCCTGCTACCAACAACAATAAAAAAGAAGATACAGAAGCTAAGGTGACGTTAAATATTTTCTCTTGAGTTTTTATTTTGTTAAGACTGTGTAAGGGAATTAGAACCTGCGTTTCATCATCCCAAACGGTACCAGACAGTTCTTTAATAACTGTTTTTGTGGTTCTTTTTTTACTTTTTACTTTTTCCATTTACTTTCGATCTATAATCGCATTGCCATTGTAGGTGGCAGACTTCAAAATGTTCTCTGTTATTTTTTTGGCTTCTGCAGGTAGTGGTGCATAATGTAAACCAGCATTGTATTGCTGGCCATCATGTACCACCCACCACAAAAGTTTGAGCAATTCTTCAGCTTTAGCTTTGCTTCGGTTTTTGTAACCTTGCTCCTTGTAAATTACCGCCCAAGAGAAGCTAGAAATTGGGTATCCCTTAATTGCTGTAGTATTTGTTATCGAAGTTTTTGCATTTTCGGGTAATTTCACCTCAGCTGCAGCGGAAATGGCAGGAATTGTGGGGGTAATAAAATTAGCAGAATTATTTTTGATTCGCGCAATGCTCATTTTGTTCTCTAAGGCATAGGAAAGCTCCACATAACCAATGCTTCCCGGCGACTGTTTGATCAGTCCAGAAACGCCTTCGTTTCCTTTTCCGCCCAAACCCAATGGCCAGTTAATAGAGGTGCCTGTGCCTATTTTCTGTTTCCAATCTGAATTGACTTTTGATAGAAAGTCAGTGAAAATAAAGGTAGTGCCACTGCCATCAGACCGATGAACAACGGTAATCATCAGGTCTGGAAAACTTATCTTCGGATTATCTTTTTTTATTTCCGGATCGTGCCAATTTTTAATTTTTCCCAGAAAAATGGACGATAAAACATGGGCAGAGAAATTTAGTGTGTCCTGCACGCCAGGAATATTATAACTCACTACTGTTGCACCTATGCAAACGGGAATGTGCAATACCTCTGTACCCATACCTTGGGTCTGCTCCTCATTCAGCGGAGCATCTGATGCGCCAAAATCTATGGTTTTATTGGTGAGCTGCAGCACGCCGCCTCCAGAACCAATTGACTGGTAATTGATCTGTATTCTGTTTTGATCATGATATTTGGAGAAAATAGTAGAAAATAACGGGTAGTCGAAACTGCTGCCCGCTCCAATCAATCCAATACTTTTATCCCTTTGATTACATGAAAAATAAAACGTCAAAAAAAACAAGTAAAATAAAATAGCTTTAACTCTAGCTTTCCTTTTCTGACATAAACCTCTGTACATGCTATTTCTATTCAACGATAACCCAACTGTTATTCAACAATAATCTAATTCTGCTGGTTCAAGTTTCTTACTTTCTAAGCAATAAAAATTATGTGTGGCTTCAATTAGACCTATTAAGCACTAAACTCTAGCTCTAAAATAACACATTGTTAAACGCTACAGTAAATGTAGAAAGGTAAGGGTTGAAAGGGCAAAATGGTTTCCTATCAATGTTATTGTTATGTTAATTTTGTGTTAACTAAATTGTATTAAAAACAATATTTAAACTACTTATCCATAGTGTGTTAGAATGAGAAACTAAAAACGTCAAAAGAAAAATTCGATGTCTTGCCTTACAGGCGAGAAGTTATGAGTTGTTCGCGTTGATAAAGAGAAAGATAATGTTATAAGGCACAGGAAATAGTGTAAAACATAGAAGGGCAAGAATGCAATTTCCATCAAAATTAGAATCATTATACCGCGTTTCGCTCGCTTCATTTCAGCAATAAATCTAATTCCTTAAAACTTACTTAACGTATAGCCAATTATTTGGCGGCAAATAAAAAGTTCGAGTCCTTTCCCTACATCCATCTCATGAAAATTTTTAAGGGGGTTGCTAAAATCCACCTACTTTTAGCCGCAGTTATATCAAACTTAAGCTAATTTTGATGTTAATTATTTAACATTGGAAGGTATAATTTTAAGCTATTTTTGAACGAAACATTCTGTCTGTACATACCACCTTCCACTAAATGAAAAAGCTAACATTTGCACTTGGATTTTCCTTATTAGTTTTTTGGCTGTCTTCTTGTGGTCGGTTCAAGCATCGCAATTCAAATCACAATAATTCAGAATTAGTTTCCCAACATTCTGCTTACGATGATAGCACATTAGCTAAAAATACCTTGCCTGTTTTGATGCCTTATAACAGGATGATCAGTCCAGCGGGAGAAACAATTTCATACGGGGACGCGGCCTATGAAAACCACAGCCTTGACTTGGCAATCATTTCTGGAAATGATCAAATTGTTGTAGAAGATCGTTATGGGATTTCTGTAATGGAACCCAAGACAAAAAAAATATTGAAGCGTTGGACTTATGATGATTCTACTTATAAAGGATACATGAGTACCTACTCTGGAGTTATACTGTTAACCGAGGGTAATAACATTAAGATATTTTGGGGAGCTGCAAATAGCGGTGATGGCAAATCAAAAGTTTTCGAAGCTATTTGGGATGGACATAATTTATCAATTGAAGACACCTTTGATTTCGACGCTTCGGGAGATGCTCCATTAGCCCTTCCAAATGAAATTGCTATCACCAAAGAACAGAGCCAAACCTGTTTATATGTGGTACTAAATGGCAACAACGAGTTGGTAAAGATAGACCTCGCCAATAAAAAAATCATTTGGACAAAAAAAACCGGCGCCGCGCCTTATGGTCTGGTCATTTTAAAAAGCAGAATCTTTGTAACCAACTGGGGAGGAGACTTGCCGACTGCAGACTCCAAACGTGAAACGGCCGGAGTTCCAATCGCCTATGGAAGTATTTATATAAATCCGAGAACCGGCGCCTCTTCAAATGGCTCCGTCAGTGTTTTTGCTACAGACGGGAAATTGATTAAGAATATTCCCACAGGCCTGCATCCAAATGACATTATAAATAGTTTAGATGGTCAATTTATTTATGTGGCAAACGGAAATTCTGATAACGTAACCGTAATCAGCACGCAAAATTTGAAAGTATGCGAGACAATTTCAGTTAAAATAGATGCTCAAAACAACGGCTTTATGGGCGATACTCCAAATGCATTGGCCATCGAGTCTACGGGTACTAAACTTTACGTGGCCAATGGCATGGATAACGCCGTTGCTGTAATTCACTTAGGCCAAAGTGCATCGTCAATCGGGACGGGCAAGAGTCAAATAGCAGGATTTATTCCTACCGAAGCTTACCCAGGCGGCCTAGCTCTACTTAACAATCTATTAATTGTTACTAATTTAGAAGGTGAGGGGGCAAGAATCAATAGCAAACAAATGAAAGGGGCGGCTGCCGAAACTTCGGGCCTTTTAAATGGAGCTTATAATTCTCACCACCAGAAGGCCACGGTGTCCTTTGTTCAGCTTCCAGATGAAGTGACACTAAAGACTTATACAACCAGTGTTAAAGACCTTATGCTCCATTTTAGGATAGCATTGGCAAAATTAAGCCCACGGAAAAATCAACCTGCCAGGCCGATGCCAGAACGCATTGGTGAACCATCTGTCTTTAAGCATGTGCTGTACATCATCAAAGAAAACAGAACTTATGACCAGATACTTGGCGACATGCCGCGAGGCAATGGTGAAAAAAAATTATGTCTTTACGGAGATAGTGTGACACCTAATCAGCACCAATTGGCGAAACAGTTTGTGCTGTTAGATAATTATTACGCGTCTGGAAAGTGTTCTGCAGAGGGTCATCAATGGACAGATGCTGGAATGGTTACAGATTACGTAGAAAAAAATGTTCGTGCATGGTTCCGAAGCTATCCACACGTGCAAACCGATGCTATGGTTTATCAGCATAAAGGTTTTATTTGGAATAACGTAGCCGATCACGGGAAGAGTGTGAGGATTTATGGAGAGGCGGCAATTCCAGAAATGGAAGAGTCGCTCAGCTGGACAGATATTTATAAAAAGCATCAGGCAGGCGAAAAGCTGAAATTTAAAAACGTAACCACCATAACAAGGGTTCGCCCTTGGCTCTCTCCCAATTATCCGGGCTCTGATGAATTAAAAATTACCGACCAATATCGTGCCGACGCATTCATAGAAGAACTTTCAGATTACGAAAAACAAGACGGCGATGAACTTCCAAACTTAATGGTAATGGCATTATCTACAGACCATACAGCAGGCACAAGACCTGGGATGCCAACGCCACGCGCAATGATTGCTGATAACGACTTGGCTTTAGGCCGAATAATAGAAGCGGTAAGTAAAAGTAAATTTTGGAAAAACACGATTATTTTTGTCACGGAAGATGATTCTCAAGCCGGATGGGACCACGTATCAGCCTATCGAACTACCGGATTTATTGTTAGCCCCTACACACAATCTGGCAGAACGATTTCTGTAAACTACAACCAAACCAACATGGTGCGCTCTATAGAACAAATTTTGGGTGTTCCCCCTATGAATTTGTTAGACGCAACCGCTTTGCCGATGTTTGAGTGTTTCGATAATAAAGCAGCTGAGAAATCGCTATATGTGGCGCAGAAAAACATAATTCCTTTAAACGAAATGAACAGAGGCATTTCTTCGCTAAAGGGGAAAGCGTTGTACTACGCAAGGCAATCTCAAAAAAAGGAGTATGACCATATTGATGGTGGCAATGATGCTATGATGAACCATATTTTGTGGTTTGATGGTAGGAAGGAAATATTATACCCTAAATTTATTGCAGGAAAAGATGACGATGATGACTAGAGGGACAAAGGTGTCTTGCTAAAAAACGAGTATACTTAGGGTCTTGAAAATTTAAGCTGTGCCGGCATTAGCAAAATACGCTTCTTGTGCCTAAACATATTAATTTGTAGAAAACGGTGAGGTGAACTACCTTGCCAGAGGCTTTAATGGTAGGCAGTGCGTATCCCTGCATCTTCAAATTCGTAACAGTTTAACTCAGTCATTTTAAACAACTTGGTGCCCATTTCATTTTGCTTTTTTTAATATTGTGGTCTAAATCATGTTAGCCAAAAAAGCCCATTAAAAACTACATCAGCGTGCTCGAATTGGAGTTCGTTATCTAGTAGATGAGTTCTTTCATGTTTAGATGGGCAAAATAACCGCGATTATTTAAAACAAAGGGTTTTTTCTGATGTAAGTTCCATCACCAAAACTCACTATATAATCTGATTTGAAATGAGTGCTTTTTCTATAATAGTCTGTAGTAATAATTTGTGCTCCTGAGCTTTTTGCGGCCTCAAAATCCGAATAATCGTTTGTTCTAGCCTGTTGGGTATCTGCATCAGCCCTTGTTCTAATTATGTAACCCTTTTTAACCAATTTAGGAATTAGAGGATCTTTTGGATTGTTTCTAATCATCATGGCAGCCTCTGGCGTATCGGCATCTGCATTGGCAAACAAAACTCGCGCGGTTAGCGATGGGTGGTCTTTGATGTACATTTCCATCTTTTGGCCTTTGGCATCCAAAATAAATACAAACTTCCCTGCTGCCTGTTTTATAGTTGGCCAGTTTTGTTTTAATACAGCATCTTCCAAGGTTTTATATTTGCCTCTAACATCATCGGGTGTAAGCAAATGTTTCTCTCCCAGGTTAGCGATAATCACTTTGTCTAGATCATCAAAAGTCTTCTGGCTAAATTTTTCTGGAACAGTCATTCCCGGCAGACTCAAAGCCTCATCTTTTGCCTCTAGGGTAATGAAAACGGGACTGTGATCTGGGTGTGCCTCAGACCAGTCCCTCAACTGTTGCAATGCGTCTTTAAAAGTCAGCGCTGAACTTCTAAAATCTAAATCCTGAATATGCAAAATCTTAAATCCGGGCTTCGTCATTTCATGGTTTATATCATAAGGTGCCTGGTTTTTTACCCATTCTAAACCTTTTGGATGCGCATACTTGCCTCCTAGCGTATCTGAATAAACATCGATCTCCAGATTTCTTAATCCTAAATCGAGCTGTGCAGTAAAAGGAATATGATCATAATCGATTTTACTGGAGGACGCAGAATCTCGTTGGCTAAAAAACTTAAATAATACTGGGTCGATAGCTTGCTTATAACTATTGTGCGAACCGATGACTTGGATTGCGTTAATTGGGGTATCCATCGGCACGGGTCGCAAGAAAATTGGCGCCGTAAGCATTAGTGCCGTAAAAATGGTTGCTTTCATAATAGGTAGATATATTTAACTTTCGGCAGTAGGGAGGTTGAATTTGTTTAATATCCAGGATTTTGAGTGAGTTTTGAGTTGAGCTTTAGTTCATTTGCAGGAATTGGAAATAGTCTGCGAGTTAGGTCTTTATTCATCGTAAGCACATCATTGGCTAGTGGATAATCCTGCTCAAATTTACCATATCTTATCAGGTCATTTCGTCTCCAGGCTTCCCAACTAAACTCTCTCGCCCTATCATCTAACAAACTTTCTAAGGTTACGTTTGTGGCAAGCTCAGCTCCAGCCCTCGCCCTAATTTTATTTACAAGAATAATCGGGGTTTGTAGTTCTCCATTTACCGTTGTTGCAGCAGCTCCTCTTAAAATTGCCTCGGCTTTCATTAACATTACATCAGCCAACCTTAACAAAGGCATATCGTTTCCATTTAAGCGGGATGCTTGTATTGCGTTTATATCTGGAAAGTATTTTATAGAGCGAATTCCTTTAGCCTGATCCGCAAGTGTGTTGCCAAGATCCATTGGCTTTCCAGGTTTTAACACTAAATCTGGGAAAATTTCGATCTGGTTGGTGGTGTTGGCATAGTAAATCGGTTTTGTTAAATCTGGACTTCGATCTGTAACGTTTGGCAGATATTGCTTGCCAATAAGCCATGCATTTTTCCGCACATCACCAGATAGATTAAACCGGTTATAAAATTCTGGTGTGGTGCTCATGGCAATACTAAAACCGACATTTATGCCGTATGCTGGCGCAAGATAAGAATAGAAACCAAACCTTGTCATCTGATTGCCTGGGATTTGTTGATCGTAGGGAATCGCAAATATAGTACCTTTAACTTGCGGACCATTGTTGACGTCGAAAAGGCTGTAATAGTTGGCGTCTAAATTATAGTTGTCTACTTTTAAAACACTATCGGCCATAACCACCGCTTCGGTATATCTCGGCTTTCCGGTATAGACTTCCGCATTAAGGTACATTTTTTCTAATAGCGCAAACGCCATTGCCTTGGTTGGCCGACCGTACAAAAGCATATTATTAGCAGAGGTCTTTGTAGATAGATTAGGCAGCGCATCCTTCAGCTCAGCTTCAATAAATTCAAACACCTTATCTCGGCTCACGTTAGCTGGCTGATCTAACACCGGAAAGGAGCTGACCAAAGGCACATTTCCATATAAATCCATCATGAAGAAGTAGTATAATGCCCTCATGGCCCTTACTTCTGAAATTTTTGCGGCTTTATCTGTACCTGTAGCACTCGATTCGTTTGTCAAATTGATTAAGCGGTTACAATTATTGATACCTCCGAAACCCCATTGCCAAATGTCCCGCACGTTTGGATGATCTATCGTCCACGTATGGTAATGTAGCTGCCTGTATTGTCCACCGTCGTCGAAATTGCCATCTCTTGCCGGCAAAATAGCTTCATCAGTCGATAGTTCTTGCATCCTCCAGTAAGGAACGCCAAATTGTGAACTTAGGTTTGAATACATAGTACCGAAAAGCGCCGCATAATCTGCCGGAGTAGTGGGAAAGTTACCTTTTTACATATTGGGATTCTACTTTTACGTCCAGTTTTCTACAAGACATTGTAACCGCCAGAGCCATTATTAGGAAGATTGATAAAATATTTTTTTTCATGATTGTAGTATCTTAAAGTTTAAAAGTTTGCACTTACACCAAAGCTGAACGTGCTTGTTTTTGGATAGAAGTTAAAGTTGTCAATTCCAGGGGTTAATCCTCCGATATTAATCTCAGGATCTATCCCTGAGTACTTGGTAATGACGAAAAGATTGTTGGCAGAAAGATAAAATCTAATGCTTTTAACCGCTGGTGTTTTTGGAGTAAAGGTATAGCCCACCGTTGCATTGTCTAACCTGAGGTAAGAACCGTTCTCTAAGAAACGATCTGAAATCAAATAACCATTAACGTCGTTTGCCGATTCGCTGAGTGTAAACCTTGGAATATTTTGAAGATTTGCATCTGAAGGATTATTTAAAGAAGCCTTGGTTGCGTTTAAAATCTTGTTACCCAAAGTGCCTCTTATCAAAAAGTTCAAATCAAATTTTTTATACCTAAAGCTGTTGTTCCAACCGTATATTAACGAAGGTTGAGCATTTCCAGCAATCATTTGATCTGTGGTAAGCGGCTGGGTGGCGATGGTTTCGCCTTTGGCATTTAAATAAGTGCTTACCCCAGCGTGGTTTTTGCCGACATAGTGCCACAAATTAAAGGTGCCGAGGGCCATACCAGGTTGCACAATTTGACTGTAATTGCCTGATTGCCCCTTACCTCCTAACTGAGCCGTATTGATTAAGGAAATTTTATAAAAATCATCTGACAGTGTTTCTACTACGTTTTTATTATGGGCAATGTTTGGGGCGGTTGTCCAGCTGAAATCATTTGTTTTCACCACCAATGCATTTAAACTGACCTCGACGCCGGTGTTTTTTATTTTCCCGACATTTGCCGTGATCGTTGGCAAAAAATATTGGGTGGTAGAAACTTGGTATTGGTCGTAAATCAAATCAGACGTTTTTTTGATGTAATAATCGATGGAGCCCGTGATCCTGTTTTTTAACAAGCCAAAATCTAAACCGATGTTAGTGGTGGCGGTACTTTCCCATTTTAAATCTGGGTTCGGATTTCTAACCGGACCAATGGCATTGCTAATGTTTCCATTGTTTAAAAACTTACTGTTTCCGGCGGGCGTACCATAAACCAACAATGCAGAAAAAGCATTAAAACCCAAACTATTGCCAGAAACACCATAGCCAACCCTTAATTTTAGATCGCTCAATACAGGCATGTTGCGCATAAAATCTTCACTTATAATCCTCCATCCTGCAGAGACAGCAGGGAAATAGCCAAACTGATTGTTTACCCCAAAGGCAGAGGAACCATCGTTTCTCAAAGAAGCCTGAAAAAGATATTTTTGATCGTAGTTGTATTGAATCCTTCCGTACACTGAAATCAACCTCAGTGTGGAAATCGGATTGCTATCAAAAGCTATTTGAGAAAGTAGATTTGGGTTTGATAAGAACAAGTTGTTTGAAGATAAATTATCGTTGGAAAAATTCTGTGTGGTGATTCCGAACCCATCATTGTCTCTGTTCTCTTGCCAAGAGTAGCCTGCAAGCAATTTTAAATCGTGTTTCCCTGCAAAAATCCTATCGTAATTAAAGTAGCCTTCAAAAACATCTATCTTATTTAAATATTCTGTTTTTTTTGCTTGCCCGTTTACGCCTCTCGCCAAACCAGAGTGGCTGTTAAGATAGGTGTCATAAGTATCTTGAGATTTTTGCATCGATCCACTCGCCGTAAACCTAAGGCCTTTAACAATATTGACCGCCGCAATACCATTTAATAAGGTGGTGTTGTTTTTGGTGTTGATGGAATTGTTGTCGATAATTGACAATGGGTTTCGTGTTCCGCTTCCCGTTCTATTGTAATTTTCTTTATAGGTGCCATCTTCGTTAAATGGGCCAACGGTAGGCAAAAAGAAAAGCATATTCGACAACACATATTGTTGGTATACATCTGAAGCTGTAGTGTTGCTATTAGTGATGGTTAGGTTAAGTTTTAACCTATCGTTGAAAAAACGTTGATTCAGGTAACCTCTTGCAATCGTTCTTTTTAACGACGTGTTTTTAAGAATCCCTTGGTTGTCTAAATAATTTATACTGGCACCAAATTCAGCCGTTTTTTCTGCTCCACCATAAGAGATGTTATGGTTTTGAGAAAATCCTGTTCGTTCCACTAAATTTTGCCATTTGGTGTTAGATCCATCATCATCTTCTGGATTTAGCGCCTTTTTGTTGTCCGCTAGATATTGCCGTAACTCCGGCGCTGAGAGCATATTGTATTTATTTGACACCTGCTCTGCGGCCGCATAGCCATTATAAGACAACCTTTGTTGGCCCGCTTTAGATTTTTTAGTCGTAACGATAATTACCCCATTTGCTGCTCTTGAACCATAAATGGCGGTCGACGAAGCGTCCTTTAGTACATCTATGCTTTCGATGTCTGCAGGAGCCAATAAATTTATGGATGCACCTGGCACGCCGTCAATTACATAAAAGGGCTCTTGCGCGGCTCCTTCTCTTAGCGTAGAAGGACCTCTTAAAATGGTTGCCGGTTGTTTGTTCGGGTCCCCACTCTTCGTTACGTTCAATCCGGCAACCTTACCTTGCAACAGTTCTGCTGGGTTTACCAATACACCGTTGTTAAAATCCTCAGAATTTACCGACGTAACGGCACCCGTTAGGTCTTTTCGGTTTGCAGTTCCATACCCAATTACCACCACATCTTTCAATAATTTCGAATCGGATTGAAGTTTGACATTGATTGTGGTTTGGCCTAGTACCTCGATTTCTTTGGCAATCATACCCACGAAAGTGAAGATTAACACATGCTGCCCACCGGAAACGGTGATGCTGTATGTTCCATTTTCATCGGTCGAGGTTTTAGTTTGTTCTCCCTTTATGCTTACCAATACGCCAGGCAATAGCACGTTTTCCTCGTCAGTTACGGTACCCCTTACTGTTTTTCTAGTCTGACCAAAAGCTCCAGGAGCAAAATTTAGCAGTAACATACAACATAAAAGAGCGTTGATAAATAGTGAGTGATGGGGGTTTGTTAAAGTATTGTTTCTTTTCATAAAATAGTTTGCTTGTTGATAGAGTGCTTTTTTAACTTGCACAAAGGAAGCCAGCAACTATTATTAAATTGATAACCTAAAATTATCAAATCCCTTTATTTCCATATTTTAAAAAGAGCTGATTTTCTTCTATAAAAACCTTAAATAATTGAAAATCACGTCATTGAGGTAGATCAATATTTATGCTTTTGTTTAAGTAGTTTAATTAAATGTTAAGGTGCGGAACATGCTTGCTTAGGGGACAAGATCTGCCCACTTTCTTATGATGTTGGTTAGGATGCTTTTTGCTGAAAGATTAGGCTAATTGTACCTATGCATAATGTAATTATGATAACTTATATCCCGTTCAGGATTGCCTGAAGCTCAAGTAAACTTAATTTTTTAGAGCTACTTATTATTTTTGAGCTACCGATTGGAGTGCAAATGGTTTAGCAACAATAGTTAAGGATATAAATAAGAGAAATTGAAATTTAGGAAAGTTTAATTTAAAAAGTTCTACTTTTTAAATCTTATAATTAGCTATTTCTTGATATCCGACTTTTCACCGAAATTGGATATAACAGAGTTTAAGTGAAATTATGTATTACTACAATCATTTGTATTGCAGACGACGGATAGGATTAAGGTAATTTTTAATGCTGACTTTTTACTAATCTAAAGTAAGTATTTTGCTTTTCTTCATTATGGATTACAGCTAACCTCCGAAAAGGATTATGCCGATAGACTGTGTATCTACGTAAATTATATAAACAATGTGCTTAAAAATTATGTGCAAAACAACAATCGAAATTCAAAGCAACAGGATTAACCAAGAAGCCCAAATATTTAAGGCAGACCGATTGGAATGTCTCAGAAGTAGCCTACAGCCTAGGTTTTGAAGAATTGACTATTAATTATTTATAACATGCAACTGTTTTAGACAGATCAATAATACTTCAAACATTCAACAGATAGAAAAACATTAGCAAGTTTCGGATTTTATAACTACAAACTTCTCACCACCTTTGCTTTATGAAAATCTTAAAGAAATGACAGAACAACCAAATATTAATTATTACCGTATCGCAGAAGCAATTGAGTATATAAAACAAAACTTTAAAGAACAACCTAATCTGGACGAAGTGGCAAAAAAAGTTCATTTAAGTCCCTTCCATTTTCAACGACTTTTTAGCGAATGGGCAGGAACTAGTCCGAAGAAATTTCTGCAATACACAACTGTTGAATATGCCAAAACACTTTTGAAAGAAAATCAAGCCACACTTTTTGATACGGCACATGAAACTGGGCTTTCAGGTACAGGTCGATTACACGACTTGTTTATCAATATAGAAGGTATGACACCTGCAGAATTTAAAAATGGCGGAAAAAATCTTATTATTAATTACAGTTTTGCAGAAAGTCCTTTTGGCAATGTTTTGGTAGCTTCTACAGAAAAAGGAATTTGCTATATGGCATTTTCTGAAGATGAAATTGTTGCATTTCAAGCAATGGAAAGTTATTTTCCAAATGCTCATTTTAGAGATTTTGTTGATTTAATGCAGCAAAACGCTCTTTATATATTTACACACGACTGGACCAAATTGAATCACATAAAACTACATTTAAAAGGAACAGATTTTCAACTCAAAGTTTGGCAAACGCTTTTAAAAATTCCAATGGGACAATTGACAACCTATGGAACAATTTCCAATAAAGTTGAAAATCCAAACGCTTCAAGAGCAGTTGGTACAGCAATCGGAAGCAATCCTGTAGCCTTCCTAATCCCTTGTCATCGGGTAATTCAATCTTCTGGAATATTTGCCGGATATATGTGGGGAAATACAAGAAAAACAGCCATCATTGGTTGGGAAGGAATAAAAACAAATTCAGAAATCATTTAGCAAGTTTCGGGTTTTATAGCGACACTAGGATATGAATCTTTGCATTATAATTTAAAACAAATAAAAATGCAGAAATTTAAAAACAAAGTAGCCTTAATTACAGGTGGAACTAACGGAATGGGCTTTGCAACAGCTCAAGTATTTATCAATGAGGATGCAACTGTAATCATTACTGGACGTAGCCAAGAAACTGTTGATAAGGCCGTAAATAATTTAGGTTCAAATGCTATTGGATTGGTATCCAATGCTGGTGAACTGACTGATATTTTTGAACTGCAGAAGCAGATTAAAAAGTACACAAATAACCTGGATGTTTTATTTGTAAATGCAGGATTTGGAAAATTTGCACCTGTTGAAATGGTGAATGAAAATCAATTTGACGAACTTTTCAATGTGTTGGTAAAAGGAACATTTTTTACTGTTCAACAACTGTTGCCAATAATGAATGAAGGAGGCTCAATCATTCTCAATACTTCAATTGTAACACAGGCAGGCAATCCTTATATGTCAGTTTATTCAGCAGCAAAATCAGCAGTGCAATCTTTTATAAAAACATTTGCGGCAGAATGTATTAACAAAAAAATTCGTGTTAATGGAGTAAGTCCCGGGTATATCAAAACTAATATTTTCAATAACACAGGGCTTACGCCAGAGCAAATAAAAGGTACGATTGAAAGCATTATTCCAACGCTACCTTTTAAGCGATTTGGGGAACCAATCGAAATAGCAAAGACCATTCTTTTTTTGGCTTCTGATGATGCTTCATATATCCACGGGACAGAAATAATTGTTGATGGTGGATTATCTAATATTAAATAATGGAAGATAAAATCACACCAATCAATTGGGACAACATAACTGAAGAAATGCATCAAAAAGGATTTGCTATAATTCCAAAATTCTTGACAGATGAACAGTGTACCCGTTTGATAAATGATTATAATAAACCAAACGCTTACAGAAAAACGGTAGTAATGGAACGCTACCGTTTTGGTCTGGGCGAATACAAATATTTTAATTATCCTTTGCCAAATCTTATTCAAAACATTAGAGAAACCATCTATCCAAAATTAGCACCCATTGCAAATGCTTGGATGAAAGTGTTAAATATAGATAAGGTTTTCCCAAATAGTCATCAACAACTTATACAACAATGCCATGCAAACAGTCAAAATAAAGCAACTGTTTTAATTTTGAAATATGGGCAAGGTGGGCATAATACGTTACACCAAGATTTGTACGGGGAGGTATATTTTCCCATTCAAACGGTTTTGTTTTTAAATGAACCTGATCAAGATTTTAATGGTGGAGAATTTGTATTAACCCAACAAACACCAAGGGCGCAATCAAAAGCAATCGTATTAAAACCAAAGAAAGGCGATATGCTAATTTTTACAACTAACTTTCGCCCTGTAAAGGGTAGCAAAGGATATTTTCGTGTAAACATGAAACACGGAGTAAGTGAAATCCACAGTGGTGAACGACATACTTTAGGAATTATTTTTCACGATGCTTTGAGTTAAATATGATAAAACATCTTGATATAAATGATAGGGATTTAAGGTCTAAAATAAGGAGTAAAATAATTGGATTTGGTGGAAATAATCAATTAAAAATATACGGAACACTGCGATGTAGATCGGGTAAACGAATGAAACGAGAAAATAGAGTTTTCTTTTCATCAGAAAATGAAGCTAAAAAAAACGGTTTTAGACCTTGCGGACATTGTATGAAAACAGCATATAAAAAAATGGATTTATTTAACAGCGAAATAGACAGTTCAAAAAATATTTTACCAAAAGATGGTACCGTAAATTATTATGGAAAACTATTCAATAATCAAGACGCGAATGGTTATTTCGAATCCTTAATGAAAACCATCGATTGGAAAAACGACCAAGCAATAATTTATGGAAAACTAATCATTACCAAACGAAAAGTAGGTTGGTACGGCGATTTCGATTTTAATTATACCTATTCTAAAACCACAAAAAGAGCTTTGCCTTGGACAAAGGAATTATTAGAATTAAAATTAATTATCGAAGAAAACACTGGAGAAAAGTTCAATTCTTGTTTGCTCAATTTATACCACAATGGCAATGAAGGAATGGCTTGGCACAGTGATGCAGAAAAAGATTTGAAGAAAAACGGAGCGATTGGGTCATTAAGTTTTGGAGCAGAACGCAAATTTGCATTTAAACACAAAGAAACAAAAGAGACCGTTTCAATGCTTTTAGAACACGGAAGTTTACTGATAATGAAAGATGCGACGCAAACCAATTGGCTACACAGACTTCCTCCAACAAAGTCAATGACCAAACCAAGAATAAATTTAACATTTAGAACAATTAAGCCTCCATCTTGTCCAAAAACCAGTTTGCTGTAGTTGATGGTTTTTACATTTAAAACCTATTTTTAAGATGCAATATTTTTCAATGGATTAAACAATATCATTTTTATCTTACTAGCATAAACATTTTCACCTGTAAACTGACTACTTTTTGTAAATCTGATTAAAAAGATATTTATCAATTTAGTGCCATACCCAACAGCTCATAAAGTTCTTGTCGCCCTTTTGAGGTTATTCTTAACTCTCTCGAAAATTCAATTTTTTTAAACCATTTTCTTTCAAGCATTTTATTCAAAAGCTCCGCCCCGAGATGGCCAGCTAAGTGTGGACGACGTTCAGACCAATCAAGGCATTGACGAGTAACTGGACGACGATTATTAATAAAATTTTCTTTTGATAAATTGAAAAACTGAAACCATTCCCAACCCTTTTCAGAAACTAAATAAACGTTCTTTGACTTTGCTAAGAAGCCTTTTGTTTCAAGCGTTTCAACTATTTTGACACCAACAAATCCTGCTATATGGTCATAACAAGTTCTACAATATTTTATACCATCTTTAGCGGATTCTTTCTTAGCAATTTTAGCGGCACTATTTGTTGCAAGTGTTGCCAGCGCTTCAACGGCATAAGCGACTTCAGAATTTGAAAGTGAGTAATACCTATGTCGTCCTTGAATTTCCACTTTGACTATTTCTGCTTCAAGCAGTTTTGCCAAATGATTACTCGCAGAGCTAGGCGAAGTATCTGCAACAATAGCTAACTCACTTGCAGTATATGCCCTCCCATCAAGCAAGTTCCAAAGCATTTTTGCCCGTGTGGGTTCACATATCAAAGCGGAAATGGAAATAAATTTATCTTCTACATTCATAGTTCATTCTTAAATGAAATGTAAAAGTAATAATTGCATTTCCTTTGTAAAAACAGAAACATAAAAAAATGCAAGACATAGAAATTTTATTAGAGAATAAGGCGGGTGCTTTGGCTTTAATGGGTGAAACATTAGGTAGAAATAAAATCAGCCTTGAAGGTGGCGGAGTATTTCAAAATGGAGAAATTGCAATAGCTCATTTCTTAGTCGAAGAAGCGGAGAAAGCAAAAGAAGAATTAGCGAAAGTTAATATTAGAGTTGTGAAAATAAACGATGTAATCATTCAAAAACTTCGCCAAGATGTTGCAGGACAATTAGGAATGTTTTGCAGAAAAATGGCTGAAGCAAACGTAAATATTTTGGTTCAATATAGCGACCATTCAAATCAATTGATTGTAGTTGTAGACGGCTATGAAAAAGGTAAAAAAGTATCCGAAGAATGGATAAAAGAATGGTGGAGCTAGCTGTTAAAATAAATACATTATGACCAAACAACACAATTACAGCCTAACAACTAAGTGGACAGGAAACACAGGAACAGGAACTTCAAATTATGTAGCATTTGAAAGAAGTCACATTATTATAGTTGAAAATAAGATAGAGATATTAGGTTCGTCTGATCCTGCATTTCGTGGCGACAAAAGAAAACATAATCCCGAAGATCTTTTATTAGCTTCTATCTCCTCTTGCCATATGCTCTGGTATTTACATCTATGTGCTACAGCAGAAATCATAGTAACAGATTATATTGATAACGCAACAGGAATAATGGTAGAGACTTCAAATGGTGGGGGAAAATTTACAGAAGTAACATTAAATCCATTAATTACAATCTCTGATATTTTAATGACCGGGAAAGCAAATGAACTCCATAATAGAGCAAATGAATTATGTTTCGTTGCTAATTCATTAAATTTTCCTGTTTATCACAGACCAATAATTACAACAACCTTGAAAGTGACGAAAAAATCCTTGTAATTTTTATTCGGTGGTTCCCTTTTTAGTAAGTTTGTTGCTTATAACTGCAAAAGTTCTTTACATAAAATTTGCGCACATTAAGGTTTTTCTGAAACAATAAATATTAAGAATATGATTTTACGAATTTGGCATGGATCATCGGACACAATTACTTGCTAATTTTGTCTTTGCCCCAACTTCATTTTTGGCAAGCTGTTTTATTACAAAAGATACATGGAAAGATATCATCAAAAAGTTTAAGTTCAAGGACAACGGCATTGTCCTTAATGCACCTAAAGCATTGGAAATAGAGTTTATAAAACTTTGTTTCAAATCAACGTTTGACAAAAAAGATAAAAGGACAAACACATTGGTTTTTATAAATGATAATAAGGAGTATTTGGACTTCCTTAAAAACAAATCGAAAAATATTGAAACAGACAGCATCTTATGGTTTGCTTACCCAAAGGGAACATCAAAAATTAAAACAGACATAAATCGGGATACTATTCGTATGACGGGCGAAGAATTTGATGTAATTACAGTAAGTGCGATTTCTATTGACGACATGTGGAGTGCTTTACGTTTTAGACCAATTGGCAAGGTTGGAAAATAACGATTGACAAAAACAACGAACCGCTGACAAAGGTCTTTTAAAACTGAACTAATATGACAGATAAAGAATTGAAAGAATATTTTCAACCAATTGAAGAGAGCTTCAATCAAGCCATAATTTCAAACGATGTGGACGAAATAAAAATTGCATTACCGAAGATTGGGTTTTAGTGGACAGCCAGGGCGGAATAATTCCTCAGGAAGGATTTTTTAAAGTTTTAGAACAAGGCTTACTTTCTCATTCAACAATGAAGAAGGAAATTTTAAGGGTTAAAGTATATGGCGACATTGCTTTGGTGACAGGTCGTGGGCAAAACACAGGAATTTGGCAAGGGCAACCTATGGAAGCGGACGAATGGATAACAGACGTTTACAAACGAGAAAATGATAAATGGCTTTGTGTTCTTACGCATTTAACGCCTGTAAAAAAATAGTGCGACGAATGGCAACACTTGAAACATTCCGCAAACTAAGATTGTCGTTCCCTGAAACAACAGAAGGGCCGCACTTTGAAAAAACTTCTTTTAGGGTAAAAGAAAATATTTGTGACCTATGACGACACTAACAAAACAGATAGTTTAAAGCTATCCGAAACAAACCAAAACGTTTTTATCTCGGCTGAATTTCTCAACAAAAATTGAACAACGGCAGTGAGAACAAAAGGTTATAAACACCTTTTTCGGCGGCTCAATAGTGGCGTTCTTGCTAATGTGCGGGCTCTGTCAGCGATTTAAAAATGGCATATAAATAACAACGGTCATTGTGTGTAAGCTCCCCCGAAAAGAGTACATTTTAAAAGTAGACAAAATGTTTAACTTTAAAATGAATCAATATGAGAAAGAGCACTTTTAGTCCCGATCAGATTTCGAAGATCCTCAAAGAGTTCGAAATGGGCAAATCTGTCGAAGAGATCAGTAGATCGCATGGCGTCAGCCGGCCGACTTTTTACAAATGGCGCCAACGTTACGGCGGTCTGGAATCCAGCGAGCTTAAAAAGCTGAAGAGCCTGGAGGATGAAAATGCAAGGCTCAAGAAGATGTATGCAAACCTTGCCCTAGACCTGGAGGCTGCAAAGTACATCATCGAAAAAAAGCTCTGACACCCTGCCAGAAACGGACGATGGTATCCGAGATAGTGCTTTTGAAGCTCTTCTGCATCAGTAGGGTATGCAGGGTAATCAACATGAGCCGAAGCAGCTACCGTTATAGATCTATACAGGATGACACCTCTGTTTGCCTTATGCTGGAGGATCTGGCGCAGAGCCATCCCCGCGAGGGCTTCTGGAAGGCATATGGCCGTATCCGTAACCGGGGGACTGTTGTAAACCATAAAAAGCTCCATAGAATTTATAAGAATATGGGGCTGGCACTTCGCAGGAAGATAAAAAAACGCCTGCCGGCAAGGAAAAAAGAGACCCTGGCACAGCCAAATACGATGAACGATACCTGGAGCATAGATTTTGTTACCGATGCGCTATCGAACGGGCGCAAGTTCAGATCATTCAACGTGATCGATGACTGCAACAGAGAGATACTGTTCATAGAAACCGACTATTCCCTCAAAAGTAGCCGCGTGATGTGGGTGTTGGGCCATCTGGTACAGCGCCTGGGCAGACCGAGAAGGATACGGATGGATAATGGCCCAGAGTTCATAGCAGGTATCGCAAAGAAATGGAGCGAGATGCATGCCATAGAATTTAAGTACATACAGCCGGGCAAGCCCACCCAGAATGCATATGTGGAAAGGTTCAACAGAACCTACCGGGAAGGTGTGCTGGACAGCTATCTGTTCGACAGCCTGGAAGAGGTGAGAACGATAAATACCGAATGGATGGAGGACTACAACCGGTTCAGGCCACACGATGCGTTGGGCGGGCTATCGCCCATGATGTGGAAATGTGGACAGCAGGCAGCCGCACCAGCCAGCCCTGATCCTGACCACATTCCAACATCTAATTCCAACAACAACAACAAAATTGAAAAATCAATAGAAAAATCTACTTTTGAACTGTACTAAAAATGGGGAGCTTATAAGACGTGTTCAAGTTTATAGAAACAAATGTAGCTTCATTTGACGATAAACGTGGATTAAAAAGTTCCGTTAATACTCTGTATAGAGAAAACACCATGGGTGTCATTAACCCACAAGAATTTGCAGAAACACATTTTCCTGAAGACCTGCTGAGGATATTTGGAAGTGAAGTGGGTTCTAACTATCCTAGTTCATTTACGAAGGATTTAGCGTTAGTGGACAGAAGCCTAAATCGAGGGCATATAAGACTAGTTGATGATTTGACAATTGCAGGTCCTCAAGACGCAATAGATAATGTTTCGATTTCAAATGGGCAAAATTTCGACATTGAACATTTAAGGATGCAAATAGAAAATGGAGAAATTAGACAAGTCGTAACAATAAAAGCTGAGTAAAAATGTACTGCTATCTACAGGGGTTGCAAAAAAGCGGGTATAACGCTCAATCAAACATTTAAACTTCAATTTCCGCCACTACGCCGAGCGTCAAAACGTTGCGCAAAAAAACAAAACATATGTTTAAAAACTTATTTAATCAAAGAAAATATAGTAGTGCGACAGGGTTCCTCAAATTTAGCAACAACGAACTAATCCCAATAAACGACCCTAAGGGGGGATCGATAAACGAATATATTGAGGCAATTGGATTTCCCGCAAATCATATTCATACGGTTGATACTTTTGATTCAGATAAAATCGCGTGTTTGGGGTTTATTACGTTAACAATAAAACTAATATTTGTACTGACAAAAGATGCCCAAACAAATATTTCATATAGTGATGTTTTAAAAACAACTAAGACAATTGATTTGGACTTTGAGTATTCTAATCTAAACGTTGAGGATATTTTGCAGGAGGGTATTGAGGCTGAAAACTTTGACTTACAATTTGTAAAATCAATTCTAGAGTTAACGCCGGAAGGTAAAAACTTATACAAGTGTGAGAAGTTTGGGCTTTATTTTCATTTCGTAGAGGATATTTTAAGGGCATTTTCTTCATCAGATTGGGAACATTCAGCGACAAAATGGATGAAAGTGACTAACCGAAGTATGGTTGAGAGCATGATTATAGAAGCTAAACGGTTCCAGAGAAATGAAATTGAGGCTATGGAAGAAGTTAACAGCCAAACAGAAGCTTTTATGAATGTCCCGAATGCCATGAACAATGAGTTTTTGTCATTTCACAAGAATAATCAAGGCAATATAAATTTCATTAATTTGTTAATCGCCCATTATGCCCATGATTTCGGTCAAGATGAGTTTTTATTTATTAATAAGGGAAGGTTTGAAAAATTGATAACCGATCATTTCGAGTTGGATATTTTAACTATGAATTTGGTGAGAATGAAAAATTGAAGATTGTTTATGTATGAAAAATAGTTAGTAACACAACCATTAAAAAACGCAATGAGCCGAATACAAAAATTATTCGGCTCAAATGAGGATATTAAAAAGGTTGAACCCAGGGATGTGTCCGGCAATAATATCTGATAACGCAATCCTAAACGGCACTGTACCTAAATCAGATTAAATCAATCAGCTCTCTACAAAATTATCAAATCGTTTCTCAATATGTAAACCTCCTATGTTTTCTTGGGTTCCTTTGGTCTACGTTTTAACACGCTCTCCACTGTATCTTTTTGGCTGAGAGGGCCAAAAAGGATGTCGATTCGATCGTTAACGCTTCTTTTTAATTCAAGTTAGTAATTTAATAACACACGCCTAAACCTGCTAATAGGCTTAAAGGTTATGGAAATAAGATTTGCTAAATCTTTAAATCACGTTCCCAATCGAAACCTTCGGCCAATTTCGTGCCTCAATAGACCGATGCCCTTCGGGTGCCTCACCACGCTCGGCAGCGACCTCGACAGTTTCGGTTTGGGACTAATTAACTGAGAGGATCAATGGCCTCCATTGCATTCCGGCCACAAATCCTTGTTTGTAAAGACAGCCTGAACTTGAAAACTGCCCTCAAGATTGGCCAAGTGATGTCTCCAATCAAAACCATCGGTCACTTCTCGTTCCTCGAAGAAACCGATGCCCTTCGGGTGCCTCGTTCCGCTCCATAGCGGAATGGGCAGTTTAGATTGGGGGACTAATTTAATTGAGCGAATCAATGGCCTCCATTGCATTCCGGCCATCCATCCTTTCTACATTAAATTCAATAAGGTGCAGTTTTCCTAAACTCCTTATGGCTTTTTTGCTGAGGCAAAGATAAACCTCTTCGGCGGGCAAGACCATGCCCTTCGGGTCTGGACAAATAAATCTCCACCCTCCGCTGCGCTCCGGGTCGTATTTTTTTGCCTCAGAGTCTTGCCCCGCCCTCCCTGCGCTCATTTTTTTTGCCTCTACAAAAAGCCAATGGAGGCGTGTGCCGAAGGGGGCTTGAAACATGAATTACTATTTATTTATAAACCATTTAAAATTTAATGTTATGGCACATCAGATCAATTTTAACCAACAGACAAACATGCACAGCTTTTTCTCGGTGAAGGAAAAAGCATGGCACGGCCTGGGACAGATCGTCTCAGATTATCCAACAAGTGCGGAAGCGCTTCGCTATGCGGGATTGGATTTTGAAGTGGAAAAACTTCCAAACTTGCATAGGCTTCCCGATGGCAGCGAAGTCGTTTCAGAAAAGTCTTTTTTTACGTATCGGCAGGATACTGGCGATATCCTCGGCGATAAGCTGGGGAGCGATTATGAAGTTGTCCAAAACCGAGATGCTTTTGCTTTCTTTGATGCCATTGTGGGTAATGGCGAGGGAATTTTGTATGAGACTGCTGGCGCCCTAGGCAACGGGGAGCGGATTTTTATTACTGCAAAACTACCAGAATATATACGTGTGGGCAAGGAAGACCTCATTGAAAAATACCTGTTCCTAACCACTTCGCACGATGGTTCGGGCAGCATTACCGCTGCTTTTACGCCCATCAGGATCGTATGCAACAACACCCTGAATGCTGCCCTGAAAGATTCCGCAAATTGCATCAAGATCAAACACACCAATAATGTAAGGGACAGGCTTGGCGAAGCGCATAAACTCATGGGCATAAGCAATATGCTCTCGGACGAGCTTGAGCAGGTTTTCAACAACTGGTCAAAGGTAAGTATCACAGACCGCCAAGTGCTAAAATTGGTGCAGCAAGCAATGGCACCGTCCAAGGAAGTGTTGCAACAGGTGGTCGAAGGTAGAGAGGACGAGCATTCTGCACGTTTTAAAAATGTTTGCAATTCCATTATGGAATATGCTCTGGGCAGCGAGACCCAGCAAACCGAGACCACTAGGGGAACGCTTTTTGGAGCATATAATGCCGTTACTGGCTATTATCAAAACGTGAAACAGCACAAGGACTTAGAACAAAAGCTAAAATCCATCCAGTTCGGAACGGGCTTTCAAAGAACGCAACGAGCGTTTAGGCTGTGTCAGGCATATTCAAAAAATAGGGATTTAGACTTTATACTCTAATCTACGAAAGGGCGAAAGCCCTTTTTTTATTTAGCTTCAAAATCAGCTTTAAGTGATGGAGTAATCATTAGACCGATAATCAGTTTCGAGGAACAAGCAATCCTTCTTTTTCCCGTACCTTCCATTATACTTGCGCCTTAGCCGTTTTTGGGAAAAGCATCTTTGACTGTTAATTCAAATGGTCATGAAGAATCAAAAAGAAATAGTAAATCGAACGATCAATGCTTTTAACGGTAGGGTTTATCCGAAGCTAAAGCGGATACGTATCGAACCTCGCCAGCGCATCCGACAACTCTTGCGTTCTTTCGTTCCGCCGGAAACTTTTCAGGATCAGCAGAAAAACGATCGGGAATTGTATCCTAATTAAAAAAAATTACTTGACCCATTTAGTCGTAAACCGAAGTTTCAGTACACTTCAGGGATTGGCGCGCCGAAGTCCGAGGGGACTTAGCAAAGATGTAGTTTTGCATGCGCAAAACGATCTTTGCCCGGCTTGGGCCGGGGACTTCACTCGGAACTCGTGAAGTCTGGAACTTTTTAAAAGGTATATTATGTCGTCAAAAAAAGCCAAGGATCAGGACGCTTTGTTAAGCCACAATCTTATCATAAGGGTAACGGAATCGACGTTCAGGCGGTTGGAAAAGTTGCATCAGGAAAGCAATTATGCCTCCATTGCGGAGGTCGCCCGAAAGATGTTGTCCAACCAACAGATTAAACTCTATTATACCGATGTCTCCATGAATGCACCTATGGAAGAAATGGCGCTTATCCGAAAGGAGCTCAAAGCGATCGGTATCAACATCAACCAGATCACCCGGAGCTTTAACCAGGACAAAGCGGGAATACACAAACCATTATATGTACTCAAAGTAGCCGACCTTTACAAAGAGGTCGATAAGAAGGTAGATAGCCTGTTGATCATCATTTCAAAGCTGGCGGAGAAATGGTTGCAAAAATCGTGACGGGAAAAAGCATTCGCGGTATCTTACATTATAACGAAAATAAGGTAACAAAAGGGGAAGCCATCCTGATACTCGCAAACGGCTTCGCTGGGAATATTGATCAAATGAGTTTTGCCCAAAAGCTGCAACGATTTATGCATCTGACCTCGCTCAAGCCAAGCGTAAAAACAAACGCCCTGCACATTACGCTGAATTTTGATGCCTCGGAGAAACTTGAAAATAACACGATGCAACAGATTGCACTCGCGTATATGGAGCGCATCGGATTTGGAGAACAGCCTTTTTTGGTCTATCGGCATAACGATGTTGCCCATCAGCACCTGCATATTGCCACAACCAGTATTCAACGGGATGGCAAAATCATCGACCTGCACAACATCGGCAGGGATCTGTCAGAACCAGCAAGGAAGTCGATAGAGCAAGAGTTCAATTTGGTCGTGGCCGAAAGGAAGACATACAAACCGAAACCTGCCATCAGACCTGCCGACCCGGAAAAGATTGAATACGGTCGCCTCCCCACTAAGCGAGCCATCAGCAATATTGTACATGCCGTTATGGATACCTATAGATTTACTTCGCTTGCGGAGTTTAATGCGGTGTTGAAGCAGTTCAATGTGACGGCAGATCGGGGCAAAGAGGAAAATGAAATGTTCCATAAAAAGGGACTGATCTATTTTCTGTTGGACAAATCGGGCAACAAAATCGGTGTGCCGATCAAGGCCAGTGCTTTTTATGGTAAGCCTACGCTTAGAAATCTGGAAAAGAAATTTGAAAGGAACGCCGATAAGAGAAAGCCATTTAGACAGAACCTGATCAGCCGAATCGATTTGGTAATCAATAAATACGATGTGATCACCAAAAACACGTTGGTTGCAGAGCTTCAAAAAAATGGAACAGCACTAGTGTTTAGGCAGAATGAAAAGGACTTAATTTATGGGGTCACCTTTATCGACCATATAAACAAGACCGTTTTTAACGGGAGCGATCTGGGGAAAGCCTACAGTGCAAAATCGTTGACCCAAAGATTGGGCGACCGGGATCTAATAAAGACTTATTTAAGACCTCTAAATACAGAAAACAGGTACTCAAAACCTGCGGCAGGTCCGGAAAAAAGCCATCTCGAACCCATTGAGCAAACACATTTTTTGGATGGACTGCTCGGAAAACCACAGACCGATTATACGCCGACCATAGATCGCAAGAAGAAAAAAAGAAAAAGGAGACTATTTAAAATTTAAAAGTCCTCCCTACTGGGAAGGATTTAGGAGGGGCTTATGAACACAGGAGAAGACGTACAGGGATTAAGGAAAATTATAGATTTTACCCGACTGATCAGCATTTTTATATTGGCGATCCATTTTTACCTATGCTGTTATCTGGCATTTAAAAATTGGGGTTGGACAGCCGAAGTAACTGACCGTATTGTTGCAAACATCGCAAAGACCGGCCTGTTCAATAACATCCTAAAACCGAAACTTGCGGCTTTGCTGTTCTTGGGAATATCGCTTATTGGCGTGAAAGGCAAAAAAGAGGAGAAGTTAGCAGGAAAGACGATTGTCATTTGCCTGATTAGCGGATTGCTTTTGTATCTTATTAGTGGTCTTTGTTTTTTTATGAATGAGGCGGTTTCGACGATCGCAGTTTTTTATATGGGAATCACCGTTAGCGGCTATCTTTTGATACTTACAGGGGGCGGTCTGTTGTCGAGGTTGATCCATGAAAAGTTAAATACAGATATTTTTAATGAGGATAATGAAAGTTTCCCACAAGAGGAACGCCTGCTTGAGAATGAATACTCCATCAATTTACCCACAATTTATAACCTAAAGGGAAGACCACGACATGGATACATCAACGTGATCAATCCACAACGGGGGCTTTTGATTGCTGGGACGCCAGGTGCGGGAAAATCCTATTTTGTTATCCGCCACATCATCGACCAGCACCTGAAAAAAGGCTTTTCCATGTTCTTGTATGATTTTAAGTATGATGATCTGAGTAAGATTGCTTTTAACAAACTGCTGAAGTATCAAAATAACTTTAAGGTGAAGCCGGCCTTCTTCGTGATAAACTTTGACGATCTAAACCGAACCCACCGCTGTAATCCTTTAGATCCGGCAGGGATGGATGACATTACCGATGCCACAGAGGCCGGACGCACCATTATGTTGGGATTGAATAGAGACTGGATCAAAAAACAGGGGGACTTTTTTGTAGAGAGTCCGATTAATTTTTTAACGGCCATCATCTGGTACCTAAGAAAATATGAGGATGGAAAATATTGCACCTTGCCCCACGTGATAGAACTGATGCAAGCAGATTATGATCCATTATTTGCGGTACTGCAGCAGGAAGAAGAAATAAAGGTACTCATCAATCCTTTTGTTTCGGCATTCCAGAACAAGGCGAAAGACCAACTAGAGGGGCAGATTGCTTCGGCCAAGATCGGTCTCGCAAGGCTTTCATCGCCACAACTGTATTATGTACTTTCTGGTAATGATTTTACCCTGGATGTGAACAATCCGAAAGCACCGAAAGTAGTGTGCGTGGGCAATAATCCGCAGAAGTTACAAGTGTACGGTGCGGTGCTTTCCCTTTACATATCCCGTATGATCAAACTCGTCAACCGAAAGGATCAACTTAAAAGCAGCTTGGTGTTTGATGAATTTCCCACGATTTATTTTAACAACATGGATAGTCTGATTGCTACCGCTAGGAGTAATAAAGTGGCAACAAGTTTGGCCGTTCAGGATTTTAGCCAATTAAAAAAGGATTACGGCGCAGAACAGGCGGATGTGATCACTGGAATAGTAGGCAACATCATCAGCGGGCAAGTTACCGGTGATACCGCTAAAAAATTATCCGAAACAATCGGAAAGATCATGCAGGATCGGCAGAGCATGAGCATCAACAGTTCGGACACGTCTATTTCAAAATCAACTCAGTTAGACTATGCCGTCCCAGCTTCAAAAATTGGTTCCCTTTCATCTGGCGAATTTGTGGGTATCGTTGCAGATAACCCCGACTGCAAAATCAAGTTGAAAGCATTCCATGCCGAGATACAGAATAATCATGCTACGATTAAGGCAGAGGAAGATAACTATAAGCCAATCCCTTTGATCGCAAAAGTGAGCGAGACAGATCTTCAAGAAAATTACAGAAGAATCAAGGAAGATATACAAGACATTTTCAGGAAGCAACTGCCCCAAATAGATCGTGCCAATAACGAGGCAGACCCCTTAAAAACCAATAAAAAAGTAGAAGATTCCCAAGATAGTTTGAGTATTTCTCTGTAGCTGACAAACGGGAAAATAGACATTCAGCCGGGTCGAATGGAGAGAAGTAGTCAGCTTTCATTTGCCAAATTTGATGTTAGATGATGGTATTTTGCGAAAAAATGATATGCGGGTATGGCTCGCATACTATCTAGTACGAAATTGGCGATCGACTGTGCCGCGTTTGCTCTAGTTCACCCATGCCATTCAGTTCATAGCCAGTCACGCAACGAAAACGTCTTTCTGCGCAAAATCTTGGGTTAAAGTATCCCAAATCACATCGTAAATATCGGGGGCTTGTAAGGTCTTATTAATCTTAACATCCGCAATAAGAACGGGCTTATAGTTGCTAGAAACTCCAACCCTTCCATGAGAACCTTTTACTCGGGTGGCATCCAGTGGAATAACATCCATCACGTACCTAAAACCGGCTTTTTTTCTAAGCAATTTATAGCCCGCGCGCAATTTAGAGGTCATAAACATTTCTACAGGATCATAACCAGGTTTCTTATGAATATCTACAACCCTTGCATAGTCTGGCGCCTTGGCATCATCCAACCAAAAATAGTAAGTGAACCAACTTCCTTGTTTTGCTGTAACCACAAAATCGCCAGACCGTTCATGGTTGATGTGGTATTTTTCTTGTTCAACTTTATCTAAAACTAAATCAACTCCTTCAGTATTTTTAAGTAATTCTTTAACCTGCTCGGTTTTGCTTCTATCGTTTATGTAAATATGTGCAACCTGATGATCGGCAACTGCAAACGCTTTCGATGCGCCTGGATCCAGAAGTTCCAAGCCTCGTTCGTCTCTAATGCCTATCAGGTTTTTCTCTCTAAAAATACGGTTTAAATGAATTGGCCTGTTTACTGGTTCTATTCCATATTCTGAGAGCAAAATAATTTTTGCGCCTTTCTTCTCATAAAATCGCACAAGCTCTTCTACAAGCTGATCAATCTCTCCTAACTCAGTACTTATTTTTTCTAGGTCGGGGCCAAACTTTTGTAGGCAATAATCGAGATGAGGAAGATAAATTAATGTTAGGGTTGGATCGTGCAATTCCTCTGTTTCCATGGCGGCATCGGCAATCCATCTGCTCGATTTTATATTGGCAGCCGGACCCCAAAAACTAAATAATGGGAATTGACCAAGTTTCTTTTGCAAATGATCGCGTAATTCGGCAGGTTGCGAATAACAATCCGGAAGTTTACGTCCATCGGCAAGATAATTTGGACGAGGAGTTACCGAAAAATCTGCATTTGAGTACATGTTGTACCACCAAAACATATTAGAACAAGTAAAAGAAGGATCTTCTGATTTTGCCCTATCCCATATTTTTTCACCATTTACCAACTTGTTGGATTGTTTCCAGAATTTTATTTCACTGTCTATCTTATCGTACCAACCGTTCCCCACAATCCCATTTTCAGTAGGATATTTTCCGGTTAAATAACTCGATTGAACACTCGTTGTAACTGCAGGCAGCATAGGCTCAATATTGGTAAAGTTTTTCTCTACGATGTATTTTTTAAGAAACGGTGTATGTTCGCCAATAACCGAAGCCGACAATCCAACAATATCTATAACAACTGTTTTATGCATGATTTAACTTTTTAATAGGTCTTTTACCCAATTTAATTCTCTTATAATCGAGTCGTTCAATGGCGCTTTTAACGATGCTGGAAGAACTTCCCAAGTGTACGTTTCTACTTCTAAATGAGCGGTGAAAGGGCTGTTTTTATAAGCCTCTAGAACTACTTTTATATCTGATTGGGTAGATTGAATCAGTCCCATATCTTCAACAAAGATAGGAACGTGGAAATGCGCCCGCCACTCTGTAGTATTTGTATTTTCTTTATCTGCCAATGCATTGGAAAGATCTTGATAGCGAAGGAAACTTCCATCGTTTTGCTTTGCAATTACTTGATGCAAGTAAGTTGGTTCATCAAAACGACCCAACTCCCTAAGCACAGATGCTCTTTCAACCAGAGTTTCCGGCAATTGCGCCTTTAAAGCGGCACTGATTTGAATTTTACCAACCAAAATACCCTTTGCTTTTAACTCTTTAATAAACTCGAGGTGCGGTTCATAACCTATAGCAAAATGACATACATCATAGCAGAGAGAAATGTGTTGCTTAATTTCGCTTTCGTCCAAATGAGATTTCGCTGTCGGAAGCAATACATTTTCATACCAATCTATAAACTCGGCGCCAGATTCAAGAAAACCATCGGGTTCCGGCTCTATATCCAAATGAAGTGGTTTACCCCTTTGAACCTTAATTTCTTTAAGTACTTCTGCTACTTTTAGAATATTTTCGGTTGCAATCTTCGTTGCTGTTTGCCTTTCTTCTATATTTGCAAACCAGGGCTTATAACTTAATGGAGAAGTAGAAATTCCGCCGTCCATTCCGTCTGGAAGCAATTCTGCTAGAATATTAAATAGACGAATGGTATAGTGAAACCGTTCTGTTGTCGTCCAATCTGGCGCATGCACCTGGTCTTTAACCCTTGTATGATGAAAACCACCATACGGAAAACCATTCATGGTAAAAACATAGCCATCAACCTTAGTTAACCATTTTTTAAATATTTGTAACTGATCAGCTTGCATCAATTCAATACTAGCCAAATTCGAAAGTCTTAAACCGATCCCCATTGGCTTATCGGGTGATAATTCTGCCTTAAGTTTCGGAAGACTATCTTTTAAAACTGCAAAATGTGCTTCCCAACTTTCGCCTGCATAAATATTTGTACAGAATGTTAAATGTGCTGCGTTTATTTTCATTCTACTAGTTTATTGATTGGAGATTTGCCTGTCTATTTAAAATTTCTGCTGCCCGTTTAATAATTTCCGTATTCATTTCATGCACTTCTTCAGCAGTTCCCAATCCCGTTAACAAGGTAACGGTTAATTCGCCACCCAAATGTTCCCTAAACTCTTCCAATCCTTCTAAAATCGGACTGTCGTCTTCTTTTACTTGTAATAAAGGGTGGGTCAATTCGAAACCAAGCACTTGAAGAAGCTTTAAAACTCTTTGGCTATCTGGCAAACTTAATTTTCCTAAAAGGTTGGAATAGATCGTATCTAAGGCAATTCCCATGGCAACCGCTTCCCCATGCCTCACTTCAAAATTGCATAGATATTCTAATTTATGAGCACTCCAATGGCCGAAATCTAAAGGCCGGGCAGACCCACTTTCAAAGGGATCGCCACTTTTAATATGCTCCATGTGTAGCTTTGCGCATTTCCAGATCTGATAGTTCATCGCCTCCATATTACGTTCAGCCATGAGCTGTGCATTCTTTTCCAGCCATTCGAAAAATGCACGATCTTTTATCAGCGCAATTTTTATTGCTTCTGCAATGCCAGAACGCCAATCGCGGTCTGATAAAGTCTTCAAAAATAATTCATCATTAAAAACAGCAACAGGAGGAGAAAAGGTGCCTAAGAAATTTTTTTTATTAAAATAGTTGATGCCGTTTTTTACCCCAATACCAGAATCGTTTTGAGACAATACGGTTGTGGGAATACGAATGTGTTTAATTCCTCTATGTGCTACCGTAGCAGCATAGCCCACCATATCTAATAAAGCGCCACCACCAATGGCCGCTATGAACGAATGCCGATCGATGCCATATTTATTTACCGCTTCCAATACCACATTAAAATACTTTGTGTCGTTTTTTACCTTTTCCCCACCCGGAACAATTAAAATATCTTGAACTAAACGGGTTTTATGATGTATCAAAAAGTAACTTTTTATTTGCTTGCTCAACTCGGGATGGGCGTTTGCAACTCCTTCATCAACCACAAATAAAATCTTTTTTACCGCTTTTGCGGGATTTAATCCTTCGAGGAAACCGCTCAGTAAATCATTTTCTAATGAAAAAAGTCCTGAAGTAAAGAAAATATTAAATTGGTATTGAACGGCAAAGGATTGTTGTAAATGTTCCATATAAGTTGAATAGCCTTTTTATAGAATTAGGAAATTAGGTAACGGAAAATAATTTAGAGAGCCCAATAGATAAGGGCAATAACGCCGCAATAATAAAGGCAAGTACCAGCGCGTGGAAAGTTATGGCCCAAGCCGCATCCATTAAAATGAGCGAAATAACCCCGGCTTTTACTGCAGCGCCAATATTTTTACCTATCGGATTTTTGATGGCTTCAGATAATGGACTAAAAATCATCCAGGCAAAAGGAATGAGAAAAAGCAACGTCCATAATAATTTATCGTTTATGAAGGCAAAAATAGCAATTGCACCAATTACCAACGTGTACAAAATTGCGGCGAGATAAAGATTTTTAGTGTTGCCGCCATGCACTTCTCCACGGCTGGTCATGGTGATGGAAAAAATATAAATCACCGGAATTAGAGCAAGCAAATAGTCTTGATATAACATCTCCTGCACGATGCTTATGCCGAGCAACAAGTTTAATCCTCGGCAAATACCCATATTCAGCGGGCCAAAAAAGGGATGATGTTTGCCCACCCTGTTGTAGATTAAAGCAAAACAGCTTACACCAAAAGCCAACAAACCGGACGTTAAATTTACTGCAGAGGCGAGCAAAATTCCAGAAATAAGCAAAGCGCAGCCAAGTAATGCTGCGTTTCTCAAGCTGATTGTTCCACTTGGAATGGCACGTTCAGGTCGCTCAACTTTATCTAGTTTTGCATCAAAAACGTCGTTAAAGACAATTCCACCGGCATATAAGCAGGCTGTTGAAAGACAGAGGCCTATAATGGCGGACCAAGGCGTATCAATATTACCAAGTAATGCTCCAGAAATGGCTATACCTGCAAGAATATCAGCAACAGCTGTTACCATATTTGCAGGGCGCATAATGCGCAGATAATCGACTAATTTTCCCAAATTTACTTAGTTGATAATGATAGAAGATTTATCTATACGTGGCTGCTGTCCGCCTCGTAGAATAGTATTGCCTTCAAATTTTTCTGTTTGATCAATAGTATTTGTTGCACTAAAATCCGTCTCATCAATTTGGCCACTTTGTGCGAATGCGGTAATTGCGTTACGATAGGTAACCAATTCGATGTCGGCGTCAGCTATTCCTTTCAGCTTCATTAAGGTCGCGGTTTTAGGCACCGCCAAAGGATCGCTAATTCCCCAATCTGCGGCAGAATTAATCATGATCCGCTCTGCGCCATATTGTTTAATAACTTCTACCATTCTCTCATTACCCATTTTTGTGAAAGGATAAATGGTAAAGGCAGCAAAAAATCCTCTCTCTAGCACCTCTTTTACAGTCTCCTCATTATTATGATCGATGATAATTTGGTAAGGATCTAGCCCATGTTCCAAGGCAATATCCATACTACGTTGGGTTCCTTTTTTCTTATCGCGATGTGGCGTATGAATCTGCACCGGTAATCTGGCTTCTTTGGCCAGTTCTAACTGTAGGCGATAATATTTTTCCTCTGCTGGGGTTTGATCATCGAAGCCAATCTCACCGATGCCAACAACGCCTTCTTTATAAATAAACGAGGGCAGAATTTCCATTACCTGTTCTGCGAGAGATTCATTATTGGCCTCACGAGAATTTATTCCAATGGTGCAATAATGTTTAATTCCAAATTGTGACGAACGAAACCGTTCCCAGCCAATAAGGCTGCTGTAATAATCTCTAAAACTATCTAAGCCAGTACGCGGCTGGCCTAACCAAAAACCAGGCTCAATAAGTGCAACCACACCGGCATCAGCCATTGCCTGATAATCATCGGTTGTTCTCGATGTCATGTGCACGTGAGGATCAAAAAATTTCATCCCTTTTACTGCACTTATATCAAACGCTTCGGGTTCACCCATCGTCGCTCTATCTCTTTCAATTGAATTACTGCAACACATTTTCTACTTATTTTATTTTTTTAATCAAATACTATCCCAACTCAGAGCCTGCTCATTTATAATAACCTTAAGTTCGGCAATTTGATTTATATATGTCTTTGCCGGCTCATAATCAGACATGGAAATGGCAAGCGCAATGGCTTTATGCTCTATGGCATCTTGATTGGTTAACCCAATTTTGATGGTTTCGAAAATTTCATCGTTGATAAAAGGAGCTATCACGCGCCACAGTTGAGGATTAACATTTCGGCCGGCTGCATATCGCTCTCGAGCATAATCACTCAAGGTAAGCGCAAGCTGTTCGTTTGAATGTTCATCAAGCCCTTGTATTTTATGTGTGTTTCGCTCTGTAAAAAAAGCTTTTAAAACCAATTGATTCCAAGCGGCTTCATCAAGATACTTTGACGGATATGGATTATTTTCCATTATGGCTTCTAATACAGAACCAATATTACTTCTTATTCCCTCTGCGCAACGTTTAACCCAAGTTTCAGGATCAGATAAAAACGGAAGTGCCGAATACAACGCTATCGCTTCATTCATCTCGGCCGATAAAAACAAACTGTCGATAATTGGATGTGATTTTTTGGCATCTGCCACACTTTGCGTCCCAAGTAACCAAACCCTTGCTAAACGATCGATTGTCCAGTTACCAACATAAGCAATACCTGTTTGTTCGAGCGCTTCTAGTTGTTGACTGCTAATTTTTAAAAAACTTTTGCCTGTTTTACGCGGTAACATTACAAGGTTCTGAGCAAGCTTACCTAACTCGGCAGATTGCGCCGCATACTCAAGCCAAGTAAGTACTTTTTCGTCTGTATTATCTTTTATAATTGCTAAAAGAAGTTTACTTTTAGTTTCAAAATCATCACTCATCTCCATACAAAAGTTTAATATGTTTTTTATGCAAAAATGGCCGAGAAAGCCAAATAATTTATCAGCAAAGCGCCCGCAATAATCAGCAGTCCGAAAAACTCTCTGGTTTGCTCTATGTATGGTTTTGTGGCCTGCATGCTTTCTACCAAACTTGGTTTATTGTATTTAGTTATCCAGTCCTTAACTCCATCTTTGGCAAAGAAAATCTTTGTCGCATAAATCAAATAAAAAGCAATGAGCACTAGGTAAACCAATGGATAAATAAAATGTGCTGCAGCCAGACCACAGCATATTGCCGCAGCCATATAAATTGAAACCCACAACCACGAATCTTTATCGTTTAAGTTTACATAGGCAAAGCCAATGAACGAGATGCAAAAAATAACGTTTAATATCAGTAAAATCATTTTGAATATGTATTAAAAATTAGCTAAACTGGTTTTTCTAACAAAGTTATTTAATCAGGCTACTATTTCTCAGTAATGATTGTAAATTGTCTGTAGCGTTTTAATATGGCGAATCATTTATGGATGGCAACTAATGAAATGCCTTTAAACACACAGAACAACAATTATTGTCATTACGACTCTCTGTTCAAATAGCCCACAAAGTAAATTAAAATAGAAGTATAGTATTGTTAGGAAAGTGCAAAAATACTTACTTTTTTTTATCGGCTCTATTCTAAATGCACAATGTTGTATCTAGAAACTGGCAACTCACGCCGTGCCAATGGAAGTGGGCTGCAACTTGAGTTTTTAAGGCTGCGTGGCATCTGGTGAATGTGTAAAATGGTTTCATAATTACATCAGAAGGCTATTATTCCTTCGCAGATGAGGGATTGATCTAGGGGGAATGCCCTTTTTACCTTATTAAGCCCACCTATTGGAAATTTTAAATGGAGTTAGGTATCCCCTTTTGTGCAAACAGGGATTTTTATATCCAATTGTTTTGGGAGTAGGTGGACGTGCAAAACTTCGGCCGTGAAATAAAGCTCAAAAAAAGCACGCTTATACTTCGTTGAAGCATTACTACAACAAATTTCACGTACGTTCCGTACTGCTTGCGCCTCAAAAATCCCACACATTTGAACCTTTGCCCTTGAACCTGATGCAATGGAGCGCCAGGCAAAAGCGAAAGTAATGTTACAACAATTCACGTGGCCGCAATTTCTGATCGCCGCCCTGTTACTCACCATTGTCTGGTATTTGGGCGTCATCGCGATCTTCTACCAAAGCGAACTCATCGCGTTCCTAAGCGGAAGAAAAGATGGAAAAGCAAAACAAGAAACGCTTCCCCACACATGGGAAGAAGATGCGGAATTGATAGAGGATGAACACGCAAATTCCCTTGTCGGAGCATCCAGATTGCCCGAAGGAATGAGCACGGTCAGCATGAATGGATTCGGTTTTAGCCGGAGCGAAGATGCGAAAGAAGATCAGGTGGGCTTAGTTCCCGATGTGCTTGAAGAAGTAAAATCTGCCTTTAAACTTCTAAGTAAAAAGGATGGGAATAAAAAAGATTTTTTAGGCTTGATGAGGTTGGTCAGTGAAAGATATCCAAAGATCGGTTCAAATCCCAATATCGCGTACATCAACGAATTTATTGCCGATCACGCTCCATTCCATCTTTCGGCCGAGGAACTCGAAGATCTATGGATCTAGCGCTATCAATTGATGATCGCTTAAAATCTAAGACATGGATGCTTCAAAAAATTTCTTTTCTAAACAATAAAAATTAAAAATAATTATGAAAAATTCAACGAAAATCGTTAACCGAAAACGCGTGGTCAAATGCTGCTTGATCTCGGGAATTCTTTTTGTATCCAACACGCTCGGGAGCGTAGCTCTTTTTGCGCAGGACGGGAATGCGGGAATCCAGGAGGCCACCAACAAGGTAAAAGGATATTTTGACACCGGAACCAGTCTTATGTATGCCATCGGTGCAGTGGTCGGTATTATCGGAGCGATCAAGGTATTTAATAAATGGAACGCCGGCGAACCCGACACCAACAAGGTTGCCGCTGCGTGGTTTGGATCCTGTATTTTTTTGGTGGTCGTAGCGACCGTCCTCAAATCTTTCTTCGGCATTTAACCCATTATTCATCATAAATAAAAAGTCCTCTCCATCGTGGGAGGATTTAGGAGGAGACTATGGCAAGTATCTATCACATTAACAAAGGGGTTTCAAAACCGATCGAATTTAAAGGGTTAAAAGCGCAATACATCGCATACCTCGCCATTGGGCTAGTTGTTTTGCTGATCAGTTTTGCGATCCTGTACATTATTGGCCTGAGTTTGTTTTTCGTGCTTCCCCTGATCTTCGGCCTCGGAGCTGCATTGTTTTTTACGGTCTTTCGGTTGAGCCATAAGTTTGGAGAGCATGGACTATCCAAATTCTTTGCCAAACGCAGCCTTCCCAAATTTTTAAGATTTCGGTCAAGGCGATTATTTACCGGCTTGAAACAAAGCAACCGATAGAGTAAAATAAAAACACATTAAAAATCAACATGATATGGTAGAAGCGCAGCACATATTGCCCATTTATAAAGTCGAAAATAACTGTATACTTTCGATGCAGGGAGATATCACCATCGCTTACCAAGCTACTCTGCCCGAGATTTTCACGCTGTCCGATAGGGATTATGAAGCTTACCATCAGTCATGGGTAAAGGCCATTAAGATCCTTCCCCAATACAGCATCTTTCACAAACAAGACTGGTTTACAGAGAGTGTATATAAAGCAGATTTCGAAAGCTCAGATAACAGCTTCCTATCAATTGCTAGCGAAAGATTCTTTAATGAGCGACCATTCTTAGATCATCAATGCTACCTCTTTTTGACCAAGAAACCAAAGGATAGAAAATTATCCTCATCGGTCTACAGCAACATCCTCCGCAAAACTATTGTTCCGACCCAGACCCTTAACCCAGTGCTGCTTCGGGACTTTCTGGATAGTGCAGGCCAATTTGAGCAGATCTTAAAAGATAGCGGGTATGTTAAACTTCAAAGACTAGATGACGATGAATTGGCGGGTACTGCGAATCACGCCGGTATAATCGAGCGCTACTGCTCCCTCTCCGCTGTCGGGCAGCAACCGGTTATCCATGACATCCATATCAAAAATGAGATCCAGATTGGCGAAAAGCAAGTGGAACTTTACACGTTGTCGGATACGGAGGCATTACCAGCGCTCTGCGGCAGTCGCATCAATTATGATAAGTACAGTACAGATCGGACGAAATTCAGCATCGGTTTTGCCTCACCATTGGGAACGCTCCTAAATTGTAACCATATCCTGAACCAATATGTGTTCATCGGGGATGCACAGAAAACGATCAAACGCTTGGAGGCAAAGAAACTTCGTCTGCAATCGCTCTCGAGCTATTCCAGGGCAAACTCCATTGGTCGGGACGCAGTGAATGATTTTCTGAATGAGGCTATTGTAAACCAGCGCCTACCGATCAAGGCACATTTTAATGTGGTAACCTGGTCAGAGAATTCCGAAAAAGTCAAAGACCTAAAGAATTTGGTGAGTTCTGCGATGGCCCAAATGGATGCGATTGCAAAACGGGAGACCGATGGACAGGCGCAGATATGGTGGGCTGGCCTGCCGGGAAACGAGGCAGACTTTCCGATGAACGATACCTTTGATACCTTTTTGGAACAGGCTACCTGTTTTTTCAATCTCGAAAGCAACTATCGTTCGAGTATAAGTCCGTTTGGCCTGCGGTTGGGTGATCGGTTGAGCGGCAGGCCTGTGCATGTGGATATTTCCGACGAACCCATCAAACAGGGATATACCACCAACCGCAACAAATTTATTTTGGGGCCGAGCGGCAGTGGCAAATCTTTTTTTACCAACCATCTGGTACGTTCTTACTTCGAACAGGGAGCACATGTCGTTCTGGTGGATGTTGGACACAGCTACAAAGGACTTTGTGATCTGGTTGGAGGCTATTATTTCACCTATACCGAGGATAACCCGATCAAGTTCAATCCCTTTTATCTGACCGCGGGCGATGTACTCGATACCGAAAAAAAAGAGAGCATAAAGACCTTATTGCTTGCGCTATGGAAAAAGGAAGATGAAACCTTCCGGAGATCTGAATATGTTGCGCTGTCCAATGCGCTGACGCTTTATTTCGAAGATGTTGAAGAACGCCCAGATATCTTTCCATGCTTCAATACTTTCTACGAGTTCCTATTATCAGAATACATGCAGGTGCTGGAAGATGGAAAAGTTAAGGAAAAGGACTTTGATGTCAGCAACTTTCTGTATGTGCTCAATCCATATTATCGAGGTGGCGAATTTGATTACCTGTTGAATGCGACCAAAAACCTGGATCTGTTGAACGAGCGGTTCATTGTGTTTGAACTGGATCAGGTAAAGGACCATCCCATTCTTTTTCCGGCGATTACGCTGATCATTATGGAAGTGTTTATCGCGAAGATGCGCAAGCTCAAAGGCATCCGTAAGGTTATTTTGCTTGAAGAAGCTTGGAAAGCAATTGCCAAAGAAGGCATGGCCGAGTACATCAAATACCTATTCAAGACCGTGAGAAAATTCTTCGGGGAGGCGATCGTGGTCACGCAGGAGGTCGAGGACATCATCGGTTCAACGGTGGTCAAGCAGGCCATCATCAATAATTCCGACTGTAAGATTCTGCTTGATCAGAGCAAGTACCAGAACAAGTTTGACAGTATACAGGAATTGCTGGGATTGACGGAAAAGGAAAAAGCGCAGATTTTATCGATGAACAAGGCGAATGATCCGAAGCGAAAATACAAAGAAGTTTTCATCTCGCTGGGCGGACAATATAGTAAAGTGTATCGAACAGAAGTTAGCCTAGAAGAATACTTGGCCTACACGACCGAAGAAAGCGAGAAGGTAAAAGTGCAGCAATATACAGCACGGTACGGCGGCATTAAAAAAGGCATTGCCGTGCTGGCAAACGAAATCAGAATCGAACAACGATAAAAAGGGTAGCGGAACAACAGCAGCAATAGTTAACCTAAAATTAAAAATCAATATTAAACAGCTAACGGACATGAAAAACTTGAATATTTTCTTTGCGATAGGAGTAGCGTTGATTACGTCCTGCAACACGAATACCACTGGGGAATTTATTCCGGGCACCTATGTAAACAGCGAAGGTGGCGAATACAGCGTTGCCTGGGATACGTTGGTCATCGAACCTTCCGAAAGCAATAATTTTTTGATCCACCGCAAAACAGGATTCAACATGATCCACAATGGAAAGCTTGGCAAACACGAATATGAAACAGAAGAATGGTTGGGTATTTATGACAAGAACACCAAGACTATAACAGAGTCGGCAAAAGGTAAGCTCATTACTTTTTATCCCAAGGGAAACAAGCTTTTGGTGGGAAGACGCGAATACCGCAAACTAAAAGGGAGCTAAGCGCAAATACCAAACAGCATCCAATAGTCATCAAATGGATGCCAAATAGAAATGAACTCCCATAAAGGCTCCTTCACGCCCATCAACTTTAAAATAACCAATTATCAAACCGAGGAAAATTATAAACATTATGAAAAAGTACATGGTCATCCTACCCGTGAGCGCCATGACCCTATTTGTTTCGCTGCCAAAGGGGGCAGATGCGCAGATTGCGGTTATGGAAGTCATCAAGGCAGGGGTAAAAAAAGTCATCAAGGCCGTCGACCTAAAGGTCCAACGGCTACAGAACAAAACGATCTGGTTACAGAACGCGCAAAAGGTACTTGAAAACCAACTCTCAAAACTAAAACTGACCGAGATTGCGGAATGGACAGAAAAGCAAAAAAATCTGTACGGAGAGTATTATGAGGAGCTGTGGAAGATCAAATCTGCCATAGCCTACTATAAGCGCATCAAAGACCTGATCCAAAAGCAGGTGGCTATCGTGGATGAATATGAATGGGCTTGGAAACTCTTCAAGCAGGACAAGCACTTTTCCTCGGACGAACTTGGATACATGCAGAAGGTCTATTCGGGCATACTGGATGAAAGCATCAAGAACCTCGACCAGATCCTGTTGGTGGTGAACAGTTTTAAGACACAGATGAGCGATGCCAACAGACTGGAGATCATCAACACTGCCGCAGATAAGATGGACACCAATTACAGCGACCTCAAACAGTTCAATGCGCAGAACAGCAGTCTGAGCATCAAACGCGCCCAATCATTAGATGAGGCAGCCAAACTCAAAGAAATCTATGGAATCGAATAAACTTAAAATGCTCCTGTGTACCGTTCTTGCAGCTATTCTGTTGGCTAACTCCACTTTTGGACAGACTTTTTCAGAATGGTTCAATCAAAAAAAAACGCAGAAAAAATACCTCATAGAACAGATTGCTGCATTACAAGTCTATGCTAGCTATTTGAAAAAAGGGTATGACATCGCAAATCAAGGCATCAGTACGGTAAAGGATTTCAAAAATGGAGAGTTCGGTCTCCATAGCACTTTTATCAACGGCCTCGAAATGGTCAGTCCCGTGGTTAGAAACAGCGTCCAAGTGGCAGAGATCATCAACTTTCAGCTGAAGATTAGTAAGAGGCTGAATTATTTAAAGACTAATGATTGGCTATCTGTGGACAATCAATTTTACATCCGAAAGGTAAAAGACCACGTCATGGAGGAGTGCGCAACCGATCTCGAAGAACTGTTATTGGTCATCACATCGGGAAAAGTAGAAATGAGCGATGACGAACGGATCAAAAGACTGGATAGGATACATAATGCTATGCTCGATAAGGCTGAATTTACGCAAAGCTTTTGCAGCCAAGTTGACTTGCTCATCAGACAAAAGGAAGACTCACAAAGATCTATTGACCAATTAAAAAAATATCATGGAATCATCGACTAAAATATTGATCCGCCCATTTGGGTTTGCATTGATGTTATTGGCGCTATGGAGTGCTCCGATAGCTGTCAGGGCGCAATCGACCGAAGCCGAACAACTTCTGCTGAACGTAGAAAAGCTGTCCCAATTGAAAAACATTCTTGCCGATATGAAGAAAGGGTATACGATAATTACCAATGGTTACAATGCCGTAAAAAATGTTTCGAAAGGTAACTTTTCCCTGCACGAAGTATTTCTGGATGGTCTGATGCTCGTCAACCCGGAGATAAAAAAATACAGGCGTGTCGGGGACATCATCAGTTACCAGAAAGATCTGGTTGCAGAGTATAAAGCGGCATTTAAACGCTTCAAGGAGTCGGATAATTTCAATCCACAGGAAGTCATTTATTTAGCGCAGGTGTACAAACAGCTGTCCGACCAGAGCCTGAATAATCTAGAAGAGCTAACGACCATAATTACCTCCTCGAAATTAAGAATGAGCGATGACGAGCGGTTGAATGCCATCGATCGGATTTTTGCGGACACGCAGGACAAACTGATGTTTTTGCGAAACTTTAACAAAGGGGCTAACATCCTAAATCTGCAGCGGCAGAAGGAAAAGCAAGACATCCGAGCGACAAAGCGATACTACAACCTAAACTAAATGGATGGTAAACTTAAAACGAAATGTAACTCGCGTTCTCTTCATCACTTTAACACAGCACCGAAATGATAAAAAACAAAATATTGGTAGCCACAGGTATAACAACGGTTGGCATACTTATCCCCCATCTGCTTGCCGCACAGGATATGGCGCAGTTGCTATCGGGGATGCAACCCGTTCTGGATAGGGTCTATAATGAAATGCTTCCACTTTGCAGTCGTCTCATCAATGTGGCGCGTGGTATTGCAGGTTTTGGGGCATTGTGGTACATAGCAAGTAGGGTATGGCGGCAGATTGCAGCTGCCGAGCCCATTGATTTTTACCCCCTACTTCGACCGTTTGCACTAGGGATGGCAATTATGATGTTTCCCATGGTCATTGCTTTGATAAACGGCGTATTGAACCCGACCGTGTCTGCAACAGCTGCAATGGTCAAAGATAGCAACAAGGCCATTGCCGCGTTATTGAAACAAAAGGAGCGCGCGGTCAAAAACAGCGATGCCTATCAGATGTACATAGGTGATGACGGGCGCGGCGATAGTGACAAATGGTACAAATATTCCCACCCTAAAGATCCTGGCAGAACAGATGAGGGCGTATTTGAGGGCATCGGAAACGACATCAAATTCTGGATGGACAAACAGTCCTACAATTTCAGGAACAGTATCAAACAATGGATGAGCGAAATATTGGAGGTGTTGTATGCCGCCGCTTCCCTCTGCATCAACACCATTCGTACCTTCTTTCTGATCGTGCTTGCCATACTCGGCCCGCTTGTTTTTGGGTTTGCGGTATTTGATGGTTTTCAAAACACCCTGACGGTTTGGCTGGCAAGATATGTGAACATCTTTTTGTGGTTGCCGATAGCAAATATTTTTGGGAGCATTCTTGGTAAGATCCAAGAGAACATGCTAAAGTTGGATATTTCACAGATCGACCAGCAGGGAGATACATTCTTCAGCAGCACCGATACCGCATACCTTATTTTTCTGGTCATCGGCATTGTCGGTTACTTCAGCGTACCCAATATCGCCAACTACGTGGTGCACGCAGGCGGAGGGAACACCATTTTACAAAAAGTTAATACGCTCGTTGGAAATACATCAAGTAGCACCATGAAAGCAGGTATTGCGGGGGGAGGTATGGCGGCAGATGCACTCGGTGATGGAGCGAGGGGGCTTTATCAGGGATTTGCGGCTTCCAGCAACGGTGATTACTTTCCGGATGGCAAAGGCGAAAGTCCAAGCCATCAGCATGACCAACTATCCGGTAAATAAATCAATTCAACTTATAGCATTATGTTCACACAACTCAAAAATATAGACACCGCCTTTAAACATATCAAGAGGTTTAGCCTTTTTTGATACTTGCCTGCGTGCTGGTCTCGGGCTTCTCGGTATGGAAAAGCTTTGAGATGGTAAAGGGAGCACAGGAGAAGATATACATTCTTGCCAATGGGAAAGCCATAGAAGCTTTCAGCGCAGAACGGAAGGATAACATAAGTGTGGAGCTTCGCGACCACATCAAGATGTTCCATCATTATTTCTTTACCCTAGATCCTGACGACAAGGTTATTCAGGGAAATATCTCCAAGGCATTAGATTAGCGGACGAGAGCGCGAAAAGGGAATATGATAACCTTAAGGAACAGGGTTATTACAACAACCTGATCTCGGCCAACATATCCCAGGAAATAACGGTCGATAGTATACGACTGGATATGAACAAATATCCCTTTCAATTTAGATGTTACGCCACCCAAAAACTCATCCGGTCAACTTCGACGATAATCCGAAAACTTATCACCCAGGGGGATGCGCGAAACGTTTCGAGGTCGGATAATAATCCCCACGGCTTTCTTATCCAACACTGGGAGACCTTGGAGAACAGGGATGAGTAGGTGAAATAAACCCATAAGATTATGAAATTATTCAGAAAAACGAGGCAAGCCTCCGGCCACGATGAAGTTGCCCGGAAATTGGCCAGTAAAATTATTAATGTTCAGCATCAGATAGCGGACTACTTAAATAAGCGAACAGAGATGGTCTCACGCAAAAGTTCAATACAGGCTTTAGCAACTTTCTGTATTGTTTTCGCAATCTACCTAGTCTGGTTGCTCATCAATGCTTTGAACTAACACGATTACTAACCTTTAAAAATAACGATATGGAATCACAGAAAAAGAACAACAGAAAGGTTTTGTTGATGTTGCCGATCTTGGTCCTCCCCTTTCTCGCCCTAGCATTTTATGCCATGGGCGGAGGCAGGGAAGACATCACAGACGAAAATGCTGTTCAGCACGGTATCAACACCCGATTGCCAAATGCCAAATTTAAACAGCCTAATCCGACCGATAAAATGGGTTTTTATCAGCAGAGCGACAAAGACAGTGCAAGCAGTGACAAGGCCGTTAAAGAAGTAACCGACCGTTTGGGTTTCAATGTTCGGGACGATCTACAAACAGCGCGGATCAAAGAGAAGCTCGAAGCGCTCAACAGGGAGGTCAACAAGCCCGCCGAGACCACAAAGAATCTCTATACGTCTGAGAAAAATCAGGAAAATCCATCTATGAAAAACGATGTAGATCGCTTGGAATCTCTGATGAAGGTGATGAACGAGGATAAAGGCGAAGATCCCGAAATTGCGCAGCTTAACGGCCTATTGAAAAGTATTATAGAGATACAACATCCTGAAGGAAAACAGCAGGAAATGGTGGAGCATCAAAGTCCTGGAGCGGATAGTGTTTTCAAGGCCATACCCGCAACAATCGCAAATACGCAAAAGGTAGTGCAAGGCGGAACCGTTAAAATCCGAATTCAGGAAACTATCAATATTAACGGGATTACTGTTCCAAAAGGGCACGAACTTTTTGGGATTTGCCGGATAACAAACCAGCGGTTGCTGTTGGATATTAAAAATATCCGGCTTGGCACATCCATTATACCGGTCGACCTTTCGGTCTATAGCCTAGATGGGATGGTGGGCATCAATGCGCCAGAGGTTTTGCTGACCGACGCAGTCAATGATGGAGCGGAAAATGCCGTGCGAAACATTCGGCTGAGCGGCATAGATCATTCCATCGGCATTCAGGCCGCCGATGCTAGTATAGAGGCTGCAAAAGCGCTTTTCAGCAAAAAGGTCAAGAAGATAAAAATTAGTCTAGAGGCTGGTCAGCAAATATTGCTGCGAAATAATCAGCCAAAAGCCAGGTAGAAAAAATTTAATGGTACAGCTGAAAAATCCGGCAGAGGCAGCGCAACTGCGAGCGCATTTGGAGGAGCAGGTCAGCAGTGGGCATGGGTGGGTGGTATATGACACCGATAATCCCATTACGACGCGGTATGATCTGCATTGTTTTCGCGACAGTGATGAAGCCTCTACTTTTGCTCGAGAGTACCAGCAGATATGGAATTGGCATGAAGCCGTACCCATCAACAGCCTGATATCTGGCCTGAAAGAATTGGAAAAAACCCTCTTGCAGGCATTGCCCGAGATGGCGATAAACAAAATGAATGTTACACTAAAAACAATAAATGTTATGAATTTAAACAACTTAGAAAACCTCAAAGAGGAAATGAAGGGATTGGGTTTTGCGGATAAGCTCATTGCCCAAATGGAGGAGCAGATGAAAAAAGATGTTTCCGAATTTAAACTGCATGATACCGTTACCTTACTAAAAGGACAGCTTGATGTGACGCTCCATTTTAAACAATCGGGACAGTCCGACTTTTATTACTTTAATAAATTTGAGGTGGCGCAAAACCAGGGGAACGTCTTGGAAGAAGGACAAAAATATATGGTCATTACGCCCGGGGCAGATGGAAAGAACACCGTCAAAAAAATGGATGATGCTGGCGAAGCCCTTGATTTCTTTAAAAAGCAGAAGGGAGACAGCGAGCTTGCTATGGGAAAAGATCCAGCACATAAAACCATGCTTGCCAAATCGGAGAACGGCAAAGTCAACTTTGTTGACGAAGACTTCCGCCAGACCTTTAACGCTCAATCGCTGTCACAGACTTTTTGGGTAGAAAAAGGAAAGGGTTTTTCGGCAGAACAGGCCGTCAATCTTGTACAGGGACGTTCGGTATATAGAGACGACCTATTGACCTTGGGCGGTGTGCCTTTTAAAGCTTGGATGAACCTCGATCTGGATAAACCGAGAGACCGTTACAACAACTTAAACTTTAACCAATACCATGATCCGGCTTATGGTTTTGATCTAGACAAGATATTGGACAAGTTCAACATCAAGGAGATGGAAGATCCGGCAAAAAAGATTTTGTTGGAAGCGTCCATTAAAAATGGCAACAGGCCGTTGGTTACAGCAGTAAAAGACGGTCAGGAAGTGAAGGTGTTGGTGGAAGCGGTGCCACGCTACATGCAGCTCAATATGTACAAAGAGAACGGTAAACCGGAAAAAAGGGAACAATTTTTAAAAGATACTGCACTTTCGCGCAAGGCGGAAAATACCAAAGGTAAAGAAAAAGAAATGAGTGAGAGCCAAGGGATGAGGATCTAATTGACGATCTTTCTCAGCTGAATTAAAAATTTTAATTATTTTTGAACAGGAAATAGTCAACCGGGAAACTGCAAAATGTGGTTTCACTAACCCTTAATTTAAATAAATACCATGGAAAAATTCAAAGAATTGAAAGAAATGATCGCCTCTGCAGAGGCAGATACAACTGCATTTTATGACAAAAGCAACAAGGCAGCAGGTACAAGATTGAGAAATGCGATGCAGAAGGCAAAAGTACTTGCGCAGGATATTCGTGCCGAAGTTACCGCCAAAAAGAACGACAAATAAACAGAAAAACTGTTTTGGATAAAATGCCTGACTGGAAACGGTCAGGCATTTTTTTTTATTTTACCCGTTGAAAATTATTCATGATATTCTTCAGAAAAATAAAGGATTTTAAATGTTCTTTGAGTGAAAGTTGTTGAAAATTTTGGATTTCAAAGTATCGAGTAAAAAAATTTGCCGAATTGGCTATCGTAGAAAATCCCATTATGGTGTGGGTCTATTTTGCGATTTACTTATCGGTTTATTTTCGGTAGTTTTAATCAATTGGAAATAGCTATTATTTCCGAACAGATGATGGTGTATCTTTATCCAAGGTTTTGGGTAAGGCATTTGGTGTCTGTTTTGATTGCATTCGACATTTTCTGGTACTCTGGCAGATATGGGGCGGATTTTTCGGCGTTGTTTTCTCAAACACATGTAGTTTTAAACTTTCTTTTTTTGGTAATCGGAAGTGTTTTGGTACATGAATGGATATTTCATGCCTGTAAATTGATTTGTGAAAAAATTGACACTACTTACGGCGACAAGAAACTATTTGCCGCTCTGGTATTTGCTGGACTGATCATTCCCTTTGTTTTGATGTATGGACTGGGCAGCCTTTTTGTCTTTGTCTTTGGAAACAAGATGGCAGCTTTTGTCACTTCAATAAGTCTGATGGCTATCTTTCTGGTCATGGTCAATATCAATATGATCTATTTGATATTTTATATGTTTTGGACTAAAGGGTACATCAGATTCGTCGAAGTTTATTATGGCAATAAACTGGTTGATTTGGATGTTAAGGAAATCGCCTATCTATTTTATCACAGGGGCGACTATTTTGTGACCAGCCATAAGTGTATCAGCTATGAAACTTTGCTGAAGGAAAATCTGGATGAATTTATGGCATTGCTCGATCCCATTTCTTTTTGTAAGATCAATGAGCAGATGATTGTCAGCCGAAAATCCTGTACAACTTATTCAGAAGATGAAAATGGCAAGATTACAGTTAGTCTTATGCCAAAGCCAATTCCTCCAAAACCCCTGCGAGGTAAAAATGATCATGGGCTTTTTGATCATCTGAATTTTAACTGATTGGTCTCTTAACTTTTAAATCTGGATTTTCTTCTGGCACCTTAACATGGCTATTTGGGAATAGGTTAACATCGTTGATCCTAGCGAAGGGCATAAGTAAATAGACTTTTAAGAGACTTCAATTGAATTAAAGTAATCCTTAAGCTCTTGGAGCATTCGACGATTGTAAACAATATGATTGTTTCAACTTATGTATGAATTCCCACAACAGATGAATTCTAACTTTCATTTTACACTAAAGGATAAATGCGAATTGAAGGAATTAGACATGGTGTGCGGGGGAGAAGCATAGTTCATGAAAAAAATTACAGGAGCCTTTAACTTTCTCCATTCAGAATGGCCGATTCAAATATAGTTCTGTTTAAAAAGGGAATTTTTTATTACCACTGTTTTTTATCATTTACCCATTACCAAAAACTAAATATTTCATTTGATTAATGGAATGGGTTTATGAGAATATCGGGAAAAAGCGGAGTTTGATCAGGATTCAAACAGGCGACTTTTGGAAACTTTGATGTTTTTAAATTTCCCGAATACAAAACCTATCATTAAAAGGGGGTTATTTGACACGAATTTTAAGACGAAGAGAGTCGTATCTTTTAGCCAAGGGTATGCTTGATAAACTGGCTATAGGACGGTTTTTATTTTTTATTTAACTTAAGTCCGCAATAGATTTGTTAATACGCTTTCGTCTTGTTTGGTCTGTCTTGGCCTATTCAATTAATGTAATGTGATTTTTTCGTTTGCAGTAAGAAAGTTGCAAAAAAAAATCTTTTAGCCTCTGAATTTTTGTCAGGCGCTTTCTTAAGGTTGGCAGGAAGTTCAACTTTTCTTTCTTCGGTGTAAAAATAACCTTTGCGGTTTTTCCTGCCGTCAATATTGTCGTTTTAAACTTTGCCATGATTACAAATTTGGGTTTGTGATATTTAGTTGGTGATGGTAAATATAAGAAAACACCAAAATTCCTAAAATGATTAAGGGGCAAGAATAATTGAAAATTTATTCCGTCAGCTGCAAAATGATTAATACTTGCAAAAATAGTAAAATGCAAAACCTGCGTATGCCCATTATTTATGTTAGATAATTATGGAATGATTGATAACTCGGCAAGTAATACGGATACATACTACGGTCAGGAAAAAGAAAAATGCTCAATTATCAGATTTTATTGGAGATCGAGAATGGAAGGCACGGAATGGAGCGAAATATCCGTTTTAAAAGTATTGGGTAAGGTTTGTAAAAAAACAAAAATTGCTTTTTAGATATTCTTGCCTTTTGATTAACGGATCTCAAGATATTTTTAGGGATCCCACGCACCATTTCAACGCTATTGATAAACAAATTGAAAACTTTAATCCTAAAATTGGGGTTTTTATTTTAAGGCAAACCACATAAATAATAACCGATAAATAATTTTGTTCGATCGTGAGCGAAGCAGCTAGTCAACCTGAATCACTGCCGCTCGCCAAGGTTGATTTACACTAATAGGAATATAATGAAAAACGAAGACAAAAATCAGGATCCAGGAGAAAAGTATCCAATTCCTCCTTTTCCAAAACAGGATCAGCCTGCTCCTGGGGTAGAGGAAACCCTACAGCCAAAAGCTGATCATGGAGAAGATTCTTACAGGGGAAGCGGAAAATTGGAAGGCAAGAAGGCCATAATAACCGGCGGCGACTCGGGCATTGGCCGTGCCGTGGCAATTGCCTTTGCCAGGGAGGGAGCTGATGTGCTGATCAGCTATCTGTCGGATATAGAAGATGAAGATGCCCGATCTACCGCTGAACTGGTTGAGGCAGCAGGACAGAAAGCAATCCTTATCAAGGGAGATATCCAAGAGGAAGCACATTGTAAAAAGATCATCGATACTGCCATAGCGGAACTGGGGGGACTGGATATTTTGATAAACAACGCCGCTTTCCAGATGGCTAGGGAAAGCCTAGACGATATTCCCTCAGATGAGTGGGACCGTACCTTTCGGACAAACATCACGGCCATGTTCTACCTGTGTCGTGCCGCTGAGCCGCACCTCAAGCCGGGAAGCAGCATCATAAATACGACCTCGGTCAATGCCTACTCGCCGAGCGAACAGCTGTTGCCATATGCCGCTACGAAGGGGGCGATACAGAATTTCACGTCGAACCTGAGTCAGATACTACTAATGGACGGTAAGGGAATCCGGGTAAACGCCGTGGCGCCTGGCCCGATCTGGACTCCACTGATCCCATCAACTATGCCAAAGCATGAGGAATTTGGAAAGAATACCCCGATGGGAAGACCTGGACAGCCCGCGGAGGTTGCCCCCGCATATGTGTTTTTGGCCTCGGACGAGGCAAGCTATATTGCCGGTGCAACCATCCCGGTGACGGGCGGACGGATAACTATCTAATAGGAAATACTGACATTACTGGATGACAGTTTTAAGAGGATTTTTTTAACTAACAGATATCAATTATGGCAAAGTATTCAAAAAAAGCAGGCGAAAAAGTAGAAAAGGCCATGCATGAAGAAAAAGAAGGCACGCTTAAAACGGGCTCTGGGAAAAAGGTGACCTCTAAAAAACAGGCTGTTGCAATCGGCCTCTCAGAGGCAAAGAAGGAAGGTGCTAAAGTGCCAAAGAAAAAGTAGGGATTTTTTCTGGCGGCGGCCGGGCGTTTTAGAGAGCTTTTGTATTGGTCGATGGCCTTTTTAGTGGCAGATAGTTATTCAAAACCATTCATCGGTGCATGATTCAGCCTATGATCATATTGGCGAACAGGATCTAACCTGTCACGTAACTTTTTCTGCACTCATCAATTGGCTAACTAAGTTAATTGGCAAGAAGAAAATCGCTAAAAGTATACCTTCATATTTATCATCTGTAAGATAAATTCACACTTAAAAATGCAATCGATCTAAATAAGTTACCGGGTATTTAAATAGGACAGGTAAACAAAACCATATTGATATCTAATAGTTATAGAAGATAAAAGAAATCAGATCGCAACAAGATACGATTGCATAGGATAGGATCAACATCGGTCAATTATAAGAGGTCTGACTTCAACTAGTTGGAAATTTTTTCGACTGGTAAAACTTGATTATGATGAATAAGGTAGAAGAGGGAATTGTTTCATCCATCAGCGGTACATCAATGATGACCCTGTTCAGCTATCTGGTTTCATTAGCTGAAAATGACAATTTTAGTGAACCCGAAAATTTGGGTGCCCTCATCCACAGATTGTTTCCAACCACCAGAAAAAGTGAAGCAATGGTGATAGGGTGGACTATTCACTACATGGTGGGTTTCATGTTTGTCATAATCTACAAAGAACTATGGCGATCCGGAAAAATCAGGAAAACGATAGGTAACGGCATTATACTCGGTATATGTAACGGTTTGATTGGCTCAGCAGTATGGAATTGGACGCTGCAAGCTCATCCCTTCCCCAAAAAAATTAATTTTTCCAAATATCTGATGCATCTTATTCCTGCCCATATTGTTTTCGCGATCTGTGCGACCTTAACAGACCTTCAGTTGGATCAAAAGCGGTCTGCAAATAGATCTGTACCGATAGTGTAATAAAACATTTGCATCAGATCTCCTTTCATACTTATTAAAAATATTTTTAAATGGAGACGTTTCAAGAACTCATCGGTCAGGGAAAGGATTTAGGTATACTTCAGATGGCCATCAGAGCCGTTCTTATTTTTTTTATCGCCTACATTCTGATACGAATTTCAGGCAGGAGATCTTTTGGTCTGCAAAGTCCTCTGGATAACATCATCGTAATCCTTTTGGGATCGATATTGAGCAGGGCGGTTGTTGGGGTTTCACCATTTATACCAGTTATCGGAGCCTGCATAACTGTTGTTTTTCTACATCGGGTACTTGGATGGCTTATCAGCCAAAAACCGAAATTCAGCAACTCCGTCCAAGGTGGAAAAATCTTGCTTTATGATCACAATGGGTTTCATGCTAAAAATATGGAAAAATCGCTTATAGGTAAAGAGGAAATTTTTCGCGCCCTGCGCGTCAACATGCAGACCGAGGAGATGTCTCTTGTTGCTAAGATTTACATGGAGCAGGATGGTATAATTAGCATAATAAAAAGAGAGTTATGACAGAATCCAAAGACACTTTTCCCAGGTTAGAAAAAAAGATCAACAACAGTAGAAACAGGTTATCTTTGAAAGACCGGAAGAAAAACACGTGGAGGGAATCTACATAAAAAATTAAAATCGAACTTTATTCTTGCGAAACCAAATTTTAGCTTTTTTTAAACAATCCGTTTTGGTTAGGGTATTCAATGGGAATCTAACCTCGAAATATAACTTCTAAAAGCGACAAATGCCATGTTAGAGAAAAACAAACCCGAATTTACCAACGTGGAGCGGCCGGTAGGTATAAACGTTTCGCTAGATGCCATGAAAAAATCGTCTGATCTGCTCCTACGTTTTGTAGAGCAAAACCCCAAAATTGTTTTTTGCTACAGCGCTGCCGATCACCATTTCATCTACACCAATGCTGCTTTTAGGGAAACCTTTCAGGAAGGTGGGGAAACACCCAGCCTAAAAAAACTGTTTGATATGGTCAATATAGAGGATCGAAGGTTTTTAAAGGGCATCTATGTTCGCCTAAAGCCGGGATTGTTCAAAAATGACATAGAGTTCCGCATGGAAGCGGCAGATCATAGGGAGCGATGTTATAAACTGACTTTGTTAAAAAATATGCCCACAAAACTAGATCAAGTGATTACCGGGTCTATGGAGGATATTTCTGCATTTCGTGCACACGAGGACAAGCTTAACGAACTGTCTGACAAAAAAAATGCGATACTTAATATACTCTCGCACGATCTTGCCGGACCGTTGGGTTCCATCAAAAACTTTACCCAACTGATCTCCAGAAAAATTTCAGGTTATCCCGACCATCAGCTGCCAAAAATGCTTGTCTCTATCGAGGAGATCAGCAAAAGATGCATCCAGATGATCCAGGATTTTATAAAACTGGAATTTATCCAGTCCGCAGGTGTGGACATGGTCAAAATCCGGCAGAACCTTGTTACGACCCTGACAAGCTTTATGCAGGAATATATTGCCTCCCAAGAGAACATCAAAAAGAAAATAGCGTTTAAGGTCGATAATCCTGAAATCTTCGTGGAGATTGATGGCAGCAAGTTTATACAGGTGATTAACAACCTGCTTTCCAACGCGATCAAGTTTACCCACGATGGGGGAAATATAACCGTCAGTCTGGAGGAACGAGAAGAAACCGTATTGATTACGGTGGCAGATGACGGCATAGGTATTCCGGAGCAGTATCACGCCACCCTTTTTGATAAGTTCAACAATGCCCGCCGTCCCGGCCTAAGGGGCGAGCCTTCGGTCGGCCTGGGCATGTCCATCGTAAAAACGATAGTAGAATGGCATAAGGGAAAGATCTGGTTCCATAGCGAGGAGAACAGGGGAACTACATTTTACCTTCAGCTAAGCAGATCAAGGTAGCAGTTCGAATGCTTTTAGGGTTATTGATCGGAAAAGTCGGTTCACTTTATTTTAAGATTGAAAATAAATCAAAACGGGTAGCTTGAATATACCGATTAAAGATTAAAAAAACTGACATGTTGCCTTTCAGAATATGCCAGTTCCTATTCATAGGTGTTTTTTTAAACTATCCGGTCTGCGCGAGGTTGTGTCCATGGTACGTCTTGAATTAGCTGTATCCATTAGTGTGCTATCTTTCCGCATGGAGTCATTGTCGCCATTTGTCTGCCTCTAGAATCCGCATGCCGAACAAAATAACATCCCGGCCGTAGCCATCATTAATAAATTGGTCTTTTTCATAATCTTAATTTATTAGGTTAACTTTAAAAAGATTATAACACTCTGGTAGTCAGAAGATTTTTTGGCACAAAATACGTATTTCGGACAGATAAATACCTACAGCATTTAGGGCTTTCGGATAAGTCCAAAAAAGATCGGTTGAAACGAACTGGTTAAAGTGGGGTGCCATGGCGCTAAATCATCCAGCAAAAAAATCTAAATACCCTCCTACAATAAATTAGCTTAGTAGAATACCAAACGTTTTTTTTTAAAAACATCAATCATGACAAAGACTTCATCAACACAAAAAAAGAACAATCTATTTGAACGTTTTGCCAATGTGATTACCAATTGGACAGGAAGCCCGTTTGCGTTTATTGCAGCAAGTTCAGCTATCATCGTCTGGGCCGCCTCCGGCCCGATATTCAAATATTCCGAAACTTGGCAATTGGTGATCAATACCGGTACCACGATCATTACATTTTTAATGGTTTTTCTAATCCAAAAAACCCAGAACAAGGACAACAAGTCCATCCAGTTGAAGCTAAACGAACTGATTGCTGCCAGTGAACTGACAAGTAACCGCATGGTTGATATCGAGGATCTGAGTGAGGAAGAGCTTGATCAACTTGCCAAATATTATGCGCAATTGGCTGCTCTGGCAAAAAAAGACAACGATATCCACCAATCACATTCGATAGACAGTGCCAACACTTTGCACCAAAAGCAACAACGTAAGAAGCTACAATAAACTTGGTTTCCTCGATGGACCGGAAATAGGTATGGGATATCCACATCCTGAGAAAGTGTCTTAGCAAAGATATTCTTAAAAAAGGTAAGCAAAGATTTCAAGAATAATGCATCTACAACAAATCAAAGGTTTTTTTATAAGAAAATATTTGCACATGCCAATTGGGTCGCCAGTGATCAGTCAACCGGCAGGTTGAGCAACCCTTGTATTTTCTCGGTCAATGAATAAAGATCAAAGGGCTTCGCTATAAAGAGATCACATTTATAGTTTCCCAGCGATAGAAATACTTTGGGATAAGCGGAAAGAATGGCTATCGGGATATGAGCATACTCAGTAGACCTTTTGATCTGGCTACAGATTTCACCGCCATTTATATCAGTTAACAGGTAATCTATCAATATAAGATCTGGTCGGAATTGTTCGATGATATCGAAAACCCCATTTGCTCTTGACAAGGTCCTTAACTCAAAACTCTCATCTGAAAACCATTCCTTTAATACAGCTAAAAGATCCAGATCATCGTCAATTACCAAAATCTTGTTCATTGTTATAACTTTTGAGTAAATAAAGACCGTAACGGGCATACTTAACTACAAAAAAATCCGCATATAGTTTGGTAGTATTGACCGTACGTGTTTGGATCGCATATTTAAATTAGATCTTCCCTATCTGTTAAATGAACTTAGCAAGATTTAAAATCTGAAAGCCGAGTGCGGAATCTAAAAAAAAACAAAGAGGTATAAAATAGTGTCTCCATAGTACGATGCAGAAAAAAATACTGATTGTCGACGACGACGAGGATTTGCTGGAGATTATATCATTTCTGCTGGAGGAAGAGGGGTATGGAGTAACTGCTTCGGCAACGGGTGAGGAAACAAAAGACCTGAGTGGGATAAACCCCGATCTTATATTATTGGACTTGAGGCTAGCGGGTACTTTTACCTCTGGTGAGGAGATCTGCGCAAGACCTAAAGCGGATCCCGCTACCAAAGAGCTGCCCGTGATCCTGATCTCTGCAGAGCCCGATATCAAATCCGTTGCCCAAGATTGCGGGGCAGATGGTTATATCCAGAAACCATTTGACATTTTTAATCTTTCTGAAAAAATAAGATCGTTCTTTTAAAACGCAGATCGATACGTTGCAACAAAGCCTTGAACTTTTAGAACTTTGATCAATATAATATATCTATTTATTGTTTTTGAAAGGTAGGGTAAACCAAAACTTGGAACCTTTACCGATTTCGCTCTCGACGCCAAACTTCCCTTCGTGCCTTTTTATGATTTCTGATGAGATATACAGCCCAAGGCCAAGCCCAGTGAAAGATCTCGCGGTTTCCTCCACCCTGAAAAAGCGGTCAAAAACGAAAGGGAGCTTACTTTGGTTGATGCCTATTCCAAAATCTGTCACGGCCACCTCTACGTGGGCGTCATTTGGCATAACGTTGATCTTCATCAGTTTACTTTTGGGCGCATATTTGATGGCGTTGGTCATCAGGTTCATCAACACCTGCTCTATACGTTTTTTATCGGCATACACCGATATTTGGGTGATCCCGTCACCTCAACCTTACAGCCCTCCGGCCGGCCACCTATCTGGTCGGCACATTCATCGATCAGCTCGATGATAGAAAAGCTGGTTTTGTCCAGTTCCAGCTGCCCTGCCTGCATCTTGGTCACGTCCAACAGGTCGGTGATCAAATCCGATAGCTTATCTATTTGCTTGATTGCCTTCTGCCCAAGATCCTGAACTTTCAAATCCTCCTTGTGCGCCAGCAATTTGCCGATAACCTGCACAATTGCCTTTAGGCTGGTAAGGGGGGTTTTCAGTTCATGGCTGGCAACGCTGATAAACTCGTCCTTTTTTAGTAAAAGTTCCCGTGTCTTTTCCTGAAGAGATTTTTCCAGCGAATTGTCCATCACCGTGCCGATAAAGCGGGTGGCTTTTTTGTGGGTGTCAAAGTAGACCTTGCCTTTCGATTTTACCCAGCGGACTTCATGGTTCTGTGGGACTATGGTTCGGTATTCCACATCAATTATTTCTTTTTTTCTACCATGTATGGCCTGTTGGATCACCTCATCAACTGTTGACCGATCCTCTTTATAGACCTGAGCCAAAAAGACGGAATAATCGATGGCTTTTCCCTGCCCAATCCCATGCAGCTCCCTGCACCGGCTATCCCATACCAGCTCTCCCGTAACCGGATTATAATCCCATATTCCTATACCGGCCGAGTGAATGGCGAAATGTAGCCTTTCCTTGCTTTCTGCCAATAGGCGCTCTACCTCGACGAGTCCCTCCTCTATCTTTCGACTATCTGTAATATCATGAATGGCCAGCAGGATCAACCTTTTATGCGTGTGGCTTTCAAACTCGGTTGCAGTGAGTTTCATTACCCGGCGGCCAATATCGTTGAACACATGATCGACCTCAAATGCCCTGATCGAACCTACATTCGGCAAAACATTTTCCAGCTGCTCTCGAAGTGTTGGAATGTTCCATTGTCCATCACCAAAGTCATATAAGAAGACTCCCTCTGTATCGCTCTGGGCAACCTTGAACATGTCATAAAAACCCGCTGTTGCCCGAAGGATCCTAAAATCTGTGTCCAGAACGATCAAAGGATCATATATTGTGTTGAATACCTCCTCGGTATATCTTCTCGAGTTATGGAGCTGTTCATTGCGATCGAGCAGTTCCTCGTTCACGATCGTGATCTCCTCGTTACTGCTCTGTAGTTCTTCTTTTGATGTTTCCAGTTCTTCGTTCAGGCTCTGCAGTTCCTCATTTCCCGAAAGCAGTTCTTCATTGGCACTCTGCAGTTCTTCATTTGCAGCTTCCTGAATCTCTGTAACCGCCCGCATATCCTCTCTGGTCTGTGTCAGTTCATTTTCCAGTTGCTCATTGCGTTTGACCATGGCAGCATTTATCTTATCGGCACCCTCCTTTGGATCGCTCAGCAATGGATCTAGATCTGCAACCGGATGGAAAACAATCAGGTAATATTCTTCCAGACCGTCAGGAAGTGGTATCACGTCTATATTTACATAATGCCTCCCGTGGTTTTTAAACGAAATATTCTTTTTGCTTACAGAAACTTTCTTGCTGTTGGCCAGGCTCAATAAATTCCTGACCTCAAATGAAAGTCCCTCCCGTGCCATTTTTAGGACATTCAGACTTGCCTTCCCAATCGGTAACGTAAGCCAAAGCTCTGTTTTTCCGCGAAACTCGATTACGTCCATCGACTGGTTCACCATCACGCTGGCCGGCATGTAGCTGGCCAACAGAATCTCATCGGCTACCTTATTGAGATCTTTTTCGCTAGTTTTGCCCCTGGCTTCCTGATCTATGTCCCTTAGGGAATGTTCGCCCTTGACAGTGGTTGTGGTTCTGTAATTTCCATGGTTTCCCTTTGACAGATAGAATTTTTCACGTTGATGAACGGATGTGAACAGATCGGTGCTCGATCCTATGGTCTCAGACTTTCCTAGCATCAGATACCCTTTTTCGTTCAGTGCATAATGGAAGATCGATAGCACCTTTTTTTGTAGTACGGGTTCAAAATAGATGAGCACATTTCGGCAGCTCAACAGGTCAATTTTTGAAAACGGTGGGTCTTTCAGCAGATTATGGTGGGCGAAGACACACATCTCGCGTATATTTTTGTTGACCTGGTAACTGCCATCCAGTCTGGTAAAGTACTGCTCTAGCCGTGCCGGGGAAACACCTTCCAGATCGACTTTTTTATAAACACCAGATCGAGCCCTGGAAATAGCAACGTCCGATACATCGCTTGCGAAGATCTGTATTTTCCGGATCGAAGCTTTGTCCCCTAAATATTCATGTATACATATCGCCATGGAGTAGGCCTCTTGACCGGTGGCACACCCTGCGATCCAGATCCTGAATGGTTCATTCTCCGATCGCTGATCGAGCAGATTTGGAAATATGGTGCTGCACAAAAGATCAAAGCTTTTGGTGTCCCTAAAAAAACTAGTCACAGAAATGAGCAGATCATTATATAGCGCATCCTGTTCATCCTTGTTCTCCCTAAGAAAATGAAGATAGTCTTTTGGTTTTTCGATCTTGTTCAGTGCCATCCGACGGACGATACGCCTTTTGATCGTGCTCGGTTTATAGTTCGTAAAGTCGACGCTGCTTCTCAAGCGGATCACGGTAAACAGTTGTTTTAGAACCTGCTCATCCTTATCCGGCTCCTTTCTCTGAATTTCCTGTTTTGTGTAACCTGCGGGGAAAGGGTGATTTATAGCTATCAGTTTGGGTATGATCTGATCGGCGGGAAGGATAAAATCGACAGCTCCCGATCTGACGGCACTCTTGGGCATGCTGTCAAATGCAGCCTCATCATCCTGCGCAAAGGTCAGTCCCCCGTTTGATTTGATGACCTGCAGCCCAAGGGTCCCATCGTCCAATGAGCCTGATAAAACTACGCCCACGGCAAAGCTCTGGTGGACTACCCCCAATGAAGAGAAGAAGAGATCAATGATCTTTATTTTTTTATCCCTTATAGGCTCAAGATTGAGCATTCCATCAACGGCTGTCAACATGCGCCCGGGAGGTATGACATAGATCTGATCAGGTTCGAGATGGATATTGTCGGCGATCAGCTGTATGGGTACCTTGGTGGATTTTTGCAAGATCTCGGTGAGGTTACTCTCATGTACCGGACTTAGGTGCTGTACCAGCACATAGGCCATACCCGAATCCTCTGGTATGGTGCTTACCAGTCGCGTGAAAGCATCCAGACCTCCGGCAGATGCCCCGATCCCGACGATCGGAAACTGCAACTTTGAAACAGGTAGGCTTTTTGGATCTAAATGGGGCGCAGGTAGCATATTTTTATAAGGTATAATCTACGTCAGGTTATAGTAGATAAATCATTTGTTACAAAGCGTTAGATTTGCCAGTCCAATATAAATATAAAAAAAGCAAAAACTATACAAGCCAAACTAAAATAAGGTATTTTCATCTTATCATAGGTTATTTATCTCAAATTCCATTTCAAGGCCAGTCGTGTTACCGCCCATTTGCGTGAAGCCAGATCTTTCCAAAAATTTCTTCTTTTTTGCCTATTTTGTATATTTGCCAAAAAAACAAATGCCCAGCTACAATATACTCTTGACGAAGAGAAAAAAGAGCCCATGCTTTAAGCCTATATTGACCTATTACGCTCCTTGATCGCCCTTTAGTGCTTTAATTGTTTTTAGCAGCAGTTTCGCTGCGTTTCCCGACGATGCCAGATTTTGGCCGGTTATCAGAAGACCATCCCTTATTACGTTGCTGACCCCGTCGGACCCTTTGTTGTAGTCCGCACCCGATTTCTTTAGTTCATCCTCAAAAGGAATGGGACTGCCCCACTTAATTTGACTGCTGCCTGCTCGGTATCGGAAAAGCCGGTTACATTTTTTCCATTGAGCAAAAGATCGCCATTTTCGACTTTGACCCTGATCAACGCCCCCCGGGCATAGAATACAAAGGCGGTAGGCTTATTGTGTCTTATAAAATTCTGGATCAGGGAGATGGATGCCTTATCGTTCGCCAGATCCCATAGGGCCCGTGTCCACCCGAATAAAAAACAGCATCGAAATCAATCTGTCCCACTGTCTCTAACTTGACGGAATGACCGATTTTATCCTTTAAATTTTTGTCCTTATCAAACCGCCTGATTGCTGTTGTTTGCACTTCAGACAATTCGCTTTTGGAATAAATAGGGGGAGTGCCCCCTGTTGGAGAGGCAATGGCGATCTCTGCCCCGGCATCTTCAAATACCTAATAGGGAGCTGCGAATTCCTCGATCCAAAACCCCTTTTTTTGCCCTGTGTCCCCCGATTCGCTGTGAGACGTCAATACCATCAATATTTTCATAATTTCTAGTCAATTAATTTATTAGTCCTAGCCCCTAACTCAGGCTTGCATTCGTTTCTTTCCAAAAGTTATCCCGGGATTGCTTTGCTTGCCTACGGTTAAGCCATTAAATCATAGTTAATAGTATCCTCTCTAGCTTGCACTCTTGTGAGTTTAGGCCCAATATGATCAAAAGCATCAGTTAAAGTGCTCAGGTTTCTAGAACTCTGGATATGATTTCATCTAGTTGATATCACCCAATTTGCATCAGGTTCATGGTTTGGCTAAGTTTATAGGATTATAAAATGATGGTTAATTCAGACTACAAAGAAATCCAACGCTTATCTTTTAGCAATGCAATTGAAAATAACTTAGTTTGGCTTTAAAAAAGTAGTTTCCGGATCTACAACGGTTTTCATCACATTCGATTTTGGAAGAAATATTTTTATTGATTTTTAGATCATCCAAAGAAGCCGTATCATAAAAACGGTGGAATAATGGAGGATACAGGGATCTCGCACAAGCTAGGAATTGTCTCAAAGGCGAAGATTTCTCTTTTTGCCGTAAAGCAAGAAAAGGCTAAATAATGAATGCCATTTAAAAAAAGGGGGAATATAAGAACTGTTAATGCAAAAATGTGTAGTAATTTTAAACGGAGTTCTCAATCTCTAAAAAATTTAGTGACAAAAACTCTATTATCCACGAAGCGATGGCAACTGTCGTAAACGAGATGCGTGTTGAATGTCTAGAGTTTGAGCAGTACAATCTCTGCGTAAGTAACCTGATGTTGGTATAATAGGGATACTATGACGTATAGAAAAAAAGCCCAAAAATGATGTCAATACTTGCTTTGCTGTTTTTTTCTGTGGTTGCTCGCTGGAACAATAGAGCGTTTCAGTTTTGTTTATTAGATACCATTGTATTATCTTTGAACATAGCATTTGCAGCTATACCAAAGGAAATTGAAAGTGGTGAGTAATTCGGTGAGTGCAGAATTAAAACCCTTTAAAATATTGAATCAAGGCGGTTTTTCAAGGTGGGTACAAATCCCCCACTCTCCGCCAAACAAATGCCATCTGACTTTTTAGTCAGACGGCATTTTTTGTTTCACCAAGCCAAGCTTGCTTGGGTGAAGGTGTAAACAAAAGATGCCGATATCGCGCAGTGATGGCATTTGTTTGAAGCCCCCCTCTGGGGATCAGCGAAGCTAATCCCCCACTCTCTGCAGCTAAAATGCCATTTCAGGTTTCCTGAAATGGCATTTTTTGTTTTTGGCTAAACTGAGCTTGCTTATGTGAAACCGAAAACAAAAAATGCTATAATCGCGCAGCGATGGTATTTGTTCAAAGTGTGCCCCTTTTGGGGATCAGCGAAGCTAATCCATCTGCGCGCTCCGCAGATTTTAACGCTAACTAATTGCTAATAAATTAATTATCTTGTTTTATCTGCACTGTGGAGCTGAAAATGATATTGTTGTTGAAATCTTGCAAGCGGTTTTATTTTTGCTTTAGCAAAGATTGTTATATTTAAAAAATTATTAACGGAATCTAGCAACATAATCAATCTCATAATTCTAAGAATCATATTTATCCAAAAATTATATTTAATAGATGGAAATACCAAAACTTTATCACTATACATCAAGAGCAGGTCTATTGGGAATGTTTAACAGTAAATCAATCTGGTTTACAGACATGTTATACATGAATGATTCTGAAGAATTTCACTACGCAGTCGAAGTTGTCAAACGAATAATCCAATGCAATTTTGACGATAATCTTACATCTGCACTGAATAACCAAACTCATTTGAAATCGAAGCATCTATATACGTTTTCTCTATCTGAGAGAAAGGATGTTTTGAGCCAATGGCGAGGTTACTGCCTGAATGGAGGATACTCCATTTCTTTTAATAAGGAAGATTTGACTAAATTAACTGAACTTGATTACCTCCGTTTCCAAAAATGCATTTATAAAAAAGAAGAAATCGAAGCTTTGGTTTTAAAAGATATTGTCACCATTAGCCCAGAAGCATATCGCAAAATGACCGAAGATTACAAAGCCAAGTCACAATCTGCAAAAGTTTTAAGTAGAATGCCATATGAGATTGCACTAAGAGCTTACAATGTTCTCCCATTTATTAAACACCCTTCGTTTGAGGAAGAACAGGAATGGAGATTTGTCACAGATACGACTAAAGATCCAGAGACCAATCTTAGATTTACAAACGAGGTAAAATTTAGAGTAGGAAAAAATTTAATCATTCCATATCTTAATATTCCAATAGGCTCTCAGACTCAAAATGAGCCTTTTTCTGTTGATGAAATCATCGTATCTCCAACGCCTTTACCGGAGTTATCTTTGAAGGTTTGCGAAAAAATATTTCCTAAAGCGAAGGTGGTTTTATCAGAGATTCCTTACAGAAATTGGTAGCCGTCTCTTGCAATTGAGATCAGCGAAGCTAATCCCCCACTCTCCTTAGCTAAAATGCCATTTCGGTGAAACCGAAATGGCATTTCTTGTTTTTGGCTAAACAGAGCTTGCTTATCTGAAACCGAAAACAAAAAATGCCATAATCGCGCAGCGATGGGATTTGGCAATGAAATCCGCTTCCTTATTTTGAAAATTCGCATCCTTTAACATTAACCTAATTGTTGACAATATTCTCTTTTTAATACTATTTCATTGAAATTGGGCCAAGTCTTAGAAAACTGTTTTAGGAATTAAAAAAATTAAGAGTAAAGTTCTTTTAACAGCGGTGGCGCTCGTAGCTTTAACGGTCAGGTTAGCCCTCTGTTTTCAAATTTACATTTTGTACTTTTACTGTAAAAGAACGTTATGGCGCCAACCCTCTTTCAAACCTGTTACCATCATCCACTTTTTACTGCACAAGATTTGCAAGAAACTGTTTCAGTGCATAAAAAAGTCATTTTGGCCAAAAATGAGTTTTTACTTGAAGAAGGAAAAACGGCCAGCGCTTACTATCTCGTAGAAACAGGGCTCATACGTTTCTACGTGCACGATTACAATGGCAATGAAATTACCACACAATTTATTTGTGAAAATGAAATAGTGAATGAAGTGTCTTCTTTGTTTCAGCATATTCCATCGGTGCAAAATATCCAAGCGGTTACAGATGCAGTTGTTTGGAAGATAAATTTCAACGATTTTCAGCATTTATACCATACCCTAGAATCGGTTAGAGAATGGGGGCGAGAGTGGATGGCTGCGCAGCTATTCGAAAGTCAACAGCGTTCAGTAGAAATGATTACTCAATCTGCATCTACCCGCTATCTGCAATTGATGGAGCGCAGGCCGCAGATTGTCCGGCAAGCGCCCCTAAAGCAAATCGCTTCTTATTTGGGCATAGCAGATACTTCCTTAAGTCGCATCCGTAAAGAGATTGTTTCTTCCTAGCATTTCTTGACTTAGGTAAAGTGGTTTTATATTTTATGTTTCTACCTTGGATAAACCAAATTTCTAAGAAATGAAAGATCTAAAAACTACATCATTTTCCATTTCCATCAATGCGGGTAGGGAAAAAATATGGAGCGTGCTCTGGAATCCAAAAACGTACGGATTATGGACAAACGTTTTTGCCGAAGGCAGCCATTTTGAGGGCGACATGAAACAAGGCAATACAATTAAGTTTTTGGCGAAAGATGGAGGAGGCATGACCTCATACGTTGAAAAACTGATTGAAAATGAGCAAATGGTTTTTGCCCATCAAAAGGAGTTAAAAAATGGCGTGGAAAGCGATTCTAGTTGGCAGGGAGCTAAAGAAATCTATCACTTGAAAAAAGAGGACGATAACCGGACAGAATTACAAATTATCATGGATACTACACCAGATATGGAGGCTTACTTCAATAAAGTTTTTCCCAAAGCCTTAAGCCTGATTAAGCAACTTTCAGAACAATAATTTTTTAGAAAAACATGGACACAGCAACATCAAAAAAATTAGACATCATCATCCCCGCATACCGGATGCATTCGCAAAGTTTTAGAAACGTATTGGACGGTATTACAGAAGAAGGCGGATTAAAACGTATTGAAAATAAGACCAACCACGTGGTGTGGATGGTGGGAAATCTAGTCAATTGCCGTTATTGGATTGGCAAATTATTGGGTATAGAAGATAAAGACTCAAACGAAGATCTATTTAAAGAAGGCAGGGCACTGGACGAAAGCCTCGACTATCCGACATTGGAAGCATTAAAGAAAAATTTTGCCACCATATCGCCAAAGGTGTATCAAAAATTACTAACCGCGACGGATGAGCAATTGGACAAGGCTTTTTCATTTGGCATGAACGTTCCGTTTATAAAGGAAAATGTTTTGAACATGATAGGCATGTGCATTGGCAGGGAGGATTATCTTTTTGGTCAGATAGGTCTAATGCGCAAACTGCTTGGTTTAAAAGGGATGAGCTATGAGATAGACGAAACTCTTAAATATTGAAAATTACAACACCGCAAATCTTTTAACTTTATAATCTAAAAAAAATAGAAATATGGCAACTGTAAATGCATATTTAACTTTCGAAGGAAACTGTGAGGCAGCTTTCAATTTTTACAAATCTGCCTTCGGCCGCGAATTTAGCGGCATAAACCGATTTGGCGAAATGCCTCCGCAAGATGGAACACCGCCCCTATCTGAAGAGGCAAAAAATCGGATTATGCATGTGAGCCTGCCCGTGAGTTCGGAAACAATTTTGATGGGCAGTGATACCATGCCGGGCATGAGCCCATATCTAACCGTAGGAAACAATTTTTCCATTTCGTTAGGTGTAAATTCTAGAGAAGAGGCCGATAAATTATTTGCCGCGTTATCTGAAGGCGGAAAAATAACCATGCCTTTGGAAGTTACTTTTTGGGGCGCTTATTTTGGAATGTGGACGGATCAATTCGGCATCAATTGGATGGTAAATTATGATTTGCCAAAGTAAACGGATTTAACTTTATACGAAGGTTATAGGAGATAACCGCTTTTTTTTATCCAAATAAATGAGATGTTGATTTGCGCTTTTCAGCGTCTAAGAGATTTTATGGTGTAGAAAGCCAAAGCCTCGAAAAATAGAGTAGACCTTCTTTAGTTTTATTAAAAAAGTAATTTTGATTGTAGGTTTCTACTTCCAAATTATTACGTAGAGCATGTTTATTTTTACGCGTAAATTTGCAAGAGTTGCATCACTAACATGCTTTTGCGCTGCAAATACTTTTTACGTATTACTAAAAGCCACCACAATCTTCAGCCGTAATTTTGATAAGCTTTTTCAAATTCCATTGGTTGATTCAACTTGGTACTTTCATCCCGAGGATTATTAAGAGAAAAAATTTTTACAAGAAATAAAACCTGCTGGAATGCTATACTAACGCTTGCTTCTCAAAAAAAATTCTCCTGTTGCCTGGCGAGCCGTAGGTTGGTTTGGCACATGGACTAAAGTGAATAGCAATCTCTCAAGCTGAAAGCTCGCTCTTAGCATCGACTATGACGGCGTTTCAGAAATATTCATCGATGTCAAACCTATCGGCTCATTATCATTAACCCGCCAACAAACATGGAAATTAGTGCGGATAGTTATTTTTGCGCAACCTATCATTATCCCTAGCGTCGGTTGGAGCATCTCAAAACTCACGAGCTGAAACAGGGTTTAAGCCGCAGACAAACTAAACGGATCCCATACTAAACTGGACGTAAGGAAGGAACTAATTTAGGAATGGAAAAACTTGTATGCATTGCAGCCATATAAAATTAATATTACGTAAATTTCGCCAATCAGTTAGCCTCTGCGATGTGACGGTGCCTAAATCCAAAAATTAAGCCGGAAAAAATGAAAAATTACAGAGGAAATAGTTAATAAATAGCAATGCCAGATAATAAAAGCTTTTGGGCAACTTTACCGGGAATCATCACAGCAATCGCCGGCATACTTACCGCAATTACAGGTTTGATTATTGCATTAAATGGTGCAGGGTTTTTCAGTAAACAAGCAACCGATAGTAAATCTAGTACAGAACCAAAAAGTGAATCTATTAAGTATAAGGAAAACGAAGTTTCGGAGAAGACTAATGGTTTTAAAGAAACGAATGCTCAATACAACCTAACGTTTTTGATGTCTCAGGTAAAGATTGAAGATCATCAATATACGATAATGAGCGCTTCATTAAACCCAACCACGCCTGTAAACAACGAACTGGCCATAAAAATTAAATACAAGAATAATAGTAATTATTCGCCCGCCACCTTCTGGAATGAGGGCTTCAGATTGTCTGTTGACAATTCACTTACACCACCCTCGGGGGATTTAAACCAGCTGGTGGAGCGCCATGCAGAACTTGTTGGAACAGTTACTTTCGATGTGCCTATTCATTCAACAGACCTTGTTCTGCACATTCTGGATGGCGAAAAAGATGTTTCCATCCCAATAACATTGGTGCCTAAATAAATTATGCAAAACACAATAGAGTATAGCATAATAATCACGATTCGCTATGTTTTTTAAAAAGTCAAGCGTACTGGCGTCGTTTTAGTTTAAAACCCCAACTTTTAGACGGCTGCGAAGTGAAATTCGTAAACTAGAAGTCTTATGATACAGGTTCGTGGCCTTGAAAATTTAATGTTGTTAATTTTATTTCTCTATAGTAAAAATAAATGCAGGCAAACCTTCCTCATTAATTAGCGATGCAAAAGCAGTATCGCCGCAAGCATACCCAGCCTAGACTGTTGGTTCAATATTATGTTACTCACTTCTACCTGATCTCCTTTAATTACGGCTTAGGCCTGATGAAATCTTATCTGCGCTTGCAACCTCAAAATCTGTAAGCTTTTTGTCTCTTGCCATCAAACCGCCACCAATTGAGGCAAGCTCAAAAACTAGTCTCCTATTTTAAAGAATCACGTTCAGAATCTACACCCAAAGTTTTATGGGAAATTTATTCCTTTGTTGCTAAAATATAAATAACCATCTTTTTAATATCAGCCGCTTTTAAATCTGCGTGTGGCGACATGGCCATTGGCCCCCAATTTCCACTTCCGCCCTTTGTAACTTTCTCAACAAGCATTTCTAAGTTTTTTTCATTTGACGGATATTTAGCTGCGATTTCTTTAAAAGATGGACCGATAAGTTTAACTGTTGGTTTATGGCACGTCAAACAATCTGCTTTAGAGACAAGCAATCCACCTTGAACTATATCTGCCTTTGTGCTAGACACTTTCCCTGTTTTTTTCTTTACTGTTTGAGCAGATACCCCAGACGAAATACTGACGCCTACTGCTACTGCTGCGATGATTGCTATCTTTTTAAACATTATTTTCCTTTTTTGTTAATGATTACTGTTCAACGGTTAATTGTTTACTATTTTAAATATTCCACATTTTTTATTGCCGGGACCAGTATCAGGATTGGTAAGTAGGTACAGTTCTCCTTTTTCGTCCTCGTTTATGTTGGTAATTTTTAGGTTTTCTGGAAGGTTGGTCAACTTAACCTCGCCCCTATCCCACTTTTTTCCATCTTCTTTAAGGTAAAACATTGGGCCGGTCCAATCGGCAAAAAAGTATTTGCTTTTTAGAGCTGGGATTGCAGTTCCATTGTAAACATATCCGCCGAAAATACTAACGCCAATCTTGTGGCTATATTCATCAATTGGCATAATAAGCCCCTTAATGTCACAGCCTGTGTCGGGCTTATTTTCGTTATTGTGGCAATGGTTGCCTTCCATAATTTTCCAACCATAATTTCCACCCTTTTTTATAATGTCTATTTCTTCCCATAAATCTTGACCTACGTCACCAACGAAGAGGCGTTTGCTTACTTTATCGAAAGACATTCTATACGGGTTACGGAAACCATAAGCCCAAATTTCTGGTCTTACATCGGCTTTGCCAACAAAAGGATTATCTGCAGGAATTTTGTAGCCGCTATCTGTATTTATATCAATTCTTAGTATCGAACCTAATAAAGTGTTTAAATCCTGACCATTACCTATGGGGCCATGTTTATCGTGTTGACCGCCGCCATCACCGAAGGATACATATAGATAACCATCCGGGCCAAATTTTAAACATCCGCCGTTGTGGTTACCATCAGGCTCATCAACGGTTAAAACAATCCTTCCACTGTTCGGATCTACTGGTCCGCTTTCCGGAAGTTTGTATTCTGCAACGACTCCCGTGTGGTTGAACCCTTTTTTTTCGGTAGTTCTACTGTAAAAAACATAAAATTTTCTGTTGGTTTTAAAGTCGGGATGAAGAGTAATTCCCAACAGGCCACGTTCTTCATAACCGTTATTTATCTTCAAAACCTTACTTCTTAAATCCATTACCGGAACGGCATCCATTTTACCATCAGTTATAGATTTAATTATTCCCGCTTGTTCGCAAACCCACATTGTGCCGTTGCCTGGAAAAGCCATATCTGTCAGCGCCTCTAACGTATCGGTAATTTTCTGTGCCTTTAAAGTTATGGTCGGTAAACCTGGCTCTTTCTTACTAAGCTTCTTTTTGGGTATAACGTGAAATGAACATAAAACCGCCCCGAAAGCAATACTTAAAACCAATACTGCAATGGCAATAACGCTAATTCTATTTGTTTTTAACATTAACTTTTTCATTTTTAAAATTCTATATATTTAGTTCTAAATCCTAATTAAAATTGAAACCATATTGTGCGATTAATGGGTTGGCCACTGTTTTCATTTTTTTGACCTTGTGGTCCCATTTTTTCAGCTGATTTGAACTTTGTACCTATTGCACTTATGCCCTGCAAAAATCCTAAATCTCCTTTTGGAAACGGAGGCTCTACGTTGTTGTTTTTCAAAGCAGCTTTCTCTCTCGCGGGTCGAAAAACTTGTAAAAACATATTTTTATCATCTGTAAATACAGTAAAAGGAGATTCTTTGTTTTCAAAGACTGCCCAATTTACTTTGGCATAATAACCTTTAAACTCTGGGTAATTCCAACTTTCGCCAGTAACGGTATTGTTATAATCTTTGTGCCAAACCCCATATTTTTGGCCTCGCAGCCTATTTTTCCAAACCCTGTATGGCCCACTGCCCAACCATTTTAGGCCAGTAACCTTTTCTTCAGGATAATTAAAAGTAATCCCCATAAAATCCGCGTCGCCTGTTTGGGAATAAGTGTAATCCAATTTTGCAGGACTACCATAAACAAATGTCCACTTTATATGCAATTCTGCGTCTCCAAAGTATTCTGCTTCGACAATATATTGCTTTCCGCTTGCATAACTTTTAAATGATTTCAATTCAGTTTTAGGGCCTGCCAAAACTGGTCCATCAGAGAGTGATATTTTTTTACTTCCTTTAATTACATTTTTAATAAAACCGGTATTCTTTTCAAAATTATATTTTGTTGGGCCAACAGTAATCATTAAAACACTATCCTTTTCCGTAGTTGAGATATTCCCTGTTGAAGCACTTTTGATAGCAAAGTTTTTAGCCAGTTTTGGTGTATTGATTCGCCAGCTCCACGTAAATAATTCCTTATTGTATGGATCGAACCCGGTGAGATATAAAGCGTCTGCATTTTTCCAATCCTTCGGCAAAAGTAGGTTTAGCTTTCCTTTTTGCCCAGGTAGTAACTCTAACTGTCGAGGTTTGCCTTGCACAAGTGTTTTAGCATCGGTTGTTTTTGCGCCGGAGGTTGGGAATTGTATTAGCTTCCATGTAAATTTACATTGACTAAGTTTGGTAAAATCATACCTATTTTCTACTTCTATTTTGCCATCAAAGCTTTTATCAATTGGCTTTGGATTGATATAAATCGGCGACCAAATTTCTTTTATCGTAAAAAAACTAGCTTCCTTTTCTCTATGAGGTCCTAAAATTCCGTCTGGAGCATGGTCGCCATCGCTATCGTAAGTATTATTTTTATCTGCACGCAGCACTGATTCATCTACAAAAGCCCAAATAAATCCGCCAGCCCCGTGGGGATGTTTTACCATAAGTGACCAAAAATCATCTAAGCCCGCGCCTGCGCCACCATCAAATAAACCATGTAAAAACTCGGTTGAGAAGAAAACCTCTTTTCCATTCGCAACAGCGTCTTCAATAGCTTTATAATCTGGGTAGTGATGCGTATCTGTGCCGTTAAACTTTGCCCAAGGATGAATTACCGTTCTGTTTTGAGGATCGTACCAAGCATAGTCTCCATCTAAATCAGTATTCCAACCACCTTCGTTGCCATTATCCCAAAAAACAATAGACGGATGGTTTACATCTCTCACCACAAGCTCTTTAACCAACCTGCGCCCAACAGTTGTGTCGTATTTAGATTGCCAGCCTGTTAGCTCGTCTAATACATACAAGCCCACAGAATCGCAAATATCCAAAAAATCTTGGTCGGGCGGATAATGAGACATACGCACGGCGTTGTTGTTCATCTCTTTCATCAGGTTTGCGTCCATCAAATCGATTTGGTGGCTGGTTGTACGTCCAGATTCAGGCCAAAAACTGTGCCTATCAGTTCCTTTGAGGATAATTTTTTTGCCATTGATGTAAAAGCCGTCTTCTTTGCGCAACTCAACCGTACGAAATCCGAATTTCTGCGTCATACTATGAATGACCGTATTTCCATCTTTTAGAGAAACCACGACTTGGTATCTATTTGGAAATTCGGCACTCCACAAACTCGGATTAGCAACTTTACTTCCGAGACGAATAGAATCTTCGCCTGCATGAATAGAAAAAGGCTTGCCGAAATTCTTACCATCTAGCGTTTGAATTTGAGCTTCTATCTTTTCGCCATTTTTTGCGTTACCAGTAAATACATCTACGTTAAACGACCCATCTGCTTTCGCATTAATGGCCATTCTATCTATATAGGTATTTGGAACGATTTCTAAATAAACTGGCCGAAAAATTCCACCGAAAACCCAAAAATCGCTTTCTCGTTCAGCCTGATTTACCGACTTGTTTGCAGACATTTTATCCACCGTAACTTCTAAAAGATTCTCGGCATCGAACTTTATCAAATCAGTAACATCATATTTAAAACGATAAAAAGCACCTTGGTGAATTGGCCCAGCTAATTTACCGTTTATCATCACCTTGGTATCCGTCATAGAGGCTTCGAACACGATAAAAACCCGTTTACCAATCCATTTTTGGGCAAAGAATTGATATTTATACAAACCCTGCTCACTCGCCTTGTTTTTGTCGTGACCATAATTAAATGTTCCAAAACCTTGCATTTCCCAATTTGATGGTACAGGAATTTTTGTCCATTCGCCACTTTTACGACCTGCAGTACAGAAGAAGTCCCAAAGTACGGTGTGGTCTTTGTCGGTTCCCGAGAGATACTTAACTACAGTTTCTTGCGGAAAAGCATAGGTACACAGTAGCAATAGAAGAAGATTAAGCGTTACTTTTTTCATCATAATTTTGAGACGAGTTGCTTTCGGTAAAAATATCGTTTAGTAAATGGTTTTGCCTAAAGATAATACTAATAAAACACATCGGCTTTGTTTTTCATTCAAATTAAAGGTTTACCTAAGAGAATGAGAAAACAATTTGTTCTTATTTATTGCCACAGCGGTTTTTTGTAGACAACTAGAACCTGTCATTTATTGTTTCACGACCTGAAAGGAGAAAAGTGACCAAAAAATAAAATCAATGTTCTGATTGTCCAGGTATTTCGGGAATACCTGGGTCGTCCAATACCTGCAGACCAGTACAACCGCTAACGGTTTTCCAATCGTGCATTACCCAAACAACCTCTTTATCTTTGGTTACTTCGATTAGTTGCGGGCCTTTACCTCCTCTACCTTGCGATGCAAAAATGGTATTCCCATTTGCTAAGCGAGTACATGTTTGCGGTGCCGCAACAAATTGATATTGGGCAGGCAAGTCTGTTTTGCAATTAAATTCCCACACTATTTCGTCTTTATTGTTGATTTCTTTTGTAGTCCACTCTACCTCATCGGTCATTAATGTGTTGCCATTTTTTAGCCGCAACGCTGCCCATGGTGTGGTGGTTGTGTAGCTCCATATTTCTTTAAAATTTTTATCATATTCTACATATCGCCCTAAGTTTTGAAATGAGAGTAAGTAAGTACCTTGAGCCGTAACTCTGGCGCGTCTAAATTGTGGATGTATATCATTTGCATTTGCCGGCTGTATAAAAGGAAGCTCATGTTCAACTTCGACTTTCCCAGTTTTAGTGTTTACAATCATTAATTTTGGAGGAAGACCGTTTACTACAAACATAACCTTATCTAAACCTATTGGCTGGCAGGTGTGAACTTCTGTGTGCTCTGCCCCTTTTGAATTATTACAATCGTATCTCCACAGCACCTTTTTATCGGGAGTAATTAATTCAACGTACTGCATTCTACTAAAAAGAATATTCCCGTTAGACAGCATCCAGACATCATCAAACTCCGGTCCTTTGCCAGTATTGTATGTCCAAATTACTTTCCCGCCTTTTATTAGAAACATTCTACCACAATTTTCTCCTACATATAGCATGGTGTGCTGTGCCAAACCATTTCCAGGTAAGTTAGGCGGTGTCAATTCCGTAGACGAAACCAATGGCGAAAATTCTTCTTGCGGAGCCATTGCCGGAACATTAGCAGCCGTAAAAATATGGAGCACATCCATACAAGGTGTTGCTGTGATGCCAGCTTTTTTAGATGTTCGTTTTGCTTTACCTGCTTTTTGAGCCAAAGTAGATTTCGAAGAAAACATTACACATAGCCCAAGTAGAAAACTGATTTTTAGAACATTCATGTTATTTAAGTATTAATCGATGTTCACATCGCTTTTTTTATTGAGCTAGGCTGTTACGCGAACTGATTTTTTTGACAATATTTTGAAACTATTAGAAAAGGAAAGGCAATACAATAAAAATGTATTGCCTTTAAACCCTCTAAGTTTAGAGTTCCCTTACCTTTAAGTTTTTATAAGCAACTGGTCCATGATGGTCTTGTAGTTGAATTCTACCTTTTTCAATCATCCCGAACACTGGCTGAACCTTGCTAAACTTGCTTTTGGCAACACCAGCGAGATATTTTTCGCTGCCCCTTGTATATTCTAACACTTTTGCGCCGTTTACAAAGTGCTGAACTTTATTGGCATTGACTACGATACGGATGCTATTCCATTCGCCTGGCGTATTTACCTTTTTATTGGCTTCGACAGGCGGCAGAACATCATAAAGCGAGCCTAACAAATGGTTTGGCAATTTATTGTCTTCGCCATTTACATCATCTATAATTTGGAACTCGCAGCCCAGGTTACCACCTTGTCGATACTGATGAAACAAATATTTGATGCCTGTGTTTGTCCCGGGTTCAATCTTAAAATCAGCAGCAAATTCAAAATTTTTATATTCGTCGGTCGTAAAGATGTCACCACCGTTTGCACCTTTTTTCAAAACCAAGGCACCACTTTCTATCACCCATGCGGCGGGTTGAACTATTATTGGCGATCCATCTTCTTTTGTCCAACCGGCCGCGGTCTTACCGTCAAATAGGAGTTTCCAATGCTGCTTTTTTTCTTGTTTTGTGAGGGTGTTATCCTGCTTAGATTGGCCATAAGCAAAGCTAAAAGCAATCAGCATAAATAAAGTTGAAATAAATTTTTTCATACATTAAATATTATAGTTAAACTTTCGGTGCCCAACCAGGTTCATACACACGTGTCCATAGTTTTTGGGCAGCATCATCATTAAGGATATGACCGTTTTTTGGATCAAGGTGTAAATCTCGCCCTAAACGCCAAGAAATATTTCCCAACTGCATTGCTAAAACACTTTTAAATCCTAGTTCTACATCGCAACTCGGCTTCTTATTATCACGAATACTTTCCAAGAAATTAGCTACATGCAGACTATCCAAGCCAAGACTTGGACTAGCTGTATTGCGACCATCTAAAGCGGCGCCGGCATTATCACCTTCCTTTTTTATTTGTTTGATTATCTTACCGTTCAGATCGTAAACGGTGTATTCTTCACCATCTGTATCTAAACTACCATTATCGCCATAAAAAATAACACCCCTGTCTGCACCTTCAATTTTACGACCATTAGAACTCCTGTTTTCCCACATCAGCGACACACGCCCGGGATAATCCATCGTAACAATTTGCGTGTCTGGAGTTTGCCAATCATCTTGAAACTGATAACGACCGCCAACAGAAGTGACGCGGGTAGGCAAATCAACTCCAAGCCCCCAACGCGCCAAGTCAACTTCATGTGTGCCATTGTTTAAAGCTTCGCCTGTTCCATAATCCCATTTCCAATGCCAATTGTAGTGGATCAAGCCATCCAGATAAGGCTTGCGTGGTGCCGGGCCTTGCCATAGTTCATAATCTAACCACGATGGTACCGCACTAGGTTTAAAATAATTGGCTTTGCGTGTGTTTGTGTACCAGGTTTTAGCAAGATAAACCCGACCAATCACTCCATTATGTAATTCATTAACACATTGAATTGCAAGTGGTGAAGATCGGCGTTGTGCGCCCATTTGCACAATACGATTGTATTTGCGTGCTGCTTGAACTGCTTGTTCACCTTCGTGTGGATTATGACTGACCGGCTTTTCTACATAAACATGTTTTCCGGCTTGGCATCCCATAATGGTCATCGGCGCATGCCAGTGATCTGGTGTAGCAATATATATTGCATCTACCGATTTGTCCTCCATCAATTTGCGAACATCGCCTTCTCCGCGCGGCGCTTCGGCAAGCTTACTTGCCTCTTGAACTTTCTTTTGAGTCTTGGGAATTGTGCGCGAGTCGACATCACATACCACATTCACCAAACAATTGGCTTGCTTAGCAAAAGTAGTACACATACTGCCTCCACGACCATTTAAACCGATAATCGCAACATTGATACGCTCGTTGGCTCCAATGATTCGATTATAACTCTTGGCTGTAAAACTGAAGGCTTTCTGACCTATCATTATCCCGCCTGCTGCGATTGCCGCCTTCTTAATAAATGCTCTGCGTTTTTCCATAGTATATATAATTTTGTTTAAGTCGATTTTTTTTGTAGTAGATCTAGGTTGGTCACACCTAAAGGATGGTTACAAATGAAGTAGTAATTTAATAATTAAATATAGGGATTTTTAAAATTACTAAAAATACTTCTGGTAAAGGGTACATTATCTCTTATCTAAGTTGTTTGGTTCTGATATTCATCTCTCAATTGGCAATTGCCCATAATTCCCTAAACTCTTACGTTAATATTTTTGCCACGCTTAGTACTAACCGGATGGTCGTAAAAGGGGAAAGATTGTTAAGACGATTTTTCTCTTTAGAGATATCCATCGCGCACGGCTGCTTCTATATCAAATTTTGAAGCCTAAAAAGGCTTTAGAGTTTGAAAATTATATGATTTTAAAAGGTTAGCAAGGTGTACTTAGTGGTTATAAGTAACTGGCGCAGAGACTAATTACTTTATAAAATGTCGAGCCTACCTAAAATCAGTTATTGGTCTGGAATTTTTTCTGCCCCTCTTCAACTTTTTTCAGTTGTTCTTTTAAATCTCGTGGACTAACATTCCGTGAAGCAGATCCTGCTGCGCTATTTTTGTCGTCGCCATATCTCTCCAGGTTGTTTACATCATTGGTATTATAAATTGCAGACATTGCATTTGGCAAAGTGTGCAAAATAAGCGTATCGCTTTTTGCCGTTACGGCGCCCTGTATAATTGGCTTGGCAATAATTTTGATTTGGCCTGCTTTCATATTAGTTTTAAGAAGTACTGTTGCTGTTCCCCAGCTTATTTTTTTAGGATTTTCAACTATTTTCGAATTACTTATTAAGCGCCCTTCTCCAATAACCTCAAAAGTTACTAGCTGATCATTCAGCCTTTTTATCGTACCATAATTATCAAGCATGGATACCGTTATTGGAATTATTGTACTCCCATCAGCGATCAATTCTTCTTGTACCGCATCAGTAGATAACTTCAGTGCCGTAGGACGAAACCCTGGCTTTTTGGTTGTGACAATAACAACTTTACCATTTTTAAACCCTGTGGCAACGACGTCTGCTTTTTCACTTCCAACCCTTTGAGTATCTCTGAAATGAAAAGCATCTTTAAAGATAATCGGTGGATGCGGCATTTTTAAATTTTTATCTGGCGAAAGTGTGGCGATAAGTTTACCAAATACTTTAAGTTTTACAGAATCGCAGTTTGTATAAACTGTAATATCGGCCGGAGAAAAAGGAGTAAATTCGTTAGCAATATAAAGTGTGTTGGGGTCCTCGCCGGTAAGAGCGAAATAGCGACTGTTGGGATTTTGCTGGCTTTTAAATAGGTAATAAGAATACTTTGTCTGCCGAAATACATCTACCAGTCCTCCATATTGAGGATCAGGATGATAACCCCGTTCGGTATCGGCAAAAGGCCAAACACAGCCTCCAATATGACTCGCTGGACTTTCATATAACGTTTCCCAGCTAGTGGCATACTTTCCAATCCGATCAACAGAATCCGGATTTGAATAATGTTTAGCCTGGACCAGTTGTGGTATTTCGCCCCAGCTACGCGAAACTCGCCCATCTGCGTTTTGTGCATTCCAGTCATCTACATTATCTCCCCATTCTCTGGTAAAAAACGGTTTTTTTAGCTCCTTACGAAGAACATCTACCTTTTCGCTCGTGCTACCTTCGTTATCCGCCAGCATTTTTTTCGCCTCTAAGTATTCGCCGGGATGGCCATACAGTAACTCGAACAGCTCGGCATGAGGAGAACGGGCATTCGTTACCGCAATACAATCTTTAAATGGATATTCCGCGTGCGTAATATCATATACTTTTTGCGCAAAATCAGCTGGATAACCTGTTTCATTTGGAATTGATTCCCAAGCAAATACACTCGGGTGATTTCTGTCGCGACGAATCATTTGGCGCACATCACTGTATATAAAGTTCGCGAAAGCGGGGTCTTTGTTCCAAAACTGCCAACCTGGTGTACAGACAATTACAAAAATGCCTAACTGATCACATGCATCCATAAACGCAGGATCTTGTGGATAATGTGAACCACGTACAATACGTATGCCCGCATCACGCATAACCTTGGCATCGTGCCAGTGCAAATTATTGGTTACGGCATTGCCAATCAAGGCATAATCTTGATGATGATTACCACCCACCAATTTATCGTTAAACGGTCGGCCATTTAAATAAAGCTGCGCATTCTCTCGAAATTCAACACTACGTATTCCTATGTTTTGATAGTAGCCGTCGATAATTTTCCCGTCTGCGTTTTTTATGATTGTGTAAAGTCGATAAAGATTTGGATCGTCAGGCGACCATAGTTTTGGATTTGAAACTTGTAAAGTTTGGCTTATTGAGCGGCTGCTTTTTTCCGCCAATGCAAAAGACTGACTTTTTGTTGCAACAGTTTTTCCAGTAGTATCTTGCAAATTTGTCTCAAGCGTTAATTGGCTGGAAGCATTGTTGTCGTTAATGATATCTGTCTGTACAACTACTTTTGCAGCCTGTTCGCTCACATCTTCATAATGTACCAACACGCCTCCGCCGGCGACACTATCCACAGCATTGGCATCGGTTACATGTATCTTATTGGTTGCAACCAACCACGCATCACGATAAATGCCACCGTAATAATTAAAATCAAGTACGTACTGTGCTTTACCCGGTGGATATTCTGGATCATCACTATTGTCGGCCATAATGGCTATTATATTTTCGCTGTTGTAATTTACTTGGTTATTTACAGCGTTGATTACAATTGGCAAATAACCGCCTTTATGTTGTGCAACCAATTTGCCGTTAAGCCATATTTTACATTTACCCATTATGGCTTCAAAAGTCAGCGAAAGCTCTTTGCCTAAAAGCTCTTTAGGAAGTCTAAAGGTCTTTCTATACCAGACAATACCCTGGTAGTTTACACCCCCGTTGGCATCTTCTGGTAGAATATCAACGCCGTGCGGAAGTGTGATTTGTTTCCAACGATTTGTTATCTGATAATTTGTTTTGAACGCATTCTGAACGTCGCCTTTATAAAAATACCAACCGTTATTGAAACTAAATACCAACCTAGCATTTGAATTTTCGAGTTTGTGGAAGCCTGCTGTTGAGAATATATTATTTTTGAATTTTATAGACTGACTGTAAGCACTATTACCCAATATTAAAGCAGCAATGGCTGTAAAAATTAATTGATTAAAAAACTTCATTTTATGGGGTTTAGATGTTTCATTATTGACAGTGTTCCATTTACCATTTTTTACCAAGCCAATTTAGAATATGTACAAATTTAAAAGCTATTTGGTTAAAAAGGGCTTTCAAAAAGAAAATAGGCTTCGGTAATTTCCCAACACTATGCAACAACTATTTTGCTAAAAGTAAACATATTTTTTAGACGTTTGAAAAAGAAATGGCCTATTTTCTATCGGTGAAGGCGAGACAAAATTCAAAAACCAAAATATGAAGGTCGAATAGAAAACATGTAATCCAACTTTTTGCGGAAGGAATTATGCAAAAAAACCATTTTGTGTTTATTTATTGAAAATTTTAGTACCTTGAAAATCTTTTCAAAAAAGCTAAAGATATATTTTTTTTTAAAATCAACTCACTAACCAAAATGAATAAACTTTTACTTCGCAGCCTCATTTTCCTCGCGCTCACCTCTTTGTTCTCTATTGTCGGATCACAGAACATTAAAGCCCAAAAGCGTCCAATCGAACTATCATCGCCAAACGGAAAGCTAAAAGTTTCGATTGAAATTGGCGATAAGATTTATTATTCACTATTTGCAGATGGTAAAGCGTTACTAACAAAAAATCACTTGGCATTGATGCTAAGAGATGGCAACCTGGGCGAAAATCCTAAACTTATAAATTCAAAACAGTCTAAAAATGATGATGTAATAAAACCATATATCTCCTTAAAATTCTCCACAGTAAAAAACGCTTACAACAATTTATTGCTAAATTTTAAGGGCGATTATTCTGTAGAGTTCCGAGCATTTGATGAAGGCGTTGCTTACCGATTCATCACTAAAAAGAAAGGCGATGTAGAGGTAATGAATGAGGCCTTTGTAATCAATTTTCCTCAAGATTATTCATTAAATCTTCAGCAACCCAATGGCTTTAAAACTTCCTCTGAAGACGCTTATACCCACATTTCTTCCTCAAGTTGGAAAGCAACGGATAAAATATCCACATTGCCAATTCTTATCGATACGAAGCAAGGCTATAAAATTTTGATTAGCGAATCAGGTTTGATCGACTATCCGGGAATGTTCCTTAAAGGTTCTGGAAATAATGGTGCTGAAGGTACTTTTCCAAAAGCGCCGTTAGAATTCGGCGATGATGGAGACCGCAGTCAAAAGATATTAAAATCGGCAGATTATATTGCTAAAACAGCCGGCACTCGGAACTTCCCTTGGCGTTATTTCTTAGTTACTTCTGATGATAAGCAAATTTTAGAAAATACCATGACCTTAAAACTTGCCCCAAAAAGTGTTTTAGAAGACCCATCTTGGATAAAGCCAGGACAAGCGAGTTGGGAATGGTGGAACGGAGCTACACCGTATGGCCCAGACGTAAATTTCGTTTCGGGTTATAATACAGATACCTATAAGTACTTCATGGATTTCGCTTCTAAATATGGCGTTAAATACATTGTGATGGATGAAGGTTGGGCAAAAACCATCGAAGACCCTTTTACACCAAATCCAAATGTTGATGTAAGAGAAATTATCCGTTATGGAAAAGAAAAAAACGTTGGTGTTATTTTATGGTTAACGTGGTTAACGGTACACAACCACATGGATTTATTTAAAACCTTTAGCGATTGGGGCGTAAAAGGAGTTAAAATAGACTTTATGGACCGCAGCGATCAATGGATGGTAAATTATTATGAGAATGTTGTAAAAGAAGCCGCCAAATACAAGGTTATGGTTGATTTTCATGGGGCATTTAAGCCATCGGGATTAGAATACAAATATCCAAATTTAATTTCTTACGAAGGCGTACGCGGCATGGAACAAATGGGTGGATGCACGCCAGACAACAGTGTTTGGTTTCCATATATGCGGAATGCGGTTGGGCCAATGGATTATACGCCGGGCGCTATGATTAGCATGCAGCCAGATTCTTACTCCTCTCGCAGACCAAACTCTGCTAGTATCGGAACTCGCGCCTATCAAATGGCATTGTTTGTTGTTTTTGAAAGTGGGATACAAATGCTTGCCGATAACCCAAGCCTTTATTTGCGCAACCCAGATTGTACCGAATTCATCACAAGCGTACCAACTACTTGGGACGAAACGGTACCATTGATAGCCCAAGCGGGAGAAGTTACCGTAGTTGCGAAGAGAAAAAATGCGGAGTGGTTTATTGGCGGAATGACCAACGGCAAAGAAAAGACAAGAGATTTAGAATTAAATTTTGATTTCTTGGAAAAAGGAAAAACCTACTCCATGACCTATTTTGAAGATGGAATTAACGCAGGATACCAAGCTATGGATTATCGCAAGAAAACAATGAGCGTAAAAGCCGGAGATAAAATGACCATCAAAATGGTAAAAAATGGCGGCTTTGCGGCAGTGTTGAAATAGGAAAACCCTAGAATATTCAAGTCCATCCGCGGGATTAATTTTCTGTGGATGGGTTTTAAAAAATACTTTGCCGATCTCTAAATCTCTCGGTTTACACCGGTAATTAGATTATTGAATTTTGTTAGTAAAAGATTTTAGGATTTCCAACTCCTTTTGATCGTACGCGGCAAAATCTGAGTGGAATAGATCGTGTTGCCATAATTTAGAGACCGGATCTCCGGGTCTATGGCCCCAAGGTAAGTTTGTTTGGGTTTTGCCGTTAACCAAACCCCAAAGCATGCAACCCACCTTATTCTCGTAAAATATTGACAAATTATCAGTTATGGTAGAAGCTGCATACCTATTCATCCATTCGGTGTTGATGATTGGTCTGTTGTATTTTTTTAACTCGTTAATCTGCGTGGTTAAATTTACTTTATCGCCATAATTATGGAAGGTGATTACATCTACATTAGTTAAGATGATGTCGTTTAACTTTGGGTTTCCATCAAAAATACCAATGCTTAAAGGTTGGATCGGGTTGATTGCCCGTGCCCAAACAATTACGTCTCTTAATAAAGGAAGGGTGGTATTTCCCAATCCGCCATTTGTTGGCTCGTTGTACAAATCCCAGAGCATAATGCGTTTATCATCTTTAAAACGACCTATTACAGCTTTCACATATTTCTCTAACTCAGGATAAGTTTTAGGATTGGTAACCATACCATGGCCGGGGCTCGGCGACCAGGCCCAAGCGTACCATCCATCTAGCGGTTCTGGCTGCTTTCCAATTTTTGGGTCGGAGGTTATCCCGAAAGAGCAATCATCAAAAAGGGCAGGCATAAATTGAATGTGATGCTTTGCGCATAACACCATAAACTTATCTAGCGTGTTCAGAAAATAGATAGGATCATCCTCGTAAACTGCATACTGCAATACCGCCCTCAAACAATTCATTCCCAGGCCTTCGGCCAATCCTAATTCCTTATCTATCGCTTTTTCGTCAAAGGTGGTTTTATCCCACATTGCAGTATAATTAATCGCGTAAGCCGGAATATAATTGAAGCCGCAGTACCAACTTGTTCTGCCATTCCATTCGGCAGCTTTTTGTTCGCTCCACCGACCCGGGATGGGAGTTTCTTGAGCAAACGATGAAACCATGAAAAAAATTACCGCAAAAAAAGCCAAAAAATTTTTCATAGGATCTCGCTTAAAAACGCCTAAGGATGGCTCCTTGATCAACTAATTAGTCTAGTTAGAGTTATAATCCTAAAATACTATTTCTAATTCGTCTTTGATCAGCTCTCTTTTAGTTTGTTAAAATTATACCCGAAATAGAAGATTACACAGTAGCAAACTATAGGCAAATAATAAGCTTTCGCAATATCATGATTGGCAATCAAACCCATAATCAACGGAAAAAACGCTCCCCCAACCACGCCCATTGATATAAAAGAAGAGGCTTGCTGTGTATGTTTTCCTAAGTTTTTAATACCTAAACTGAAAATAGTAGGATACATAATGCTAAAAAAGAAATTTATCATTAGCAATGCAATGAAGGAGACCAAACCGAAACCTTGCGCTACAATTAAACACATTATAATGTTGCCCACAGCAAATATGGCCAGTAATTTATTTGGTGCAATAAAGCGCATTAAAAAAGTTCCTGAAAATCTTCCCAATAACATCATTACCATAAACAATACCAAAAAATTACCTGCTGTGGCATCTTTAAAACCCATGATTTCATGACCATAGTTGATAAAGAAAGCCCATGTGCCAGACTGAGCGGCAACATCAAAAAACTGTGCTACCACAGCCCAAACAAAATGTTTGTGCTGAAAAAGCGATTTTTGCGGAGCATGATCAATGTTCATGGCTGCCTCATCTGTGGCTGAAATTGCATGAGGATCTGTAGTATCAGGCACTTTAATCAAAGAAAAAGAAATAGCAATAAGGGCAATGCCGATACCAATGGCCATGTACAAAACCTTTACCGAGCCTAATCCTTCTGATCCGGTACTCGTTCTTAACAAGAAATAAGATCCAATAGCTGGGCCAATGATGGTGCCAAGAGCATTGAAAGATTGTGCAAAATTTATACGCCTGTCGCTAGATCGCTGATCTCCCAAGGAGGCCATAAAAGGGTGTGCCACAGTTTCTAACGTCGATAAACCACATCCTAAAATAAAAAGTGCTATCCTGAAGAACATAAATGAACCGGCATTTGCAGCAGGTATGAAAAGAAAACAGCCTACAGCAAAGAGTGTTAACCCCAAAAGGATTCCCATCTTGTAGCCAAACCTTTTCATAAACAACCCCGCGGGAATCCCCATAACGAAATACGCACCAAATATAGAGAACTGTACCAACCCCGATTGAGACTTAGACAGATTTAAAACTGACTGAAAATGCTTGTTCAATACGTCGCCCATGGTGATGGCGATGCCCCAAAGCATAAAAACAGAGGTTACAAATACTAATACAACTAAAAATTTCTTCTCGGTAAATGCAGGTTTATTGCTCATAATAATCGGTTAGAGTTTGGTTTGGTATAGGTGGCAATTTAAAATTCTTTTGGTCTCCTGTTTTCAAAAGAAAAAAAGCTAGGCAAATCTATAAAATCTTAATGATTTAAGAAACGTTTTATTTCTGATGAATCTCTGTCCAATTATCTGTTCTAAAAGGCACCACGGGAAATCCTTCTTTGTTTTGCAAATTGGTTATTGGATAGTTAAAAAAGGCGTATCTTGCGGCAACCGGATGTTTAACCTTATCGCAAGTAAGTAATATCTTATCTCCAATGATTTCCGCTTTCGCGGGATAAAAAACTTTATCTGCCCCTGCCATAGCAAAAAACTTGGGCACTTCGCCATCGTTTGTATTAAGCCCCGAGCCTAACGTATTCGGATCGAAATGGATAATGGCGTTGCTCTTGTTAAATTCTGCAAAACTATAATGTGGACCCTGATAAACAACGGTCGACTCCCCATATATTCTGTTAAGCGCTGTTTTTGCCAAACGAATGCCGACTGGTCTTTTGTTTTTTGGGTGCAGGTTTTTCGAGTCGGATACATCTACGTTAAGTACCATTTCTGTATTATTTAACTCTGAGACTTTTTCTTGCGCCTCTCTAAAAAAAGCATCTTCGGCCAACGATGGGTCTTCCTTATCATGAAAGAATGGCGCAATTTGCACATAATAGAAAGGTAACTGTCCTTGTGCGAAATCCCTGCGCCAAGTTTTTATGATTTCTTCGGTTGCGCGGATGTAACTTTCCCTTTCCATGTGATTTGCCTCTCCCTGATACCAAGTAAAACCTTTTATAGATAGGTTTTTAAAAGGATAGATCATCGCATTATAAAGCAAAAATGGACGCATCACTTTCTCAAAAGAAAAGCCACCATTAATTTTTTCCTTAGACTTTGGGCTGTCGAGATATGGTTTTAGATAGACCCTGTTTAGCAGAGTATCTCTCGCCAAAACATCTTGAGGTAAATATGCTTGCACGCCAGATGCTCCAATGCCGCTAAAAATCAAACCTATCGGGATATCCAACTTTCGTTGAAGTTCTTCACCAAAAACGTAACCAACCGCACTGAAATCTTTTACAATTGTCGGAGTGCATTCGTTCCATTTTCCTTTTATCGTACTAATCGGATCGGCGCTGAAATTTAGCCCTGCATTAAAAAGCCTAATATGTGGTTTGTTGGCATTCGCAATGATAGAATCCGCGCCATCCATCTCTTTTACAGAAAACTGCATGTTAGATTGTCCGCTGCAAAACCAAACATCGCCAATAAGCAGATTATCTAGAACAACTTTATCATCACCAGAATTTACTGTAATAGAATGTTTCGAGTAATCGCCTTTGTTAATATCGGGAATGTTCATCAAGCCCAAAAAAGTGCCAGAATTATCTGCGGTAACGCTAATTGCACCTTGCATCCAATCGCCTTTAATTTTAACCACCCCGTTTGGCGATGCCTTTCCCCAAACCTTAAATGGTTTATTTCTTTGTAAAACCATGTTGCTCTGCAACACATCAGAAAGCTGTAAAACGCTAGCTGTTTGGGAAAATGCAATGCTAAAACTCGAACTCAACATCAACATCAAAAAAGCTTTTTTCATTTTTATTTTTATTTATTAGTCGAATACCTAATTATAAGCCGTTAAAGAGAAAGGTTTGTCCTCGTTTTTAATTCCTCGTCTTTTGAGATGATTGGATTCCAATTTATAATAAAAATCTTTTAACTCCAATTGTATTATGGTGGTTCCTTTGCTCTTCTAATACACAAATTTTTGCCCCAACTTATCGACTTCCATCTTCCTCGTTTTTGCTAAATTTACGCCTTATTCTTGAAATAGAATAAAAGTTAATTATAAAACTGAGCTTGATGATAAAAGTGACTTTTGCCGTTTTTTTAATCCTTCTTTCCCTAAAGAGCTTTAGCCAATGGGAGTCAATTAATCCGGGAGCTGGCGGACAAGTTCAAGATGTTGTTGCAGACCCAAACAGAGTAGGGAGACTTATCTTAGCTTCAGACATGGAGGGAATTTACGAAAGCCTCGACAATGGAGAGTCTTGGCATGTCAAAGGGAATTTGCATCAAAACCGTGTTTATTCCGTCGCTTTTTCTAAAGGAGACGCTAACAAACTTTTTTTGGGAACTTTATACGGGCTAGAAGTTTCTAACGATGGAGGAAAAACATTTACACTAATCACAAAAACTAAAAGAAAATCTATCGGAGCTGTTGCAGTAAATCCAAATAATAAGAATATTGTCGTTGCTGGCGTTGGGTGGAGTGATGATTATGATTTTTCGGACACTTTTGGTTTATTACAAAATGGAAAATGTGAGTTATATAGATCTTTTGATAGTGGCCAAACGTGGGTGCTTATAAATTTAGATACTGATATTTTTAGCGATAGAAACATCTTTAACATTCAATTCGATAACAAAAACAGTAACAATATTTATGTCGGGGCAGCTAAAGGTGTATTTAAAAGTATTGATAACGGCACCAGTTGGGATAAAATAGCGGCACCACCTAAAACGTCTAAGAACAAGGGAATTGCGTTAAGTCCAGATGGAAAATTTATCTACGCTGTTTACACCACAAGTGGAGATAATGGATTTATTTATGCATCACCAACCTCTAAAATAAGTTGGCAAAAACTTACAAATGATTTAGCGAAAGCGCCTAACCAACGAGATTATTGGCATCCCGAAGTTGATCCAAGATCTACGGGAAGCGAGCATAAATTAATTATTGGGCTGCAAAGTAGTAGAGACGGTTTATTTGAGGTTGGTGCAAATTGGAACGGAAAAAAGTTAGTAGCTGCTAATTGGAAACCCATTTGGCAAGGTACTGAAGGATATGATACCGGATGGGATTTAGCCGCACCAAACCCAAGATTTGCCCATTACACCCCAATGAGTTGGAAAAGAGCGATCTGGTCAACAACAAATCAAACAATTTTTGAAGGGAAAATAGCCAAGGACTCTTACCTTTGGAAGAATAAATATTCTATTCCGAATGACAAAATCAATGTCACGCAATGGAATTCGGCGTTGCCTGCCTATTCTAGTCGAGGCACACAAAGCACATACTCTTATGATATTGCTGTTGATAGCAACTATGTAATTCAAGGACAGGCAGACAATGGAGCGATGGAAAGTTGGGATTATGGCAAATCTTGGTCTAACATTCAACATAGACTTTCTAGTCCTCCACTATCTGATGTGCAAGCTGTGGATATAGCGGTTAGCGAGGGAGTACAAATAGTAATCGCACAGATGACAAGTGGCTACGGTGGAAATGCGTTGAACGGAAGTTTGTACGTTAAAAAACTGCTTAATCATTCCCCGAAAGATAAATGGCTATTTTTAGCCGGTGGAGCCAATTCTAAAGGCGCGCCTTCAAGTGTATTCGGAGACGTTGCAGTTTCACCCGCCAAGAAAGATAGGGTATTTGCATTTTCTACCGGGAATGGATTATGGATGATGGACGATATAGGCCGGGCAGTTAGCGAAGCAGAATTGGGCAAGAGCACCCAATGGATAAAGATTACCAATGGCATTGCGGATAGTGTTTACAGCATAAAAAAAATTGCTCCACATCCGAGCAATCCAAACATTGTTTATATAAATGGAACATCTGGCAATAACCAAGGCGTTTTCAAGGGCGAAAAAATTGGTAATGAATGGGTTTGGAAAAAACTGTATGAAGGTTCTGGGTGGGATTCTGAGATAGCCATTTGGGAAAATGGCGGCAAATTATGTTTGTTTTTCTCGGGCATTCAAACATCTTCAGATGCAGATAAAGAAAACTTTATTGGCGCGCTTTCAACAGATGATGGTAATAACTGGAAAACAGTTATGACTAGCGAAATTGCGAAAAACTTGAAAACAAACCAATGGTATGATGCTGTATCTGATGATTTCCATTTTCAAAATAAAGGGGGGATTGTTGGGTCTAAAAATCAAATAATAATGAATTATTATGATCATAAATTCCAAAAGAGCTATGGTATTTTTAAAGGCACAATTTATTTAAATGGAATGGTTACTTGGGAAGATTTTACGGGAGACCTCCCCTTTGCCGGATTAACATCTGCTATCATAAAAAAATTTCGAGGTGTGCCATATTTGTTTGTTACCACTGCCGGCGCAGGCGCTTGGAGGCGACAGTTTTACAGGTAACGGGGCGGAAGCGATTAGTCTAGTTATGAACACGAGGTTCTATACCTAAGAAGGTAGTTGCCAAAAAATTAAATTACACTTGTGAGGCGGAGAGCGATATATTAGAATGCTCATTTTTTATAACCGACCGTATTAGAAAAGCTAACTTTTCTTGGTAAACCTTCGGTGCAGAGCTTTCAGAAATTCCGACAGATTTGTTTTATGCCAAAATTTTTTCGAGAAAAGAACTATCAAGATAGTAAAATCAAAAATATTTCACTTTTAAAAAAATTATTGAGTCAAATGCACGGTTCAGTTTAGATAAATAGAGTTGTACCTAATTATTATGATGAATTTTGATTTTATTATAAAAATTAATTGCAATTGTTAAAAATAAAATCGTGTTTTGTCGTAGAAGCTCTATAAAAACCTTTGATTTGATCGAAAAAATGAATACCTTCTATAATTTAGCGAAAACTTATTAACAATTAATCCGACGTATGGCTCCATTTGGTCTATTCAATAGTTACCCAACTACAACCGATTTTTACGATGAAATGTATAGCGGTACCGAGATTAGAGCTCCGTATAAAAAACTTTACGAATTTTTAAAAAATTACCCGGCAGACGAGCTAAACAAAAAGGAAGAAATGGCCCGAAGGTTATTTATGAGCCAAGGCGTAACCTTTACGGTTTACTCTGGAGATGAGGGGATTGAAAAGATATTCCCATTTGATATTGTGCCGCGCATAATTACCGCCACGGAGTGGGACTACATAGAAAGTGGGATTAAACAACGATTAAAGGCGCTAAACCTCTTTTTAAATGACGTATATAGCAATCAATTTATCATTAAGGATAAGATTGTGCCGATTGATATGATTTATTCTTGTGAACATTATTTACGAGAAATGCAGAATTTAAAAGTGCCGCATGATATTTTTGTGCACATCTCTGGCATCGATATTATTAGAGATTTTGATGGCACTTTTTATGTGTTAGAAGATAATTTGCGTACACCATCAGGTGTATCTTATATGTTGGAGAACAGAGAAATTACGAAGCGTATTTTTCCTGATTTCTTACCTCAAAACTCCGTTCGTACCGTAACAAATTATCCTCAACTTTTGTACAAAAATTTAGCGGAATTGTCGCCGAGACATAATTCCAGCCCAACTATCGTGATGCTTACGCCGGGCATTTACAATTCCGCCTATTTTGAGCATAGCACTTTAGCACGTTTGATGGGGATTGAATTAGTGGAAGGACGGGATTTGGTGGTTGATAATCATCGTGTATTTATGAAAACTACGGAAGGTTTACAACGTGTTGACGTTATTTATCGCCGCGTTGACGACGAATACCTGGACCCTTTGGTGTTTAATGCAGATAGCATGTTGGGCGTTGCGGGCCTTATGTCTGCCTATCGAAAAGGTCACGTTGCAATCGTGAACGCTCCCGGAAATGGAGTTGCAGATGATAAAGCAATTTATATTTATGTACCAGAGATGATTAAATATTATCTTAATGAAGAACCGATCTTAAAAAATGTGCCTACCTATAAAATGGAGGATACCGAAGAACGCGAGCACGTTTTTGATAACATGTATAAAATGGTGATAAAGAAAACCAATGCCTCTGGAGGCTATGGGATGATTATTGGAAACGCTGCTACAGAGCAAGAAATGGTGGATTACAAAAAAGCGGTATTATTAGATCCGCGCTCTTTCATAGCTCAGCCGATTATTAGCTTATCCGCCGCACCGTGTTATATAAATGGCAAACTACAACCTCGTCGGATTGATTTGCGGCCTTTTGCATTATTCGGACCATCGGGAATAGAAATTGTGCCGGGCGGTCTGACCAGGGTAGCTTTAACAGAAGGATCATTGGTGGTAAATTCCTCGCAAGGTGGAGGAAGTAAGGATACATGGGTTTTAAATGTTTGATGCTAATTTGGAGAAAATATGTTAAGTAGAGTAGCCGATTCTTTGTATTGGATGTCTAGAAATATGGAACGTTGTGATGGCATTTTAAGGCTTTTACGTGTAAATTACGCGTATTCGCAAGATGACTTTGAGCAATTTAGCTGGCGTCCTGTTTTAATGATATTTGCAGATATGCCTCAAGAGACAATCGAAGAAACCGAGCATAACGGACGCAAGGTATTGCAGCACATGGTTACAGAAAAACTAAATAAGAACTCCGTTTTCAACTTGGTAAACATAGCAAGAGAAAATGCCAGATCTGTGCAAGATAATGTAACAAAAGAATTGTGGCAGTGCCTTAACGATTATTATCACGTTACCCGAGATCCTGATTTAATGATGTCTTTGCTTAAAGAAGACCCTGTTTCTATTTTAGACAACCTTGTGCAACAGGGAATGTATTATTACGGTACTTGCGAAATTACCATGGCACGTAGTGAAGGTTATTATTTCATGAACATAGGCAAGTACCTTGAACGGGCAATGCAGTCGGTAGATATTTTAAATGTAAAGTTTAGCGAACTAGATTATTCGCTAGAAGAGCGCTCTGACCCTACCTATTGGAAATATCTCTTGCTTTCGATCTCCGGTTACGAAGTTTTCTTAAAAAGTTATCGCTCTGCGGTAAATTCTAAAAACATTTTGCATCAAATTGTTTGGAACGAAGATTTTCCGCGCTCTATACTTTACTCCGTACGAAGACTTAAACAATCTTTTGAAACCTTAAAATCAGACCGCAACGGCCAGGCCTATAAAGCTTTACGGTTTATGATTGGAAAATTGGAAAGTCACATTCTCTATTCTGATTTAAAGGATATAGAAGAACAAGGCTTAAAAGAATATCTTCATTACATTAAACAAGAGTTATTATCTATTGGAACGGCGTTAAATCATCACTACTTTGTATTTAATTAATCCTAAATTTTAACAGTTATGCCTAAATTTACCGTCAACCACAGTACCATATATTCTTACGATTCTTTAGTTTATGACAGTGCAAACCAAATTATGCTTTATCCGGTTAACGATGACCAACAAGAAGTAGTGGAACAACAGTTAAAAATTACCGGAAATCCCTCTGTTGATGTTTATACAGATTATTATGGAAATGAAGTAGGAACGTTTACGAATCCAGAATCCCACAAAGAGCTTAAAATAGAGTCTATCGTTATCGTAAACGTTCAACCTAAAGTTCTGCCCGAGGACAGCGATTTTAATGCTGATCAATGGGAAAGTTTAAGACAATCCTCTCAAAAACTGCCGTATATAAACTTTTTAAAACAGAAGAGCTATCAGGCTCACGAAGAGATTTTAGAGGCGACAAAAATTCAACAGAAAGAAGATACGTCTCCGCTTAACGCAGCAAAATATCTATGTAATTACATATTCGAAAATTTTGCCTACATCCAAGGTGTTACTACTGTAGAAACCACGGTTGATGAAATTTGGAAACTAAAATCGGGCGTCTGTCAAGATTTTGCGCATGTTTTGTCGGTTATGTTACGCTACCTAGGCATTCCAGCAAGGTATGTTAGTGGCTATATTTGTCCTAACAAAAACGGGATGCGCGGCGAAGGCGCTACCCACGCATGGGTAGAAGCCTACTTGCCAGATTATGGCTGGTTGGGTTTAGACCCAACCAACAATTGTTTAGTAAATGATACGCATGTTAGATTAGCTGTTGGCCGTAATTTTGTAGATTGCAGTCCTGTGAAAGGAACCTACAAAGGCAGCTCATTGCATAAGTTGGAAGTAAAGGTAACTGTCGAATATGAAAATGAGGAGTCCTCTCCAGATTCACTTCCAATTGAAGTAATTACACAACAGGAACCTTCAAACTCATACCGTAAGTTTGTTGAGATGCAACAACAGCAATAAAGCCTTTAGATTTTAGAATTACGATTTCAGATTTCTTTTCGAACTTAAATAATCACTATGGTCATTATGTTGACGCAGGAAACATCTTTCACCAACAGGAGATAATGAAATCTAGTTGTGAGAAGTTTCGCAAACTCAAAGTGACGATTTACGAAAATACAAAACTCAACTAGTACTGATGGAAAGCATCAGAAATAAACTTTAACGCTATTGGCAAAGAATCCCTCCAATAAGTCCAAGAATGATGGCCATCTCTTACCCTAAATTCATGTGGGATTTTTTTCCCCAACATGGCAATATGTACGTTGCAATTATCTACCGATAGAAAATCATCATCGCCACAGTCTATAAACCATCTTACCGAAGAAATTTTATCTTGCGGTAACACTGCTATTTGTTGTAGCGCATTGTATTTTTGGATGTAAGATTTAGTTTTCTCATCGGCATTCGCATCTTCTCTAACACCTGGAGATCCACTCATCACGTAAGAGGACGAAAATAGTTCTGGATGATGGAGCGTATAGTTATAAGATGCTCCGCCACCCATGGATAGTCCTGCAATTGCCCTAAAACGTCTTTCTCTTTTAATGCGGTACTTCTTTTCTAGTTCTGGCATAAATTCATCGAAGAAATAATCTTCGTAACGCCACTTACCATCAATCGTATTAAAATATCCAATAATGTCGTTATTACCATTTGGCATGATGATAACCATTGGGGTTGCCGAGCCATCTGAAATTGCCTTGTCCATAATGCGTTGCATTTCGCCAAATTGTATCCATCCAGTTTGGTCATCGCCATGTCCATGAAATAAGTACAGAACGGGAAAGCTCCGTTCAGAATTATCATAACCCGGAGGTAAGTACACCGCGTACTTTTGGTCGCTATTTAAAATTTTGCTTTTAATGGTTAGGTTATCAAAAACCTTGCTACCAGTTTGCGCTAATAGCATTGTTGGAAGCAGTATTAAGTAGAAAAGGAGATGGCTAAGTTTTTTCATGATTGGTGGTTTATATTGTTTGTTTTTGTTTTTTAAAATTGGACAACTAGGTTGAGTTTAATTAAATTCTATTACTCTAAAGCATTCTTTTCGAGTTGTATTATTGTTTAAGATTTCTTCGTATAAACCAAGGTGGCTAGAATTCTCCCTGAAACACCTTTTGCTCCTTTTGGTTGTACGGTTTCAACAGCAAATCTACATTTCCCTTAAGTAGGTCTTCAGAAGCTCCCATGGTTATTTCTTTCTCCTCGCCTGGCATCAAGGTAACATAATTATCATTCATAATTACAGGTAAAACTCTTTTTCCTGTGGTTTTATTTACCAACCTTAACCTATTGGCAAACGCTACAGTTTTTGAGTTGTTCTTTAAAATGAAACGTAAACTGAGGTCTCCCTTTCCCTGGTCTGATTTCTGCTCTTCCATCTTTACAGAAATATCAGCTTTTGGCAAAGTGTTCAACGCTGTATAGTCAAGATCATTTACCCCGTTTCTCCAATAAAAATTCTCAGACAGCAACTTATCATTGGCGTCTTTCAGCTCTAACCGTATAAATTGGAAGGGAAAATTTTTTGTAGTTAACCCGAATTTATCATCACCCAAATCAAGCTTAAATGCCTCTGCCCTGTTGCTTGCACCCACATTTACGTTTCCTTCTTTGCTAAACTGAGCCAAAATTTTTCCATCTAGACCGTAAACTATTGCAGTTGCTTTGGCACCTTTTAATTCATTTGAGGTGGTGTTTATCACCTTTATACTATTCGTTACACAATTCCACTGAATGTGCTGCGGCTCGCAGGCTTGCTTTGCGCCCCAATATGCTCCGGTAGCATCGTAATAATAATCATAGGTTTGCCATACAAAAGAAGGATAGGCAGATTGGCTCATCCAGATCAAAATTCCCGAGGCGTCATTCCACATTTTATCATTCCAAGCCTCGTACATCCCTTTCATTACTTCTAAATTTATCAATTGTGCTTTCTCTGTAAAGCTTTCTAAATTCTCTGAATTTCCGTATTGAAAATTTACAGCAGTTTTGTAATTTACCGGATTTGCGTTGGAGGCTTCTTTTCCAAAAAAATGTTTGTTCCAAACGTTATCATCTTGCTTCCTCAACTCCTCATCGGTAGGCAATGGCCATAGCTTGTCTTTTGGAATGAATTCTAGAATACTTTCGTAAGTTGGGAAAGTGGCGGTTCCAATTTCAGAACGCATGCCATAACCTCTATCTACGCCATAAGGATATGGCGGTTTGTTCCATGCCAAGTTACTTCCTGAGTTTTCGAAATGATGCTTTGGCGGTTGATTTCCCCACCATCCACTGCCAGACAAACCATCTTGATTGGAGCAGCTTTTGTACATTCTATCGTTAAAATCTTCACTTGCAATAATGCCTCTTAAATAATTGTCTAACTCTGGCTTTGGATGCGTTTCATTTGCGCCGCACCAAAGCGCAATACTGGGGTGGTTCCTTAAACGTTTAACTTTATCTAGGGCGTTGGCTTTAAAATCGGCATCATTTGCAACATCGTTATAGGCCACATAAAGCCAAAAATCATCCCAAACCATAATGCCATATTTATCGCAACAATCGTAAAATGCATCATCGGTTACGCAGCCAGTCCACAAACGTATCATATTGTAGTTCATGTCTTTGTGCAGCTTGATTTTTTTCTCATATTCTTTGCCTTGGCAGCGCAACAGGTATTCGCTCATACCCCAACTGCCGCCTTTTACAAATATTTTTTGTCCGTTGATGTAAAAAGTCATCACGGGCCAACCAGCATTATTATTTTCGAACCTATACTCGTACTTCTTTATCCCAAAAGAGATTTTTTTCCCGTCAGATACTAAGCCATCCACGGTTGTAGTTAATTTACAAGTATATAAGTTTGGCTCTCCATAGCCATTGGGCCACCAAAGTTTTGGATGCTCGATCATAAATTGGGGAAAATCTTTTTTATCGAGGTAAAGTATTTTAGTTGCGCCAGAATCGAGCGAAATCTTTTTGGAAAACTTAATATCGCCGGGCTGAATAACGCCAGAAATTGTTACCTCTTTGGTTGTATTCGATGAGTTTTTTAATTCTGACGATACAAAGAGGTATGCATAATCGTTAGATTCTAACTGCGATCTAATCCAGGGATCTTGCATGGTGATATCGCCGTTTATCTCTAAAAATGTATTGCCGGTGATGCCGGCTAACCTGCCTGGAATGTAGGGCATCCAATCCCATCCGGCTGCAGAAAGGTAGGTAGGGCTTGCCGTAACCCCGAAACCTTCTTTGGCATTTCGCGTTTTCTTTTGGTCTGCATCTGTAATTAAAACAGCAATTGCGTTTTTCCCAGAATCTCTTAGCAGTTTGGTTACATCGTATTTTGTGCGGAGCATTTGGCCGCTTACATCTTTGGTAGAGTTTGGCGTGCCAGAAATCTTTGTGCCATTGAAATAAAAATCGGCATAGCGATTGGTGTTTTCGAAGTGCAACCAAACTTTTTTTCCCGGTTTATAGGTTGATGGCAGCTCAAATTCTGTTCTGTACCAAAATGGACGATTGTATTTCGACTCGTCCACCTTCCAAATATTGTCTGCAAAATTTGGATCTTTCTCTTTACCCGCATCAACATAGGCTGTAAACACCACACCAGGTACAATGCCTTTTACATAATCGGGCATCTTAAAACCTGGTGTAGAAATTTCACTGCCTGTATTGTTTAAATCTGCTTGTGGTTCTATTTGCCATTCTATTTGCGGATTGCTGCTATTTAAAGAAAGTTGTAAAGTTTGGGCAAAACTGCAAATTGTCGATGCTAGTAAACAAAAGATTATTGCAAATTTGTAAGCAATTTTAATCATGGTAATTTGGTTGCAAATTTTTTTTAATTGTATTTTGGCGGTTAATTCGAAGCCAAGCTTTTAAAAACTTATTTCTAGTTTGCGATAGCGACCCCGACCCTAGAATCGGCACAGCCATAATACAAAAACCATTTTTGTTTAAAATAAACTAAACCTTCTACAAAAACAGTCCCGGCGGGATATTGACCACTCTTTTCGAAACTTTCTTGTGGCACAAAGAAGGGTTTATCTAATCTTGCCAAAACCTTTTTTGGATTGTTTTTATCGAACAGTAGCTGCCCGGCGGCGTAGGTATTCGCAGTATAATTTTTATCGCCATTTGCACCACTTCCGTTTTTGCCGTTATAAAGCAAAACGATGCCTTTGTCGGTCAGCACTGCAGGTGGTCCGCATTCGGTTAGGTCGCTGTCAAAATAACCTTTTCTTGTGGTAACAACAGCCTCTAAATCTCCCTTTTGGTTCAAAGATGGTGTCCAATCCATCAAATTGGTTGAGGTCGCCACGTTGATGAAATGCTCGCCCCAATACATTACATATTTGCCATTGAATTGAATGATTACCTGTTCGCCGCCTTTTATCGAGGTAATTATCGAGGCAGATTTGCTTGCCAGATCTTTAAAACGCCCATTGTATGCCTTTTGAAATGCAGGGCCATGTTTTTCCCAGGTAATTAAATCTTTGGAAGTAGCTACAGCCAAGCGAGGTACTTTTTTATTCCATTGGGTATAAAGCATAACGTAGGTTCCATCTGCCGTTTTTGCAACTCTAGGATCTTCACAACCGCCTGGCCATTCGTTTTCTCGCTGGCTATCATTTGCAGGGAAAAAAACGGGCGCAGAGCGCCTGTTCATAGACATTCCATCTGCACTTGCAGCCAATCCAATTCTAGAAGTGCGCTCGCCGATACCCAACCCGGATTTATCCTCTGCCCTATACAACACATAAATGCTATCTCCTTTTACCGCTGCTGCTGGGTTAAACGTATCATTCGCTTCCCAATTTACAATCCTACCACTCATCGGGTCTGCAAACGTAGATTTAGCGTTTGGTAAAATAATTGGCTGTGGGTTTGTTGGTCGCTCAAAAGCCCCCAAAGTCCAGCGATTATCTGCTGTATTAACGAGTTTAGGCGAACATCCCCCAAACGAAAAAGATACAAGTGTTAACCCAATAATAAATTTTTGCCCTAAATTTTTCATGTTTGTTGTTGTGAGGTTACTTTAATTTTCTTTTACTACTTCTTTTTTTCCTGCGCCTTAAACTGGTCGCTAATAAACAGCATTTGGTATTTTATTGCATTTGCCCAAAACTCCCACGTATGCCCACCGGGACTTAGCGTAAACGTATGAGGTATGCCTCTATAAAGAAGCTTCTCATGCAACTTAACATTCTCTTTGTAAAGGAAATCTTCTGTACCGTCTTGTATGATGATTGCCAAGGAATTTGGCTTAAGTAAATGCACCAAGTTGATATCGCTATGTTGCTCCCATCTATCTAAATGTTCGGCCTGAGAACCTAACAAGTCTGGCAACCCGAAGCCGTCGCTTATTGGCAAAATATCTACCGCTCCGCTCATGCTACCGGCAATACTATACACATTTTGATGTTTAAATGCCAAGTACAGCGCACCATGTCCGCCCATGCTTAGCCCTGTAATTGCCCGGCCTTTTCTGTTAGCCACCGTTCTATAATGCTCATCTGTCCATTTTACCAATTCTGAGGAAATATAAGTTTCATATCTCATTTTCGGCTTTTCTGGGCTATCAAGATACCATCCGGCATAGCCGCCATCTGGGCAAACGATTATTACATGGTATTGATCAGCTAGATTAATAATAGAGGGTACTTTACTAACCCAGCTTTTATAACTGTCAGAATAGCCATGCAGTAAGTAAACTACGGGATAATTTTGCTTGCTATCGTTGTATCCATCTGGCGTTATAACCACAGATTTAATGTCTCTGTTCATTGCTGCACTATGCGTTGTTACCGTATCTACTTTTGCACAATAGCCTTTTAAACCAATTAAAAGACATAAGGTGAGTGCCAACGCTTTAAAATGTTTAGTATTGAAAGTAATTTTATTCATATTTTTTTTATTTCTAATCTAAGCCCCAGTTTTTGTTAGGTGTTGATCCCATCTGGAGCTCTAATGTACCCCCGTGCATAATGTCTTTATAATCTATCCAACATTTATTATACGCTTTTCCATTCAAGGTCGCTTTTTGGATATATAGATTTTCTGCCGAATTATCTTTGGCTGCAATGGTAAAAGTATGTTCTTTATCTGCATTTAGGGTAATTTTTTTAAACATTGGGCTGGTAATCTCAAAACGGGTGCTGCCAGGCGTGATGGGATGGATGCCACTTGACGCCAGAACATACCAAGCCGACATTTGCCCAACATCTTCGTTACCTACCAAACCTTCTACGGTATTGTGGTAGGCGCGAGTGCAAATTTGGCGGGTCCATTTTTGAGTCAACCAAGGAGCACCGACTCTATTGAACAAAAAAGGAACGTGGTGTACGGGCTCATTGGCGTGGTTGTAATAATCGTTCCACATCATATTTTCGGGCGCTTTGTTAAAGAAATTTTCTAAATCTGTCTTTACTTTTTCTTTTCCACCCATTAATTCTACCATTCCATCCACGTCTTGCGGCACAAACCACCCCTGCTGGTATGGATTGCTCTCTATACAGCCGTATCCTTGGGTTAAGCGCCCGTTGGCGGGCCATTGTTCCCAGTTACCCGATTTATCTTTGGGCCGAAACCATCCTTTATCTTTATCGAAAATGTTGCGGTAGGCGAGTGCTCTTTTGCTGTATTTTTCAAAATTGGCCTGTTTATTAAGTTCTTTTGCCATCTGCGCAACGCACCAATCAAAATATGCATATTCAAGTGTTTTTGAAATACCTAGGCCATCATCTGTATAACCTTTATCTCCGTTTCCAAATTTTTCTACACTATTAACCGCTAATTGGTACGCCTTTTCTACATCAAAATCTCTAATTCCTTTTCCGTATGCATCGGCAATTACAGAAACCGCTGGGTTGCCAATCATACAGCCACTGTAAGAATTTAAAAACTCCCATCGTTCTAAATAATTTTTCTTTTTCTCATCGGACAAAGTAATAAGAGAGTTAACCATATCTGTAACCAGGGTAGGGTTTATAATTGTTTGCAAAGGCATTTGGCTTCTAAAAACATCCCAACCGCTAAAAATGGTTCTTTTGGTAAAATTTTTAGAATGATGTGCTATGTCGTCTCCGCCCATATAATTCCCATCAACATCTTCAAATATTCTTGGGTCTATTTGGGTATGATACAATGCCGTATAGAAAATCTTTTTCTCATCGCTTGTACCTCCCTCAATTTTAATTTTAGCGAGAGATTTGTCCCAGAGTTGTATTGCAAATTGATGGATCGCATCAAAATCAAAACCTTTAATTTCTGCATTCAGGTTTTTTCGGGCTCCGTTTAAACTCACAAATGAAATCCCGGATTTTAAAACCACTTGTTCTTTATCTGAAGTTGGAAATTCTGCATAAAAGCCTAGATGCTTGCCGTTTAATTCATTTTCGCCTTGCAAAATTTTTGCTTCTGCAATCCGTTGCTGATATTTTGCACTGGTTACGTCTTCTCTTTTTCTCGACCAATCATCCGGAATTTCCGCCGACCAAATGCCATTTGTTTTAAAAGGTTTGCTAAACTCGGCGTGGAAATAAACGGTGTAATTGGCATTTCCATCGCCATCGCCCCATCCTCCGCCATCGGGTGTACATTTCATCCAACCTTCTATAGAATGATCATTTAGCACCTTTACATATTGGCTTGTAGACGTGCCGCCCACTCGTCTTGCCAAATCAATTTGTATTCTAGACTGCTCATTTTTTGGAAAAGTAAATCTGAGCATCCCACTATGAGGTGCGGCGGTTGCCTCAGCTTTAATTTTATAATCCGTTAAATTTACGCTGTAAAATCCGGCAGATGCTTGTTCTGATTTTTTATCGTACCTAGACCGATAACCCGCATCTGGATTCTCTAAAGATCCTGAACTCGTTTTTAACGCTCCGGTTGTTGGCATCACAAGAAAATTCCCCAAATCGCCAAACCAGCCCACGCCACTCATTTGCGTAAAGGCAAAACCCTCTATGCTTGTGTGCTCGTTGCTATAGCCAGATCCATTATCTCCACCGGTAATGGTATTTGGACTTACCTGTACCATGCCGTAAGGGGTGGTTGCGCCAGGAAAGGTTTTGCCCAGTCCATGGTAAATCCCCGCGTCGCCAACACTTGTACTCGCTCCGATAAACGGATTTACATAACTGGATAAACTGGATGCAACTTCTGGTTTTTGCGCTGTACATCCGATAAATCCAATTGAAAAAAGCGAGACAGCTGAAAATATTGTTCTTACAGTTTTAAACATTAGATACATTTTATGATTTTTTGAAATGTAATTTTGGTGTGAGATGCTTTCACGGGATCACAACAGTTAATACGTCACCTTTTTTGGTGAGGGTGAACACCTTTTTAAGTGGAGCAACTTTTTTATATTCTACCGCAACCTCGTAATCTCCTAAAAATGCACGCTCTTTTACAAGCCCTAATGAATCACTTTTTCTAGAAAAACTGGTTATCCATTGTTTAGTTACCAAGTCTTTCCATACTTTTTCATTTGGTTTTTCGGTCCAATTTTTTCTAAACATTGCCGCGTTTGGTTTCCAGTGTGCACCTTCCCAAAAGCCCCACATTGTAAAACCTGTAATGGCAGGATGGCTAAAACAGGCAATTAAAAAATCTCTAGTATAGTCTGCTTGGAGTTGTTCATCTGGTGTATCGATATCAAACTCGGTAATTTGTATGGGCAAACCAGTATCTGATAATAGGTTTAAATCTGATATTACATCTGTCGGATTTCGCGGCTGCCTGCCAAGATGTGCTTGAACGCCCAGCGCTTCTACGGGCGCGCCATAAGATTTTAACTCTTTTACAAGGGCTATAAAACGACCAATCATAGTTGGGCTAGTTTGGTCGTTTAACATCCCATAATCATTTAAAAAAAGTTGTGCGTTAGGATCTATTTTTTTAATAAGTTTAAACCAATGTGCTGCCTCTGTTCTTGGCATTGTTTTAAAATAATCGGTTTCATGTAGCATTTCATTTATCACATCCCAAGCTATTACCTTGCCCTTTGCGTAGTTTGCAACATCAATTATATGGTTATCAATGGAATCTTGAAAGCCATCTACAAATCCTGTGGAAGTTTTGTAAACTTCTGGTGTAAAACGCTGGGAAGGCCAAACCAAATTATGCCCCCGCAAATTTAGATGATTTTGTAGAATCCAATCAACGGCTTTTTTTGTCTCTAATTGCCTCTGAGTGTTTATCCACGGTCGCCACTTTAATCCATTCTCCATTACCACCGTACTAAAAAGCTGTTTAACTTTTTCTCTGTAAATTAATGCTGTTGGAGATGCTGATGCCAGCAAAGGTGCGGAGACTGCTGTTCCAAACAAAAATTTAGATTTGATAAGTTTTGCTGTTACCGTTGCGTTTTTAATAGGATGGCCGTTTCTGTCAACCACTTCAATAACTAGTTGCGCTTTGCGTAATTCATCTATCCTTTTTAGTGCTTCCCTGCGCCACGGCGCATCGTTTTCTCTGCCGCTATAAGTAAATTTAGTTTCAGGAAGGTTTTCTTTTTTTATTTTCTGCTCAAAATTTAAAACTTCTATGTTTTTGAACTCAATTTTTTGAGCCAAAGCGCCAAAAGAAAAACAGATACTTGCTTGACCGGTTGGCATATCAAATAATGCCACAAACGGAATATTAAAGGTCTTCCATGTTGAATTTACGCTTAATGGTAGACTAACGCTTTTATCGTAAGTTTTGGAATCTTCAAGATAAAAATTAACTTCCCCTTCGCCAGTTTCTTGTTTTGAATATAAACAACGCATGTCAAAACGGGCCAAGAGCACATCGCCTTTCTTTAAAGGCGAGACGTTTTTCCAAATGGCTTGCACACTATAATGCGTGGGCAATGCCTTAAAAACCTCTGCCTCAAAAACCTCCTTTTTGTCGCCTTTTGCCTTAAAAATGCTTGGCTGCGTTTTGCTATTGGCATCGCCAAAATAAAAATTAGCTCCGGGGCTTGTAGGAAAAATATTTATCGGGTTTAGCTTCTCTAAACTTCCCGGTATGGAAGTATTCTCTTGCGCATTGGAGTATGTAAAAAGAAAAACGCAAAAAATAAAAAAAAAGGTTGTTTTCATTTGTTTGATGATCTACAATTAATTGCCTCTTTTACCCGCGCGCATCGCATTTCCACTGACACTTGTTTCTATCTATTGGGATATTCCGCTTAATCTAATGTTCTTAAATCCGAATGGGGGTATCGAGATGCTTGTTGCCGAACCATTTTTGCTTGACCTCAAAGGTAATTTTTCACGTTTTAAGCCATTTAACTGTTCTACTATTACTGCCGTCGGTTGGAAGCCAAACAGTAGTTTTGCCGGAGCATCTGTACCTTCTGCATTAAAAATCCTAACTAATAAATCCTTTCCATCCAACACAATAGATGATAAAACCCATCCTTTTGCATCTGTCTTCAAAAATGATTTATCTACATTTTTAAAATTGTCTGCAACAACAATAGCCCGCAACGGCTCATCAATCCTAGATGATTCTTTCCATAATTCTGCATCCTTCCAATTGCCGGCATGCGGAATTAGCACGTAGTTTATTTCTGTTGCACCTTCCGTCCGATAATCTCTGCCCCAAAGTCCCTTTCCAATGTACTGAGTGGTTAGCCCAAGGGGAAAGTCTTCGCCATGCGCGTAACTTGTGGTATGATCTGTGTATAAAGCACAACCAAATTCCTTATTTTGGTCAACTACATCTACCCAATTTAAGATTACGTTATTTTTTATGCTGTCCCACGTGCTATAAAAAGTATTTTTTAATTTGCTTTCCGTCACATCAAAAGGCGCATTTTTAAAAACCTTTTGCCCATTTAAGTTAAGGGGAAATAAGGTAAGCAGTTTATATTGATCGTTGTAAAAAGCTTTTCTCCTTGCCGTAGATTGATAATTAGTTTCCTCAAATGCGCCAATACCCTCTTTTTCTTTCCAATCTATATTCACTTTAAAGTCTATTCTTTTTTCTCCTTGTGTTAGTGTGATGGTCTGGGTGTAAGACTCGCCCGCGATTTCTCCTTTTACAGCAAGACTGATTTTTGCTGAGTTATTTTCCAAAATTTCTATGGTTGCAGGTGTTTCTGCACTATTTTTAAAACCACCTTTTTTAAAGAAGTTGCCACGGAGAGAATTGAATGCAAATTTGGAATTTGCATCGACAAATTCTCTATTACCTAAATGCTTTGCTTTAAGACTAGTAATCGTACCACCTTTTTTAGGATCGAAAATTAATCGATAAAAATCTGTCTCCATTTTGTAATCTCCATCTGCGAGTTTTTCTATGTTTGCTCCCGCGAAGACGGTTTGATTTTTCTTTTTCAGTTTAAAAAAAGCATATCCCGCTGCAGGTACATTTCCCTTAAAAATTAAAGTTTTATTTTCTGCATCTGTTTGTGTTGGAAGTTCTTCGCCACTTTGATTTAGAACGACCGTTTTGGCAAGATCCCAGCCTTTTGGAAGTTTGGCAGCTATCCATTCCTTTCTATCGTACAGCGTTGTGTTGTAAACTTTAAGCGCTGGTGCTTCAATTTTTAAATTGCTTTCGCTGAATATTACACTATCGCTCTTGCTATCGGTAAACGCTGTCCAAGTGTTCACTTTGTCTGCCCAAGTATCTCCAGGCTGACCATTATACGGCACAATCCAACAATCGTGGTGCTGCGATAATAAAAGAGGTTGCCAAGCCTTTTCGAAAACATCAGAAGGGTAGGGTATTTTTTTATCTATTGATTGAAATGAAGCAATTTTTTCTGCCTGCACAATCTTGTTTTCGGATACTCTTACCGCTTGCGCGATACGTTGCAAAACCTGCGCACCCCAAACCAAACCAACTTGCACATCTTCTTGGCTAAATTTCCAATCTGTTGCTTTTGCATGATTTGGATTTGCGTTTTCGAAATAGCTTGTCCACGTGGTATATTGCGTCGGTTTATAATAATCCCCTTTAAGCCAAGGGCCAAATTTCCAACCTGCATCTTGTAGCGCCATACCAACCGGCGCTTCAGTCCCGCTTTTAAAAGCGGCATCAATATAATCTTTGGAATTTGCATTGGCAATTGTTTCCCAGGTAGAACCGGGTTTTAATGCCTCAAACTCATATCGCGGAACAGCCAAAATTTTTGTTCCGTCTGGGCCAATCCAGTTTATCAAACCCTTCCCAAACGCCCGTGTGTAACCGCCCCAACAAGTATTTGGGTTTTTTAACGACGCGTATTTAAAACCAAACGAAGTTAAAATTTGAGGCAAAGCACTTGTAAAACAAGGTTCTTCTGATGAGTAAGTGGTAAACGATATAGCGGGAAAATGTCTTTTTAAAGTTTTAATGCCGTAAGCAAACTGGCTTATAACACTCTCGCCAGAAATATTGAACATATAGCTTTGTCCGTAAGCGGGATTTACATACTCTACTTTTCTCTCTGGAGATTGATCAGCGAGCAGCACTTGCAAATCTGCGTAAGCATTTTTGTCTAATTTTTCTACCCGATCCCAGGTTTCTGGTTCGACTTCTAGATTAACTCTCCAGTCTGGGTGTTTTTTTATTTGATCGGTAATATAACTGGTGTAACCCAGTGGATAATGGCCCCAAATACCACCGTGGAATCCATCTACAAAATAAGCGGTTTGAGCGAAGGCTGTATTTGGCCAGATTAAAGAGAATGCTGCAATAAATGCAAGAAACCCACGAAATGAATGGAAAGTGAGGTTTTTGATTTTTTCGATTTGGTCCACAGAGTTTCTCCTATTTGGTTCAGCTAAACTAAGGTTTTTTACTAAAAGTAGCAAAGATCGATAACACCGATCGCGTTATTTTACGGCACGCCTAGATGTAGAAACAAAGAACAAATAAAGAACAAGGAATAAGGAGCAAGGAATAAGGAGTAAAGAGCAAGGAACAAAGACTGGACGCATCAAACAAAAACAAATATCTCATATCTCGCGTCTCATATTTAGTTACTAAAATCTATATGCCATTTAATTTTCCCCTTATCCAAACAGTTTTATACTTTTGCTGTGCTCAATAAAGTTTTCAACGCGCAAAATTCTGTTTATGTTTAAATACATTTTTCTTTTACTTGCATTTATATTTCTATCTGGGTTATTAAAGGCTCAAGATATGTACAAGGCAACCGGCGACAAAATAAACATTAGAGAAACTGAAAAGCCAAACAGTAAGATTTTGGGCAAGTTACCACTTGGAGAAAATGTACGGGTGTTAGATAGTTCTAAAATTTCGGTATTTAAGGTAAAGGTAACTAATGGAGAAGGTTGGGTAAGCAGTAAATTTTTACAACGCATAAATATTCCAAAGAAACCGCCCGTTAAAGTGCAGGTAAAAGCTGTAGAAACCCAAAATAACCAAACCTTATATATAGGTATATTAATTGTAGCGGCGGCAATTGGAATCGGGCTGATTTATAAATTTGCCAATAGCAGGCAGTTTTTAATTTGGCTAACCGCCATAGTGGTTTTAGTAGTTATCTACTTAACTTATTTAGAGTTCTTTAAACAAAAAACGGTGGCGGGGCTTTATAGTACAACAAATGCGGATCAGTATAAATCTTTCAATTTTAAGAGCAGAGACTCTGTAATGGTAACAGATATTTATGCAGATTCTATTTTTACAGTACCTTATACAGTAGAGAATAACGTGGTAAAATTTGCCGATGGACGGAATACCGTTATGTTATTAATTGTTGATGAAAACACGCTAGACGGACAAGGTTTTACGTCAGGAACCTATAAGAAGAATTGATTTCGAACTTTTGAATTTTTTTTTATCAGATTAAAATCCCAAAATTGTGAATATTAAGATCCGTAAACAATCTGTTTAACAGTATTGTGTATGTTGTAGTTATAAATCGAACGGTAAGGAAGGGGGTTTCTTGCACAATCCTTTGTTTCTAAACCCGGTAGAAGCGGCAGCCCCCGATTTTTTTTCGGGGCTAAAGCGAATAACGGGGCTAATGTTACCGAATACAGGCAAACGTTCGTTTACAAACTCTATTCCTTCTTTTCACTCTGTTTTCGCACCCAATGTTTATACTCGATACTTGATACCTGATACTATTATTTCTAACGACCTAAAAATCAGCAACATTTATTTAAAAATAGTTTTCTTTTAAAAAAGATATTTCTAACTTTGCAACCCCGAATGGGAAACAAAGGAGATTTATAATTAATGGCTAAAAAACAAGTAGCAGAAAAAGAACTAGCAGCTAAAACAGCTGAACTTCAAGGATCAGACGAGCGTTTGAATCCGAGAGAAACCATTGAATCAGAAGCTGATTCGATGTCGATTGAAGACATAAAGTCTTCTTTAGCAACCCCAACAGAAGATTTTGATTGGGATGCAGACGAAAAAGTATTCGGCAATTACAATGATGCAGACCGTAAAAAGTTTGAGGAAATGTACAACGGAACCTTTAACCAAATTACCAAGGGCGAAATTATTTCGGGTATTGTGGTTTCTCTGAACAGCAAAGACGTGGTACTCAATGTTGGTTTCAAATCAGATGGTTTGGTGTCAACCTCAGAGTTTCGCGACACGCCAGATCTAAAACCTGGCGATTCGGTAGATGTATTTGTAGAAGCACCGGAAGATGCAAACGGACAGTTGGTTCTTTCTCGTAAAAGAGCTAAAACCCAAAGAAGCTGGGAAGCGATTAACGATGCACTTGAAAACGATCAAATTATTAGCGGTTATGTAAAAAGCCGTACAAAGGGTGGTTTAATTGTAGATATTATGGGTGTCGAGGCATTTTTGCCAGGCTCTCAAATAGACATTAAGCCTATACGCGATTACGATATTTACGTTGGTAAAACAATGGAATTTAAGGTTGTTAAAATCAACCACGAGTTTAAAAATGTTGTCGTATCGCACAAAGTTCTTATCGAAGATGATTTAGAAAGCCAAAAAGTAGAAATTGTTTCTAAATTAGAAAAAGGTCAAATATTAGAAGGAACAGTTAAAAACATTACCGATTTCGGTGTATTTATCGATTTAGGTGGCGTAGATGGTTTACTTCACATTACAGATATTTCTTGGGGCCGCATAGAACATCCAAGAGAGGTTTTGTCTTTAGATGAGAAAATCAACGTTGTTGTGTTGGATTTTGATGATGAGAAAAAACGTATCGCTTTAGGTCTGAAACAATTAACCCCACATCCATGGGAGAATTTAACTCAAGACATCCAAGTTGGATCTAGGGTTAAAGGTAAAATTGTTACCGTGGCAGATTACGGTGCGTTCTTAGAAATTATCCCAGGAGTAGAAGGATTGATACACGTTTCTGAAATGAGTTGGTCTCAAAACTTAAGAAACCCTCAAGAATTCTTAAAAGTTGGCGATGAAGTTGAAGCTGAAGTGTTGACTTTGGACAGAGACGAGCGCAAAATGAGCTTAGGTGTTAAACAACTTTCTACCGATCCTTGGCAAGAAGTTGCCGCCAAATATCCTGTTGGCAGTCAGCATACCGCTACTGTAAAAAACATGACTAATTTTGGTGTGTTTGTGGAGATTGAAGAAGGCATTGATGGCTTAATCCATATTTCTGATTTATCTTGGAGCAAAAAAATCAATCATCCTAACGAGTTTACCAAAGTTGGTGAAGTATTAGCTGTGGTTGTTTTAGAGCTTGATGTAGAAAACCGCAAGCTTAGCTTAGGTCATAAACAATTGGAAGAAAACCCTTGGGATACTTTTGAAACCATATTTACCTTAAATTCCATCCACCAAGGAACGGTAACCAAGGTAACCGAAAAAGGAGCTATTATTGCACTCCCATACGGTGTAGAGGGTTTTGTGCCTACTAAACACATGGTTAAAGAAGACGGAACATCTGTGAAGTCTGATGAAACGAATGATTTTATGATTATTGAGTTTAACAAAGACTCTAAGCGAATCGTAGCTTCGCACGCCCGTATTTGGGAAGAAGCAAAGGCAGATTCTTTAAATGAAGAACGCGCAACTAAGAAAAAAGAAGCGAAGGCTGCTGTTACAGCAGTTAAAAAGGTAAAAGACTCTGTAGAGAAATCTACACTTGGAGACTTAGACGTTTTAGCGCAGCTTAAATCTCAGTTAGAAGGCGAAGAGAACAAAAAAAGTAAAGCTAAAAAAGTTTAGTGTTCTTCTTATAGCATTTAAAAAGCCTCGGCCAATTGGTCGAGGCTTTTTTTTTACGACAAACTTTGTTGCTATTGTTTAAGTCGCGAAATCAATTGCGGCAGGTTTTTTTTTGTCCATAGGATTGATCTTTAAAGTCTGCTAAACGGTAAAATTTGAATTAAAGGATTAGTGGATTATGTTAATTTGTGCCTTTGTCAACATTCACTATTTTTAGAAATACCTTGAATTGGCGCCGGCACATAATCAAACATTTTTAATACCTGATTTATACTTCATTGCGATCTGCCCTCCAAGTAGACTGCAATCTATAATTAATAACCTAAGACAACCCAGCTAAAATAGTCTTGAAATTCTCAAGCGCCGCTGATAAATTTTCTGCAATTTCTTCTGCTAATTCATCTGGTGCAGGTAAATTATCCAAGTCGGCTAAGGACTTATCTTTTATCCAGCTGATGTCTAACGATGTTTTATCTCTAGCCATAATTTCATCGTAGCTAAACTTTCGCCACTTTCCCTCGGGATTAGTTTCTGCGTGAAAAGTTTCTATTCGTTTATGTCTGTTTAATGGTTGGTAAAGCGTAACAAAATCCCTTAGGTCTTCTAATTTTAATGGGTTCTTTTTTAAAGTGTGATGTACATTGGTACGATAATCATATACCCAAATCTCTTTTGTCCACGGGGTTTTGCTTGCAGGTTTAGCATCCCAGAAAAGAACATTCGCCTTAACGCCATTCGCATAGAAAATTCCGGTAGGTAATCTTAAAATGGTATGTAAATCTGCCGTTTCTAACAACTTTTTGCGGACAGTCTCTCCCACTCCACCTTCAAACAAAACATTATCTGGCAAGACAACCGCAGCCATTCCGGTACTTTTCATCATCGATTTAGTGTGTTGCACAAAGTTGAGTTGCTTGTTGGAGGTAGTTACCCAAAAATCTTGACGGTTATAAGTCAAATCTTCTTTCTCCTGTTCGCCGTCTTCATTGGTAAAAGTCATGCTAGATTTTTTACCGAAAGGTGGGTTTGCCAACACGTAATCATATTTAACACCTGTATCTGCAATTAGCGCATCCATCGAAGAAATTGCCGAATCTGCGTCGATATCGCCAATGTTGTGCAGAAACAAATTCATCAAAGCTAGCCTTCGAGTTCCGGGAACTATCTCATTACCGTGAAAGGTATTGTATTTTAGAAACTGCTTTTGTTCTTTATCTAAATCTCGATTTTCTGTTAGCCAATCGTAAGCAGCCAAAAAGAAACCACCAGTACCACATGCGGGGTCAGCAATGGTTTTATTTGCCTCTGGTTGTAAACATTCTACCATTGCTTTTATTAAGGCTCTTGGTGTAAAATATTGGCCGGCACCACTTTTGGTATCTTCAGCATTCTTTTCGAGTAAACCTTCGTAGATATCGCCCTTGTCTTTTACGCCCATCAATAACCATTGCTCTGCATTGATTAGCGCAATCAGCTTATAGAGTTTAGCAGGATCTTGAATTTTGTTTTGGCTCTTGGTAAAAATCTGACCCAATACACCTTTATCTTTCCCTAATTCGCGTAATAAAATATTATAATGCGTTTCCAATTCCGCACCAGATTTACTTGTTAGTGTATCCCATGCGTACTCATCTGGAATAGGCATCTTCCGACTGTAAGGTGGCTTTGTGTATTCATCTGCCATTTTTAAAAAGAGCAAATAGGTTAGCTGTTCTAAATAATCACCATAACCTACGCCATCATCCCGGAGGGTATTACAGAAAGCCCATACTTTGTTTACGATGTTTGATGCGTTATTTGCCATTTTTGTTTTAAGTTTTTTTTGAATTTTAGTTTACATGTTTGATTGCAATATGAACTAAAGTGTGTTTTAGTTTACATATTTGAAAAGATGTACACTAACTTTCAGTTTTTAATGTTACGGGTTCCGATAACGATTTAAATAATTTGCGCCATCAACTATGTTATTAAATAAGATTTTTTCGAATCTATCAATCGTTAAAAATATCTAAATAAGTGCGATATACATAGGTTTTACCATACTGCACATTGTCATCAAGTGGTTTAAGAATTTCTAAACCTATAAAACGTTCAATTAATTTATTTGCTCCACCTCTGCTAAATTTCATGGTTTTTACCACAGCTGCAATACTTACGATTGGATTTTTAAACAACTCTTTTAGAAAAGCAACGCCGCTATTGGCTTCTCGCTTTCCCAGTCCCTGTACTTTACGCATATCTGCCTCTCTTAATGCGGTAATTTTTTTAGAGGTTTCTATACTTTGCAAAGCAATATCTATCACACCATCTAAAAAAAAATGTATCCATTCTATAGGCTTATTTTGATGGTAAGCTTGTAATTTATCATAATACATTTGCTGATTTCTCTTAAAATAACTGCTAAGAAATAAAACGGGTTGTTCTAAAATTGCTCTTTGAAATAGGAAAAGTGTTATCAAGAGTCGTCCGGTTCTGCCATTCCCATCTAAAAACGGATGTATAGTCTCAAACTGAGCGTGCAATAAGCCAGCTTGTAGAACTGGCATTAAAGTGTCATCATATATAAAGGCTTCTAAATCTCCCAGTGCAGCATTCATAGCCCCAACAGGTGGAGGAACGAACGCGGCATTTTGTAAAGTTGTTCCACCAATCCAATTTTGAGATTTGCGAAACTCACCCGGATCAGAAAAATGGGTCGATCTAGCGCCTTGCATTAACTCTTGATGAAGCTCTCTAATAAAACGCAAAGAAAATGGAAACTCACCAAGCCTTGTCGACCCATAATTTAATGCTTTAATATAGTGTAAAATATCATCAGCATCCGTATCGTTAACATTAATGCCCATCCGCATTTCCAGTGCATCCATCATGGTTGCGCGTGTACCTTCTATTTGGGCAGAACTCGTAGCATCTTTAATGATGTACATACTTAAAAAGAAATCTGCATCAGGCAAACCTTGGGTTATGCCATCAAGTTTTCCGATTAAACGTTCTGCTGTGGCCGCCTTTTGCAAGATATCTCTCGGAAAATTTAACAACGCATCATTTGGAAACTCATTCGGAATAAATGCCTGATAGCCTTCTGCTTGTCTGACCAAATTGCCTACTTGCATAGCATGTTAATTTTAGGGTGGTTACACAAATGTAAACTAAAGTTAATTATAGTTTACAATATTTTAAAGATGTGAACTAACTTTCGGCTTTAATCTACTTTACCAACTCCCCCTCAAAAGCCTTCTTTAATATACTTTGCCTTAAACTTTCTGCTTGTAATAAACTTTGCTGTATTGTTTCCTCCATTTTATCTACTACGGAAAGACGAGATTCTATTTCTTGAACGATTTGAGTTTGTTCTAAAATGGGTGGTAAAGGAATTGGATAAGACCTTAATTTTGTTCCATTAATATTTGATTGATTCACACCAAAACTTCTTACAGAATTACCATGTTTCTTCGCTCCAAGAGAATTTAAATAATACGTAATATAATTTGCATCTAATAGGTTTTCAATTCGATTTATTCTGATTAAATAACCAGCAAATATTGCAGGGCGCTCTTCTTTATAAATTGCAGTCTTTCCAACTAATTCAGCACTATTAGTTCTGTTAAACAATACGTCATCTTTTTTTAATAGATACCTACCGATTTCTTTTTCATCATCTGTGTAAACCAAATCACTCCAATCGAAGCGTCCATTTTGAATATTACCCATTCTGAGAACAGGTACTTTTCCTTCTTTTTTTGATTTGATAGCTGATCCATATTCAACGCTACTACAAACTTCCCCAAGATTTACTCTTTTCCATCCCTCCGGCAATCCACCTTTTTCCGCAGCTTGATTTGTAAGATTTTCTTGATTGCCATGATGCTTTTTGGATTGATAAATTGCTTGAGGTTCTGCCGCTATTGGTAAATCCTGTTCATCGGGTAAATCGAGCGAATCATGGTTTAGACTAGTTAACTTACCTTCAAAAGCCCATTTTAACACCGACTGCCTGTACACTTTTAATTGTTGTTGCGCTGTTTTTAAGTTTTCTACCCCTTTATCCAACTCAGAAAAAAGTTCTTCAATTTTGGAAACGATGGCTTGTTGGATGGGAAGTGGTGGTAGAGGAATATTTATTTTTCTTAAACTACCAAGTGGTATAAACTTTTGAGTTGTTCCCTTCAATAATTTCCTGTCGTTGAGCTGTTTCTCAAAGGTAAAAGATCTCAAAAAATTAAAAAAAAATTCAGGCATTATAGCTTCAACATTCTTTTTAAATAAGCCGACATTCTTAATACTAAAATTTGCGTCACCTCTTATAATTGCTGGATTTCCTATCGTACCGATCATAGCAAAAAGAATATCTCCTTCTTCTACATTTGAGCGTTTAGAAATTTCTAGATGGTCTTGAATCGAAACATAATTAATCTTTTCAAAGGATATTTTATTGTCTTTTAAATTTTTGGACGTTATAAGTGGTATTCCATTTTCAAATACATATTGTGGTGTATCATGAGTACCATCTCTAACATCCATTATTTCATTTGAGATAACCCACTTCCAACCTTTTGGCAATTCTTTTAATTCACTCATTAATTGTGTTCAGTCAAATAACCATCAAATAAAAAATTGACTGATAGTCAGTAATTTATGCTATATTTTACGTTAAAAAATAATTCTCAGTCAAATAAGAATTCAGTAAAAATGTGGATAACTTTATTTTCATTAAATACATTTAACTCTTAATTAGCGAACTTATATAATCCGTTAATTACAGACTTTTCTGCACTACTAAGTGCTGAATTTTTAATCGTTTCATACATTATCAAAAAAGACGGTTTGTCCATTTTTTCAAACAAGTTCTCGTCTTTTAAAAGTTCTGGCCTGTTTGTTTCTATCAAAAGTTCCATAGCTTTTAGCGCCTTCAACCTTCGTTTCGTCTGGGCTAAAGTTTTAGATAAATGATCCTCTACATACTTTTGCTTTGCTTGCATCCAATTTTTCATTATTCTTAATTTATGCGGCTAAAACTTCATTTAATTCTTCGATAATCCCATCTGTTCTGTCGCCAAATAATTGCCACATTTTACCCAAACCCCCATTTTTGTTAAAGGGATCTAGTTCAAAATCATCTTTAGCAACATGGAAAGAACTCGCTACATAATCTTTAATCATCCGCAACCATTGCATTTGCTCTTCGCTAAATTTCAAGGTTCCAGCTTGTTGCTTAAATACCCAATCTTTAAAATGGGCATCTACGGTTTTATCATAAGCGGTTAGGTTTTCATCTAAACCAATTACTCGTCTAATTAAAGAAACCAAAGCCACCAATTCGTTTTTTGGCGAGCCGCTCACTTTTTCTATTTGCTCATAACTTTTCCAAACAGAAAGCGGAGCTAACGTTGGCGCATCGGTTTTTAGTTTTTCGTACAGTTCTTTAATCATTTTGTAGGTCAGTTCTCGGCGTTGGTAGCTTTGTCCGTAAAACAATTGTAATGCAGTAATTTCGTCTTTATGGTCGGCAATCCATTGACTAAAACTATCAACCACCGTTTGCGCAGATTCATTTTGGTCTTTTACCCAACCCATACTTACAATTTCATCGATGTTGATGCCATCAATAATTTGGTCGTACTTTTTACGAACATCCATAATATAATTCCGTAAATCGGGATTATGGAATACATCTACCGCATCGGCAATCAGCTTTTCTGTTTGTTTGTTGATCTCCTTTTCAATTGCCATTGGAGATTGCCCTTTCATTTCTTCGTTTACGTTATGTATAATTTCCAAATGCGTATCAGGGTCGTGAGCGTTTAGTAATTGTTTAACCACATGGGTAATGGTAGAACCTTGCGCTTGCTCTGCAAAAGCGATTTTTTCTTTCTCATTGATTTGCCTATCCAAACGAATGAGTCGATTTGCTAAAGTTGAAAGCACTTCTTCTTGCGTATTGCCCACAGAAACCATGTGCAATAAATCTTTTAAAGATGCGCCGGGCTTCTTTTCCAATTGTCGACTGTCGGTTTTCTGAGAACTTTCTACACCAATGGCATCAATAATTACAAAATGGTCTTTAGTGATTTTAGCGGTTGGTGTACCTGTTAACTTCAACTGTTCTAGCGAACAAGTCCGCGTACCACGTCCTTTCATTTGCTCGTAATAGCTTTTGCTTTTTACATCACGCATAAACACGAGCACCTCCAAAGGGCGAATATCTGTACCTGTAGCAATCATATCTACGGTAACGGCAATGCGTGGGTAATAATCGTTACGGAATTGACTCAATACTGTTTTTGGGTCTTCCTCACTTTTATAGGTTATCTTTTTACAGAACTTATTCTGCTCGGCAAATTCTTCGCGTACGATATTGATGATATCTTCTGCGTGAGAATCTGTTTTAGCAAAAATTAATGTTTTAGGCACTTCGAAAGCGCCATCTTTATCAAACCTATCCGGAAACATCTGTGGCAGATTTTCTTTCATCGCTTTGATAATTGTGCGGATTTGACTTGGATTTACGATGTCTTTATCGAGTTGTTTGCCTGCATATTCAATATCTTCATCTACACTTTCCCAAAACTTTTTACGGGTTAAGCGTTCGCGTTTATCTACCTTTTCGCCTAAAGCGATTTTAGCACCGTCCTTTGTGATTTTAGTTTCTATGCCGAAAACATTGTAGGGAACCAAAACCCCGTCGATCACAGCTTTTTCATAACCGTAATCAGAAACCAGATTCTGATTGAAATAACCAAAAGTGCGGTTGTCTGGTGTGGCAGTTAAACCGATTTGAAAAGCATCGAAATAATCCAACACCTGTTTCCAAAGATTGTAAATGCTTCTGTGGCATTCGTCAATCACGATAAAATCAAAAAAATCTAAAGGAACTTTCTCATTATAAACTACCGGAAGTGGTTCTTTTGCTTTAAAAACACTCTCGTGCGGATTTTCTTCTTCGGCACTTTCATCCATTTCTGTACCTTTTAAAATGGCGTACATTCTTTGGATGGTACTGATATAAACCTGATTATCTGTAGGGATAAAACTGCTTTTTAATCGGGTAGCGCTGTATAGTTCGGTAAACTTACGGTTATCATCATTAGGCAGATAAGCCATAAACTCCTGCTCGGCTTGTTCGCCTAAGTTTTTAGTATCCACTAGAAACAATACCCGCTTAGCTTTGGCATATTTAAGTAAACGGTAGATGAAAGTAATTGCAGTAAAAGTTTTACCTGCACCCGTTGCCATTTGAATTAATGCCTTTGGACGAGCATCTTTAAATGATTTCTCTAAATTATTGATGGCTAAAATTTGACAATCACGTAATCCGGTTTCTGGCAATTCAGGAATATCTTGCAAACGCATCCTTAAGGAAGCATCTGCTTTTACCGCTTCTAAAAAAGTTTCTGGTCGGTGGAAACTAAACACTTCCCGAGAACGCGGTTTTGGATCGTGATAATCTGTAAACCGCGTAAGCGTTCCGGTACTCTCATATACAAAACGCAAGGGTTCATTATCTAAATATTTAAGCTTTGCATTTGCGTAATCTGCAGATTGTTCTTCTACCTCGGTAAGCGCATAACCCTCATCTTCTTTTTTAGCTTCAATTAAACCAATCGGCTTTTTATCTACAAAGAGTACATAATCTGCCGGACCAACATCAGTTAGATATTCCCTGACTGCAACGCCCAAACTTGCTGATAAATTGATTGCTTTTTTTGACTGAATAACCCATCCACACTCAATCAATTGAGCATCAATATGGTCACGGGCTATTTGTTCAGGGTTTTGGTTCAAGAGAAAAAATTAGACCGTTAAATGTATCAAAATAATTTTGTAAAGTCACCAAAATCGAAGCTAGGGCTTACAAATGCCTTATCACAGTGGCTGTTGAAATTATCTTATTAAAAACATGTTTTTTAATTTGTTTGCCGCCTTTAAGTCGAAAGAATTGATTTCCTTAGTATCCAATTTGCTTCATTTTATTCTGGTAGATGTCAACGTATTTGATCTTGTATTCAGGCGTAAGGAAACTAAGCGCAATCATTTCTTCAACTCGATCTTTTTGTTTATGAAAGTTTTGATAGATGTTATCTCTCACTTTATTCGCAATACCTAAACTCACCGCAAATTGGTCAAAATCTGACCGCATTATTTTACGTTTTCGTCCTCCTAACGTTAAAGCTAGCTCTTCCTGATCCTCTGGAAAAATAAGGTTCACATTCAGTAAATCGTAAGCCGGGGCAAATAAGATACCTTTTTCAGTATGCATTAAGGAAAAGTTTTTTAAGTGCATATCGTTGTTTCCAGTCAGAAAACTAAATAAAACCAATCGAAAATACTTGATCACATCCAAACCTGAGTTTGTTGTAAATTGCTTAACGATTTTACCAACGCGTTCATAAGAGCTTTTATATTTCTGCTCTGTCATTAATTCGGATAATTGACATAGATCCTCTACGTGAATTTTAGTTCCTTTCAACCTGTCAAAACGCTTTGTAATATAAGCCAATTCACCTGTTGAGGTTCGTATTAGTGTGTGTTTAGCGGTTGTAATTTTAAATAGATCAGCAAGATGCATGGTCAAGTCTTCTACTTCAGGCATAAAAGGAAATTCAGTAGATTTGGGTTTCAAAATGTAGTCTCCCCACAGACCCACCAATATTAATCGATTTTCTGTTTTTGATCCTACGAGACTTAGAGATAGTTTTGGTTGTACGCCTGTTATCGCTAATCTTTTATTCACGGTGATTTGAGCCAACTGGTTAAGTTTTTCTTTACTCAACTCTAATTTTGGCAGATGTGCAGTTCCAAAAAACTTCTTCGAACAGCTTGTATGATAATCTCCTGATTCAAGTGCTTGATAACAAAATAGACATTTAGACATTTTGATCCGCCTCCATCGGATGCACAGAGACTGCACCTATCGCATCTCTACACAGATTAATTAACAATTCGAAACGATCACGCGGATTTAATTTCCAATACTTTTCACCAATATCGAGCAGCCAACCTTCAGGTATTAGTCCATCAAGAAACGGAAATAAAACTTTACTATGAAAAGCATCTTTAGCCAGAGGAATTGTTAAACTGATAGGTTTAGCTTCATCAGTTTGTAGATAAAATGTATCATATTGAAATGTATAGCCATTATCAGTCTCTGATAAATAGCCAGCCAATTTATCTTCATAAAATATTTTTGCTTGACGGTCCATTATTCAGCAGATTTATCAATGACTCCAACCTGTTTTCCAAACAAAGCCAATACATCGTTCACTTTATCTAACCTGAGCGTTTTTTTGCCTTGCTCTAGATCACGAATAAAACGCAAGCCAACACCTGCATTTAGTGCTAAATCTTCTTGAGTCAAGCCTAACTCTTTACGCTTTTCCTTCATAAAAGCTCTTAATGTATTCATAAGTATACCTTTTCTGATATAAATATAGTAAACATACTTTAATTATATCTTATCGGGTATAAAACATAAATAATATTATGAAAATATATCCTTTAAGGTCAGTTAAAATGGTTAACGTTCAGCGTTATTTGGTTGAGTTTGCTGTTCGCAAAAACCCCAATTAATTTTGACAAAAAAAACTAGCTCAAGAGAAAATCGGGGACTGCTCATGAATTGGACGCATCAAAAACTATATCGAACCGAATAATTAATAGAGCTCTCGAAACCAAAGGAAAGTAGATTTATTTCCCGATACAGGAAGTACGTTGGTACTGATGGTCAATTAGTTATCTAATTTTTTAAGTACAAAAGTAGTACAAATCGGGGTAATATACTGACTAATAAAAGAGCCTATATTTTTCTTCTACTAAAGTAATAAATTTTTCTTTAAATTCTTCAGACAGAAAAGACTTTTGAATCCATTCGAAAGCAACGGGTTTGAAAGCAGTAAATCTTTTGAATACGCTCGTTATCTGCTTTTCGTTTAAACCCAACTTTTCGCAGAGATATTGGAATTGCACCAATCCTAATTTTTTCTTTTGCTAGCTAAAGTTAGTGCAAGTTCTTCCTTGTCTTCAGGATTTACACGGGTTAAATTAAGTGTTTAAAAAATCCAATTATATCTTTTCCAACACTGGCATTTAACTTTCCATCAATATCTAAAACGGTTACCAAGCCAATTTTACCTATAAAGTCATTTAGAGCGTATTTCCCTATTACAGCAATTTGGGTTTCCTGTGCAGCAGGATACAGCAGCATACCCGTTTTAGCATCCCAAAAATCATTGTAAACGTAAATCTGCCTTAAATCTTGAGAAGAGATAGATGAATAACAATAATTTTTCCACTTCGTATCAATAATTACCGACAAGTTTTTTTGTACTTTATGTCTAAGCACAATATCTGGGCGTATGGTTTTGCTTTCCCAAAAAGTTTTAAACGATTGTCCTGTAACTTCCCAATCTTCAGCCTGTTGTTGTAATTTAATTAGTATGTACTGTTCCCAAAGGTCATTCATATTAAATAGCAAAGCTAACATGTCTTCATTACCAGATTTTACATTTGGGGAATAGTTCAATATAATCAACCGAGCTATAGCGAGCACGGTTTTATATGGTTCATTTTTCCTATTATGGGCAATTCGTTTGAACGTATTCGCATCTGCATTAATAGATTTAACTTGTGGAAAATCTAAACCTAAACTTTTACACCTTGCATAGCGATAGGTACCTTTTGAAAGTTTTTCTATTACAACTAATGCAACGGCAATAATTTGATGAACTAAATGATCCTTATCGTAAATTTGATGAGTAGTATAAAAGCGTTCCTGATGAACTATATTTTGCCTAATGTGCCCAGCAAATTCTAACTTTCCTTTTAGAGCAAAAACATTTTTTGTTTGTTTATAATATTGCTTAATCAAACCCTGATGTATCAACTGCTCTACCTCAGTTAAGAACCAATCGAAGTAAATATCCAATAAGTGAATATTTTGTTTCGCCACATTCGCATTTCCCAGACTATTTACTTTCAGGTGCTTGGTTACCTTTAGCATTTCTATCAATGCATCTCGCCATTGATTTTTTTCTGCAGTATGACCCTCAATTTTAGGAAGTACTTCAATTAACAAATCATCTATTTGCAGTACGCCCACGTAACTCGTAAACTTGATGCCTTTGTGGATTACATTAAAATACTGGCCTTCATTTAAATCATTTAGCTTAATAAGTGCATTCAAATATTTTGCTCCAAATATAAGCTCCCCATTTTTAGTACAGTTCAAAAGTAGATTTTTCTATTGATTTTTCAATTTTGTTGTTGTTGTTGGAATTAGATGTTGGAATGTGGTCAGGATCAGGGCTGGCTGGTGCGGCTGCCTGCTGTCCACATTTCCACATCATGGGCGATAGCCCGCCCAACGCATCGTGTGGCCTGAACCGGTTGTAGTCCTCCATCCATTCGGTATTTATCGTTCTCACCTCTTCCAGGCTGTCGAACAGATAGCTGTCCAGCACACCTTCCCGGTAGGTTCTGTTGAACCTTTCCACATATGCATTCTGGGTGGGCTTGCCCGGCTGTATGTACTTAAATTCTATGGCATGCATCTCGCTCCATTTCTTTGCGATACCTGCTATGAACTCTGGGCCATTATCCATCCGTATCCTTCTCGGTCTGCCCAGGCGCTGTACCAGATGGCCCAACACCCACATCACGCGGCTACTTTTGAGGGAATAGTCGGTTTCTATGAACAGTATCTCTCTGTTGCAGTCATCGATCACGTTGAATGATCTGAACTTGCGCCCGTTCGATAGCGCATCGGTAACAAAATCTATGCTCCAGGTATCGTTCATCGTATTTGGCTGTGCCAGGGTCTCTTTTTTCCTTGCCGGCAGGCGTTTTTTTATCTTCCTGCGAAGTGCCAGCCCCATATTCTTATAAATTCTATGGAGCTTTTTATGGTTTACAACAGTCCCCCGGTTACGGATACGGCCATATGCCTTCCAGAAGCCCTCGCGGGGATGGCTCTGCGCCAGATCCTCCAGCATAAGGCAAACAGAGGTGTCATCCTGTATAGATCTATAACGGTAGCTGCTTCGGCTCATGTTGATTACCCTGCATACCCTACTGATGCAGAAGAGCTTCAAAAGCACTATCTCGGATACCATCGTCCGTTTCTGGCAGGGTGTCAGAGCTTTTTTTCGATGATGTACTTTGCAGCCTCCAGGTCTAGGGCAAGGTTTGCATACATCTTCTTGAGCCTTGCATTTTCATCCTCCAGGCTCTTCAGCTTTTTAAGCTCGCTGGATTCCAGACCGCCGTAACGTTGGCGCCATTTGTAAAAAGTCGGCCGGCTGACGCCATGCGATCTACTGATCTCTTCGACAGATTTGCCCATTTCGAACTCTTTGAGGATCTTCGAAATCTGATCGGGACTAAAAGTGCTCTTTCTCATATTGATTCATTTTAAAGTTAAACATTTTGTCTACTTTTAAAATGTACTCTTTTCGGGGGAGCTTACACAAACAAAACACCATCATAAATATTATCTAGTTTTAATGTTCCGCATTCAAAAACCTGAATAATTTTTTGGCTTTTATCCGACATTTAACAAAGCTTGCAAAGCGGGAATAATCGTTAGTTCATTGACCGTTTTTAAATTAAAACTTTGTTGCTGTTCAGGTAAATTGAAACTGGCGTTATCTATTTTAGCGAAGGCACTATTCAGTTCTTGTGCTTCCACTAAGTTAACAAACCCTACACCCAAGATCATCGCAATTTTTTCTTCATCATGGTAAAAGTATTCCTGTAACAACGGAACTATACAATTATTAAAAGCATCAGCTAACTCCGTTTTATTGGAAACACCGATCAAATAACTATGGCCAATTTGATGGTCGGCGTCCAATAGAAGGCAAATGCGTTTATTTATAGTACGTAGGATTCTATCCAAGTTCAATGCCTCATTTGTAAGGTTAGAAAACTTTTGTAATAGCTGATCATCCTCCTCTATACTCTCGAGAGCTTCTTTTTCTTCTGTTGGCAACACAGAAAGTGTACTGACTCCCAAAAGACCACAAAGTTCTTCCTCTTCGCTCAACCAGTCCGCATTTGTCCAATCAACAAGCCAATGTTTTTTCCACAAGCGAAGCAGCATTTGCTCCGGTGCCAAAAGTTGTGGTTGTGGCATCATTTGAGTAAAGCTAAAACGCCTGCGTAACGCACTATCTAATGCTTCCACACTCCTATCGGCAGTGTTCATTGTACCAACTATATAAACATTATTCGGTACGCCAAATGATGTTTTACTATATGGCAAGGTAACCTTTAAAGCCTCATCCTCATCCAATCGTTTGCTACCTTCAATACAAGTAATCAATTCACCAAATATTGCGGACACATTTCCTCGATTAATTTCATCAATAATTAATACATGAGGTATTGCTTTTTTAACTGCGGGTTTTGGGAGTTTATGTTGATTTGCTTTTTTTAACCAATTATTAATAAAATTCAATACCGCCCAATAGGCGGTGGAATTCATTCCTCCAATAACTGCTCTAAATTCCTTGTCTATGTTTTTTACCAAACTTAAATCCGTAATAACTTTTTGTAGCTCCTTCGCACGAGCATAAGAAACGGTGGTTTCTAAACCAGGAGTATTTTTTGGCGTAAATCGAAGATTTCCATTATTGGTAATCTCAGTGGCCTTTAAACCTTTCGTAGGTGTTAGAATGTCGAGAATAAAGTCTGTTTCGTCTTCTAAATGACTTTGTACATTAGTTATTAGTTCGTTCCAAGCATCATCGAAATGAAACTCCAGTTCACCAGCTTCCTGAATGGCAACTGTAGAGGCTTTGACACATAAGCTTTTAAATATCCCATCTTGAGTCTGATAAACTACCGATCTAACTCCGTCTTTATCTTCTTCTATTTCAGGTTTAATTCCTTCAATAAAATCTTCGTAGGCCATACTTTGATGAAAAGTGGTGAAAACAATCTGCCCAGATTATCTATATTTATTAAAGCGCTGCAACAGTTGTTCTCGATTTTCTTTCTCAAGTAGAATCTCAGTTTTCCCTTCAATTATAGTTAACGCTTTGTTAATGGTATAATACGTCTTTCCAGTTCCTGGAGGGCCATATAGGATTTGGTTTTTGGGATGTTTGGTATGAATATCTTCCATGCCACTAGTACTTATTTGTAGGAAATCATTAATATTATAAGCAAAAAGATCCACCATTCCTAAATCATGTTCTCCAAATTCATGCTTTAGAATTTCAAAATCTGCTATGGCTTCTGAATATATTTGAGGTATGGCTAATATTTTACGAAAGCTATTGTGTGAATTGTTTAATATTGGGAATATATTTGGATTTATATAATATAGCCAAGGGGAAAATATTCCAGATTTTATTTGTGGAATATTTTGCATTTCAAATTCGCTACAGATTGAAATCGCATCCTCAACATTCGATATAGAAAACGCTCCCAAAAGAAAGTCTTTGACTTTGGCAAGCATGCCTTTAGATAGACCATTAACCGAATTTAATCCAGCGCCAGTATATCCCCACTCATCAGCATTAGAAGCTAGATTAGAAAGCCGTTGGCGTTCTTTTTCATCAGGGATATTTTGTTCAAGATATTTATCAAAAATCGAATCGGTACATCTATATTTAAACATTTGTATTAATCCCGTTAAATCATCATTAGAAATTTCAGCCTTGGCCAACGTTGATTTTATTATTTCTTTGTTTACGGGAACTATCTTGAATTGATTTTGTCTATTTAGATAACTTTCAGTTGTTTTATAGCGCTGGTATGCTTCCTTTAATAGGCCTAATTGGGATAAATCCATTGTCGTTTTTGAAAAATTTTGTCGTTTCGGAATGATTTTAAAACCAATATTTCTGAGTGGCGCATTTGTATCTTCCCCACCACTTAGACCCATATTTTCCCAATTAGGAATTTTAGCTAACCGAGCAGCCCAGCGCACCACTTCTTTCGGAGGGAATGACCTTCCCTTATAAAGCAGATTGTGTACGGTAGAGCCATTTAACTCTAAATTTTGTTTTATTATATGGTCAAGTGCAGTTATAACTTGTTCTTTTGTAACCTGTTTGGCTAATCGTGGCATAGATTGTTTTGTATGGTTTTCTTAATACCTATTATTATACTTCTTAAAATTCTCTGCTTGTTCAAAAATCTCTTTATACACCTCATCTCGATCTATCGGCGGATAATCATTTTCAGCAAGGAGAATAATCAAATCTACTTTTAATTCTGCTTTAATATCTTCACGCTTGCTCCAATCGGTGTATTTGGCTTTATCATCGACCACATCTTTTACCTCTTGCGCCAAGTGGATTAATTTATCTTCGGAATATGAGAAATCATATTTAATTGCAAGGGCTTTTAGAATATCATAAAAAGCTTTTTCCTCGAAATCAATCCCCAAATCTTTGAAAGAATCTTTTTCTGCTTTGAGCGCATAGTATAAATCGATAATCTCGTCGGTGAAATCTTCTAAAACTTCACTTCTTAAAACGTCGTTTTCTTTACGTTCGTTGTATTTGTCGACAATAAACTGCAGACGTTTTGAGAAATCAATCCCCGTAATTTTATTTACTTTCTTAATATCATCAATCGCTTTTGCCAATAACTTTTGAAGCAATTTTATTTTAGTATTTGGCAATTTTATTTTATCAATCTTCGCCATATAATCGTCAGAGAAAATATCAACCTCAGTTTCATTGTCTTCTCCAAGCTTAAATATTTCCTCGACACCCTCACTTTCTATTGCATCTTGAAGCATCTGGCGGACTTTATTATTCATTTGTGCTGCATCTGGTGAAACACCTTTGGTTAATTTATAAATGATGGCTCTAACTGCCAAAAAGAAATGAATCACATCTCTTTCTTCCTCTTTAAAAACGCCACTCCCAGAACAGATATCGTAGGCAGACTTCAACCTTTTTACAATGTACATGAAACGCTTCTCTAACTCTTGCGTTAACTGTACAAATTCGGCCGATTCATTCAGGCATTTTAGCTGCTGAACAGGTGTGCCGTAAAAATATTTTGATGAATCGAATTTGTGAAACAACTTATTCAACAAATCTAATTGGTCTTTAACCACAATAATTGATTGCTCAATATCTTCAATAATTTGCGAGTCGCCTTTACCATACTGTGCCAAGGCTAAGTTCAATTGTTTTTTAATGCCGATGTAATCTACAACCAAACCTTTGTTTTTCCCTTCAAACTTTCTGTTAACCCTTGAAATTGTCTGGATCAGGTTATGTCTTTGAATAGGTTTATAGATGTACATGGTATCTAAAAACGGCACATCAAAACCCGTTAACCACATATCTACTACGATTGCTATCTTAAAATTAGATTTCTCGTTTTTAAACTGACGATCAAATTCTTTTCGGTCGTCTTTTGTGCCTAATAAATCATATAGTTCTTTCTCATCGTCCTTCCCCTTCGTCATCACCATTTTTAGGCGTTCCATTGGCTTTATTTCCTTTTGATCTTTCTCGGAAACTTCAACGCCATCCGCGGCAATTTTTACTTCGCCCCAATCTGGTCTTAACGCTAAAATATTCTTATAAAGATTGAATGCAATAGTTCTACTGCTACAAACAAACATCGCTTTGCCTTTTACCGTAGCGCCTTCTGTAACTCTACTTTCATAATGATTTATAAAATCTTGAGCTATGTTTTTTATAACCTGAGGATCTCCGAGAATGACATCCATTTTTGCCATCGTCTTTTTGCTTTCCTCTATCTGATTTTCATTACTGCCATCTTCTGCACATTGCGCGTAATAAGCTTCTATTTCTTCAAGCTTATGATTATTTAATAATACTTTAGCCGCCCTACCTTCATACACAATACGAACTGTAATTTCATCCCGAACAGATTCGGTCATGGTGTAGGCGTCAACAATATCTCCAAATACATCAATGGTGGCATCTATCGGTGTACCCGTAAAACCAACATAAGTAGCGTTGGGTAACGAATCATGTAAATATTTTGCAAAGCCATAAGTTTTGGTCACGCGTTTTTCGGTAACACTTACCTTCTGATCTAAATTGGTCTGACTTCTGTGTGCCTCATCTGAGATACATATCACATTGTTTCTATCCGTTAGCAACTTGGTATCTTCGGTAAATTTATGGATGGTGGTTAGAAAAACGCCGCCGCTATTTCTCCCTTGGAGTAGCGCCCTAAGGGCACTTCTGCTTTCTACACTTACTACCGTTTCATCGCCAATAAAACCTTTAGCGTTGGTAAATTGACCCGACAGTTGATCGTCTAAATCTGTTCTATCGGTAATTAGAATAATTGTTGGACTACCAAAGTAGGTACTCTTCATCAGCATCCTACTTAAAAACAGCATGGTGTAACTTTTGCCACAGCCAGTAGTACCGAAATAAGTTCCACCTTTTCCATCGCCATCAGGGCGTTGGTGCAATTTTATATTCTCGAAAAGCTTTACCGTTGCATAATACTGTGGGTATCGACAAACTATCTTCTCATTTTTCTTTGAACTATCTGGCAGAAATATGAAATTGCGAATGATGTCTCTTAATCTATTTCGGTTAAACATCCCTTGTATCAAGGTAAACATTGCATCAATACCATCTACCTCGGTACGCATGCCCTCAATCTTGCGCCAAGCGTAAAAGAACTCAAAAGGTGCAAAAAACGAACCCGATTTGGTATTTACACCATCGCTAATTACGCAAAAAGCATTGTATTTAAATAGTTCTGGGATGTCTCTTTTGTAGCGAACGGTTAGTTGCTCATAAGCATTATGTATGGTAGTATCTTCTTTAATGGCCGATTTAAACTCAAACACCACCAAAGGCAAACCATTAATGTACAAGATCAAATCAGGAATGCGCATCTCATAACCTCTAATAGCCAGTTGATTTACGATTTTATAACTATTTTGATCTGCTGCCGAATAATCAATCAGCTGAATGTAAATGTCTTTCTTAAGCCGATCTTCTCGTTTCAATAAAAAGCCATCTGAAACCATCTTTATAAACGCTTTATTACTCTCATACAAATCGGAAGATGGCAAGCGTTCTAGATCTCGAAGGATGGACTCAATCTCATTTTCGGTAATGGCTTTGCTTTGGTAATGCTTGCGTAAATAACCTTTTAAATCTTCCTCAAGCAACACTTGGTCGCTAACAATATTGCCATATACCACATATGGTTCCTCAAGCAAAGGTGTAGCAGCTTGGCGTACCACATTACCAAACTGATGAACCATGTTTTCATCTTGCAATAAGGCTATAATAGCTTGTTCTAATTGAGATTCGTTAAATTTCATATTATTTGATGATTTTCCAATAACCTCTTGTACCACCTATACGTTCAATATATGCTTTTGTTCTTAATGCATCTATGTGAGTTTGGGCAGCAGAAACATTAATACCTAAGTCTGCTGCAAGTTCTCTTCTACTTAGTTTGTTGTTTTCCTTTAGCAATTGCAATATCTCTCTTTGCCTTGTCGTAAGTTCAACTATTGGACCACCTATTGGACCACCTATTGGACCACCTATTGGACCACCTTCAACAATAACATCATCTTTAGGAATTGTATTTTCTCCAATTGCAGTTGCTTTTTCATGAATAGGAAAGGTCATTCTCAAAAAATTATCCGAAAATTTGAAACAGTCTTTTGGATAGCATGCTAGAATACGAGGGATACCAGAGCCCAGCTGTTCTACCAAATCTAAATCTTTGTAAATACGCATGATTTCTTTATTCCTTGGTACAGAAAAACCCTCAAAAAATTCTTCTTCACTTAACCCATCAGGTAAGCCTCCAGTAGAAGTGATTTCTATCCGATCGTCAAACAGCTCGAATTTAGGTGGCAATTCCGTTGTATAATCGTTATGTACGAAGGCATTAATAATGCCCTCGCGTAAAGCAATTGCATCCCAATACCGAGTCTCTTCTCTTTCTTTTGCGGTTATTTTAGTCACGGTTTTATTTTCCAAATCAATCTTATCTAAAACCTGTTTAGTGGCTTTAATTAAAGATTCATAACCGTATTCATTGCTTTCTACTAAATTAACCCTGTTAATGCCTTTATACTTGGCTAACTTTATAGAGGTGCTATTTTTATCTGACATTAAATAAGCAACGTAATTGTATGCTTCATCAGCATTAAGCAGCTCTAAATTAGCGGCGAATTGTGCATTTAATCTTTTGCCTACTGCCTCGTAATAGATTTTTAACTGCTCAAAGCTTAGCTCTTGTTGATTAGACTTTATTTTACCGATTGAGTTTCTAGTCCGCTTGGCGAACAGCGTATCAATCATTTTTTGGGGCATTGGTTCTGATGCCGTTCCAATTCTAATAAAAGCACCTTTCTCTGTCATGCCGTATTTTTTGAGAAAGTATGGCTTTTCACTTCCGCTCGCTACAATCAATTTAATTATATCTAAGCCATCTTTATGCTCACTCACCACATCAAATAATCCCAAGCATGAAGGAGTAATATTATGTTTTAAGCGATCTTTTATCTTTAACTGATCGCCATCGCTATCTGCAATGCCTACTGTCTTACCAGCTTTGTCAATACCAACATAAATTACACCACCCTCTTTGTAATTTAAAAATGCAATAACTTCCCTTTCTATCGAATCGGTAAGCTGTTGTTTATATTCTATGCGGTTGGTTTCGGGCATGACTAATTCTCTTCCTTATCTTTCGGTTTTCTAATTCCAATACTTTTAGCGAGCCTTTCTAGTTTCTCATTTGTAGCGCGTTTTTCGTTAACAATATTACGAAAGCTTTCTTTTTCGGCTTGTGCAGAATTTTGATATAAAGCCTTTAGATGATCTGCATTTAATAAAAGCAGGTCTATGAACCTTTCATCGACCATAAAGCCATTTTTAATTATGGTTCTAAAAATATCGGTATTTGGATTTAACAAATCATACTTTAGAAAATATGGTAAAATTTGCATTGCTATTTCTAAATGCAACTCAATATTACCGTTTATAAATAGGTCTCTAATATTTTTTAAACTATTAACTATCGCTAAATGATCATTATTCGAATCGTAAACTTGTAATATGATCCACCATTGATCCTCAATTTTATCTTCTTTAAACTTATCTATTATCTGCTTTTCAAAAACATCAAGAGAGGTTTGCGTCAAAGAATCAAAATTTAATTTATTAAAATAGCGAAAATGCACATCACTTCCATCTCCAAAAATTATCCCGTATTCTTTTTCCGAAAAATTTTTAAAATCATCATTAAATTTCTCTGAAAAACTTTTTGAAATATTCAATTCATCATATTGATAGCAGTCTTCGATAAATTTATCATCTAATTTGTCGATATCCAATTTGGATTTATCTACTTCCCATTTATTCAATTCTTCAAGCAACTTGTCATCGTCAAAACCTAAACTAGTTTTTATCTCTTCATAATTCGCTATTAACTTTAAAATATCGGCTTTCTTTTCCAAATCTAATCTTGCGAACATTTTTAGGATAATCTGTCTAAACAATTCAGAAGTTTTGAAATATTTTGAGCTTAGTAATAGATCGCTGTAATTCACATAATTCAAGATCGTTAGGACAACTTCATCTGCTCTTTTCTTGTTTTCAGCATTTAAAACAGTTTGAAAAGTGCTGTTATACGAAGCCTCGAACTTATTGCCCTTGGCAATTCTCATTGCTATTAATTCATTTATGATAGGCAAATCAGATGATGAATTATTTGTAAATAAATTATAGATTCTGGCATCACTCAATAAATCTTTCAATCCGGTGTCTTTTTTTGATGTTTCCTTAAGTTTCAGAATAACATCATTTGCAAATTGAATATTATTTTGATCTACGTAAGTATTTAAATTTGTCTTAAGAAAAACTTTGTACTTTGTTAAAGGATATTCATCACTGAATAGATATGTGTTTCTTAATTTAAGGATATCTTCAATAGGTAATTTTGACAAATATTCGTCTAATTTCAATCCAGTAGTCGTTAATTTATATTGCTGATATTCATCTTCCTTCCCCTCTACCATTTCGATAAAGTTCTTTGGAACAATTTCTTTTTCAGACATTAAATTTGACACTCTATCAAAATCTACATTTTCAAACAAGTCATCTATTAAAGCAATATATGTTAAGGGATTAGTGTCATCTAAAACATCTAAATAGCCATCTAATAGAAAGGATAAATATCTATTATCTGAGTGATTTCGTAAAAGTATTACTTGCCAATCCTCAATTTCTAATTTTTCAATTTTCTTTCTATTACTAAGAACCTTGTCATAAAATAAATCCCAAGCTTGCCTAATGTGTAACTCGGAGAGGTTTGAATCATTCTCTAATTGAGATAACGTCTTAATAGGATTTTCTAAAATTTCAAGATCAGAAATTGCTGAATCAAATATTGAGTCTATGAATTCCGAATTACAAATGATATTAAATTGTTCAATATCATTTTTATTTAATGAATCTCTTAGTTCCTGAGTGTAAATTAATTCTAATGCATTATCGATTTCAATATGATAAACAATTGCTGTTAATTGCTTAGCATATTCTGAATCACTTTGATAAAATGACTTCAAACCTTTTAAATATTCTAAATTAGTAATAGAAAGTAAAGGATCTTTTAAAATCTCGTCCTTTTTTAATACGAAAATGGCAATATATCTTTCTTTAAATTTCTCATCTAAAAGTTTTATTGCTAAAATCTCATTAATAAAAGAAATGATTTCTCTAGGCGTTATTCTTCTATTTAGAAATTCATAGGCTTGAATTACTAGCCTCAACTCATTTTCATAGAAATTAGTAAAAGCTTTTTTCCATTGATTTTCAAAAAATTGTTTCCAATCAGACATGATTGGCAACGTAACTCGGAAAACTATATCGAAAGTTTTATTTACATAATCGTCACCAAATTTATTGTCTAAACCACTATTTAGTTCTTTAAAGGCATTTTGAATATGCTCTCTATCAAATGGAATAATTACCTTAATATTTTTGTAAGGATCTTCTGCAAAGAAAATATGAATTGAGGACCAGATACTCAAAATGTGCTTCTTCGGAAGTCTATCAAAATTATCAAATACAATAACAACATTCTTATTTAAGTCATCATCAATATCCTTCATCCAAGAGCGGAATTCTTTCACACTTGGTTCTTTCTCACTGATAACTTCAATTTTAGTTTCAGCTTCTTTTTGACTATGATAAACTTTAAATAATTCTTGTGCTGCTTCTCGACCATATTTTTTTAACATCCCCCATTTAGTCAAATTAATATGATTATTAGTTTTCCCTAGCTTAAAAGATTTAAGGTAAAATTTTATAAACAATGAGAATAGAAGTAATATTGGCAAAAGTACAAGAGGAATCTGGTACTTTAAATCTAAATTTTTAGCAAATGTATTAACCGTTGGAACATAAATAATTAACAATAAAGAAAGTATAAATCCAATACTTAAGTGAGGTATGTTGGTTGTTGTAGTATTTTTTTGTTTACTTGTAAGAATTTGTAATTTTTCAACCCAATTAGAATTTTCTTTAATAACTTTCTTAGTTGTTATAAAATCAGTAATCTCCGTTAAAATTGAATGTCTTTGATCATCCTCTTGATGCCCCCAAACATCGTAGATGAAAAAAACATGTGTATTTGTAAGTTTATTTTCTATTAATTTCACCAAATTACTCTTCCCAGAACCCCATTCGCCATCAATGCCAATTATTTTGAAATCGGGATCATTAATAACTTTTTCAGCAATTACTTTAGCAATTTTATCTTGAGATTTATTTTTAAATAAATCTTCTCCTTTAGGAGCATTTGGTAAAAATTTTGAATTAATTATTTTTGTCATTGAGCGTTATTTTTTTAGCATTTATGCAAATTCTTTTTCTATTTCACCTTTTGCCATCTTTGTAAGAATTAAACTTTTAAATTGTGTTAGATATTCTAGTTCAGTTCTCCTAGCCTGCATTACTGCAAACAGGCTATCTATAACATTGTTATGTTTTTCTAATAGTTTAGGGGTAGGAATATTTATCATCATCCCGTTTAGGTAATTGGTAGTCATACTAGGAACTGCAGAACCTACATTGAAAGAATTAAAGTCCAATGTTTTTAAATAATAGAATAGATAGTACAAAATATTGTCTATTCTTGGGATTGTATAAAACATTGTATCAACAGACCAAAATGGCTTATTTATCATCAAGATATTATTCAAAGATCCTTTTCTTGGGATTAGAACGGATGGTTTAGCGTACAAATATGCATTAACATAATTCATCACACCACCAGAACCATATAAAGGAACGTCACCGCTGCTTAAATGCTTGTAGTCCTTACCATACTTTACTTCGACGCACTTATCTAAAGAGCCATAACTCCACCCCTTCGGTATCTCCCCCAACTCACTTTCTACCATTTCCCCACCATTACTTTTATAAGGCAAGCCATTTTCATCAGGAAATTCAAAATCTATAAACCATTGTTTATAAATGGCTTGGGCTGTTTCTTCTAATTTGGCAATGAGTTGGTTATTTAGTTTAATTCGGTTTTGAATGACATCGTATTCTGTTACAATTTCTAATTGTTTTTCTGGAGATGGGATTGGCAAGCTCATGCCGCAAAAATCTTCCCATTCTAAACTACCTCTAACTCCACCAACAGCGTGAAAGCAGGCTTCACGGTCAAATTCAGAACGAGCAAACCACATCATTAAATATTCAGGCAAGAGTACTTCGGTATTTATAATTTCGAAAACCGGATATGCTTGTGAAATAAGAGCTGGTTTATCCTTATTATATAAAGCAACGGGCATTTTCCTATCTCTACGCACTTGCATAATGCTACAAGCAAATTGATTTTTGCGTATAATTTTATAGTTTTCCATATCAGTACCAATCACATTGGCAACAGATTTTATAAATTGCTTTGAAATACTGACACCTAACAAATTTGAGGTATGCAACCCTTTATTTCTTTCATCCACCAATCTGATGTGTTCACCAATAGGTTTATAATTCGATTGCATAGCCTAATTCTTTAAGCACATTCAATAAATCTTTTTTAGATTGTTCTTCGGTTTGCAGTAAAGTTTTAAACTCTGTTTGCAAGCTTTTCATCTTTTCATCAAAATCTATGTTTTCATCTCGATTAACAAATTCGATATACTTACTTGGTACCAGTGAATAATCTTTTGCTATAACTTCTTCTTTATTGGTCGAGTAACAGAACTCGGCGACATTTTGATGGCTACCTAAATCGCCTTGCCAGTTATGATAGGCTTGCGTTATTTCTAAAATATTATCTTCAGAGAACTGTATAAATTTCTTTTCAAATGGAATACCTCTTTCACGCAAATCCATAAACAAAATTTCGTGTTTACGATTGCGATAATGCTTAAGGTCATTATTAACTTCAACAACTCGCTCATTTTTGTTCTTATTAAGGATCCAAAGTGTGACACTAATGTTGGTGGTATAGAACATATTCTGCGGCAGTATTATAATCGCTTCGACCAAATCATTTTCAATCAGTTTTCTGCGTATTTTATATTCTTCGCCTCCACCACTTAAAGCGCCATTGGCCAAAATAAAACCTGCAACTCCATTTTCAGAAAGCTTGCTCACCATGTTTAATATCCAAGCGTAATTGGCATTACTAGTTGGTGGCACCTCATACCCTCGCCAACGTGGGTCATCTATTAACTCATTGCTTGCTCGCCAGTCTTTTTGATTAAACGGCGGGTTGGCCATAATGTAATCCGCTTTTAAATCGGGATGCTGGTCGCGCCCAAAAGTATCAGCAGGTACATCACCCAAGTTGGCCGCAATACCACGTATGGCTAAATTCATTTTAGCCAATTTATAAGTAGTAGCCGTATATTCTTGTCCGTAAATAGAAATTTCCTTTTTATCGCCGTGATGGTTTTCTATAAATTTAATAGACTGTACAAACATGCCACCAGAACCACAAGCAGGATCGTAGATTACACCTTTGTAGGGTTCAATCATCTCGGCAATAAGGTTTACAATAGATTTTGGCGTGTAGAACTCACCCTTACCTTTACCTTCGGCCAAAGCAAACTTGCTTAAGAAATATTCATACACTCTACCCACAATATCTTGCTGTTTATCTTGTAGGGTATCAATATTATTAATGGTATCAAGCAACGCAGAAAGCTTGCTTACATCCATATTTAAACGAGAGAAATAATTATCGGGCAATGCGCCTTTTAATGCGGGATTGTTCTTTTCTACGGTATGTAAGGCTGTATCTATCTTTAAGGCAATGTCGTTTTGTTTAGAATTTTCTATAATGGTACTCCAGCGAGATTCTTCTGGCAGGAAGAAGATATTCATCATGTTATAGAATTCCTTCATCTCCAAATATTTCTGCTTTCCTTCTTCAATCAGCTCCTTTCTACGTTCTTCAAACTTATCGCTTGCAAACTTTAAAAAGATTAGCCCTAACACCACGTGTTTATATTCTGATGATTCTACTGTTCCGCGAAGTTTATTTGCAGAATCCCAAAGGATTTCTTCTATAGATTTATTTTCTTTAGCCATTAATTATATTTGGTTTTTTTGGAAATATATGGGTGATCGGTTAAATATAATTTTATTCTTGCGCAAAGCGAAGTTATCGACTCTAATTTAAGGGTAATAAGTGGATAGGAGAAAGAAATGTGTTCATCTACTACCGTTGGTGGGCTAAAGAAAAAGGAAATTTTACATTACAACTTATACCCATTCAATAATTCTAAAATTTTTACCACCTTCTCCTTAACAAAAACTTTCATACTTCCATCTTGAATTGCTAACCAAGGTTCTGCACGATCCCAATTATCCATTGGTTCGTCTACATCTTTAACAAACGGCCACCATGATGTAGATTTTCCGCCAAGCATATGCAATTTTTCGTAAACTGTTTTGGTCAACTCGTCGTCAAGGCTAAAACATTCCTTATCTCTGCCAATACCGTAAACCATTCTTTTATCTCGCGCCCAAAATTGGAAGGTTATATTTGCATATTTCCACTTGTCATTGTAGAAAATAAAGCCTGAGTAGTTGCGATGCCAATCAATTGTATTCTCAAAAGTTAAATCTAATTCTTTCGCCAACTCTTCCATTTGAACAACAAATTTTTCCAAAAGGCGCTCACAAGCTGCATCTACTGTGCTAGTTATTGTAAAGGCGGCTTTAAGCGTTTCAGAATGTCTAACTATGGCGTCAATTATTTCGTTGTCTATTTCTTTATTTATAGTTTGTCCTGTTAAGTATTTTATAAGGTTTATGTACTGTGCTATAATTTCTCTCAACATTGGGTGCGAGACTGCTTCCTTTTTACATTCCTCTAACCAAGTCACAATGTCAGACTTGTAGGTTATTAAATGAAAGTGCGTTCCTTGCTCTAAGTGTTTTATACTATGTTCTGACACTTCTTTTTCATCAAGACATAGGTATAAAAGCAAAGCATTTTTGTTGTGATTATGATAGCGAAGCAGCTGATTCTCCTGATCTCCGGCATAGATTTTATTCTCTATAAAAATTTGGCTTGCGCCCTCATCAGTTAGGCAGATATCTAAACGTCCGCCTTCAGATTTATCTAGGTTTAAAAACCCAACGTGCTGCTCTGTTTGGACTTTTGCATTTTCAGATAGAAAATCATTTACTAAACCAATACTCTTTAGATGTTTCAAAAATAATTTCAGGAAAACATCTTTTTGACCATGTGATCCTTTTGGATTTAAAAGTTCGGCCAAAAACGCCGAATGAGTGCGATTCTCGGCAGCATGGAGTTTTAGAATTCTAAAAACGTTGAATTTTTCTCCGGTTAATTCTGAAATATGTTCATATTTCTTCTGGATTGCATTGACTTTTTGAAGTAATTCTTTGATAGCGTACATGTAGATATACAGATTGAAAATTTGGTTATTTGATAAAGATAGAGCTAATCCTTATCCATAGATGTTTATTATTTAAAAAGGACTTTGCCAACAACTAAATTACGGTGTTCTTTTTTTTCTCATTTGATAAAAAGGCTAACATAAAAAGTTAGTGACTGCATTAGTATTAACCGGGTTAGAAGAAAAACCACTTTTTTTACGAGAAGTAATTCGTAAATCTCTTTTTATTGTCTTTACCTCGCACTAGATGCGCCTCCTCCTAAACCGCCGATACCAATTAGAAAGCCTAACCAGTAGAAAAAGCCAGAATTATTTTCGGCATAGATACCTATATCAAATCCAAAATTTTACCGACGATAGAGAACACTACAATTAAGCCATGCCAGATACCACTGAAGAAGCCATATTCGCTACCTGTATAATGCTTCGGGGCGCAAGAAGTCAGACAGGTCGCTAATAATATCAGAATCATAATAAAGGAAATGTGTTTAGTTTTCATGTGAAGAGTGGTTTTTAAATTATTAGAAGATACTTTCGTAGGTACCGTATAGAAAACACATCTTAATACGGGAAACCGTAAGAATTGAAATTTCAAAAATCAACATATGTTATTCGCCTTTTTGACCGATAACGACAAGCAATGTTCAGAATTTATCATATCAGTGACTTTATAAATTCTTTCGACGGCACCACATTTTTAGCTGTTGTTCTTTTGTAGTAAACAGAACTGATTCCTCAGAGCCCAAGTTGTTTCATTTCATTCTGTAAGATTTCAACGTATTTCATCTTGTATTTTTTGCGTTAGAAAACTAAGCGCTATCATTTCTTCCACTCGATCTTTCTGTTTGTTGAAGTCTGCATAAATAATATCCCCGACTTTATTCGCAATACCTGAACTAAGCGCAAGCTGGTCAAAATCAGCTCGCTTTATTTTACGTTTTCTTCCTCCAAGAGTTAGTGCTAAATCTTCTTGATCTTCCGGGAAGATAAGATTCACATTCAGTAAATCGTAAGCTGGGGCAAATAAAATTTGCCTGCCTATCCATTATTCATTAGATTTATCTACTACTCCAACTTCTTTTCCGAACAGAGCTAAGACATCATTCACCTTATCCAAACGAAGCGTCTTCTTACCTTGTTCTAAGTCGCGGACAAAACGCAAACCAACGCCTGCATTTAATGCTAGTTCTTCCTGGGTCAAGCCCAACTCTTTGCGTTTTCCCTTTACAAAAGCTATTAATGGATTCATAACTATACCTTTACGGATATAAATTTAGTGAAAAAACTTAAACTATATCTTATCGGGTATAAAATAAAAATATCTAATTTTATACCTCTTAAGGTATATTTAAGCTTAATTATGTTTAAGGTACTTACTGTTTGGTTGTTTTGAGACAATATCCTTTACAATCTGTTCCCCGTAGAATCTTGTTATTTCTTCTTTTTCGTCTTCGTTTCCCCTTTCAAAAATTCGTTCGATAACAAATTCTTTATGTAAATCCCAATCAATATTACCCATTTGGATATCCCAAAACAATATTGGACGAATTAGCTTTAAATCTGGAGTTGTTGCGATTTTTTGGATTTCTTTTTCCTTTTTAATGTCGTAAAAAGCTTGTAGTGTCATTAAAAAACCCTCTTCCAATCCTAAAGCTTTTTCAATTCTTAAAGACAAACTTGTATTCATAGCTCTATTGCCTTTAGTTATTGCGCCAATGGTCTGTGGATACTCATGCAAAGAAATTGCAAATTGCCTTTTTGATAGCTTTCTTTTTTTTAGCTCGCGCTCAATAAAGAAACCGGGATGAAGCCCTTTTAATATAGACAGCTTTTGAAACATGAGCAAACGTAAACAAAAATGTTTACATCTTAAATCTGCTATCTTGTGCAAATTTATGCCAAAAAAGCTGTCACACAAACCGATGATTTGAGTTAACCTGATTCTACTAAATTACAGCAAACAGGTAATTTTATTTCTCGATATAGGAAGCACACAATTCTCACTATCACTATGTTCTAATAGAGTCTGATTAGAATCTTAAATTACCCAATGAAGTTTGCCATCTAAAGAAAAAATACAAAAAACCCGCGCCTTATTAAATTTCAAATATTTCCTAAAGCGTAATCAATTTAAATGGCTTAAATTCCATATAGCTATATAACTACAATAGCTTGTATAAAGATATTAAGCTATTTAGCTACCGATGTAGCCGAGTCTTTTTTCTCTTTCGTCAGCATCAGCAAAACATGGATTATTATGTGTATTTGGAGCTTGTTTTGAAGCTTTCATGCGAAACAATGACATTTAATAATTGAGATTTAACATTTTTAATAATACCCTATCATCAGCTGACCATTTAGATAATTAAAGGCTTGGGTTTAATCAATAAAATGATTTTTTTTCTTTAGTCAGCCAAAGCTTTAAGAATTTCAGCGACTGATAAAAATGCATGAAGAGGGCTTATAACATGAATTAGCTACCTAGCTATATTTTCGTTTTTTAATTTGCAAAATGTCTTTTTGTCCGACAAAAATGCCTTTGGTCATTTTCATCACACAAAAAGTGTCTTGCCTTACACCTGCCTCTCGTACCTCGCCTGGCAGAAGTAAGGGCTTGAGAATACTCGCAACTCGTATTCCTTTGAGATAGTCTGAAAAGATATTAATCGCGGTATAAAAGAATTTCAGCTGTGTTTATCAAACTTAACTAATCAAAAATAACGTGTTAAGTATTGTTAATCTTGGAATTTTTTTTGAAAAAGATGGAGTAGAAAAACAATTTACAATCTCACAAAACCTTGTATGGACAGACGGCGATACGGTTGATGATTATTATTAAAAAATGAAGTAGTTAGCTTTCAAAATCAGAACAGATTTTTATACTTTCAGCGCATATTCTTGAATCAACATATCGGTAGGGATGCGCAATCTGGCACCTAGTTGTCTAATCATCGTTAGAGTTAATGCCCGTTGATAGTTTAGCACTTTGCTTAAATTGCCCTTATTGCCATATTCCCTCGCTAAGTCTTCAGGTTTCAGCCCAAACTCCTCCATTCTAATTTTGATAGTTTCGATGGGGTCGACAGAAGGCAAATCCCACTCCTTATTTTCATAATCAGAAATAAGATGAATCAAAAGCATTTTTTCCCTGTGGTTATAGGTACCATTAGGAGCATCCTTTACTTCTTCATATCGAGCGGTCGCCAGATTATAATCTTCCTCACCCTCAAACAAAAACCACGGTTTCGTTTCTGTGCTCATCATTTATTTTGTGTTAAATCATCAATTATAATGTTAAAGCATCAATTTTGTCATATTCGGCATGTGTGCCGACAAATCTAATCTCTACCGTCCTGTCTGCAAAGTTTACTTCCACAATAATCCGATATTTATTCCAAACAATCTAAAATCTAGCTCTCGGTTATCTAATTGACAACATTTATTTTAATAATCTATAATCATAAGCCTCTATACTTTTAAAAGTTATTTGATTTCGTACGCCTCGTACTATACTGAGTGTGTACGAGCGGTACGATTTGTACGATCAGGTTTTACTCCACTTTCTAATCGCTCCCTCTGATACGCCAAGTTCTTTGGCAATGGCGACATTAGTTAAACCGGCCGCTTTTAGTTCCAATATCCTCTCAATTCTCGCCTGTTTATCCTCGTTGTTGATTGATCTAAGTAAATCGTCTTCATCTCCCCTGTCAATTTCCTTGAAGCCTAAAAATCCATTGTCTTTTGATAATTCACAGATCAAAACATTTTCAGCATCATATTCCAATTCGGCACTTCTTACTTTTAACTGTTTGATGTAGCGAATACTTTTATCTGTTGCGCTTCGACCAATCGTAAAAACCGAATCAGCGAAATTTGATTTTATTTTTGAACCTTGCAAATCGTTAAGACTTATTGGGCGCCAATTATCAACTTTCTTATTGTGCTCTAATATGATGAATGTTAGCTTCTGGTCTAATTTCAATTCTGTCAAGCTATTCATTATCGGAATTGTATTTTTCGCAGAATCAGTATCGCCGGCAGCTACTTTCGTCATGTTATCAATTATGATCACCGTCGCGTTTGTATCTGTAATGCTTTCTTTTAGCGAGTCGATAAAAAACCGATCATAGTCTTTTTCGGGCATTTTACGCAAGGCTGAATATCCCGCTCTGAAGAAAGTTTCCGGAAAATGAAAATGGATTCCGTTATCATCTCGATAGCGTTTTTCAAATTGTTTATCTGAAAGTTCCAAGTCGAAATAAAGCACCACGTAATTTGCTTTCGCAATATGAATGCCTATCTGCACACAAAGTGCAGTTTTGCCAATGCCAGTATCGGCAAAAAGGATAATTAACCCACCCTGAATAATTAGTGGGGAATAGAGCTCGATTGGATCCGGTGTTAAGAAGGTATCTTTTAAAACTTGGTTTGCGGTTCTGATTTCGAATAATCCGAGATGGTCAGGTGCCGAATTTTTATTGGTTTCCATTTGAATTGATTTGATGAAATAAATTAAAACGGTACCTTTGCTGTTGTTGAGCAGGTACTCAATGAATTGTTAAAAGCGAATGCACGGGGGTGCTTTCGCTTTATTTTTTTCTATGAGCATAGCTGATCGCTTCTCTACTTATTTCTGATTCTGACTTGTGACTATTCTGCAATAGCCATTGATCAATTTTTTTCCGTTCAAAAAAAAGAACTTTCCCATTCGGCTTTGAGTAGGGAATTTTGGAATAGTGTACCAATTTATAGATGTAGGATTTGGTAAAACCAGAGTACTCCGAGAGTTCCTCTACGTTTAAGATGTCTTTCAATCCGAAGATAAACTTCTCGATTCGGTTGAGTTTAAAGAGAATGATTTCGTTTTCCATTGCTTTGCTTTTTTTAATTTTGTACAGCAAAGGACTATCAACGGAAGAAAATAAAAGGTTGAGTATTGGGAATTCAACCTTTTCTTGGTCTAGAACAACGTTATTTTATATCTGAAAAAATCCCTTCTATAGCCTTGTAACTTTTAGGCTCACTCGTAGCTTTTCGAACCGATTCAAGAATTGTTTTCGGACTTGCTTTGAGGTTTTTATTGTTAAAAATTTGCAAAAAAATATCTAGGCTAAAATTGGATAATCTAGTAGACAGCTTTTGATAAAGAAGGTATGTTTGGATATTATCCATCTTCAAATTAAAGACTGTTGTTGGAGGCAATATCGCTTGAGCAAATATTTCGATAAACTTGTCTCTCTTCAAATGCTCCTCGCCAAGACTTATATATTCTAGAAACTCATTTTCAACTAGGCCTTCAAAAATCATCTTCGCTTGCTCAATAGAAAAATCTGAACTAAATTCCCTATTGAATTTATCAATGGTACTTTTAAATTTTGGCAACCAAAACTTTTCAAAAGACTTGTTTAATGTCAACCACAGTAGAAAAGAGAATAACACAAAAAATGATAACAGTATCGGTACAGTTAGGGCTCCTAAAAAATCAAAGGCTGATCGGAAGATCACATTTGCCGGTTTCACCTCTATTTTTGGAAAGAAATATAAAATCGCAAACAGTGTAGGAAATATTAATGAAAATATATAAACTCTAGGCCTGTCTGTTTTAACAACAAATGTGCTTCGATTATTCATCATGTACGACGTATACCATGAAAAGCACATTTTTAAAAACATCAATGTGATGAAAGCTAGAATTACGAACAAGGCTACGGAGATTAATTGCAAACCCAACTGTAGGTGTAGTGGTGTGAGGTAATGTAGTCCGAACCCTAAAATAAATACCACGATCATCAGTGCAAATAGTAGGTTCTTTTTCATTTTTAGAAATTAAAATCAGGGATTATGTTTGCTGATTGCTTCATCTTTTCATCCACTATTTTAGCGTAAATTGCTGTAGTCTTAATTTCTTTATGCCCTAGTCTCTTTTGCACGGTATATAAATCAGCCCCGTTTTCTAAAAGCAACACGGCATTTGTGTGTCGAGCGGAATGGAAAGTAATGTGCTTGAACACCCCAGCCCTATTACACCATCTTACTATTTCGTTATTGTAAACCGCACTATACTTTAAACCTACAAATACCTTTTCTTTTGGAGATTTTCTTTCACCTAACAGTTCTCTGGTCTGCTTTGAAATGTATAAGTATTCTACTCCGTCCGTTTTCTGCTGCCTAAAATTTATTCGAAACAGATTTTCTCCTTCATCTCTAACCTCAGACCAAACTAAGGTATTTACATCTGACCATCTTAGTCCGGAGAGGCAAGAAAAAATAAACGCCTGTTTGAGAACCTCATATTTACATGGCGTGTTAATTAAAATCTGTAATTCTTTGTGAGTTAAATACTCTCGTTGGCTTTCAGATTGCTCAAACGACTTCACTCTAGTTGCATAATTCTCGACAGTGAATCCATCATCGAAAGCGCTGCGAAAACAAGCTTTTATTTTATTGAAATAGGAGTGTTTTGAATTTGGTGATAATGGTAAGTTGCTTTTAGTTCTCGCAGTCACGTCAAAATAACGCCGAATCTTTTTTATAACGTGGTGATCGACTTCTTCAAAGGTCAAATTGGAGTCGAGACATATTTTTAGATGGTGTAGAGCAGACGTCCAAACCCCATAATTCTTCACAGAATTTTCCTTTTCTCTAGCTTTTTCTTCAAAATACTCTAAGAATTGTTTTTTGGCTTTTGAAGTGCTCTGAATTTTGAATTTGCCCTGTACAAAATCACTTTTTTTTACTGCTAGAATATTTTCTGCGAGCGCAAATGTTTCCTTATTCTGCCTTTTGTCTAACGCAGTTTTAGGGTTTTCCATTAGATATAGTTTTAAATATTCCATATCCCTTATGTGTGTTCTTTTCCCATTTGCATCAGAAGTCGAACCTTTATAGTATTCGATGTAAAGACTGATCTGATTGTTTTTAAGTTTCTTTTCCTTTAAAGAGATCTTCATATGGTCATCATTAAAATTTACAATTATGTACACCTTTGTACACCTCGGAAGGAAAAACACCTTATAATTTGTACAAAAGGTGTACAAATATAGTAATATTCGAAAATAAAAGAAAATAAAATATTTATAAGTTATTGATAATCAAAGAAAAGAAAGGATCAGAAATCAAAGGAAAGTAGATTTATTTTCCGATGCAAAACTTAGTAAAGATATTTTCCAAAAGGTCATCCGTAGTTACCTGTCCTGTAATTTCGCCCAGGTAGTATAATGCTTGTTTGATGTCCATAGCAAGAAAGTCTGAAGAAACTGGATTGTCTATGTTTTCGATCACTTTTTCTAAACTTTCTTGTGTGCTGCGCAAAGCCGCTACGTGCCGTATATTGGTAACCAGGGTTTCGTTGGTGTTTAGGTTTTTAAGTTTTACTTTTTCCAACAAAACGTCTTTTAGTTCCTCAATTCCCAGTTTGTCTTTTGCCACCAAAAAAATGGGGTTTAGTTTTGCAAATTCTTCCCGCTGTTGCGGAGAAAGCAGATCTGCTTTATTAATCAGAATAAGATAAGGGATTTCTAGTTTTTCTAACCTTTCAACTTGTTCGTCTAATTCAGCTAAATTTTGTGATGCGTCGGCCATGTAGATGATCAGTCGAGCATTTTTCATTTTTTCGAGCGTACGTTCTACACCTAGGGTTTCAATAACGTCGGCGGTTTCTCTAATGCCTGCAGTATCTATAAATCGAAATACCACGCCACCGATGGTCAGTTCGTCTTCGATGGTGTCTCGCGTGGTGCCTGCAATGTCTGATACAATGGCGCGTTCTTCATTTAAAAGTGCATTTAGCAAGGTAGATTTACCTACGTTTGGCTTGCCAGCGATGACTACCGGAACCCCGTTTTTAAGCACATTGCCGAGGTTGAAGGAAGATATCAGATTTGAGACATGAGATTTGAGATTTGAGACAAGCTTCCGCAAATCATCCCGATTGGCAAACTCTACCTCTTCCTCTGCAAAATCAAGTTCAAGCTCTATCATCGAGGCAAAATGAATTAACTGTTCGCGCAATGCTTTTAATTCTTGTGCAAAACCTCCCCGCATTTGCTGCATGGCAACATCATGTGATGTTTTGGAGTTGGAAGCTATTAAATCGGCGACAGCCTCTGCCTGACTGAGATCTAATCCTCCATTTAAGAACGCTCGCAACGTAAATTCGCCAGGTTGCGCTGCCCTTGCGCCTTTGCTTATTAGCAGGCTTATTACTTGTTGAATGATGTAATTAGATCCATGGCAAGAAATCTCCACAACATTCTCTTTGGTATAAGATTTTGGCGCGATAAACAAACCTACAACTACCTCATCTAAAATTTGTTCACCATCTTTAATCAAACCAAAATGCATGGTATGAGACTCTTGATTTTCTAGGTTTTTTCCTGCGAATACACTATTTGTAATTGCTACCGCATCAGGCCCTGATAATCTTATTACGCCAATGGCGCCAGATCCTTGTGGTGTAGATAATGCAATAATGGTATCATCATTTGTCATGCGGGATGTGTTTGCTGCAAAAATAGGCAAATGAAGGAGAAACCCGGAAAACTAAAGCAGAAAGCTGAAAGACTAAGGCGAACAGATAGAAGAAAACAGCGGGAGAGGCGGAGGATTAGAATAGAGCCAACATTGGCGCAAAGATAAAAGTCGATTTTCATGTATAAAACCATATGTTGAAAATTAATAACTCAAAATCGTAAACAATTCTTTTTACCTTACACCGTATACCCTAACTTAAAGTTATGCTAAGAAACTCAGAAGCATTCAGTGGATTTTCCGTCGACGACATCAAAAAAGCGAGAATGTTTTATAAAAACACTCTAGGACTAGATGTAAGAGACAATCCGATGGGCTTGATCGAATTACATCTGGAAGGTGGAACTACCGTGTTGATTTATCCCAAACCAAATCACGTTCCAGCTACGTTTACCATCCTAAACTTTCCCGTAAAAAACATTCACTCGGCGGTTGATCAGCTTGCCGAAAATGGAATTGTGTTTGAACAATACAAAGAACTGAATACCGATGAAAGAGGCATATCTCACAATGAAGGCCCGCTTATTGCATGGTTTAAAGACCCCGCAGGGAATATTCTTTCTTTGATTGAGAAAAAATAGTTCAGAAAGGGCGTAATGATTGCAAAGCAAGATATGAAAAAAACATCGTGGATTATTTTTGGATTTTTATCTACCCTGGTTGGTTTATATCCAATAATATATTTCTTAATCGACAGAAGATTTGGCTTGCTAGCTTCAAAAACTCCTGCCGTTTTAAATTCAATTTTTTGGAATATTGGCTTTTACGGGCATATCGTTCCGGCAGGACTTGCGCTGCTAATTGGATGGATTCAGTTTGATAAAAGATGGAGAAATAAAAACCTCAACTTACATAGAACCGTCGGAAAGATATACATGATTTCTGTTTTGATAAGTGGCACTTGCGGGCTCTATATAGCACTATTTGCAACAGGTGGAATTATCAGCACACTTGGATTTGCATCTCTTGGCATTATTTGGTTAGCTACTACTGGCCTAGCTTACAATTCCATAAAAAAAGGTAATGTGCGCCTGCACCAAAAATATATGATTTATAGTTATGCAGCATGTTTTGCGGCTGTTACGCTAAGAATTTGGCTTCCACTATTAGTTGTATCATTGGGAGATTTTATAACTGCTTATCGCATTGTAGCCTGGTTGTGTTGGGTACCAAATTTAATGGTCGCATATTTTTTAGTAGACAAAAGAAATGAGGATCCAGAGAAAATTTTGGCCTGACTTAATATAAAATAATGGTGCTAATTTTACATGGTCTCATCACGTCAAAAAAATCACTTCAAAATCTAAAAGAAAGCCTTTAGTAGAAGGCTACCATCCAACATAACTTGGTGGTTTAATTCCTTTTAACCTCAGATAAACAATAAGCTGTCCGAGGTGATGTGTTTGATGGTCGTGCATCAAAATCAGTATTTGCCGATGCGTCATGGGGCCTGCAAAAAATTTTATTTTATCATCTAGTTGATTGGTCGCAACATTAGTGTGCGCCTTAAGTCCACGGTCGTATGCATCTGCCAATATTTTTAGAACCTGCTCCTTTGATAATTTTTGGTTTGGATCTAGCTTAGCAGGGGCATCGCAGAAAAGGTAGGAAGATGAAAGCCAGTTCATATTATCAGCTATGTGGAGCAACTGTTTTTTAAAACTCATTTCTTCGGCAGACGCTTTAAAATCGTAATCCTCTTCTGGCATTAATGCCGCAAGCTTTAAGGCGTAAACTTTACTGTTTGCCCATTTACGAGCCAATTGCACCTGCAAACTATCTGCCGGCTGTGCATTTGCAACAATTGCAACTGTCAAAAATATAAGTGTTAAAATCCTTTTCATTTTATTACGCAAAAATGTTGCTTACATATTGTTTGATTTGAACTTTTCTGGGAAGTGGAAAACTGAAAAATAGTTTAGCCTTGAAGTTAATCAAGGCCATATCACCTAAGGAGGATTTTGCGCTTACAGCGCCATTGTACCCCGGAAGGGACTCGAACCCCTGACCCTCGGTTTAGAAAACCGACGCTCTATCCAGCTGAGCTACCGAGGCTCATTTTTTAATGAGTTGCAAAGATAGAAGTTCTGTCCAATAAGAGAAAATATATTTTGAAAATTCGTTAAGCGTCTTCGCCATTCCAAACGTCGTCATCTGCTCGCGTAATTTCGCTGCTATCTTGTATAATGTGGTTTATCCCATGATGATAGTTCCGCTCAGGATTTTCCGGCAGCGTACGTTTATAATCAGCTTCCGGCGCTAAATATTCTGTGGTGTCTGGGTTTGGCAAGTCGTCGTGTATAACACTTGGTTTCAAAATTTTCTTCTTTGGTTCTCCACGTTCCTTATGATTTTCCATGGGATAAAAATTTTTATGTTAACTGGACTAACTATTTAAAGAGGAAATCTTCTATAATGTTTTAAATTTAAAAAAACTAAGCAAATGGCCGAGTTTACAGCGTATCAATCAGGGCAAGAGCATCTAAAAATCTTTTGACTAGAACAAAAAGTTTGCTTAATGTATATCTTGGGGGTTGGCTAAAGTGTTTTTATATTTTACTAAAATGTCTGCTTTTGTTACGAAAAAACCCTGGGAAAGCCATCCTACTTCTCTTGCAAAACCTTAACTTCGAACCATTCTTATGGGTTTATATTTTTCCTCTTTAAATTCTGGCAGTAACGGCAATTGTTATTACGTAGGCAACGCTAAAGAAGCAATTCTGGTGGATGTTGGTTTAAATTGTAAGGAAATTGAAAAGCGGATGGCTAGGCAAGGACTTAACACAGAGATATTAAAAGCAATATTTATTTCCCACGAACACTCAGACCATATTAAAGGCTTAGAAGTTTTTGTAAAAAAATACAAATTGCCAGTTTACCTTAGTAAGAAGACTTTGCAGAACAGCAGTCTTTCGCTTACTGATGTTGCTGTTTACTTTATAGACGATCAAAGCAGTTTTTGTGTTGGAGGTTTAACAGTTTCGGCTTTTTCTAAAATTCATGATGCCGCAGATCCATACAGTTTCGTGGTAGAACACAAACGGGTAAAAATCGGTGTATTTACAGACTTCGGTGCGGTTTGCAATAATTTGATTACACATTTTAAACAGTGCCATGCCGTTTTTTTAGAAGCGAATTATGATATCGACATGCTTAAAAATGGAAATTACCCGTATTTCCTTAAACAACGAATTATGGGCGGTAGAGGGCATTTAAGCAATTATGAGGCTTTAGAACTATACAGCGAACACCGACCAGAATTTCTTACCCATTTGTTGCTATGCCATCTATCACAACAAAATAATGATCCAAGTTTGGTCAAAGCCCTTTTTGGCAAGGTGACTGACGCAGTAATGGTAGAAGTGGCTCCTAGAACAACAGAAACAATGGTTTACTTTATCGGAGAGACTGGCGAGAGCAACTATCAAAAACCGCAAAAGACAGAACAACTACAATTATTTTAATTTTTGTAAAAAAAATCATACAAAATATTGCAGTTTATATTTTTTCTATCTACATTTGATTTGTTAGAATTAAATCATTGGGACGATTTAAATTAGACTATTTCTGGAGGCTGCCTTTTTTAAGGCAGCCTTTTTTTTGAGAATGATTTTGGACGACGACGAATATCTATAATTTATCGAAGCAAAAAAAGCCTCGCAGAAATGTAGAAACATAAAAAAAGGTTCAGTTTGCCGAGTAAACCGGCGAACTAAACCTTTTATAAACCCTTTATAAAGCTTTTAAAAACTTTATAAATTTTTCGTTATAGCTTCGTCTAAAGGCTTTGTAGCTGACCGATATCTGTGCACCAACTCTCCCTTTTCGTTAATTAAAAACTTTTCGAAGTTCCATTTAATGTCTCCCGTTACCTCGGTATTTTTTTGGGAAGTTAAATACTTGAACAACGGAGTAATATCGTCGCCAAGCACACTGCTTTTTTCAGCCAACGGAAAAGTTACACTGTATTTACCAGTGCAAAATTCTTTTATTTCTGCATTGGTGCTAAATTCTTGACCGCCAAAATTACCTTCGGGGAATCCCAGAACCACTACCTTATCCCCGTACATTTTATGTAGTTTTTCTAAATCCTCGTACTGTGGCGTAAATCCGCACTTACTTGCCGTATTAACAATTAATATTTTTTTTCCTTTAAATTTGGAAAGCTTTACGGTTTTGCCATCAATAGTTTTAAAGCTAAATTGATAGACGTTGCTAGGAGGCGCAATAAGTAGGTTCAAGATTAATAAGATGGTGCTTAACATAGTTTCGATTTTTAATTTTTACGAATATAGATACAAAGCCAATTTTATGTGTAATCGCCTGGTAATTATTAGCAGTGCTTTGCTACTTTTGGCACGTGGTCAGGCGTTTCAACGATGAAGCCTAAATTTTCCGTTTAAAAATTTATCTTTGTCGACTATTAAATTAATACCATTTTTTACATAGCAACGCACGTAGATTTTGCAAAAACCAAAACATAGTTCCTTATTACGTAACGCCATCTTAACCTTCATAGATTTTTTTTATCCTCCGTTTAAAAAATTCATTTCATTACATAATTTTAGATACTTATGCTCGGGCGGAAGCGCTGCTGCCGTAGGCATTATTGCCTATACCATTGCCTTTAAATATATATTTTTATCTCCTGAAACCACATTTCTAGGCATGATAATAAAAAGGAATACGGCGGCTTTAATAGTGGATTTCGCGATTGCCATCCCATACAGCTTTATAATGAATAGGTATGTAATATTTACACATAGCGAAGTGCGAGGACGCACGCAATTAATACGGTTTTTAAATTTGAACCTAATCAATGCTCTTCTTACCATCGTGTTAATTAAATTTTTTATAGAAATACTTCACATATATCCAACGGTTTCAAAAGTAATCGTTACAGTGCTAATTGCCGGCTTTAGCTATCTGTACCAACATTACATCACTTTCAGTGTTAAAAAAATAAAAAAGGTACAGGACAGGTTTTAAATCGGTCAGCAGTTTTAAGTCCGAAGCGAGTTTGCGACAGGCGGATTTGCTTATTATTAATCAATTAAATATGTATTAATGAATATAATTATTACGGGAGCAAGTAGCGGAATTGGGTTCGAAACCGCTTTAGAGTTTAGTCTGCACAATGAGAATAAAATTGTCGCCGTCGCTAGATCCGCAGACAAATTGCAAAACTTGCATAAAATTGCAAAAAATATTAACCCAGATTGCACCCTTTTGCCTGTAGAATTTGATATTGTAAACGATGACTATGCAGCTCTACTTCCGTTTTTGAAAGAGCGCCTTGGCCATATAGATATTCTGATAAATAATGCAGGCGCTTTAATAAACAAGTCTTTTCTCGAGACTACAGAAGAAGATTTAGGAGAGATGCTGCAAAGCAATATTGTTGGACATTTTAGAATGATGCAGCAGGTTATCCCGCTGATAATACAAGGTGGACATATTGTAAACATTGGCAGTATGGGCGGCTTTCAGGGTAGCATTAAATTTCCGGGTCTTTCTGCATATTCGGCAAGCAAAGCGGCTCTGCACGCACTTACAGAGTGCTTAGCGTTTGAGTTGGCACCAAAAGGAATAAAAGTAAACTGCTTAGCGCTCGGATCGGCGCAAACAGAAATGCTTGAAACCGCTTTCCCAGGCTATGAAAGTCCAGTGATGGCTTTTGAGATGGGCAAATATGTGGCGGATTTTGCCAAAACCGGGCAAAAATTTTTCAACGGAAAAATTCTGCCTGTTGCAACAACAACTCCGTAAATGTTAAACATTTGTTTTTTTAGGATCAAAATTTTCTAACTTAGTAAACCGAACCTTTAATTAAACCAATGGAAAATCCAAATCCGAATTTTAACCCTAACCCTTTCCAAAGGCCAACGGAGATCGGCGATGGAAAAACAGCCGCGATTGTCAGTTACTTAACTATCGTCGGATGGTTAGTTGCTTACTTCGCGCTTCATAAAGATAAGGAAACATCATTTGGCAGCTATCAATTACGCCAAACTTTGCTTTTCCATATTGTTAGCATGGTTGTTGGTTGGGGCGCGGGAATTCTTTTTGGCTTGCTATTCTTCTCGGTATCTGTCTCACTTTCCATCGCCATGGTACGGATTGTCCAGCTGGCACTCTTTATTTTATGGATTATCGGTTTTGTTGGAGCTATACAAGGAGAAAAAAAACCTATTCCCTTAATTGGCGAGCGGGCGCAAAGTATGTTTTCTACGATTTAGAAATCTACAAAAGTTATCATTTATAGAAAAAATGAGGTGTTAGTTTTTTTGATACCTTTGTCTACAGTTTATGAGGAAGTCGTTCATTTTAGTAAGTTTCTTCTTGATGTCGGTTGGCACTTTGCACGCACAAATGCAGTTGCCCCTTGAGTATCAGCAAATAATTAAAAGACTTGTATTAGTAGTTGGTGAGAAAAACTTAGTTCCAAAGATTGAAGATGAAGCGGAGGTAAGCTCTAGCACTTTGGTAGATTTTGCCAAAAAGTTAATCGGAATACCTTATAGATACGCAACTAGCAACCCTAACGTGGGCTTTGACTGTTCGGGTTTTGTAAGTTATGTGTTCAAGAATTTCGGTTTTAACGTTCCTCGCTCCTCTTCGGAGTTCGCAAGTACCGGCAGCGAAACATCTTTGAGTGATGCCAAAGTAGGCGATGTTTTAGTGTTTACAGGTACAAACCCTAAAATTCGTAAAATTGGCCACGTAGGCATTGTCTACTCTGTTGATGGAGATACCATAATGTTTATCCATTCTACCTCGGGGAAAGCACACGGCGTTACCATTACCGAGCTAAACGATTACTATAAAAGTCGGTTCTTAAAGGTAACGCGGATTCTCTAATGACTAAATTAATTTAGTAAGTTACCGTTGATATTCGGTTTAAACCGTTAAGGCTTGCAATCGACAATTCAAAACATCCCCTAAAAATCTGAGAGTTGAAAAGTTAATAATGGCGCTTTAACACGCCTTCTATTATATCTTTTTTTCTGCTGAAATGGCAGAAAAAAAGGATGCCATTTCAGTCGTTAGCGCGACCCCAAGCTAAAGCCCAATATCTCCAAATTCGCCTCAGAAAGCAAAGCAAAAAGACAGACATCAAAGTCCAAACAAAAACCCAAAACTTTAAAATTTTGAGTTTAAATTTTTTCATATTAAAATAAACTGCTATCTGTATCTTACTTGCTGTTGCTTGTCCATCTGCCCAAGTTGATCTTTCATTTGTTTAATTTGGTCGGCAAGCAATTTGTTTTTATCTGCTTTTTTTGCCTCTGCAATATACATGGTTGCCTCGCGTTTGTTTCGCTTCGCCATAGCAATTCCTGCTAAACTTAGCTTCGCAAGTGCGATGTTATGGTCCATGTGCAAACCTAAAACAAGTGATTTTTTAAAATACTTTTCACTCTGCATCGGCGCTCTTCTGCTTTCAATTAATCCAATAAGCAAATTATAATAGCCATGTTGCACCTTAATCAGTTGTGATTCATAATTCGTAATACGCTTAAGAAATTTTTCTGCTTTGGGCATATTATCTTTTCTTAAAAACCACTGCGCAATAAGCATATTTTCATTGAAGAAAAACGTCACCAAAACAATTAAGCTTAAAATCACGGCCAAAATTCCCCACGGCCAAAATCCAAAAACAAACAGGGCAATTGCGCCACCGAGCAGCAAAAATCCTGCAATTAATCGTATTATATTAGGCATAAATCAATCCTATTTAAGTGTATAATCTTACAAAGATGGTGTTTATATAACAGAAATAACAGTTTAAAAAATTAATTTCACCAAAATTATCAAATTATGAAATTCGTTTTTAGCATTATAATAACTCTAAGTGCCATGACAGTGTCTGCCCAACAACTCAACAAAAAAATACTTGATAAAACACATAAAAAAGAAATTCTGATAAATACATGCACAAGGGCGGGTATTACTAGCTTCCCAGAATTTAAGGAAATGTTTGATCCGTTATACGCATCCTACATACCCGATTCGACTATGCAAAACGAAATGAAAATGCTTTTAGAAAAGACCCACATCAAAATAATTTTAGGCACTTGGTGTGGCGATAGCAAAGTTTACGTTCCGCAGTTCTTCAAACTTTTGGATGCTACATCTTACAAAGAGAAAAATATAGAAATTTTCGCGGTAGATGGCCAAAACAAAGCAGAAAACGGATTGTTGGATTCTTTGAATATTAAAATTTGTACCAACTTTTATTGTTTATGACGACGAAAGTAAAGAGCTTGGAAGAATTATTGAACACCCCCTTACGAGCTTAGAGGTGGATTTATTAGAAATCTTAAAAAAGAAGAAATAACTTTAAAACTCGTTTTCTATGGCTGCGTCTTTAGAACCAGGTTGGCTTGAGGAATTAAAAGATGAGTTTGACAAGGACTATATGCTCCAATTAAAGGCTTTTTTATTGGCAGAAAAGAATTCAGGCAAAACCGTTTTTCCGAGGAATGGGGAAATCTTTAGCGCTTTAGATTTGACGCCTTTCAAAAAAGTAAAAGTTGTAATTTTGGGTCAGGATCCGTATCATGGCGTCGGCCAAGCACATGGACTGGCGTTTTCCGTTACAAAAGGAGTTGACGTGCCGCCATCGTTAAAAAACATCTATAAGGAGTTAGAAACTGATATTCCGAATTTTGTCTCCCCACCGCACGGGCACTTGCAGCAATGGACTGAACAGGGCGTTTTGCTGTTAAATGCAACGCTGACGGTAAGGAAGTCAGAACCAGGCTCACATCAAAAACGGGGCTGGGAAATCTTTACCGACAACATCATCAAAACGCTATCTGATAAAAAAGAGCATTTAGTCTTTTTGCTTTGGGGAAATTATGCGAAACAAAAAGCGGTTTTGATAAATCAGGCAAAACACCTCATCATTTCATCTGCTCATCCCTCCCCGTTTTCAGCATATAATGGTTTCTTCGGCTCAAGACCATTTTCTAAAACAAATACTTGGTTAAGCCAGCATGGTTTTGAACAGATAAATTGGAAGTTGGACGATTTAGGTTAATTTGATATTTAGAAGTTAGGTGTGTGATTGCTTGCATGCCCTAGCGCCCAACCTAAAGTTTTAACTTTTAACTTTTACCTTCTTTCTAATACTCTAGCGGAACGATTGGCTCCTTTTTCGTGGTGCTCATTATCATCATTGTTTGGAAGGTCTTTACTACAGAGATTTTGCTAATCTTTTCCATAATAAGCCTTTCGTAGGCTTTAATGTCTTTAACGTAAACTTTCAACATAAAATCGCCTTGCCCCGTTACGTGGTGACATTCTGTAATTTCCTTAATTTGGTTTACTTCATCCAAAAAAGTCTGAATGGTATTGTTCTTATGAAAATCTAACTGGACTTGGATAAACGTTTTGATTCCCAAACCCAATTTTTCCTCGTCTACAAGCGCATGATAACTTTTAATGTAACCTGCTAGCTCCAATTTCCGCACACGCTCTAAAGTTGGCGCAGGAGATAATCCAATCTCCTGTGAAAGTAACAGATTGGTTATTCTTCCGTTTTCTTGCAAAATTTTAAGAATTTTTAAATCAATCTTATCTGGTTCGAAAGCCATTTTGTTAGGTTATTTTAGTGAAGGGAAACAAACATAACCAAATTAAATGCTTTTCTCTATCAAAAATAACCTTTATTGTTTTTAATATATGATAAAATTAAAGACTAATCCTTCAATTATATTTGGAAAAAGGTTTGATGCTATTTAGCAATCGTTTGCAATATTTGTTTAATAGCGCCATCACCTTTTTGGTAACTTAAAAGCTTTCCTTTAGCAGCGTATAAATATAATGCAGGATAGATGCTAGGTAAAAAGGTCGGAATAAAAGTTTGATCTTTATCCTGTACCACAGTAACATTAGTTTTAACGTTTAAACCCGGCGCATATTTATTAAAAAATTGATTTATAGACTGTTGCTCATCCAAAGTAACCATAATTACGTTTACCTTCGCAAGTTTCTTATAGTTTGCATTCATCAACATCGCCTCTCGTTGGCAGTGTTCACAGGTGCAATCGAAAAGCATTAACAAGTTTGGTTTCGTTTGGCTTAAATTGTTATTGGTAAATGTCTTTCCATCTAAAGTATAGAACTTAAACTGAGGCATAAACGTGGGTTGTTGCGCTCTGAGTTGAGTACAAATAAAAAAAACAGAGAAGAAAAAAGCAGTTCGTAGTTTCATGTTGAGGTGGTAATAACTTCAAACTTAAAAATTTTAAGTATCAAACAAAAAGTTTACCTTTTGTTTTACAAAGCAATGAGGTTTAAGCCTTGCAAAAAACATTAACCTTGGTTTTCATTAAATTTACCGCCTTTTTTCGAGATATTTGCAGAAGACTTATTTAGCTGAAGATTACATCTGTGTGAAAAATTTAGCGCCTAAAAAGAACAATTAATTTGAAAAACGATATCAATATAAAAAACAAGCGCGCTTATTTCGATTATAATTTAATTGATAAATATATAGCAGGCATTGCGCTTTTAGGTACCGAAATTAAATCTATCAGAGAAGGAAAGGCTAATATGACAGATGCTTTTTGCATGTTTATAGATGGCGATTTATTTGTGCGCAACCTTCACATTTCAGAATATAGCCACAGTTCTTTTTTTCACCACGATATAAAACGAGATCGCACACTATTATTGAAGAAAAAAGAATTAAAAAAACTTAAGGTAAAGGGCGAGGAAAAAGGATATACCATTGTGCCATTAAGAATTTTTATGAACGAGCGTGGTTTTGCCAAAATAGAAATTGCTCTTGCCCAAGGAAAAAAAGAATTCGATAAACGCGAAAGCATGAGGGAGAAAGATTCCAAGAGAGATATGGAGAGGGCGTTGAAGTTATAGTTGTTGTTTGATTATTGGTTTACAATGTCTACAAACCAAGGGCACTTTTTAGTTTTATATAACCTGTTTTACTAATTGGGAGCCAAATACCTGTCTTCAACAAAACCACATAACTGTCTTTTTCTTTCAGTTCTATTTTGGTAACCTGAGCCAAATTAATGATGTATGAGCGATGAATTCTAATAAATTGAGTTGGATTTAAGCTTCCTTCAAAAAAAGCCATCGTCTTGTTTTTCTGAAAAATGCCGTTCAACGTATTTAAGGTTACGTAGTCGTCATCTGCTTCTAAATAATTAATCTCCGTTACCGGGATTATGGAGATTACGCCATCTTTTTTTACCACTACCCTGTTGTTTTGAGCAGGATCTTGGAAATTTTTACCTGAGATGATTGGTTGGCGTTCCTGCTTAACCCGATTTCTAAATTTTTGCATGGCTGTATTGAAGCGGTCTTTTTCAATGGGTTTTAAAAGATAATCCAATGCATTAGTCTCGAAAGCTTTTATCGCATATTCATCAAAAGCGGTGGTAAAAATAACATTGGGTTTTTCATCGATAAGTTCTAGCATTTCGAAGCCATTAATTTTAGGCATCTGAATATCTAAGAAAACTAAATCAGGTTTTAGTGCCGATATTGCCTTTACGCCTTCAAAACCATCACAACATTCGGCAATAAGTTCTACGTCGGGCAGTTCTGAAAGATAGAATTTAACAATATCTCTTGCCAGAGGTTCATCATCAATCAGTATTGTTCTAATCATCTAAGTTGAGGAATTTTTAAAGTGGTAATATAATTATTATTGGCTTCAATTTCTGTTTGGAGCAAATCAACATTCCCAAACAATAAATAAAGTCTTCGCTTTATGGCTTTTAATCCAAAACCAGTTCCTTTGGCAGCCCTCATTTCTGGATCAAATGGATTTTGGACTTTTATTTTTAACAGACCATCTTGTATAAAAACATCAACTTTAATAACCACAGCTTTGTTGGTATTGTACAATCCAAATTTAATGGCATTTTCTATGATGGGTTGCAGCAAAGTGCCAGGCAAATTGTAGGTTAAACTTTCTTCTGCCACTTGAATTTGTATGTCTAATCGATGACTAAAGCGCACTTTTTCTATGTCAAGGTACAAACCGATGTATTCCATTTCTTCTTCTACGGTTACCCAAATTTGGTCTTCTCTTTTTAAATTTCCACGTAAAAAAGAAGCAAGCTTTGTAATCATTATACCTGCCTCTTTTGGTCTTACCATGGTTAGAGCAAATACAGAATTTAAACTATTGAATAAGAAGTGAGGTTGTAATTGATGTCTCAATTTGTTTAATTCCGCTTCGTTAGCGAGGTGTCTTACGTCTGCAAGCCGTGCCTGACTTTCAGATTGTTCTTCTAATCTATACCAAAGCACGCTCGAAATGGAAACCCAAAAAAAGCAAATCAAAAATATCAATCCGCGAAAGCCGAAGGAAAAATTATAAAAATTTAGGTAAAAATCTATATTTCCAAAAAAATTGAGGAGCAAAAACCTGGCTAGGAATATGGCAATTAAAGTTAAGCTTATCGAGAGGATTGACACATAAACCATCAATTGCTTTTTTGGCTGATAGTAGGCGAGCATATTGTTTAGCCCAATACTTCCAAAAGCTAAGAGCAAAATATTGGTAACTGAATCAACCGTAGAAAGTTGCCAACTTAAATTTACAAAATAGTGCAGGCTAAGGGCACATCCAACCGCAACAAGAGCGAACCCCGTTGCGGTTGCATTCCTAATTTTTGGTATTGATAAGGGTGTTGTTGTCATCTGGTTGAGGCTGAGATTTAGGTTAGAGGCTAATGGTTAAAGGTCTGGTTAAAAAACATGTCGCGACCCATAGACAAAGTTGAGGCTTAAGATTGCCAACTAGACGTAACCTATAACTCGCAACCCGGAACACATCATAGCAAATTGTATATTTTAAAAACTTCTAATCTCTACGCCACCAAACATTACCGATCCTTGTAAAATAAGCACTTTTTGATCCACTCCTCCTTCTGCGATAGACATTCTTTTATCTTCTACATTTCCAAATACCGGAGTTATATTAGATTTTATCGCCCAGTTTGGCGGAACGATAAGTTTGATGCCGCCGAATGCCGCATTTATATCTAGCATAACGCTGCCAGTAAAATCTGCCTGTGTTAAATTAATATCTGCACCGCCAAAAACCGCAGATATTTTACCTCCTTTAAAGTTTTTCGAAAAAACAGTTTGATGTACTCCGCCAAAAACGGCCGAGGCCTCAAAATAATCGTTATCGGTTGTTTCTTCTGATTTTGTGGTGGCGGATCCGGCCATATCATCAAACTGATTTTTAAATCTTCTTCGGCCAAATTTTCTATAAGATCCCTTTGGCCTTGCAATAAGAAAAGCACCAATTATTACCAATCCGGCGCCGAGCGCATATTTTGAAATATCAAAATCTACAATCTGAGCAAGAAGATGGTAGCCTCCAATAAGAATTAAGATCAGCCAACCAATTCCGTGGAAGTTTTTTCTCGCACCGAAATAAATACCGAGCGCAATTAAAAACATGGGCCAATCAAACAGCCAATGTGGTAAACCAAGGTTAAGATTGTTAATTAGAAAAGCAAAACCAATAATTATGACGATAATTCCGGCAATATATCTAGAAGATGAAGGCTTATTTGTGAAGGTGTTGTTCTGTAAATTTTCCATGTGGTAGTTATTTTATGATGCAAAAGTAACTCACTTACATAGGCGACCAAATACAGATTAGCCGTAGCAGGGGTATTTCTCGGTAAACGGAGGAAAACAATCGGTAAATAAATGGTCGATTGCTAATTGAATTTTGGAGAGCGTAAATTTAACAGCTTAATTCCTTGTGCCCACTAAACCGAAGCAGTTTGTTCATATTTGTTTCCAAACCTATCTGTAGCCACTATTTTAACTGACTTAACTTTGGGATTTATGTGCGCCAGAAAAAGATGCTCTGTGCGTTTTGGCTCTACAAATGATCTTTTTACTGGCATCTTATCTCCGCTATAAAGCCTAACGGTTTGGGGATCGTAACCTTTGGTAGTTTCCAAAACGCCAACATATTCACTATCGACCCAATATTCCACTTTCCAATTCGGATCCCAATTCCAAATGTTAGCCATTATTCTCCTTTGGGCGGTAAGTTCTTGAACGTCTATACTAATTTGGTATTCCTTCGGCTTACCCGTAGATTTGTAATGCCAACTCAGCTGATTTCCGGTAACTTCATAAACAGCATATCCTCTTGGTGTCCCGTCGCCACAAACCGGGCCTGTCCACCACGCGCCACAAACAGTTCCATGTACATGTTCGTACACATCACCCTCAACGTAATTATCGTTAAAATGCGTATGGCCGGCCATGATATGCACTTTTCTATTCTTTAAAATAGCGTACAAATCTTCCTTATTTTTAACTCCTTTACTTACAGGAATATGAAGGCACAAGACAATTAGTTGATCTTTTGGCACAAATTCCAAGTCGTTTTTCAGCCACTCTAACTGTTGTTCTATAATGTATCCATCGTACGTTCTTTCTACGCCTAAATACCTCACGTCATCTAAAACTACATAATGTAATTTTCCTCGGTTGAACGAATAATAGGTTGGACCATAATGTTCTTTAAAAGTTTTGTCCGAAGTTTCATCTCCTCCTTGCCTATAATCCATATCGTGGTTGCCCAAGGCTTGAAAAAACGGAATTCCCATTTCCTTTACAGCTGCATTATAATTATTCAATAGACTATGGTTATCCCAAACAAGGTCTTCTACACAAATACCATGAATAAGTTGATCGGCTCCAATTCCTTCTATCACAGCTTTTGTATCGGGAACCGACTCCGTCATCATTTGCTGCACGTCTTTCAAGTTTTTTACTTGTGGATCTGCCCAAATAATGAAAAAATGCTTTTCGTCATCTTTCGTCAATTTTGTTAGGTCAAAATTGTAATTCACCTGTCCATCAAGGCTCTCGTATTGTTTAACCAGATTGTCATGTGTTACAAACTCATATCCGGACGGGGTACTAATAAATATATGTGCAGATTTTTCATTCAATTTTAAAGAATAAAACCCTTTATTATTTGTCTTTACAACAGAAAATCCATCTGAAACAACAACGTCTTCAATGCCTAAACTGCCACCTTTAACAAACCCCCTTATTATGTTGTCTTCAAATACCAAAAAAGCCTTGGCATGCAAACTTATGAACATTCCACCTGCAACCAAAGAGGTGCTTTTTAAAAAAGATCTTCTATCCATACCTAATTGATACTAAATTTTATTTTATGGATCTCATTAGTTTACAATCTTTGTAACATCGCCAGTTTCTATTTCAGTTAATGCAGAAGTTTGAGACATTGGATAAAATACATAACCTCTAGGTGTGATCCACTTTTTGGCTTTAACATCAAAAACACCACCTAGTTTAGTAAATATTCCTTGATCTGCTGGGTTTTGGTGAGGAATTACGTAGTTGTTTGTTCCTTGGTAAAAGAAAGGTTGTGCTGCAGCAGTAGTCGGATTAACATTTTTATAATGATCGTTATTCGCTACACGATAGCCAAAGTTATTTGTTTCATCAAAAATGGTAGTAATGCCTGTGCCACCATAAAAAACAACATCAACCGGAATGGTAGTTTCTGCAACTGTTATGCCATCGAAAATGGCAACTCCACCTGCATTACCGCTGTTTGGCAGCAGGCCGCCTGTTTTATCACCGAAACCATCTCCCGCGTCTGCATTATAAGTGATAGACCTAACCCAATTTGCATTGTCTATTAGGGTAGAGTTGGCTCCGTTTATTCTTTTAAAGCTTCCGCCGATATAAAAAAGTTCGCCTTTTTTAACCTTGCCCTCGGTAACGTTAAATTTGTAGGTTCGGCCACCTCCGGTTGCCCAGCCACCAGCAGGCGCCGCGCCCTTATAAGGTACTGCGCTGCCCGCGTTGGTACATGTTACAAGTGCCATTGGAGTTTTGCTAAAATCTACATCTTTAGTGGCAATTAACTGGAAGTATTCGTAGTTTCCATCGGCACCTTTTGCATCGCTTACCAAGCCACTAATCAATACGGTACCATTGCCTAAATTTGGTGCATTTGGGTCAATCGGATCTACAATATCGGTAATATCACCTTCGTTTCTAGGCCATAACTTAAGCTTGGCTGCCCCACCATTTTGTTTGCTCAAGAAAAGTATGCCAGCAAAAGATGCGCTAGAAGGTACGGATAAGCCTGCATAACCAGCACTCTTTTCAGTATGAACAATAATGCTGTCCGCGCCATTAACAGCATTTATTTCACCTGCCAAAGTGTCTGTGGGTTTTGGTGCAGGATTAATATTTGCAGCGTTAATTTTTATTAGGGTACTCTCGTAAGCGTTTGGGTTGAGGTTTAGATTATAACTAGTTACAGATGTTGGCTTCGTCGGGTTGCCAGAAGATAAAACGGTAATTTTGTCTGCCGTTAAACCCGTAAGCTGCATAGAGCCTTCTACTTTTTTTAACGTGCTTCCAACAACTTTTAGTTGTAAAGAATCGCCAAGCTTAAAGTCGCCTGAATTGGCCAATGTCAATACAATCCCGTTCGTTCCATTTCGATCGGTATTTTGAACTACCAAAATACCGGCAGGAATGTTTCCGCCCTCGGGGTCAGAAATTACCAACACATTTACCTGGTTCGCTCCATTCAAATTATCGTTTGTAAGGGAAACATCCGCACCGCGATAAATCGCTCTAATTTCGCTTAAATAGGTTATTGGGCTTAGCACACCTTTAGCAAAATCATGTTTTTTACAAGAAATTAATGTGGAGGATACGATTAAAACCACCAGTACCATTGTAGCTATATTTTTCATTTTTTTGAAAATTAATTTTTACGGCCTTTGCCACCAAACCTGTGTACCAATAGCATCTGCACCCTGTGCCGCAACAGCGGCCTGATAATTTGCGCCATTAGCAGATTGCACATAAACCGGATACGTTAACCTTGCTGGCATTACTCCCCCATTTGCCAAGCCAGCTCCTTTTGGTAAAACCGGATGTCCGGTTCTACGATATTCAAACCATTGCTCTAAATCTGTAAAGAACAATGCATAGTATTTTTGGCGATGGATTAGCTCCATTTTTTGGTCCAATGAATAATTCTCATCGTACTTTACCCTATCAAAGGTTAGATAATTATTCGGCACGGTAAATCCCCACAGTTCTATGTTACTTGTGGCGCCTGTCTCGTAACTTATTTTCGCAGATTTTGAAGTAATCCATCCTTTGGCCGCAGCTTCCGCAAAAATAAACTGTAGCTCGGAATAATTCATGATGTTGCCTAAGAGAGGGTCTGTTTTTAGAGAAACAGGAAATGAGGATTTAGGTTCGGGCGTATTTCCAACGGCGTAACCACTTTCTATGCCTGCATATTCGCCGTTGTAGAGCGTTGCCCACTTCTGAATGCGCGGGTCGCTCCAAGCATTTAGTGCATCTACAAAAAAGCTCCCCAATTTGGGCCCGTACCAGTCTCCGTTTCTAATCGCATTAAATGGCGAAACGTAGGGTGCTGTACCTGTCCAACGTAAAATTGCAGAGTCGTCGTTGCTTTCCATAACGGGATAAGAACTCGCTTTATCGTCTATCAGCTCTTTAATTTTCGCGATTTGTATGCCATTCGTCTTCCCAGAAATACGCAGTAACAATCTTAATAAAAGAGAATTGCCAAACTTTCTCCATTTGGTTCTATCGCCCGCAAAGAGTGGATCGCTTGCAGATGTAATTGCATTTTTATCGCTACTTGCCTCCTTTAAAAGATCGTTTGCGGCTTCCAACATTGTAAGAAGTTGAGGATAAATTTCCTCTTGTTTATCAAATTTTGGACGGTAATTTCCAGTTTTGGCCAAGTTAGACTCAGAAAAAGGAACATCACCATAGGTATCTGTTAACAAGGAATACACGTATGCCTGCATTATTAACGATACCGCCTTGTAAGAGCTATTGTTAGTCCCCTCTGCACCTGTATAAATATCTTTAAAGTTGGTTAATTCCGTGTACCAAACATTCCAAAGATAATCTGCCTCTGCGCTGCGCACTTCGTACCTAAAAATTCTTCCATCGGTATCTCCAATACTTACGGTTACTTGCATCAATTCGTTATTTATACGTTGACTTCTGCTCATGTTGGCAGATACCACAGAAACAATTGCAGGAGCTAATAGCGCTTGTGGTAAGGCAAATTCGCTTGTATTGGGATTGGTATTTAACTTTTGGAAACCTTTTTTACAGGATGCAAAAACCATGGTTATGGTTAACATCAAAAGGAAACCTACTTTTTTAAATTTGCTTGCTTTGCTCATTATTTTGTTACTTTTGTCAGCGTTAAATCCCAACGGTTAAATTTAGCCCAAAGGTTCTTGTAGATGGGAACTGCCCGTATTCAAAACCTCTGTTTATATCGCCATTGTTTAGTGTTCCAAACTCAGGGTCAAACATCGGCCAACTGGTTATGGTAAAAAGATCTCTTCCATACACGCCCAAGGTAACCCTTTGCAGTTTAATGCTATTGGTGATGCTTTTTGGTAGCGTGTAATCTATTCTAGCTTCTCTAAGTTTGATAAAATCTGTTGAATATGTTGCACCTTCTACGTTATCTCTGCCATAATGCGCGGCATAATAAGTAGCAGCGTTGGTTGCAACTACATCGTTTGATCTGTAAGTACCATCTGCGTTTTGTATAACACCATTACCAATAATACCGTTATATCTTCCGGGGAGGGTATTTGTAGTCTTACCTTGCTCAGCCATAACAGCTTGAGATAGCGAGTAACCAACGCCGCCATACTGGCCGTCGAACAAAACGTTAAGCCTTACACCTTTAAAAGAAAAAGTATTGCCAATGCTTGCTTTCCATTTTGGGATGGTATTGCCGATGTATTTGCTGTTTTGACTGATTATGGGATAACCATTGTTGTAAACAATTTGCCTATCTGGAGAATAGATGTAACCCCTGCCGTACAAATCTCCAATACTGCCGCCAACCATTGCCACTACGGCGCCGCGGCTACCGGGTCCGTTTTGTAAAACCAACTGGTCTAAACCGGTCGCAAGTTCTCTAATCTTATTATCGTTGGCAGAAAAGGTTCCAAAGACATCCCATCCAAAACCTGCTTTATTTTTAAAGGGGCTGCCGTTTAAAGCAATCTCTATGCCCCTGTTGCTTACCAAACCAGAGTTTACGATTACACTACGTACTCCAGAAGAGGCATCGACTATAGATGTTAAAATTTGATCTTTGGTATTGCCTTTGTACAGTGATAGATCTATACCAAACCTAGATTTGAAAAATTTTAATTCTGTACCAACCTCGTAGCTTGTGGTAAAAAGCGGTTTTAAATTTGGGTTGGACAATGTTGTAGGGTTTGATAACCCACCAGGAAAGATCCCTTCTGGATTATAGGAATAGGAGGTTTTGTAGGCTGTTGTTTCTCCGCTTCCAACACCGGCAAAAGAAGCTCTAAGTTTTGCATAAGAGACAAATTTCGGCATTTTAAAAGCTTCGCTCAAAATGAAACTCAAGTTTGCGGATGGATAAAAAAATGAAACATTATCTGTACCAAATGGCGTAGCCAGAACGCTGTTCCAATCATTTCTACCGGTAACATCTAAAAATAAGTAGTCTTTGTAACTTGAGGTTATCAAGCCGTAAAAGCTATTGATGGCATACTCGCTTCTATACGGTCTGGCCAAAACAACTCCTGCTGCATTAGCCAACGTGTAATTACCGGGATAAAGCAAAGAATCTGCTCTGTTCTCATCCTTGTTGTAGGTATTTTTTAAAGAACTCCCGCCAAGGGTTCCAGAGATGGTAAAATCTTTTCCTATCTTTCTATTGTACCGAAGTAAGAAGTCGCTATTTATTTCTTGTGAGGCAATACTCTGTGTCCTAAACATGCCGCGTTTGAATTTTTCTGTGTCAAATGGTCTTTGCTGCGATCGTTGTTCTTGGCTTAAATCCAAGGATGTGCGTAAAGAGAGGCTTAAATTCTTAGAAAAATTATAAGTTGCCTGTATATTGCCGGTTGCAGTATTGCGTTTCGACTTGTTTAGCATCTGGTACGCAATAAGGTATGGATTATCCGGATAGCTGCTAAAAGGATAACTCTGTAACAGATTTTCCTGCCCCGGCAACCAGTAATCCTTAAGCCAATTTACAGGCGCATTTGGCTCCCAGAATAGATACCAATACATTATAGACTGATTATTGTAGCCGGTTGAAGGTAAGTTATCGCTAGACTTATTATCATAATAAACCTTTGCAGCGATGCTTAACTTATCTGTAACCTTTTGATTGATAGAGAGTGCTACAGAAGTTCTTTCGTACCCGGTATTTGGGATAATCCAGCCATTATTTACATTTGTTGCCGAAAACCTTGCAGAAGTTTTATCATTTCCTCCAGAAAGGGAAACACTGTTTGTAAACGTGTTTCCTGTTTCAAAAAAATTTCTGGAATCATTAACATAGGGTACCCAAGGCGTTTTCTCCAATCCTTTTGTATGTGTAATTGGATCATATTGATAAAAATTCTGCCCATCAAATTTTGGACCCCAAGCAGAGCTGGTGCTGCGCGTGCTTGCTCCGTCTTCTGTAGTATTGTATGAGTAGTAGTTGTCTCCATCTGTGCCTTGGCCGTATTGGTATTGCAGGTCCGGCCAACGATTAATGGTTTCCATTGTTGCATTAGAGTTAATGGTAACTCCAAGACCATTGGTTTTAGCACCAGATTTTGTGGTAATAATTATGGCTCCGTTTGCTCCGCGTTGCCCATACAGAGCTGCAGCGCCCGGCCCCTTTAAAACCGTAACATTTTCTATATCCTCAGGGTTGATGTCATTTAAACCGCTACCAAAATCGACAGGCGTTTCTTCACTTAAATAACCTTTACCGCCAGATTCCGTAGTACGGCCGCTACCTTGGTTAATTACTACACCATCAATTACGATCAGTGCATCGTTGTTGCCCGTAAGGTTGTTTTCGCCACGAAGAATGATTTTATTGGATCCGGCCGGACCGCCATTAGACTTGATTAAATTTAAGCCCGCAACTTTGCCAGAGAGCGCATCGGTCCAGTTGTTAGAAATTGCATTTGTTAAATCCTCCCCCTTGAGTGTGGTAACGGCGTAGCCAAGCGCTTTTTCTTCTCTTTTAATACCCAAAGCAGTTACAACCACTTCATTTAAAGCGGTAGAATTAACCTTTAGGGTAACAATTAATCCATTTTGTGATTTTGAAAAGGCGGCAACGTAAATTTGATAGCCGATAAAAGCAAAACTGACTTTACTGTTGATCTCAACTTGAATGGAAAAATTACCGTTAATGTCGCTTAAGCCAACGTTCTTTTTATTTGCATCGCTAATGATTACGCCTGCAACGGGTAAATTATCATCCGAAGCTTTTACTACACCGGTTACAGTTAATATATTAGCTTGGGCGTTGACAATTTGATTTTGACAAACCGCAAAAAAGAATACCAGCAAAAACACAAGCAAAAAGTTAAATTCAGGTTGCTTTTTCGTATCTGAAATATGCGACCTATTCGCAGATTGTTTATCGATGACTGGTAATTTAGATGATTTTATTTTGAAGGTGATTGGATGATTTGGCAGCATGGTGGTTTATCTAACTCTGATAATTTTTTCCGTTAATTCTGATGCCGCAAAGTAAAAGCCCAATCGTTAAGTTTCTTCTTCCATAGTGTTAAGTTATTGTTACCAATTTCAGTTAAAATGCATAGCTTATAATTTATGGAGAAAAATGTGTTGGTTTAATGTAGAAGTAAATTACTAATTGCCCGAACGGGCTAGAACCGACATCATAAAAGTTTGTTAACCAAAAAGTAAATAGATGAAATGCAAGAGATTTATTGCCATTTTCTCTTAGGAAAATCCGATTAAGAAGGGCTAAGATCCAATTAACTCTATAGGTTTAAATAAGAACTATCGAGAAGAAAAATTAGACTTGTTTTTTTTCAAGCTTGGCTGATATCTCAATTTGCCACTTCTAATTCCATCAAGTTAAAATCTTCATATAACTTTAAAACGGCACCAACAGACCAAGCTTGTTGAATGCAGCCTTTGCCGTGCTTCGGTTCGTTGCCATCAAAAATTTCAGAAATACAGTGTAATCCAGCATCACTGTAAAAATGGTCTCGAAGTTGTTTTAGTTCTTGAAAAACCTCTTTCCTTCGGGCGACGGAATTTCCGTAAATTTTAAAGTAGGCGTTAAAATATTCTAGTAGAAGAAATGGCCAAACGGTTCCCTGATGATAGGCATCATCTCTATTTTGCTGATCTCCAAAGTAAGTTCCCTTAAAATTCGGATCTTCCATAGCTAAAGTTCTAAGTCCGTAAGGAGTGTATAACTTTTCTCTAATCGTTTCGAAGATTTTTTTCTGTTGCTTATTACTTAGAAGCGTAAACGGAAGACTAATGGCAAACAATTGATTTGGCCTAAAACTGTTATCAACAGATTTTTCTGGCAGAATTACATCGTACAGCGTTCCTGATTTATTGATAAAATATTTTTTGAAATTTTTTTCAAGGTTGCCCAACACATCGGCATATTTGGAATCGAATGTAACGTCAAAACGTATGCAAAAGAATTCGTAGATTTTAAGCGCGTTGAACCAAAGCGCATTAATTTCTACCGGGCAACCTCTACGTGGCGTAATTACTTTGCCATCTACCTTTGCATCCATCCAGGTAAGCTGAGTACCCTCCTCTCCGCCATACAAAAATCCTTCGGGGGTTACATGGATGTTATACCTTGTCCCCGCCAAATGAGTATCTAAAATGTTTTTTAAAGTTTTAAAATGTTTTTTGGGAAACGCATCATCGTCAAATTTTTGATGGTATTCGAATAAGCTCACAAATAGCCACAGAGTTGCGTCTATAGTGTTATATTCTACTTCATCGCCTTTATAATCCGGAAAGCGATTTGGCAACATTCCTTCACTTAAACTCCCCAAAAATGCTTTGAGGATGGATTTTGAAACTTCTTTTTTGCCCGTTGAGATAGTTAGGCCTCGCATGGCAATCATGGTATCTCGGCCCCAATCTGCAAACCAATGGTAACCTGCAATTATAGATTTGCTTTTTGTAGAATATCTATCTACCAAAAACTGATCTGCAGACATCAATAAATCTTTATAGAACCCGTTCGAAAGCTTATTAACTTCTTTTTTCGCTTTTTTAATCTTTTGTACTTTTGACGTTAACTTGTCTGCGCCAAAAGGTTTATCAAATGAAAAGCCAATTAGCATTTCTTCACCGGGACCTAATTGCTTTTCAAAGATCCCGAGTTGATAGTAATCGCATACGAAACCATATCCTCTTTCTTTTTCTTCAGACAAAAAAACGTTTTTGTACCAAGTTCTTTCTTCTGTAAACACACCATCATCCCAAACAGTATAAAGGGGCTTTACGCCATATTTTACGAAAGTTTTAATGTTGTTCTTTGCGATATCAGAATAAAAATTTGTATCTGCAGTTTGCTTAAACGCCGACATGAAATTACTGTAGGCATACAGCGGGTGCAACGTTAATTTAAGTGCGGTAACACCTGTATTCCGATAGCTAACAATCGTCGAGTTGGCCTTTTGCTCCAAAAAAACCGACTTTTCCAAACTCCAATCAGCACCGTTATTGTATTCCCAAGTTGGGAAGTCAGCAGCAGAAAAATCTTTAAGATGTGGTGGATTTTCTACCGCGGCTTCGCCCAAATATCGGTTTCCCTGTAAATAACAATCGATCCCGTTAACAGAGATTTTCTCCTCGATGTCTGCCACCAGAACGTATCTATCTGTAGGAGGTTCCAACGAGGCTATTAACAAACCATGGTAACTCCGGGTATTTGCGCCAGCAACGCTTCCAGATGCATAGCCACCTAGGCCATTTGTGAGTAACCATTCTTGTTGTGCTGTATCATTCATTTATATATTCCTCAATTAAATTTGCAACCAAGGCTGTCCACCCTGTTTGGTGAGATGCGCCCACGCCTCGCCCGTTGTCGCCGTCAAAATATTCGTAAAATAGGATATAATCTTTAAAATACTCATTTCTGTACTGCATTTTGTGCAACGCATTTACCGGTCTATCACCATCGTCATTTTGCACAAAAATATTTATTAATCTTTTGCTCAGTTCCATACTAATGTCTCTTAAGCCCAACATTTTTCCCGATCCGTTTGGGAATTGAAACTTTATATTGGAATCTCCAAGATGGTAGTTTGATAATTTTCTCAAGGCTTGAACAAAGAGATAGCTTAACGGAAACCAAATGGGACCTCTCCAATTAGAATTACCTCCAAATAACGTGGTAGATGATTCAGCAGGTTCGTAATTAATCTGGTATTGATGATCATCAATTGTTAAGCAATAAGGTTCGATGTATTGTTTTGATAGCGACCTAATGCCATACCTGCTTAAAAATTGGTCTTCGTTTAGAAGAGTATTGATTAAAATTTCTTGTCTATTTTTGGGAACGAGGGAAAATAAGAGTTCGTCGTTATCGTTGAAATCATTTATTACCAAATAGCTTAACGTTTCTTTTCTATAATCTTTAAACCACTGAACACTTCTTTTAAATTTTGGCAATTGATCTAGGGTTTCACGATCTATAAAAAGCACCGCAGCTAAAGAAAGCATCCCTGAAATAGATTTAACTTCGATGGGAATTTGTCTGCCGTCAGAAAGCGTGAGCTTATCGAAGAAAAAACCCTCTTTTTCGTTCCAAGCGCCAACCGTGGTTTCGCTAATTTTGTTCAGTGCTTCTGCGATATACACAAAATGCCCAAAAAACTTAACCGACATATCTTCGAATGTATTGTCGATTTTTGAAATTTCCAGACTAATTTCCAGCATATTTAGGCAGTAAAGCGCCATCCATGAGGTGCCGTCAACTTGTTCTAAGTAACCATTTTCTGGCACCCCATGACTTCTGTCAAATAAGCCTATATTATCCAGACCGAGAAAACCACCTTCGAAAACATTATTGCCAGAACTATCCTCTCTGTTTACCCACCATGAGAAGTTGAGGGATAGTTTATTAAAAATGCGTTTAAGAAAATCAACATCTCCCTCACCCGTTTTCTTTTTATCCGTTTTATAAATTTCTAATGCTGCCCATGCCTGCACCGGCGGATTTACATCGCTAAATGACCATTCGTACGCAGGCACTTGGCCACTCGGCGCCATATACCATTCTCGGGTGAATAAAAGCAGCTGTTGTTTTGCGAAATCTGAATCGATGTGAGCCAACGTTGTACATTGAAAAGCCGAATCCCAAGCGGCATACCAAGGATATTCCCAGCTATCGGGCATGCTCATTACATCGTGATTTCTCAAGGTTCTCCAATTGCTATTCCTGCCAGTTTTGCGTTCTTCAGGCGGCCTTGGTTGTTTTGGATCACCGTCTAGCCACGCATCTATCTCATAATTATAATACTGCTTATTCCATAATAATCCGGCGAACGCCTGCTTTTTAATTTTATTTAGCTCCTCGTTATCGGATATATTTTTGCTTTCATAAAAGTCATTACATTCTTTAATGCGTTTTTTAAACAGAGCGTCGAAACTGATTGTGAAAGGTTTTTTTAACTGCTTAGTGGTTAAACGTAGCTTAATTGTTTTGGAAGCGCCCGCTTTAATCTTTACTTTATACAAAGGCGAAAACTTGGTGCCAGACTGATTTTGGCTCGCCAAGCTAAAGTCGTTGTTGATTACCGCATCGTGAAAAAGATCTTTTTTAAAGGGATGATCATTTTCTTGGTTAAATAGCTTTTTGGCATTGGTTTCGTTTTCTGTAAACAAAAGGCGATCTGCTTCCTCAAAATATAGATTATAATCATCTATATGAGTATTTCCAACGGTAACGAATTCTACATCGCCATTGCTTCGCTTCCTTATAAATGGTTTCTCTTCCTCTTTAAAACTCCAAAAATTTCTGCACCAAAGGGTGGGAAGTACATGGATTTCTGCTTCCTCACTTGCGCGGTTGCAAATGGTAATTTTTATAAAGATGTCGTCTACATCTTCCTTTGCATACTCGGTAAAAACGTCGAAATATTTATTGTCAGCAAAGCTACCTGTGTCCAAAAGCTCATATTCTAAATCGTCTTTTCCCCTAGTTTTGTTGGTTTCAACTAAATCTTGATATGGATATTCGCGTTGAGGATATTTATATAAATGTTTCATATAGGAATGCGAAGGAGTATTTTCCAGGTAATAATACAATTCCTTCACATCTTCGCCATGATTTCCCTCGGGCCCTGAAAGCCCAAACATGCGCTCTTTAAGAATCGGATCCTTCCCATTCCATAATGTGATAGCGAAACAAACATTGCAATAATGATCTGACAACCCGGCAATTCCATCTTCTCCCCAACGGTAGGTTCTGCTTCGAGCATCATCGTGGGTCAAATAATTCCAAGCGCTACCATTAGCACTATAATCTTCTCTTACAGTGCCCCATTGCCGTTCGCTTAGATACGAACCCCATTTTAGCCAGTCTTTCTTCTTCGAATAATTTTCCTCGAGGCGTTTTTCTTCTTCCGTTTGCATGCTGATATCTTTAACCGTTTTCTGTAAAGCCAGGATAACAGGTCATGCCTCCATCAACAAAAAGAGTAGTTCCATTTATATATTCAGATTCATCTGATGCGAGCCAAGCCGCAGCGCTGCCAATGTCTTCTGGCACACCGATTCTTTTGTACGGAATAAGCTTATTTAATTTCTCCAAAGCTTCTTCAGTGCCCCATGCTCCCTTATTTATCCCAGTTTTTATTGCTCCAGGGGCAATGCTGTTGCAACGGATTTTGTGAGGTGCATAACCTTGGGCTATACTTTCCATAAGCATATGAATGGCGCCTTTAGAAGATGCGTAATTTGCATGACCGCTCCAAGGAATGATCTGGTGTACAGAACTCATGTGGATTATTTTCCCTAAAGATTTTGAGACGTCCGGACGCATTCCACGCTTTAAAAATTCTTTTATCGCTTCTCGGACACATAAAAACTGTCCGGTTAGATTAACATCAATCACGAGTTGCCAATCTGCCAAAGTCATTTCATGCAAGGGGCTATCTTTTTGCAAACCAGCATTAGGCACACAAATATCTACCGTGCCAAACTTTTCTATGGTTTGCTTAAACATGGCGATTACTTCATCTTCTTTACTCACATCGCATTTTATTGCTATAGCGGATCCGCTGATGTCGCTCTTATTAATCCTATTGACAACTTCGTCTGCAGCTTCCGGGTGCGAAACGTAATTTACGACTACGTTTGCACCGTCTCGTCCAAGCGCTTCGGCAACTGCTGCGCCTATGCCGGAGTTTGCACCTGTAACAATTGCTGTTTGGCTAGCTAGCCTTTTATTGGGTCTTTGCATTATTATTTGTTTTATTGTGTAAAAAAGTTTGATGTCAAGTCGAAGCAAATTGTTGCCTTATTATGTTGAGAGCAGTTTGCAATCAAGAGAAAAAACGCTTTTTTTTATCATAGGGCGTCGCCTATGGGCGATACTCTCTCAAATTCCTGCTTAGGCTCCAGTAATACTTGGTGTTTTTCCTTATAATTTACAAGGTTTTTTGCCATACCCTTAAAAATGAATATATGGAATGGATACATCAGCCACCAATATACCCTGCCCCACAAGCCCACGGGGCGAAAGGTGGCAATTTCGCTCAAATATTTATGCGTTGGTCTTTCAATAATCCTAAATTCGAGCCAAGCCTCGCCCGGCAATTTCATCTCTGCATAAAGCAATAAGCGTTTGTTTGTTTTATCAGCCAAAATAACCCGCCAAAAGTCTAACGCATCTCCGGCATAAAGCGTAACATTACTCCGTCTCCCCCTTCTCCTGCCAACTCCTCCAACTATTTGATCAATTAATCCGCGCAGGTTCCAAAGCCAATCTAAATAATACCAACCTCGGTGACCACCGATAGACCAAATGTTATTCATTACAACATCGGAATCTATGGTAAAAGCTTGTTTTACTTTGTACGTGAGTGTACCATTTTGAGGAACTTTTACCTGATCCATGAACGCTCCGTCGAGATAACCTCGGTTTAAAGCATCGCTCCAACTAGAAACGATGGAATTTTGCTCTATCATTTTGAAGGCAAGTTTTAGCGCTTCTTGATAGGTGCAACATGTGCGTGGCACAACCGCCTTAATTTTATCGTCTTTACAAACCACCTCATTGCGCATGCTTTCCACTAAACTGCTCGCAATGTTATAATTTACAGAGGTAACTAGGTTTAACCAATGTGACGATAATCTTGGCGTCAAAACAGGCACTGTAAAAATATGTCTTTTTAAACCCCGAGCTTTTGCATAGCCTAAGAGCATTTCCTTGTAAGTTAAAATATCTGGCCCGCCGATATCAAAAGTTTTATTAAGCGCCTGCTCGTTTAGCAAAACACTTTCCAAATAATGCAAAACATCTCTTATGGCAATTGGTTGGCATTTGGTTCTAAGCCACCTTGGTGCAATCATTACCGGTAGCTTTTCGGTAAGGTCTCTAATAATCTCGAAAGAAGCGCTGCCAGAACCAATAATGATTGCTGCCCGCAGAACCGTGTGCGCAATTGCACTATTTTTTAAAATATTTTCTACGTCTAAGCGCGAGTTTAAATGTTCTGATAAATCCTCGTCATTTACAATACCGGTAAGAAAGATGGTTTGCTTGCAATTTGTTTTTTGTATCGAGGTAACAAAATTTGTTGCAGAGGTAGCTTCCAGCGTGCGGAAATCGGTATGCGCGGTGCCCATAGAATGAACAAGGTAATAGGCTGCGTCAATGTCTTTTGGTATACAATCTAGCGTTTCTTTTCTGAGCAAATCTCCGGAGATAATATGCGTTTTTTTTTCATCGAAATTTTCTGTGTTTATTCTGCGTTTATCCCTAACCAAACAAAAAACTTCGTGACCGGCTTTTTGCAGAAGAGGCAGAAGGCGAGCGCCTATATAACCATTTGCACCGGTTAATAGAATTTTCATACTTAATTAACAAGCAGCCCTCGAAAGAGTTTTTTAGCAAATATTAATTTAGGCTTACCTCATAAATAATTCATTTTGAATGAGATTCTTTTATGAATAAACAAACTGACAAAAATCAAAAACTCTTAGACCCTCTCTTTTAAGTGCTTTCTACCACCATAATTTTTGGCAAGCCACTTTACTCAAAACTTCAGAATTATGCTCATCATACCTTGCAGTAATAATTTGGTCGAAAACCTCAATGGCTGCTATTGGAATAAGTACACCTTTTGTATGTAGCCTGCTGCATTTTTAACGTCAACCAAGAATGGAACACTTAACGACTCTTTTGGCAAAACGAGAGCGCTCTTTATTCCCTTAAAGTCTGATCTGTAAGGTCTATAACCTAATGTTATTACAATTATGCTCATAACGAAAATAACGATTTGCTTTTGCAAGTTCATCTTTGCAATAATATCTGAACCATCTTTTTGCTTTTGTTCAGTTTAAAAAAAAACGAATTACTTTCAGTAACTCGCCTTAGAAATTTTATAACTTAAATCTTGCTCCTAATTCATTTGAATGTTTGATCGAGTAATGCAATTAAATTTTTTAGTCTTCAAGCTTCCCCTTTAATTCCAAAGAATCAAAATTTTTGTCCATTTTATCGGCACTCTTCTCAAGCTTTTCCATTTTGCTTTTCCACTCCTTGCTATCAAATTTTTTAAACATTTCCGATGCAATTTTTTGCATTTTCGCCGCCACTTCTTGCCATTCTTTGCTATTAAACGTGTTTGCCAATTCTAGCGTTACATCCTGCAAATTAGTCATTACATCTTTCCACTCCTTGCTATTCATTTTTTCAGAAATCGCTTTCCCGCTTTCCTGCATCTTTGATGCTTGGTCTTTCCATGCTTTTCTATCGAAGTTTTTAGACATTTCTTCGGCGTTTTCTCGCATTTTTGCCGCATGCTCTTTCCATTCTTTCGAGTTAAATTTTTTAGACATTACCGCTGCGTTCTCGGCCATTTTTGCGATTTTGTCTTTCCATTCCTTACTTTCAAATTGTTTTGACATCGCTGCGCCATTTTCTTTCATTTTAGCAACTTTATCTTGCCAATCTTTCGATTGAAATTTTTTGGATAGTTCAATCGCTTGTTTCTGCATCGCTCCTGTTTTTGCTTTCCACTCCGCGGAATTAAAAAATATTTTGGTCGAATCCATTTCAAAACTTCCCCCTCGCATCTCGTTCCGCAAACTATCTGGCAATTCACCTATCGAATTGTAGGTTTTCTCTACGCCTTTGTTATCGGTTATCGTAATTTTTATTTTACGATGGCGAACTTTAGTTGTATCTGTGTCTGCTCGCGCGGTCTTAAATTTTGCAAACCTATTAACACTCGGAAAAACTATTTTTCCCGACGCCTTGACAACCAATTTATCGGTAGCAACAACATCTGCGTCTTTCTTGGGGTTTATAAATGCCACAGAAGCAAAGATTGCAGCGGTTAGCACAAGCACAATTAGGTGTTGTTTTGTATTCATATAATTTGTTTTCATATTGGTTATTCTTTTTATACGATGATATAAATGTTGATTATTTCCTAGTGCTGCCAATGATAAAGCAGGTGTGTTTTTCTTTTTTATCAATTCTAATTTTAAAAGTGCGTGTGCATAGGTAAGCGGATTTTCGTGAAAGTCGGTTACCAAATCATCGCAGGCATGCTCACGTTCTATCGTTATAAATTTGGAAATTTGCCATACAAATGGGTTGAAGAAAAGCAAGGTTTCGATAAAGATTTTTAATAGGTTAAGTACGTAGTCATTCCTCCGTATGTGCGCCAACTCGTGCATCAGAATTGTTTCTACCTGTTGCATATCTAACTGCGTTACCAGCGATACCGGAAATAAAATTACAGGTTTAAAAAAACCGATGATTAGCGGAACATTAACCTTCTCTGAAAGGTGCAAGCTAACCTGCTTATTTATCTTTAACTTGGATAGCGTGTTGGAAAAAATAATTTGCCAGCTTTTTGGAATGGGCAATTTACTTTCTTTTTTTATGCGATTTAGTTTTACATAGCTCCATAAAAAGAGTAAAGACTGACCAATGATGCCCAATGAATAAATGATGGACAAAATGGGAAGGTAATTTTTTAAATTAAACTTATCCTCAAATACGACGGCATCTTTCAGCGGAATTGTGGTTAAAAAGTCGAGATTTTTTGCGCCAGATACGGGCAACTTAAAGCAGAAGAAAAAAGTGGCAAAGAATGAACATAATAGGAGAGATATCGCTCCAAAGGCAATATTGTATTTTCTGTTTGAAGAAAGTTTTGGAAATGAAATGAACACAAAGAATACGACCGCGTATATGATTGCTCCCTGCCAAAGCGAATGGATAATGCTCCAGCCAATTGCTTCGATTAAATTATTAGTTATTGCAGTCATATCTTATTTTTATAAATGGTTCGACTTTAAAACTTCCACTTTCAACTTTAAACTTTAAACTCTTAACTCCTATCTTTCAAGTCATCAAGGTATTTGCTAATCGCTTCTATCTCGGCTTCACTTGCTGTTTTATTTCCAAGAGCATGCATTACCAATCTCGCAGCAGAACCATTAAAAACATCTGAAATCATCTTGTTCACCAACAGTTTCTCTGTTTTTTTTTGATTTAAAAGTGGGCGGTAAACATGTCTTTTTGACGTTGTGTCTCGCGCTACCAATCCTTTTTCTAGCATTATTTGCATTAATTTCAAGGTGGTGGTATAGCCCGAGTTTTCTTTTTTCAATGCTTCATGCACATTTCGAACCGTGCAATTTTCCTTTTCCCACAATATTTGTAGAATTTCCATTTCCCCTTCTGTGGGTTTTAATTCTATTCCGCTCATTTCTTTATTACGAATTGTTTCGTAATCAAATGTACGAACTTATTCGTAGTAAGCAAATACTTTTTTGCTTTTTTTTATTTTGATGTCCCCTAACCCGAAGTGAAATGCTTTGGTTGAGCGTGATGATCTACTATTTGGTTCTGACAAATACCACCACCTTAACAGCCTCAACCAACCTACCTTTCCTATTTGCTCCCTCTACCATTCCACCTTTCATTTATACACCTACCACCTTTCCACCCTCCGCCTTCCACCTTCCACCTTGACAGCCCCGCCCTCGACCTGCGAGAGGGATTGTAGGGGTTTGTGCCGGCTTTTTTTGCCGGCACCGTAGCGCAGCGAAGCCCCGCAAAGCCCGGCGCGAGTGTAAATTTTGCATCGCAAAAATTTACACCCGCGCTCGCCCAAATCATCATAAAAATCAGCCTTAAAATAAAAAGTTAGACTAATCTAATATTTATAATAGATATTATCTAGGTATTTATTAGCTTTGTCGAAATTTAATACCTAATCTATTGAACAAATAATTTTTATGAGATCTTTTTTAACGCTAATTGCCTTTTTTTTATTAATAAATACTACATCTGCGCAAGACATAACTTTGAGAGGCACGGCGAAAGATATTGCAACAGGCTTATCAATTGAGTCTAGTACAATTGTTGTCATAGGAACCAGCATTGCGGCAAAAAGCGATAACAATGGAAAATTTATTCTTAAAATAAGCAAGGCCAACATGGGTTCTTCTATGAGCGTTTCCTCGCACGGCTATAAAGCTTTTTCAGTTCCAATCCTTCTAAATAAGGTTAACTATGAGGTATTGTTGGAGCCGGTTGATAACGATCTTGGAGATGTGGTGGTTACGGGCGTTTCTAGAGCTACATTAAAATATGCAACAAACAATCCCTTAACATTGGAATTACAGGTAAACAATTTGTTTGTTAAAGCTTACCTATCTAACCTTAATCGGTCGAAGTATTTCGAATACTATCATGCATCGCCAACAGGCAACCTGGGTATATTTAATATGGGCAGGAGTGTGAATTTAAAGGTTAACATACCTTTCTAAATGGGTAGCTTTACGCTGAAGTTTTTATGACACTATGTTTTATGAGATAATTTATGGTACTTCGCATTGGCAGAAGAAACGGCTTGGGAGTTACGAATTACGAATTACGAGTTATGGGTTACGAGTGATGAACAACGATAAACGACAAACGACAAACGACAAACAAACAACGAAAATTTAATTTATTTTGGATCAACACCACAACCACCATCACCACGAAGAAAAACACTTTACCTCCTCAGAAATTGTTAGAGACGTAATTATTGGAATGACCGATGGTTTGACCGTTCCGTTTGCGCTAACGGCAGGCTTAAGTGGTGTCGTACACTCCAACGCGTTAATCATTACCGCTGGCATAGCAGAGATTGTAGCCGGTTCTATTGCGATGGGCTTAGGTGGTTATCTTTCCGCCAAAACCGAAATCGAACATTATCAAACCGAACTCGATAGAGAATATAGAGAGGTAGAATTGGTGCCCAAGAAAGAAAAAGAAGAAGTAATGGAAGTTTTTGCAGATTATGGCCTTTCCAGAGATTTGCAAGTTACCATTGCAGAAGAAATGAGCAAAAATAAAAAACTGTGGGTAGATTTTATGATGCGTTTCGAACTCGGGATGGAAGAACCAGATCCAAAACGTGCGAAGCAAAGTGCCTTTAACATTGGTGTTTCCTATATTGTCGGTGGCTTTGTACCACTCTCTGCCTACTTTTTTACAGATACCCCACAAAAGGGTTTGATATTTTCTGCGGTAATTACCATCATCGCATTATTTGTGTTCGGATATGTAAAAACTAAATTAACCGGCCAACAGCCACTTTTGGGCGCTTTAAAGACAGTGCTGATTGGCGCATTGGCAGCAGGCGCAGCGTTTTTTGTGGCGCGCTTAATCTCCCAATAGGAAATATTAATTGCCTGGCTTATCTACCATCATTTTCTGACACACCACATTGCTAAAAGTTTCTGAGGGATAATCTAGGTATTTAACCGTGGTAGATTTATCAAATTCTTCAATAGCTAGCAAAGTAATTTTTACCCCAAGTTTTAGGTCTTTTTTGTTGAGGAATTTCAGAAAATCTATCGAAGAATCGGTAACCAATTTAAATTCTACAGTCTCTCCTACCTTACAATCGCTTAGCTTTTTAAAAAAGTGCTGTACCATTTTCCCGTCTTTATCGGGGATGGGTGCTCCATGCGGATCAAATTTTGGATGGCCTAATATTTCATCCATTTTATCAAAAAAAGCAACCGACCGGACATGCTCTACCTGTTCGGCAATATCATGCACTTCTTCCCATCCAAAACCCATCTTTTCTACTAAAAATATCTCGGTGAGTCGATGTTTCCTAATCACCAGCCCAGCCTCCTTTTCCCCCTGTTCGGTAAGCTTAATTGGTTTATAACTCTCGTAATGTACTAAACCCTGGTCTGCAAGCTTTTTAATCATGCTGTTAACTGTAGGCATTTTAATGTCTAGGTTCTTCGAAAGATCGTTAACATTTACCTCGCCTTTCTCGTTAGACAAATTAAAAAGGGCTTTCAGGTAATTTTCTACGGTTAAAGAATTCATGCTACACAAGGTAAGGCGCTAATCAGGCATCGAATTTATTAAAATTACATTAAAGAAAAAATTATTCGCTTCTGCTAACATTTAACGCTACACAAAATTTCCCTAAATACTTAAAAGTTTTAAACAAAAACAGAATTTAAAACTAAGGGAGATTTAGGAAACGTAGTTGGAATGATTAATGTACAGACGAAAGAGTGGAAGTAGGTAAAACGGAAAATCAATTGCTCGAAAATAGGAAAGCTGTTATTTGGTCTTGTAAGCTTGTAGATTTACAAGATTTCGGAAATGATGCAGGCACAAAAGCGTTAGAAGATGCGCTTTCCGAATATTTAAACCATTTGGCCGTAAAGGATTTTAATAAATTAATTGGAATTTTATATCGGATAGACATCTCAGAAGAAAAGGCGGTTGCGGCCTTGGCAGAGCAAAAGCAAACTGAAAACGCAGGCGAGACCCTAGCAAAATTGATTATTGCCAGACAAAAAGAAAAGATTTATTACCGAAAATTGTACACTAAATAAAATTTAATGAATTTCGCCTCAACATGAAAGAAGACGGTAGAGTTATAGCAGTAGATTTTGACGGCACCATAGTAGAGCATACATATCCGGAAATTGGGGATGAAATGCTTTTTGCCTTTGCGACGCTTAAAGAGCTTAAAAAGAAAGGTCACCGTTTGATTCTTTGGACTTACAGAGAGGGAGAATATTTGCAAAATGCCGTAGATTACTGCGCTAAGAACGGGGTAGAATTTTATGCGATAAATGAAAATTATCCTGGGGAAACTTTAGAGGGAAATTACAGCCGAAAACTTTTGGCAGATCTTTTTATAGACGATAGAAATATTGGCGGTTTTTTGGGCTGGGATACCGTTTGGCAAATGTTGCATCCCGATGGCGAAGAATATCTTTCTGGATTGAAAAACGAACTCGCACATTTCAACTATAAAAACACAAAGAAAAAATGGTGGTTTTGAAAAGGGCGTTGGATGCGACATTTAATGCAAACCGTTGAATTCATTACCATACCGACAAGTTGCTCTGCAGAAATATGCGAAGCGATGAAAGAGGCACCGAGGCCCACCAAGTAAGCGATCCTTCTGCAAAAAAATAATCTTTAGAGTCTAAATTGATACTCTTCTTTCGTTGATACATCCAAAAATCATTCCCTGCAACAATAATAAAATAGCCTAAAAATACGATTTAATCGCCAATAGACAATGATTGTGTTCTCATTAAAGTTTGGTTAGACGTATTAAATTTAAGCTTAGTTAATAATTTATTATTGGCAAACGGAAGTTCTGCGCACTCTTAAACCGCTCGTTAAATAACCGGCATTTCTGACAAGTAAGAATAAATTAATTTTAAAATTTTTTTAACAACATGTCGTTATGACCCGCCAGTGCATCAATTGCAATAATTTTTGTTCAGAAATAGACTGCTCTTTCTAACGTAACGATTTTGTTACTTGATTAGGAAAACTTGAAAAGATGATTATTTTGCATAATCAATATACCTCCATACTAACCAATAATTCTTAAAACCTTTCCTAATGCTTAGATACGTCGTGCTTCTAAATGTCCTTTTGCTAAGTTTTATTTTTGTCTTTACAGGAAGTTCTGATAAAACCACTGGAGCCAACCCGAAATGGGAGCAACTATTTAATGGTAAAAATCTTAATGGTTGGCATGCTAAAGTTCGTTACCATGATTTGGATGATAATTTTAACAACACCTTTCGAGTAGAAAACGGCTTGTTGAGGGTTAGCTATGATCAATATGACGACTTCAAAGCCACCTATGCGCACTTGTTCTATAAAAAGCCTTTTTCTTATTATTTGCTGGCCGCCGAATACCGTTTTGTAGGTGAACAATGTAAAGGCGGACCAGGTTGGGCAATGAGAAATAATGGTTTGATGATTCACGGCCAAATGGCCGAAACCATGAAAAAAGATCAAGACTATCCAAATTCTATTGAAGTTCAGTTACTTGGTGGTTTAGGCGGTGGCGATAGACCAACCGCAAACCTTTGTACTCCCGGCACACAATACGAAAAAGACGGAGAAGTGATCTCGCAACATTGTACTGATTCGAAATCCAAAACCTACAATGGCGATCAATGGGTGCGAGTTGAGGCACTGGTTTTGGGCGACTCTTTAGTGGTTCATTACGTTAACGGAGAAGAAGTTATGCGCTATCAAAAGCCGCAGCTAGATCCCATAAAAGGTGAAAAAGTAGGTGTAATGTTAAAAAGCGGCAGTATATCCATTCAAGGAGAAAGCGCACCTACCGATTTCAGAAAAATAGAAATTATAAATCTTGAAAAATATGCCGACAATCCGGCCAAACTTAAAACTGTGATTGATCAACTAATGTCTCAAAAAAGAGTAGCCGCGCAATAAAAAAATAACTCCATGCTCAAAATAATCCTAACTTTTATCTCCGCCCTATCGATCTTTTTTGGGGTAGCACATTTTTTTGAGCAACCAAAAGTTGCGGGAGTGAATCCAGCAGAATTAATCATAACTCCTTTCACGGGTCCGGATGTTACGCCGAGCCCATCTTGTTTAACTGTTTCTGCAACTGGCGAAGTTTATGTGGGCGTGGATATGATTGGCTCTCTAGGTAAGGACCCTGGCAAGGGGCGCATTATTAAATTAATTGATAGTGATAACGACGGCAAAGTAGATGAGCATATTGAATTTGCCATGGTTGATAACCCGCGAGGTATCATTGTTAATGGTACCAAGGTGTATGTATTGCACACCAATTTTTCTAAAGAAACTGGCAAAGCTACTGGCATGAGTCTGGTAGTTTTCGAAGATAACGACGGCGATGGTAAAGCCGATGGCCCTGAGCAACCGCTTATCGAAAACTTCAGTAATACTAAATATATACAAGATCGAGGTACAGACCACGCTACGAATGGCATAAGAATGGGTATTGATGGTTGGATTTATGTTGGTGTGGGCGACTTTGGTTTCTACAATGCGGTTGACCGCAGCGGTAAAAAGCTGACTATGCTAGGTGGAGGTATTGTTCGTGTGCGCCCTGATGGTACAAACATGGAAGTTTACACGCACGGTACTCGTAATGTTTATGATGTAGCGATAGATCCATTTATGAATATTTTTACCCGCGAAAACACGAATGACGGCGGTGGTTGGAATATTCGTTTTTCACACAGCATCCAGTCGGGCGAATATGGTTATCCGCTATTGTTTCAACATTTTACAGATGAAATTATCCCTGCATTGGTTGATGTTGGTGGCGGCTCTGGAACCGGGGCATTGTATATGGATGAACCTAACTGGCCTGAAAAATATAACCACGTGCCAATGATGGCCGATTGGGGACGTAGCATGCTGTACATTCATCGCGTTACGCCAGATGGGCCAACATTTACTCAAAAAGACGAAGAATTTATTAAGCTACCACAAATTACAGATTTGGATGTTGATGGCTCTGGAAGGTTATATCTATCTGCTTGGGATGGTGCCGGTTATAGCGGTAGCCCAAGAAAGGGATATGTTGTAAGGGTGGTGCCAAACGATTGGAAATTTAAAGCGTTTCCAAATTTGCCAAAATTGTCTGAAAAGAAATTAGGCGAACTTCTAAAATCTTCAAGCGCTGTTGCAAGGCTTAACGCGTCGCAAGAATTATTAAGGCGGCCGGCAGAACAAGCAGCTGCAGTGGCTTTAAAAGTAGCTGCCGATAAAAGCCTAACTTTAGAAAGCCGTGTTGCAGGTATATATACCTACGCACAGGCCGCAGGCGAAAGTTGTATATCAACAATTCTGGCGTTTACCAAAGAAGATATCATGCGCGAGTTTGCGTTACGCATTCTTGCCGACCGCAAAGAATGGGCTTCAAAAGTTGCCATCCAGCCTTTTTTAGAAGCATTAAAAGATCCAAACCCTCGTGTACAGTCTGTTGCCGTTATTGGGTTAGGCCGATTAGGAAATCCTGAGGCCATACCGGCTTTATTAAAAACAGTAGTGCCAGATTCATTTGTGGCACCGGGCAAGGATGTCGCAGAAGGCCCTCACGCAACACCAAACTCACCCATCATAATACCACATTTAGCAGTGCGATCCTTATTGGCTTTGAATGCTGTTGATGCTTGTGTTGCTGCAATTGGAACAAAAAATTCAACACTGGCTTTGTGGGCGCTGCGTTATATGCACGATGAAAAAGCAGTTAAGGGCTTAATAGCTTCATATAAAACGGCTAATGATATTAAACTCAAAACTGAAATATTAACTACAATATCACGTCTTTACCGAGAAGAAGCACCTTATGATGCATCATGGTGGTGGGGAACACGACCAGATGCGCCCGGCCCATATTACAAAGCAGTAACCTGGTCGGCTTCTCCACTTATCGAAACTTTTTTGAAAGGAGAATGGGATAAGGCAGATGCAAAGGGTAAAGAATACATCTCTTACCTCAACATCCGCAATCGTATGGACATAGAGGCTTTTGCAGGAGAAGAGAAACAAATTGTGGTAGCCGAACAGCCAAGCGTAGATTTAGAGAAAGTAAAAAGCATAAAGGGACAAGTTGGTAAATCCTCTATCGAAGACGTGCTAATAGCAGTTAACAAACTAAAGGGCAACCCAAAAGAGGGAAGAATATTATTCAGTCGTCAAGGTTGTATAAATTGCCACACGTTGGATAAGGGCGAAAAACCAAAGGGTCCCTTTATGGGTCAAATTGGCTCTATTATGGGTCGTGAGCAAATCGCGGAATCTATACTCAAACCAAACGCTTCTATATCGCAGGGTTTTGCTACTAATGTAATAACTGCCAAGCAGAAAAAAAGCTATATGGGCTTTATAACTGCGGAAAGTGCCGACCGCTTGGTTCTACGAGACATAACCGGCTCGTCGTTTACCGTTAAAACAAGCGACATTCTAACCCGCAAAGAGTTAAGCACTTCTATGATGCCGGTAGGTTTAGCAGATGCGCTATCTTTTGAGGAAATGGCATCATTGGTAACATTTTTGTCTAAGCAAAAGAAGTAATTAACAGTTTCTTTTAACGTACAGAGCCCGCTTTCAAACGATTGCGTGCTTTTTTTTTTGCAGACATTGCAGCAACTCTATAAAATCTTCTGTGTTCTAGGCGTTACCCTAAAGGGGTCTCGCTTTTCGCTGCAAATCTTTTAGCCTCCCCACCATCAATGTCATTGACCTGAGCTAATTGTCTTGCCATTCTGAGCTTGTCGAAGACCAGACAATCGTCAAAAACTAAAAAATAAGTGTCCTTCGACAGACTCAGGATGACATCATTTTTTAGTTTTTCCCTTAAGTTAATGACATTGCTCCCATCACAAACTTACCCCCGACACAGTTAAAAGGATTTCAACTGCAATCGCTAACGCTTATGTAAAATATTCGGGCGAAATTGTGTAAGATATTTGGTCGTATAAAATCCCATAAATGCCATCTAAAATCGGTGTCAATATTATTGTTAAAATTACTGTTCCGATTTTTTTCGCCATAGTTATTTTCAGATTTTTGTAATCCTATTTTTTCGTCGCTTCAATTACACCTCTAAAATAACCGATAGATTCGGCAATTCCCATAAATGGATTTTCCTGATTTCTCTCGTGTTCAAGACTGCAAACACCCGAGTAACCTACTTTTCTAAGCATTTTTATCAGTGCCGGAAAGTCAATTACACCACGGCCAACTTCGAGTGAATAACCAAATTTAGTTGGTGCCGTAACATCCTTTATGTGCATATCGAAAACGCGGGTGTGGTATTTTTTAAGGTCGGCAACAGGGTCTTTGCCGTTGCGTGTGTCATGACCAATGTCTAAGCACATCCCAATCCTGGGATCGAGGTCTTTTGTGTGGTTCCAAACATCTTCGGCATCTGGATAGATTTTAATATCCGGTCCGTGCAAATGAATTGCATATTTAAAATCGTACTCTTTCACTTTTTTATCTACATAAGGCAGCAGCTCAATATTTGGAACGCCAACAATCAGCTTTACCCCAACCCTTTTTGCATATTCAAAAGCCTTGTCAATTTCCTCTTCGGTTTTCATATAAATTGGGCCAACAGCATAACCAGTAACATCATTGGCTTTCAGTTTTGCATGAAAAGCAGCAATTTCTGCATCGGTGCTCGTCATTGGTAAATGAAAATCTTTTATGCATAAATAATGTACATCCAACGCTTTCAATGTTTCAAGCGTTTTGTCGAGATCGACTTTCACAAATGTGTAACCTGCTATTCCTACTTTAAATTTTTCACCGGTTTCAGGTGGTGGCTGTGGTCCCGGTCTTGTTTCTTGTGCGTTGCAAACCATAATGGTGATTCCAAACAAAAACATCAATGCCTTAAATTTCATTTTTTATTTTTTTTAATGATTCTGTAGCAGCTAATTTAGCAAATAGAAACCGAATAGAAAATCTGCGAGCGCCGACGCTTCGGGGTGAGGAAGTAGGCTTGCACTGACAGTTAATTTTATAGGGTGTTGAGTGTAAGAATGCCGCATAACGTTGAACGGCTTTATGCAGGTGGTGCAATGGAAGCACTTCCGTTCGGCTAAAGTCAAAAGTTGATAGAAGCACACAAGTTCAATTTAGCACTTCAGCCTTACTTGTATAAAACCGATGTTAGCTGTTCGCCCTTGATGTGTTTTGCAGTTCGGTCGGGGTTTGTCCGAATTGCTTTTTGAAAGTGTATGAAAAGTGCGGCAAGGTTTCAAAACCTAAATCCAAATAAATGTCAGACGGACGTTTGGTCTTTTGTGAAATAAGAAAATACGCCATTTCCAATCTTTGTTTTTGTAACCATTTTTCGGGTGTTGTACTGAAAATTTTTACAAAATCACGTTTAAATGTCGATAGACTTCTGCCAGTTAGTTTCGCAAATTGTGTCAACGGAATGTTATATGAAAAATGTCTGGTCATGTAGGTTTCCAAATCTATTTTGTGTGGCTCCCTGAAATCAAACAAAAAATTTTTCAATGCAGGATTGCGAAGCAAAAGCTCAATGGCTTCAATGGTTTTAACGTATTCTAATGTGGGCGTTAGTTTCTCAGGTTGTGCAAAATACGGTGATAATGAATTGAAATATCCTTTAATAAATTCGTCATTTTGTAAAATTACATTTGTTCCGCTAGTGTGAATTCCGTCAGCTTTTATATTGTGTTCTAAACTGTATTTTTTCAGGGTTTCCTGGTCTAAAAAAATGTTGATGGTAGCAAAAGGTTTTCCCCCGAAAGGTTTTTTGATGGTTTTCATTAATTGGTTTCGCCTAAACAAACACATTGTTCCTGCGGTGTAAGTTGTAACGCTATCTGGTGTATAATGTTCTGCTATGCCCGAAGTGATTAGCCCCAATACGTGTTCGTGCACATAATGGGTGTGGCCAAAATGGGTTTCGCCGTCACAAGCCTGCAATATAATATTACGGTTAATTTGTTCTTGTTGCATAACGATAAAAATACTTTATTTTATTTGGCTCATTATTATTCTATCGAACATTTTGTCAGATAAAATATTTCGTAATAACAACATCGGTTTTGCCATATAACCGCCAATGTAGCGTGTTTTCGGCTTGTTTGCTTCAATTCCTGTTTTAATTAATCTTGCAATTACAATAGGTTCTACGTTTTTGCTTAACGTTTGTTTAAAACTCTTTACTATACTTTTCACCATTTCTTTGTAGGCAGTGTTTCCTGAAATACGTTCCATACCACCCAAAGCAACATCGCCCCATTCTGTCTTTGTACCGCCTGGTTCAATTAAAATTACATCAATACCAAAGTGCTTTACTTCCATACGCATTGCGTCACTCAAAGCTTCCACCGCAAATTTACTTGCGTGGTACCAACCGCCCAATGGCATCGCAATTTTTCCGCCAACCGAAGAAATGTTTACAATTTTACCATATTTGTTTTGTCGCATTTTTGGTAACACCAATTGGCTTAAACGCATTGCACCAAACACGTTTACATCCATTTGATATTTTGCGTCCTGCATTGGAACGTCTTCAATAGCTCCTTCCAAACCGAAGCCTGCATTGTTTATCAGAATATCAATGCTTCCTGCTTCTTTGAAAATCTGTTCTACACAAGCCGTAATACTTTCGTCTTTGGTAACGTCTATTTCAATAGGTTTAATGCCGTAATTTTTAAGGTCTTGCATTTTCTCTGTCCTGCGTGCCGCACCGTAAACATTGTAGCCGTTTTGTGCTAATAAAATAGCGGTTGCTTTACCAATTCCTGCAGAAGCACCCGTAACTAAAATTGTCTTTGCCATAATTATTGTAATTTTTATGGTGCAAAGTTAGTTCAAGCCCAATAACGCAGGTTTTGTGAAACGTTCAAATTATTGTCTTGAAACGTTCAGTTTTTCCATCTTGTCCGTATGTTGATGTATGGTCGGTGGTCGTTTAGGGTGACAGCTAATCGAGTCACGCAAAGGAATTTCACCTTTGCGTTCTCACAGAACCGTACGTGAAAGTCTCCCTTCATACCGCTCTTCATGTTTTTGGCTTTGGGAAATAACCGCCCGAGGCAAGCCTGTTCCATAGCTTGTACAGCTCGGTCTTTACATTTGTTTCCAAATATTCCCAATCCATACCATCTACGCCATAGCTCCCTTTGTTGGCTCTTACTTCTTTGTACGCCTGCCAGACCATCAGCCTTGTGATCGGTTGTGATTTTGTCTCAAAATAATCAATCATTCCCTGTAGGTTGTAAATTGTTCTGAATACTAAACATGCCCAAACCTTCGCTCCATGTCCGTTACAAACATTTCATCACTACTACGATTGGGTCTGCCACCTGTTTCTCAGCCACATCCATGCTGTCTGCTTCCTCTCTCGATTTTACAGAACGAAACAGATTTCTCTTGTTCCCTAATAGAGCCTGTGTAGAAGTCCTGCCAATTTTACCCCGGTTGCCGTGTACCGGTAATCAGGTTGTCCGGTACACTTTAATCGCAGATACAAACGTAGCTACTGCTTTCGACAACGTCTCGCTTCCTTACGAGGCCTCATTGTAGGCTCTGCGAGTCCAACGAAGCCTTAGCTATTAGGTGCCGTTTTTTGTCCTTCCAATTCCACCATTTTAACTTTTCTTTTTTCTGTTCGTCTGTTGGTGTGTCTGCGTAATAAACAGCACATTTGAAAACATACAAAACACATCTGTCCTGAACTGTCCCCGCATAAGCGTTTGAAAGGTCGTAAAGTTTATCAGGATTTTGTCCTTTCAAGTCGGCAATTGATGTAACACCAATATTCCAAAGGTCGGTAGCCAATGACTTACCCACCCCTGGAATAATTGTTAGTTCTTTTATTGATTTCTCTTTTGTCATTTTTTAGAAAAATCCATTTCGTCTTCAATTAAATGGTCGTCCCATTTTTCTTTTGGTAACTCAGAAAACAATTCAATTAAATTGTCCTCAGGCTCTCTAAAATGTGCAACTCTAATTCCCCAAGCCGTCATGTCTTTTGGCTCGGTTAAAAATTTCACGCCTTTACTTTGTAACGAAATGTAAGTTTCATTAACGCTGTCAACTTGCACAATGATTGCAATTTTGTCTTGCAAAATTTCATTTTTCTTTGCGTCTATATTGTTAAGGGCAATGCTCATAAGTTCCGCTTTAAACAAAGCAAGACCCGATGGATTACCAATATTGAAACTTGCGAAATTGTCGCCAAGTTTGCCCCAAGTGCATTCTAAGCCAAGAATGCTGTTGTAAAAAGTGAAGCACTTATCAAAGTCGTTCACTAAAAGTCTGATGTTGCTGAATTTCATTTTGCTGTTTTTTAAATTATTAATGATGCAAAACTACTTTTCGGTCATCGTTGCCAATTGTAAAAATCGGTCGTTTTTGTTCTCAAACAATTCTGTTGGATGGTTTCCCGTATGTTTTTTCAAGTCTTTTATAAAATGTGATTGGTCAAAATAATTTTGTTCGGGAAATAGGTGCCCTTTCCTGATGTGTTTATAAGAAGCAAATAGTTTTAAAATTTTGCAGTATGATTTTAAAGGAATTCCAAATCTGTCTTTGAAATAGCGATTGATTTGTCGGCTCGTCCAAAAAACCTGTTGAGAATATTGTGCTACAGTTTGTTCGCCATTTGTTTGATACAACAAGTTGAATAGATTTTGTTTTCTAATGTCAATGCCTTTTTGACTACCCAAAACTGAAAGCATAATTTTATTTAGCATTTCAGTTACGCTTTCTAAATCTGTAAACGAAACTTTGTCTAATTGCCAAAAGTCGGTTTCCTTTATTTGTTCGCTGTCGCAAAATGATGAAATGTTTTGTTGTAAAATGTAGTCAAGCGCCAATAGTTTAAAACGTATTCCGAAAAGTTGTCTGTTTGGTTCAATAGATACCTCAACTTGTTTAGTCCAAAGTCCTGTTAACGAAATTTCGTTTTTTTGGTAATAGTCAAACGAAATAATAAGGTCAAAACAACCGTCTGGCAAAATTGTAAAGTCAAGTTGCCGAGTTGTAGAATTGTCAAACCACCAATAATTCTTAACGAAGTCGGTCAGTAATTTGTCGGGCTGAAACTCTTTATAAATCATTTAATTTTGTCTGTCAGCTTGTTGTAGGTGTCGTTCTAAAATGGCAGGTAACGGTTGGCTAATTTGTGCAGAAATGGCATTGCTTGCATAACCATTTTCAGCCCGCACTAAATTAAGTAAATAACTGATGACTTAACGTAAACCATTGTCAGCCATTTTTGTGCAAATTTTGCTGTTATAAGCAGTTTCATATCCCTATAAAATCGTGTTTTTGATAAATCAGACCACCCAAATTAAAGTCAAATTTATAATGTACCGTTAGACCTCCGCCATTTGCAAGGTTGAAGTTATTTTTCTTATAAGTTGTGTAAAATGGAATGATATTTACAAAAAAGTCACTTTGATTTATCTTTAACGGAATGATACGAATTAGCATTATGTGTCCGCCATTTGCCTTTATGAGTTTCTTTAGCTGATTTAGGTCAGGATATTTAATTTCTATGCTATCTATTGTCTTTGGCAAATTACCTGTCAGCAAATAATTTGGCTCGACATATACAATTTTTGTTTCATTCTTGTCGAGGCTATTACAATAAATTGTCAAAGCATTTCGGTAGATGTTTGTGTCGTCTTTTTTTTCTGTATTAAATATTTTTTGTCCTAAACAAATATTCGTTATTAAAATTCCGTAAAAGATTAGAAGTATAGTTTTAGTCATTGGAAATACCCTATAACTTGTATATATGTATGACGCTATCATACAAAGCCGCCCGAAATCGGTCGGATATGTATGGCAAACATCATATTTCATTTATTTCAAACATAAAAATTAATTCCGATAAATCAGCTCAAACCTCGTTTAAACGTTTTTATAAATCAACAGGTACGTTTTTCAGCTTAGGTGACGATGCTTATCCTAAATGTACTCTTCGGTTATGATTTTCGCAAATAAATGCAGTAATTCGCAAAAGCAATTTTAGCATCAAATAATCAGATCACCTAGCTTAAATCTGTTTTGGAACATAGCCACCACCACCACGAAGAAAAACATTTTACCTCCTCGGAGATAGTTAGGGATGTAATAATAGGAATGACCGATGGTTTAACCGTATCTTTTGCGTTGATGGCAGGATTAAGTGGATAGTAAATTCTAATACATTGATTATAACAGCAGGCATTGCAGAAATTGTTGCCGGATCAATTGCTATGGGTCTTGTCGGTTATCTGTCTGCCAAAACCGAGATTGAACATTATGAAACCGAATTGGCTATAGAATACCGTGAAATTGAAATCGTGCCAGAAAGGGAAGAACAAGAGGTCGGCCTTTCCAAAGATTTGCAGCTTACCATTGCAGACGAGTTGAGCAAAGACAAAAAGCAATGGGTAGATTTTATGATGGAATTCGAACTTGGAATGGAACAACCCAATCCCAAACGAGCAAAGCAAAGCGCCTTCAACATTGGCCTCTCTTATATTATCGGAGGTTTTGTGCCGCTGTCTGGCCTTTTTTTTACAAATACCCCAAAACAGGGATTAATTTTTTCAGCGATAATTACCATCATTCCGCTCTTTATATTTGGTTAGGTAAAAACTAAGTTAACTGCAGAGAAACCTTTTATTGGAGCATTAAAAACTGTTTTAATCGGTGCGCTTGCAGCAGGTGCAGCATTTTTGGTGGCAAGGTTAATTTCTGAGAAATAACCATAACCATGCTTTAGATATTGTATTTCTAAAAGGTTTTTTAGGAATAATTCAAAAGAAAGTAAACCATATCTGGAATTTCTTCCCTCCCTTTTTCTTTTTCAAAAACGATTTCAGTTTTATTTCGGCAAAATGTAACTTAAAATTTTGGTTCTTGTAAATACCTGTCTCTAGTTGTGTGAAAATTTAATTCTTATAACACTTAAGCTAACTGCTAAAAAGTGACGTTTTTGTGGTAAACCAAAAATATTTAAGTCTGTTTTAACTGCCGTTACTGGAACACTTAAAATTATTTATGGATAAAAAAATACCACTACTTGTATGTTTACTATTTCTTCTAAATTCAATTCTCTATGCACAACAACGTACCATTACCGGTACTGTGTATGATGATACCGGCAGATTTCCGGGAGTTACAGTTACTGTAAAGGGGACAAAAAAATCTATTAATACTGATTCAAAAGGGTTTTATAAAATTGGCGTAACCGACGCTGAAAACATTTTGATTTTTTCCGCGATAGGTGCAAAAACTGTAGAAAAGGCTATTGGTAATCAGACCGTAATTAACGTTACACTCCAATCAAGCTCAGAACAATTGACCGAAGTTGTGGTTACCGCACTTGGCATCACTACTCTTAAAGACAAATTTGCTTCTTCTTCTTCTTCTGTTAAAGGGGAAAATGTTGCCGAATCCGGCGAGACGGGCGTATTGCAAGGTTTAAGTAGCAAAGCATCTGGCGTATTGATTACACGTAATGGCGGAGATCCGGGCGCGGGAGCTTACATTCAAATCAGGGGACAAAACACCATTAACGGAAATGCGCAACCACTTTTTATTGTTGATGGCATGCCGGTAAGCAATGCAAGCGACAACCTTGGCGCCGCAAGAAGTAACGGGATTATTCAGCAGTCGCGCATAAACGACATCAATCCGGACGACATTGCGAGCGTGGAGATCTTGAAGGGCGCTTCGGCGGCAGCGCTTTGGGGAACGAGAGCAGCAAATGGTGTGATAATTATCACTACAAAAAAAGGAAAAAACACCGAAGGTAAACTCAATATCAGTTTTGGTTCTACGGTTTCTTTTGATGAGGTAAACAAAATGCATCCGCTGCAGCGTAATTACGGACAAGGTTCTAACGGCGTCTTTATACAGGGAAACAGAGTTAGTTTTGGCGATAAGGTTACCGAGAGAACAGGCGGCGCAGATACTTTCATTATAGATCCGACCACGGCGGGTTATCAAGGGTTTGTTACTTTTCCCGATGGAAGTAAAAGATACGCAATCGCTTCTGGCAATGCATCAAATCCACATGGTGGAAAAAATTCGACAGATACTTACGATCATGGTTTAGATGCTTTTCGAACAGGGCGTTTCTTCGACAATAACCTCAGCGTAAGCGGCGGTAACCAAAAATCGAATTTTTTAGTAAGTTATTCTGGCTTAAATCAAACTGGTGTTGTGAAAGCGTTTAGCAATTATAATCGCCAAACGGCTAGAATAAATGCGGCGAGCCAGTTTACAGATTGGTTAAAGGTGAGCGCAAATGTGGCGTACAACAAAACAAAATCTAGCCGCGTGCAAGAAGGAGATAACGTTGACGGCATTTTGTTAAGCAGTTTGCGTACGCCTGCAGATTTTAACAATGCTTTGTATGAAGGAACTTATACAGATCCGTCAGGCCAAATATTTCCTAATGAACATGTCTCGTACAGAAATCCGTTAGGAAAAGATTTAAGTACGATTTACGCTAATCCATTGTGGAACATAAACAACAACACAAATACAAGCAATGTAGATAGAATACTTGGAACGTTAGAATTGGATGTTACGCCTGTTAGTTGGCTTACCGCAACAGGAAGAGTAGGAATAGACAATTATACCGACAATCGTTTGGAGCGTTTTGCACGTAACTCTGCAAACTTTGCAAACGGTTATTTATCAAAAAATTGGATCAATGAAGGGCAATTTAATACGGATTTATTCGCGATAGCAAAAAAGACAATCAGTAAGGATTTTGGAGGTTCTCTTCTGGTTGGTTTTAACTACAACAGCCGCAGGAGGGCAACACTGTCTAATGCAATCACCAACTTTATCATACCAACAGCGCCAGATATTCTTACCAATGCGCTGAATACTAATCTTTCTGCGAATAATTATAACTCGCTCATTCGAACTTATGCAGTTTATACCCAAGTAGCTCTAGAAGCCTACAATACATTATATTTGACGCTGACAGGACGAAATGAAAGTGCTTCGACATTTGGTTCAAAAACAAGCAATAGTTTTTTCTTTCCTTCGGCAGCATTGGCATGGCAATTTAGCGATTTATCTATTTTTCAAAACAGCCCAATTTTTAGCTTTGGAAAACTCCGCGCTACTTGGGGACAGGTAGGAATTCAGCCTCAGCCCTATCAAAACTTCACCACATTTAATCCAGCAATATATTCAGATCCTTTCAGTAGCGGATTATCGTCAAATAGTCAATTGTATAATGGCGGGTATGTACGCAGCATTGTAGAGGGAAATGACTTTTTGCGTCCGGAGATTAAGACTGAAACCGAACTTGGGATGGACTTGCGTTTTATCAGAAACCGGATTAGTTTTTCTGCAACGGCATATACAAACCATACTAAAGATGTTATTTTGCCAATTAGTGTTTCTACTGCAACCGGATTTGCAGTAAGAAATAGCAATGCGGCCGAGTTACAAAATAGAGGTTTGGAGTTCGATGCGAATGGAGATGTACTAAGAGTTGGCGATTTTAAATGGAATCTTTCAGCAAATTTTTCACTAAATAGAAATAAGGTGCTTTCGCTCGCAGGTGCGAGTGCTTACACTTTGCCTGATAGTTTTATCGAAAACGCATCTTTAATTCCCGGGCAGCCTTTTGGAGTTTTTCTATCTACTGATTTCTTAAAAGACCAAGCAGGCAAATATATATTAGATGCGAATGGCTTCCCGCAGCCAGGGATAGGAACCGAAATTATCGGCGATCCAAACCCTGCTTGGCGCGGAGGTTTGGGAACAAATTTTTCTTTTAAAAATTTATCTTTCTATATACTTTTTGATCGTGTAGCTGGTAATGATATATTTAATGGAACTCGCGGATCTCTCTACGCCTTCGGTGTTTATGGTGAGCAAGGAAATACAGTAATTTCTCCTGCGGGAGGCTTGAAAGATGTAAACGGAAATGTTATTGCCGCAGGCACAGCATTTCAAGGGCAAATAAAAGATTTCGGTGCCGGCCCAGTTGCCATTAACCAAGCTTGGTGGCAAGGGAGAGGAACTGCATCGAACACTGCTTCTTATAGGCAATTTGTAGAAGATGGAAGTGCGTCTAGACTTAGAGAGACGACATTAACCTACAGCCTTCGTGGCGAAAAATTTAGAAAAGCAACTCGCCTTTCAAATGTAGATTTTAGTTTGACCGGTCGTAATTTGGTGCTTTGGACAAAATATTCTGGAATAGATCCAGAAGCAAACGTGACCGGAAGTGGGCTATCTAGAGGGCAAGATTGGTTTACAAATCCAAACACCAGATCGTTTTTATTTTCAATTAAAGTAAATTATTAATGATAAAAAAAAATATACCAACCCGCTTATATTCTATTATACTATTGCTGTTGACTATTGGCATTACTGGCGGCTGTAAAAAAACTTTCGATGAGGCAGAAATCAAAAATAACCCAAATGCGGTTACTGATGTGGAGGTTAAAACACTTTTGGCGGGTACACTTTTAGGTGTTTCTTTTACGCACGAAGATACCGAAGTTCGGATTGCATCTATTTGGGCCGGAGAATTAAATGGACTTTCGCGCGCACATCAGGGTTTTGCACAATACATCGTTTCTTCACAAACGTTTAGTTGGAACAATTTATACCCAGTTGCAAGTCAGGCAAGATTAATCCAGATAAAAGCCGATGCTTTAGGTGACACGTGGACAAAGGGCGTTGGGCAAGTTTTAGAAGCATTGGTGATTGCGAAAATAACGGATTTGTATGGAGACGTTCCCTATAGTCAAGCGTTCGATCAAGAGAAATATCCAAATCCGGTTTTTGATAAGCAAGCAGATGTATATATCGCGTTGCAAAAAACATTAGACGACGCAATTACAAATTTAGCAGCCCCAACCGGATTAGCTTTTGCCGCTCAAGATTTTATCTACCGGGGTAATGTACAAAAATGGACAGCGGTGGCATACACGCTTAAAGCGAGACTATTTCTACATACTGGGCAATATGCTGAAGCAATAGCAAGTGCAAATTTGGGAATTAAAAATACTGAAGGCGATGCTCTTGTGCCTCATGGAACGAGCCAAGGGGTGGATAACAACCAAAACTATGATTTTTTTAGAGTGAGCAGAGCCGGCGATACCGGCTTTAATGGCGCATATTTACCAGTTTTATTACAGTCAAGAATAAGCTCAACTAATACGAAAACCAACGAGCAAGCGCTCTATAATTACTACATTAAAGTCGGTATTACAGGTACCGGCAACCTGGACCCGAATACTGCAGATGGTGCTTTTACGGCAAATTCCCCACATCCTATAATCACTTTTTACGAAAATCAATTGATCCTCGCAGAAGCTCAAGCTAGGTTAGGAAACTTAGATTTGGCTTTGATAGCTTTAAATTCGGTTAGGGGAGAACTAGCGAAGGGATATTTGAACGGAAAAACATTTACAGATGTTGATCGGAAATATGAGCCGTATATTTTATCTGATTTTGATGGGGCTGGTTTGGCAAACCCAACAAAACTTGCAACAAATCAGCTAGCATTATTATATGAAATTATAAGCCAGCGCTACATTGTGTTTTTGATGCAGTATGAGGCTTTTAACGATTATCGACGCTTGGCTACCGCGCTTCCTATTGTTCAATTACCTATTCCTCTATATGTTGGCAACAAAAAACCGCAACGTTTTATTTATCCACAAAATGAAATAAATACAAATCCGAATGTTCCTAAACCACTTCCAGATCAATTTGTAAATATTCCTTTGTTCAAGTAGTGAACTTTTTTAGAAGTAGATCAAAATTTTAATGAATTTAGATAGAAGAATTCCCTCGTTATCAGAAAGCGCATTTTTACGCTACTTTAATTTTATTGCACTATATTTTGCAGAAGGTCTTCCACAAGGGATGTTGTTTATCGGGATACCCGCTTGGATGGCGATGGCTGGTAAAACCCCTACAGAAATCGGCGCCTTCGCAGTCGCTTGTTCGCTACCCTGGACATTTAAATTTTTGGTTGCACCAGCAATGGATCGTTACACCTATCTGCCAATGGGCAGAAAGCGTCCTTGGGTTTTAATTGGGCATTTGGGTTTAATTGGTGGATTAATTGGGATGGCTTTTGTACCAGACCCTCTCAACAACTTGCACCTATTTTACATTGCTGCATTCGTACTCTCGTCTTTTGGGGCAATTCAAGATGCTGCCGGCGATGCCATGGCTGTTGATGTTATTCCTGATGAACAACAAGCACGTGCAAATGGATACATGCAAGGCTCGAGAATGTTGGGCAGTTCACTTGCACTTGTCCTCGGCAGTTGGGTGCTTAACAAATACAGTTATGAAGCCTCTATGCTTTCGCTCTGCGGATTGGTTACCATTGTAAGCATTGTTCCATTTTTATTGCGCGAACAGATTGGAGAGAAGATTTTGCCATTTACAAAGGGTGGTATTTCCCCCGTATCTCGCACCATGCAAATGACACGATGGAGCGACATTCTTTCTGCGCTCTACAAAGTTTTCCGCCTCAAAAACTCACTCATTGTAGTGATTTTACTATTTATCACACAAGGCTCTTATAATTTCTTTGAAACCCTACTGCCAATTTTTGCCGTAAAAATTACTGGGTGGACTAATTTATTCTATTCGCAGGCATTTGCTACCGCAGATATAATTGGTGGAATAGGAGGCATTGTTGCAGGCGGTTGGCTAATCGAGAAGTTCGGCAAAAAGAGGATGATCAACATATATTTTTTTGTTATTATGGGCTTGGCAATTCTATTAGGCTTTTCGCAACCACTTTGGCAAGACTCTATTTTTTTAAAAGGCTTCATTATCATTTATCGCCTATTCAATGCATTCGCTAAGATTGGTGTTTTTGCTATCGCGATGCAATGTTGCTCAAAAAATGTATCTGCAAGTCAGTTTACCATCTACATGACGATGGGCGCAATGGGGTCTATTGCCGGAGCGGCATTGATTGGCCCAATCAAAGAGAACTTTAGCTGGAACATTACGTTTATGGTTTTTGTCGGCTTAATTGGAATTTCTTGGCTGTTGCTACAGTTTCTAAACATCGATAAACAAATACAACGCATTCAAGAATTGGAAATGGAAGAGGCGCAAAAGCGTTCGATAAATGAAGAATTGGAGGCCGCTTTTAGCAAGAGGGAATTAGACAGTCAGGAGATTGGCTGAATGTAGTTTAGATTAGACATAAATTTTCAGATTTACGGGCTGTGAGTGGAGGGTTTCATACAAGATAAAAGTTTTGGTCTTCCGGTTATTGCGGGCTGCGCATTATTGGGCGCCCAAGCCTTCAAGTTTCAACTTCTAACCTAACTGACCTGCATTTTGCACCTAGACTTTTAATTTCTGACCCAATTGCTTTCTCCATCCAAACTATCAATTTTTAACTCGTACTTTCATCCTATTTCCCTACTTTTATCCTCACTCCTTCGCTGTGGCTGCTAAATTCTGGCGCATACATACATTGAATGGTCGTAATTCCATTGCTAAAATTACCTGCATGAGTTACAAATAACGGATATTCGAAAACGTAAGTTCCTTTCGTTAACTGAGAAAAGAAAAAATTGGTACTTGCATCTTTTGTACTTTCATAATAGCCAAGTCCGTCTTGATATTTATAAGTACTAATTACGTTTACTGGTTCTGTTGCAGAAGCGCGCATGTCTTTCATGTGCACATATTCCATGTCTCTATCAGAACGTAATTCAATACGCACTTTCAATTTATCGCCAACGTGTAGTTCTGCACCGTCTTTGACTTCTGTAAGTATTGGGCCTTTATCAGAGTTGGTTTCGATAAAAAGTTTTTTTACCAATTTTAACGGCGTTTCTGCAGAAGTTATTTTATCTAAATCCTCAAAATATTGCCAATATACTGCACCCCAAGAGGTAGAAGTCGAATTTGCATCAGTACCAGAGATATTTATTTTAATGTTGCCCATTTCTGGCGTCACATTTTTACCGTGTATTCTTTTCTTAAAATATCCAGTGCCTGCTTCTGCGTTTTCGGTAGAGGACATTACCGTATTTGTGCCGAGCGAAATGGTTACCTTTTTTTCCTCAGCGAGCCAGTTGCTGCCGTTAAGTAAAAGTGCATAGCAAGCTTCTGCCGTAGCTTTCGTAGTGCGCCAATTTTGTGTTTGTTTTTGCTTTAATAACCAGGTTTTCAAATCGTTTATCGTAGAAACATTTTTATCGATATCATTAAAGGCCTCAATAATCAACGCCTGACTTTCTATCGGCGCTTGATACCAATACCAACCACCTTGTGAAAAGTCTTTCCAATACATGCCCATTTCTTCGCTGTTAATAGACGTTTCTTTTAATGAAGCAATGATGGCTTTTGCGATTTTCTCTTCGCCGTTTCGCTGCATGGATAAGGCAATCATAGCCTGCGTATATTTATTTTTTTGCAACCAATATTTTTGCGCCTGCCCAAAATAGTAGGTGTAAGCGGTTTTTGCTTTTGCAGAAATAGCTGTCTCCGGAAAAAAGCTGCGCATGTACAAATATTGGATGGCCATATTGCTCAGATTATTCTCAGACAAGTTTCTTTTATACTTAATTAAATCTTGATATTCGTCATTTAATCTTGCGTCTAGATAAGGTAACGCTTTATCTACAATTCCCTTTACTTGATTATAATCCTCGGTAGAAACCGCCTTGAGTTTATGCAAATGCCCAATCCCGGTTATGATGTATTGGGTAATGTATCGATCATCTGGCCCACCTTTAAACCAACTGAACCCACCATTTGGCGATTGCATTTCCTCCAGCTTTTTAAAAGTTTTATCTTTTTCTTTTGCAAGTCGAACCATATTAAATAAAATGCCAATATTTTTTTTCTGCTCGGCTTCATTTTTGGCTTGTAATACCCAAGGCGTCTCTTGAAGTAGAGCTGATTTTAATTCTTCATTTTTTTGCAGATTGCTAGCCTCACCCCCCGCCCTCTCCGGCGGAGAAAGAGCTCCTGCCGCTTGGGGAGCGGGAGCAATTGCGGCCCATTTATCAAACACAGCTTTTAATTTTGGCGTACTGCTTGCAACATGGCTTGCCAATGTATTGGCATAAAAGCGATTAAAACTTTGCTCTGCACATTCATACGGATATTCCATTAGATAAGGCAAAGATTGCACCGCATACCAAGCAGGATTGGAAGTATATTCAACCGTAATCGATTCATTGCTAAGCGTTGAAGAATTCTTTTCTGAATTTAACAATTTATCGAAAGTAAAAGTCTTGCTGTTTGTATTGTGTACATTTAATGGCAGCGATTCTGTTACCAAAATCCTATTTGTTAACACAGGCAATGCAGCTTGTTCTCCATCGCTAAATGTATTGCCATTATTATCTTTTGTTGTCGATTCTGCGGTAATGCGATAACTTAGAGCGCTGTTAAAATTAAGCGGAATGGAAATAGGGAATTTTACCGCTACGCTTTGTCCGGCGGGGACTGTAAAGTTTTGGTTTTGACTTGCATTTTTAAACAAGTCATCCACAGGTTTATCTGTAACGGCATCGAATAATTGAAGCGAAGAGTTTCCCTTAATTTCCTTATCAGTTAGGTTTACAATTTTGGCGGAAAACTCCATCGTATCTCCTTCTCGTAAAAACCGAGGTGCGTTTGGTTGCACCATCAAAGGTTTTTGTGTGATCAAGGTCTTTTCTCCATACACCGATTGCAAATCCTGCGTATGCGCCATCGTCATCATTTTCCATTTGGTTACGGCTTCTGGCATCGTAAATGAAAAACTGATATTGCCTTCGGCATCGGTCTTTAAATCTGGATAGAAAAATGCGGTTTCATTAAAGTTCTTTCTAATTTGTATTTCTGCTTGAGGTTTAACTAGTGCATATTTGCCGCTTATTGTAGTAATTATTATTACTCCATTTTTACCTTTTTCGCCATACAGCGCAGTTGCTTCAGCATCTTTTAACACTTCTATACTTTTAATATCTGCTGGGCTAACTTCGGAAATATCAGTAATCTTAATAATTACTCCATCGATTACATAGAGTGCATTGGGCGAACTTTTCAGACCGTTTATACTACTCAGTCCCCTAATGTTTGTAGAACCTCTTAACCCAGGTGCACCAGTATTATTCTGAATATTTAAGCCCGCAACTTTACCCTGCAATAGTTGCTCGACATTTGCGACTGGTACATTTTGTATTTCTTTTGAACCAACTGATTCATCGCGCATTCCCCTATAGCTGCCTGTCGTCTCCATCCTTGTTCGGGTAGAATTATTTATGATGGACGGATAAACCATATCCTTCAAGTTTAAGAAAATTCTATCCAAGTTATTTTCGTTTATCGATGGCCAACTTGTAAAACTATTGCTATTCCATCGGGCGTAATATCTCAAAGATGGCCATAAGCTTTGTAAGCTTTGCCAGCCATGCGGCTTAAGTTCATCAAGCGATGCATCGTACATGCTAATTAGAGCTTCTGCCGCAACCGCGTCCTTCTTTTCTCCGCTTATTTTTAAACTCCATTTTTCTTTGCTGCCCGGCAAAATATTATCCCGAAAGGTGGTGTAAGCTATGTTTAAAACTTTGTTACTCCACGGAATATTTGTATAATACCTATCTGTATAAAGACGGTTGTGCAGCACAAAAGCCTGCGACCGAACGATACCACCCCGGTCAGATTCTGAAACTAAAATATTGTTCTTGTAGGGCTTATTTTCAGAAACGTTTACGACGTTAAATTTCGATTCACCTTCGCTCCTTTTTGTTTCTTCTATAACCCAAATATTTTTAAATCCTGTTTGATATTCATAAAGTATTTTCTCGCCGGGCTGATAACTTTCCTTATTTTCTGTCGCGATAAATGATTCTGTGATAGTCGTTTTGTTACTTGTAAGTTGGATGTTTTTTATGTCCTTAACTTCCTCGCCATATTTATCTTTTGTAGTTGCAGTAAACTTATACCAACCCTCGGATAAGTTTAAACCTTGCAGATCGAAACTTCCATCCTTTTGCGTTTCCGCTGAAATTGTGGGATATGTTTTTTCTATTGCCCAAGTCTGCATATTAGATTCATCATTGTATTCATCGTACGGAAAATATTTATGAAATTCTTCTGCACTCAATACAAATTGATCTGGCTTTTGCCAATAACGGCTGCGATAAAATTTTGTATTTGACGCTAATTTTTCCACTTTTAAATTCACCGTTGCCTTTTCAAACTTGCCATTGGTATTGGCAGACATAATTTTTATATTATGCAAACTATCTGCTTCCAACTTTTCGGGCGCACTGATGCTCAGCGATATCGCTTGATATTTTACGGATACATTTGTATTCCCGCTGTGTGTTTCTCCGTTAACGTCGGTAACGTCAGCCGAGATTTGATAAGTAAATGTAGGCTGAGAATTTTTTTCTATGGTTTCGTCGGGAATGGCTTTAAATACTATTTTAAACTCGCCCTTTGCATCAGTCTCTATGGAGCCATTTGTAATTTCCATTTCTGCATCGCTGCGATAAGGGTTTCTCCATCCCCACCAAATCGGGTATAGCACATTGCGCACCACACGATATTTTACCGCTGCGCCATCAACATTGTTACCCGCAAAGGCTTTGGCATTTCCCACTACGGTAACGCTATCATTTACCTTGTATGTTCCCTCCGGTTGGTGTATTTCAACCGAAAATTTTGGTCGTTTATATTCTTCTACAGAAAAAGCTACTTGGCCATTGGTTAGGCTGTCTTGTAAGATGAATTGCCCGTTCATTTGTCCTTCGGGCAAGACAAAACTGCCATGGTAAGAACCAAAATCATTTGTGGAAAGAATTACTCGGCCTTGCTTCTGTCCATTCGCGTCAAATAAAATAACCGTTGTTTGTTTGTTTTTTACAAGTGTATTTGTTCTTCCTTGATCTGTTGGATAGATTATAATTCCTTTAAAAAAAACGGTTTGCCCAGGGCGGTAAATACTCCTATCGGTAAATAGAAAAGATCTATTATTTTGCTCCCAACCGCTGTAGTTAGAAGAATTTAAGTAATATTCACTATTTGAAAAAAGCTCATCGTTTTGGTAATTAAATTGCAGCAAATAACGAGCGTTTTCATAACTCTTACCTTGCGATAATTGGACAAAACCATTCTTATCTGCTGTATATTTTTCTCGTTTTATCGTAGTGTATTTCCTTGATTGATAGTTATAAGTGCGCTGCCAAAGCTGAACATCCGTTCCACCAAGGGGTTTGCCGGTGTTTCTATCGACCACAAATAATTCTTTTGTATTATCGTACAGAAGATTACCAATGTTTGATACAAAAGTAAACTGATAAGAAATTAAATTACCATCTTTTTTAAAAGAAGGATCGACAGAGGCAAGAATATAATATTGCCCTGTAGGCAAACCATCTACTTTTATCTCGGTGCTATGCGATTGAAAATCTTCGGTATTGGGTAAAGTTTGTACCCATTGTTTTAAAGGTGCAAAAGTCCTCGTCGTATCCCGATTGTCGGGATGGTCCATCAAAAATTCTTTTTCAATCTTTACTATTCGTAAATAAATTTTATCAATATTTTTATATGATACCAATACTCTAAAAGGGTCATTAATGGTATTAACAACTTCTGCATTTAAAGACAATTGAGGTGCAATAATGTCGTTAACCAGATTTTGGGCTTTTACCGCCGCTTGGGTTTTCGGAAATTTTTTAATGACATTTTCTGCGAGTGATTTTGCATTTACCTTATTAAATTTTACGGAATCATTTTGAACAATTGCAAGAGAATTTACTTTGTAGGCAATCAGATAAGCTGCCTCTGCACCTTGTTCTAAGCTTGGAAATTCGGCTTCCAATTTTTTTAATGCGGCGAAGTACAATTCGTTTTTATTTGTAAAAACCCCATGCGCGTTTACAAAAGCGAGGCGTTTTAGGTCGGCATCTGCCAAAGCTGCTTTATTTCCATCTGCAAGATGAAAGCGAAAAACATCTTGAAAAAGATGTAAGGCGTGCAAATAAAATGATGCACTGTCTTTGGCCGTGATGTTGAGGTTTGCAAACTCTTCTACAGGTGCGAAGTATTTTTCATCATTTATAATAAATTGATATGCAGGCTTTGTAACATCATTCTCTGAGTCAACAAAAAAATCTATCGCCCGGTGCGCGAGTAAATCGTAAATAGTTGGCCGCAAACCTTCGGCGTCGTTGCCTTTGTTTATAATGGCCTCGTATGCTTTTATATTTGTGTTTTGAAGAATTCTTTCATTTTGCAACGAAGCGAGGTATTTTGCCGAAATGGTTTCCAATAACTTGGGCAAACTCCAGGTAGAAATGTCTTTGCTGTTTTCTGCTTGCAACGCGGTGCGGTTGTAAAATTTATACCTATTTTTAGCCTTATAATTGGTAAGCATTTCTGCCTGTAAACTCTGCAGAATGTTTTTAGCAGGCACTTTGGTTTGCGCAATCAGAGTATCCAAATAAAAATAATTGTTTATGCTGCTTTCCTCTTCTACGGCGTTGCGATAACTCATCACATACATTGCAGCTTTTATCTGTTGTGGATTATTCCCCGCTTTTACCGCAGCGGCGAGAATTGTTAATGTTTCTTTTCTGGCAGATTTGATTAAACCTTTTTTTTCTAAAGAATCAATCTTTTTCCAAGATTGACTATAATCCTGTTTAAGTTGTGCATGCGCTGCACAGAAATTTAAAAGAACAGAAAAGCCGAGGGCGAAGATTATTTTTTGTAACATATAGTGCTGTTGTATCTGATGGATTGTAAAATACGGTTTTTCCACCTTTTTTAAAGTAGAATGCTTTAAATTGGAGATGAAGATTTTTCGATTTTTCCATAAAGATAATTATGCTATGCGGAATTAAGCTGCAAAGGTTTGACTAAATAATCCTTGCAATAAAAAAAATTTCTTCGGCGAAGAGCATCTGCCTAAAACGCGATTAAGTAAATAAACATTCACAAGTTTGCTGTTATAAACCAAAAACCTCAAACTTAAAGCTATGATTGCTTTATTTTTGAGGTTTTTGGTTTTAGGTTAAATAGCTTGTCAATTGTTTACGCTCAGGTTAGCTATGTATGCTTCGTGCGCTTTCAGTTTAAAATGTCATTTGTTTTCACTTGGCCTTACCATGTCGGCTAACTTTTTCGGTGCTACTTCACAATAGGCGGTAATCAACGCATCTTCGAATAACTGAGCATTTACTTTCGTCATTTCAATCAATGTCCAACCTTGTTTGCCCCATTTATTGTCAGCGGCATAAATTATCATCTTCCCGGCAGAAGAAAAAACATCTTGGTCTATTTCTGACAGCTTTATGCTAGCCCTTTTATTTCTAGCATCATACGTCGAGAAAATTTTATTTTTCACTCTAAAAGAAGTTTTTTCGAAATGCGGTTGCTCCGTTACTTCAGGAAATGAAAGCGCAATCTTTCGTAAATTTTCGATCGTTACCATGGTCAAACTAGATTACTTTAGGTACAAATTAGGACTATAATTTAGGGCAAACTCGGCCTAATTCAAACCCAATTATAGCAGATGTAATCCTATACTTCTCCGTTATATTTTGGATCAAAATCAACAATCCATTCAATGCCGAATTTATCTCTAAACATTCCAAAATAAGAACCCCAAGGACTGTCGGCGATGGGCATTTCAACATTTCCACCCGCTGAAAGTCCATTAAATAACTTGTCTGCTTCTTCTTTGGTTTGTGCGCTAACAGAAATTTTAGATCGGTTTTCATTTTCATTTACTACGCCCATACTTTCCGGAACGTCATTTGCCATTAAAACATTTTTGCCAATAGGCAACGCAATGTGCATAATCTTGTTAGCTTCTTTTTCTGAAAATGGATGCTCTGCACTTTCCATTTCTTTGAAACGTTTTACCAGTGCGAATTCGCCGCCAAATACAGATTTATAAAAGTTAAATGCTTCTTCGGCATTTCCGTTGAAGTTGATGTAGGGATTAATAAGTGCCATAATTTTTATTTTTAAGTTTTATTCGTTGAGTAGAGAATTTTTTGTAAGAATTTTAAAAGTTTCTAGAAGAGGATTTTCCATGGGTGCCATATAATTTTAGACCTAGTTTACAATCTTCAATACCGTCCCAAAATCTTGTGTTGTCGTTTCATTTTGCATGATTTAATACCTCGCAAATATTTTTCATTTGGTGTATATGCCTTTGTGTATGAAATAAGGTAAAATATAGTATTTCTAATTTTGTAATTGGACCAAGTGGAAGTCCTTCAACAAGACCATCCAAATCCGCAACCTTGGCGTTCTCTTTGAATTGCCTGAAAGATTCGTTCAACTTATCAATTGTTGACTGTTTATCATAGACGCGTGCTTCAGGCATTATGAATGCAGGCGACTGAAATTTTTGCGAAAAATCTAAGAACATTTTTCTTAATTCGTCTATCCTTTCTCCCGGGTTTCTATTGGCTGGAGCAAAATCCAATTCCATTATTTTTGCCATCTCAACAATTGATTTTGTAACGTGGGTTAACACTTGGGGGGCAGTCCAACTTCCATCGTACGGCACTATGTTTACGTTATTTTCATCAACTGTCAACATCAGTTCAGTGACTTCTGACACTGCCGCAGATACTTCTAACAATGTTTCTTCTGCATTAAAATTTTTCGTTTCCATCGTATTGTTTTCTTTCAGACTTTCGAATGCTGACTTTTAAGAAAGAGCTAAGTTATTCCTAAAGCTAATTGTTCTGCTTGTCCTATGGCAAGAAATATTTTTTTAAAGAGTTGTTAACGGTCTGCAAAAAATGCTGTTAAGGCAGATTTTGTAGCGAAAATATTCGTCCTAATTGCCGGAATAGTTAGACTGTATATTTCCTGAAAGTATAGCACATGTAAGTCATCTGACGCCAAACACCATTTTTTAATGTGTGTTGGGTTGCAACAAGTTTCCTATACTTTATCTGTAGGTAAATTAATGATGCTTAGCGCAACAAGAAAACCTGTTATCTTTTTGAATCACCTCCAACCTTTTCTCAATTTTAGCTCGGTAATATACGCAAGGTGATGATTACAATGCCAGGCGTATAATCCAATAGTCTCATCAATTCGAAATTCGGTTCCATAATCTGGATGTACAAACGTTCTCGCAAGTTTCTCGTTGTTCAGATTAATCAACAAGAATGCCCAACGTTGGTGTAGGCCATCTAAAATTTTTAAAGAAGATTCAATAGGAAAACTTTTCGTATCGCTAAGTTCTGTCCAACGATCCTCGAAATAAGGTTTTATTGCAGGTTTGTCTTCCGTTAAAGCAAGCTTAAATCTTATAAAACTGTTCATGTGGCTATCCGCACAATGGTTTACCACTTGCCTAATTGTCCATCCGCCTTCTCGATATTGCGTGTCGAGCTGTAGATCTTTTAAATGCTCCACTTCGTTTCGGAGACGTTGGGGAAAATTCGAAATTTGGCTAATGTAACTCTGCAAAACCTCTTTCGTGATTTTCTTAGGTTTGTCAAAATGGCCTATCGGAAATTTCAATTTATCTATTGACATTTATACGCCATTATTTTAGCACCTAAAATTTCGTTAATGTATAGTTGAGGCTTGCACTTTCTTATTTCCTCACAATATTTCCCTTTTCAAATAGCACCTGTTTGCCGCCTTTATAAATTGTTAGCGAAGCCGGTGGCGAATCGTTTTCCCCCATCACAATAATCGCACATTCGTATTTGTAAGCTCCGTTAATGAATTCGAAACTATGGTTACCACCACTTCCATCCGGAACATATTGTCCATTTAAAATAATCAGATCTGGCTTGCTGCTCATTTTGCTACCAAACTTCCAAGACGAGTACCTATATTTCCCGTTTCCTATATCATCTATTCTTATCAGGTAAGATTTGGTTTTTATAACTTGTACAGGTTTTTCAAACTTTTGTATTGACTTATGAACATTCAGCTTCTCTTTTTGAATCAGCGCATTCATCTTTTTGGCTTCCAAGTTTGATTGGTAAGTTACCGACAAAAGCTTGCCATCATCGTCGAGCCAAACTTCGCCATTGTGCAGCATAATGCCTCGCCAACCAACTGAAGACCAATCTGTTTTAAGATTTGAATTGGAAATCATTTTAACGAGTTTATCGTCAAAAACCTCATCGTACTTTTTCAAAAATTGCTCTTTGTTTTTTATTGCAGGAAGTGGGTATTTTCGGCTGAAAGGATACAACGTATTCTCCACTACGTTCTCCTTTTTTTGGTTTTTTATATCGGTGATAAAGTTAGCGATGCCGATTTGCTGTTTTTTTGTCAGTCCTTGCCCGAACACTGCAAACACATTTAATGCAAAAAACGCCGCGATCAGTAGTCGTTTCATTTGTGTTTTAATCTTGATTTTTTTACTTGAGATCACTGTGAATTGCATTTACTTAACTCTTTTCCAAAGCTCTAGACCATACTTGTTGTTAATGCCCCTAATGGTCATAAAATCTCCGTTAACTTTCAGTTCGAAAGTATTTTTTTGTCCGAGGTATTGTTGATAGCCATCTGCCCCGGTATAATTAATTGTTTCGGTATAAACACCATTTTCAACAGTGTATCCACCCATAAAAGCAGCCCGCATAAGATGATGTTGATCGGTAAAATCGACAACTATAAATGTTCCGGGAGAAATAATTTTGCGTCTCATTATGCCAACACCAAAGTAATTTTTTACCACCGTACTGTCTCTCAAATCTGCATAAGCCCATGTGCCAACAATTTGATTAGCAAGCTTTACGTTACTTTGCTCCGTTTTTTGAAGCCTGCTTGAACAAGCCTGTATGCTAACAATTAAAATAATTGAAAAAAAAAGAATTGAAAGCGGATTAGATTTTTTCATTTGAGTTAGATTTTTTAACTAAAGATAGGAAGTTTTCAAATGTCTTAAAAATAATTCACTTTCTTAGATCAATATGTAACAGCAATAAAAACTATTTCTTTAAACTCAGAAAAACTCTTAAGCCATCTGCAGAATTTACGTCGGTAATAAACTTATAGAAATCGGCATAGCTCTCTGCAGGGAAAGTGCCTTCGTTTAATACAAACTTTCTATAATACGTAAGCTTTTTGCCCGATAAAGTTGTGCTGGCTACGTAGGTTCCGAAAGTAGATTTATAGTTGCTGGCGATTGCCGGCAAACTTTCTGTTGCTACATTGTCTGGCAGATTATAAACCATGGTATCTTCCGTAGTAAGTCCGCGGTTTATGTACACGGGAAAAATTCTATTTCTTGATTCGGTTAAACTATTTTGACTACTAAACGGGTTTGTTTTGATGTATATTCTGCTGTCATTTACGAGCGCATAATTTCTAACATCCAACGAAATCTTTTCTATCACTTCGGGATGAATATCTTTTTTTACCTCGTAGTTAATGGCGCTAAATTTAATGTTGTCTATATCATATAAATCTGTTAATAGTTTTTGCTGCTCACTAAAAGGCTTGCCAATTATCTCTTCGCTCTTATCAAATTGAGAACCATAATAACAGGTTTCCATATCGCAAATTGCATCGCCATTTGCATCTATAGTTAACTCGCCTTTGCGGATACGCCGATTTGCCTCGGCACTTAATTTGGGCGTTTTCAGCAATTTACCACCTTCCGGCGAGCAAGCCAATACTAGCCTGTCATCAGTAAAAGTACTTAGAAAGCCGAATGGAATTTTTTGACTTGTGCATTCTAGCCACGTGGTGTCGCCCTTTAAAGGCATGCACAAAATAATGTGGTTACCTTGCCCCATGCTTGCGTAGGATGGATCTAAACTCACTTTCCTATCACCGGCCTCTACCACACAATAAAGTGACTCGATGCCGGCAACATCTAAAAGACTTTGCATGTAATTTACCAAGGCCTTACAATCGCCGTAACCGAGGCGATCTACTTCTGCGGCGGCAACTGGCTGAAAACCTCCAATGCCAATTTGTACACTAATGTATCGTGTTTTATCTTGCATGTATTGGTATATTTTTCGCGCCTTATCTTTATCCGTTTTTTCGTTTTTAACCAATTCTTTTATTAACGAGACCGTTGCAGGATCTAACGTTTTGCGCGTTCTTAATAAATCATCGTAAATCCAATTTCCCAACTCTTTCCAATTGTTGTAACTGCCATCTTGATTATAGTATTTAAAATCTTTAGCCGCAATTTTTACTGCAGTTTGGTAAGTATTTCTGTCAGGGCTAAAAGGTTCTGATTTAATCGCCACAAGACCACTTACTTTCCAACTCAGCGATTTTTGTTTTCCATCGGTCATTTCTTCTGGCTTACCATCATAATTTTGAGCCTTAATTCTAAGTTCGTCCGTCGCTTTGCCAATAAAGGTGTAGCTGCTTTTTTCTACGGAGATATCGTCGGCGGGCTGAGGATCCCAATCTGGAATGATTAGGTTTTGCTTATTTCTAATTTCGTAATTGTAAACAACGGTGTAGGGATAATCTTGTGCTACAGGAAGAAAATGTTTAACCCGGCTATCTACAAATAACGAAAAACCATCGGCTGCGCTTTGATCTTGAAAATCATTCTGATTAAACTTGCTAAGTTGTTTACCGACAGCGTTATATACTTGTCCTTTTATATATTTTATCGCCGTATTTTTATCGTAAAATAAAATCAATCTAGCATTTTCATCCCCATTTTTATTGAGAATTGTTATTGCCTTTGTTGCACTTATAATTACGTTGTTGGGAGCGCGCATATCAACATTCGTCTCTTCGCTCCTGATTACTGCGTTGGCGCCTTTTCTTAGATTAGATGGGATTAACTCTGCATTATAATTATCTTGACCAAACCCTTTTACGGTAAGTAAAGTAAAACATACAAGGGCGAAAATAGCTTTCATTTAATTAATCTTTTTAAGTACAACGTCTGATCTTTGATTTTGAATAATCCTACTGTAGAATTCTTTTAAAGATGGGTAAAACTGTGCGGGATAAACGGCATTATTAAACTCTAGTATCTGGCTAAAAGAAAATACATTATTTTCTAGCTGCGTTTGCGAAAGATATCGTCCGGTTTTATTCGGCAAAGCAATGGCCAAATCTTTTGGTTTTTCCGTTAGCTCAAATTCGCCGGGTAGCGCTAGCTTTATTACTATCCGCTCATTAGAAGTTGTGCCCAAATCTACGGGATAGGTTCTGTCTGCAAGATTGAAAGGATTTTTACGAATTGGATTTATAAAAAATGGATTAAAATCCAAGTCTTTATTCCCTCCAATTTCCATCGAAGACATTTCTATCTCATAAACTTCTGTTAAAGAATTTTCTATGCTATCTAGGCTTTTAATGTCGTGTTTTAAGATTTGGAGTTTGGGTAAACGCTCGTCCAATTTTTCTACATACTCATCTGTAGAATTAAATTCTCTAATCTCTGTACGTTTGTTAAAAGCATCGTAACCTGTGCTATAAACTGTGATTGTACCTTTAATTTTTCCATCATTATTGAGCTTTGCATCCATCATATAGATGGCAACCGATTTTTGTTTGGCGTCTAAATCTATCCAATAAGACGGCTTTTTGAGATTTATAACACGTCCCTGACCGTTTAAACAGCGCATAGGTAACAAACCAAAAGGTAGCAATGGTTCTGTAGCATCGAGCAAGTAAACTTGATCGCCAATATTTACTTTCGCAACCAAATAATTAAATTCTGAAATTACGGGATATAAATTATTTACGGTGCCATTTTGGCGGGTTGAAAGAATTACTGCTTCTGCATCCAGATTGGCAGCTGCTAAAGCTGCAATTAAACTTAGATTGATGTCTGCATCATTGCCCGAATGAAGCTCCATTGCTTTTTTGATATTGTCTTCACTATAGATGCCTATATAATTATTCCACTTGATATTCTTCTTAATATATTTGTAAATGGCTTTGGCCTTGCTTAAATCGTCTGGAGCATCTTTTATGATAGACGGCATTACGTCTTTAAATAGATCTTTGCGTTTTATTTGGGAGCCAAATGTTTTTTCGGAAACCAACTCATAATCTACATCTTTCCAGGTTTTGCTATAACTCTTTTTTCGTCCATCGGGCATTTGCCAATCTGACAATTCAAAATAAATGGCCGATTTGAAATTACTTGCCGCCGTCATATATTCTTCCTCAATAAATGCAGGAATATTTTTCATTATATAGGATATTTTGGAGCAGTCTATAGATACTCCGTTAATGCGGAGACATTCTTTTGAGATGACGGAATTTATGTCAGTTAATTTCTGAACTCCGCGAAGCGAAACATTATAATTATAAATTGCGGGAATGAAAACCAGATATTCACTCTCTACTTTTGGGATATCGCTCTGGAATTCCCAGGTTTTAAAATTGAAGATGTTTGGAGATTCTAGCCGATAAGTGTATTCTATTACAGAACCATCTTTTATATTGGGCAATGTAAACTTTGTTAGGGCTAAATACTTGGATCTATTCTCAGTAAAAATTGCTTTCTTATCCATTGGGGTCTCTGCAAATTTACCCTCCTCTAGGTTGAACGTAGATGCTTTAATTTGATCTATAAATTCTTGCGTCGACCCATTTTTATAGGTTGGAATAGATATATTGGCATTTTCAAAGCCCGCTTTGTTATAGATTTTTATTTTAACATGGTATTCGAAAATCAGCTCTGTTTTGCCTACAGCATCGTCTAATTGTATGGAAGACGTGCCAAATTCTTTTAAAACAATTGCGTTTGCATTACTATCTATTTTATTTTTATCAAAGTTGTAATCATCAAAAGTAATTTGCCCAAAAGAAAAGTTTTGTGCAAATGAGACCGATACTGGTAACGAAAGTAAACAGAGCAAAAACAAAGTTTTCATTGGAGCTGGGTTAATTTGTCGCAATATAAATCTAAGCGTTTACTTTGAGAAATAAATGCGGGGGTTTTTTTCCTCAAGCTTCCAACTGACTTATTTGCAAAAATAATCAGTTCGGAATTGTTGCAGAATTTAGCAAATAAGGGCTATCGAGCAAATCATTCCATCCGGCTTTACGAAACAATTAATAGCGGTTAGATTTTATAGGCGTTTTAGTTTATGCAGACCAAGTCGTGGGCATTTACGCTATAATTTATACAAGGTTTTTTGTTCAAATTCACTGGCATAGAAAAATTATTCCTTTTCTGGCGGGCTGATCATAATATGCGCTCCATAGGTTCCCGCATCCATCAACCAAGGCATACCTGGTTGGGCAGGTCTTGCTGGCAACCCTGTTGAGGCAAGCGTGGCGTATGGGGTATAAACGACATACCTAAAGTTTCCGTTGTTTAATTCGCCTGTAGTAGGGTTGTAATCCTCCTCTTTTCCAGAATAAACAAATAAAGTGGTAGGACCATCTGGCATTTTCAATTTACCATCTTTCACTTCCTGATCTCTAATCTGCTTCTTTTCCAAGGCCGTTTTTCCTTCTTCTGCCAATTCCCTTCCACGAGCCATAAACGGTTCAAGTTTTATGGAGTAGCAAGCTACATTAATGCCTTTTTTTGCCGGATCATCTGCAAGGCAAACTATGTTTCCGCTACCCGTTCTTAGCGTAACAAACTTCCCCGCCGGATTGTAACCAACCACTGTGGCATCTGCCCTTAATTCTGGTGGCGCGGCCAATAAGGCGGTTTTAATTTGTATATCTGCAGGCAAAATAGTTTGAGCAGAAACCTGTACGTATAAAAATACGAAACATACCATCACAAGTGCTTTCATAGTAATTGCTGTTAAAGTTTTACTAATCTAAGAAAAAAACCGATAATAATTAATGAGATTTAAACCGGAGATCCATTGATTTCCAATCTAAAGATTTGACATAAGACTTTATAAGGACTATTAACGAGACGAGACGAGAGTACTTTTAATGTCTGTGGTTAGGGATCCTCTCTGACAACTCTATTATATTTTTGACTTTTAATTTTTGGAAGAGCCTTAGTTTATAGGTGCTTACTGTACCCATTTGTAAATTTAATTTTTTTGAAATATCCAATACCCCTTCTCCATGCACAAGTAGTTCTGCAACTTGCAGCTCGCGGGAAGAAAGTTTGGCAACAGTTGCCTTTTCTTGATTTCCAAATACACTATTAAACATACTATCTTTCATGTTTTTGCTGGAATATCTCGCACCTGCTAAAATGGTTGTAAGCGCCGCAACAATTTCCCCTTCTGTCGCGTTTTTTTGAAGGTAGCCTGCTGCACCATGCTTTAGATAAGGTATCGCAAAAATGTTTTCATTTAAGATTGTAAAAACCAAAATTTTCGCGGCTGTTTGCATTTCAAAAATCTTTTTCAATAGCTTTACCCCATGCGCATTGGGCAGTGTAACTTCCGTAATAATGGCGGTTGGATTTTTTTTCGCTTGGGCAAGCAGTTCATCTACGTTTTTTGCCTGCCGAATTAAAACTCCAGGCCAAAACTCGGTCAACAGATTTTTTAGTCCTCTAAGTACAATTTCTTGTTCGTCGGCAATGAGAATAGTTAATCTGTTTGAATTTTCTCGTTTTTTCATGTGGTGCAGGGTTGGAACAACCCGCCTGTTTGTGGCCAAAAAAATCCAATTCGTTGTCTTGAAAAGGCCAAAATTTCTTAATCAAAAAATAAATTATTTGTAGGTTTTAAAATACAAAGCTAATTTAAATTCCGATAAAAGCAAGTATAAGTTTTTAATTTGATTTCCAATTGGGAAGCTTCTGCTTAAGGCGAACGAAGATGTTGCTAAACACGGAGAGATTAAAAAGTTACGGCCTGCTTTTAGCGAAAAATAGAAAAAAAATCTGAACAAAATTTACTTTCGAGCAAAGAAAACATCGATTTTTTCGATGCCTAAACCAAACAACGCGAAATCATATTTTACTGGGTCGCTTTTATCAAATTGCCGTAAAGTTTCGGTTAGCTCTAGCGCAGTTCGCCAATCTGTTTGCTTTCTCTCGATTAAACCAAGCATTCTCCCAATCCTATCTACATGTAAATCGCATGGGCAGATCAAGCTTGCGGGGCTTAACCTTTTCCAAATCCCGAAGTCAACGCCATTATTGTCGGTGCGTACCATCCATCTTAAAAACATGTTTAGCCGTTTACAGGTAGATTTTTGTAATGGCGATGAAACATGCTTTACCGTACGTGGTGGATAATCCTCTAACGAAAAGAAGTATCGCCTAAAATGATTTAATGCATTCTCAACGGAAAAGTTGAGTTCATCTCCAAAACATGCTTTTCCATCAGCTTTGCTAGCGTTTGCAACAATATCATTCTCCAAATAACCTTCCAAATATTTTCCGCCTTGCGGGATAAATGCGAACTCTAAACTGTCAGCCTTGCTAAAATGGAATTTAAAAAACGATATAAAATAAAGCAAGTCTGTATCGTTAAAGGTTCTATGCTTAAAAGCGATCAAACGCTTTAAATCGTTATCTGTATGATTTTTAACGAAATCAAACGGCGCGTTATCCATCCTATCCAACAAATCGTGGCATTTGTTTATAATGGTTTTGCGCTGTCCCCAAGCCAAAATTGCTGCAAAAAAGCCAGCGATCTCTATGTCTTGTTTTTTCTCAAACCTGTGTGGAATACAAATAGGATCGTCTGCAATAAACTCTGGTCTATTGTATTGTTCTACTTTTTGATCTAAGAAGTTTTTAAGTTCTAAAAAGTCCAAAACTGTTTGGCTGAATTTATTTATTAGCTGAGCGCATTCTTTAAATCCTGCAATAAATCGTCTATATCCTCTACGCCAACGCTTAATCTGAGCATGTTATCGGTAACTCCAACTTTTTCTCGCTCCTCTTTTGGGATAGAACCATGTGTCATAGATGCGGGGTGGTTAATTAAAGATTCTACACCGCCGAGCGATTCGGCCAAGGTAAAAACCTTAAAATTAGAAGCTATTCTAAACGTTTCCGCTAAATCAGCATCTTTTAAACTGATGGATACCATGCCGCCAAACCCTCGCATTTGTCGTTTAGCAACATCATAATTTGGATGATCTTCGAAACCCGGCCAATAAATTTTGTCTATTTTAGGATGTGTTTTTAGAAATTTAGCCACACGCTCGCCGTTATCACAGTGAGCTTCCATCCGTAGGTGCAACGTTTTTATCCCACGTAAAACCAAAAAACAATCTTGGGGCCCGGGGGTTGCGCCGCAAGCGTTGTACATAAACCAAAGTTTATCATACAAATCTTTGTCGTTGGTTACCAATGCGCCCATAACCACATCGCTATGGCCGGCAATGTATTTGGTAACTGAGTGCATAACTAAGTCTGCACCCAGATCTATAGGGTTTTGCAAGTACGGCGATGCAAATGTGTTATCCACCGCTAACATTAAATTTTTAGCCTTGGTAATTTTAGCCAATCCTTCTATATCAACAATCTGCATGGTTGGATTTGTGGGCGTTTCTACCCAAACCAACTTAGTTTTCTCGTTTACATAAGGTAGAATGTTCTCAGGTTTGGAAAGATCTAGAAAATGAAACTTGATGCCATAATTTGCAAATACCTTGGTAAAAATCCGGTAAGAGCCCCCGTACAAGTCGTTTCCCGTAATAACCTCATCACCAGGCTGCAACAATTTCATAACCGCATCGGTAGCGCCCATGCCGCTACTAAAAGCCAAACCATATTTTGCATTTTCTAACGCCGCAATACAGTCTTCTAAGGCCTTACGGGTAGGATTCGTTCCCCTAGAATACTCGTATCCTTTATTATCGCCGGGCGATTTTTGCCAATAGGTTGAAGTTTGATAAATAGGTGTCATCACCGCTCCAGTAGATGGATCGGGATGCTGCCCAGCATGTATTGCTTTAGTTGCGAATTTCATGTCTATTTGTATTTAGTGTCTAGATGTGAGATATGAGATGTGAGATATAAGATGTGAGATATGAGATTAAACTTTTCAAGCCTCACGGACTTTTACTTTCAACTTTTCACTTTCAACTTTTAACTTTTAACTTTTAACTTTTAACTTTTAATTTTCAGCTTTTAGCTTCAAGTTTCAGGTTTCGGGTTTAATACGCTCTCGCAAATAAAACCCTTTGCGTAGATGGCTTACCAGAATAAATACACGTCCCATCTTCCAACTTATTATTTAAAGGGATGCAACGTATTGTAGCTTTGGTTTCTTCCTTAATTTTCTGCTCAGTTTCTGATGTGCCATCCCAATGGGCAGAAATAAATCCGCCTTTCCCATCCAATAGTTTTTTAAAGTGCTCATAGTTATCTGCGACAGTTATATGCTCATCTCTAAACCACAAGGCTTTATCGAACATATTTTGCTGAATTTCTTCCAACAAATTTAAGATGAAGGCATCAAGGCCTTCTTGCGGCACGGTCTGTTTTTGTTTTGTGTCCCTTCTTGCTATTTCTACTTGCCCGTTGACCATATCTCTTGCTCCAATAGCAATTCTTATAGGAACTCCTTTCAATTCATAATCTGCAAATTTAAACCCTGGCCTTTGTGTATCTCTATCATCAAACTTTACTGATATGTTGGCTTGTTTAAGTTTTTCGATCAGCGATTTTGCAAATTCAGCAATCGTTTCAAGTTCTTCCTCGGTTTTATAAATTGGAATAATTACCACTTGCGTTGGCGCCAATTTTGGTGGGATAATTAAGCCATCGTCATCGCTATGCGCCATAATTAATGCGCCCATTAGTCTAGTAGATACACCCCAAGAGGTTGCCCAAACATAGTCTAACTTACCATCTCTTCCGGTAAATTTAACGTCAAAAGCTTTAGCAAAATTCTGACCTAAAAAGTGTGACGTTCCCGCTTGAAGTGCCTTTCCATCTTGCATCAGTGCTTCAATGCAATACGTTTCTAAAGCACCAGCAAACCGTTCGTTCGGCGATTTTAATCCCCGAATAACGGGAACAGCCATATAATTTTCCACAAAATCCGCATAAACGTGTAGCATTCGTTCTGTCTCTTCTATCGCTTCTTGCGCCGTAGCATGTGCCGTGTGCCCTTCTTGCCATAAAAATTCTGCAGTTCGCAGAAACAATCTCGTACGCATTTCCCACCTAACCACATTTGCCCATTGGTTTATCAGTAGTGGCAAATCTCGGTAAGATTGTATCCATCCCCGATAGGTATTCCAAATAATGGTTTCTGAAGTTGGCCGCACTATGAGTTCTTCTTCTAATTTTGCGGTTTCATCCACTACAATATTCCCGTTTCCATCGTTCTTTAAGCGATAGTGGGTTACTACTGCACACTCTGTTGCAAAACCTTCTACGTGCGAGGCTTCTTTACTAAAAAAAGATTTTGGAATAAACAGTGGAAAATAGGCGTTGCTGTGGCCTGTGTCCTTAAACATTTTGTCTAATACGGCCTGCATGTTTTCCCATATTGCGTAACCATTGGGTTTTATTACCATGCAGCCGCGAACAGCAGAATGTTCAGCAAGATCTGCCTTGATCACAATGTCGTTATACCACTGAGAATAGTCCTTATCTCGGCTTGTAATTTCTTTACTCATAACCTATTTTGGAACGCAATTTGTACATTAACTAGATAAGCTAAATAAAGTGGCAAAGCTAAAAATTTATGAGCAGAAAACGTCATATCGCCAATTTATACTAATTATACAGTTTCTTGACGGTGTGCAAAGAGAAAAACCGTATATTGTATCTCTATTTTGTTAGACACACACACTAAATATAAGCATAGATGAAATCAATTAAATTTTTACACATTGCGCTCATTGCCGCCTCAGGGTTGGTGGCGTCTTGCGCTGCCCCTCGATTGGCATCGAATAATGCAACTGACGATGTTTACAATACAACTGCGAAGGCAGAAGAAGTTACTTACGCTGTAGCTAGGCCACAACGAGCTACCGAGGTTTATGATGATAGTTACTATGGAACGAGCAATCCGTATTTGGATATGGATTATTCGTCTCGGATCAACCGATTCTCAAACGGCTACAGTTGGCGTTCGTATTATGACCCTTTTTATAATAATTTTTACAACAATAATTATTTAGGTTACGGTTTTGGTTGGAATAATGGCTATGGACTTAATTTCGGTTTAGGTTACTACGGTAGTGTTTGGAATAGCCCTTTCTATTATGGTAGTTACTTTAGCAGACCGTATTATGGGTACAGTTACTGGGGTCCCTACTCCTATTACGATTCTTTTGGATGGGGCGGTGGATACTACGGTGGCGGTTACGGCTACGGCGGCGGCGGATATTACGGGGGCGGCGGTTATATCAACACTGCTAACAATAGACCCAGACCAAACAGAGGCGGCGAAAACCAAGATGCTTATAACGGTAGTAATAGAGGAAGAAGTAGTGTTGCGAACGATGGAAATTATGGACGGCCAAGTGTCGGCGTAAATGGCCGACCAGAAAGAATTGCAAATGGCAACAATTCTTCCCAGCCTGACCGCAATAGTGTACGACCAAGCAGAGGCGAAGTTGCTAGACCTCAAACGCAACAAAGTAGGCCACAACCGCAACAACAATCCCAACCCGTAAGTAGGCCAGAACGTGGAAGTTCGGCCCCTGCTCCTTCAGCGCCTTCTTCTCCTAGTCCATCATCTGGTGGCGGCGGTGGTGGAAGACCAACAAGAGGTGGTGGCAGATAATTTTCATTTAACACACAATTAAACAATGAATATAAAAACAATATTAATTGCGGCGAGCATAGTGCTCGCCGGCAATTCTTTATATGCCCAGTATGTAGGTGATGCATTGCGATTTTCGCAGCCAGAACAAGGTTCAACCGCTAGATTTAAGGGATTGGGAAATGCACAAACTGCCCTTGGAGGCGACATCAGTTCGCTGTCCTCTAACCCTGCGGGCTTGGGCTTTTTTACAAAATCAGAATTTAGCTTTACCCCAGAATTTAATAATTTTAAGGTTGGCTCTTCTTATTTGAACTCGCAAACTAATTCAAGTCAGAGTAAAGCTGGCATCAATCAGATTGGCGCGGTATTTTACTCGCCGACCAAAAGATTAAAAGGTACTGACGTAAATAGTGGCTGGGTGAGCGTGAACTTCGGTATTGGTTATAATAAGACTAATAATTTTAACGCTAATACAGACTACGGAGGAAAAAATTCAAGAAGTTCCATAGCCGATTATTTTGCAGATCAGTCTACTATCAATTATGGGACGACAAACGGGCCAAACAATGATCCAAACTTTTTTGATGCTGGCTCTTTGGAGCAAATGGCTTATAAGAATTTTTTAACTCAATATAACACCGCAGGATATTTTCCAACTACGGAGCAGAATAATGTTCAGAATAATAGCATAATAAATACTGGTTCTCAGTCTGAAGTTAATCTGGGGATTGCAGGAAATTATAGTAACCAACTTTATATTGGAGCCTCTTTAGGCTTTGCTAACATCAATTTTACTTCTGATAAATTGTACAGCGAAAGCGGCCTGAATAGAACATATTTAGGACAGCCGGTTGATTTCATAAATGGTAGCTACGATTTAGCTTATCGTTCGTTTCAAGAAACAAAAGGCAGCGGCTTTAATGCTAAAATTGGTTTAGTTTACAAGCCTACTAATGAAGTTAGACTTGGTTTGAGTCTAATCTCTCCAACTTGGTATAGTCTTACGGACAGATATTCCGAAGGTCTAAACACAACATACACTAAACAAGATGGAACTGCAGTTCCTGAATATAAAAATGCAGATACCCAATATGATTTAGATTATAATTTGAGAACACCATATAGAATAAATGGTGGTGTATCTTACGTAATTGGGAACTCTGCTATAGTAACAGGCGATGTTGAGTATGTAGATTACAGTAGCATCCGTTTTACAGATAATGGCAGTAATACAGAGCGAAATACGAACAGGGGGATTGCTGACGCCTATAAAGGAAATCTTAATTATAGAGTTGGTGCAGAAGTAAAGGTAGTCAATCAGGTCATGATTAGAGGTGGATATAATTATTCCTCTTCTCCATATAAAAATATTGATTTGAATACACAAGGGGTTAGCGGCGGTTTGGGATTTAGGTTCGAGAACTATTATCTTGATGCCACTTACAGGCACACCACCTATGATAGTACAAATTCGCCGTACAATCTTTCTAGCGGTTATGCAGACTTTGCAGCCACAGGAAGCGGACCTACCGCAAATTTAAAAAACAGTGCAGACAATGTGTATTTAACTCTCGGAGTTAGATTTTAATACATCTCATTTTGAATAATTGATCATTAGTAATTTGCCCTTCGGATTTTGAGGGGCGTTTTTAAATTCTTTGGTATATTAATTTTAAATGTCAAGGCACTATTGACCGAACAACCCTAGCGGGTTCGCTTGGTACAAACATTTAGACAAAATGATTGTTGTGATTTCAAATGCTAAAAATTATAGGCAATGTTAACATTCCCAAGTTAACTTTCATAAGTTAATCAATTTTCTTAACTTTGCACACCAAAAATAATTATACAGGGGACAAAACAAATAAATGAGACAACTAAAAATTACACAGTCCATCACCAATCGCGAAAGTCAGTCGTTAGACAAGTACTTGCACGAAATTGGAAAGGTGGATTTAATTACGGCAGAAGAAGAGGTAATTTTAGCTCGAAAGATTCGTGAGGGCGATCAAGCCGCATTGGAACGTCTTACTAAGACAAATTTGCGTTTTGTAGTTTCTGTAGCCAAACAATATCAAAACCAAGGATTAACACTTGGCGATTTAATAAACGAAGGAAATTTAGGACTTATAAAAGCTGCAAAACGTTTTGATGAAACTAAAGGGTTCAAGTTTATTTCTTACGCTGTGTGGTGGATTCGTCAGTCTATCTTGCAAGCAATTGCAGAACAAAGTAGGATTGTTAGGTTGCCGTTAAACCAAGTTGGTTCGTTAAGCAAAATAAGCAAAGCTTTCTCTAAGTTGGAGCAAGAATATGAAAGAGAGCCATCTCCAGAAGAATTGGCGGAAATTTTAGAAACCACAGTAGAGAAAATTTCTGATACTTTGAGTAACTCTGGCCGACATGTCTCTATGGATGCTCCTTTTGTGCAGGGGGAAGAAAATACACTTTTAGATGTGTTGGAGAATCACGAGCCGAATACTGATAGTTCTCTGATTGATGAATCTCTATCAGAAGAAATCAAACGTTCGCTTTCAACTTTAACCGAACGCGAAAGGGAAATTATTGTATTGTTTTTTGGATTGGGATCTAACCATCCATTGTCATTAGAAGAAATTGGCGAGAAGTTTAGCTTAACACGAGAGCGCGTTAGGCAAATAAAAGATAAGGCATTGCAGCGTTTACGCCACACATCAAGAAGTAAAATTTTAAAATCGTATTTAGGATAATTGGACACGTTCCATTTATAAAAAAAGGTCAACCTAGGTTGACCTTTTTTTATAAACATTTGTAAAAGCCTTTGCTCAACCCATCAAAAAAGTAGGTGCTTCACGGTCAGTCCGTTATTTATCAGTTGCTTCAAGGAATCTATTCCGATGCGCAAATGTGTTTCTACATAATTTTCTGTTATTGCGTTATCGCTCTTTTCGGTTTTTACTCCTTCAGGGATCATCGGCTGATCCGATACCAATAATAATGCGCCTGCCGGAATCTTGTTTACAAAAGCTGTCGTAAAAATAGTCGCTGTTTCCATATCTACGGCCATTGCCCGCAGGCTTTTCAGATAGCGCTTAAAGTCTTTATCATGTTCCCAAACCCGCCTGTTTGTGGTATAAACGGTTCCTGTCCAATAATCTCTTCCATAATCCCTAATGGTAGTAGAAATTGCTTTTTGCAATGCAAACGCCGGCAATGCGGGTACTTCTGCTGGTAAATAATCGTTTGACGTGCCCTCTCCCCTAATCGCAGCTATAGGTAAAATTAAATCGCCAAGTTGATTTTTTTTCTTCAAGCCTCCACATTTTCCCAAAAAAAGAACAGCTTTCGGTTTTATCGCGGTAAGCAAATCCATCATGGTTGCAGCCATTGGGCTTCCCATACCGAAATTAATAATGGTTATGCCGTTTGCAGATACACTTTGCATGGGTTTGTCTAAACCGTAAATCGGAACATTTTGATTCCACTCAGAAAACATACTTAAATATTTACTGAAATTTGTAAGCAAAACATAACCTGTAAATTCCTTTAGCGGTCGGCCCGTATATCTTGGCAACCAATTAGTTACAATCTCTTCCTTAGATAAAAGCCCCGATTTAACCGGCGAAGTAATCTCTTTAATCTTCTTCTGTTTTACACTCGGAATCGCAACCTTTTTTATGTCTTTCTCTTCGTTCATAAACAATAAAATAACAAATCTTTAAAAGCGCATTTATAAAAAAAAATCCCCTCGTTTTAAGCGAAAGGATTTTTTGTTTTTATGCAACTTGCAACTTTTTAAAATTTGCCTTTTCAAATTTTTCAATAGCATATTCGAGCGTTACATGAAGTTCTTTAACATCAGTTTGCGTGGGCACATCAAACATGGCATCGAGCATAATCGCCTCGCAAATAGACCTAAGCCCTCGGGCGCCCAGTTTATACTCCATCGCTTTATCTACAATATAATCCAGAACCTCATCTTCGAAAACGAGCGTAACGTCTTCATAGTCAAATAACTTTTCATATTGTTTAACCAAAGAATTTTTGGGTTCTGTCAGAATATTCCGAAGCGCCTCTTTATCCAATGGCGTAAGATGGGAAAGAACCGGAATCCGACCTATCAACTCCGGGATGAGTCCAAACGACTTCAGATCTTGAGGAGTAATATACTTATAAAGATTTTTCAAATCCAGCACAGTTTCGTCTTTCTTAACTTTATAACCAACTGCTTGAGTACGCAATCTATTTGCAATTTTCCTTTCGATGCCATCAAATGCCCCGCCGCATATAAAAAGAATGTTGTTCGTGTTAACCGGAATCATTTTCTGATCTGGGTGTTTTCTCCCCCCTTGAGGCGGAACATTCACTACGGTTCCCTCTAAAATTTTGAGCAACGCCTGCTGCACGCCTTCGCCAGATACATCTCTTGTAATAGATGGATTATCACTTTTGCGCGCAACTTTATCTACTTCATCAATGTAAACGATACCACGTTCTGCAGAGGCCACATCATAATCTGCAGCCTGTAGCAAACGGGTAAGGATACTTTCTACATCTTCGCCTACGTAGCCTGCCTCAGTTAGAACAGTCGCATCGCAAATACAAAATGGCACGTGCAAAATCTTAGCAATTGTTTTTGCCAATAAGGTTTTCCCGGTTCCTGTTTCGCCAACAAGCATGATGTTAGATTTTTCTATCTCTATCTCATCCTTGTCTATTTTTTGATTTAATCTTTTGTAATGATTATACACGGCAACAGAAAGCACTTTTTTTGCATCGTCTTGACCGATAACATATTGATCTAAATGATTTTTAATTTCTAATGGCTTTAACAGCGCAAGAAAAGAGGGTAAATTTTTGTTAGCCTTAGTACCAAGTTCCTGCAAAAGCAACTGATTTGCTTGTGTAACACATTTATCGCATATAAATGCGTCCATGCCTTCTATAAGCATTAAAGTTTCATTCTTGCCAGAATGGCAGAAAGAACATCGTGAATCTTTATTTTGTTTTGCCATTTTTCTTATCGTTTCTCACAAGCACCTCATCTACCATTCCAAACCCTTTTGCCTCATCCGCCGTCATCCAATAATCTCTGTCAGAGGCTTTTTCTACCCAATCATAAGTTTGTCCAGAGTGCTCAGCTATAATATCATATAACTCTTTCTTTAACTTCAGCATTTCCCGCAAGTTGATTTCCATATCCGAGGCAACCCCTTGAGAACCACCCGATGGTTGGTGGATCATTACCCTAGAATGCGGCAATGCTGCCCGTTTTCCGGCAGCGCCTGCAACTAACAAAACTGCACCCATAGATGCGGCCATCCCGGTACAAATGGTTGCAACATCCGGCTGAATATACTGCATGGTATCGTAAATGCCCATTCCGGCATAAACTGATCCGCCTGGAGAGTTAATGTAAATTTGGATATCTCGTTCTGCATCTGCCGACTGCAAAAATAACAGCTGCGCCTGAATAATATTCGCATTCTGATCGTGTATTGCGTCGCCAAGAAAAATAATTCTATCCATCATCAATCTCGAAAAAACATCCATTTGAGCTACGTTAAGCTGACGTTCCTCAATAATGTACGGCGTCATAGACTGTGGCGAAAAATTGGCTTGAGCTATAAATTTATCAACGTGAAGGCCACCAATACCTTGGTGGTTCACAGCAAAATTTCTAAATTCCTTTGAATCTGCGTTCATAATTTTATTTTTTTTAAGGCTTAATCTCATAGCAAAACGCTCCGACTAATTAAACCGTATAAGTATTCTATCCTAATTTTGTTAATATCCGTGCCAATTTGCGTTTTACGACAAATATGTCATTGAGCACTTTTTATAGATAGGTCGCTTATTTTTAAAGCTACAAAAATATTTAAATAATCAAAGTTTTGGCAGTGCCGAAGTTTGGCTTGGAAAAAACTTACATCCTGAAAACCTAAAATAATTTTTTTACGAACAAAGCAGCCAATTGGCTGCTTTGTTATGCTTAACTATCAACGGTCAAACGGGCAGATATAAAATTGCTTTGATTCGATAAATTATTTTACCTTTTGCATTTCTACAAATTTATCATACTCTATTTCTTTTTGCTCTAACGTTGCGGATGATTTTATTTCCTCAAATGTCTTATTAGCTTTTACCTCTTCGAAAGTACGATTTGCATTTTCCTTATCTTGTAAAAACTGAGCTACATACTGCCCCAATTGATCTTCGGGCATTGGTTGCGGACTGTACATCCTAAACTGAGCATCAATTTTTTGTTTTGCAGCTTGAAAGACATCTTCATACTTAATTTGGATATTGTTATCTTTTGCTATTTTATTTTCAATTAAAGTCCATCTTAAGTTTTTTGCGAAATCGTCATAACCTTCAGCCAATTCCTGGTCACTAAGCTTTTCATTGGTTGCTTTTAACCATTTTCTTAAAAACTCATCAGGCAATTCTAACGGATAATCTTGCAGCAATTGCTCATAAATATCATTAGACAATTTTCGATCTGCATCTTGCTGAAACATGCCTTCCACTTCTGCTGTGATTCTTTCCCTAAATCCAGCTTCATCAGTTACAGCTCCTTCGCCAAACAACTTATCAAAAAACTCCTGATTTAAATCTGCTTCTTCTAATCGGTTTACATTTTTTACGACAAGCTTAAAGTTGGCCTCAACATTTTCGGCTTGATCTCCTTCTATTTTCAAAGCCTTTGCAATGAGGTCTTTATCTGCCAACGCTTTCTTTATATCAAAGGTTAATTCGTCCTCTTTTTTTAAACCAATTAACGATTTTTTGATGGCCTCATCTTTTACCTGATCTAAACGAATGGTTGCCGAACTCGCGATTCCCCCTTCAAGAACAACGCCATCAGCAGATAATTCTGTTAGATCTACATACAACATATCGTCGTCTTCAGAAATTTCTGGGTTGGTCATTTTGCCATAACTTCTGCGGATGTTTTTTATGCGGCTTTCTAAAGTTTCGTTATCGGCCTTCACTACATACTGCGTAAATTTATCTTTCGAAGTAATGTTTACATCCACCGCGGGGGCAAGTCCTAGCTCGTAATCAAACTCAAATTCGTCTGTGTTGTCCCAATTAAATTCCTTTTCCTTGTCTATTAAAGGTAACGGTTGACCTAATATCTCTAACTTCTGTTCAGTTAAATAATTGGTTAGCGTATCACTCAACAAATTGTTTACTTCATCAACCAAAATGCTTTTCCCGTACATTTTTTTTATGTGGGCAACGGGCACCATGCCTTTTCTAAAACCAGGTAGCTGTGCTTTTTTTGCTTGCTCTTTGATAGCTTTATCAACTTTTTCGCTATAATCTGCGGGTGCCATTTTTATTTTTATTACGGCATTTAAGTTTCCGGTTTTTTCTTGTGTAATGTCCATTTTTTTTAGGTATGAATATTATGATGCGAACTATTTTGGAGATTCAATCTCAAAATTTCACATCGATTAATTTTTTATCAATGTTAAAAAAAACGAAACCGCTTCGATGGTTATCGAAACGGCTTCATTGTTTGTGCGGATGAAGGGACTCGAACCCCCACGCCGTGAAGCGCCAGATCCTAAGTCTGGTGCGGCTACCAATTACGCCACATCCGCAATTAGGATTTAATTTGGATTGCAAAGATAGACATTCGGTTGGAATATCAAAAAATTATACTTGCAAATTTGCAAGATTTGTCTGACTAAAAATTTGACTCGCTAACCAACAAAGTTAGTAGATATGAAGAAGGTTTAGCAAACCAGGCCCTTCTTCCTTCCTCCCACTAAGTTTCAAAATAGTATTTCAAATTTTCAGCTTCACACTAATCTCTTTTGAAAATTAAAAAAATATTCAATTGCCTTTACCATTCTGCTGCCGTACCAACTAAACATTTCGCCATCCACTAGCATTACCTCCACATTTGGCAGATATTCCTTTATTTTGGCGATGTGTTTTCTTCTAAAGGGGAAAGGTTCTGATGATAATAGTAGTAGGTCGCAGTTTAATGCTTTCAAATCAGTTAAACTAATCTCAGGATAACGGCGTTCAGCAATTACGTTTTTCAAGCCGATTGTAGTCAAAATGCTATCGATAAATGTGTTTTTCCCTGCAGCCATATACGGTTTTTGCCAAATAAAATATACCACTCTTTTTTTTATACCATGCTGAGCAGCTAACAGCTTCAAATCTCTAAAACCGGCATCAATTAGATGATTAAGATACTCGGCCTCTGGCATTTTATTAACTAAATCGCCAATGTCTGCAATCGTTTTCTTAGCACCATCAATATCGTAAACGTCGCTCATCCAAACCGGATACCGTTTATGCAAATACAAAACATCGTCTATATTATTTTCTTCTTTGTTTCCTATAATTAAATCAGGTTGCAATTTTTCAATCAAGGGCAGATTTAGTTTTTTTGTGCCACCAATTTTAGTTGTCGATGCACATTTTTCTTTAGGATGAATGCAAAACTTTGTAACTCCTAAAATTTCTTCATTCAAACCCAAATCAAAAAGAAGTTCAGTTTGCGAAGGCACTATTGAAATGATGCGCTTTGGCGGAAAATCTATGGAAATTCTATTTCCGAGCTGATCGGTGAAGCATTTTTGCATGTGATAAAACTACGAAAAACATTTATCCGCATTCTTAAACTGGCTCAATTAAGCCAAACATCCAGAGAAGATAGATCAAATGTGGTTTTTTTTTATTAGTTTAGAGATAGACAAATATTAAATGAGCGAAAAAACCATAATCATATCCAACAGGCTACCTGTTAGAATAATAGAACGTGATAACAAATATATATTTATTCCGAGCGAAGGAGGTCTTGCTACAGGACTTAGCGGAGTTTATAAATCTGGAAACTCCATTTGGGTAGGTTGGCCAGGCATAGATGTGCCAGAAGAAAGGCATCAAGAAGTAATAGATAGACTTAAAGACTTAAACTTATTTCCGGTTTTCTTAACTCAAGAAGAAATCAACTTATACTATGAAGGTTTTTCAAACGAAGTGCTTTGGCCAGTTTTTCATTACATGGCTACTTACGCAAATTTCGAACAAAGTTACTGGGAAAGTTATAAATCTGTAAATCAAAAATTTGCAGATGCTACGTCTTTTGTGATGGGCGAAGACGACAGAATTTGGGTGCAAGATTATCAATTGATGTTGCTGCCGGGTATTTTAAGAGTAAGACAGCCAAGATCTACCATTGGGTTTTTTAACCATATCCCTTTTCCATCTTATGAAATTTTTAGGTTAATACCTTGGCGGGAAGAACTGTTAAAGGGCGTTATCGGTTCAGATTTAATCGGGTTTCATACTTATGATGACGTCAGGCACTTTATAAGCACCGCTACCCGCTTGCTTTCTATAAAATCATCGTCTAATGTGTTGATGCAAGATGACAGGTCTGTAGTGATAGAGGCTTTTCCGATGGGAATAGATTCTGAAAAGTTTGAAAATTTGCCAAACCATCCCGATGTAAAAAAAGAAATACAGCTACTCAAAGCAGGTAGAGAAAATATAAAACTTATTTTGTCTATTGATAGATTGGATTATAGCAAAGGGATTATGGGTAGATTAAAAGCTTACGAGTTGTTGTTGCAGGAAAATGCAGAGTACTTAGAAAAAGTAGAGCTTTATATGATTGTTGTGCCGTCAAGAGATACTGTACCACAATATAGAAATCTGCGAGAGAGCATAGATCAATTTGTGGGCAATCTAAATGCTAGATATAGGACGTTAAACTGGACACCCATCAATTACTTCTATAGATCATTTCCGATAGAAGTGCTTTCGTCTTTATTCTCTACAGCTGCCATTTGCCTAGTAACACCTATGCGAGATGGTATGAATTTGGTTAGCAAAGAATATGTAGCGAGCCGGACAAATAACGATGGCGTTTTAATCTTGAGCGAAATGGCTGGGGCTTCAAAAGAATTGACCGATGCATTAATGGTTAACCCAAACAACATTGTGGATATAAAACACGCAATTGTTACTGCGTTAGAAATGCCTTTAGAAGAACAGAAAAAACGCATGGAAGCCATGCGAGCCACAGTGGCAAAATTCAATGTAAAACATTGGGTAAACAATTTTATATCAAAACTAAACGAAGTGAAAGATTCCCAAAACTCCTTAAAAACCAAACACGCTATAGGCATCATTAGAGAAAATATTATTGCCGATTATAAAAGTGCAAAAGAGCGAACTCTTTTTTTAGACTACGATGGTACCTTGGTGGGTTTCTCCGGCGATATAGATGACGCAACGCCAAATGATGAGCTTTTTAGCTTGTTGAACAAATTGATTTCAGACCCTAAGAACAATGTTGTTATTATAAGCGGTCGGCGGCACGAAACCTTGCAAAATTGGTTTGGTGATTTGGATGTTAGCTTTATTGCAGAGCACGGCGCGTGGCAAAAATACCGCGGCAATGATTGGACTTCTCTACCGTTGCTTACTGATGCTTGGAAAAGAGAAATCAAAGCGTTATTGGATACATACACCGATCGGACTCCTGGTTCTTTTATTGAGGAAAAGAGTTACTCGTTGGTTTGGCATTACAGAAAAGCAGAAAATGGACTTGGAGAATTGAGGGCAAACGAAATCGTGAGCAATCTGCGGGTTTTAGCGGCAGATAAAGGATTAAAATTAATGCCGGGAAATAAGGTTATAGAGTTTAAAAATATGGAAGTTAATAAAGGGAAAGCCGCCTTAAATTACCTGCATGGAAAAACTACTGATTTTATAATAGCTTTAGGAGACGATTATACGGATGAAGACATTTTTACCGCGTTGCCTGCCACGGCAACCACTATTAAAGTTGGAAACACAATTTCCGCAGCAAAATATTATCTATTAGATTTTAAAGAGGTGAGAGAACTATTGTGGTCTCTCGTAGAATAAGCTTAGTAAAAACTTTAGCCACAGAAAAGCTTCGAACATTTCTGCAAATGATCGAGGCATTTTTGATTTGCTAACCCTCAAGTTATAATTATCTGGCTCGACTCTAGTTTTATAAAAAGGGTGGCTTGTCTAACTTAGTGGCAATTCTGTAAGCTGCATTCATTAACCCGACGTGACTGTATGCCTGAGGAAAATTACCCCACTGGCTTTCTGTATGCGCATCTACATCTTCACTAAAGAGCAGCAAATGATTTGAATATTTTATAACTTTTTCGAATTCTCTAATTGCATCAGCGGTCCTGCCAACGCACGCTAAAGCCTCAACGTACCAAAATGCACAGATTAAAAAAGTTGTTTTTGGAATGCCAAAATCATCGGCATGTAAGTAACGGTAAAACAAACCATGTTCTGTTTTTAACTCCTTTTCTAATGCGATAAGATGATTTTTTGCCTTATCGGAAGCTGGATCTAAATAATTCATAACTATAAGTTGCAGCGTACTTGCATCTAAATGCGGACTGCCAACAGCATTAGTATAAACCTTACGCACCGGATCATAACAATTTTCTATATGAGCGGCCGCTTTGTCAATTAAAATTTGCGCACGCTCCCCAAAATCTTTGTTGTTAATTTGCTTTGCCATTTTAAGCGCTGCACAGGCACCGGCCCATTGAAACAAATTGCTGTAGCAATGCATATTTGCAATGTTTCGAAACTCCCAAATTCCGGCATCTTTCTCATCAATGGTGCGCTCTATAAGCACTAAAACACGCTCTATCCACTTCGCCGAGTCGCTCCGCTCAGAAAAAACAAATCGTTGATCTGTATAAAGCGGAAGCATTGAAATAAGAACTTGGCCATAAATATCGTTCTGTATATGTTCTGAAGCTTGATTACCAATTCTTACCGGTTTTTCACCCATATATCCGTCTAAATAATCTAGCGTAAACTCTTCTAAATCTTTTTGACCGGTAATGCCATAAAGTGGCTGATATCTATAATCCTCTGCATAGCTAATGTCTGATAGGTAGTTAAAGAATTTTTCCATCTCCTCAAAATGGCCAATGTGATTTAGCGACGTAAGTACATAATAAGAATCTCGCAACCAACAAAATCTATAGTCCCAGTTTCGGGTACTCCCCAAAAACTCGGGCAAACTAGTAGTACTTGCGGCTATTATTGCACCTGTATCTTCATATTGGTGTATTTTTAGAACCAATGCAGAACGGATAACTAAAGATTGATGAAAGGTTGCAATAGTTGAATGCTTGATCCAAGTGCGCCAATAGGCAATAGTTTTTCTCAAAAAATCTTCGGCTGTATAAGGAATTGCTGCCTCCAAATTGTAACCGTAAGTTAAAATTAGGTATTTTGTTTCATTCAAAACAAATGCACGTTCTTCTATAATATGATTTAGAGAAACATTTGTACTCAGTTGCAAGTTTTCTTCTCCTCCTTTAAAATCTATATGGCTGCTACCTCGACATTTTCGCAACTCGGTTTTGCCATAATCGTAAACAGGGTTGCATTTTACTGTAATCCGCGGCTCACCATTAATTGGCTCTATTTTCCTGATAATCATTAACGGTTTATAATAGCGCTCATAAAGAGCAAACCGAGGGGCAAAATCTGTTATTCTGTAAGAGCCAAACTCTGTACTTATTTCTGTCCGGAGCACATTGGTATTTTCTACGTATTGCTGCTCAGATTTATAATCTCCATCAGGCAATATAGAAAACTCACCTCCCTTTTGTTTATCTAACAGGCTCCCAAATACAAATGAGCTATCAAACCTTGGCAAACACAGCCAACTTATATTCGTATTTTTGTTAACATGAGCAATTAAGCCACAATTTCCAATAATTCCTGTCTGGTATAAATGTTTTTCGCTCATTCAATATTTTATTTTAAAGGTAACCCTGGCAAATTCATACTATCAATTCTGCTTATTAGCCAATAATAACAAAAAAGCCGATTTAGTTTAGAAAAAAATGACTTTCTAAACTAAATCGACTAAATATTATTTTATTTTAACGTTAAATTTCTGTTCCGTTCGGCAACGTCACCCCTTTTTTAACAACGACAATCCCTTCTTTGATGGTATATAAATCATGTTCTGCATCTTCTAAATGGTTTCCACCGTTAATTTTTACATCATTGCCAATATTGCAATTCTTATCAATAATCGCATTATTAATATAACATCTGTCTCCTATACCAATAAGGGGGGTTCCAGCTTTATTAGCTGCCATGATATCCTCAGCAGTTTGATACCTGTCGCTTCCCATAACATAAGAATTGGTAATTACCGTAGAGTGTCCAACTCTGCTTCGTATTCCTAGAATTGAGTGTTCTACCTTATCGGCTTGGATAATACAACCCTCCGCAATAATGGCGCGATTTAACGCAGTACCAGAAATTTTAGAAGGAGGCAACATTCTCGCCCTCGTGTATATGGTATGTGCACTATCAAACATATCAAACTTTGGTAATTCGTCTGTTAAACCTAAATTTGCCTCGAAAAACGATGCTATAGTTCCAATATCTGTCCAATAACCTTCGTATTGATAGCTTAAAACAGATGTATTTTCTATCGACCTTGGCAAAATCTCTTTTCCGAAATCCTTTTCATCAGGATTATTATCTAGCATATCTACCAAATATTTTCTATTAAAAAGGTAGATACCCATACTTGCCAAGAAATTTCTACCCTCACCCTGCATTTCTGTTCCTGTATCTGATACCCATGCTTCCAAACCTGTTTTAGGCTTTTCGGTAAAAGAAGTGATCATATTTTTTTTATCCGCTTTCAAAATACCAAAATCTGTTGCTTCTTTAGCTGTAACCGGAATGGTTGCGATAGTAACTTCTGCTTTAGATTCTATATGCTTGTTAATCATGTCTTGAAAATCCATCTGATACAATTGGTCTCCAGATAGAATTAAGATATATTCTGATTCGTGTGCGTCGAAATGATGCATACATTGCCTAACAGCATCTGCCGTTCCTTGGTACCAACCAGCGTTGCTAACTGTTTGTTCTGCGGCCAAAATATCTACAAAAGCCTTGCTAAAATGACTAAAATGATAGGTATTTTTTATGTGCTTATTTAGCGATGCGGAATTGAATTGTGTAAGTACAAACATTCTGTGAATGCCAGAGTTTATACAGTTAGATATTGGAATATCTACCAGCCGGTATTTCCCTGCAATGGGTACTGCGGGCTTAGATCTGGTTAGTGTAAGTGGAGCTAGTCTCGATCCCTGGCCACCGCCAAGGATTACGCCCAAAACTTTGTCGGTCATAACGTTTTATTTTATTTTAATATTTGGTATAATTCTATGTACTCCATTGCGGCTTTATCCCAAGAATGATCAATTGCCATTATGGTTTTTCTAACAGACTTGAATTTCTTTTTATCAAAAAACAATCCCATTGCTCTACTTATGCCGTCTGTTATGTCATACACACTGGTTTGATCGAAACAGATGCCAAAACCATTGTCTCCAATATCTATCACGGTATCTTTGAGGCCGCCAATTCTACGTACAACTGGTATAGTTCCATATCTTAGAGAATATAGCTGGTTGAGTCCGCACGGTTCTACTCTCGATGGCATTAATAAAAAATCTGCCGCTGCATAAAGTTGATGAGAAAGTTGTTCGTTGTAACCAATATAAGCATTATAATTGGCAGCATGCATATTTTTTATGCCATTTAACCTATGTTCTACCCAGTTATCTCCAGAACCTAAAACCAGAATATTTATCCTGTCATGGTGATAATACAATGAATCATAAAAAACATCTGGTAATAAATCTGCCCCTTTCTCGTCTACCAATCGCCCAATAAATACAAACAGAGGTTTTTCAAAATCTAAACCAAAAACTTCACACACGGCTTTTTTATTGGCAAGCTTGCCCGCGTCGACGGTTTTTTCACTATAATTTTTGTAAAGCATTGGGTCTTTTGCGGGGTTCCACACCTTTGCATCTATTCCGTTTAGGATGCCGACGCATTTGCCACGTTCGTAATTAAATAAACTTTCTAGCCTACGGGCACTATGTCTCATCTCCTCTAAATAACTGGGAGATACAGTTGTTACTTTCCATGCACACTTTACTCCAGATGCAAGAGGATTTATATCCCCTTGCCACTCCAACAAACCAGATTTCCACAAATCGAAGGCCGGCAAGTAATAAAGCTTATCCCACCCAAATTGACCTTGATACTGTGCATTGTGGATGGTTAATACTGTTGGTGTGCTTCTTAATGCCCCGTATTTTACACAGTTGGCTGTCATAAATGGGCCTAAAGCTGTATGATGATCGTGAAAGTGCAAAACATCTGGCCTGTGTTCCCATTGGGAAATCCAGTCTAATGTTGCAATTTGGAAGGCAATAAAACGTTCGGTATCATCATGGTAGCCATATACGTTTGGTCTATCAGTTAAACCTGAAATGTGTATAATGTATAAATCAAATCCTAGTTTATTGGTTTTCTCTTTTAAAACCCTAAAAGGAAACCAATGGTTGCCGTAATTGGCCCAAGCATCATAGGTTACTTCAAAATCATTCTCTCTTACAAACTTAGTATCATATGCCGGCACCACAACTTTTGCAATGTGGCCTAATTCGGTTTGGTATTTTGGCAAGGCGCCAACAACATCGGCCAAGCCACCAACTTTAGCCACAGGGTAACATTCTGCACTTATATGTATTATTTCCATTTATATTTGGGTCGGTTTACTTCGCTCAAGTTACTAATTGTTTACAGGAATGCAAACAATACTTAAAATTTTAAAAGTGTTATTTTCAAAAACAAAAAAAACCGATTGGTTAGTCCAATCGGTCTCGTATAACATGACCATCAAAAAAAAGATGAAGACTCTATTTTTCTATTTAGAAGCCTCTCTATTTGCTACAGTTGCATTTGCAAAAACTACAATGCCAGCACCAAAAATAATTAGGCCAGCAAAAAACTCAATGCTGCCAAAATTTGTGCTATTATTAGAATCGCCAACATTGGGCGCGTGAAACGGCGTTAAAATTACAGAACCTATAACAATTAGCAATCCAATTACGGCAATGGCTAAACCTAAATTTTTTTTCATAACTATTTTTTAACGTTGCAAATGTACTATATAATTTTATTGGCAAAAAATTTTCAACCTTTTATTTGGTAAGCGTTTACCTCCCTTAACTTTTTTTAAGCGCCGCGAAACATTACAGCTGCAACAGTTAGGTTTGTTCTATCATCTATCAAAATGCCGCAACCATTTGCTCGATTAACCTCATAAAAGTCGAAGGGCAATGATTCTGCTGTTTTTAAGACGATTCGTCCTATGTCATTTAATTTAAAGTGTGTTGCAGCGTGCTTATCCAAGGTATTGATATCTACTTTGTGGATTATTTCTCCAATTTTACACCGAGTTCTTTTACTGTTATGTTGCAACGTGTACATTAAAGAAGTATCTAATGGTTTTGCGTCCATCCAACATAAATCGGCTTCTATTCGCTTTGTATCATTTGGCAAAGCCGATGAATTTACAATGGTATCGCCCCTACTGATGTCTATATTATCTTCTAAATGAATTACTACAGATTGCCCGGCTCCAGCCTCTCTGAGTTCTTTCTCGAAAAAATCTATCTTCTTAATGGCAGAAGTTGCGCCCGATGGCAAAATAGTTACGGCGTCACCAATAGAAAAAGTTCCGCTCGTCACTCGGCCGGCATAACCTCGATAATCATGCAAATCTTCTGTTTGCGGTCTTATTACCCATTGTACGGGCATACGAGATAATTCTAAAGTTTCCAAATGGTCAGTATCTACTTTCTCTAAAAAATGAAGCAAGCTTTCTCCCTGATACCAGGGCATTTTTGTGGAATTCTGAACGATGTTATCTCCCCTTAACGCACTTACAGGAATGTAATTAACATCTTCAAGTTTAAGCTTCTGAGCTAAATCTTTGTAACTCGAAATAATCTCGTTATACCTTTCCTCGGCGTAAGCTACCATATCCATTTTATTTATACACAAAACGATGTGCTTAATCCCGAGAAGGGAAACCAAATAAGAATGGCGGATGGTTTGCTCTACCACGCCGTTACGCGCATCTATTAAAATGATTGCCAAATTTGCGGTAGAGGCGCCCGTAACCATGTTGCGTGTGTACTGGATGTGGCCTGGTGTGTCTGCGATAATAAATTTTCGCTTTTCTGTCTGAAAGTATTTGTAAGCAACGTCTATTGTAATGCCTTGTTCGCGTTCTGCCCTAAGACCATCCGTAAGGATTGCCAAATCTATAGAACCGTCTTCGTTTTTACGGTTAGATGATTGCAAGGCTTCCAACTGATCGACTAAAATAGAATCGGTATCGTACAACAAGCGGCCAATTAAAGTGCTTTTGCCGTCATCTACGCTACCCGCGGTAAAAAATTTAAGTATGTTCATTGTTGTTGGTTTGCTGGTTTTTTAGTTTGTTAGTTGGTTGGAATTAAAGCCCTCTCCAAAAAACTAAAAAACCAATCAGCTAAAAAACTAGATTTAAAAATATCCCCCTTTTTTTCTATCCTCCATTGCAGCTTCAGAAACTTTATCGTCCATTCTTGCACCGCGCTCTGATATTTTAGATGCACTTATTTCAGAAATAATATCATCTATTAACACGGCGCTAGATTCTACCGCAGCCGTACAAGACATATCGCCAACGGTTCTAAATCTAACTTGCTTTTTTACAACCACATCTTCATCATCCATATTTAAAAACGGAGATGCTGCCATTAGTTGGCCGTTGCGGGTAATACATGCGCGTTGATGTGAAAAGTAAATGCTCGGCAAACTGATGTTTTCTCTGCGAATGTAGTTCCAAACGTCTAATTCGGTCCAATTGCTTATTGGGAACACCCTCACATTTTCGCCCTTGTGTATTTTACCGTTAAAGATGTTCCAAAGCTCGGGGCGTTGCATTTTTGGGTCCCATTGCCCAAATTCGTCTCGCACAGAAAAAATACGTTCTTTCGCTCTGGCTTTTTCTTCGTCTCTTCGGGCGCCCCCAATACAGGCGTCAAATTGATGTTTTTCTATTGTATCTAGCAGCGTTATGGTTTGCAAAGAATTTCTACTGGCGTTTTTTCCTTTTTGCTCGGCAACCTTGCCTTGATCGATAGATTCTTGAACGGAGCCTACAATTAACTTTTCGCCAATTTTGGAAACCATTTCATCTCTATAAGCAATCGTCTCCTCGAAATTATGACCAGTGTCTATGTGTACCAGTGGAAAGGGAAATTTACCTGGTCTAAATGCCTTTTCTGCCAAGCGTACCAAGGTGATAGAATCTTTGCCGCCGCTAAATAACAACGCAGGCTTTTCAAACTGCCCGGCAACTTCTCTTAAAATATGTATTGCTTCTGCTTCTAGCTCGTCTAAATAATCGTAATTGTACGCTGTCATTTTATATGTTACTTCTTTTTACTTTTTACTGTGTTATAAGTTGCCTGTTAAGGGTTGCGGATCGTGATGCAGAACTTTGTTACCAGCTGAAAGTTACGGGTCGTGGTGCAAAAACTAGACTTTTAACTTTTAACTCTGTTACGGGTTACAGGTCATGGTGCAGAACCTATATACTTTATACTTTATACTTTATACTTTATGCTTTCTGCTTTTAACTTTTAACTTTTTCTCCTTAACTAACATGCAACCCGCATTCTTTTTTAGATTGGTCTTCCCACCACCATCTTCCTGCCCTAAAATCTTCGCCAGGTTGAACTGCCCGTGTGCAGGGTGCACAGCCAATGCTCGGAAAACCCTTATCGTGCAATGGATTATATACAATATTATTTTTTTTGATGTACTCTTTTACTTCCTCTAATGTCCATTCAAATATTGGATGAAATTTAATCAGTTGGTTGCCTTCATCCCATTCCAAATCTGCCATGTTTTCCCTGTTAACACTTTGTTCGGCACGTATGCCGGTAACCCAAATTTCGTTGCCCGCCAAAGCGCGCTTTAAAGGTTCAATTTTTCTAATATGGCAACACTCTTTTCTGTTCTCTACCGAATTATAAAAACTGCTTGGTCCTTTGGCGTCCACCATTTTTTCCAGACTCACATTGTCTGGATAATATGCGTGTATTGACTTTCCGTAAATTTCTAACGTACGATTCCAAACATAGTAAGTTTCGGGGAAAAGCCGTCCGGTTTCTAACGTAAAAACTTTTATTGGGATGTTGTTAGAAAAAATTAAATGGGTAATGGCTTGGTCCTCCCAACCAAAACTCGTTGAAAATATAATCCTATCGGGATAACTTTGCGCCAAAAATCTTAATTTTTCAACAATAGTTAATCCAGATAATTGAGCCTTTAATCTACTTAAATCTTTCATCATTAAATCAATTTTAAGCCGAACAAAATTATGCTCCTTATGCTTACCGCGATAACTATAATGCCAACCAACACCATAATTGTTTTTGCAGAAATTCTATTGGAAACGCGAGCTGCAATTGGCGACGCAATAGCGCTGCCGATTATCAAACCCAGAACTGCTTCCCAATGACTTCCGCCCAACATAATGAAAAAAGTTAACGAACTTAGGGTGGCAATAAAAAATCGACTTATTTTTACGGTTCCCAGTGAAAACAATGGGTGTCGGCCTCCGGCAATTAGACTTGATAATACGATAGAGCCCCAACCACCCCCAAAAGCAGCATCTATAAAACCGCCAACGAAGCCTAGAAGTCCTATTCGTTGTATTTTTTTTGTCGGGCGTTTTTTCTTAATATTTAGCGCTTTTAAAAGTACGACAAAACCTAAAAAGAGGGTGTACATAGATACAAAAGGTTTTACATAAGCTGCGTAAGCATGTAGCGACGACAAGATAAAAGCCCCTAAAACTGCCCCTACAATGGCCGGGATGATTAACAACTTGAAAAGTTTCCAATTTACATTGCCCATTTTATAATGCATCCATCCGGCAATGCCGTTGCTCATCACCTCAGAAATATGGATAGCCATGCTTGCGGTTGCTGGAGGAAGACCCATAGCTAATGAGAATGAAGCCGATGTTACGCCATAAGACATGCCGATTGCACCGTCTATCATCGCAAAAACAAATCCCGCACCTAAAAACCAGTAAAAAATAGGATCTACAGTCAGCAAAAATGATTGAAATTCGGGCTCGGATTTCCATAATGAGAATCCAACAACCGTTATCAAAAGTATTGAAGCGAGCCAAATAAGCCATTTCAACTTACGTTCTGCAAAACTGCGCTTGGGCGCGATGAGCTTTTTGGTTACCCGATTCAGTCTCTTAACTTTTGCGGTAAAATCGCCGTTCAAGGTAAGCCTCAACGCACTCATGTTTTGCAACGTTTCATTTAATTCGTTCGGAATGCCCTCGTTCAAAATCTCTTTGATCCGCTTTGCGATGGTTGGTGATTTACCATTTGTAGAGATTGCTATTTTTAAATCTCCTTTTTTAACGATGGAACCAAGATAGAAATCGCATAAATCTGGCTTATCTGCAACGTTAATTAGCAAACCTTTTTGATGCGAAATTTCCCTTATACTTTCATTTAACACATTGTTGTTTGTTGCTGCAAATACAACATCAACGTCTTCTAAATCTGCAGCATCAAACGCTTTTTGCTTTATTTTGATAAGAGGATAATTTGATGCGAGCGCAAAAACCTCGGGCAAAATATTTTCTGCCACAATGGTAATGTTTGCCCGCTCACTGTTATTAACTATTGCCGTAAGTTTTTCGAGGCCAACATTGCCGCCGCCAATCAACAACGTTCGTAGCGTATTCAATTTGATAAATACGGGGAACAACTGATTGCCTTGATCCTCATTAGGGAGAGGTGTTGCAGTATTTTCGGTGCTAGGAAATACTTGCATAAGATGGCACTAATTCTTTAAAGGATGGATGCAACAATACCACTTTGCCGAAAACTAGCAATACAGGTGCGGTAATGTTTTCTTGCGCAACCATATTTTCTATAGTTTTTACCGAGCCAATGAGCAACTTTTCATTTTCTCCAGTTCCATTTTGAATTACCGCTGCAGGCAAGTTTTGCTTACCTGCTGCTCTAAAAATTTCTACAATCTTAGACAGTTTTTTCAAGCCCATTAAAACCACCACCGTTGCGTTGGAGTTCGCCGCGTCGTAAAGGTCTGCAGATACTTCGCCCGACGTGGTTGTTCCCGTTATTACCCAGAAACTTTCTGCTAACCCGCGATGCGTAACTGGAATTTGCTGTAAACCCGGAACGCCAATTGCGCTAGAAATACCAGGAATTACGCTTACTGGAATACCAAAAGATTTTGCAAAATCCAGTTCCTCATAACCTCTGCCAAAAACAAATGGATCGCCGCCTTTTAACCTAACTACGTGGCCATAATTTAGCGCATAATCTACCATCAATTTATTTATGGCTTCTTGTTTAAAAGAATGTTCTCCAGAGCGTTTTCCAACGTAAACTTTTATAGCATTTTCTGGTGCATAATCTAACAGAGCTTCGTTTGTAAGTGCATCATACAATACTACGTTTGCGGTTTCTAGTGCCTTAATTCCTTTCAATGTTATTAAGTCTGGGTCGCCGGGACCTGCGCCAAGCAGCGTTATCTTTACTGTTATCTGTATCTGATCAGTCATTAATTTTTAATTTAAAATGGCCCTCTGCGTTTTAACCTGAGCAAGAAACTGTTTCGCCTCTGCAAAATATTCTTTCGCAAAACTTTCTGAAGGCTCATTCTTGTTAATCTGCAAAACCAAATCGCCAAAAGTTCCTTTCAACTTAAAACTTCCAGTTTCTACTAAATTTTTATCAAAATCGCGGATGATCCCAGCTTGCGTGTTACACTGAACGCCTTCATCCAACAGCAAAGCCTTTGCGGCATTTACCATGCAACTATAGGTATGATATATAGCATCTGCGTAACTTCCCTTCTCTAAATTCCCTGCCGCCCAAGCAAATTTTTCTTCGGCTTCTAGCAACAAGGTCGCAACCAAATCTATCATAACGCCTGCGCATTCGCCAACGCCAATAGCTGTCTGAAACTGCTCTTCATGGCCCCAATCTACAAATTCACCCGGCTTTAAAGTTTTCAAATCGCCGAAAGGCTTTAACATTTGATAAAAATAATCTTTGCCTTGTCTATCATAATATGTTTGGAAACCTTCCCCATTGTGGCTTTGCACCTTAAAATCATTCAACAATGCGCGCAAAACATGGTCTGCTCTTTTGGTAGGCACTTTTATAACTCGTTCTGATGCTCTGCCTTCGCCATTACCAACTGTGCCTCCGCCCAACAAAACTTGCACAGCTGGAACCACTTTGCCTTCTGCTTTTACGGAACTTCCGTGAAACCCAATCTCTGCCAAACCATGCTGACCGCAAGAATTCATGCAGCCACTAATTTTTATGTTAAGGTTTTTCTCGTAGATAAATTCTGGGAAGTCAGTATAAATCACTTCCTCCAAAATTTCTGCAAGCGTCATCGAATTAGATATTCCAAGGTTGCAAGTGTCGGTGCCCGGACAAGTAGTAATATCGGCAACGCTGTTGAAACCTGCTGTTGTGAACCCAATTTTATTGAGGGCAAGATACAGCGATGGCAGCGCCTCTTTGCGCACAAACTTTAAAAGTAACCCTTGGTTAACGGTAATCCTTATTTCATCTGCCACATACGGCCTAATTGACTCGACAAATTCTCTGGCTTTATCCACTTTGATATCTCCAACCAACACCTTAATGTAAATGGCAAAGAAATCTTTTTGCTTTTGCTCTACCACATTTGTGGCGAGCCAATGTTTATAATGTTCAGTTTCTACAGAGGTAACCTCATAATTTGTTACTTTTGGTATGGATGGTGTCTCAACAGTTTCTCTATCAACCTTGTAAAATTTTACTTTATTTGCGGTACGCTCTTGTGCTGCAAGCCGCAAAAAATCTTCTATTCCAATTTTTTGGATGAGATATTTTAAACGGGCTTTGTTCCTGTTGTTCCGCTCGCCATGCCTATCAAATGTTCTAATATAAGATTCGATAACAGGAATAAGTTGGTCTTCATGCAAAAACTCATGAGCAACCAACGCCAAAAATGGTTGCGCACCAAGTCCGCCGCCAACCATAACTTTAAAGCCACGCTCGCCCTCTGCATTTATTTTCGGTATTAATCCAACATCATGTATAAAGGTAAAGGCTGTGTCTTTATCGCTTGAAGAAAAGCAGATTTTAAACTTTCTACCCATATCTTGACAAATGGGATTGCGCAAAAAATATTGAAAAGTTGCTTGCGCGTAGGGCGAAACATCAAATGGTTCGTCTGCGTCTATACCCGCATTTGGCGATGCAGTAACATTTCGAACAGTATTTCCACAAGCTTCTCTAATGGTTACATCATCCTCAGAAAGCTTTGCCCACAACTCTGGCGTTCTATCCAAGCTGACATAATGTATTTGAATATCTTGCCTAGTAGTTAAGTGCAGGTTGCCGCTTCCATATTCTTCTGCAATATCTGCAATGCGAAGCAACTGCTTAAAAGTAACTTTACCAAAGGGCAATTTTATACGCACCATTTGTACGCCGGGCTGCCTTTGGCCATAAATTCCTCGCGCCAAGCGCAAACTTCTAAATTTATCTTCGTGTATCCCTCCGTTTCTAAAGTCGCTAATTTTTTGTTCGAGATCAATGATATCTTGAGAAACAATAGGGTTTTCTAGTTCAGTTCTAAAACTCTGCATTTGTAAGTAATAGGTTTAAATATGTGCGAGAAACTTTTAAGTTATTTTTCTGCAAATATATAAAGTATATAGGAATAGTAGATATTATTTTATAAAAAATTCAAAGCCCTAGTTTAAGCTTTTCCTCACGGGCAATAACATCAGCTATGTTGGTTTCTGTGAGCACTTTAAGTGTTGCATCTCTTACATCTAGAAAAGCGCTGCGTATTCCGCAAGTCTTTTCATCAGCGCATTCATCACATTTATGATAAAAATTTAAGCTTGCACAGGGCACCATGGCAATTGGCCCGTCGGTAACACGCATTACCTGAACTAAGAAAATTTCCTCGGGCTTCTTATTTAAAGAATAACCGCCGCCAGCACCTTTTTTACTGTAAAGAAAACCTGCGTTTCTAAGATCTAGCAATATTTGCTCTAAAAACTTTCGCGGAATGTTTTCTTGTTCTGCAATTTTTTGGATTTGCATGGGTGGCTGCTGTACGTTCTTTCCTAACACTACAAGTGCCTTTATTGCATATTTAGTTTTTTTGGATAACATGGTCTAGCAAAGCTAAAAAAGAAACGCGAAAAATGGGTATGGTGGTTTTTAGTTTAAAGATGAATTTCAGACCGCTGGCAGGCATATTAGGAAGACATTCTCTACCACAAATTTACATTCGCTAAACGGTTTACGCCCAACCGCAGCTAAATTATGCCATACATTTGCAGTCTCAAAAATTCTACAGTTTTTTATGCGAAAATTAAGTTTATTGCCTCTGCTGCTTTTCATTTTCTTTTATCTGCTCATCAGCTTTTACACCATCGGCGGTCTTCACTTTTTGTTTCAAAGCAAATGGTTAACTGCCTTTTTGTGGATTTTTACCATCGCTGTTGGCGGCTTTTTATTTTTGGCAATTTTACAATTTCGGAAAAGACACATTGGCAAACTCTTCACTCTTGCAACCCATGCCTTTTTAATTTTTTTTCTGGCCGAAATCGTTTTTTCAATCTTCCTGCTGCTGGGAGATTTGGCTGTGCTAGTGATAACCGTTTTTGGGAAACTCTCGCAGAACTCTATACATCTTGAAAGTCGACATTACAGTTGGGTTTTATTCTGCCTAATTATGTTCTTGGTTACTATTGCGCTTCTTGCCTATGGCATTGTTAGAGGCAAGTACGCTTATCGCGTGATAAAGCATACCCTGTTTTTTGATGATTTGCCGCAAGATTTTGATGGATTTACGATTACGCAAATATCTGATATTCATGCGGGCAGTTTTACAAAACCGAAAGAAGTAGAACGGGGCATATCTTTGATCAATAAGCAGAAGAGCGATTTATTTGTGTTTACCGGAGACTTGGTAAATAATGCCGCCACAGAGATTGAACCATATATTCCAATTTTTTCTGTGATTAAAGCAGATTATGGAAAGTTCTCCATCTTAGGAAATCATGACTATGGCGATTATGCAAAGTGGCCAACGGAACAAGCGAAAATCGATAATTTGGATCGATTGAAAAAAAACCATGCAGAATTAGGTTTCAGGCTTTTATTAGATGAACATGTTACTCTAACCAAAGGCAAAAGCAAAATTATTTTGGCAGGGATAGAAAATTGGGGCATCGGTTTTGGTGAACGTGGCGATTTGAAGAAGGCGTTGAACGGGACAGAATTAACCGATTTTAAAGTATTGCTTTCGCACGATCCATCACATTGGGAGGCTGAAGTGAAAAATTTCCCCTCAAAAATAAACCTTACCCTTTCTGGCCATACGCATGGAATGCAATTTGGCATCGAAGCTTTCGGCTTGAAGTGGAGTCCGGTAAAGTATCGCTACAAACACTGGGCAGGAATAAAAACCGAAAACAATCGCTATTTAAATATCAACAGAGGTTTTGGATTTATTGGCTTTTCTGGCAGGGTTGGCATTTGGCCAGAGATTACGGTAATAACGTTGAAAAAGAAGGTTAGAGTCTTTGCTTGTAAAAAATTCTCAATTACTTCTTCATCACATACCTCAAATTATCAAACAGTCTTTCAATCAAACGCCTATCATTGGTAATAATTTCGGCAGACCCTTTTGCTTCTGCCTTAAATGCAAGTTGGGTTCCATAATTAGTTTTAAGTTGATGCGGAAAATCTACCAAAACCATATAGGTATCTACCTGGTTATTTTGTGTTTTAATCGTGTTAGTTGTCAACGAAATAGATTTTACCCTTCCGGTTATGGAACCATATTCTAGGTATGGAAAATTATCCAGTTTCACAATTACCTCTTGGCCCGTTTTAATTTTGCCGCTACCCTGCGCTGGCAAAATCACCTGACCAAATGCCTCACCCGCTTTTGGCACAATGGTAAATACTTCTTCGCCTGCCTGTAAAAACTGGTTTTCGTTATAAAACTTTAAAAATTGAAGCGTTCCTTCCATGGGAGCTTTAAAAACATACTTTTGCTCCCAGCTTTTAATGTTGTCTATAAAATCGTTATAGGCAGATACCAATGCAATTCGCAGCTCTTGGTTTTTTTCCGGTTTCTGAATGTTGAGTTCTTGTATCCTGCTTTTGGTTTGCTGCGCAGCCTGTTTGGCATTGATAAGATTGGCCATAGCATTCTGCAGATTATCCTTGCTCGAAATATAATTCAACTCGCTTTTGTCCATTTCTCCTTCGCTAATTACCTTTTTTTGTAACAATGTAGAATCTCTTCTGTAAAACTTACGTGCATAAACCAAACTGTTTTTCGCCATTGCTAACTTTGCATTTGCAGAGGTTATTGCATTTAACTGCTCTTTATACAGCGCCTGAAAATTTTCGCCTTGCTTATCATATAGTTTATCCTCCTCATAATTGGCATATTCTTGTAAGGCATTCGCAAATACATAATATTTTGGGTTAAGTTCGCCAAGCGAAAAGTTTTTAGGTAAAAGTTTGTTTAGGGCAGTAATTCCGTTTTCACTAGGATTATATACTTTTAAAAGACTGTCTATGTAAAGTACATTAGCGGGACTGGTGGGGTTTTCTACAAACGCAATGATCTGACCTTCTTTTATCTCTTCCATGGTTCGTGCGCCCATCAACCTAATTTTTCCGCTGCTGTTCGCGATTAATTTTATTGGCGCTGCGGTTGCATTTATTGTCATTTGCCCGGTTACGATATCCGGATAACGGATAACCCACCCAAAAATGAAGAATAAGATAAAAAGCAAAACAACAATCATAGAAACGTAGAAGCCAAATCGAGTGGGCATCCGCTCAATTATGTCTTGTACTTCTTCGGTTCGCTGATCTACAAGGTGTAGTTTTTGTTCATCCATAATTTAATGTTTCGTACCTTTTTTCTAAAAACTTCCCACTGCTTTTCCACAGGCTCTCCTGCCGGAGGGGCTTTCCTCTTTTTCTTGATAAAAAGAGGCAAAAATCAAGGCTGGCACCTCTTTGGGTAAAAATTCGCCAAGCTGTTATATATCGATGATTCAAGGCCTTCCCCATCTCAGATGCCTCACTCTCGGCTGCGAATCCTCTTCGGAGACAGTATCCGTCTGGTTCTAATAAGCAGCTTTAGGCGTTTTTTCCTCCAAACAGTTGCTAGGCCGTCCAACTCCGCGTCCTCAAACTTGAATCGTACATACGGCAGTTTGGGCATTAGGTCTTCGCCTTTTTTATCAACTCTTGTTAATCTGTTTAGTGATCCCTAGTCTGAAATTCATTACACATACCCGAACCCCGCAACACATAACCCATAACTCGCAACCCATTACCGGTAACCCCGCAATCCAAAACCCGTAACCCCCTACCCAATAACCTTCTGCGCTTCCGCCACCTCCTCTGCACTTGTTAAATCTACCTGTGATTGTACCAATTGGAAATACCTGCCTTTCCGCTCCATCAGCATCGCATGGGTGCCTATCTCTACCACCATGCCGTTTTGCATTACCACAATTTGGTCTGCCTTGCGAATAGTGCTTAACCTATGGGCGACAACAATTACCGTTTTATCCTTAAAAACATCATCTAACGCGTCAGTAATTTTTTTCTCGTTTATGGTATCCAAAGAATTTGTGGCCTCATCAAAAAACAGATAATCTGGGTTTTTATACAAGGCTCTTGCGATAAGAACCCGCTGCTTTTGTCCTCCGCTCAATCCGCGACCTTGTTCTCCCATCATGGTTTGGTAACCCATTGGCAGCTGCTCTATCTCTTGCGCAATGTTGGCCGTATGGAGTGCTTTTTTCAACTTTTCGTAATCAATCTTTTCATCATCAAGCACAATATTGTTCATAATGGTATCATTGAAAATCTTACCATCTTGCATTACGGCGCCACACTTATCTCGCCATTGGCGTAAACTAATGTTGTTTATGTTCATGCTGCCAATCATAATCTCGCCATAACTGGGTTTATACAAACGCAATAGCAGTTTTAGCAGGGTAGATTTTCCACTACCACTATCGCCCACAATAGCCGTTACTTTCCCCTCAGGGATGACCAGCCGAATGCCTTGCAACACTAATTTACTGTTCGGTGTATATTGAAAGGCCACATTATTTATAAACAGACTTTTGTTTTCTGGCAACTCTACGCTATTGGTGCCCACGTTGTCATGCTCATCATCTAATGGGTGTATCTCATTAAGGCGTAAGAAACTTATTTTGGCGAACTGGAAACCAATTACAAACTGATAAACTGCACCACGGGCGCGTTTAACATCCCAATAATAAACTGAACGGAAATCATTACCCCAAAAGTAATCTCGCCAGATATTACCGCTTTTGCGCAATAAAAAACAATGAAAAGATTTTTAAGACTGTCTATAAACTGCGCGCCTAAATTTTGGGTATTTGTAATGTTTAGAACCCGAAGATTTACCTTGTAAAGCCTGGCCTGTATGGCCTATCATTTTCAACGCTTTTGCTTTTCGTAATTATTAATCGTAATATCTTGTATGCTGGCGATGGTTTCTACCCAATAGCTTTGGTTCTTGCTCACCAAATCGAAGTATTCCCAATCCAGCTTCTTGCGGATTTTCAAAAAAGCCATTACCCAGGCCACGTAGATCACACTTCCCGCAAGGAAAATATAAACAATAATTGGGTTGTAGATAAACATAATCACGCTAAAAACCAAAAAAGTTAGCGTAGAAAAAATCATGTTCAAAGAATTGTTCATTATAAAACTACGGATCCGCTCGTGGTCTTGCGCCCGTTGCAAAATATCGCCAGTTAACTTATTTTCAAAAAAAGTTATCGGCAGCAGCATGAGCTTAATGAGGTAATCTGAAATAAGCGCAATGTTTATTCTGCTGGTAACATGCAACAAGATCCAGTCGCGCACCATATTGCTTAGCAACATGCTTACGATAATGGCCACATTGGCAAGCAGCACAATGTTTATAAAATCAATATCATGGGTTTGTATCCCAACATCTATAACCGCTTTGCTTATAAAAGGTAAAATTCCCTGTAGAATGGTTACCAAAAGCATGACCACAAAAAGGTTTACGAAGCTTTTTTTATAGGGCTTAAAATAACCTAGAAAATTCTCGAAAGTCTTACGCCGCTCCAACCGTTCATCGCCCTGGCGCTCGTAAAAATCTGCCTGCGGCTCTACAGCCATCAAAACACCAGCCCCAGCCCCCTCTAAATCTCCCCCGGAAGGGGAGACTTTTCCCGCTTTAACCCACTTTGCAGCAAATTCTGCAGTGCTGTATTTTACATGCCCCTTTGCCGGATCTGCAACGTAGATGGTGCCTTTGGCGTTTAGTCGGTTGGCGTCTAGGCGTTTTTCGCTATCTCCATCTTCCGACCCCGGACTTTCCGACTCTCCGACTCTAACGCCTCCACGACTTGCCGCCTCAACAACTTCTCCATTTTCGGACTTCGGTCTTTCGGACTCCCCAACTTTAAACTTTTCACTTTCAACTTTTAACTTCTTCCCTTCAACCTTATACACCACCACAAAATGGCTGTTATCCCAATGTACAATTACCGGCAATGGAATTTTATAGAGCAGATCATCTATGCTGCATTTTAGGGAAAGCGAGCGCAAGCCAATACTTTCTGCCGCATGGCTTAAATCTAAAAATGAAACGCCTTCTTTGGTAATGCCGCATTTATCGCGCAAAAATTGCAGGCTATAAAACTTACCATAGTGTTTTGCGATGCTCTTTAAACAAGCTGGACCGCAATCCATCAGATCTAATTGCCTGTCACAAGGAAATTTTTTGAGCATGGGGACGACTTAAAAAAAAATATCGTTTTATTTTTTACAAAATGGTGATATATTTAAATTATCTTTTACCTTCGATTAAGAAATAATTAATTTACTTAATCCCAATTTTATGAGAACCACAAAACACCGTTATGGCATTTGAGCAGCTGGAAGCCGAAATGACCGTTCTAAGAGAGAACGAATTAACCTCCATTTTGGGAGGAACAGGTACCGCCCAGGACGTGCTTGACTACATGTTAGCTAATAACATTGACTATATGAGTTCTGGTGGGGTAGATGAATGGTGGTCAAACAATAGTAGTAATTTTGGAGGCTCAGTGTCATCAAATGAATCCGGTTTGTGGGGAACTAACGGCTCAAGTAACGGTGGTAGTGGCTATGGTGGCAGCGGTTATGGCGGTAGTGGTTATGGTGGTAGTGGTTATGGTGGTGGAAACAGTGGAGTTCCAGTTTCTCACGCGATGTTTTCTCTCAAAACAGAAGGCGGTTTTTCAATGATTAGTATAGATGGAGGTAGTACTTACCAATATACTTACATGGGGCCAACAATAGTTGCTCACCCCGGTCATGCTGATTATGGTCTTGAGAGCGCTGCGTATTATAATCCTGCAAATGATACTATGAATTTTCAAATAACTACTCTATCAGATTGGAACGCAGACATGATAGGCGCTGGTACGGTTAGCGCCATAGGAAGTGCATATGGGACGTTGACTGGTACGGCAGCAGGTATAGACCCTGCTATCGCGTGGATCAATTCGATAGCTTTTACCGACCAATCACACGTTCGAGCTTCTATAAATGATCTATTTGGTAAATTAGTTGTTAATAAAACAGGCGCACAATTGATTCCTCACGCTTCAGGTTCAACTACTGTACAGATATCTAATTGGAGCAATGGTATCTCGGGAGTACAAATGATGCTGGAAGATGCAAATTCTGCAATATTTAATGAGCTGAAAGATAAGGGGATTTTGCATCTAAATTCGATCGGGAGTGGTTATGTGATTGATGATGGGGCATACAATAGCTATCGGGATAATGGTGGCTTCGATACCTTTATGCAAAACTATCAAGGCGGAGGACAGTAAAATTGAGAGAATTAAAATTAGCAACTGTTATATTTTTACTTCTATTATCATTTAACTCTTGCGGCCAAGTTAATAAGACCAATAGTAGACTTGACATTGAAAAGATGTTGGTCGGCAAGTGGGGTGGAGAGTTAAAAGATTTTGTTAAAGGTAATGTTAATTGGGCTCGTCCTGTTAGGGTTTTATTCACCCCACAAAGTGAAAATATTCTTTTTAAGAACAACGAAAAGTTAGAGTATTCTTACAGGATTTTTATCTTAAAAACGGATACGATCTTGGAAAGAAGTGAGACCTCTTTAGCTTCAAGATTTAAAGAATCGTCATATAGTAGAATCAATTTTATAACAAACGATAGAGTAAGGCTCATCACATTATTTAAAATGAGTGAAAGTCAATTTTTGGATGACAAAAATAGTGGTTTTTATTTGACTAGAGAATAATTTGTCATTTTTCGTGATCCTAAAAAGCAATTTCAATATCCCCATTTTTTTTCAAATGGAGGATATTGAAATTTTATATAATATTTGAGGTGCTAACGTCCTCAATTAGTTTCTATTGAATTTTTTAGAAGAAATACTTTTGAAAAAAAAATAAATTTAATGTATTACTTAATGCCTCAAACTACCATTCTTATTCCAACGTATAATTGCTCCAAATACATTAGGGAATCAATTGAAAGCCTTCTTAGCCAAAGCTACAAAGATTACGAACTATTGATAATCGATGATGGAAGCGTTGATAATACTGAATCTATTGTTAAAGGAATAAACGATAGTCGAATTATTTATCTAAAAAACTCAAAAAATCTGGGCATTGTAAAAACCTTAAACAAAGGCATTAAGTTGGCTAAGGGCAAATACATAGCCCGGATGGATGCAGATGACATTATGGTCGGCAATCGATTGCAAGAACAGATTGATTTTTTGGAGGCCAACCCATCTTATGGCATGGTTGGCGGATGGTATGAAATAATGGATGCAGAAGGGAAAATTAGAAACGTTTTAAAAACCAATGAAAACCACGAGGATGCTAGGTTAGGCCTTCTTTTTAGAAACCAATTTGCGCATCCTGCCATAACCATGCGCACGGCTTTGGCAAGAGAGTTAAAATACAGTCAAGAATTTATCTATACCGAAGATTATGATTTGTGGTGCAGAATGGCAGAAGTTGCGAAAGTGGCCAACGTGCAAAACGTTTTTCTCCATTACCGTTGGTATCCGGAGAATTCATGCAACACAAAACAAAAAGAGCTAAAGGGCAACGTAGTAAAGCTTTTGAGCAGAGAGCTGGATAAATATGACGTAGAACACAGTACCGAAGAATTAATGATCCAGGCAGCTATTTGTTTTAGCTATGGCAAAAGGTTTTTTAATAGCGATGATAAACTTAAGCAGTTGAACAAGTGGTTGGACAAGGTGTTCGATGCGCCAAAAGTTAAGGCATTGCACACCAAGTTTGGGCTGTTAAGTTGCAGGCACCAGATTATTGCAAGGATTTATCTTTAATGGATAAAAGAGCAAAGAACAAGGAGCAAAAACCGAGCGAACCAAGGTGTATATCAAAAATTCTACATTTCCCTGTGTACGATGGAGGACAGCGATGGAAACGCGGGCGTCACTTAGACTATAGGAGAAGTCTCACATACAGAATGTGGTTTATCTGAGTTTAGCTGTTGTCTGCATGTGAGATGTTTCCAAATTGAGGGTTGGGACAAAAAGTTCCTAAAAATAGTGAGGTGTACATAAATATTGTTTTTCAATCTTAAACTTCCAAATAAAGATATATGTGAATAAACCTTCTTCGCTTAGCCTCACGTTCTCCTGCCGGAGAGGCTTTTTACTTTTTTCTTGGAAAAAAAAGTAACAAAAATTCAAGGCTTACATCTCTTTGGGTAAAAATTCGCTGAGCTGTACTACATCGAGCCTTTGAGGCCTTAGCTCCTGCTTGTTCCCCACGCTCGGCTGCAAATCCTCTTCGGTCGAGGTAACTTGCTTGGGCAGTGCAAGCAGCTCTAAGCGTTTTTTCCTCCAAACAGCTGCTAGGCCGTCCACCACCGCGTCGTGAATTTTAAAACGAAATAGAAATCGCTTGATATATTTTTAAGTTAATAGTGCTTAACCAAAAATTAGAGCTTTTTATAGTTAGCAGTATAAATCCAATATGAAAAGCATTGTATTAGGAGCAGATAATTAACTGCCATGAAACCATAAACCTACACATGAAACCAGACAACTCCCTAATCCCAAAAATAATCCACCACATCGTGGGCAAACCCCCCATGCCCATTATAGAGAAATGTCTACGTTCTTGGCAACATTTAAAGCCGAAAGGCTTTGAGATTAGATTATGGAACGATGCGCTGATCTCTGATTTTTTGTTGAAGCACCACCCATTTTCCCATCCCGCTTTTATAAACGCCCGAAACCACGGCGAAGCGGCAGACATTGCACGGTACCTGATTGTCTATACCTTTGGCGGCTACTACGTAGATTGGGATATCGAACTGCTTAACATTAGAAAATTTAGCGCGTTGGTAAACAAATACCCCAAAGGATTTATGCTCCGCGACCCGCACAACGAAACCTTGGCCTCGGAGTTTTTCTGTGGTGTTCCAAACGATGATTTCCTGATGCTATTATCTTTGGATATCGCTTACGTTTATTCAACCGGCAAACGAAACAATATGGACACACCCCTATTCTCGGGTCCTTTTAGAATGCGCGACTGTTTTAAGCTGCACCAAAAAAGTGTTATGAAGATCATTCCGGTTAAGGAAGCCTTTGCTTTCGATTATCAAGAGATAAGAAACCCGCCAAAGCGAGAAATTACACAACCGCTTATTCATTATTGGACACATTCTTGGATTGAACAAAAGGAGAAATAAAATAAGGATAACTTAGCTTATAAAAATATAGTTAATTTTAACCCAATTCATTTTTCTTATTATTAGCTAACAAAACATCGAATGGCTTTTGAGCAGTTGGAAGCTGAGATGACTATTTTAAGAAAAAACGAATTGAATGAGATTATGGGGGGAGATGGAAGCGCGCAGGATATGGTCAATTACATGCTGGCAAATAATCTTTCTAACATGAACGAAAATGACATAGACGATTGGTGGGCAAAAGATAGTAACCGCACACCGAAATGCGTTGGCGGTAATGTAGGCGTAGGACCTGGTGAAGGGGGGTCAGTTGGTTCGACCGATACCACCATTCTTAAGTTAAATGATACGCTTTTAGTTTGGAAATTTTAATGGCCTCAAGAAGAGTTTGGATTTTTTTTATTGCTTGTATTGTTTTTTTGATTTTTTCTATTGCGAAAGCTGTAGTCTATAGAATAAGTGTAACTAGATCCGAGTTCCATGGAATCATCCAGAAAATTGTTTTCAATGAAAAAGACTTCGCTACCGTGCTGATTGACAATGTTAAGTACGAGTTAATGCCTTCGGGAAGTAGAATTAGAACGAGGGTGGAGACAGGTGATGAAATCTTTAAAACTAAAGGTAAGCCTTACTATCTGATAAAAAAAAAAGATGGCAAAATTCTTATTCTCGACTATTAATAAGTCAATCTTTTTATTCAAAAAATTAGTGCTTTACAGGTTGCGCGTGGCTGATTGCTTAAATAATTAATTCTGCGGTTTCTTTAAGTTGATCAATTCTAATTATTGCAGAGTTTTATTTCATGTAGTTAATAAAGTAGAAATTTTACAAAAAAAACAAATGTAGAATGCACAAAGATTTAAAAACCGTAGAATTTGTATCTTATTGCTTCATTTTATTCTTGGCAGTGATTAGTTTTACGGGATGTGTGAACAACGAAAAATTAAACTCAGCTAAAGCTAAGTCAGATTACTTGATAGCGAACTTGGATAATCCAAATATAGCAACCGATTTTCCTCCCAAATACTTCCCGAGAAATAGGATATATCCAATACTTAATGCGATAAGAAAAGAATGTGACTGGAAGCATAGAGATGGAAAATTTGTAGATTATCTAACTAAAAAATCTGTTGGTGGCATTGATCAAAACATATTTATTTATGAATATTATTTGAAATGTGACAGCTTGAGATTTATTTTGACCTACAATACTGATAATGATCCTGTACTAATGGGTTTCCGCGTAGAACCTTTGGAAGTGAAAAACCCTTTAATCCTTTTTCCCGAAAAGCAGTTGGAAAATCGATGAAGTTTAATCCTCAAGCCTAAGGCACAAAATATAACCGCAATAGCTTGTAGAACTTAAACTATTTACCCAAAAAAACGCCGCCGTTTTGATTTTCGCTTTTATTATAGCTTTATTTGCAGAAAACCTCTTTGATGGCAAAAAACTTACTTATTGTAGAATCACCTGCAAAAGCAAAAACAATTGAAGGATATTTAGGCAAAGATTTCCTCGTAAAATCTAGCTATGGTCACATCCGCGATTTAATAAAAGGAGATTCTGCCATCGATACAGAAAATGATTTTGCGCAGAAATACGAGGTCCCCGCCGACAAAAAAAACATCGTTGCCGAATTAAAAAAATTGGCTAAAGGTGCCGAGATGGTTTGGCTAGCATCTGATGAAGACCGCGAGGGAGAAGCCATTAGCTGGCATTTGTTCGAAACTTTAGGCTTACAAAAAGACAAGACTAAACGTATCGTTTTTCATGAAATTACAAAGCCTGCCATTCTAAAGGCAATCGATAGCCCCAGAGGGATAGATTATAATTTGGTATTTGCCCAACAAGCTAGGCGTGTTTTAGATCGTTTAGTAGGGTTTGAGTTATCGCCGGTACTTTGGAGAAAAATAAAACCATCTTTATCTGCCGGACGTGTGCAATCTGTTGCGGTTAGGTTAATTGTAGATAGAGAGAGAGAAATTAACGGTTTTAATGCAAGCGCCGCTTACAGAATTACTGCCCAATTTAATACTGGTAAAGGCAAAGAAATTGTAAGAGCAGAATTACCGCAGCGATTTGAAAAAGAAACAGACGCTGAGCAATTTTTAAAAGATTGTTTAAATGCCGATTTTAAGATTATAAGTTTAGAAACTCGGCCTACGAAACGAAATCCGGCAGCGCCGTTTACCACCTCTACTTTACAGCAGGAAGCATCTAGAAAGCTAGGTTTTTCTGTGGCGAGAACGATGCAAGTTGCACAAAAACTGTATGAGGCTGGCAAGATTACGTACATGCGGACAGATTCTGTAAACCTATCAGATACTGCGTTGGCAGCTGCTGCCGCAGAAGTTAAATCTGCCTATGGCGATAAATATCTTCAGTACAGAAAGTACAAAACGAAATCTGCGGGAGCTCAAGAAGCCCATGAAGCCATTCGGCCAACCTATTTTAACCAGCATAGCGTTACAGGAGATTACTCCGAAATACGTTTATACGATTTGATTTGGAAACGTGCCATCGCCTCGCAAATGAGCGAGGCTTCGTTTGAAAAAACAACCGCGCAGATAAAACCTTCAAGCAGAAAAGAACATTTAGTGGCCGAGGGAGAAGTGATGATTTTTGATGGTTTCTTAAAAGTCTATTTAGAATCTATAGATGATGAAGATGACGCTTCCGCTGATAAGGAAAATGGAAATATTTTGCCTCCGTTAACTCAGAACCAAAGCCTTTTTCTAAACGAGATGCAAGCTACAGAGCGTTTTGGCCGTCCTCCTGCAAGGTACACCGAAGCAAGTCTCGTTAAAAAGTTAGAGGAGTTAGGTATAGGAAGACCATCTACTTATGCTCCCACAATTTCTACGGTGCAAAATAGAGGCTATGTTGTTAAAGAAGATAGAGATGGGAAGGAAAGGACTTTTACTGCACTAACTTTAGCAAACGGATCTATTAGAAAAGAGATAAAAAAGGAAATTATCGGCACAGAGAAATCAAAGTTATTCCCTACTGATATTGGCCAAGTAGTTAATGATTTTTTGGTAGCGCATTTTAAGGATATTGTGGATTTTAATTTTACGGCAAACGTAGAAAAAGAATTTGATGAGATTGCAAACGGTTTACAGGAGTGGACAAAAATGCTCCACTCATTCTATAAACCTTTTCATATAGATGTAGAAAGTACCTTAGAGACTGCAGAGCGAGCTACGGGGGAACGCTTATTGGGTCTAGATCCCGAAAGTGGTAAAAAGGTTTATACAAAAGTTGGAAAATTTGGCCCACTGGTACAAATTGGTGAAATAGACGACGAAGAAAAGCCGAAGTATGCAAGTTTAATGAAAAATCAATCGGTCACCACCATTAATTTACCAGAAGCTTTGGAATTGTTTAAACTTCCTTTCGGCTTAGAACCTTTTGAAAATGAGGAAGTTTTGATTGGGGTTGGCCGTTTTGGTCCTTATGTAAAATGGGGAGAAACTTTTATCTCACTTCCAAAAAATGAGGATCCACTTTCGGTCGATTATGATCGTGCGATAGAAATAATCAAAGAAAGGCAAAAAGCAGACGCGCCGATTGCGCAATATGAAGGCTTGCCTGTTACGAAAGGTAAAGGTAGGTTTGGCCCGTTTATAAAGTGGAATAATTTATTTATCAACGTACCTGCAAAAGGCTATGAGTTTGAAAACTTATCGCAAGATGATATCGAAACGCTCATTTCAAAGAAGGTAGAAAAAGAAGATAACAGATTTATTAAAACTTGGCCTGAAGAAAAAATAGCGATAGAGAATGGGCGCTGGGGACCTTTTATACGCTTCGGAAAAGCGATGCTTAAGTTAAAAACGAATACCGCAACTAAACAAAAATATACTGCAGAAGAACTTGCGGTTATTAATTTGGATGAAGTTAAGAAGATGATTGTAGAGCAGGTGCCCGACGCTTTTGAAAAGAAAAGGAAAGCGGCAGCGAAAAAGTCCGGCGCTACAGGCAAACCCGCTACCGCAAAAAAGCCGGCTGCAAAAAAAATCACAGCAAAGAAAAAATAAGACGTTCCTTTTCCAAGACTCCAACACGCTCAAATGCCGATACAATTTAACCTAAAATGAAAGCAGATTTGCCAAAAAACATAGTTGAAGGTATTGGCATGGCCGTTGTGCTTATGGGCGAAACACCCGAAATAAAAAGCTGGACGGTGTATTTGGTCAACTTTAAAGAAATGCCAATTACCAATGTTTTGGTTAGTTCTAAAGGTTATGGCGAAAAGAACGGCAAACCGGTAAAAACCTCTATACTTAGACATTTTTTGGGCGACATGACCGCTTACTCTTTCGCAGGTGTAGAAGCTATCGATCCAGAAGTTTTTGGTTTAACCAACGAATATTGGCTCAGCTATTATATTGACGGGACGATTTACGATAAAAAATTTATATTTCTGCCCGAAAGTATCGTAGATGAAAATCTGATTAAAATTCCGTTGGTTAACAGACCTGGGGTAATGATAAAGTAGAATTTAGGAGTTTTAAAAAAATCGACTTTAATAAACGACAAGCAATTTTTTAAAGCGGTTAGTATCCACCTATCAAGTCTCAAACTCGATGCGTGGAAAGTTAATAATCTTCAATATCCTTGTAAAAAAGTTGGGAGATTAAATTGATATTGGAATTTTGTGGCGATATTAGCCTAGAAACAGCAAATAAAAATTTACGTCTTATGAAATCGATTCGCCTACGTCACCTACTTCTATTTTCGTTCACTTTAATGTCGGCTTATGGAATTGCCCGAAACCCGACAATTTCTACAGTTACAATAAAAGCGAGAGATGCGAAAATTACCTCTCTGCCTTCGGTTTTCAACTTAACCGGATTCGGAAATTTTGATGTCCCCATGTTAAATCTAGGTAAATCGAAAAACAATAATTGGATGAGATTGCTGCTAGTTGAAAAAAAAACTTATCAACCGGTTGACAGCTCTGCAGCCATTGCAGATAAGATATTTGATGCGTGGTACACCCAATACAATATAGAAACCCACAGAGGTTTTTGGGACAGGGCTGAAATGATGGAAGTAGTTTTGGATGCTTATGAAGTGACCAAAGAAAAAAAGTATTTGACTAAATTTGATGCAATGTACCAGAACTTTCTGATGCAAAATAAGGGAGACTGGATGTATAACAAATTTAATGATGACATTGCTTGGGCGTGCATTGCTTGCGTACGTGCTTATTTATTTACCGGAAATAAAGCTTACCTCGAAAAAAGTAAAGATCAGTTTGACAAGATGTATGCACGTGCTTTTACCAATAAATATGGTGGTGGCTTAAACTGGTTCGAAACGAAAACTTCAAAAAATGCCTGCATCCAGGGTCCCGCTATGGTTGCATCATGTTATCTTGCAGAAGCAACTGGCGATAAGACTTATTACGATAAAGCCATTGCTTTATACAGCTGGTCGAAGAATTACCTATTTGATGCTGCATCGGGTAAAGTAAATGATAACATTGATCTTGATAAGAAAACTGGATTAATTAGAACTGGCACGTGGAGCTCCACCTATAATCAGGGCACATATTTAGGGGCAGCTGTGATGCTTTACAAATACACGGGAGAAGCTAACTATCTCTTAGACGCAGAGCACATCGCAAACTACATCAAAGAAGATATGTATAAAGGCAAAGTAATGAACAACGAAGACGGAGGTAATGATTTACCAGGTTTTAAAGGAATTTTTGCCCGTTATGCACGAACCTATACTTTAGAAACCAAGAAAAACGACCTTGTAGATTGGTTGCTTTTAAACGCCAAAGTTGCCTACGATAATAGAAATTCGTTAGACTTGATCCATACCAAATGGGGAACAAAAACTCCAGAGGGGAAACCTAAATCTGCTTTTGGGTCTTCGACAGCGGTATCACTAATTATGAATACACTACCTCTAAAAAACGATTAATGGTTAATTGGCGAATAATTGTATGTGCGTGGGCTTATTACAAACCTAAACTCTTTTAAGGAAGGATTAATTTCTGCGGATGAAAATTACTGATTGAGCTAATCGCCGCTTTGGTTTATGGTTCCGTCTGAATTAAAAAATCTTTCAATCTGCTGTTCTGTTTTGAAATCTTTATAAAGTTCGGGAGCATGATGTGGCTTTTTTCTGGCATCGATTATCAAAGAACCTGTACAACCCCAATGCTTATCTTTGATAAATTCCCCAACCCCGTAAATATCGGCGGCAGGATTGCTTCTAGTAAATGTTACCCAAACAAAATTATTTACATTTTTGGCTGCGAAAAAAGGACTATCGCAGAGAACAATCAACGGCCATTCGTTTAAATCTATTTTAGCCAATTGTTTTCTCAATTGGGCTATTTGGGCTAAGGTGTTTTCGGAATTAGTGTATTGGCCGGGATATACCACAAGCACGCCGGGCAACGCAACTGAAACTTCATAATCTTCAGAAAACTGGGCAATATCGTCATTGCTAAGTTTGTTTGCCAAATTTCGCTTCACCTTCCCAACAGCTGCTAAAACCACTTTTGATCCACTATTCAATCCATCACCGCTATAATCTAGGGTATCAATTGTGGTGTTGGTATAAAAGTGGACATCTCCCACAAAATCTATCCGCTCTAATGCGTGTTTTAGAAACCCCGCGATGTTTTTAGTGCTAAGGTTGTCATCATCTTCGCGCGCAGCGATAAAAACATACTTGGCCAAGCTTAATTGGTTTTTGCCCAAAATATGGTTTGCAATAGTTAGCACCTCTTGCGGCTTTTTCTCCTTTAGGTAAGGGGTGTAGCGCTCGCTCCCAATTGCAAAGAGCAACGGATGAACTCCAGCGGCGTCAACGGCATTTATTTCCTTCAAACCAGAAATCTCCTGTGGAATTGCCTCGCCAGTAATTTCGTGTATTAGCGCTCCAAAGCTTGTATCCTCTTGCGGCGGGCGGCCGACAACTGTAAAAGACCAAATGGCGTCTCGCTTATGGTAAACATTCTGCACCTTCATCAAAGGAAAAGGATGTCTTAAACTATAATAGCCTAAATGATCTCCAAATGGACCTTCTGGTTTATTTTCTCCCGGTTCAACTGTTCCTGTAATCACAAAATCGGCATCGGCAGATATGCAAAAACCTTCATCATCGTAAAAATAACGAAAGCGCCTGTTCCCTAAAGCGCCTGCAAAAGTCATTTCAGCGAGCCCTTCGGGCAAAGGCATCACCGCAGCAACTGGATGCGAAGGCGGACCGCCAACAAAAATGCTCACCTTTAAAGGAACACCTTTTTTATTTGCTTTGGTTTGATGGATGCCTATGCCACGATGCAACTGATAATGCAATCCAATTTCTTTGTTCAATTCATATTCGTTGCCGGCTAATTGGATTCGATACATTCCTAAGTTTGCATTTAAAATTCCCGGTTTGTCAATATCTTCGGTATACACCTGGGGCATGGTAACGAAGGGTCCGCCATCCTCTGGCCAATTCTTAATTAATGGCAACTGATCTATAGTAGTTTTAAAAAATAGCTTCTTCGCCGAGGGGATCCTCAGCGGCAAAGAACAAATAGCAGTATAGGCAGAACCAACATACTTTATTGGATTTTTTAATGCTTTAATTGGGTCAGAACGCAAGGCAACCAATTGCTGAACTTTTGGCAAGCTATTTCTGAAAATAAATTTCGATCGTTCTAAAGTTCCGAATAGATTAGACACTGCCGGGAACGTACTTCCTTTTATATTTTCGAACAAAATAGCTGGTCCACCTTCTTCGAACACCCTTAAATGCACAGCCGCCATTTCCAAATTTGGATCAACCTTTTTTTTAATCCTGATTAGATGTCCATGCTTTTCGAGGTCTGCAACACATGCAGCCAAACTATTATACGCCATCAAAAAAAGGTAAAATAAGTAGACAAAAAGTTGTGGCAACGCTTAATATCTTAAACACTTCCCCACCGCGCTAATTTATAGTTTTTATTTTTTCTAGCAAAAGCACGCAGCGTCAAGCGGGTGTCTTTTTCTTAAATCAAATTTCTGTGCATACCTATATGTTTTTTTGGCATTGGGTGATACATCATTAAAACTGCTATTAAGTCTTTAGAAAACTCTTGATTTAAACAATACAACAAAGGTATGACCGTTTACAAAGAACGAGGTAAAGTTGAAACAAGAATCGTTTATTTTTACAGTTTTAACCTGCTTAGCTGACTAAAAATTAGCCGTTGCCCGTAAAGTGCTTCAACAATTATTTCGTATAATTGCCAGCACTAGTTAGAAAATTCATATAAAATAGATGCAAAAAATATATTTATCTGCCGTTATTCTATTAGCTTTAAACACTTTAAATTTCGAGAATGCAAATGCCAAAAATCCCATAGATTCTATTGGTGTAGAAAATGTAGATGGGTTAAAGGTGATTATTTACCAAGCGACAGCCAAAGAAACTTACTATTCTATTGGAAGGCGCTATAATATTTCTCCAAAAGAAATTTTAACTTATAATGATAGCAAGTTTTTAAACGTTGGCACAATTATTAAAGTGCCAACAAAGATTCCTTTCGTTGGGCAGACTACAAGCAGGGCCGAAAACAATATTTCTCCATCCACTTATTTTTCTTACACCATTGTTCCAAAAGATAATTTAAATCTGCTTGCCGAACGATTTGGAACCACTATAAACGTACTGAAGGAAATTAATGGGTTATCAGGATCAAATTTAAGCATTGGCCAAGTGCTTAAAATACCTACTACAGAAAAAGGAATTGAGCTAGGCGCACTTGCAAATCACCAAACTGTTGCAACGCCAAAAGAAAATGACAGTATTGAAAGTGCTGCTGCAACAAACGGAGCTGGGACAGAACACGTAGTTAAACAAAGAGAGTTTCTAAACAAAATTGCGGATGAATACGGGACCACTGTAGAAGCCATTAAAAGTTTAAATAACTTAAGCAGCAACCATCTTCAAATTGGTCAAAAACTTAAGATCCCAAATTCGAAAAACGTTCAAGAAAATACTTCGACACCCGTACAGCAATCTACAATACCCATGGCGGCGGTTAATGCTGACGGAAAATATAAAGTTATAAACGGCGACAATATTTTTTCTTTGGCGAAAAGGTTCGGTGTTACAGCTTATCAAATTAGGCAAGCAAATAATTTAGATAATAACAATTTAAAAGTGGGGCAAATGCTTAAAGTTCCGTCTGATATTTCTGTCGATGTAACAGTACCAAAAGAACAACAAAGCCTTCAAGGCGCGGTTGTAAAGAATGACCCCGCTGCAGCAGCAAGTTCTTTTGAATATTTTGTTGCCAATGGCGAGGATATTTACAGTATTGCCAAAAAATTTGATTTAACAACATATCAAATTAAAAAAGCAAATGCGATGACAGCTAACAAATTACTTGTTGGTCAAAAATTGATCATTCCGAAAGCACCAGAACCACTATCTGTTAACCAAGCCGCTATCGAAGAGCAAAACGAACACCCAGACAGTTTAACATTAAAGGATCCAAAACTGCGGCGCGATCCAAGCGTGTATGGATTAAGTCAGGAAGAGGAAAAAGGAACGGGAGTTTGGATTTCAGACCAAGATTTGGATGGAACTAAAATGTTGGTGCTGCATCGTACCGCGCCCATAGGAACGGTAATTAAAATAACCAACCCAATGACCAATATATCTACGTTTGCGAAAGTTGTAGGAAAATTTACCGAGAATGAAACTACAAAGGATGTAATCATTGTGATGACAAAGGCAGTAGCAGATTCTCTTGGCGCTTTGGATAAACGCTTTTTGTGCAATATTATGTACGCTCAATGAATTTAACCAAAAAACCATTCATTGTTGGCATTGCCGGTGGCAGTGGCTCAGGAAAAACATTTTTTTTAAACGCATTTCTTCATCATTTTAAGCAAGACGAAGTTACCCTGGTTTCGCAAGATGATTATTATATCCCTGTTGGGGAGATGACTGCAGAAGAGAATACACTTTATAATTTTGATTTACCATCAACTATAGATTGCCAACAGTTTTTAAAAGACATTAAGCAGTTAATTGGCGGCGGCGTAGTTTATAAGAAAGAATATAACTTTAATAATCCACTTGCCGTTGTAAAAATTTTAGAGATTAAATCCGCACCAATAATTATTGTTGAAGGGTTGTTTATCCTTCATTTTAAGGAAATCGCAGCATTAATAGATCAGCAAATATTTGTAGATGCCGAGGAAAATGTTGCGCTTGAGAGGCGCATAAAACGCGATGGCTCAGAACGTGGGTATCCCAAGGAAGATGTGCTTTACAAATGGAACAATCATGTGCAGCCTGCTTATAAAGAATTTTTGCTGCCATACAAATCGAAGTGCCACAAATTGGTAATGAACAACACAAATTGTTCTGAAGAAATACTTGCGGTTACCGAAAAAATATCAAAAGAATTAAAAGACAAGGTTTTCGCTGTTTAAAAAACACCAAACCGCCTGCTAAAAATTCATCTCAGGCACATCGTTTTCAAAGATAAGTTTGCCTTCGGTTGCTGCTTTAATTTCGGCGATACTTACTCCAGGCGCGCGTTCCAGTAAATTAAATCCGCCTTGCGGCATTATTTCCAAAACAGCAAGTTCTGTTACAATTTTTTTAATACACTTTACACCTGTTAGAGGCAAGGTGCAGGTTTTAAGCAACTTACTGTTTCCGGCTTTGTTTACATGTTGCATAGCAACAATAATATTTTTGGCAGATGCAACCAAATCCATCGCGCCACCCATACCTTTTACCATTTTACCCGGAATTTTCCAGCTTGCAATATCGCCGTTTTCGGATACTTCCATTGCGCCAAGAATGGTCAGATCCACCTTTTGGCTCCTAATCATTCCAAAACTCATTGCAGAATCGAAAATAGAAGAGCCAGCCAGAGTAGTAATTGTTTGTTTCCCCGCGTTAATTAAATCAGCATCTTCATCTCCCTCAAGCGGAAAAGGTCCCATGCCCAACAAACCATTTTCTGATTGCAAAACTATATTTATCCCTTCAGGAATATAATTTGCAACCAACGTTGGGATACCTATGCCCAAATTAACATAGTAGCCATCTTTAATTTCTGTCGCAATTCGCTCTGCTATTTGTTCTTTGGTCAAGGCCATATTTGTATTTTTTGGAAGTGACTGTGTGTGCTGCTTTTTAATTGCAATAAAAAAGTAGTTGGCGAAGTATTTATTCAAAATCTTTTACCTCCGTTTTGACTGAAGTCGTTAAACCTTCATTTTCCGGACCGTCCTCTGCTCAATGCGCTTTTCATAATTTTTTCCCTGGAAGATTCGGTGTACATAGATTCCAGGAGTATGAATTTGGTCAGGGTCAAGTTCGCCAGCTTCTACCAATTCTTCTACCTCCGCAATGGTAATTTTGCCAGCCATAGCCATTATCGGATTGAAATTCCTACTTGTGCCCCTAAAAATTAAATTGCCAGCTGTATCTCCTTTCCAAGCCTTAACAATGGCAAAATCTGCATCGAAAGCATATTCCATTAAATATTCTTTACCACTAAAAACTCTGGTTTCTTTACCAATGGCAACTTCTGTACCTACACCTGCAGGCGTATAAATTACTGGCATACCATAGCCCGCAGCCATGCATCTTGTTGCCAAAGTACCTTGCGGAATCAACTCCACCTCCAATTCTCCGCTTAGCATCTGTCGCTCAAATTCTGCATTTTCGCCTACGTAAGATGAAATCATTTTTTTTACCTGATGCTTCTGCAACATTAGCCCAATGCCAAAATCATCTACCCCGGCATTGTTAGATATACATGTTAAATTATTTATTCCCTTATCAACCAAAGCCCAAATGCAGTTTTCTGGAATGCCACACAATCCAAAGCCTCCAAGCATTAAAATATCGCCGCTAGAAATATCCTGTACCGCAACGGTCGCATTTTCAACCACTTTATCTATCATAATATAAGGCTTATTAGGCTAAAATACGAAATTGAGTTTGCATACTAAGTCGAAACAAGAATAGATTTTGAGAATTTCTAAAGGTTAAGGTCTATTTGGGCGCCTTAACACGCCATTCAGTGTATCTTTCTCACGGCTGAAGGGCCGAGAGAAAGGATGCCGTTCCTGTCGTTGGCGCTCGCGTGATGGCCAGAATACTTGATGGCTAACTTTGGAAAAGTTTAATTTTGAGGAGAAATTTGGGTTAGCATTTGAATTTTCCAACTGCTACCTCAAATACACATAGGTAATTCCATCTCCGCCCCTATCTTGGTGCTCATCTTCCATCCTATCCACCTGACTGTATTTTTTCAAATATTCTCTAATCAGCTTTCGTAAAATTCCATCTCCCTTGCCATGAATAATTTTTATTGATGGAAAACCAAGCATAACCGCTTTGTCTAAATATTTCTCTACCTCGAATAAAGCATTTTCGCCTCTCATTCCACGTAAGTCTAACTCTGCCCTAAAATCTGTAACGGCGTCAGTCATCCGCCCTGCGAAAGACTGCTTTACCACTTTTTTCGCTTCTTTATTGCTAATTCTTTGTACGCGGTTATGCTTTACTACGGAACGTAAATCGCCGATTGCAAGCACGAAACTGTTCTTATTTATTTCTAAAACTTGACCTGTCGCCTCGCTATCAGCCAATTTTACCCAATCTCCAATTTCAATTTTCTCATTATTTACTTCTATTTTAGGCTTAGCTTTTTCTTTTGGAACACGCACTTTCTCTAATTCGTTCTGCAAGGTTTTCCGCAATGTCTGCGTAGCAACTTTATCTGCTTGGTTGGAGCGAATTTCAAAAATAGTTTGCTCAACAAGCTTATTGGCATTTTTAATGATGCTTTGAGCTTCATGCTTTGCCTCTTTTAAAAGAGTTTTTTTATTTTCAACTAAAAAACTCTTCAATTTTTCGTTTTCAGCAATGAGGTTTTTTGCCTTGTTCTGTTGGTTTGCCAACGTAACCTTGGTATCATAAACCTGCTTCTTATCACGTTCTAAATCTACCAACATGCTATCAACCCTATTTTCATTGGCTCCAGATTTTTGCTTTGCAAGCTCAACTACTTCTTTGGGCAAACCAATCTTTTGGGCAATCTCGAAGGCGTAAGAACTACCAGGTTTGCCAATTTCCAAAACGTACAAAGGCTTCATCAATTTGTTATCGAATAGCATCGAAGCATTTTCTAAACCTTCTGTATTACCCGCAAATAATTTTAAGTTAGAATAATGTGTTGTGATGACTCCCCGAACCTGTTTATTGTTTAAGACTTCCAAGACTGCTTCGGCCATAGGCCCGCCAAATTGAGGATCTGTCCCGGTTCCAAATTCATCTATTAATACTAAAGTTTTGGCAGTAGCGCGCTCTACAAAAAAACGCATTTTTGTTAAATGAGCGCTGTAAGTGCTCAAATCGCTTTCTATTGATTGATCATCACCAATATCGGCAAAAATGTTTTCGAACAAACCTACTTCACTATGCGCATCTGCCGGAATAAGTAAGCCGCTTTGTAACATCAGCTGCAATAAACCAACAGTTTTCATGCAAACAGATTTACCCCCCGCGTTCGGTCCAGAAACAACCACTAATCGATCTGTAAAATCGATTTTAATATTTAAAGGCGTTACCGTTTTTTGCTCCGCCCGAAAAGATCTATGCAGCAAAGGATGGACGGCATTAATCAATTTTAATTCGGGTGTTTTTAGAATCTTTGGCATTTCAGCACCTATCTCTATGGCAAAAAGCGCTTTTGCCCTCACAAAATCCACCTTTGTTAAAAAGCCGTGATACGAAACCAGAATACTAGAATACGGGCGAAGCTGATCTGTTAACGAAATTAATATTTTAATAATCTCCCTGCGCCTATCAAATTCTAGATCGCGTAACTTATTATTTAAATTAAAAACTTCTTCTGGCTCTACATAAACTGTTTGACCGCTCGCAGACTCATCATGCACAAATCCTTTTAACTTGCGTTTGTTCTCTGCCAAAATCGGAATGCACATTCGCCCGTCGCGCATCGTCAAACTGCCGTCAGCAACCCAATTGTTGTTTACCGCTTGTTTGTAAACTGCATCCATCCGTTTACGAATGTCTTGTTCTGTTTGAGAAATTGAAGAGGTGATTGTGAGCAAATCTTTGGAGGCATTTGGCTTCACTTTTCCGTTTGCATCGATAACAACTTCAATACTTTTAAGTATTCCTTTTTCTATGGGCAAAAACTCAAACAGCGCTTCTAAAGTTGGATAGACTTCTGGCCGAATTGCAAAAAAGTTCAACACATTAAAAACAGTTTGTAATGAAGTGTAAACTTTAAACCATTCATCTTCCAAAAGATAAGCACCTTCTACCCTAATCTTTTCGACCAAAGTTTTGATGTCAAAAAAGGTATTTATCTGTAATGGTTCTTGATTTTTGATAATGTTTTTAAACTCATTTGTTTGTTTTAAAAATTTATCAATTTGATCGAAACGGGTAATTACCTGCATTTTATTCACCATCGTTTGTCCCATTGGGCTTAAACAATAGTTTGCGATTAATTGCTTAATTTCTACAAAACCCAGTCTTTCCTCACAATTCTTGGGATATAACATGACTTTAAAATCCCCCTTTTTGCACCGAAGTAATCTTCTTTTTGTTTTTTTTCTTTTTTGGTAAGGCCGATAGTTTTGGCTTACGCTTCTTTTTTATCAAATCTGCTTTTGCCTTTTTTGCAAAAATAATAGAATCTTCCTTTGCCTTTTTTTTCAGTTTTAAAGAATCGGCAATGAAAGCTTTTCTCACCTCAAGAGAATCTTGCCTCGCCATATATTTTTTCTGAACATTTAACTTCGAGGCTATACGCTTGTACATCTCTTCTAAAATCAGCGGATGTTTAGAATAATAAGTCAAACTCTCAGTAAACGAAGTAGAATCGATACCAAATTTGTTATAAATTCCTATATAATAGGCCGCAGAAACTTTCTTTGCAGAATCTGGCGGATAGACATTAGAAACATACCCATCTACCACATGGACATCATATAAAATAGGCTCCATTTTGTCTTGTTCAATAATTCCGTTCGGCACTTGATTGCCACATGCAGAAATCAAAACGATAAAAATAAAAGCCAATAATGTATTTCTCATTTAGAATTAAAGCGTTATTTCTTGCCAAAAGTTCGGCAAGGTTGTTAATTTTACCAAAAATAGGGATTAATGAGCATAGCTGATAATATAAAGAAGTATAAAACCGAAGTAGAGAGTGAAGAGGTTGCACTTGTTGCCGTGTCAAAAACAAAACCTATAGCAGATATTATAGAAGCTTACAACGCTGGTCAACGCATTTTTGGTGAAAATATCGTGCAAGAAATGTGTGAGAAATACGAGGAACTACCTAAAGATATCCAATGGCATTTAATTGGTCATCTGCAAAGTAATAAAGTAAAATATATCGCTCCTTTTATATCACTTATTCATGGTGTAGATAGTTTAAAACTACTAAAAGAAATAAACAAACAGGCGTTAAAAAACAGCCGCATAATAGATTGCCTGTTGCAAGTTTACATTGCTGACGAAGAAACAAAGTTCGGACTCGATTTTGACGAGGTGATTGAATTGCTACGATCTGAAGACTATTTTGAGTTGAAAAATATTAAACTTACCGGTTTGATGGGAATTGCAACCAATACCAAAAACGAAAAGCAAATTACTACCGAGTTTAATGAATTAAAAGTGTTTTTTGATGGTATAAAATTGAGTTTTTTTAGAAAAGATGATTCGTTCAAAGAACTGTCTATGGGCATGAGTGCCGATTATAAAATAGCAATAGAAGAAGGCAGCACCATGGTGCGGATAGGGAGCAGTATTTTTGGCAACCGACCATCCAAATAGTTCTCCCTCTTAGCCCAAAGATGGACTTAGAATTACGCCCCAAGATGCCGACTATCAAAAATTAAAAAACCTCTTAAAACTATGAACATTGAAATAAGAATAGCCACAGCTAGGGATTGCGAAGCGATGTTGGCTTTGATAAACGAACTTGCCATTTACGAGCGCGCGCCAGATGAGGTAACTGTAGATTTGAATCATTTTATAGAAGCAGGGTTTGGCGAACTAAAAGTTTGGGATGCTTTTGTTGCTGTTGACGGCGACCAAATTGTAGGCTTTGCGCTTTACTACACGCGGTATTCTACTTGGAAAGGATGCCGATTATACTTGGAAGATTTCATCGTCACCGAAGCCTACCGAGGCAAAGGCATCGGAAACTTGTTATTTGACAAAGTAATAGATATAGCGAAAGGCGATAAATATAACGGTATGGTTTGGCAGGTTTTAGACTGGAACGAGCCGGCGCTAAACTTTTACAAAAGATATAATTCGCGCGTAGAGAGCGGTTGGCTAAATGCATCTTTAAGTGCAGAACAAGTAAGAGAATTTTAAAGATGGATGTATTTAAATTTGGGGGCGCCTCGGTTAAAAATGCTGCAGGAGTAAAAAACCTTGCAAACATTGTACGCGATTACAAAACCGCAGAGTTGCTTATTGTTGTTTCTGCAATGGGCAAAACCACAAATGCCTTAGAAAAATTGACAGAAGCTTACTTAAGCAGGAGCAGCGAGATTCATCCTATTTTCGAAGAAATAAAAAATTTTCATTTTATTTTGATTGATGAACTTTTTGAGGGAAACCACAATGCTGTCTATAACGATGTTGCAAACACTTTTGTAGAAATAGACTGGTTGTTAGAAGATGAACCAGACAACAACCACGTATATATATATGATCAAATTGTTTCTGTTGGTGAAGTTATTTCAACCAAGATTATCGCAGCATGGCTAAACCATTGCGACCAAAAAACGCTTTGGGCTGATGCAAGAAATTACATTCAAACCGACAACACCTACAGAGAGGGCAAGGTAGATTGGAAAAAGACAGAACAGCTTATTAAAGAAGATTTACTGCCAGCGTTGGCGCACAATATTGTGGTAACCCAAGGTTTTATCGGCGGCACAACAGAAAACTATACCACCACCTTGGGTAGAGAGGGATCTGATTACTCTGCAGCCATATTTGCCTATTGTTTAGATGCAAAAGCAGTAACCATTTGGAAAGATGTGCCAGGTGTTTTAAACGCGGACCCAAAATGGTTTGATGAAACAGTAAAAATCGATCAATTAAGTTACTACGATGCCATTGAATTAACGTATTACGGAGCAACCGTTATCCATCCAAAAACCATAAAACCGTTGCAAAACAAAGACATTCCACTTTTTGTACGGTCGTTTTTGCAGCCTGCAGATAACGGAACTGTGATAGATAACGGCAGTAATCCGTTACCTATTCCTTCGTTTATTTTTAAGGTAAACCAAGCGTTGATTTCCATTTTCCCAAAAGATTATTCGTTTATAATCGAAGAAAACTTAAGCAAAATTTTTGAGCTATTTCATAAACATCATGTTAAGATAAATACCATGCTAAACGCTGCTATGAGCTTTTCTGTCAGCGTAGATGATAATGAAATCACTGTAAAGGCTTTGTTAGCGGAACTCTCAAAAGATTTTACGATAAAATATAACCGAGGTTTAGAACTGCTAACTATAAGGTACTACGATGATAAAACCATTGCCCGAACCACTTTAAACAAAGATATTTTGTTGGAAGTTAAAAGTAGGCACACTTGCCAAATGGTGATGAAAAATAGTTCAAATCCGTAATGAACCTCGCGATTTTAGATGCCGTGGTGCAAGATTATATCAGCCAAAATCTAAACGTAGATCCTGCTAAAATCGCGTTGGCCAAAAGTCCGTTTGCTGGCGTTTCATCTGCAGAACTTGCAACGCAGATTTCATCAAAAAGAAAAGCAGAAAAAAAACTACCTACTTGGTTTCATAGCGAAAACATTTATTATCCCACTCCGCTGTCAGTTGAGCAAACCTCATCAGAAATTACGGCAAAATATAAAGCTTCATTAACCAAGGGAGAAACCCTAATTGATATTACCGGCGGTTTTGGTGTAGATGCTTATTTTTTCTCAAAAGTGAAAGAAAAAATTGTTCATTGTGAGATAGATGAACATTTATCTGCCATTGCAAAACACAATGCAAAAACACTTGGTATAAAGAATAGTTCTTTTTTCTATGGTGATGGAATGGAGTTTTTAAAAAATAATTCCCATTACTGGGGAACAATATACGTAGATCCGGCCCGAAGAGGCGTAACTGGAAAAGTGTTTAAATTAGAAGAATGCAGTCCGAACATTTTAGATAATCTAGATTTTTTATTGTCGAAAACTGAGCGTATTATCTTAAAAACATCGCCATTGCTTGATATTGAAGCCGGGTTCAGCGTATTGAAATGCGTAAAGGAAATTCACGTAGTAAGTGTTAAAAACGAATGCAAAGAGCTTTTGTGGGTAATGGAAAACGGATTTTTGGGAATTCCGAAAATCGTGGCAGTTACTTTAAACGATCAACAAAAACTCTTTTCATTTGACAAGACCGAAATGTCAGTTCCGGAAATTTTCGAACACCGAATTAACCCCAATCTCCTTCTTTACGAACCCGATGTAGCGGTGCTAAAATCTGGCGGACAAGATTTAATTGCAGCGAAATACAATTTAGCCAAGCTCAATGCTAACACGCAACTTTATGTGGCAACAACATTAGCAGCCGAGTTTATAGGTCGGATTTTCTCCATCGAAAAAGTAATGGTCGGCAAGGATTTAAAATGGATAAAAAATATAAGGGCAAATGTAATTGTAAGAAACTATCCGGCAAGAGCCGAAGATTTAACAAAAAAATACAGCATAAAACCAGCAAAGGATGATTTTTTGATTTTTTGTAAAGACGCAGGCAATCATAATATTGTGATTAAAGCGAAGATTTTGAAGTACTATTAATTGTGGTAGTGCTAGAAACACCAAAAGTATCAGTCGCCCATCAATTTTAATAGATTGGAATAGTTTTAAATTATCAACCCCCGAAAAGACCTAAATTCGTTCTTACGATTGTTAATTAAAGAAGGAATTATGGTATTATAATACACTATAGAAATATTTCTCGAAAAATAAACTCACCTCACATTGCTTTCGGAAATTTGATGAATTCATTCCGATAGACAATCGCCCACGCGCCATTTTATTTCTATAAAAAGTACAGCATTAGTTTACAACCACTTAAGCCTTTGGTTGAAAGACTTGCGCAACGTGCGAGGTTGTTATTTGGGTTTAATTAAATTCAGAGCCCCCGGACCCTTAGTTAAAACAACCGCAATTCCCACTAAAATGCCAATAAATAGAATAACCAAATAGCCTAGCAAAAAAAGCCCTATGGCCACAAGAACCTTTAGTACAATTGTTTTTAATGGTTTTTCATTGTAAAACCCTTTAAAAAACCATACGAGCACCAACGGAATTAAAATCAGAAAATTATACTGTGAAATTAAAAGGGAAACTTTTGGAGCAACATGGTTGAACAGGAATAAAAATGGATCTACAAATAAAATTCCGAGGAGCATTTGCGAAGAAAGTATATAAGCGTTTATTACCACATGTTCATAATAATTATTGCCCCACTTTCTAAAAGTAATTTTAGTGATAAATGCAAGAAAAGGAATCAATGCCAAGGTTATTAGTGAATAATAATGCGACACAAATTCACTAGTACCCTCCATAAACTTACGGTTTGAGGAACTGGTAGATTTAAAAGCTGACTCGAGCAATTCTCTACCGCCTAAAACCTTAAAAGTTAAAAAAGTCGAGATTCCAGCCAAAACAAAAACCATTAGGATTGGCTTGTAATGGTTTACTCTGTTTCCATTAATATATTCCCTCGCAGTTTTTCCGGGATTTTTTAAAAGACCTTTTAAGGAGTACAACAACCCCTTATTCGCATGGAGCACGGTATACTGTATTTCGTCAAAAAGATATTTACGATCGATCCGTTTAAATTTCTTTTGGCCACAACTGCCACAAAAATTCTCTAAAATAACATTCCCACAATTAAGACAATTTTCAGCCATTATTATTTTCCTTACGTGTTTTCAACTCTTTATCAATTCCTTTAAGTTGCCCGTACAGAAGCAATAATATTGGGCTGAAACCAAGCGGTACAACCATTAGCGTTGTAAATCCGTTCTTGATGATTAAAAAAACATCTAAAATAACGAGAGCAGCTAGGGCCGCTGTTAACAAACTGGTTATAAAAAGTACAGTTTTTCTTCTGTTTACCAATTCTTCATAGCTTAATTTAGAGAATGGATTATCACTTTGATTCATAAAACGATTGTTTGCTTTCACAATATATGTGTTACGGAAGGTTGACGATTGATATTAATGCTAAGTATTCCCATGCGAAAGCGGCGAGTTTTTTTGAGGATTAAAATTTTTATAAAATATTTTAATCGAAATGAGCGAGCTTGGTCGCCGTTGAAGAACCAGGCCTACTTTGCTCCTACTTATTTGGCTGTGGCGTAGTCCTTAAATAGGGTTTTATAATTTTATGTCCTTTCGGGAATTTTGCAGAAATATCTTCTGTTTTTATTGCGCCAGACACAATAACATCGTCACCATCTTGCCAATCGGCAGGGGTTGCTACACTATAATTAGCGGTAAGTTGCAATGAATCTATCACACGCAAAACCTCGTTGAAATTTCTTCCTGTAGAAGCCGGATAAATAATCATCAATTTAATTTTTTTATCGGGGCTAATTACAAACAAAGACCTCACCGTCAAAGTTTCTGATGCATTTGGATGTATCATATCATATAGGTCTGCAACCTTTTTTTCGGGATCGGCAATTAACGGAAACTCGACATTGGTATTTTGCGTTTCGTTTATGTCGCCAATCCAGTTTTTGTGAGAGTCGACCGAATCTACGCTCAAAGCCAAAACTTTAACATTTCTCTTTGCAAACTCGTCTTTCAAAGCTGCAGTTCTGCCCAATTCGGTTGTGCATACAGGTGTATAATCTGCCGGGTGCGAAAATAAAACGCCCCAACTATCCCCTAAATAATCATAAAAATCTATTTTACCAATAGAGGTTTCTGCCTGAAAATTCGGCGCTGTGTCGCCTATTCTAATACTCATATTTTTTCGTTTTAGTGTTTATTGATAACAAACCTACAAAAAGTAGACTAAAATACTAGATTTAATTTATGGGAAAATTCTTAAGTGACAATTGTTTTACGAGTTGGAAATACATCACATAAAAAAAGGCCACATAAAATATGCGGCCCTGATATTAACCTTTTGGGACAGTTAATTATAAACTTTAATCATAAAGACAAAGTCTTGGAGCTTTTCTATTTGCTTGGTGCGTTTTAAACCAAACAACGCGCTTCTACGATTGACAAGAGGTTTTCTGTCAAGCGAATCTGCCGGGATGGTATTTAATGCATCTAAAATATAGGTAGATTTAATTGCAAAAGCAGCGCCATCTGCCTGGCTTTCTTTACCGCTAATTATGCCAATCAAGTTGCCTACATTATCTAACAACGGGCCACCGCTATTGCCCGGATTTACAGGTATAGAGACTTGATATTGAGTTGTATCGCCAACAAAACCATTCTTAGAACTCACGTAACCCTCGCCCAATACTGCATCATCTTTTGGATAACCCAAAGTATAAACGTTTTCTCCAATGCCTGCACTATTTTTGTTGATGATGTACGGCAATGCAGGTAGCCCGGTAAATCGCTCATCATCAATCTTTAAAATAGCCATATCATTAACGGGATCAGCATGTACCACCCTCACTTTAAAAGACTCGCCTGCGCTATTTTGAATATAAACCGAATCAGCGTCCTTAACCACATGTAAATTAGTAACTAAATAACCATTGGTAGAAACAGCGAAACCCGTACCGCCGAAGTTACCCGGCCTCAAGCTTCTAGGTGGCGGTGTACTAGCGTTTGCTTGGATATTTCTTATCAAATTGTTCTGACTTTTAATCGCCCTAACCACATCTTTGCGCATTTGCAAATAGCTGTCAGCCTGTTGGCTGTTGTGTTGCACCGAATAAATAGAGATTAGTGAAAGTACAATAAAAGAGGCGGCAATGCCAACAAGCGCCTTGTTTTTTCGCCAAAGCTGAATAATTTTTGATGGATGAGGTCTTAATTCGTCTGCTAATACCCCAACGTTTATTTGCTCATGAAAGCTATTTAATTTGGTTTTTAACTGAAGCCTAGCGTTGTAACTTCCCATCGAATTTAAAAAAAGCCTATGGCTAATTACTTTCTCATCTATCGCAGCATCCTTTCCACGCAAGATATCAAACGCATTTTTTTCGTCTTCTGTAAGTTTTCCAAGTAGGTAATCTTCAACAATGGAATCTATTTCTAATTCTTTTCTCATTTAATCTTTAGTATTAAAAAACAACTTTTTTAAGCGTTGCAAACATTTGTATTTCTGCGTTTTAGCGTTATCTGCGTTTGTATAACCAAATTTATCGCAAATGTCATTCATGGAAAGGCCACTTATGTAAAAATCTTGGATGATGGTTTTACAAGGTTCTCCCAAATTGTCTATTGAGGTGTGCATCTGGTCAAAATGTTTTTCTTTTTCTTCAAAATCCTCCACAACATCTTCAACTTCCAAAAACGCCTCATAATCTGTTATCCTACCAACTTTTTTACTCTGTTGCGCAAGCCGCTTAAGCCAAATCCTCCTGCTAACAGAATAAAGAAATGTCTTTAATTTGCTGGTTAGCACAAAATCCCCGTTCTTTACCTTATCATACAAAACAATAATTGCCTCTTGATAAACATCCTTCGCATCATCCTCACTGCCACTGTTATTCAAAATTAACTGCAACACCATTGCAAAGTACGCTTTGTATAATCTTTCTAGCGCCTCTTCAGAATTATTCAAAATTCCAAGAATAACTTCTCTATCTGTCGGAACGGATTCTTTAAAACTAAACTTCACGTATTAATACATTTCATGAGCAAAAGTAACCCAATATTAGACAAAAAATTTTGTTGCCGCCAAAGGCAGCGGATAAAATTGTTAGCGTAAAAGCCTTTTTGTGCGACAGGGATATTAGCTTTTTTTAGAGTAAGCAGATTTCTTCGACCGCTTCAGAAAATTCTGTTCTTTAACTTGCCCCTGGTTATAGTCCATTCATGTAAGTGCAAAAAGATTTAGAAAGATTGTAAAAATAAATCAAATTAGAAAAAATCAGTGCAAAATTAGGAATTTTACAAATTAACCTTACCTTTGCGGCCTCAAGAGAAAAAATAATTAAAAAATTTCTCTTTAAATAAAAAATTAGCTCTTACTGGGTTACCTTTAACAAAAACCTGTATTAACTAGCAATTAGATTACTTACTTAAAAAAAGAAAAAAATGAAAAATGCATTCAAATTCGGTTTCTTAGCTTTAGCTCTATCTTTATCTGTAGTGGCTTGTAACTCAGAAAACAAAGGTTCTAGCACTGATACTGTTGGTACAGCTATGGAAACTACTTCTGACACAACAATCAAAACTGACACTACTACGTTAGATACTGTTGTTAAAACAGATACTACTGTCGTTAAAAACTAAATTTTAAACAATTAATTACGATAAAAGGCCGAGAAAATTTCTCGGCCTTTTATTTTTTAAAAAAATTGGGTTACCTTTTGTCATATCTCGTATTAAAGGCGTAATTAATATTAAAACATAAACTCGAAAAAAATGAAAAATGCATTCAAATTTGGCTTTTTAGCTTTAGCTTTATCTTTGTCGGTAGTTGCTTGTAATTCAGAAAAAAAAGCTGATTCAGGTGATACTTCAATGACTGACACTTCAATGATGTCAACAGACACCATGATGAAGGACACCATGATGAAGGACACCATGATGACAGACACCATGAACAAAATGTAAGCTAACGTTTACTTTATTAAAAGGGGCTTCAGAAAATCTGGAGCCCTTTTTTTGTTTTTTCAAAAAGATGAGGCTTTAGCGGAAGTAAAATTCGACGATTTCTCTTAATTTTGTTTTTTATCCAAAAACAGACATGAATTTAACCACATTGCGCGCAATATCTCCAATAGATGGTCGGTATAGAAAAACCACAGACCAATTAGCGAATTACTTCTCGGAGGCCGCGTTGATAAAATATCGGGTGTATGTAGAGATAGAGTATTTTATTGCATTGTTGGATTTAGGTTTAGATGGGCTAAAAGATTTTGATTTAGAATTGATTCCTAAACTCAAAAAAATATATTCGGAGTTTTCTGATGCGGATGCCGAGGTGGTAAAAGACACCGAAAAAATTACCAATCACGACGTTAAGGCTGTAGAATATTTCATAAAAAAAAAATTTGATGATTTGTCGCTCCAGAACTTTAAAGAATTTATCCATTTTGGACTTACCTCGCAAGACATAAACAATACGGCAATCCCCTATTCTGTTAAACTTGCCTTAAACGAAAATTATTATCCAGCAATAACAGCACTTATAGATAAGGTAACCGACCTCGCCAAAACTTGGGCAAACATTCCAATGCTTGCCCACACGCACGGACAACCTGCTTCGCCAACAAAACTTGGAAAAGAGTTTTTGGTGTTTGCAGATCGTTTGAACATTCAACTGAATAATTTAGAGAAAATTCCGAACGGTGCAAAATTTGGTGGCGCAACGGGAAATTTCAATGCACACCATATTGCTTATCCTCAAATAGATTGGGTGAAATTTTCAAATCATTTTGTGAATGAAATACTGGGTTTGGATAGAGCTCAACATACGACCCAAATAGAACATTATGACCAGTTCGCAGCCCAGTGCGATGCCTTGAAAAGAATAAATAACATCATCATTGATTTAGATAGAGATATTTGGACTTACATTTCCAAAAATTATTTTAAGCAAAGAATTAAAGAGGGCGAGATTGGTTCATCGGCCATGCCGCATAAAGTTAACCCTATTGATTTCGAAAACGCAGAGGGAAACGCCGGAATCGCAAACGCATTATTCGAATTTTTTGCGGCAAAATTGCCCATTTCTAGGCTGCAACGAGACCTTACAGATTCTACTGTGTTAAGAAACGTTGGCGTACCGTTTGCACATAGCTTAGTGGCCATTCAATCTACCCTACGTGGGTTAGACAAAATTATCTTAAACGAAGTGGCGCTTCGAGCAGACTTGGAAAACAATTGGGCAGTTGTTGCAGAGGCCATCCAAACTGTTCTTCGCAGAGAAAATTATCCAAATCCTTACGAGGCACTTAAAAATCTTACTAGGACAAACTCCAAAATAGATGAAAAAAGCATTTCCGTTTTTATTGATGGTTTAGCGGTGTCTGAAGTGACAAAGAGCGAGTTAAGAAAAATAACGCCGTTTACCTACACCGGAATTTTTTAAATCTTAAAATTACGCTTACAAGACAGGAACGCAAGGCAGAATTCCTAATTTTGAATCATTAAAAATAAAGATATGACCATTAACGTATATACTGAGCAAACCCCTAACCCTGCAACCATGAAATTTATGGTTAATAAGCTTCTTATTAATGGCAGTGAGGATTTTGCGACAAAAGAAAGCGCTGAACATTCTCCCTTTGCTAAAGAATTATATAAGTTTAATTTTGTAAATGGGGTGTTTTTTGCCAGTAATTTTGTTACGATAACAAAAACGTCAGACGCAGATTGGGCAGACATAGAGGCTATTTTAAAAGAATTTGTTAAGGGCGCGGTAGAATCTGAATTAAAAATTAAGGAGGCCACCGCCGAGGAAACTCCTAGTTTTGAGGGTACTGAAACAGAAGTAAAAATTCAACAAATTTTGCATGATTATGTAAAACCTGCTGTTGAACAAGATGGAGGTGCAATAACCTATAAGTCATTTGATGAAGGTATAGTAACTGTTGAACTTAGAGGTTCTTGCAGCGGTTGTCCATCATCCACCATAACCTTAAAATCTGGAATTCAAAGTTTACTACAACGAATGGTGCCAGAAGTTACCGAAGTGGTTTCTGAATCGTTATAGAATATTTTTCTTTTTTTATTGTAAGAGCCCGCCAGAATATTGCGGGCTTTTTTATTTGCTGCAGGCAAAATCTAAAAATGTTTCCTAACTGCTTCCAACAGCTCACCCGTTATCTTTTTATTGGTCGCTATTACTTGTCTTTTTTCTAAGAAATTGCTTCCTCCGACAAAATCTACAACCTCACCTCCGGCCTGCTGTACAATAAAACAGCCCGCAGCAATGTCCCAAGCCTGAATGTTAAATTCGAAAAAAGCATCAAATCTTCCGCAGGCAACATAAATCAAATCTGTAGCGGCCGACCCAATGCGCCTTATACCATGACTCTTCTGCATCATATCTGTAAGCAACTGCATGTATTGCGGTTGCTCATCAAATTCGAAGTATGGAAAGCCAGTCGCCAATAAACTCGATCTTAAATCTGGATTTTCAGAAACCCGAATCTCTTTTTTATTCAAAAATGCCGCACCGCCTTTATACGCATAAAACATTTCGCCCCTGTTTATTTCGTAAACCACACCAAGCACCGCGGCACCGTCTTCATAAAGCGCAACGCTTACGGCATACGTTGGTATTCCATGTATAAAATTGGTGGTTCCATCTAACGGGTCGATAATCCAGGTAAAAGTTTTCCCGGTTCTATTTATTGTTTTTTCCTCGGTTAAAAACCCAGCATCGGGAATTAACTTGTCTAAATTTTTAACTAGCTTTTCTTCTGCAGTCTTATCCACATAAGAAACCATATCGTTTAAACCCTTGTATTCTATTCTATTGGCGTCAAACTGTAAAGCTTCTTTTCGGATAAAATTACCCGTAAGCCTAACTATATTTACAACCTTGGTGCACAGTAATTCGTAATTCATAATTTTTTTTTAAAAAACTCCGGCCGATCCTAGAATTTAGACCAAAAGTTAAATTTTAGCTCAGTTTGTTGCCGTTCCTAAGCGCGTAAATACAGAGACCAATGCCTCCAAAAACCAAAAACGTAGATATCATCTCTGCTTGGGTGAAAGATAATCCAAACGCGTGGTATTTAGAATTTACGCGGATGAGCTCGATAAAAAATCTCTCCAGCCCTGCCAAAATCATATAGATTCCAAACATTAATCCAGGTGCTTTAATTTTCTTTCTAATACTCCATAAAAAAGCAAAGAGCAAACCGCAAACAATTACTTCATACAATGGCGTGGGATATACGCCTTCTGCCAATTGATGGCAAAATTTCCCTATGCACCCATCTATTGGCACACCTTCGCCAACTACGTTATGCGGATATTTGTAAGACCACAACCAATCGGGAAGCCAGTTAAAAGGTTTTCGACTTAAATTTGGAAGTCCCCAATCGCCATCGCCGGCCAGGTGACAACCAATTCGACCAACTGCATAAGCAAGCATCATCCCCGGCCCGCCCACATCTAACATGTGCAATGCCTTTATGCCATTTCGCTTTGCAATAACCAAGACCGCAGCGCCACCGCAAATCAACCCTCCAAAAAACGTCAGCCCGCTAAAAGACAGCAACCTTTCTATCGGATGCGCAACAAAGTCATCCCAGTATTCTAAATTATCAAAAAATTTGGCGCCTAAAAGTCCCCAAATTGCCGCCCATACAATTAAGTTGCTCATCAATTGGTAGGGATGAACAATTATTTGCGTTTCCTTTGGTTTTTCTAATTTGTATTTTGCCTTCTCCTTATAGTCCCAGTAAGCAAAAAGTGCAGCAAAGGCAAGTCCTCCAAGAATGTTGCCCTTGGTCGAAAGCAATATTTGCTGCGCATCGCTCACAAAAAGCGAATAATTTAAGAGTGCATAAACAAGTTTATAACCTATTAAAAAACCAAACAAAGCATTTAAAAAAAGCTCTAGATTAGTTGCAGGTTTGCCAACAACCACGGTTTTTTTGATTGGGTGTAAAATTCCCAGTGCTTCTTTGCGTTTCAACTCTTCTGAAAATGCCCAATAGCCGGCAATAAAAGCAAGCGCCACAAAAACACCAAAGGTATTAAAGGGCAAAGGCACATTTACGCCAAAAAGATACTCTATGAAATGCGAAACGGTAGGAAACATAAACAATAATTTGCTGCGAAGATAGCAAACAAACGCTAAAGCTTAAAGCTCGAAACTTGATAAACGGTTAAAGCAAAAAGACAAGGCGTTACATATCTTCCTTTTAAAACTGCACTTCAAAACGGAGATCTTTTTATGGGTTTGGAAAACGCTGTGGTTGGTAGCTTTTGGGCAGCAACAAGCTCGTTTTCCGCTTTACTTCGCAGCGGAAAGTGTTCGCTGCACCTGGGTTTAAGTTTAAAAGATTGGAGAATTTAGTCGGGTCGTTGCCCGATTATTCTCCATTTAAATTCAATATAAAAGGTGCCAATAAACATTCAGAATATCGTTAGTGCGCAAAGGCGCTTTCCAACTCATCAACATCTACTTCTCCGTCAGCGTCTATCGTAACTAATTTAACCGCTTTTAAAGCATTAATATTGAGCGGATCATATTTTGCGCGAACCTTCACATAATTTTTGGTAAAGCCATGCATATAACCCTCCTTATGGTCGGCCTCGAAAAGCACTTCTGCTTCGCTCCCTATTTGCGACTGGTAAAAACTTCTACGTTTCTTCTCTGATAAAATGTGCAACATTTTATTTCGCTCGTTACGCACCGACCCTGCAACTGTTCCCGCCATTTCGGCCGCCTCTGTTTCCGCCCGTTCAGAATAGCTAAAAACGTGTAGATAAGATATATCCAACTCATTTAAAAACTTATATGTTTCTAAAAAATCTTCTCTCGTTTCGCCAGGGAAGCCAACAATTACATCTACCCCGATGCAACAATGCGGCATTATTGATTTAATTTTGGCAACCCTCTCCGAATAAAGATTTGAGCGGTAGCGTCTTTTCATCAAACCTAAAATTTTATCAGACCCAGACTGCAACGGGATGTGAAAATGAGGCACGAATTTATTTGAATTTGCCACAAACTCTATAATTTCATTACTCAATAAATTTGGTTCGATAGAGGAAATCCGTATGCGTTCTATTCCATCCACTTTATCTAATGCCTCAACCAAATCTAAAAAGTGATTTTCTCGATTGCCATCTACAATCCCAAAATCGCCAAGGTTAACGCCCGTAAGTACGATTTCTTTAATTCCTGTGGCAGCAACTATTGCTGCACGACTTACCACATTCTCTATGGTGTCGCTCCTGCTTTTGCCTCGCGCCAGCGGAATAGTGCAATACGTGCAAGGATAATCGCACCCATCTTGAACTTTTAAAAATGTGCGGGTTCTATCCCCAATAGAATAAGAGGCAATAAAACTATGGCTAACCTTTTCTATACTTTGTTGATGGATAACCGCCTTCTCCCTTTTTGTTAAATCGGTAATATATTCTACAATTCTAAACTTTTCTGCCGCGCCCAAAACCATATCCACTCCTTCTATCTCTGCAATTTCTACCGGTTTTAACTGCGCATAACAGCCAACAATAGTTATATATGCATTTGGCGAATTTTTTAATGCTTCCTTTACAACTTTGCGGCATTTCTTATCGGCATGGTCGGTAACGGAACAGGTATTTATAACATACACATCTGCCGCCTCGTAAAAATTTACCACGGCATAACCGGCATCGGTAAACAGCCGACCAATGCTAGAGGTTTCAGAAAAATTAAGCTTGCAGCCTAAAGTGTAAAAAGCAACTTTTTTCATTAGGTAGCAAAGATATGGAATTTGTACGTAGGTGGCGATTTGTAGATTGTGCTAAAAACAGAAATGCAAAAATCAGCTTTCATTCCAGCGATAAGTATCCAACTCAAAGCCGGCCAAATCTAGCACACGAGCAACTACGGTTGCTGCAACATCTTCTATTGTTTTTGGCAAGCTATAAAAAGATGGATTGGCCGGACAAATGATGCCGCCCGCTTCGGTAACAGTTTTCATATTGTTGATGTGAATTAAACTAAAAGGTGTGTCTCTAACTAAGGCAATTAGTTTTCTGCGCTCTTTTAAAATCACGTCTGCAGCTCTAGAAATTAAATCATTTGAAATTCCAGCCGCAATTCTGCCAAGCGTTCCCATGCTGCATGGTGCAATAATCATCGTATCATATTTTGCGGAACCTGAAGCAAATGGTGCATTAAAATCACTCTTCTGGTAAAAGTCGAAATTGTATTTGGTGTAGTCGGTGTTACCAAGCTCAAATTGCCAAACCTCCTTCGCATTGTCACTCATTACAACTCCAACGGCATTAGTTTGCTCGTGTATTTTCTGCAAGTAATCTAACAAAACTTTGGCGTAAATTGCACCGCTTGCACCGGTTATTGCAACAATTACTTTCTTCTTCATTTGAATCAATTTGGAGTTACTGGAGGTAGAAAAAGGGGTCAGAGACAGGTTTCTGACGCCCACATCTATCTATGAAAACGGACGCTAGAAGGGCAGCAACAAATATAAAAAAATTTTTAGGATTGACTCATTTAACTGTGGTTATTTGACTTATTGACGCCCACATATCAAAAAGAATTTAGATGGGCAAGTTGAACCCGAAATGGAAATTTACCAATGGGAACTGTCCGCTACGGCGCGGAAGTAGTAACTCGTCATTTCAAAATCGAAAATTCCTAAAGTTTTGGCAGTATTTTTTCCATTACTTCCATCCCTTGATCTATGTGTGTTTTTTCTACGCAAAGCGCCGGCCTAAATCGGATGGTATTATTTCCACAACCTAAAAACAGCACATTATTTTCCAACCCCTTTTTCAAAAATTCGTCTCTCATTTCTTTTGACGCGAAATCAAAAGCAGTTAACAATCCGCGACCGCGAACATTGCTCATCTTGTCAAATTTGTCGGACAAAGACTTTAATTGTTCTTGCAAATAGGCACCAACGTTAGCCGCATTTTCACAAAGTCGGTCTTCTTCTACAATTTGCAGAATCTTAGTTGCACGTACCATATCTACCAAATTTCCTCCCCAAGTAGAATTAATGCGACTTGGCACTTTAAATACGTTAGTTTCAATTTCATCCAATTTCTTACCTGCCAAAATGCCACAAACCTGCATTTTTTTGCCAAAGGCGATAACATCGGGCCTAGCTTTTTCGCTAAAATGTTGGTGACACCAAAATTTACCTGTCAAACCGACGCCTGTTTGCACTTCATCATAAATTAGGCATGCTTCATTTTCATCCGCCAAAGATTTAAGCGTTATCAGAAATTCTTCGCGCAAGTGCTTATCTCCACCTTCTGATTGGATTGGTTCTATAATAATAGCGCAAATCTCGTTCGGGTTATTTTTAAAAGCTTCTTTAATTTGAGCGATGGAGTACTCCTCACTTTGCTTTGCAATTGCTAGATTATCTCCAGTTAAGGGAAATTTTATTTCTGGTGTGCTAACGCGAGGCCAATTGAACTTTGCAAACCATTTTGTCTTATTGGGCAAAGTGTTGGTTAAACTTAGTGTGTAACCGGTTCTACCATGAAATGCCTTTTCAAAATGAAGGACTTTTGTACCTATTTCTCCTTTAATATCGTTCGCAAAATTCTTTTGCACTTTCCAATCCATTGCTGCTTTTAGCGCATTTTCTACTGCTAAACCGCCGCCTGCAACAAAGAAAGCATGCGGCAAATAATTTGGAATGCCGATGTTACCGAAGGTCTCTACAAACTGCGCGTATTGCTGGGTGTACACATCAGAATTTGACGGGTTTGCCATGGCGGCCTGCAGAAGATTTTTTTTAAATACTTCGTCTTGTACCATTTTTGGATGATTGTACCCGAGGGGAACGGAGGCAAAACAGCTAAAAAAATCTAGAAGGCTTCTGCCATATTTAGAATCAAAGATGAACGAGCCGTTACTTCGTTCGATATCATAAGTCATATCGAAACCATCTGCCAGTATATGTTTGTTCAGTGTCTCCTTAACACGGTTTGGGGCAATCTCTAATTTGTACATCTTATTTACTTAGGTTCAAACCCAAACATACCAAAAAACCGCCTCAAATCCCAATGAGAGCCTATTTTTAACTTCTGCGCAGAAAATAGGTTTAAACGGTTTAAAGTGTGTTTTATCCAAAATAGAAAACAAGGAATTAAAATGTTTATAACTTTTTTGCAGCTTAAGGTTCAAAACTTCTCTTCCATACCCATAAGGCCTAATAAGCCGCCGGTATGCAGGGCCAAAACTTTAGCTGTTTTATTTATTAAGCCGTTCGATTCTAAATCTACTATCGCGAAGAACATTTTAGCGGTATAAACGGGGTCGATAAGAATTCCAGTTTTTGAGACAAACACTTTTATAAAATCAATGAGCTGATTATTTGTTTTGGCATAGCCGCCAAAGTGGTAATCTTGATGAACAGTTAAATTTTCGGTTAAGGGTGCATATTGGGCAATCTCTCCAATAAGGGATTCACCTGTTTTTAATACATTAACAACATGGAGTTTGGTTGGAAGATTTGCTAAATTTAAACCCCTAAGTAAGCCAGCTGCTGTTGTGCCCGTTCCTGCCGCACAAAAAATGTGATCATAAACAACGGGCAACTCCGAAATAATTTCTGCGCAACCTTTCACCGCCTCTTCGCTTGCGCCTCCTTCACCAATGAAGAAAGCATTTGCATCATCTCCAAAATAATTTTCGAATAACTTTCGTTTTTCTCTATAATCGCTACGGGTCACAAAAATAAGCTTCGTGCCATAAAGTCTGCACAAGAACAGCATCTTGTTGGTTACAGGCTCTCCCCTAACAAAGGCAGTACAGCTTAATTTCGCTTTTGCGGCGGCTGCAGATATGGCCACCAGGTGGTTACTATATCCGCCCCCAAATGTTACCAAATGTTTCTTGTTCAGCTTTTCAGCACTCGCCAAAATATACTTTAGCTTTCGCCATTTATTGCCTGAAACAAACGGATCAATTAAATCGTCTCGCTTTACAAATAGGTTTGTAAACGGATCTATATCCAGCTTTTCTACCGTACTGCTTAAGGTTTGAAACACTTTAACAAAGGTAGAAACTATATTTTATTTCGTAATAGAAGACTAAATTTCTTTATTTAAAATAAATTTTCCTGAGAAGATATGGGAAAAAATTAAGAATTATTACCAGCGATTTAGTAAAATTTTTCATATTTAGGTATGTTTTGGGACTATACCTTACATCAATTAAGGCGCCAAAAACCGCATTGAATGAAAATTACTTATTTTTAGGTACTTACCCCCTAAACTTTGAACGACAATAAAGTCATCGAACTAATCCTAAAATCATAACTTAAATCCTGATGCCAACCTATTATGTAGCATTTCGGTGGTTACCAAAATTTGTTTGTCCTCCTTATGTCGAAAAGGTACAATTCTCGAAATTTAGTCACCAAATTATCTAAAAAATGGCAAATATTGAAGGACATACGCTTCGTACGTAGATTCTGCACTAGATGGTAGTACTCTGTGCTACAACTGTACAATTTGAAGTTTGCAATCATACCTAGTTCATTATTTAAAAAACTATACTTTTGCACCTATGGATGTGGAAGAAGAACTTTTAGATACCGATGAACAAGATTTGTACGAACATTTTAAAGTTGTTGTAGATAAAGGACAGTCTTTGTTAAGAATAGACAAATTTTTGATGAGTCGGGTACAAAACGCATCAAGGAACCGCATTCAAAATGCGATTGATGCCGGGAATGTCTTAGTAAATGAGAAGACAGTGAAGCCGAGCTATAAAATCAAGCCTTTAGATGAAATTTCTCTATTTCTTCCACACCCGCCCAGAGATACACACATTTATCCAGAAGATTTGCCCATTGACATTGTGTATGAAGATAAAGATCTGTTGATTGTAAACAAGGGCGCCGGAATGGTGGTGCACCCGGGATTCAACAATTATACCGGCACTTTGGTCAATGCTCTGGCTTATCATTTTGAGCATTTGCCGCAACTGCCCGGAAACGATGGCCGCCCGGGTCTAGTGCATCGCATAGATAAAGATACCTCTGGGTTGTTGCTGGTTAGTAAAAACGAAATGGCTATTACTTATTTGGCAAAGCAGTTTTTTGATCATTCCATAAAAAGGGAATATTTGGCGCTTGTTTGGGGAGATGTTAAAGACGATGGATCTGTTACCGGCTACATTGGCCGCAACTTAAAGGATAGAAGGATAATGCAAGTTTATGATGACGCAGATAAGGGAAAATGGTCTGTTACCCATTACACCGTTTTGGAGCGTTTGGGCTACGTTACCCTAATAAGTTGCCAATTAGAAACTGGGCGAACTCACCAGATTCGTGCACACATGAAACATATCGGTCACCCCCTATTTAACGATGCCAGCTACGGTGGTGATAAAATTTTAAAAGGCACAACCTTTAGTAAGTATAAGCAATTTGTCGAAAACTGTTTCAATTTGCTACCAAGGCAAGCACTTCATGCCAAATCGTTGGGATTTATACATCCGAGAACACTGCAGTTTATAAATTTTACATCTGCGCTGCCCGATGATTTTGCCGCCGCCCTTTCTAAATGGAGAAACTACATCATTAACTAAAAAATATGCCTCAACAATATTTATTGTACAATGATGTATTCCATCTATCTAACGCGCCAATTCTTACCGCAGATAATAGAGCGTTTAGATTTGGTGACGGCTTGTTTGAAAGCATGCGAATGATTAATGGAAAGTTACAATTTGCCAATTTACATGCAGATAGACTTGCCGCAGGGATGAAAGCATTAAAAATTGAAGGCTATTCGTTAATGGATGATTATTTTCTTAAACAAAAGACAGCCGATCTTTCTAAGAAAAACAAATGGAAGGGAAATGCTCGGTTTCGATTGTCAGTTTTTAGAACGGGCGCAGGACTTTACACACCAGAACACAATAAAAATAGCTACATTTTGCAGGGTAGTGCATTGGAATCAAATATTTACGAACTGAATAAAAAAGGATTGATTGTAGATTTATTTCCAGATTTGGCTAAGCCGATAAACAAGTTCGCACCACTAAAAACTTCAAATTCTTTAATTTATGTGATGGCGGGATTGTATAAAACCCAAAACAAGCTAGATGAGGCAATACTTTTAAACGATAAGGGATTTTTATGCGAAAGTATCAGCTCTAACCTATTCATAGCATACGATAAAAAAATTTATACGCCGGCGCTTAACCAAGGATGTATAGCCGGGGTAGTGCGCAGTTCAATTTTGCATATTGCCAAGCTTAATAATTTAGAAATTGTCGAAGCAGAAATTAATCCAAAGATTTTAGATCAAGCAGATGAGGTTTTTTTAACAAATGCAACAAAAGGCGTGCAATGGGTTATGGGTTACGGCCGCAAGCGGTATTTTGATAAATTTTCTAAGTTTTTCTCTGATAGATTAAATGACACGTTAAGGTAAGAACGATCGAAGGAATAGTTTTGCGCCTAAAACTTCGGCAGTTTATTGCAAGCATCAACTTAAGTTAAAAGGTTAAAAAAAAAGCTAACTTTAAATCTTATAATCGCGTCAAATGGTTAGCAGAAAAAAAATTGTACTTGTTCAAGATAACCGAGAAATTTTAGAAATAATGGAAGACGTGCTCCAGGACGAAGGCTTTGATGTTGAAGCTTCGCTAACCACAAAACCTATTGAAAAAATCGCAACATCAAAACCTGACGCCATTGTTATCGATGATCATATCGCCGGAGAGAGGAAAGGCTCGCAGGTGATCAAGGAGATCAAAAATAATAATAAAACCAAAAATGTTTCTGCTGTACTTACTTCAACCTCAAACGAATTACCAAAACAGGCAAAAGCATGTCTCGCAGATGATTATATCCAAAAACCTTTCGATTTGGATGAAATGGTAAAGGTGGTCAAAAAAAATACCTAACTATCTTAGTAAAAATGTGGCTTGTAAGTATCTGTTTTTACCGTTGCTTCTAAATCGTGCAAAATGGAATAAAGGCCAAAATTTGTTCTGTTTACATAAATAAAATGTTTAACACCCCGAGCTTGTTTAAACTCTGGAATCTTAGCGATCTTATCGCCATACGCATAGATTTGCTCAAAGAATTCGGGTTTGCTAAAGTCGAAGCTCGTGCTGCTATACGGTTTTGCAAACAATTCTATCATCTCCCTGTATGATTTATAATAGAACTGCACCTGCGCAGGACTATCCCTATCACTAATCATATCCAATTCTCTAAAGGCTTTGAGCGTAAGCTCTTTATCATTAATGACATCTGTTGAAATTAAGGAGAAAAATGGCACATAAAAATCGTTTGGCAATTCCTTAATACAACCAAAATCTATAACTCCAAGTTTTTCGTTGGGGGTAATTAAAAAATTACCGGGATGCGGATCTGCATGTACCGCACGTAATTCATGCTGCTGATAATTATAAAAATCCCAAAGTGCTTGGCCAATTTTGTTACGCAGCTCTTGTGGCGGATTTGTTTGTAAAAACTCCCTTAAATGTAGGCCCTCAATCCAGTCCATCGTAATAATTCGGTTGCCCGACAGCTGTGGATAGTATTTTGGGAACACAATATTGTCCAAGTCCTTGCAGGCTTCAGAAAATTCGATTGATCGTTTAACTTCTAAATCATAATCAGTTTCTTCCAACAACCTTTCCTGCACTTCGTTTATATAAACATTTAGCTCTTTTTCGCTCATCCCAAGTAATCGAAAAGCAAATGGTTTTACTAATTTTAAATCGCTAGCAATACTATCACCAACTCCGGGATATTGTATTTTAATCGCCAATTTTTTTCCGTCAAGTGTTGCTTGATGAACTTGACCAATTGACGCGGCATTACTGGATTTTAGATTAAACGAATCAAAAATCTTCTCTGGCGATTTTCCAAAGTTTTTTGTAAATGTTCTAACAATAAGCGGCCCAGATAAGGGAGGTGCATTGTATTGAGATTGCGAAAAACGATCTACATAAGATTTTGGCAAAATATTCTTGTCCATACTTAACATTTGGGCAATTTTTAACGCGCTTCCCTTTAATTCACTTAAAGAGTTGTAAATGTCTGTGGCATTGTCTTCGTTCAGCTCGGTATCGTCCAAGGTGGGATTGAAAAGTTTCTTGGAATAATGCTTTATGTAGTTGCCTCCTATCTGAAAACCGGTTTTTACAAATTTGGCCGAGCGTTGCACTTTTGTGGTAGGAATAGTTTCTTGAATCTTCATTAAAATTACGACCTCATCTTTTCTGTAAACATCCCATTTCTCGATAAAAACTTGCCATATTCAAACAAGTTATCAATAGGCGACCTTTGGAAAAGATCGAATGTTACGTTAATCCCTTTCTCTATTGCTTCATCGGTTTTTTCAAACCCCTCCGAAGTATCATTTATCCAAAAATTTAAGATAAAAGCAAACTGAATCCAAAGTGCATCTTTATACCTTTTCGCAAAAAATTTTCGATCAGCCAACTCGCCAGTTTCCAAGCCTTCGGTTAAAATTTCTTCGGCAAAACGCTCGAACAAAGGCTTTACACCATTTAACGCTGTGGGAGTAGAATACCTTGCAGTAGAATTTTTTAGACTGTAGATTATAAAGCTGCGTTGGCCTTTAAGATTTTCTAAATAGCTGTAAAAAAAAGAAAGCATTTTTTCTCGAGATGAAAATCCCATCCAAACTGCCTGTTCTTTAATGGTTGAGATGGTTTCAGCGGTAACCTCAAACCATATACTTTTTTCTATACCCGCAAACGAGGTAAAATTATCATAAAATGATGCTTCTGTGATTTTAAGCTTTTTCGCGAATGCATAAACAGATTTGGGCTCTTCATTATGGGTGAGCACATAATCTATGTAAGCTTGTTTAATTTGGTTTGCTGTAGCCATGTGTTTTTAATTTTATAACGTGTAAGGCTATAGGTTAGTTTTACAATTTGTTTTTGCTACAATCAATGATTTGTAATATTTTAAATAACCAGAAAATTAATAAACCATGTAAGCATTGATAAGTCTCTGTAAGATAAATTTACGTATCTTGTAAAAATAAATAAAAGATATTAAATGGAGTTTATTTTGATAGCGGTGGCTGTTTTGTTACTTTTTGGAGGTAAAAAGTTGCCTGAACTAATGCGTGGATTAGGCCAAAGTGTAAAAGAATTTAAGAAGGGAAAAGACGGGCCATCTGCCAAGTAAATTTTTAATATAGTATAATAATTTTAACCAGATATGCAATTCAACATCAAAAAAAAAGGCAATGAAACGCCTAAAGGAGCGATAAAGGACAACGAGAAAAAAGACGGGCTAGATTCTTGGAATAGTCGCTTAGACGAAAATCTAGAAACAAATAACAATAACAATACCGAAGCCGACAAAAAAGCGAAAGATTTTTTTGAGAAAAACGAAGAATTGAAAGAAAGATAATTAAATATCGATTACATAAAGGGTTATCGCTCTTGCCGTTAAATATTGTTTGATTTTTATAAAATTGAATCACTTCACTGCTCAAATGGGTATCGGGGTGTTGATGCTAAAATAGTAATCAACTGGCTTTATCGATCGGGAGTATACTTTTTAATCTAGATTTTAAAAGTTAAATCATTTTAAATGAAGAGAGTTTTTTTGCTCTTGTTATTTAGTTTTTTGCTTTGCGTTATTAAAACGTTTGGCCAAAATGTAAGCAATGAAGGCACAGACTTTTGGGCGGTTTTTCCCACACATGTACCTAGCGGCATCAGCGATGCAAATATCGTGGTTTTCGTAACTTCGAAATTTGATAGTGAAGTAACCGTAAGTTGCGGTGCCGGATATTCTCAAACTAGAAGAATTCCGGCAAATACAGCAATAGAATTTGACGTAACTCGAGCGGAAGCTTACATAAACTTCTCTGAAAAAAATTCAGTTTTAAGGAATAGAGGCATCCATATACAGGTAACCCCCGGTAGGCAAAAAGTATCTGCCTATGCCCATATTTATGCAGGTTTTAGGTCTGCGGCGTCGTTAATTTTACCTTATGAAACGTTGGGCCAAAATTATTATTCGATGAACTATACTCAAGTTGGATCTGGAGATAACTATTTAGCACTGGTGGCTGTAGAAGACAATACAGATTTATTGCTTCACAAAACGGACGGGTCAGTTGCCGTTATAAACCTACAACGCGCGGGCGATGTTTACGAGTATATAGAAGAAGATGGAACCGATTTAACGGGCGTATTTGTTACAGCAGATCCCGCCACTTCTTCTTGCAAAAAGTTTGCTGCTTTTTCGGGTTCTTCTGCGCTTTCGCTTGGCTCTTGCAGTGCAGATCCAAGAGCTTCCCAAGACCCACTTTACCAACAGCTTTCTCCCACAGCAAGCTGGGGGAAAAACTACGGAGTTGTTCCGTTTAAGGACAGGAGGTATATTTTAAGAATTGTTGCACAAAGTAACAATACCCAAGTTAAATTTAATGGGCAAACGTATGTTGTAAATAAGGGGCAGTACATTGAAAGTGAAGAGCTTACCGAATCTACTTTAGTAACAGCCGATAACTTAATTAGTGTAGCGCAATATTCGCTTACGCAGGGTTGCTCCTCTCCAAGCGGCAATAACATTCAAGGTGACCCAGATATGGTAATTTTGAACCCAATAGAATTTAACATAAAAGACATTACTGTGTTTTCTTCAGATCGGCAGGCAATCAATGTAAAATATCTTAACGTATTAATAAAGTACAGTGCTTCTGCATCTTTTAGAATTAATGGGGTGCAACCAAATGTTGTTTGGCAGGCTTTAAATGGAGACCCGACCTATACGTTCGCACAAATAGAGGTATTCCAACCTAGCCTAACTTTATCTGCAAATGACGGGTTTAACGCCATTGCTTATGGTTTTGGAGCCGCAGAGTCTTACGCTTATTCTGCCGGAACCAACTTGGCCTCCAACAATTATTTAAGTGTGGTAAATACCAGCAATGGCCAAAGTAATCCTGATGGTTGCGTTGGTGTAGAATCTCAACTAAACGTCGCATTGCCTTATAAAGCACAGTCTATCTCTTGGTCTTTAGATGGTGGTAATTATATTACAACTGCATCTCCTGTTCCACTAGAAACTCGATCCAACAACGGCGAGGTTACCTACATCTATCAGTCTCCTTACACTCAAACCTTTACAACCGCCGCTAAGCACCAGCTGCGAGCAGATGTTGTGGTAGCAAATGCCGGGCCTTGCTTTACTGGTAACATTACAACTAGCTATACTTTTAATATTTACAATTTGCCAACCGCAGATTTCGACGCTAATATTTCTGGCTGCGCAAATTCTAACGTTCAGTTTAAGGAAAGAAGCACTTCTAACAACCCTGGTTTTAGCATTGCGGAGTGGAAATGGGATTTTGGCGATGGAACCGACCCAACAAATGCTGAAACTACATTGCCAAATCCGCAACACAAATTTGCCGTTGAGGGAGTTTATAATGTAAAACTTTCAGTAAAATCCGGTACTAATTGTTTTTCTGATGTTGCGGAACATCCGGTAACCGTGTATCCTGTCCCAGTTGCAAATTTTGAAACTCTTGATAAGTCTTGCATAAATTCGGCGGTTTTGTTTACAGATAAATCTGAGATAAGCAAGGCAGTTTTTTCTACAGCCTCGATTATAAACTGGCATTGGGACTTTGGCGATGGTACCGCAGCCGAAGACAGGGCTAACGGAGATGCGTTTACGCATACTTTTTTAAAAACCGGCGATTATAATGTCTCACTCGTAGTTACCTCTAATAATACCTGTGAAAGCACACAATTTTCTAAAACGATAAGCATCGTTGATGGCCCAATAGCTGACTTTGTCTTGCCCGATTATTGTGTAAATGATGGCGCCGCTATTTTTGTAAATACATCTAAAAATATCGACGGAACAGAGAATGGCTTAACTTATTTATGGAATTTCGACACCAATAATCCGACTGCCACATCGACTCAAAAAAATGGACAATATGCGTTTCCAGTGGCGGGAAATTATCAGGTAACTTTAACCATTTCTAATGGCAATAGTTGTCAAATTTCGACGACCAAAACTTTTACAGTAAATAGTGCAGTTGATAAAGCCGATTTTACGATCCAAAACCAGGAAAATATATGCAGTGGCTCAGATGTTATAATTAACAATAGCTCTACCATCGCATTTGGAAAAATTATTAAAATAGAGGTGTTTAAAGATTTTACAGGTAACCCTAGCGATAAATTAACCATTCCGTTCCCTACTGGCGCAGACATAATTTTAAGCTATCCAAGTTTTGGCGGCAATGTTCCAAAAACATACAATATAAAGCTGATTGCTTACTCTGGACAAAATTGCGCTAAAGAGGTTATGCAGGCAATTACTATAAATCCTTCACCACAACTGGTTTTTGATGTAATACCAAAACTATGTACAGAACAAGGCATTGTACCACTTAATGAGGCAAGAGAAACATCTGGCTTGCAAGGCATTGGCTTTTATAGTGGTGTTGGAATAGATGCTGATGGAAATTTCAATCCAAAAGTTGCGGGCGCGGGCCAACATACGCTTTCTTATACCTTTAGCGGCAAAAACGGCTGCAGCAAAACCATTCAACAAACTGTAAACGTATATACCTCGCCGCTAATATCTCTCGTGTCAAAAGGTTACGTGCTATCGGGCGGTCAGCTAAAGCTACCTGCATCTGCCACAGGCCATAATTTATCGTACAAATGGTTTCCTTCTACATTTCTAGACCATGATGATGTGCTGGAACCAATTGTTTCTCCAACAGAAGATATAAATTATACGTTAGTAGTAAGCAGTGCTGATGGATGTTCAGCAACCGCTACAATTGAAGTTAAAGTGCTTGAAGGTTTAGAAGTTTCGAATGCTTTTTCGCCAAACGGAGATGGAATTAATGATTTTTGGGTAATTAAATATTTAGACAGTTATCCAAATGCAACTGTAGAAGTTTTTAACAGAAATGGCAACAGGGTTTTTTCTAGCAAGGGTTATGAGAAACCGTTTGATGGCACTTACCATAATTCACCGTTAGCTGTCGGTGTTTATTATTATATTATAAATCCGAAAAATGGACGAAAAGTGGTAACTGGACCTTTAACAATAATTAGATAACATTGAAAAAGTACTTTGTTTTTTTTGCTTCGTTGTTTTCTACTGGGCTTTTTGCACAGCAGAGGCCACAATATACCCAATATATTTTTAACGAATATCTACTTAACCCTGCCTTATCGGGCATAGAGAACTATGTAGATTTTAAAGCCGGTTATCGTAAACAATGGACAGGTTTGGACCGATCGCCGCAAACGTCTTTTGTTTCTGCAAATTGGGCTTTGGGCGACAATTATTTGTGGAGCAACGCACTAACACCTTTTCCTGAACAAACGGGCAATCCGATGGATAGAAACTATACACAGAACTATACTTCGTCGCCTGCGCATCATGGGGTAGGTATAACTGCTGTTTTAGATAAGGCTGGGCCAATTTCTCGTTTGGATGCCAACTTGACTTATGCTTATCACTTGCAATTAAACGACAAGTTTAATCTTTCTGCAGGTGTTGCAGGAGGAATTTCTAATATATCACTAGATGTAAATTCACTAACTTTTGAGCAAGAAAATGATCCAGCCGTGGCGAGAGCGATAACAAACCAAACCAAGCCCGATCTGAGCATAGGGGTTTGGTTGTATGGAGCTAGACTTTTCGCTGGCGCATCGATACAGCAGATTTTGGGGCAAAACATAACTTTTAGTGGTTTAAACAATTCTAAACAGGGTAAGTTGTCGCCTCATTATTTTGTTACGGCTGGATATAAGCTAGTTCTTAATGAGGACATCGCGGCAATACCGTCATTTATGTTAAAATACGCAAGTCCTGCGCCTGTTTCGGTAGATCTTAATTTGAAAATGGCTTTTAAAGATAGAATGTGGCTTGGCGGAAGTTATCGAAGAAACGATTCCTTTTCGGCAATGTTAGGTTTCAACGTTTCGAAATTGGTGAATTTGACCTACAGTTACGATTTTACCACTTCAGATTTAAATCAGGTGAGCAATGGTAGCCACGAGATAGTATTGGGATTGCTGCTTAACAACATCTATAACGTGCCATCCCGGATAAAGATTTGGTAGGCTACAGGAGTAATTAGTAATTACATGCGGAACGTTAGGCTGTTGAACTTGGTCGTGTGTCTAACTTATCAACATTATTGGCCGGCTTACTGATTATTTAAAGACATCCTTTTATCGAAGCAATTGAGATAGGATGTTCCTAGCGACGAATTGGAAAACCCTCGTTTTGATCTTTCTATTTAACTTTTACTCTTATTCTTTTACTCCCCAGACTTTAAACTTTTAATTTTTAGCATCTACCATTTTCTTTACAATTCTCTCCTCAACCTAGCCACGGGAATGTTCATTTGCTCCCGATATTTTGCAACGGTTCTTCTCGCAATATTGTAGCCCCTTTCTTTCAAAATATCTGTTAGCTTTTCATCTGCCAAAGGCTTCAGTTTATCTTCATTGCCGATGCAATCCTCTAGTATTTTCTTAACCTCTTTATTAGAAACCTCTTCGCCACTTTCCGTCTGTATGGCTTCAGAGAAAAAAGATTTTAGCAAATACGTTCCAAACTCTGTTTGAACGTATTTAGAATTGGCAACCCTAGATACGGTAGAAATATCCATATCAATTTTATCTGCAATATCTTTTAAAATCATTGGCCGCATTTTCCGCTCATCGCCCGTTAAAAAGTAATCGTATTGGTAGTGCATTATTGCGTTCATGGTTTTAAGGAGCGTTTGCTGACGCTGCTTGATGGCATCTATAAACCACTTGGCAGAGTCTAATTTTTGCTTAACAAACTGCACTGCTTCTTTTAGTTTTTTATCTTTTGCAGAGGTTTTATCATAATGATCGAACATTTCTTGGTAAGACTTACTTACTTTAAGGTCGGGCGCATTTTTTGAGTTTAAGGTTAGGTTTAAACCGCTATCGTTATTGCTAATGTGAAAATCAGGAATAATTTGCATCTGCTTGGTAGTTAACTGATTGGAATCGCCAGGCTTAGGATTTAACCTTAGGATTTCGTTGACTATTTCTTTTAGTTCCTCACTTTCAACTCCCAAGCTTTTTTCCAATTTATCATAGTGCTTCCTCGTAAATTCATCCAAATAATCTTCTACTACCCTTATTGCCTGAACAATAACTGGAACAGAAGAGTCTTTTTTTCTTAGCTGTATAAGTAGACACTCTTTTAGATCCCTAGCAGCAATGCCAGATGGATCAAAAGTTTGAACAATCTTCAACACTTCTAAAACCTCGGCCGGTTCTACAAACACATTTTGAGAGAAAGCAAGATCATCTATCATTGAATATAGCGGCCGACGCAAATATCCGTCGTCGTCTAAACTGCCAATAATTTGTTTACCGATAACTAAATCCTTATCAGAAAGTGGGATTAAATCTAACTGCGATTGTAGCTTTTCAAAAAAAGTGTTTTCTATCGCAATCGGACGTTGTTTCTGCTCTTCATCGTCGTCGGCGTTATTGTAGCTTGTGCCATATTCGTTAACGTCATCGTCTTGTAGATACTCATCTACATTAAACTCATCGGTATTTTCTTCAAGGTTACTTTCAAAATCTTCGCTGCTTTCATTCAAGTCCTCGTACTCGTTCTTTGGTTCTTCTTGTACCATTAAACTTGGGTCTTCTAACGCAGGATTTTCTTCCAGTTCTTCCTTTATTCGAGCATCTAATGCAACGGTTGGCACCTGCAGCAATTTTATAAACTGAATCTGTTGCGGCGAAAGCTTTTGTGATAACCTTTGTTGTAAGTGCTGTTTTAACATGTTTTGATAAAAAAGAATTGGTCAAAAATAGACAAATCTTGCCGATTATTTATGTACAACATACTCCGCAGCCGCACTCTGATTAAACCACGTATAATACGTGTTACAAACCAAAAGCGCAACAAGTTTCCTGAAATATGGAAAAATTAATTAGCAAAAGAAAAATAATTCTATTTTTGCTTGAGAAACCACAAAAAATTTTATGAGCATTGTAAAAGAGTTTAAAGAGTTTGCTATTAAAGGCAACGCTATGGATTTGGCAGTTGGCGTAATAATAGGCGCCGCCTTCGGTAAAATTATCGACAGTATTGTTAAAGATTTAATTATGCCAATTGTGGCTGCAATTATTGGTCAGCCAGACTTTAGCAATTTGTACGTTGTACTGCGGGGTGATGTACCCGCCGGTGTTCCATTGGTCGATGCACAAAAAGTAACCGGTGCGGCCATTTTTGCCTATGGAAATTTTATTACAGTGGCAATCAATTTCATCTTATTGGCCATCGTTGTATTTATAATGGTTAAAGGAATTAATAGCCTAAAACGTGAAAAGGAAGCAGTGGAAATACCAGCCCCGGTTGTGCTAACCAAAGAAGAAATGTTGCTTACCGAAATTAGAGACGCGCTGAAGGGTGGAAGGTAGAAAGCAAGAAGGTTGAGAATGTAAGGCATGAAACCAAACGACGAAAATTAAATTTCAGTAAGTTCTGGAAATATTCGGGTTGGTTAAAATAACATAATCAGCTAGCTTTTTGTAGTTTCCCCAATTCGGCCGCCAAAAGTCGGCTGCAGGGAACGAGGATACAGTTAAAATTTTTGCCTTGCGGTTATATAGCTTTAGTCTAGCCACTGCACCCAAAAATTCGTCGCTGTGAAAACGACCATTCAATTGCAGGATTTTACGGTTGGGATGCTTTTTCAAATATTTAGAGATTGCCCAAGCGATACTTGCATCCCAAAGGTTTTGTGTTTGGTAAATTTTCATGCCGCCCATGCTATGGGCACCCACAGTTTCGTTAAATTTTTCAAGATACCTGCCTATCGCAGTGTCGATTGGCAACGGTGGCAGAAACTTTTTAGAGGCTTTTGGAAAGCGCCTAAGAACTGATAAACCATCCAGTGTTACTGCATTGCTATATCTAGCCGCAAGATTTGCCGCTATAATATCCATATGATGGCTTTTGGCATAATCTACCATTGGCTTATAGTCTTTGTAGTTTGGCCATGGATCACCTTCTTTTAATAAGTTCCGTTCAGAAATTAATCCATCTAAATATTCATCCAACACGGGTTGTAAATCGGTACGGAACATTTCCATGCTAAGCGTAACATTGCTTGGATAACTTGCTAAAAATTTTCTTGTAAGTGCGTATTCTACCGCATGACAAATAGAATTGTTATGATCTTCGCCAAAAAAAATAACGTTTGCCTGTTTGGCATCTTCAACGATATCATCCAATGAGATTTCTTTTTGCTGGGTTACATCATAAACCTTGTAAAGCGCATCTGCGGTTTGAGCAGACAGGAAGATTGGTGCAAGAAAAATTATAACGAAGAAGGCAACTTTCATGGTGTTAAAGCTAGGTATTAATAAATCAGATCCTTACATATTGACTGGATAGAAAGTTAAATTCAAACAGCAAAAATATTAACGGTTTTTTTAAAATTTATTGAGGGATGCAATCTATGTACGGTCCAATATTATTACTCGAGAAAGGACTTTTACGCATACCTAATCCTTTAAGATTTGGTCGGTACAATTCTAGCATGCGCACGCTCCGCGACTCATGTCAGGTGTAAAAAAAACTTTAAAAATTCAATGGCACATAGAGCTGATTGCCCAAGAACATTTTGGTAAAATATTTGTTCAGATGTAAAAACCAAAAAACAATAATATGAAAGCAATAAAGATAATTCCGGCGGTAGTCTTATCGATAGGATTGATTAGCGGGTGCGTAAGCAATAAAAAATATACTGAGCTAAAATCTGATTATTCGAAACTTACAGATCGAAATCAAGAACTGAGCAACAAATACCAAGACGGCCAGCGAGAATTAACAGGCGCCACAAGCAGGTTAATGAGTTTAGAAGATCAAATAAAATCAGAAAAAGCCAACAGTGCAGCACTTCAACAAGCTTTAAACAAATGTTTAACTTCCAGCAACCAGGGTAACGCAAATGTTTCTAAGTTGGTGGATGAGATAAATAGTTCTAATAAATACATCAAGCAATTGGTAAATGCCAAAAATAAAAGTGATTCGCTTAACATGGTGCTTACCAATAATTTGACTCGTTCGTTAAGCAGACAAGAAATGCAAGGCGTAGATGTACAGGTGTTAAAGGGCGTGGTTTATATTTCATTGGCAGATAATATGCTTTACAAATCAGGAAGCTATGAAGTATCTGATCAGGCTGACTCGACCCTGAATAAAATTGCCAAAATAATAAACGATTACAAAGATTATGATGTATTAATAGAGGGGAATACGGATAACGTGCCTATTTCGCAAAAAAACATTCGTAACAATTGGGATTTGAGTACTTTAAGAGCTTCATCTGTAGTTCAGGCTTTGCAAAATAAATATGGGGTAGATCCGAAGCGTTTAACTGCGGGCGGTAGAGGCGAATTTAACCCAATTGCAGATAATAGCACGACAGATGGAAAATCTAAAAATAGGCGAACCCAAATTATAATTACTCCTAAACTAGATCAATTTATGGAACTGATAGGAAAAGCCCCAGATGATGCGCAAAAACAGTAATAGATCGCTGAAATAAGACTGGAGCCTCCTAATTTGGGAGGCTTTTTTGTAGAATCATTGGTTCGTTTTAAATAAAAGGCGGTTAGCATTAATTACATCGACTCATCTTTTCATTTGCAAAACCATCTCCAATTTTTTATAATTAATTACAGCGTTATATTCCATCAAAATATCGCCACCTAAAATACATGCAATTGGAGGATGGCCAAATTGCCTATAAGTTTCGCTAACAGATTGCAAATCAAAAGCAACCGCTTGATAGTTTTCTAATTTCAGTTTTCCCACTTTCCATTTAGGAATTTCTGCTTGTATTGTCGTGGCAGAAGTGAACAAGGTTGCGGCGTTAATATCTTCATTCACCATTTCTTCAGTTGGTAAATAACTTTCTAACAACGCTTTATCAAACACAGATCTTGATGCGCCAGTATCAAGAACAGCAAAGTGCTTTTGTTTAAAAACAACAACTTCCACCAAAAGGTGGAAGCCGTCGTCATTTAAATTTATTAGTTTTAGCGGAATTTTAACCTTTTTCATTCAACTAAACACCAATTAAATCAGTTTCATATCAACCAATACATCATTCATTTTTCTAACTGCATCGGCACTTTTATTAAAACGCGCTTGTTCATCTTCATTAAGTTCAAAATCGATGATTTTTTCCCAACCTTTTCTTCCAATTATTACGGGTACACCTAAACTGATGTCTTTCTGTCCGTACTCGCCTTCGAGCGAAACACAACAGGTAAACAGTTTTTTCTCATCGCGCAAAATAGCTTGCACCAGTGCTGCTCCGGCTGCACCCGGTGCGTACCATGCAGAAGTACCGATTAAGCCCGTTAAGGTTGCTCCACCCACCATAGTATCAGCGGCCACTTTATCAAGTGTAGCTTTATCCAATAATTGGCTTACAGGTAAACTTTGGTAAGTTGCCAAACGCGTTAACGGAATCATGGTGGTATCGCCGTGACCTCCAACTACAAAACCTTGCAAATCGTTAGGGCTGCAATTTAATGCTTGCGATAGATAAAATTTAAACCTTGCACTATCTAACGTGCCGCCCATTCCGATAATTCGATGCTTTGGCAAACCAAGAGATTTTAGCGCCAGATAAGCCATTGTATCCATAGGATTACTTATCACAATAAAAATTGCTTCAGGAGAATATTTTAGGATGTTTTCAGCAACACCCTTTACTATACCTGCGTTTATACCAATCAATTCTTCCCTAGTCATCCCGGGTTTACGCGGAAGACCTGACGTAATAATGACTACATCAGAACCTTCTGTCTGGCTATAATCATTGGTAACACCTTTTATTTTAGTGTCGAAACCAAGCAAAGTAGAGGTTTGCATCATATCCATCGCTTTGCCTTCTGCAAACCCTTCCTTAATATCCAACAACACCAATTCGTTCGCAAGTGCCTTTCTTGCAATATTATCAGCACAAGTAGCGCCTACGGCGCCCGCGCCTACCACGGTAACTTTCATTTCTTATTTATTTAGTTTATAATGCTACCAATATAAAAATAATTAAGGTAAGGGTAGAGATTTCTACCTTTTTTTTTAGACGTTATCGATAATTCCTATAATGGCCTCTTTCTGCCAAATCGTAATAAATTTTCTTACGTAAATAGAAGGTAGTTTAAATCCCCGATTCAGTTAAAGTTAACCCAATTGCAGATGTTGCTATTCAATTCAATTTTATATATGTTTGCCAAAATTTTAAATCAAAATGAAACAAAAAAATTTTAGACAGCTAGGCCTTGCTGCAGTAGTTGGAATAGCATTTGCATTTACAGCCTGCCAAAACAATACCTCCAAAACCGCTTCCACAACAAAACAAAAAGATAGCGGTGCTACTACCGTTGATGCAAGCCAAAAAATCGTGTTTGTTAATTCAGATTCGCTTTTAAGTAAATACGATTATTATAAAGATTTGAAAACTCAATTTGACGGGAAAACCAAATCTGCGCAAGCAGATATGCAGTCCAAAACTCAAGCTTTTCAACGAGAAGTTGCCGACTACCAAAAAAATGCGCCGACGCTTGCTGCCGATGTAAGAAAATCTACAGAAGAGCGACTTGCGCGTAAGCAGCAAGAGTTGCAGACTTACCAACAAAATGCAGGTGGCTCATTGCAAAACGAACAAGCTGTTGAGAACGAGAAACTATATAATAAAATTGCAGATTACCTAAAAGGTTATGCCAAAGAAAAGGGTTACAAAATGGTTATGACATACGCAAAAGGCAACAGCGCAATTTTATATGCTGATGAAAGCTTGGATGTAACAAGCGAAGTTATACAAGGATTGAATGACGATTATACAAAAACCAAGAAATAAATTAAAAGATATTTAACAATAAATGCCTCAAACTTTTTGAGGCATTTTTTTTAACTTATCTTTAAGAAAAACTAATCCTCAAAAAGGCCATCAATCAAACCGTCTGTTTCACGCCTATCTTTTTTAGTCGGCCTTCCTGTTCCTTTTGCACGTTTTAGCACAGGTGAATGGAAGACGCTTTTAAATCCTTGGGTTTCTTCAACAGGTGTTAAATCCTTATATTTAGTTAGCGCCGTAGGTGAATCGGTTCTTTGGTAAGAAAAATCCACTACTTCAATCACTTTTTTTTCAATTCCCTTAGTTACCTGGTACACATCGCCAATTTTAACAATTGCAGACGGCTTTAAATTTTGACCATTAAATTTTATACGCCCTGCTTTACAAGCATCTGTTGCCAAACTACGCGTTTTAAACAGCCTGATAGACCATAAATATTTATCAATTCTTAGTTTTTCCTGCGCTGCCATCTAGCCAAAATTACATAACTAAACACAATTTAATGGATCAAAACCACTACGAATAAATAAAAATGGTTTATTTTGCGTAAAATTAAAAACGAAGATGTACTCAGATTTAAAAAAATTAATAGAAGCTGCTTGGGAAGATAGAAACCTTTTGCAATATAGCAATTACTGCGAAGCAATTGAGTCTGTAATTCTTCGACTCGACAAAGGGGAAATTCGAGTAGCAGAGCCTGTTTTAAATGCTTGGGGTGTAAATGATTGGGTTAAAAAAGCTGTTATACTTTATTTTCCGATTAGGAATATGAAGGAAATAAAAGCTGGTCCATTTGTTTTTAACGACAAAATGGATCTAAAGGTTAATTACAAAGAAAGCGGAGTGCGCGTTGTTCCAGGGGCAAGCGCCAGATATGGTTCTTATTTGGCCCGAGGTGTAATTATGATGCCCTCATACGTAAATATAGGCGCTTATGTTGATGAAGATACCATGATAGATACTTGGGCTACTGTTGGTTCTTGCGCCCAAATTGGCAAACGTGTACACCTAAGCGGTGGCGTAGGTATCGGCGGGGTTTTGGAACCTGTGCAAGGCGCGCCGGTAATTATAGAAGACGATTGTTTCCTTGGTTCGCGTGCCATTGTTGTAGAAGGCATAAAATTAGAAAAAGAGGTCGTTCTTGGCGCAAATGTAGTTTTAACGGCATCAACCAAAATTATAGATGTTACTGGAAATACATCAAAGGAATACAAAGGTATGGTTCCGGCACGTTCTGTAGTCATCCCTGGCAGCTATACAAAAAAATTTCCCGCGGGAGATTACCAAGTACCTTGCGCATTAATAATTGGCAAAAGAAAAGAAAGTACAGATAAAAAGACTTCTCTTAACGATGCATTAAGAGAAAATAATGTAGCAGTATAAACCAAAAGGTGAAAGCTGAAAGCGAAAAGCAACGAGCAAAAGTTGAAAGCCCAGAGCTTGAGCAATCAATCTTTGGCCTTTCGGCTTTAAGCTTTAAGCTTAAAATAGGTTTTGATGGCAAGCGAGCAGTTAATAATTTAAGTGGGTTGGGTAACTACAGCCGCTCGCTAATTTTTAATCTCGCTGAAAAATACCAAGAGAATAAATATTTGGTCTACTCGCCAAGAGTTAAAAATAATCCGCGCATTAAAGCTTTTATAGAAAATTCTAATTTTGAGATAAAGAAACCTCAGACAAGCAACTTTTTATGGAGAAGTTTCGGTATTTTGAAAGACTTGATTAATGATGGAATCGATATTTATCATGGCTTGAGTCAAGAATTGCCTTTTGCGATACACCATTCTAAAATTAAAACGGCAGTTACTATTCACGATTTAATTTTTTTACGTTTTCCAAAGTATTATAAGTTCCTTGACCGCAAAATTTACACCTTTAAAAGCCGATATGCATGCGAAAAGGCTGATAAAATCATCGCGATAAGCGAAAAGACAAAGGCAGATATTGTAGAGTTTTACGGGATTGATGCAAATAAAATAGAAGTGATCTACCAAACCTGCGATGATAGTTTTAAAACAAATGTGCCAGATTCTGAATTAAAATTAACTGCGGCAAAATACAAACTGCCGACAAAATATTTGCTCAGCGTCGGTACAATAGAAGAAAGAAAGAATCTGCTGCTACTAATCAGGGCATTACCGCAGCTAACTAATCCAATCCACTTAGTTGTAGTAGGAAAAGAAACTACATATAAAAAACTCATAATAAAAGAGATAGAAAAGCTTTCCCTTCAAAAATGGGTTTTGTTTTTAAAAAACATTCCGTTTAAAGATTTACCTGCGATCTATCAACAAAGCGCGGCATTCGTTTATCCATCTAAATATGAAGGATTTGGAATTCCAATTATTGAGGCTCTATATTCCAAAATTCCGGTAATTGCCGCAACAGGTTCATGCCTAGAAGAAGCGGGCGGACCAGATAGTTTGTATATCGCTCCAGAAGATGATAAAGCGTTGGCAGAAGCAATAAATAGCGTTTTAAATTCATCCGCTTTGCGAGATAAAATGATCATTAAAGGACTAGAATACGTTCAAAAATTTAATAACGATACTGCCACAGAAAACCTAATGGATGTTTATTTGGCGATAAGTAAAAAACAACACGAGGCTAATTCATGTTAGAGGACGAAATTAAAAAAAGTTTAGAAATAATGAGATCTGGCGGAGTTATCCTCTACCCTACCGATACCATTTGGGGTCTGGGTTGCGATGCAACTAACGAAAATGCAGTTCAAAAGCTGTTGGAAATTAAACAGCGCCCCGTAGAAAAAAGCTTTATCATATTATTAGATACAGTTAATAAATTGCAAAGTTACTTAACCGAGATACCAGAAGTTGCCTATGAATTAATTGGATATGCAGAAAATCCATTAACTATTGTTTTCTCGGGGGCAAAGAATCTTGCGCCGAGTGTGGTAAATGCAAATGGAACCGTGGGAGTAAGAATCGTGAAACACGCGTTTTGTTCAAAATTGATTGAGCGTTTTCGAAAGCCAATTGTCTCTACGTCTGCCAATTTAAGTGGCCAAGCTTCTCCACAATTTTTTAGTGAAATTAGCCAAGAAATCTTAAAATCGGTAGATTATGTGGTAGACTTTGAGCGTGAAGAAATGAGTCCAAAAAAACCGTCAACCATTGTAAAACTTGGCCCTACGGGGCAATTTGAATTTATTAGAAAATAAATTCTTAGGGACCAAAAGTGATAGAAATAACTAAGCGGTCAACAAATGTTTTACTAATTTTACCAGCTATAATTTAGTAATCTAACTTATTTGATGTTAAATTTAATCCAAAACGTGGCAAAACTTCCCGACTTAAGTGCAAATCTTCGACACCCAATTTTTAAGGTGCTTGGTGATGCGGCTGATGAAGCAGGGTTGGAAGCTTATGTAGTCGGGGGGTTTGTGAGAGACCTTTTATTGGAACGTCCATCAAAAGATATTGATATAGTTGTGGTTGGAAGCGGTATTTCTTTTGCGCAAAGAATTGGCAAAAAGCTTAACAAAGATATAGCAATCTTTAAAAATTTTGGTACCGCAAATTTAAAATATCAAGATTTGGAAGTTGAATTTGTTGGTGCCAGAAAAGAATCATATCGATCTGAATCGCGCAAGCCCATTGTAGAAAATGGCACGCTTGCAGATGATCAACTTCGGAGAGATTTTACGGTCAATGCAATGGCTATTCAATTAAATGCTGCACAATTTGGGAAAATGCTTGACCCCTTTGGTGGGCTTGACCATTTGGAGAGAAGACTAATAAAAACACCGATAGATTCAAAACAGACATTTTCTGATGATCCGTTACGAATGATGAGGGCAATAAGATTTGCTACCCAACTAGATTTTCAAATAGACGCTTTGGCCATCGCGGCAATAGAGGCAAAGAAAGAACGTATAAAAATCATCTCTCAAGAACGCATTACAGATGAACTGAATAAAATTATCGCCTCGCCAAAACCGTCTATCGGATTTAAACTTTTGTTTGATACGGGACTGCTGAAAATCATTTTCCCGCAAATGACAGATTTATCAGGCGTAGATTACATCGCCGGTAAGGGACACAAAAACAATTTTTACCATACTTTAGAGGTATTAGATAACATTTCCATCGTTACCAATGATTTGTGGTTAAGATGGGCTGCCATTTTGCACGATATTGCAAAGCCCGCTACAAAGCGCTTTGACCCAAACCATGGTTGGACTTTTCATGGCCACGAGGACAAAGGGGCGCGAATGGTTCCTAAAATTTTTGCGCAATTAAAACTTCCACAAAACGAAAAAATGAAGTTTGTACAGAAGTTGGTAAAATTGCATTTAAGACCAATTGTATTGGCGGAAGATGTTGTAACCGATTCTGCCGTTCGGCGATTATTATTTGATTCAGGTGAAGAAATTGAAAGCCTGATGATGCTATGTAATGCAGATGTAACTACGAAAAACGATTATAAAAAGAAAAAGTACAGAAGAAATTTCGAGCTCGTTAACCAAAAGATAAAAGACGTAGAAGAAAGAGATCAGCTAAGAAACTGGCAGCCCCCAATTACTGGCGAAGACATTATGAAAACTTTTAATCTTTTACCGGGAATTGAAGTGGGAAAAATTAAAAACGCAATTAGAGAAGCCATTTTAGAAGGAGATATAAATAATGACTTTGAGGAAGCCTATCGATTTATGGTAAAGTTCGCTATAAGCATTGGGTTGCGAGCTACGGAGTAATAGAATTATCCTAAAACACAAATAAATTTTATTTGTTAACCGAACACTTTAGCACTTGCTGATAAAAAGAAATAACTTTAATTTTACGAGTTGAAATATAAAAATGGCAGTTTATAAGTTTAAAATAACCTTTGAAGATTTTGATGATGTGGTACAAGAGATTGAGATAAAATCTAACCAAACCTTTCTAGACCTGCACTTGGCAATCCATAAAACTACTGGGTACGATGCAGGAAAATCTTCTTCATTTTATGTGAGTACTGACAATTGGTTAAAAGGTGATGAAATTGCCTATTTGCCAAACGAAAAGAAAAAAGACAAAGTTGTTTTGATGGAAAACTCAAAGTTGAGCGGATTCATTGAAGATCCACATCAAAAATTTTATTATGTTTATAATTTTGAGCGTTCTTATGATTTTCATGTCGAATTAATTAAAATAATTTTAGAACCTAATCCAAGTATACAATATCCCTATTTGGTAAGGAATGTAGGTTTAGCTCCCAAGATGGCTGTTAAAAATAGCCCGACCGCCGTTGACCCGAGAGGAAAGGCTTCGTCTGAATTTGATTTTTTAAATGAAATGGATTTTGTGCCTGAAGATGCAGACGAACTAGAGGCGATGGGAGAAATGGGCATTAACGAAGAGGAAAACGACGAATCTGAGGAGGAAGAAAAAGACGATGAATTTGGTGGAGATGACGATACCTACGGAGAAGAAAAGGATTACTAATTTTGCAACCTCATAAATTTATATAGAACCGTTAGCCTAGATGAGGTTGACGGTTTTTTCATTTATCTGTATGGCCTTGATTAAAACACTGATAACGATTGTGGGACCAACTGCCGTTGGGAAAACTGCTTTGGGCATACAGATGGCCAATCATTTTGACACGGAAATAGTCTCTGCAGATTCTCGACAGTTTTATAAAGAAATTAACATTGGCACAGCAAAACCAAGTCTAGATGAACTTGCACAAGCAAAACATTATTTTGTCAACTCACATTCTATCAACCAACTTTTTAGCATTGGAGATTTCGAAACGGAAGCTCTGAAAACACTCGCAGATATTTTCGAGCGTAAAAACGTTGCTTTGCTTGTAGGCGGCTCTGGTATGTATGTAAATGCGCTAATAAATGGCTTGGACGAAATGCCAGAGATTGATTTATCAGTAAGAGAAAGGTTAAACTCACGGCTAAATGAGGAAGGAATAAAATCAATAAAAACAGAACTGCAAAAAGTTGATCCTATCTATTTCTCCGAGGTTGATCAGAATAATCCTCAACGCATGATTAGGGCGCTTGAGGTTTTCCGCTCGACCGGACAAAGATTATCCGCCTTGCGTTCTAAAACAAAAAAGCCACGAAATTTTAACGTTATAAAAATCGGTTTGAATACGGACCGCAAAAAGCTTTATGAAAAAATAAACGACCGCGTTGATATTATGATCGCCGATGGTTTGCTGGAAGAGGTAATTTCTTTAAAAGAATTTCGAAATTTAAATGCACTAAAAACGGTTGGCTATAACGAACTATTTGAACATCTTGATGGAAAGATTTCTCTGAGACAAGCTATTGACGCCATTAAGCAAAATACAAGGCGATTTGCAAAAAGGCAACTTACTTGGTTTAGAAAAGATGAAGATATAAATTGGTTTGAGCCAACGGACGAAGAGCAAATACTTCAATTTCTCAAGGCAAGACTAGCCCAGAGTTTTTAAGCCTGCGCAGTTGGACCGCCAAATGTCATCGGCAAAGATTCTTCCTGAATCTTAATTATACCATTTGTAGACTCGTATTTAGCAATGTTATCCTCTAACGCTTCTGCAAGCCTTTTTGCATGGGTAGGCGTAAGGATAATTCTTGATTTTACTTTTGCCTTGGGGATGCCAGGCATCACCCTTATAAAATCCAGAATAAACTCGGTATTGGAATGCGTGATGATTGCTAAGTTGGAAAAAATTCCCTCCGCTACTTCTTCTGATAATTCTATGTTGAGTTGATTTTCGTCGAGCCCTTTGTTTTCCATAACACAAAAATAGCAAAAAAAAGCCCCCAACATCAAAAGCTGAGGGCTAAAATTTTAGAAAAAATAGCTTAAGCCTCGACTTCTTCCTCTTCTTTTTTAGATGCCAAAAGTTTATCGTATTCTTCTTGAGAACCAACAATAATACGCTCATAACCTCTAACCCCTGTTCCAGAAGGAATTAAGTGACCGACAATTACATTTTCTTTTAATCCAAGCATATTATCGCGTTTGCCAGCAATAGCTGCTTCGTTTAACACTTTGGTTGTTTCTTGGAAAGATGCTGCCGAAATAAACGACTTAGTACCCAATGATGCACGTGTTATACCTTGCAAGATAGAACTTGCTGTTGCAGGCTTTGCGTCTCTAACCTTAATCTGTTTCATATCCTGACGCTTCAATTGAGAATTTGCATCTCTCAAGTTACGCAAAGAAATAATTTGACCAGGCTTAGCTTCGTTAGAATCTCCAGGGTCTTCTACCACTTTCTTGTCATACATCTCATCGTTTTCATCTCCAAAATCCCAACGATCTACTGCATTGTTTTCTAAGAAAATAGTATCGCCTGGATCCTCAATATGAACTTTCTGCATCATCTGGTGAACAATTACCTCAAAATGCTTATCGTTAATCTTTACACCCTGCAAACGATAAACCTCTTGAATACCATTAACAAGGTATTCTTGAACGGCAGCAGGACCCTTAATTTTTAGGATATCTGCTGGCGATATAGATCCATCAGATAAAGGCATACCTGCCTTGACAAAATCGTTATCCTGTACCAAAATGTGCTTAGACAAAGGCACTAGGTACTTCTTAATCTCGCCATCTTTAGATTCGATCGTAATCTCACGATTACCACGTTTTATACCTCCCAAAGTTACGACGCCATCAATCTCCGTAACCACGGCAGGATTTGATGGGTTACGTGCTTCGAATAGTTCAGTTACCCGTGGCAAACCACCCGTAATGTCTCTAGTTTTACCAGTCGCTCTTGGAATTTTTGCAATAATTTCTCCGGTTTGGATGGTATCGCCCTCGTCTACAGAAACGTGTGCCCCCACCGGAATGTTGTAGCCCTTAACAATTTCGCCCTTTTTATCCATTATTTGGACCGAAGGATTCTTAGTTTTATCTCGGGTGTCTATAATCACTTTCTCACGGTGACCAGTTTGCTCATCAGACTCTTCACGGAAAGTTACACCTTCAATGATCGCATCAAAGCTAATTTTACCCGCAAACTCAGAAATGATAACTGCGTTGTACGGATCCCATGAACAAATTTTATCACCTTTAGCTAATTTATCGCCCTCTTTCACAAACAAAAATGCTCCGTAAGGAATATTATTTGTTACAATCACACGACCGCTACCCGGTTCTACAATCTTAAATTCTCCAGATCTACCAAGTACGATTTGAACAATTCCATCCTCTGTTTTCGTATCAACAGTACGAATATTTTCAAATTCAATTACTCCATCAAACTTAGCAACAATATTAGATTCTGCAGCGATATTGGATGCTGTACCACCCACGTGGAAAGTACGTAAAGTTAACTGCGTACCTGGCTCTCCGATAGATTGAGCAGCAATTACCCCAACTGCCTCACCGATCTGAACTTCTTTACCAGATGCAAGGTTACGGCCGTAACATAGTGCACAAACACCTCGTTTGGTTTCACAAGTTAATACAGACCGAATTTCTATACCATCTAATGGTGATTCTTCAATCGCTTTGGCAACATCTTCATCTATCTGTTCGCCTGCGCTAGCCAACAAAGTATTATCCAACGGATTGTAAACATCATGCAATGAGGTACGACCCAAAATTCGATCGTACAATGACTCCACAATATCTTCTTGATCTTTTAACGCAGTTGTGTACATGCCTCTCAGCGTACCACAATCGTTTTCGTTAACAATCATATCCTGGGCAACATCATGCAATCTACGCGTTAAATAACCAGCATCGGCAGTTTTTAAAGCAGTGTCGGCCAAACCTTTACGCGCACCGTGAGTAGAAATAAAGTACTCAAGAACTGACAAGCCTTCTTTAAAGTTAGAAAGGATTGGGTTTTCAATAATGTCTCCACCAGATCCTGATTTTTGCGGCTTGGCCATCAAACCACGCATTCCGCAGAGTTGGCGAATCTGCTCTTTAGAACCACGCGCGCCAGAATCTAACATCATATACACAGAGTTAAATCCTTGGTTGTCGCTAGACAATTGGCTCATCACAAAAGTGGTTAACCTATTATTTATGCGTGTCCAGATATCAATAATTTGATTGTAACGCTCGTTGTTGGTAATGAAACCCATATTATAGTTGTTTCTCACCTCTTCAACTTCAGCTGCAGCTTGTGCCAACAAAGTATGTTTCTCTACCGGAATGTTAACATCTTGTAGGTTAAATGACAATCCACCCTGAAAAGCCATTCTAAATCCTAGCTCTTTAATGTCATCCAAAAATTGAGAGGCACGTGCCATGCCGGTTGCTTTAACAACTTCACCAATAATATCTCTCAAAGATTTCTTGGTTAAGAGCTCGTTAATGTAACCTAATTCTTCTGGAACCATTTGGTTAAACAGCACTCTACCAACAGTTGTATCAGTTAACTGATTTACAATAGAACCATCGCTTTGCTTAACATGTACTTTTACTTTAATAAAAGCATGTAAGTCTAGTTTTTTCTCGTTGTAAGCAATAATAACCTCTTCTGGCGAATAAAAAACTAAATCTTGTCCTTTTACAACACCACCTTCATCTGTTTTACGGCCTTTGGTAATATAATAAAGACCCAAAACCATATCTTGGGATGGTACAGTGATTGGTGTACCGTTTGCGGGATTTAAAATGTTATGTGCCGCCAACATCAAAACTTGGGCTTCTAAAATTGCTGCATTGCCTAAAGGCAAGTGAACCGCCATCTGGTCACCATCAAAATCGGCATTGAAAGCTGTACAAACCAGTGGATGCAACTGTATCGCTTTTCCCTCGATTAATTTCGGTTGAAAAGCTTGGATACCCAATCTGTGTAACGTAGGTGCACGGTTCAATAAAACTGGATGTCCTTTAAGCACATTTTCTAAAATATCCCAAACTAATGGGTCTTTTCTGTCTACAATCTTCTTGGCCGACTTAACTGTTTTTACAATGCCACGTTCTATCATTTTGCGAATGATAAATGGCTTATAAAGTTCTGCCGCCATATCTTTAGGGATACCGCATTCGTGTAATTTTAGGCTCGGCCCAACAACAATTACAGAACGGGCAGAATAATCTACACGCTTACCCAATAAATTCTGGCGGAAACGGCCTTGTTTACCTTTTAAAATATCAGAAAGTGATTTTAAAGCACGATTACCTTCTGTTTTTACTGCGTTAACTTTACGTGAGTTATCAAATAACGAATCGACCGCTTCTTGAAGCATACGTTTTTCGTTACGCAAAATAACCTCTGGCGCCTTAATCTCGATCAACCGTTTCAAACGGTTGTTGCGTATAATTACCCGACGATAAAGATCGTTTAAATCAGAAGTTGCGAAACGACCACCTTCTAAAGGCACCAACGGACGTAACTCTGGTGGGATTACTGGCACAATCTTAACGATCATCCATTCCGGACGGTTCTCAATCCGCGTATTTGCACCACGAAAAGCCTCGACAACTTGAAGACGTTTTAATGCCTCATTTTTACGTTGTTGAGAAGTTTCATTTGCTGCCTGATGACGTAAATCATACGATAATTGATCTAAATCAATTCTTTTTAACAATTCTTCCAATGCTTCAGCGCCCATTTTAGCGATGAATTTGTTTGGATCTCTGTCATCAAGATATTGATTCTCTTTAGGCAGCTTATCTAAAATATCTAAATATTCTTCCTCGGTTAAGAAATCCATGTGATTAATGCCCTCCTCGGCCATTAACCCAGCTTGAATAACTGCATAACGCTCGTAGTAGATAATTAAATCTAATTTTTTTGTTGGCAAGCCCAACAAATAACCAATTTTGTTTGGCAACGAACGAAAATACCAGATGTGAGCCACAGGAACCACCAATGCGATGTGTCCCATACGTTCACGACGTACTTTTTTTTCTGTTACCTCAACTCCACAACGATCGCAAACAATACCTTTGTAGCGTATACGTTTATATTTACCGCAGTGACATTCGTAATCTTTTACTGGGCCAAAAATGCGCTCGCAAAACAAGCCATCGCGTTCGGGCTTGTAGGTACGATAGTTGATGGTTTCTGGCTTTAGAACCTCGCCACTAGAACGTTCCAAAATAATCTCTGGAGACGATAAGCTTATGGTTATCGAGGTAAAATTGCTTTTTAATTTACTATCTTTTTTATAAGACATATCTTTTTTTGAGTTGTAGGTCTTAAGTTGTAAGTTGTACGTCACTTATAACGTACCACTTATAACTTATAACTATTTAGTCTAACGTAATATCCAAACCTAAGCCACGTAACTCGTGCACCAAAACATTAAATGATTCTGGTATGCCCGGCGTAGGTAAGTTCTCTCCTTTAACAATGGCTTCGTAGGTTTTTGCTCTTCCAATAACATCATCAGATTTAACTGTTAATATTTCTTGTAAGATGTTAGCAGCACCAAATGCCTCTAACGCCCAAACCTCCATCTCACCAAAACGCTGACCACCAAACTGTGCTTTACCACCCAATGGTTGTTGTGTAATTAATGAGTATGGCCCAATAGAACGTGCGTGCATTTTATCATCTACCATATGGCCTAATTTAAGCATGTAAATTATACCAACCGTAGTGGTTTGATCAAAGCGATCGCCTGTTAAACCATTGTACAAATAAGTTTTGCCAGATGCAGGAACCCCAGCTTTAGCTACCCACTCCTCTACCTCGCTGTGTGTAGCACCATCAAAAATTGGTGTCGCAAACTTGACGCCCAGTTCTTTTCCGGCCCATCCTAAAACGGTTTCGTAAATTTGCCCAAGGTTCATACGACTTGGCACACCAAGTGGATTTAAAACAATATCTACGGGGCTACCATCTTCTAAGAAAGGCATATCTTCATCGCGCACTATACGCGCAACAATACCTTTATTACCATGTCGCCCTGCCATTTTATCCCCAACTTTTAACTTACGTTTTTTAGCAACATAAACCTTTGCCATTTGTACAATACCAGATGGAAGTTCATCTCCAACACTTATGGCAAACTTATCGCGTTTGTATGCGCCAAGTTCTTCGTTTACACGGATGCCATAGTTATGAATAAGCAACTTAATCATCTCGTTCTTATCATCATCAGTAGTCCATTTTGTTGGGCTAATGTGTGTAATCTCGAGATCCATCAATATTTTTTGGGTAAATTTAACGCCTTTGGCAACCAACAGTTCTTTGTAAACATTAAACACCCCTTGTGATGTTTTACCGTTAACGATGGTAAAAAGTTTGTCTACCAAATCTGCCTTAAGCTTCTCCGTTGTGTTGTTGTAACGCTTATCTAACTTTTCTATCGCTACTTTTTCTTCTGCTTTGGTGGTTTTCTTAGCACGACTAAAAAGTTTGGTATCTATTACAACACCGCGGATAGATGGAGGAGTTTTTAAAGAAGCATCTTTTACGTCGCCAGCTTTATCTCCAAAAATCGCACGAAGCAATTTTTCCTCTGGTGATGGATCTGACTCTCCTTTTGGAGTGATCTTACCGATTAAAATATCGCCTTCTTTTACTTCTGCACCAACGCGAATAATGCCATGCTCATCTAGGTCTTTAGTAGCTTCTTCTGATACGTTTGGAATATCTGGCGTAAGTTCTTCTTCGCCACGCTTAGTGTCTCTAACTTCTAACTCAAATTCCTCAATATGCAAAGAAGTGAAAATATCATCTCTAACTATACGCTCGTTTATTACGATTGCATCCTCAAAGTTGAAACCTTGCCAAGGCATAAATGCCACTTTTAAGTTTCTACCTAATGCCAATTCGCCATCTTCGGTTGCATAACCTTCGCAAAGCACTTGCCCTTTGACAACTTTCTGTCCTTTTTTAACAATCGGTTTTAAGTTGATACAGGTATTTTGATTGGTTTTCTTGAATTTGATTAAGCGATATGTTCTGCTATCACCTTCGAAAGAAACTAAACGATCATCTTCGTTTTGCTCATATTTAATGGTAATTTGGTTTGCATCTACATATTCCACCACGCCATTTCCTTCCGCATTTATTAGCGTTCGAGAATCTCTAGCCACGCGGCCTTCTAATCCTGTACCAACGATCGGAGCTTCTGGCCGCAACAACGGCACCGCTTGGCGCTGCATGTTAGATCCCATCAATGCTCTATTCGCATCGTCATGCTCCAAAAATGGAATCAATGAAGCCGCAATGGATGTAATTTGATTTGGCGCAATATCCATTAAATCTAACTTCTCTGGCTCTATAATCGGGAAGTCACCCTCGTAACGTGCTTTTACACGTGGCGTAGAAAAAACTCCTTTATCATTATATTCTGCGTTTGCTTGCGCGATGGTTTTTCCATCTTCGTCTTCAGCAGAAAGATAAATTACATCAGAATCCACTACCACCTTACCATTTTCTACGCGTTTATATGGCGTTTCTATAAAACCAAGGTTGTTAATCTTCGCGTGTACGCAAAGAGAAGAGATTAAACCAATGTTTGGTCCCTCTGGCGTTTCGATGGTACATAACCTACCGTAGTGAGTATAGTGCACATCCCTAACCTCGAAACCGGCACGCTCTCTAGATAAACCGCCCGGGCCTAAGGCCGATAGACGGCGCTTGTGCGTAATTTCTGCCAATGGATTTGTTTGATCCATAAACTGAGACAGTTGGTTGGTACCAAAAAACGAGTTGATTACCGATGATAAAGTACGTGCGTTAATTAGATCCGTCGGTGTAAAAACCTCGTTATCTCTAATGTTCATACGCTCGCGTATTGTCCTCGCCATACGGGCTAAACCAACACCAAACTGCGCGTACAACTGCTCGCCAACGGTACGTACTCTCCTGTTCGATAAGTGATCAATATCATCCACCTCTTCTTTAGAGTTGATTAATTTGATCAAATATTTAACGATAGCGATAATATCTGCTTTGGTTAACACCTTTACATCCTCTGGCGTATCCATCTTCAGTTTCCTGTTAATGCGGTAACGGCCAACGTCGCCAAGATCATAACGCTTATCAGAGAAGAACAAACGGTCGATTATACCTCTAGCGGTCTCTTCATCAGGTGGTTCTGCGTTACGCAAAGCCCGATAGATATTTTCTACAGCCTCTTTTTCTGAGTTTGCCGTATCCTTTTGTAATGTATTATAAATAATGGTATAATCTGCCTGACTTGCCCCGTCCTCCTTAGAGAGGATAATGGTTTTAACTCCCGCGTCAATCACCATATCAATGTGGTCATCTTCTAAAACGGTTTCTCTCTCTAGAATTACCTCGTTACGATCTATAGAAACAACTTCGCCTGTGTCTTCATCAACAAAATCTTCTACCCACTTCTTTAATACCCTAGCCGCTAGCTTACGACCAATGTATTTTTTCAATCCAGATTTGCTAACTTTTACTTCATCAGCAAGATCAAAAAGCTCTAAAATGTCTTTATCAGAATCGTAACCGATTGCCCTTAGCAACGTTGTAACAGGAAATTTTTTCTTCCTGTCAATGTAGGCATACATCACGTTGTTAACGTCTGTGGCAAATTCTATCCAAGAACCCTTAAATGGAATTACACGTGCAGAATACAATTTGGTGCCATTGGTGTGGCGGCTCTGACCGAAAAACACACCTGGCGACCGGTGTAACTGAGATACAATTACGCGTTCTGCGCCATTAATTACAAACGTTCCTTTCGGCGTCATGTAAGGAATGGTACCCAAATAAACATCTTGAATGATGGTTTCAAAATCCTCGTGTTCAACATCATTACACGAAAGCTTAAGCTTCGCCTTTAACGGAACATTGTAAGTTAAGCCACGCTCGATACATTCATGTATGTCGTATCTAGGTGGATCAACAAAATAATCTAAGAATTCTAAAACGAAAATGTTCCTAGAATCTGTGATAGGAAAATTTTCTGAAAACACTTTATACAAACCCTCGCTAGAGCGATTATCTGAAGTGGTGTCTATCTGGAAAAATTCTCTAAATGATTGCAATTGCACATCCAGAAAATCTGGGTAATCTAAAATGTGCTTACTTGTTGCAAAATTTACTCTTTGTTCGACTTTCTTTGCCAAGGGACTAAAAGTTTTGTAGTTTAAGAATAAACTAATTGGTTTGGTTTTGGTTAAACCGCCACATCAACCAAACAAAATGAGGTGGTTATAAACAGGTAAAGACACCAGCATTTTCAGCCGGTGTCTGATACTTTTTAGCAAGCTAAAAGCGAGTGATTATTTAATCTCAACTACTGCTCCAGCTTCTTCTAATTGGCTTTTCAACACTCCTGCTTCCTCTTTGGAAATACCAGTTTTGATTTCTTTTGGAGCACCGTCAACTAAATCTTTTGCTTCCTTTAAGCCTAAACCAGTAAGGTCTTTAACCAATTTTACAACTGCTAATTTCGCTCCACCAGCTTCTTTAAGGATTACATCAAAAGTAGACTTTTCTTCTGCAGCAGCAGGGGCATCACCACCAGCAGCTGGTCCGGCAACTGCAGCAGCAGCTGCAGGCTCTATACCATACTCATCTTTAAGGATTTGAGCTAATTCGTTTACTTCTTTAACTGTCAAGTTTACCAATTGCTCAGCAAACGCTTTTAAATCTGCCATTTTATTAAGATTTTAAAATTTACGTAAATTAATGTTTAATTTTTTCTCTCGAACTTAAGGTGTCCGTTAACCTTCTCTCTCTTGTAGAGTTTTAACAATTCCTGCAATTATGCCTCCGCTAGATTTAAGCGCGGATATTACATTCTTCGCTGGCGATTGCAATAAGTTGATAATATCTCCAACAAGCTCTTCTTTTGATTTTAAGCTTACAAGAGTATCTAACTGATTGTCGCCAACATATACAGAAGAATCTATAAATGCTGCTTTTAGCACAGGTTTCTCAGATGTTTTTCTCAAAGCTTTAATTAGCTTTGCCGGCGCGTTTGCCGACTTAGAGAAAAGTAAAGAAGAAGATCCTTTAAGGCTTTCGTATATCTCAGAAGCATCACCATCCAAACCTTCAATCGCCTTGCGGATTAAAGAGTTTTTGGCGACCTTCATTAAGATATCACTTTCAAAACATTTGCGACGGATGTTGTTAACTTTCTCAACAGAAAGGCTAGACGTATCTGCAATGTAAAAATTGCCATACTCTTGCATTTGTCCTTGTAGTTCTGCAACTACTTCGTTTTTTTCTCCTCTGTTCATAATAATTAGATCCCCGCTACTGATTTAGTTTCAATTGCTATCCCGGGACTCATTGTAGAAGACACGTGAATGCTCTTAAAATAAGTTCCTTTTGCGGCAGAAGGTTTTAATTTAGAAATAATTTGAAGCACTTCTAATGCGTTTTCATAAATCTTTTCTGCCGGGAATGATACTTTTCCTATCGATGTATGAATAATACCTGATTTATCGACTTTAAAATCTATCTTACCGCCTTTAACCTCTGTAACAGCTTTACCAACATCGTTGGTTACTGTGCCAGATTTTGGATTGGGCATTAAGTTACGTGGGCCTAAAACCCTACCCAACTTACCTACCTTAGCCATACAAGCTGGTGTAGTGATAATAATGTCAACATCAGTCCAACCACCCTCAATTTTGGCCACGTACTCGTCTAAACCTACAAAGTCTGCTCCTGCTGCTTTTGCTTCTTCTTCCTTATCAGGATTTACCAAAGCCAAAACACGGATGGTTTTACCCGTACCGTGTGGTAAAGTTGCAATTCCACGAACCATTTGATTGGCCTTACGTGGATCTACGCCCAACGACACATCAATATCTACCGATGCGTCAAATTTGGTGGTCGTAATTTCTTTTACCAATTCAGCAGCAGCTTGTAAAGTATAAGCTTTACCTTCTTCTAGCTTAGCTTGCGCCGTTTTTTGATTTTTAGTTAATTTCGCCACTGTTGTAAACTGTTTAATAATTAATTAGTCCAGGGTGCATCACCAGAAACGGTAATTCCCATACTGCGTGCCGTACCGGCAACCATTTTCATGGCAGACTCTTGAGTAAATGCATTTAAATCAGGCATTTTATCCTCAGCAATCGCTTTGATTTGGTCCCAAGTCACCGATCCAACTTTTTTACGGTTGGGCTCAGCAGAACCACTAGCCAATTTTGTAGCATCCTTTAATTGGACGGCTACAGGCGGGGTTTTGATGATGAATTCGAATGACTTATCAGCATAAACAGTAATTACAACTGGCAACACTTTACCTGCTTTATCTTGGGTACGAGCATTGTATTGTTTGCAAAACTCCATAATATTTACCCCTTTAGCTCCCAATGCGGGGCCAACCGGTGGCGATGGATTTGCAGCTCCGCCTTTGATCTGTAATTTGATCATTGCACTGACTTCTTTTGCCATTTTTAATACTTATTTATTTATTACTTAATGTTATATTGTGGAAGCAAGTAACATTTTGAAACCGATTGAATTGCATATTTTAGATTGACGTTTTCAGATTGTTTCCGCTCTTAGGCATCAAACCTTTTTTCTAAAAACCCAAAAGGACTGCAAAGATAGAAATTATAAAACAGATATGCAATAGTTTTACAAAGATTGTTTAGGGGTTGAGTTGGTTAGGTGGTTGGGCGTTAAGTTGGTTAGGCGATTAGGCAATTTAGTGGCCAAATGCCCCTTTTGCTAGGCACGAAACAATTTCTACCGTTAAATTTTACACCCCTAGTTTGGTATCAAGTTATACTTAGAAAACGTTAATACAGTTCTTATCGGCAATTGCAGCCCCACTTTTTGTTCCAAGCTAGACAGAAAAAGTTTGGGCTTTCCACGGCAATCAATCTAGGTTTAAAAGGAGGTGGTTCTTGGCTGGGGCGGTGTTGCGGTTAAAAATACGCGGCGGGTTGAAACCGGCCGCTATTAATTCAGCATTCTAACTCCCCTCCCTTTTTCGAGGAGGGGTTGGTGCGGTTTCTACTTCCACTCTTCTGAGCGTTAAAAATTAGGTATGCCAATGTGTATATACTACTGATTTCCGAATTGGCAAAAGCTGAAGAAGATCGTATGTTCTATTTTATCGCAATTGCAACCCCCGCTTAACATACCGTTCTCCATCACCCTGCGGAACATATAGAAAAGCACGATTATATTTTAAAGTTTTTTAAAAATTAAATTCCCAGTTTTAGGAGAATATAATCTTAGAACCCTCGGTGACAATACCTCAAAATTATACGTCTCCTCTTTCGGCGCTATTCTTAGAAAAGTCGCTTTATCCATGCTAAGCTGTACTAAAATTTCTGATCTTTTTCCAAGTAATTCTTTGACAGGCAATATTACTGAAGTATAGCCGATCCAACTTATGACCAAATAGGACAATTTTGATGCTTCAAAAAAATCAATATTTCCTTTTACATTGGAATCAAGCTTTAAAGAAAATAATGTTTCATCATTTTGATTTCTGATAGTGGCGTTCGCTGCCATTGGCCGTCCAAGCCTATCTTGAACGTTCAACAACACGTTTCCCCATTCCCAAGATATAGGTAAAGATGTAATTTTAAAACATGAACTATCTGGGTTCGAGATTTTGCGGTATTTAAGCACCAATTTTTTGTCTAAAATTTTATATGTGCCTCTGCCCCTCAAAGAAAAATCAACATTGGTGGTAACGTCGGTAAAATCCCCATTTGCAAAATTTAAAACTCTTGTCGGCGAAAAAGGCAAGCTGTCTTTGATTACATATTTTTCATCAAAAACTTGTCCTCTGCAAAAATTGCTGATTAGTATAAGTTGTGCTAATGCGATGGAAATAGTTAAAGAAATAATTCTAACTTTTCCAATGAGTTCTATTGATATCCAATTTCTAATCTCCAAAATATTGCTCAAATTAATTATTTTCTAAAGTTAATTTTTTTCCTTCTATTCAAAATAAAAGGATAATCAACCCAACAAAAATAATTTTATATATTTATCCCTCAAACCAACAATCTAATTTATGATTATTGTAGCTGTTATCGTTATTGCGATATTAATTTTTGGAATATCTTTTTACAATTCGCTTGTCGGCAAAAAGAACCAAGTTACCAATGCCTTTTCTGCGATAGATGTAATGCTTAAAAAGCGTTTCGATTTAATTCCGAATTTGGTAGAAGTGGTAAAACAATACACCAACTACGAGCAAAGCACTTTAACGAAAATTACCGAGCTAAGAACTAAAGCGATTTCTGGTAATGTTAGTGTTGAAGAAAAAGCAGAAATTGATGCGCAATTGAGCAATAGTGTAAAAGGCTTGATGGTAAACGTAGAGAATTATCCCGACTTAAAAGCAAATACTAATTTTTTGCAACTGCAAGGTACATGGACAGAAAGCGAAGAGCAAATTGCAGCAGCACGGAGAACATATAATGCTTCTGTTACCGATTATAACAATGCCATTATGATGTTTCCTGGCAACATGTTTGCCGGCATGTTGAACTATTTTCCAATGCCTGTTTTGGCTACTGCCGAAGAAGAACGCAAAAATGTAAGCGCAAAAGACTTATTTAACAATTAATGCCCGAAGATTTATTGAACGATGTGGCTTTGCAAAATATTTTGGCCAATTTAGAAATAGAACGGGCAAAAATAGCAAAAGCACAAACCAAAGGCTACGTCTTTATTTTGGCCGGCATAGTACTAGGTATTTTAGGTGCGATTTTGGGTTTTCCTACTCTGGCAATTATTTTAGGTATAATTTCTGCGACTACAGGCGGCGTTTTTTTATATCGCATAAGCGATGCCCTTAATAAATATAAATCTTCTTTTAAGCTTGATGTAATTGGCCATGCGCTAAGGTTTTTAGATGAAAGCTTAACTATCAATCCAAACGCAGGCATCAGCGAAAGCGAATTTGTAAACGCCCAACTTTTCACAAATGAGCCTGATAGGTACAGCACAGAGGATTTCGTAAGCGGAAAGGCTGATAAAACCTCATTTTATTTTGCTGAGGTGCACGCAGAATACAAGACGGAGACTACTACCAAAAATGGAACTCAGACGCATTGGCACAATATATTTAAGGGGATTTTATTTACCGCAGATTTTAACAAAAACTTTAATGGTGTAACTGTTGTAAGGCCAAAGGATTTTGGTAGCTCTATGGGCGCTTGGTTTTCTAAAAACCTATTTTCTTTCGGTAGCAAAAATGTAATTCAGTTAGAGAATATAGATTTCGAAAAAACCTTTGTAACCTATGGGGCAGACCAAGTAGAGGCCAGATATATTTTAACGCCATCTATGATGGAAAGAATATTGGCTTTGAATAAGCAATCAAAAGATACCGTTTCTTTATCTTTTATTAGTTCCAAAATGTACATCGCGTTCCCAATAAATAGAAATTGTTTTGAAGCACCGATATTTAAAAGCCTGCTTAATCCTGCAATACTTAACGAAGATATTGCAACCATTAAGTTTATGTATGATGTGGTACGTGAATTGGACTTGAATACTAGGATTTGGAATAAAGTCTAAAGACTAAATCTGTATGTGGAAAACGAAAGCTTAAGGCCAATGGATATAATACAATTCGTCTTACGAGATATTAAAGCACTAAAAGCCAGATTTAAGTATTTGGATCAAGATAATAAAAAAGCCCCATTCTCTTTTACAAGAATGGGGCTTATATATTAATAAAAATTTAGTTCTCTTTAGTAAAAGTAAAAGTTTGTCCGCCCTGCGTCAAGACCATTTCTTTCTTTGCTGGATTAAATTGAAATTCCAAACCGCCCTCTTCAAACGTAAATTTGTCTTTGCCAACAAATTCTAATGTTAACTCTGGCTGATTTGGGACGGATACTTGAAGAGCCGAACCTACCTTGGTTACTGTTACTTTTATCGGAGCGGTTTTGCTACCATAAATTCCTAAATATTGATCTAAATTTTCTGGCACCATGGCAGAAGAAACTATCGCTCCATCGGATGTCCATTTGTTATTGTCCGCATCAGAATCTGGTAATTTATTATTGGGATCTAATACTATAGAACTAATTTCCTGGTTAGTTAGGTATCTAATTGTCCAATTGTCACTTTTCATCCAAACATCTACATCCCGTTTCAGCGAGTCTTTGGTGCCATCTTTTCTGGTGATGCCCAAAATAATAGGCATTGGCATTTTATCATTATTCACCACCTTAATATCGTAAGCAATCAATTTTCCGCCTGCCATTATAGGCTTAACACTTTCTATTCCCTGATCCATTTTCCAGTTGTTTAGCCACCAACTTCTCCAAAACCAAGAAAGATCTTCGCCAGCTGCATTTTCCATCGAACGGAAAAAATCAAACGGTGTTGGGTGTTTGAACGCCCAGTTTTTTATATACTGTCTAAATGCATAATCGAACCTGTCTTTACCCAGGATTTCTTCTCGAAGAATGTCTAATCCCCAACCTGGTTTTGAATATAAATTTACACCAATATTTCTTTCCATCATGGCATCTGGCATTTGCATAATGTTATCATACGCTGAATTGCCAATAATACTTTTACCGATAGAGTGCATATTTGTCGGCTTCGACTTATACTCCCCATTGTTAAAATTTTCTGAGGCTATACCGTTGATAAAGGTATTAAAACCTTCATCCATCCAACCATATTTGCGCTCGTTAGAGCCTACAATCATCGGGAACCAAGTATGTCCAAATTCGTGATCTATTACCCCCCAAGCAGAACCTTTTTTTGCCTGCCAACCGCAAAACACTATGCCCGGATATTCCATTCCTCCAACTGATGTAGCAATGTTTACCGCCATTGGATAAGGATATTCAAACCATTGTTTCGAATAGTGTTCTATTGTTGCCTTAACATACTCTACGCCCCTGCCATACCCATCTACTCCATTGCTCTCTACAGGTTGTGCGGAAACTGCCAAAGACTTTTTCCCGCTTGGCAAATCTATCCGGGCAGCGTCTAATACAAAGGCTTTAGATGCAGCCCAAGCGGCATCTCTTGCGTTATCTATCCTATATTTCCAGGTAAGCGTGCCTTTTCTATTGTCCAAATCATGCGCATTTGCTTCGCTCTCTGTACGAACATGAACGGTTGCCTCGCTCGCCTTCGCATCGTTCCAGCGTTTCAACTGAGTTGGGGTTAACACCTCTGTAGGATTTTGCAAACTACCAGATCCAAGTACAATTTGATTTGCAGGTGCAGTTATTGCAAAATTAATATCGCCATACTCGCAATAAAATTCGCCGCCGCCCCAATAAGGCAACGTATTCCAACCAATAACGTCATCATATACGCACATCCGTGGAAACCATTGCGCAACAGCGAAAATTTCTCCATTTTTTGTCATTAGTCGGCTTGTACGGTCAGAACCATCTTTAGGAATAACATAGGAGTAATCTATTTTTATAGTTGCAACATCGCCATTGGCGGCTAATGCCTTGTCCAAACGTATCTGCATACGCGTATCTTCTATAATCCTACTAAACTTTACAGCGCCTTTATTCTGTGAAACGCTAACATCTTTGATGGTATAACCTCCATCAAAATCTTCTCCTTGCGCTCCATATCTACTTTTTCCGGGGGTAATATCAGCACCTCGAGAATGTTTTTTAAATGTATTTTGATCCAGTTGCAACCATAAATAAGGCAAGTTGTCTGGACTATTGTTTTTATAGGTAATTGTGACTGATCCTGTTACCGATTTAGCGGCGGTATCTAGCTGAACAGCAATATTATAATCTACTCTATTTTGCCAATACTTTGGCCCAGGCGCTCCAATTGCCGAGCGAAACTCATTGCCGTTTTGCGTATAGAAAAGCGGAGAAAATGCCTCAGCGGCACTATACTTACTTGCTTGTGATGATGGAGTAATTTGTTGCGCGTTTACGGTAAACGAGCAAATTAAGCAGAAACCAAAAAAAAGTTTTGTTGTTTTTTTCATTGTTTTATAAATAAAAGTCGAGCAAATATAGAAAATTCATAGTCTCAGCACCGAATTTTCATTATTTATCGCTTATTTAGAAATGTTAGTAATAGAAAAGATCGACTAACCGTAAACTACCATTTTAATTTAGGTAAATCTTTAAGTTTTCGTTGCTCTGGAGGGAGTTTTTTCCACGCGCTAATGGCCCTGACGATGTAAAGTGTGTAATTGAATGGCTGATCTGTTTTTACCCGCTCTACAGATGGCCTGTATAATACCATAAAATCCTTCATTTCTTCATCGGTAAACTTGATGTATTCAGAGATACTTTTTGGATTAAAATGCTCATCTATTTGATTTAGATAATGTTCCTTTTCTTCTATTTCTTGCTCGGCAATTTGCTGTCTTCTGTTCTTGCCATATCCAAGGTTTAAGGCTAGCCCACCTACTCTATCGTGCATCCCTTTGCGTTGCAAGTTTCCGCCGGTACTTAATAACGTAGGATTTTCTGCCATGGAATCCCGGGCATTTAAGATACTGCTATTTATCTTAACGCCTTGGATGTTTACATCGTTAAGGGAATTGCTATATTGCGGAAGGTAAATCTGCTTTTGGAGCAAATTGGTTAAATACAATGTATCTGTATGATAGCCTAGCAACGAAAATTCTAATGTATCGCCAACTTTCGCCCCTAGTGTAAATTTTCCTGTATTGGTCGTAACCGTCGCTGTCTTAGTCTTTAAGTTCCTTACAATTACTCCAGGCAAGGGTAGATATTTCTTAGAATAATCGTAAACAGTTCCTGTTGTAACTGTTTGAGCTTTCAAATAAAAAGGAAATGCTAACAGGAATAAGATAATGCATTTATACATGATCAAAAGTAAGCGGTTTGAAGGCGACAACGTGAGCTTTAACAAAATTTAACAACCTGTTTTACAAACCAAATAACTGTGCATATTGCGGTTCATCAAATGAAATAAGTACAGCCACGCCGTCTTTTTCTAAAATCGGCCTTTTTATAGCACTTGTGTTCGATCTTAAGAATTCTACAGCGCGTTCTTGACTGTCAATTTCTTCCCTTTCAGCTGATGGAAGTTTCTTGTACGTACTCCCTTTTTTGTTCAACACCTTTTCCCATCCAAAAACACCACACCATTGGTTTAACTTTAACTCGTCTATACCACTTTTTTTAAAGTTATGGAAATGATAATCAATGTTGTGCTTTTTTAGCCAATTCTGTGCTTTTTTGACCGAATTGCAATTTGGGATTCCAAAAAGTACCATGAGTGTAATAATTAAAAGTTTAAAACCATTTCCATTTTGTCTTTCTAAACTGCAAAATAATTGGCAAATTAACAAAGAATGTAGCAAAAAGAATAAAGGTAAAAGCGAAAAAGGTTAATGTTGGGATAATGGATAAGTAGGGGTGCAAAAACCAGGAATAATGCTAAGTAAGAACATTATTCGTGTTAATTAAAGCGGCCGATTAATAAAAGCAAGGGTTGTGCTTGGTTTTTTTTAGGCAAGGTTGCGATGGTTTTTAGATGCGCTAAACATCGTAAATCTAAAATCGTAACTCACCATTGGTCACATCTTTTGTGCAGTTCATCACATTTACCTTCTATGTCTCCAAAAGCTTTGTAACATTGTTTCATAAACAAAGAACAAAACCACAATGCAAACAAAAAACATAAACCAGCTAGAATTTTGGATTTCTACTACCATTTACATCCTTGCAGTTATTGGCATTTGTTCTACGCTTGGCTCAAACGTAGATCACTCTGATTTTTTTAGAGACGCCGGAATAAGCTATAATATAATTAGCAGTTACCTAATACCAGAGCTTTTTAAAGTGAGTATTTTATACAGCAGCTTTTTGTTATTTAACTTTTGCTTTATGCCGCAAATTGTTGCAGGTAAAAATGTAGCATTAAATATTATTTTGTCTATTGTAATTACGCTCGTTTCTATATTGGTTTGGATGGTTTCAGACACTTACACCCAGGCCTATCTGTTGGTTAAGTATGATAATATAGATGATGCTTACGATGTGTTTTTCGGGAATGCAATCGGTTATATCGTTGTTACCTACCTGCTATTCAACGTCTACGCATATTTTAATGAGCGCGGTTTACAGCTGCTTGCAAAAATTATCTATTTAAAAAAATATGGTGTTGATATGCTCAACGCGTTGTATGAGACAATTAAAATCTGGCTGATTTCTCTAATGGTTATCCTTGTGATAAATTCGTTGAGGTTTAATGCCGACTTAATTTTGCTTTGGGCAATTGTGCCGCCAATAAATATTGCTTTCGGGTTCTATTCGATATTTGAGACTATCCCTGCCATAAAAAAACAATTTAAAAGCGCGAGTAAGTACTATTCGAGAAGCATTTTCAGTGCGCTTATCGTTATCGCCGTTTTAATACTTTTGGCTTTAATTTTCTTCAACGGAAAATCCATCGCATTAATAATAATAATTATAACGAGCTCTTCGCTCATATTTTTAACAACTCCTGCCTCTTGGTATGTCTATAAGCAAAAATTCGAAAAGCAGACCCAAATTCAATATTTAAAAACTGAGCTTGGAAAATCTGATGCCAACTTAAACTTTCTAAAATCGCAGATTAATCCTCACTTTCTATTTAATGCGCTTAATACGCTTTTTGGCACCGCTTTGCAAGAAAATGCAGAACGCACCGGCGAGGGCATACAAAAATTAGGAGATATGATGCGCTTTATGCTTCATGAAAATACTTTGGATAAAATTTCCTTGGCTAGAGAGGTAGAATATTTAAATAACTACATCGACCTGCAGAAACTTCGCACATCTCGCACAGCCGATATTAGAATAGAAACGCACATCGATGAGCAGTTGAATAATTTACAAATTACGCCAATGTTGCTTATTCCGTTTATCGAAAATGCCTTTAAACATGGTGTTAGCTTACAACAACCATCCTACATAAAAATTACACTGCAAACCAAACAAAGCACACTTTATTTCGATGTAAGCAACAGCATTTATTTAAAAGCAGACAACGATCCAGAAAAACTAAAAAGCGGCATCGGACTTGAAAATGTGAAGCAAAGATTATCTCTGCTTTATTTAGGAAAGCATGAGTTGATTATCCGCGAAAGCGCAAAAGAATTTTTTGTCCATTTAACGCTTCAGTTAGATTGATGAGAATTAAGAGTTGAGATAAAAAAGTCGAAATTGAAAGTCCGGAATCTGAAGGTATGAATCAGAGTTTCCGAAAATAGAAAATTATAAATAGTACGTTGTGGTTTTGGCTAACGCAATGGTAACTCGTAAATCTGAAATCAAAAATAACATTGATTATTTTTTAAGTTTGCAACGAAAATATCTTATTTGAATGAACGCCATAGCCATTGATGACGAACCGATTGCATTAGAAATAATAAAATCTCATGCTGCAAAAGTTCCGTTTTTATCGCTGACTAACACTTTTACAAACGCTTTCGAAGCGGCAAATTATCTTCAGAATACTAAAATTGATGTCATATTTTTGGACATAAAAATGCCCGACATTACCGGAATAGACTTTTTAAAAAGTTTGCATAACCCACCGATGGTAATTTTTACCACCGCGTACTCAGAACATGCAGTTCATAGTTTTGAGTTAGATGCCATTGATTATTTGTTGAAACCGTTTTCGCTTTCGCGTTTTTTAAAGGCGTGCAACAAAGCTCAAGAATTATTCAACTACAGAAACGAGCCAAGTAACAAACCCGAAACATTTATTTTTGTAAAAGACGGCTATGAGCAAATTAAGGTTATGATAAATGACATTTTATTTGTTGAAGCTTCGGGTAACTACACATTGATTCAGCTCGAAGATTCGCTAATCAGTTCTCGCATAACTATAAATGACCTCGCTGAACTTTTGCCGAAAAACCAATTTGTTCGTTGCCATCGAGCATTTATTGTAGCCAGAAATAAAATTGCCAAGTTCGATAAAACCCAAATCTATGTCGGTAAAAAAATCATCCCGATAGGTGCTACTTATGCTGGTGTCTCCTTAATTTAGATTCGCACTTGTAAAAATTTTATTTTTCATCAAACAGCAACTTTTATCAAGATCTAAATCCTTTAAACAAAAGCATTTTAAAGATCAGGTTGATAGCACTATCTTTGCAACATGGCTAGCGAATTAAAAAACCTATCAGATTTCTCTCATACTACTATCCCAAACGGAAAAGACTTTAAATTTGGAATACTAGTTGCCGAATGGAATGCAGAAATTACAGGCGCACTATATAAAGGTACTTTCGATACACTGATTGCGCACGGCGTTTTAGAAAAAAATATCACATCATACAACGTACCCGGAAGTTTTGAGCTTAGCGGAGCCGCGGATATTTTGTTGTCAAAAAAAGGAGAGCTAGATGGAGTAATTTGTTTAGGTTGTGTAATACAAGGCGATACAAAACATTTCGATTTTATTTGCAACGCAGTGGCTGACGGAATTACAAATGTTGGAATAAAATATAGCAAACCTGTAATTTTTGGCGTGCTTACTACCAATGATGCACAACAGGCAAAGGATCGGGCCGGAGGAAGGTTGGGGAACAAGGGTGATGAAGCAGCGATTACTGCATTAAAGATGGCTGACTTTTCCAACATCATTTAATTTTTTCCTTGATAAAAAGTTGTATCTTGTGCTGCTGGAACTGAAGATTTTTTATGCCAACTACTTACAATAAGAAATTATGAAAAAAATAGCAATACTTTTAATTGCAGTGTTTTTTGCTACAACCGTTTTAGAGTCGTGTTCATCTAAAATATGTCCCGCATACAGCTCGTATCCACAAGGAAAAAAACGTAGGAATTAGCTTCTTTATTTTTACGTATAGCGAGAACTTTTGCTTTCAGAAAGCGTTCTTTTCAAAAAAATTATTAAAAAAATGGATTGGGTACAGTTAACATCGCAAAAACAATTAATTGATTTAAAAAACGCCGAAGGATATAGCCTTATTTTTAAACACAGTACCCGTTGCCCGGTAAGTTTAATGGCAAGGCGTACGTTCGAGATGGACAAAAAGGCAATACCTGAAGGCACAATTCTTTATTTCTTAGATTTAATTGCTTATCGCGACGTATCAAATAAGGTGGTAGAAGTTTTTGGCGTTCAGCACCAATCGCCGCAGATTTTGCTGATTAAAAATGGCGAATGTATTTTAGAAGCTTCCCATAGCGACATTTCTGCAGGTGAGGTTGCAGAAGTAATTGCAGCATAAAAAGGTTTATGGCGTCAGGTTTGAGGTTCTGGATTTAAAGTAAAATGCCTTAATCAAATCCCGCAAGTTTAAAAAACCGATGAGATTATAGAAAGAGGGCGATAATTTGCGCTTGGTTTAGCGTTTCTAAACCCAATGTAATTGCATCTACATTATTATTTTGCGCCACTTCTTTTAAACGCCTTTATTCTCCAACCGTGGCAAACTTTTCCACCACTCCAATAATTTTGCTTCCAACGTAGCGGTAATTTCAGGCTGTTTAGCGGCAACGTTAGTGGTTTCGTTCCTGTCTTTGGCTAAATCATACAATTCTATTTTCGTTCCATTGTGGTTCATTAGCAATTTCCATTTTCCAGATCTGATGGCAAGGTTCGGGCTTTTGTCTTTTCCCTTTGGATAGTTAAAGGCAGTGTCGTTACGTCCATACTCCCAATACATTTCTGTAGTTCGCAATGCGGGTTTACCAAGTAAAACTTTACTTTTATCCTCTCCATCACCATGATAATCTTTAGGTAGTTCTATCCCGGCAAGTCTTGCCAGAGAGGGTAGCATATCGGTAGAATTTAACAGAGAAATACTGTCTGTTTTTCCTTGCGGGATGTTTGCCGGCCATTGTACAATAAAAGGCATACGTGTGCCTCCTTCATAAAGCGAAAGTTTAGAGCCGCGCAGTCCCGCAGCCCTACTTCCTCTAAAACTCGGCAATGGGCCATTGTCACTGGTAAAAATAATGATGGTATTTTTATCAATTCCCATTGCTTTTAGGCCATCTAATAAACGGCCAATTTGCCTATCGTATTCTTTTAAAACCAATTTAAATGCGTTTTCTTCTTGCGGATTCATCGGAAACTTACCCGTGTAAGCTTCGCTAATGTGCGGCACCCAAGGGGTATGCACATCATCGGGCCATAAATTAATAAAGCATGGTTGCCCGGTGTGCCTCTTTAAAAAATCTAAAGTCTTATCAACAAAATATTGCGTTCTATCCCACCTTTTTATACTGTCTTTCGGAGACCAAATCCAATCAGTAGCCGTAATAAGCGGGTCGGGATCTGGACTTTCATAGGTGCTTATGTGTTCTTCAAAGCCATACCGCTCAAAGCCGGGGGCATTATGCACATCGCGGCCACCGCCCATGTGCCACTTGCCAAAATGGCCAGTTGCATAACCTGCGTTTTTAAAAAACCTAGCAATTGAAGGTGCAGATGGGTCTAAAAAATTAGTTTGTTCTGCCGCTCTATTGGCTTTTTTATCGTTTAAGAAAGTAGTAAAATTCCACCTTGCAGGATACATTCCTGTTAATAGGCTTACCCTCGAAGGAGAACAAATAGGTGCGGCGCTATAATATTTGGTAAACTTAGTGCCTCCCTTCGCGATGCGGTCTATATTGGGCGTTGGCACAAAGTTTCCGCCGAAACAATTAATGTCGCTATAACCCATATCATCCGTTAAAATAAAAACGATATTCGGCTTTTTCTGCGCATGTAGCTGTATAGAACCAGTTGAAATCAACATTAAAACAATCAAAATCCTTTTCATAGCTTATATTTAACGCTCAGTTAGAACCTATTATAATTATTTCGTACCCAGACAACATTAGCTTCTAGAAAAAGACGATAGTCTTATAAAAAATCGAATGATATGGTTTTTTTTATATTGGGGTGCAAACTCTGATGCACTGGACAGGTATTTGCTGCACGCTCTATCATTTTTTTAGTTTTGTCTGAATAATCGTTTTTCGGAAAATTAAAATCGACAACAATTTCAGAAACCCGCCTGGGGTTTTCGGCCATGATTTTTGTTACCTCGGCTGTTGCGCCGTCGATGTTAAAACCATGTTCTTGCGCAGCGATGCCAACCACCGTAAGCATGCAGTTCGCCAGTGAAGTAGCAAGCAAATCGGTTGGCGAAAACGCCTCCCCTTTTCCTTTATTATCTATAGGAGCATCTGTAATTATTTCATTACCAGATTTCAAGTGAACTGAAATTGTCCGCAAACCACCAGTGTACGTAACTTTAGAAGTAGCCATATTTTATTTCTTAGAAGACAAGATTACGATTTCTAAATTAATTTTTAAAACGAAACGTTTCGATTATTCCCAAGAATCTAAACCTTTAAAACATTACAAGCGCCCAACGGTTTCCTGTTAAAAGTTTTGGCAAGTATTGATTAACTTTGTACCATGATTGATTTACCGGTAGTAGCAGCGGCTAGTGAGAAGGTGCGTAAGCCCAATTGGTTAAGGGTAAAGTTGCCTGTTGGCAAAGAATATGCGCAGGTTAGAAGCCTGGTAGATGAACATAAATTGCATACCATTTGCGAAAGCGGCAATTGCCCAAATATGGGAGAATGCTGGGGCGCTGGCACTGCCACATTCATGATCCTGGGGAACACTTGCACCAGAAGTTGTTCTTTTTGTGCGGTTGCCACCGGAAGACCTTTGCCGGTAGATTTTGATGAACCCAACCGGGTTGCAAATTCAGTAAAACTAATGGGCGTTAAACATTGTGTAATTACCTCTGTTGATAGAGATGATTTAAAAGACGGCGGATCTATAATATGGGCTGAAACAATTAAAGCCATTAGAAAAGAAAGTCCAACTACAACTTTAGAAACACTCATTCCAGATTTTAGGGGAATTTGGGACAATCTCTACCGTGTACTTGAAGAACGACCAGAAGTCGTGTCACATAACATGGAAACTGTTAAACGGTTAACTAAACAGGTTAGAATCCAAGCAAAATACGATCGAAGCTTAGAAGCGTTAAAACGAATTGCCGAAGCTGGCTTACGGACTAAAACAGGAATAATGCTCGGATTAGGGGAGACAGAACAAGATATTTTTGAGGCGATGGATGAATTAGTTGAAATTGGTGTGCACATTCTTACATTGGGCCAATACTTACAGCCTACAAAAAATCATCATCCTGTTGTGGATTGGATACACCCAGATGTTTTTGAGATGTACAAAGAAATTGGTTTGCAAAAGGGATTAAGATATGTAGAAAGTGGCCCTTTGGTTAGATCCTCTTATCACGCCGAAAAACATTTGTTTCCAATAGAGGGAATATCGTAGATTTAGCGTATTTTAGCCACGCCAAATAGCGCAGATCTTCTAAAATGAAGAATTTTGAAAACATTTTACAGAATCTGTTGTTAGAAAATAAACTATACATCCCTAAATAGTGAATTCCTTAATAAAAACCAATCCTTCTGAGCCGGAACTTGTTATGGCATTGCAGTTAAAAGATCCTGCAATGTTAAAGACAATCTACAGCATGTATTCTGCAGCGCTTTTCGGAGTTATTTCTCGTATAGTAATCCATTCTGAGGTAGCTGAAGATTTGTTGCAAGAAACTTTTGTGAAAATATGGCAGTCATCATCTCAATACGATAGCTCTAAAGGGCGTTTATTCACTTGGATGATGAATATTGCTCGAAATTTATCAATTGATAAACTTAGATCTAAAGACTTTAAAAATTCTTTCAAAAACCAAGATATTGAAAATAACGTAGGTTATATCGAAGACGCAAACAAGATTATATTTAATCCGGACACACTTGGTGTCAAACAACTTGTAGAAAATCTAAAACCCGATTTAAAGGCAGTTTTGTATTTAGTTTATTTTAATGGCTATACGCATGTAGAAACGGCAGAAAAGTTAAATCTTCCCTTAGGGACGGTTAAAACTAGAGTTAGGTTGGCAATAATTGAATTAAGAAAGAGTTTTAATTGAGCGTGGAAAATATAAAAACATATATCGAAACCGGAATACTCGAACAGTATGTTCTAGGGAATTTATCTCCACAAGAAATGCTGGCTGTAGAAGCTAAGGCTGCTCAGCATCAAGAAGTTAGATCCGAGTTAGCTGCAATTGAGCAAACGCTGGAAAACTTTGCCATGCAAACTGCGTTACCTGCCCCTTTTAATTTAGAAGCTAAGTTGTTTTCTAAGCTCGGATTAGAATACGATGTAGATTCTAATATCAATTTAGCGGGAAAACAAGTTGAATCTAAAATAATCGCTTTAGAGACAAATAAATCTAATGTGAGGATGCTCAAGTTTGCATTGGCAGCTTGTGTGGCGCTGCTAATTATAAGCGTGGCTGCTTTATTTATAACGTATAATAAACTGGCTAACGCACAAAATCAAATCGCTTCGTTGAACTTAACGAATCAAAATTTTGCTGCAACTGTTAGCAAATTAGAATATAAAAATACTGGGTTAAATCAAGCTGTAGCATTTAGCACAAATAAGGATTGGACAACCGTGCAATTGGCTGGTGTTAAAAATACCCCAACTGCAAAAATGGCCGTTTACTGGAACAAGCAAAATAAGCAGGTGCTGATAAATTATACTGCGATGAGCCTGCCGAATACAGACAATGCGCACCAGTATCAACTTTGGGCATTGGTAAATGGCAAACCTATTAGTTTAGGTGTATTTGGCGGGTCTAACTTGCCAAATGATGCGACCCTTAAAATGCAAGGTATTGAAAATGCACAAGCGTTTGCGGTAACTATAGAGCCTACCGGTGGAAGTTCATCACCAACCATGGAGCAAATGGTGGTAATGGGAAGCGTTTAGTATTCAGTATTTAATATATAGTATTTAGTATTCAGGCGTTAATTATCGAATTTTCGATTCCATCAACTCTAATTTATTACAATGCTTAAACGTTTTGAAGTTTTCTGACTAGCAATAACATTAGTTTTTTTGGAATAAATTTTATCATCCTTATTGCTATTTGTTGTCCTAGTCCTAATCCCGCTAAAACGTTTAATTTACCGGCAAGCATTCCTTCATAACCCTGCTCGGCAACCCTCCTAGCACTCGCAGTATTGCTAAATAAAATGGTTTTATCCATCCCGGATCTTTTTCCGAATTCGCTTTCGGTTGCTCCCGGCATTAAATTGGTAACTGTGACCTTAGTATTGTGTAATTCTGCAGCTATTGCATTACTAAAGGAAGTTACAAAAGCTTTGGTTGCAAAATATACTGCCTGTCCAGGTCCGGCCATTAAACTCGCCGTTGAGGAAACATTAAGTATCTTTCCATCATTGCGTTGCACAAAATCTGTTAAAAAATAGTGGCTTAACTCGGTAAGCGCTAAAACGTTAAGATGAATCATAGATAGATCTTCCTTCAAACTTCTGTCGTAAAACCTACCCATGCCTCCAAAGCCTGCATTATTTATTAGATAATTCACTTTTAAATTAGCAGCAATTACCTCATCATATATTTCTTTCGGGGCACTCGGGAAGGTGAGATCTTTTCCTATAATAAAAACCCTGACATTATACTTTCCTTCCAATTCTGCTTTTAGGCTGCGCAGTTTTCCAATACTTCGCGCAACGACAACCAAATCGCCTCCTCTCTCTGCGTGGATTTTTGCAAACTCTCGTCCAATCCCGCTACTTGCGCCGGTAACTAGCGCTAATTTATTTACCTTCATTGCCATTTAAATTATATTCTATTTTTTAATTAGATTCTTGACCTCTTTAGGCACTCTTTTGGCCACACTAGATGCCGAAACCGCAAAGCGCTTTTTAGATAAATAATCTCCGGCTCTACCGTGGAGGTAGCATCCAAGAATGGCGGCGTGCTCTGCCTTATATCCCTGAGCCATGAAGGAGGCAATTATACCTGTTAATACATCACCCATGCCACCTTGAGCCATTGACGGATTTCCCGTTGGGTTGATATAAACCTTTCCGTTTGGCATTGATACGAACGTAAATTGATTTTTTAAAACGATAGTAACGCTAAGCTCTTTCGCTTTCTTCATAGCTGTTTGTACCCTTGTCCACCAATTTTCATGTACACCAAATAGCCTATCAAACTCTTTTATATGGGGAGTAATAACAGAATTTAAAGGAATTTTTTCGATAAGTTCTTTCTCATTTGATAGCATATTCAACGCATCTGCATCTAAAACCATTGGTTTTTTAAATGCCAATAAACCTTCCAACAATTGCGTATGTTCTATCGAAACGCCCAAACCGGGCCCTACGGCAACTACCTGATATTTATCTTGATTTTCTATTCTTGTATATTCATCTCTAGGAATGGCCATTACCTCTGGCAATAAAACATTTAATGCAGTCAACCCGCTTTGCGGAATACAAGCAGTTGTTAATCCTGCGCCGGCATACAAACAGCCAGAAGCACACAGCAGCGCTGCGCCCATAGTGTTTACGTTGCCGGCAACGATTAGCGCATGACCGTATGTTCCCTTATGGCTGAACAATTTTCTGGGCTTCATAATTCTTTTGACGTCTTTTTTTTCTGTCAGGAAAAATGAAGATGAAACACCTTGAATATATTTTTTATTTAAACCAATAGCTACCGCTTCGAATTTTTTAGTTGCTGAGGCAGACTCTGGAAAAAAGAAATTAATTTTTGGGCGTTGAAAACAAATTGTTCTATACGCTTTTATACCGTTATAATGGTCGGGTATCTCCCCATCGGCAAAAAAGCCTGAGGGAACGTCTACTGAGTAAATTTTATTTTTAAGCTTATTGATATTTGCAATGAGCAATTCGAAATCGCCTGATAAGGGCTTATTTAGACCCGACCCAAAAATGGCGTCAATAATTATAGCTTTACGATGTACAGAAATCTGATCTGGTTTTGTAATGAAAACAACATCTACATTCTCATCTTTTAAGCGTTGGAGATTAGCAGTAAAATCATCGCTTTGTTTTTTAGAAAAATCGATTACGTTTACAGAAACATTATAATTTCCCCTTGCAATAAGAAGTCTTGCTATAGCCAAACCGTCACCACCGTTATTTCCCTTACCACAAAAAACTGCAACAGGCCTATTTGTATCTCCACCGTCTATTAAAAAAGCATCTGCAAATGCTGCTGCTGCGTTCTCCATCAAATCTAAGGAGGTAATTGCTGAATTGTGAATTGTGAACTGATCAGCTTTGCGCATTTGGTCAGAACTTAGGAGGGTTTTCATATTGTATGTCTATAGTATCACTCTATATGTGAAGGTTGTTGAACAAACAAACAAAACACCGTTTAAGATTTCAGAAAAATCAATCAATTTTGTTTTGGTCGATAAACAAACAAAATAGCGCCTGATATTGTAAACGTTTTTTTAATATCTTGCGAGCTTTAATTAATATTAAAATCCATAACCGATAGATGAAAATTTCTTATTTCGCCTTTTTTTTATTCCTGCTATCCACAACTTCTTTTGCGCAGTCTATTGTAGCTGAGACAGAGCAGGGCGGCAACGAACTGCTTATTTCTACACAGCCATTAACCATCATTCCCGAGCCTGTTTCTGTGGTTAAAAAACCCGGTATGTTTACGTTGCCAGAGAGCGTAACAATCCACTCGCCCGCAAATGTAAACTTAAATCAATCTGTTCAGTTTTTAAAAGAACGCATTCGTTCTGCCACTGGTAAATTTGTTGGCACAACGATTGGAGCCCAACGAGCTACCATAAATTTGGTGCTTAACAAAGGGAATGATCCGCAATTGGGTTTGGAGGGTTATCGTTTAGCCATAACGCCAACTTCAGTAACGATTACTGCAAACCAACCTAATGGAATCTTTTATGGCATTCAGTCTTTTATGCAAGTTCTTCCTCCAGAAATTGAAAGCAAAATTGTGGTGAACCATATTAAATGGCAAGCGCCTTGTGTAGAAGTAGTAGATTATCCAAAGTTGGGCTGGCGAGGATTGATGCTAGATGTATCTAGACATTTTTTCACCAAGGCAGAGGTTGAGCAGTTTATTGATGGAATGGTTCGCTACAAATACAATATCTTACATTTTCATTTAACTGATGATGAAGGCTGGCGATTAGAGATAAAGGGTTATCCAAAGCTAACCCAAGTAGGCGCTTGGAACGTTAAAAAAACCGGAACGTTTGGATTCTTTATACCTCCAACAGCAGATGAGCCGAAAGATTATGGAGGTTTTTATACACAAGATGATATTAAGGAATTGGTTAAATATGCAAAAGATCGTTTTGTAAACATAATGCCAGAGGTCGATGTTCCCGGCCATAGCTTGGCCGCGATAGCTTCTTATCCGGAGCTTTCTTGCACCGCAGATGCCGTTAATTATAGGGTACGTTCTGGCGAGCAGATTATGGACTGGACGCACGGCGCGCCACCATTGGGGTTAATAGACAATAACCTCTGCCCCGCAAAAGGAACCACTTATGCATTTTTAGATTCTGTAATTACTCAAGTAGCTGCGCTTTTCCCTTTCGAATACATACACATGGGTGGCGATGAAGCTGCACACAATTTTTGGGAAAAAGACCCTATGATAAAAGAATTGATGAAACGTGAAAATTTGAAAACGATACCCCAAGTACAGGCCTATTTTGAGAAACGTGTAGAAAAAATTGTGAACGCAAAGGGTAAAAAGTTTATGGGTTGGGATGAGATTTTGGAAGGTGGGGTTTCTGCATCTGCATCTGTAATGAGCTGGCGGGGCAGCAAGTATGGCATCGAATCTTCAAAAGAGAAGCACAATGTGGTAATGACGCCTACTGATTTTTGTTACTTTGATTATATGCAGGGCGATGTTACTACAGAACCAAAAGTATATGCTTCGCTAAGACTTAACAAGGTTTACCAATTTAATCCAGTGCCAGAAGATGCAGACCCAAAATATATTCTAGGTGGCCAAGCCAACTTATGGACAGAGCAAGTCTATAACATTAGGCAGGTAGAATATATGCTGTGGCCGCGTGGTTTGGCAATGGCCGAGGCACTTTGGTCGCCATTGGCAAAGAAAAACTGGACTTACTTTGTTGATAAGACAGAAGATCAGTTTAAGAGGTTAGACTACCGCGAGACCAAATATTCGCCTGCGATGTACGATCCAATTGTCACAGTTAATAAGGCAGCGGGAGGACAGTTGATTGTAAATCTCTCAACTGAGGTGAGCGGTCTGGATATTTATTACAGTTTTGATAATTCTACACCAGATTATTTCTACCCTAAGTTTTCTGACGCAGTGATAGTTCCTAAAGATGCCAGCTTAATGCGGATCATAACTTATCGAGGGAAAAAGCCAATCGGCAGATTATTAAGTATCCCGGTAACAGATTTAAAGACGAGAGCGAAGTAAGATTTTGTGAGTTGCCTGTTACCTGTTGCGAGTTGTGGGTTGTGGGTTGGCTAATTAAGGTAAATTAACCTTGACCTCGCAACTTTTAACCTAGGATAAAACATTAGATACGCGTTTTTGAGCTATGTCTCTGTTACTTGCTCAACCTTATCCTCAGCAACTTCCCCCTTTTGGGGCCAGGGGGGTCTAAATATGTATCGCCCTATTTTCCGTTGCGGCCATTGCGGCTTCTCTAAAAGCCTCTGTATAAGTTGGATGAGCGTGGGAAACTCGGGCAATATCCTCGGCGGAGGCTCTAAACTCCATGGCTAAAACTGCTTCGGCAATCATATCTGCGGCACGTGGACCAATCATGTGTACACCTAAGATTTCATCCGTATCGGCATTGGCCAAGACTTTTATAAAACCATCGGTATCCATACTTGCTTTTGCCCTGCCGCTAGCTTTAAATGGAAAAGAGCCAGATTTATATTTTATGCCGCTTTCCTTTAATTCTTCTTCTGTTTTGCCAACAGAGGCAACCTCAGGCCAGGTATAAACTACACCGGGAATGAGATTATAATCTATATGTGGCTTCTGTCCGACCAGTTGCTCTGCAACCAAAGTTCCCTCATCTTCCGCTTTATGGGCAAGCATTAAGCCGGCAACTACATCGCCTATGGCGTAAACTCCGGGAACAGAAGTCTCTAAATGTTCGTTTACGTGGATTTTTTTTCCACGCTCAGTAACTTCGATTCCAATCTTATCTAAGCCTAAACCATCGGTATAAGCGGTTCTGCCAACGGCAACGATACAATAATCGGCCGTGAGTTTAAATGCTTCGCCTTTTGGGCCGTCTGCAGTTACCGTTACAGTTTTACCTTTAACCGTTGCACCAGTAACTTTATGGTTCATATAAAATTCCATGCCCAAACCCTTCTTAAGCACTCGTTGTAGTTCTTTTCCCAAACTAGCATCCATAGCACTGATAATCGAGGGCAAAAACTCAACTACAGAAACTTTTGTGCCTAAACGCGCATAGACTGAACCAAGTTCTAAACCGATGACACCACCGCCAATAATTACCATGGTTTTTGGTACTTCTTTAATATTCAAAGCTTCAGTGGAAGTGATAATTCTCTTTTTATCTATCTTGATAAACGGCAGGCTTGTTGGTTTTGAGCCTGTGGCAATGATTACGTTCTTGGCCGAAAGCTGCTCCGTGGCGCCATCTTCTTTGGTTACCAAAATGGTATTTTTATCAACAAAAGACCCAACACCAATAACTGATTCTATTTTATTTTTTTTGAAAAGATAAGTTATGCCAGCTGTATTTTGAGCGACAACATCGTCTTTTCGGGCAATCATCTGTGGCATGTTTACCGATAAATCTTTCAGGTCGATGCCATGGGTATTAAAGGTGTGGGCAGCATTATGGTAATGCTCAGAAGAATCTAACAATGCTTTAGATGGAATACAACCAACATTTAAACAGGTGCCGCCAAAAGTTTTATATTTCTCTACCACAGCGGTTTTTAGGCCAAGTTGTGCACAGCGAATGGCTGCAACATAACCACCAGGACCAGAACCAATAACAACCACATCGTACTGCATAACATTTACATTTTTTGTGCTGCAAAGTTAAGGAAAAAGTGCATCGCACAAAACTCTATTGCATAGAACGATCACATGAATGTGGCTTATCTCTTTTTACTGCCAACGACATTTTTAAATTTGAAACCATGTTTCAATTAGTAACTACTTTAGTTAGTGTTCCTTCGAGCGACAAAAATGTTCCCGAAATTAACAGTTCCAGTCTCAGCAAGTAATTTTTATTATAGGCTTTAATTGACAAATTTATCGCTGCTTTTATCACGAGCAAAAAAACATTTCCCTTTATGTACGGCGAAACAAATGCTAATTTCTATATTTAGGCATCACCCAAAAACAACTTATAAGATGTACCGATTGAAAACAATAACTTTTTTGAGCGTTATGTTCCTATGTGGGAAAATTTATGCTCAAGAAACAGATTCTGCCTATGTAAAGGACCATTATACGAAAATGGAGCGGCAAATAACTATGCGCGATGGTATAAAACTATTTACATCCATTTATGTCCCAAAAGATAAGGTGATAAAGTATCCAATTCTGTTAAACAGAACCCCATATACCGTTGCACCGTATGGCGATGATTATAAGAAAAGTCTAGGAAATTTTCCGGCAGAAATGAGAGAAGGATTTATTTTTGTTTATCAAGATGTTAGGGGAAAATGGCTTAGCGAAGGTGCTTTTGAGGATATTAGGCCTCAAACAACCAAAAAAAATGGAACGGATGAAAGCACTGACACTTACGACACAATTGACTGGCTTGTAAAAAACATCCCAAATAACAACGGAAAAGTTGGCGTTTACGGCATTTCCTATCCTGGTTTTTACTCTACAACCACGTTGCCAAATGCCCATCCGGCTTTAAAAGCAGTATCCCCTCAAGCGCCTGTTACAGATTGGTTTAGAGGAGACGATTTTCATCACCGCGGAACTTTTTTTGCAATGGACGCTTTTGCATTTATGACCACTTTTGGAGTGCCGAGGCTAGAACCGATAACGCCAGATAAAGGCCCTAAAAGTTTCAAATTCCCAATAGACGATAATTACCAATTTTATTTAAAAGCAGGCTCTCTAAAAAATTTAAAGGATAAATATATGGGAGACAACATCAAGTTTTTCAATGACTTGTACGCACACCCCAATTTAGACACCTTTTGGAAAGCTAGGTTTATCTTACCACATCTTACAAACGTAAAGCCTGCCGTTATGGTTGTTGGTGGTTTTTTTGATGCCGAAGATGCGTATGGAACCTTCGCAACTTATAAAGCGATAGAAAAACAAAATCCGGGTGCAACCAACATTCTTGTTGCCGGCCCTTGGTTTCATGGCGGCTGGGTAAGAGGCACAGGTAGTAGTTTTGGAGATATAAATTTCGGACAAGCGACTAGCACTTATTATCAACAAAATATGGAATTACCTTTTTTTAAATATTACTTAAAGAACGAAGGAGATTTTAAACCAGCCGAAGCCACCATTTTTGTAACGGGAAGTAATGAATGGAAAAAATTTAGAACTTGGCCTCCTGCTGATATAGAAAACAAAAATATGTACTTGCAACCTGAAGGAAAGCTAGGATTCGATAAAGTAGAAAGAACAGACAGCTGGGATGAATATGTGAGCGACCCCAACCACCCGGTACCTTACCAAGGTGGCGTGCAAGCCAGCCGAACTAGAGAATATATGATTGATGACCAGCGCTTTGCCGAACGTCGGCCAGATGTAATGACCTATCAAACCACCGTCTTGACAGAAGACGTTACTGTAACGGGACAAGTATTGGCAAACCTATCTGTCTCTACTACCGGCACAGATGCAGATTACGTGGTTAAATTGATAGACGTTTATCCGGAAGACACGCCAACGCCAGATCCGAATCCGAGAAACATTATTATGGGTGGATATGAAATGTTGGTGCGTGCCGAAATTATGCGCGGAAAATTCCGCAACAGCTTCGAAAAACCTGAACCATTTGTTCCAGGCCAAATTGCAAGAGTAGATTATCCACTACCAGATGTTGCTCATACTTTTAAAAAAGGTCATAAAATTATGGTTCAGATACAGAACTCATGGTTTCCATTGGCAGACAGAAATCCGCAAAAATTTATGGATATTTATCAGGCAGAGCCGAAAGACTTTCAAAAGGAAACGCAGCGAATTTATCATGATGTTTCTAACCAATCTTACATCACTCTACCTATTTTAAAATAACTATGAAATACTTTGCATTGCTATTTGCAACTTTTTGCAGTTTAAATTCGGCATTTAGCCAAATGTTAAATAAGCATTCTGAGAACACAAAGGCAGACAGTTTGCGTGGTACACTTACTCCGCTAAGAACTTGTTACGATATAAATTATTACCATTTAGACGTTAAAATAGACATCGAGAAAAAATCTGTAAGTGGCAGCAATGAATTTGCTTTTACTGCTACGCAGGATTTTAAAAAGCTACAATTTGATTTATTCAGCGATTTGAAGGTAGAAAAAGTACTCTACAAAAATCAAGAGCTGCCTTTTACCAGAGAATACAATGCTGTTTTTGTTACTTTTCCGGAGATAATTAAGAAAAATAGAAAAGAAAAGTTCACGGTATTTTACTCGGGAAACCCTATTGTGGCGAAGGAACCTCCTTGGGATGGAGGTTTTATCTTTAAGAAAGATTCGCTCGGTAATCCATTTGTGTCAGTTGCGTGCCAAGGCATGGGCGCAAGTGTTTGGTGGCCAAATAAGGATCATCAAAGCGATGAAGTAGATAGTATGTTAATTAGTATTTCTGTACCCGATACTTTAAATGAGATTTCCAACGGGCGACTACGCAGCGAAGTTAAACAACATAATGGATATACCCAACACAATTGGTTTGTAGCCAACCCGATAAACAACTATGATGTAACCTTTTACATAGGTGAGTACGCCCATTGGGAAGACAGCTTCGCTGGAGAAAATGGAAAGTTAAGTATCGATTATTGGGCTTTGAGAACGGACAGCGCAAAGGCTCGCCCACATTGGGATGCAGATGTAAAGCCCATGTTAAAATGTTTTGAATACTGGTTTGGCCCTTACCCGTGGTATAAAGATGGCTACAAACTTGTCGAGGCTCCACATTTGGGTATGGAGCATCAAAGTGCTGTCGCTTATGGAAATAAGTTTATGATGGGATACTTAGGTCGAGACTTAAGCGGCACAGGCTACGGCTTGAAATGGGATTTCATTACCGTGCATGAAAGTGGCCACGAGTGGTTCGGCAACAGCATTACAAGTAAAGATTTGGCCGACATGTGGATACACGAAGGATTTACCAATTATTCTGAGACACTTTTTACGCAATGCACTGAGGGCAAAGATGCTGCAAACGCTTATCTAATCGGCCAAAGAAAATCTATCCAAAATGATAAACCCATAATCGGCCCTTATGGAGTAAACAAAGAAGGTTCCGGAGACATGTATTACAAGGGTGGAAGTTTGATACACATCATCCGGCAATTGATAGATAATGACGAAAAATTTAGACAAATTTTGCGCGGCTTAAATAAGACTTTTTATCACCAAACCGTAACCGAAGCACAAATAGAAAATTATATAACTAAAGAAAGTGGCTTAAAATTAGATAAGGTTTTCGATCAATATTTAAGGCATAAAAATATTCCGATTTTTGAATATAGTGTAAATAATGGAGTTTTAAAATACCGATGGCTTACAGACGTTACTGGCTTTAACATGTCTGTTCGGGTGACAATAAAAAACAAGCAGTACACTTTATTGAAGCCAACAAACAATTGGCAAACCATCAAAGTTGGTGCAACTATTAACGAAGATAATTTTAAAGTAGACCCACAATTTTATGTAGCTATGAAAAAACTTTACTGATAGTTATCTGAAATAGACACCTTAAAAAATAATAGATGTATGACCAATGAACCGAGATTTTCTTCACGACGTGTAATCGAAACAATTTTGGTTGTTCTGCTTTTGCTGAGTTTAATGTTTGCCACCTTCGAGGTATTGAGGGCATTTTTCGGCGTATTAACTTTTGCCTTAATCTTTTCCGTTTCTTTTGCCAAACCCTTTAAACATTTGGTAAACTTGCTAGGCCATAGAAAAAAACTGGCCGCAATTATTTATTCCATTTTACTCATCGCACTAGTAACCTTTCCTTTTATTTTGATTATAAACGCAATCTCCAACCATATCAAAGAGGCCTCAGCGTTCATTTCCGAAGTAAAATTACATGGGCTACCGCCTTTGCCAACATGGATTGCCAACCTTCCATTGGTTGGCAGTGAAATAAACACTTTTTGGAACAACTTGCCAATTAACCCAAAGGCAACAATCGCACCGCACGAATTACAGGTTAAAGAAGCATTAAACCATGTAATTACTGCCGGTACCGGATTGCTTGGTGCCACGCTTCAATTTGTACTTGGGATTATTATTTCCGCTTTCTTTTTAGCGGGAGGAGAAAAAACTTTACTGCCCATCAAAGCTGCACTTAAACATTTACTCGGAGCTAGAAACGGGATAGAGCTTTTAGAGGCAACAGGCCAAGCAATAAAAGGTGTCTCAATTGGAGTAATGGGAACCGCATTTTTTGCAGCGCTCGTGTCTTGGTTTGGGTTTATGATTGCTGGGATTCCGTTTGCCCTAGGGCTGGCAGGCTTGGTGTTTTTCGTCACCATTATCCAAATCGGCCCTTTATTGGTCTGGATTCCAGTAATTATTTGGTACTCATCGTTAGGGCACACGGGTTTTACCATTTTTTTAATCATCTATGCAATAGGCGTTTTATTGGTCGATGCGGTTGTTAAGCCGATTTTGATTGCCAAAAGCGGAGGTAGCTTGCCTTTTTTAGTTTTGTTTTTAGGGGTAATTGGGGGCTTGGCAGCTTGGGGATTTACCGGAATGTTTAAGGGAGCAATTGTGATGGCCATTGCATATACAGTCTTTACCAAATGGCTAGAAAAGCGAAAATCAGAAAGCGAATTAGAGGGCGAACTAAGCTACGAAGGCTAGTTATAATTACGCTTTCGCGGGAGGATTTTCTAGTTCGCAAGTACACATTGAACCATTTTTGAATTGCCGTTTTGCGTGAAAGTTTTAATAATTTCTTTTTAATTTTTCAGGATTTTCTAACAATCTATCCTAATGCTATGGTTTTGAGTCTTAAACGCTGTATCTTCATTCCTTCTCTAATCTTAAATCTTCAAAAATTAATAAGAGTTTTCTTTAACGCATGAACAACGCCGAACAAATCAAACTCATAAATCTTCGAATAGAAAACTTATTACTGCGTCAGCAGGGGTTTGAAGCTGATATAAACGCATTAAAAGAGGAAGTAAATCAGTTGCAGGCTCCGGGTTTAGGACGTTCAGAAGCTGGTTTTCCAGATCAAATATTACAATCAAAAAAGACGCAAGAGCCCATTTCGACTCCGCCAATATCCGTATTTCCGCCAAAAAACGCCGCCTTGACGTCAAACCAAGCTCCGTTTCAGAGTCTGTCTCAGCCTGAACATCAATTTAAATCCCAACCCCCTTCTTCCACAAGCCGATTTACGCGAGAAAAACTTGGTAAGTCTGATTTTGAAAAGTTTATCGGCGAAAATCTGATTAGCAAAATAGGGATTCTCGTTTTAATTATCGGAGTAGGGATAGGCGCAAAGTATGCCATAGAACACGATATGGTAAGCCCGCTAACGCGAATTATTCTAGGTTACTGCATAGGCGCCGGGTTGATGACTTTTGCAATTAAACTAAAGGTAAAATATGAAAATTTTTCTGCGGTATTGGTTAGCGGAGCGATTGCTATATTTTATTTTATAACTTTTGCCGCTTACGATTTTTATGCGCTCATTCCGCAAATATTAGCTTTTGCTTTGATGGTCGTGTTTACCTCTTTTACCATTTTTGCAGCCATAAAATACGACAAAACCGTAATTGCACATATTGGTTTAGTTGGCGCTTATGCTGTGCCTTTTTTGTTAAGCGATGGTTCAGGAAAGGTAGATGTGCTTTTCAGTTATATGGCTATTATCAACATTGGTATTTTAATATTAAGCTTAACAAAGTATTGGAAATCTTTGCTGTATGCGTCCTTCGGTTTAACGTGGCTCATATTTTTAGCTTGGCGTTTGGATCTTCCTACAAACGGCAAGTTTTTCGAACAATCACTTGTTTTTTCAACCCTATTTTTCCTCATTTTCTACATTGCAAACTTGGCCTACAAACTGCGGAAAAAAGAAATTTTTGCTATTAGCGATGTAATAATCATCTTATTAAATGCATTCATCTATTATGGTATAGGTTATTTTATTCTTTCTACGCATAAAAACAGCGCTAGCTTGTTGGGGTTATTTACGCTCGCAAACGCCATTATCCATTTTTTTGTAGCGGTAATTATTTTCAGGCAAAAACTGGCCGATAAAAATCTATTCTATTTAGTTTTAGCAATGGTTATAACCTTTATAACCATTGCTGTGCCAGTACAACTAGATGGCGGTTGGGTTACTATTTTTTGGTTGGTAGAGGCTTCCCTCCTATTTTATTTGGGACGGGCAAAAAGAATCTCAATTTATGAAAAACTTTCCTACCCTCTTATTTTTTTAGCTTTTATAAGTTTGCTACAAGATTGGATGGCAGGGTCTAATTACTATGTTGACCCCACTGTCCTGCGCATACCATTCTTTAACGTAGAGTTTCTTACAGCGTGTATTGCGATTGCAGCATTTACCTTTCTTTATCAGAATAATAAAATAGAACCGCAAAACGAAGATAGATGGCGGTGGGCTAAGCAATTGTTAGATTTGGCAATTCCGAGCATGTTGCTGTTGGTTGTTTACTTTTCATTTCGCAACGAGATTGCAAGATATCTTGATAATCTGTATCAATCTACAGCCATCAACACGAGCCAAAAAGGTTCAACGAATTATCAATATAACTTCCAATACAACTATAATTATGAACTTTTAAAAGAGGTTTGCGTCTACATATATACCATTCTTTTTGCCGCAGTATTGACGCTGGTAAATCTTGCCAAAATAAAATCCAAAGATTTGGCCGTTGCCAATCTTATTATTAACGGCGTTGTTATTGTGGCATTTTTAACAAATGGCTTGTATATTTTAAGCGAGTTGAGAGATGCTTTTATTGCGCAGGGCGATAAATTCTTTATTTTCGGCGCTGAGAATATATGGGTTAGATATGTGGCTATTTTGGCTTTCGTTATACTAATTTACGCTTGTTATAAGTTGAGCAAAAGCCATTATTTTAAAATTAACTCGCATAAAACATTTGAATATGTTTTCTATATTTCGCTTTTATGGATAGTGAGTAGCGAGCTAATTAACATTTTAGACCTTACACATACGAGCGGCAGCTACAAGTTAGCCTTGAGCATTTTATGGGGCGTGTTTTGTTTGTTTTTGATTTCGATGGGGTTGGCTCAAAATAAAAAATTCCTGCGAATCTCAGCAATGGTCCTTTTCGGAATCACTTTGCTGAAGTTGTTTTTTTACGACATAGCGTATTTAAGTACGATTGCCAAAACCATTGTTTTTGTTTCGCTTGGTGTTCTTCTGCTCATTATCTCATTCTTATACAATAAATATAAACACCTAATTATAGACGATGTTGAAGCTTAAAGTATTAAGCGTCTTGCTTTTCGCTACCGCGACTTTGTTTGCCCAAACAGCAACTTTTGAATATAAACGAGAAATTGGCGCAGTTAATTCTACCTGGCAACGTTTAACTTTGCCGAATAACTTATTTGCTAATGCGCAATCGAACCTTGCAGATGTACGCATTTTTGGTGTTGCTGGCCGCGATACCTTAGAAGTTCCTTATCTTATTAAAACACTTGACGATAAGGTTACGACTACAGATGTTTCGCTAAAAACAATTAATTCTACGAGCAATGCAAACGGATTTTTCTACACTTTCGAAGTGCCAAGCAAAGCAGAGATAAACGAACTCCAATTAAACTTCGAACAGAAAAACTTCGACTGGAATGTAACCCTAGAAGGCAGTAATGACAATAAAGAATGGTTTACGGTATTGACTAAATATCGGACTTTATCCATAGAAAATTCAATTACAAATTATAAATTTAGTACGCTTAGATTTCCCCCAACAAAGTTTCTATACTTTCGCGTTACGGTAAAAGCAGAAAAGCAGCCAACCCTACTCGATGCAAAAATTTACAAAACAGATACAGCGAAGGGGGTTTACAATGTCGCAAGGACACAATCTTATCAAATAGAAAATAATAAACAAAGTAAAGAAACCATAGTTAATATCTCCTTCGAAAGTCCAACGCCCATTTCCTTTTTAAAAGCAAAAGTGCAGCAAAACGTTGATTTTTACCGACCGATTAAAATAGAATATGCCACGGATAGTTTCAAAACAGATAGAGGTATGGGTTACAACTATGCCTTGTTGACGGAAGGCACATTGAGCTCGTTGGAAGATTTGACATTTAACTTTAAAAACACTTTGGCAAGTAGACTGCGAATCACCATCCAAAATGACGACAACGCCCCGCTAAAATTTGAAGGTTTTGGAATTATGGGAAACAGTTATGAGTTGTTGGCAAGGTTTGATAACCTGAAAGCAAAATATGCGCTGTTTTATGGCGACAAACAAGCCGTTGCACCAAATTACGATTTAGAGAAATTTAAGATGAAAATCCCTGCAGAAATGCCAACCGCAAATTTGGGAAACCAAGAAAAAAATACCGCCTATAGTTTTGATAAAGAAAAGCCATTGTTTGAACAGAAGGCTTGGCTTTGGGTATTGATGGCTGCAATTATTGCGCTGCTCGGATGGTTTTCGTTTAAGATGTTGAGGAATTAGAAGTTTATCGGCATTAACATTTGTCGGGTTGAAATCCGACGATATTAAATCGGTCGTGCCGATGGCACTTTGCATCTCCACCAACCGAAATAAAATCAAAACTTGCTTTTTACAGTTGGCTTCTTGCCTCACCGTGGTGAGTGCGCCAGACTTCGCACTCCTAAACTTATAACGTATTACTTACAACGTGCCACTCTTTCAGCTTTAGTCTTTTAGCTTTTCTTATCAATCGTAATTCCTACTTTTGTACTTCATGGGTAGTTTCGATCATAAAAAAGCTTTAGAAGCCATTCCGCACAAACCCGGCGTTTACCAATATTGGGATGCAGATGGAAAGTTGATGTATATTGGAAAAGCGAAAGACCTAAGAAACAGAGTTGCCTCTTACTTTAATACTGATAAACAGCAATTTAATGGCAAAACCCGTGTACTCGTTTCGCGAATCAGAAAAATCACTTTTACAATAGTTGATACTGAAATTGATGCTTGGTTGCTCGAAAACAGCCTGATAAAAAAGCATCAACCAAAATTTAACATCAACCTAAAAGATGATAAAACATATCCATGGATTATCGTAAAAAACGAACGCTTTCCACGTCTATTTTGGACAAGAAAAATAATTAAAGATGGTTCAACTTACTTTGGCCCTTATGGATCTATCGGGATGATGCATACCATTTTAGATTTGATAAAAGAAAGCTATCCGCTGCGTACGTGTAGTTTGCCACTTAGCAAAGAAAATATAGAAAGCGGAAAGTTTAAGGTTTGCCTTGAGTATCAAATTGGCAATTGTAAAGGACCTTGTCAAGATTATCAAAAAGAAGAGGATTACAACAAAAACATAGAAGAAATTAAACAAATTTTAAGCGGAAAAATTGGCAACGTCATCCGTGAGGTAAAGCAAGTTATAAAATCTGCTTCCGAAGAAATGAACTTTGAGCTTGCCCATACCTATTCTCGGAGGTTGCAAGTGCTAGAAAAATACCAAAGCAAAAGTACCGTAGTTAACTCGGCAATAACCAATGTAGATGTGGTGAGCATTGCATCAGACGAGCGTTATGCATTCATAAATTATCTTAAAGTAGTAAACGGTTCCATCATCCAAACCCAAACTATAGAAATAAAAAAGCTATTAGATGAGAGCGATGACGAACTTTTAACCACCGCAATGTTAGAGTTTCGGACAAAGTTTAAAAGCACATCAAAAGAAATCATTGTCCCTTTCGATTTGGAACTGCAAGATGAAAGTCTTCGTTTTACCATCCCAAAATTAGGCGAAAAGAAAAAGCTTCTAGAACTTTCTCAAAAGAATGTGCTGTTCTTCAAGAAAGAAAAACTCAATCAATACGAAAAATTAAATCCCGATTTACGCACCGATCGCATCTTAACCACCATGCAGAAAGACTTGCGTCTTTCGCAACTTCCTCAGCACATAGAATGTTTTGATAACTCTAACTTTCAGGGAAAATATCCGGTTTCGGCGGTGGTGGTTTTTAAAGATGCAAAACCTAGTAAAAAAGATTACCGCCATTTTAATGTAAAAACGGTAGAAGGACCAAACGACTTTGCCACGATGGAAGAAGCGGTTTTTCGCCGCTATCGCAGGCTGTTAGAAGAAGATGAACCGTTGCCGCAGCTTATTATTATTGATGGCGGGAAAGGGCAACTTTCATCGGCGGTTAAAAGTTTAAAATTGTTGGGCATAGAAAATAAAGTAACTATCATCGGCATTGCCAAAAGGTTAGAAGAGCTATTTTATCCTGGAGATTCCTATCCGCTTTATTTAGATAAGAAATCGGAAACTTTAAAAATAATTCAACAACTTAGAGATGAAGCGCATCGATTTGGAATAACTTTCCATCGCTTAAAGCGCAATAAAGGCACATTACAAACAGAATTGGAGCAGATTGAAGGAATTGGCAAAACAACCGCTAGTAAATTGTTGACCCATTTTAAATCTGTTAAAAAAATAAGAGAAGCGGGAGAAGCTGATTTAGCCAAGGTTCTAAATAAAAAACAATTGACCACGCTTATGGAATATTTCTCTGCGCATCAGCCTTCGGTTTAGTTTTAGTTCTTATTTAGTCGCCTCCATTCGTGTCGCTTCGGTTCGTGTTACCACTATCCGAAATTGGAGTACGTTCAAACTTAAATCAACTTCTCTTTCATTTGTTAAATTATGCTAAATGCGTGGGCATAAATACAATAAAACCGTATTATTGTGTTATTACGTAAATGTTAGAATGATGTGTAAAAATATAAAATCACTTGTTTTTCTAAGCTTTTTGGTCCTTACACAATTTGTGGCAAACGCGCAGAAAAAAGACGTAACGCTTCCCCAAAATTGGTTTAATCTAGATCTTGCAGAAAACGGCTATTTTGGTATCAGTACGGAAAAAGCCTATCGCGAAATCATTAAAAATCGCCCTGCAAAAGAGAAAATTATTGTAGCGGTGATAGATGGAGGGGTAGATATTACGCATCCAGATTTGAAGAATGTGTTGTGGACAAACAAGAAAGAAATTCCAGGAAACGGAATAGATGATGATGGAAATGGATATATAGACGATGTGCATGGTTGGGATTTTATCGGTTCTAAAAAAGGAGACCTTCAATATGATAATTTGGAACTCGTTCGGCTTTATAGGGTGTACAAACCAAAATATCAATCTGTTACCAACTTAACGCCTTTAGATAGCAATCAAAAGGAGGAGTTTAGACTTTATAAACGCATCGTTGGAGATTTTGGTAAGAAATACCAAGAGGCTAGTCAGTCGTATTCCGTCCTTGTGCTGATAAAAAAGGTTTTGGATTCTGTGGCAACCATTAACCACAAAAAGGTACCAACGTTAGATGAAGTAGAGCAATATAAAGCAGATAATGATGACGAAGAACAGGTAAAAAGCATTATTAGAAAAGGTGCAAGGCAAGATGGCACTTTTGCAAAATTTTATACCAACATTATGGATGCCTACACGCAGTATGATGCAACGTTAAAATATAATCTCAACTTGAATTACGATATGCGTGCCGAGTTAGTTGGCGATGATTATTCAAACCCCTACCAAAAAAATTATGGAAATAATGATGTAACCGGCCCCGACGCAAAACATGGAACGCATGTTTCTGGCATCATCGGCGCTGAACGAAACAACGCCTTGGGAATAAATGGCATTGCAAATAATGTGAGTATAATGGCGATTCGGGTAGTGCCTACCGGCGATGAACGCGACAAAGATGTGGCGAATGGAATTAGATATGCGGTAGATAACGGTGCAAAAGTGATAAACATGAGCTTTGGAAAAGGCTATAAATGGGATAAAAAAGTGGTGGACAGCGCTGTTAAATATGCTGATGAAAAAGGAGTTTTATTGGTACACGCTGCAGGCAATGACAATCAAAACAACGACATAGACGAAAATTATCCGAACAAGTTCTACGATAGTAAAGAAGCGGAAGCCTATAAGGCGAAACATAAAAAACCCTTTATGCCCGCATTTGTGCCACCAGACCCCAGAAAGCAAGAGCAACAACAGCGACAAAACTACGGATATGGTTATGGTGGTTATCCGAACCAACCGTATAAGCAAACCGTTAAATCAATTCCATTAGATTCTGCAAAATACAAGCTTCCACATGCAGGCAATTGGATAGAGGTTGGCGCAAGCGCTTATAAAGATGATGATAACCTGAAAGCCGATTTTTCGAACTACGGGAAATATACCGTAGATGTTTTTGCGCCAGGTTTTTTGATAAATTCCACTGTTCCTGGCGATAAGTATGAAGAGTTGGATGGAACGAGTATGGCCTCGCCAGTAGTTGCTGGGTTAGCCGCATTAATTTTAAGCTATCACCCGCAATTAACCCCCGAACAAGTGAGAGATATTATTATTAAATCGGTATCTAAAGTAGCTCATAAGGTAAAATATAAAGATGCAAAAGGGCAAACAACTAGAGCTAACCTTTCTGAACTTAGTGTGAGTGGCGGAATTGTGAATGTTTACAATGCGTTGAAATTGGCCGAAACCTACAAATAGAGATGGTTATATATGAAAAATCGATAGTTAACCTGGAAAAAATTTTGTAAAATTAGATCTTCTTTTGGTTTATTTATGAAGATATTCCTCATACTCTTTGCGGTATTGCTTGGACTAATTACTACATCTGTTTTCGCACAAGAAACCAACGCTAGTGGTTTAGACTTGGTTCTTGATGCGCTAAGGACACATCAAAGTTCATATTCGCCAGAGCAGTCATATCTTCATACAGATAAAGACAGTTATTTTTTGGGCGATACTCTATGGTTTAAGGCCTATTTGTTCGATAAATTGAGTTTGGCCGCAGCGGGCAAAAGCAAAATATTGTACATTGAATTGAATGATGATACGCTAGATAATGTCAAACGGATAAGCATCCCTATTAGGTTTGGAATTGGTTGGGCGCAGATTCCATTATCGTCTAAACAATTTCATGAAGGCACTTACACTTTGACTGCGTACACAAATTGGATGCAAAATACCGGTAACAAAAGTTTCTTCAAGCAGCGCATCTATATTGGCAAACCCTCTAACGAAACTTGGAGAATACATCCAACGATAAAGTTTGATGAGTTGAACAACCTGAATATCCATCTTTTACTTTCAAACTACGATAAAACACCCGTCGCACTAAAAAACATTCAGGCATTGGTAAAAGACGGCGATAATTTCGTTCTTAGAAAAAATTTGGTGACCACAGCGAAAGGGGATATTGATTTGTCTCTGCAGGTGACTGATAAATTGAAAAGCGAAAGGCTTAGGCTTTATGTTCTAAGTGCAACAAAAGATGAAGGTTCGCAATTGTTGGCCGTTCCATTAAATTTTAATAGGGCAGGTAAAATTGATTTACAATTTTTACCCGAGGGAGGCCATTTGGTGAGCGGCTTAAATTCTATAGTAGGGATTAAGGCGCTAAATGAAGATGGAAAAGGAGTTGATGTTAGCGGATCTATCTTTGACAGCAAAAACAATAAGATAAGAGATTTTAAAACTACGTATAAAGGGATTGGAAGAACGAACTTAACGCCAATTGCAGGTGAGACCTATTATGCTAAAATTGATGATGCAAATAGAAACAACGTTCAATATGCACTGCCGAAACTTGCTCCAATTGGAAGTGTAATGCATGTTGAAAACAGTTTGAACGGTGATAGCTTAATCCTAAACCTTCAATTTTCTAAGGAGCTTGCTAAAACCGAAAACTATTATTTGGTTGGCGAGTCTCGGGGATTTATCGGCTATGCCCACGCCCTCAATACCGAGAACGCAACATTTAAAATTCCAAAAAATATTTTCCATAGCGGCATTGCTCATTTCAGTTTGCTAAAAGATACAATTGCCGTTGCCGAGCGGTTGGTCTACATCAATCGGCATACAGATTTTTTACCAACTATAAAAACTGATAAACCAATTTATGCTGCGAGAGACAGCATTGTGGTTAATTTGAGCGTGAAAGATAAGCAAGGTATTCCAATAATTGGAGGTAGTTTTTCTGTAGCCGTTACGGATGATTCTCAATACAAGGCAGACAGTTTGGCAAACAACAGCATTTCAACTTCGCTGTTGTTTGCTTCAGATATCAAAGGTTTCATTGAGCAGCCCTTTTTTTATTTAAACGATGCTGCACAAAGTTTAGAAGCACTAGATAACTTGTTGCTTACGCAGGGTTGGATCGGGTCAGATTGGAAAAACATCTTCCATCCGCAACCGATTACATTTGAGGCAGAACAAGGTATTATGATTACAGGACAGGTTACAAACACTGCAAAAAAGCCTGTCGAGGGTGCACAAATTTTAGTTTCATCTGAAAAGCCGGCATTTTTTAAACAAGTTACAACGGATAAAAATGGCATTTATAGCGTGGATAGTTTACCATTGTTAGATACCGCATCCTTTTTAATTATGAGGCAAACAAAAAAAGGTGATGTTTTTGCGTATGGTGAAACTACGGTTAAAAGATTTGATCCGCCAGCAATTAGCTTCTACGCTCCGCCAAAAAAACCTTGGTATTTAGATACAGATAGCTTAACCCAAATTAGGTTGGCAAACAGCGTAACAGGGTTAGTAGACTTTGCTTTTAAAACCGGACAAACATTAAAAGAAGTGGCCATAAAAGGAAAAAAAATTATTCCCGGTTCTTTTAATACTAAAGGGGCAGATTTAACTTTTGATTCAAAAGACATTAAAGCTTCTGGAACTACCAACCTGTACGATTTTTTGAGAACTCAACTGCCGGGGTTTAGGATCGCGATGAAAAATTCGTTTGTCACAGCTGTGTATGGACGATATACAATGAATTTGCTCATTAATGGGGGACATCTGCCGATCTATTCTAAAAAACTCAGCCCTACCATCGAAGAGGTGATTGCAGCTCTAAAAAACTTTAACGTTACATCAACCCTAGGTATCGAAGTTTTATACAGTCGCAAATATACTGCGCTCGAAATGGGTGCTGCTGCTGGAATTTTTAAACCGGCCGAAGGTCTTCAGCGCGCGGAGGCGAATACTAATCAGCCTTACGTTTATGACTCAGATAACGATGATTACTTGGGTTGGCGACATGGAAGAATACCAAGCGAAGACTTAGGTGAGATTGATATTACAGCAATGTTTAATGTAAGTAGGGGAGAAGATAATTTAAATAGGATTTATTACCGCCCGGTAAACACCACTTACCCAAAAGAATTTTATGTATCGAAATATACTACCAAAGAAACAGCTAAAAACCAAGACTTAAGATCTACCGTTTATTGGAAACCAGATATTGTAACAGACGAACATGGAAATGCAAAAGTAAAGTTTTATGCCGGCCAAAAAAAGACAACCTACACCGTGATAATACAAGGCGCAGATTTGCAGGGCGGCATAGGAAGTACAACTGGTAAAGTACGCGTAGAATAAGTTGGATTCTATAACATTAGCCGAAACATCTGAGCGATTTTGCTGTTTAGATAGCAATCAATTTTGTTGGCAAATATCTGGTTTCTCTCACAATCAACTTTTTTTGTCTATAAAAAACAACTTTTTTAGCAATTACAATATTCCAAAACACATCAAAATGAAATATTTAAAGGTGAATTTAAAAACTAAAATTTTGGCGGCTATGCTGCTTTTTGCAGGCATAGCTTTATCCAGCTGCTCTAACAAAGTAATGTTTAACACATCGAGGGTGGTGCCTGCTGCAGAAGGTTATGCAAAAGTAACGAAAGATGATAACGGGAATAAGAAAATAGAAATCGAGATTATGCGCTTAACTGAACCCACTAGACTTCAGCCTTCTAAAGACCTTTATGTAGTTTGGATGGAGACCAAAGACAACGGTGTAAAAAATATTGGTCAGTTGAAAACCTCTAGCGGACTTTTCTCCAGTACACTAAAAAGTAGTTTCTCTACAAGCACGCCGTTTAATCCAAGCAAAATTTTTATCACCGCAGAAAACGATTCCAATATCATTAAGCCTACTGGCCAAACTGTTCTTGAAACAAATAATTTGTAGATTTTCTTGTAAAGGCTGTGCCATCAACATTGGTTACTATTCAGAATGATTAGTGTTATAATTCCGACTTTTAACGAGGAAGATTTTATCGCAAAAACAATTGAGCGATTACTAGCGCTAAATACAAACCATAAAATTGAAGAGAAAATTGTCGCAGATGGAGGTAGCACAGACAAAACGTGCATTCTTGCCCAAAAAGTCGGCGCAAAAGTGTTGGTTTGCCCACAAAAAGGCAGGGCAGCCCAAATGAATTTTGCCGCATTGAATGCAACCCAAAACATCCTTTATTTTATTCATGCCGACACGCTACCACCTATTCATTTTGTAGACGATATCTTAACTGCCTTGAGTCAGGGTTTTGATGCCGGCAGTTTTTGCCTGGCGTTCGATTACGATCATTGGTTTTTAAAAGCTAACGCTTGGTTTACAAGATTTGACGTTGATGCGGTTAGATTCGGCGACCAAAGTTTGTTCGTTACAAAAAAAGCCTTTTCAAAAGTAGGCGGTTTTTCTGAAAGTCATATTGTGATGGAAGATCAACACTTAATTAAAAAATTAAAAAAACTTGTAAAGTTTAAACTTATTCAGAAAGCCGTAATTACCTCTTCGAGAAAATATTTGGGAAACGGGGTTTTTAAAACCCAAGGAGTTTTTTTCTTAATTTTCTTTATGTATAAGCTAGGTTACTCCCAGCACAGTCTGGTAAAAACTTACAGAAAGCTGCTAAAGCAAGATAAAGTATAACACTCGACAAGATGAACATCATCAAGAAAGTTTTCGATTTTAAAGGCGCGCCACTTTTGTTAGCTGTGTTTGTTGCATTGTTCATTGCAGAACGGAAAAGGCCTTTAAGAAAAAGAAAACTAGAACCAACAGAACGATTAATCACAAACGCACTTGTGGCTACGCCGTCGTTTATTTTTGCTAGATTAATGTTTATTCCAGCCATGGTAGCTGTAGCTCGTTTTAATCAAAAGCGAAGATTTAAATTAAATCCTGAAAAAAGCAAAAGCATATTATGGCCACTTCTTTCTTTCCTGTTGTTGGACTACTCGACTTACTTATGGCACAAACTAAATCATAAAATTCCGCTCCTTTGGCGCTTTCATGTAGTGCATCATACCGATTTAGATTTAGATTTGAGTACTGCTATTCGCTTCCATTTTGGCGAAATAATTGGCTCGGTAATCTTTAGAGGCTTTTTTGTATGGCTATCTGGCGCTAGTCCTTTAAATGTGCTCGTCTACGAAATTATTTTCGAGGCGGAAACACAATTTCATCACAGCAACCTTAACATAAACCCAAGAATAGAGAAAGTGCTTGACCTAATTCTAGTAACGCCGCGGATGCACGGCATCCATCATTCTAATATGCAAATACATACGGATAGCAATTACGCTGTTATTTTTTCTTTTTGGGATAGAATTTTCGGAACGAGCGACTTCACTTCGAAACAAGAAAACACAACGATTGGTGCACCATCTTTTACCAACACAATCGACTTTAACGTCAAGGAACTTTTAATTATGCCCTTTTTAAAAACCTAGATGCTTTCTTTAAGAAAACACACGCTAATTTAGCCCCTATCGTTATCCAAAAAATTTAAACGCAACTTGGAGTGCTTTTTTGATGTTGTTGCTTAGGCTCTTGTTTCTATGGTTTATAATTGCAGTTTGATTGATTCTTGATGCGGTTGGGTAGGGATAGATTTTACTAAATAAGCTGTTTATTGACAAACCTTGGGCATTTGCCAAGATTAGTTCTTGGATAAGTTCTCCTGCATTTGGCGCAACCATGCTGCCGCCTAAAATCTTTTGCTTGCCGAATAAGTTCTTTTTAGAAAGATGCAGCAGCAGTTTGCTATACGTGTACTGATCGGTAACTGCGCGATCATCTTCCATAAAACCTTGCTCGATAGTTTCGAAACCTATAGATTTTTCTTTCAGCTGCTTTTTGGAATACCCGAATGTAGCCACCTCTGGTTTGGTAAACGTTACCCAAGAGAAATTTTTATTATCGAGCCTCTTTTTTAAAGGCGATAAAAAATTATTGATCAAAATTCTTGCATGAAACTCAGCAGCGTGCGAAAAATACAAATCGCCAGCAACATCGCCACACACGTAAACTTTTTTTGCCGTTGTTCCTAGATATTTGTCAACAACAATTTTATTGTCTTCAACTTTTATTCCTGCATTTTCTAGCTTTAAATGACTTAAATGCAGCTCGCGCCCAATTGCAACAAATATGGCATCGTAAGGAAGAGTAAGAAAATCGTCGTTGCTTAATCTTACATTCGCCTCTTCTGCTGACAATATTTTTTCTAATTGGGCTTCAAAGTAAAATTTAAGTCCTTCTTCTTCTAATTGCTTTTGTAAGATGGATGCTATTTTAGTTTCTTCATGTGGCAAAATTTGCTTGCTTTTAGAAACCACAATTACCTTGCTACCAAGACGAGCCATGGTTTGTCCAATTTCTATCCCGATAGGACCTGACCCAACTATAAGAAGTTTTTTTGGGATTTTGTCTATGTTGAAAATATTTTGGTTATCGTAATAGGCGGCCTTTTCTATCCCAGAAACTTTAAGTTTTACAGGCGATGAACCCGTGGCTAAAACAATTTTTTTTCCCCTTACAATTTCGCCATTTAAATTGATACTGTTAGAAGTTCGAAAAGAAGCCTGACCCAATACAACATCTACACCTTGTTTTCTTAGCCAACTGCTGTTTTCGTGCGATTTGATTGTTTTTTGTGCATTGCGAATATAATCTAAAACGGCCTTGATGTCTGTCTCGCCATTTATCGTAAACCCAAATTTTTCGGCCTGCTTTGCTTGATAAAGGATTTCCGCGACGTGTATAATTGCTTTGCTAGGAATGCATCCATCATTTAAACATTCGCCACCAATATCTTCTTCATTCTTAGCAATCATTAGCACTTTGAAGCCGATTGCTCGCATACCTAAACCAATGGTTAAACCACCAGATCCGCAACCGATTACGATAACATCATATTCTTTCTGCTGCATCGCTATGTTTTTCTGTTATTCTACAGACCACACAGAATCTACAAAATAGTGCCTCGAATCGTAGAAGTTTTTAAGAGGTTTGTAGCCCGATTTAACCATCAATTCAGTAATCTCTTTTTCTGAGTATTTTTGAGAAATTTCCATATCAATAAACTCATCTTTTTCGAAATGGATGATGGTCTTTCCAATTTTAACCATCTGCTCTTTTAAACTGATGAGATAGCTTTTGCACGCGCCAGATTTCGGATCGTATGTCGCGTAATGCTCAAAATTTTCTAAAATAAAATCTGCGGATAACTCTGCATTTATCCTTTTTAAAAGATTTAAGTTAAAGCGTTTTGTAATGCCGGCCGCATCTTTATAGGCTGCAAGTATTTTATTTGGATTCTTTTTTAAATCGAAACCAATAATTAAAATATCGTCTTTGCGGAGATAACTTTTTAATTTGTCACAAAACATTTTCGCTTCGTTTGGCATCATATTACCAATATTTGCGCCCATAAATAGAACTACTTTTCTACGTTCGCTAAAATCCACCGCTTTTTCTAACATCTCAAAATAATCTCCAATAAATCCCTTAATATTTAATTCGGGAATTTGGTCTGGCAAATAATTTTCCAGATGATCGATAACATTGGTAGAAATGTCTATTGGTAAGTAATGGAAATCTGCCAAATCATTTACCAATTTCCTTAATAAATGTATAGATTTTGTTGCGTCGCCGGCGCCAAGTTCAATTAAATCAAAGGGTACTTTTTTTTGTTTAAGAATTGTTGCAATTCCTCCCGACTGTTCAGCCAGAATTTCCATTTCACAATCGGTAAGATAATACTCTGGCGATGCCATAATCTGCTGAAAAAGCTTATCGCCATTCTTGTCATAAAAATACTTTGATTGGAGCGTTTTTGGAAAGGATTGTAAACCCTTCACCACATCGGCAAAAAACTGTTTATTTATAAGGGCGACTTCCTTTGTTTCGGTAAGAGTATCCATGTGTAGTATTGATGATTATTTGGCTAAACGTATCCCTGTAAACTGCCACTGTAAATTTGGCTGAAAAAAGTTTCTATAAGTAATTCTACTATGATTTTCTGAAGTTACCTCTGATGCGCCACGCAATACTTTTTGATTGACCATAAATTTGCCGTTATACTCGCCAATGGCACCAGGTGCTTTGTTAAATCCCGGGTAAGGTAGGTAAGCACTTTCTGTCCATTCCCAGCGACTGCCCCAATTAAATTGCGGTGCAGCAATTTCCCATTCAAATTCAGTTGGCAACCTCATTTCTTTCCAACTTGCAAATGCATAAGCTTCGTAATAATTCACGTGGCAAAGTTCGTCTTCAAGATTTAATGGCTCTAAACCAGAATAAGTATAATTGAACCATTGCCCGTCAATTTTATGCCAGTACATTGGTGCAAAAGCATTTTTAGTAGTTACCCATTCCCATCCATCGGCATGCCAATAACTAAAATCTTGATAACCGCGAGCGTTTATAAATTCCAAATACTCGGCATTGGTAACCAGAACAGGACTTATAGAAAACGCATTTAAAAAAACTTTGTGTCGGTTTAATTCATTGTCAAAACAAAACCCCTCGTCATTAAACCCAATGCCGTATACACCCTCCTTGATGGCGATAAAATCTTTTGCTTTTGTAGGGTTTTTTTTGCCAATACCTCTATCGCCATATAAAGGGAATAAAGGATTATTACCCAAAATATACTTAATATCCGTAAGCAACAATTCTTGATGTTGCTCTTCATGATTCAAACCCAAGATCATTAATTCTTCAATGGCCGAAAGATCTGCTGTTTTTAAAAAAGCAAGCATGTGATCATCTATATACTTGCGGTATTTGTAAACATCTTGAACGCTTGGCCTACTTAAATTCCCTCGATCCGTACGGATAACCCGCGCTCCGATAGTTTCGTAATAGCTGTTAAAAACGTAGTTGTAATCTTCATCATAAACCCTATAATCTTTGGAGAACGCTTTAAGAATGAAGGTTTCGAAGAACCACGTCGTATGCCCTAAATGCCATTTCGGGGGAGAAACATCTACAATGGGCTGTACCACATAATCTTCTATTTGCAAAGGCGCGCAAATATTTTCGGTGTTGGTTCGTACTTTTAAAAAGCGCTCTATGATGGTCATTAATGGTTATCCAAATAGTTTTTTAGTTCAGAAATTGTTTTAACATTTAGTTTGTCAGATTGTTTTTTGCGCATCATTAAAGCATAAGAATTGTTAAAACCAATAGGTTTAAGCCAATGCAGATGGTATTTTTTCAAGAACTGAGACTTTACGTATTGATAGGTTGTTTCTTCACTTTTTGTTACCGAAGCAACTGTGGCCGAGTCTGGTTGCAGTAAAACTAGTAAGCCTGTACCTGTATATTCTGGGTAAAAATCTATCTGATTGTTTGTTAATGCGTCGAAACAAATTTTGGTGCCTCCCAATCCAGTTTTTGTGTCAACCCCATAATTGGTGTAACCCTTAATTAACATCGCATACATGCTAGCCAAAATATACTGTTCGCCAAAAATTTTCGATCCAATTCTTACTGTGCCGTTTGTTCCATTTTTATCTTTTTTAGACGCTCTAAATAATTTATTCGCAACCAAAAAATCTTTTGCGACGCGCTCCGGGGTTTGATGTAGATAATCTGTTCGGTAATTCAAATCAGTCATGATGGATCGGTGATTTTTCCAGCTAATAAATTTAATGTTTTTTCTAATTCAGGGAAGTTAGTTAAAGCGTCTGATCTAACTAATGGTGCTGCATAGTAAGGTGGAAATATGCCTTTATCATCCTCTAAAATTGTTAAATCGAATGCCTTTAATCTGCCGTCGGTTGAGTAGCCGCTTATCACATCTATCTCTTTATTATAGGCAGCTTTGTACATTACCGCATCACTTATTACCGTGGTCGGGATGTTTAGTTTGTAAACAAATTTCAATCCCAAATCGCCATCCTGTCTTCCCATAAACTCAGGCGTAAAACCTGCGGTAAGCTTATTGCTTTTAGTTGATGGCCAAAAATAAAAAGCGGCAACAAGTGCAGAACCAATGAGAATAATCAAAAAAAACCACTTCAATTTTCTGGGATCAAATTTTTGTATCAGCGAAAGCAAAAAATCTAGAATAATGGCTAATAATGCAGCCGGAATTGCGCCAGCCAATATCATGTTGGTATTGTTTAGCGAAATACCACCGAAAATAAATTCCCCTAATCCGCCAGCGGCAATGTAAGATGCCAATGTTGCTACGCCGACATTGATAACGGTTGCTGTTCTAATTCCTGCCATAATTATCGGCATTGCAAGTGGCAATTGAACTTTCAGAAGCACTTGATTTTTTGTCATTCCCATGGCTTTCGCAGCCTCCGTAATTGTTGGCTCAATGCCGATAATCCCCGTATACGTGTTTCGAATGATTGGAAGAAGCGCATAAATGAGCAATGCAACGATGGCCGGTTTTACTCCGATACCTAAAAGCGGAATCATAAAACCCAAAAGAGCAATGCTCGGAACAGTTTGCAAAACGCCTGCAAAACCCAAAATGCTTGGTGCCAGACTTTTCTTTCTAGCTATCAAAATACCCAATGGAAGTCCGATGGCAATCGCAAAAAAAAGAGAAATGAAGGTTAGCCCCAGGTGCTGCAAGGTTTGATGAAAAAGCTTATCGCTTTCTTGGTGCATAAACTCCCATAAAGTCTGCGAACGATCAGTCATTTACCTCTAGGTTTTGATATCGATCAAATGCCATCATCAACTTTCCAAAATCAAAAATTAGCGAAGAGTTGTTTGCGATACATAAGTGATTACCATCCAACTGCTTCAGTTTTTCCATAGCTTCCCAAACAGACATGGTCGATGGCACCTGTTCAGCCGCAACTTGAGCATCTTGTTTTAAATATGGAATTAAGTCTTTAAGTGTAATTACTTTAAATTGAAGCGCTAGCCGTTGTGCATCTAAAAAAGATTTCGCGAAGCTATTTACAGGCTTAAAAAGTAGTTCTTTCGGAGTACCGATTTGAATGACTTTACCTTCATGCATTAAACAAATCCTGTCGGAGAGCGTGAAGGCTTCTTGCACATCATGTGTAACCATTAAAATTGTTTTCGTTTTAAGTTCGTCTAGACCCAAAAAATCTGCATGAATTTTACCTCTGGTGACATTGTCTAATGCACCAAACGGTTCGTCCATCAATAAGATAGGCGGGTCTGCGGCCAGAGCACGTGCTAGGCCAACTCTTTGCTGCTGTCCGCCGCTCAACTGCTTTGGCAACAAAGCGAGATAAGATATTGGTAAGTGTAATTTTTCTAGAAGAACTTCTGTCCTAATTTTGATTTTTTCGTTTGTCCAGCCAAGCAATTTTGGTACTACAGCAATATTCTCTGCTATTGTGTAATGTGGGAAAAGCCCAATGTTTTGAAGCACATAGCCCATTTCTCTTCGCAGAAATTCTGGTCTTTGCGTCGTTATATTTTTTGATTTTAGAAAAACTGTTCCCTCGCTCGGATCGATCAGCCGATTAATTAGTTTCAATGTAGTTGTTTTGCCGCAACCACTCGTTCCCAGCAGCACCATAGTTTCCCCTTCATTAACTCTGAACGATATATTATCTACCGCAGTTTTATTTCCAAAAACCTTGCTAATGTCTTTTAATTCAATCATCAATCAAGTTGCGCAAATAAATTGTTCAAAGCTTCTGCATAAGTTGGATGTGCAAAGATAAAGTACCTCAATTTATCGTAAGTAATTCCGCCAGCCATCGCCATCTGCAATATCGACATAATTTCTCCACCTTGAGCGGCTAATACCGAAGCACCCAAAATCTTTTTAGTTTTTGAATCGACAATGGCACGTATTAAACCCTTGGTTTCTCCTGTTTCGATTGCTCTGCCAATGGCATCCATATTTATAAAAGCAACTTTATAATCTAATCTTTTATGTATCGCTTCTTGCTCCGTGATGCCTATACGCCCCAACTGTGGGTCGGTAAACATACAATATGGAACCTGTCTGTTTTTTATACTTAGATTCTTTTCCTCTAAAATATTTTTATAAACAATCGTAAAGTCGTTATAAGCAATGTGTGTAAAAGCCGGACCTCCCTTTACATCTCCCAATGCGTATATACCTTTAACTTTAGTTTGGAGCTTCGAATTTATTATTATAAAACCTTGTTTATCTAGTTTAACACCTGTATTCTGTAATTTTAATGCTTCTGTTGTTGGCTTCCTACCAACTGCGACCAATACATGGCTACAAGAAATCTGTTTTGGGTTTCCCTTGCCTTTAATGGTTGCGATGATTTCCCCTTCATTTTTGAGCGAGAAATTAGCCACCTGGGCATCTGTTAATATCTCGATATCCTCAACCTTTAAAAATTCACTTACTGCGGAAGAAATTTCTACATCTTCTTTTTTCAAAAGTCTAGCATTCCTTTCTACTATAATAACTTTACTTCCAAATCTGCTAAACATTTGGCCAAACTCTAATCCAATGTAATTTCCTCCGATGATAAGCAAGTGTTTTGGTATTTCATCCAACTCCATAATTGTAGTAGAAGTCAAGTATTTTATGTTATTCAATCCTTCAATTGGCGGAACTGTTGCTTCCGTCCCTGTATCTATAAAAATAAGATCAGCTTTCAATTTTTTAACTTCCCCATTTTTTAATTTTACATCCAGTTGTTTTTCTGCACTAAAGCTCGCTTCGCCAAATATTAAATCCAAGCCCTTTGTTTTTTCCAAACCCTTTTCGCTTCCTTCCCTAAAAACTTTAACAATAGAATTTTTTCTATTAATAATTTCACTCATCTTCACTTTTACTTCCCCAATAGTAACAGCCATCTTATCTGCGTGCTTTGCTTGGTAAACAAGTTTCGCAGATGCCACCATCGTTTTTGTTGGGGTACACCCGTAATTAATACAGGTACCACCTATAAAGCTTTTCTCGATTAAGGCGGTTTTTTTACCCGCCATAGCAAATTTTTTAGCTAACGGATTTCCTGCTTGGCCAGATCCGATAATGATAACTTCGTAATTAAGCATATGCTAATATAAGAGTTTTTCAAAAGCATAACTCCAAAAAAATCTACTATGTAATAGAGCAAATGCTTAAACATCAAAATATTCTATATTTGGGTATGAATTTCAAAGAAAAGTATCCCGTGCTTGCAGATTATATTTATTTGGATACAGCAAGCTCTGGACTTATATCGATAGATACGTTGGCGTGGCGGAGAAAACATGATGAATTGTTTTTCAATAAAGGCAGCTATTTTAGAGAAAATGAAGCCGCATTTTTAAGTGATGTACGAAATACCATTTCAAATTATTTTAATGCGCCGCGAGACCTTTGTTTCTTAGTCCCAAATTTTTCTTTCGGGTTTAGTACATTTTTGCGAGGATTGGATCAAAACTCAAAATTTTTATTGTTGGCCGGCGATTACCCCTCGGTAAATTACGCTGTAAATCTTCATGGTGTTAAAAGTGAGACCTTGGAAATCAACTCGAACCTTGAAGCAGAAATTTTTAAAAAAATTGAGGAGTATAACCCTGATGTATTTGCGTGCAGCCTAGTGCAGTATATCGATGGTTATAGGATAAATCTAAATCTTTTTAAGCTATTAAAAATGCAATTTCCCAACCTAATTATCGCTGTTGATGGTACGCAATATTGTGGAACAGAAACATTCGATTTTCAGAATAGTGGAATAGATTTTATTGGCGCCAGTGGCTATAAATGGATGTTAGCCGGTTATGGAAATGGTTTTGTACTGCTAAAGGATTCGGCTGCAAAAAGAATCTATCAAAAAGCTAAAGATAAACCAAAAGCCAAAGAGTCGTTTCGAAAAGGAAAAACAACATTGTCCACATTTTTTGAGCCAGGGCATTTAGATACGTTAGCCTTTGGCAGCTTACGACAAGCTATTTTAGAGCGAAAAGAGATTGGCGAAGATTATATTAAATCAAAAATCGTGGAGCTTGGACAGCGGGCTTCCGTTGAATTTGAAAAGAGGAAAATATTAACTGCCCCATTTAAGAAGTCGTCGACAGAACAATATATCTTTAATCTAAACTTAAAGTTAGATACGTTACAAACACTTTTGAAAGAAAGGGTAACATTTACAAAAAGAGGCGCCGGTATTCGGATTGCATTTAACTTTTATAATAACATGGACGATTTAAATCGAATATTAACTATTATAGATGAAACAAGCTAGAAAATACTTGCTGATTTTGAAGCAAATCTAGCTTATCTACTCTGCTCGCTTCAAGCCTTCTAAAATTTTTTTTGATAATTTTAATTTTTTTGGCGTTCCCCTGGCCACTTTAAAGCCGCGCTCCCGGGGCGCGCTTTCCGTTGCAGTCGTTTGGCCGCCCCGCGCCAAGCTTCCCCCGCCGGCCAAATGGATCTGCACTGCAATCGCTAACGCGGTTTATGGGCTAGGCCAGCGCGTTCGACAGGGTTCCTACCGGTCGCAGGATGACGCCGTACGGTTTTGGCGCCCGCGGACATCGCGCGGGCGTGCCGCATGTGTGGCGGGAAACGAGAAAAACCCACTTTGGGCGTTGGGAAAGTCCCGGGGGCGGGATTAAACAAAGAAGCCCCCGTAGCTGTCGCTACGGGGGCTTGACTTATAAGATCCGGCACCGACCTACTCTCCCACGTGTTACCGCAGTACCATCGGCTCTGGCGGGCTTAACTTCTCTGTTCGGAATGGGAAGAGGTGGACACCGCCGATATAGGCACCTGAATGTTTTAAGATAAGGTGTGGGGTTTTGGGTTATAGGGTATAGGGTATATTCTACCTTACACCTCAAGCCTTTTGCCTTTCGCCCTAAATGACATATTTATCGGAAGAAACCGAATATACCGTGACATACGACAACTTGTTGCCCTTGAAAGCCTCGGGTGATTAGTACCGCTCGACTGTGCCGTTGCCGGCCTTGCATCTGCGGCCTATCGACGTGGTAGTCTCCCACGGCCCTATATGGAACTCTCATCTCGTGGCTAGTTTCGCACTTAGATGCCTTCAGCGCTTATCTATCCCCAGCGTAGCTACCCTGCGGTGCACCTGGCGGTACAACAGGTTCACCAGAGGCTGGTCCAACCCGGTCCTCTCGTACTAAGGTCAGCCCCACTCAAAGTTCCAACGCCCACAACAGATAGGGACCGAACTGTCTCGCGACGTTCTGAACCCAGCTCGCGTGCCACTTTAATCGGCGAACAGCCGAACCCTTGGGACCTTCTCCAGCCCCAGGATGTGACGAGCCGACATCGAGGTGCCAAACCTCCCCGTCGATATGAGCTCTTGGGGGAGATCAGCCTGTTATCCCCAGCGTACCTTTTATCCTTTGAGCGACGGCCCTTCCATGCAGAACCGCCGGATCACTATATCCGTCTTTCGACCCTGGTCGACCTGTATGTCCCACAGTCAAGCAAGCTTATGCTATTGCACTCCGCGTACGGTTACCAAGCGTACTGAGCTTACCTTTGAAAGCCTCCGTTACCTTTTTGGAGGCGACCACCCCAGTCAAACTACCCATCAAACAATGTCTCCCGAACAATCGGGATTAGACACCGGACACGGAAAGGGTGGTATTTCAACGGCGGCTAACCTACGCCTAGCGACGCAGGATCGAAGCCTCCCACCTATCCTACACATCCCGTGCCCAATATCAATGTTAAACTATAGTGAAGGTGCATGGGGTCTTTCCGTCCCGTTGCGGGTACCCGGCGTCTTCACCGGGACCACAATTTCACCGAGCTCATGGCCGAGACAGCGCCCAGATCGTTACACCATTCGTGCAGGTCGGAACTTACCCGACAAGGAATTTCGCTACCTTAGGACCGTTATAGTTACGGCCGCCGTTTACCGGGGCTTCGATTCAATGCTTCCCATTGCTGGTGACATCCCCTCTTAACCTTCCGGCACCGGGCAGGTGTCAGGCCTTATACCTCATCTCTCGATTTCGCAAAGCCATGTGTTTTTGTTAAACAGTCGCCTGGGCCTTTTCACTGCGGCCCCGCGTCTTACCGCGGGGCGCCCCTTCTCCCGAAGTTACAGGGCCATTTTGCCGAGTTCCTTGGCCATGATTCACTCGAGCACCTTAGAATCCTCTTCCCGGATACCTGTGTCGGTTTGCGGTACGGGTATTCATAGCCTGGAGCTTAGCGGTTTTTCTCGGGAGTCTGATTACCTGCGCTATCCGCTCGCCCGGGGGCTAACGGTACTATCGGCGTTCGGCTAAGGGGGCGGATTTGCCTGCCCCCCCAATACCTACGGCCTTCAACGATCTATTCCGTCAGATCGCGGCAGTTCCACTACTCCGTCCCCACATCGCAGCTATGAATAGTACGGTAATATTGAACCGTTGTCCATCGGATGTCCCCTTCGGGTTCTCCTTAGGTCCCGACTGACCCTGATCCGATTAGCGTTGATCAGGAAACCTTATCCTTTCGGTGGCGGTGTTTCTCGCACCGCTTATCGTTACTCATGCCTACATTTGCTTTTCCATGCGCTCCAATGCCCATTGCCAGGCACCTTCGCCGCTGCATGGAATGCTCCCCTACCGATATTGCGCCTAGCGCATATCCCATGGCTTCGGTGTACCGTTTATGCCCGTTTATTATCCATGCCCGACCGCTCGACTAGTGAGCTGTTACGCACTCTTTAAATGGATGGCTGCTTCCAAGCCAACATCCTAGCTGTCTGTGCAGTCGGACCTCGTTAGTTCAACTTAACCGTAACTTGGGGACCTTAGCCGATGGTCTGGGTTCTTTCCCTCTCGGCCCGGGACCTTAGCACCCCGGGCCTCACTGCGGCGCATGTCGCACAGCATTCGGAGTTCGTCTGGATTTGGTAGGATATGACTCCCCCGCACCCAATCGGTAGCTCTACCTCTGTGTGACTCGATCGCCACGCTGTTCCTAAAAACATTTCGGGGAGTACGAGCTATTTCCCAGTTTGATTGGCCTTTCACCCCTACCCACAGATCATCCGGAAACTTTTCAACGTTTATCGGTTCGGTCCTCCAGTACGTGTTACCGCACCTTCAACCTGTCCATGGGTAGATCACAAGGTTTCGCGTCTACCCCCACTGACTCTGCGCCCTGTTCAGACTCGCTTTCGCTTCGGATCCGTGCCTGAGGCACTTAACCTTGCCAGTGAGGAGTAACTCGTAGGCTCATTATGCAAAAGGCACGCCGTCATCCCACCATGGGGACTCCGACCGCTTGTAAGTGCACGGTTTCAGGTTCTATTTCACTCCCCTGTTCGGGGTTCTTTTCACCTTTCCCTCACGGTACTGGTCCACTATCGGTCTCTCGGGAGTATTTAGCCTTACCGGATGGTGCCGGCAGATTCCCACAAGGCGTCTCCGACCTCGCGGTACTCAGGGTACCACTGGGCCAATGGTGCTTGCGTGTACGGGGCTATCACCCTGTGCCGCCGGGATTCCCATCCCGTTCCACTTCGCACACATTGTAACCGTATCGTGGCCCTACAACCCCCACCTTGCCGTGACAAAATGGGTTTGGGCTCTTTCCCGTTCGCTCGCCACTACTTGGGAAATCATTGTTATTTTCTCTTCCTCTGCTTACTTAGATGTTTCAGTTCGGCAGGTTCGCCTCCCGCACAAGGCGGGATCGCATGTCTCCGACATGCGGGGTTGCCCCATTCGGAAACCCCCGGATATGGCTCGTATTTGCAGATCCCCGGGGCTTATCGCAGCTTATCGCGTCCTTCGTCGCCTCCGAGAGCCAAGGCATCCCCCGTGCACTCTTTCTTACTTTCTTCTCCCCATGGCCTTTTGCGCCCATGGAAATGCTTTTTGTATGCACCGCCAGATTGGACAAGGATCAATGAACAAGGATCAACGACTCGCGTCTTTGCTCTTTGCTCCTTTACCTCTTACCCAAAAAAACGGCCCATCTGTTGTTGTATGTCCTCGTTTTCTTCAATTTCTTCCAATATGTCAAAGAACTTTGTCCCCAGGCCCCCAAGGGGGCCTTTCCATATCCCGCCAGTGGCGGGGGGGAGTGGCGAAATATAAGGACTCGAACCTCTTTATATGCCCCGACGGCAATCCCTTTCAGGTATCAGGTATCGGGATATGGGCCTTTATACTCCATACTTTTTACCTGTTACTTTATACTTGTTACTTCTCTATGTCAATGTAGCGCGCCCATCCGGGCGTTGTTGGTTGTTGGTTGTTCGTTGTTGGTTGTTGGTTGTTCGTTGTTGGTTTCTTTCCACCTTTCGCCCCTCTCCCCCTAACCTTCCACCTTAAAAAAGTGGAGGATAACGGAGTCGAACCGTTGACCTCCTGCGTGCAAGGCAGGCGCTCTAGCCAGCTGAGCTAATCCCCCGTTTAGAGTATAAAGTATCTGGTATCAAGTATCAAGACTTTGAGCCCTAAACCATCAACCCCTAAACCCTTCACCTTTTGTAGTAGTCCCGTCCAGATTTGAACTGGAGACCCCTACATTATCAGTGTAGTGCTCTAACCGGGCTGAGCTACGGGACTGTGTTTAGATGTGAGACTTTAGACATTAGATGTGAGACAAGGTGCGTGTGCAACTTGTCAAATACAATATCTGATGCCTCAGACCTCAGTCCGGATCTCGTTTCCTTATTCTTGTGACGTGAAACAATCCATGTGGGACAATAAGCTCATCGCCCGGTCCCATATCCCGGATCTCACCCCCCAAATCTTTTTCAATAAGAGTATCATCGTAGCGCTGCGGGGCGGTCGGGACCGCTCCAGAAAGGAGGTATTCCAGCCGCACCTTCCGGTACGGCTACCTTGTTACGACTTAGCCCCAGTTATCGGTCTTACCCTAGGGCGCTCCTCGCGGTCACGCACTTTAGGTACCCCCAACTTCCATGGCTTGACGGGCGGTGTGTACAAGGCCCGGGAACGTATTCACCGCGTCATTGCTGATACGCGATTACTAGCGAATCCAACTTCACGGGGCCGAGTTGCAGGCCCCGATCCGAACTGTGAGCGGCTTTGAGGGATTCGCTCCACGTTGCCGTGTGGCTGCCCTCTGTACCGCCCATTGTAGCACGTGTGTAGCCCCGGACGTAAGGGCCATGATGACTTGACGTCGTCCCCTCCTTCCTCGCTGTTTGCACAGGCAGTCTGTCCAGAGTCCCCACCATAACGTGCTGGCAACTGGACACAGGGGTTGCGCTCGTTGCGGGACTTAACCCAACACCTCACGGCACGAGCTGACGACAGCCATGCAGCACCTAGTTTCGCGTCCTTGCGGACTCCCGCGTCTCTGCGGGACTCGCTAACTTTCAAGCCCGGGTAAGGTTCCTCGCGTATCATCGAATTAAACCACATGCTCCTCCGCTTGTGCGGGCCCCCGTCAATTCCTTTGAGTTTCACCCTTGCGGGCGTACTCCCCAGGTGGAACACTTAACGCTTTCGCTTAGCCGCCGACAGTGTATCGCCGACAGCGAGTGTTCATCGTTTAGGGCGTGGACTACCAGGGTATCTAATCCTGTTCGATCCCCACGCTTTCGTGCCTCAGCGTCGATGTGGCCATAGTGAGCTGCCTTCGCAATCGGTGTTCTGAGACATATCTATGCATTTCACCGCTACTTGTCTCATTCCGCCCACCTCTAGCCAATCCAAGCCCGACAGTATCAAGGGCACTGCGATGGTTGAGCCACCGTCTTTCACCCCTGACTTAACGGGCCGCCTACGCACCCTTTAAACCCAATAAATCCGGATAACGCTCGGATCCTCCGTATTACCGCGGCTGCTGGCACGGAGTTAGCCGATCCTTATTCTCACGGTACCCTCAGCCCGCCACGCGTGGCGGGGTTTGTTCCCGTGCAAAAGCAGTTTACGACCCGTAGGGCCTTCTTCCTGCACGCGGCATGGCTGGTTCAGGGTTGCCCCATTGACCAATATTCCTTACTGCTGCCTCCCGTAGGAGTCTGGTCCGTGTCTCAGTACCAGTGTGGGGGGCCATCCTCTCAGATCCCCTAGCCATCGCGGCCTTGGTGGGCGTTACCCCGCCAACTAGCTAATGGCACGCATGCCCGTCCCGTCCCATAAATGTTTGACCACAATATAATGCTATAAGGTGGTGTCATGCGGTGTTAATCCGGATTTCTCCGGGCTATACCCCTGACGGGGGTAGGTTGCATACGCGTTACGCACCC